>NZ_JAAWVT010000009.1 GCF_012271785.1 Paeniglutamicibacter terrestris | reverse complement strand
GAATTGTCTTGACGCCCTTTGGGGCACAAAAAAGCCAAGGCTCATGAAGATGAGCCTTGGCTGAAGTTTAGGTCCGGAGCGCTAGTTCTCCGAAGGGTTGGCCGGTACTGGCCTAGGAAGAACCGTGTTCGTCGCGTTTACGCTGTTCCCACTTGTTTTCGAGATCGCTCATGAATCCGGATTTCTGCGGCCCCTTTGGGGCGCCTGGCAAGCCAGTCTTCTTGGTTCCACCACGCCGAGAGAGCGCGAGGTACACACCGGCAAACATTACGATGAACCCAAGAACACCGATAAGGATTAGTTGACTCGAAACCCCATAGATCAGCACTCCGAGTCCTACGATGCCGGTCAAAGCACCCAAAGCTAGGTTTCGCGTTGAGTAGTTCCCCGCCGTCGACGCAGACTTCATCGTCGAGGCAAAGCGATGATCCTCATGTAGCTGCTTCTCCAGCTGCTCCAGAAGACGTTGCTCATGCTCGGAAAGTGGCATCGTCTCTTCCCTTTCACTTCTCGGTCAAGGCTCTCGCCTATACCTACTTGAACGTATAACGTCTTGGCAATGTTCCCGGCCGATCAGGCTGGCTGGCTACTTCTTCCAGAATAGTCCCGAAACTTCCTAATAAGGTAGTCAGGATTCAACTCTGAGCATACTCACGGCTAATGAGTCAGCGAGTTACTCAGTCTATTTGTCCTTTTGACCGCGTTCAAGCAAAGATGCTGGTCGCAGAGCGCCAGCAGGGAACCGCGAACTGATTAAATCCATGGTCGCTTCAGCTTGTCGCCAATTGTCATCACGTGGATCAAAACTCAATTGCATTCCCCCTCCAGCCTCCGTCAACTTTTCGGCCCGAATCCCGACCAGACGTACCGCTTGGGGCCGGGCTCCAAGTTTTTCGAGTAGGCCTTCGACGGCTCCCACCAGTTCGCCGGCCGCATTGCTGGGCACGGGGAGGGTTCTGCTACGCGAAAGTGTGGAGAAATCGCTGTACCGCAATTTCAGGGCTACAACCCCAGCGACCTTGTTGGCTTGACGTAGCCGGGCAGCCACTCGATGACCCAGATGAAGAATTTCACGCCGCAGTGCCTCTTCGTCCCATAGATCTACGGCGAAGGTCGCTTCGGCACCGATACTTTTTTCCTCACGCTCGGTTTCTACTGCGCGGTCGTCGCGTCCCCACGCCAAGGCATAAAGGTGGTTCCCCGTCGTGCCAAGTCTCCTACTTAACGTGTTCTCCGGTGTCGCGGCCAGCTGTGCCACGGTACCGATGCCCATCTCCCGAAGCACCTCAGCCGTTTTGGCTCCGACCCCCCAAAGTGCGCCCACGGGCAACGTGTGGAGATATTCCAAGGTCCGTTCTGGCTGAATTACCAGCATGCCATCGGGTTTCGCGCCGGTTGAAGCAACCTTTGCCACGAACTTGGACGAAGCAATTCCCACGCTGGCCGGCAGCCCGAGCTCATCGCGAAGGCGTTTTCGAATCATGGTGCCAATGACCGGAGGCGGCCCCAGCCGCCGCATGCTTCCCGTCACATCCAGGAAGGCCTCGTCCACACTGAGTTGCTCCACCAGTGGTGTCACCTCGCGGAAGATCTCCATGATTCTTGCGGAGTACGTACGGTACAGCCCTTGTGTTGGTTCGATCACTATCGCCTTCGGCGCCATGCGGGTAGCAATAGACATCGGCATGGCCGATTTCACGCCCAGCGCGCGGCATTCATATGAGGCCGAAAGGACCACCGAGCGCTCCCCCACATGCCCCACAATGATTTGTTTCCCCACCAGCTCGGGGCGAGTGAGTAGTTCGACTGACACGAAAAAGGCATCCATGTCGACGTGCAAAATCGCGCGAACCTTACCCTGAACCATATTTTGAAGTCTAGCCAAAGACTCCGACAATCCACTGGGTGACGGTGGCCCAGCTAGAGTTAAGGAGACCTCACTTTGCGCAATCTCTGGATGGGAATCATGACTCTTAATGCCGCGGACACTTCCGACTCGAAAGCGGCACGGGAAATTTCCGCAAAATTCTCGGAACGATTGGAAAAACTACTTTCGACGTTCCTCGCGCGGCAGCATGAAGTCATCTCCGAGATTGCCCCCGCAGCTGCCCAAATCGTCACCGCCATTGATGATCTCACCAAGGGCGGAAAGCGCCTACGGCCGCTCTTTGCCTTTTGGGGATATCTCGGAGCCGGCGGCGATCCCGAGTCCAATGACATCGTTATTGCCGGTGCTGCTTTGGAACTCTTCCAGGCAGCAGCTCTCATTCACGATGATCTGATTGACCGCTCCGACACCCGTCGCGGCCAGCCGAGCGTACATCGCCGGTTTGAGTCCTTGCACCGCGCCTCGGGCTGGCAGCGAGACGCTCAGCGCTTCGGTGAGGCGGCATCGGTCTTGGCCGGGGATTTGTGTCTGTCCCTCAGTGAACAACTTTTTGCAACCATCAACCCGGTGGTTCCCGAAGCACGCTCGATCTTTGATCGAATGCGGGCGCAGGTCATGGCCGGCCAATACCTTGATGTGTTGGAAGAGTCGGCCGGCCCTTCCTACGGCCCGGCCGAAGCGGTCAAGCGTGCCCGAACGATCGTGCGCTATAAATCGGCGAAGTACTCGGTGGAAAATCCGACGCTATTAGGCGGTGCGCTGGCCGGGGCCGAGGCGAATCTGTTGGAGGAATACTCTCAGTTCGCGCTTCCCTTGGGGGAGGCTTTCCAGCTGCGCGATGATGTTTTGGGCGTCTTCGGGGATCCGAGCGTCACGGGCAAGCCCGCTGGCGATGACCTTCGTGAAGGCAAGCGCACGGAAATCATTGCCCACGCACTCACGCTCGCATCCGCCGCCGATCAGGAATTCATCCAGTCACGACTCGGTGCCGATGACCTTCGCGACGATGAAGTCGAGCGCATGAGTGGTCTTTTGGAATCCTGTGGAGCCCTCGCTGCGACCGAGCGTTCCATCGCCGAGCTCTCAGATCAGGGACTCGGGGCACTGGATGGACTCAGTGTTCCTCCGCTGGCTCGCCACGGACTGCGGACTCTGGGCCTGGCGGCCATCCGCCGCACCTCCTAGGACAGACAGCAAAACGGCGACGTGCTGACATTCCAACCGGAGGGGGGGAATTGATGCACGTCGCCGTTTTGCGTTGTCCCTCATGCAGGGACGAATATCATCGAAAGGTTATTGGCTACCAGCTCAAGGACTGGGCGCGACGACGGATCTCCGTCTTACGTCCAGCGCGCAGCGCGTCCATGGGAGTTCCGTTCAGGGACTCGTCCGGGGTAAAGAGCCACACCATCAGCTCTTCATCGTTATAGCCGGAGTCTTGCAGCACGGAAATCGTGCCCTTCAGGCTCTCGACAATGCCGCCGTCAAACAGGAAGGCTGCGGGTACGCTGCGAATATTTCGCGCGCCCACACGGACGGCGATGATGGCGCGTTCGTCGATGAGGCTATGCACGCCTTTAATCGATACGTTCAGCGCTTCGGCTAGGTCGGGCAGGGGCAGCCAGTCGGCCACAAGTTTCTCAAGATTGCTCACCATTCCAGCGTCCCACATTCGAGGGTCGATCTGGAGCCAAATGGAAATTTAGTTCGTGGGATCTTTCACAAAGCACTGGCCGTGGTGTAAATTCACATTAGTCACATCCGCAACTTGAGTCACATTGGGCACATGAGTGCATCTCGCGTGTCCCGATGCCGGCTGTTGATACGTCCTTGCCCCAACCCAAAGGATCGCTTCATGTCCCTTGCACACAACAATCGCGTTAGAGCCATTGGCAGCGCAGTCGCTACAGTCGCAATCCCCGCAGTTGTCCTCGGATCCCTCGCTGTACCCGCAGAAGCGGCAGAGCTCCCAACCCGGAATCTGTTGCAGCCCAAGGCGGCTACCCCAGCGATGGTCAAGGCCGCAGAAGCCCGCATCAGCGCCAATCTGGTTGCTGTCCAGGTGCCCGGCGTCAACATTCATATGGCGGCCAAGGGTGGCACCACGACCGT
The DNA here is from genome assembly GCF_012271785.1 of Paeniglutamicibacter terrestris. GTDB lineage: Bacteria > Actinomycetota > Actinomycetes > Actinomycetales > Micrococcaceae > Paeniglutamicibacter > Paeniglutamicibacter terrestris. Next base: position 170,331 of record NZ_JAAWVT010000009.1, on the reverse strand, counting down.
GAAGAACGGCGACACCCTCTCCCACATCTCTGTACGGACCGATCTTTCGATCGCCGAACTGAAAAAATTCAACAAGCTCTCCTCCGATCGAATTTACCCCGGACAGGTGCTCAAGCTCAGCGGAAGCTCATCAAAGTCATCATCCTCGGGCAACTCATCGTCATCCGACAAGGCACAGAGCTACACGGTGAAGAACGGCGATGTCATGGGGACCATCGCCAAGAAGCTTGGCGTCTCACTCTCTGCGGTGCGCAACGCTGCCGGAAACCCTTCAGGCGACACCATTATGGTTGGGCAGACCCTTCGTTTCGGGTCCAGCAAGTCAGGTTCCGGAAACTCCAAGAGCTCGAGCAACGACTCAAACTCTTCGAGTTCCAGCACCTACACGGTCAAGTCCGGAGATTTCCCCTCCACCATAGCCATCCGTCACAATATGTCAGTCTCGGCGTTCATGTCGTTGAACAACCTTTCGGCCAATGACCGGATCTACCCCGGTGACAAGTTGAAGGTCAGCGGTTCGTCGAAGAGCACCTCTAACGGATCCAAATCAAAGTCGACACCCACCAAGACCTCCGGTAGCAGCAGCTACACCGTGGTTTCGGGTGACACCCTGGGCCACATCGCCCTGAAGACCAACACCCCGCAGAACACGCTGCTCAAGCTGAACTCCGGATTGACGTACTCCACGGTCCTGCGTATTGGTCGGGTGCTAAAGGTTAACGGTGGCGGATCAAGTAGCTCCGCTCCCTCCTCGGTGAAGCCGACCAGCAACGCCCCGCGGATTAAGGACTCGTTCCTGGGCCGCAGCTATGGTTCTTCAACCAACCACAGCGCCAATGAGAACAAGGCCGAGCTTCTTTCCCGTGATCTTCCCTCCCGGGCACAGATGAAGTCGATGGTTGCCAGCACCGCACGGCAAATGGGCGTTAACCCGGCACTGGCCATGGCACACGCCTTCCAGGAATCGACCTTCGACATGGATTCGGTCTCCCCGGCAAACGCCGTGGGCGTCATGCAGGTTATCCCTGCAGCCGGCGAGTGGGCCGAAGGCCTGGTCGGGCGTCAGCTTGACCTGCTGGACCCACAGGACAACGTCACAGCCGGCGTTGCGATCATCCGTGCTCACCAGAACAGCGCCGGATCTCGCGAAAAGGGCATTGCCTACTACTACCAGGGTGCCGCTGGTGTGGAGCGCAATGGCATGTACGAGGACACCAAGCACTACGTCGCTAGCATCCTCTCGCATATGAAGAACTTCAGCTAACACCCGCCGAATAGCGAAGGGCGGTGTGCGGATTTCACAAGAAATCCGCACACCGCCCTTCGCTTTTTCTATTTCCCGTCTAATCCGGGGCGGTAGCTAGCGCTTAGCTAACACCGGCAACTCGATCAACACCCGAGTACCGGGGCCGGTGCGATCTTCCCAGTCAATATTTCCGCTTAATTCGCTACTGACGAGTGTGCGAACAATCTGCAGGCCTAGCCCTTCCTGCCGCGGACCGGCGGGAAGTCCCACCCCGTCATCGGTGATGGTGACGATGAGGATGTCCTCGCCTCCGGCATTACGCCGGCGCTCGGCATCTAGTCCCACCGTCCCATCGCGGTCAACCAGACCGTGTTCCACGGCATTGGTTACCAACTCGTTGATGACCAGGGAGAGCGGGGTGGCAAGTTCGGCCGGCAACTGGCCGAAGGAACCCGTCCGTTCGGTGGTCACGTGCTGCCCCGGTGAGGCGATCTCCACAATCATCCGGAATTGCCGATCAATCAATTCATCAAAGTCCACGCTCTCACTCAAACCCTGCGAGAGCGTCTCGTGGACCGCGGCAATCGTGGCGACTCGACGCATGGCCTGATCCAGGCCCTGCCGCCCCTCCTCGGATTTCATGCGGCGTGACTGCATACGCAGCAAGGCAGCTACCGTCTGCAGGTTGTTCTTCACCCGGTGGTGAATCTCGCGAATCGTGGCGTCCTTGGACACCAGCTCCTTTTCCCGCCGACGTAGCTCACTGACATCGCGACACAAGACCAGGGCACCATAGCGGCCCTTGGAGTTACGCAACGGAATCGAGCGCAGGGACAGGGTCACCCCCATCGACTCAATCTCGGTGCGCCACGGCATCTTGCCCGAGACCACCAGGGGCAGCGCCTCATCGGTCATTCTGCGGTCCTTGACCAGCGCCATGGTCGCCTCGGAGAGCGACTTACCCTCGAGCGTTGGTGCCGCGCCCAGGCGACGGTACGCGGAGACGGCATTGGGGCTGGCATATTGCACCACGGCCTTGGCATCCAGGCGGATGAAGCCGTCCCCCACACGCGGCGCGCCGCGCCGCGAACCGGTTGGCGTCGCAAAGTCCGGCCACAGCCCACGGGTACACATGCGCAATAGGTCCTCGGCGCATTGTTTGTAGGTTAATTCCATCTGCGATGGCATCCGCGTCCCGGCAAGGTCAACGTGCACCGAGAGCACCGCCAAGGTCCGCCCATTGCGGACCATCGGCACCGCCTCGATGAGCATCGAGTGCTCCCCGGCGCTCGTGTCTCCGGCATCCGAACGCACGATATCCTGCGACTGCCAGGCGGCATCCACCAGGGGTTTAAGATCCTTACGGATCCGCTCCCCCACAAAGTCGGTATGGAAGACCGTGTGGGAGGTGGAGGGACGTACATGGGCAAGCGCCATGTACGTCCCACCGGGGACCGGGAACCACAACACCAGATCCGCAAATGCTAGATCGGCGACGAGCTGCCAGTCCCCCACCAAAAGGTGTAACCAGTCTTCATCTCCCGGACCAAAATCCGCTGTCTCTCGCAGTTGGTCAGTGAAGATGGCCAAGGGTTTACCTCCGTACGATGGAACGCAACAGCCGCAGGGCTACCGACAGTGACGCCATATCATCGCGTTCCAGCCGGTTCACTTCCGCGAACATGTTCTGTGCACGATCAAGATTAGCCGCGTTCGCTTCCATCCACGTATTCACACGCGCCGCCGGATCAACTTCGCTCGAATCCGTGGCACTGACCACGTCCCGGGTGAAGTCGATGACCGTCGAGTACAGGTCATCACGTAAGGCCGCGCGAGCCAGCGCCTTCCACCGATCATCACGCGGCAGCGCGGTGATCCGTTCGAGGAGCGAGTCAATGCCGAACCGGTCATAGAGCACGTAGTAGACCTTGGCCAGTTCGCTGGGCTCGGTACCGGTGCGGGTGGCCAGCTCGGCAATGTCCAGCAGCACAAATGATTCGAACTGCTCGGACCAGCGCCCGGCCAGCGCTTCGCCCAGACCCCAGCTCCTGCCCTCGGCGGCCAGCGCGGCCACGCGTTCGGCGTCGGCGCCACGCAGTAGCTCCCCGATCCCCGGGCGCAGTGACTGCACGGTGGGGGCCAGCGCGTCGATGGCCCCCTGGACTCCGCGTTCGCGATCCACGTGGTGGACGTACCAGCGGGTGGCTCGATCCAACAAACGACGCAGGTCCAGGTGCACTCGGCACCAGTGCGCCGAGTCGAAGGCGGCCGGAAGCGCGTTGATCGCATCGATCTGCTCATCAAGCATGTAGATCTCGCGCAGCGCCACAAAGGCCTTGGCCACCTGGGACTCCGAGGCCCCGGTCTCCTCCATCACACGGAAGGCGTAGGTGGTGCCTCCGATGTTCACCATGTCGTTGGCCACGACCGTGGCGATGATTTCGCGGCGCAAGGGGTGGGAATCGAGTTCCGCGCCAAAACGCTCGGCCAACTGCGTGGGGAAGTAATTGCGCAGTGTCTGCGCAAAATACGGGTCATCGGGAAGATCCGAGAGCGCCAGTGCCCCGGCCAACTGGATCTTCGCGTAGGCGACCAGCACCGACAGCTCCGGGGTGGTCAGCGAGCCGCCGCTACTCAGCCGCTCCTCGAGCACCTCGGTGGAGGGCAGGAACTCCAGGGCACGGTCCAACTCCGCGTGCTCCTCGAGCCAGTCCATCAGCCGTTCGTAGGCCGGTGACATGGCGGCGAGTTCCTGCTTGTCGGTGACCAACAGGACGTTCTGGTCATAGTTGGTTTTAAGGACCAGGCGGGCGACCTCGTCGGTCATCGAGTGCAGGAAGTCTGCACGCTCCCCCGCAGCCAGCTTGCCGGCAACGACCATGCGGTCCACGAAAATCTTGATGTTCACCTCGTGGTCCGAGCAGTCAACACCGGCGGAGTTATCGATGGCGTCGGTGTTCAGGATGACCCCATGCAGCGCCGCTTCGATACGCCCACGCTGGGTCATGCCCAGGTTTCCGCCCTCGCCAATCACGCGGGCCCGTACCTGATGACCATCCACCCGGATGGCATCGTTCGCGCGGTCCCCCACCTCGGCGTGGGACTCGTCGCTGGCCTTCACATAGGTGCCGATGCCGCCGTTGTACAGCAGGTCAACGGGCGCACCGAGGATGGCGCGCAACAGCTCGTTCGGGGCCATGGTGCTCACGGTGCTGCCCAGTCCCAGGACGTTGCGGACCTCGGGGGAAATCGGAATGGACTTCAACGAACGGGAGAAGACTCCACCACCGGCGGAAATCAACTCCCTGTTGTAGTCGGCCCAGGAAGAACGCGGCAGCTCAAAGAGGCGCTGACGTTCATCAAATGCTGCGGAAGAATCCGGGGTGGGATCCAGGAAGATATCGCGGTGGTCAAAGGCCGCCAACAGTCCGATGGTGCGCGTACGTTGCATGCCGTTGCCAAACACATCCCCGGACATATCGCCCACCGCCACGGCGGTAAAGGGCTGGGTCTGGGTGTCGACGCCGAATTCGGTGAAGTGGCGCTTCACCGATTCCCAGGCACCGCGGGCGGTGATGCCCATGGCCTTGTGGTCATATCCCACCGAGCCGCCGGAAGCGAAGGCGTCACCGAGCCAGTGTCCACGGTCAGCGGAGATCTCGTTGGCGATGTCGGAGAAGGACGCCGTGCCCTTATCGGCGGCCACCACCAGGTAGGTGTCATCCCCGTCCAGGCGGACCACGTTGGCCGGTGGCACCACGCGTTCGCCGTTTTCATCGGCGACCAAATTGTCGGTGATCTCCAGCAGCGAACGAATGAAGATTCGGTAGGCTGCCTTGCCTTCTTCCATCCAGGCCACACGGTCTTCACCGGGATTGGGCAGCTGCTTGGCAAAGAAGCCACCCTTCGCCCCGGTGGGAACGATGACGGCGTTTTTCACCATCTGCGCCTTGACCAGACCCAAAACCTCGGTGCGGAAGTCTTCACGACGATCACTCCAACGCAAACCACCGCGGGCCACCTCGCCGAAGCGCAGGTGCACACCCTCGAGGCGCGGGGAGCAGACCCAGATTTCGTACTTGGGCCGCGGGAAGGGAGCATCATCAATGGTGCGCGGGGACAACTTGAAGGCCAGCGCCGCGGGATCGGTGAAGTAGTTGGTGCGTAGGGTGGACTCGATGAGGTTCACAAAGCGGCGCAGCAACTTATCGGCATCCAACGTCGGGACCTTTTCCAAGGACTCCTCGAGAATTGCCTGGGCGTTCGCGATGGCCGCCGCCGACTGCTCGGCGCTCAGCTTAGGGTCGAAGGTTCCCTCGAAGAGAGCGATGATTCCGCGGGTGACATCCGGGTTGGCCACCAGGGTGTCGGAGATGAACGCGTAGGAGTTTGATACCCCCAGCTGATGCAGGTACCGGGAGTAGGCCCGCAGCAGCGCTACCTGTTGCCAGGAAACTGCCTCCAGGAGCACCAATCGGTTCATGGTGTCCGATTCGGCCTTGCCTCTCACCACCGCGGAGTAGGCCTCGCCGAGCAGTGGGGCTGCCTGAAGCGGGTCAATGCCCGCCGGGAATTTCAGCCCCAGATCGTAGAGGTAGCGCGGTTCGGCGTCGGCCGGGGTGATGGCGAAGGGCCGTTCCTCCACCACTTCCAGGCCCAGGTGCTGGAGTACCGGAAGGATCTTGGACAGTGAGAGCGGCGCCGTGAGGTACAGCTTCATCCGGGCGTTAACCTCGGAATCGATGTCCTCGTCGGGGACGGCAAACTGGACCACCGGGCCCTGCTGGTCGGGCTCCTTGTACTGGCCAAAGCGCTCGATGTCGGCCAGCGCGTCTTCGACCTCAAAATCTACGCGGTAGGTGGCGGGGAAGGCCTCGGCCCAGCCGGAAGCCACTTCGGCACCCTTCAGTGCCCCGTAGCGTTCGTTGGCGGCCATGCCGATCCCCTCGGACCAGGAACGCACCGCTGCGACCAAGCGCGTTTCGAGCGCCGCGCGATCAACCACGGGGGTCAGCCCGTGGCGCTGGAGGCGGATTCGGTAGAACAAACGGACCAGCGAGGATTCGCTCATGCGTGTTTCGAAGTCCATCGACTCCGCGTTGAAGGCGGCCGAAAGTTCCTTCTCGATGCGCAGGCGTACCCCGGTGGTGAAACGGTCACGCGGCAGGTAGACGATCGCCGACATAAAGCGCCCGTAGACGTCCGGTCGCAAGAAGAGGGAGGTGCGGCGGCGTTCCTGCAGGCGCAAGATGCCCAGCACCGTATCGGTCAAATCCTCCACGGAGATCTGGAAGAGCTCGTCGCGCGGGTAAGTCTCCAAGATGGTGACGATGTCCTTGCCGGAGTGCGAGTCCGGGGCGAATCCGGCACGCTGGAGCACCGCGGCGACCTTGTCTTTGACCACCGGGACGCTGCGCACCGAGGAGGTGTAAACGCTCGAAGCGAAGAGCCCGATGAAACGACGTTCACCGTTGACGTTGCCCGCCGCGTCAAAACGCTTAACACCCACGTAGTCCAGGTAGACCCCGCGGTGCACCGTCGAGCGGGAGTTGGCCTTGGTGATCACCAAGGCGCGCTTGTCACGGGCCATGGCCCGGCCGCGCTTGGTCAGGTGCTGAAGCCCGCTGGCCGATTCGGTATTGCGCATGAGCCCCAGACCCGATTCAACCTGCAAGCGCAGCACATCTTCGTGGTTTTCGGTGATCAAGTCGTATTCGCGGTACCCCAGGAAAGTGAAGTTCCCGTTGTCCAACCAGTGCAGCAAGTCAACGGCACCGTCGAGGTCCGGGATCTCACCGGCACCGGTGACGGTGCTCAGCGAATCGGCAATCTCGTGGGCCTTGTTGCGCATCGCTGGCCAGTCATCAACCGCCGCACGCACATCGCGCAGGATCCGTTCCAGGCCCGCGACAAGTGCGGCCAGTGCCTCGTCGCTGGGTTCTCCGCCCAGCTCCACCGAAATCCAGGATTCGATGGCCGTGTCGCGGCTGCGGGCCACCAACGCGGAGATATCCGGGAGCGCGGCGGTGTCACCGCTGGCGATGTGTTCGTTGGCAGCCACGGAGTCAAAGGAGGTGATGTGTCCATCAACGCTGTCCCTGCCCACGAGGAAGGTGGGGTGCACCACGACGTTGATGGCCTGCTTCTGGCGCACGATCTCGGCGGTGACCGAGTCCACCAAAAACGGCATGTCGTCTGTGACCACGTAAACGAGGCTGACTCCATCATGTCGAGACACCGCGACACGGGCGGTTTTCGCCTGCCGTTGCCAGCCGGCGGTGAGGTGTGCCGCCACCCGAGCGTGCAATTGCGCCGGGGTGTAGGACGCAGCATCTTCCGGTGCCAATTGCGCATAGTAGGTGCCGACCAATGTGGGCGTGAGTATCTCAGCGATGAATGTTTCGGACATGCTGGACTCCGACGAGTTCAAAAGAACGCCTCCGTGGTTTGAAGTGCTTTGCGCGTCATTGCGCACTGCTTGTGTTACAACACTATCCCGCCCGGTTACGGACGTCACATCGAGCGGGAGAATCGGCGCAAGATCGGCATTTTCGACCGCGGATGCTGCCCCGCAAGGGCAGAGATGGCCAGACGCAGCTGCGAATTCGGAGCTATCTCTGCTAGCGCGCTGCCCGCCAACAACGCCGCATCGACCGCCGGCGCGTCCTGTGGCAGGTATCCGGCAATGGGAACTTTCGGCCCAAACCGGGCCCAGGTCTCGGCCAGTGCCGTGCGCGGCGAGGCCCCCACGTTGGCGGCCGAGACTCTATTAAACAAGACCTTGGTATCCACATCGCCGAGCACCTCATGCATTTCTTCTAGGGCGCGCACCAACCGCGGTACCCCGATGCTGCTGGCCGTACCCACGGCATAAATCTCATCGGCTATTCGCAGCATGGCGGCCGTGACACCATTGCGTTGCGGGGCCGCGGTATCAAAGGTCAGTTCCTCATCAAGTTCCACGGGAGCAGCAACATCGATCACGATGTCGTCGCAGATCTCCTGCAGTGCCATCACCGCGCGGCGTAAGGCCGTGGGACGCAGCTCTGGCCACCGGCTGGCGCGCGGCAACCCGGTGGCCACCCGCATGCGGGCGCCGGCAATCACCACGGGCGCGCAGATGCGTTCCAGAGTCCGCGCATCAAATCGCCCGGCATCAACGATCCGGCACATCTGGGCGATCCCGGCCGCCTCATCGAGCAGCCCTAGCTGCACGGCCTGGGAGGCTCCGTAGGTATCGGCATCCAGCAACACCACATCTTTTCCCCCTAGGGCTCGCTCCACCGCATAGTTCAGCGCCAACAACGACCGTCCGGGTGATCCGACGGGTCCCCAAAACACCACCACGCGGGCCTTGTGCGTGGACGCCGGCGCCGCAGGTTTTCGTTCCGCGGCCGGATTTTCTCCGGGTTCGCGGTGTCCAAGTTCCGCCCTGGCCCGGGCGACCAGAATGCCTAAGTCTTCGGCGCTAATCGAGACGGCTGCCACGTAGGCCCCGGCCGCGCCGAGTCGGGCTCCCTGGGCGCCGTCGTCGCACAAGACCACCACCGGGACCCCGCGCTCGGCCATGGCATCAATGTCGGCCGTCTCCACCAGAGCGGGGTCCCCGGCCAGGATGACCGCATCGGCCAGCCCGGTTTCACAGAGGGCGATAGTTTCGGACATTTCGGTGCAACTGCGGGCGACCGTGAGCGCGCCGCGGTGACGTTCTAATCGCTCAATGACCGCGCCGTCGTCGCCATGGACCACCACCGAGATACTCACGAGGCACTGGCTTGCGGGTTAAAGACCACGGTGATGCGAGCGTCGTTGGCCATCGCCTCCAAAAGATCGGCCAGCGATTCATCAACCACCAAAATCTCTACCAGCGTGCCATCGGTGCCGCCGAATCCCGTGGCACGCTCGGTGCGGGCCGTGACCTCGGCAGAGGGTAATAGCAGCGAAGGTGGGGCGAAGGCGTTGGCGGTCCGGTCCTTCAGCGATACCCAAACATCAACATGGGCACCGGAGGTGATGGCCGCCGGCAGGGTATCTGGCAGGTTGATGGACACCGGACGCCGGTTGGATCCGTCCGAGAGGCCAAGCGCGCTGCGCGGCACCAGCTGTCCCGATCTGACCAAGCTATTGGCACGTGTGCCTTTCAGCAGCGCGGGGTCCGCAGGCACGTAGCGTTCCTCCAGAGAATCAAGCTTCACGTTCACCACCAAAAGCTTCTCGGCAGTAATTTCCTCGCCGAGGGAAATATCGGCCTTGGCCGCATACATGGGGGTAGTGCGGTCCATGGTGCTGACCAGCGTAATGACCCCGACGCAGGATGCCAATACGATCAGAATACCCAGTAGCAGTCGCGGATCCTTCCAGCTGGGTCTACCCAACCTTTGGGCCATCGGTGTGCCAGCGTCCTTCGCCTTCCCCATGCCAATTCCCCCTCGGTCGATGCCCACCGGTGCCCCTTGGGGGTCACCCTACGCCGCGCTCACGGCCCTGAAAAGGGGCCGATGAGCGGTTGTGGATATCAACGCTGTTGCATCTGGTGCCGCGGGTGCCTCATGACCCGCTGCGCACCCGGGCGATGGCGTGAAAGGGAATACTCACCCGCCCGTTGACCGCGGGGCTTCGGCGGAATTCATCGTGGGGGTGCAAGGCCACCTCCACGAAGTCCTGGCCGACTTGGTCGAGGGTTCCGCTGGCCAGCAAGCGACCGTCGATGCCACCAACCGAGACGCGCGCCCGGTCGCGCACCAGCACGCGTAGCGCCTGGGAAAACTTCACGCGGCTCTCCGTTTGCTCCGCCAACGTCCGGGTCCGCTCCCGGGCCGTCCACCAGCTCACCGCGTTGATCGGGACTAGCTCCTCGGTGCCCGCGCGGTTGAGCATCAGCCAGTCCTTGCCGATGCCCGCTAGCCGCCCGCCCAACCGTTCACCACCGAGTAGTTGCAGATCAACGTCGCCACCCACGGCACTGGCCAGGCGCTGCATGAGTGTCTGGCGGGCGCGCTCGATCCGCACGATTTCTTGGACCTCACTAATCTGGTTGCGCGCAGCCGCGGCCGCGAATTGCGCTTCTAAGTCGGCGAAGAGCGATTCCCATCTCATGTGCACACCATAGATCCAACAAAACGCTCCCGCCTACCCCTAGCAACTTCGGAGATGAAGTGTCATCATACATTTACAAACAACACCAAATAACATCAAACGACATCTAAAGAGGTCAAGATGCTCACTCGCAGGGGCAGGGACGCCCTGACACTCATGGCACTCACACTCCTGTCCCTGGGCATGCTGTGGGCCAGCGCGGTGCTCTGGGCGGCCGTGGGCGCACATTCACTCCCCGAGGCACCGTTGGATTTTTCGTCCCTTGAACGCCTCACGGGTGTGGCTCTCGGTCTGCTTGGCGCCATGGTCTTGCTGTGGTTGGTCGCCGCTTTCGCGTGCGCACTGGGCGCCCGCGTGGCATTAGCCTGTGGGCGGCGCCGGGAATCTGCAGCACTGGCTGCTCTGGTACCGGGCTTTGTGGCCCGTCTGACACTGGCAGGCTTGGGCGGTTCGTTGGCGTTGGCAACGATCACCCTCGCCGCTCCCCCGGCTGTGGCCGGTCCCGCGATGACCGTCGCGGCCGACTGCCAGCCCTTCAGCAAGATATCACCATCAACATCTCCCCTGGCCGACACCGCATTGACATCAAACGATCCGGGCGCTGCCGAGTCCAGCCAGAATGGCGACGAGCTTCTGAGTCCCGGCTGGATCCCGCATCGCGTTCCGTTGCCGTTGCAGCGCCTGCTCGGTGGCGAATCCACACGTACCGCCATTGAGGTGGTGGTCCGTCCCGGCGACAGCCTATGGGCCATCGCCGCCCGCAACCTCCCCGAGGATGCCTCCGTTAGGGACATCGCCGAGGCCTGGCCCCGCTGGTACGAGGCGAACCGCCAGCTGATCGGTTCGAACCCCAACCGCCTTGCCGTCGGAGCCATTTTGCGAGCCCCGCACCATGATACGCAGCGCTCGTAGGCTCCACTGTGCAACACCGTTCGTCGAGAAAGTATCATTCGTCCATCAGGAGCTAACCGATGTCCGTCATCGCAGTTCAACCATCGATTCAGACCACCGAGCCGATCCACGTATTCAGGAATAACCCGCTATCCGGCGCCGACCTGCGGGCACCTCGCACCACGGCCAGACGCTTTCCCGAAGCATTTCGAGCCCCCGCCGTTGCCCGCAGAAGGCGCTGTCTGCGCGATGCCACGGCGCCGCGTGCCCTCCGGTCGCTTCCCGAACCTGCGCTGCAGGCCGTTGATGAGGCAAGGCGCTGCTTTGAGGACGACCCACCGGAGAACTACCCCAGCATGGCCGCGCAGCAGGTATTTGAGAAGCTCTTTCCACCAGAGCTGAGCACGCTGGGGTTAGGGGAATCGGTGGCCGCGGTTGTCCATGCCACGGCACCGGCCGTTCTTGAAGTCCTGGCCGGCGCACGGCCGGTCCGTCAGCTGAACCGGGCACTCAGTCCGGATTGCCTCGGAAAATTGGAGGCACATATGCTCCTGAGTGAACCCCTGCGTCCGGATCCCACCACGCGCTGCTACTCCAACCCACGGGTGATGTGTATGCGGGTCACACAGGTGCTGCCGCTGGTATTTGAAGCTGCGGTGATCCTGCGCGACATGCAAAAAGTCCGTGCCACCGCTCTACGAGTAGAGCGGTGGCACGGACGCTGGCAGATTACTGCCTTGGAGATTGGCTAGCTACGCTTGCCCTTCTTCTTTTTGTTGGCATTCTTGGCTGCGGCTTCCGGTGCACCAGCGGTGCGCTCGGTGTGCGTTACCGCCTCGCCGGTTTCTTCCGGTGCGGTGTAGCGCAGTGTTGACGGTTTAGCCGGAGCGGCCAGTCCCGGAGTATTAAGCACCGGCTCGGAGGTCATCGAACGAGCATCGGTGACACCAGGTAGCGAGATTTGCGGCTCCTGGCGAGTTTCGACCTCAATGTTGAAGAGCATGCCGATGCTCTCTTCGCGAATGGATTCCATCATGGTCTGGAACATCACGAAGCCCTCGCGCTGGTACTCGACCAGCGGGTCACGCTGAGCCATGGCACGCAGACCGATACCTTCCTTGAGGTAGTCCATCTCGTAAAGGTGTTCCTGCCATTTACGGCCAATCACCGAAAGTACCACGCGACGTTCGAGCTCACGCATGTTCGTTTCACCGACGGCTTCCGTGCGGGCTTCGTACTGCAGACGAGCGTCGGAAAGGATTTCACGTTCCAGCAGGCCGGCGGTGATGGCGTCACGGTGACCGGCCTCCTCGCTCACCTCGTCGATGGTGATCGAAATCGGGTAGAGCTGCTTGAGGTTCACCCACAGTTGTTTCAGGTCCCAGCCCTCGGCATGACCCTCGGTCGTGGCCTCCGCGACCATGGACTTCACCACGTCTTCGAGGAAGTGACCAACCTTTTCCTGCAGGTCTCCACCCTCAAGAATCCGGCGGCGGTCCCCATAGATGGCCTCGCGCTGACGGTTCATGACATCGTCATACTTCAGCACGTTCTTACGCTGTTCGGCGTTGGTGCCTTCCACCTGTGCCTGAGCGGTTTCGATGGCCTTGGAAACGATCTTGGACTCCAGGGCCACATCGTCGGGCATCGAAGGGTTGTTCATGATGCGCTGGGCCGCACCTGCATTAAAGCGGCGCATGAGTTCATCGGTCATCGACAGGTAGAAACGAGACTCACCAGGGTCACCCTGGCGGCCGGAACGTCCGCGCAACTGGTTATCGATGCGGCGGGACTCGTGCCGTTCGGTACCCAGCACGTACAGGCCACCGGCGTCGGCAACCTCCTGAGCCTCGGCCTGAACTTGCTGCTTGGCCGCGTCAAAGACTCCGTCCCAAACGCGCTCGTATTCCTCCGAGTTTGCTTCCGGATCAAGTCCGCGGCGCTCCATCTCGGTCACCGCGTGGAATTCGGCGTTTCCGCCGAGCATAATATCTGTACCACGGCCGGCCATGTTGGTCGCCACGGTCACCGCGCCCTTCTTACCGGCCTGAGCGACAATCGCCGCTTCTCGGGCGTGCTGCTTGGCGTTAAGGACTTCGTGACGGATGCCTTGCTTGGCCAGCAGACGGGCCAGGTATTCGCTCTTTTCCACGCTGGTGGTACCCACGAGCACCGGCTGGCCGGTGGCGTGGCGTTCGGCAATGTCCTGGACCACTGCGTCGAACTTCGCGATCTCGTTCTTGTAGATCAAGTCGGCCTGGTCCTTGCGCAGCAGCGGCTTGTTGGTGGGAATCTCCACCACACCGAGCTTGTAGGTGCCCATAAATTCGGCGGCCTCGGTCTGCGCCGTACCGGTCATGCCCGAGAGCTTCTTGTAGAGGCGGAAGTAGTTCTGCAAGGTCACCGTCGCCATGGTCTGGTTTTCGGCCTTGATTTCCACCCCTTCCTTCGCCTCGATGGCCTGGTGCATGCCCTCAGAGTAGCGACGGCCAGCCAATGAACGACCGGTGTGCTCGTCAACGATCATGACCTCGCCGTTGATCACGACGTAGTCCTTGTCGTTCTTGAACAGTTCCTTGGCCTTGATGGCGTTATTCAAGAACCCGATGAGTGGCGTGTTTGAAGCCTCGTAGAGGTTGTGAATACCGAGGTAGTCTTCAACCTTTTCGATGCCGGGTTCCAGGACGCCGACGGTGCGCTTCTTCTCATCGATTTCGTAGTCGGTTTCCAAGCTCAGACGGTTCACAAGTTTGGCGAATTCGTTGTACCAGCGGTTAACGTCGCCGGTGGCCTGACCGGAAATGATCAGCGGGGTACGGGCTTCGTCGATGAGGATCGAGTCAACTTCATCGACGATCGCAAAGTTGTGGGCGCGCTGGACGAGCTCATCGGAGCTCCAGGCCATGTTGTCCCGCAGGTAATCGAACCCGAACTCATTGTTCGTTCCGTAGGTAATGTCGGTTTCGTACTGTTTGCGGCGCAGCTCAGGATCTTGGTTGGACAAGATGCAACCGTTGGTCAGACCCAGGAAACGGTAGACACGGCCCATCAGGTCGGACTGGTACTCGGCCAGGAAGTCGTTGACCGTCACCACGTGTACGCCCTTGCCGCTGAGCGCATTGAGATAGGCCGGCGCCGTGGCGACCAGAGTTTTACCCTCACCGGTTTTCATTTCAGCGATATTGCCTAGGTGAAGTGCGGCGCCACCCATGAGCTGCACGTCGAAGTGGCGCATGCCGAGGGTGCGGTCGGACGCCTCTCGGACAGCGGCGAAGGCCTCGGGAAGCAGGTGGTCAAGGGACTCGCCGTCGGCGATACGCGCCCTAAACTTGTCGGTTTCACCACGCAGCTCAGCATCGGACAAGGCACGGAATTCGCTATCAAGCACGTTGATGGCGTCCGCGTATCCCCTCAAGGTCTTCAGCGTCTTCTTATCGCCGGTACGCAGGATACGTTCAAGCAGTGATGCCACGAGGCAGCTCCCAAATCTCAAGCACAGGAATTCTGGCGTGTTCAGTCTACGTGAGAGATTGCTTTCACTTGTGGCTTTTGGCCGGTTTCGGGTGAGCTCAAGGAAAACTCCAAGGCCGCGGCCAGATTCCCGTGTTGCGAAACAACCACCTCGTTGAGGCCAAGCCACTTCGCCATCAACAGCAATTCGGCTGCCAATTCAACCGCGGTGTCCCCCGGCGCCCCCGGTTCTGCGAAGGATCCGCGGACCAACAGGCGACCCGAACTTCGATCGGCTTTCAGATCAACCCGGGCCACCAATCGCTCCCCCAATAAGAAGGGCAAGACGTAATAGCCATAAACTCGTTTGGCTGACGGCGTATAGATTTCTAGGCGATAGGTGAACCCAAACAGATTCTCGAGGCGTCTGCGATTAAAGACCATGGAATCGAAGGGACCCAGCAGAGCCCGACCGGCAGCCTTTCGCGGGATCTTTGTATCGGGCAGCAGGTAGTAGGTCTCGTTGATTCCGGCGATTTTGGCTCGTTCAAGGATGCTTCGTTCGGCAAGTTCCTCCAGAACGACGGCGCTTTGCCGCAAAGGGAGCCGAAAATAGTCCGCGAGGCAGTGCGCGCTCCCCACACCATGAGCACGAGCCGCAGCCACGAGCAATCGCTCCATGCCGGTACGCCCGTCCGAGGTGGTGGCGGGAATGCCCTTCGGAAACACTTTGTGCAGCGAGGTGTAGCGGCGCTCGAAGGCACTATTTCTGCCCTCGGTGCCAATCAGTCCTTCGGCGAAAAGCGCTTCCAAAGCCCGTTTAACCACCGACCAATTCCAGCCCCACGCGTCGTTAACCTTCACGTGCTGGTGTCCGAGCTCCGTGGAAATCTCCCGAGATGTCATCGCGTGACTCGTATCCAGCAGGTCAAGAATCTGCTCGGCCAGGACTTTGCCGTCCTCATCGAGCGTTTTTAGGCTGCCGATCCACTTTCGACGCTGCCAGGGCACCAGGTCGCCAAAGTGCTCGCTACGGACCAACGACGCTTCGTGTGCCCAGTATTCAACGGCCTGCCGCGGATGGCGCACCGCGAGTCGATCCAGAAGTTCGGGAGCATAGGGGCCAAGACGCGAAAAGATGGGAAGGTATTGCGCGCGAGAAAGCACGTTAACCGAGTCGATCTGGATGAGCTCCAGACGCGCGAAGGTCCGGCCCACCGCACCAAGAGTTACTGGTGTGGCGGGCCGGACCTTGTGCAAACCTTGGGCAGCTACGGCAACACGGCGGGCCTGAGAAAGACTAAGCGACCTGTTCATGAAATAACCGTAGTGCCTGTTCGCTAAGCGTTGACCGAACTAGCCTCGCGGTAACCTCGGGTCTCGACCGTTGCCTCATCTTTGGCATCCGGATCCAGTGTGATGGTGCCATAAGAATATTGCTGGTCTCCCTTGGTCTTTCGAGCGTAGAGGACCGAATGGGCACCGGTGGCCGCATCAACGAAGAGATAGAACGGGTGTCCAATCATTTCCATGCGGTCCACGGCGTCATCAACACTCATGGTTTCTGCAGGGAAGACCTTGCGGCGAATTTCGATGGGCGGGGCGCCGTTTAATGCTGCTTCCTCGGCCAGCCGTGCTTCTTCCTCTTGCTGAGCAAGCCGGGTTGATTCGTGCAGCGGGATCGAGCTGGCCGCTGGTTCCAGGCCGCTGGTCGCCTCGTGGACAGCCTTTGGTGTCCGGGTGCCGTGGTGAACCTTGCGGCGATCTCGTGCCTTGCGCAGACGCTCAAGCAACTTGGCGAAGGCGGTGTCGAATGCCGCAAACTTATCAGCGGCTTTTGCCTCAGCACGGATTGCAGGACCCCTACCCAACACCGTCAATTCAACGGTCAGAGCAGAATCCGCATTTCGTGCGTGCTGCTCCTTGGTGACTTTAATGTCCAAGCGCTGGATCTTCGTGGCAAGTTGATCGACCTTGTCGATCTTCTCGTCTACGTACTCGCGAAAGCGATCCGTAACACTGACATTGCGTCCGTTGATCGTCATCTCCATGGTGTCCTCCATCATTGCTCAGGTGACACAACAGCGACCGAAGAATTCACTCCTTCCGGCCGCTGAAGATGGGTTCCTTTCCCCTTTCGGGGTGCCCATACTTCACCCTATGTCACATGCAATATTAATCAAGGATGTGCGGAGTATTTCTTCATCGCGCTCAGCGAACAGCACGGTTTTCATCAGGTGCCGGAGTTGCTGCTACGACCACGGCTCCGCATACTACAAGCCCAGAATCCGCTAGGCAACGCTGTGCCTCGGCCAGCGTGGCACCGGTGGTCAACACGTCGTCAATGAGGAGCACCTGCGCCCCGCGTGTCGCTAATTGGGCCATTTTTTGTGACCCGTGCGCCTGCATCGTGTTGCGCACCGACACTCTGGCTTGTCTATTCTTGCCCTTTTGCGCACCCGCGAACTGGTACCAGCCGCGATACCTCAGAAGGTTTTCCACCGGCACCGCACTGGGCAATACGCCGGAATGCCTTAGACCTTTCAACAACATACCTACGGGAAAATAGCCACGCCGAGACCTGGCGGCAAGACGAATCGGCACCGGAACCAATACGACCGGCAACCCAAACGTGGTCAGCGTGGCTATGCCTTCGCGCAACGCCCTGGCCAGCGCCGGCACTAAAACCGGAGCGAGGCCAGGCATCTGGCGGTTTTTGAAAGCCAAAATGACGGCCGCCAATTCGTGGTCGTAGGAGCCTGCTGCCAGAACCGGGAGGGGTTGCTGACGCGGATTGAGTGGCAGTGCCTCGGCCCATTGCTCGACCCGTCGCGGGTGCAGGACCCCAGCGCGCAAACCAGTCCCGCAGGCAGCACAGATGGTGAAATCTGGCCGTCCACAGCAGACGCAGGCAACCGGCAGCAACAACGCGGCGGTACCACCTAGGGCGGCACGCATTCTGCGAACTGCGCCATGGTTCCACAGGGCATCGGCGTGTCGGAGCCATGGTGAGGCCCCTCGACGAGCTTTCAGGGGACTTCCGACGTTAGGAACCGAACGAAGCATCGCGCTGCTGAGTTTCATGATTCACACTCTGGTGCCCAGCCGCCGCGGCGCGAATCCAATTCTGCCGGGTTGTGGAGAAGCGCTGGGGGTCTAACCGGGGTACGAAAGATCCCTGACCATCACGTCCATGATGTGCCACGAACTACCCACGCGTGTGTGGATCTTCTCCTTGGTCTCGGCATACACCTGACGGCGATCCCCAGGACCTGCAGAAAGATCTAGTAGCCCCAACAACGGCAGATACGTCACGGTGGTGCCGGCCAGGCTGATCTCCTGTGCTTCGACTTTTTCGGTGGCGCTGGTGGTCGAGACGATGATGGAGATATCTGAGTTCCAGACCGCTTGGGTCACCGGAACGCTGGGGTAAATCTGCTTTGGTGGAGCGAAGCCTCGCGGCGCACCGTCGCTGTCACGCAAAATGCCGCTAATCGACACGCTTGATTCACCGTTTTTCGTCGAAACGATCAGGGCGCGCGTGCCATCGCGGGAGACCCGCAATGATGAAATCTTCGCCTTGGTGAACTCGCTGGCGGTGATCGGTCGAACCTTGCCGTTGACGGCGATATCCTCCGGAACCGCAAGGATTCGGGTGCTGGCCGAGTTATCCACGGTCCAGGTCCACCCGAAAGCATCCATACTGGGGCGGACCAAGTCTGTGCCGGTGGCGACCACCGAGGAAGTGCCCTCCTCATCAATGGCGACCAGCTTCGAACGCGTCGAGTTGAGGAACGCAAAGCGGTTGCCCAGTGGGCTCATGGCCGGCAGTCGCGGCTGGTAGCCGGCGATGTCGTTGATGCCCCCGACCAGGCTGGGTGACTGCCCCTTGAGGAAGTACAGCGCGTTGTCCTTGATGCCGATCTGAGTGTCGGGCACCGCGGGGTTCACCTCGGCCGCCACAAACGCTGGATCGGCGGCGCTGAGCTTGATCTCCGACTGCTCATCACTCATCAATACCGAGCTGACCCCACCGAGACCGCTCAGCGTTAACTCCAACTGCTGCTCCATCTGCTGGCGCGAGAGCTCGGTGGAATCGATAAATGTTGCCGAGGTCAGGTCGACGGTGGCCCGCTGGGACTCGATGGGTACCGAAGAACGGACCAATGCGCTGCCCTCGGGGAAGGCCGAAACAACGGCATTCTCAAGGTATGGAGCGGGTCCGGCTAAGAGCGCCTCGACCATGGAGGCTGCAACGCCGGTGCGGGTGAGGAACCAGCGCACGTCTGGGACGGCGTATTGGTAGCCAACATCGTAGAAGTACAGGGTTTGCGGGGCGAAGACATGCGAGAACTGGTTCTTCTCCATCATGATGCCGTCGGGCAGCTTCGAGATGCGCCACTGGCCGTCGACCTGGACCAGGGAAACATCAACGGCGCGGGTGGTGTGCGGGGGCATTTCGGTCAAAATGCCTGCGGCATCGACCTCGGAGATGACCTCCATCTGAATGGTGAAGGTGTTGGGCTTCTCCCCGGATATCACCGAGGGGCGTGCGTCATAGACCAGGGTCCGCACCGTGCCCTTCCAGATTCCCGAGGCCTTCGGGTTCAGAAATTCGCGGGCTACTTTGTAGTCGTTCTGGGCGTCGATGCCCGCTTCGATGAATCCCTCGACGATTTCGGTTGGTGTGGCATCCGTGACCGGGCCGGTGCCGTTAAAGACCACGTTGTTCTGGTCCAAGGTGCCTTCCGGGGCGATGGACTGCACCGGTGAGTTCCGTGGGATGGACGAACACCCGGTGATGACCAACATGATGGCCGCCAGTACGGCAAATAATCGCATTCCCGCTGCCCTGTTCCTACTCATGTGGGTGTTGCCTTCCTTGCGGGTGCTCGCTGACGGAGCGTTCGTCCTGCCCCGAATTTTCTTCGGGAATCAACGGCGCGGCAGGTTTGAAGCCGATGGCCGGAATTTCCCCGGTCAGCGGGAAGGAGACAACCATTCCGCTGTCCAGGATCGCATCGGCCAGCACGATGGGTTCCAGCGGGAGCGGAGATGCCACAATTTCCTGCCCCAGCTGACGTGGCAGGGTCAGCCGGAAGCAGGAACCTACCCCGCGCTCACCCCATGCCTCCAACCGCCCGGTGTGCAGCCGGGTATCTTCGAAGGCGATCGACAGGCCGAGGCCCGAGCCACCGGTGGTGCGGGCACGGGCTGGATCGGCTCGCCAGAATCTGTCAAAGACTCGGTGCGCAGATTCCGGGCTCATGCCAATGCCACGGTCGCGCACGGAGATGGCAACGGCGTTGTCATTTCCGGCGACGGTGATGTCGATGGGGTTACCCTCACCGTGTTCGATGGCGTTCATGACCAGGTTCCGAACCACGCGTTCAATGCGTCGGGCGTCCATTTCCGCCACGGCTCCCCCGGATGGGGTGCCCAAGCGCAGCACCGAGCCCATGGCCTCGGCATGTGGATTTGCCGCGTCGATGACGCGCCTGGCCACCGACACCAGATCGGTGGGGTCAGCGTCCAGTACCGCCACGCCAGCATCAAAGCGCGATACCTCTAGCAGGTCGTTAAGCAGGATCTGGAAGCGTTCAACCTGGTTGTACAGCAGCTCGGAGCTTCGCTTATTGATGGGGTCGAAGTCCTCACGGGCGTCGTAGAGTACCTCCGCTGCCATCCGCACGGTGGTCAGCGGGGTGCGCAGTTCATGGGAGACATCCGATACGAAGCGCTGCTGCATCTGCGAGAGTGATGCCAGCTGATTGATCTGCTCCTGCAGTGATGTTGCCATGTGATTAAACGAGTGGCCAAGCCTAGCGATTTCATCCTCGCCGGAAACTTTCATACGTTCATCAAGCTCACCGGAGGCTAGCTTCTCGGAGACCTGCGCCGCTGCCGCCACCGGGCGGACCACCGCACGGGTGACGTACCAGGTGATGCCGCCAACCACCAGCAGCAGAATCCCGCCAACCAGACTCATGGCGCGGTTAATGAAGTCGAGGGTTTTTTGCACACTGGTCAGGTCATAGACCAAGTAGAGACCGTATTCGGTGCCCGGTGGCAAGGTCACCTTCGTGCCGAAGATCAGTCCGGGTCCGGCATTGGGACCGGTGTTGAGCTCGATGGATTGCCAGTAGACGGCGTTGGACTCTTGGATCTGCGTGGACAGCGCTTCTGGGACGATGCGGGAGGTGAGATTGCCGCTGGCCGTGGGTCCCACGTAGAGGTTGTCGGCCCCGCGCAGCGGAACCAAAACAAAGTCGCGCGGCACCAGAGCGGTATCACCCTCAAGGATTTTCAGCGTGCTCGTGACCAGTGAGTGGGTGCTGCTGCGATCCGTGGTGGCTGCCGAATCGAAGATTGAACGGACCTGATTCAGCCCACGCAACGACTCGGACTCGACCTGATTAAATCGTTCCTGAAAAAGTCCTGTAGCAATCTGGTTTGATAAGAACGCGCCGGCACCCAGCAGCGCGACCGCCGTTAAGACAACGGCGGAGATCACGGTGCGGAAGAGCAGCGAGCGGGTCCAACGCGAACGGGTCTTCGCCTTGACCTGCACCACAGCCCCCACGGCACGGCCGTACCAAGGAACCTTGGGCGCAGCTGGCACCAGCGCATCCGTTGGCAACACAGTATTGGGCCCCCGCAGGGGTTGGTGCGGCGGGAGAGAATTCATGCTTCCCGTCATGTGCGGGCTCAGGCCTGTCCGGCCTTATATCCGACGCCGCGCACGGTGAGCACAACTTCGGGACTTTCTGGATCCAGTTCCACCTTGGAGCGCAGACGCTGGACGTGCACGTTGACCAGGCGGGTATCGGCGGCGTGGCGGTAACCCCACACCTGCTCGAGGAGCTGCTCGCGGGTGAAAACTTGCCACGGCTTGCGGGCCAATGCCACCAGCAGATCGAATTCCAGCGGGGTCAGGCCGATCGGCGCATCCGCTCGGGTCACCCGGTGCCCGGCGACGTCAATGCTCAAGTCCCCAATTTTCAGCGTCTCCGGGGCATGCTGTTCTCCGGTGCGCAGCCGGGCCCGCACGCGGGCCACCAGCTCGGCCGGTTTAAAGGGTTTAGGGACGTAGTCGTCGGCGCCGGATTCCAGGCCGCGGACCACATCGGCGGTATCAGATTTGGCGGTCAGCATGACGATCGGGACGTCATCTTCGGCGCGGATCAGCTTGCAGACCTCAATGCCATCGAGCCCCGGCAACATCAAATCGAGCAACACCAGATCGGGCTTGACCTCGCGGAAAACTCCTAATGCCTTGGCACCGTCGTAGCAGAATACGGCTTCAAAGCCATCATTCTGCAACACGATGCCGATCATTTCGGCCAGCGCCTCGTCGTCGTCGACAACCAAGATGCGTGCCTTCATAATCTGCCCTTTCGTAGCTATGCTCGGGAGCCCAATAATAGTAGGCACCCGGATACCTCAAGAGTACATGAGCGCACCGGGCAAATCGCTTCGGAAACGGCAATTCACCACGTGCTTTGGCTCCAGAGCCGATGTCGACGAAGCCGCGGCGGCACAGCATGACGCCGCGCGACACCCGGTGGCGCGCCCGGCACCACATTGATGCGACACGCCGCAGGCACCGCCGGGCCAACCACTCACCGATAGCACCGGGAGCCCTAAGCGTCGACGCGTATCTGGTTCAGTGCCTCGGCGTAGCTGGCCAGCCGCCCCAGCAACGTTGTAGCGCCAGCGGGCGAGAGCTCACCGAGCCCACCGGTGGGCATCAGCACCAACGCGCCAAGGTTTTTATCGCTTAAGCCCAGCTGACGCCAGGGCCGCCTCAGACCCGCCACGGCGTCCACAACTCCCGGTGCCTTCTGGCCCGGTTCTAAGCTCCCGAGCCACAAACGCTGACCGGACTCCACGGCACCGGCCAATAATTCCCATCCCGGGACACTCAGTGTTGCGGCATTTGTACCCAGCCCATCGGCTCCCGCCTCTAAGGCGGTGGATGCCAACTTGGTAAAGGTCTCCGGCTCGGCATTCAATCCGAAGACCACCGAGGCGGCGCCGGCGGCGTGCAGGGAGTCGACCAGCTCGCTCCACCACCCGCGCAGTTCGGCCCGGGGCACCGAACGCAGGGTGCGGTATCCGCTGGCCGTGGGCAATGTTCCGTTCAGGACATGCCCGGCATCCGGTTCATCGATGTAGACGGTGATCCGTTGGCCACCGGTGATCCGTGCCAGCGTCGACAGGTGGCGTGCGGCGCCAAGGGCTAGGGACGCGGCAAGGTCGCGACGGGCCCCGTGGTCCACCACTGCTCGTTCACCGCGGTGTAGATAGAGGTTGGCGGCCAGCGTTGCCGGGCCGGGAAACTGAATCTTTAGTTCGGTGCCGGAATTTTCCTCCGCGCCGATGGCGTCGGAGAGCACGTTCATGTCGGTGCGCAGCGCCGAGGCCGCTCGTCTGGCATCAATCCCGGGGGCAGCTGCTAGCCGCCAGCCGTGCGGCTGCAAGTCAACTCTGAGCTCCTCGAGGAGCTGGGCGCCACGACCAATAGTGTCGGATCCGACCCCGCGCGCGGGGAGCTGGTGCAGGTACGGCAGGTTGGGAGCACCCAGCTCGCCGCGAATCACCAGCGCCGATTCCATCGGGTCGGTCCCCGGCATGGGCCCATGGCCGCTGGCCTGTACGGCGCGTTCCATCGGTTCCGGGGTCGAGGGCTCTTGGCTGGGGGTCATCAATTAGTTTCCGGACTCGGCATGTGTTGCCGAAATGGTGTTGTGGTGCCTGATGACCTCGGAAATGATGAAGTTCATGAACTTCTCGGCAAATTCCGGGTCAAGATGCGCCTCATGGGCCAATCGACGCAGGCGTTCGATCTGCGCCTTTTCGCGTCCCGGATCACTCGGCGGCAGGGAGTGCACGGCCTTGAGGTGACCCACCCGTTGCGTGGCTTTAAACCGCTCGGCCAGCAGGTAAACAAGCGTCGCATCGAAGTTGTCGATGCTGCCGCGAATCGACAACAATTCGGCCATGACCTCGTCCTGGACCGTGTCGGCCAGGGATGATGCGGTGGGGTCATAAGGGTCGGTGTCGGCGCCGCCGTCTGCCTGCGGGTTGATCTGTTGGCTCATGGTTTCAAGTCTAGGGTTGCCCGCGCCTCAGCTGGTAACCGTGACACGTCTTTGCGCCAGCGATCAGCGCTGGGCGTATGTTCGGCGCTCATGGCGCGGAACAAGTGGTGGTGGGCGTGTCCCCCAATCAGAACCCACCCACCACCAGACCCGATGACGATCAGGCCTTCAGGAAGGCCGCACGCCGAGCCGCTTGCTCCACTGGGTCCGGCACCGGAAGCGAGGCGATCAGCCGCTTGGTGTAGGGATGTTCCGGGTTACCCATCACTTGGGATCCGATGCCCTCCTCCACCAATTTGCCGCGGTACAGCACGCCCACCCAGGTGGACAACATGTCCACCACGGCCAGGTCATGGGAGATGAACAGGGCCGCGAAGCCCAACTCCGCCTGTAATTCCTTGAACAGCTCAAGCACCTTGGCCTGCACCGACACATCCAGTGCACTGGTCGGCTCGTCGGCGATCAGCAGTTTGGGATCCAGCGCCAGCGCCCTGGCCAGCGAGGCACGCTGACGTTGGCCGCCGGAGAGCTCGTGCGGGAAACGCTGGGCAAAGGCCGCCGGCAGCTGCACCGCCTCGAGCAGTTCATTAACTCGGGTTCGTGCGGCGCGTGGATCAAGTCCCCGGTGCACCAGCAGCGGCTCGGCCACACATTCGCCGATGCTCAGTTGCGGATTAAAGCTGGCCGCCGGATCCTGGAAAACGAAGCCGATGTCCTGGCGCAGCTTCTTGAAGCTGCGTTCCTTGTAATCGAGCATTTCGTAGCCGAGCACCTTCAGCGATCCGCTGCTGATCTTGTTCAGCCCGGCAATGGCGCGACCGATGGTCGTCTTGCCGGAGCCCGACTCCCCCACCAGTCCGTAAACCTCCCCGGCGCAGATCTTCAGCGACACCTCGTCCACGGCCCTGAATCCCGGTGAACCGAGACGACCGGGGTACACGATGGAGAGGTCTTTCGCCTCCACCAGCACCTCCTTATCCTGGCCCGAGCGTTCGCTCATCCCGGCGGAGGCCGAATGCCTGCCCAGGTGTGGGACTGCCGCGAGCAACGCCTTGGTGTAGTCCTCGCGTGGATTGGCAAAGAGCTCCACGCTGGGTGCACTTTCCACGATCTTGCCCTGGTACATCACCACCACGCGATCCGCGAGGTCGGCGACCACGCCCATATTGTGGGTGATCAGCACGATCCCGGTATTAAAGTCGTCCCGTACCGCGCGCAAGAGCTCCAGAATCTCCGCCTGCACCGTGACGTCCAGGGCAGTGGTTGGCTCGTCGGCCACGATCAGTGACGGGTTCAGCGCCAGTGCCGCGGCGATGATGACACGCTGCTTCTGTCCACCGGAGAATTGATGCGGGTAGTAGTTCACCCGCACCTCGGGCTCCGGGATGCCGACCTTGCGCAATACCTCGATGGCGCGCGCCTTGGCTTCCTTCTTACTGATTTTGGTGTGCGCTCGAATGCCCTCGATGATCTGCCAGCCCACGGTGTATACCGGGTTCAACGCCGTGGACGGCTCCTGGAAGACCATCGAGACGTCCTCGCCGCGGGCGGCACGCAATTGTGCCGGGCCCAGAGTGAGCATGTTTTTGCCCTTGAGCAGCACCGCGCCGCGTGCCACGGCCGTATCTGCCAGCAGACCCAGAATGGTGCGGGCGGTGACCGACTTACCCGAACCAGATTCTCCGACCACCGCCACCACTTCCCCGGCAGCAACATCAAAGCCCACGCCGCGTACCGCCGCCACTTCCCCGGCATCGGTGGTGAAGGTGACTTCAAGGTCCTTGATGGACAGGACCGCGCCGTCTACGCGCGTGTCTACGTTGTTCGTTTTCATGCTGCTGCCTTTCCGCCGCGGCGCTTAGCCTTGCGGCGTGTCCGCAGGCGCGGATCCGCCAAGTCATTCATGGATTCGCCCACAAGCGTCAGCCCGAGCACCGTCAGAACGATGGCGACACCCGGGAAGACACCGGTCCACCAGACGCCGCTGGTCGCGTCACTCAGCGCGCGGTTCAAGTCAAAGCCCCATTCCGAGGCCTTGGTCGGTTCGATGCCAAAGCCCAAGAAGCCCAGTCCCGCGAGGGTCAGCAGTGCCTCGGAAGCATTGAGCGTAAAGATCAGCGGGAGCGTGCGGGTGGCGTTGCGGAAAACGTGTTTAAACATGATGCGCCAGGTTGAGGCCCCGATGACCTTCGCGGATTCTACAAAGGGTTCTGCCTTCAGCCGGACGGTTTCGGCGCGGATGACGCGGAAGTACTGCGGGATGAAAACCACGGTGATGGAGATGGCCGCGGCCATGATGCCACCCCAGAGACTCGATTGCCCGCCGGAGATCACGATGGACATCACGATGGCGAGCAACAACGAGGGGAAGGCATAAACGGCATCGGCCAAGACCACCAGCACCCGGTCAAGCCAGCCACCGATGTACCCGGAGACCAGGCCCAGGAAAACACCGATGAAGATGGAGAAGAGCACCGCTACGACGATGACGGCCACGGCGGTCTGGGCTCCCCAGATGGTTCGTGAGAACACATCAAAGCCACCGACGGTGGTGCCCCAGATGAACTTTCCGCCGGGGGCTGCCTGCGTGGGGAAATCCCCGTCGGCGTCGGCCATTTGGGAGAACCCAAACGGGGCGATCAGCGGGGCAAGTGCCGCGGTGAGCAGGAAGGCGACGGTCAGGACCAGGCCCACCACCAACATGCCGCGCTGCAATCCGGCGCTCATGCGCAGGTGTGAGATCACCGGAAGACGGTAGATGAGCGATCGCTTCGATGGCACCGAAACGTGAGTTGTTGTACTCATAACTTAGAACCTCACTCGGGGGTCGATGAGGGCGGCAATGATGTCAACAATGAAGTTGGTCAGTGCGACGATGACGGCCAGCAGCACCACGATGCCCTGCACCGCAACGAAGTCACGCGCGGTGAGGTACTGGGCCAACTGGAAGCCCAGGCCCTTCCATTCGAAGGTGGTCTCGGTGAGCACCGCGCCGCCCAGCAGCAGCGCGATCTGCAGTCCCATGACCGTAATGATGGGAATCAGCGCGGGGCGGTAGGCGTGTTTGGTGAGCAGCCGGTATTCGGAGACGCCGCGCGAACGCCCGGCTTCCACGTAGTCTCGGCCCAGGGTGCCGATGACATTGGTACGCACCAGACGCAGGAACACTCCGGCGGTGAGCAAGCCCAGGGCAACCGCCGGCAGGATCGCGTGCGAGATGACATCGGATGCCGCGCTCATGTTTCCCGAGCGCAAGGCGTCCAGCAGGAAGATACCGCTGGGGTTCTGCAGCCCGGTGAGCTGCAGTTCGGCGTTGACTCCCGCGCGTCCGGCGATCGGTAGCCAGCCCAGCCACACTCCGAAGATGAGTTTGAGCAGCAGGCCGGCAAAGAACACCGGGGTGGCGTAACACAGGATGGCGAAAACACGCAGCAGCGCATCGGGCCAACGGTCACGCATTTTGGCCGCGAGCAACCCGAACGGGATGCCGATCAGCAGTGCGACGATCA
Organism: Paeniglutamicibacter terrestris; assembly: GCF_012271785.1. Lineage (GTDB taxonomy): Bacteria > Actinomycetota > Actinomycetes > Actinomycetales > Micrococcaceae > Paeniglutamicibacter > Paeniglutamicibacter terrestris. Next base: position 143,035 of record NZ_JAAWVT010000009.1, on the reverse strand, counting down.
GCGAGTTCACTGCCAACTCGGCGGTCGCGGCACCATAGGTCGCCAGGACCTCGGTGACGGCGCGATTATCGGAGATGGTGCGACCGAAGTTACCGGTAAAGATCTGCCCGAGGTATTCGAAGTACTGAACGATGACCGGGCGGTCGTAACCGGCGGCGGAAATTCGTTCGGCCAGCTGGTCTGGGGTTAATCGTCCACCCAGCGCCGCGGTGATGGGGTCACCGGTCACGCGCATCAGGAAGAACACCAGGGTAACGAGGATAAAGATGGTGGGGAAGATCAGCAGGAAGCGTGTGAGCAGATAGCGCGCAAAGCTGCCTCCCGCCTTGGCTGCCGGTCTTGTCGGCGGCGGGGTGACCGCGGGGTTTTCGGTCAAGTTAATCGTGGTGGCCATGGCCAAAGCGTCCTAGCTTTAAAAGAGTGGTTTCCAGAAAAAATGGGCCGCGGGTTCCTCCCACACAATGGGGTGAAGAGGAACCCGAGACCCGTGCACGATGGTGACTACTTAGAGATGGCGCCCATGCGGAACTTGAAGGAAGCATCCAGCGTGGTCTCAACGCCCTTGACGTCGGCACCGGATACGGCAACCTGTGCACCCTGCAGGAGCGGGATCGTGGAGAGATCACCGGCGACCTTGGTCTGGATCTCCTCGATGAGTGCCGTGCGCTTGGCACGATCGGTTTCCACCCGCTGCTCGTTGATCAGGTTGTCAACCTCGGGGTTGTCGTACTTGTTGCCCAGGAAGTTGTCCTTGGCGAAGAACGGCGACAGGTAGTTATCGGCATCCGAGTAGTCCGGGAACCAACCGAGCTGGTAGGCCGGGTAATCGGTGACACGTGACTTTTGGTAGGTCACCCATTCGGTGGACTGCAGGTCCACCTTGAACAGGCCGCCGGCTTCCAGCTGTCCCTTGACCGCCGCGTACTCATCGCCCGAACTGGGGCCATAGTGATCGGGGTTGTACTGCAGCTTGAGGTTGACCGGGGTGCTGACGCCCGCGGCTTCCAGGGCTGCTTTGGCCTTCTCCTGCGACGGCCCACCGTCCTGGCCGTAGAGCTCCTTCAGTGGTTCGATGGCGCCGGTGAAGCCCTGCGGCACAAACGAGTAGACCGGGGTGTAGGTGTCCTTGTAGACCTTGGTGGCGATGGCCTGGCGGTCGATGAGGTTGGCTACGGCCTGGCGAACCGCCAGCGACTTGGCGGCATCCGCGTCATCAGACTTCGCGCCGAAAGGCATAATGTCGAAGTTGAAGACCATGTAGCGCAGTTCGCCACCGGGGCCCTTGTCGACCTTGACCTTCTTGTCCTTGGCCAGGTCGGCCACGTCGGTGGGAGAGAGCGAACGCCATGCCACGTCAATGCCGCCTTGCTGGATGTCCAGCTTCAGGTTGTTGGAATCCGCGTAGTACTTGATATTGGCCGACGTATTCGCCGGAGCCCCGAGCAGGCCCTGGTAGCCGTCATAGGCCTTGAGCGCTACCAGCGAGTTTTTCGCGTAGGACTCGATGGTGTACTGACCGGCAAAGGCCTTGCCCTTGATGATCACGTCATCGGCGACGACCTTGTCGGCTGGGAAGATCTCGTCATCAACGATTGGACCGACAGGGCTGGTGAGCACCTGTGGGAAGGTCTGGTCGTTGCCCTTCTTGAGCGTGAAGACCACCGTGGTGGCATCCGGGGCAGCAACACTCTTCAGGTTGCCCAACAGCGACGAGGGACCATTCGGGTCAGCGATCTTGACCTGTCGGTCGAAAGTATTCTTGACGTCCTTGGAATCCAGGTCGTGGCCGTTGGCCCACTTGAGCCCGGCCTTGAGCTTGACCGTGTACTCGGTCGGGGTGGTGAACTCGGCGGACTCGACGATGTCGTTCTCCGGTTCGGCCGATCCGGGCTTGGAGTTCAGCAAGAACGGGTAGATCTGGTTCATGACCATGAACGAACCGTTGTCATAGGATGCGGCCGGGTCAAGTGACGTCACCTTGTCCGTGGTGCCTACGGTGATGGGTGCGCTGGCGGCACCGCCACCGGACGTGGAGCCGCTGGCCCCTGGCGTTGCCGCGGGGCCGGTGCAAGCGGTCAGGGCCAGGGCAGAAATGCCAACCACGGCTGCGGCGAGACGCAGGCCGTTCTTCGAGCGGGTCATGTGGTTTCCTTAATTTTTGCTTTGCGACGCTGTGATCCAAAACACAGCGAACTACATAGTAGTTGCTTCACATCACAAAAGGCCATGCTTTCTGCCGAATATTTACAGGAAATGTAAATGACATCTTTCAGATCTATGCTTCTTGATGCGGAAAACCAGAAACGGAACTTCGCTTCTCCGCCCGCAGCAACGATTTTGCGGATTGTGGCCTAGGCTTAAAGGTGATGATGACACGTAGAGACGCCGCGATTGCCCTGGACATCTCCATGGAAATGGCGAAGCGACACAATATTCCCCCGCGCATGAGCGAAGCCGAGTTCGCAGCACTGAACGCCAACGCGCCGGCCTGGCTCATCCAGTCTCGCGCTAACAGGACCGGGAAGCGCCCCGTATGGATCCAGCTGACCTGCGCCGTTTGTGGTTTCACCGAGGCCGAGCGACCCAAGAAGTGGTGGCCCAAATTCGACTTCGTACACTGCGCCGAGCACGGTCCGGCCCAGCTGCCGAGTCTCGAAGCCGGCAAGACCCGTTTGGAATACCCCGATATCTCCACTCGCATGTATGGCATCGTCGACGAGGATAAGGCCTAGGCACTCAGACTCTCGACAGCTTGTCCCGCACGTTATCCGCTATTTTGCGGAAAACGGGCGGGACATTTGTTTATGAGGTGCACCACTGACCAACCGCGATTTCCTCCCGAGGCGCACCGTCCCTCGAGCTTGAGATAGCGCACCAGCCTCGCAGCCGTGCTGAAAAGCATTCGGGCGCCTAATTCCTGCGGCGCCCGGCTCCGCCGCGGGGTTCATCCCTGATTCTTGAGATCCGCCACCGAGCGCGAAAGCAGGCAAAACTCGTTGCCCTCAGGATCGGCCAGAACCACCCAGCTGACATCGGAACCTTGACCGATGTCGGTGCGCCGCGCGCCAAGGGCCAGCAAACGTTCAAGCTCCAGAGCGGTGGACACCCCGTCCGCCCGCAGGTCGAAGTGCAACCGGTTCTTCACGCTTTTACCCTCGGGCACCGCGAACACTTCGATGGCTGGCCAGGCACCGTCCAATGGTCCAATGCCGATGCCTTCGTCGTCTTCTTCAATCACGTGCCAACCCAGCACCGCGCACCAAAAATCGGCCACCACGCGGGGATTTGTCGCATCGATGCTGATGGAGGTCAGTCGACTGGTCATGGCCACACACTAGTCGCCCGACCGCGGTCAGGGAACAGAGCACAGGGAACAGGCCCGGAAGCGCCGGCCGGAGGTAGTGGAGCAGCTGCGCTTGCACTCACTCAACGACGAAGGCCCCGCCGGTGCAGCCAAGCAACCGGCGGAGCCTTCAATGAGGTGTGGTGGTTCTCAGGAAATCAGGCTCGGGTCCCATGCCGTGGAGCGTGCCGATTCGATGGTGGCCTGTCCCAGCACCCGGGTGCCCTGGTAGATGACCATGGTCTGACCCGGTGCTACGCCGCGCATCGGGTTGATGATCGTGGCCACCAGCACGCTGGAGCCATCCTCCTGAACCTGCACGCTGGCGCGGGCATCAACCGGATCACCGTGCGCACGGACCTGAACCATGCAGTCGAATTCGGTGCCGGCGCTCGCCTCAGCGATCGGCAGCCCGGCCCAGGAAATCCGGATGCCGCGCAGCTCATCAACGGCCAACAGTGCCTCCGGGCCAACAATGACCTTGTTTTCCTTCGGGCGGATCTCCAGCACGAAGCGTGGCTTGCCATCGGCCGCCGGGGTGCCAAGCTTCAGGCCCTTACGCTGTCCGACGGTGAAGGCGTGAGCGCCCTCATGCTCGCCCAGGGAGGTTCCCTCCTGGTCAACGATCTCGCCCTTGGTCATATGGATGCGCTCGGCCAGCCACCCGCGGGTATCCCCATCGGGAATGAAGCAGATGTCGTAGCTGTCGGGCTTATTGGCTACCGAGAGCCCGCGGGCCTCGGCCTCGGCCCGCACCTCGGCCTTGGAAGGGGTCTCGGCCAGCGGGAAGATGCAGTGCTCCAGCTGTTCATGAGTCAGCACACCCAGCACGTAGGACTGATCCTTGGCCCAGTCCGCGGCGCGGTGCAGTTCCGGATGTCCCTCTTCATCACGAATCACCTTGGCGTAATGCCCGGTGCATACCGCGTCAAAACCCAGGGCGATGGCCTTTTCCAACAGCGCGGCGAACTTGATGCGCTCGTTGCAGCGCATGCAGGGGTTGGGCGTGCGACCGGCCTGGTACTCGGCGATGAAGTCCTCCACCACGTCTTCTTTAAAACGCTCGGAGAAGTCCCACACGTAGTACGGGATGCCGAGTTTATCGCAGGCGCGCCAGGCATCGTTGGAATCCTCCACCGTGCAACAGCCCCTCGATCCGGTGCGCAGGGTTCCGGGCATCCGGCTCAGCGCCAGGTGCACCCCCACGACCTCGTGGCCTGCTTCAACGGCTCGTGCCGCCGCCACGGCGGAGTCAACTCCGCCGCTCATCGCTGCCAAAACCTTCATCGCGTAAACCCTGTCCCTGCCGTTTGAATGCTACTGATTTGTGCGGCCATTCCGGCCTTTTTGGCGCGCTCGTACGCTTCGGGTAAAGCCGCCACCAACTTCTCAACGTCTGAAGTGCCAGTTGTATGCCCGAGGCTGAAGCGTTGTGCGCCACGTGCGGTTTTTTCATCTCGGCCCATGGCCAACAATACGTGTGAGGGCCGCGGGACCCCGGCGGTGCACGCGGAGCCGGTGGAGGAATGGATCCCGAGCATGTCCAGCACAAATAGCAACGAGTCCCCCTCGCAGCCCGGGAAGGTGAAGTGCACGTTACCCGGAAGCCGGGTGCCGGTGTGCTGCGGATCCGCGCTGCCGTTCAAGACCGCTTCGGGGATCAATCTCCCGATGGAAGTGATCAGGCTGTCGCGCAGCGTGGCCAGGCGTTCGTTCTCGGTGCTCAGCGTGGCGGCAGCGGTACTGGCGGCCGCGGCAAAGCCAGCGGCGGAGGCGGAGTTCAAGGTTCCCGAACGCAGCGCACGTTCATGTCCGCCGCCGTGCTGCACGGGAGTCAATGTCACATTTCGGCGTACCAGCAGCGCGCCAATGCCCACCGGACCGCCAATCTTGTGCCCGGAGATGGCCATGGTGGCCAGTCCCGATTCGGCAAAGTGCGTGGGCACCGAGGTGAAGGCCTGCACGGCATCACTATGCACCGGGATGCCATGGGGTTCGGCGAGCGCCACGACCTGGTGGATTGGTTGGATGCTGCCGACCTCATTGTTGGCCCACATGCAGGTGATCAGCGCGATGTCCGCGGGGTTCTGACGGATCAGTGCCTCGAGGTCGGAGAGGTTGATGACCCCGTCGGTATCCACCTCAAGCCAGGAAATGGTGGCGCCCTGCTGGGCGGCCAGCCATTCGACGGTATCCAGGACCGCGTGGTGTTCGATGGTGGGCACGATGATGCGAGTACGGGTGGGGTCAGTCGCCGTGCGGCTCCAGTACAAACCCTTGAGCGCAAGATTGTCCGATTCGGTTCCGCCGGAGGTGAAAATGACCTCAGAGGGGTGTGCCCCGGCCGCGGCGGCCAGTTGTTCCCGGGCTTCTTCCATCACTCGGTGGGCGCGGCGCCCGGCGCCGTGCAGCGAGGAGGGGTTGCCGGTCTGTGCCAGCTCATGGGTCATAGCGCTCAACGCGGCGCCGGACATCGGCGTCGTGGCGGCGTGGTCTAGGTATGTGGGGCTCATGGACACCGAACAATTCTAGCCGTGTTGCGCGGCGACGGCGCGGAGTCATTGCTCACATGCACCCGGGGAGGCCGAAGCCGAGCGCTTGGTGCACTGCCCCGTGCCGAGCATCGTGAGCCCGTCGAACCAGCCGAACCCACAGCGTCCGCCGGTTAGTTCTCCTCGCCGGCGAAGTATTCCCCGGCCAGTTCCTCGGGGTCAAAGGGGGTGGCATCGGGTATCGGCAATTGATTGTGCGTATCCCCCTGAGCATCAAGCCGCGCATCCGCGCTCACCTCCAGTGCTTCAACCCCGGGGCAGGCAAGCAGCGCGTTGATCAGTTCCTTGCTTCCCCCCACGATGGTCGAGTCCTCATAAAGTTCGGTGGACAGAATCCAGGCACGGTCCTTGGGCCAGGCCAGATTCGGGGACTGACGCTGTTCCCCCAGTGAGGTCCGCGCCCACAGCGGGCTGCGCAGATCCGTTCCGTCCCCACTGAACAGGTAGAAGGAACGGTAGCCGGAGCCAATGGTGAGGGTGGGTCCGTTTCTGTCCTCGTGGGAAAAGGCCGGGGCCTTCGCCGCTGCCGCCAAGTCGGCGGCTCGCACGAGGTTCTGCTCAATGCTCAGTGCGGGATCATCCTCGATGGTGATCTCCACCTGATCCCCACCATGGATGAAGGCCAGCCCATTCCACAGCGCCAGGTAGATCTCATCCGGGCTCTGCGTGTTGGCTACCAAGAGGGGGGCGATGGCCGCCAGCTCCTGGGCACCCAGTCCGTCCCACCCCGGGGCCTCACCCTCCCAGGAGTCCTCGGCGAGCGGCACTCCGTCCTCACCGATCCCCGAGAGCGCGGCAAATTGTGCCAGTGGATGCATGGTGGATCCGCGACGTGCAGCAATCTCGCCCCAACTCACCGGCTGCCCGTCCAGTCCCATGGCGGGGTGGAAGATGCGCACGTAGGCGGCATACGAGGCAGGTACCTGTCCGGAGACCAGATTGGCGGTCTGCTCATCGCGTCTCTGGGATTGGAGGGCATCAACGATCCACGCCCCGGCATCGGGCGCCACAAAGTTCAAAGTCATTAAATCAGGGTACCCAGATCCGAGGCCCATGGGCATTTAGCAATGCGAGAGCTACCGTACGTTTCTATTGAGTGTCGTGACGCGCGGGCACGCTGAGCGCACAACAAAGCTGATAGGAATGAACTAACAGTTCTAGCCGAGGAGTTCCCCCATGGGCATGTACCTACCCGCGCTTCGTCACCCCATCCACCATTTTGCCCACCGGAGCATCAACTTCGATTCGAAGGTGGCGTTGATGGCGATCATCAACCGCACTCCCGACAGCTTTTACGACGGCGGAGCGACGTTCGGGCTGCGCAGCGCGGTGGATGCCGCGCTGAAAGCGGTGGGGGCCGGTGCCGACTGGATCGATATTGGCGGGGTGCCCTTCTCCCCCGGGCCGGCGCTGAGCTGGCACGAAGAAGCCGAACGCATCGTCCCGGTCATCGAAGCGGTGCGCCAACAATCCGATGTCGTGATTTCCGCCGACACCTTCCTGCCCGAAGTTGCTGCGGCGGCCATCGGCGCGGGAGCAGATGTTATTAACGACACCACGGGGCTCAGCAATCCGGAACTCGGGCGAGTGGTGGCAGATGCCGGAGTCCACTTGGTGATCACCCATTCGCTGGCGGCACCGCGCACCAGCTATCCGCGGCCCCACTACGACGACGTCGTGCAGGAAGTCACCGGCTACCTGCGGCGCAAGATCGACTACGCGCTGTCGCTGGGCATCGGCGAGGACAAGATCATCATTGACCCCGGGCACGATCTGAACAAAAACACGCGCCACACCCTCGCACTCACCGCCGGATTTGAGGCCATTGCGGCGCTGGGCTACCCCAGCCTGGCCGCGGTCTCCAATAAGGACTTCATCGGCGAGACCCTAGATCTACCCAAGACACAACGCACCGCCGGATCCATGGCTGCCGCCGCCATGTGCATCATGAATGGGGCGCGCATCATCCGCATGCACAATATCCCCGAGTCACTGTCCACCGTGCGGATGCTGGAGGCCGCCATGGGCTGGCGCGAACCTGCCTATCTGATCCACAACATGGGTGAGGTGAACGCCCCAGCACACCCGGGGAACCAAGCACCTGCCCACGCCTTAGCGGCCGGCGGTTCGGCACTGATTAATGCGGCCCCGCACACCACGAACGACGGTGCCTGATGCGCCGGATACTCCCGCCCTGCGCTGATGCTTCGGCCCAAGATGTTGACGACGAAAACTTGCTCACCGGTTATGCCCCGGAACCCGGAACAGAGGCCTTTGTGCGCTTCAACTTCGTCTCCTCGTTGGACGGGGCCGCCACTCATCAGGGCCGCTCCGGCGCGCTGGGCACAGCCGCGGATCACCGGGTCTTCATGTTGCTACGTCGACTGGCCGATGTCATCCTCGTGGGCGCCGGGACGGTGCGTGCCGAGGGCTACGAGGGTGAATTACTTGATGATGCATCCCGCGCCTGGCGCCTGGCGCACGGCATGAGCGAGCGTCCGATCTTGGCCGTGGCCTCCGGGCACCTTGACCTCGATGAACACGGCGCCCTGTTCAGCCAGAACCCCGGGGAAATTCTGCTGCTGACCTCCGCCGCTGCCCCTGCGCAGCGGATTGCAGCCCTCGGTCAGGTGGCTGAGGTCATCACCGCAGAGGACAGTGGTGCCGGTCTTGACCCACACTGGATCATCAAGACGCTGCACGATCGCGGAATGCGGCTGATCCATGCCGAGGGCGGCCCCACACTCTTCGGAGATTTCCTGCGTGCCGATGCCATCTCGAGCCTGGCGCTCACCTACTCCCCGCTGCTGGTCGCGGGAAACGGGCCACGGATCGCCGGCGGAGCTCACCTGGAGGTGCCGGTATCCATGGAGCTGCACCTTTTGCATGAGCAGGACGGTACGCTGCTGGCTGACTACCGCCGCGGCTAAGCTCACCGCTAACTCCTCACCGCTCACCCAGCAACACCCGGTAAGATCGCTGAAGCAAGAACGCGCCGTGCAGCGGAGCGAGCGCAGCACCTCATCTTCAGCAGCGAGCGAAAGGCGGCCCCGTGGCCCAGCGGCAAACCCACTACGAAGTCTTGGGCGTTGCTCCCACCGCTAATGCCACGGATATCAAGTCCGCCTACCGCAGGGCCGCCCGGGCCACCCACCCCGACCACGGCGGAAACGCCGAGGACTTCGCGCGTGTCACACTGGCCTACGAAACCCTCATCGATCCGGCCTCCCGCACGCGCTATGACCGCAGCTACGGTACCGAGTCCAGCTACCTCCGCGGTAAGGCCCCCACCCGTGAGGATGACACCGGCGATGCGGGCCAGCGCGGTTCGATGCGCTTTGATACCTCCGGGACCCGGCCCTCTGCCACCACACCCACCGAGTATCTCCCACCCCTGGACGCCCCGGGCGCCGTGGATCGGGCCACCTCCATCCGGCAGGTCCATGGCACCCCACGCAAACGCGGCATTTTTGGCGCACAGGCCCGACTAGCCCGCGAGACCCGGACCGTAGCGCTGCTCTCGCGCCAGGTGCTCACCGCACTGCCATCGGCCCGGCTCATCAACGGCCTGCATGCCCCGGGCGGTGGCTACATCGACCACGCACTGCTGGGCGGCTACCGGCTGGCGCTGATCCACTCGATGCTGCTGCCCAAGGGCGTGTATCGCTGGGACGGTGATTCGCTACTGCGCGATGGCAAACACATCGAACCTCCCCGAATCACCCCGGTGGTACATCAGATGCAGTCACTCTTCCCGGAACTCAACGTGACCGGGTGGACGGTCCTGCTCGCTCCCGATGGCAACCTGCACGAACCGGTCATCGACTATGTACGCGGCGGTGTCCCCGGGGACATGAGCGTGGCCAACGTGGTGAACGCCATCAACCTGGTGCGCGAAATGAAGATGTTCCTGGGCACCGGCCCTGCCCCACACGTGGTGGATCGCACGATCCTAGCTAGGCTGCTCGGCGGAATGTATTAGGGCGTGACGCGCACACCCCGAGATGCGGATCAGCAAAGATGGCTGGCCCCGCCGGTCGGAGCAGGCTCTTTGGCTCAACGCACAGTAAACTGATGGGCGTGTTCCGAATCCTTTTTTACACCCCAGAAATTCCCGGCAATACCGGCAACGCCATCCGTTTGGCGGCGGTGACGGGTGCCGAGTTGCACCTCGTTGAGCCGTTGGGCTTCAACTTTGAGGATGCCAACCTGCGCCGCGCCGGCCTCGACTATCACGACCTGGCCGTGGTCACCGTGCACAAGGACCTCGCCGCGGCCTGGGAAGCACTCCAACCCGATCGTGTCTTCGCCTTCACCTCCGAGGGCAGCACCACCTATTCAGATATCGCCTACGAGCCCGGTGATGTGTTGCTCTTCGGCCCAGAATCCGTCGGACTTCCGGCGGAGGTCAAGGTGGATGAGCACGTCACTGCCACGGTTCGGCTGCCCATGTTGGAGGGGCGACGGTCACTGAACCTGGCCAATTGCGCATCGATCGTGCTGTACGAGGCCTGGCGACAAAATTCGTTCGGCGGATCTACACACTAAACGCATAGCCTTCTCCCCTAAGCTTGTTCGGTGGTTATTAACCTGCCGCACTCTCCCACTCGAATTCCTAAGGATGGCAACTCATGACCGGCACCGATCCCGTTTACCCCGGGCACCGCGGCGACGAGAACGACGACAATCTGGGCATGGATCTTGTTGACCAGGTAGCCACCGAAAACGATGTTCCAACCCGGCGCCCGCTGAAAAAGTGGGTCCTGGTAGTTGCCGGACTCGCAGTACTGGTCATCGGCGTCATCGCCATCGTGGTGAACCTGCTGCCCACCGACTACGTGTCGAAGGTCGAGGGGGCCTCGGACCAGGTTGTGGTCCAGGCCGAGGTCAAGGGCGGCGGACATGCCGCGCTCACCACCTCTACCAAAGTTGACGCCGGCACCCTGGAACTCACCGACATGCCGGTGCTGGACCCGAGCAAAACCTACACCCTCTGGTTGATCGAGGTAGACACCGACCGGCCGACCCGTTTGGCAGATGTCCCCAGCGATGGCGCCGCCGCCAAGGAGGGCTTTACCGGTCTGGAGAAGGTTGCCTCGGTGATGGTCTCCGTGGAGTCTTCCGATGCCACCAGCACCACTCCGAGCAGCGAGCCACTGGCCGTCTTGGATTTGCCGGAAGCTAAGTAAAAATCGCGGCGAGCTTTTCACCGCAGTAACAACAACACAGCAAACGCCGATGGGCCGCTCTCAAGCGGCACATCGGCGTTTGTTTTGACTGCGTCTGTACTGACGTAGTTGGTGCTGCGTGTGATCCCGGAGGCTTAGAACCCGGCGATGGTATCTGCAGCGTTCACTGCGACCACGTGGAAGGCCTCGGCCAAGGCACCGGGGCCAAGACCCGCCGCAGCCCCCTGCGCGGCAGATTGCGCGCGGACATAACGTTCCATGGCCGGCACATCGGGGTGCTGACTCAGGTGTTGGCGCAGCGCGGCCAGCTTCTTCTCAAACACCGCGGTGATCTCCACCCGGTGATTCTCCCGCTCGGCCGGGGCACCATAAAGCCAGAGCCACGGCAGCTTGTAGGCCGCAAGACCCGCCTCTTCCAGCTCCGGGTAGGCAAAGGGGTTCTCCACCGCCGGGTAGATGGCGCGCGTGACCGCCTCACCACAAGCCAGATGATCGGGGTGCGAACGCTGGATCCGGTCCCAATTACGTTCGGTGTGCATCCCCAGCACCACCTGTGGGCGCAGGGTACGGATCAACGCGACCACCTGCTTCATCACCCGGTGATTGGGTTCGAGGTAGCCATCGGCCTCGCCCAAAAAGTGCACGGTGTCCACGCCCACCAAGGCAGCGGCCGCCCGCTGTTCGGCGTGCCGAGTGGCGGTGATCTCCGCGGTGGTACGCGCATCAAAACCGCCGGCGTCACCATCGGTCATGATGCAATATTCCACGTGAACGCCCGCGGCCGTCCAGGTCGCCACGGTGCCCGAGGCGCCAAAGTCCAGGTCATCCGGGTGCGCGGCAAAACACAGGACCCGGGTGATTTCCTCGCTGGCCGGGTCAAAAATTCCCACGCCCACTTAGCCCTGTCGCCGACGAATTTCGGCGGCGGCCTGCGGCAAGACGCTCGCCAAATCGCCGATGATGCCCAGGTCAGCGATCTCGAAGATCGGCGCGTCGGGGTCCTTGTTGATCGCCACGATGTACTTGGCGCTCTGCATGCCGGCCTTCTGCTGGATCGCCCCGGAAATGCCGGCGGAGATGTACAGCTGCGGCGAGACGGTCACACCGGTCTGGCCCACCTGGGCCGAATGATCAATCCACCCGGCGTCGGTGGCGGCGCGCGAGGCGCCCACCGCGGCGCCCAGTGCGTCGGCCAAATCCTCCACGGGACCAAAGTCCCCATCCACGCCGCGGCCACCGGCCACCACAAAGCGGGCCTCGGAGAGTTCCGGGCGACCGCTAGCGATGTGCGGTGCGGTGGCGGTGATTCTTGCCGCTGGCCCGGATTCACCGAGCTCGAGCGTCTGCACGGGCGGCACCTGCGCGCCGGAGTCCTGCGCTTCGGCCGGCTGAACACTGTTGGCCTTCAGCGTGATCAGCGCGGGACCACGGGTGATACGGGCGCGCACCGTGTAGGAACCGGCGAGCACCGATTTGGTGACGTTCAGTTCCTGATCCACGGCCACGGCGTCGGTGATGACCCCGGAGTCCAGGCGTACCGCGGCACGCGCGGCAATCTCGCGACCCTCCATGGTGTTGGGCAGCAGCACCGCGTCGGCACCCGCCGCACGGACGGCTGCCACCAGCAGCGACACGGCCGGGGCAATGAGTTCGCCGCGCAGCTGCTCCGGTGTCACCGCGCCATAAAACGCGGTGGCGCCGGCACCGTGGAGCCCGGCACGGGCCGCGTCATCGGCGTTGTCTCCGAGCACTACAGCTGCCTCACCGAGGCTCGCGGCAAGGGCCAGGAGTTCGCGCTGACCCTTGGTGGGTGTTTGCGCGGGAGCGTGAATGTAAACAAGAATTTTCAGCATGCTTCTTTTCCCCTTGGGTAGTGCTAGATGAGCTTGGCGTCGGCGAGGAAGTCCACCAGGGCCAGGCCGGCTTGGCCCGAGTCGGTGATGATTTCCCCGGCACTTCGTGGCTCATGTGGTGCCGCATCCAGGACCCGGGTCCCCGATCCTGCGGTGCCCACGGTTGATGCTTCAATGCCCAGCTCGGCTAGCGAGAGGGTGGTAATCTTCTTCTTTTTGGCCGCCAGGATGCCGCGGAAGTTCGGGTAGCGCGGCTCGTTGGCCTGATCCGTGACCGAGATCAGCACGGGCAGTGGCGCGCTCAGGGTCTGTGCGCCATCCTCGCCCATGCGGGTCGCGGTGATGATGTTCGCATCATCAAGTTCCACCGCCGAGAGATTGGTCAGCTGCGCCAGGCCCAGACGTTCGGCCAGCTGCGCCGGGACCAGGGAGGTCTCCGCGTCGGTGGACGCCATGCCGGTGAGCACCACATCAAATCCGCCCAAGTGCTTGATGGCTGTGGCCAGCACCAGCGAGGTGGCTCCGGCATCGGAACCCTCAAGTGCCGCATCACTGATGTGAACGCCGGCGGAGGCGCCCATCTGCAGTGATTTTTTCACCGCGTTGGCTGCGCCGGCCGGTCCCATGGTCAGGGCCGTGACATGGTTGCCACCCTTTTCCCCACCGCGTGACTCGGCCAGTGCCAGGGCGGCCTCGATCGCGTATTCGTCGAGTTCGGACAGGACGGAATCTTGGCGATCCAGCCGGTGGCCATTGGGCAAAAGATGCCGCTCGAATTGGACATCTGGTACGTGTTTGACCAATACAAGAATGTTCAAGGGCGTGCCGGTCTTCTGGCTCATTACTGCCTTTCTGAAAAACGTGGACATCTCCATCGCGGAGCGCCGTGGCCATCGATGCGCACGGTGACCTATCCTTCGGTAATACCCGAGCGGCGCAGGGCTCCGCCATCCATGGTATCGGTGATTTCTGAGTCGATGATTGATGACGGCGCGCGTCGGCACCGTCTTGGACACATTTGTCGTTCGGGGTGCCATCTCACGCAATGCCACGCAATAAAGCGGCGGGGCTCCGGGCGCATGATGCGCTCGAAGCCCCGCCGCCGGGTGTTTATTGCTACTTTGTTACTCCCCGGTGTTTTCGCCCACCGTCACATTCGCGCTGCCGTCCTTGCCATTACGCGTGTAGTGGATCTCCGCGGTGCCGCCGACGGCGATCTCGCGGATGGCTGCCGTCAGCGAGGAACTGTCGGAGATGATGCGCGAATCCACACCGGTGATGACATCGCCCTTTTGCAGTCCTGCCTTTTCCCCGGCACCGCCGGCCACCACGCTGGCAACCTCTGCGCCGACGCTGAAGGAACTGCCGCCGCCGCTGTTATTCACGTCCGCGGCCTTGGCCTGCACCGTAACGCCCAACAAACCGTGGGTTGCCTTGCCGTTGGTGATCAACTCATCGGCGATGCGCTTGGCGTAGTCGATCGGGATGGCAAAACCGACGCCGATGGAGCCGCTCTCATCACCGCTGGTGGAGCCGGAGCCCGAGGAGGCGATGGCCACGTTCACACCGATGATGTTGCCGTTGACATCCACCAACGCACCGCCGGAGTTGCCGTGGTTGATGGCGGCATCGGTCTGAATCACGTTGATGAAGATCGAGCCGGCCGAGCTGCCTTGCTGCTGCTCACCGGGGAACTGGAAATTGAACTGGTTGGAATCGCCCTGGGAATTATCCGAACCCTCGGTTTCCTTCGGAACGGCGGAGGACGCCACCGAGATCGTGCGGTTCAGGGTGGAGACGATGCCGTCGGTCACCGTTCCGGCAAGCCCCAGCGGGGCGCCGATGGCGATGGCGGTATCCCCGACGTTGAGCTTGCTGGAGGATCCGAGGGTTGCCGGGACCAAGTTTTCCGCATCGATCTTGATGATCGCCAGGTCCGAGAGGGGGTCGGTACCCACCAGCGTCGCGGCGTGTACCTTGCCATCGTTGGTGCGCACGGTGATCTTCGGGTCCGATGTCACCCCGCCTAGGGTGACCACGTGGGTGTTGGTCAGGATGTGGCCGGCCTTGTCCATGATGATCCCCGAACCCGAACCGCCGGTGCTACCGCTGGAGACCTCGATGGTCACCACGCTGGGGCTGGCCTTGGCCGCCGCCGCCGTGACAGCTGTGACGTTCTCCGGGTTGTTGATCACCACATCACCCTGTGGGGTGGCCGAACCGGCGCTGGTGGCGGTGACGTTGGAACCCATCACGTAGTTGGCGCCGATGGCACCTCCGGCACCGAGCAGTGCCGCGGCAACCATGCCCACGATCAGCGCGCCGGAGGTGAACTTCTTGCTGGCACTCTGCTTGCGTGGCGGCAGCGCTGTCCCGAAGGCCGAGGTATGTTCTTCCGGCGTGGGGGTGCCATAGGGCCCCGGTGCCGAGGCGTTGGTGTAGGCGTGTTCCGGGGAGGCAGCAGCTGCTGCCTGTGGGTACGTCGGCGCCCCGGGATGTTGGGGTGCCGCTGGGGACTCGGGCATCGGTGGGGTTTCGGAGTGACGGGGCAGCGACTGAGTCTGATCCGCAGCGCCAGAAATTTTGGAGACCGGAGCCTGTGTTGCCTCGGTACCGGCATCGGCGCTCGGGGGGCTCACCGGACGTGGCGGTATGTTGGCCGTTCCACGCGCTCCGTCGTCGTTGCCATCGGTGCCTGGTTTCTCAAAATTGTTCTCGCTCATGGCGGCTGTTCCAATCCCTTGGTGGTCGTTGAACTGGGGTTCTTGGTAATAACTATGCCTGCGCGGGCTGTGGCAACGAAAAGGAGCAGCTGAGTGTCAGCTGTGAGAAGGCATCGGGTATTCAGCCGACAGGCCAATCCACCGGCGATTCTGTGGACGCGGCTCCCCCACCACCCTAGAATCGATATCGACAGCAGAAAACGGATCACCACACGCGTTTGCGCACGTGGCGCCGGGCATCTTCTGCGGCCGACCACGCAAGGTGAAGGAATATTATGAAGTCGCTCCCCCGGCGGATGGCCCTCGTGGCAACCGCAGGAATCCTGTCCATGTTCGTTCTTGCGCCAGCCGCGTCGGCAGATTCACCCGTGAACATTCCACCGGGACAATTTGTCATCGATAAGGCCGGAGTCCTGGGCTCAGATACTGCGGAGGTCAACGCCGCGCTCACCGAACTGCGCAGCGAAACCGGCCAGAATCTTTTTGTCGTCTATGTTGATTCCTTCACCAACCCCGACGATCCGGATCAATGGCTGAAAGAAGTAGTCCAGAAGAAGAAGCTGGGCAGCAGTGACTCGATCCTTGCGGTCGCCGTCACGCAGCGCGCCGCGCGATTCGAGTCTCATGACAATGGTGACATCGTCGAATTCGACAAGGAGATCTTCACCAAGATGATCTCCCCGCAGCTGACGAAGCTGGATTGGTCGGCAGCGGCACTCGGTGCGATCACCGGCATCGAAAACGTTGCCAATGGCAAGAGCCCCACCGGAGGCGAGCAGAGCTCCAGCACGTCCGAAACCTCAGATTCCGGCGGCAATGGTGGCTGGCTGCTGGTCGGCGGAGTCGTGGTGGCCGGTGGCGCCACCGCCTGGGCACTCTCGCGACGCAAGAAGTTGCCCGCTGGCACCCCGCAGGTGGCCGCGGGCCCGGACGGCAAGCCGATTGACCCATTGGCCTCCCTGAGCATCCCCGAGCTGCGCACCAAGGCCGGCAGTTTGCTCATTGCCGCCGATGATGCCATCCGTTCCTCGGAGCAGGAGGTCGGTTTCGCCCAGGCGCAATTCGGCGACGAAGCCATCAAGCCGTTTACCGAAGACATCACCGCCGCCAAGGAACACATGTCGGAGTCCTTCAAGTTGCAGCAGCAGCTTGATGACCACATCCCCGATACCGAGGAAGACCAGCGTTCCTGGCTTGGCGAGATCATCCGCCGCTGTGAGTCGGTCAATGAGGCGCTCGAGGCGCACACCGAGGAATTTGCTTCACTGCGCGAGCTCGAAAAGAATGCCCCTGCTGCAGCCGCGGAGCTCAAGACTCGTATTGAGCCCCTGCGCACCCGCCTCACCACGGTCCAGGGCACTCTCGCCGAGCTCTCCACCACGTACACCGACACGGCGCTGAATCAGGTCCACACCAACATCGCCGAAGCCACCAACCGGCTGGACTTCGCCGATACGGCAGTATCCACCGCCGAGGCAAAGATCACCGCCGCGCAGACCGCCGAGGCAGCCGTTGCCGTACGTGCCGGTGAAGATGCTGTGCACCAGGCCACGGTGCTGCTTGACGCGGTGGCCCATGCCGGTGACGATCTGGCCAAGGCTCGCACCGATCTTGAGTCGATGGTCTCCACCGCCGCGCAGGATCTGGCTCAGGGCCGGGCCCTGGTAGCCGACGGCTCACATCCTGAACTTGCTGGTCCGGTGGCAGCACTGGAACCCGCGCTCGCCTCCGTTGCGACGCAGGTGGGCAGCGGTCGCGTGGATCCCGTCGCGCTGCTGGCCGAAGTTGATTCCGGACACCGGCCCCTGAATGAGGCGCTGAACCAGATCCGCGACACCCAAGAACGCAACCGACGGGCAACAGATCAGCTGGCGTCGGCCATCCGTGGCGCACAAATGAAAATCAGCGGCACCGATGACTTTATCCGTGCCCGCCGCGGCGGTGTCGGAGCCACGGCCCGCACACGGTTGGCCGAGGCCCAGCGCAACCTTGATGAGGCCCTGCGCATGGCCCCCTCTGACCCGGTCAATGCGCTCGCCTTCGCCGAGCATGCCGCGGCGCTGGCCGACCAGGCCGCCCGCGAGGCAGAAAACGATGTTAATGGTTTCGGCGGTGGCGGCGGTTTTGGCGGCGGCGGAGGCGGTAACAATGGCCTCGGCGGTGCCATCCTCGGCGGCATCCTCATCGATTCCATTCTGCGCGGCGGCTCAAACTCCGGTGGCGGTGGCATCTTCGGCGGCGGCGGTTTCGGCGGCTTCGGTGGAGATGGCGGCGGTGGCGGCGGATTCGGCGGCTTCGGCGACGGCGCGGGAGGCAACTTCTAACCCTCACCCCACCCGCACGTTCCGGTGCACCGGGAGCACATCCCGGGTCCCCGGAACCCCAGATTGTTGTACCGCGCTTTCCTCACGGGAGGTGCACACATAGGTAGTTCACTAGTCAGTCAACGAAAGGTCTCATCGTGGTAAAGCAGTCTATTTTCGGTCGTGTCGCCCAGCTGGCCAAGGCCAACATCAACGCCATGCTCGATTCGGCGGAAGATCCCCAGAAGATGCTCGACCAGATGGTGCGCGACTACACGGACAACATCGCCGAGGCAGAAACCGCAGTGGCCCAGACCATCGGCAACCTTCGTATGGTCGAGGAAGATTACGACGAAGACGTTCAGGCCTCCTCCGACTGGGGCAACAAGGCCCTCGCCGCCTCCGGCAAGGCCGATGAATTCCGTTCCGCTGGCGACACCGCGAATGCAGACAAGTTTGATTCGCTGGCTAAGGTGGCCATCCAGCGTCAGATGCAGTCCGAATCCGAAGCCAAGAGCGCCGAACCGAGCATCACCTCGCAGCGCGACGTCGTGGATAAGCTCAAGACCGGGCTGGACGCCATGAAGTCCAAGCGTCAGGAACTGGTTTCCAAGCGCGATGAACTCGTGGCCCGAGCCAAATCAGCTCAGGCTCAGAACCAGGTGCAGGAGGCCGTGAAGTCCATCGACATCATGGATCCCTCCAGCGAGGTCGGTCGCTTCGAGGAAAAGATCCGCCGCGAAGAGGCTCGCGTGCGCGGTGCTGCAGAACTTGCCTCATCCTCGCTCGATGCCCAGTTCAACTCTCTTGAGGATCTTGGCGAGCAGACGGAGATTGAAGCCCGCCTGGCAGCCCTGAAGGGCCCGAAGTCCGCCCCGTCGCTCACCACCGGCACCTCGGAGTAGTCCTTCACCCCAGCAGCATCGGATCGGGGCAGCGCTGTCGCTGTCCATAACGATCCCTAAGTGCGGCGCGTACGCTCGGCATCATGCCGGGGGCACGCGCCGCATTTCTGTATCCGGCGCACCCCCTGACGTGCGCCCGGCGCTCACCGCACCCACTTCCCCGCACAATAACTAAGCCCTTCAGGCCCCAGCAACAGGGCCGATGGGCATCATCCGCAGCGGTTCTCCACAGCTTTCACCTGCCCTATGGCACCGGCATAGCTCCGACGGGCATGCTCGATGTCATGAGCAAGCAAGAGTCCAACCAGCACCAGAGAGATGACCGTGGGTACACCGGCCCGTCCTCGGGGCCCGATCTCCACGCGAGAGGGGCCGAGCGTTTCCGTGCGCTGCTTGCCGCAGAAGACTTTTTCATCACCGCCGCCGCTGAATTGGCGGCAGAAACCCAGTCACCAACGGAGGCCGCAGCGCTGGCTCTGGTGATCGAGCGGGCGCACCGGCAAACGAGCTACCTTCAGGTACTTGCCGCACAAGCCGCACAGCGGACGCTGGCCCACGAATTGCCCCTTACCATCCTCGAGGTACTCAGCGATGCTTTGGCTCGCCCCGAGGACTTCCTAGCCACCGACGCACGGCTCCCAGAAGACCCGGCCACCCATCCCCCTGGCCGACTCCCCCACAAGAACACCACCGAATTTCTCCAGCATCTGCTGGGCTGCAGGTACTTCGAGAGCCGCGACCGGGTCCGGGCGGGAACCGCCATGTTGCCCCATACGGATGTCAACGGGATCCAGCACCCAGCTCGGTACCCACGGCTATCGGCCGATGCCAAGGCCGGAACTATCGATCCCAAGCAGGCCATTCAGGTAGCAAAAAAGCTTGACGCAGCGGCACCAGAAATCCAGTCCAGGCCCGACGCCGCATCCTTGGCCACCACCATCGAAAAGCAAGCCCTCGATTCACTTCATACTCAGGGCCCCGCAGCCACCAATAAAATGATTGCGTCCTGGCGGGCCTCATTGGAGGACACCGCATCCAGCGAACCCAGCGACGAGGAGATCGCTTCCAAGACCGGCATCTTCCTGACTCGGCGCACGGAACACTTCAGCTATTTCAGCCTATGCATGCTCAATATCGAGGCAGAGGTGCTGCTGTCCCATTTCGCCAACGCCGACAATCCCCGCACGGCGGCCGGAAATCGAGAGAAACTGGCCCGGGATGCCACGTCACCAGATTTTTCGGTCGAGCCGAGCAACGACGACGAGAAGCCAGTAGCAGCGAATATGGATGCTGATGCTGATGCTGATGCACCTAGACTCCCAGCTTGGGCAGCAGATCCCGAGACGCCCAAGGATCAGCTCCCGCGGTCGACATACAACGACGTCGGTCTTGCTGCAGCTCATGTCAACCGTCCCCAGGGCGGCAGGGACACAACACCACCTGACTTGTCCTCGTTCAACTTTCTGGACAACGACCCAGGGCAAGATGGGCTCTCCCCGGCTCGTCGGCGCCTCCAAACGATTCTCAACGTTTTACGAAGCGTCAAGGGCACCAAACAGAAGGAGAGCGGGGCGCTGGCGAAAGCGACCTTGGTGGTCCATTGCCAACTCGAAACGTTGCTTGGGCTGGCCGAACGGGCCGGTATCAGTGCACATGGGCTGAGTATCAGCCCCGGCGAACTCAGACGAATGTTATGTGATTCCGGCGTCCTGCCGGTGGTCTTCAGCGGTCAGAGCCAGATTTTGGACATCGGTAGGGAGCAACGATTCGTCCCCGAATATATGCGGCAAGCAATTCTCGCGAGGGACGGCGGCTGCTTGGTTCCTGGCTGTACCGAGTCCCCGGAGCATTGCCAGATGTGCCATATCGTTGCGTGGGAAGATGGCGGTTCCACCAGCGTGACCAACATCGGGCCGGGGTGTAGCGCCCACCACCATGATTTTCATTCAGGAAAGATCCGACTAGTACTGGACGACAACGGCCTGCCCGCGGTCATCTTGCCAAACTATATGGACTCCGAGCAGCTACCTCGCAGAAACGCGCACTGGCAACATGAAAGCCAGACGAATCCACGGCTGTTCTAGCTCCACCTCCGCGGCCCTGCGGTCGCAGCCCGTTTCCATCGGTCATGAGCAGATGGTGCAATGATCACTAAAATTCAAGGCCACGGACCACTGATGATTTAAACCAAGAAAGGCCCGACGGATCAAATTGATCCGTCGGGCCTTCAATGTGGAGATGGGGAGAATTGAAAACCCGTACAGCACATTATTACGTCACATCCCATATCGCTCCCCCGCGAGATCATGCGGATCTTTAATGCATCCGTGCGCATCATTCGGGACCACTGTTGGCGTGGCCAACACTGTTGGCAGCTTATTTCCTTACCAAACCTCGGCAATACGCTTCAATCGCCCTGAGTGGAAGACCTAGCTCCTGAGCGATGAAATTGTGACTGTCCCCGAGACTCTCCGCCTGCGCATAACGCTCGTGACTAATTAGGAGGCGTGCAGCATATTCATCGGCTTTCATCTCATTGGCGGGGCTGCTGTCGAGGTGGCCATAGTGAGCGTGCCCTAGTTCGTGAGCCAGGGTGAAGCGTTCGGTCGATTCGCAGAGCCCTTGATCGAGAATGATCATTCCGAGCTCGTGATAGTAGACGCCGTTGCGTCCATCAAGGTGTCCATACAGAACGCGGATCCCCCGGCGCTCTGCAAGCTCTAATAAAGCGAGCACTTTCCCCCTATGGCAGTTCTTGGTCAATCTCCTGCTGGCGCATGGAATCTTCCGTGCGATCATCAGCAGCAAGTCCGAAGATAGCGGAAGGGTCAGACACTAGCTGGCGCTCAGCTTCCAATATGACCCAGCTAAGTGACAAGCCCATTTCGCTTGCGAAGGATTCGATCTCTCCGATGGAGAACTTGGTGTCCCCACGCAGTTTTGCGCTAAGTGAAGGCTGTGAGATTCCTAGGGCTTTCGCGAACTTATTGGCGCTCAGCCGGCGCTTGGCCATTTCCACCCTGACTACGGCAGCGATAGCTAGTTCAATGTCGGAGAGCTTCTTAGTGGTCATGCGACTACTTTAGAACAATTCCGACAGAACAACAAGAACGACTTGCGTTCCTAAAAGAAAACTTCTAGATTGAATGCATGCCCACTAAGAACATCGCCGACCAGATCATCTCTGAAATCCGCGCAGAGATGGCCCGGCAGAAGAAAAGCGGAACCGAACTAGGTCAAGTCCTCGGGATGTCCCAACGAGCCGCAAGCTACCGACTCAACGGACAGCGCGCCATGGGATGGGACGAAACTTTCACCACCGCAAACTGGCTCGGGCTCACGCTCGCAGAGCTGGTAAAGCGGGCCGAAATCGCACTCGAACTACCCGACCGCACCGAGCTAGCGGCGTGAGCGTCGAGGAAGTAGTCGAAGCATTCTTCCGCACTCCGGAAGAGGTGGCGCCAGAGCTGGGGCTCAAGCCCACCACTCTCCGCCGCCTCTGCCGAGAGACTGGCATCTGCACCCGCCTAGAGCGCGGCAGGATCACTCTTACTGAGGATGACAAGCAGCGCATGATCGCTCACCTGATCGAAGCCAAGAAGGAAGCTGCCAAGGCTGAGGATTACGACCCCTTCGCCTGAGCACCGCACCACCGTTTGTACCAAGCATCTCCCCGGCCCACAGTCTGGCCACCACACCCCCTTTATTACCTCACCACTACCTGCGTGTTTTTTGCGCGGAGATCGGGGCCTTTAGCGTGCCCAATTTACTGCCAATCGTCCTGACCACTGCCGAGTCGAAGGGCCAAGACCTCAGCTTCTCGCAGGCCAAGAAGATCGCACGCCGCTTAGAGAAGCGGTTCGACTCCTACCGCGATGTTGATCCTCTGGCGTATGTCCTGCACTTCTGGGACGAGACGGGCGAAACGGCAGTGAAGAACGTTATGACGGCAAACGCGCTGAGGCGCATCAACCAGAAAGAGAGCATCCCAGCATGAACGCCAAGAATTTGATCGCACGGGCTGAGGCCGCGTTGCGCACGAATCAGCCTAACCTCGCCACGCTGTACATGAGGCGGGCGACTGATGAGACGTTGTGGGATCGACTCGACAACTCCATCGCCCACTTCAATGCCATCCGCAAGCTGAGGTGGGTCCGATGACCACCCCAATGGCTATCTCGCTGGATGACAAGGTGGATTGGTTCGTCCTGGCGAATGAGGCGCTGGATGTGGTGATTGAGTCGCAGCATCTTTTCTCGGCCGATGATTTGCGCGGCAAGGTTCCGGCGCCGGCGCATCCGAATTGGTGGGGTGCATTGTTCAATGCGGCCAGCGCTCAGGGGCGCATCGTGAAGGCCGGCCCGATGCTCTCGCGTTCGAAGTCTCGCCGCGGCGGTCTTATCTGGCAGTGGAAGCAAGTCATTGAGCACGAGGACCGCACACCCTAACTTCTAACCCCATTCCCGGCCCGCAACATGCGGGCCTTTTTTGTACCCAAAACCAAGGAGAACAACTTGCGTTACTTTGCAATATTCCTACTGCTCATGAACACGTCCATCGCGGTCTGGTGCCTCAGTGTCGGATCGTTCGGCTGGGTATTCTCGCTGGTCGGCATCGTCATTGCTATTTACATGATCTTCGCGGACATCAGGCACCGCGCCACCATGGAGCAAATCGACGCTGATCACAAGCGTCGCATGGCCGAAATCAATAGGCGTTGGTCATGAACCGCCGCACCGCACTCAAGGCCAGTGTCTGGTCAGTCCCGGTCATCGCGCTTGCTGTGGCTGCTCCTGCCGCTGCTGCATCGACTGTCGCGCCCACACCAATCTCGTGTACGCCGGTTGAGGGTCAGGGTGCGCGTCACTGGGTTGGCGTGTACAGCGACGGCCAGACGGTGACGATGAAGCACTCGGACGCGATGTCCAGCGTGTTCGGTTCCTTGTGTCGCGCTGCCGGGTCGAATCCGGGGGCTGGGAAATGAGCGTGCTTCTCGACTCAGTGTTCAATGGCGCAGACCTCGCCCTTATCGTCCTCGTGCTCGCCGTAGCGGCATGGGGAGAACGGCGCGACGCCCGCCGGAACGCAGCCCGCGCCGAGCAGGTAGCGGAGTGACGTTTATCGAGGTCGGCCAAAAAGTCATGGCAGCACTTGGCCAGCCCGAATGCATAGCCCGATACAAGACCGACGATCCCGAATACGTGGGAGCCCTAGCGCTCCGACAGAACCACGTGACACACCAAGGAGTGATGACCCAATGAGCAACAATGTCGAAGCAACGTTCCACCCGCACCCGTCCTACACGGCGATGGAAGCCGCATGGGACCCCGTGCGACGTACTGCCTATCCGGGGACATTGGCCGCGCTAAACCCACCCGACCGCCCCAACGACGCATGGGCCAAGTCAGACCTGCCACCCAAACCCACCTACCCCATTGGCAATCTCGCCACACAGAAGAGGAACAAAAAATGAGCATCGCAGGAACCATCGAATCACTCGAAATCGTCAACTTCCAGCGAGTCAGCGCCGTGAAGATTGAACCGACAAACAATGTCATCATGCTGTTCGGCCAAAACGGCGAGGGCAAGACCAGCGTCCTCGACGCCATCGAAACCGGCTTCTGCAAGTTCAATGCGAAGTTCATCAAGCGTCCCATCAAGGACGGATCCGGTCGCGCTGACATCAAGATCAAGCTGACCGATGGCACGTTCCTGCATCAGAAGTTCACCCCTTCCGGCCCGACGCTCGCAGGTACGAAACCGGACGGCGGCAAGCTGGGGCAGCGGGATCTTGACCAGGCAATGAGCATGCTCGGAGTTGATGCTTCTGCGTTCACTACTGTTGGCGAGAAGAAGCAGCTCGAAATTCTGCTGTCCATCGTGAAGCTGCCGTTCGTTCCTGCCGAGTTGGATGCAGAAATCAAGGCACTCGAAGCCAAGCGACTGTTGGCCGGGCAGCAAGGTAAGACGATTGGCGACTTCAACGTAGACAATGGCCTACCGACCGATGAAGTAAGCCTGAATGACCTACTCGGGCGGCATCGCGAAGCGCAGGAAGCGGTTACTCAACGCAGCAACATGACCCGCGCTGTCCAGCATTGGAAGTCCGAGACTGAACGTCTCAAGCACGAGTTGGCCGATGCAGAACGAAAGGCCGTCGAAGCTGAGAAAAACCTCACCGCCCTGCCGCTTGGCGAAGACCCAGTATGGCTGCAAGAGCAGATCGACGGGGCCGAGACCTCGAACGCGGCGATCCGGTCCAACAACACTGCTCGCGAACAGGCCGAACGCAAGGCGGCACTGCTCAAGGAATGGAACACATTCGACTCGCAGATAAAAGCAGTCCAGCAGCGCAAGGCAGACGGACTCGCAACGGCAGAGATGCCCGTTGAAGGCCTGTCGTTCGATGAAGATGGCGTCCTCTACCAAGGCATCCCATTCTCACGGGCATCCGGCGCCGAACAGATCATCGTCAGCGCGGCCATGATCATCGCTACCAACCCTGAGGTTCGCACCATGGTGATCCGCAACGGCAACGTCATGGACGAAGCATCCTTGCAGGTCCTGCAGTCGATGTGCGAAGACAACGAGTTCCAAGCATTCGTTGAGTTCGTCAGCGATTCCGAAGACCACGAATTCCGCCTCGTAGATGGAGAACTTGCATGATCAAGACCGGCGCACGAAAGGAAACTCCGAAGCAGGAGACACCGCCAGTCGCTATATCCAAGACCTACGTGCCGCCCGAAAATCCTGCACGCGCTGAGCCCGTAGACCTTACCGGCACAACGCTGGAAGTCTTCAACGTCGATCAGGGCACAGAAGAGTGGCACGCTGTCCGGCGCGGGATCGTTACTGCGTCGGTCATGCATGCACTCATTTCGAGCACCACGCTCAACGTGTCCACCGGCGAAACGGCAAAGAGCATTCACCGCTTACTTGCGGCCGAACGGATCACCAACTACACCGAGCCGACCGCGACCAGCAGGGACATGGAGCGCGGGAATCTAGACGAGCCATATGCACGAGATCTCTATTCCGAGACTCATGCGCCGGCTGCCACTGCTGGGTTCATGATCCGCACGTTCGCCGGATTCCAGATTGGTTATTCTCCAGACGGCTTGGTCGGAGACGACGGTCTAATCGAAATCAAGTCACGGGCCCAGAAGAAACACGTCGAAGTAGTGCTCGCTGAGGATGACGTCCCTGCCGAGAATATGGCTCAGATGCAGACCGGGATCTTGGTCATGGGCCGCAAGTGGTGCGACTACGTGGACTACACGGGCGGCATGGCGCTGTACGTCAAGCGCGTGTTCCCGGACCCCGCGTGGCAGCAGGCAATCATCGAAGCGGCCAAGCTCTTTGAAGCCAGCGCTACCCAGATGATTTCTGACTACCTCGAAGAAACCAAGGATGCGCCCATTGCCGAGCGCATTGACCACTTTGAAGAAATGGAGTTCTGATCATGGACTTATCGGAGAGCATCATTGCCAAATCCGATCAGCAGAACGCGGCTGATTATCTTTCAGGGCCACGCACATTCACCATCGATAGCGTGTCCCCTGGTAGTCGCGAACAGCCGGTCAATGTGTATCTCGTGGAGGCTCCGGGCAAACCGTACAGGCCTTCAAAGACGATGCGGCGTGTACTGGTGGCGATCTGGGGCAAGGACTCGACGCAGTACGCCGGGCGGCGATTTACTTTGTATTGCGATCCCTCAGTGATGTTTGGCGGCGTTGCGGTTGGTGGCATCAAGATCAGCCACATGTCGCACCTTGAGAAACGTCGAGTTCTTGTGCTCACTGCGACTCAGAAGACAAAGGCTGAGCACGTCATCATGCCGCTCAAGGAGTCAGCCCCGCAGCCCGTTGACCTCACCATCCCCGCGGAAGTGTTGGCAACCATCGCCAAAGCAATGGAAGCGGGCACATTGGCTGACTACCTCGAGTACGCGAACACGAACAACGCACCGGCGCACATCATCGAGCACATTCAGGCGAGTCTCAACAGCCTGCCCGATTAGTCTCCATCCACGATGATGCCGACGAGCTTCCCGCCTTCTGGCACGAGGGCATCGAGCTTGTCACGAGCTTCCTCGTAGGTGGCTCCCTCTGCTTCCACGGTTAGGAAGTCGCCATCAATTTCTACTGCTGAACTAATTTTCACCACCCAATCCTAAGCCCGCCACAGAGCGGGTTTTTTCATGCCCAGAAAGAGGCTCACATGAGTAACGACTTCCCCTTTGGCTGCTCGCTAGTAGTCATTGGCGCTCTGCTGGTCGGCGCGGCCGGTATTGGCATTGCGAAGAACCTCCACGAGGAACACCCGACCTGCACAATTACCGCCAAGGAATCGATTGCCAAGGAAAAGGGCCACGAGTACCGCGTCTTCACAGAAGAGTGCGGCGTGCTCAAGGTTGGAGACACCATCTGGCGGATGCACTTCGAATCCGCCGACGTCTACGCATCACTGCACGAAGGCGAGACGTACGACCTAATCACGACAGGCTGGCGCGTCCCGTTCCTGTCGTGGATGCCAAACGTCGTAGAAGCAACCCCCGCAAAGTAACTACCCACCCCATTTCCGCGAACGCCGTCAGCCTCCCAACTGGCGGCGTTCGTACCCATCCTCAAGGACACACATGGACCCCTGCTGCCAACGATGCCGCGGCGCACTCCAGATCTGCCGCTGGCATTACTGCGACTGCCATAAACGCGGTTCCGAAAAGAACCTCAAGTACGAAAACAAAACACATCGGGATCCGACCGCGGACACGGCGATCCGCAACCTCACCGAACGAAGGAATCGACCATGACCCGCGACGAGGCCCGCACGTATACTCGCGCCGCCGTCGAGACCTACTACAAACACTTCGGCCAGTATGTCGAAACTCCCGGCCAAGAAACCATCGTGCTCGATCTTGGGGCACGCATTGGGCACCGAGTAGCCGAGGCAACCTTCGAAGAAGCACTCGCGATCCACGAGCGCATCGACCAACTCAACGACAACACCCAGACGCTCGCACACGGTGGCCTCGACGTAACCCCACACGATCACGACTACCCGCAAGCCAAAGCCGCCCACATCGAAAGCACCCAACAGGAACTCACCGCCGCAATCGACCGCATCGTCGGCAACGGACCAAAGGGCGAACGATGAACGCACTCAAACAAGGTGACCGCATCAAGGTCACTGACAAACGCAGCATCTACCTCGGATACTTCGGCACCGCCGAAAAGGTAGATGAACACACCGTGCACATCCGCATGGACAACGGCGGGGAAATGAAGAAGTCCATCGAATCCGCCGCCGATCCCAAGCAATTGCGCATTCTCGCATAACCACCCTCACCCGGGCCGCTCACATTTGTGAGCGGCCCTTCGCATACCCAAGGAGAAGCCATGTACCTGCAAGACCTGCTTGATCCGACCGAACTCAAGAACGAGATCGCCGCCGGATACGTCCGCGCCCAAAAGCTCAACGAGCTGACGATCCTCAACTACACCGACAAAGCGCAGTACGACCGCCACTGGAACCTGATCACTACCCAGTGCCGCGGCCTCATCGTCAAGCCCAACGGCCAGGTCATCGCCCGACCGTTCCCGAAGTTCTTCAACACCGGTGAACCCGAAGCCATCCTCGACTTGACTGCACCCGTAACGGTGACGGACAAACTCGACGGCTCGCTCGGAATCGCCTACGTCATCGGCGGCAAGGTCCGCATCGCCACCCGCGGATCCATGAGTAGCGAGCAGGCCATCCACGCGACCGGACTGCTCAACAAGCGATACCCCGACTGGATGCCGCCCGCCGGCATAACGGTCCTCTTCGAAATCATTTACCCCGAAAATCGCATCGTCGTGGATTACGGACCACTCGATGCCCTGATCCTGCTCGGCGCCATCGACATCGAAACCGGGACCAGCGTCACCCCGGCAGAGATTGAGTGGCCGGGCGACCGGGCCACGGTCTTCCCCTTTGAAACTCTGGCCGAAGCATTCGATGCCCCGGCACGCAAGAACGCAGAAGGGTTCGTCGTCCACTTCCACGGCACCGACACCCGCGTGAAGATCAAGCAAGACGACTACGTGCGCCTCCACCGCATCGTCACCGGATGGAATGAACGCACAGTCTGGGAACACCTTGCCGCCGGGGAATCGCTCGCAGAACTCACCGCGGGCCTACCCGACGAATTCCACCGCTGGGCCGACAACATCGGCAAGCAGCTGCTCGACCAGCACAACAACCTCGTAGACGAAGCCGAAACCGCATACCGCACCCTCACCGAGTACGTGCTGCCCGCCGACTTCGACCGCAAAGACTTCGCCCTCGAAGCATCCAAGCACCCACTGCGCCCGGCCATCTTCTCCCTGCTCGACGGCAAAGACATCCACGCCTGGGCATGGAAGCAGATCCGCCCCACCACACAGAAAGAAGCATCCCTTGTCTAAGCTCATAATCACTCGAGGTCTCCCCGGATCCGGCAAAACCACTTGGGCCCAAGCATGGGTCGCCGAAGATCCCGAGAGCCGAGTACGCGTCAACCGAGACTCCATGCGTAAGATGCTCCACTTTGACCAGCGGGCCGCAACCCACCTGACCGAGCAAGTCATCACCAAGGCCTGCGCGGACCTCGTGCGCAGCTACCTGCGCGCTGGGCAAGACGTTGTCGTGGACGACACCAACCTCCGGCAGCGCAACGCACGAGCATGGGCCACCCTCGCGCACGTTACCGGCGCCGAACTCGAGGTCCAGGACTTCACCGGATGCGCACTCGGTGTCTGCCTCAACCGAAACGAAAAGCGCCCAGAGCAAGAGCGCGTGCCCGCTGAGGTCATCAAGAACATGCACATGAAGTTCCTCAACTCCGGGCCGCTACCTCACCCGACTGCCGACGTGGCCACCGCCGAGGAATGGCAGCCATGGGAACCGACGCCAGGACTCCACGACGTCTACCTCGTGGACATCGACGGCACCGTGGCACTCTGCGGAGAACGAGACATCTACGACGGATCCAAAGCCCACCTCGACACCCTCAACAAGGAAGTAGCCCGCATCGTGCTTGGCCTCCCCGGCCAAGTCATCTTCATGACCGGACGCAGTGAAGACCACCGGCAAGTCACCGAAGACTGGCTGCTGGCCAACGGCTTTGGCTGGCCCCGGGTATACATGCGGCCCGCCGGCGACAAGCGCCGCGACGACATCGTGAAGCACGAACTGTTCAACCAACACATCCGCAGCCGCTACAACGTCGCTGGCGTCTTCGATGACCGCAACCAAGTCGTAGAGATGTGGCGAGCAATCGGCCTCACCGTCTTCCAAGTCGCAGACGGCAACTTCTAACCCCACCGGCGCGCACCCCCATCCCAGCCCGGGGTGCGCGCCGCCCATCCCGAAAGGACCCCACTAGATGGCAAAGGACACTCGGGCATACATCACGGTCGCCGACGAATTCCCCGAGCACCCAAAGACCCTCGAGCTTTCCGATGCCGCATTCCGTGCAGTCGTTGAACTCTGGTGCTACTCCAACCGACGCAAGACGGACGGGAAAGTACCAGCGGGCCTCGTTCGTCGCTATGCACCAGACGTAATCGAAGAAATGCTCACAGTCGGATTCATGACCAAGTCCAACGGCAAGCACGCCATGCACGACTACCTCAGTCACCAAAAGTCGAAGCTTGAAATCGAGCAACACATGAGTGACAAAAAAGAAGCTGGACGCCGCGGCGGAATGAAGTCATCGCACATCAGAAACCACGTCAACAAGGGAGTAATCGACCCCAACTGCGAAGACTGCCCGGGCGCCGAACCGGACGAAGAACAGTGAAGCAAGTCCAAGCAGAATCCAAGCAGCTGCTTGTAGCAGAACGGTGTTTTGTTGACGCTCTGCTTCAAGCAAAGTCCAAGCAGAATCGAACTAACCAGTAACCATTAACCAACAAGCTCCTTGGGAGCTTGTCTCACCTAGGTTTCTACTCATCTTTTAAAGAAGAACGGGGAAAGATTTTTCGTCGAATCGTCACCTAAGTTAACGCGAACCAATCCAACAATCGACGAAAGGAATTCATCCGATGATCCACAAGCAGCAAGCCGAAGTTCTCGCCGCACTCCTGGCACTCATGCGCCCCGGCAACTGGCGACCCAATCAAACACTCAGCCTCTTTGCCGAGCACCGAGACGACCCGCACCCCTTCCCAGTCATCGCCGAAGCTGCAATCCGCGCTGCGAATGACCCCGCGATCAAATCACCATCCGGGATCTTCCTGCCCGGCAAGCACTGGCAATTCGAGACGTTCAAAGTTGAGCCCCCGAAAGCCGACCCGTGCCCAGATCACGAATGGGAAGCCGCGCACCACTGCCGAGCCTGCCTAGCCGATGTTCTCGTAGGGGAACGCCGTTCCGATCAAGTCGGCAAAGGGAAGCCCAAACTGTGCAAACCACAACCGCCGCCAAAGGGCTGGCGGCAAGCCGAAACCGTTCCAAGCCCAAGCGAGGCGCGCACCAAACCCTATTCTGAGGCCATAGGCTTCATCCCATGAAGCACTTAACAGACGCCATCCGAAGCGCTGCAACTCAACAAAACTGGTACTCCGCCCTGACACTTGCACTGACGATGCCAGATATCTGCAGCAAGCTCGCTCGGCCGAACGCAAAACCGGGCCCACGCTTTGTTGAATGGGTCGACAAGAATTTCACGCCAAAGTACACATCACCTATGCCAGGTCTGCTGTCCGATGAAAAAATGATCTGGATCAGCGGGACAGACTTTTACGCGCTCAGGTGCGCCGTCCTCCACGAAGGATCGTTCGACACAACCAAGCACATGAAAAACGAAATCGATCGAGTTTTCCGGGAATTCATGTTCACTGCGTCCCCTCCGAACGGCAAAAGTGCTCATTGCAACAGCATCCATACGACCTTGCAGCTAGATGTCCGCACATTCGCCAACGACGTCGCCGATTCAGTTGACGTCTGGGAAAGCAATCTCAAACCTGAATCCGCGACGCTAGGCAGAATGCGCGGCCTAATGACCATCGCAAAAACCGAAGCGGATGGGGCAGTCGTAATGGTAATCCCGGCTCCTCAGTAAAATAGGGCGATGAGAATTATCCCCGACCACACTCGCGTTCGACAGGTCAGCATCCGCGACAAGCTCGGCGTGACCGCACCCAAACCATCGAGAGCTTTTACAGAGTGCTTGGGGACAACGGCACCATCACCCACGAAGCACCCGACCAAATAGAGCGCATCCCCGAAACCTCATAGGATGAACGGATGATCCTCTCAGAAACCTTGAATTGTGCAGGCTCCATCGCGGATGCCCAGACCGTGTTCCAACTGTCTTGCGAGATGCCGGTGCAATCCGAATTCTGGCCTGCTTTCTGGCAAGCAATTGCAGCATTAGCGACACTCGTAGCGGTTGCCGTTGCGCTTTTTCAATCGAAGAGTGCTGGCGACGCAGCTGAACAGGCCAATAAAACCGCGGCTAAAGCCAACGAACTACTGGACCAGCGCCACCAAGACGATCGGTATCGTCAAGCATCACGAGTCATTGCTTGGACCGAGATTGACGCCGGAACGCAAAATCCTAGGGTCTACATTGAGAATGCCTCGGATGACGCCATCTACAAGATTACCGTCACTAACGATGGCTTGCCCGACGGAAAATGGGAGCTCCCAATCATGAGGCCCAGGACGATGCTGGACACCTCGCTGGCTGCCGATTCCCGCATGTACAAACCTAGCGAGATCATTCCAGTCCATCTCAGTTTCGAAGATTCCCTCGGGCGCACCTATGAGCGAGACCCAGACAAGGGAGGATTCCTTTCGGATATAGGACCATGCTGGACATAGCCAACTAGCCGTACCCACGCCGCCTTCGGGCGGTTTTCTTTTGCCCCAAGCCACCGCCCACCCGGTGGCTTTTTTCATGCCTTGGCCGCGACACCGCGGCCTTTTTTGTGCCCAAAACCAAGGAGAAACCCCGTGCCAACAGCAACCCTCGAACGCATCAACCCCGCAAACTTTCCCGCACTCAGCCTCACCGACATGTTCTGCGGCGCCGGCGGATCCTCCACCGGAGCCCAAAGCATTCCCGGCATGACCGTCAAGACGGCCATGAACCACTGGGCCCGCGCCATCGAAACCCACAACGCCAACCACCCCGAAACCGAGCACGTCTGCGCGGACATCCAAGTAACTGACCCGCGCTACATCGCCACCAGCGACATCCTGTGGGCCAGCCCCGAATGCACGAACCACTCGGTGGCCAAGGGTAAGAAAAGGATCTCCAACCAGCCCGACCTCTTCGGAGACAGCATCGCCGACGAATCTGCAGAGCGGTCCCGCGCCACCATGTGGGACGTGCCCCGTTTCGCCGAGGTCCACAAGTACAAACTCATCATCACCGAGAACGTCGTGGACGCGGCCAAGTGGATCATGTTTGATGCCTGGCTGCTGGCCATGACAGCGCTCGGATACGAACACCACATCGTCTACATGAACAGCATGCACGCCCAGCTCGGCGGCGCTCCCGCACCTCAGTCCCGAGACCGCATGTACGTGATGTTCTGGCTCAAGGGCAACCGCCGCCCGGACTTCGACCTGCTCATGCCTCTGGCTCACTGCTCCACCTGCGAAGAGACAGTGCGCTGCGTGCAGTCATGGAAGAACCCGAACTACCGGTGGGGCCGATACAAAGCCCAGTACGTATTCCGCTGCCCCAACACGAAGTGCAAGAACCAGATCATCGAGCCCGGATGGTTGCCGGCGGCCGCGGCCATCGACTGGACCATCAAGGGCCAGCGCATCGGTGACAGGAAGAAGCCCCTCGTTGAGAAGACAATGGCGCGGATTCGGGCCGGGCTCGAGAAGTACGGCAAGCAGGCGGTCAGCATCGACAGTGTGCGTGGCTCGCAGATCATCGCACCGGTGGAATCCGAGCCATTCCCGACACAGACAACCAGCTACACACGGTCCCTGCTCGTTCCTGTCGAAGGACGCGAAGGGAAGGTTGCCACGCCCGTCGAAGGGCTCATGCGAACCCAGACCACCCGCAATGAGACTGGGCTACTCACGCCCCCGACGTCGATGCTGATGGAGTACTACGGCAATGGAGTCATGCACCCGACGAGCAAAGCGATCCCAACGATCCCGACCGTGGACCGCTTCGCCATGATCACAACCATGCGCGGCACCGCGCCGGAACAGATCCAAGGGGCCAGCGCACCAATCTCAAATCCGCTGCGCACGATCAGCGCAGGCGGGAATCACGCGGGCCTCACCGAATGGTCTGTGCCCGAGGTTGAAGACTGCGAGTTCCGGATGCTTGAGCCCCACGAGATCAGCGCGGGCATGGCATTCCCCAAGAGCTACATCATGACGGGGAACAAGCGGGAGCAGGTCAAGCAGGCAGGCAACGCGGTCACGCCGCCGGCGGCCCGGGATCTGATCATGGTGGCCGCGCATTCTTTGGCGGCGGCATGAGCGACGACATCGAATTGCTGCCAGGGCAGGCCGACGTGCTCGACCTGCTGACGGGATCCGTGACCATCGTGGTCCCGGCGCCGTGTGGATGGATCAACACGAACGTCCGAATGCATCGAATGGCCAAGGCGAACCTGACGAAGCAGTGGCGTGCCGCGGCTTGCGTGGCAGCTCGCGGACTTGAACCCATGGCCACACCGGTGCGGATCGTCGCACACATCTGGAAAGCCAGGAATGGGCGCTACGACCCCAATAACCTCGCCGACACCACGAAAGCCATTGTCGATGGGCTCGTGGACTCGGGCTTACTCGAGGACGACAGCTTCAAACACGTCATCGGGCCGGACCACCGCCACGGCGGCAAGGGCGAACCCCGCATCATCCTCACTATCACCCAAGGAGAAACACCATGAGCACCACATTCAAGTTAGGCCAGCGCGTCAAGATCACTGGCACCACCGAGAGGCACCGTGACCGCATCAAATTCGCACCACGGAACAGCAACATGGTTGCCACGGAAGTCAAAGAGCTTTGGCCGGAACTCAAAGCGATGCCCGACAACGGGCATGACGGAATGCTGCGAACCAGCCTCATCGAAACGGAAACGACCGCGACTGAGGGTGTAATCGTTGGCAGTCGCACGATGGCACAAGGCCTCACCTACGACGAGTCATGGCCTGAATCGAACTGCTTCCTGCCATGCGAAACCAACCGTGTATGGCTCGTGGCCTTCCATCTTCGCCGCAAGCCCGTCATGTGCTTTGACCACCAAGTGCAGGCATTCCCAGTCCCGGAAAGCGTGACCGTGCCGATGCCTCACATCCCGCATCCGGGCTTCCACTCGCAAGGCCACTTCATGCGAACCGCCGCCCGCAACATCAAAAACGATTACCCGGTCGGCGGATACAGCGTCACCACCGCCGTCATCAAACTACTCACCGACACCGCAAACGCAATGGAGGAAACCCGATGAGCATGCAATACATCCGCCAACGCTACGCAGTTCCTGCCAAGCGTGGTGCACGCATCCGGTACACGGGAATGGGCGAAAACAAAGTTGGGTCCATCGTCAGCGCAGTCAGAGGCGCGCACCTCAAGGTTCGATTCGATGATGGAACGTTCGGGTACTTCCACCCCACGTGGGAAATCGAATACTTGGATGCCGCCAAGTGATCCCGCCGCGGATCCTCGAGCACGATTCGCTTCTGATCGCGTGGCATGAGGCGGTCACCGTCGTTGATGTCATCGTTCCGGATATTGAGCCGCTGCCCCCGGAAATCTACCCAGCAGGAACCAAGGGATGGTTCCGGCGCACGAGTCGGCACCGGGGAACGTTCCTGCCTGACGTCGACGACAGTGCCGGAGTCCAGATGCACGCCAACGACGTAACCGTGAGCCCCGTCCATGTTGACGTGCTTTACGAAATCAGTCCAAAACAACCCGCACCCAAACCCGTCAAACCGAAGACCCCATGGAAGGACTACTCATGAGCAAGGAATTCCACGCCAGAGTCACCCGCGCTAGCTACGAGCCAGCACGCCGACCCGGCATGACAGAAGTCGTTGTCCAGATCCCTGGCGAAGTTGATCTTTCGTACGGGGACAACGTTGTGGTCGTCATCCCAGAAGGAGAAGTGAAATGAGCCTCAATATGTGGCACCCGGACAGTCCCAAGATCATCGTGGCCAGCAGCAATTGGATCACCAAGCGGTTCCCGTGGCAAGAGGGCTACAAGACCGCCCGATCTAAAGTCCCGTGGTTCGTCATGATCGCCAAGACCAGCGAGACGCTCGAGGATGCCATTAGTGCGCACGTAACCGACGAAACCCAAGGCATGGTCACTGAGTGGGTCGTCTATGCAACGGCCATCGCACCAGACTGCCACGACGGCGAGCGCTGGTACTCCAAAGAAGTCCCGCCAAACCAGCCCATGCACACAACCTTGGGGCTACTCCATAAGGCCACCATCGAAACCGAGGAGACAGTACGTGACCGCTACCGAGACAGCTAGCAAATGCACCCTGCCTGACTGCGACACCGCATCGACACTGCACCTCTGCGAAGAACACCGACTAGAGCTGGCCGACCTGCTGGACAACGTTGACTTCCTCATCGTCAACCTCGACCCCAACATCCAAGCCGGAAAAGTCACCAAGAAAGCAGGAGGACAAGAAGGCGGCAATGGAACCAAGAGCGCAGGCAGCCGACCACCAACCACCGACACCGGCCAACTCCGCTACCTACTCTGGGAACTACCCAAGAACGCCTACAAAGAAGCCCGCGACAACCCCAACGCAGGGCAAACCCTCCACATGGCAAGGATCTGGGTAGGCAACGCACGCAACGCCGTCTACGGACCCGAAGTAGAAGAAGTAGACCACGAAGCCAACCAGAAACGAGTCAAGGAAGAAGCACCCCCACTGCCCACAAGGCAGCTCGTGAAGTTCCTACGCAAGAACGCCAGGATCAGTGTCAAGTCCAAAGACATCAACAACTGGGCGCAACGCGGGAAACTCGCACCAGTCACACGCGACCCACTCCCGACCTACTGGCCACACGAAGTTATCGAACTCCACACACAAAGGATCAAAGCATGAGCTTTTAATCAGACCCAGAATCATGTAAAGTGACTCAAAGCGAGGGGATCATTGGATCTACTCCCAAGCACCTAGCCATACGGCAGGTGCTTTTTTGTTGCCCGAAAGGATGCGCCCCGCCGAAAGGTTGGGCGCATCCTTTCGTTAACCGATCCAAGTTCACCAGCGATACAAGCGCATTAGTCCTTCATCGGATCAACAGGACCATCGGCATCAACATACTGGTCGCAAGCATTGCAGCGCCACACATAGATGGTCATGAATTCCCCCCAAAGTGGATGAGATACAAGCGACAGATCATTCTCAGATCCGCAAATTGGGCAAGCCGACAGACGCGCCATCATAATAAATACTTCCAATCGCTAAGAGGCGTGCCACCACACCCAACGAAGTGAGTATCGCAGAGGCTACCCACAGATACGTTCCACCACACACAACTTGGCTCGCGTGCCTTCCACCGCGAGTCGCGATCTAGGCATCACCCTCGACCCACGTTCGATGCGAGCGAGTGAGTCGATGCCAACTAACCTATGCAAGACGGACGCGACATGGTCTGATCAAGGCACCAGCGGAACCAACCGCCAACGCCAACGAAGGACAAACCATGCCGCGGATGACCACAGAAGAACTCGGACCCCAACCCGGGTCCAGGCACGCCAGGGTCAGAATCAAGGCCACAAAAGAACTCGGCACCATTGCGCTCAGAGGTGCATCAAACGGTCACTCTCTAGAAACTTCCGACAATACATACACCCCAGTGTCCTATGTCTACATCGCAGCAACTGGCGAAATCAAGATGTACGCAACGGACAGGCTAGAGTTCCTCGACAGCCGAACCAGCCAACAAAGCCCGCTCTCACCAACGTGAGGGCGGGCTATGCTATGCGGCAAGATCCTGCCGATCTAGTAGAAGCGTGCAGGATCAAGCTCTCACATGAGCATTAAACCTGCATATCCTGCCGGTTCCAATAGGTTGGAGCGAATCGTCACCTACACCAGTGGCAACTCAACGAACTGAATGGACCCGCCAATCTCAGTCCGATACGTGACCACCAAGCGAGGCGGGTCATCAGATTGAAGGCCCGCCTTAGTGAGCTGACCAAACTTGATGTACTCCGAGGGATGAAGAACACGCACCTCATCCACCCACGTACGCCTACCCCAGATCGCCCCCGCGCCTTCAAGCTTCGCTCGTACCTCATACAAGGTCGCACCCGAAACATTGAAAACACCACCGCTGGTCAAGTTCGACCAACGCAACTCCACGCCTTTAGACATGAGCAGACCATAGCAAGGAGCGCTGACTATTGCCTAGAGCCAAGCGCATCTGCCCCAAGCGAGGCTGTCCACGCATCGTCAACAAGCGCTACTGCACAGAGCACGAGCGCGAGTACGAAGCAGACAGAGGAAGCTCAACCAAACGAGGCTACGACCACAGGCACAATGCACTCCGCAAACAATGGGACATCAAGGTGCAACGAGGCGGAGTCAACTGCGCAACCTGCGGCAAGCCAATCCACCCAGGCACAGAGTGGCACCTCGGACACACCGACGACCGCACCGACTACAAAGGCCCCGAGCACGCGCACTGCAACACCTCGGACGGCGGCAAACGGGCTCACCCAAAGCTCGAAAGCTAACCCACACAACCTATTTTCGGAGTGTGCATAACCTGTCGATAACCCTGTGGACAACCCCACGGGAGGGGGCCTAAAAACCCGCCAAGTCAGACCGCCGGTGAGGTCGCTGCACCTCGCGGAGGGTTCAAAAGTTTTCAAACCCTCCGCTGGCCACATCAGATATTGGCTTTGCGTGCCTCGAATTTGCTCTTAGAAATTACTAGGCCGCATGAGCTGCATTCATAATCCCCCGACCTTTGTCCCATATAGATTTCCTTTCGGAAATGCTCGTGGGCGCAGGCTTCCTGCTTGAGTCTTTCCTTTTCGTCACGGGCGGCATTGAGCTCTGCTTCTGTCATCATTTTTCTCCTAAGGGGTGCTTCATGGGTAGTGGTGGATCTCGGGCCCGAAGTGGCCCGCCTGCTGATCCTACTTCGGGTCGGTCGGATCTCCGCGGCGTGTCATTTGATACTCTTCCCGCCAGCGGATTCGATGGCGCCGTTCCTGACTTCCCTTTGTCCCCAGCAATGGTCTTCAACGAGTATTTCGATACGGAGACTAAAGCCAAGATCAAGGAGACGGATCC
Organism: Paeniglutamicibacter terrestris; assembly: GCF_012271785.1. Taxonomy (GTDB): domain Bacteria; phylum Actinomycetota; class Actinomycetes; order Actinomycetales; family Micrococcaceae; genus Paeniglutamicibacter; species Paeniglutamicibacter terrestris. The sequence continues at coordinate 103,883 of NZ_JAAWVT010000009.1, read as the reverse complement.
CGGCGCTTCTGCTGGTCGCCAAGAGCGCGAGCAGGAGCTTTGGGAGTGGGCTTGGTCAACCCCGCAGGCTTGCGCTTGGGCGTTGGAGTCTTGGCGTTGGCACTCGGTTGCCATGTGGGTTCGTACAGCCGCCATTTGCGAGTCCGCTGATGCTCAGGCCGCGGATAAGAACTCTCTCCACCGGTTCGCTGATCAGATCGGACTCACGCCAGCAGGTCTCGCGGGGAACGGTTGGGCAATAGCGCGAAGTGAACTTGATGTGAAGCGAACTGAGAAGGCAGCCGAGGCTCCCAAAGCTATTTCCGCTCCGGTCCGCCGGATGCGAGCAGTAAATGGCGACGGTTGATCTTGGTTATGTAGTCGATTTCCCGACGCTTGGTGACGTGATTGATGCGTGGATCGAGCAGCATTGCATGGTCCCGGACGGGTTCTCCCGCGGCAAGGCTTTCCGTCAGTACGACTGGCAGTTCTGGTGCACGGCGAATCACTACCGGATCCGCCCAGAGGCTTACTGGAATGAAGAGCAGCCGTTGCTCAACCAGGCGTTCGTGTACCGGCGTTCGCAGATTGTTGCACCGCAGAAGACGGGCAAGGGCCCTTGGTCCGCTGCCGTCACTGCTGCAGAGGCCGTTGGCCCCACCATCTTCGGGGGCTGGGCTGAGGCTGGCGACAAATACGAGTGTGCCAAATTCGGCTGCAGCTGCGGTTGGGTATACGAGTACCTGCCCGGTGAGCCGATGGGCATCCGCCATCCCTCGCCGCTGATCCAGTTGTTGGCAACGTCTGAGGATCAAGTTGACAACATCATGCGCCCGCTCAAGGCCATGATTCGGTTGGGTCCGCTTGGTTCGCTGATGAAGGTCCGCGAGGGTTTCATTCGCATTCTTGGCGACTCGGGCGACGACGACATGGACCGGATCGACGCAGTGTCGTCCAATGCTCAGTCTCGACTTGGTAATCCGATCTCGTTTGCTTTCCAAGATGAGTCGGGCCTTTACACCAAGACCAACAAGTTGGTGACAGTCGCGCAAGTTCAGCGCCGTGGCGCCGCCGGCATGGGTGGACGAACGATTGAGACGACGAACGCCTGGGATCCGGCGATGAACTCGACGGCTCAGCAGACGTTCGAATCTCAGGCGCAGGACGTGTTCAAGTTCTTCCGGCAGCCGCCGAAGGAACTGTCCTACAAGAACCGGCGAGACCGGGCCAAGATGCACGCCTATGGCTACGCGGGTTCGACTCACGTTGACCTGAATTCCATTGAGGCTGAGGCTGCCGAGCTGATGGAGCTGGATCCTGCCGAGGCTGAGCGGTTCTTTGGGAACCGTCTAGTTTCTGGCTCTGGTGCGTGGTTGAAGGATGGTCTTTGGGATGCTGCTTACGCCAATGCCTTGGCTGCCACAGCCTGACGATGGAACTCAGATTTGTCTTGGGTTCGACGGTTCGGATTCGGACGACTGGACTGCAATTCAGGCTGAGACCATCGGTGGGTTGACGTTCACCCCGCGGTATGGGCCAGACCGCCGGCCGACGATCTGGAATCCTGCCGAGTGGAATGGGAACATTCCCCGCGGCGAGGTTTCCGCGGCCGTTGACGAGCTCATGGAGAAATTCAAGGTTCGTCGCTTCTATTGCGATCCGCACGATTGGTATTCCGAGATTGGCGACTGGTCGTTGAAGTATGGCGACGAGAAAGTTTTCGAGTGGAATACCTCGCGCATTTCCAAGATGTACGACGAAATCAAGCGTTTTGAGGTCGATCTCAAGGAACGTCGCGTCACGCACGATGGCTGCCCGATCGCAGGTATCAGCTTTGCGAACGCTCGCAAGATTGCGAAGCCTGGCCAGAAGTACGTGCTGGGAAAGCCTACGCAGCACCAAAAGATAGACGTTGCTATGGCGCGGATCCTTGCGCACACTGCAGCGTCCGACGCTCGCCTTGATGGCTGGGGCGAAGAGACCGATAACCGTATGTGGTGCTTGTAGTGCCGCGGAAATGGAGGGCCAATGGCTTTGACCAGTGAAGTTCAGTCCTCCGTTGATTATTTGGAGAGCCAGCTGGCGGCCACTTCGGCTGCTGACGTTCTGAATGATCGCTACTACGAGGGGTCGCAGCGCCTTGAGCATATAGGGCTCGCTGTCCCTCCAGAGCTTCGACGGTTTGAGACGGCGGCCAACTGGTGCCGTACAACTGTTGATGCGGTGGCCAACCGGCAGAAGATGAAAGCGTTCTATCTCCCGGGCGAGGAAGTTGCTTCTGAGGATCTGATGGAAGGCTGGGACGCCAACAACCTTGGCTCTGAGTCCCAGATTCTGGGCAAAGAGAAGCTGATTCTTGGCCGCGGCTTCGTGTCGGTCGGATCCAACGAGGAAGATCCCGATCACCCTCTTATTCAGGTTGAGTCGGCAACGGAGATCGTGGCCATCGTCAATCGGCGCTTCCGGCGCATGGACGCTGCAGCGCGGTTCTATGATCGCCCGGCGTATGGCGGGCCGGCGAAGGCTGCGACCTTGTACTTCCCGGATCAGACGTTGTGGTTGGAGCGTGGCCCGAAGGGCTGGGTCATTGTTGATCGTGACGATCACAAGCTTGGTCGTGTGCCGCTGGTGATGTTCTTGAATCGGCGTCGTGTTGGTCGCTGGCAGGGTGTTTCGGAGATGAAGGACGTTATCCCGTTTGTGGATGCGGCTGCTCGCACGCTGACGAACTTGCAGATCGCGGGCGAGACGCACTCCGTTCCGCAGAAGTACGTCCTGGGCATGTCCAAGGAAGACTTCATGGACAAGAACAACAACCCGATCCCTGCGTGGGAGGCCTACTTCACTGCGATCTGGGCTAACCAGAACAAGGATGCGAAGGTTGGCCAGTTCACGGCGTCGGATTTGAAGAATTTCCACGACACGACGAACCATTATGGCCAGCTCGTTTCGGGTATTACTGGTCTTCCGATCCGTTACTTCGGTCAGAATTCGGCGAATCCTCCCACTGAGGGTGCGATTGTGGCCGATGAGTCGCGACTGATTCAGAACGTCGAGGCGAAGAACACTGAGGATGGCGCCGGTTGGGGCCACGTCATGGGCTTGTATGAGCGTTTCCGTACTGGCAAATGGGTCGAGGGTAACAGGATCGCTACCGAGTGGTACAACCCCGCGACTCCGACGCAAGCGCAGACTGCGGATGCTGTCACGAAGATGTACGCCAATGGTGATGGGCTGATTTCGCGTGAATCTAGCTGGGACGAGCTTGGCTGGTCTGAGGCGAAGAAGAAGCGCGAGTGGGAGCGCATCGAGAAAGAATCTCGCATGGCTTTGGATTCCCTTGAGAAGCAGGTTGCGGAGGTTGTCTGATGTCCATGCCCGCGGCAGTTGTTCAGCAGTACAAGCTTTCGCAACGACTGCAGGCGATTGGTCAGCTCAAGGCGCGTAAGGCTTGGCAGCAGGTTCAGGTTGGCCTACTGACTGACTCGTGGGCGGTGATCCTGCGGAACACTGGGCTGGTTGACGAGGTGTCTTCGCTGCAGCTCGAGGCCGCTACTGCGGGCGCATCCTATGGGGCGCGCTCGTTGGCCGCGCAAGGTGACTACGAGGCCCCGGAAGCGTTCGTGAATCCTGCTGGGTTTGCGGGTGTTGCGGCTGACGGTCGCTCGCTGGATGGCATTCTTTGGTCTCCGGTGCCGCGCACGAAGGAGCGCATCAAGGAAGGCTGGGATCCGCTGGCCGCGAAGGCGTCGGGCGGGAAGTTCCTCGAGCTCATCGTCAAGACGACCGTGGCTGATGCTGGCCGCGGCGCTGCCGGTGTGGACCTAGCTTCACGTCCTGGCGTCGGGTATGTCCGAATGCTCAACCCTCCGTCGTGCTCGCGCTGTTCGGTGCTGGCTGGCAAGTTCTACCGCTGGAACGCTGGCTTTCGTCGGCATCCCGGTTGCGATTGTGTTCACGTTCCATCGAAAGGCGCTGATGCGGCTACTTCTGAAGGTCTTATCCATGACCCCTACGAATACTTCCAGAGCCTTTCGGAGAGCGAGCAGAACAAGATCTACACGGCTTCTGGCGCGCAGGCGATTCGTGACGGTGGCGACCTCTTCCAAGTAGTCAACAGCCGCCGCGGCATGAAGCCGGGCGGGCTAGTGACCACTGAGGGGACTACTCGCCGCGGGAACTACGGCACGGGCCGCAGGCCGCGACTGACGCCAGAGGGTATCTACTCGCAGAATCTCCCACGCGAGCAGTCACTCAAGTTGCTGGAGTCGAACGGGTACCTGTTGCCCGGCGGTCAGGATCCTCTCGGCGCTATCCGCGGCCAGCGTGAGGGCTTTGGCGCTCTTGCCCGCGGCGGTACTCGTGTTGGTGCGCGGCGTGCTGTTGAGCAGGCTCGCAACACTGGTGTGCGTGATGGTTCGCGATACACGATGACGGAAGCCGAGCGCAGGTTGTTCGATGCCCAGTTGCGTTGGGATGCCGTCCGCGAGGGCCGCTACCCATACAGCAGCAAGAAGCCACTCACGCCTGAGATTGCAGCCAAGGTCGAGGACGATTTCCGACGTTGGCTTTCCACTGGCGGGGAGAAGTTCGCCCGCTGATTTATCAACTATTTTTCCTGCGCGTGAGACGCGTGTGGGGTTATTTGCCGTGAGACGCGGCCAAGAAATGAAGGGGTGCGATTGTGCCTGCAAATGTGAATCCTGTTGTGACAGAGGTAAAGCCCGACGAGAGCGCGGAAGTTACCCCGAGTGCGACACCGGAAGCTGTGAAGCCGGATGAAGATGCTGGCGGATTCAAGTCGAAGGAATCCAAGGATGCCGTTTTGGCTGATCTGGCAGAAGTGCGCAAGGAACTGGCTGCATTCAAGGATCGCGAGGCTGAGGCTGAGAAGGCCAAGTTGAGCGACATTGAGCGCGCACAGGCCGAGACGACCGAGCGCGCAAAGGAAGCTGCTGAGGCGAAGGCCGAACTTGCCCGCTACAAGGTGGCGGCCAAGCACAAGATCACCGATGCGGACGATCTTGAGCTGCTGGCGACTGCTGGTGACGAAGCGGCCATGGAACGGCTTGCTGTTCGACTCGCTACGGCTGCGGCCCCTGGCACCCCGAAGCCCGACCCCTCCGGTGGGCCTCGCAATGAAAAGACCGGCACTCTCGCGGAGCAGATCGCTGCTGCCGAGAAGGCTGGCGATAAGAGCGCAGTTGCTGTGTTGAAAGCACAGCAGCTCGGCGCTCTGGCAAATAACCAAACCTAAACTTAGGAGGCCATTGTGGCTGGAATTACCGGGCAGGGCACTACTTACAACCTGCCGAACTACGTGGGTGAGCTGTTCGCAGCTACCCCGGAAGACACCCCGCTGCTCTCTTCGATTGGCGGCCTGACCGGCGGCGAATCTGTGGGAGCTACTTTCTTCGAGTGGCAGGGCTACGACCTGCGCGCCGGTGAGGATTCTCGCCAGCGTCTCGAAGGTGCCAATGCGCCTGCAGGTGAAGAACGCGTGCGTTACAACGCGTCGAACGTGCTGGAAATCCACCAGGAAGCGGTGGAAATTTCCTACACCAAGCAGGCCGCTACCGGCCAGCGCGCAACCGCCGGCCAGCCGGAAGTGACCGTGGGCGGCACCGTCCTCCCCGCGGACGAACTGGCCTGGCAGCTCGCGCAGCAGTTCAAGCAGAAGGCCTTCGATATCGAGAAGACCTTCATCACCGGCACCTACTCCAAGCCGACCACCAACGCGACCCCGCGTAAGACTCGCGGTCTGCTGGAAGCGATCACCACCAACGTGGGCGTCACCTCCGCCATTGGCGTCCTGTCCGAAGACGATGTCATGAACCTCTTCCAAGACGCTTGGGAGAACGGCGGCATTCAGGAAGGCGAAACCCGCACCGTCATGGTGAACGCTGCGCTCAAGCGCCAGCTCACCAAGATCTTCATCAAGGATGCAGGCTACAAGGAAGACACCCGCGATGTCGGCGGCGTCTCCCTGCAGACCTTTGAGACTGACTTCGGTCGCGCCAACATCATGCTGTCCCGATACATCCCGGCTGACACCCTGATCGTGGCATCCCTTGAGGATCTGCGCCCCGCCTTCTTGGAGATCCCGGGCAAGGGTCACTTCTTCGCCGAGCCACTGGCCAAGACCGGCGCCGCTGACAAAGTTCAGATCTACGGCGAAATCGGCCTGAACTACGGCAACGAAAAGAAGCACGGCAAGCTAACCCTCCGCACCGTCTAACTAGCCCGTTTGAGTGGGGTGCTTTCGAGCGCCCCACTCATTCATTGATTGGAGTTTTCATGCTGATTCTCAGCAAGAAGTACCCGGAGCTTCGGCTCAACGGGCTGACGAAGTTCAGTGGTGGCAAGTCCGATGTTTCGGATCCGGAAGTCATCGAGCGGTTGCGCGGGTTCGCTCACATGGGCGTCGTTGTTCCCGAGGCCACCCCGGCGGTTCCCGAAACCCCACCCGCCGTTCCGGAAAAGGATTCAGGCGACGGCGGCAATACTCCGCCGCCCGCGGACAACGAGCACGTCGCTCCCGGCGCGGAACTCTTCGAGCCGAAGGGCAACGCTTCCGTCGAGGAATGGCGCGCCTACGCGGTCCAGAAGGGCCACGAGTCGGACGCTGTTGCGGATCTCAAGCGCGAAGACATCAAGGCACTCGTAACCGAGTAGAAGGAGGGTGTGGCCATGGCTGATCTAGCAACTTGGCAGGATGTACAGGATCGACTCTTGGACCGCACTCTTACTGCGCCACAGCAGGTCACGGTGGGCGTCTGGATTGGCGATTTGTCGGCAGATGTTCGCCAGCGGATTTCTGATGTGGATGCACAAGTTGCGGCGTCTGAGGATTTTGCGAAGACCGTCAAGCGCGTCATTGCGGGGGCGATCAAGCGCGTCTTGGATAACCCGAAAGGTTTGCGGCAGTCCACTGTCTCTGTTGACGATTACTCGAAGACAGAGACAGTGGACACCACGGGCAGTTCGGGGAAGCTGCAGCTGTCTGAGGATGACTGGGATGACCTGCTGCCTGCATCGTCTGGCGACTCGTTCTCGATTCGCCTGGTTGCCACTCCGGGGTATGCCTGATGGACATTCAGCAGATCACGACTGATGGCCGTGCCCTAGCCGAGTCCCTGATGCTCGACTCCTGCATGGCCTCCCGTCCGGGCCCCAATGTCACGGACCCTATAACCGGCGCGGTGACTCCCAGTCTCACGCCGGTCTATAGCGGTGCGTGCAAGGTCCAAGGCGCGACGGCTCAGGCGGCGAATCCTGAGGCTGGCGGTCATGCGTACGTTATCGAATCCTTGCAACTTCACTTTCCGGTTTCGTCTCAACTGCGGATCGATGACATTGCCACGATCACGGCTTCAACGATGGACCCGGATCTGGTCGGCTCAAAGTTCCGACTGGTCGAGTTGGCGCGGGGAACATTCCGCACGGCCGACCGCTGGAACGTCGAACTGGTGGTGAAGTAAATGGGCGTCCAAATAGTGGGCCTTGACGAACTAAACCAGTTTGGTGTCGAGCTCGGCAAGATCGCAAGCAAGGCGCTTCCAGAGGTTGATGCGGTGCTTGAAAAGGGCTCGCTCAACATCAAGGAGGATCTTGTTGCTGGCGCCAAGTCATCGAAGCACTTCAAGGGCTTAGCTCCTGCGATCAGCTATGACTCCGAATATGGCGCCGGATCTGTCGCTTATGCTATCGGCCCGGATAAGGCGCGCAAGGGTGGTGGCATCGGGAACGTTGCCTACTTCGGAACGTCTCGCGGCGGCGGCACCTTGGATCTCGAAGGGCCGTTGATGCGTGAGGCGCCGAAGACATATGAGCAGATCAACAAACTTGTCGACGGGTGGGTGGACAAGCTATGAGCCTTCACTCTGATTTCTTGGCTTTGCTGGCCGACCATAACGCATACGACAGCGTGGTTCCGGACGCCGATGACACTCCACCCTTTCCAGTGCTCGTGATGCCATATGTTCTCGTGACTCCGTTTGTTCCTCGCGTGGAGGCTCGGTCGTTGAATCGAACTCCCCACATGCGGGGCACGAAGTGGCGCACGACAGTCACGAGCATGACGGCCGCCTCGGTGTTCATCATTGCTAATCAAGTTGTGGCGGATCTTGAGGGTGCACGTATTGAGGGGCAGCGGCTTGAGGCGATCCCGAATGATTTGCCGATCACTGAGGACATGGACGTGACCTTTGGCGGCGCACATCCTCACTACGCCGTCCTTGAATGGCGACTGTCCACCTAATCCAATTCACCTAAGGCGCTCTCTCGTGGGGCGTCTTTTTCTATGCCCGAAAGAAGGTTCCTCATGCTTTTTATTCGCGTGCGCGATCCCAAAACGAGGCACGAATTCGACGTGCCCGAGACGAGCAAGCGCCTTGCCTCTGGCTTTTACGTAGCCATCAAGTCGGACAAGTACCCGCCGGCTATCAAGCCTCGTAAGCCGAAACATTTTGTCGCATCAAAAGGTGTGACACCTAAGCCGTCCGTGGCGGCAGAAAAGAAGGAGGCAGACATTGTCTGACATTCCAGCAACACCGTCCGATGGTAATCAGCTTGTCTTGGCTGTTGCGACTTTCGCGAACATGAAGGCTCCCAAGCTCACCGAGGCTACTGCTCAGGATGACTTGTCCTGCTACATCACGTCTCTGGACGTTGGCTTGGATCAGGCAACGATCACTGATGAGCGCCTGTGCACCACCGATGTTTTCGAGCAGCCAGGGCGCAAGACTCACTCGCTGTCCGTCACTGCGATCGACAACACGAACAGCCCGGATGAGGCGGAGTTCAACCTAGCGGTTGAAACTCTCACTGAGGGCGCCGTCATGGACATCCTGATTCGCCGCGGCAAGGCGTTCGACGCCCCGCTGGCAGTCGGTGACACGGTGCGCATCTACCGCATCAAGGTCGGCGCCAAGGTTGATGTTCCTCACGAGGCGAACTCGACCATCAAGAGCATGTGGAAGCTGTTCATCATCAGCTCCCCGGCGCTCGACGTGGTCATGGCCGCCTAGCTTCACCGCTCCACAATCTCGCGTGCGCTCTGCCCTGGTGGGGTGCAGGGCGCACGCGGTTTCACCCCACTGAAACCCACCCTCAAAACTTAGGAGTCCTCGTGGCTATTTCAATCAAGCGTGCTGAACGACGTGTAACTCTTTGCCTCGATGGTGAGCTGTTCGCGAAGTATGAAGATGCGGATGCGCGCCTCAAGGAAGCGATGCGCAAGCAGTCGGTTGACGGCCGCCTGAATGGTCCGGTGGCGGCGATCCAGAAGGAAGTTCACGCGCTCTTTGAGGCGCAGCGCAACGCGTCCGTGACGTTCGTTGTACGTGCGTTGCCTCGTGTCGATTGGGACGCTCTGGTGGCCGCTCATAAGCCGCGTGAGAAGAATGAACTCGACGCTGATGCTGGCTTCAATATTGCCACGATCTTCGATGCTGCTATGTCCCATGAGAAGCCGACCGCGATTGTTCGCGTGACCGACTCCGAGGGTGTTGCACAGGACTTCAAGCCGTCCGACTGGCAGGCGCTCAGCGATGAGATGTCCCGCTCTCAGTACGTCGAGTTCCAGAACGCGGTCAACACACTGAACCGCGGGGACAATGAAATCCCTTTTTCGCACGCCGCATTCAAGACGAGCCAGGGTTCCGCCGGCAAGTCGAAGTAGCTAGGTCGCTCGGCATCTCTCACCGCAAGTTCCGCGGATGGATGCCGGGTGATCCTGCCGAGTCCGAATGGTCAGATTCTGAGCAGGACAAGATGCTGGCACTCAAGGTCTATGAGGATTCATTGTGCCCGAAGTGCGGCGGGCCTATCTCCGAGTGCACGGACCCGGCCAATGAGGGCAAGTACAAGACGGACCCGCCTACCCGCTGCCACAAGACCACGGCGCAGATTGTTGCGACTGAGGACTGGGATCAGCGGAAGAATACGGGCGCGTTATTGCTGAGTACTCGCCTTGTTTTCAGTGGCTAGCTCGCGGTCAACGGACTGCATGATGAACATCGCCATCGTCGCCGCTGACGTCTTCTTCGCGTAGCCGGTGATCATCAGCAGCAGGCCGAGCACGATGCCCACTAGTGGTATTCCATTGCCGCCATTGAAGAGTGAGACCACGCCAATGGCTAAGCAGAGAAACGAAATGACAATGCCTGTTATTTCCAGCCTGTCACCGGATTTACTGATTATTTCTTGCGCTGGAATTGCCCGCTTATTAGTCATGCCTTTGATCTTATCGGGGCCTTAGTCATTTTGGAGATTCCATGGCAATTCGTACCGTAAAGCTCGTCTTGGACGCCAAAGTTGACGGGCTTGTAAATAAACTCAAAACCAGCAAGAAAGCCACTCAGGACTTTGGTCGCGACCTTGAGTCATGGCGCAAGAAGAATGAAAAGAACCTCGACACTCTGGGGGACGCTGCTGGGAAAGCTGGGCTGGGCATTGCAGCCGGTCTGGGGCTTGCGGCTAAAGCTGCGATTGATTGGGAGTCCGCTTGGGCGGGCGTCACCAAGACGGTTGATGGCACGCCCGAGCAGATGGACGCCCTTGAGGGTTCCCTTCGCGGCCTGGCTAAGACTTTGCCCGCGACTCACGCTGAGATTGCGGGTGTCGCTGAGGCTGCCGGTCAGCTCGGTGTCGCACGCGAAGACGTTGCGGACTTCACCAAGACGATGATCGACCTTTCCGAGACCACGAACTTGTCCGCCGATGAGGCTGCAACGTCGATGGCTCAATTCATGAACGTCATGGGCACATCCGGTGACAAGGTTGACGAGCTCGGTTCTTCTCTCGTGGCTCTCGGCAACGATGGAGCCTCCACCGAGAAAGACATCATGTCCATGGCCACGCGTCTATCTGGTGCTGGCAAGCTCGTGGGCGCGTCGGAAGCTGATGTTCTGGCACTGGCCAATGCAATGTCTTCTGTGGGCATTGAGGCCGAGCTGGGCGGCGGTGTGATGACTCGTGTCATGACTCGCATGTATTCCGACGTGCAGACTGGCGGCGAAGGGCTTGAGGAACTGGCTAAGGTTGCCGGCGTTTCATCTGAGGAATTCTCCGAAGCTTTCAAGAACGACCCGGTGCGCGCCATCGACATGATGGTGAAGGGCCTCGAAGGCGTGAAGCTGTCCGGCGGCAATGTCGTGGACACCATGAAGGATCTGGGCATCAAGGGCACCGAGGAAGTGGGAACGCTCCTGCGTCTCGCTGGCGCCGGCGACCTGCTGTCCGAGTCCCTAGATCTTGGCGCATCGTCTTGGGAAGAGAACTCGGCACTAGCCGAGGAAGCTCAGAAGCGTTACGAAACCACCGAAGCGAAGATCACCATTGCTTGGAACAACATCAAGGATGCGGCGATTGAGGCTGGCGGCGTGCTGCTGCCGATCTTGGCAAACCTTGCGGAGGGTGCGGCCGGTCTGGCTGATTGGTTCGGTGCGATCCCGAAGCCGATACAGACTTTCCTTACTATCCTGGCTGGCGTTGCTGGCACTGGCCTTCTCGCGACTACCGCGTTGTTCAACATCGCAAAGAAGACCGCTGAGCTGAGTGAAGCATTCTCAGCTATTCAGGGAACGGGCGGGCGTGCTCACACTGCCATTGGCAAGGTCTCCAAAGCTATCTCTGGCGCGGTGATAGTTGGCGCGGCACTAGCTGCTGGCAAGTCCATCATCGAGGGCATCAACGAGGCCGCACGGTCCGGTCAGACAGACCTTGAAGAATACTTCAATCTACTTACCACTGGCGGCGGTGCCGGAGTTGTAAGCGGCCTAGATCTTGGCGAGGGCAATGCGCTCTCCACGGGGATGCTCAAGGATTATGCAAATAGCCTTGGCGACGTAACCACCGAGGCTGCGGCGGCCAAACGCGCCATTGAGTACATTGGCATGGCTAAGCTCCCCGGCATGGACTGGGTTTCCCGAAACCTTGGCATGTTCACAGTGCGCGACATGACGAATGACGCTGGCAAGCTTGAGGTTGCCATGGGTTCGCTCGGGCGGGCGTTTGAAATGGGCGAGATTGATATGGCCCAGCAGGGGTTCGCTGACATGGCGGAACAGCTCGCGCTTACCGACGAAGAAGTTGCCACGCTGATCAACAACGTGCCGGCACTCAAGGATTCCTTGATGGGTATCGCGACTGAGCAGGGCTTGCAGATTGACCCGGATAACGAGTTGGGTCTAGTGGATTTGGCATTGGGACGAATCAAGACGTCCGCTCCCGATGCTGCCGGGGCACTGGATAGTGTCGGTTCTGCTGCTGGTGCCGCGGGTGCTGGTGGCGAGACTGCGGCCATGGGAATCGAAGAAGCCGCCCAAGCTGCCGAGGATGCCCAGAAGAAGGTTGACGACTTCTACGATGCGCTGGTCAACATTGGTGCCATCGCAATCTCCGAGCGCGAGGCATTGCGCGGTCTGGAAGAGTCGTTCGATGCTGCTGCTGAAGCTGCCACGAAGAACGGCAAGACGCTTGATGACACCACGGAGAAGGGGCGCGCCAACGGTCGCGCTCTCGATGGTGTGCAGTCCTCAACGATGGCCGCTATGGAAGCGCAGCGTCAAGCTGGGGGCACCATGGCCGAACTTGCGGCAACCATGTCTGCAGGACGTGAAGAGTTCATCAAGACCGCGATCTCAATGGGCATGGGCAAGACGGAGGCCGCGGCTCTTGCGGACAGCCTGAACCTCATCCCCGGCGCGGTGTTCACTGAGTTTGATTCGAATGTTGATGATCTTGGCGAACGAATCCATGACCTAGCTGATGCGATCAAAGCAACCCCGGATAAGTCGATCACGATTGACGACAACTCACCCGAGGTTCGACAGGCGATGGAAGACCTTGGGTACAAGGTCGAAGAGTTGCCCGACGGCAGGATCAAAGTCACCGACAATGGGACGGCCAGCGCTACCGGAAAAGAGATTGATGCCGTAGCGGCCAAGCATCGACAGGCTCAAATCTTGGCGACCGCGAACACCTATGGTGCTGAGGTCGATTTGGCTCACGCGGCTAGGACTCGCACTGCGCTCATCAAGCAACGTGTAGTCAATGGTGGCTCGCAAGTATCGACTGGTCCCGGCGGCCGCGGTGGTCAGCTTGATCACTGGCAGGGCGGGCGTGTTGGTTCATATGAGAATGGTGGCCGGCTTCCATATACGGGCTTGGGCCGGGACATGATTCTTGGCGTCGGGTCAGACGGTCGCCCTACTGCAAACGTGGACGACGGCGAGTGGGTTATTTCGGAGCCCAAGTCAGAGAAGTACGACACGGCTTTGGGGATGATCAACAACGACGATCCTCGCATCCACCACCTTGCAGATTTTGCTGGCGGTGGGCGTCCGGGCAATTCTCCGAGACTGTCCGTGCCACCTTCTCGTGAAGTTAGGCAGCATGCAGCGCAGGCGCAGGCAGCAGGACCGGTGAATGTTTACGTCACGGTAGATGGCGCCGGCGACGCAGACAGGGCCGTTGCGGGTTTCCGTGACGAGCTAAGGAAAGCTCTTGGAGGGGTAGGTGTGCGCGTTGGCATCTGAACTAGTAACCCTTGATGGCTTTCCGCTGTCGGGACGAACTCGCGATGGGCTATGGACGGTTCAGTCACCTATGCCTGGATGGTTCAACAGACCGTCGCCTAAGACTCGCAGTGAGCCCCGCGTAATTGGGGATGGCGGGTTCCGTACTCCGGTTGAGTATGGTTCCCGCCAGATCACTATCAACGGTTTGGTGGAGTCTTCGAACCATGACTATTTGCATCAGGCTGTGGAGCGGATTAATGCGGCAGGGTTTCGCGGGAATGTGAAGTTGTTGGTTGCTGGTCATGGTGCGACGCAGTGGGCGATGGTTGATCCGCGTCCGGGCTCCGAGGTTGACACTGAGTTCCTGACTGAAAATATGCTGCGTTTCCAGATCCCATTGGAAGCGATTGACCCGTTCAAGTACGGGGAGGCTCGGTCATTCTCCGCTGCGGTCGGTGAAGGGTTCGACGTGTATCAGCGTGGAACCGTCCCGGCCATTGCGACGGTCACGGTTACCGGGTCGTTGCCTGGTGGCTATGAGCTACTTCTGGGCGGGCGTCTGGTGACGGTGGAGCGCGCTGTCACTTCGGGTTCACCGCACGTAGTTGACATGCGCACGGGGATCTTGCGAGTTGGTGGCGCGGTTGACCGTGGAGGCATCGTCTACTCCGAGCTGTTCAAGATCGCACCGGGCATGCCGCAGAACTTCTACAGCGTTGCGCGTACTCCCGGAACTGGCACCGTCAAGGTCGCATTCAACGACACGTATATCTAGGAGGCGCCTTGTCTGGTTACAGAGTGTGGAGCTTGTCTTCTAAGACGTGGTCTGACCGGGTAGAGCTCAAGCCGCAATCCTCGCCGTGGGAGCGGGGATTCAATCACGTCTTCGGCGGGTCAACCTCGCTGGTCCTGTCCGATCCGGATGTCGCCGCAACCGCGGGGCTGACTGATACGTACCCGGCGCAGCGCCTCATCATTGTCGATTATGACGATGTGGTGGTGTATGCCGGGCTCATTCGGAGGGCACGATACGTTCGTGATACACGGGCCCTCAGCCTTACCCACGAGGACATCTGGTCCCTGTGGGACGCTCGGCTGATCAGTGAAGTGCGCGATCAGAACATTGTGAACTGGAAGAAAACGTACTCCGGTTTGGAGTACGACACGATCATCAAGCGGATCATCCAGCTGGCAGTTGCCGGTTCTGGTCGCAACGTCCCCATGGTCTACGAGGACGACTACACCGGCGGCCGCACTCGTACTTACTACGGGTACAACATGGACACGGCGCTGGATGCCATGGAAGAGATCATGGATCTTTCCGATGGCCCTGATGTTGATTTCCGTCCGGAGTGGGACGGCGCCGGAGGAATTCGCTTCACCCTACGCACAGGCGACCTTTCACTGAACACCATAGAGGTGAACTTCTCAGCACCCGAGACGCCAGCGAGTGGCTTGTGGATCGAGACCGACGCAAGCGAAGTTGCGACGCAGATGTTTGCGGTCGGCGAAGGGTCCGGGCAGAGAACGGCGAAAAGCCCCGGCATGCTGGTGCGCGAATCGGCGTCATCGAACATTGCTGACTATCCAGCACTGGAACGCACCGAACAGTTCAAGAACATCAAAAAGGGTGACGAGCTGTACGAACAGGCGTCTTCCGCGCTGATCGCCAATAACCACGCAGTTCGGCAGGCAGGTTTCGAGCTCAAGCTCGACTCTCCAATTCTCGGTAACTTGTGGGAGCTGCGTCCGGGAACGATTGTTCGCTGGTACATCAGCGACGACCCATACTTCACTACCGGCTGGCGTGAATGGCGGGTGCTCAAATACTCGGGCGACATTACAGATGACTTTGTGAAGATCGAATTCCAGCCGAAGGGAGGGTGACGCATGGCGCGAACCGTAGACCTGACCGGGGAGAATGTCACTCGGCAGCAGCGTAAGGATCGGCAGTACGGCACCAAGACTGACCTATCTTCAACGGTGGTCGACCGGGGCAGTACTCATTGGATGAACGAATCGTATGTTGCTATTGACGGTGTACTTGATGTCACGGGCACGCTCAATGGAAGCGGAACGAACAACCTTTCTGGGACGAATAATCTTTCGGGCACGAACAACCTAAGTGGATCCAACCACCTAACTGGCCCGACTGACGTTGCGGGAAACTTTGCGATTGTCTCAGGCGGGTTATTCACTGCTGGCGATTCACAGATACGGCCGGATGGTTCGGCCACGTTTGGCGGACTGGACATTTCGCCAGATGGGACGCTAGCGGCGGGATCGTTCGAGTTGAACCCGGACGGGAGCGCGAAGTTCGGACTGTTCGACATTGCTGCCAACGGCGATCTGGTCTCCAAGGGCTCACTGTCCATCGATGGGCCGACGACTCTCAAGAACAACCTGACCGTGGACCCTTCCAAGAAGATCATCCTCGGGGGTTTGGTCCTTGAGAATCAGGGCGCAGGAACGGCGCAGATGAACGTTCCAGGCGGGGCTATCAGTGCGAGCAACGCACTGGGCATGTCGCTGAATCACGACACTGTGCAAGTCTCCGGGCAAAGCAAGGTGACCCTTGAGTCAACCATCATCAACCTCAACGCTCCGCAGACCAGCGTGAACGGAAACTTGGTAGTCACAGGGACCATCAAAGCAGGTGCGACAACAGAGCTATCCCAAAACCGCCTTCGCGTCGGGAGCTTACCCAACACGACCGTGGCCACCGCCAACGTCCACGTCGATTCCAACGGCATTTTCTATCGAGTCACCGCATAGGAGCACCCATGACCGACGAACAAATAACAGCTCAGAGTGTTGTTGATGAGTACCGGCAAGCTTTGGCTGACACTCAGTTCCTTCTGGCCAAGGCGAATGCCCTGGTCAAGATACGCGACCGACGCATCCTAGAACTCGAAGCCGAACGGGCACCCAAGCCCGGCCCGCCTCGTTCCAGCTAACCACTCACCAAGCCACCGCTCACCCGGTGGCTTTCGCTTTTAAGGAGCACCTATGGCGACCGTGACCGGGAACCTGAAAGACATTGGCGGGGTAGCGATGGCTAACCGTAATGGGATTGTGAAGTTCACCCTCAACGCCGGAAATATCACCGCGTCCGGCGGCGGAATCCGACCTGAGAATACGCAGACGGTGACCCCCGGATCGGATGGGACGTTCTCCACGAACCTCGAACCGACCGTGAGCATGCTTCGCGATGCTTGGTACACAGTCCGGATCGAGTGGCTCGACGAAGAGGGCAACCTGATCGCCTACTTGGACTTCCAGATCCGTGTCCCCGCTGGCGGTGGCACCCTATCCGAGCTGGCCAATCTTACCGGCATAGGTAGCGGCCCCGGCGGTGGAGCCAACCCATGGATCTGGTGGGTAGGACTCACCCCGCCCCCAGCTCGCGGATACATCTGGAACTACCTCGACCCCGCAGACCCAGACCGGGAAACCGGACCAATCCCCGAGCTCACTTTGGGCGACATAATCACAAGGTGGTGGTGACACGATGGCTGCAAATTACATCATCGTAGGAAACAATCGCGGACCCCGTGGCCTCAAAGGCGACTCGGGGACCGGCGCCGAAGACGCGCTCAAGTTCAAGAATTCCGTGCCAGCGGGCGCCCTGACCACTTGGACCGGGCTGGCCAACGACGGAATCTACCGCCTACCAACGCAGGCTTTCGTTGACGGGATCGCTGAGCGGCCCTACGGTGCGGGACCCGGTCAGGTAACTATCACGCCCGTCGGTTCAACGACGAGCACCGTCGTTTGGGCAGAGCTTGGCGATCTTGGCCGCACGTGGGAACGCACCATTTCCACTGTCCCAGCCAACACGAGCGGGTGGAAGCTCCGGCCGCAGGCCAAGCGCGTGGGCACTGCACTCACATGCGCTCAGGGCGGCGGTGTCACCACTGCCATCGACGTGGGCCATGCCCTGCCGTACACAACAGCTGTCCGTGTACCTCGCTGGCGCATTCACTTCCGTAACTACAATGACCGTTCCGGTGTCGCTTACACGGGCGCACTGACCATCATGGGCATCAGTATCGGGGAGATGGTTCGCATCTCAAACGGTGATGCGTTTGGAGCCTTCCTGACCGGTACCGGCAAGAACATCGTCGGCAACAGCGGGATCCAAACTCCCTCGACAGGTTCCGAATACGTCACACCATGGGTCGATGACTACCCGCTGGAAATCGAAAGAGACTATGTTATTCGATACGGATACACGTCCGCGGCACAGAACAACCATCTAGCCCAAGGCGGCGGCTGGTCACTTACCGGCGGCTCCGTCGCAGTGAATACACCCAACCCGCCGATGACGCAGGTCCAGGAATCCCCGCTGGACGTATGGATCGAAGTCGAAGTTCCGGAGAACACTCCGGTGCACGCCTATTTCGGGACATCGCTGACTGTGGGCCAGTCGGCCGCCCTACCGGTCTACGACTCTTGGGCTTCTCGGCATGCCCGAGCCAATCGTGCGATCCCCATGTTCTACGCGCATTCGGGCACCGCCATGACTGAGTGGACGAGCACCTTGGCGTGGAAGTTCAACAAGTACATTAGTAGTCTCTACAAGATTGCCCGACCCACGACCCTGTATTGGGACATGTGGTCCAACGATGTGTTTGCCGCAGGCGTAACCCTGGCGAACCTCATCACTCGATTCAACACCACGTTCCCACTGATCTCATCGGTGACAACTAAGAACGTTGTGATGTTGACGTGCCTTCCACGACACGATGCGTCCGCAGCTCAGGAGACGGTACGCCAGCAGCTCAATAAGTGGATCAAAGACACCCTTCCCGGTGGTGCTCTCATGGTCTTGGATGCCGCCGAGGCAATTACCGACCCAAACGGGAAGCAGCTAGATAAGCGGTGGTCGGCTTCGACCGTTGATATTCACCTGAGCAGCGCTGGTTATGCAAGGTTCGCTTCTGCAGCCGTTGGCGCGATTCTGGATACAGGGCAGCGCTACACCGTTTCGGAGACGGCAGGACGTGCGGTCAGGATCTGGGACTACGTCAACGGGCGCGAGCAGCTCGTCTACGGAGAATCCGGGCTTCGGGATATCACCGCACTGGCCCCAAATGTCACGTCGGGAAAGCTATACCTGTCCCGGTCAAGGGACGAGGTTTCGCTCGTGTTTTCTGATGTTGCCATGAGTGGAGCCACCGGGTCTGCCTACGACATGCTCGCAGCAGGCGGCATCCCCGTCGGATTTCGACCACCCATCACGCATTGGTACAACGGGGTCGATGGGCCCCCGGGCCTCCGACGGGTTGGTGTCGCCTCATCGGGCTGGGTCCCGGTGTACCTTTCGCCAGTGCCCGGCGACTTCTACCGCGGGAAGGTCAGCTGGTCAACACAGCAGGCTTGGCCCACGTCCCTTCCCGGAACTGCTGTCGGAACAATCCCCAACTAAGGAGCACCCATGGACCTCAAGACCATGACTGACGACGAACTATACGAACACCTGAATGCTGTCCTAGCGGAGCGGGAACGCAGGCAGGCACTCGCTACTATCCCGGACCAGATCCGGGACCTCACCGCTAAGTATGTTGACGGTGGAGGGGATGTTGAAGATCTACAAACAGCGAAGGCAGAGACTCCTCCGGCCATCGACCCACCGGCGGATTCACCAACCGAATAACCATAATGAGCGCCCGTGTGGAGGCGCATTTTTTATGCCCTCCACACGGCCTCGTCCCCCCGATAGGATCCTTCGAAATGACTGCAGCCGAATTCCTCGCTGCTACGCGAAACGTTCAGGCGTCAGCCCAGAATTTTTACTCAGCCACGGAAAATCCGTGACCGGGTGCGACTGCGGAGACGAAGCCTGCGAAAGCTGGCAACTTGCCCATTCAGATAATTGGTGACCGCCGCTACCGTAAGACGTGAGAGAGTTTTCCACTTCATTCGACGCAGGGTTACCTTAGGCCGCAACCAATTTCGCTTGATCCTAGGCTGTCAGGGCAAATCCTTTATCTTCCTAGCTGGAACTCCGCCAACCATGGTATTTGGCGGCACATCCTTCGTTACCACTGATCCAGCGGCGATTATGCACGATTCACCAATCGTGACACCTGCCGTGACTATGACACCTGCCCCGATCCAGGTACCCGAGCCGATGGAGATCGGCTCGAAAGTGTTTGCTGCTGCGCGTCGAGAAGCCGGGCCTTGAACGTGCCCATCGGTGACAAGTTTTACGAACGGACCAATATTGACGTTGTCGCCGATCGAGACATTAGCCCGAATGTAAGACTTCTGATTAATAAAGCAATGTTTGCCAATGCTGATCGGGCCAACCCATTCACCGTAACGGAGAACGCTCGTCCTTTCTCCGACAGATATTTCTCGCCCTGCACCTGTAATCATCGCGCAGGTCGGGTGTATCCGAGCGCCCTGGCCTTTTGTGACACCTTCAACGGGGACCCAAGATCGGGGAGGACGAAGCCTCGCAACCTCCGCCCTCAACTCTTGCACAACTTCTTCCAAGGCAGCGAGACGATCTTCAATAGTGGACATGGGCTGCAGTCTAGTTGTCGGACGTGTGTGAATTAAAATCTAAGCGCCATCAAATACGCATCTTGCCTAGCGAGTGACAGCAGCAATCAGTCGTGCCCACCTTGCATCTCTTCGATGACGCGCCGCAAATCCGCAACGATCTCCGAGCGGATCCGGTTCAACGAATTGCTGGGGTCATTGTCGAATGCTTCAAGCTCTATTGATAGCGAAGAGTGACGCCGGGTAAGGCGTTGGCGTTGTGGATCCGGAGTTGGGTCTTCCTCGAAAATGGAATCCAACGTCGAGAGCATCATTTCCACAGCAGGATCGATTGCATCAGAATCGCTTTGGTTCACCGGGCGTCCTTGTATGAAGAGGTGAAAATATTGGGCTGTAGATTCAGATTGTAGCCGTTCACACGTATCATCTTCACTTGGGCTACAACTAGATTGGGATGTTGGATGACAAAACGAATTGCGTTTACTGATATTGATGTGTCGGCTGACGGCTGGATACGTTGCAACGTAACTCGCGAAACAACGGAAGAGTTTCGAATTCAACTTCCCTACTCATTCGTCCCTTCCCCGGATCTTATTGCAGCTGCCTATGCTTCGCTCTGCGGACAGGCATTCGACGAAGTAGAGATTGCGCTCCCGATTGGCCCTGAGCAGGTGAAGACAATCGAGCAAGCATTACAAGCTAAGCTGATTCATCTTCACGGGCTTGGCACTCGGCACCGGCCGGGCACTCAACGTGGGTTAAACTTCTCGGGCGGATTCGATTCCCTTGCTGCCAAGGAAATCTTGAAAGACGCCAACCTGATCTCTCTCGATTTCGGCGGGAACTTTAGCCGCGAACGTAATTTCTTCGAGCGCTTCAACCCGTTTACGATCCGCACTAATATGACAGCGCTCAAACTGAACACCTATGGGTGGCAGTTCATGGGAATCGGTTCCATACTGCTGCGTGACGAACTGCAGCTTGGATCGTACTCTTTCGGGTCAATCCTTGCGGGATCTTTGCCACGCCTGTTCTCCCATCCACTCGACCAGAGCACGGGCGGCATTCCTGTTGCGAACGCGCTGGGGATGAAGCTAGAAAATCCTGTGACCGGCGTGACGGAAATCGGAGCTCTGCAGATAGTTGCCAAGAACCACCCTGGGCTTCTAGTTGATGCACTCATGTCTGTTGCGTTGCCGCATGAAGACAAATTCCAGCGAAAATATCAGATGGTTGAAGCCGTCTCGACCGACTTAAACATCCCGACTCAGCTCCCAGAAATTCTCAATCGCAGTACGAAGATAAATTGGGGCGGATCTTTTGCCACTGATTTGTCTTCCCTTTACGTCATCAAGACGATGGGTGTCGACTACATTTCACCGTCCTACGTCGAAGGTATCCCGGCAAACGTCGTTGAAGCCCTCGAGCAAATCGACATCTCATTCATGTCGAAGGTGAACCCGCAGGCTTACCACGGCGTGGACAAACATGTGCTGGGCGATTGGTACAACCGTCTAACGCAAAACAACATCATGCCTTACGACCGCAAAGATTGGTTCGAGGCCGCCAAGGTCATGAGGCTACTCCGGGGCGAATAAAGTTACCAGTTCACGTTTCCGATTGAGTGGGCACGGATATTCGCTTCCCGAACCGCGTGCAGATTCGCAGGCAGAACGAATGTAGAGGGCTTTTCCCAAGGCGATTCAGGTTCGGGAAGTGGTCGCATTTTTCTCAGCCTGTTCAGCGCGAACTTTGCCTCGGCTACCCAGTGCGGCCTCGGAATCCCGACGTGGCCAGCGCCTGTGAATGGCCTTGAAATAGCGAACTGGCCCTTGGCGGCTGAGAACACGTCTGGACGGCTGGCGCCGAGTTCAGCCAGGAATGGTGTCAGATGGTCGTTAACGTGCCAGGTGTCACCCACATTCTGGACGTACTGAACGATGTTTCCCCTGTTCCAATTGCGGTCGTTGTAGATGTCCGCAGTGCGAAACCGTTGAGGGCATTCAGCCATAACGCGTTCATAGCCCATGCCAGTCCAGCCTGCGGCGCGCATGGTATTAGCTAAGGGCCCTTCGCGGTATCGGAACAAGTCGGTTTGCGGGATTTTAGGGACCGCAACGGCGAATCGGAATCGCGCAGCGAACCGCATAGCTGTGAACCCGCCAGCTGACGAACCTTCGACCAGCAGATACTTCGCACCTGTGGCTTCCATCATCCGGCGGACGAGCAGTTCCATCCAATCGTCAGGGTCAACTTCAGGTGTGCCCAGGTACCAAGAGAGGATCGTGGAATCACTAAGGGTCAAAGTGGGGTCTGAAAAGAGTATGTATGGGTCTTCTGACTCTCGCGATAATGCGAGCGGAGAGAACATATGTACTCTGGGGTCTTTGGCGGACTTGGCGGCATGAAAGCCAACCCGGAGCACATCGCTCTCGGTGGTAGGCATCCCGACCATGAGGCCAAGTTCCATTCCATCGCCAATGTTGATTGTATGAATTCGCTCTTCATCGCCAGGTTTCGGCTGAAACGAATCGAGCGAATCCAGGTGGATCACGTCGCTCTTGTAAATCGGGTGGATAGCCATCGTGAGACTCCTTGTACGCAGACAACCCGTTCATTGTCCACTACGAATAGCGAAGATCAAATTTCAAATGGACGACTACGGCAGGTCCTTGATCTTCTTTGCGGGTACGCCGCCAACCATGGAGTTGGGTTCCACATCCTTCGTGACCAGCGAGCCGGCTGCAATAACAGCACCTGCGCCTACATTTACTCCACCCAGAATGGTCACGTTGATACCGATGAATGCACCGTCTCCAACCGTGATGGCAGGAAATGTCCACTGGCCGGCGCGACGTTCACTACTTGCGATTGCGTGAGTGTCGGTGACGAACTTAGCGAAAGCCCCAACGTTTACGTTGTTGCCAATCGTGACATTCGCCCGCATGTACAAGTCTCGATTGAATGAACATCCTGAACCAATGGAAACCGGACCAACTATTTCCGCGCCTCGACGAATCAGCGTCTTCGAACCGATTTTTATGTCACGTCCGTCAGATGCGAATAGCTGACTCGTCGGATGCACTCTCGCCCCTTCACCAACAGTTACGCCTTCTGGGGCAATGAAGTGGAGCGGGTAGGCCCGAGCCACGCGGTTCCGTAGATCCGTATTAGCTTTTTCAAGTTTCTGGACACGGTCTGTCAGTGTCGCGAGCTGCTCTTCAATCGATGACATACCCCGGATTGTATCAAGCCAACGCCGGGTGCCATCGCTTCATGGCCTGTCAGGCCCCAAACCGAAAGGAAACCATGACCAACCCTCAAGCTCCGGAAGGTGCCGCCCATGCCTGAATGGCTCACGAATCTCGTCTTCGGCGAAATCTGGCTGACCACCGTCTGGGGTGGCGCCGCATTAGTCCTCTTCATCAAAATTTGGCGGGTGCTCCGAAAGGTCGATGGATTCCTTGTCGAATGGAACGGCAAGCCTTCGAAGAAAGACGCCCAAGGCAATGAGACCGATGAGGGATCACCCGGCGTCGCTTTCCGGATCAAGACCCTCGAAGAGAAAACCGCGAAGATCCACCACGAGATAACCCCAAACCACGGCGGGTCCATGAATGACGGACTCAAGCGTGTGGAAGAGGGAATCAAGCGAGTGGAAGCTGAGGGCCTCCAGACTGCCGGGAAGCTGACAGAACACATAAAGATCAGTAAATCCAAGGATGCCGAGCAGGAAGAAACCGCCCGGCAAGTAAGTCAGCTCGCGTCCAAATACGTCGATACCGAATAGCACCACCCAGAACCCAAGCCCGAGACCAACTGGTCCGGGCTTTTCTCATTATCTTGAAGGCGGGGAAAGAAAATGAACCCAAGTGACCCGACCGAATCGAAATCGGCCGTCCACCCAAATTGTTGTGGTCCTGCAATGCCGGAAGAGCACGTCGAGTTCCACTGGTGCGAGCCACAAATGGCCAGGTTATTGGTGAAAGAGGGTGCGGATGGTGATGATGGTCAGCTTAATTTGAGGGTGGCGCCTCGGCTAGCGTCCACCAGTAGAGCCGTTCATCAGTGGTTTCTCCGGGCAACCACTGATTCCCGCCGAAATGCGTAGTCGGACCATGACCGTGACTCACCACTATGGACGCCGCGTCTCGTTCGACCAGGTCAATTTGTTTCAGTGTTAGAGCTGAGTCGATCGCGAGCATCCACGGGCGGTCTCCACTCTTGCGAAGGACCGCAATCAAGGGTTGGAGCAATCGTCGGTGTCTAACCTTCAGAAGACCCCAAGGGGTGTCGTTTCTGACGTAGCTCGGTCCAATCGAGTTGCCGACACCATCCCATGTCCTGACTAGCCACTGTTGAAGAATTGCGTTCGCTTCGCCCGGCATCGCCTCGCTGAAGTCAGTCCGGGGAAATCCAACAAATTGCGTGCCATCAGGTTGTTTGCGCTGTATTTTTCGTTGCTTCTTGTTCAAAAGTTTCAAATCGTCGCGCATCACCGTCGAAAGCTGCCTTAGTCCGAGGGTGAGTTGAGTAATGACTGAAAGGCGTTGGTGAAGAGCCATCTCATGAGCCGTCCCGGGCAATGGCACCGCAGCACCATGTATGTGGCTCCAATCCGAGAAATACTGGCCAGCAGCTGAAACTACTTTTTCACCGCCCACAACCAAAATCTTCCGGTAGGCATCGATGATTGAAGACGTATGTGAAGCGACTTTCACACGGGCTTCTCCTAGCCCCAAAAACTCCGGATGGTCAAGGGCAGCTTGCGTGGCCCCTCCCGCAATTTCGTCGAGACCGGCCCACGCTGCCGCAGTGAAGCTTTCATAGGATCGAATTTGCTCTTCCCGGAGCCAAACATTTTTAGATTCATGGGATGACATCCGAGATCCGATAACAACTGCTGTGATACCGCTTAGAGCTGCGATAGAAGAAACGAACAATGTGACCATCTGGAGCGTCGGATCAGCGGCTTCTACGGTTGCGGCTGCCATAGTCAGCACGTGATACCGCCTTTCGATTTAGGGTTCTGGCACCGGGAGGATTCCCGCACGGTCATTTGATCTGATCCCCGTTTTTATCAGCAGAATCTATTTTTAGAAACCAACAGACCAAGAACCATTCTGCCCTGAACGGTTCATATTTCGCCCCGCCATCATGTCGGGGCTCTTTTATTGCCCGAAAGGTAGACCTATGCGAGAGCAACTAGTCACGAGCGCCGCGCAAACTTATGGCGGCACCAACCGGTGCACCAGCATCACGGTTCACGAAACCGCTAATCAATCCCGCGGCGCCGGCGCTCAAGCGCACGCCAACCTGCAAAGCAACGGCAACGTTCGTCAAGCATCCTGGCACATCACAGTCGACGACACCGAAGCGATTCGTTCCTACTCCGATACCGCACAGTGCTGGCACGCCGGCACGCGTGAGGGCGCTGAGTCGAGTATCGCCGTGGAGATCTGCGTGAACTCTGACAGCGACTACGATGCCGCGTTCAAACGTGCCGCCGAAGTCGTTGCCAGCCTCCGAGCCAAGCACGGCATCCCGAGCAGCAAGGTCTATGACCATGCGCATTGGACCGGCAAAGACTGCCCAACCGTCATGCGAGCCACCGGCCGATGGCAAGAATTCCTCAACCTCACCGACCCAAGCCCTCAGGAGGCACCCGTGACCAGATATTCTTCCCCCGTTCCTGTAGGGGCTCGATTCACAAGCGGGTTCTCGAAGGCTCGTACCTTAAACGGGGCTACCGCCCCGCACCTCGGCGATGACTGGGCACCCACCATCGCCGGGGTGAGCGCCCCAATCACTGCGCCCGCTGACGGCATTGTGACCGCGGCCGGAACTGGGGTGCTGGCATGGCATTCAGGCCGCATCGTGATCATCGATCACGGGAAGCTCAAGGACAAGTACGGGTCCGATCATATGGTGTCGAACTTCGGTCACCTGAAATCGATCACCGTCAAGGTCGGAGACAGGGTCAAGGCCGGGCAAATCATCGGCTGGATGGGAGCTACCGGCAACGTAACCGGGATGCACCTGCACGGCGGCATGCGCTGCAACGGTGAATGGATCAGCTTCCGTGACTGGCTGAACCGCAAGGGTGTTTTCCCGGGCCGCACTGCACCGCTGACGGTCGGTTCCGTGCAGCCGGTCGCCACGCCTGCGCCTGCCACGAAGCCCACCGTGATGCCCAAGCCAAGCTCGAGCGTCAATAGCAGGGCCGACAACATTGCCATTGAGAAGGCTCTCAATGCCATGGGCATCAATGTCGGTCTGGCGAACGGCGTTGACGGCCCGATGCAGAAGGCTGGCGTCAAGGTCTTCCAGCGCGCTCACGGCCTCGTGGACGACGGCGTGTGGGGTGCCAAGACTCAAGCCGTTTTCGTGGAGAACCGCTCCGTGCAAAACGCCATCAAGCGAATGAAGGGCGTCCCCGACAACTGGAAGTCGGACGGCTTCATTGGAGCCACCTCCAAGAAGTGGATCAAGTACACCAACGAGCGACAAGGCTGGGGCACCGGCTCCACCGTGAACGATCAGCTCATCCGTAATCTCAAGGCTGCAAAGGCCTGGTAAGGAATCTTCATGTCTAAGCACATCGCAAATACCACTCAAGGCGCGCACCCGTGGCGCGCTACCTTCCGAACCGTGCTGGTCGCGCTTATCGCGTTGGCCGCAACCGCTGAGGTTATCTACGCGGCTATCGCGCAGGGTGATCCCGGCGGAGCTACTGGGGGTGCAGCGGTCGCGCTTGGCATCGCTGGCGCGCTTACCCGCGTGCTGGCTGTGCCCGCGGTAGACGCGTTCCTAGTGCGTTTCGTGCCGTGGCTGTCCGCAGCAGGCCGAGCCGAGCCCGACGCTGAGCCCGACGAACCCGAGTCAATCCCCGGCACCACGCTGGACCTTGGCGCAGAAGAACAGCTGCTGTACGAACCTGAGCAATACGAAAAGTAGGCGCCCTGCGCGCCGCACAAGAATGCCCCCGAGTTATCCAAAATGGACAGCTCGGGGGCATTCTTTGCGTTAAGCGTTACTTGCCCGGAACGGCAATCTCCCAGCCGCCACCGCCATTGTAGAAATCTTCGTAGGTCACCACAGAATCACCCTTTGGAATATCCAGGATCAGCGTTCCGGTAGCCTTTCGACCCGGGCCAAGACTGGTCTTAATATTTTCTTCCATGCAGGTGTAGGCCGCGAAAGACCACGCGTCCCCGTTCATGGTGGTTCCGTTTTCGGCAACAGCTGAAAATGCACTCGTGTTTAAGCTAAAGTCGCCGCTACCCTCACTTGAGGCTTTCGGAGTCACGATTGAAACATCAATACCAACGAAGCGACCGTTTTCGGGATCGTCAACAATCATCTCGTTTGCGTCACACTTCACGCTCGGACGAACCTTGTTGATCGTCATCGTTCCGCTAATGGCCTGACTGTCTGACGCGTAGAAGTCAATGGCGTCACCAACTTCGTAGACAGTAAGCCCCCGATCCGAGGTCGCGTATTTCGACATGGGGACGTTTCCGATAGCCGACTCAGTCGGAGACGACGACAGGGAAGGAGACTCTTCCAGTGCGGCCTCCACGGTCGCTTCCGCCGACGGTGATGTTTCCGTTGCGGCCGGAACCTGCGTCGGATTGGATGATGGAGCACTACCTCCACCGCAAGCGGTCAGTAGAAGGGCGAGTGAAAGGGTTGTCAGTGCGAGTGATTTCTTCATGGGCTTAGCGTAACCGGGAAGTTGAAGTGTCAGGCAAATGTTGCGGCTAGTCCAGTGCGTCGGCGGCGGCTAGGTCATCGCCAGAGGCGAGCCGAGCGTAGACCTTGAGCGTCGTCTGTGGATCTTCATGCCCTAACCGAGCCTGCACGGTATGCACGGGCACATTCTTCTGGAGTAGGTGCGTCGTGTGAGCGTGGCGTATCTCGTGAATCCAAGGCGCTCTGTCCAGCGCTCCCCCGGCAACCAGGGTTCCAATGACCGGCTGCCAAACTTCCTTATGGAAGATTGCGTTGCGCATGTACTGTCCTCCCGGTCGCCTGAATACTAGCTCGTCGGGTGGAAGATCCTTCATGTGCTCGGTTAGCGCCGCCGATAAGGTGACACCGCAGGTCACGTTACGCAACGCCTTCTTTGTTTTAGGAGGGCCGATCTCTTCCCCTCCCCCGATGGACTTCCATGCCCGAGTCACGCGAACGACGCAGCGGCCGGCGCTCGTGACAACATCACGTCGGCGCAGAGCAGTGGCTTCCGAATAGCGCAGGCCTGTCCCCCCGAGGAATTGAACGAAGAGCTGATACTCCTTCGGCATCGCGTCGGCAATCTTGTCGAGGTCTTCTGGGGATAGATACACGGGCTCGCGTGCGTCGTGAAGGTCAGCGTCACCAATTCCTTTGGCGGGGTTGCCTGCCATCTTGCCTTCTTCGGTGGCGCGCTTGAATGCTGCTGAGACGATGGCGTGGACGGTCTGCTTGGTCTTGCGAGCTAGTGGCTTGCCCGGTGTCTGGTTGGCACCCTGGCTGACAGTGAGCCCGTCGAACCACTTGGTGACGCGCTCCGTCGTTACCTGATCAGAGGGCGTTGCCCCAAAGTCTGTGCCATAAATGTGTGAGGATGCCATGCGCCGGTACTTATCTATAGTCCCGGGTTGAGGCTTTCGGAGTAGATCAATGTGCCGCTTCACGGTTTCGCTGACGGTTGGTGCGGTGGAGTCCTTGCGCAGCTTCGCTTCCTTGGCGATCTTGTGGCTGTTGCCGTTGGCGTCGAGGAAGTTTTTGAGGTTGATCGCTTTGTCGTGGTCGGAGAATGACTGCGACTTTAGACCAAGGTCAGGGTCGCGCCAGTTGACCGTGTAGGTACTGGTGCCGTCCTTCTTTGCTCTCGTTCGGATGCTTGCCATAACCGTGCGCTTCCTTGTCTGTCGCGTTTTCTGCCAACAAATAAGGCGGTTCTGCCAACTTAAACAAAACTGGCCCTATTTCTAGGGCCAGTTTAGTGGAGATGGGGAGAATTGAACTCCCGTCCGATGTGGTGTTGCCAGGTCTTCTCCGGGCGCAGTCTGCGTTGGATTTTCTCTGCCCCAGCCGTCATGCAAACAAGCGGCTGGTCCGGGCACAGTTACCTAAATTTTGCAGGTCGTTCCGGTAACACTAACTTCCCGCAGTGGCTATCTAAATGACGTTAGGATCAGGGGCGATAGCATCCCCTGGCTAACGGACTGGTCTGGCTGCTTAGGCAGCGAGAGCGAAGTCAGTGCGCTTTGAGTCGGCACTTATTGTTTTGCAAAGAGCGTTAACGAGATAACTTTGCATCCTCGGCCCGCTTCACATGTCGCGACTCACACCGTCGAAACCGATCATCCCCGTATTTTGTTGTCAATGAGCAACTTTCGCCACCCCAACCACGTGAAATAAATCCACGTGTTTATAGTCTAACGCACATTCGCGCCGCATGCATTCCCGCGACCAACGTGTACTCACGATAGTCCGATGATGCGTCCGCTTCAAAGCAACAGTGGACGACGACCGAGGAACTATTCGCGGACCCCGCGGTTGCGTTCGCGCATGGTGCGAAGCGCTTCACGATTGTCCTGCTTCTCACGCAACGTTTGTCGCTTGTCGTACTCTTTCTTGCCTCGAGCTACGCCAATCTCAATCTTTGCGCGACCCTTTTTGAAGTACAAGCTCAACGGAACGATCGTGAGACCGGACTCGTTAATTTTGCGTTCGATCTTCAAGAGTTCCGCGCGGTGAAGCAACAGCTTGCGACGGCGACGGGCAGCATGGTTCGTCCAGGAACCGTTAAGGTACTCGGGAATATAAACATTCTCGATGTAGAGCTCGTTGCGATAGAACTGGCCGAACCCGTCAATCAGCGACGCTTTGCCCTCGCGCAGCGACTTTACTTCCGTTCCGCTGAGAACCATTCCGGCCTCAAAGGTATCGAGGATCTCAAAATCGTGCCTGGCCTTACGATTGCTCGCAATAATGCGCTCATCAGTGTCTTTCTTAGCCACTTTGGCACCTCCTCTCCACAAGTGGTTTCTTCATCAAGCGAGCTTACAGCCTACCGCTAGAGAAGTCCCAATGGGTTGACTGCTGTGCCATTAACGATTGTCTCAAAGTGCATGTGGCAACCGGTGGAGTTTCCGGTAGTACCCACGTAGCCAATGACCTGCCCCTGAGTGACATGTTGGCCGACGCGCGCCACGATGCTCTGCATGTGGTGGTAATTGGTAGCAAGTGCCTTGCCACCGATCACGCCATGGCTAATGGTCACCTTGTTGCCCGAGGTTCCACCCCAGCCGGCCATCCAGACTTCGCCATCTGCTGCTGCATAAACTGGAGTACCGCATTGCCCGCCAAAGCCCCAGTCAACGCCGGCGTGTACGTAACCACCGCGTCCGCCATAGTCGATGGTTCCTGCGGGTGTGGGACGCCAGCCAAAGCTAGAGGTCTGGTGTCCACCGGACACAGGCTTGATAAGACCCCATGAGCTGGAGCGGGGTGTCTCTGCTTGCGGCTTCGGAGCAACGTATTTCGACTCGACGTAGGTGTCTCTCTTATTTTGCGCAGCGGCAGCTTCCCTAGCCTTTTTGGCCCGGGCCGCCTCTTCAGCTTCGAATTTTGCCTTGGCTACCGCTTGGCGCTTCGCCTCTGCGGCGGCTTCCTTGCGCTTGCGCTCAGCTTCTTCACGGATCAGCCGTTCCTGCCGAGCCTTGATTTCAGCGTTGACGCTGGCCTGTGCCGTCTCGTTCGCCGCCAATTTCTTCTGAATTTGCGGTCGTTGGGCAAGAAGTTCGGCACTAAGCGCGTCAGTCTGAGCGATGATCCCGTCCAGATCCCGCTTCTTGTTCTCGGCGTCATCGCGGGCAGCCTGCTCGCGGGCAAGGGCAGCGTCGGCAGCTGCCTTGAGGTCTGTAATCTCCGCTTCCACTGCAGCTAGTCTGAGCTTCGAGTTGGCGTCGGTGGCGGATTGCTCCGACAAAGCGTCAAGTGCCGCGTTCTGTGAACGCATCGCTTGATCGGCCATATCCATGCCTGCGGCCAAATTGCCGTCGGAACTCGCACTGAGCAACAGCGAAAGATCGGAGGAAACGCCTCCGCGCTTGTAGGCCTCGGTTGCTATCTGACCGATGATTTCCTTTGAATCTTCCAGCTTTGCCTTATCCTCGGCAATTTTCACGTTCAATTGATCTCGTGATTCACGAGCGGCCTGAACCCTTTGCGCGAGATCTGCCGCTTCGTCCGCGGCTTGTTTAACCTTGCCTTGTGCCTCGGCCAAGGCTTGTTCGGCAGCGGGTAGCTGCGCCTGCAGTCCACGGAGTTTCGCATCGGCTTCCTTGATATCCGCACCAAGGAGTTCAAGGTCTTCGGAGAGGTGATCGATGTTCTGCTCAATTTCGACCTTGCGGTCATCTAGCTCATCGGCGTGGATAGCTGCGGTTCCGGAAACCAAGAGCGCGATTGACAACGCACCCACGGCACTCGTTCGCGCAACGCGACTCCATACTGCTTTCGCTAACATAAATGTCCTTCTAGTCTGACGAGAACTGAATTTGATGCAGAAATACGACGCACTAAACCTTCAGGTAGCGGCGCAAGGTTACCAATGACGATACACCAGCCAAAATTACGCCGAGCAAGATCAGCCACGGAGCGACCATGAAGACCTCCCCCGTAGAAATGAATGCGGTGTCCTTATACTCCAACGCTAGCTTGCCATCGATGAGGAATTTAACCGCCGCCCACAGGACGCCGCCGGCTAGTAGCGCACCGATGAGCGCTGAGACGATTCCCTCTAAGACGAAGGGCAGCTGCAGGGAAGATTTCGAGGCTCCAACGAGCCGCATGATGCCTGTTTCACGTCGCCGCAAATAGGCCGAAAGGCGGATCGTAGTGCCAACCAGCAGGACAGCACACAGGATCATGACACCTGCAATTCCAATGGCCACAACGGATGCGATATTGATGATGGAGAACACCTTCTCCAACAGTTCTCGTTGGTCCACAACAACGTCAACCCCGTCCATGGACGAGAAAAGTTCCTTGATGATCTGGTACTTCTCAGGATCAACGAGTGAAACTCGGAACGACTCAGGAAGTTGATCAGCTGTAACGGTGTCAATCATCGATGAGTTTGAGAACTGCTCGCGGAAATGCGTTACTGCCTGTTCCTTTGATTCGTACTCGAAGCTGTCCACATAGGGCTTGACGGCAGAGGAACCCAACATCGATTCAATTTCGCCGCGTTGTCCTTCGCTGACAGCGCCAGTCGTGCAATTCGTTCCTTCGTTATGTTCGCCGCACAGGTAAATGGCCACCTGGACTTTGTCGTACCAGTAGCCCTTCATCTGCGTGACCTGCATCTGCATGAGTGCTGCGGTGCCTACGAACGTCAACGAGATGAAGGTTACCAAGACAACAGAAACCACCATGGAGAGGTTTCGACGGAGGCCAGAGCCTACTTCGCCGAGAATGAATCCGATTTTCATGGCAAGTCGTCCTCAGTGTCGAACGGCGCAAAGGCCTGGCTGCCGGTCTGCGGTTTGTGCCAGGTGCTGTGGTCGGCCTGTCGCAATTCGCGCGTGCCGTCCTGGTTGATTACCGGAATCATCGAGGTGTATTCACCGGCGGTTTCATCTCGCACAATCTTGCCCAGTGACAATTCCACAACGCGGCGGCGCATTGAATTGACGATGCCGTCATCATGCGTGGCCATCAAAACTGTGGTTCCGTTTTGATTAATCCTGTCTAGGACGTTCATGATGCCCACGCTGGTGGCCGGATCCAAGTTTCCGGTCGGCTCATCGGCGAGGAGTATCTGAGGCTTGTTAGCGATAGCACGGGCAATAGCCACTCGCTGCTGTTCGCCACCGGAGAGTTCATCCGGGCGTCGTTTCTCTTTGCCTTCGAGCCCAACAAGCTTCAAGATCTCGGGGACATGGTCACGGATGGCACTTCGGCTCTCTCCGACGACCTGCATAGCAAAGGCCACGTTTTCAAAAACGTTCTTCTGCGGCAGGAGGCGGAAGTCTTGGAAGACAACTCCGATGCCACGACGCAACTTGGGCACGCGCCAAGATGGGATGCGGGCAACATTCTGTCCAGCAACGTGGACGGCTCCACCTGTGGCAACGATTTCGCGCAGGATGAGGCGAAGGAACGTGGATTTGCCGGAGCCAGAAGCCCCCACAAGAAACGCAAAATCGCCACGGTCAATTTCAATGGTTACGTCGTCAAGACCGGGGCGCGCGTTTTCCGAGCCAAGGCGTGACTTCTGGTCATAGACCATCGTGACGTTTTCGAATCTAATCATCGCAGCTCTGCCCGCAGGATCGCCGGCGCGTGATCCAGGCACGGGACTTGGTTTGAGGAAGTTGCATAGCCAGCACTTGAACTCTATCCGCCCGAACAGCACCACCCGACACAAAGCGGGGGTGTGTCACCATTCTGTGAGCCGGATGAAAGGCAGCTGTTCTCGTTTATACACGGAGGTATGCAGACTATTCTCTGTTTTGCTGCCGCTCGGCCACTACCCACCAGAAGCGCTGGCCCAACTACGAATCAACGTAGTTGTGCCACGACTTGGGACGAAGGAACGAACCTTCACCTCATTCCTCGCTGAGGATGATCCAGCTCGCTCTGGCTTTGGGAGCGTTCCAATCCTTATTTTCGAAAAGAAGCCAATGCCTGTGATCTAGCCAACGGCTTCTTTGGTGGTTTTCCGCTATCGAAACGCTTCGTCAGCCACCGAAAATTGCCCAGCAACACCCACAGAACGAACGCCATCCATTCATTCATTCGAGAGCCCATCAATGGTCTCGCTGGCCTAAAACAGCCCCAAAACAGAAATGGGTTACATCGAAACGTACTGAAACGTTTTCGAGTAACCCATCACGGCTTGGCTGTTTAGTCCGTTGGACGACGTTGGGAGGCTCTCCAACGGATGCCAGCATCGATGAAGTCATCGATTTCACCGTCGAACACCGCGGAGGTGTTTCCAACTTCGTGTTCGGTGCGAAGGTCCTTGACCATTTGGTACGGATTGAGCACGTAGGATCGCATCTGATCTCCCCATGATGCCTTCACATCACCGGCCAGCTGCTTCTTCTGTGCATCCTGTTCGGCCTTCTTCACCAACAGCAACCGTGATTGCAGCACCCGCAAGGCGGCTGCGCGGTTTTGGATCTGCGATTTTTCGTTCTGCATCGAAACGACGATTCCGGTAGGAATGTGCGTCATTCGAACAGCCGAGTCCGTGGTGTTGACCGATTGCCCACCCGGACCCGAGGAGCGATACACATCAACTCGGATTTCGTTCTCCGGAATTTCGACGGAATCGTTCTGTTCAATCAGCGGAATCACTTCTACCGCGGCGAAGGAAGTCTGGCGACGGCCCTGGTTATCGAAGGGCGAGATTCGTACCAGCCGGTGTGTACCAGCTTCTACGGACAATGTACCGAAGGCATATGGCGCGTTGACTTCGAACGTTGCGGACTTCAGACCCGCTTCTTCCGCGTAGGAAGTGTCCATAACCTGCGTTGAGTAACCGTGCTTTTCAGCCCACCGCAGATACATCCGCATCAGCATCTCAGCGAAATCAGCAGCGTCCACGCCGCCAGCACCCGCCCGAATCGTGACAACTGCGTGACGGGAATCGTATTCACCGGAAAGCAGCGTAACCACTTCAAGATCAGCCAACGACTTTCGCACAGACTTGAGCTCAGTTTCGGCTTCCTGCAAAGTGTCTTCGTCGTCCTCCATCTCAGCGAGTTCGACAAGTACTTCCAAGTCCTCGATACGAGTACCGATCGTCGTCAGCCGCTCAAGTTCAGATTGTCGGTGTGAGAGTTTCGACGTGACAATTTGAGCAGCTGCCGGGTTATCCCAAAGATCGGGGACTCCGGCTTCTTCGGAGAGCATTGCGATGTCCGCGCGGATGCGCGGCACATCGGAAACCTCTTCAATCGAAGCATAGGTGGAGCGCAGTGAACGGATTTCGGCGGGAAAGTCAGTTGAGGCCATGGTGGTTCCAGCCTACGACATTTACGGCACCACGCTTTGCCCCAGCGCGCATTTTAGCCAGCCTGATCCGAACATGACTTTGGCACGCATCATATTTTTCAGCGTTTTCGGCGAGCGCCGATGCTCAGGCCAGCGTTCGCTCGGAGGACAAACTGCACGATGGTGCGAGTCGTCGAATCCGTACGTCACCGAGAAAGCAAGGTACGAGCATAGGAGTCCACATGGATGGAAACCCCGCGCGGGACAAGCCAACCGATAATTGGCGGATGAACCACCGCGCCCAGTCTCACATGCGCCGTCACCGTGTCGGGCTCGGCACCGGCGCTGATGATCTGAAGATCAGCGAAGTCTGCTCCGGCGCTCACATCCGTGAGGTACTTCTCCGCTGCGCGTCTGACTTCCGCAGAATTCAACCGGAGAGTGGCAACTTGGTCGCCACCGGCCGTGAGTTCGAAGTTGTCAGCAGCAGCGGTGACTGCCCCATCGGCCAGGGACAATAGCTTGTGGGCCTGCACGTTCACGGCAGTAGCCGCCAACATCACACTGATGGCCAACAACGCTATGGCGATCATCCCAATAATTAACACCATAGACTGCCCAGCATCAGGCTCACCCCGGCGTTGGGTAGCGCCGAACCGTCGGATTCGCGTAAGCATCCGATTCTGAAGTTCCTGGCACCTATCCATACAGGTCAACTCTCTGCGTCGCGTTCGATGACACATTGCCAGTGCGCCAGCCCCAGCCCTCGGGAAGCAACGGAAGATTAATCTCGATGCTCACTTGGATGGTCACAGTGCTACCCGGGGACAAGCAAACACCGTTGCAGCTATAGCTAAAGTTGGTTCGATCCGCACTGATCTCCATGTTCGCCGCTGCACGACGGACGGCATCTGACGCGCGGGCCTGAGCCTGTCCTTCTTCTTCGGCGGTGACAAACACCTTAGCTGCGTGATCGGCTGCCCCCACCGCCGCGTAGCTGGCAGCCTGAATGGATGCGGCGCCGACAACCAAATAGACCAACGGCACCAGTAGAAGCACTACCAAGAAAATGAACTCGATTATTGAGGATCCTTCTTGGCGTTCCTCCGTTCGGGCATTATCCATAGCGCACCGATTCCCCGTGAACAATAAATTCACCCACGAATGGGAACAGTCCAAAAACCGGTATCGCTGTTCGCACGGTAATGCGTAGCCCCGGTGTTCCACCAACAGTGGTGGACGTGG
The DNA here is from genome assembly GCF_012271785.1 of Paeniglutamicibacter terrestris. Lineage (GTDB taxonomy): Bacteria > Actinomycetota > Actinomycetes > Actinomycetales > Micrococcaceae > Paeniglutamicibacter > Paeniglutamicibacter terrestris. The sequence goes on along the minus strand of NZ_JAAWVT010000009.1, from coordinate 67,623 downwards.
CCTGAACATCCGAGGCAAATCGGTCGTTAAGCGCCCCACGGATAATCTCCTGCGTGCGATAGATCCCATCGCCCGGCCCCCGATCGGCCAGCGTGCCGTAGCGGGCGCCGGACGCCGCTGCATCAAGCAGAGTATTCCTAACGTGGAGGGCAAAGGTGAGCTGCAGGATGGCTAGAAACACGGCAATGAGCAGCGCAGAGACCATCACGAATTCGGCAACCGCGGATCCACGTTCGTTGTCCTCGGCGCCCTCATTGGAATACCGTGCTGGCCGAGGCATGATGACTCGCTAGCCCATGCCTGCTACGCGGTCGATGGCTTGGTTGAAGAGTTCCTCCAGACGGGGCCCTGCTACCGCCAAGAGAGCTGCAACCAACAACGCGCTCATCAAAGTGATCATGACCCAGCCGGGAACGTCGCCACGTTCATTACGTTTAATGCGCCCGGCTAACCTCATGAAACTCGTGCTCAGCCAGATCCCCATTCCGGCTACCAACATCCCCACCTGCCGTGCAATCCTCATGATCCTTCTCCTTGCTGGTTTGCGTCCCCGTGCGTAGAACTCACACCGAGACACGTGATGCGTGAATGCTATTCTGTCTGTCCCCGGGATTCCTCACGTTCCGCGGACCGTTGCTCCAGCTGGGTCAGTTCTCGCTTCTGACTCCTGGATGAACCGTTGTTCGCCACGTCCAGCTCGGGCGCAGCTGCTGCTTTGTAGAAACCATGTGTGGGCTTCGTTTACTGGTGTTAGTGCAGGTTGGCCTCCTAGGCTGTAAGTCATTAGTAGTTCATATCGATCAGCGAGAGGCCCGGGAAAACGGCAAAAACGATGGTCAGGGGAAGTACGCCGAAGACAATGGGAACCATCATGCCAATCTCCTTTTTTCCGGCCGTTTCCATCAACTCGCGCTTTGCTGCATCTCGTACGTCCTGAGCCTGCGCGCGCATGACCGCGGCAATGGGGGTTCCGCGTTCGCTGGCCACTGTGATCGCGTCAACAAACCGCGTCATCGCCGTCAGCCGGATTCTGTCCGCCATCTCGGCGAGCGCTTCGGCAAGCGTCGCCCCCGCCCGCACGTGCGCCAAGGTTAACGAAAATTCCTCGCTCAGCGCTCCCTTGGAGGTGCGGGCCACCCGCTCGATGGATCCGACGGTGCTTTCGCCCGCGGCGACCGCCAAGGCCATCAGTTCGGCGATCGTCGGGAATTGGTTAAGGATCCGTCTACTGCGCTTGCTACTTTGCTGTCCCAAATACCAGTCACGCAGTAGGTAGCCTCCGACTGCGCAGAAGATCAACACCACCAGGGCCAGCATCGGATTGAACCGTCCCGCGGCCATGTTGACGCCGATCAGTACCGCCCCTACCAAGGTCATCCCCGCCGACCACAACAGCTGTTGGGCACGGAAGTCGAGCACGCTCATTCGCAGTCCCGCCCGCAAAAGTCGCCGGGCAAGTGCCTCACTGCTGGGATTAAAGCGTTGGGAGATCTTGGCCAGGTCGCCAAGCACGGGGCCGAGGATACGGCCGAGTGGCCCAAAGGGCGTTTGTGCGCTGAAGGGTTCGCCGAGCATTCGTGACCCGTTACGGCCAGCCCGCAAATGCGGAGCCACACGTTGGGAAAACGTCACCGGGCGCATCTGTGGAATGCGTACCAAGACCAGCCACAGGCCGCTGCCCAAAGCCAGTCCCAGTACTAGGGCAAGAATCATGGTGCCACTCATCTGAATACCCGCTCTTCCTCGGGCAATTGGCCGATGCGCATCATGGCTCGGTAGCAAATGAACGACACCACCAGCCCCCCGATCAGGACAAGCATTCCGCTGAAGGTGGAGTAAGCGTAGACGGCGGCAGGTTGGCTGGCGAGCAACAGCAGGATGACCCACGGTGCGGCGATCGCTAGCCGGGCTGCCGAGACGGTCCAAGATTGCCGAGCTTCGAGTTCGCCGCGGGTCCGGGCCGAGTCGCGCAGGAAGGAGCTCAGGGTCCCCAGCATTTCTCCCAAGTCCGTGCCTCCGACTTCGCGGGTGATGCGCAGGGCTTCAACAATCTTGTCGGCCACCGGATCCGCAAGCCGTGCTGCCAAGCGTTCCAACGAGTCGTTAAAACGAGCGGTGGCGCGATAGTCGAGGCCGAAGTCGGAAAATGCCGGGCGTAGAGCCTCCGGACCTTGTTGACCAAGTTGGGTCAGCGCCTCCGGCAAGGACATTCCCGCCCTAATAGCCGAGCGCAGGTGGTCAACGACATCGGGCCATTGCTCGCGAAGGTTCGCCGCACGCTTTGCCGCCTGATGCGAGACCAACATCCACGGCGCACATATGCCAAATCCGGCGAAGGTCAGGGAGATCAGCGGTGCCGCGGTCAAGATCAAGACGATGAGCCCCACGATGACCCCCGAAGTGAGCGAGGCAGAAATGAATCCACCGCGACTCACCTTGTCCAGCCCCGCATGCAGCAGCAGATTTTCAATGCGGCCGGGCGACGCGCCAACGATGGGCCGGATTCGCGGGCTAAAGGCATTGAAAACAAGCAGCAGCCCGAACCCTAAAGTGAGGCCCAGAATGATGCTCATGCCACAAGCCGCCCGAGTTCGGCGATGTCGATCCCGGCATCGATCAACTTCTGATGTGCGAGGTCCGCCGCGGGTTGAAGCCGCAGTGTTCCATCGGATTGGTCAAAGAGAATGGTTGTTTCGATCGCACCGTTTTCTACGCGCCTGCCCAGCGCCATGATCTGCCCAACAAATCGGCGCCCGGTGGCGTCGCGGCGGCAATGAACCACCAGGTCGATGCACGCAGCAACCGTGGGAACCACAAAGGCCGCGGAAATATTTTCTCCGGCGAGGAGTGGCAAGGTGCAGATTTTGGTGACCGCGTCGTGGGCAGAATTCGCGTGAATCGTTGAGAGCCCGGGCAGCCCAGAATTTAAGGCGATCAACATGTCCAGTGCTTCGGCCTCACGAACTTCGCCGATGACTAAGCGGTCTGGACGCATACGCAACGCTTCCTTGACCAGCTTGCGCATGCTAATTTCGCCGGTGCCCTCAAGATTCTGTTGCCGTGTCTGCATCCCCACCACGTCGCGAAGATTAATTTGCAGCTCAAAAATCTCCTCGATGGTGACAACGCGTTCACGACTTCCGATGGAGGAGGCCAGGCAGTTGAGCATTGTGGTTTTTCCCGATTGGGTAGCACCCGAAACGAGAACGTTGAGTCCTGCCCCGACGGCAACGTCCAGGTAGTGGGCTGCTTGCCGGCTAAGGGAGCCGAGCTCCACCAGGTGCTCGAGTCGGCTGGCCCGAGCAATGAACTTGCGGATGTTTACCGCCCAGTGCTTTCGAGTGATATCCGGGATCACCACGTGTAATCGTGATCCATCGACCAATTGGCAATCGACAAACGGCTGAGAAAGATCGAGCCGACGCCCCGAGGACTTCAGCATGCGTTCCACCAAAGCCGGAATTTCGGCTTCGGAGAGCCGAACCGATGTCAGTTCACTGGTTCCACCGCGTGCCGCGTAGACCTCATGCGGCGAATTTAGCCAGATTTCTTCCACTTCGTCGTCATCAAGTAACGGCTGCAAGGCCCCCAGCCCGGCCACCGTATCCATCACCCGCCGGCGAGCCAATGACAGGTCCCCCAGCGCGGGCAGAACACCCAGCAAGGAACGTTGGTCGTATTCACCGACGACGTCATCGATCAGTCGGCGGACCTCGGCAATCTGTGTGGCGGGATCTAGTCCCCGCCTGCGGATGAGTTCACGTACCTCATCCTCGACGATCGCCAATCCTTCTGACATGGTGCTTCTCCGCCCGTAAACCGCTTCCGGGGTAGGTCGGAAACGGAGCCGCTCGACGAAGCGGACGGGAAGGGTGGGACGGGGTGCCTGCCTCGCATGTTCGGTTCCCGTTGGTGCTGGCGATCGGCGATATCCAGTTAGCTGTAGTGCGCAGTACCGTGACCATACTCGCGCACGGCCGCAGCATCAAGGCTCCAGCCACATCTGTGGAGAAGTCATCACGATGAAGCCCTCATCGATCCACAGCCGCGCACCCGTGACCCGGTCGGTACCCCGGCTCACCCCTACATTAGAAACCTGCCGCACAACGTGAAATCCGCCCGTTCGCGGGTCAAAACTCGAGAACACCCCGGCGACTCAGCAGCAGATCAACAACTGGCCCACCAGCGATAGCCCGCGGCAGCCAGGGAAGGAACAGTGGGCGCGGAAGGCCATGGGAAAAGTACTGTACATCCAGCTTGTCTCCCCCGTTCTGGGGATGCCGTTGCTCCTTGAGGTAGCGGCAGCAGAGCCCGTTGCCGGGGCGGTGTTGGCGGCGGAACTTCACCGCCGCTGGCCAACGGTGCGCTGGTTTTGGTCGGATCGGAACCTCGAGCAGGTAGAGCGGCTGCCGCTCCAGGGCCGGATCTTGCTCGGTGATGCGCCGATGGACCCGGCAGCGGTCCGCGGATCAATGTCACTGCGTAGGGGTAGTTCCCCGGTGCTGGTGGTACTGCGCGGTCCCGACCCGGGAGGTTCGCTGCACCTGCGCCGCGGTGTTTATGCGCTGGGCCGGGGCGAGGTTGATCTATCCGTTGGTGACCTCCAGCTCTCGCGCCGACACGCTTTGCTGCGGGTGAATGACACCTCCATCGTGCTCAGCGACGAGGGTTCGGCCAACGGGGTGTTTTTCGCCCAGTTGCCCATCACCGAACGACGGATACTCCTGGGAGACACCTTCACCGCCGGAACTAGCAGCTTTGCCGTACTTCCGGCACGCGGTATGCCCGAGGGAAATCCGCGGTGGCCGCCGGAACCCGTAGTGATCGACGCAACCGAACCAGGAAGTCGTTTAGCGATGTTGTTGGTTGGCGCGTTGGCTCCTCTGGGATTGGGCGTCGGGCTATTTTTGATGACGCATAGCGTGTTCTTTCTGGCTTTTTCGGCCATCTCGCTGCTGACCGGAGGCTTGCCCGCGCTCATGATTTTGAGTGCGCGGAAACGCTTTCGTCGGGCGTGGATCGCCGCGACGCTGATGGATGCCACACGACGTGAGGATCTAGCACCGCCGGTCGGCGCCGTGGCGGCAGGCCTTGCTGGGTCCAGCGCAGTGGGCACCGATAAGCTTCCCGCGTTGGTGATCGGTCGCGGCAGGGGCAGCGCCTGGTTGAAGACCACCGGTGGTGCAGATCCCCCACCGCCAAAGGCCTCTCACCGGCGCGGGGCGAAGCGTCGGGCGCGAAAACGCCGGCAGGATCATGTTCGGCGAGCGCTCGCCACCGATTCTTCGATGGCCATTGAACCCGGGGTCCTGTCCGATTCCCCGGTGCTGTTGCGTCTGCCTCCCGGACGTGGGGTGTGGTTCAAGGGCACCGAGACGACGTGGGGACCAGTGCTGCGGGCAGCCATCGTGAGATGGCTTCCGCTACTGAATTCTGGCGCGCTCCGGCTGGTGGTATTGGGTCCAGCCGGTTTCCTTCCGGCGGAGTTCCTGATGCTGGCCGGCGTCAGGGTCATCCCAACCGGCGCCTCGCTGCCGTCCTCACCGCTGCCCACCATTGTGCTGCGCTGCTGGGCCGCCGAGATGTACCAGAAATCGAACGATGAGCGGGCGCAGATGCCCTCGGCGGGCAGCAGCTGGCTGTTTTGTGGTGGTCCCGATCCGGGCACCGAGGCGGAGGTACTCATCGATGTAGCCGCACAGACCGTGCTGTTGCGATCCGAAGGGCGCGCTCATAACCCCTGGGCGTTGGGTCTACCTGCCTCACCCGGCGGCGGACGGCCCCGGTCATCGGCGTCGGGGCGTGGACGTGGCCGTGGAGGTAGATTCACCGGTGCCTACTCTCCCGCCGGGAACTCATCGGGCGCTTCGCGCTCCGGGGATACATCTGAGCAGCGGAACGCCGGTTTTGATGCCGAACTTCACCCCGAACTAGAGGCGATCTCGATGCGAGCGCTGGCAAACGCCATCGCTCTGCTGCTGCCTTCGGACCTCGGTACAACTCCGGGCACCGGTCTCTCTATCCCCACCGCCAACACGCGTGATGCAGATAGCGGGCAAGACGTCGAAGGAGGTGCGATCGGCGAGGGAATCGAGGAGGTGCCCGGGATCGCTCACCGGCTTACTGCCATCATCGGCGATAGCGAGGGTGGTCCCCTGCATCTGGACATGGAGGCGGATGGGCCGCACCTATTGATCGCGGGTACCACTGGCTCGGGGAAATCTGAGCTGCTCCGGACGCTGGTACTGGGTTTTGCCGCGGGGACGGCGCCCGATGAGCTGGCCTTCATGTTGGTGGACTTTAAGGGTGGAGCGACATTAGCGCCGCTGAGCGGGCTACCTCATGTCCAGAACATTGTGACGGATCTGGACGCCGCTGCCGGGGAACGAATTTTAGAACTTCTGGGACACGAGCTGCAGCGGCGTGAGAAGTTTCTGGCCAGCTACGGTGCCACCGATTGGAAGGATTTCCACCACACGCGCACTGCATCCGATCCCCCACTAGCGCGCCTGGTGGTGGTCATCGACGAGTTCCGCGTCTTTGCCACGGAGCTCCCCGAAGCCCTGGAACGCATGGTGCACATTGCCACGGTCGGCAGGTCCCTGGGGGTTCATCTGGTGCTCAGCACTCAGCGTCCGGCCGGAATCATCAGCGCACCACTGCGGGCCAACATCGGTACCGTGATCGCGCTTCGGACGATCGGCGAGTTCGAATCCAACGATCTGATCTCCACCGGGGCGGCCGCCCGGCTGGATCCGAGCGTCCCGGGGATGGCGTATTTTCGTCGAGGAGCGGGCCCCGCGGAGTTATTCCGAGCTCGGGTTAATGCCCGGCCCAGCGTTCCGGCCGCGGTGCGCGCTTTTGGGTCGAGCCTGGGCACCGAACTTTTTAGTATGGCACTGGCCTTGAACCCCGGTTCCGACGAGGACTCCGCCGATGCCACGGGAGGAGAACTGCAATTGCTGGTGGCATCGATTCGGGCCCGCTATCAGGAGGTGGAACCGGCAGTCAATCCGTTTTCGCCGGCGCTGAAGGCCACGCTGGCCCGGATTCCGCGTTCGGTCGCCCGCCGGGTCCCGCCCGAACAGGGCATCGTGGGGCTGGTGGATCGTCCTGCGTTGCCACAGGCCGAAGCGTTGGTTTTCGACCCTGCCAACACCCCCAGACTGATGGTCTGCGGTTTACCCGGGTCGGGGATCGAGAGGGTTCCAGAACTGCTGATCCATGCCGCCAATCAGCGAGGACTCACGATTCCCGCCATGCTGCTCGATGGCAACGGGACCTTGGAATCACTCGGTGCGCATGGGTCCGTGGGCGGATATTTCGGTCCCGGGGATAGCTGGCGGATCAACGAGTTGCTGCTTCAACTGGGAAATCCTGCGTGTGTGGGCCAGGTTCTCCTGGTGGTCTGCGGGCTGGGAGGTTGGGCGCAGGTGTTGGAGGCGAATGCCTTCATGCGTCTTGAGGCCTTCCTGACCGGCTTTGCCCGTATGGCGCCCCAGCTTGGTCGTGCGCTGGTGATCTGTGGGGATCGTGATCTCACCGGTTCGCGTGCAGCCTCATTGTGCGAAACCCGATGGTATTTGCCCCGTGGAGCCGGCCCGGAAGTGCTGATGGGTTGGCCCCCACTGCGCAAAGTATCCCCGCATGAGGGGCGTGGAATCGTGATTGCCCCGCAGGAGCCGGCTAAAGGTGTTGAGTTTCAATTGCTCGATGGGCCCCCGGATGGCAACCGGGCGGCCGAAACGCCTCCGAAGCTCTGGATCCGCAATCTAGAATTGCCAGATCGGCTCTCCTCCCACGAGCTCTCTCGGCTCGAAAGCTCAAGCACGTTACCTCCGGCCTTGGCCATCGGGGTGTGCGGACCGGACAATGCTGCCTTCATCTGGTCCCCCGGATCCTGTGGGATCGTCATCGGGCGTGAGGGTGCGGGAAAGGAGCGTCTGATGAACCATCTGGCTATGTTGGGACATTCGGAGGCTGGGCACACGGTACGTTTTCGCGAAGAACAGCAGCTTCCCACCGACGCCACCGAGTTCCTCGCCGGGCATCCAGGGGTGTCGCGGGTTCTGATTGAGCGTGCAGATAGGCGTGTGAGCGAAGCTTCGCGGGCCATTCAGGTTTTGCTCGGCGCGAATCTTCAGGTGGTACTCAGCGCGGAACCATCCGCACGCCTGCTCTTTGAATTGGGACTCTCGGCGGTGGTGCGCGATCAGCGCTCGTTCTTGGTACTTGACCCGCAATTCGGAGCGGACGCTGACCCGAGTGGCTTCAGGCTTTCGCCCGTGGTTCGCAGCATACGAGGTCGGGCGTTGGTTTTTGATCACGGGATCATCCGACAGATCCAGTGTGTGAATCAAACGCCCTCGGTAGCCGGGTAGGTCATCGATTCCGCGGACACCGAGACAGCCGCCGTGCTTAGTTTGCCGTCGGGGACTGCGTACCGAGACGGTCGCCCAAGAATGCCGTGACCCTCGGGTCAAAGAGCAGTACCGTGATGGCGGCAGCAGGAACCAACCAAGCCCACGCCATGAGTGCGTCACCGGATTGGAAATACGGGATCGCCAGAATAATTTGGAAGACCTGCCAGAACAATACTGCGGCACGCGTCCAGGCCCGTCCCCGGAAGAAATGGTGAGCGACCAGCAATTGCCAGGCGCCCGCGATCACGATGAGCACCAGCATGAAGATCCGTGCCCCCATACCCAGCGCGCCGGCAGCTCCCAGTTGCAGTGCGTAGCTCAGTGCATAGCCGAGTACCGCGAGGCCCTCTAGAAGCAACAGCACGGTAACGACCCACACCGAGAACGGGCGGTGCTGGGGCGAGGGGAGATTTGCGGTGGAGGCTGGCTGGTTAGTCACCCGTCAAATCTAGTACGGAGTCCATCCCGGACGCGAAGTGGCCGAAGCGCCCGAGGCACCAAGTGAGTCAAAAGTGCCTCAGAACACCCTTGTCACAGCGAGGGAAACCTGTTAGTCACACCCTTGAAACTTGACCTTGTGACCAAGCACTCAAGGATGCGGAGCTATTTGCGACACGGGCCCCTTGTTTACGTGAACGTAACATGAAAACCTTGTTAGGCAGTCGTTCGGGTATAGCAATTCACCCGTCGCATTGCTTTTGCCCCGGCGGATTAGCTAGGGCGATCCCCCTCATTTTCCTACATTCAAGGAGCATCAACAAGCATGGATTGGCGTAGCCGCGCGGCTTGTCTGGACAAGGACCCGGAACTATTCTTCCCGGTAGGAAACACCGGACCGGCTCTGCTCCAGATTGAAGAAGCTAAAAGTGTCTGCCGACGGTGCCCCGTCGTGGACACCTGCTTGGCGTGGGCCATCGAATCCGGCCAAGATGCCGGTGTTTGGGGCGGTATGAGCGAAGACGAGCGTCGGGCGCTGAAGCGTCGGGCAGCTCGGGCACGCCGCGCTTCCTAATTCCAGCGGTGCTCCAGCACATTTCATCATGAGGGACCGGTTCGCAGGTGGACCGGCCCCTCTTTTGTTTTCATCTGGCGCGGCGAACCTCACGATGCTGCAACAACCGGGTGCAGCATCGTGTTGCGAGTTCCGCCTTCCCTTCCAGCACTGGTTACGATCAATAAGTGAGTGAACCACACATCGACCCCCGCATCGGAACAACGCTTGATGAGCGTTACCGCCTCGACGCACGCATCGCCGACGGCGGCATGGCCACCGTGTACCGCGCCATGGACGTGCGACTTCACCGCACCGTGGCAGTCAAGATTCTTCATGCCCATCTGACCTCCGACCCTGCGGTTTTGGAGCGTTTCGCTTCCGAGGCGATCATCGCGGCCGGTCTCACCCACGACAACATCGTGGGCATCATTGATCACCACGTCTCGCGCAATACCGCCTACCTGGTGATGGAGTTTGTGCGCGGGTTGAACCTGCGCGAATCGCTTAACAGCCGAGGCCGTTACACCCCACGTCAGGCACTAGTGGTGCTCCAGGCCATCTGCACGGGGCTGTCGGTGGCGCACGAGGAAGGCATCGTGCACCGTGACATGAAGCCAGCCAACGTGCTGATCTCCGATGAGGGCCGCATCAAGGTGGCCGACTTTGGTCTGGCTCGTGCCTCCTCCGCACACACCAACGCCACCAACTTCTTCGGTACTGCCGCCTACATCTCCCCCGAGCTGGCCAAGGGTGAACCCTCGGATGAACGCAGCGACATTTATGCCGTGGGCATCATCGCCTATGAGTTGCTCACCGGCCGCCAGCCCTTCACCGCGGAAAGCGCCTATGGACTGGCCTACAAGCACATCCACGATCAGACGCCCGCCCCGTCGGCCGCCGTACCGGGGTTATCTCCCGAGCTCGATGAGCTGGTGGCGTACTGCACCAATAAGGACCCCGAGGATCGACCGCAGAATGCTTCCTTCCTCCTCAGTGATCTGAAGCAGATCCACGACTCGCTTTCAAGCGCGCAGCTTGATCTGGGTTCGCAGACCTTAGGTGGCATCAAGGACCTGATTCCGCCGGCGCTGAGCCCGCACACCTCCGTGCATGACCGGCTCGCTCAGGCTCAGGAGTACCGCGATTCGGCCGCCGGACGCCTTCTGGCCTCGGGCGCTGACGCGGACTCCACCGTGGCGCAATCCCCCACTCACGCTGGCGCTACCGGCCAAGACGATGCCACCCGAGCGTTGGCGGGCATCGGGGAGCAGACCACGGTGCTTGGCAATGCCGAGCATACTCAGGTCTTTTCGGGTCAGTGGGACCAGACCAACACGGCAGCGGCAGCTGCGTCGGCAACCCAGGCGATCGCCGTCACCCCGCAACGGCCCATCTCCGCCCGGCAGGCCAAGAAGAATTCGAAGGCCGCCGAGCTGGCGTGGCGGAAGAACGCCCAGATCCCCACCCACGAGCTGGCACCGAGGTCCCCGGCACGGCGCAAATGGCTGATCGGCATCATCTTGACGCTGCTCATCGCGCTGGTTACCGCCGTCAGTCTGTTCTTCGGGATGGGACCCGGCGCACCCATTCAGATTCCACGACTCAGCGGCATGTCGCAGGATGCCGCCGTGGAACGGCTAGCAAAAGCCGGAGTGACGACCGACATCAACGAGATATTTGACGAAGAGATCGGGCGCGGACTCGTGGTGGGAAGTGAACCCGTCGCAGGAGAAACGATCCGTCGATTTCAAGGTCTGACGCTCATGATTTCCAAGGGGCCGGAGCTTTTTTCCGTGCCCGATGTCAAAGGTCAGCAACAAGCTGCCGCCACCGAACAGCTCACGAGCCGCAGTCTGACACTGGGCAAGGTCTCTCAGGAGTACTCGGAGGACGTGGCCGAGGGCCTGGTGGTCAGCCAGAAACCGAAAAAGGGTGAGCAGCTGCGCCGCGATGCCCCCGTAGCGTTGGTGATCTCGCGTGGACCGGCACCGGTAGAGGTCCCCGATGTGGGCGGCATGAGCGCGCAGGAGGCCGAGTCCGCGTTGAAAAAGGCGGGTCTGAAGGGCTCTGCCGCACCAAAGGAATACAGCACCAGCGTTCCGGTTGGCACCGTCATCTCACAGGAACCCTCGAGTGGCACGGCGGAGCGTGGCTCCACTATCACGTACGTGATTTCGCGCGGTCCACGGATGATCGATGTACCCAACGTGCAGGGTAAGCAGCTGAATCAGGCCCGCACCGAGCTTGAAGCACTTGGTTTTAAGCTCGAGGTGCAGGAATTCTTGGGCGGCTTCTTTGGCACGGTCAGCTCACAAGATCCCGCTAACGGTAGCGCGCCGGAGGGCTCAACGATTCACCTGGTTGTGGTCTAGCCCCTGAGCCGGTCCGCTTGACGAGGGGCCGAGCTTGACCCCTCGGCGTACGGACCAAGCACCTGATAGTACTGCCGGATCGTGGGGAGTTCGGGCCTCCCCGAATTTTAGGCGATCCACGCGTATCCCGGACACAGCAATGGCCGGGATGCTGCACCTCACTCATTAAGAGTCAGGTGCAGCACCCCGGCCATCGGCTGGTGCATCGTCTGAGGCGATGCCGGTGGTCCTTATTTAGGCGCGTGGTCCGCGCTTAGCCAGGGCCCCGGAGACCAGGAAGGCCATTTCCAAGGACTGTTTGTGGTTCAAGCGCGGGTCGCAGACCGACTCGTACAGGTCATCAAACTGTTCTTGACGAATCGGATCGGCGCCGCCGAGGCACTCGGCCACATCGTCGCCGGTCATTTCCACGTGCAGGCCACCGGGGAAGGTGCCCAGTGAATCGTGGACCTCGAAGAAGCCGCGGACCTCGTCCATGACGTCGTCGAACTTGCGAGTCTTGTAACCGTTCTCGGAGGTGACGGTGTTCCCGTGCATCGGATCGGTGACCCAGAGCACCTGGGCGCCGGAGGCGGTGACCTTCTCGACCAGGTTCGGCAACTTCTCGCGGATGTTCTTCGCGCCCATGCGGGTGATGAAGGTCAGGCGGCCTGGCTCGCGGTTCGGGTCAAGCTTCTCGATGAGCGCCAGGGCGTCCTCAGGTGTGGTGGTCGGGCCCAGCTTGACGCCGATCGGGTTACGCACCCGGGAGAGGAAGTCAACGTGTGCGCCGTCGAGCTGGCGGGTACGCTCACCGATCCAGAGGAAGTGCCCGCTGGTGTCGTACGGCTGAGAGGTGCGTGAGTCGGTGCGGGTCAGCGCGCGCTCGTAGTCCAGCAGCAGGGCCTCGTGGGAGGCGAAGAACTCGGTGCGCTTCAGGGCCTCGAAGTCGGCTCCGCAGGCGTCCATGAACTTCACCGCGCGGTCAATCTCGCCGGCAAGCTGCTCGTAGGCGGTGTGCGCTGGGTTCGCCATGAAGCCGGCGTTCCAGGAGTGCACCGAACGCAGGTCGGCAAAACCACCCTGGGTGAAAGCACGGATCAGGTTCAGCGTGGCGGAGGAGGTGTTGTAAGCATCCACCATCCGGCGCGGATCATGGGCGCGGGATTCGGGGGTGAACTCGTAACCATTAACGATGTCGCCGCGGAAGGCCGGGAGCGTCACGCCGTCGCGGGTTTCATCGTTGGAGGAACGCGGCTTGGCAAATTGCCCGGCCATACGTCCCATCTTGATCACCGGCATCGAGGCGCCATAGGTGAGCACGACGGCCATCTGCAAGATGGTCTTCACGCGGGCGGAAATCTTATCCGCCGTGGCGTCGCCGAAGGTCTCGGCGCAGTCGCCACCCTGCAGCAGGAAGGCCTTGCCCTGTGCGGCAGCGGCCAGCCGCTCGCGCAGCACATCAACCTCACCGGCAAAAACTAGCGGAGGGCGCGCGCCAAGGGCACTCACCGACTCCGCGTAGTGTGGGTGCTCACTCCACGTCGGTTGCTGGGCAATGGGCAAGGAGCGCCAGATGTCCAGTGCGGGGTCGGCCGAGGGGCCCACCGCGGATTGTCCGGGCAATGAGGAAGTCGAAGATAGCTGAGTCACCATCCAAGCGTAAACCGCCGGGAGCCCACTTAAGCATTTAGTGCGTCATCCGCGACATGAATGGGTCACAGATCTTTACGCGGGACTACTTTTTCTTGGCTGCCTCGCGGCGTTCGGCGTCCAGCTTGGCCTTCACGGTCGCGGCATAGGTGTCGGCATATTCCTGACCGGAGAGGCGCATGATCGCGTACATGATTTCATCGGTCACCGAACGCTGGACAAACCTGTCCTCGCTCATCCCTGCATAGCGGGAGAAGTCCAACGGTTCACCGATGATCATGCCAACACGACGAATCGAGGGCACGCGCTTGCCAATGGGTTGCACCTTGTCGGTCCCGATCATGGCCACGGGGATCACCGGAACTCCGGCTTCCAGTGCCAGCTTGGCCACCCCTAGTTTGCCGCGGTAGAGCCGGCCATCGGGGCTGCGGGTGCCCTCTGGGTAGATGCCCAGTAGGCTGCCATCAACCAGTGCCTGAGCGCCCGCTCCCAAGGAGTTGGCACTGGCGGCCCCGCCGGAACGATCCATGGGGAGCTGGTTGATCATCCGGAAGAACCAGGCGGTGATGCGTCCCTTAATGCCCCGGCCGGTGAAGTAGTCCATTTTTGCGAGGAAGATGACCGGTCGGTCCACCGCCACGGGCAGGAAAATGGAGTCGGATACCGAGAGGTGGTTGCTGGCCAGGATTGCCCCGCCGGCCTCGGGAATGTTCTCGATCCCCTTAACCCAGGGACGGAAGATCACGTTTACGAGCGGTCCGACGATAAACCGCTTCATAAAGAGGTAGAACATGCGGTGGGTGCCTTCCGGGCGCGGGTGAATGGTGAACATATGAACGAAGAACCGCAGCGAGCTGGTGCGGTCGGCCGGTGGCAAAGAGCGCGCCCGGCCTTCGGCACCGATGATCCGGTTCTCCGTTAGGCTCTAACTGTAGGCAAAACAACGCGATCGGTCACACTCCAGGGGTGGAATTCCGCTGGAATTTTCGATGCGCGCCCCTCCGACACCACCTGGAGCGTCCCATGTCAGTTGATCCCGAGGCCGGCACCGGCCCCAATGCGCCGTTCCACCAGCAGGGTTCCAACGGTGCCGCAGTCTTGATATTGCACGGGTTCACCGCCGGGCCGGCCGGTCTGCTGCCCTGGGCACGGTCCTTGGCCGCTGCCGGGTACACCGTTGATCTGCCGTTGTTACCCGGCCACGGCACCAGCTGGCAGGATCTTGCCGGAATAAAGTACACCGAGATTCTCGCCGCGGCACAGCAGCGTTACGCGGCTCTTGCCGCTACTCACCGGAAGGTCTTTGTTGCCGGTCTGTCGATGGGTGGGGCGCTGGCGCTGAATCTTGCCGCGACGCATCAGGTCGCCGGGCTGGCGTTGGTGAATCCGGGGCTGAGCATCGCCTCCCCGCTGGCGCCCTTCACCGGGGTGCTGCGTCATCTGCTGCCCAGCGTGCCGGGCATCGCGAACGACATGGCCAAACCGGGCGGCGACGAACATGCCTATGCCCGCACTCCGGTGGCCGGTGTGCATCAGTTGCGCAAGCTCTTCGCCGAGACCATCACGCTGTTGCCACGGATCACCGCCCCGGTGCTGGTCTTCCGTTCGGATACTGACCACGTGGTACCCGAATCCAGCATGCGCATCCTGCGCCGCGGGCTATCGGAGAATGTCCACCTAGAGGTGAATCGATTGACGCGCAGCTACCACGTGGCCACGCTTGATTATGAGGCGGAGAGCATTTTCGCCCGCACCATCTCGTTCTTTCAGGAAGTGCAGCAGCAGCGGCCATGACCAATCCGTTTCACGAGCCGGCGGAGTCCGGCGATCCCGATGACCCCGTATGGGAAGATTTGGTCCGTCGGCTTCAGGACACACCGGCCTCCGCCGATGGCCCGGGCTCGTCCGCCGACACGTCCGGGGCCGCGCCCGCGGACGCAGCTACGGGCGCTGCTACGGATGCCTCTGCGGACGCATCTACGCGAAGTCGCCCCGGTACCGGCGGCCCCGTAGACCCGAAGCTGTTCACCTTTCACCCGGCGCTGGGTGGCCCCCGCGATTATTCGGAACCCGAGGATGAGCACGACGGCGGCTTTGTGCCCGAGGATCCCCCGGCGCTGGGTTCGGGCAACCCGTTGCTGAATCTGGCCTGGATCGTTGCCGCGGGTGCCCCGCTGATGTTGCTGATCCTGGCCATCGTTTGGCGTCGGGCTCCGATGCCGTTGTGGATCGGGTTGGTGGTGCTGGCGGTAGCTGCCATCGTCTTCCTCTTCGCCCGTTTGCCCCGGCAGCGCCACGAGGGTGATGACGGAGCGCGCGTGTAGTTCATTCATCGTGCCGTGACCTCGCGCGAGGACAGCGTCCAAGTTTGCGCGGCACGGCAATTCACCGTATGTTACTAGTGAGTAATTAAATGTGATTCGAACCACTCTATGATGAGGGGTAGGACGTCACGATCGGGCTGGTCAGGCATCTGCCGCACCGCCTCGGAACCGAAGGAGCCCCAAATGCAGGAACTCGCAGTCCCTCCAATGGTGGACACACCGCCG
Organism: Paeniglutamicibacter terrestris; assembly: GCF_012271785.1. Classification (GTDB taxonomy): domain Bacteria; phylum Actinomycetota; class Actinomycetes; order Actinomycetales; family Micrococcaceae; genus Paeniglutamicibacter; species Paeniglutamicibacter terrestris. The sequence continues at coordinate 51,653 of NZ_JAAWVT010000009.1, read as the reverse complement.
CAGAGCAACATCACCGATCTTCTGCTGCGCCACGCTCGCTCCGCGGCCAATCCGCCGCTGCTGGTGAAGCCGGGTCCCAATGGCAGTTGGATCGACATCTCCGCCGCAGAATTCGCCGCCGATGCTGCCGCCCTGGCCAAGGGCTTCATCGCCTCGGGCATCGAACCCGGTGCCCGCATCGGGCTGATGGCACGCACCCGCTACGAGTGGACGCTGGTGGACTTCGCCATCTGGTTCGCCGGCTGTGTCACGGTTCCGGTTTACGAGACCTCCTCCCCCAGCCAAGTCGCCTGGATCCTGGGCGATTCCCACGCCGTCGCGGCAGTGGTCGAGGCGCCACGCCACGAGAGCGTCGTCCGCCAGGCAGCTCACCAGGAGGGACTGGAAAAGATCACGGACATTTGGCAGATGGACGGCAACGGCCTGGACGCGCTCCGCAAGGCCGGTGCCAGCATCAGCGACGAGGTCTTGGAGGAACGCCGCAGCTCCACCAACATGGACTCGCTCGCCACCATCATCTACACCTCCGGCACCACCGGACGGCCCAAGGGCTGCGAGCTGACCCACTCGAACTTCGTCGCCCTGAGTGAAAACGCCGCAGCAGCCCTGCCCGAATGTGTTTATCCCGGTGCTTCCACCATCATGTTCCTGCCCCTGGCCCACGTTTTTGCCCGCTACATCTCGGTACTTTCCGTGGCGGCCGGCGTCAGGGTGGCCCACACCGCCGACGTGAAAAACCTGCTGCCGGATCTGCAATCCTTCCAGCCAAACTTCATTCTGGCGGTGCCGCGCGTCTTTGAGAAGGTCTACAACTCCTCGATGCTCAAGGCCGAGGACGGCGGCAAGGGCAAGATCTTCCATGCCGGAGCCGACGTCGCCATTGCGTTCTCCCGGGCCGAGGCCGCCGGCAAGATCCCGCTGGCCCTGAAGCTGAAGCACAAGCTCTTTGATGTCCTGCTCTACTCCAAGATCCGCACCGCCATGGGCGGAAAGGTGGTGCACGCCGTCTCCGGCGGCGCGCCACTGGGCGAACGGCTCGGGCACTTCTTCCACGGCATCGGACTGACCATCCTGGAGGGCTACGGCCTGACCGAGACCACCGCACCGATCACCGTCAACACCCCCACACACCTGAAAATCGGTACCGTGGGCCGGCCGCTGCCGGGCAACGCCGTGAAAATTGCCGACGACGGAGAGATCCTGGCCAAGGGCTTCTGCGTGATGCGCGGCTACTACAACCGCCCGGATCTTGAGGCGGAAACCTTTGTTGATGGCTGGTTCCGCACCGGTGACATCGGCGAGCTGGATGAAGAGGGCTTCCTGCGCATCACCGGGCGCAAGAAGGAAATCATCGTCACCGCCAGCGGCAAGAACGTCATCCCGGCCATGCTCGAGGACCAGATCCGCGCCGACTCGCTGGTCTCCCAATGTGTTGTGGTGGGTGATGCCCGGCCGTTCATCGCCGCGCTGATCACCCTGGACGTTGATGCGCTGCCGGGCTGGCTGGCCAGGCACCAGCTGCCAGCCGAAACCACCATTGCCCAGGCCGCGGAGCTGAGCCAGGTCCACGAGGCGATCTCCGCTCTCGTGGAGAAGGCCAACACCACCGTCTCGAGGGCAGAGGCGATCAAGGAGTTCAGGATCGTGCCCACCGACTTCACCGAGGATTCGGGGCACCTCACCCCGTCGCTGAAGATCAAGCGCGCCCAGGTGCTCAAGGATTACGACGCCATCATTCAGGAGATCTACTCCGGCTCCAAGCCGCGAGCCTGATCAGAACACCAAGCCCGTGACGGGCTCCACATACCGTGGGGTGGACATCAGCAGATGTCCACCCCACGGTATGTGTGCTTAACTCTCCGGCGCCGGCCTACAGCGGGTCGTTGGCGCAAGGACTCATGCCCAGAGCAAGCAGCGCGTTTTCCACCACTTCGCTCAGCGCCGGGTGGATCCAGAACGGGCCGCGAGCCATGGTGTTAACATCCATGCCGGAGTACATCGCCTGAATCAGAGGCTGAATCAACAACGATGCCTCATGCCCCATGATGTGGGCGCCGAGCAGCAAACCGGTGTCCCGATGAGCCAGCAGCTTCACGATGCCTTCCTCATCCTCCATGGCCCAGCCGTAGGCGGTGGAACCATAGGGCTGCACCACGCTCAGCACCCGATCACCGTGCTCGGCACGGGCCTGCTCCTCGGTGGCTCCCACGTAGGCGATCTGTGGGTTGCTGAAGACCGCCGCCGGAACTGCCCGGCGGTCCATGGTGCGCAGGGACTCGGGGTTCTCAAGATTGTTGATCACCACGCGGGCCTCGCGATTGGCCACGTGCTTCAGCTGCTGCGTGTTGGCCACATCGCCCAGCCCGAAGAGACCCTCCACCACCGCACCGTCGGCCAAGATGCGCTGGTAATCATCGACCACCAGCGAGCCGTCCGCGCGCATATCAAAGCCGAGCTCGCTCACCCCGAGCCCATCGGTGTTCGGCGTCCGACCGGTGGCCACCAGGACCACATCGGCCTCCAATATCAAGGACTGCCCATCGCGTTCCAGATGGATGCTCAGCACCTCACCTTCGCGGGTGATGCTGCTGAGCGCGGCGTTCAGCTCAACACCCCAGCGGGTGGTTGCGGCCTTCGTGAAGGCAGCGGAAATATCCGCATCCTGCCCGCGCATCAGGGCAGAAGAGCGGTTCACCTGGGTGACTTCACTGCCCAGAGCGGAGAAGACGGCAGCGAACTCGCTGGCAATGTAGCCACCGCCCAGGATCACCAGGCGCTGCGGCAGGCGCTCCAGCCGCATGATGGTGTCGGAGGTGTGCACGCCGGGCAGGTTGATGCCCGGCGCCTGTGGCAGCACGGCGCGCGAGCCGGCAGCAATGACAATTTTTTCCGCGGTGATGCTCGCACCGCTAGCGGTGCGCAGCTCATGGGACGAGACGAAGGAGACGTGTTCGGCATACAGCGTGACGTTCTCCAGCTCGTTGGCGCGGTAGTTCTTGCCCGCCTCCGAGATGGCGTCGATGCGCCCGAAGATGCGATCGCGCATGGCGGGCCAGTCGGCCCCCGCAAAACTCATCGAGACGCCTAGACGTTTCGCTTCGGCCACGGAAGCCGCCAGCGCGGCAGGGTAAACGAACATCTTGGTGGGGATGCAGCCGACGTTTAAACAGGTGCCGCCAAAGATGCCGGCATCGATGATCGCCACCTTTTTGTTGTCCCAGAACTCGGTGATCAGCGAGTTTCCGGATCCCGAACCGATAATGGCCAGATCGTAGTGCGCCATAGTGTTAACTCTGCTCCTCAAGGATGGACGAAATTTCTTCAACAAGTTGGTCGATGGCACGGCGGGCGGCCCGGCGCGGGGCCCGGCGCGGGGCCCGCGGAGTGAGCGCGGGCAGAGCCAGTGCCGGATCCAGCGGCAGCAAGACCACAGGGTTTTCCAAATCCGCGGGAAGCTGAAGGCCCGCGTCATGCGCGGAACCGAGGTTGATCACGAAGATCGTGCGCCCGGGCAGGGCGGGACGGTTATTTGCGATGAGCCAGCGCAACTTCTCGTCCAGCGCTGAAGTGCTGGACGGATCCGCCGGGGAGACCAATACCAGCGCGTCGGTGTCCGTGAGCATCCCGGAGAACGCCGCGCGACTCAGTCCCGGCCCGGTGGCACGGATCTGCCAGCGTTTGGCCTCCGACCGGTTCCCCAGCGCCGCGGCGACGGTTGCCGCCCCGGCGTGTTCGGCCAGCGAGACAATCGTGACGACGCGCAGTTCTGGCGCACCGGCAGGTGCCGGGATACGGGCATTTGCGGCCGATGCGGTGTCAGCGATGGGATCGGGCGCGGCTGTTTCGGGGTTATCCTCCGAAGCAGTGGCGTTATCCGGGACAGAAACCGGCGTGCCAGTTGTAGCGTCGTCCTTCGGGGCGGGGTCGATCTCCGGAGTAGAAGTCATCTCCGGGGCGATCTTTGATTCCGTTCCGTCGCTGGCAGAGGCCGGGGCCGAGGTCGTTTCGGGCTCCACATCCTGCGCAGAGTCCGTGATGCCAGTAGCGTTCTTCGACTCTTCGGTATCCGTATCGGTATCCGTATCGGTAGCCGCGTTCGTGGGGTCAGCGGCATCGGCAATCGACTCAAGGTCCTCAGCCGAATCCGGCGCTGGAGCAGCAGCTGGAACCGCGTCACCGGAAGTGGGAACCTCGGGCGTGGGAGTCTCGGGGGTGCCACCGCCTAAGGGAACTTCAACTGCCTCGGGACTGACATCGCTCTCCTGATCCGGCACCGGCATCTCAGCGGTGTCCCTCACCGGGGTGTTCAGAACTTCTTCCGTGTCCCCTTCAGGACCCGCGGCGCGATTGTAATTCCCTTGTGCCGACACCTCTTGCTGCACGGTGGTTGGCTGTTCTCGCCGCTTGAAGAACCGTGCAAAAAATCCTGACCCATTGCTGGCCATGGGACCCCACTCCTTCTGGCTGCACCGCATGATGGCGTCCGCCGGTTTGTCTTGATCTGCCGAGGTGCTTGCACCGTCTCTCGCACCATAACACGCAAGCGAGGACGGATTCCGCAGCGCCCCCACGGTGGGAAAGGCAGCTACGGGTCCGTCCTCGCTTGAAGTTGTGATTAGGTGACGTCGGTTCCGACCACGACTGTTGCCATGTGTCGGTGACCGGCCGATGGGAATCGGCCGGTCACCAACGGTTCAGCAGCGGCAGCTATGCAGGGTCGATGACGATCAACAGATCCCCACCCTGTACCTGAGTGGTTCCGCCAATTGCCAAACGAGCCACGGTGCCGGCGACGGTGGAGGTGATCCCCGCCTCCATCTTCATCGCTTCGATGGTGGCAACGGTTCCACCCACTTCAATCGTGTCACCCACGGCAACTTGCGGGGTGACGGCGCCAGCAAACGGGGCGGCAATGTGGGCGGGGTTGGCTGCATCTGCCTTCTCCGCCGTGACCACGGTGGACTCCACCGACGCATCGCGCACGCTCAGCTGACGGGACTGGCCGTTCAGCGTGACGGTCACGGTGCGCAGGCCCTTCTCATCGGGCTCCGAGATGGACTGCAAGATCACCAGCAGGCGGACGCCCTTGCCTAGAGACACCACATGCTCACGACCCTTGACCAGACCGTAGAGGTAGTCACGGGTGTGCAGCGTGGAAACGTCGCCGTAGTTTTCAACCATCGCGTTGTAGTCACGCGTCGGGCCGGCAAAGAGCAGGCGGTTCAGCGTGGCGCGACGAGTCTCGGAATCCGCGTTCAGTGCCGCGGAGTCTTCGGCCAGCAATTGCTCAACGTGAGGACGCACCACGCGCCCCTCCAAGGCCTTGGAGCGGAACGGCTCGGGCCAGCCTCCCGGAGGATCTCCCAGTTCCCCGGAGAGGAACTGGATGACGGAATCCGGAATGTCGAAGGACTGCGGGTTCTTTTCAAACTCCACCGGGTCAACACCCATACCCACCAGCTGCAGGGCCAAATCGCCCACCACCTTGGAAGACGGGGTGACCTTTACCAGGCGGCCGAGGATCGCGTTGGCCGCGGTGTACATGTCTTCGATGGCCTCGAAGCGCTCCCCCAGGCCCAGTGCGATGGCCTGCTGGCGCAGGTTGGAGAGCTGGCCTCCGGGGATTTCGTGGCGGTAAACGCGTCCGGTCGGAGCCGTAAGCCCGGATTCGAACGGTGCGTACATGGTGCGCACCGATTCCCAGTACGGTTCCAGCGAGGCTGCTGCCTCAAGGGAGATCCCGGTGTCGCGCTCGGTGTTCTCCAGCGCGGCAATCAGGGCCGAGGACGATGGCTGGGAGGTGGTCCCGGACATCGAGGCGGCGGCAACATCCACCGCGTCGACGCCAGCGTTGATCGCAGCCATCAGCGTGGCCGACTGGCCACCGGCGGTGTCGTGGGTGTGCAGGTGCACCGGCAAATCAAAGCGTTCGCGCAGGGCGGTGACCAGTTTGGTGGCCGCCGCCGGGCGAAGCAGCCCGGCCATGTCCTTGATCGCCAGGATGTGTGCCCCGGCGTCAACAATCTGCTGTGCCAAATTCAGGTAGTAATCCAGCGTGTACAGATCTTCTTTGGGGTCCAGCAGGTTGCCGGTGTAGCACAGGGCCACCTCGGCCACGGCCGTACCCGTATCGCGTACCGCCTTGATGGCCGGGGCCATCTGTGAGACGTCGTTCAGCGCGTCGAAGATGCGGAAGATGTCGATGCCGGTGGCAGCGGCTTCCTTCACAAACGCGTCGGTGACCTCCGTCGGGTACGGGGTGTAGCCCACGGTGTTGCGTCCGCGCAGCAGCATCTGCAGCGGGATGTTCGGCAGCTCGGCACGCAAGAGCGCCAGTCGCTTCCACGGATCCTCGCCCAGGAAGCGCAGCGACACATCGTAGGTCGCACCGCCCCAGACCTCCATGGAGAACAGCTGCGGCATCACGTGAGCGTAGGCGGGCGCCGCGGCCAAGAGGTCACGGGTTCGCACGCGGGTGGCCAGCAGGGACTGGTGCGCATCGCGGAAGGTGGTATCGGTGACTGCCACCGCCGTGGAGTCACGCAGCGCCTTGGCAAAGCCCTCCGGGCCAAGTTCCAGCAGACGCTGGCGCCAGCCGGCGGCCGGAACCTGATCCGAGGGACCATCAAACGGGCTACGTTCGGGCTGCGAAGCCTTATCTCCGGGGAAAGCCGGCAGCTTCTTGCGCGGATCGATGCCGTCAATGCGTTCACCGTTGGGCTGGTTGACCGTCACGTCGGCCAAAAACGCCAGCGCCTTGGTGCCACGGTCCTGTGACTTCTTGCCCGCGAGCAGCTCCGGGTGTGTGTCGATGAAGTCGGTGGCGGCCTCGCCGGCCAGGAACGTCGGGTCATCAAGCACGTTCATCAGGAACGGGATGTTCGTTGTCACACCGCGAACACGGAATTCTGCCAGGGCACGCCGGGCGCGAGCCACCGCGGTGGGGAAATCGCGTCCACGGCAGGTGAGCTTGACCAGCATCGAGTCAAAGTGCGGGGAGACTTCGGCGCCGGTGTAGATGGTGCCACCGTCCAGGCGCACGCCGGAGCCGCCGGCCGAGCGGTACACGGTGATGGTTCCGACGTCCGGGCGGAAGCCGTTGGCCGGGTCCTCGGTGGTGATACGCGACTGCAGGGCAACGCCGCGGATCTGCAGCTCGTCCTGTCGGATCCCCAGCTCTTCGAGCGTTTCACCGGCGGCAATGCGCATCTGCGCCTGCACCAGGTCAACGTCGGTGATTTCTTCGGTGACGGTGTGCTCCACCTGGATGCGCGGATTCATCTCGATGAACACGTGCTGACCAGCGCGCTCGCCCACGGTATCAACCAGGAACTCCACGGTTCCAGCGTTCTGGTACTTCAGCGACTTGGCGAACTTCACGGCATCGGAGTAAAGAGCCTGGCGGATCTTCTCGTCCAGGTTCGGTGCCGGAGCGATCTCGATGACCTTCTGGTGCCGGCGCTGCAGCGAGCAATCACGCTCAAAGAGGTGAACGACGTTGCCATGCTCATCGGCCAGGATCTGGACCTCGATGTGACGCGGACGCAGCACCGCCTGTTCAACGAACATCGTGTCATCACCAAAGGCGCTTGCGGCTTCGCGCATCGCCGCGGAGAGCGATTCGGCCAATTGGTCGCGGCTATCCACGCGGCGCATGCCTCGCCCGCCACCGCCGGCTACTGCCTTAACAAAGACCGGGAAGCCGATCTTGTCGGCCTCGGCGGTGAGGTACTCAACATCGGAGCTCGGCTCCGAGGACTGCAGCACGGGGATGCCCGCCGCACGGGCAGCCCGCAAGGCTTCGACCTTGTTTCCTGCCATCTCGAGGATTTCCGCGGCCGGGCCAATGAACTTAATCCCTGCTTCGGCCGCAGCGCGGGCAAGATCAGGGTTTTCCGAGAGGAATCCGTAGCCCGGGTAAATGGCATCCGCGCCGGCTTCCTTGGCGACACGGATGACCTCGTCCACATCCAAGTAGGCACGTACCGGGTGGCCTTCTTCACCAATGCGGTACGCCTCATCAGACTTTTGGCGGTGGATCGAGTTGCGATCCTCGTAGGGGTATACGGCGACGGTCTTCGCGCCCAGCTCGTAGCCGGCACGGAAGGCGCGGATGGCGATCTCGCCGCGGTTGGCTACCAAGATCTTAGTAAACATGGTGCTCCTGCGAAATGATAAAGGGGGGTGAATGACGCACACATATCTCAGGTCGTGAGTTTGCGACGTTGGGGCCGCAGTAGTCGCTGGCGCCCCACGTCACACCATACAGTGACCGCGCACACGCACCGCAAAAGATTGCGTGAGGTACGAAACACTGGTGTCAGTCGCTCATTTTGGGTGGTGTCGGCAAAGCCGCCGGAACCCGATTATGATGTTGAGGGAACCAATCGTTTAGTCGCGAGCAACTAACAGTAGAAAAGGGCGTGGTCAGTTCCGTGCAGGTAGTGAGCATTAGCAGCCTTAAAGGTGGCGTAGGCAAGACCTCCGTTACATTGGGGCTAGCTTCGGCCGCCCTAGCCGCTGGTATACCCACACTCGTTATCGACCTTGATCCACATGCCGATGCCAGCACCGGTCTGGGAGTTCGAGCCGAGGGCAAGTTGACGATCGGGCGCATGCTGAAAAATGCGCGCAAGGCGAATCTCTCTGACAACATCGTCTCCAGCTCATGGCAGGCCAAGGCCATCTCCAAACGTTCACTGACCCGTGTTCCGGTATTGGATGTAGCGGTGGGCGATGCCTACACCGGTATTTACGACCGCCCAGATTTACGCGCTCGCGATTTGCGTCGACTCACTCAGTTACTTTCTAAGACTTCGGGTTACGCCCTGGTGTTGGTTGACTGCCCACCATCGCTGAACGGGTTGACTCGAATGGCGTGGAGCGCGAGTGATCGCATCATGCTGGTTGCCGAGCCCTCTCTCTTCTCCGTGGCAGGTACAGAACGTACCCAGCGCGCCCTAGAAATGTTCCGCAAGGAATATGCACCGGATCTTGGCCGCATCGATGTTGTCGCTAACCGCGTCCGCAAGGATTCCGATGAGCACCGCTTCCGCCTGACCGAGATGCGCTCCATGTTCGGGGCCTCCGTTTTGAGCCCGGAGTTGCCCGAGTTTGCCGATTGGCAGCAGATCCAGGGTGCCGCCTATTCGGTGCACCAGTGGCCAGGTCGCCCCGCGCAAAAGACCGCAGGGCTCTTTGATGAGCTGCTGCGGAACATCACCGACTCCCCCAAGAAGTAGCTACATCCCAGCACACACAAGACCGCTTCTCCGTGAGATGAGCAGGACCAACTCACGAAGAAGCGGTTTTTTGCTGTCCCGATGCTTTCCTGCACCCGGTCCGGCGCAATCGACCATCAGCGATCGCCGAAGTTAAAGAGGTGGGCCGGGGTGTTCCTCACGTGTAGATGTGAGGAACACCCCGGCCCAACTCATTCACGAGGGTCGGAGCGGCAAAGGCCCTAGCTGGCCGAGCGCTTCGCGGCCCGGCGCAAGGACAACTCGTCCTGCGGTAATTCTTCGCTGGCTCGTTCGCTGGGCAGCTGGGACAGGGAACCTTCAACTTCGCGCCAGACCCGGCCGACGGCGATACCAAACACGCCCTGTCCGCCCTGCACCAGGTCGATGACCTCGTCTGCTGAGGTGCATTCGTAGACCGAGGCGCCATCGCTCATCAGCGTAATCTGGGCCAGGTCTTCAACACCGCGTTCACGCAGATGTTCCACGGCGCTGCGGATCTGTTGCAAGGAAACGCCGGTGTCCAGCAGGCGCTTCACGACCTTGAGCACCAAGATGTCGCGGAAGCCGTAGAGGCGCTGAGTCCCGGAACCGCTGGCCTCGCGCACGGCGGGCTCAACCAGTCCGGTTCGGGCCCAGTAGTCGAGTTGGCGGTAGGTGATTCCCGCGGCCTTGCACACGATGGGACCGCGATAGCCCGCGTCCTCATCAAGCACTGGAAGGTCCTCGGTGAAGAGAAGTCCTTGAGTATTGTGCTGCGAGGTGGCATGCCTAAGGGGCGTTGCGCGTTGGTCGTCCGTGGGATTCATTGGAATCTCCTTGCTCAAGCATCCCCGTGAGGGAAGGAGGCCTGCCAGGCGTGGGACGATTTCTTTGCGAGTGAAACCGAGAACCTCAGAAGGGCAAACCTTAGTAAACTTATGCTTCGACGGTACGACTACATTGGGGCCGCGTCAAAGACCTTCAAGCTTAACTTGAGGCGTGTCGCGCACAGCCGTCTATTTATCAAAATCTTCTGGCTCAACTTCGTTGAGGAATTCACGGAATTCGCGCACCTGATCTTCTTCACCCTCGGCGACCTCTGCGTCATCAGAAACAAGGACCGAGGCTTCATCAAGCACCTTGTCATCGCACAGAATGGGACATTGCGCCCGCAAGGCCAGGGCAATGGCATCCGAGGACCGGGCATCAACCCGCACATCGTTGGCAAACACCAATTCGGCGGTGAAAACGGCATTTAGCACCGAAATGATTTCGACGCGGATCAACGGGGCACCCAGGGCGTGGAAGGTGGAAATCATCAGATCATGAGTCAGTGGGCGGGGTGGAACAATGCCCTGCTGGAACATGGCAATCGCCGAGGCTTCCGGCGCACCGATCCAAATGGGAAGGTGCCGCGCCGAGTGGATTTCCTTGAGCAGGACCAGCGGCTGGTTGGAGGGAAGTTCGATGCGTACTCCCACAACTTCAAGTTCGTGCATGGTTCCGCTCCTAACTCGGGGCAACTGCTATCGGCAGTCACCGGGGCCCAACTAGTGGTCCATTTTTGCGATGGCTCCATTAACAAGTGCTCCGTGCAGAGCCATGCAAGCGTCGCTGATCTCCCGAGCGGTTTCCGCTGCTCGCGCTCGTGAGGCCATATCGCCGCGGCTACGCTGCGGGGCAACTACTCCCTCAACGAGTCCTACTTCGCGATCGGCCGCTGCCCGGAAGGCGCGTAGATGCCGTGGTTCGATGCCATGGCCGGCCAGTGCCGCCGAGGCAACAGCGATCTTTTGCGCATGCTCATCAAAGCGGTCATTTTCCGGCACAATCATGCCGAAGGCCAACAGGTCCTCTATCAATTCGCTGCTGCCACCGCACAGACCCTGCAGCTCAGCCTTGGTGACGGGTCGGGTGCGCGCCACCAAATCCCTGGTCATCTGCTCGCTGATGCTACGCGGGGCAAGGGTGTGTCCGCCAGGGAGCTGCTCGGGGCGATCTCCCCGGTCAACGGCATCCAAGTAGTCCTTGATGACCTTCAACGGCAGGTATTGGTCCCGTTGCAGGCCCAAAATGAAGCGCAATCGACCCACGTCATCGGGCAGGTATTTGCGATACCCGGCCGATGTCCGCTGTGGTGTGAGCAGTCCCTTTTCCTCGAGGAAGCGAATCTTCGAGGCGGTGACCTGCGCGAACTCCTCATGTAGCTCAGAGAGGACCTCGCCGATATTAAGCGCAACGGCGCGCTGAGAATCGCCGGCTACTACTGCCAGTCGCGGGTTTCGGGCTGCCTGAATCACTAGCTGGGTCTGCTTAGTCGCGGGCGGTGGCCGGGTTGTTGGGCAGCGAGATGTAGAAGGTGAGCCGGAACTTTCCGATGCGCACCTCCGCGCCATTGGTCAAACGCACCGAATCCACTCGATCGTTATTAACGTAGGTCCCGTTCAATGAACCGCTATCGACGACGCTGAAGCCTTCGGCGTTGCGAAGGAACTGTGCATGCTTACGGGAGACGGTGACGTCGTCAAGGAAGACTGCCGCGTCTGGATGTCGTCCGACCTGGGTCATATCCTGATCCAGCAGGAAGCGTGCACCCTGGTTTGGTCCAGAGTGTGCGATCAACAAGGCCGAACCGTGAGGCAGCGCAGAAACGGCGGAGCGCTCCTCGGCGCTCAAGCCATAAAAGACCACAGTTTCCGCCGTCACCGGCGGCAATGCAATGCCTGTGGTCTCGGTTGATGCTTCGTGCCCCTGCTTGGGCACCTGAGCTTCAGCCATTTCCGGTCCTCCAAAAATTCTTTTCATATTTCACGTTTGGCAATGTCCAACCCTAAAGAGGGTTGAGCATCCTACTCTCCAGATTAGCCTACTAGTCGCCGAGGAGTTTTCTTGAATATCGAGGTACTAAATCTCCACGGTTATGCCCTCGGCATGGGAAGATGCACACATGTCTGCATCACAGAACTCCGTCCCGTCCTCATCGGCCGACACTCAACGCGAGGATTCCTCACCCCGTTGGGGCCTGCGCATTGGCTTGGGTGTTGCCGCCGTCATCATTCTGGCCATTGTCTATCTCGTGGTGCTTCTTTTCCTCCCCGTGTGGTGGGCCACCCGCGTCACCAACCAAACACAGGGATCCGTCACCAGCGGAATCATCCTGGGCCTTACCTACGGCTTTGTCTTCACCTTCGTCCCACTGCTGATCGCTTGGCAAGCACGCTACAAAAAGGTGTCCTGGCCATGGAAGGCGGTCATCGTGGTGTTGGCCATCATTGTGGCCATCCCCAACCTGTTGACCCTGAGTATCTACGCCAACTCTTCCGGCGCCGCTGCCAAGGCTAGGTCCATGATTGATATCAGTGCGACCTGGTTCCCGTCCTGGACGATGGGTGGTGCCGCAGCTGCCCTGATTCTGTTCGTGGGTATTGCCACCTTCTGGCACCTCTGGCGTGCGCGGGGCAAGAAGATGAAAAGCCTAAAAACGGAAATGAAGTCTCAGGCCACTGCCAGAGCTGCAGAAAGCGACAAGCAGGCGCAGTTGGCCCGCGATGCCCAACGAAGCGCTCAGCTGGATGCACAACAGCGTCCCGAGCCCACCGGGCTAAATCCCGAGAACCCAGGATCCTCTAACTAGTTCACCGTTGCCGGTTCGTTCACCGCACCCGAAGTAGTGACCGATCGGCTCAACTCAGGAAATAGCCACCGGGGATGAGATCACATCTCATTCCCCCGCTAGATTTCACTGGCCGTCGCCCCTCCCGTTATCTCCTCGAGAATCGGGCCGGGCGGCGGCCTCATTTTTTGACGACGCCTCCCCCGGCGGCAGCTCTGCTGCTCGCAAGGTTGCGCGTGACCCGCAGGATCGGTGCAGGGAGGAATTCCACCACACAGCGCTAGGGATCAAGGCGCCAGAGCTCGCAGCCATGAAATGGGCGGATCATGCTCGCAGTGGGAGGTTTTTGGTGCCGCTCGAGGGTCGGAAGATCCTGGGCACTTTCCATTCGCGCAGACTAGAAGAAACCCGCGGAAGTCCGCGTAAGTGGGGAATGTGCCTAGAGAAAGGAAAAACCCCGGTGATTCAACGCTACTTCGTTGAATCACCGGGGTTTTAACCGGTCGGGCTAGCGGGATTCGAACCCACGGCCTCCTGACCCCCAGTCAGGCGCGCTACCAAGCTGCGCCATAGCCCGGTTGCTTTCGCAGCCGTTCTCCCTCATTTGCATGAAGGTGCCGTCTGCGAAAAGCTCCTTGATTACCTTACTATACTTTTTGGACTACTTCGAACGCTGACGCTTTTCGCGCACGCGCATCGCTACTTCGATGGGGGTTCCTTCGAAGCCGAAGGTCTCGCGCAGGCGGCGAGTGATGAAGCGGCGGTACCCGGGATCCAAGAAACCGGTGGTGAAGAGCACAAAACGCGGCGGGCGTGAGGATACCTGCGTGGCGAAGAGGATGCGGGGCTGCTTGCCACCGCGCAATGGGTGCGGGTGCGCGCCCACAAGCTCACCTAGGAAGGTGTTGAGCTTGCCGGTGGAGATGCGCTTGTCCCAGGACTCAAGGGCCGTGTGCAGGGCAGGTACGAGCTTGTCCTTGTGCCAACCGGTCAGCGCCGAGATGTTCACGCGAGGTGCCCACTCCACGTGCGCCAGATCGGTTTCGATCTCACGCTCCAGGTAGCGACGACGGTCATCGTCCATCAGGTCCCACTTGTTGAAGGCGAGAACCAATGCGCGGCCCGAATCGATGGTCATCTGCAAGATGCGAACATCCTGCTCCGAGAGCACCTCATCAACGGCCAGCAGCACAACGGCAACCTCGGCCTTTTCTAGGGCGGCCTGGGTACGCAGCGAAGCGTAGTAGTCCGAGCCCTGAGCCATGTGCTGACGGCGGCGGATGCCGGCGGTGTCAACAAAGCGCCAGACCTCGTCGCCCAAGACCACGAGCTCATCAACCGGGTCGCGGGTGGTACCGGCGAGGGTATCAACAACCACGCGCTCAGAGCCGGCCATCTTGTTCAGCAGCGATGACTTGCCCACGTTCGGGCGGCCGATCAGTGCGATGCGGCGCGGGCCACCACGCGGGATGATGCCACCGAAGGCGGAGTGGGTAGGCAGCTTGGAGACAACTTCGTCCAAGAGGTCCGCCGCGCCACGGCCGTGCAGGGCCGATACCGGCCACGGCTGGCCGAAGCCCAGGCCCCAGAGGAATGCCGAATCGGCTTCCTGGTTCTGGTCATCAACCTTGTTGGCGACCAACAAGACCGGCTTCTTTTTCCGGCGCAGCATCTTCACTACTGCCTCGTCGGTGGCGGTAGCGCCAACTCGCGAGTCAACCACGAAGAGAATGACATCGGCCAAGTCGGCGGCGATCTCGGCCTGCTCGGCGACGCGGGCGTGGATGCCCTTGGCATCGTGCTCCCAGCCACCGGTGTCAACTACGGTGAAGTTCCGTCCAGCCCATTCGGCCTGGTAGGACACGCGGTCACGGGTGACACCCGGGACGTCTTCAACCACTGCCTCGCGGCGGCCCAAGATGCGGTTGACCAGCGTGGACTTGCCCACGTTGGGTCGACCGATGATGGCCAGTACCGGCGGGATGATCTCGTCGGCATCGTCATCGTAGTCCTCGCCCAGACGCGCCAGCAATTCGGCGTCCTCCGGGTCAAGGTCGTAGTCGTCGAGGCCGGCGAGCAGCGCTGTGGCGCGTGCGTCGGCATCCTCGTCGCTGATTTCGGCCAGGCGTTCGGCGATGTGGTCCTCGTTGAACGGGACGTACTCTTCGCCGCCGTCCGGAAGCAGGCTCTCACTCATGGTGTGGTTCCTTTGCGTTGCGTGCCTCCACCAATCGCGGAAGCCGGTATCAATTCAAGCATGTACCCGGTCTCGGTGCGCAGCTTTCACTGTGCACAGAGACCGGGGGTGATGATCCGCACGCTGCGGACCGGGGTGTGAAGCTATTTATCCTGCGCCGAAATGGCCGCAAGTACTGCCGTGACGGTTTGTTCAAAATCCAGATCCGAGGAGTCAACCGTGGCAACACCATCGGCGGCCACCGTGAAGTTCACGACGGTGGAATCCTTGGCATCGCGGGCCAAAACCTGAGCCTCGAGCGCTTCGGCCGACTGGGTGCCCCCGAGCTGAAGCCCGCGGCGACGCAACCGCGCCTCCTCCGAGGCGGTGAGCAAAATCCGGGCGTTGGCATCGGGAGCCACCACCGTGGTGATGTCCCGACCCTCGGCCACGATGCGTTCGTGGGCGTTGATGATGGCCCGCTGCCGGGACACCAATTCTGCTCGTGCCGCCAAGTTGGTGGCCACCGCGGAGACGGCCTCGGAGACGAAGGGCTCACGGATCGCCTGGGTGACGTCGGTGCCGTGGATGGTGACAAGCTCAAGATCCGGGTCGGTGGAGATGAACAGATCTGCGGCCTTCACGGCCGCTTCAACGGCGGCGGCATCACTGAGGTCGGTGCCGGCATCCAGGGCATGCCAAGTGACGGCGCGGTACATGGCACCGGTATCAAGGTAGGCAGCACCCAGGCGGCGTGCTGCCTCCTTGGAGACCGATGATTTGCCGCTGCCCGAGGGGCCATCAATGGCGACCGTGAGTTTCTGCATTACTGCGCAACCTTCCATCCAAGTGCACTGAGCACTGTGATCAATTCTTCCCGACGTCCGGGGATGACGGAGATATCAACCAGTCCGACCTGGTGACCGGCGGAGTGTTCCATCCGCAGATCCTCGACGTTGATGCCTGCCTCGCCAATGTCCGCCAGGAGCCGGGCTACCTGCCCGGGTTTGTCCTTGACCACGATGGTGACCAGGGCAAAGGCCTGCGGCGGGGCGCCGTGTTTGCCCGGGATCCGGCCCTGACCGGCGTTGCCCTCCCCCATCAATTGGGCGAGGTCCAGCAGGGCACCTGGCGCACTCGGTGCGCTGAGCGTGTGCACCAGTCGATCCAGATCTTCACGCATTCCGCGCAGGATCGGGAGCAACGCGTCGGCGTTGTGGCTCAAAATCTGAATCCACAACTTCGGATCACTCGCCGCAATCCGGGTGGTATCGCGCAAGCCGTTGCCGGCCAACGCGAGGGAATGACCCGGTGCGTTAAGCAACCGTGAGGCGATGAGCGACGAGGCGACCTGCGGGAAGTGCGAAATCAGCGCGACCGCCTGATCGTGATCCCCCGCGCTCATTCGTGAGACGGTGGCACCCAAGTCGATGGCCAGAGCCTCGGCGGTTTTCACCGCGTCGCCCCGAGAATCCTCGTGCGCGCAGATAACCCACGGCATCGAGGTGAAGAGCTCACCGCGGGCCGCGGCCGGACCGGATTTTTCACGCCCAGACATCGGGTGCGTGCCAACATAACGGCTCAGGTGTTCGGTGGTGATCCGCGGATCATTGCGCACTCCGTTGAGGATCGAGCCCTTAACGGAGGCGATATCCACCACGGTGGACATCGGGTAATCCAGCAACGCCTGCACCACGACCTGGGCCGTGACGTCGGGCGGTGCACCCACCACCACCAGTTCCGGGGCAAGCGGTGTCCCCGGAACATGGATGGTGCCGGCGCCGATGTCCTGGGCAACCACCTGCGCGCTGGGCGAGGGGTCAACAAGGCGAACGGATAGTCCGCGTTGACTCAGCCCCAGCCCGACGCTGGTGCCCAGCAACCCGGTACCGATGACCAGGATGGGCCCGGCCAGGTGGGTGGTGGGCATGTGGTTACATCCCCACCATTGCCAGCAGGTGTCCGACTTCCTGGTTACCCAGGGGGCGGATGGTGCCCTGCTTCTGATCTCCCAGACGGATCGGGCCAACCTGGACGCGCACCAGGCGGGTCACCGGGTGTCCGACCTCTTCGAAGAGGCGACGCACGATGCGGTTACGACCCGAGTGCAGGACGACCTCCACGAGCACGTGGCCCGGGGTGGAGTCGACCAGCTTGAAGGAGTCAACCGACTGCCAGCCGTCTTCGAGCTTGATGCCCTTTTTCATCGTGGCACCGATGCCGTTGGCCATCGGGCCACGGACCTGCACCAGGTAGGTCTTGGGGACCTCGAAGGAGGGGTGTGCCAGACGGTTGGCTGCTTCGCCATCGTTGGTCAGCAACAGCAGGCCCTCGGTGGCGAAGTCAAGACGTCCAACGTGGAAGAGGCGCTCCTGGTTCTTCTTGCGCATGAAGTCGGAGATGCACTTGCGGCCCTCCGGGTCCTCCATGGTGGAGACGACGTTGCGCGGCTTGTTGAAGACGAAGTACTTCAAGTCGGCGTTCAGCTGCAGACGCATGCCGTCCACGTGCACGCTGTCGTGCTCCGGGTCGATGCGTACGCCGGGCTCGGTGATGAGCACGCCGTTGACCTCAACGCGGCCATTGGCAATCATTTCTTCGCAGACACGGCGCGAAGCCACGCCGGCGTTGGCCATGACCTTTTGCAGGCGCACACCCTCAAGATCCGAATGTGCGGCAGCTGCCTGGGCACGCTGGGTCGGACGGGTGCGCTCGGAGGTTACCGGGCCAAGGTTCTGGCCGAAGCGTTCCTTGCCGAAGGCCTTGGGGCCGCCGTACTTCTTGGCCGGGGCGCCGGACTTCTTGCCCTGCTTGGGTCCGCCATGGGCCTTGGACCATGAACCTGCCGAGGACTCGGTGCCGCGTTCCGCACCCGAACGTGGGTTGGAGCTGCGATCGGAGCTCGAGCGTGGGCTGGAGCTGCGTGGATTGTCGTTGGAACGTCCAGCACCGGTTGCTCCGCGGCCGCGGCCGTTGCCGGAGCCGGAGCCGGAGCCTTGTGGGCGCTGGTTGCCGCGGCTTGGGCGGGATCCCTGGTTCATGATCTGTCCTTATGTTGTTTCGTGGTTCGCCGATTTCCAGGGCGAATCAACGTCGTAGTCGTCAATGTCACCCACTCCGGGAAGATGCGGGGAGAGCCTGGGCAGCTCGGAAATACTGCCCAATCCCAATCTTTCCAGAAAGTATGAGGTCGTCTGATACAACGTGGCACCACTTTCACCGTCGTCGGGTGCTTCGTGGATCAGCCCGCGCGTGAGTAAGGTGCGCACCACCGAATCGACGTTGACCCCGCGAATCGCCGCGATCCTTCCGCGGGAGACCGGTTGCCGGTAAGCGATCACTGCCAAAGTTTCCAGCGCAGCCTGGGTAAGTCTTGCCGTTTGACCGTCGATGACGAAACGTGAAACGAAGGGAGCAAAATCACGTCGCGAGAAGATGCGCCAGCCGCCGGCCAATTCACGCAGCTCAAAACCGCGTGGTGTATCCCCACCATCATACTGTGCCCGCAGCCTTAGCAGGGCCGCTGTGACGCGTTCCTCACCCACCTCCAGCACCTCGGCCAGCGCCGGGGCGCCAATCGGCTCATCGATCACCATCAGCACCGCCTCGATGCCGGCATCCAGTCCCCCGGGCAGCAAATCAACGGCTGCGGGCCCCTGCGAGGGGTTCGGGGACGGTGCTGCATTGACGCCTTGGCTCATGATGCTTCTTCCTGCGTGCCGGCACTTGGCGTGGCGGATGTCTCGGTTGATTCGTGGGGTGCGGGGCCATATTCCTCATGCAGGGCGTCGGGATCCCACCCATGTTCGGGATTAAGCCAGCGCACATTCAGCGCATCCAGTGGCGCATCCTGGGAGAAGGCGATGACCTTTTCGCGGTACATTTCCAGCAGCGCCAGGAAGCGGGCCACCACTTCCAAGTGGTTGGCGGCGTTGGCCACCAGCGCGGTAAAGTCCAGTGCGCCGTGTTCCTTCAGCAATGCGGTGATAATGGCTGCTTGTTCACGGACCGAGACGTTGCCACCGTGCAGGTGCTCGATGCCCACCTCGGTGGGCGCGGGCGTCTTAGGTGTCAAGGCCCCGAGGGCCAGCCGGGCCAGCTGGTCGGGGGTGGTGGAGAAGATGAGTTCGGGCAGCAGCGCGGCGAAGTGCGCCTCCAGCCCCACCTGGCGCGGGAAGCTGGTTGATTCCTCAAAGAGTGTCCCGGAGATCCATCCGGCCGCGTGCTTAAAGGCCTTGTACTGCAGGAGCCTGGCGAAGAGCAGGTCGCGGGCCTCGAGCAGCGCCATATCTTCTTCGGTCTCCGCCTCATGGTTCGGCAGTAGCCGGGCGGCCTTGAGTTCCAGCAGCGTGGAGGCAATGACCAGAAACTCGGTGGTTTCATCTAGCGACTTTGCGCCATCGCTTTGTTGGAGCACCTTGAGGTAGACGATGAATTCGTCGGTTACCTCGGCCATGGCGATCTGCGTGATGTCCATTTCACGCTTGGCAATGAGCGAGAGCAACAGGTCAAAGGGGCCGGAAAAGTTTTGCAGCGAAACCCGAAAGCCACCTGCCGCATCGTCGGGGACGGTGCTGCAGGTGGCGGTGTTCTCGGCGGCGGGTGCCGTCATTACGGGGCGCCACCGCGGGAGATCAGTTCCCTCGCGAGCTGGCGGTAGGCCTCGGCTCCGGGGTGGTTGGCGGCATAGGTGGTGATCGGCTCGGCGGCGACGTTGGCATCGGCGAACTTGATGGTGCGGCGGATGACCGTCTCAAAGACGGTGTCCCCGAAGGCTTCCACCAGGCGTCCGACAACTTCGCGGCCGTGCAGCGTGCGCGGGTCATACATGGTGGCCAGCACGCCGTCGATGGACAGGGCCGGGTTCAACCGGTCCTGAACCTTCTCGATTGTCTCCACCAGCAGGGCCACCGCGCGCAGCGCAAAGAACTCTGCGGTCAGCGGGATGATGACGCCGTGGGCGGCGGTCAGCGCGTTGACGGTGAGCAGGCCAAGGGAGGGCTGGCAGTCGATCAGGACGATGTCGTAATCATCGGTGACCGAACGCAGGGCACGTTCCAGGACCTGTTCGCGGGCTACCTCGTTGACCAGCTGCACCTCGGCGGCGGAGAGGTCAATGTTGGCCGGCAACAGGTCAACGTTTTGAACGTCGGTGGTGATGATGGCGTCAAGGATGTCGGTTTTGCGGTCCATCAACACGTTGTAGACGGTGACGTCCAGTTCGTGGGGGTTGGTACCAAAACCTGCCGAGAGCGCACCCTGCGGATCAAAATCGACCAGCAGGACCTTGCGGCCGTATTCGGCCAGGGCCGCTGCCAGATTGATGGTGGAGGTCGTTTTGCCGACCCCGCCCTTTTGGTTGACCATGGCGATGACGCGGGCCGGACCGTGGGACTCCAACGGTGCAGGCTCGGGAAAAATTGTCATCGGGCGTCCGGTGGGGCCCAAAGGGGTGGGTTCCTTGAGCAGACCCGCGCTTCGCGACTTGCTGCCCTGTTCCTCGCTCACGGTATGAACCACGCTTCCGTTCGTTGTGCGATCTGGTTGACTACTTGCTTCAAGGGTATCGGTTTTGCGGTGCGCTTTGCCCCATCACTCCCGGCTGACGGCGAGCCTTTACCTTGAAGTTGAAGTCCAACGTTTAAGCTGTCGAGCCTGCTCCGAGGGGCTCCGGGAGCAGTGCGGGAGCGGTGTCTCTCGCCGGCGGGGTTAAACAACACTGGCCGCTGTCCTCATTTTCGCGAGGACAGCGGCCAGAAAATGCTGTGACTAGTGTTCGTTGGCGGTCAGCGACAGTTCGTCGAACGGGCGGTTGCCGGCGAGTACCTCGCGGGCCTGCTCCATATCGATCTCCTTGGTCCACTTGCCGATCAACAGCGTAGCTACGGCGTTGCCGGTGAAGTTGGTCAGCGCGCGAGCCTCGGACATGAACTTGTCGATGCCCACGATCACGCCCATGCCATCGAGGAGTTCCGGGCGGTGCGACTGCAGGCCAGCGGCCAGGGTGGCCAGGCCGGCGCCGGTGACGCCCGCTGCACCCTTGGAAGCGATGATCATGAAGACCAGCAGGGAGATCTGCTCGCCGATGTTCATCGGCATGCCCATGGCGGTGGAGACGAACAATGCGCTCATGGTCAGGTAGATGGCGGTGCCATCAAGGTTGAAGGAGTAACCGGTCGGAACGGTGATGCCCACCACCGGCTTGGAGACTCCGGCGTGCTCCATCTTCGCAATCAAGCGCGGCAGTGCCGATTCTGAGGAGGAGGTGGAGAAGATCAGCAGGTATTCGCGGGCCAGGTACTTCATCAGGGCGAAGATGTTCAGGCCGGTGACGGAGCGCAGCAGCGAGCCGAGGATCACGATGATGAACAGGGCGCAGGTCGCGTAGAAGGCACCCATGAGGATGGCCATGGAGCCGATGGCTGCCCAGCCGGTGGCGCCAACGACGGCGGCGATGGCACCGAAGGCACCGATCGGGGCGATCCACATGATCATCATCATCAGGCGGAAGACCACGGCCTGGATGTGCTTGATGGCGCCGAGTACCGGCTGGCCGCTCTTGCCCATGGACTGCAGGGCAAAACCAACAAAGAGGGCCAGAACCAGGGTCGGGAGCACCGGAATGTCGCCCGGGATCAGCTCCAGCAGGAACTTGACGGTGGCGTTTTCGGCCCCACCCGCTGCGCCTTCGTACTTCTCCAGCTTCAGGCCGGCACCCGGGTGGATCAGGTTTCCGACAAACAGGCCGATGGCCAGGGCGAAGGTGGACATGGTGATGAAGTAGAGCAGCGCCAGTCCACCGACCTTGCCCACCGTGGCGGCCTTGGCAATCGATCCGATGCCCAACACGATGGTGCAGAAGATGACCGGTGCGATGATCATCTTGATCAGCGCGACGAACCCGGTGCCCAGCGGCTTCAGCGCCTTGCCGAGCTCCGGGGCCACCAGACCAATGGTGGCGCCCGCGACCACGGCAACAATCACCATGATGTAGAGCCAGTGGGTCCGGTCTTTTTTGACCGGAGTTTCCGCGCTACCGTTCGGGTCCTTATCTAGAACTCCTGCCGACTCTGGCGTCGTTGCCATGGTGTCTCCTTCATGCGAGTGATGCTGCGGGTCGGCACGAGGATGTGCCTTTTCTCTTCCTCCATGGTGCGGCCCAAAGTGATCCAGATCTCTCTTGTGTTCATAATGGTCATGGTGACGCTTGCGCCGTGCCACCGTTAAGGGGCCTGCCGGGCCCCATCAGCTACGATTTTGGGTCACTGCGGCGCAGTTAACCCGCGAGAGAATCAGGATGAGCACCGCCCTATGCCACCTTTTGTCACACCCGCCGTCACGGCGCGCTCCGAGCGCGGCGGCTACTCATTGGCCACCCGCATCTTCGTCGCGCAGCTGGCCTTGGTGGCGCTGGTGGTCTCCATGGTCAGTGCGGCAGGCTATCTCAACGCTCGGGCCCAGGCCCACGATTTTGCCGCCGGTCGGGTGCTCTCGGTCGCCGAAACCCTCTCGCACGATCCCTTTGTGATCACCGCGGTGCAGCAGCAGGAACCCTCGGCGAAGCTACAACCCTTTACCAAGCAAATCTTGGATCATGCCTCGGTGGATTTTGTGACCATCATGGACACCGACCGCACGCGCTATACCCATCCCACCCCCGGTGAGATCGGGCGCGAATACGTGGGTAGCGTCGAACAAGCCCTGGCCGGCACACCTCAGGTGGAAGACTATCCCGGCACCCTGGGCCCCTCGGTGCGTGCCATCACCCCCATCCGCGATGAGCACGGCACGGTCATAGCGATGGTGGCCGTCGGCGTCACGCTCCAATCCCTGAGCCTCACCCAGGCCGCGCTCATCCCGGCAACGCTGCTGGTGGGCCTGCTGGCGGTGGGACTCGGTGGCATCTTCACCTATGCGCTGAGCCGCTATCTACACCGCGCCACCCTGGGTTATGGCCCGGAGGAGTTGCGCCGACTCTACGCGTACTACTTTTCCGCCCTGCATTCACTGCGCGAGGGCCTGGTCCTCGTTGATGCCAAGGGTCGACTGGTGCTGTACAACGACCAGGCCGCCGGACTGTTGGGGCTGCCCCCTGCCGGTTCGTTGCGCCCACTACCGGTGGGCAAGGTGGGGCTGCCCGAAACCGTCGCCGAGCTCTTTTCCTCCGGCCGGCGCGCAACGGATGAAATCCATTTGACCCGGGACCGGGTGCTGGTCATCTCCCAGCAGAACGCCGAACAACCCGATTCAGACCCCGGCGCGCGGGTGCGCTGGACGCTGCGCCGCAAGCAGGTGGAATCCACCCTGGGCACCGTAGCCACGCTGCGCGATCACACCGAGGTTCAGGCGCTGACCGGGCAATTGGAATCGATGCGCACGCTCACCGAGGCCTTGCGCGCCGCGACCCACGAGCATGCCAACCGGCTGCACACCGTGGCGACGCTCATCGAGCTGGGCCGCGAGCGTGAGGCGTTGGAGTTTGCCGTGGCAGACCGGCAGGAATCGCAGCGACTCACCGATGAGTTTGTGCAGGCGGTTGATGAGCCGTACCTGACCTCGCTGCTGGTGGGTAAGGCGGCCCAGGCCCACGAGCGCGGCATCACCCTGACCATGAGTGCCTCCGGGCATCTGCCGGCCGGGGCCCTTGATGCTAGGGATTTGGTGACGATCACCGGGAATCTGCTGGATAACGCGTTTGATGCCGCCGCAGGCTCCGAACAACGCCGCGTCTGGGCCGATTTTGCCGCCGATGAGGAATCGGTGGTGGTCTCGGTCGCCGATTCCGGTCCCGGTGTGGATCCGGATTTGCTCGATGAATTCTTCCGTCTTGGTGTTTCTTCCAAGCCGGTGACCCCGGGCAGCGGTTCGCGTGGGCTGGGCCTGGCGCTGGTGCGCCAGGCCGTCGCCCGGCTGGGTGGTTCGCTGGAAGTGGATAATGATGCCGGGGCCATATTCACCGTGACGCTACCGCTGAGACCCGGGCCTTCGTTGCGTCCCTGAGCCACACCGCAGTACCCATCCCCCGCCATACACCAAGCCACACAACAAGCCCCCGAGGAAACCCCGGACCATGGATCAGCACAGAGACCTACGCGTTCTCGTCGTTGACGACGAAACCACCACCGCGGCCGCGCACGCAAAGTTTGTCACCCGCATTGACGGCTTCATGGTGCAGGGCATCGCCCACAACGGCCAGGAGGCCTTTGCCGCCCTTGATGCCGCGCAGGAGGCCGGCACACCCATCGATCTGGTGCTGCTGGATATGAACCTGCCGGATTTGCACGGTCTGGACGTCGCACGGCGCGTTCGGGGGCGCGGCAATACCGTGGACATCATCGCCATCACCGCGATCAGGGACCTGAATGTGGTGCGTACCGCCATCTCCGCCGGCGTCACCCAATACCTGATCAAGCCCTTCGGCTTCGCGGCGTTTTCCGAGAAGCTGGAAAACTACCGCAACTTCCGGCTCAACCTGCGCACCGCTGGCAGCTCGGCCTCGCAGGAGTCGATTGATAATGCGTTTGCGGCCCTGCGTTCGGTGGGCCCCGCACCGCTACCCAAGGGGCTAATTTCCGAGACGCTGGGTTCCATCACCGAGACCCTGCGCACGGCGAGCGCGGCACTCTCCGCCACCGAGGTCTCCGAGCTCTTGGATCTCTCCCGAGTGACGGCTCGGCGCTACCTCGAACATCTGGCCGAGACCAAGGCGGTGACCAAGGCCCCACGTCATGGGACGCGGGGCCGTCCGGAATACGAATACTCCTGGCCGCGGAGCTAAGCGATCGTCAATGACGCTGCGCTTATTTAGCGAGTGGGGCGCAAGAACGGCAGCAGTTCATCAATCACGTTGGGGTCCTCGATGGTCGAGGGCACCGTATAGGGCTTGCCGTCGGCGATCTGGCGCATGGTCTTGCGCAGAATTTTCCCCGAACGGGTCTTGGGTAGTGCGGCCACGATGCGTACCTCGCGGAAGTCGGCGACCGGGCCGATGTGGGCCCGCACCATGGAAACGAGCTCCTTGGCCAGCACCTCCTCGGAGATCTGTACCCCGCTCTTGAGCACCACGTACCCGCTGGGCCGCTGGCCTTTAAGTTCATCGGCGACCCCGATGACGGCGCATTCGGCCACCGCCTGATGCGAGCCCAGGACCTGCTCCATGGCACCGGTGGAGAGCCGGTGCCCGGAGACGTTGATGACGTCGTCGGTACGACCCATCACAAAGAGGTAGCCGTCCTCATCAAGGTAGCCCGAGTCCCCCGTGGCGTAATGACCGGGGAAATGCTGCAGGTAGGTCTCGATGAACCGCTGGTCGTTGCCCCAGAGAGTGGCTAGTGTGCCCGGGGGCAGGGGGAGCTTGATGGCGATGTTGCCCTCCTCCCCCGCGGGAACTGCCTCGCCTAACCCGTCAAGGATCCGCACGTCGTAGCCGGGCACCGGAACGGAGGGAGATCCGGCCTTCAGGATCATGTTTTCGATGCCCACGGGGCTGGAGGCGATCGGCCAGCCGGTCTCGGTCTGCCACCAGTTATCCACCACCGGCACGCCCAGCTTGGCTCCGGCCCAGTGGTAGGTGTCCGGGTCCAGTCGCTCCCCCGCCACGAAGAAGTTCTTCAGGCTGGAGATGTCGTAACCCTCTAGGAGTTCTGCCTCCGGGTCGGCCTTGCGGATGGCGCGCAGCGCGGTGGGTGCGGTGAAGAAGGTGTCCACCTGATGATCCTGAATCAGTCGCCAGAAGGCGCCGGCGTCGGGGGTTCCCACGGGTTTGCCTTCGTAGAGCACCGTGGTGGCCCCGGCAATCAGTGGCCCGTAGACGATGTAGGAGTGTCCAACGACCCAGCCGACGTCCGAGGCCGTGAGCATGGTGGAGCCGGGGCCCACGCCGTAGATGTTGGTCATAGAGTAATCCATGGCCACGGCGTAGCCTCCGGAGTCGCGCACCACACCCTTCGGTGCCCCGGTGGTGCCGGAGGTGTAAAGGATGTAGAGCGGGTGGGTGGCGGGGACGGCGACGGCGGCCGCTGGTGTGGCCACGGCCACCAACTCATCCCAGTCCTGCCAGGTGGTCTCGGTGCTTCCGTAGTCGGAGAGCTCGTGGGCGAAACCGTCGCGGTGGGCAACGATGACGGTGGGTACCTTGTGACTGGCCAGATTGATGGCTTCGTCCACGGCGGGAAGGTATTCGATGCGCCGGGAGGGCTCGATGCCGCCGGTTGCTGTCAGGATGGCGAGTGGCGCAGCGTCATCGATGCGTGAGGCCAATTCCTTGGGGGCGAAGCCGCCGAAGACCACGGTGTGCACGGCTCCGATCCGAGCGCAGGCCAGCATCGCGATATGTGCCTGCGGGATCATCGGCAGGTAAATCAGTACCCTGTCTCCCACCCCGATTCCCGCATCGCGCAGGACTCCGGCGAACAGCTCAACCTTGGCCAGCAGCTGGTTGTAGCTGTATCGCTCCTGGATATTCAGGACAGCGGAATCGTAAATCAGTGCGGTGCTCTCGCCGCGGCCGGCCGCAACGTGCCGGTCAAGGGCATTGCGGCAAACATTGAGGGTTCCGTCCGGGAACCAGGCGTAGATCGGGGCCCGACTCTCATCAAGAGCTGTGCTGGGTTTGATTGCCCATTCAATGTCCTCGGCAGCCTTGAGCCAAAAGGCTGCGGGGTCGCTGGCGGCTTCGGCAAATCTTTGCGCGTAGGTCGGTGCCATGCGAACCGTCCATCCATTCATGTCTCGGGGGTGTTCTGGTGCCTCAGAGCCTATGACGCAGCACACGCAATTTCAAGGTATTTGTATACATTGATGGAACATTCTCGGAAAAATGGGGCATGTGACGTGACTTCTGGAGGTTTCTGTATACAATTGGTGGCATGAGGGCAAGCGATAAGGCCTACGAGGCCTTGAGAACCGACATTGTCGAATGGCGACTGCGTCCCGGTGCCATGCTCGGCGAAGTGGAACAAGCAGAACGCCTCGGCGTTTCACGCACTCCACTACGCGAAGCACTGGCTCGCTTGGTGGCCGATGGTTTGGCCATCCAGGAGCGCGGCCGCGGCGCCATGGTCTCGGATGTTTCACTTCAACACGTGGACAATCTCTTCGCCCTACGCCGTGCGCTGGAGATCGAATCGGCGCGCATCGCCGCACATACTGCCGATCCGGCAGTCTTTGCCGCGCTCAGCGCCCGATTCCTCGAGGCGGGCCGATCGGCCACGATCGAAACCCGCGAGTCCTTCTTCCAATTAGCTGGCGAACTCGATCGAAGCATCGATGCAGCGGTGGCTAATCCCTACATCGAGCAGGCGCTGCGATCCTTACGGGTGCATTTAGCCCGCATCCGACGCCTGGCGCAGGATGATCCCGAACGACTGGCCACCTCGGCCATCGAACATGCCTCCATCGCCGCGGCCATCGCCGCCCGAAATCCCGATGTCGCAGCGGCGGCCACGCAGCTACACCTGCACCACAGTCTTGAACACATCAAAAACCATGCCGGTTCCAGAGAGGACACCTAAATGATCAATCACCCAGTACGTGTTTACCGAAGTGAAGAGAATCTTCCCCGCGAGGATCAGCTAGCCCACAAGATCGCCGCCGTTGCTGCAGATCCGGTAGAGGTCAGCGCCGAGGTCACCGAAATGATCATCAACCGCGTCATTGACAATGCCTCGGTGGCCATCGCCTCGCTGAACCGTGGCCCGATCATCGCAGCTCGTGCTCAGGCACTGAGCCATGCCCCATCCACCGGCGGCGAAGGCGCCTCGGTCTTCGGCATCTCGGAGAAGGTCTCCCCCGAGTGGGCCGCCTGGGCCAACGGCGTGGCAGTGCGCGAACTCGATTACCACGACACGTTCCTGGCCGCGGAGTACTCCCACCCGGGTGACAACATCCCGCCGATCCTGGCCGTCGCCCAGCACACCGGAGCATCGGGCAAGGACCTGATCCGCGGCATCGCCACCGGCTATGAGATCCAGGTTGACCTGGTCAAGGCCATCTGCCTGCACAAGCACAAGATTGACCATGTAGCGCATCTGGGCCCCTCGGCCGCGGCCGGCATCGGCACCCTGCTGGGCCTGGATGTTGAAACGATCTTCCAGTCCGTGGGCCAGGGCCTGCACACCACCACCGCCACCAGGCAGTCACGCAAGGGCGAAATCTCCACCTGGAAGGCCCACGCTCCGGCTTTCGCCGGCAAGATGGCCGTGGAAGCCGCCGACCGCGCCATGCGTGGCCAGACCTCCCCGGTGCCGATCTATGAGGGTGAAGACGGAGTCATCGCCTGGATGCTCGATGGAGCAGACGCTGCGTACACGGTGCCGCTGCCGGGCGCCGGAGAGGCCAAGCGCGCCATCTTGGACACCTACACCAAGGAACACTCGGCCGAATACCAGGCCCAGGCTTGGATCGACCTCGCTCGCAAGCTGAACCGCGAACACCCGGAAGCTGCGGATGCGAACAACGTCGCCTCGGTACTGATCAAGACCAGTCACCACACGCACTACGTAATCGGTTCGGGCGCGAATGACCCGCAGAAGTACGATCCGACCGCCAGCCGCGAAACCCTGGATCACTCGATCCCGTACATCTTCACCGTTGCCCTGCAGGACGGCGCCTGGCACCACGTGGATTCCTACTCCCCCGAGCGTGCCGGTCGAGCAGAGACCATCGCGCTGTGGAACAAGGTCACCACCGAAGAAGACCCGGAGTGGACACGTCGTTACCACTCGCTGGACATCAACGAGAAGGCCTTCGGCGGCTCAGTAGTCATCACGTTGATGGACGGCACGGTGATCACCGATGAGATCGCCGTGGCAGATGCTCACCCGCTGGGCGCACGGCCCTTCGCCCGCGAGCAGTACATCAACAAATTCCGCACCCTGGCCACCGGCCTGGTGGCTGAGGAAGAAATCGATCGCTTCATCGCGGCGGCCGAAAACCTGGAGAAATTGGGAGCCGGTGAGCTGAACCAATTGAACATCGTGGCGGCTCCGGGCGTCATCGACCTGGCCGCAGCACCCAAGGGACTGTTCTAAATGTTGTACTCGACGGTCACCCCCGAGCAGAAGCGCCGCGCACTGCGCGAGATGCTGGTCCCCGGTACGGCACGTCAGTTCCCGGGAGCCTTCAACCCGCTCTCGGCCAAACTGATTGGTGAAAAGGGTTTTGACGGCGTGTACGTCTCCGGCGCCGTGCTGGCCAACGATCTGGGCCTGCCCGACATCGGCCTGACCACGCTGACCGAGGTGGCCACCCGCGCCGGGCAGATCGCCCGCATGAGTGACCTGCCGACCCTAGTTGACGCGGACACCGGATTTGGCGAGCCGATGAACGTGGCGCGCTCTATCCAAGAACTTGAGCACGCGGGCCTGGCCGGCTGCCACATCGAGGACCAGTTCAACCCCAAGCGCTGCGGCCACTTAGATGGCAAGAATGTGGTGGATCTGGCCACCATGGTCAAACGCATCGCCGCGGCAGCCGATGCTCGCCGCGATCCGAACTTCCTGATCATGGCCCGCACCGACGTGCGCGGTGTGGAGGGTCTTGACGCGGTGATCAGCCGCGCCAAGGCGCTGGTCGATGCCGGCGCGGATGCCATCTTCCCCGAGGCCATGAAGGACCTGAGCGAATTTGAGGCCGTCTGTAAGGCGGTCGACGTACCAGTGTTGGCAAATATGACGGAGTTCGGCAAATCGGATTTGTTCACCCGAGCGCAGCTGGCAGATACCGGCGTTGCCATGGTCATCTACCCCGTCACGCTGCTGCGCAGCGCCATGGGTGAGGCCGAGCGCGTCTTGGACGCGATCAAGGCCGACGGAACGCAGGAAGCTCGGGTAGATTCAATGTTGACTCGTGCCCGACTCTACGAGCTGGTTGACTATGAGGCGTACAACCGCTTCGACACCGGGATCTTCAACTTCCAGGTCCCGGATCTAGATATCCATTCGAACAACGCGAATCTGTAAGAAACAGGAGCGAAGTGATGACTGAAACTGAAATCAAGAAGGGTCTGGCCGGAGTCGTCGTCGACTACACGGCCGTCTCCAAGGTCAACCCGGACACCAATTCCCTGTTGTATCGCGGTTACCCCGTTCAGGATCTGGCCGCGGCCAAGAGCTTCGAAGAGGTAGCTCTGCTGCTCTGGACCGGCGAATTGCCCACCGCGGGCGAACTGGCAGAATTCGTGAAGGCCGAACGTGCCGGGCGCGCCCTAGCACCGAACGTCAAGGCAGCCATCGATCTGCTGCCGACTAATTGCCACCCGATGGATGTGGGACGCACCGCCGTTTCGGTCATTGGTGCCAACCACGCCCTGGCCGAGGAGTCCTCCCCGGCCGCCGAGTTGTCCAAGGCCAAGGAACTCTTTGCCGCGTTCCCGGCCGTGGTCGCCTACGACCAGCGCCGCCGGCGCGGTCTTGAAGTGGTGGAACCGCGCGAAGACTTGGACTATTCGCAGAACTTCTTGTGGATGACCTTCGGCGAGGAGGCAGCACCGGAAGTGGTTGATGCCTTCCGCGTCTCGATGGTGCTCTACGCGGAGCACTCCTTCAACGCGTCCACCTTCACCGCACGCGTGATCACCTCCACGCTCTCGGATTTGCACTCGGCCGTCACCGGAGCCATCGGCGCCCTCAAAGGCCCGCTGCACGGCGGCGCCAACGAGGCAGTCATGCACACCTTCCACGAAATCGGGATCGACAAAAACGAATCTCGTGAGGATGCCGCGGCACGCGCCAAAACCTGGATGGAGGAAGCGCTGGCCGCCAAGAAGAAGGTCATGGGCTTCGGTCACCGCGTGTACAAGCACGGGGACTCGCGCGTGCCGACCATGAAGGCCGCACTGGATAAGATGATCGAGCACTATGGTCGCGGCGAAATGCTGGGACTCTACGACGGTCTGGAAGCCGCGATGGACGAGGCCAAGGCCATCAAGCCGAACCTCGACTACCCGGCCGGTCCCACGTACCACCTGATGGGCTTCGATACGGAGATGTTCACCCCGATCTTTATCGCCGCTCGCATCACCGGCTGGACCGCTCATATCATGGAACAGCGTGCGTCCAACGCGTTGATCCGCCCGCTCTCCGCCTACAACGGCCCGGAGCAGCGCGCGCTGTAAGCGCAGAAAATGGTCGCTTGGCGGGAGAGTTGTCTCTGGCCAAGCGGCCATTTTTATGCCCGGTGATCTCCAATCCGGATCACCAATACATGACCGAGGTGTCCCCACTTCCACCGGCCCAGTACAGACGCAGCCGCACCACGTAGCGCCGCCCGGCCAGCAACCGCACACGTAGCCTGGCGTTTAGCCCGGTGCCGCTATCATCGTCCCCGCCCAGGTAGCGCAGCGTGCCCCCGTCGTCTTCGAAGAGCACCAGCACCACATCCGAGGCGCCGAAGGTGGCGATCGTGTATTGCCGTGAGGCCTCCGGTTCCAAAACGAAGTCGGCCTGCGCGCCCGGGCCCAGGCTCAGCGGCCGGGAGACGAAGGGAACCAGGACCTCGGGCCCCGGAGTCGAACCCGGATAGAACTTCTTGGCCCATTCGCGGTCCGGTGCCGACAGCCCACCGGCGGGCATCAGCCCGCTGCTGTACTGCGCGGGCTCCAGGATCAGTCCGGCCGGGAACCAATACTCCATCACGGAGTCCGGGTCCCAGGCCGAGCCATCCACCTCGGTGGTGGAGAACTTTTGCAAAACATTCGACTCGGTCTGCGCGCGGGTCCAGAAGTTCGGGGATCCGGTGAAATACGCGTAGACCTTCTCCACGTCCCATACGATGCCGGAGAACGGGTTCTGGTGCTCGTGCGGCAACCCCAGGGTGTGCCCGATCTCGTGTAGCGCGGTGGTATGCCCGTAGTCGTCGGTCAAATCCCAGCCGAAGTTCATGGTCGCCTCAGTGGTGGGAATCCCGAGCACGTCGCGGCCCACATAGGACCAGGAACCGTCGGCCGCGTCGAAGGAAATCCTTACCTCGGAGGCCGCGCGGGTAGTGGTCTCGGTGAAGTTCAGGCCCAGCGGCAGCGCCTTCCATTCGGCGAAGGCGTCACGCACGGCCTTGCGCTGCGGTTCCGCCCCATCGATGAGGAAGTAGTGCAGTTCCGTGCCGTTGACCCACACATTGGCCAACAGTCGCAGGAGGCGGTCGCGTTCGATGGGCATGCCCGGGGGCAGTTGACGTGGTGCCGGGTTCCGCGGGACGCAGAGCGGCTGGTTGTTGTATTTCATGGGGGTTCCTTCACGAGCCGGTGGTGCAGGGATGAGGTGGTGGGTGCGGTGCTGTGCCGGGCACGTGACCCGGCACAGCACCACGTGGAATGGTGCTTCAGCTGACGTAGACCAGTGGCACGCCCAAGTAGTTGGCGTTTCCGCTGGCGAAGTCCAGCTGTGCGGTGGAGCCGCCGCCGCGCGCGTACACCGATAGCTTGGCGCTCACCAGCAGGTAGGCGCGGTCCGCTCCCAAGAGGTCGGAGTAGTACATGGTGCGCCAGCCGTCGAAGCGGTCGTTGACGTTGATGTTGTCGTTGCCCACCGAGAGCACGTTGGCATTTCCCGTGGGCTTGTAGTTGTACTGGTAGCCGGTGGCCGAGAGCGAAATGTCGACGCTGGCCTGCTTCGAATCGAACCAACCGTCATCGGCACGCACGATGTAGAAGCCGTTAAACGGCACATAGACCGTTTGCGCGTAGTTGCGGTTCTCCGGTGCATTAAAGGTGAACCACCAATCCATGTACACCGTGAACGAACCGACGCCGGTGCCGAAGATGCCCGAGCCCGCTCCGTTGGCGTAACACGATGCGTCGATGTTGCCGGGGTTGTAGCCCTGCCAGTACACCGATCCGTCGGAACCGTGCAGCGTTCCGTAATACGGGCTGAGCCAGCCCACGGCAGCGGCCGCCGGCCCGTTGCCGAGCACCAGTTGGAGCGCTGTGGACTCACTCGCCTCCGCCTCCGCCAGCCGAGCGGCGGCGGTTTCACTGTCCTTGAGCGCTGCCGCTGCTACCTTGGACTCGGCCTCTTCCTGCTTGGTGAGGTAGGCCGCGAGTTCCTTGGGCAACGTTTTCTTCAGGCTGGCCAGTCTGCTCTGCCCGCGGGTCTCGAGGTCCGCCAGCTCCTTGGACTGCGCCTTCTGGAGGGCAACAACTTGCTCGCGCCGGGCGGCCACGAGCCGCTCAAAAACGACATCGGTGCCCTGCTGGATGTTCTCCATGGTTTTCTCCCCTTGTGGACTCACCACAACAGACGCCCACGGTGTCAAAACCGCCCTCTTGCCCCTGGTGGCCCCCACCCGTCCGCCGTGTGATGCCTCAGCGTAGGCGGGCACCCGTGACCGGGAAATTACCTGCCCATTACCGCTCCATGACCTGCCGGGGCGTGGAGTGTCGGCGATGCACACCATCCGCGAGCGCTTCTAGATGCTCCACCGATCCGGTCCGCCGACGGAGAACCCGGCGTATGAAGCATTTGCGACACGGCGCACCTGGGTTTCGAGTCGATCCAACGTTGGGGAACCGGCTATGCCCAACTCCTTCCGGGCCCTGCTGCGGAATCCGATGATCGCCTGCAACGCCGAAACGCACTGGCCCAGGGCCAGCTGCGCCACCACCATAATTTCCAGCGCGGCTTCGTCTAACACATCAAGGAACAACCCCTGGGCCGCCGATTCCACGGTGCCGGCGTAGTCGTGGCGAGCCAGGCACTGTGCCGCGGTCCGGCGCCAGTAGGCGGTTCGGGCCTGTAACAGACGGACCTGTTCGTTGAGCACCCAGTCCTCGTACCAACCCAACAGCAGCGGAGTGGTGCCAGGGTGCTTGCGCTCCCCCGCGACGGCAGATCCCTCGAGCTTCTCCCATTCCCGGTGCAGGTCTACCCGGACCCATTCGGAGAGTTCGAGCGCATGCCGATCCGCGCGAATCAAATCCGGTAGGCCGCTGGTCACACGGTGGATGCTCACCCGCAGGTTATCCAGGGCGGAGCTTTCGGGCGACTCTGGCCACAACATTCCCGCCACCAGCTCACGCCGACAGCAGCCTTGGACCGCCAAAACAGCTAAAAGTCGCTGCTGGCGGAGGGAAACCTCGATCTCGCATCCGTTGCGCCACAGCCCCCATGATGGCATCAGGCACAGCCCATAGTGGGATTGCCGTAGCCCGCCCTCAATGCTCATCGTGGGCAGTCCCCCTTCGCCCGTCCGTTGCCGTCTGGATGATTTAGCTACCATTCGAATCGTGCACCCTAGCGGGGCGGGGGTCAAGATGTGGGAGGGAGCGCTGCGGCCGGCGGGTGGAACATCGACTCACCCATCCGTTGGGCGGCGGCGCGTGCGGCATCGACCCCGTCGATCAATTCCTGTTGCCGCCGCACATCCAGAACCGGTTTCAACGCGGCAAAACACAGACGTCCGCCCTCGTCAAAGCGCAGTAGGCCACCGCCGCGCACGATCACCGCCGCCGTGGTGCGCAGGCCCAACTTCGTGGCCTCGGCCGGGGACAGGCGCAGTTCTTGGACAAAGGAAGCCCCGATTTCGGCGACGGCAAACCCGTCGGGGCTGATCCTGAGGCTGGGGCGCACCCTGTCGATGGTGATCTTTGCCGCCGGGTCCAGTTTGGCCGCATCCAATAATGTCGGGTTATCCCAAATGAAACGCAGCACCTCGTCGGGGTCCGAGCCTAGGGCGGAGAGCCGGACCGGGTAGTTCAGCTCCCGCAACTTGGTCAGCCCATCTAGGGCATGGGGCGGCCCGGCTAGGATACCGACCTCGGCAAAGCAGGAGCGCAGCGCGCCGCGGTAGTTGCGCCCATCCTGCGGGACCACCACCGCATCAGCGGCCAGGATCCCGCGCAGCAAATCCTCCCATCCCACATCGACCGGGGCCATGTAGGCCAGACCACGCAGCAGCATGTTCAGCACCCGCTCGCCAATGCGAGCACCGGCCGCTGCCACCTGGTGAACACTTGAGCGGCGGCCCGGGCGCCCCAGCTCCGCCCGCCACAAACGCAGGACGGTTCCCAGCACCGCGCGAATGACCCCGGCGGCACGCCGATGCGGGTCCGTATCTTGGCGCCAGTTCGCCGGCAGCTCCCCGCTCAGCGGATCGCGTGCTGCCTTGTCGTGACTGAAAAGGTTGTCGGCGAAGCGAAAGAGTCCCGAGGCCAGCAGCGTCGAATCGATGGATTCCAGGGTTGCGCCGGGTGTCTCAAGTTCCACGGTGATGATTTTTTCCACCACGGATTCGGCGGTGAAGACCCCCAGCATGGCCACGAGGTCGGCGAGCGCCTCGTGCAGGGCCAACTGATCGGCCCCGGCGTGGGCATCACCCCAGCGCGGCCGGTACCCGTCGATCACTGCATGCGTGACCTCGTGCGCCACCAGGTCCCGGTAGAGCACCAGCGGGAGTTTGTTCCGGTGCCGCGAATCGTGAATCATCCCGAACCTGATGGAACAGTCTTCTGGGGTGTAGCCGGTGTTGCGGTAGTCGATCGGATCATTGGCGTACAGCGTGAGCCTGCGCCCGCCGGCCCAGCCCATCCGACGCCCCAGCGCCCGCTCGAAAGACGCCAGCGTGTGTGCCGCCACCGCGTAGGCCTGCTGGGCCAAGAATCGACGGTCCGTGGGCAGGTCAGCGGGATCCGCCGGCGGGGTGATGTCTTCCGCTCCCCAGTCGCCCTCCGCCAAGACTTGGTTTTCCCGGCGCCCGCGCGGACCAAGCACCACCACCTCTAGGCGTGCGCCCAACGGACCGGTGAGCAACCGTTCGCTGGGGACACGAAGGATGTGGGTCATTAGCTGATCCGCGGCATCTATCAAGTGCGGTCCCTGGGCCAGCACCGTCAGTGAGCTCAGATCCCCGGCGCGATGCGGTGTCGGCACTAACATCGTTCACCCCGAGTGGGGCGCGAAGGCGCTGCCCCACGGCGAATTCTTGGCCGCGACCGGGCCTTCCAGTTGCGCGCGCTGGTCAAAGCGGCCCTTGGTCAGTGACTTGATGACGGCGGCCATTATCACCTTGCGGGTGCGGGTGGGGTCGGTGCGCAGCTCCTGCAGCAGGTAGTAGGTGAACGCGCCGTTATAACGCCCCTCAAATACCGCATCGGCGGAGGTCTGGTCCGAGCGGCAGCCTGCCAGCAGCACCGGGCGAGCCCCGGCGCCCGAGCGTGACACCAGGTCGCGGAAGGCCCGTGGATCCGCCGTCGCCGTGCGCTCCAGGCCGATCGGTGTGGGTGGGGGCAGGAACCGTGGGCGGCGCCCGGGCAGTAGGTCCAGCGCCTTGAGTCCGCTTCCGCTGTGGCAGGTGTCCAGGACCACCTCTACCAGCATCCCTTGCGGCGCCCGGGAAATGAGGTCATGGAGTTCGTCATCGGAGATCAGGGTGGCAGGGTCCCATTGGTCCCCGGCTTGGTTCAGGTCATAGGTGGCAAAGGCCTCGTCCGACTGATCTGCTTCATCACCCGAGGTATCCGGGATCTGGGTTCCATGGCTAGAGAAGGTAAAGACCAGGTGCTTCAGTCCGTCGCTTGCCGCCCGGTCCATGGCCTCTCTCAGTTTGTCCATGACCGCTGCCTTGGTGGCGGCGGCGTTGGTGAGTACCTCGATCTGGTGGTCGGCGAACCCGTACCCAGCTCCCAAGACCTCGGCAAAGTCTTTTGCGTCGTTAACGCAGCCGTTAAGCCACGAGCCGCGCGGTAGGTTTTGGAAGTCGTTGATGCCCACGCAGAGGGCGTAGCGCTCCCCACTTGGGCCTGAGCTGGCGACGTGGCCGAGGACCGGTACCGCGATTGACGGCGCGGGGTTCACGGCGGCAGCCGGTTCCGGGGTCGGCCGGGCGCCGCTGTAGCCGATGACGTCCTCGCGGCCCAGTACCCGGCACAGCACGCTGGTCATGGTATCGGGGTCATCATCGAAGGAACCGTGAGACCGCGCGGCGCTGCGTCCTGACTTGGGTCCGCCTGCGGATATCGACCAGGTCGCATCGGCCCCCGCCGAGGCGAAGAGCTGGGTCAGCGATTCGTCGGAGGCTACCGATTCCGCCAGACCCAGAATCGGGGTGTTCGGCTCGACCTCCAACGAGGCCCGAATCAGGCAGAGCAGCGAGCGCCGGTAGAGACCAATGACGTCATCTTCCTCTTCCAGCTCCGTCTTCATGGAGAACATGCCCAGGTGATCTACCCCGTTGGCGGTTCCCAGCAGCGGCAGCAGCCGTTGCTTGAAGTTTTCGGTGGTGATGGCCGGAGCTAGCAGGTTCAGCGTGGAGAAGCCTTGCCCAGCATCCAGCCCGGCGTAGGCCGGCAGGAAGTGTGAATGGAAGATCGCGCCAGCCGAGTGCCCGGCCGCATGCAGCTGAAGGGCCTGTGGGTTTTTCTGAACGTATTCGGCCAGTTCCCGGGCCACATACAGCGCACCGCCGTCGTCGGCCACCGATTGAGCGGCGCTTAGTTTCATCTGACCCCAGATTTTGGGTCCCACGGGGCGGGCAAGCAGTTCCAAGGCCTTGTTCCAGGCGTCCTGCAGGAAGCCCCGCTCGGCCGGGACAGCGAGCTGCGCCTCGCGCGGGGCGGCTCCGAGCAGGCTGGCGATGGCATCAAAGAGCCCGGTTTCCCAGATGAAAAAGATCGGATAGACCCCGTTGGCCAGCCACCATGGGATTTGGCGCGCTGCACCGAGAATTCCCGAGTTTTCATCCACCAGCCCGCCATGGGCCCAGAAGAGCAGCGGGACGTCGCGTCCGCCGTTGGCGGCAACAAATTCGGGCAGGTGGCGTGCGAAGATCGCTTGGACGTCCTCCGGGGTGGTGCGCATTTGCCCGCCGCTGGAAAAGCGTCCGTCCGACAGGTTGATCAGGTGCCGCTTGAGTGCCTGTGGATCGATTCCTGCCGGAAGGACGCCTCGTGCCGCGCCGTCTTTCTCGGGGTTTGGTTCCCGGGCCGTCAGCAAAACCATGATGCGCTCCTGTCAGGTGCCGTGTTATGGATATCCCTCCACCAGCATGGACCGCCGGACATTACCGCAGCGTTACCGCCCGGTGTTTCCGGTGTCCCCGGACGGTAACGCTGCAGCTCCAGCTACTTGAGCTTCAGTGATGCTGCCACGTCCTGTGCCCGAAGGTACTCGCTGGAGGCCAGGTAGGTGTTGCGTTCTGCCGCGTCCTTGAACCCCATGTAGCCGGTCCATGCATCGGATTGGACCAACTTCCCGTTTAGGTGGAAGGCCGTGGCCAGGTCGCACAGCTTGCCCTGCGCGGCGCTGTCGGCCGGAACCAACGACACCGCCGAGCGCTCAATGCCGAAGTAGTCGGTCTGCGTGATCAACCCCAGTGCCAGCTTCCCCTCATCAACCACGACGGAGGTGGGGCTCAGCCCGTTCAGCGTGTAGGTACCCGCCGGGTCCTTGCAGGTTTCGGTACCGTCCTCGCCGGGTCGGTCGTCGGTGAAAATGGCCAGGTTGAAGACCGTCTTGCCGTGCGCATCAAAGAACCCTAAATGGTAGGTGGCCGCATCCTTCGGGTTCACGGTTGCGGGGTCTAATACTTTGCCGTCGGCGGCGTTCATCGACTCAACCTGAGTCCATACCGGATGAGTGACTTCGAGGACCGAATTGCCATAGGGAACACGTTCGGTGCTGGTCTCGGTTTCCATCCATGACGGCACGTTGGGACCGAAAAGCTCCGCAACGATCTCTGGGTCGATTCCCGTTTCCTTGACGGCCAAGTCCATGCGTTGTTCCGGGGTTTGATCCGCTTCATAGGTATAGCCACGCAGCAGGGGCCAGCTGAGGTATTCCTGGTACACCTCCACACCCTCTCCCGTGAGGTTTGACGGCGAGCTGACCCAGTGCTCGGCCTCCGGATCCCACTTTGCTATCAGCATGCCGCCGGAGGTGTCCTGGACCCGCTCTTCGAGCTTAAACTGCTCACTGGGCGTGAAGGCGGCAAAACCCTCAACACAGCCGATGAGGGAGAAGGCCCTCGTGTCGTAGCCCGGTGTGCTGAGCTTTCCTTGGGCGTCGGCGAGCTGGATCTGGGGCAAAGACAGGGCGCGGCACGCCTGATCGTCAGTAAAGTGCACGCCGTCGTAGGCGGGGAACAACCCGTTGGGCAGTGCACCAGACTCCGGTGGCGTCGTAGGATTCGCCGAGCTGCTTTCCGAGGGCGCCGTGGGGCTCGGGGTGGGTGTGATCGCCGGGCCGGGCTCGGGCAGCGGAGCGTTCCACGGCGACCAGAAAATCACCGCGGCCACCGCGGAGGCGGTGACCATCGCGCCCAGAGCCACCGGTCCCCAAGAGCGCCGCGGCCTCGATGCTTGGCGCACCGGCTGCTGGACAAAGACCGGGCCGGGTTCATCCAGGTTCAGGGGAAGGGGGCCGGCGGATTTCCGGTGCATGCGGGGGTCGGCGTCTCGAAGGAGCTGTTCAATGTTGTCCATCTGAGGTTCCACCCTTCAACATCTGGTTCGGCGCCTTCTTGGAGAAGGCCTTGCGCGCCCTGAACAGCCGTGACTTGGCCGAATCGGGCGAGCATTCAAGGATCGAGGAGATTTCGAGGATGCTCAGCAAATCCCAGTAGGCGAGCATGAGGATTTCGCGCTCCTGCGGGCGCAAGGTGTTCAGAACGTCGCGGACCCCTGAACCGGGGTCATCCTCCGGCTCCGGGCGGCGGGCCAGTTCGGCACCACCAAGCTTCTCAACGAGGCTGCGTTGGCGGCGCGTGGCCCGGAATTCATTGGCGACCAGGTTCCGTGCCGTCACCAGCAACCACGGCAACACATCCTCGGAAGGTTCCTTCTGGTGCTGCCAGGCGATGCGGAAGACGTCATTGGTGATCTGCTGGGCTAATTGCACATCGGTGGTCCGCCGGTAGACGTAGCCGTAAACGCGCTGGGAGTACTGCCGGTGCAGTTCTTCCACATGCAACGCGGTTCTCGCACCCATGGGTTCCCTCCCCCTCAAGACACCCGGTTTCGGGTGCTGCCTGATGCCTAGGTAATGTCCGGGAAGTCGGCTTCGGTTGCATCGATGGCGGGAATCTTTGTTCCCGGCCAGTTGATGGTGGCAAAGTGGTTTACCGATTCGTTGTCGGCGGCAAGGCGCACCAGGGCGTCGAACCGTTCGCCGGCCAGAATTCGAGTCAGCCAGAGTGCCGAATCGTCCCACATTCGTTGAAACGGCAAATTATCCGCCGGATACCACTGCGGGATCAGCTCGGATGAGGCCGCCGGTAGACCGCTGAAGGCGGTGGTGAGGTAGATCGTGCAGTCCATGTCCGCGGACGGGTTCGCGGGGAAGCGGAAGTAGACCCGGGCCGCTGGCAGTAACTCATCGGCATCGGCTATCAGCGCGGTCTCTTCGAATAGTTCGCGGACTGCCGCCTGCTCGCGATTCTCCCCCGCTTCGATCTTCCCACCCGGTGCCACCATCTTGCCCGCACCGAAC
This sequence comes from Paeniglutamicibacter terrestris, assembly GCF_012271785.1. Lineage (GTDB taxonomy): Bacteria > Actinomycetota > Actinomycetes > Actinomycetales > Micrococcaceae > Paeniglutamicibacter > Paeniglutamicibacter terrestris. The sequence continues at coordinate 11,228 of NZ_JAAWVT010000009.1, read as the reverse complement.
CCGCGTTGTTTCAGCCCCAGTAGAATCTGGGTGCCGTCGGTGCCGTGTACCACCGGCAGACACAAGACCACCCGGATCGGGGTGCCAAGCGGTGGGTGCGGCATGGTGGAGCGTACCTTCCCTAGTGGTGGGCGCGGGGGTGCGCCGCGGCGTAGATTTCCCGCAACGTGTCGGCGGTGACCAAGGTATAAACCTGAGTGGTGGTCACCGAGGCGTGGCCCAACAGCTCCTGGACCACACGCACATCGGCTCCCCCCTCCAAGAGGTGGGTAGCGAAGGAGTGCCGCAGGGTGTGCGGTGAGACATCTTGTTCGATGCCCGCGCGTTCGGCGGCCTTGGTGAGCACCGACCACGCCGATTGGCGCGAGAGCCGCCCGCCCCGCTGGTTCAGGAAGAGGGCAGCCGTGCCCTTGCCCTTGGCAACCAGCTCGGGCCGCCCGCGCACCAGGTAGGCGTTCAGCGCATTGATGGCGTAGGAACCCAACGGGACGATGCGTTCCTTAGAGCCCTTGCCGAAGAGTCGCACCACGGCCGGGCCGCTGGCCGGGCGTTCCAGGTGCAGGTCATCAACATCGAGTCCCACGGCCTCGGAGATTCGGGCCCCGGTGGAATACAGGAATTCGAGGATCGCCTTGTCACGCAGGCCGGCGGAGGTTTCGGTGGATACCGAATCCAGGATGGCGCTCACATCGGCCACCGAAATGGCTTTGGGCAGTCGGCGCCCGGGCGACGGTGGGTGTAAGTCAACGGCCGGGTTGGTCGGGGCGATGCCCTCAAGCTCCCAGAACTTATGCAGTCCACGCACGGCAACGATGGTGCGTGCCGCGGAGCGAGCACTCAGTGGGGCACCGCCATCGGCTCCATCACGCACGGCCTGGGCGAAGGCGGTCAGGTTGCCCAGGTTCACCTGGGCCGGTTCGTGAACCGACTGAGCACCGAGGAACGCGGCGTAGCGATAAAGGTCCCGCCGGTAGGCACTAACGGTGTTTTTGGCCATGCCACGCTCGACGGCCAGATGTTGGAGGTAGCCAGCCAGGTGCTTGCCGATGGGCAGCTGCGCCGGGTCGGGCGTCAGCTCGGGAACAGGATCCTTGATCGGCTCCAGCACCGCGGTGGTATCGATGATACTGAGCTTCATCGTCTCGGCTTGGCTCATGGCAGGGATCGAACCCAACTTCTGGGTCGCGTCTTCGGTGCCGATGCTCATCTGAGGGCCCGGTCCTAGGTAGCTTGTTCGGACGAACGCAGCCGCGGATGGACGTCGAACGGGGTATCCACCGGACGCAGCGAAGCATAATTGCCAAGCCGTGCCGCGGAAGCAGCCAGCAGGCCGGCCACCGCCGAGGGGTTATGGATCCGCCCGGCCAGTACCGCGTTAATGGCGTCATCCAAGGGAACCCAGGAGATGACCATGTCGGCTTCCTCATCGGTACGCTCATGGCGTTGATCCAGCGGAATTTCGCGGGGGTTGCGCGCCAGATAAATGCGAATCGCCTCCGAGGAGGAACCCGGGGAAAGGAAGAGATCTACCAGCACCGCCCAGTCCGAGGCGATCAGATCTGCTTCCTCGGCCAATTCCCGCGCGGCGGCCAGATGGGGCGCTTCGCCTTCGATATCCAAGAGACCGGCGGGAATTTCCCACAGGTTCATGCGCACCGGGTGACGGTACTGATTGATCATCAGCACCTCGTTGGCGTCGTTGAGCACCAGCACTGCTACGGCACCGGGGTGCTCGATGTAGTCACGAACCAGCGGCGCCATCTCTGGCGCATATTCGAAGGTGTCCTGCACAACGTCCCAGATACGTCCGTCATAGACTTTCTCGGAAGAAAGCAGGCGGCGAGGGCTGAACGAATCGCCCAGCGCCTCGCCGTCTGTTTTTGCCATGATGTTATTTGCCGGCCTTCTGGTGGTCCAACGCTGCCTTGACCAACCCTGCGAAGAGCGGGTGTGGGCGGGTCGGACGGCTGGAGAGCTCCGGGTGAGCCTGCGTGGAGACGTAGTACGGGTGTACGTCCTTGGGCAGTTCAACGAATTCAACCAGCTCGCCATCCGGCGAGGTGCCGGAGAAGACCAGTCCTGCCTCCGCGAGCTGCGCGCGGTAGGCGTTGTTGACCTCGTAGCGGTGGCGGTGACGTTCGGCCACGGCGGTCTTGCCGTAGGTCTCTGCCACGACCGAGCCCTCGGTGAGCGTTGCGTCGTAGAGGCCCAGGCGCATGGTGCCACCCAGGTCGCCCTTGCCATCAACGATTTCCAGCTGCTCCTGCATGGTCGCGATGACCGGGTGCTTGGTATCTGGCTCGAACTCGGTGGAGGAGGCATCGGCCAGGCCGACCACGTTGCGGGCGTATTCGATGACCATCGACTGCAGGCCCAGGCACAGGCCCAGGGTCGGCATGCCGTTTTCGCGGGCGAACTTCAGTGCGCCCAACTTGCCTTCGAGTCCGCGGATGCCGAAGCCACCGGGTACGCAGATGGCGTCAACGCCGGCCAGTGCTTTCTTGGCACCGGCTTCGGTGGAGCAATCGTCGGACGGGACCCAGCGGATCTGGACCTTGGTCTTGTTGGCGAAACCGCCGGCACGCAGTGCTTCGGTGACCGAGAGGTAGGCATCGGGCAGGTCGATGTACTTGCCGACCAGCGCGATTTCCAGGTGATGCTTCGGGTTGTGTACCGCGTCGAGGAGCTTGTTCCACTTCGACCAGTTCACATCCTTGAACTTCATGCCCAGGTGCTGAACGATGTAGGCGTCCAACCCCTGGGAGTGGATGACGACCGGGATGTCGTAGATGCTCGGGGCATCGGCGCAGTTGATGACCGCTTCGGGGTCAACGTCGCAGGTCTTGCCAAGCTTGACGCGCATTTCCGGGGGAATCTCGCGGTCCGAACGGATGACGAGAGCATCTGGCTGAATGCCGATGGAACGCAACGCAGCAACCGAGTGCTGGGTTGGCTTGGTCTTCAGTTCCTGGCTCGGGCCGATGTACGGCACCAGGGAGACGTGAACGAAGAAGACGTTGCCGCGGCCGATGTCCTGACGGACCTGGCGTGCCGATTCGAGGAACGGCTGAGACTCAATGTCCCCGACGGTTCCACCGATTTCGGTGATGATCACATCGGGAGCCTTCTTGCCCTTGCCCGGCTCGGTTGCCGGCAGGCGCATACGGCGCTTGATCTCATCAGTGATGTGAGGGATGACCTGAACGGTGTCGCCAAGGTAGTCGCCGCGGCGTTCCTTTTCGATGACCTCGGAGTAAACCTGTCCGGTGGTCACGTTCGCCATGCCGTTGAGGTTTTCGTCCAAGAAGCGCTCGTAGTGACCGATATCAAGATCGGTTTCTGCGCCATCATCGGTGACAAAGACTTCACCGTGCTGGAAGGGGTTCATTGTGCCCGGATCCACATTCAGATACGGGTCTAGCTTCTGCATCGTTACGGAGAGACCACGCGCACGAAGAAGGTGACCGAGGCTGGAAGCCGTCAGTCCCTTTCCGAGGGACGAGGCCACACCGCCGGTGACGAAGATATGTTTTGTCGTTTCAGACGACCGGGAATCACGAGAAAGATTACGTTGCACCACGGGGTTCTACCCTATCACCTTTTCGTTGTTTGACGTTTGGGAAAGACTCTACAGGCTCGTGCACAGCAACGGGCTCGAGAGTGTTGATTAGCTCAGTGAACTCACCAATAGTTGCGCCTCACCGAGCAGTTCCTCGGCATGGGCCTGGGCGGTGGATGAGTCCTCTTGGCCAGCTAGCATCCGCGCCAATTCGCGCACCCGCTCCCCCTCGTCCAACAGCACTACGTCACTGGCGGTGAAGCCGGCGCCGTCGGCACCCTGGGCGTTGGAGGACTTAATGACGCGCACATGACGGTCGGCATACGCTGCCACCTGAGGCAGGTGGGTGACCACAATCACCTGGACATGCTTGGCAAGCATCGCCAGTCGTTTTCCGATTTCGACGGCGGCCTTGCCACCGACTCCGGCGTCAACTTCATCAAAAACGAACGTCGGAACCGGGTCAACGGCCGCGAGCACCACCTCGATGGCCAGCATGACGCGAGAGAGCTCGCCGCCCGAGGCGCCCTTGCCCAACGGGCGCGGGGAGGAGCCTGCGTGGGGTTGGAGCAGCATGGTGATGGAGTCCAAACCGTAACGGTGCGGTTCGGTGAGCTTCTCGATCTCCAGCACGAACTTCGCGTCCGGCATGGCCAGCGCCGCGAGCTCGGCCGTCACGCGGGTGGCCAGTTCTTTGGCGGCCTTGGCGCGTAGCTTGGAGAGCTTGCCCGCCAGCTCCAAGACCTCGGTGCGCAGTGATTCGGTTTCTGCTTGCAGCGACTCGATCCGGCCATCATCGCCCTGGATTTCTGTGAGCCGGGCACGTGAGGTGCTGGCCCAGGCAATCACTTCATCAATGCTGGGTGCATACTTGCGAATCAGTCGGTTCAAATCCGACCTGCGTTCCTCCAGCGAGGCCAGGCGTTCGGGGCCCTCGGCATCCAGATCCGAGAGATATGCGGCCAAATCCGTGGAGATTTCCGCGGCCAAGATGCCGACCTCGTTCAGTCGCTCGGCCAGTGCCTTGATATCAACGTCGTCGGCAGCCACCTGATCGAGGGCATGTTTTGCCGCCTCGACCAGGGAAATGACGCTGGCTGCTTCGTATTCCTCGCTATTAAGCGACTCGTGGGCCAGATTGGCATTTGACCGTAACGCTTCAACATTGGAGAGCTTCAACGACTGGTTTTTCAGATCCACGTCTTCGCCCGGCTGCGGATCAACAGCGTCGATCTCTTCCAGGGCACTCTGCAGAGATTCTGCCTCGCGGATGCGTTCGCGCGATGCCGTCACGAGCTCCTCAAGTTCGGCTCTGGCGCTCCCCCACCGGTCAAAGGTCTGCTGGTAGCTGCTCAAGACCTTGGCCAGCGGGGCGCCAGCAAACTTATCCAGTGAGTCGCGTTGTGCAGCAGCGCCCTTGAGCCGCAGCTGGTCGGTTTGACCGTGGATGGCAATCAGATCTTCGCCCAGTTCAACCAGCACGCCCACCGGGGCGGCGCGGCCGCCAACAGAGGCACGACTGCGACCTTCGGCGGAAAGGGTACGGGTGATGATGAGTTCGGCTTCGTCATCAAAGCGTTCAACCAGGGCGCCAGCTTCCTCGGCACGGTCAAGCACCTTGCTGGTGGCCGGGAGCAGAATCGTTGCGTCCGCGACGGCTTGCTTAGCTCCGTGGCGCACTGCCCCGGCATCTGCACGGCGCCCAAGGAGCAGGCCTAGTGCGGTGATGACCATGGTTTTGCCGGCACCGGTCTCACCGGTGACAACGCTGAAGCCAGGGCCCAGCGGCAGGGTCGCTTGGGAGATGACGCCCAGGTCGCTAATGCGGATTTCTTGGATCATAGCTGCCTCCGGTGGTCCTGGTGGGCAAGGGAATCCGGCTCCGCTTTGGGGTCGTGGTGCCGTGGTTCAACTACTTGCATTGAGGGGGTGATCACCGGCAATGCGGTGGTGGCGGTTTCCCGCTCGCGCGGCTCAACCGGTCCGCGCCAGCCCTGAATGGGAAGCTCAAACTTGTTGACCAGACGTTCGGAGAACGGTGTCTGATTCACTCGGGCCAGCCGCACTGGTGTGTCGGAGCGCGTCACTTCGATACGGGCACCGGGCGGTAGCTCGATGGTTCGCCGTCCATCGCACCACAGCACCGCCGCAGCATCGGTGCGGGTGAGGATCTCGATGGCCAGCAATGAGGTGGGAGCCACAACCAATGGTTTGGCGAAGAGTGCATGCGCGCTGATGGGAACCATCACCAGGGCCTCAACCTCGGGCCAGACGACGGGGCCTCCGGCGGAGAAGGCGTAGGCGGTGGATCCGGTGGGGGTGGCCATGACCACGCCATCACACCCGAAGGTACTCAGCGGACGCCCGTCGACCTCCATGACCACCTCGATCATGCGTTCGCGGTTGGCTTTTTCGATCGCGGCTTCGTTTAACGCCCAGGTGTGGGCAATGCGGCGGTTATCGAGCCAAACCTGCACGTCAATGGTCATACGTTCTTCGACGGTGAAGAGTCGGTCGCAGATGCATTGGACAGTTTCTTCCAAAGCCGTGCGTTCGCTTTCGGCGAGGAACCCCACGTGCCCGAGGTTGACACCTAGCAGTGGAACTCCCGCACTCCGAACGAGTTCGGCTGCGCGCAGCACGCTTCCGTCCCCGCCTAGCACCATCCCGAGTTCGATCGATTCGAGGGCAACATCCTCATCGAGAATTTCAACCTCGAGATTTTCGCCTTCGGGGATATTGCGGACCGCTTGCATTTCCAATCGACGCATGACCGGGATCAGTCCGGCGGCTCGCAACTTGGCGCATGTTTCCACGGCAGCGAGAAGGGCATCGGTTCGGCCTGTATGGGTGAGGATCAAGATCCTGCGCATGATTTCCTTCCTCGGCGGACCGAAGGTTGGGACATCGATTCAGATGCCGGCAAGTCTAAGAATAGTCAACGTCCGGCCAGGCAGCTGTCCCGACGCGGGATTGTGGAGAAGCCTGAGTTTTTGGATCCGTGGTTCGGCGCAGCCAGAGGAAGAATTCCACATTGCCGTCTTGTCCAGCCAGTGGGCTCCGGGCCAGGCCGCGCACACTTAGGCCGGCACCGAGTGCGGAGGTAATCACAATGTCGACGGCCTTGCGCCGTTGGAAGGCGCCGGAGACCACACCGGTGCGTCCGAGTTGCTCGCGGCCGATCTCAAATTGGGGTTTGACCATAAGCACCAGATCGCCGTTGGGCTCGGTGGCGTTGGCCAGTGCGTTCATGACCATGGTCAGGGAGATGAAGGATAGATCGGCCACAACGAGGGCTACTTGTCCCCCAATGTCCTCGGCCTTGAGGTAGCGAACATTCATGCCCTCATGGACATGCACGCGGGCATCTGCGCGTAGTTCGGCGACAAGTTGTCCGTGTCCCACGTCTACTGCTTCAACGTGGTCTGCGCCGCGGCGTAGGAGCACGTCGGTGAATCCGCCGGTTGAGGCACCAGCGTCGAGGCAGCGTTTGCCGCCGACCTCGATCTGCGAGAACGCCGCTAGGGCGCCGGCCAGCTTGTGCCCGGCACGGCTGACGAATTCCTCGGCGTCTGTAGGCTTCACGGAGATCTTTGAGGTCTCGTTGACGGTCTTTGCGGCCTTGGCGGCCACGGCACCGTTTACGATGACGCGCTGTTCCGCGATGAGACGGGCTGCGTCGGTGCGAGAACGGGCGAGGGAGCGGGTGACCAACTCCTGGTCAAGGCGGCTCACGGGCGGTCCTTTGAAGTGGAGTCAAGATCAGCTGTCAGGGACGCCTGCAGCTCCTCGAAAACGGCCAGATGTTCGGCAACGGGTCGTTCGGCGAGGGTTTCCAAGACATCAAGGTCGGTGCTTGGTGCCTGCGGGTTCAGCGGCGCCGCGGGACGCGGGCCGGGTACCGGAGCGGCCGGTCCATTGCTTCGAAGTGTATTGGGGTGCTTACTCATCATCACTTTGAGCCTACGGCGTGGTGAGGACAGTTTGTGAGAAGACCACGGTGGGTTGCACGGCTGTGTCCTGATGCGGGTGGGCCAACCACCATGCCGAGCACGCTGCGCGCCAAGCGTCGAGGTCTGACTCATCACCGACAACGGTGATAGTTCCGTCTTTGACCGAAGCGAGTGCCGAGCCACAACGGATCCCGAAACCAGTGACTTCGATAATCGGGTATGTCTCATAGAGACCCGAGAGGTCGCTGATGATGTAATCGGGGCGCTCCGCTGAGCGTGCTGCCAGAGCACTGTGAACGGAATCTACCCCGGTCAGGACCAACACGGTGCTGTATCCGGCCTTGTTACCGCCGAGGATGTCGGTGTCCAATCGGTCACCGACAACAAGCGGGTGCGTGGCTTCAAAGGTCTCGGCCGCGCGGCGGAAGAGCAGTGGTTCAGGCTTTCCGGCGACCAACGGTTCGGTGTTGGTCGCGGCGCTGACGGCCTCGACCAGCGAACCGTTGCCCGGGGCAATGCCTTCGGCGCGCGGGATAGTCCGATCGGTGTTGGTGGCGATCCAGATGGCGCCACCGTGGATTGCATAGGCGGCATCGGCTAGATCTTGCCAACCGATCGAGGGATCAAATCCCTGGATGACGCCCACGGGCTTATCGAGGTGGCTGGCGACTATTTGCATTCCAAAGGAACTGACGCAGTCGCGCAGGTAAGAACTGCCCACCACAAGGACTCGGGAGCCCTGTGGCAGTTTTTGTGCGAGGAGTTCGGCTCCCGCGTCTGCCGAGCCAAAAACTTGCTCGGCAGACGCGGGTGCACCTAGCTGAATCAGGTGTTGAGCAACTGCACCCGGAGATCGTGAGGCGTTGTTCGTAATGTATGCCAGGACAACCGAGTTTTCGTCCAACCGCTTCAAGGCATCTATAGCCTTGGGGATTGCTCCGTTACCTGCATATACGACGCCGTCAAGATCGGAAAGCAGTGCGTCAAAACCTGAAATCAGCATGGATTATTCGAATTCCTACTTTTCGTCGTTTTCGTCCTGATCGATGGCCGGGGAAGCACCCTGGACATCCGATACTGCCGAAACTTCGTCGTCGAGCTCCGGGTTGGATTCCTCGGTTGCTTCGGTCAAGACCGATGCTTCAACCTCTTCGACGGCGTCTTCGTCAGCGATGCCATCTTCAGGGGCGTCTTCCGACGTTGCGTCGCCCTCTTCCGAGGAAGGAGTCTCAGACTCAACGAGATCACGGGCACGCGGACGGCGGGCATCGCTTTCATCGTCTTCACCGAGGTCAACGATCTCCGGCTCGGCAAATTCGCCGGTACCGAGAGCTTCCTCGGCTACGGAGATCTGCTTGCGCCAGGTTACTGCTTCGTCATTGCGACCCAAGTTCTCAAGAGCGTCGGCGTAAGCCGAGAAGAGACGCGGGCTGTAGCTGAACGCGCGGTTCATATCCAGCTGCGGGATCTCGAGTTCGGCCAAGGCTGCGTCGAGGTTACCCAAGTCGTTCTGAGCACCGGAAGCGACCATGGCCATTTCGACCTTGCCGTTGGTATCCAGTGTCTCGATGACATCGCTGTGGGCAATTTCCAGCGCCTTTTCCGGACGACCAATTCCACGTTCGGAATCGGCAATCAGGGGAAGGTGCAGGTTGTTACCGCTGATGCGACGGTGCGTACGGAATTCGCGCAGTGCTTCGGCGAAATCACCGGCAGCATACGCGGCTAGACCAACGGCTTCTCGAACAACTGCAACGCGGCCGCCACGACGGGAAGCTGCGATGCAGTGCTCGTACGCCAACTGCGGATCGATAGCGATCAAGCGGCCGGCCATGACCAAGTGCTTGGAGACCCATTCGTTGTTGACGTCGTCAAGGTAACGCAGTTCCGCGCGGGTAATGCGGTCCAGTTCCTTGCCGGTTACATCGTCATCAATTTCCGGTGAGCGTCCGCGTTCCGGGCTATTCGAGCTGCGCAGGTCCGAAGGGTTGTGCGCACGGCGCGAAGCTTCGTCGCCACGCAGAGCTTCGAGATCAGCGGTGCTGGATTCTCCACGGGGCTTGAAACCACCGCGATCTTCGCGAGGCTTGAATCCGCCGCGATCTTCGCGAGGCTTGAATCCGCCGCGATCTTCGCGAGGCTTGAATCCGCCTTCACGACGGTCTCCGCCACGGTCCTCGCGGGGCTTGAAGCCGCCTTCACGACGGTCTCCGCCACGGTCCTCGCGAGGCTTGAATCCACCGCGATCTTCACGGGGCTTGAAGCCGCCTTCACGACGGTCTCCACCACGGTCTTCACGGGGCTTGAAACCACCGCGATCTTCACGGGGCTTGAAGCCGCCTTCACGACGGTCTCCACCACGGTCTTCGCGAGGCTTGAATCCACCGCGATCTTCACGGGGCTTGAAGCCGCCTTCACGGCGATCGTCGCCGCCACGGAATCCACCGCGATCTTCGCGAGGCTTGAATCCGCCTTCACGACGGTCTCCGCCACGGAATCCACCGCGATCTTCGCGAGGCTTGAATCCGCCTTCACGGCGATCGTCGCCGCCACGGAATCCACCGCGATCTTCGCGAGGCTTGAATCCGCCTTCACGGCGATCGTCGCCGCCACGGAATCCACCACGGTCTTCGCGGGGCTTGAAACCACCTTCACGGCGATCGTCGCCGCCACGGAATCCACCACGGTCTTCGCGGGGCTTGAAACCACCGCGATCTTCGCGGGGCTTGAAACCGCCTTCACGGCGATCGTCGCCTCCACGGAATCCACCGCGATCTTCGCGAGGCTTGAAACCACCGCGATCTTCGCGGGGCTTGAAACCGCCTTCACGGCGATCGTCGCCGCCACGGAATCCACCGCGGTCTTCGCGGGGCTTGAAACCGCCTTCGCGACGGTCACCGCCCTGGTATCCGCCACGGTCTTCGCGAGGCTTGAAACCACCGCGGTCTCCGCCACGGTCTTCGCGAGGCTTGAAACCACCGCGGTCTCCGCCACGGTCTTCGCGGGGCTTGAAACCGCCTTCGCGACGGTCACCGCCCTGGTATCCGCCACGGTCTTCGCGAGGCTTGAAGCCACCTTCACGGCGATCGTCGCCGCCACGGATTCCACCACGGTCTTCGCGAGGCTTGAAACCACCGCGGTCTCCGCCACGGTCTTCACGGGGCTTGAAACCGCCTTCGCGACGGTCACCGCCCTGGTATCCGCCACGGTCTTCACGGGGCTTGAAGCCACCCTCGCGACGGTCACCGCCCTGGTATCCGCCACGGTCTTCACGGGGCTTGAAACCGCCTTCGCGACGGTCACCGCCCTGGTATCCGCCACGGTCTTCACGGGGCTTGAAGCCACCCTCGCGATTGGAGTCGCCACCGCGACGGAATGCACCGTCGTTGCTCGACTTTGAACCGTCACGGTCGCGGTTGTCCTTTGACCCGAAGCCCTTGTTTTCGTATGACACTAGATGTGTTCCTCTCAAAAGGGTCTTCAGTTTTGGACCCCACGCATAAACTAGTGGACCACCGCATCTCACGGAAGCCCACACTAAAATCTTGTTGCCCTCATAGGGCACTCGACGCCTTCATCTATCTTAGTCGAGGGTACCCAGTCGGCTTAGTGAATTGTGCCAATAGTGCGCAACGCAACTGACCAATACTACGGCATTGGATGTAGCAGATGGAAAAAGTTCCTGGCTATTTCAGTGGCCGGCCCGCTGGTGGTGT
>NZ_JAAWVT010000008.1 GCF_012271785.1 Paeniglutamicibacter terrestris | reverse complement strand
TAATTTGGGGCTAGTTCCCGGCGATCACTGCGCCGCAAAAGCCCCAACACGCATTCGCACTGCGGAGAACCGTATGATGGGGCAGTGGCTCATATCGACGTATCCGACATCCATTACTTCCTTTCCGACGGAACACAGCTTCTGGGCGGCGTGACCTTTAAGGTCACCTCGGGCTCAAAGACGGCTCTGATCGGACCCAACGGCGCCGGAAAAACGACGCTGTTCAAGATCATCGCCGGCGACCTTAAAGCCGACGAAGGGGTGGTGGGTCGATCCGGCGGCATGGGCATCATGCGGCAGTTCGTCGGGCAGGTGCGGGACGAGTCAACCGTCCGTGACCTGTTGGTGTCCACCGCATCGCGGGACCTAGCAGCGGCCGCCAAGGCAGTGGATGAAACCGAGCTGCTCATGATGGAATCCGACGACGAAAAAATCCAGATGCGTTACGCCCAAGCGATCATCGATTGGGGAGACGCTGGCGGGTACGAGCTCGAAACGGCCTGGGACAAGGTCTGTATGGCGGCTCTTGAAGTTCCCTTCGAAAGAGCCGGACACCGGCTGGCCTCAACCCTTTCCGGCGGTGAGCAAAAGCGTCTGGTCCTTGAGGCACTCTTTGAGGGACCGGATGAGCTTCTGTTGCTCGATGAGCCCGATAACTACCTCGATGTACCGGGCAAGCGCTGGTTGGAAGCAACGCTCAACGCCTCACCCAAGACGGTCTTGTTTATCAGTCACGACCGCGAGCTGCTCAACAACTCCGCAAATCGCATCGTCACACTAGAACCCGGGCACTCCGGAGCCTCTGCATGGATCCACGGCGGAGCCTTCGGCTCCTACGTGGATGCGCGGCGCGAACGCAACGAGCGTTTTGAAGAGTTGCGCAAGCGTTGGGATGAAGAACACGCCAAGCTCAAGGAGCTGGTGAACATGTACAAGAACAAGGCAGCCTTCCGCTCGGACATGGCAAACCGCTATCACGCGGCGCAAACACGCCTTGCCAAATTCTTGGAAGCTGGGCCGCCCCAAGCCATCCCGTTGGAGCAGAACGTCAATATGAGGCTCAAGGGCGGGCGTACCGCAAAGCGCGCCATCGTCGCCGAGAAGCTCGAACTGACCGGTCTCATGAAGCCCTTCAGTAACGAGATCTGGTTCGGCGACCGGGTGGCAATTCTCGGATCCAATGGATCTGGAAAATCCCACTTCCTGCGTTTGTTGGCCGCCGGCGGAACGGACCCGGAACGTGAACACCTGCCGGTCTCGGACTTCGAAATTGCCGAGGTACCGCATGAGGGCACCGTCAAGCTGGGCGCACGCATCCGCCCTGGCTTCTTTGCGCAGACCCACAGTCGCCCAGACCTCATCGGTCGGACCCTGCTAGATATCCTGCACCGCGGGGACGAACATCGCTCGGGCATGGCCAGGGAGGCAGCCTCCGGCGCTCTAGACGGATATGGCCTTGCCGGTCAGGCGGAACAAAAATATGATTCGCTCTCGGGAGGTCAGCAGGCTCGATTCCAGATCTTGCTCCTGCAGCTCTCCGGGGCCACCTTGTTACTACTTGATGAGCCCACCGACAACCTTGACCTGCATTCGGGCGAAGCGCTGGAACGAGCCATTGAATCCTTCGAGGGAACAGTTCTAGCGGTGACCCACGACCGATGGTTTGCAAAGTCCTTCGACCGGTTCTTGGTCTTCGGATCCAGCGGCAAAGTCTATGAATCCGCGGAACCGGTATGGGACGAGGAACGCGTCCAACGCGCTCGATAAGCCAGTCCCGCAGCTAGCGTGCCGGTACCTCTAGGACTGGGAGGGCAACGATTTGGGAATAGATCGGCAGCTCTGGTAATGTTTTACCTGCTTCATTCCTCCGTAGCTCAATTGGCAGAGCATTCGACTGTTAATCGAAGGGTTACTGGTTCAAGTCCAGTCGGAGGAGCAAAGATAAGACCGGGTGGTTTGCATAAGTGCAGACCACCCGGTCTTTTTTGGTTCCTGCAGTCGCAAGCAGAGCATGCTGCCTAGATACGCGGACAACCGTGGTTCCCAAATACGCGCGTGGCCGGTTGACGGGATAAAGCGAGCTCCACGCTGACGCCGTGACACACTCCACAGTCGCTGCCCATAAAGCGGCACAACCCCCAAGCGCAGGCGTTGCTCAACAGGCGAGCACCGAATGTTGTGCACCGATGTACATCGTCCGACGGGAGTTCTCGGGCCTAGTTTTCCGCTCCACAAAGGTGCTTAAGATCGGCTCTGTCGATTGAACGTCCTCGGGATTCTTCCCCGCTGGAGCCGGCTATCGCCGCGATTTCGGAAAGATCCAACCAACGCGATTCCTCGGGCCCGGAAGTCAAAGAGCTGGCCCATCACTGACTGCCCGATGCATCGCATACTCGGGGAACAGTCAGGAATATTCTCTCGAGGCGCTCTCATACCGTGGGTGTAGCTCTTCAGGGTGAGGCGTTTAAGCACGTCCGAGTGATAGTTTTGGGGTGAGCGGGCTGGGCCATGCCCGCATGGAATGGAGACAACATGTCCGAATCGCAATCGACTGGGACTCAATATCAGTCAACCCCACAGACCATTAGGGGGCAGGTCACTGGATTAGGGCGTTTGATCCCGAACCAGCTGGCTGATGAGGCGCGCATCGCGGCCTATACCTTGAAATCAAAGGGAATCCACGTCGGAGTCGCAGCAGGTGCGGGGATTCTGGCACTGGTATTGCTCAGCTTGATGACGATTGCACTTGTGGTTGCCCTCATCATGGGAATCGGAACGGTCATCGATCCTTGGTTGTCAGCGCTGCTTGTTGCCGCCGGTTTCTTGGTCCTTGCTTTGATCCTTGCCGCAATCGCCTACGGCATGGTCAAAAAGGCCATGCCATTGATGCCGGACGAAGCCATCCGCGGTATCCGTCATGACATCGGCGTGGTCAAAGAGGGCAGCGCCTTCAACGTCGCAAGCCTCGATGAGCCTAAAGAGCCGAAGAAGCCCAAGAGTAAAGACAAAGACTCGGATGAGGCCAAAGAGTCGCAGCCCGAAAAGCCGACCCACAATGAGCTGCTCATTCGCACCCGCGAACGTCGTGAAGAGATTGCCTTGCACCGCGATGGACTGGGGCAAAAAATTGAGGCTCCGCTGCACTTCGGTGAGAAGATCTCCGACGCCAGTCATGCAGCTGGCGATGCTGTGACCAAGGCTGCGGGCCAAGCCCGACACCTGGCAGACACCGCATCGGTGAAGATGTCCGAAGGCGTGGAAAAGGCAACCGGCAAGCTGGCATCGCTCAGCGGACTCGAGGGTCAAAATGCTAAGGAAGCGTTGAGCGAACGGTGGCGGCCATTGGCCATCATGGCTGGCTCAATCACGATGTTCTTTGTTTTCTTGCGCAAGCTGCTGAGTAAGTAGCAATAACGTTCCGCGGTAAATACGCCGCGAGAATTCATATCGATTCCGCGGCGCAGAGACCATGGAATCTGGATCAATGGGCAGGAGGCGGGCATGCGCATCATTGGAGCGGGGACACGCGACAATTTTGAGTACCGGCTACTGACAACATTCTGGACGGTTCCGAACCTCATCACGGTGTGCCGGTTCCTCCTGGTGCCGCTGTTCATCTGGCAAACGGTGACGCTGCACTATGGTTGGGCCACACTCACCCTGGTGATCCTTGGTTCCTCCGACTGGATCGACGGATATGCTGCACGCCGCCTTGATCAGATTTCCACGGTAGGAAAATGGTTGGATCCCGTTGCCGACCGGGTAGCGCTCATCGTTGTTGCCTCCACCTTCGTCGCGACCGAGATTGCGCCCGCGTGGCTGGTCTTCGCTATCGTGATTCCGGATCTCATTCTGATCATCAACACGCTGGTGCTCTTCAGGGGGAGCCCGCACCTTAAAGTCAGCAACCTGGGCAAAATCCGGACCGCGCTCTTGCTCATTGGCACCCCATTTTTGCTCCTGGGAAATACCAACTGGGGCAAGGGGACCATTCTGGGTGACATCGCCACATGGACGCTCGCGGTGGCTTGTGTGCTCCATGTGGTGGCAGCCGTGCAGTACTTTGTGCAGGCCCAGCGCAAGGCCAAGCTGCTGAAGTCGGGGACCATATGATCTGGCTGGCGGTCTGCGCTGCGGTCGCTGGCGCCTTTTTCCTGGCCTTTGGCACCCAGCGCCAATCCAGCGCCGTTAGGTCAAGCGCCGGCGGCCTGAACGTGACCGGTTTGGGGATCGCTCGTCTCTTCAGAACTCCGCGCTGGGTCTTTGGATTATTGCTGCTGGGCGTGGGCATGGCCCTAAACGTCTATGCCTTGGCCAGTGCACCGTTGACCGTGGTTCAACCCATTGGTGCCATTGCTCTGGTGATCACCACGGTTGTTAATGCCCGTGAATACAACATCAAGATGAATCGGCCCACCATACTGGCGATCATTGCCTGCATGCTCGGAAGCGCCGCGTTCGTCATCTTGGCCATCGAGGTCAGCGCCGAGAACCACCGGATTACTTCAGGCCAGGAACTGCACACGATCTTGATCCTCGCCATCGCCGTGGTGGTGTTTGGCGGATCGTTGCTGCTCTTCCCTCACCGGCTGGGAGCGTTCTTCTACATCCTGGGAGCGGGAGTACTTTTCGGATTTGTTGCGGTGCTGGTCCGGACCATCTCCGTGGCGCTTCTTGACCCCAACGGACGTTTCATCGCCAACGTTTCCTGGTATTCGGTTCTGGCCGTCATCGTGGCCGGCCTGCTGGGTTCGTACTTTGTCCAGAATGCATATTCCAAGGGTCCTCCGGACCTGGTCATTGCCGGGCTGACGGTCATTGACCCGATTGTAGGAATTAGCATTGGGATTGCGATATTTGGTGAACTCGATCCCAATGTTCGACCCGCCATTGCACTAACCATGGTTGCGGCCGGATGCATTGCTATCGTTGGGGTGATCGCTCTGTCGCGCCACCATCCGGAGGTGCTCGAACGCAGGGCCGAAGCCAAACGACGTACCAAGCTTGCTGAAAGCAAATAGCGGAACCCCCGGGTACGCTCCACACGCCACACAAGACAATGAAACAACGACCATGGCCTCGAATAACGGCCATGTCAAGGAGTGAATACACCCTGTGACGGGCGAGAAACCATTGAGAATCGTGATTGCGGCGGAGACTTATTATCCGGACGTGAACGGTGCTGCTGTCTTTTGCCATCGACTGGCCATTGCGATGACTGAACGCGGGCACGAGGTGCACGTGATTACCACCCGTCCCGATTCCGGTCCTTCGTTTAGCGAAGTCACTCCCGAAGCCACCGTGCACCGATTGCGCTCGCATTCGGTGCCGACCCATGAATACTTCAGGATCTGCTTCCCGTGGGAGATTAACCCGGAGATCAAGCGGTTGCTGAAAAGGATCAATCCCGACGTGGCTCACGCACAATGCCACTACATGATTGGTCAGGGTGTGCTGGCGTATGCGAATAAGCAGGGAATTCGGACCGTAGCCACCAACCACTTCATGCCGGAGAACCTTGATCCGTTCCTTCCCTTCCCTAAGTGGTTCAAACGCATCGTTGCCCGCAACTCCTGGCGTGACATGGGCAAGATTATGGGTAAGGCGAACGTCGTCACTACCCCGACGCCGCTGGCGGCTCGGGCCATGAGCCAACAGGCGCGCCTGAACCACGTGCTTCCGCTGTCCAATGGGATTGAGTCGAGCAACTACGAACGCGGCGAGAGCGAAGTCATTGAGCGCAACCCGTACCCCACCATTTTGTTTGTTGGTCGGCTGGCTGTTGAGAAAAACGTCAATGAAATTGTTGATGCCCTCAAGCTCATGAAGACCTCGCCCGAAGCTCACCTAGAAATTGTTGGTGGGGGAGAGCAGCGCGGTCCGCTAGAGAAGCAGGCCGCCGAACTGGGTTTGTCCTCAAGGGTCCATTTCCTGGGCCATGTGGACGACGCCGAGCTGCGCAGCGCCTATCTGCGCTGCGATGTGTTCTGCCAGCCCGGAACCGCTGAGCTCCAGTCACTGGTGACGCTCGAGGCGCTCTCGGCCTCCCGGCCGGTGGTATTGGCTAATGCCATGGCGCTGCCGCATCTAGTTGACGACGGTTCCAACGGGTACCTCTTTGAGCCGGGGGATCGTGAGGACCTGGCCAGCAGGTTGGATTCCATCTTTGCCCTCGTCCCGGAGGAACGGGCCGTCATGGGTAAGGCAGGGCATTCAAAGGCGGCCAAACACAGTCAAACCAAGACCATGGATACGTTTGAAGCGCTGTACCGCGGAGCAACCGCCGAGGACTTCTTGCCCTAGGCGGAGTCATCAAGATTGTCCTTTTGGCGTGGAAGATGAAAACCCGCGTGGGAATCCATTAGGATGACTGGGGACGTTTCGCGTTTCGCCGCCGATGGTGGCGGAATACGAAATGAACCGGTTAGGGGCGGTAGCTCAGTTGGTTAGAGCAGGGGACTCATAATCCCTTTGTCGTGGGTTCAAGCCCCACCCGCCCTACAGATGAACGGCCTAGCTCGATCCTGATGTCAAGGATGTGGGCTGGGTCGTTTTTTGTTGGAGGCTAAGCGCGGCAAGAAAGCGTAGTCGCCTTAATGAATACGCCATCTCAGATAGGCTCAAGGCGGGTAGGACAACGGGCTTTATATCGTTCCCCCAACCACGCCCTAACGCTTCAGGAACCGGCTCCCACCGGCTCGCCCGAAAGGAAAACCTCGGTTCATGCATTGCGCCATCTTCATTGACCAGCACCCCGACACCCTCGGTGGCATGCAGACCTCGGTCCGACTGCAGCGGCGATTCCTTGAACTAGCAGGACACCGCGTGACGATCGTGTCGCCGAAGTACCGGGGCACCCACACAGCGGATCCGGCCATCATCGAGTTGGCCTCCGTCCCTTTGGGGCCGGGGGAGTACTCGTTGTGTATTCCCGGTGGTATTAGCGATACGGCGCTGGATCGAGCCATGGCGGCACGCGGACCGGTAGACGTGGTGCACATCCAGGCCGACTTCTGGCAGGCCCTGATCGGTTACCGCTTCGCTGACCGACGCAACGTTCCGGTCGTACACACCATGCACAACCGTCTCGACGTGGGGATCGCGGCAACCATGCCGCTGCCGGGTCTAGTCCAACGCGGCTTCGGGCTGGCCCAGCGAGCCTTCTTGCGCACCGGCCAGCCGGTGGCTGCGGATGCCTGGACCTACCTCGCCCGTTTTACCGAAAACGCGCAGCGGGTCACCGCACCGTCGAGCCACTTCGCCCGGCTGTTGCAAGACCAAGGGGTCTTCCCCGAGGTAGATGTGGTTCCCAACGGGATGGATGACTCCATCGCCGAGCAGTTGCTGGCCTCACCCGTCCCGGAGCCTTCGGCACGCCCACGGTTGGCCTGGGTCGGTAGATTCAGCGCCGAGAAGAGGCTGCTGCCGTTCCTCGATGCCGTTCAGATGTCAAACATCGACGCCGAGATCCACATTTTTGGTGACGGTGCCGACCGGGCCAAGGCCGAAGCGAAAGCTAAAGCCAGTGATAAGCCAACGGTTCTTATCCGCGGCAAGGTCCCCTATGAACAAATGCTCACCGAACTTCGGCGAGCCGATGCACTGGTCCAAACATCCCAGGGTTTCGAGACCCAAGGGATGACTGTATTCGAGGCAGCAGCCTTGGGAACTCCTAGTTTGCTCAGCGACAAGTCCATCGCCGAAGACCTGCCCGCCGGGACGTACTGGCTGACCGCTGGCGACTCGGTTCAAGACCTGGCCGCGGCACTCGAGCGCTGTGTTGAGCAAGTGAGTTCGGGTGCGGGCCCGGTGACGGCGTCCTTCGACCCGACATCGTTCCTGCAAAGCCGGCAGACTGCCCTGATGCTCAGGGTTTACGAAGAAGCGATCGCGGACTTCGGCTCGTAGCCTCAGCTCCATCGGCTAATCGAGAGGCAGCAGAATCGAGGGTCGGGTATCAAGGATCGTCAGCAGCGGATCAATGTATTGGCCATCCAGTCGCAGCCCCCAATGCAGGCAGCGGGCATTGCAGTGGGCGCCGGTCCCGATCATTCCGATCTCATCTCCTGTAGCCACAATGGCGCCAACACTCAAGGTGCTGCGTACCGGCTCGAAGCTGGACAGTAATCCGGAACCGTGGCTGATCACCAGTACTGGACGATTAACGATCGTTCCGACATAGGAAACGATGCCCCCTGCCGGGGCCGTGACGGTGGCACCGAGGGATCCTTCAAGATCCACACCACGGTGCCCGCTGAGCCAGCGCTCGGCCGGCGGGTCAAAGCGGTTCAGGATGCTTGGCTTGGGTGACAGCGGCCATTGCCAGGCATGTGATGGCGCAGTGACGGTACTGGCAGCTATGGTGCCCGGCGGCATGCTGACGGTGGGCACCAGCAGAAGCGCCGATCCGATGATGAAACTGGCTAAGGTCGAAACGGTATTCATGTCCTTCAGAATCCGCGAAATCCGGCTCGGCAGGGCCGCACTGGACACTGGCTGTGGACGCAGATCCCATGTGATGCAGATCCCTGAACTGGGTGCGGATGAGTCAAATTTGCGGCCACTTCCCTGTAGTACACTTGAGCATGCGGTTCTCTGTGCCCTGATGACGCCTGTGCTGATTGAGGAACCACATGAAACTGACTTCGCGTATGGGTCATCCACACAACAAAACCACGCTTGTGGTTCTTGATGTTGTGTGACCGCCACGCCCACGGTCCGATTCATATCGGGACGGGCTTGGTTGGGAACGGTTAGCCGTTCTGCTCATGCCAGGGGTCGCGTCCAATTCCGGATGCGCACCATCAACCGATAACCATGGCAGTTACCGCGGTCCAGTGATGGACCGGTCAGCTACTGCCGGAAGGAGTTGCGACATGCCAGTCGTAACCATGCGCCAGCTGCTCGACAGCGGCGTTCACTTTGGACACCAGACCCGTCGTTGGAACCCGAAGATGAAGCGATTCATCTTCACGGAGCGCAACGGCATCTACATCATTGACTTGCAGCAGTCGCTGTCCTACATCGACCGCGCCTACGATTTCGTCAAGCAGACTGTTGCCCACGGCGGCACCGTTCTGTTCGTCGGTACCAAGAAGCAGGCTCAGGAAGCAATTGCTGACCAGGCTACTCGCGTTGGCCAGCCGTACGTCAACCAGCGCTGGCTCGGTGGCATGCTCACCAACTTCCAGACCGTTTCCAAGCGCATCTCGCGCATGAAGGAACTGGAAGAAATCAACTTCGAGGATGTTGCCGGTTCGGGCCACACCAAGAAGGAGCTGTTGCTGCTCAAGCGCGAGCTGACCAAGCTTCAGACCAACCTTGGCGGTATCCGCAACCTGACGAAGGCCCCTTCGGTCCTCTGGGTTGTAGACACCAAGAAGGAGCACTTGGCCATCGACGAAGCGAAGAAGCTGGGCATCCCGGTTGTCGCTATCCTCGACACCAACTGCGATCCTGACGAAGTTACCTACCCGATCCCGGGTAACGACGACGCCATCCGCTCCGTCAACCTGCTCACCCGCGTTGTTGCAGACGCCGTTGCCGCTGGCCTCATCGCCCGCAACAACAAGGCTGCAGGCAACACCGAAGCCCCGGCCGAGCCGTTGGCCGAGTGGGAGCGCGAACTGCTCGAAGCTGGCAAGACCGAGGCTCCGGCCGCTGAAGCTGCAGTTGAAGCCGCTCCGGTAGCTGAAGCAGCTGTTGAAGCCGCACCGGTTGCTGAAGAAGCACCTGTCGCTGAAGCAGCTCCGGCTGCAGAAGAGGCACCGGCCGCTTCGGCCGAGTAGTCACAAAACCAAGGTTCCTGATGCTGGTGTTTCCCTAACAAGGGAAACACCAGCATCAGGAACAAACCGCGGGACGGGCCACAATGGCCCGTCCTTCGGCGAAAAAGCTCAAAACCACTTATGAATGGGGTTGCACGTGGCAAACTACACCGCTGCTGACATTAAGGCACTGCGCGAGCGCACCGGCGCTGGCATGATGGACGTCAAGAAGGCTCTCGACGAGGCCAACGGCGACGCCGACAAAGCCATGGAGCTCATCCGCATCAAGGGCCTGAAGGGCGCTACCAAGCGCGAAGGCCGTTCGACCTCGGAAGGCCTCGTTGCCGCCAAGGTCATCGACGGAACCGTCGGTGTCATGATCGAGCTTTCCTGCGAGACCGACTTCGTTGCCAAGAGCGACAAGTTCATCGCCCTGGCTGCCAAGGTTCTGGACGTTGCGGTTTCCTCCGCAGCAGCCGACCTGGAATCCCTGCTGGCTGTTGACGTCGAGGGCAAGACCCTGGCCGACGTAGTCATCGAAGACGGCGCAGTTTTGGGCGAAAAGGTTATCGTTCGTCGCCTCTCCCGCGTTGAGGGTGCATCGGTTGATGCTTACCTGCACAAGACCTCCAAGGACCTCCCGGCTCAGGTTGGCGTCCTCGTTGCAGTTGACGGTAGCGGCGAAGCCGCTGCCACCGTTGCCCACGACGTGGCTGTGCACACCGCCGCCATGGCTCCGACCGTTCTTTCCCGCGATGACATCGATGCCGAGACCGTTGAGTCCGAGCGTCGCATCGCCATGGAAACCGCCGTTGCCGAAGGCAAGCCGGAAGCCGCATTGCCGAAGATCGTTGAAGGCCGCCTGACTGGCTTCTTCAAGGAGCAGGTCCTGGTTGACCAGGCCTTCGCCAAGGATTCCAAGAAGACCGTGGGCAAGGTGTTGGAAGAAGCTGGCGTAAACGCCACCGCTTTCTCACGTTTCCGCGTTGGAGCCTAAGCATCTGAAAAAAGTTAGGTAAATTGGTTTCCGGAGCCAAGGCACCGGAAACGAATTACTTGACAGCTTGGTAAAGGGGGTGGCCACTACAAGGTGGCCGCCCCTTTTCCCTGCCAGCTTCACACGGTCGTTCGCGCAAGCGCAGCGACCACCCCAATTAGCAACCATGCGGGCCACTATGACCCGCACGCAGGAGGAATAAGACCCCATGGACGCAACCCTCGAGCAGAACCAGCATCTTCCAGTAGCTCGTCGTCGGAGGGTTTTGTTGAAGCTGTCCGGCGAGGTCTTTGGCGGTGGCAAGCTGGGTGTTGATCCGGTCACCGTACGCGGCATCGCTGAACAAATCGCAGCGACGGTTGGCACCGTGGAGGTCGCCATCGTGGTTGGCGGCGGCAACTTCTTCCGCGGCGCCGAACTTTCGGCCTCGGGCATGGATCGCTCCCGCGCCGACTACATGGGCATGCTCGGCACCGTTATGAACTGCCTGGCCCTGCAGGATTTCCTGGAACAAGCCGGTGTTGATACCCGCGTTCAGTCAGCGATCTCCATGGCCCAGGTCGCCGAGACCTACATTCCGCGCCGCGCCATCCGACACATGGAAAAGGACCGCGTGGTCATCTTCGGTGCCGGCGCCGGCCTGCCGTACTTCTCCACCGATACGGTTGCAGCCCAGCGCGCCCTCGAGGTTGACGCAGATGTGGTGCTGATGGCCAAGAGCGGTGTTGACGGCGTCTACACCGCAGATCCCAAGAAGGATCCCTCCGCCACCAAACTTGAGCACCTCACCTACGAAGAGGCACTGATCAAGGACATCCGCGTGATGGATCAGACCGCCATGACCATGTGCAAGGACAACAAGTTGGAGATGATGGTCTTCGGCATGGAAGGCGACGGAAACGTCACCCGCGCCATCCTTGGTGAACAGATCGGTACCCGCGTCACCGTATAGGTGCCCCATGCCAGGCACTCGCGTGGCATAGGATTGTTCGTAAGCCCAAAATTACCCGGCAGCCCACGCATTGGGAGCCGATTCTAAGGAGTAGACCGTGATTGAGGAAACCCTCGCCGAAGTTGCCGACAAGATGGACCGCACCATCGAATCCGCCAAGGAAGATTTCTCCGCGATTCGCACGGGCCGTGCACACCCGGGAATGTACGCCAAGGTCATGGTTGATTACTATGGCACCCCGACCCCGTTGCAGCAGCTGGCTTCCTTCGCTGTCCCGGACGCCCGCACCATCATGATCAGCCCTTACGACGTCACAGCACTGCGTGAAATCGAAAAGGCGCTGGGCGATTCCGAGGTTGGCGCTAACCCGTCCAACGACGGCAAGGCCATCCGCGTGATCATGCCGGTATTGACCGAGGAACGCCGCAAGGAATACGTCAAGGTTGTCCGCGTTAAGGGCGAAGACGCCAAGGTGGCCCTGCGCAACCTGCGCCGCAAGGCCAAGGACGCCATTGACAAGCTGGTCAAGGACGGAGAAGTTGGCGAAGACGAAGGCGCACGCGCCGAAAAGGAGCTCGACGCACTGACCAAGTCCCACACCGAAGGTGTCGATGACTTGCTCAAGCGCAAGGAAATCGAGCTGCTGGACGTCTAATGTCGAATCCCACCGAGCCGAGCGAAGGAGCCACAGGTTCCCGTCCTGTCCCTTCTCCGGCCGCCGGCGGGGCCGAGTCGTTAACCCGACGCAGCAGTAAGGCCGCCACCCCTAAGAGCTCTCGTGCCGGGCGTGACCTGCCCGCTGCCATCATCGTGGGTCTGGTGTTGATGGGTGTGGTGCTCACCGGCCTGTTCCTGCTGCCGGTGGCCTTTGTGGCTACGGTGGCGGTCTTTGGGGTTCTGGGCTGCTGGGAAGTGTCCCGCGCTCTAAACGGCAACGGCATCGAGGTTCCCATGGTTCCGCTGGCAGTTGCCGGGGTAGCCATGCCGTTTTCCGCGTACTACGGTGGCTTGGAAGCACTGGGCATGGCCCTGATGGCAAGTGTTCTGTTGATGTTCCTCTGGCGCATCTTTGAGGGACCGGCGAAATCCGTTGCCTCAATCATCTCCGGGGTCTTCCTGCTCATCTGGGTACCGCTGATGGTGAGCTTCGCCGTATTGCTACTCAACGAGCCCGGCGGACACCTGCTGATCACCGTGATGATGTTGTTGGTGGTCTCCAACGACACCTTTGGATACTTGGTGGGGGTACTCTTCGGAAAACATCCCATGGCGCCAAAAATCAGTCCCAAAAAATCTTGGGAAGGCTTTGCCGGATCTGTTGCGGGGGCCACCCTCGTGGGTGTCCTCTGTGCAATCTTCCTGCTCAACACCCATTGGTGGGTCGGCATTCTCTTGGCCGTGGCCACCGTTGCCGCTGCCACCTCGGGTGATTTAGCGGAATCCATGGTGAAGCGGGAACTGGGCATCAAGGACATGAGCACGATTCTGCCGGGACACGGCGGGATCATGGATAGGTTGGACTCGGTCGTTTTTGCCGTTCCAGTGACCTATGTGCTGAGCATTTTGCTGATCCCCGGCGCGCTCTAGTCCAACGCACCCCAAGGTTCCCTAAGATGGATATGTGGCAAGCCAGAGGGCCACAGTATTATTCGCAGCTGAATTGTGTCGGTTCACCGATACGCAAACCAAGATCAAGGAAAGAATTGTGAGTCAGGACAAGGCACAGCCGGCCCCCCGCCCCTTTGAGTGTGTGGGGGAGAAGGAATTCGGCTACAACACCAAACAGGTGGATGTGTTCCTCGCTCGTGCCCGCGCTACTTTTAACGGCGAGGGAGACGACGATGCGATCGTCACCAGCCACATGGTTCGCCGCACAGTCTTCCCTGCCCAGCGCGGTGGCTACAGCGCCCGCGAGGTTGACGGCGCCCTGGACCGACTCGAGGACGTCTTTGCGCAGCGTGAACGCGACGCCATGATCAATTCCAGCGGGGAAGATGCTTGGCTGCAGCAGGTGGGTCGGCTCTCGGCGATCCTGCGCGGCCGTCTGCACCGTTCGCCGGGGGAGCGCTTCCGTCGCCCCTCGCGTGCCAACGCATCGAGCTACAACGTCCAAGACGTTGACAAGATCTGCGACCAGCTCATCGATTACTTTGAGAAGGACACCCCGATGAGCGTTGATGCCGTTCGCCGCGCGGAGTTCCGCCGAGCCGACGGAGAACACGGCTACGAGGAATCTCAGGTTGATGCTTTCTTGGATCGCGTCGTTGAGCTCATGGCCTCGATCGACTAGACACACCTTTCAGCACATACGAATGCGGTTGGATTGACGGAACGTCAAACCAACCGCATTCGTATTTTTGTATCCAGCACCAAACAGTCAGCATCAAACTCCCCGAACGCCGCGGCGGGAGAATCGGTACTTCAGCTCAACGAGTCGTTGACGGCCTCGGGCACATGCAGCCGAGCCATGACAGCATCCACGCGTGCCGGGGCGCGATGCCTGCTGAAGCGGGAGACCAAAACCATCACCAAGAAGGCCAGCGGCACACACCACGCGGCGGGTTGGGCGAGCAGGTCGTGAAGCGAATCGGGTTGATTGGGTACCAAGGTGGCCGCAAAGAGGGCGAAGCCGCAGCCCAAGGCCCCGGTGAGCATGCCGGAGATCGCGCCGGCAACGGTGAGTCCACGCCACCAGATTCCCAGCAGCAGCAGCGGACAAATGGTGCAGGCGGTGAAGGCAAAGACCGAGCCGATGGCCCCGGCCAGTGCCAAACTGCTGGTCCCCAAGGCCAATCCGAGCGGCACCACCGTGGCGATGACCGCGGAAATCCTAAATCCTCGCACCGTTCCGCCGAAAAGATCCTGGGATATGGTGCCCGCCAAGGAGACCACCAATCCGGAGGACGTGGAGAGGAACGCGGCAAAGGCACCGCCGATGATAATCGCTGTTACCGCGTCCCCGGCCATGCCACCCAAAATGCGGCTGGGCAGTAATAACACCGTGGCATCTGCGTTGCCGTTGCTGGCGAGCTCCGGGGTATAGGCCCGGCCCAAAATGCCCAACACCGTGGGGAAGAGATAAAAGAGGGACAGCAGACCAAGCACTATTGCGGTGGTTTTGCGGGCAGACGGCCCGTCTGGGTTGGTGTAAAAACGCACGAGCACGTGCGGCAGACCTAGGGTGCCAAAAAGCAAGGCCACCAGCAGCGAGATGTTGTAGTACAGCCCTCTGCTGGCGCCGGGCTCGGTACCCGTATCAAAGACGGCCCCGCCGAGCGTGGCCGATTCCCCGCTGAGGCCAAGATGCAGCAGCAGGAAGACCGTGGGGATCGCCAGCGCGGCCAGCTTGAGCCAGTACTGGAAGGCTTGGACGAAGGTGATAGAGCGCATGCCGCCGGCCAACACGGTCACGCAGACGATGCCCATAACCAGCGCCGACCCCAGCCAGCCGGGTAGCCCGGTGCTAATGCCGAGGGTCAGCGCCGCGCCGTGGAGCTGCGGGACGATGTAGAGCCAGCAGATGACCACCACCAAAAAACTGGTGAGCCGGCGCAGCTTGATGGAGCCCAGCCTGATCTGCGCAAAGTCCGGGATCGTATAGGCGCGCGATCGTCGCAGCGGGGCAGCAACAAAGAGCAGCAGCATCAGGTAGCCGGCCGTGTAGCCGATGGGGAACCAGAGTCCGTCCTGCCCGGAGATGACGATCAGTCCGGCAATACCTAAAAAGGATGCGGCGGAGAGATACTCTCCACCAATTGCGCTGGCATTCCACCAGGGTCGAACGGTGCGAGACGCCACGTAAAAGTCCCCGGTGGTGCGCGAGAGTCGCAAACCGTTGATGGCGATCAAAACCGTACTCACCGAGACCAGCAACACCGCGAGCATCGAGACGGTGGGATTGATCATCGGACAATGCTCCTGTACTTGGCTTCATTGCGCGCCGCCGCATGATTAAACAAGAACGCGCACAGCAGGATCAGCGGGTAAACGCCAAGGCCCAAGAGCCACCAGGGCAACGGGATGGTGAGGAAGCGGATGTCGTTGATCTGCGGCCAGGTGAAGACCATGACCGCAAGTCCCACCAACAGCAACAAGAAGCCCAAGGCCACGGAGGCGGCCAGTCGCAACTGACTGCGAATCAGCGAACGGACGTAAAACGTGTCCACGGGATCGTGGGAGGAGGAGCGGGGGAGCCTGGGTGTTCCCCCGGCCGGGGCGCTGACCCGCACCCGGGCACCGGTAGGAGCCGGCAGACGGAATGGATCCTGGGGCGGATCCGCCGACGGGCGAGCCAATGGATCCGGCGTAACGGGTCCCTCGGGAGTCACAGCGGCCTGACTCGATTCGCTGCCATGCGCTCACGCAGATAGGGAAGGGCTCGACGCGAGACCGGCAGCTCGGTGCCATCGATGAGAACCGAGGCCTTGCCGGTGGCCAGCTTGACCGTAGATATTCTGTCCATGGCCACCAAGTAGGAGCGGTGGATGCGGATGTATCCGGCCGGACCCCACTGCTGTTCCAGATCATTCAGCGGCACACGAATCAAATACGAAGAGTCCTGGGTGTGCAGTCGGGCGTAGTCGCCCTGCGCCTGTACGTAGTGGACCTCGTCGCGGCGGATCAGCTTGGTGATCCCGCCCTTTTCCACGGTGATCATCTCCGGCTTAGTGCTGTCTTCCTCAGCCAGCTCGCAGATACGGCGGATCGATTCGGCCAAACGCTCGGGGCGTACCGGTTTGAGCACGTAATCGAGGGCGGCCAATTCGAAGGCCTCCAGCGCTTGGTCCTCATCGGCGGTGACAAAAACGACGGCAGGCGGGCGGGTGAAGCGGGAGATGACCCGTGCGATGTCCAAACCGGAGAGCGCGGGCATATGTATGTCTAAAAAGAGCGCGTCGATCTCAAATTCTTCGAGCGCCTTGAGTGCCTCGGCACCGGAGTTCGCCCGGTGGATGGACCCCACCCGTGCATCGAGGGACAAAAGATGAGCCAATTCCGCTACGGCAGGCAGTTCATCGTCCGCGACGACCACGTTAATCATGAAGACATTTTACCCGGCTTAGCTGCCGCGGCGGCTTTGGGCGCGTTAGTGGGCACTTTGGCGCGGGGCTGTGGGCTCAACGCCGGGACGGAACTTCGGAATGCGCATGGTAATCAGCGTCCCGGCTCCGGGCGCGGTATCAATGACCAACCCATGAGCATCCCCATAAACCTGGCGCAAGCGAACATCCACATTGCGCAGGCCCACGTGAATGGACTCGGTGGTTCCTGCCAGCACCGCGGCCAGTGCCGACGGATCGATGCCCACTCCATCGTCCTCGACGGTGATCAGCGCGTACTCCCCGGAATCGGAGGCGCTGATGGTGATCTGCCCGCCGCCGGGTTTTGATTCCAGTCCGTGACGTACGGCGTTTTCCACCAGTGGCTGCAAGCTCAAAAACGGTATTGCCGTGGCCAAGACCTCCGGGGCGATGGCTAGGGAGACCTTGATGCGTTCGCCGAAGCGTGCCTTCTCGAGCAAGAGGTACCTGTCGATGGCCGTGAGCTCCTCGGCCAGCGTGGTGAAGTCACCATGGCGGCGGAAGGAATAACGCGTGAAATCGGCGAACTCGACTACCAACTCGCGCGCCCGGGCCGGATCGGTGGTGATAAAGGAGGCGATGGCGTTCAGCGAGTTGTAGATGAAGTGCGGACTGATTTGCGCGCGCAGGGCACGGACCTCGGCCTCCATCAATAGGGCGCGGGAAGAATCGAGTTCGGCGAGCCCCACCTGGGCCGCAACCCAGGCAGCAACTTCCGCCACCGCGCGCACAAAGCCGGCCCCGGCGCGGGGGATATAGGCGGCCACCGTGCCCACGGGGGTGCCGCCGACCATGATCGGGGCGCAGACCAGGTCGGTGGAATCCGAGCGTTTCACCTGGGTCCGGGTGGTGGACAGGGCTGTTGCCGCGAGTTCAAGAGCTGCGGCCGTCCCACGCTCTTCGGATTCAGGGATGCTGCCGTCCACCGCCAAGACTGCCGAGGTATCGGTGATGACCAGCGCCTGGGCGGCCAGTACGGTGCGCAGGTGTTTAGCGGCCTTGGCCGCCCCTTCTGGGGTCAGTCCTTGGGCCAGGTGCGGGGCGGCGACCGAGACTTGGTGCAGTGTTTGGAACGTCGCCTTTTCCGCGTCTGTTCCCAAGTCGCGGGTTGAGCGGGCAATTCTGAAGCCGAGGAAGCCCACCAGGGCGCCGCCGACCACAACTGTGGTGACGATCAGGGTCATCTGCAGGGCGGTGGAGAGCATGTTTATAAGCCTACGCGGGGTGCGTGTGGGCACACCGTTCGTCGAGGTCCGGCGCCGTTTGGCGCATGCGGGTGACCGTTGGGCGGATGGGGCTTGTGACTCTCTTCCCCTGATGCCTCCCATGCAACAGAGTGATCTCAGTCACCATTGTCAGGTGGAGCGCCAAGGATGCCGGGATGAGCCGGTGTGTGGGTGCGTAGATCTCGCACCTGGCGCCTTGAACCCCTTATAAGGAGGAGTCATGAGCACCACCCCGGAATCGGACATTGGGTCCGGTATCGATTTCCAACACGAACAGGATTCTGCGGAATTCACCGAGTTACGCAAGACTCACCGCAGCTTCGTGTTCCCCATGGCAGTGATTTTCCTGTTGTGGTACTTCGCCTACGTCCTGCTGGCCGACTATGCGCACGAGTTTATGTCCATCAAGGTATGGGGAAACTTCAACATGGGTCTGCTGCTGGGCCTGCTGCAGTTCGTCTCCACCTTTGGCATCACCGCAGCGTACGTGTCCTACAGCAACAGGAAAATAGATCCGAAGGCAACGGCGATCCGCACGCGCCTCGAAGCACAGGAAGGGGAATAGGCCATGAACATTCTTACGTCTTCGGTCCTCGCCGCCGCCGCCGAATCGACCAAGGTCGGAAACCCGTGGGTCAACATCGGCATCTTCGGCCTCTTTGTGGGCATCACACTGATCGTGGTGCTCAAGGCCTCAAAAAACAACAAGACAGCCGCTGACTACTACGCCGGTGGCCGTTCCTTCACCGGAACCCAGAACGGTACGGCGATCGCCGGAGACTATCTCTCCGCCGCGTCCTTCCTGGGCATCGTCGGGGCCATCGCCATCAACGGCTACGACGGCTTCCTGTACTCCATCGGTTTCCTCGTTGCTTGGTTGGTGGCCCTGCTGCTGGTCGCGGAGCTGCTACGTAACACCGGCAAGTTCACCATGGCCGATGTGCTGTCCTTCCGCCTGCGTCAGCGTCCGGTGCGCATCGCCGCCGCCATCTCCACCCTCGCGGTCTGCGTGTTCTACCTGCTGGCTCAGATGGCTGGCGCCGGCGCGCTGGTTTCCCTGCTGCTGGGTATTGACGGCAAGCTCGGCCAATCCCTGGTCATCGTTGTTGTTGGCGCCCTGATGATCATGTACGTGCTGATCGGCGGCATGAAGGGCACCACCTGGGTACAGATCATCAAGGCCTGCTTGTTGATCGCCGGCGCGTTTGTCATGACCATCATGGTGTTGGCCCAGTTCGGCTTCAACTTCTCCGCACTGCTGGGTGCCGCGGTTGAATCCGCCGGTACCCCCGACATCCTGAACCCGGGCATGCAGTACGGCAAATCCGAAACCTCAAAGATCGACTTCATCTCTCTGGCTCTGGCACTGGTGCTCGGTACTGCTGGTCTGCCGCACGTGCTGATGCGCTTCTACACGGTTCCCACCGCCAAGGAAGCACGCAAGTCGGTTGTCTGGGCCATCTGGCTCATCGGTGGTTTCTACCTCTTCACCCTGGTGCTGGGCTACGGCGCCGGCGCGCTGATTGGTGCGGATAAGATCAAGGCCGCCCCCGGTGGCGTGAACTCCGCGGCTCCGCTGCTGGCCTTCGAACTCGGTGGCCCGCTGTTGCTCGGCTTGATTTCCGCCGTTGCTTTCGCCACGATCTTGGCGGTGGTGGCGGGTCTG
The DNA here is from genome assembly GCF_012271785.1 of Paeniglutamicibacter terrestris. Lineage (GTDB taxonomy): Bacteria > Actinomycetota > Actinomycetes > Actinomycetales > Micrococcaceae > Paeniglutamicibacter > Paeniglutamicibacter terrestris. The sequence goes on along the minus strand of NZ_JAAWVT010000008.1, from coordinate 171,954 downwards.
ACCATTACCGCTGCAGCTTCCTTCGCTCATGATGTCTACGCCTCGGTGATCGCCAAGGGTAAGAGCACTCCGGAGAAGGAAATGAAGGTTGCCCGCCGCACCGTCATCGTCATCGGCATCTTCGCGATTGTCGGCGGCATTGGTGCTCAGGGGCAGAATGTTGCCTTCCTGGTGGCTCTGGCCTTCGCGGTGGCAGCATCGGCCAACCTGCCGACCATCCTGTACTCGCTGTTCTGGAAGAAGTTCACCACCCAAGGCGCCGTTTGGTCCATGGTTGGCGGTTTGGCCTCGGCCATCATCCTGATTGTCTTCTCCCCGGTCATGTCCGGTCTGCCGACCTCGATGATCGTTGGAGCCGACTTCTCGATCTTCCCGCTCTCAAACCCGGGCATCGTTTCCATCCCGTTGGCCTTCTTCCTGGGCTGGTTGGGCTCGGTGTTGGATAAGAACACCGAAGATCCGATCAAGTCCGCGGAAATGGAAGTTCGTTCACTCACCGGCATCGGCGCCGAAAAGGCCGTGGACCACTAAGAAAATGAACCAAAGCGGTGGGCCTAAAGTCCGCCGCCGAGCATAAACACCAAAGCGGCGCCACTTCATCTAGAAGTGGCGCCGCTTTGGTGCCCGCAAGGGAAAAGGAAGGTCAGTTGCTGCCCGGAGTATTTCCCAATCCCAGCTCCATCAGTGGCAGGGTGCGGTGGGGGATCAGTTCGGCCATCGAGAGTGAGGTGTCGGCTCGTTCGACGCCGGCGATGTCCAAGATCTGTCCGTTAACTCGGAACAGTTCCTCGGCACTTGCCGCCACCACGCGCGCGAGGATATCGGCGGATCCGGTGACACCGTGTGCCTCAACAATCTCCGGAATGGTGCGCAGCTGCTCCACGATGCTGTGCAGCATTCGCTGGCGCACATGAATATTCACGAAACTCACTAGCCCAAAACCGAGGGCCGCCGGATTGACGCGCTGTTCAAAGGGCAAGAGCGCCTCACCCGTTTCTATCCGTGCCAACCGTGCCTGAACGGTATTGCGGCTCAGCCCCAATTCGGTGGCCAAGGACACCGCGCTGGCCTTCGGATGGCGGCACATGGCGGAAAGTATTTTCAGGTCGGTTGCGTCAAGTTGTTGCATAATGCGCAAGATTAGCACCGTGTCATGGCCATCGATAGTGCAAGCTGCCCAATTTGTCCCTCAACGATTGTGCGTATCGGATTACGTGAGTAGCATCACAGGTAGGGTGCTGGCGATGATGCCACACCGGCAGTTTTGGGACGTCCCACAGGAATCCCACAACTGACTCCGCAACCGACGCAAAGGATGCTGACCGTGTCCCCTACGTTTGACTCCACGGCCGATCCCGGCCCCGACGCTCTGCTCCAAATAGTGGGACCGGATGGCACCCGCCACTTATGCCCCGAACTTGATCCATGGGTCACCGACATCGATGCCGATGCTCTGGAAAATCTGTACATCGACATGGTGTCGATCCGCCGCCTAGACGCCGAAGGCACGGCCCTGCAACGTCAGGGTGAACTGGGCCTTTGGGCACCGCTGCTCGGACAAGAAGCGGCACAAATTGGATCCGGCCGTGCGCTGGAAAACGACGATTTCATCTTCCCCTCCTACCGGGAACACGGTGTGGCCTATTGCCGCGGGGTGGCACCGAGTGACCTATTGCGGATGTGGCGCGGGGCAGCACCCAGCGGGTGGAATCCATATGAGGTAAATATGGCCAACCAGCAGATTGTCATCGGCGCCCAGACGCTGCACGCGGCCGGGTACGCCATGGGGTTGCGCTTCGATGGATCCTCCGCCGCCGCCATCACCTATTTCGGGGATGGTGCCACCAGCCAGGGTGATGTCAGCGAGGCCATGGTCTTCGCCGCCAGCTACCAGTCGCCCCTGGTGTTCTTCTGCCAGAACAATCAGTGGGCCATCTCCGAGCCCGTTGCCCGGCAAACCACCGGGCACATCGCGGACCGGGCCGCCGGATTCGGTCTGGCCACCTGGCGAGTGGATGGCAATGACGTGATCGCCGTGATGGCAGCAACCCGTGCGGCACTTGCCCACGTGCGCACCGGCAGTGGACCCGCCTTCATTGAGGCACTGACATATCGGATGGGTGCCCACACCACGGCCGATGATCCCACGCGTTACCGCGATGCCCTGGAATTGGAAGAATGGGCAGCGAAGGATCCGCTGGATCGGGTGGCAGCCCACCTTGATGGACTCGGCTCGGACATGAATGCGTTGAAGGTGCGCGCCGACGACGCAGCCGAAAAGCTTGCGGCGGGTCTTCGCGAGGCCATTACTTCCATGCCGGACCCCGAGGTGAGCGATCTCTTCGCCCACGTTTATTCGCATGATCATGCCGGGTTGGATGAACAGCGTGATTTCCATCAGCGCTACCTGCGCTCCTTCGAATCAACAGCGGAGGCCACGGCATGAAATCTCTGACTTTTTCCCAAGCACTGAACACGGGGCTGCGCGCCTCTATGGAGCGCGACTCGAAGGTTGTGTTGATGGGGGAGGACATTGGCAAGCTCGGTGGCGTTTTCCGGATCACCGATGGATTGCAAAAAGACTTTGGTCAGCATCGCGTCATTGACACCCCGCTGGCGGAATCCGGCATCGTCGGTACCGCCATTGGCTTGGCCTTCCGTGGCTACCGCCCGGTGGTGGAGATCCAGTTTGATGGATTTGTTTACCCAGCCTTTGACCAGATTGTTTCCCAGCTGGCCAAGATGCACTTCCGCTCCCGTGGCAACGTGAAACTGCCGGTGACCATTCGCATCCCCTTCGGCGGTGGAATCGGTTCCCCGGAGCACCACTCCGAATCGCCCGAGGCCTACTTTGCGCATACTGCCGGTTTGCGGGTGGTGGCGCCGGCGAATCCGCAAGATGCCTACACCATGTTGCAGCAGGCCATCGCCGATGATGACCCGGTGATCTTCCTTGAACCCAAGCGCAGGTATCACACCCGTGGTGAAGTGGACACGGAGCTGATCCCGGAACCGGGATCGTTGTACCGTGCCAAGGTGGCGCGTAGTGGCAAAGACCTGACCCTAGTTGCCTACGGGCCGTTGGTGAAGACGGCCTTGGATGCCGCGACCGCGGCCGAAGACGAGGGAATCGACATTGAAGTCATCGATCTGCGCAGCCTGTCACCGGTGGATTTTGCCACGCTGAACGCCTCGGTACGTAAAACTGGGCGTTTGGTGATCACCCACGAAGCCTCACGCTTTGGGGGATTGGGCGCCGAACTGGCGGCCAGTATTACCGAGTCCTGCTTTGACTATTTGGACCATGCTCCGGTGCGGGTGACAGGTTTCGATATTCCATACCCGCCGGCCAAACTTGAGTCCCATCATTTGCCGGACCTTGATCGAATTCTTGACGGCGTGGATAGGGCCATGCGCCGCGGCGGTACATCGAGGGGAGAGGAAGGATGAGCGCGACCATGGAGAAGCTCTTTAATTTGCCGGATCTTGGAGAAGGTCTGACGGAATCCGAAATCCTTTCGTGGCGAGTTGCCGTGGGGGAGAACGTTGAACTGAACCAGATCATTGCCGAGGTGGAAACGGCCAAGGCCGTGGTGGAACTGCCATCACCCTTCAGCGGCGTGGTCACTCGGCTTTTTGAGCCGGCCGGTGCCGTGGTCAATGTCGGAAACCCGATCATTTCCTTTGATGTTCCAGCCACCCATCAAACAGAGCAGCCCACGGTTCAAAAAGCGCAGGAAAGTACTACGGCTGCCGAGGGCACTGCCTCCGCCCGCCAGCCGACGCTCGTGGGATATGGCGCTGCGGTTGAAGCGGCCGGACGCCCGAGCCGACGTGGGCGTGTGGCAGCAGCAGCTGTGCAAGCGCAACCGCAGCCCGAGTCGACTCGCCAGCAGGTGCCGGGTCCGGTGACCGGGTCGGTTCGAGCCCGACCACCGGTTCGCAAGCTGGCTCGAGATAGCCAGCTGGATTTATCAACCGTGTTCGGAAGTGGAGAGGGTGGGCTGATCACCCGCGAGGATGTGGTCACAGCGGTGGCCCGCTCCCTTGAGGAATCGGTCGGGGCTGCTTCCGATAGTCCGCAGGAGAATCAAGGCGAAACGCGTGTGGCAGTGCGTGGGGTTCGTAAGGCAACGGCAAACGCCATGGTCACCAGTGCCTTCAGCGCCCCGCATGTGACCGAATTTTTGAGCGTGGATGTCACCGAGACCATGGAGCTCGTAGACAGGTTGCGTGCCATGCCGCGCCTGGCCGATGTGAAGATCACTATCACCTCGGTGGTGGCCAAGGCCGTGAGTTTGCTTCTGGCTCGCCATCAGGGGTTGAACTCGCGTTGGGATGAGGCAAGCGGCGAGATCATCGAGTATCACTATGTGAATCTTGGCATTGCTGCCGCTACCGAGCGGGGTCTGTTGGTTCCGGTACTCAAGGGCTCCCATGCTCTGAGTTTGGAGCAGGTGGCTGGTGAAATATCCGCGCTGACGACCGCTGCCAGATCTGGGACCATCACGCCAGCGCAGCTGAACGGGGCAACTTTCACCATGAGTAACATTGGCGTCTTCGGCGTGGACTCAGGTACTCCGATCTTGCCGCCGGGTCAATCCGGCATCCTGGCCATCGGACAGGTGCGGAAAATGCCGTGGGAGTACCGAGACGAAGTCGCACTGCGAAAAGTGATGACGCTTTCACTCTCCTTTGACCACCGGGTTGTTGACGGGGAACAAGGAGCAAAGTTCCTCTCCGAGTTGGGGCTGATCTTGCGTGATCCGGCCCTGCTTATCGCGTCGATATAGAGAATGGTGACGTGAGATGCAGTTTTCAACATGTGTTTGTCTTTTTGTCCTCCATGTGCATTTCGAAGTCGACGCAATGTTTCGGCTTGGTAAATTTTTGACACTTTCGGAGAAGTTCATTAGTTGTTTCAGAGATTTGTGGGTATTCTCGCTAACAAGTGATGCACTTCACCGCACCATGGTGCGGACCGATGACATGGCCCACACTCCAACCCTTCTAAACAACACTTCGTTGAGGAGACAGCATGCGTTTTAACCGCGCTTCGAAGGCCCTTGTGCTTTCAGCAGCACTTGCCCTTACCCTTTCGGCCTGCGGCGGCGGTGACGAAACCGCGTCCCCGGAGGGCGGCGGTGACGCTTCCAAGGTTATTTCGGCGAATACCACCGAACCCGAAAACGGCTTGCTCCCCGCAAACACCAACGAAGTTGGCGGCGGTCGCGTCATGGACCTGATCTTCACCGGTCTGGTCAGCTACGACGTCAAGGGTGCAGCCGTAAACGAGCTGGCCGAGTCGATCACCAGCAGCGACTCCACCACCTACACGATCAAGATCAAGGCCGATCAGAAGTTCAGCAACGGTGAGGCTATTACCGCCAAGTCGTTTGTTGACGCATGGAACTTCGGTGCTGCGGCAAAGAACGCCCAGAAGAACTCCTACTTCTTCGAGTCCATCAAGGGCTACGACAAGGTCAGCGCCGAAGGTGCCACGACTGACACCATGGAAGGCCTGAAGGTCGTTGATGACAGCTCCTTCACCGTCACCTTGGCTCAGGCCGAATCCGACTTCCCGTTGCGCCTCGGCTACACCGCGTTCTACCCGTTGCCAGAAGCAGCGTTCAAAGATCCTGCAGCCTTCGGTCAGAACCCCGTGGGCAACGGCCCGTACAAGGTCGCTGAAGGTGGTTGGCAGCACAACGTCTCGATCAAATTGGTTCCCAACGAGAGCTATGACGGACCGCGCAAGGCAGCAAACGCCGGTATCGACTTCAAGGTCTACAACACCTATGACGCCGCCTACCAGGACCTGTTGGCCAATAACCTCGATGTCATCGACCTGATCCCGCCGAGCTCACTGGCCAACTACCAAACTGACCTCGGCGACCGTTGGGTCAACCAGCCCTATGCAGGTAACGCCACGCTGACCCTGCCGAGCTACCTGAAGGAATACCAGGGCGAGGCCGGACAGCTGCGCCGTCAGGCCATCTCGATGTCCATCGACCGCGAACAGATCATCGAGAAGATCTTCTTTGGTGGTAAGCAGATCGCCAAGGACTTCACCTCCCCGGTTCTTGACGGCTACTCCGATTCCATTCCGGGCAATGAGGTTCTGACCTTCAACCCCGAAAAGGCCAAGGAACTCTGGGCCCAGGCAGATGCCATGGACCCGTGGCCCGCCGGTAAGGTCTTCACCGTTACCTCGAACATCGATGGTGCCGGCAACAAGGAATACATCGAAGCCATGACTAACCAGATCTCAAACACTCTGGGCATCAAGGCCGAACTGAACGCCGTCCCGACCTTCAAGGAAATGCGCACACTGGTTTCAGCCAAGAAGCTGACCGGTGGCTCACGCGCCGGCTGGCAGGCTGACTACCCGTCGCTCTACAACTTCCTCGGCCCGCTATACGGCACCGGCGCTGGTTCGAATGACGGCGATTACTCCTCCGCAGCACTGGACAAGAAGCTCAAGGAGGGCCTCAGCGCAACCAGCGTTGAAGAAGGCAACAAGATCTTCAACGAGGCTCAGGAAATCCTGCTGAAGGATCTCCCGGTCGTTCCGCTGTGGTACCAGGCTGTTCAGGGTGGTTGGAGCGAGAACGTCGCCAACGTTGAGTTTGGTTGGAATGGTGTTCCGCTGTACTACGCCATCACGGGCAAGTAGCCCAATCCATATTTAGCTGTTTATGAGCTACAGGGGGACTCGAAGTCGGAGTCCCCCTTTAGTGCGTGAGCAGTGCTTGTCGACCGGCCCCGGCTGGCCCGTTTTACACCTGTCCCAAGGGTCTATCCCCAGATCCGAATCATTCCCGCTCTACACCCCCGGTGGTGCTTAATGTTAATGTTCACACTCAGGAGATTCCTGCAGATGATCCCCGTATTCTTCGGGGCAACGCTGTTGGTTTACTTCCTGGTTTTCGCGACGCCTGGTGATCCCATCGCGGCGCTTTCCGGCGGCAAGCCCATGGCTCCCGCCGTTGAAGCCGCACTTCGCGCCCAGTACAACCTGGACCAACCGTTCTGGATTCAGTACCTCTTGTATCTCAAGAGCCTCGTCACCTTCGACCTCGGAACTACGTTCTCCGGGCAACCGGTGGCCGACGTCATCGGGCGAGCCTTCCCCGTCACGGCTCGCCTAGCCGTGATGGCCTTGGCCATTGAGGCCGTCTTTGGCATCGCCTTTGGTGTCTTCGCCGGTCTGCGCAAGGGCAAGGCCTTTGACTCGACCGTTTTGATTCTTTCGCTGCTCGTCATCGCCGTTCCGACCTTTGTGCTCGGCTTCGTGCTGCAGTTTGTTGTTGGCGTCAAACTTGGTTGGGCCAAACCCACCGTGGGCGCAGGCGCCCCCTGGGGAGACCTGATATTGCCGGCCCTCGTGCTTGGACTGGTGTCCTTCGCTTACGTTTTGCGACTGACCCGTACCTCGATTATCGAGAACAAGAACGCCGACTATGTGCGCACCGCTACCGCCAAGGGGCTTTCGCGTCGACGCGTTGTGACGGTCCATATTCTGCGTAACTCCCTGATTCCCGTTGTCACGTTCTTGGGTGCCGATTTAGGTGGCCTGATGGGTGGAGCGATCGTGACCGAGGGCATCTTCAACGTGCCTGGTATTGGTCTCCTGCTCTTCAACGCCATTTTGAAGGGTGAAACTCCCACGGTTGTCGCGGTCGTGAGCGTGCTGGTGCTCGTTTTCGTCATCGCCAACTTGATCGTCGATATGTTGTACGCGTGGCTTGACCCAAGGATCCGTTATGTCTGAGAACCAAACACCTGAATCTGTGACACCCGAACCGCGCGGAAAGCGCGAGGGCAAAATTTCCACGCGCCACATCGAACACTTTGTGGCTCCATTGGAAGAGACCCCGCTGCAAGATATCGACAAGGTCAGCATCGGGTCCGAACCTCTGAGCATGTGGGCAGAAGCCTGGCGCTCGCTGCGTAAGAATCCGCTATTTATCATTTCCACGTTGCTGATCTTGCTGGTGATCCTCGTGTCGATTTTCCCGCAGTGGTTCTCCTCGACGAGTCCAACAGCTTGCTCTCTGGAGAATGCCCGTGAGGGACGGGCCCCCGGACATATCATGGGATTCAACTTCCAGGGCTGTGACGTCTATGCCCGCGTGATTTACGGGGCACGTGCATCCGTCATCGTCGGCGTCTTCACCACGATCTTTGTGGTCATCATTGGTGGCATCATGGGTGCCTTGGCCGGATACTACGGTGGCTGGCTTGACGCCGTGCTTGCCCGTTTGGGTGATATCTTCTTCGCCCTTCCGCTGATCCTCGGTGCCATCATCGTGATGCAGCTGCCGATGTTCCGTGATTCGCGTAGCCCATGGACGGTCATCGTGACCCTGACCATCTTTGGTTGGCCGCAGATTGCCCGCATCACACGCGGTGCTGTAGTGGAAAATCGCGGTGCCGACTTTGTCCAGGCCGCTCGCTCGCTGGGTCTATCCAAATTTGGTGCGCTGGTTCGTCACGTGGTGCCGAACTCTTTGGCTCCGGTCATCGTTGTTGCCTCAATTTCCCTTGGTACCTACATCGTGGCCGAGGCCACCTTGTCCTACCTTGGTTTGGGCCTTCCGTCCTCGGTGATGAGCTGGGGCAATGACATTTCCGCATCACAGATTTCGGTGCGAAACAACCCCTCGATCCTCTTCTGGCCGGCAGCTGCGCTGTCCATTACGGTCCTGAGCTTCATCATGCTCGGCGACGCCCTGCGTGATGCCCTGGATCCGAAGGCACGGCGATGAGCACCAACAATGAATCCAAGGACGGTTTCGCCATGAACCCCAACGACGACCGACCGCTACTGGAAATCAAAAACCTCGCGATCAGCTTCAGTACCCCCGGGGGACCGGTCAATGCCGTGCGCAATGCCAACTTGACGGTGATGCCCGGTGAGACCGTGGCCATCGTGGGCGAATCGGGATCCGGAAAGTCGACTACGGCCCTTGCCGCTATCGGTCTTTTGCCGGGCAACGGCAAGGTCACCGGCGGACAGATTCTCTTCGACGGTGAGGACCTATCCAAGGCCTCGGAAAAGCGCTTTATTGAATTGCGTGGCAACCACATTGGCATGGTTCCGCAGGACCCGATGTCTAACCTGAACCCGGTCTGGAAGATCGGATTCCAGGTCAAGGAGACGCTCAAGGCCAATGGTCTGGCTGGCAAGGATCCGAACGGGCGCGTGGCCCAGGTTCTTGCCGACGCCGGTTTGCCCGATGCGGCCAAGCGTGCCAAGCAGTACCCGCACGAATTCTCCGGCGGCATGCGCCAACGCGCGCTGATCGCCATCGGATTGGCCTGCCGTCCCCGTCTGCTCATCGCCGATGAGCCGACCAGTGCCCTGGACGTAACGGTGCAGCAGCAGATTCTGGATCACCTGGACACCATGACCAGTGAATTGGGCACGGCAGTTCTGCTGATCACCCACGATCTGGGACTGGCCGCCGAACGTGCCCAGAAGGTTATCGTGATGTACAAGGGCCAAGTTGTTGAATCCGGGCCGGCCTTGGAAATTCTGCGCAACCCGCAACACCCCTACACCCAGCGTCTGGTTGCCTCGGCGCCTTCGCTGGCCTCCAAGCGTCTGGAATCCCAGCCGGTTGAGGTGGCCGAGGGTGTCAATGCAGTGGTGAAGCCCGATCACTCGGGTGCCAGGGATGAGATCCTGCAGGTCAAGAATCTCACCAAGGTCTTTAAGATCCGTAAGGGTTTGGGGCGCAGTGAAGACTTCACCGCGGTGGACGATGTCTCGTTCGCGGTCAAGCGCGGCACCACCACGGCCATCGTGGGGGAGTCGGGCTCAGGTAAGTCGACCGTCGCCCAGATGGTACTGAACCTGCTCAAGCCCACCGAAGGGTCAATCACCTTTGACGGTGAGGAAATGGCCAACAGGTCCGAGCGCGAACTGTTTAAGTTCCGTCGCCGGGTGCAGCCGATCTTCCAGGACCCCTACGGTTCCCTTGATCCGATGTTCAGCATCTACCGCACCATCGAGGAACCGCTGCGCATCCACGGGATCGGGGATGCAAAGTCACGCCAGCTCCGGGTCAAGGAATTGCTTGACCACGTGGCCATTCCGACGGCCACGATGCACCGGTATCCCAATGAACTCTCCGGTGGCCAGCGCCAGCGTATTGCCATTGCCCGTGCCTTGGCCCTGCAGCCGGAAGTGATCATCTGCGATGAGGCCGTCTCGGCCTTGGACGTGTTGGTACAGGCTCAGATTCTGAACTTGTTGAACAAGCTGCAGGAGGACTTGAACCTCACATACCTGTTCATCACCCACGACTTGGCTGTGGTGCGCCAGATCGCCGATGACGTCTGTGTGATGCAAAAGGGCCGCATCGTGGAGCAATCCACCAGTGATGAGGTCTTCAATAACCCGAAGAGCGAATACACGCAGAACCTGCTTCGGGCCATTCCCGGAGCATCACTCATGCTGTAAAAGTTTCTTCTTTCGGGGCAGATTCTTAGCCGTTCCGAGCGATTACAGAAGGGGGCAAACCTTACGGTTTGCCCCCTTCTGCTGTGTCCGGGAGGAAAGTCATTTGCGGCGAATTGTGGCAGGTGAGCGTCAAGTTCGTGGATGTTTCCAAACCGTTATAAAGCTCACGTCAGGCGCTCAGCCTACCCATGAGTACTAATTGGTAAATCTCAATGTGAAGCAGATCCTTGAGTTTTCGCGCCTGTAGCGCCGGTCACGTTGCGTGTTCAAATTGTGACCTAGTCGATGGTGGGGTACTGGCGGGTTAACACCGGAAAAATATGAAGCGGTGTTTTTATATCCATCCGGGGTAATCAGCGCTATCGTTCTAGATTGTGGGGCATCGCACACTGCATGGACCGCATCCGGGGTTTTACCCGACCACATGAAGATCAAGCTTATTAGGAGGAGAAATGCGTGTTCAGCGTATTTCCAAAGCTGTTGCGGTAGGTGCTGCACTCGCACTGGCACTTACTGCATGTGCTCCGGGAGGCGGCAATGCCCCCACCGAGTCGGCAACGTCGGCAAAGACCGACGGCAAATTCAGTGTCGAGCCGACCAACTCAGGTCTCGCCGATCTCGGCGACATCAAAACCAAGGATGACTCGGTCAGCTACTCCGTGGGTGCTGAGGAATTCATCAGCTACAACGGACTGACCCCTGAGTCGTACAGCACGTACAACTCTGCCATCACCGACCGACTCTATGCCAGCTTCACGTACTTCGGCACCGACGGAAAGATCTACCCGAACGAAGATCTTGGTAAGTACGAGGTCGTCAGCGAAGATCCGATGACCGTGAAGTACACCATCAATCCAGAAGCCAAGTGGTCTGACGGCACCGACATCACGGTCGCCGACGCTGTGCTGGCATGGGGTGTACAGAACACGAAGCTCGCCAACGGTGACAAGCCGCTGTTCAACTCGGTGTCGCAGGACCTCGGCCAGACCATCCCTAAGGGCCCCGAGGGCGATCCGGCAGGCAAGGAATTCACGGTAACCTACGCGGATCCCGATCCGGACTTCGCCATCCAGACCATGATCTACAGCCCCGCACACGTTGTGGCGAAGCAAGCCGGCATGACCACTGCCGAACTCTCTGAAGCTATTATCTCCGGAGATTCGGCAGCACTGAAGAAGGCAGCGGCCTTCTGGAACACCGGGTGGAACACCTCACCGGGTAAGCTCCCCGCAGCCGATCTGATTCCGTCTTCGGGTCCGTACAAGCTGGGTAGCTGGGAACCTGGCCAGTCCGTCACCCTCGTAGCGAACGAAAACTACTACGGCACCCCGGCGGCAACCAAGGAACTCGTTATCCGCTTCGCCGCACCGGACACCATGGTTCAGGCATTGCAGAATGGCGATATCGACGTCATCGAGCCTCAGCCGACGGTTGATACTCTGGCTCAGCTGACAGCCTTGGGCGACTCGGTGCAGGTTCACCAGGGTGATTCGCTCACTTGGGAGCACCTGGACTTCAACTTCCGGAAGGGCTCACTCTTCGCCGATAACCTGGAGCTGCGCAAGGCCTTCGCCATGTGCGTACCGCGCCAGCAGATCGTCGACAACCTGATCAAGCCGCTGAACCCGGAAGCTACGGTCATGAACGCCCGCGAGGTATTCCCGTTCCAGGATAACTATGCAGACGTAGTCGGTGCTTCATATGCCGGACAGTACGACAACGTCGACATTGAGGGCGCTAAGGCTATCCTCGCTAAAGAGGGCGTCTCGGCACCTGAGGTTCGTATTGGTTACTCCGCTCCTAACCCGCGGCGTACCGAAGAAGTTGCCATCATCAAGTCCTCGTGCGAACAGGCCGGATTCAAGGTTGTTGACGTCGGAGACGCGAAGTTCTTCGCCCCGGGTGGAACCCTGGAGCGTGGCGATTACGAGGTAGCACTGTTCGCTTGGGCTGGCTCCGGCCAGATCACCTCGGGCGAGAACATCTACGCATCGGGCAAGCCACAGAACTACGGCAAGTACTCCAACAAAGAAGTTGACGCAGCATGGGAGCGGTTGACCACCACCCTGGACCCAGCCGTCCACGCTACGGAAACCAAGAATATTGAGAAGTTGCTCTGGGATGACCTGTACGGCATCCCGGTATTCGCCCACCCGGGTCTGGGAGCCTCTGCCGCCGACGTCTTGAACGTGCGCAAAACGGCCACCCAAAACGGTCTGGTCTGGAACGCGGAACAGTGGGTCCGCGCAGAATAACCGCTTCGCGGTAGAACGACATCAACGTGGGGCCTGGCGCAACCAGCGTCGGGCCCCACGTGTTCAAAGGCCCACAGGCCTCGAACACTTCTGTTAGGAAAGGTAGCTACTTGCAGTGTTGAGATTTATTCTTCGTAGGCTGGGTGCGTCGATAGGGATCCTGTTCGCCGCCTCGCTCCTGCTATACGTTCTCGTGATCAACTCGGGAGACCCGCTCTCGGAACTCCGTGAAAGCAATGCGGAAAACCGCGAAACTCTGATGCAACGGCGCATCGAGTTCATGAACCTAGACATGCCCTGGTACATGCGTTACTGGACCTGGCTCGTGGGCGTTGGCAAATGTTTCACGCTGCAATGTGATCTGGGAACGAGCCGACAGGGAGTGGAAGTCAACTCGCTGCTCGCGCTCGCGGCTGGCTCCACACTGCGTTTAGTCTTGCTGGCAACGGTACTTGCCGCCGTATTGGGCATTGCCATTGGTGTCTTAACAGCGGTTCGCCAGTACTCCGGTCTGGACTACGGCGTCACCTTCATCACCTTCCTCTTCTTCTCTCTTCCGGTTTTCTGGGCTGCGGTGCTGCTCAAGGAGTACATGGCCATTGGGTACAACGACTGGATAAAGGACCCCGCTTTTTCTCCGCTTCAAATCATCGTGATCGCGCTGATAGTTGGCTTCCTGATGCAGGTATTTCTGGCAGGCACAATCAAGCGTCGCATCATTACCTTTGCTGTCGCAGCGGCCTTCGTCGCCGTAGTCATTCCCTACCTCACCTGGCTGAACTTCTTCCGCTACCCGCAGCTGGGTTTCGGCGGAATCTTGTTGCTCGGACTGGGAGTGGCGCTCAGCGGCACGGCCATGACCGTGGGCCTGCGCAATACCAAGGTGCTTTACCCCGCTGTGGCTACCGTCGTTCTTGGCGCAATTATTTACTTCGTGACCTTCGGCCTTCTGGAAAGTCCGAACTGGTACATCCTGATTGCCGGAGCAATCCTTGCGGTCATCATTCCGGCATTACTTGGCAAATACATGGGCGGGCACCTGCGAGGCCCCGCCATGGGCGTTTCAATCGTCACCGGGCTGGTGATGGCGGCACTGACCGCCATTGACCACATTTTCCGGGCTTGGCCTGGATTCCTCCTGCTGAAGCCACGACCGATTGCCACGATCGGTTCGCAAACACCGAACTTTGCCGGTGACTTCTGGGAGAGCTTCCTGGATAAGGGAACTCAATTACTGCTTCCCACCATTCTGTTGGCGATTATTTCTCTGGCAAGCTACAGCCGCTACACCCGCTCTTCGATGCTGGAAGTAGGACAACAGGATTACATCCGTACCGCCAGGTCCAAGGGCCTGAGCGAACGAACGGTGATTTTCCGCCACGCTTTCCGTAATGCCATGATCCCCATCGCCACCATCGCCGCCTTCGACTTCGCGGGCTTGATTGGTGGAGCGGTGATCACCGAATCGGTCTTCGGCTGGCGCGGCATGGGTGAATTGTTCAGGACCGGGCTGACCCAAGTGGACCCGGCCCCCGTGATGGCGTTCTTCCTGGTGACCGGAACCGCCGCGGTCGTGTTCAACATGCTGGCAGATATCTTCTACGCAATTCTGGACCCGAGGATCAGGGTATGAACAAGCACGAGAATTACTTCAAGACCTGGGAGGGACGCAGATGACCATCGAAAAGGAACCGGTCGAGGGCGCTGCCGTCTTGCTCGCCGAGGCGGAGGACGCTGCGCTAGCGCGCAAGGACTCCACCTCGCTGAGCCAAGGCCAATTAATCCGCCGCCGCTTCATCGCCCACCGGGCGGCCATGATTTCAACGGTGCTACTGGTCTTCATTGCTCTGATGGCCTTTACCTCCATCGGATACGCCGGCATTCCGGGGTGGTGGGGTAAGGACTACACCATGGCTGGAACCGTCATCAACGGCGGCCATCCCACCCTCTCACTGCTGCCTTCCTGGCTGGGAGGTCCGGGACTGGCCTGGGGCGAGCACCCGTTTGGTCAGGACTCCACAGGTAAGGACTACTTCGCCCTAGTGATGCGCGGTACTCAGCAGTCAATCATCATCGCCGTAGTTGTCGGATTTGTTGCCACGGTAATCGGTGCCATCATCGGCGCCGTGGCCGGCTACTACCGCGGCTGGGTTGATGCGGTGCTGATGCGCCTCACCGACCTGTTTATTGTTATCCCGCTCCTGGTCCTCGCCGCCGTGCTGGGACAGATTGCCGGGCGCAGTGGCAATCCGACCGTCGTGCTGGCTCTGGTATTGGGCCTGGTCACATGGACCGGCCTCGCCCGTTTGGTTCGCGGTGAAGTTCTCTCGCTGCGCGAACGCGAATACGTTGCAGCAGCGCAGGCCATGGGAGCCACCACTCGCCGCGTCATCCTCAAGCACCTGCTCCCCAACACCATTGGCGTGATCGTCGTGAACGCGACGTTCGCGATCGCCGGTGCCATCTTGTTGGAAACCTCCCTGTCCTACCTAGGATTCGGAGTCAAGGCCCCGGATTCCTCTCTAGGCCTGCTGATCAGCCAATACCAAAACGCCTTCACCAACCGCCCCTGGCTGTTCTGGTGGCCAGGCATGATCATCTTGACGATCGCACTGAGCGTGAACTTCCTCGGCGATGGGCTGCGCGACGCTTTCGACCCGCGCCAGACTCGCAAGGCCAAGCGCCGTAAAAAGAAGGTAGAGGTATCCGAATGAGCATCTCCGCACCATCGGCAGAGTCTCGGGCCACAGCACTGAGCTTCGAGAACCTTACGGTTTCTTTTGAAACCGAATTCTCCGAGGTACACGCCGTTAAGGGAATTTCTCTTGAGGTGTACCCGGGTGAGGTCGTGGCCCTGGTGGGTGAATCGGGTTCCGGTAAATCGGTGACCTCCACAGCGGCCATCGGTCTGCTGCCCTCTAACGCTAATATTTCCGGCAAGGCCTTTGTTGGCGGCGTCAATGTGGTGGGACTTGCCGAGAACAAGATGCGCAAGATGCGCGCCACCGAGATTGCCATGGTGTTCCAGGAGCCGATGACGGCACTGAACCCGGTGCTCACCGTCGAACGCCAGCTCACCGAATCTCTTGAGCTCCACGGTCTGGCCTACGGCAAGGAAGCCACCGCGCGCGCCATCGAGTTGTTGAAGCTGGTTGGCATTCCCGATCCGCACAAACGCATCAAGCAGTACCCGCACCAGTTCTCCGGTGGCCAACGTCAACGCATCGTGATTGCCATGGCGATCTCCTGCGACCCGAAGGTCATCATCGCCGACGAGCCCACCACCGCGCTGGATGTCACGGTGCAGGCCGAGATTCTGGACTTGCTGCGCGAGCTCAAGGACAAGTTGAATACCGGCATCCTGCTGATCACCCACAACATGGGTGTGGTGGCCGACCTCGCGGATCGTGTGGCAGTGATGTTCCATGGTTCGCTGGTGGAAACCGGCACCGTGGACCAGGTGCTGAATCGTCCCCAACACGATTACACCAAGAAATTGCTGGCATCCGTGCCACGATTGGCCGCCGTTGACGTGACCGGCACCTGGACTCCGGCACCGCCGGATCCAGTGAGCCTAGATCGTGAATTGGTGCTCGAAGCCAAAAACTTGGTGCTCGAGTACGACATGCGCGGCACCAAATTCCGGGCTGTTGATGACCTGTCCTTCGAACTTGAGCGCGGAAAGATCCTGGGCATCGTGGGGGAGTCTGGGTCCGGCAAATCCACCGTGGCCAAGGCAGTGTTGGGCCTGCTTCCGGTTGCCTCCGGGGTGTTGGCCGTTCAGGGGACCAATTTGGCCTCGCTGCGCCCCAAAGAATCACGAGCGATCCGTTCCAAGATCGGTGTCATCTTCCAGGACCCCGCGGCATCTCTGAATCCGCGCTTCCCGATCGGTGACTGCATTACCGAACCGATGGTGGTGCACAAGGTCGGTACCCGTGCCGAGCGCATCAAACGTGCCGAGGAATTGCTCGATGCGGTTCATCTGCCGCGTACGGTCATTAACCGTTACCCGCACGAACTCTCCGGTGGACAGCGCCAGCGTATCTGTATCGCTAGGGCGCTAACGCTTGACCCGGAACTGCTCATCGCCGACGAGCCGACCAGTGCATTGGATGTCTCGGTGCAGGCTGCAGTGCTGGAAATGATCCAAGAACTGCAGTCCCGCTACGAGTTCGCGTGTCTGTTTGTCAGTCACGATCTGGCGGTGGTGGACCTGTTGGCGCACCACGTTGTGGTGATGAAGGATGGTAAGGCGGTGGAACAGGGCCGAGTCAGCGACGTCTTGCACTCGCCGCAACACGATTACACGCGCAAGTTGCTGGCCGCGGCTCCGGTTCCGGAACCGCGTGAGCAGGCCGAGCGTCGTGAGGCCCGCCGCCTGTTGCTCTCGGCAGAGGCCCAGCAGAACTAGCGGGTAGGATCGCGCAAATAACAAAAGCCGGGAAATCGAAAGATTTCCCGGCTTTTGTCTTGCCCCGGTTATACCGAGACGTGAAAACTACTTGGCCAGCTCCATGATGAATTCCTTCACCACGGCGGCGCGGGCGTTGGAGAAATCGGCCGATTCCTCTATGACCTTGAAGCCACGGCGTTCCAGAATCTTGATGGAGCCGATGTTGTCCTGTGGCACCCGTGCGCGCAGCGGGCGGGCGGTGTACTCGGCCAGGAAGGCATCCACGGCCGAGGTGGTGATGCCTTGGCCCCAGTAGCGGCTGGCAGTCCAGAAGCTGATCTCCGGGATGGACTCGTTTTCAAAGACCAAGATGGAGCCAGCGACTTCGCCGTCGTGCTCGATGGTGCGCACAATGACCTTGGGGTCATTGAGGATGGCACCCCAGTGGTGGTTAAAAACGCCGCGGTCCGCAGGGTTCCGCGCGGTGAAGGCAGCCATAAGGTTGGCTTCGGGGTCCTGCTGGTGTTCGAAGAACTGGTCCAGGTCTTCGGGCTGCAAAGGCCGTAGCTGCACGGTCACTGCCTCTCTCATAGGGATCATCTACGCTCTAGCGTACCTGCGTAAAGAGGGCTGATGCGGCCATCTGGTTCAGCAGCTTACGCAACCCCGCTTTCGAAGTGCGTGGCGAGTGCGCGGAATGGGCGGTTGAATTAAGTAGGCCGAATGCTGCGTGGGCCCGAAAACGAATTACCGTAGTGGTTTCCTCGGGGTGAATCAGGCGCAATTGATCCGTCCAGAGCGCGATGTAGGCACGCTGGAGTTTACGTACCAATTGCAGCTCAGCCGCAGGCAGTGTCTCGAGGTTTCGGTCCTGCACCTGAATAATATCGGGCCTAGCCAGCGCAAAATCGGTGTGGAAGGCGATAAGCCGTGAAAGTGTCTGCTCGGCGGTTCCGCCCGAGGCTGCAACTTTTTGCCCACCGTCCAGCAAGTCCTGACTCATGCCCACCAGCAGCGCGATCAGCACCGCTGATTTCCCGGAGAAGTGTCGATACACCGCCGGCCCGCTGATGCCGCAGGCGGCTCCTAGGTCTTCTAGGGAAACACCGGCGTAACCATGGATGGCAAAGAGCCGGGTGGCCTCTTTGAGAAGGTCTTCACGTCGTTGCGCCTTGGCGCGTTCGCGGTCGGTCGCTGCAGGGTCCTTGAGAATCTCGTTCACCCTTCACCGTTCCTTGTTTGCCGTGGTTCATTAATCGCGCCCATCAGGGTCTGCGTTTGTGCCGTTTAGCCCCTAGACAAGTGTGCCGCGCGCCACTAGCCTCGAACTCAGTTAATGATCACTAACAATACGTGGTCACCGGGTAAAGCCCAAGCGGTCTGCGAATGCGACCTCTTGGTTTCCGGACCCATCGGCAGGCACCGGGTCAACACCACCCGGGCCAGAAATGCTCGGCGGCCACCCGCAGCCGAGTACCAGCGAAAGGGCAGCACGCGGATCATGATCAATCTGGAACTCGACGAGGACTACCGAGAACTGCGCAGCACAGTTCGGGAATTTGCCCGTGAGGTGGTGGCCCCCGTGTCTGCCAAACACGATGCCGCGCATTCCTTCCCCTATGACGTGGTCTCCCAGATGGGGCAGCTGGGCCTGTTTGGGTTGCCCTTCGGTGAAGAATTCGGCGGCATGGGTGGGGACTACTTTGCGCTGTCCCTGGCCATTGAGGAATTGGCCCGGGTAGATCAATCCGTGGCCATCACTCTGGAAGCCGGTGTCAGCTTGGGAGCCATGCCCATCCACCGCTTCGGTACCCAGGCCCAAAAGGAACGCTGGCTTCCCGCACTGTGTGCGGGGGAGGAGCTGGCCGGATTCGGGCTGACCGAATCCGGTGCCGGGTCTGACGCTGGCGGCACCGCCACTACTGCGAAGCTTCAGGATGGTTCGTGGGTGATCAACGGTTCCAAGGAGTTCATCACCAACTCGGGCACCGACATCTCCACCTTGGTGGCTATCACCGCGGTCACCGGTACCAGCACCCGGGCCGACGGGAGCACCGCCAAGGAAATATCCACCATCCTGGTGCCCCGCGACACCCCTGGTTACAGCGTTGACCCCGCCTACGACAAGGTCGGCTGGCGAGCCTCCGATACCCACCCGCTGCGGTTCACCGACGCCACGGTGCCGCAAGAGAACCTGCTCGGTGAGCAGGGCCGAGGTTACGCCAACTTCCTGTCCATCCTCGATGAGGGCCGCATCGCCATTGCCGCCCTCGGCACGGGGGCCGCCCAGGGCTGCCTTGATGAGGCCACCGCCTACGCGAAGACGCGCACCACCTTTGGAACAGCGATCGGGAGCAATCAAGGAATCTCGTTCAAGATTGCCCGCATGGCAGCCCGCGTGCACACCTCGAGGCTGGCCTATTACGCAGCGGCCGCCAAGATGCTGGCAGGTCAGGACTTCAAGACCGAGGCGGCCATCGCCAAACTGGTTGCCGGTGAGGCAGCGATGGACAATGCTCGGGACGCCACGCAAATCTTTGGTGGATACGGATTCATGAACGAATCATTGGTGGCACGGCACTACCGGGATTCCAAGATCCTGGAAATCGGTGAGGGAACCACCGAGGTGCAGCTCATGCTGATCGCCCGCTCGCTAGGACTCTAAGGCTCCAAGGTTCTAGGACTCTAGGGCGAAGCTTGCCCACTAAAAGCAAAAAAAGTTTGTAGGATACGAAGAACAGGGACCATCAAGATCCGCCGCCCGCCCCAAAGCCGCAGGCCAAGTACGAGAGCGCGCTGGGCGGGCCGGTGGATCGGACGACAACTTAAAGGTGCGTGATGACAATGGCTGAGAATAAGGATGTACGCGAGATCCATCAGCGGGGACTGTACTTCGAGGAATTGGATGCCGGGGCGCTCTACGTCCATTCACCCGGGCGCACCATGACCGAGGCCGACAACGTCCTATTCACCACGCTGAGCATGAATACCCAGGCGCTGCACCTTGACGCGGCATTCGCCGCCACCCAGCCCTTCGGACGCCGAGTCATGAACTCGATGTTCACCCTGGCCACCATGGTGGGTCAGTCGGTCTCCCAACTGACCCAGGGAACACTGTTGGGTCAATTGGGCCTAACCGATGTGCGCTTCCCGCATCCACTCTTCCCGGGGGATACGCTCTACACCCAGACCCGCATCGCTGACCTGCGCCCCTCAAGCTCCAAACCGGGGCTCGGGGTGGCAACGTTTATCCACGTGGGCAAGAACCAGGACGGAGTGACAGTCGCCGAGGCCACCCGAGTCTGCTTGATGTTCACCCGTGAGGAACACCTGCGCCAGCAGGAGAATGCTCCGGATGCGGTGGACGACTGGCTCTAGAGCCCAGTGCGGCGCGTCGGGATCCACCGGTAGCGCCGCTCGGGACGTCCACCGCCATAACGCAGATCTACTTGTACCGCCCCTGTTTCGTGCAGGTACTCCAGGTAGCGCCGTGCACTGACCCGCGAGAGGCCCAGCAATTCACCGACCTCCAACGCGGAGAAATCCGCTTCGGCCAGTCGCAAGGTGGCCTGAACGCGTTCCATGGTCTCGGCACCACAGCCCTTGGGCAGGGGTTTATCGGAACCGGCCATGGAGAACACCGCATCAACATCCGACTGTTCGGCGGTGTCCGAGGAACCGAGTGACCGATAGGTGCTGCGGTAGTGTTCCAGTCGCTGGTGCAGGTCCTGGGCGGTGAATGGCTTCATCAGGTAATGCACGATCCCGCCACGCAGCGCCCGGCGCACCGTGTCCGCCTCGCGGGCAGCACTGATCACCAAAACGTCAAGATCTGGCACCGCGGTGCGCAATTGGCCCAGTAAGTCCAACCCGTAGATATCTGGCAGGTGGATGTCCAGCAGAACCAGGTCCGGTTGGAGGCGCAGCGCCTGCTCCAGTGCCTGAGCCCCGGTGCGGGCGACCCCAACGACCTCAAATCCTGGCATCTGCGCCACAAATCCGGAGTGAATCCGCGCGACCATAAAGTCGTCGTCGACTATAAGCACTGCGATCATGACTGCACCTTTTTCCCCAGACGTGCCGTGAAGAGGGCACCTTCCTTGTTGGCCACGGTGATGTCACCGCCGCGGCGTAAACACACCAGTCGGCTCAACGCCAGGCCAAAACCACGCCCGGCCGCGGAGGCGGAGGACTTGGTGGTGAAGCCCTGCACGAAGATCTTAGCAACGTTCTCGGCGGTGATACCCTCGCCGGAATCATGGACCTGGAGCACCACCTCGCCGTCCTCCTCCGAGAAGCGAACCCTCACTCGAGCGCTCTCGCGTCCGGCCACGGCGTCGATGGCATTGTCCACCAGATTGCCGACCACCGTGGTCAGATCCCGGGAGAGTGCCTCATCCACCCGGCCCAGGTGCGAGGTCGGATCTAGATCGATCCCCACACCCCGCTCCGAGGCCAGCGCAGACTTGGCAATCAGTAGCGCCGCCACGGTGGGGTCTGCCACCCGGTGAGTGACGTCATCGAGTAGTTGGGTACGGCTGAAGCTCACCCCGTTCACGTAGGAAAGCACCTCATCATATTCCTCCAGCTGGATCAGCCCGGAGATGGTGTGTAACTGGTTGGCAAATTCGTGGGTCTGGGCACGCAGGGTTTCGGTGGTCATGCGCGTGGCCCCCAATTCCTTCTCCAGGGAACTGAGCTCGGTGCGATCACGCAGTGTGGTCACCGATCCGACGACCTTGCCCCTAGATTGCATGGGGCGTCGGTTAAGCACCACCACGCGCTCGCCGACCACGACCAGCCGGTCGGCGTTCGCCTGCTCCACGGTCAGCACCTCGCGGAGCGCCGCATCAATCGACAGCTCGTGAAGGCTCTGTCCCTCGCAGTCTTCGCCCCAGCCCAGCAGTTGGCGCGCCGCGTCATTGGCCAAGGTGATGCGCTCGCGCAGATCGATGGCCACCACACCCTCCTTAATTCCGTGCAGGATGGCCTCGCGGTGTTCAACCAGACCGGTGATCTCCGCCGGTTCCAGGCCCAGAGTCTGCCGCTTCACCCGCCGCGAGAGTAGCAGGGACCCGAGCGTACCCAGAGCCACCGAAACTCCCAGATAGACCAACAAGTTGGGGGTGGCATCGAGCAGTCGTTCAAATAGGGAGGGGTAGGTTCTACCCACGGCCGCAAAGCCAACGAGCTTTCCATCGTCATCAAGGACTGGGACGTGGGCCTCAAGAGTCTTCACGCCGCTTCGCACGGTCGACCCGGTCCAGGCCCGTCCCTGCATCACCTCGGAGGCGCCAAGTGGAAATTGCTGCCCGATCAGGGACGGGTCCGAGGAAGTGACAACGATGCCCTGAGCGGTGACCAAGAGGGATTCGGTGCTGCCGGAGACGGATCGGACCGATTCGGCGATGGAAGGAAGTGCCGAACCGAAGCGTGGTTTGGCCTCGGGCAAGAGGGCCCGAACCAACGGGATCGAGGCGAGGTTCTCGGCCGCGGAGAGTGCGCGGCGTGACTCCACCCGTTCAAATGTTGCTGTCGCCTGGGCCAGAGACATGGCCAGGACCCCGACCATCACCGCCAGCAGGATCAACAATTGCAATCCCAGGAACTGGCCGGCGAGGCTAAATCGGGCGGTTCGCCCGAACCGCGGGGTGAGACTCTGGCTGGACACGCGCGGTCCTTTCGCAGGCCACTTCGGACCCGGCGCCTATCGCCTCATCTCGCATGTGCCATCGGCGTGAACTCTACCGAAACCGATACCGAGCAACGAATGTGACGGTGAACACAATGAACAAAACTTTCTTTGCGAACACAAGAATTGCCCCGGAGTGATATCGCCCTAATGTGGTGCACATCATTCACTCGCTTCTTGAAGATTGGGAAGAAACATGGGACGCTCCAATATCTTGCGGTTGGCAGCAGTTGCCGCCGGCATCATGCTCGCCGCCACCGGTTGTGGGGTGACCGGCAACGACGCCGGCACTTCCGGCGCCGCGACCGAATCCGGCCCGGTGACCGGCCTGCGCATCATGGTCCCCAACAGCCCCGGCGGCGGCTACGACACCACCGCCCGCGTTGGCGCCAAGGTCATGGAAGAAACGGACATCGCCAAGTCCGTTGAGGTCTTTAACCTCGCGGGCGCAGGTGGAACCGTGGGCCTGGCCCGCCTCGTCAACGAAAAGGGCAACAACGACCTGGGCATGCTCATGGGCCTAGGAGTGGTGGGCGCGAGCTACACCAACAAGACCGACGCGCGACTGACCGACACCACCGCCATTGCCCGACTCATCCAGGAACCCGGAGCCATCATGGTGTCGAAGGATTCACCATATAAGACCATCGATGATCTGGTGGCGGCCTGGAAGAAGGACCCCTCCAAGGTCGCCGTCGGCGGCGGCTCCTCACCCGGCGGCCCGGACCACCTGCTGCCGATGCAGCTGGCCCAGACCGTGGGCATTGACCCGAAGGACGTCAACTTCGTCTCCTACGACGGCGGCGGCGATTTGTTGCCCGCGATCCTGGGCAACAAGTTGGGCTTTGCTGCCTCCGGTGCCGGCGAATTCCTCAAGCAGATCGAATCCGGTGACGTTCGGGTGCTCGCCACCTCCGGCGCCGAGCGCCTGGAGGGTGTTGACGCACCGACCCTGATGGAATCGAACATCGATTTGGAGTTCAGCAACTGGCGCGGACTCGTGGCCCCTCCGGGCATCACCGACGAGGCAAAGGCCCGCTGGATCGCCACGCTGGAGAAAATGCACGGCACCGAGGAATGGAAGAAGGCCCTGAGCGATAACGGCTGGACTGACGCCTTCATCACCGGCGATGAGTTCTCTACCTTCCTTACCGACCAGGACAAGCGAGTTTCCGACGTCCTGAGCGCGCTCGGCTTGGCATGAAACCAGTAGCCACATGGCTCAAAGACCGCTCCGAGCTGGGCTTTGCGGCCTTGCTCGGAGCGGTTGGGGTCATCGTCTTGGTTGATGCGATCGGTCTGAAGGTGCCCTACCAGCAGTCCGATGGACTGGGACCCAAGACGGTTCCCTACATCGTCGCCACACTGCTGATCATCTGCGCCGTGATGCTCGCGATCAACGTCCTGCGTGGGGGATCGGCGGAACCCGAGGACGGCGAGGACATCGAGATCGGCACGCCCATCGACTGGAAGGTCGTGGTGCCACTGAGCCTGGTCTTCATCATCAACATCCTTTTTATCGACATGCTCGGCTGGGTCATTTCCGGCACCATCCTGTTCTGGGGCAGCGTGCTGGCCCTCGGCGGTCGCAATTTCATTCGAGACCCCTTGATTTCCGTGGCCCTGGCCGTGGGCACCTTCTACGGGTTCTATCTGGGGCTGGGCATCCACCTGCCGGTCGGACTGCTTAAGGGAGTGCTCTAAGTGGAAACATTTAACATGCTGATGCAGGGCTTCGCCACCGCGGCAACCCCCATCAACCTGCTCTTCGCCGTGCTGGGCGTGTTGCTGGGAACCGCTGTGGGCGTGCTGCCGGGCATCGGCCCGGCCATGGCCATCGCGCTGCTGCTGCCGGTGACCTACGGTATGGAACCCACAGCGGCCATGATCATGTTCGCCGGAATCTACTACGGCGGCATGTACGGTGGCTCGACCACCTCGATCCTGCTTAACACCCCCGGCGAGTCCTCTACGGTGATCACCGCCATCGAGGGCCACAAGATGGCCAAGGCCGGACGCGCGGCGCAGGCTCTGGCCACCGCAGCCATCGGTTCGTTTGTCGCCGGCACCATCGGCACCGCGCTGTTGGCGACCATCGCACCATGGGTGGTCAAGTTCGCCGTATCCCTGGGTAACCCCAGCTACCTGGCGATCATGCTGCTGGCACTCGTTGCTGTCACGGCGGTCCTGGGATCCTCCAAGTTGCGCGGCTTTGCCGCACTGGGCCTAGGTCTAGCGATTGGTCTGGTGGGCATGGACCCGGTCAGCGGACAGGGCCGGCTGATCTTTGGCCAGCCGTTGCTGGCGGACGGGCTGGATATCGTGGTGGTTGCCGTGGCGATCTTCGCCATCGGTGAGGCCTTGTGGATCGCCGCGCACCTGCGCAAGACCACGACCCACACGATTCCGGTCGGCCGCCCCTGGATGGGCAAGTCCGACTGGAAGCGCTCATGGAAGCCGTGGTTGCGCGGTACGGCCTTCGGGTTCCCCTTTGGCGCCCTGCCGGCCGGTGGTGCGGAAATTCCGACGTTCCTGTCCTATGTCACCGAGAAGAAGCTCTCCAAACACCCGGAGGAGTTCGGGCATGGCGCCATCGAGGGTGTCGCCGGGCCGGAGGCTGCAAACAATGCCGCCGCTGCCGGAACGTTAACCCCGATGCTGGCCCTTGGCCTACCAACCAACGCCACCGCCGCAGTCATGCTCCTGGCGCTGATGCAGTTCGGCATCCAGCCGGGCCCGTTGCTCTTTGAGGAGGAACCGAAGCTGGTGTGGGCGTTGATCGCCAGCCTGTTCATCGGTAACGCCCTGCTGCTGCTGATCAACCTTCCCATGGCACCGCTCTGGGCCAAGTTGCTGCAGCTACCGCGGCCTTACCTGTACGCGGGCATCTTGTTCTTCGCCACGCTGGGCGCCTACTCGGTAAACCTGCAGGCCTTCGACTTAATGGTGCTGCTGGTGTTGGGTGTGCTGGGCTTCGCGATGCGTCGCTTTGGCATTCCGGTGCTGCCGCTGATCATTGGTGTCATCCTTGGCCCCCGGGCCGAGGCGCAGTTGCGTAAGTCCCTGCAGCTGAGCTCGGGGGATCCGGCGGGCCTGTTCAGTGAACCAGTGGCCGTGGTCGCTTACGTGATCATTGCCGTGGTCCTGCTCTGGCCACTGATTGCGAAGCTGCTGCGCCGACTGTTCCCGAAGGCCGCCGCTGGTATCGAGGAACTCGCCGAAAGCGTTCCGGAGGAAGCCGAGACCCAGAGTGCGCTGGCCGTTTCAACCGACGCAGACAGCGCGAAGGATCACGAGGTGCACCACGGTGCGCACCGTGGTGATCGACCACGCACCTAACGCCCGAGTGTAAACCCGGCTTCGGCCACCGTTTTCCCCGTTGTTTTGGGGCCCAACGGTGGCCGAAGCCGTTTAAGCGCGGTAGTCGCTCCAGCGTGCCGTGGGCTCGCTCATTGGGTTGGCACAGATATAGCGGACATAATGGGAAGGTGAACAACGAGCAGCTTTCCATGCAGGCCCCGGCCATCGACTTCGTCCCACCGGTGCCCGGATCCATCCGCCGCATCACCCTGATCGGGTCCACCGGCTCCATTGGAACCCAAGCACTTGATGTGATTGCCAACGCGCCGCAACTATTTGCCGTGGCAGCACTCTCCGCCGGGTACAACCTTGAACTTTTGGCCCGCCAGGCCGTGGCCACCTCCGCTGCCGCTGTCGGCAGCGCGAACCCGGATCTGGCGGCTCTTGACACGGCCATCAAGGCGGCAGCGACCGCCGCAGGCAAACACGGATATGCCCCCATACTTTTTGCCGGAGCGGATGCGGCAACCCAGATCGCAGCGTATTCGGACGCCGATGTGGTGCTCAACGGCATCACCGGGTCCATCGGCTTGGCACCCACCCTGGCGGCGCTGAAGGCCGGTCACCTGTTGGCGCTGGCCAATAAGGAATCATTGATCGTCGGTGGTGCCCTGGTCAAACAGGCAGCGGCCCCCGGTCAGCTGGTCCCGGTGGATTCCGAACACTCGGCCATCGCTCAGGCGCTGCGCTCGGGTACCCCCGATGAGGTGCACAAGCTCATTGTTACGGCCTCCGGCGGTCCCTTCCGCGGCTTGAACTACGAGCAATTGCGCTCCGTCACCCCGGCTCAGGCACTGGCCCACCCCACCTGGGCCATGGGTAAGGTCATCACCACCAATTCGGCCACCATGGTTAATAAGGCCCTTGAAGTCATCGAGGCACACCTACTCTTTGACGTTCCCCTAGAACGCATCGAGGCAGTGGTGCACCCGCAATCCATCGTGCACTCCATGGTGGAGTTCATCGACGGCTCCACCATCGCCCAGGCCTCCCCGCCGGACATGGCGCTACCCATCGCGCTGGGCATCGGCTGGCCGCACCGGGTGCCCGGATCGGCCACCGCCTGCGATTGGTCCAGCTCTGCGTCCTGGACGTTTGAACCGTTGGATGAGGAAGCCTTCGGTGCGATCAAGCTGGCCAAGGCCGCCTCTGCCGCCTCGCCCACACATATGGCCGTCTACAACGCGGTGAATGAGGAGGCGGTGCACGGATTCCATGCCGGGCGCATTTGCTTCACCGACATCGTGGAAACCATCGAGTCGGTCCTGCAGGATTACACCCCAGAGACCGGGACCCTAGATCTGGATGCGGTCTTGGCCGCAGAGTCGTGGGCACGAAACACCGCCGCCAAGCGTTTGGAATCACTGTGAGCGTTCTACTTTTCATCCTCGGTGTCTTAATCATGGTGGTTGCCGTTGGATTTTCCATCGGCCTACACGAGGTCGGGCACCTTCTCCCGGCCAAGCGCTTCGGCGTGCGTGTGCCCCAATACATGATTGGCTTTGGCAAAACGGTCTTCTCCTTTAAGCGCGGAGAGACCGAATACGGCTTTAAAGCCATCCCGTTGGGTGGCTACATTTCCATGATTGGGATGTACCCGCCGGCCAAGAACAAGGGTGACGTGGGGGCCACGGATGCCCCGATTTTGCGCAAGTCCTCCACCGGCATGTTCCAGCAGATGGCCGACGAGGCCAGGCATGCTGCCGCGGAGCAGCTGCAGCCGGGGGATGATGACCGACTGTTCTACAAGCTTCCCGTCTACAAGCGCATCATCATCATGCTTGGCGGCCCGGTGATGAACCTGCTCATTGGCGTGGTGATGATTGGCATTGTCACCGTCGGGTTTGGAGCCCCGGCCCAGACCACCACCGTGTCCGAGGTGTACCAGTGTGTGGTGCCGCTCGGTGAGGAATCTACGCGTGATGCCTCGGTGAACAATGGCTGTCTGCCCACCGATGCACCGGGCCCGGCCTACGCCGCCGGGTTGCGCCCGGGCGACACCATCACCACCTTTGATGGTGCTCCGGTGGGAGACACCGCGTGGGTTGAGCTGACCCAGGCGATTCGTTCTCATGCCGGTACTGCCGTCCCGTTGACCTACATGCGTGATGGTGTTGAGCATTCGACCACGATCACCCCGTACAAGACCGAACGCCCGATGATTGACGCGAATGGCATGGCGGTGACCGACGCGCAGGGTAAAACGCAAACCGTTGATGTTGGCTTCATCGGAATGGGTTCGAGCGTCAAAAACGTCAAGGGCTCGGTGACCGATGTCCTACCCGCCGTGGGAACACAGATCTCCGGTGTGGCAGCGGTGGTGCTAGATCTTCCGGCACGTGTTGCCCAGGTGGCCAAGGCCGCCTTCTCCGATGAACCACGCGATCCCAATGGCCCGATCTCCGTGGTGGGCGTGGGCCGCATTGCCGGAGAAATCAGCGCCACGGACCTCATCGGCATCAACGACAAGGCCGCCAGCCTCATCTCGCTGATCGGCGGGCTGAATATTGCCCTGTTCGTCTTCAACCTGATCCCGCTGTTGCCCCTCGACGGTGGACACATCATCGGGGCGCTCTTTGAATCGGTGCGCCGATTCTTCGCCAAGCTCTTCCGCCGTCCCGATCCGGGCCCGGTGGATATCGCCAAGATGCTGCCGCTGACCTATGTGGTGGCGGTGGCCATGATGCTCATGGGTGCGGTGCTCATCTACGCCGACATCGTGAAACCGGTGAATCTTTTCGGCTGAGCACTACCGCCACGAAGCGGCCTCGTTCCACTGCCCCGATAGGGGAGTGGAACGAGGTCGCTATTGTTTTTGGGACGGTGAAGGGATCTCCTCGGAAGAGGGGCAGCTGAGGTCCGGATGCCATGAATGTGCACCTCAGCTGAATATAATGAACCAATGGACAATAATGTCGGAGCAACTGCCCGCGTGGGCATTCGTGATGTTGCGGCAGCAGCGGGTGTTTCGACAACGACGGTGTCCCATGCGCTGAGCGGTGCTCGCGCAATCAACGCCGAGACGCGAGTGCGAGTATTGGATGCCGCCAAGCGCTTGGGCTATTCTCCGGACCCACGAGCTCGAGGTCTGCGCAGTGCACGCACGTACACGATTGGGCTGCTCAGCGACACCATCGCCGTGACTCCCTATGCCGGTCAGATGATTAGTGGCGCGCAGGATGCCGCCGCCGAACACCAAAGTGTCCTCATGATTCTTGATTCACATGCCATCTTGGAGCAGGAGCAGCTGGGCATCCGGACGTTGCGGGATCATCGGGTTGATGGGCTGGTCTATGCGCGTATGTACCACCAAGAGGTCACCGTGCCGCAGGAACTGGATGGTGTTTCGGTGGTGTTGGCCAATGCCTCAACATCCGATTCCCAATTCTCCTCGATCGTTCCGGATGAGGAGGGGATCGGACTGGAGGCGACCCGGCACCTGACGAGTTTTGGACATCGCCGGATTGGCTTCACGACCATTCCCGAATCAGTGCCTGCGGCATGGGGCCGAGAGCGCGGCTATCGAAAGGGGCTGGAGGAAGCAGGAATCACCGTTGATGAATCGCTGATCGTTCCGACCAGCGGTGATGCGGCCGGTGGGCGTGCCGCGGCTCGTCTGCTGTTGGATCGACCCAACCGCCCCACCGCGATATTCTGCTTCAACGATGAGGCGGCTATGGGTGTCTACCAAGCAGCCAGAGAACTTGGGCTCTCCATCCCGCACGATGTTTCGGTTGTTGGGGTGGATGATCTTCAACTGATTTCGCTTGCCCTAGTGCCGACACTAACGACCATTGCGTTGCCTCATTATGAGATGGGGCGCTGGGCGGTGTCCCGGCTCTTTGAGCAGGTGGGTGCAAAACCAACGGACGCCATTCAGAAGAAGCTCCCTTGTCCGCTGATCCAGCGCGGCTCGGTTGCGCCACCCTCGAGCTAAAGATTTCTTAGCGGGTTGAGGCGGTCACTGCCAGTGGATTGAGGGTGGCCGAAAGTAGCTGGGTATCGCCGCCAAGGGATTCGATGCTGAGCTCGTGTTGTCCCGGGGAGAGCACAGCTATTGAACTTAATGCTGCCTCACCGTCTTGGGCAAAGAGCTCCACCGAGGTCGTATCAACAACCACATCTAGGTTCAGCCGGCCATCGCGGAGAGGAACCTTTTCGCTGCGGATTTGGCGGTAGGCCTCCGGCATCTGGCCAGCGATCTTGTCGGAATCACGGGCCAAGGACAATGTCTGGTTGCCGACGTTGTAGCCGAGCGTGATGAAAGATCCATCGGGATCCTCCAGCTTCACGAGTGTTTCCTTAGCCGGATGTTTCGCATCCGGAGCCAGGCTCAGGCGTAACCGATAGGCGTCAGTGGTAGGTCGCGGGAGGCTGACCGGGTTGTTCTGCTCAAGTTGCTGGGCCTCGGTTTGTTGCTGCCCACCTTCGAGCTCAGTGATGGCGTTGATGGGTTGTGAGTTCAGCTGTGGCTGTCCGTCAACGGTGCGCAACGAAAGCTGGCGCACGGTGGACATGGTGCCACCGGACCAGTCCTCTTTTGGTAGCGCTCCGGCGTACGCCCAGTTGTTCATCCAGCCGATCGCATAGCGCTGCGCCAGTGGATTTTCGGCATTCGGGTCATCCCAGGTAACTGCCGCGTAGAAATCAGCTCCGGCATCAAGCCATCGGGGGTCATCTTGTTCCGGGACAAAGTTCGTTCCGTCCCATGATCCGGTCCAGTAGGTGTAGCCGGTGGTACGTCCGGTGCTTTCGCCGTTGGCGCTGATTCCTAGTACCCAGGTTGTGCGCTCCGGGTCGCCATCCACGGCCATCTCGAACAGGTCGGGGCATTCAATGA
Source organism: Paeniglutamicibacter terrestris (assembly GCF_012271785.1). Classification (GTDB taxonomy): domain Bacteria; phylum Actinomycetota; class Actinomycetes; order Actinomycetales; family Micrococcaceae; genus Paeniglutamicibacter; species Paeniglutamicibacter terrestris. The sequence goes on along the minus strand of NZ_JAAWVT010000008.1, from coordinate 140,940 downwards.
CACCCAGATCATTACGCTCAAATCCCGACTGATAGGTCCAGGACTTCAAATTTGGGGAAGTGTAAAAACCTATCTTGTTGCCCTCGGCCAACAGCATGAGCCATTGGGAGCGTTCTTCGTCCCAAACGATCTTCGGATCACGCCAGGCCTCTAGGCCGGGGTTGTCCATGACCGGGTTTCCCTTGTAGGAAGTGAACGAGTAGCCACCGTCCGTGGAGTAAAACAGGGACTGGCGTTGTACTCCATCTACTTGCTGGGTGACGAGGGAAACCACTGCATCCTTGCCAAATCCGGCGGTGTTCTGAGTGTCAACGACCGCGCTGCCGGTCCAGATGTCGCCAAGACCGTTGGTGTACTTCTCGATGGCAACGCCTTCGTCTTTCCAATGCACCATGTCGGTGGAGGTGACGTGGAACCAGGCGGTGCCGTTTCCATCCGGGTAGTCGGCGTTATAGAGGTAATAAAAGTGCCATAGCCCATTGAGGAAAAACGGGCGCTGTGGATCGTTCATCCAGTTGTTCGCCGGAGTTATGTGCGTCGCAGGACGATATGGGGACCAATCCTGTGGCCGCTGAAATTTTTCGTTGTCCGTCGTGGGATGTGTGGTCGTCTGCGTGGCCGCCGGTGTTTCAGTAGCGGGCCGCATTAGCACCAAGGAGGTGAACGCAGCGAGAACCAGAACACAGATCAGGACTACGGCGAAGTAGGACAAAGGGAATCGGTGCCTTGGCATGAACATGGGTCTTTCGGAGGATGAGTGCAGAAACTCCACCGCTGGACGGCAGAGCCTCTGCGTCGTCGCAAAAATTGGGGGGGAGAGAACGTGCATCACTTCGAGTGACCGGAAACCACCGTATCCGACTACCAAAACGTTTTGCCAACAAATGTGACATAACTTCCAAAACGTTTTGGAACGTTTGACATCGGCTATGAATCTGCCTAGGTTTTTCTGTGGAGAGAATGTGCGTCCCTGTTTGAGCGATTGTCCGATTCCTAATCGAACCAAAGGCAAACGATCGTGAACAAGACACGCACCAAGAGCGGCCTGCTGGTCGCCATATTAGGCTTGGGGGCACTCAGTGCCACCCTGCTCGCTGGACCAGCGCTAGCCGCAACGGACGTTGCGCCAGGCTTCCCGGCACCCACCAAGCACACCCAAGAGGCACACAGCCCCCTAGATGACTTCACTGCACGTTGGACTCGAGCTGACGCCAAGCAGCTGAAGGCCATGTCCGATACGACGGCCGGATCGCGGGAGAACTCCATGCCCGAGGAGTACACCATGCCGACCGTTTCTCAGGATTTCCCTGACATGAGCAACGAAAAGGTCTGGGTCTGGGATACCTGGCCCCTGACCGACGAGGACGCCAATCAGTACAGTGTCAACGGCCAGGAGATCATCTTCTCGCTGGTTGCCGATCGCAAGCTGGGCTTCGATGAGCGCCACCAGTATGCGCGCATCGGTTACTTCTACCGCCCCGCAGGCGTACCCGCCGCCGACCGTCCCGAAAACGGCGGTTGGACCTACGGCGGTCAGGTCTTTGATGAAGGCGTCACCGGCAAGATCTTCGAGGATCAGTCCTACAGCCACCAGACCCAGTGGTCAGGTTCGGCGCGTGTCACCAAAAACGGCGAGATCAAGTTGTTCTTCACCGATGTTGCGTTCTACCGCGACAAGTCCGGCAACGACATCAAGGCCTATGACCCGCGCATCGCGCTGAGCGTCGGTCACGTACACGCCAACAAGAAGGGCGTGAAGTTCACCGGCTTCAACAAGGTCACCGACCTTTTGCAGGCCGATGGAAAGCTCTACCAGAATGCCGAACAGAACCAGTTCTTCAACTTCCGCGACCCGTTCACCTTTGAAGATCCGGCCCACCCGGGCGAGACCTACATGGTCTTCGAAGGCAACACCGCTCAGAAGCGCGACGAAGCCCAATGCACCGCAGAAGATCTCGGCTACAACGAGGGTGAGACCAACGGCGAAACCGTTGCCGAAGTTAACAAGTCTGGTGCAACGTACCAGATCGGTAACGTGGGCCTAGCCCGTGCAACCAACAAGGACCTGACCAAGTGGGAGTTCCTGCCGCCGATCCTGTCGGCCAATTGCGTCACGGACCAGACCGAACGTCCGCAGATCTACATGAAGGACGGGAAGTACTACCTGTTCACCATTAGCCACCGCTCGACCTTCGCTGCCGGCATTGACGGCCCGGAAGGCGTCTACGGTTTTGTTGGTAACGGAATCCGCAGCGATTACCAGCCGCTGAACCGCGGTTCGGGCCTGGCCCTGGGAAGCCCCACCAACCTGAACTTCGCTGCCGGTACTCCGTTTGCTCCTGACTACAACCAGCACCCGGGACAGTTCCAGGCCTACTCGCACTACGTGATGCCTAATGGCCTGGTGCAGTCGTTCATCGACACCATCGGAACCAAGGATAACTTCGTGCGTGGCGGCACCCTCGGCCCGACAGTTCGTTTGAACATTGAAGGAGCCTCGGCAACCGTGGATCGCTCCTACGGCAATCTGGGTCTTGGCGGTTGGGCGGACATCCCTTCGAACCGCGAGCTCAAGGTCAACGGAGCTGTCGCCAAGTAATTGTCTTAGTTCCAGCTCAGAGATCTTGAGCTGACAACTTACGGTCGGTGTAGCTCTACGTTGAGTCGAGCTACACCGACCGTTTTGCTTTGCTCCGACGCTATCTGGGTAACATCCATTTCACGCCGCAGCAGAACACGCCGGCGGCGACCAGCGAACGAATCCTTGAGACTTCGTCAGCTGTTGTGAGCGTTGTTGATAGTTGACTTGGGTAGAGCGTCACGCAGGTGCGTTTGCGCCCAGCTTGCCAGAAGCTGCAATCCATCATGGGACGCGGAGCCCGGCTCAGCGGAAAACACCAGCATCTGGATTCCCTTTTCGGAGCTCACATCCAGTCCAAGATAATTCAACTCCAGATCACCAACAACGGGATGGTGGATGCTCTTGGTGCCGCTGCGGTGTTCACGCACGTCATGGGATCCCCAAAGTTTGCGGAAAAGCTCGCTACGCGTGGAGAGCTCCCCGACGAGGTCACTGAGTTCTCGGTCGTAGGGAGAGCGACCAGCCTCTACACGCAGCAGGGCAACGATCTGGCGTGTGTTGGCCTCCCAATCTTGGTAGAAGGTCTGGGCACGGTCGTCAAGGAAGACGAAACGCGCAGCATTCAATGGCTGCGAAGTGTCTTCGAACATGGGTGAGAAGACGGCGCGTCCGAGCTGATTGGTCGCGATCGCGTCGAGTCGCCCATTCTGTACAAAGACCGGGACGCTATTCATGGCGTCAATGGTCTGTTGGAATGCCGCTCCAAGCTGAGTTTTGCGGGTGGTGCGTCCACGTGGAGGACGGGTACTGGTATTTGCGCTGCGGATCAGTTCGTAAAAATGCGCTTGCTCGGCAGCGTCCAATTGCAGGGCACGGCTAATGCCGTTGATGACGGCTTCGGAGACACCCTTGGCGTGGCCCCGCTCGAGGCGTTTGTAATACTCGGAACTCATTCCCGCCAACAGGGCAACCTCTTCGCGTCGAAGCCCCGGTACGCGGCGGCGCCCACCATAGTCCGGGAGGCCAGCCTGTTGCAGATTGAGTTTTGCCCTCCGCGAGACGAGGAACTCGCTGAGGTCATTCTGGTTGTCCATATTCTCGAAGATACCCCACCGCTCGACTGTTAGCGGTGCCCTGCCAGGGAACCCATAGCTGGGGTCTGGCTCTACTTTTTACTTGCTTGTTGACTTGTTGCATCAGCCACCGAATCGGGTCGGCGTCACGAACAGTAGAGGCAAGAGCATGAGCAACGTTTGGTTTATCACCGGAGCAGCCCGGGGAATGGGTATCGACTTGGCCATGGCCGCACTCAACGCTGGACACCGCGTGGTGGGCACTGCCCGCGACGCCGACAAGGTCACTGCCGCCCTCGGCGAACACAAAAACCTTTTGGCACTCTCGTTAGATATCACCGATGCGGCGGCAGCGGTCACCGCCGCACAGGCAGCCGTCGAGCGCTTCGGGAGCATCGATGTCCTGGTGAATAACGCGGGTAACTTCTATGCCGGATATTTCGAGGAAATCAGCGATCGCCAAATGCGTCTGCAGATGGAAACCAACTTCTTTGGCCCGCTGAATGTCACCCGCGCCATCCTGCCGCAGATGCGTCAGCAGCGCAGCGGGCACATCTTCACCATCACTTCCGCGGCAGGGCTCATCGGTCAGGAATTCTGCGCAGCATACGCCGCTTCGAAGTTTGCGCTGGAAGGCTGGATGGAGTCCCTAAGCTTTGACGTTGAGCCCTTTGGCATTCGCACCACTATTGTGGAGCCGGGTTTCTTCCGCACCGAGCTGCTAGTTGAAGGTGCATCCTCGATCTGGCCGGAACTCTCCATCGCTGACTACGCGGAACGCACCTCTAAAACCATCGCGGCGTGGAAGAGCATGAACGGGCTACAGGGTGGGGATCCTGCCAAGCTTGGATCCGCGCTGATCACCTTGGCCTCGCTGGAAACACCGCCACTGCGATTCGTGGCTGGAGTCGATATTGTTGCCGGCGCCGAAGAGAAGGCCCAGTTGCTCCTGGCGCAAGTGGATGCCCATCGCGAACTGTCCTCGAACATGGCTATCGCAAACGACTAGGCAATTCTGTGGAGGCTCAATTCCTCCTCAGCTGTCGGCGACCTTGTGAGGGTGATGTGCCGGGTGGCATCGTCACGCCGAAGTCGCGGTACCAGCGGTAGTTACAGGGAAGCCGCACCCAACCCAATATTAAGAAGGATCAGAAGAATGTTGAATGCACGTCTCGGCGAACTAAGAGTTTCACGCATCGGGCTCGGTGCCATGACCATGGCGGGCACCTATACCAGCGAGGGTGCCCTGGACAACGCGGAGTCAATCCGCACGATCCACCGCGCCCTGGAACTAGGTGTTACTCACATTGATACCGCCGAAATTTATGGCCCATTCCTCAGCGAGGAAATTGTTGGACAGGCCATCAAGGGCCGTCGCGATGACGTCGTGTTGGCGACAAAGTTTGGGCTCGTCTCCCACGCCGGCGGTGGACCTGGTATCACCGACAGTAGCGCTGCCAACATCAGAACCGCCATCGAAGGATCACTTAGGCGTTTGGGAACAGATCACATCGATCTGTACTACCAGCACCGCGTGGATCCGAACGTTCCGATTGAGGAGACAGCCGGAGCTGTTGCGGAACTGATCTCCGAGGGCAAGGTCTTGCACTTCGGTCTCTCCGAAGCTTCCCCGGAGACCATCCGCCGCGCGCATGCCGTGCAGCCGGTCTCCGCGCTGCAGACGGAATACTCGCTGTGGAGTCGCGACGTCGAAGCGCAGATCCTGCCACTGCTGCGCGAACTGGGCATCGGTTTGGTCCCATACTCGCCGCTCGGACACGGCTTACTAACCGGTCGGATTCGCTCGGTTGATGACTTCCTCGAGGATGATTGGCGCAAAACTAACCCTCGATTCATGGGTGAAAATTTCTCGCATAACCTCGCGATCGTCGAAGCGGTAAAGGCAATTGGCGCAGAAATCGGAGCCAGTGCTGCGCAGACGGCCCTGGCCTGGATTCTCACTCGCGGCCACGACATCGCTCCCATCCCAGGCACTCGGCGAGTCGGCCGCGTCGAAGAAAACACGGCAGCCGACGCCGTCGAGCTTTCCGAGGACCAAATGAATCGATTAGAAGCACTGCAGCCGGCCGCCGGCGAACGGCATGACAAAGTGAACATGGCGTCGATTGACCGTTAGCCGCGGGAGGGCTGCATTTCGGGTAGGACCGTTCGAGATGCAGCTGACGGGTGCGGTGACTTTCCATCGAGACCGCCTCGAAGCGAACCCGGTCTACTGCCAATGAGAGCAGTGGACTGGGTTCGCTTTTGTCATTAATTGCCGGGTGAGCAGCCATAGAATCACTTCGATTCCTCAGCATTTTTTCAGTTTTCGCATTCTTGGCGGAGCGTGAGCAACGCAAATTTACTTAATAGGTCATTTGACCTAAAGTTTGAATCATGAACGATAACCTTGAATACCAGGTAGCCGGACCGGTACTGATTGTTGGTGGGTATGGGATCGTGGGCACCGCGCTCACGCGACTCGCCGCACCGTCATGGCCGTTGTTACTGACGGGAAGAAATCCTCAGCGCGGTGCCCACCTCGCCGATGAGTACAACCTCGAGGTGAGGAAGTGGGATCTTGATGACCCCACACCATTTACCGCTTCGGTTCGGGCTGTCATCAGCACGGTGAATGATCCGGGAGACCGAGTTCTACGTGCGGCAGTGAGCGCAGGAATTCCCTACGTGGATATCACTCGCTGGACATCTCGACTCGCTCGCGCAGTAGCGCAAACCAGCTTGCTCTCACCCACGGCCCCGGTGCTGCTGAGCTCGGCCTGGATGGGAGGTGTCGTTAGTATCGTTGCCGCTTCGCTGGCTGAGGACCTTGGGGGACTTCAGCAAATTGATGTCGCCATCCGTTATGACACCAATGACCAAGCAGGTGCCGACTCGGTCGACTTTATTGATCGACTCGGACAAGACTTCGAAATCACCGAAAACGGGCACCCCCACGTAGTCAGCCCACTGAGTGATACGCGCTGGGTAGATATCGCAGGTTACCGGACCAAAGTGGCGCGGCTGGATACTCCAGAGCAATTGACGTTTCCGATGACCTTGGGGGCAACAAGCGCAGCAACCCGCATCGGATTTAGCTCCAATGCATCAACCACCGCGCTTTTGATGGCGAAGTCGGTGGGACTCTTCCGCTGGGGCAGTGGTGAGCGGTGGCGGGGACTGCGGCGTTCCCTGTTGTATTCACCGGGCACCGGAGGCACCGCACATATCCGCATCGATGTGCATGGTGCTCACGGCACGCGATCTGCTCATATCTCAGATCCTGCCGGTCAAGCCCATCTCACGGCGCTCGGCGGACTTTTGGGACTACAGAATGTTCTTGACCCGAAGGCATTGCCCGGCGTGGGCTTCCCCGAGAGCACAGCGTCTCTCACCCGGGCCCTCGCGGAGCTCAAAAGGCACGGTGTGACAATATTGATTTCATGACCGGAAACAAGGGTGCACTCAGGCAAGCAGCGATTCTGGATGCTGCCGTCGAGGTGCTATCAACCAAGGGCAACGCCGGATCGGCCATGCGCGATTTTGCCGCAGCGGCCGGGGTGCGCGTGGGACACCTGCAACACTATTACCCCACCAGAGCGGACTTGATTCGGGCGGTCCTTGAACGGTCGCTGCAACAATCCCTGCAGCGCCTCACCGAGGTGGCTGGCCCCGTGATTGTTGATTTTCCGGGAGCGCCGGGAACCCTTTCGCGTGCCGAATCCCATCGATTGATTACCGCACTTCTCGTGGAACACTCGGAGGTGACAGGTGTTTGCATGCACTTTGAAATTTGGGCCATTGCTTCCTCGGATCCAGAAATTGCGACGGCAGTCAGGGCCTTCTATGCCAGTTACGCCGGGTATGTGGGCGCGGTCGTTCGTCAGGCACGACCGGCGTTGGCAGAGGAACAAATACATGCGGTCGCCGGAACCATTGTGAGCCTCTTTGAGGGGGCAGCTGTCACCCGCTCAACCATCGGGGGGCTGCATGGCGAATCGATCGATGCTCAGCTGATTCAAACCGCTCAGTGGCTGGTTCACGATTGCCCGGCCCACAGCGACTCCTGACGCTGGGGTTGCCGGACCTATGCCCGACACAAAGAGTAATTACGGCTGTCCTCATGCCGTATGTCGCATCGGTCATCAGTTTTGCTTAACCGAACGGTTAGGCTGTTGCTCATGAGTGTTTTCGCAGTTGAATATGTATACGCAGCCGGTTCCGATGATGTTCGTGCCGAGCATCGCCCCGCGCACCGTGATTTCCTCGCCGGTCTGGGAACGGATCAAGATGGCACAGCATTGGTGGCCTCGGGTCCCTATGCCGATGGCTCCGGTGCCTTATTGCTGATTGCCGCCCCGAGTCAGGAAGTCTTGGCCCAGACGCTGAAAAATGATCCGTTTGCCATCATTGGTTCGATCGCTGCCTTGCGCATGACCGAGTGGAGCCCGGTATTGGGTGAACTCAGTCACCACGCCTAGGCCTTGACCCGCATAAGCAACGGGCCAGGAACGCCGTTACTTATGCCTCCGGCTTCGCCCTGCGAGATTACTGCCCCGGATGGGTAGTGCGCGGGGGGATAATGGAGGTAACTTTCGCCCGCTCAATATTTCGGAGGACCTCTTGACCTCGATCCCGGTCAGCCTTGGCATGCCGTCGACCCCACCACCGGTTCTTGCTCCACGCCGCAAGACCCGCCAAATCAAGGTGGGCTCGGTCGGAGTTGGATCCGACAGTCCCATCAGCATCCAATCGATGACCACGACGCCGACCACCGACATCAACGCAACGTTGCAGCAGATCGCGGAGCTCACGGCCACCGGCTGCGACATCGTGCGAGTTGCCTGCCCGTCCGCCGATGATGCGTTGGCCCTGCCGATCATTGCCAAGAAGTCACAGATCCCGGTGATTGCCGATATCCACTTCCAGCCGAAGTATGTATTTGCCGCCATCGAGGCCGGTTGCGCTGCCGTCCGGGTGAACCCGGGCAACATCCGCAAATTTGATGACCAGATCAAGGAGATCGCCGCGGCCGCAAAGGACCACGGAACCTCCATTCGCATCGGCGTTAACGCCGGTTCTTTGCACCCGGATCTGATGAAGAAGTACGGCAAGGCCACCCCCGAGGCATTGGTTGAGTCCGCCGTCTGGGAAGCATCACTCTTTGAGGAACACGACTTCCACGACTTCAAGATCTCGGTCAAGCACAATGACCCGGTGATCATGGTGCGGGCCTACGAACTGCTGGCCGAACGTGGTGACTGGCCCTTGCACCTGGGCGTCACCGAGGCCGGTCCCTCCTTCCAGGGCACCATCAAGTCCGCTACCGCGTTCGGAGCCTTGCTCTCGCGCGGCATCGGCGACACCATCCGCGTTTCGCTCTCCGCCCCGCCGGTGGAAGAGGTCAAGGTGGGCAACCAGATTCTGCAGTCGCTGAACCTGCGGCCGCGCAAGCTGGAAATTGTTTCCTGCCCCTCCTGTGGCCGTGCCCAGGTTGATGTGTACACTCTGGCGGAGCAGGTCACCGCCGGGCTCGAGGGCCTGACCATTCCGCTGCGTGTAGCGGTCATGGGCTGTGTGGTCAATGGTCCCGGCGAGGCTCGCGAAGCCGACCTGGGTGTTGCCTCGGGCAATGGCAAGGGACAGATTTTTGTGAAGGGCGAAGTCATCAAGACCGTGCCCGAAGACCAGATTGTTGAGACACTGATCGAAGAGGCGATGCGCATCGCCGAGGAAATGGGGGACCCGGGTGGAGAAAATCCTGTCCAAGGTGGTCCCGTGGTTACCGTCAGCTAGACGTAACCCGGGGGCCGGAGAGTCGCTGTCGGCAGAGATCCGCGTCCTTGACGATGCGGACACCGCGGCTCTTCGCGCCCTCATTTCGGTGGATCCTGTGGTCAACATCTTCATGGATGCCCAGTTGGCCGTGACGGGTTCGGCCCGTCCGGGGCTGGGCGGATCACTGATTCTTGGCCGTTTTCACGGCGCACAGTTGGTTTCGGCCTGTTGGATCGGCGCGAATGTAGTCCCGATCAATATCACCTCCGAGGACGCCGAGGACTTCGGGCACGTCGTGAAAGCGTTGAACCGCACCTTCGCCTCCTGCTTCGGCCCTGCCGAGGCAGTGATGGGCATATGGAAGGTGTTGGTTCACGGATCACAGCGGGCATTTAGTGTGCGCCCCAATCAACCATTCATGACGCTCAGTGGCCCCCCAGCGGTTGAACCGAACACCGGCCTTCGCCTCAGTACCCCGGGGGAGTACGAGAAAGTCCTCCCCGCCTGCGCCAAGATGTTTACCGAAGAGCTGGGTTACTCGCCGTTGGTCAACGGAGGATCCTATTATCGATCCCGCGTCCGGTCGCTGATTCATGCCGGACATTCCTTCATTGATATGGATGGCGCCGGTGAAATCCGGTTCAAGGCGGAGTTGGGAACCGTCAGTTCGCGGGCTACCCAGATCCAGGGTGTCTGGATGGCCCCGGAACACCGTGGCGGCGGGTTGGCAGCTGGATACATGGCGGCAGCCGCGAACTATGCCCTCGCGCTGGCTCCCACCACCAGCCTGTACGTCAACGATTACAACTCTGCCGCCATTGCCACCTACCGCAAAGTCGGCTTCGAGGAGGTTGGCGAATTTGCCACCATCCTCTTTTGAACCTGCGATACAGTCACGGCGCTAGCAGCATCGGCGTTCGAACTCTCATCGTGAAATGCCCACCGGAAAGCCAGAGATAATAATGCCCCGCCACCTCAACGCCAGCCAAGCCATCCGAGCCACGGCAACTGCTCTTGCCGTCGCGGGCCTCGTGCTGGGTGTTGCCGGCTGCAGCAAAACTCCGGAACCCGCCCCGGTCAGCGTTACCCCCAACTCCGTAGAGGTGCCGGTCACCGCGCCGGGAAGCACCGAATCCTCGACGGTTCCGGGCAATGCCAAGGAGCTCGGATATTTTGACGCGACAGTGTTGAGCTCCGCCATGCAGCAGTGGGCCAAAGGAACCAAGGGCACCATCGTTAACGACCAGCAGGCTCTGCGCAAGCAGCTTCCGGCGGCCCAGAAATGGCTCGAAGGCATCACCGTGGTTCCTGCCACCTGTGGCCTCTACGGTATTGGTAACTTGCAGGATCAACTCGAGAAGTCAGCCGTGGCGGCCGCGGTGCTACCTGCAACAAATGCCGGTGCCCTAACGGTGGCAGCCTACCGAGATCGTGACGCACTGGTGGCAGATGTTGCAGCTCAACAGCACCTCGATGCTTCCTGCGGTACCTACAGCATCACCAGCGACGGGCAAAAGGTTAGCTACACGCTCTCGAGCCTTGACGCCACGAGTTCGGCACCGTTTACGGCAGCGACCCTGCTCGAGAGCGTTAATGGAAGAAGCAAAAGCCAACAAATTTCCATCCGTGCCATCGATGGGAACGTCATGGTGAGCGCGACACGAATCGTGAAGAAGGCTCCCGAGGAGTCCACCGCGCTCGCTCTTGCCGACGTGGAATCGATGCTCACCATCTTGCGCGCCCTGCCAGAAGCGGCACCGACCTCCTAATTTCCCGCCCACGGATCTGGCGGTGCGGACTCCGACGAATCCTGAAACAGAAAACGACGAAAATCCTTCGTGTACCCACAGACGGGGTTACTCCTTGAGATTGTTTTACTGTGTAATGTGTTGCTTGCGAACGGTAATTCTCCACCGTTAGTTCCACGCGTCCTTCTCAAGATCATGAGGAACGAAGATGAAGAAGATAGCAATCTGGGCTTTGCCGCTGGCCGCCACGTTCGCACTGACCGGCTGCTCTGGGCTCCTAGGGTCCGACAACAAGGAATCGGTACAGCCAAGCCAAGCATCGACTCCCGAAACCTCGGCGAGTGAATCAACCGAGGCGCCACCTTTGTCCGATACAACGCCAGCAGCGGAGACCACGACCGACTCGGGCTTCAGCACGGATGCAGGTCCTAACCACTCCGCATCCGCCGACCAACTCAGCGCCGACGAGCTGACCGAGGTGGCAGGTGCGATTGAAAGCTACAACGGTCAGTCCGCGATTAAAATCGTCGGTGATGTCGAGAATAAAGCTCTTGCAGCCCAGTCGGAAAAGCAGCTGGCAAGTTCGGAGGTTATTCCCGCGGTGTGCGCTGTGTACTCGGCCGCGGCGGGCAGCGACATGAACTCGCACCTGAACATCATTACCGCGACATTCGCTGGCGATTCGAATGACGCCGGCATGAGCGTCAGCCTGGGCTCCTACGATGATCCTGCCGATGTCCAGACGATGATCGGTAAAGCCAAAACCAGCTCCGAAAATTGCAGTAGCTTCACCATGACGGTTCTCAGCCAGACGGTCACTGCCACCGTGGAAGACCTGCCGGCCACCACCAATGCAGAGACCACGATTGGGACTGTTGCGGATCTTAAGTCCGGGGAACAATACGCGAAAAACTTGATCGTTTCGGGGTATGACGGTGTGAATACCGTTTCCGTGAGCATCTCCGAGCCTAAGGATCTTGATGTGGCTAGGGCCAAGGCCGAGGAATATGTTGACCAGGGGTTGATTCATATCGCTGGTTATTAAAAATTTATTGATCCGCTAACGCACAACTGAACTACTCCGTCGTGGCGGTGATGCAATTGTCTCCACGGTTTGACGGGCAGCTAGCTGCAAACTTTGTACCGTTCGGGCCAACGGTGCACGATTTCCTCGACTTTTTTTGCCGGCATGAAAATGCTCAATCACGGTTTTTCACACCAAATGAGAGATCGTCGTGGTTGTTGAAGAATTGAAGAAGCGACCCTTTTGACGGCGTCGTTGATAGCCGACTTCTGATGCAGAGAAGGAACATGAGAACGGCTGCTGAACTGTTGCTGCTGCGCGCCGTACACACGGTCCAACTCCGTTCTAGTATTTAGCTGAGTTGAGGAGCACCATAAGTCAACGAGGTTCAGACATACGGGGTATCAGGGGAGTCACCTCAAGAGTGACACTGAAAAAATTGCAGGTTTTGGACACGCCGAAGGGTGCTTGCGTGGGGATAAGTATCCGGCTTTCAAATCGTTTCCTCGCTCGATAGAGAGTAGGTAGCAACTGTGAGTACTTTAGGTGCATGGAACACCAAAATGCGCCGGCGGAACCGCTGGGTTCAGCAGATGAACTCTAGGTTTGACCAGCTCCAAGTGATAGCGACAGAGGTTAAGGAAGGCAACCCTGCGGACATAACCGTTCCTGGGCAGCAAGTAGCCTTTTCTGGTCTAGATAAAGGGATTGAAAAACATCTTGTGAAAGGACGCGCCCTTTCGGGCGATCGCCGATGGCTTCCTGGAGCGGCCGGAAATATTGCGGCTGGTCCGGCCTTGGAGCGCATGCATGCAATAGAAGATTTGCTTCTGCGCAGGGGGAACGATGCATACATGATTGGCCATCTGCCAACCATCCACGCGAGCGCCAGAGCCCATCTGGCAGCCAACGATCCACTCCGCATCCGTTTGGAAAAGATCCTCCAAGATCGTTCTGTGATCACCCAAGCGGGCAATCTCGCTGCCGCCGCAGCTGCCCTACCGGATCTTGTTCCGGTGCCGGTGCCGGTGCCAGCATTAGATGATGAAACAAGAAGTAACCTCGTTTCTGTGAGTGAAGCAGCTCATCGGGCCTATCAAGTGGAGTATGCAAAGCTCAGGAACTTTGTTCGGATCATTTGGACGTCCATAGGTATTTTAGTAATGCTGACCGTGGCATTGGGCTTTGTAGGTAGTCAATTCCATACCGTGCTGTCTCCCTGCTTTGTCGACACTGAGCCAACCAAGGTCATCTGCTTGTCGCTGGAAACTACTGTTGTCCTTCCTGCTGACAACCCAGAAGCGACAGCGGCCGAGAAGGTGGACTCCGAAAAGCAGAACGCAGCCGTCATGACGGAGGCGAAAAATAGTTCTACATCAAACCACGATATTTTTCTCATCGAGTTCATTGGGTTGGTTGCTGCAGCCATTTCGGGGGCTTCCTCATTGAGGCGTGTTTCTGGAAGTTCAACACCCTACAACCCCGCAATTGCCTTGGCTTTTATCAAATTGCCGATTGGCGCATTGACTGCTGTTCTCGGATTGATGCTTTTGAGCGGCGGAATCATCCCTGGCCTCACAGCATTGGATACCTCCGGACAAATCTTGGCATGGGCCATCATCTTTGGTGCTAGCCAACAACTATTTATGGGGCTCGTTGACCAAAAAGCAAAGACAGTGCTGGACAACGTCGGAAGCAATGAAGCGACCGATAGCGTCCGACCCGCCACAGCTTAGAAACTCGCCATTTATCCTTCGCGGTAGATGACGACCGCAATGTATATTCTTCAATTCTTTGAGCAACATTTTTGATAACGTCAAGGCGCATCGTTCAGTGCGGATATCTGTCCGAAATATCTCTGCGTCCGTTAGGAGATATGGAAATTGCAATCGGATATTTGAGCACATCCGGTTGAGGCAACCGACCACTAGCAATGGAAGAACTTGGCACGGAGTTACTCCGCCAACTGGTTTTATTGTGTAATGTGTACCTTATTGGCAGCGGATCGTCGCCGTCATCGCCGTGAATCACTCCCACGACATGAGGATCAAAGATGAAAAAGATAGCTATCTGGACCTTGCCGCTCGCCGCAACGCTCGCATTATCGGGCTGCTCCGGACTTATGGGTTCCGACTCGGCCGAATCACCGACACCAAGTCCGTCCGCAACAGTGCAGCCCTCCGCCAGCCCCACCCCGGAAGCCTCCGCAACAACGCCTGCCGCCACCGAAATCACGTCCGATTCCGGCTCTAGTTCGACCTCCGAGTCCTCCAGCGCTTCGGCCTCGGCGGATGCAGGATCCAACCACTCCGCTTCCGAAGATCAGCTCACTGCCCAAGAACTACTCGAGGTAGCGCAGTCGCTCGAAAGCTACTACGAGAAGGGCGGCGTGAAGATCATTAAAAATGCCGAGCTGAAAGCCTCAGCGGATCAAAGCAAGAAATTGATCGCCAGCATGAAGGTCAGCCCCGCAGAATGTGGAGTTTATGCATCATCGGGATCTATGGACTTGATGAGTCATATGAACATGGTTTCCGTCAGCATTCCCCGCAGCTCCAACGATGCAGGAATGGTAGTGAGCATCGGTTCGTTTGACGATGCCTCCGATATTGCTACCGCTAAGTCGATGGCGGAATCTAGCTCCAAGGACTGCAGCGAATTCACCATGACCATGGGTGGGCAAGAGATCACTGCCGCCGTGGAAACCGGGAAGGCCAACACCAAGGCCGAAAAGACCATCGCCACCATGACCGAGATCAACATGGCGGGACAAAAAACTCAGACGTTGTCGGTCAGTGGATACGACGGCGTAAACAACATCGGTGTCGCCATCGTCAGCCCCAAGGACGCCGATGTCGCGGTGGCGCGGGCAGAGGAATACCTCGACCTGGCTCTGCTGCACATGGCCGGTTACTAAAAAAGATCGACCCACGGTAGTCGGGTAGCCCACACGCGGTTCTCCGGTGACCAGTTCGCCTGCCCGGGTGCCACATGGCACCCGGGCAGCGACGTAAGATGGGGGAAGTGCCTTGCTGCTCCACGCTGCCCTGCACACCATTTTTGGTGTGGCAGAAATCGTGAGGTGGTTGGCCGCAGCGCTGCCTCACGAAAATCCCGATTGAGATTTACATCGAGCGGTGTGCGCCGGCTGCACAAACGATTTATCTGCCCCCACTATGTTGTGGTCTGGAAACAGGCCGCGGAAATGGAAAGTTAGCGTGGTTCTTAAGCTCTCCACCCTATTCCTGCGCACGCTGCGCGAAGATCCGGTAGATGCCGAGGTCGCCAGCCACAAGCTGCTGATCCGCGCCGGATACATTCGCCGTGCCGCTCCCGGAATTTACACCTGGCTGCCACTGGGCCTGCGCGTCCTGGGCAAGGTGGAAGCCATCATTCGCGAGGAAATGAACGCCATTGGTGCTCAGGAAGTTCACTTCCCGGCACTGCTGCCGCGCGAACCTTACGAAACCACGGGCCGCTGGACCGAATATGGTGACGGACTTTTCCGCCTGACCGACCGTAAGGGTGCCGACTACCTCTTGGCCCCGACCCACGAGGAAATGTTCACCCTCCTGGTGAAGGACCTCTACAGCTCCTACAAGGATCTGCCGGCGTACCTGTACCAGATTCAGAACAAGTACCGCGATGAGGCACGTCCCCGCGCGGGCCTGTTGCGCGGCCGCGAATTCATCATGAAGGACTCCTACTCCTTCAACATTGATGATGAGGGACTCGAAGAGGCCTACCAGGCACACCGTGGCGCCTACCTGAAGATCTTCTCCCGATTGGGCCTGGAAGTTCTGCCGGTCTTCGCCACCGCCGGTGCCATGGGCGGCTCGAAGTCCGAGGAATTCTTGCACCCGACCCCGATCGGTGAGGACACCTTCGTCCGCTCCGCCGGCGGCTATGCTGCCAACGTTGAGGCAGTGACCACCGTTGTACCGGCGGACATCGACTTCACCAACGCTGCGGCTTTCGAGGTCAAAGAAACCCCGAACACTCCGACCATCGAGACTCTGGTCAACTGCGCCAACGAGGTTGCCCCGCGCGCCGAAGGCGCCTGGAGCGCCGCCGACACCCTGAAAAACGTGGTGCTGGCGGCCAAGCTGCCCACCGGCGAACGCCAGCTGGTAGCCATCGGGCTGCCCGGGGATCGCAACGTGGACCTCAAGCGTGTTGAGGCAAACATCGCCGCCCACCTGGAAATCGGTGGCGAGGTGGAAATCGAGGCAGCAACCGAGGATGACCTCAAGAAGAACCCGACACTGATCAAGGGCTACATCGGCCCGGGTCTGGGTCAAGACGCCAAGGTGCTCGGCCTTGAAGGAAGCTCCAAGATCCTGTTCCTGCTTGACCCGCGCGTGGTCTCGGGAACCAGCTGGATCACCGGCGCCAACGAAGCCGGCAAGCACGTCTTCGGTCTGGTGGCTGGTCGCGACTTCACCGCCGACGGCACCATCGAGTGTGTTGAGGTACTCGCCGGAGATCAGGCACCGGACGGTTCCGGACCGCTGGAAACCGCCCGTGGCATCGAGATGGGTCACATCTTCCAGCTCGGCCGCAAGTACGCCGAGGCTCTGGAACTGAAGGTGCTTGACCAGAACGGCAAGCTCAAGGTTGTCACCATGGGTTCCTACGGCGTGGGTGTTACCCGCGCGGTGGCAGCCCTGGCCGAATCCAACCACGACGAGAACGGCCTGGTCTGGCCGCGCAACGTGGCCCCGGCCGACGTGCACCTGGTGGTCACCGGCAAGCAGGTTGAACTCTTCGAGGCCGCCCAGAAGATCGCCGATGAGCTGCACGCAGCGGGCGTGGAGGTCATCTACGATGATCGTCCCAAGGTCTCGGCCGGCGTGAAGTTCTCCGACGCCGAACTCATCGGTGTTCCGACCATCGTGGTCATCGGCCGCGGCCTGGCCGACGGTCTGGTTGAGGTCAAGGACCGCGCCACAGGTGAGCGAAGCGACGTTGCAGTAGACGAAGTGGTTGCGCAGCTGATTGCTCTGGCCAAGAGCTAAGCGTGATTGAAGCAGCAACTTTGCTGGATGGTTCCGGGCTCCAGGGAATGGAGCCCGGAACCATCGCGCTGATTGTGTTGGCAGGTTTTGCTGCCGGCTGGGTTGATGCGGTCGTTGGCGGCGGGGGACTGCTCCAACTTCCGGCGCTGTTGCTGGTACCGGGGATCTCCCCGGTGCAGGCCCTGGCCACCAACAAGATGGGCTCGATCTTCGGGACCACCACCAGTGCCGTGACCTACTACCGGCGCGCGCACCCGGATCTGAAGACCGCCATTCCCATGGCCATGGTGGCGTTGGCGGGCTCCTTTGGTGGGGCCATTTTGGCCACGTTGCTGCCGGCCGAGGTCATCAAACCCGTGATCATCGCCGCACTTATTGCCGTGGGCCTCTTTACCGTCTTTAGGCCAAATGCCGGTGAGCTCACGCAGTTGCGCTATACCGGCTCGCGGCACTACGCGGTAGCGGGTGTCATTGGCTTGGTTATCGGTGGTTATGACGGGCTGATTGGCCCGGGCACCGGATCATTTTTGATCATCGCCATGGTCGCGATGCTGGGCTACAACTTCCTGGCGGCCAGTGCCAAGGCCAAGATCGTGAACATGGCCACCAACCTCGGTGCGCTGGCATTTTTCCTTCCCACCGGGCATCTGCTCTGGGGGATCGGGTTGGTGTTGGGCGCAGCGAACATGGCAGGTGGCTACCTGGGCGCACGGATGGCGGTCTCCAAGGGCAGTAAGTTCATCCGGATCGTTTTCTTGAGCGTTGTTGGCGCGCTGATTATCAAGCTCGGTTACGACGTGCTGTTCCCCGCCGCGTAGGCAGCTGCTCAACCCGGCAACCGGGGGAGTGGCCAGTGCCTGCAATGACCGGTCTAGACAGCGAGGGTGGCTCTGGTGGCCGTGGAGATATCCACGGCCACCAGAGCCACCCTCGTGTTTTAACCGCTCTGGCGCCGGTGTGCGGTTAGTTGGCGGGTGTCGGGGAGGCTTCGTCGGCGCTTTCCGCGGTTGCAGGTTCAACGGCAGTGAAGTCCACGGTCTTTCCGCTGAGCTGCCGAGCCGCCAACGCCTGGGAGTAGGCGGCGCTCAAGAGATACGTCCGGGCCTCCCCGCTTTGGCCAGCAGCCCCGTCACGGAGCAGCAGCGCCAATTGGCCCTCACCGCTACGCGCCGCATCCATCGGGTTCTTGACCGCGTCCTTGGGTAATTGATACGCGGCCTGGCGCAGTGGTGCACAGTCATGATCGGCATTCAGTTTCGTCTCCAGCGCCGAAGCAAAATCCACCAGTACCTCCGAGCGCTCCCATGCCGTGCTGCGCAGTGCACCACTGGTCCGTGCGCCAGCAACGTTGTAGGCATAACCCATGCGGTAGGCGGCATCAACGATGCCACCTAGCTCAGCGCCGGAACCGTTCGCAGCTGTGTCTGTGGTGGTGGCAGTAGTTGTGTCCGGAGGACAGGCATCCACGACAAACGCGGGCATCGACGCCAGCGCCGCCTGATCCACGGTCGGACCCTGCTTCGCTCTCTTGCTCGACGCTGCCTCGGTTGATGCTTCTAGCTCCGTGAGGGGGGAGGGTAGGGCGTTGAGCGTCGCATCACTGGCCCCACTGGCGGCCAGCACACTGCGGGCCTGAAGCACCAACTCGATGCCCGACCCCGAAAGTCTGCGGGCCTCCTGCTCCTGCGCACTCAGTGCCGCTTTGAGCAGGCCATTACCCGCCTGTGCCAGGTCGGTAGAAAACTCCGAGACGCTCAGCGGTGGGACCGCGGCGACGGGTGCGGGCTCCGAATTTTGGTCGGAGGCGGGGCTTTGTGCGGTCTCGAGGGCGGCCAAAGCGCCCGGTGTGAGTAATTCGACATGCTCCCGAAGCATCGTCTGCGTCGCGGCTAAGACCGTGGTCGTTTTTGCGCCGGTGGAAGCGTCGGGGTATTGCAGCATCTGCGTGACGGACGCGAGCATCAGGGGTAGTTCATCGGTGGCTTTTGGTTCCGGAATAACTACCGGCTCGGTACCCAAAATTCGCTGCCATGTAGGGGTTTCCCGGTTCATAAAGATCCCGGTACCGAGCGTTGCTCCGGCCACCAACAACCCCACCACCAGTACCGTGAGACGGCGGCGCGCAAACTGGGCACGGCGCCCGGTCGGATCGGTACTTTTGGGGTTATGTGGCTGCTTATCCATCCCCTTGATCATCCCATGAGTGGTCCTCGCGACGGATTTGTGCCACGCGGTGGAAGACGTAGCGGCACAAAAGTCGCTACCCTAGGATTCACAACATCGAATAATGTGGGAGGACTTTCATGACCGGTAACACGGCAGACACCCAGCTCGAGGCAGAACGCCTCACCAAGCTACTGGAGCCCACCGTCGCCTCCCACCAGCTTGTACTTGAAGAAGTGCAGGTTCGCAAGGCTGGGGACCAGCGCATCGTGCACGTGGTCATCGATTTGATCGACGGCACCGACGGCATTGTGCTTGACCAGATTGCGGAGGTGTCCCGCTCGATCTCCGAGGCCCTGGATACCGATCCGTTTGATACCTCCGCTCCGTACGAGTTGGAAGTTTCCTCTCCCGGAACCTCACGCCCATTGACCCTGCCGCGCCACTGGCACCGCAATGTCGGGCGCCTGGTCAAGGTGAACGTGATCGGCGAGGACAACCTACTCGGACGCCTGATCGAGGTGACCGATTCCGGGATCACCATCATTCCGGACATTCCGGTCAAAAAAGGCATGAAGCCCAAGGTCGGCGAACCCCGCACCCTGGCATTTGAAGTAATCCGCCGCGGCAACGTCGAGGTGGATTTTGCACGCGCCGAGAGCGCGGACATCACGGCCATTGAGCTGGATGACGAAGACGAAGAAAACGTGGAGGCCTGAGTTGGACATTGATATGAGCGCGCTGCGCATGCTGGAGCGCGAACGGGAAATCCCGATCGAGGTTCTCATCCCCACCATTGAGCAGGCATTGCTCATTGCGTACCAGAAGTCTCCCGGAGCGATGCCGCAGGCACGCGCCGAGGTTGACCGCCGCAACGGCCACGTGACGATCTTCGCCACCGAAACCGAAGAAGACGGCACCGTGGTGGGCGAGTTTGACGACACCCCCACCGGATTCGGCCGCATCGCCGCATCCACCGCACGCCAGATCATCCTGCAGCGCTTGCGCGATGCCGAGGATGACAACGTCGTGGGTGAATTCAAGAATAAGATCGGCGAGATCGTCTCCGGACAGATCCAGCAGGGCAACAACCCGATCATGATCCAGGTGAACCTGGGTACCGTCGAGGCATTGCTGCCACCACCGGAGCAGGTCCCGGGCGAGAAGTACACCCACGGCAACCGCATCCGTTGCTACGTCGTGGATGTTAACCGTGGCCCCAAGGGTCCGGCCGTTACGCTCTCGCGTTCACACCCGAACCTGGTTCGTCGCCTCTTTGAACTTGAGGTCCCGGAGATCGCCGACGGCGCCGTGGAAATCATGGCACTGGCTCGCGAAGCCGGACACCGCACCAAGATTGCCGTGCAGGGCAACATCGCCGGCGTTAACGCCAAGGGTGCCTGCATCGGTGAAATGGGTTCACGTGTGCGCGCCGTGATGACCGAGCTCAATGACGAGAAGATCGACATTGTTGACTACAACGAGGATCCGGCGAAGTTCATCGCTTCGGCACTGTCCCCGTCGAAGGTCGTTTCGGTGACCATCACCGATCCCGACACCCGCTCGGCCCGCGTTGTGGTTCCCGATTACCAGCTCTCGCTGGCCATCGGCAAGGAGGGGCAGAACGCCCGTCTGGCCGCCAAGCTCACCGGCTGGCGCATCGATATCATCTCGGATGCCGTAGACGCTAAGTAATTCATGCGCTGGGCCGTCGCGCCCCCGCTACCCGCCGGACACCCTAGGTGCACCGGCCCAAGGGTAGTCGGGACGCGGCGGCCTTTTTGCGCATCGCGGCTTCCTCGGGGCGAGGCTCTGCATTGTGGGCCAGGGCACGCTCCACGAAATCGCGAAACGCGCTAGACTTATCTGTGGTCCACTGTGCAACGTGGTAAATCAAATGCGGGAGAAGATCCGAACGTGTCATTGCAGCAACAGCCGCAGCGCACGTGCATTGGTTGCCGCGAGGTGGTGGACCAGAACCAGCTGAAGCGCTGGGTGTTGACGGTCGAGAATGGCAAATCCATTCCCGTGCCGGATCCTACTCGGAGTTTCGCCGGGCGAGGTGCTTGGCTGCACCCGAACCCGGATTGTGCTCAACGCGCCGTGAAGCGCGGAGCATTCGCGCGGTCTTTCAGGACGAACGTGGATGTTTCCGCTCTGGTATCGGAGTCGAGGGCCAAGGACAGGACCCAACCTGGGAAACCGGCCTTTACGAACGTCCAACCTGAAAGCGGGTCAGAAAACTGATGGAAACCCGATGAGTTCCAAGCGATG
Source organism: Paeniglutamicibacter terrestris (assembly GCF_012271785.1). GTDB lineage: Bacteria > Actinomycetota > Actinomycetes > Actinomycetales > Micrococcaceae > Paeniglutamicibacter > Paeniglutamicibacter terrestris. Next base: position 119,281 of record NZ_JAAWVT010000008.1, on the reverse strand, counting down.
AGCGCCTAACGATGACACATCGGTTAAGCGCCACAGCGCCTGTGGCATCCGATTTGGATGCTGGGCTAGACAGTAAACGTTGGTTCGTGCCAAAAACTTTTTAAAAGTGGGCGCGGACCTTCAGACAGGAGAAATGTGGCTAAGGTCCGCGTACACGAGCTTGCTAAAGAGCTCGGAATCACTTCAAAGGATGCAGTAACTAAACTGCAGGAAATGGGCGAATTCGTCCGTTCCGCATCCTCAACCATCGAGGCACCGGTCGTGCGCAAGCTGCGCGCCGCGTACCCGAACGCTGCCCCGGCAGCACCCAAGGCAGCCCCGGCTCCCGCAGCTGCACCAGCAGCTCCGGCCGCCCCGGCAGCTTCCGCCCCGAAGCCCGCAGGCTCCAAGCCTGCCGCGGCTCCGGCGGCACCCGCCGCACCGGCAGCTTCGGCTCCGGTTGCTTCGGCCCCGGCAGCTGCACCAGCAGCACCCGCCGCTCCGGCAGCTCCCAAGGCTGCCTCGGCCGCACCGCGTCCGGGCGCCAAGCCCGGTGCACCGCGTCCGGGTAACAACCCGTTCTCCTCCCAGCAGGGCATGCGCCCGGCCGGTGAGAACAACCGCAACGAACGCCCAGAGCGTACCGAGCGCACCGATCGTCCCGCGGGCCAGCGCCCGGGTTCCAAGCCAGGCGGACCGCGTCCGGGTAACAACCCGTTCGCTCCTCAGCAGGGCATGCGTAACTCCGGTGGCGCAGGCGCCGCTGGACCGCGTCCGGGTGGACCGCGTCCCCCGGCCGGTGCCGGTGGACCTCGTCCCGCAGCAGGTGCCGGCGGACCCCGCCCGGCAGCAGGCTCCGGTGGCCCCCGTCCGGGCGCTCCGCGTCCGGCAGGTGCCGCAGGTCCGCGCACCCCGGGAGGCGCTCGCGCTACTCCCGGCATGATGCCTAACCGCACCGAACGTCCGGCTCCGGCCGGTGGACGTCCCGGTGGCGGCGGCGGCCGTGGCGGTCCGGCACGTCCGGGCGGCGCCCCGGGCGGAGCTCCGGGTACTCCCGGTGCAGGTACCGGTGGCGGCGGCTACAAGGGCGGCGGCGGTCCGAACCGCGGTCGCGGTGGTACGCAGGGTGCCTTCGGTAAGGGCGGCGCAGGCCGTGGCAAGCAGCGTAAGTCGAAGCGCGCTAAGCGCCAGGAACTCGAGCAGATGAGTGCTCCGAGCCTTGGCGGCGTTTCGGTGCCTCGCGGCAACGGATCCACCGAGATTCGTTTGCGCCGTGGCGCATCGATCACCGACTTCGCAGACAAGATCAACGCCAACCCGGCAGCTCTTGTGACAGTGCTCTTCCACTTGGGAGAAATGGCTACCGCCACACAGTCACTGGATGAGGCCACCTTTGACGTCTTGGGTACCGAGCTCGGTTACGTTGTCACCGTCGTTTCCCCCGAGGACGAAGAGCGCGAATTGCTCGCCTCGTTCTCGATCGACTTCGACGCTGAACTTGAAGCAGAAACCGAGGACATGCTTGAGGCACGTCCGCCGGTTGTCACCATCATGGGTCACGTTGACCACGGTAAGACCCGTCTGCTTGATGCCATCCGTAAGTCCAACGTTATTGAGGGCGAAGCCGGCGGTATCACCCAGCACATCGGTGCTTACCAGATCCACCACGTGCACGAGGAAATCGATCGCGCGATCACCTTCATTGACACCCCGGGTCACGAGGCGTTCACCGCCATGCGTGCTCGTGGCGCCAAGGTCACCGACATTGCCGTGTTGGTTGTTGCAGCGGACGACGGCGTTATGCCGCAGACCGTTGAAGCACTCAACCACGCCAAGGCCGCCGGTGTCCCGATCGTTGTGGCAGTGAACAAGGTTGATAAGGATTCAGCGAACCCGGACAAGGTCAAGGGCCAGCTGGCCGAATACGGCCTGGTTCCGGAAGAATACGGTGGCGACACCATGTTCATCCACGTCTCGGCCTTGCGCAAGGTCGGTATCGACGAGCTGCTTGACGCGGTGCTGTTGACCGCCGATGCCGCGTTGGACATGCGTGCCAACCCGGACAAGGACGCTCGCGGTATTGCTATCGAAGCGAACTTGGATAAGGGTCGTGGCGCTGTTGCTACGGTATTGGTTCAGTCCGGTACCTTGGCAGTTGGTGACACCATCGTTGCCGGTACCGCTCACGGCCGTGTGCGTGCCATGTTCGACGAGAACGGTGACAACCTCGATATCGCCCTGCCCTCGCGCCCGGTTCAGGTCCTTGGCCTGTCCTCGGTCCCGCGTGCAGGTGACACCTTCTTGGTCACCGATGACGAGCGCACCGCTCGCCAGATCGCCGAGAAGCGCGAAGCTGCTGACCGCAACGCGGCACTGGCCAAGCGTCGTAAGCGCATCACCCTGGAAGACTTCGACCAGGCTGTTGCCGATGGCAAGATCGATACCCTTAACCTCATCCTCAAGGGTGACGTTTCCGGTGCCGTGGAAGCCCTGGAAGATTCGCTGCTCAAGATCGATGTTGGAGAAGGCGTGCAGCTGCGCGTTATCCACCGCGGTGTTGGCGCCATCACCCAGAACGACGTCAACCTGGCGACCGTTGATAATGCCATCATCATCGGCTTCAACGTCAAGCCGGCCGAGCGTGTTGCAGATCTGGCCGACAAAGAAGGCGTCGACATGCGCTTCTACTCGGTCATCTACGGCGCCATCGACGACATCGAGCTTGCTCTTAAGGGCATGCTCAAGCCCGAGTACGAGGAAGTCCAGCTGGGCACCGCGGAGGTCCGCGAGGTCTTCCGTTCCTCGAAGTTCGGCAACATTGCCGGCTCGATCGTTCGCTCGGGTACCATCCGACGTAACTCCAAGGCTCGTGTCACGCGTAACGGCAAGGTCATCGGTGAAGGACTTACCGTTGACTCGCTCAAGCGCTTCAAGGACGACGCCACCGAGGTCCGTACGGACTTCGAGTGTGGTATCGGCCTGGGCTCGTTCAACGATGTTACCGACGGTGACTTCATCGAGACCTACGAAATGCGCGAAAAGCCCCGCGTCTAAACCCTCACCGGTTTTAGACGTACAGCGGTAGCAAGGTAAGGGTGCGTATTCGGCCAGAGATGGCCGGATACGCACCCCTTGCATCCGCGGCACAGCATGTATTCGTAGTTTTCAAGACGTGAAAAAGAAGGAGTGATCATGGCCGACTCGGCACGCGCCGCTAAACTGGCCCAACGCATCAAGGTGGTTGTTGCCCAAGCACTGGGCAAGGCAGTCAAGGATCCCCGCGTGGAGGCCATCACGGTCACCGACGCACGGGTTACTAACGACCTGCAGCACGCCACCATCTACTACACGGTCTTCGGCGACGCTGAAGCCAAGGCCGATGCAGCAGCAGCCCTGGAAAAAGCCAAGGGTGTTCTGCGCAAGGAGGTCGGAAAGAACCTGACGGTTCGTCTGACCCCCACCGTTGAATTCATCGCGGACGAGATCCCGGTGAACGCCTCGAACCTCGAAGACCTTCTTCGGGCAGCCAAGGCCAAGGATGCAGAAGTTGCAGCCCTGGCCCAGGGCAAGGATTTTGCTGGAGAAGCAGATCCGTACAAGCGTGATGAAGAAGAAGAGGAAAACGCCTAAGCGTTAGGCCTAGCTTCACCAGCTGAAAAGGTCGTCCCGGCATCCACTTGAGAGTGGATGCCGGGACGACCTTTTTGTTGACTGCTGAAATCGATCTCGCAGCTAGTGGGTGAGGATGCGCGGGCCATCCTCGGTGATGGCGATGGTGTGTTCGGTGTGCGCGGTGCGCGCACCGGTGGCACTCTTGAGCGTCCAGCCATCGGCATCGGTTTTTAGTGTGGCGGTGTCCAACATGACCCACGGTTCGATGGCCAGCAGCAGCCCGGCGCGCAGCTTGTAGCCGCGTCCGGGGCGGCCAATATTGGCGATGTGTGGATCTTGGTGCATCGTTGATCCCACGCCGTGGCCACCAAATTCCGTATTCACCAAGTAGCCCGCATCGGTGAGAACCGAGCCAATGGCGTGCGAGATGTCCCCATTGCGAGCCCCGGGAACCGCGGCGTTGATGCCCGCAGCAAGGGCTAACTGAGTTGCCTTGATCATCTTGGCGTCCGTGGTGTTGATGGGCGTTCCCACGGTGAAGCTGATCGCTGCGTCCGCCACAAGCCCGTCAAGAGATGCTGCAAAATCGAGGGTGAGCAGATCACCATTTTTCAGCGCGTAGTCGTACGGCATTCCGTGAAGCACCGCATCGTTCAGTGATGTGCAGATGAAATGGCCGAAGGGTCCGCTGCCGAAGTCGGGTGCGTAATCGACGTAGCACGAACGTGCACCCGCCTCTCGGATCATCTCCCCGGCCCACTGATCAATCTCCAGCAGATTGGTGCCAACGGTGATCCGTTTTTTCAGGCTCTGGAGAACGGAGGAGATAAATGCTCCACTCTCAGCCGCGCGTTGCAGCTCGGCGGGGCCGAAAATTTCGATCATGGGGAATATTCCTCTCGTTGGCACCAATGATAGTACCGGTAATACTATACCGGTACTATCATTGGAACTATGGTCAGACTTCCACTTACTCCCGCCGAACTCGAACGCGGTCAGCAACTCGGTTCCCTCCTGCGTGCGGCTCGTACCGATCGATCCATGTTTGAGGTAGCCGTTGCTGCCGAAATTTCACCCGAAACCCTGCGCAAGATCGAAACGGGACGTATCGCCACCCCGTCTTTCTCCACCATCGCTGCGCTCGCTACCGTCCTGGGGCTCTCCCTTGATGAGGTGTGGGCATCCATCAATGGCCCGACGCTCTGCGGTAAGGGCGATGTCTCGGTGGGGGAGTCGGGCGAACGTTTGGCCTCCTGAGTATCGAAAAAATGCCGGTACACCTTGCCTGAACTGGTTTGGTTTGGATTGAGTTTTGGATCCAAACACAAAGAAGCCCCGCCGCGAGGAACGAGGTGCTGCATGGTTCCAGTGTCCTTCGCGGAGGGGTTTCTTTATTCCCCCAAGGAATACAACAGGTAGAAGCCTCACTATTTGATGGTGGCGGTCACCAGCTTTCCGGACGGTGTCAGGGCCTCGGTGCCGGCGATCAACTTGTTGTTGTGGATGGCGACGTCGCTGGCCATCTGTGCCGGCAGCACGCTCACGGCATGTCCGTTGACGATGCGAGAGATCCCGCCGCCAAAGAGCTCGGACACATAGACGTTGCCCCGCTTATCCAGCGCAATTCCGGTGGGTGCGCTCAATCCGGTGGCAAGAACCTGGGTCTTCTTGGTATGCAGATTCATTTTGTAGACCTTGCCGCTGGATAGCGACTCACCCGGTACCCCGGGCAACACGGTGTAGTAGAGCCAGTTGCCCATGATCGTGATGTCGGTGGGTACTGGTTGGGCCCAATAGGTGTGGCCAAGCATGCAATCAGGGACGGAAAGCCCCATCCCCTCGGCGAGGTCCCGCACCGCCTCGGTCACGGTGATCGGTTCGGCCTTGAGTGCCTTGACCAGTGATACCTTGCCGTGATTGTTCACATGCAGGATCGTATTGGCTCCCGCATCACCTACATAAACGCCGTTACGCGCCGGAACGCTGGAGAACGGGTGGGAATAGAGCTCGCCGGTGGATTGCATCCACGGGGCATCCGCCAAACAACTTGCGCTGGCATCGCGCACCCCATAGACCGTGGATCCGTCCGGGTCATGCGTCTTCTCGAACTCCGTGATGTCGGTGATGGTGTGGATCTTGCCCGACTTGTTGATTGACTTCAGCAGTGCGGGTGTCGCCCCGCTGGGTGGCTCCTCGCCCGTGGCCCCAGCATTCTCGAAGTAATACGTGGTTCCACGCTCATGTGAGACGCCGACGATTTCTTTGCCCGGCGCATTCACCAGCGTTTTCTTTTCCCCGGTGGGTGAGATGGAGCTGAGTTGGCCAGCGAAGTCCTCGGCGACCAAGATATTGCCATGGGGTCCAAAGGCAACCTTGAGTGGGCCCGCCAGACCTTCGGCGAGCGTTTTGACGTTGGAAATGGTTGGTGCGGTGGGATTGTTATTGCGGGCCTGGGAGGGGGTGACGCTCAGCGTCACCGTCAAGGCCGAAGCAGCGGCTACTGCCGCTACGGTACGAAACTTCATGATGAGTTTCCTAGCCAATAGATCTGGACGCAACGAGGGTGCGTTGCGTGAACGATCGAGCTGGCTCGTTTCATCTTTCATCACGCGACATGCAGCCGGGCAGGAAAATGAGCTTGCGCAGCTTTTTATTTTCGGGCGCGGAGCGATGCCCCTGGCTCATTCTGTCGATGATGATATTTTGCTACGAGTGACGCCGTTAAAACGGGGACGTGGGCGTTGGATCCCCCCAGAGGTTCCATGCCCGATGCGAGTGTTCCGGCTGAGACCGGGTAGAGACGACGCTATGTTTCGCGCTGGCCTAAGTCAATGGCGACCGGAGAGTAACAAAACCGATCAGTGGATTGGTCATCGGGTGAGCTGTCATCAGCCCGCGCGGAGCCGGTGGAGCCAGATCGTTCGTGGTAATCAGCACACGCACTCATCTCGAAACACCGAAGATCGGTAGTTTGTGCGTGGGGTTTGGGCGGAATGTTGGACGGTAACCGAGACTCTCGCGCCCTGTGAAAAGTGGCTGATTGACGCCCTGTGTTGAGCAAGGGTCGCCGCGATCCGGCGAGCCGAGGCGTATTCGCGGGCGCTGGGTCGGGGAGGAGGGAGTCCAAAACACGGGTAAGAACGCCATCAGGTTGGCGGCATATACTAGAGGGCGTGAAAACTGTTCCGGAGCAACCCACCCAAGCCATCGGCTCAGGCCTGGTCATCGTCGACAAGCCTCAGGGCTGGACGAGCCACGACGTGGTGGGCCGCACCCGCCGGCTAGCCGGAACCCGCAAGGTCGGCCATGCCGGAACCTTGGATCCGATGGCCACCGGCGTGCTGGTGCTGGGCATCAACAAGGCCACGCGTCTGCTGACCTACATCGTCGGCGCCCACAAGACCTACACCGCCACCATCCGTCTGGGCGAGTCGACCATCACCGATGATGCCGAAGGCGAGATCGTGCAAACGCGGATTGCCGCTGCCCTGACCGAGGAAGCGATCCACGCCGGCATTGCCAAGCTCACCGGAGACATTGAGCAAGTTCCATCTTCCGTCAGCGCCATCAAGGTCAATGGCGAGCGCGCCTACGCCCGAGTGCGTGCCGGCGAAGAAGTAAAGCTTGCCGCTCGCTCGGTGACCATTCGTCGTTTTGAAGTGCACGATATTCGCCGCGAACGTGGTGGCAAGATTCTAGACATCGATGTGACCGTGGAATGCACCTCCGGAACCTATATTCGTGCTCTGGCCCGCGACCTCGGTGAAGACTTAGCCGTGGGCGGCCACCTGACCGCGCTGCGTCGCACCGAGGTTGGACCCTACACGTTGGACAAGGCTCGCACGCTGGAGCAGTTGGCCAAGGACTTTGAGTACCTGCCGCTGGAAGATGCAGCAGACGCTTTGTTCACCCGTCGTGATTTGACGGAGAAGGAGCGCTCCGAGCTCTCCTTTGGTCGTCGCATCAGCTCAAATGAGACCGATGAGGTGACGGCCGCCTTCGCTCCGGATGGAACGCTGGTGGCACTGCTGAAGAACAAGGGCGCCGAGGCCAAGCCCGAACTGGTCTTCGCCACCGCTTCCTAGTGACTGTTGCCCGGAGGAATCGGGCATCAAGACCAAGGAAGAATCACTATGTTTAAGGGGTAACCTCCGCCGTGATCGTTGACGGATTCTTTATAGCCGGAGCCATTCTGTGTGCCCTGGCCGTTGTGCTGGGTGTGGTGGCAACCATCATTCGTGATTACCCGGACGATTTTGCCCTGATCTCCGTAGCACTGCTGGACGTGTTCCTGATTGTCTACGGAATCGGAGCGGCCATCCGGCAAGCCGGCGGTCAGCCGCTGAACGGTGAACCCTGGGAATTTTGGGGTTATCTGATTACCGCTCTGCTGGTTCCAGCTCTTGCCTTTATCTGGGCGGTGACCGATAAGTCGCGCTATTCCAATACGGTGCTCGCGGCGTCCGGCGCGGTTGTATTTGTCATGTTGTACAGGATGGAACAGATTTGGGACGGGGTGCTTCCGGCATGAGTGACGATGGAAAAACTGGGGTGAAACGCTCGCGCATTGCTGACGCAGCGTCCCGCGGTAAGACCAAGAATTCCACCAAGGGATCCAACGGCGGGCGCAGCTCTGGCCTCGGGCGAATCATCATCGCCGTGTACGGCGTGCTGGCGCTCTCCGCCACGGTGCGCGCGCTGTACCAGATCACCCAGGACTTCTCCGGAGCCCCGCTGGCCTACACGCTCAGCGCCGTAGCGGGCGTGGTCTACATTGTGGCCACCCTCGCTCTGGCCTCCAAGAAGCCCGGTAGCTGGAGGCTCTCCTGGTACGCGGTCCTTTTCGAATTGGTGGGTGTGCTGGTGGTCGGTGTGCTGAGCTTCGCCGTACCGCATCTCTTTGCCCACCCGGCTGTCTGGTCGCACTTCGGCTCTGGCTACGGCTACGTGCCGCTGGTCTTGCCGATGATCGGGCTCTGGTGGCTCTCCCGCCACCGCGAGAGCACAACCGAGACACACTAAGTTCCTCGGACACCCAATAAGAACAACAGCGGGCCCGTTCCTTTTGAACTCCAGCACCGATAACGGTGCTGGCTCTCTTAGGGACGGGCCCGCTGGCGTCTGTTGTCTGGGACGGAAAAGGACTACTTCTTACCGAAGAGTCCGCCGAGAATGCCGCCGAGATCCAGGCCGCCGGCGCCCTGGGGATTTGCGGTGCTCGATCCCTGCTGCGCGCCGCCGAAGAGACCCCCGAGGATTCCGCCCAGATCAATTCCACCGGCCCCCTGCGCGGTGTTACCGCCCGCGGAGCCCAGTAGGCCGCCGAGGATCGAGCCCAAGCCGCCCGAAGAATTACTGGCCTGCTTGGCCAGGAACGACATGACCAACGGGGCTAGGATCGGCAGTGCCTTCTTCACCAGATCGCCCAGGTCAAAGCCGCCCGGGGCAGCGCTGGTCAGTGATGCGGCAAGAGCGTCCTGGTTACCGCCCAAGGCGTGCTGGACAATCTTCTGGCCGTCTTCGGTATCAACGGCGTCGATGTCCACGCCACCGTCCAGGAAAGTTGCGTCATGCTGGGCAATGGCCGAGTTTAATGCTTCCTCGCCTTCGGGGGAGGAAGCATTGCTGTTCAGGCCCGCCAATAGCGAGGGGAGGGCAGCGGCAGCGGTGGCACGAGCGGTCTCGGTATCCACACCCAACTTTGCGCCCAACTGCTCCAGTGGGATCATCTTCAACAGTTCGTTAATGTCTGCCATCAAGTGCTCCTTTGAATTGGGCGTCCAGGATGACGTCCCTGCGCCCATCCTAGGTTGTGAACGCCCGGATTGGGGGAGAGCCACGAGACAAAAATCGGTAGTTGGAGCACTTGTCGTCCATAATGGTAATGGCCGCCGAAAATGTGGCCGCAACTAACCCCGCTAAGGAGCAACGTGCACTATTGGAAAGGCCTTGAAGCCGTACCCCCCGGCATCGGCCCATCGGTAGTCACCATCGGCAACTTCGATGGGGTGCACCGCGGTCATCGTGAGGTCCTGGCAGCAGTTGTCGCCACCGCCCGCGAACGCGGCGCCAAAGCAATTGCCATCAGTTTTGATCCGCATCCGGCACAGGTTCACCGCCCCGACGCAGCCCCCGAACTCATAATGGGTCTAGAAGACCGGATCGAGACCCTCGCCGATGAGGGGCTTGATGCTCTGCTGATGATTCATTACACCCTTGAATTCTCCAAGGCCACCGCCGAGGAATTTGTTGCCAAGATTATCGTTGGCGCATTGAACGCCTGCACCGTGGTTGTTGGCCACGATGTGCGCTTTGGCATTGATAATTCCGGTGACTTCGACGTCATGGTCGCTCTGGGCAAACAATATAACTTTGATGTCATTGGCATCGAGGATATTGGGGATCACCGCCGCTGGTCCTCCACCTGGGTTCGTGAGGCACTGAACCGCGGAGAAGTTGGCACCGCCGCCCAGATCCTCGGACGCCCTCACCGCATGCGCGGTGAGGTAGTGCACGGAGCCGCACGCGGGCGCGAACTCGGCTTCCCCACCGCCAACCTTGACCCAGCGGCTTCAGGCATCATCCCGGCAGACGGCGTGTACGCCGGCTGGTTGGTAGATGAGGCGCAGATGCGCTGGCCAGCCGCCATCTCCGTTGGTTCCAACCCGACCTTTGAAGGTGTCAGCCGACAGGTTGAGGCCCACGTGATCGACCGCCCGGCCGAAGGTGTGGAGGACTTTGACCTCTACGGCCAGCAGATCGTGGTCGAGTTTGTGGAGCACCTGCGCCCGATGGTGGCATACCAAGGAGTTGAGGCGCTGGTGGATCAGATGCGTGAGGACGTTCAACGCACCCGCACGGTCTTGCTTGATGCCTGATTCCAAGCCTCCGCTTCCCGGAATGGCGCCGCGGCCCGTTCCGGGGTTGCCTTTGCGTGCCTTCACGATGAATGCCACACGCCGGGCAGAACTCGCCACCGCCTTCACCATTGGTGGCTCGCACTATGACTCAGTACGTCCGGCCTACCCGGATGCCGCAATTGACTTCATGGTGCCGACCGGGGCGCAGGATGTTGTTGACGTTGGTGCGGGCACGGGGATCTTCACTTCGCAGCTATTGGACCGTGGGCTGAGCGTTCGCGCCGTGGAACCCTCCGAAGATATGCTCACCGTTTTGCGTGAGCGACTTCCTGATCTTGAGGCCACCTCGGGCACCGGCGAGAACACCGGACTCGAAGAGAAATCGGCCGACGTCATTAGCTACGCCCAAGCGTGGCACTGGGTTGATCCGAAGGCCGCGAGTTCGGAGGCAGCGCGTGTGTTGCGTCCCGAGGGCCAGCTGTCTTTGGTGTGGAACCAATTTGATGTCTCCATTTCATGGGTCCACCGTTTAGCACGGATCATGCACGCCGGAGATGTACATCGCCCCGACTTCGTTCCACCCTTGGGGCTCGAGTTTCAGACTCCAGAATCCGGGGCATGGACGTGGGAACAAGAATTAACCGGTGAGCAGGTGATCGAGCTGGCCAAGTCACGCAGCTACTACCTGCGTGCCGGGGCTGCGACCAGGGCAAGAGTTGAACACAACCTGACCTGGTACCTCTTTGATCATCTGGGGCACCAGCCGGGGGAGCCGTTTGCGCTTCCTTACCTCACCCATGCCTGGCGAGCGAAACCACGCTACTGATTGCCCCATGAAATTCTGGCCGTGGCGACGGGCATCATCGGAGCTGTGTTATTCAGCGACTGATCTGCAGTTCATGCTACTGTCGGTGCCAGAAGAGGCAGCACTGAAGCACGGCGAGTCCTAGGAGTCGACATGAGTAAAACGCTGTTAACCGCATTCGTGTTAATGGCTCTGGCGGGAGTGGTGCTCATCCTCTCACTGCCGCCGTTGTTTGATGCGCATCAGCCAAACGAGGAGTTGCTCACCGTGGTATCGGGTACAGCCTTCGTAGCGCTTACGGCCATCGTGGTTATCCTCCGGAGTCTAAAGCTTCGCACTCCCAATGCCGCTGATGTCGAGTAGAGCAGTAGCCCCAGCATCTCCCAGGGACCATAGACAACTTCGTACAGCGGATTGAATCACCCTTGTTCCGGATGAACGCGGAAGTCATTTTGACCGCTGAAAAAGGCTCCGCATTCTTGCCGGCGTCCCTTTTGGCGAAGTGAATTGGTGGCGGCACGCGTTTATAGTCCGCTGCACTTCAAGTGGTGCGCATCTCGAAGGGTGTCATGAGGGCTTATATATTTGCTAGACTTGACGACGGTGCCCGCTGCAGTCCGCGGTTGCGAGTGCACCTGCCGGTAACGGTGTAAGGAAACGCGGTACAACTCTAGGAGTTATTGTGGCATTAGACGCCGCTATCAAGCAGGAAATCATGAAGGCCTACGCAACCAGCGAAGGCGATACCGGTTCACCGGAGGTTCAGGTTGCCGTTATGTCACGTCGTATCCTCGACCTGACCGAGCACCTGAAGATGCACAAGCATGATCACCACACCCGCCGCGGCCTGATGGCCCTGGTTGGCCGTCGTCGTCGTATGCTTGCATACCTCAAGGGCACCGACATTGCACGCTACCGTGCGCTCATCGAGCGTCTCGGCCTGCGCCGCTAGTCTTTAGCACTAGGTTTGATTGAAATTCCCCGGTTCCTGTCAAAGGAACCGGGGAATTTTTATATCCACACCTAACCCCCGGGTTGTCAGTACGATCAGCCTTGGCGGAACGTCATGAGGTGGGATTGCATCTCCCAGTACGGCGTTGCTGCCGGGAGCGGTTTGTTGCCGCGTAAGGCGTTGGTTATGCCCACGGCGGCGTCTACCGCTGCACGGTAGGGCAGGGAACCGGAACTCACGCGCCTGACTCCCAGCTTCCCCAACTCGGCCACGGTCATCGTGGGATGTGCCAACACATTCACCGGCAGTATGATCCCGGCGGTGATGCTCGGAATGTCTTGGACAGTTATTCCCGGGACAAAGATCCCGTCGGCTCCGGAATCGGCGTAGGTGTGAGCGCGACGCAGCACGGCGTCCACGGAGGAATCCTCGGCAAACCAGAAATTGTCCACCCGGGCATTGACGAAGACGTCGGGGGAGCGGTGCTTGATCGCGGCGATCTTGGAAGCGACTGCGGCTGGATCGACAAGATGCCCGGATCTACTGTCTTCGAGATTGATGCCGGCAACACCTAGATCCGCCAATGTGGCCACGAATTCGGCGACCTCTACTGGGTCGTCACTGTAGCCGTCTTCAATATCCACCGTCACGTGGATGGGCAGCTGGACCAGTTGCGTCACCAGCGCGGCAGTTGCCTGTTTGCTCGAACGGTAGCCATCGGGATAACCAGCGCTAGCCGCGAAACCAAAGCTGGTCGTGCCAACGGCGGGGAATCCCGCATGTGCAAAGGCCAGAGCCGAACCGACATCCCATGCATTGGGTAGAAGCAGGGGAGTATCAGCGTGGTGCAGTTCGTGAAACGTGGTCATGTTGTTCCCATCCCGAGCCTTCTAAACGGCGGCTTGTCCCAAGTGTATGACCCCCTTCGGAGCACCAAAAGATACGCGGTCAGGATCCCCGCACCGGCTACGAACTGATGCCCCCGGGCGATCACTACCGTCAGCCGTTCCAGCGCCCCAAAGCCTCGCACGATACTGACGACGTTGTTGAGAATAAACCGCCTCTACGTATGCAGACGGCCCGGAAACGTGAGTTTCCGGGCCGTCTTTCACTTCAATTACTTGGAGACACTCTTCGAGGTTGTTGATGCCGCCCATGTAGCGGTCGGTACCTGAAGTCGGTAGGACTTCTTCTTTGACTGCTTGATGGTGACGGTGGCCTTGCCCTTAGCCAAGTTGACCGTCTTGATCGTCTTCCATGACGATCCGGACTTAACCTGCAGCTTTGCGCCCTTGGCGTTGTACTGCGCGTAGCGGAACTTTTCCGGCGAGTAGACCTGAGCCTTGGCCGTCAGCGTGACCTTGGATCCCGAGCGCTTGGCGGTCAATGCGCTCTTGGCCTTGCCGCGGACGTAGAAGGTCTTGCTGGTGTTGTCCGTGTAGTCGCTGTAATCGCTCGAGTACTCCTTGAAGTAGGAATCGTAGTATTCGTACTCAGCGAAGATGTCGGCCGGTCCTACCTTGTAGGCGCCCAGTCCATTGAACGACGGGCAAATCATCGCACGATCTGTGATCTTGCGCCCCTCAAAACTTAGGTAATCAACGAGCCCACCCTTTCGGGTGATGTCGATGGATCCGAAGGAATCAATGAAATCCTTCTTGACCTTGGTGGACGCAGTGATCGTGAGATTTCGGCAGTTGGAGTCCGAAACCGTGATGTTCGAAACCTTGTAGCCGGTGATATCGATGGGACGTTCGCTGGCCTGGGCGGGTGCTGCCGTGACAAGTAGCCCTGCGGCCAACGTGATGGCGACGCCGAGACCGGCGCTCCGGCGCAGTAGTGATTTGATCATTCTTCTTTTCCCCCTGGAAATGCGAGTTTCATACCCGAAATTTTATGCACGAAATTTACATAATACGCAGGTCCTGTGACATTTTGAAAGATGTCGACCATTGATTGCCTGACGGATTCAAATTCTTTTTCAAAACGGCTTCAAGGTGGGTCGCCGGTATTCTTCTGACCGCTTGTGACCTCTGGCAGAATCCCGAAAGTCGCTCCAACATGCGTTTCGGATCCCGTTGGCGGTGAGAGTGGACGCTGTGTCGGCCCTCGTACCGTGTCCGTCCCATTCGAGGGCGGTCCGTGCGGAGGATAGCTGGGATTGGCGGTGCACTATTTCGGTCCGCGGCTCGAGTACCTTGTGCAGCACCAACACTCCAATAGCCGCAAAGATCCGGCCTGTTGCCACGGCGAATAGTTCGCTGTTGAGAAGCTGTGTATCTCTGGTGAACTCTTCAGAGACCAGCAGAATCCTGTCCAGGACCAAGCTTCTGATGCAATAATTTAAGGGTCAAGTAAAAGGTCGCCGGAGTGCGACGCTATCGATCGGGAGACCCCATGACCGAGAAGTCAGCACCAACCCGCCCCAAGAACAAACGCCGGCTATGGATCATTGCTATTGCTGCGATCGTGATCATCGCTGGTGTATTTGTTGGTAGCCGCATCTACGCCGCTAACGTGTCAGCAGAAGCGGAAGCGGTGCCGACGTTGTCTGCGCCGACAAATGCCGGAGCATCGAGCACGTCCGGCGCCGCCAGCGGAACCATTGCCGCCACAGATCGCAACGGGACCTGGAGTGTCGGTTCCGGATCCTATGCGGGATACCGACTGGATGAAGTTCTCAACGGTGCTGACGTGACGGTTACCGGGCGTACCGAGGACGTCAGCGGTTCCTTGACCGTCAAGGATGAGAAGCTCACGGCCGCGGATCTGAAGCTGCAGGTTGACACCATCACCACGGACTCAGACCGCCGAGATTCATACTTCCGCACCTCTGCCATCGATACATCGCAGTTCCCCGAAGCGACCTTCGCGCTCACTAAGCCCGTCGATGTATCCGCGACACTCGACGGCGACACCAAGGAATTCGAGATTACCGGGGATCTAACCCTCAACGGTCAGACTGTGTCAGTGACGTCCACGGTGCAGGGTGCGTTCAGCGACGGATCAGCGCAACTGGTGGGTCAGATTCCTATGACCTGGGAAGATTTTGGCGTCGAAGCGCCGAACTTGGGGTTCGTCTCGGTGGAGGACACTGGGTTCATCGAGTACTCCTTGAACGTGACACAGGGCTGATAACGAGGAAGTGTTTGCGGGGAGCATGATCGCGTTAATAATCTGACAGGCTTTCGGATCATCTGACCATTCACTCTTTCAGTAGGGCCACCAGACCTACTTTGCAAAGTGGCAGTGCGTTGTCTGGTTCGTAGGAGCAGATCCGTCATCACGGTACATGGGTGTCGAAATGACTGGCCCGAAGCCTCAGTGGCCTGTGCGGCTGGAATTACTCCAACCGCACATGCCCTTGGCCTGTTGATCTGCCACATCGGACGTTAAGAATTGCACGTCGTGCCGAAACTGTCAGTGGCTTTTCCGGCCCAGACGACGCCTCCTTCGGAACAGAGAAGGACCTCAAAGGCTAGGCCGTTACGCTCTGCCCGGAGGCGGGATTCATTGTCCTCGATGACGTCCCAGCCTGCCATTGTCAGCGTTGAGCGATAGTGCTCCAGCGCATCAATGTCTTCTGTGAAGACAACCTGGCGGTCGCAGCCACCCACGCCACTTTCCCCGCCGGCACTGAAGAACCCGATGCGCTCGATGGAATCAAAAATCCGTTGGGATTCCTGCTCGGCGGCCGCAGTCTCGGCCGTCTCTGGATCGCTGGAGTCGAGGCCCATGCATTGCGGGGTCGAATCCAACTAACGATCAATCTTCTGCCGTTGTGCCAGCGAAGTGACGGCGAACACCCCGAACAACACATGATGAAAGGGATGGTGATGGCCAACAATCGCGTCCATGGCGCTCGGGCGACTATTAAGGCGATGAGCCCAACAATCAGAACGGGAATAAGGGCCATTCCGGACAACCCCGCCGTCGGACCCCAAACCAAACCCTAAAGGGCAGTGCCGGTAACGTCTCCGTACTCTGCCGTGAAGGCGTAGTGCGCCAGCACGGCCAGCAAAGCTAGTGCCGATTCAACGGCGAGGAGTGCAACAACGGTAACGCGTGGGCGAGTGATTGTAGTTTCCGTGACTCAGTCTAGATTCGAAGCAACATAATATCTTCAGTTGCATTTGATATTTATCATGTCAGTACGTTCGGTATGGCTCCAATCGAAGATTGGTCTATAAAAGCAGGTCGATAGTCTTGCAGACGAGTTGATTAACGGCGGTGAAGGGGCAGAATAGCTACATTTTCGTTCGCGCGGGTACCTCGCTCGTTCCTTGGCTGACCGCAGGAGATTTCCAATGGGGGAGTCGGCGCTCATACGTCATATTTATCCAAGTACGGAGCCGCGAGCAAATGAACTGGTTCCCGAGGTTACCCAATGGTAATGTCCCTATATTCAATGGGGCAGCAACGAATAAGGAACGCACAATGGACGGCACAAATCTGGACCACGTCCCCGCCGGGGTAGACGCGAACAATTGGAAGTTGCCCGAGAACCTGCGCTGGTCCTTCCAACACATGGCCGACTTCCTGCCCACGGCAGTTATTTCCCGCGGAGAAGCGCCAGTGGCACAACTTCCTGAGGCACACCGCGACCTGGACTCGGTGATGATCCTCCCGAGTCTCCCCGGGGGAGCACCAGTGAGTGTCGGCTCGGTCATGGCCACCACGGAGACCGACGGATGGATGCTGATGCACCGCGGGGCGGTGCTCACCGAGCAGTACTTCGGAGAGATGACGGCAGCAAGCCCGCACCTACTGATGTCCATGAGTAAGTCGCTCATCGGCGCGGTTGCCGGCGCCTTGTGCGACTCGGGGGTACTTGATGCCGATGCACAATTAACCGATTACCTTCCTGAGCTGGCCCAGGCGGGTTATGCCGGGGCCACGGTGCGCCAGCTGCTGGACATGCGTTCGGGCATCGATTTCTCGGAGAACTACCTGGACCCAACTGCCGGAATCCGCATGATGGAGCAAGCCATCGGTTGGTCTGCCTTCAAGGCCCCAGGTCCCACCGGCATGTATCCGTTCTTGCGCACCTTGCTGCGCAAGACGGCCCACGGCGGGGTCTTTGAATACCGCTCCTGCGAGACCGACATGCTCGGCTGGGTCTGCGAGGCTGCTGCCAAGAGCCCGATGGCCACGCTGATGTCAGAGCTGGTGTGGGGCAAGCTCGGCGCCGAATCAAACGCCACCATGGGAATCGACCAGCTCGGCACCGGAATCTTTGATGGCGGAATCAACGCCACGATGCGTGACATGGCCCGCTTCGGTTCTCTCGTCCTGAACGGGGGCAGCTCTCCTAGCGGAGAGCAGGTGCTCTCAAGCGAATGGATCACCCAGACCCTGGCCGGGGCACCGGATTCTCGCGATGCCTTTGAAGACAGCCCCGTCGATAACCTCATGCCCGGCGGGATGTACCGCAACCAGATGTGGTTCCCATACCCCGGTGACGACGTGGTGCTGTGTCTAGGGATCCACGGACAGATGGTCTACATCAACCGACCAGCCGAAGTAGTGGCAGTGAAGTTGTCCAGCTGGCCGATCCCGCAGGATCCGGCCAGGCTTTTCCCCACGCTGCGCGCCTTCGACGCGATCTCTGCTGCACTACTGGTGGAGGTCAATACCGCGGCTGCTCCGGTGGCACCGGTCGAGGCCGCCTAGCAGCCGGACTTCGAAAATTTAGGTGCCACCGTTATTCGGGACAAAACCTATGCGTAATTAGGTCAATTAGCAGATCTTGGAAGGGAATATCGTTGACGCGGCGCTTTCGAGGCAAGTCGCGTTCACCGATGATCGCCACAGGCTGACGTGCAGAGAAAGACTCACTCGGGCACTGGTGCTGGCGTTGGGCCGAAGGACGTGTGTTGTGCAATATGAATGTCTAATTTCTGGATTACTTCGAGCGGATTCCGCCGCATAATTGACTGCGATGTCTCATTGGTGTCCAGGGTGATTTCTTGCTTTGATGTGTCCTGCAGCCATGCACAAAATATGGGCGATCTCGCTATCGGTCATCATTCCAAGTACGGATGTTTCGAGTAGAACTACTACTTCTTTTTGGGGTCGTTTCCAACGATGGGAGTGGCGCCTCCATCATCCATCGGGACTTGTCCGTTAGCGCCATTGCCTTTACTGGCTTCGCCCGAACCGACTGCCGCGGCCCCGAGGCCGAGCATTGCACCCAAGAGCCCGGCTCCTGCCTCAGAGCTTAAGGTCTTGGACGCCATGAGCGCACCGACTACGCCGAGGCCAAAGAGTAAAACGACCATCCTGCCCCAATTTTGGATGGCAAAGGGAAGTGACAATCCGCTGGCTGTTTTCGGGGCAATTTTTGAAGCAACGATCGATATCATGAACGGTGGAATTGACTGGTTTTCCGCGCTAGCTCCAACAACATAAGGTCCACTTTTTTCGAACGTGTGCTTGAGGAAATGTTGAGTGCTTCCATCGACTTTTATTCCGTCGATCGTCCACAGAATCTCCAACAGTTTCTTTGGGGGCTGCGTGTCGGCGAATAGTTGAGTGCTGAGGACGAAAGCCAGTTCTTGGCCTGAATAGCCTATCGCCGGACCGACAATCTGTGCGGCAGCTGGTTCGGCCTGTACTCGCCTGATCGCTTGGTTTGCAGCTCCACCTTCATCGGGATAGGCATCGCCAGAAATCCCCGCATAAGCGGTGCCACCGGCCAAAGCCGTTGTCATGAACTCTAGAAGTGCCCTGTGGTATTTCATCGCGAAGAACAGAGCCGTCGCGATAACCACAAACGACGCAATCAGCATGAAAGTGGAAAGGTTAAAATTTGCGGGGGCAGGTGCGGAAGAATTTCCAGGTGAAGGACTGGGCTCCGGGCTGCTCGTTGCTGTGGCAACCGTCCGAGCTCCTGTTAGCGCGAAAGTCAGGAGTACAAGCGCGGTGGTGGGAATGATGATTGGGATCCGTCTCTGGACCGTCTGGATCGACATATTGATTCCCCAATTCAAGAGCAAACTCAGCGGGCAGATATCGCCTAGTCACGTCATTGTGTGCTGCTGCAGAGTGTAAGTCAATGGAAGGGCAGCGGAATGCCGGCGAAGGCGAATGTTGCACCTCTATTTACAATCTCCGATGAGGCTATCCACGGTTCTTCAACAGAGCCAACAGGCGGATTCCACGATGGAAATCTCGAGAGAAATCTTGAACCGCGAAAGTGAGAGTCTCACGGTTGGCCATAATCCGCGGCATCGCAATGCATCCTTAAAGACGACTGGCGGTCGTCCCATCGATGGGACGACCGCCAGTTGCGAAGTGCTGGAAGGTATTAGTGCTCGTGGTGGGTTTCGGCTGCCTTCTTGGCCGCCTTTTCGGCGTCCTTCTCCGCCCGAAGCGCGTCGGCCTCGTCGTGTTCTTCGGCCTTCTCCTGGTGGATGATCTCCGCCAGAAGTTTTTCCATCTCCTTGGCCACGCCCGCAGCGGAGGCAGGGTTCTGACCGGTCACCAGTCGCTCGTCCACAACCACGTTCTCCGCCCAGTTTTCTGCTGGCACGTGGGTGGCGCCCTGTTCGGCGAGCCGGTCAGCGAGGAAGAACGGGATGACCTTGTCCTTGCCAGCGGCGATCTCTTCGTCGTTGGTGAAGGCAGCGACCCGTCGGTCCTCAACGAGGCGGAACCCGTTCGCCAATTCAACGTTCACCAAGCCTGCCGGTCCGTGGCAGACCGCACCCACCACGCCGCCGGAGTTATAGACGCTGGCCACTAGGTTCTGCAGGCCTTCGCTGTCCGGGAAGTCCCACATGGTGCCGTGGCCGCCCACCAGGTAGACGGCGTCGTATTGGCCGGGGTCAACCACGTCGACGCGGGCGGTGTTGTAGAGGCCCGCGCGGGTGGCCTCGTTCTCGGTGAAGGCAACTTGGATGGGATCTTCGGTGTCGACCGTATCTCGCGGGGGCTGGCCGCCCTTGATGGAGGCAAAATCGACAAAATGCCCGGAATCCTTGAAGACCTTCCAAGGGTGTGCGGCCTCGGCCACGTTGTAGCCGGTCGCCTCTCCCGTATCGCCGATCTCGGAAACGCTGGTCAGAACCATGAGGATTTTCTTCATGAAGTGCTCCTTTCGTCCACTTTCCACCCTATGCGGGGGCAATCCGCCTGCCAACCGCCATGTGGCGCGTGTCTCCTGAGTGTTGCCCTAGAGTTCGCTGACATTAGCCCGCATCTAGGACCCGAAACGTGATTCCTGAGATGCGCGGTGAGGGACTGACCCATGCTGGCAGCACAGCTGCCTAGGTTTCCGCGGACGGCAACCCGTTGACTTTGGCATGCCGTGGGCTGTTGGGGTTCATCAGTGAGTGCTTGCGACCATAAAGGAAGTAGATGGCCAGACCGATAACCAGCCAGACACCGAAGCGCAGCCACGTTTCCCAATGCAGTTGCAGCATCAAGAAACCGGAGGCCAGCATGCCGAAGGCCGGGACCACGGGCATGAAGGGGAGCCGGAAGGTGCGCGGGGCGTCGGGCTTCTTGTAGCGGAAGATGATCACGGAGAGGCAGACGACCACGAAGGCGGCCAGGATGCCGATGTTCGTCAGATCTGCGACCGCCTTGATGGGGAACACTCCGGCCAAGAAGGCGGAGGCGATGCCGGCGATCCAGGTGACACGTTGTGGTGTGCCGTGGCGGTCGGTCTTGGCGAACCAACCAGGAAGCAGCCCGTCTCGGCTCATGGAGAACCAGACGCGGGTCACCCCGAGCAGGAAGGTGAGCATCACAGTGAGGATGGACAGCACCGCGAACACGGAGATGATCGTGGCAATGACCGGGAGCCCGACGCCGTTGAATGCGGAGGCGAATCCGGCGGTTGGGTCGATGTCCTTATAGTTCTGCATGCCGGTGAGTACCAGCGTGGCTGCGACGTAGAGGAGCATGGCGATGATCAATGAATAGATGATCGCCTTGGGCATGTGTTTTTTACCATCTGTGGATTCCTCGGCCGCGGTGCTCATCGCGTCGTAGCCGAAAACGGCGAAGAATACCGTAGCGGCCCCGGCCATAACGGGCCCGAATCCGCTGGGCATAAACGGATTGTAGTTCCCGGTGTCGATGTAGAAGATGCCCAGACCGATAATGAAAAGGATCAACACGACCTTGATGGCCACGGCCACCAGTTCGAAGCGCCCGAAGGCCCGGGTCCCGCGCGAGAGGATCCAGGTCACCAGGATGCAGACGGCGATGGCGGGGATGTTCACGATGCCGCCGCGGCCCTCATCCGCGGTGGAGGCCGCCCAATCGGGCAGGTTGAGCCCGATCCCGGCGAGG
This sequence comes from Paeniglutamicibacter terrestris, assembly GCF_012271785.1. GTDB lineage: Bacteria > Actinomycetota > Actinomycetes > Actinomycetales > Micrococcaceae > Paeniglutamicibacter > Paeniglutamicibacter terrestris. Next base: position 97,770 of record NZ_JAAWVT010000008.1, on the reverse strand, counting down.
AAGGCAGAGAAGTAGCCGGAAATGCCGATGGCCACGACCGCCACGATGGCGATGTATTCCAGTAGGAGGTCCCAGCCGATGAACCAGCCGATGATCTCCCCGAGGGCCACGTATCCGTAGGTATAGGCGGAGCCGGCGCGGGGGATCATGCCAGCGAATTCCGCGTAGGACAGGGCAGCGGCCGCGGAAGCCAGACCGGCGATCAAGAAGGAGATCAGGACGGCGGGTCCGACGCCTGGTTCGGTTGCGCTGCCGTGGGCCACCAAGCCCGCTAGGGAGAAGATGCCGACACCGATGATGCCGCCGACACCAATCGCGGTGAGTTGCCAGAGTCCGAGCGACTTGGCTAGGCCGCTGTGTTTGCTCTCTTCCTCGATGTCGTCGATGGGTTTGCGCCGCAAGATGGACTGGGCTTTATCTTTTCCGTTCATGAGGGACTCCTGCCTTGACGTGTCCAGCATTTTTGGCCGCCTCGTGAGCCAAGCGGTCTTCTCAGATCAGTATGCGAGTCTGTCCGCGATTACTAAAGACTTGCGAAGCCGGGGCTCCGGACGGGATCGGTTGGTCGGCTGCGTGGATGGCCGGTCGCAGAGCCGTGGTGTTGCCCTCGATTAGCGTTTCGTCTTGGTCTTCGGCGGCACTGAATTAGAACCGCAGCGCAGGTATTTTTCGGCATTCACACTTTGCCCCGCACCGGGGAAGAGGAAGACTCGAGGTAGAACAGCGACGCTGAATGTGGCGATCCGATCGCGCCACAGGGGCCGACGAGCAGGCTTGAGATCTTTTGAGATTCATCATGACCTCTTGCTTGGAACGTATACCCTGCTCCAGGATCTTCGAAGGCACACCAGTGCACTGCCACGCTGGATGCACGGTTATGTGCCCCGGCTAGAAATCCCTGTCGGGCGTTCCGCTCTCGATGACTGGTGCGACTGACGATGCGACGCCGGTGGTGCTGGTGACGGAGGACAACGGAGTCCAGATCATCGCGCTCGTCGTGGTGGAAGCGCGGAGGCTGCCGGCCCCCGATGTGGGGGCTCCCAGGGTTACGGTCACCACGGTTTTGGGGACCCCGGCGGTGGTGATGGTGCTGGCCCTCATGGTGGCGCTGAAGGTGACGGTCTTCTTGGTCTTGGCGAAGTTTCCCTTGGTATTCACCGAGCCCAGGTTCACCGTGCTGCCCGGCCGCTGGATGTCCACAATGTCTGCGCTGTTTCCGGTGCCTAGGCCCTGAACGTTGCCATCTCGCAGGCGAAGGGTCACCGGCAAGTCCGCCCCGGCCCAGCCCGGAGTGACGGAGGCAAGGTTGACCTGCTGGCTGTAGGTGAAGCTCAGGGTGTCCCCGGCATCGATCTTGCCGGCCGTCCCGGTGCCGTTGACTGTCTGCACGTCGGCGCCGCGCAGCGGGCTGTTGTCCACGCGCCGAGACGTCACGGACGCGGAAATCGTTTCCTTGCCCACGGCGTCGGTGAGGATGGCGCGGAAGTCGTACAGACCGTCGGCCACGGTCCGGGTGTCCCAGGAACAGGAATACGGGGTCGCTGCGAGGGTGCAGCGTGTTATCCAGGTATTTGTCCCGGCCGGCGAAGATTGGATCCGGACACTGCCCACGCCCGAGGTCGAGTTCGCGGAGGCCGAGAGCGTGGTCTCTCCCGTCAGGTAGGTACCCGGATCATCCAGGGACACGGAGGACACAGTGTTGTCCACCAGCCTGTTGGCGATGGGAGCCGAGGTGGTGCTGTTGCCCGCCTCATCGGTGGCAACGGCCCGGAAGCTGTAGGAGGCCGAGGCGAGGGCCGTGGTGTTGTAGCGGCAGGAGTAGGGCGACTCGGTGATGCTGCAGAGCGGTGTCCAGGTACTGGTGCCCGTGCGGGCGTACTGGATCTGCACCTGGGCGACGCCCGAGTGGGCATCTGCGGCCACGGCTGCGAAGGTGCTGGTGCCGCGTAGGGGTGTGCCGGGGTCATTCATGGTGATAGTGGGTGCCAGGTTGTCCACCAGAATATCGGTGGTCGTGTCCGAGTAGGTGGAAATTCCGCCTGCAACAGCCACGGCGCGCAGATCGTAGGCATCGTTGGCGAAGCTGCCCGTGGGCCAGGAACAGCTATAGGGGGAGGAAGGCATCTGGCACAGCGTGGTCCACTTGTTGGCGCCCTCCAACGAATATTCCACCCGAACAGCGTAAGCAGTGGCGCCCGGGCTGTTGAGGGTGGCGGCGAGGGCGACATTGCCGCGCACGATATCGAGTGGAGCCTCGAGGCCGATCGAGAAGGTGTTGGCCACCGTGGTCTGGGTTGGGGATGTGGTGGTGACCAAGCCCGAATTGTCTGTGGCAATCGCGCGCAGACCGTAGGCTCCGTCCGGCACTGATGCGGTGTTCCACTGGCACTTGTAGGGTGCGGATGTTGTGGTGCACAGCGTGGTCCACGCACCGTTGGGCGGCAGGTACTGGATGGCGACGCTGCGGATGCCCGTTTCGGCATCGCTGGCCTCGGCGGTCAGTGCGACGCTGGCCCGGACCGTGGTTCCGGGGCTGTTCAAAGTGATAGTTGGCGGCGTCCAGTCTGCTGCTGTGCCGAAGGTGTTGGAGGCGTTTGCGGTGGAGGCGGTGAAAGCGGCCGAGGAGAATGCGGTGGTTGTCGCCATGATGAGGGCAGCCAGGACGGCCATGATGGCAAGTGCAGCACCGGTCTTCCAGCGACGGGAGCGGTGAGCGTTGGGAGGGAGGTCGTCGCCGTCCTCTTCTGCTTTATCGTCGTCGTCTTGATCCTCGTCTTCAAGCTTGGAAGGACGGTCACCGAACACTGCGACGAGGACCGCGAACAGCGTCAAAAGACTCCACCAGGAAAGCGCGGCGAGGTTTCCGCTGCCCAACCAGAGCCCGGGGAGTCCGACCATGGGGACCAGGAGCCTGGCCTGGCCGGTGATCTGTCCTCGGTCCAGTGGGGTACTGTCCACCTCGACGTTCGCGTCGCCCGCGGTGACAAAGGTTCCGTCGGGGTTCTCGGCAACGATCCGGTGCAACCGCGTCTTTTCTACCCCGCTGGGTTCGGCCTCGGCCGGGCTGGTGTACTGGACCACTCCGCCCACCGGAACCTGCTGGGTGGCCCCGAACTCCGCAGCGAGCACCACGTCGCCGGCGCTGATGTGTGGTTCCATGGACCCGCTCTGGACCACGGTGCTGTGCCAGCCCAGCAGGGCGGGCAGCATCGCGATCAGGGCAAGGCTCAACAGCACGCCCAGATACAGCCGTGCGGCAATGCACGCCAGAAGCAGCGTCCAGCCGTCGGCGGGAAACAGCGGGGCCCACCGGGAGAGGTTCCGGGCGGACCCGGGTTCCTCCCGGTTCACAGAGTAGTTCTACCGCGGCCGCTCTACGGTGTTGTAGGGGAGTCGTCGGACTGGAGCTCCCACACCAGGTCGATGCCCACGCGGGCACCCTGCAGGGCATTGATTTCGCTTTGGCTCATGCCGCTGGTGTCAAAGCGCCACGTCCCGCGGTAGCTTCGAGTTTCACCGGGTGTACCGGCCGTTACCCAGGGAGAACCGCCGCTGGCGAAATCTTGGTTGGCCGTTGAGAGGGCCGAGAGGCTCATTTCCGGGACATTGTTGGTGACCGAGGTGAAGCCGGTGCAGTCATTAAAGGAGCCGCCGGTGCCCTGTTCAAGGTCGAAGAAGATCCGGTCTTCGAGGCCCTTGGCGCTGATCAGGTTCTGCGTGTATGCCTTCACGACTCCGGGAACATTGGATCCTGAGGTGACGACGATGCATTTTTGGCCGGTCTGGCCAGGGACGATGTTTTCCACCGTGAACGCGGCAGCACCTAGGTCATCGTCGGTGAGGACCACGTTGCCGGTGCTCCAGGCGTTACCGGCATTGCGGGTGGAGGCGGTGAAGGCGGCCTGGGAACCCTGCCAGACCATGGTCCCGGCGATCAGGATGGCCAGCGGGGCGGCGCCGAACATGGCGACCTTGCGAAGACGTGTGGATGGGTTTTTCATGAGGATTACCTTTGGCTTGGGAATCGGACGAAGCGAATGACTTACCCGGATCGACACAAAGGTCAAACCGTCTTTCCCCAAGCCCCCCTCGATCATTAAACACCGAACTGTATGGGATTGGCTACCGTTTCGTGTGGAGTCTCAATTTATTGCGGTATCCAACCAATTTTGACTTCTCAACTCCCTTTTTTGTGCTCCAGTTAATGGGCGCTTCCGCGCGCAGGAGGTGTCAAATGGGGTGCGGTTTCCCGTGCTGGTGCATCTTCACATCATTAGTATTCGATATCGAGAAAATCGCGATTGGAAGAGGAAAATTTTACTGTCTTCGCGCCTGCCCACGGTGTGGCTCCACGCCAACGCCCGGGTCGTAGTCTCGGTTCTGCGCTTGGCCCACGCGGCAATGCTCAGCGCACCCAAGATCCTGCCCACTAGCCATAGGTGTTTACCCCGCACGGAGGTACAGTCACGAGCATCGAAAGGATTGACATGGCCTCCCACGCTGTCCCACCGTTGGCACCCTTCCCCTCGAGGTCGGCCCGCATGAAACCAGGACATTGGGTCTTATTGGTCCTTGGCGTGCTGCTAGCCGTCCTTGGACTGGGCCTGACCGTCGGCGGAGCCGTGACGCTGGGAGCCAACGCAGCCCAGCGCGACGGCCGCTACCTGGTGGGTGATACCGAGAACTACCGGAGCACGGGATATGCATTGACCAGCCCGTCGGTGGTGCTCGATGCCGGGTCCGAGAACATGTCTGCCCTTCCTCCGCTCGGGGATCTGGCCAGCATCCACGTGCGCGTGACCAATGCGGTCCCGGATACCGAAGTCTTCGTCGGAATAGCCGACGTCTCCGATATCGATGTCTACTTGCAGGACGTGGCCCGCTCCTCCCTGGGGACACCACGTTCGCAGCTGCCGACCCATGGCCGGGGCGCTCGCCGTGGGCGAAGGACACCGCGCGGACGACGGCGGGGAACCGGGTCCCAGAACCCCCGGGGGAACAGGATTTCTGGAGAGTCTCGGCCTCTGGGCCTGGTGCCCAAGAGATCTCGTGGGACTTAGAGCCCGGGCGATGGGCACTGGTGGTCATGAACGCCGATGCCGACGCTCCGGTGTGGGTGGACCTGCAGGCCGGTGCCCGCTCTGATCTGCTCGGTCCAATTGGTACTGGACTGCTGGTCGCGGGGCTGATTGGCTTGGTCCTCGGGATTCCCCTGCTTTTGCTGGGAACAGCGTGGCTGGGGCGGGACATCGACGCGGCCCGTCCGAGTCCCGGTCAAGGCCCCGGGGCAGCCCTAGCGGAGCATGCGGGGCGGGGACAGAGAGCATTCTCGGTGTATCCGCTCAGCTTGACCGGTGTGCTGGAGGGCCGGCTGTCGCGAGGGTTGTGGCTGGTGAAGTGGTTGCTGGCGGTGCCGCACTACTTTGTCTTGGCGTTGTTGTGGGTCGCTCTGGTGGTGACGACCATCGCGGCCGGGGTCGTCATCCTGTTCACCGGCCGCTATCCGCGCTCATGGTTCTGCTTCAACGTCGGTGTGCTGCGTTGGTCCTGGCGGGTGGGATTCTACGGTTACTCCGCGTTGGGCACCGACCGCTATCCGCCTTTCACCTTGGCACGTGCCGACTACCCCGCAGATCTTGACGTGGCCTTCCCACAGCGGCTCTCGCGTGGGTTGGTGTTGGTGAAGTGGTGGCTGCTGGCCATCCCACACCTGCTGATTATTGGCATCTTTACGAGCGGCACCGGTGCCACATGGAACGGTGGTTGGGAGGATGGCGCCGAGCTTTCCAGCAATACGTGGGGGCCTTCGCTGTTGGGGCTGCTCGTGTTGATCTCCGCAGTGCTGCTCCTATTCACGGGCCGCTATTGGCACGGGTTGTTCGCATTGATCATGGGAGTGAATCGCTGGGTCTACCGGGTCAGCGCGTATGTGCTGCTGATGCGCGATGAGTACCCACCGTTCCGCCTCGATCAAGGCCCGTTTGACCCGACCAGCGCTGCCCCCGAGGAACCGGAGCCGGTGGAAGGCAACGAGATTCCGGGACCTGGGAATCAACCGCCCACTTCCCGCTGAACCTCCGTGATCCGCCCCAGGGCTTCAGCCCCGAGGCGGATCGCACACCAGCGGCCGCACTATATTTTGGTCCGGTGGCACGTCGGCTCGCAGCATCAGCACTGACAGGAGTATGCACGTGCTTGACGCGCGATCATATGATCCACGGTCTGCCGCCAGACTCTAGCCGGTGGGTTCTCAATCGCCCATGCTCGCCCGATCACAGGAAACAGACCAATGCTTGTTCTCGTCCTTAACGCCGGTTCCTCGTCGCTCAAGTATTCGGTCCGACGATTCGACCCGGACCAGTCATTGAACGGAGGCGTGAAGATCGCCAAAGGCATCGTGGAACAGATCGGCGCAGGGGACGTGGCCGACCATCTCCAAGCCTTCGACATCGTCAGGGGCGAACTCGCCGAAGCGCTCGGCGGATGCACCGTGGATGCCGTAGGACACCGGGTGGTCCACGGTGGTGAACGCTTCACCTCACCCGCACTGATCGACAATGAAATCATCCGCGCCATCGAGCAGCTGAACGAGCTGGCGCCGCTTCACAACCCGCCCGGTGTGCAATGCCTCCGGGCAGCTACCCGAGCCTGGCCGAACGTGCCGCAGGTGGCGGTCTTCGACACCACCTTCCACCGCACCCTGCCCGAAGCTGCCTGGCGCTACGCCCTGCCGGACGAGCTCTACCGTCGGTATGGAATTCGCCGCTATGGCTTTCACGGCACCAGCGTGGAATATGTTGGACAACGGGCAGCAGCCCTGCTGGGAGTGCCGTGGGAGAAATTCAACGGCGTGATCGCGCATCTGGGCAATGGTGCCTCGGTCACGGCGGTGAATCAGGGGCGCAGCGTGGACACCTCCATGGGCTTCACGCCGTTGGAGGGCCTGGTCATGGGCACCCGGTCCGGGGACGTGGACCCCGGCGTGCTGGTCTTCCTACTGCGCAAGGGCTACGACGCCGAGAAACTGGATAACTTGCTCAACCGAAATTCAGGATTCAAGGCCCTGGCCGGGCACAATGACATGCGCACCATCACCGAGGCGGCCGCGAACGGGAACGAGGAGGCAGAGCTGGCGTTGGAAACCGCGGCGCACCGACTCGCCCGGTACATCGGCGGCTATCACGTGGCCTGTGCGGGGGCTCAGGCAGTAGTGCTCACCGGCGGTATTGGGGAGAATTCGGCCCCCTTCCGTGCCCGGCTTCTGGCCAAGCTGGGACCGTTGGGTATCAGCCTCGACGCCGCCGCGAATGAGGATGCCACCGGCGTGGAAGAAGGCCTGTGTATCTCCGCCCCGGAGTCGACCATTCCGGTTCTGGTGATTCCCACCGATGAGGAGCGCGCCATCGCCGAGGCAACGCTCGCTCTGGTTGGGGCACCGTGAAGCTCCCCGCAAGCGCTCAGGACCGAACGCCGTCTCACAACACGGTAGCCAAGGACACCGCGACAGCCTGAACTCAGGGCGCACACCACGAAGAGTGAGACGGGCTAGGAAAGACGCGCCCCTACGGTGCCTGAGGCGTGGGCTGGTCGGCGGCACCGGGATTGGCGCTCCATTGCCAGTTTCTGATCTCCGGCATGTCTTCACCGTGGGTCCGGATGTACTGGCGGTGCTCGATGAGCTTGTTTTTGAGCTCCTCGCGCACGTGCGACGAGATGTCCTGGAGCCGCGGCACCCGGTCGATCACATCGATGGCAAGGTTGAAGCGGTCGATCTGGTTGAGCACGCACATGTCGAACGGAGTGGTGGTGGTGCCCTCCTCCTTATACCCGCGGACGTGAAAGTTGCCGTGGTTGCTGCGCCGGTACGTGAGCCGGTGGATCAACCACGGGTAACCGTGATAGGCGAAAATCACGGGCTTGTCCGTGGTGAACAGCGCATCAAACTCACGATCTGCCAGACCATGCGGGTTATTGGCCTCATCCTGGAGCCGCAGTAGGTCCACGACGTTAACCACCCGGATCGACAGATCCGGGAACCGAGAGCGCAGGATCTCGACGGCGGCAAGGGTTTCCATGGTCGGCACATCCCCGGCAGCGCCCATCACCACATCGGGTTCGGCATCGGTGTCCGTGCTGGCCCAATCCCAGATGCCGATGCCCTTGGTGCAGTGCACGATCGCGTCGGCCATGTCCAGGAACTGCATCTGCGGCTGCTTGCCGGCCACGATCACGTTGACGTACTGGCGGCTGCGCAGGCAATGGTCGGCGACAGATAACAGAGTGTTCGCGTCCGGGGGGAGGTATACCCGGATGACCTCGGACTTCTTATTGATCACGTGGTCGATGAAGCCGGGGTCCTGGTGCGAGAAACCGTTGTGGTCCTGCCGCCAGACGTGGGAGGTCAGCAGGTAGTTAAGGGAAGCGACAGGCCGCCGCCAAGGAATCGAATTGCTGGTGTCCAGCCATTTGGCGTGTTGGTTGAACATCGAGTCGACGACGTGGATGAACGCCTCATAGCAGGAGAAGAATCCGTGGCGGCCGGTCAGCAGGTAGCCTTCAAGCCAGCCCTGGCAGGTATGTTCGGACAGGATTTCCATCACCCGCCCGTCCGGAGCCAAGTGGTCATCCTCGGGCACGGTGTGGGCGTTCCACGTGCGGTCGGTGGCTTCGAGGACGGCTGCGAGTCGGTTCGAGTTGTTTTCATCCGGGGAGAAGACGCGGAAGTTGTCCATGTTCGCCGCCATGACGTCCCGAAGCATCTGCCCGAGCACTCGAGTGGCTTCCACCGCGCCGGTGCCCGGTTTATTCACCTGAACCGCGTAGTCACGAAAATCGGGCATCCGCAGATCACGCAGGAGAATCCCGCCATTGGCGTGCGGGGTGGCGCTCATCCGGCGCGGTCCTGCGGGATGCAGGCTACGGATTTCTTCAACCGGAGCCCCTGATTCATCGAAGAGCTCCTCCGGGCGGTAGCTGCGCAGCCAGGTTTCCAAGATCTGCCGGTGACTCTCGTTTTCGCGTGCGGCGCTAAATGGTACCTGATGCGATCGCCAGGAACCCTCGACCTTTTTCCCGTCGACTTCGGCGGGGCCGGTCCAGCCTTTGGGGGAACGGAGCACTATCATCGGCCAGCGGGGCCGCTGGATCTGGCCGTCCTCTCGGGCCCGGCGCATAATTTCCCTGATCTCATCGAGGCAGGCATCCAGAGTTCGAGCGAAGTCTTGGTGCATTTGTTCGGGGTCTTTGCCCTCCACATAGTGGGGGATATGTCCGTAGCCGCGCAGCAGCGCGTCGAGTTCGTCCCGGTCCATCCTGGCCAAGATGGTGGGGTTGGCGATCTTGTAGCCGTTCAGGTGCAGGATCGGCAGCACTGCTCCGTCACGGGCGGGGTTCATGAATTTATTGGAGTGCCAGCTGGCCGCCAGTGGCCCGGTCTCTGCCTCCCCGTCTCCCACCACAGCAGCAACAATCAGCTCAGGATTATCAAAGGCCGCCCCGTAGGCATGAGAGAGCGAATACCCCAGCTCCCCGCCTTCGTGGATAGATCCGGGGGTTTCCGGGGCAACATGGCTCGGTATGCCTCCGGGGAAGGAAAACTGCTTGAACAACCGCTTCATGCCCTCTAGATCCTGGGAAATATTGGGGTAGGTCTCGCTGTAGGTGCCTTCCAACCATCCTGCCGCGACCGGTCCGGGCCCGCCGTGTCCCGGACCCATGACGTACATCATCTCCAGATCGCGTTTCATAATCGCCCGGTTTAAGTGTGCGTAAATAAAGTTCAGTCCAGGGGTGGTGCCCCAGTGACCGAGCAGTCGCGGCTTGACATGCTCAGGCAGCAGCGGTTCGCGCAGCAGCGGGTTGTCCATGAGATAGATCTGCCCCACGGACAGATAGTTTGCCGCGCGCCACCACGCGTGGATGCGCTGCAGTTCTTGGGGGGATAAGACGTCATCTGTTTCGGAAAACTCTGGGCGGTGATTCATGGAGGAGATGGGTCCCTTTCGCTTCGTCGTGATGATGATTGACCGAACCGCTGTATCTACCGTGCGCCACGGGGTCCTGAGGTTGTGACGCTTAGTGCCAGAACACTCGTTCCGATTAGGTGGGAAATAGCCCTAGGCGATGGCTCCGAACCTACGTGCTAAGACGGACATAAGCCATAGACAGAGTGACCTTCATGGAAACCTGGACATTGGCCGGAATCGCCAGTCCGATGGAGTCTTGAGCGAATATGGTGGGCCAAGACGACCGAAATCGGGGCGGACACCTAGGGTGTTCAAGACTTCAGACAGGCTCCGCTCGGTGTGTTCCACTGCAAATCAATTCGGAGTAGCGGTGACCTGACGGAGCTCGTTCCGGGCGGCCGATGATTTGATGTTCTTCAGTGATCGGCCCATAAGAAGCGTGCCGTTAAGAAATTGGTAACTATAGGCCGCGTTGCAGCATTCGCCCTGGCGACGTCGATGACGAGGAACTAGTGGTGGCGGGGAGCTACTGACTCAAGGTCCTCGGATTTGTGGAGTTCTTCGACGCGTATGTCGCGACGAAGGATTGGACGCGTCGGTGCTCAGCCGTCTTCGTCCTAGGGCTGGGAACGGAGCGGATCCCTGGCTGGGGTGCGGATGAGTTGGCCGGCGTAGGCGAAGCCACTACCGAAACCTAAGAGCAGGGTGAGCGCGTCGGCGGGTACTTTGCCGTTATGCCACCATTTGGAGAGTCCTAGGGGGATGCTGGCTGCGGAGGTGTTACCTGATTCCGAGGCGTCGGTCAGGACGATCTTGTGATCAAGTCCCAGGTGCTTAGCCAGAGGCTCGATGGTGCGTAGATTGGCTTGCTGAGCCGCGAGGACGTCGATGTCATCGATGGAGTAGCCGGCTTGTTCGATGACTTTGCTGGCGTGTTTGGCGGCGTCAGTGATTGTCCACCGGAGCCCGTTTTGGTCGTCCTGGTCGAACCGATTCATGGGTGCTTGGAGTCCAGTCGTATTGCTCATGCGGTGATCGGAACCCCAATTGACGGCACTGATGCGTGGAGAATCGCTGGCCGCGACGATCATGGCCCCGGAACCGTCAGCGGTCAGGGTGCAGGTGCCGCGATCCGTCCAATCGGTTAGCGCGGAAAGCTGCTCGGCGGCAATGACAAGTGCGACAGTGGCGGTACCGGTCCGGATGGCACTGTCCGCGAGGCCAAGGGCATGACAGAATCCCGAGCAGGCCGTGTTGATGTCAATGATTGCCGGTGAAAGGGCGCTCAGGGCGTGGGCGACGCGTCCGGCGGTATTCGGCGTGCGCTCGGTGGCCGTAGTGGTGGCAACAATGATCAAGTCGACAAGCTCGATATCGACGTTTGCGTCGTTGAGGGCGTGCCGACCGGCGGCTACAGCCATGTCCGCGACGGTTTCTGTTTGCTCGGAAATGTGCCGGGTGACGATACCGGTCCGGGACTGCGTCCAGTCATCGCTCGTGTCCACCATCTTGGCAAGATCACGGTTGGTCATCGAGTTCGCTGGCTGGTAATGGCCTAGCCCGATGACTTGGGAACCAATAGGGCCCTTCGGTAACTGCATAGTGACTCCATCGTTTCCTTGCGCCAACTGCAACGCGGGGGATCATGCGGAATTTTTGACGGGCACCGAATGCATCGCCCTGATCTCTTATTGAGCCTAAGGGTTTATTTCCCAACCTGTGAGGACCTGTAACAATCAACCAGTGATTCCTCGAGAGTTTTCCTTGACTCAGGCCGGATTCAGTCCGTGTTCGGCCCGTCGGATATGGCTTCGCGCATGCTCAATGGCGTCTTCAAGCGTGTCAAAGAGGTGGTTCTCGTGCCGCAGAGATGAGACCACCCCGATTCTGGTGGCTAGACGCAGGTGCTGGGGGCGGATTCCCTTAATGAGCACAGTGATTCCGCGCCGTTCCAGTCCGTGCACGAGTTCGGTCATGACCTGTGCTCCGGTGGCGTCCAGGATCTGGAGCTGCGACATGCGCAGGATCACCACGGCGACGTTCTCTATTTTTCCCACACGGGCCAGCAGCCGTTCGGCTACTCCGAAGAACAGCGCACCGTCGATACGGAAAACGGCAATATGTTCGTCCCCCGGGGCCTTCGGATCGGGAAGTTCTTCCCGATACACACCAGCGGAATTGGCCAAGGCCCGTAGAGCGAAGAAAGCCGCAACGGCAATGCCGATGCCCACCGCGTAGATCAGGTCGACGCTGACGGTGATGAGCGCCGTGACGATGAAGACGACGGCGTCGGACTTGGTGGACCCGACAATTGTTTTCACGGTCGCCATCGAGATCATCCTGGCCGCCGTGACCATCAACACGCCGGACAGCGCTGCGAGGGGAATGCTCCCCACCATACCGCTTGCTGCATAGATGACAATAATCAGCACGAATGAATGGATGATTGCCGACATGCGAGTGCGACCGCCGGCACGGATGTTCACAGCTGTTCGGGCGATGGCCCCGGTCGCGGGCATGCCACCGAAGAAGCCCGAGGCCACGGAGGCGAGGCCTTGGCCCACGAGTTCACGGTCGGCGTCATAGGGTCCCGTGTCTGAAATTGAGGCCGCAACGCGAGCCGACAGCAGGGATTCGATGGCGGCCAGCGCTGCAATCGTCAGGGCTGGCCCCAGCAGTGCTGTCAGGGTTTCCCAGTCCGCCGAAGGCAGCCGGGGTGCCGGCAGCGAATCGGGCAATGCCCCAATGGTCGCCACGGGTAGCTGGGCCAGATTGACGCCCACGGTGACGATGATGATTGCGATGATCGACCCGGGGATGGCCTTGTGGATGCGCGGGGCCACGACCATGACCGCAATAACCACGGCAACAACCAACAAGGGAATCCAAACGGCCGCCCCGCTCACGGTTTGGAGAGCTTCGACGGCGGCCATGAAGGCATTGCTACTAGGTCCTGCGGGTACGCCAAAGGCCGAGGGGACCTGTTGGAGGAAAATGATCATGGCGATGCCCAGGGTGAATCCCTCGATCACCGGCCACGGTATGTAGGTGATGGTTCGACCAAGGCGCAGCAATCCTGCCGCCACCACGATGAGGCCCGCCATCACACAAACCACAGCCAACACGCCAAGGCCCTGGGTTGCCACGACCGGGCCGAGGACCACCACCATGGCCCCGGTGGGACCAGAGACCTGGATGTTGGAACCGCCAAAGACTGCCGCGACGATGCCGGCGATGATTGCGGTAATCAATCCGCTCTCGGCTCCGGCACCAGAACTGACACCAAACGCCAGCGCCAAGGGCAGGGCAACGATTCCCACGGTAACGCCGGCCAACAGGTCCTGGCGCCAGGTCTTGGGGAACTGGCGGTAATCGCGCCAGCTGGGCAGCAATGTTGCAGCCGATCGCAGGGCGGACGGGAGGCGCGTCACTAGCTGGGATCCTGGACAAGCTCCGGAAGGCCGGCACTGGTGGCGAGCTGCTCATGTGTGGTTTGAAGGATTTCGACCAACAACGAGCGGGCCACCCGGAGCAGATCCGCCACCTGCGGATAAGCCAGCCTGTAGAAAACCTGACTGCCACGGCGTTCGGCGACAACAAGGTTATGCCGACGCAGGACAGATAGGTGCTGGGAGAGGTGTGAGGACTCCAGTCCCGTGCTCGTGAGCAACTCCGTCACCGAAACCTCAGCCTTGCGGGTCAGTACCTCCAACACGCTGACGCGTATCGGATGTGACAGGCCCTTAAAGAGGTTCGCCTTCACCTCGTACAGCGGTCGCTGCGCGTCAAAGTACTGATCCATGGGTACTTCCTCTCGTGATTTGATGACTTTATCATATCACGATGTTGTAACATGATGGAATCACCCATCCACTGATCGGCTGCACCACATGAAGAATGTCCTCGTCTTTCTGATTTCGTTTTCGCTTTTTGTCGGGGGGATCTACCTGATCGGAGAAGCGTGGGCGCTTGAACAATGGCAATGGCAAGGGCTCGGATTCCTTGGCGGAATCCTCGGGGTGACTGCGGCATTTATGGTCCCGTTTGTGATTGCTCCCCGACTCGATCCCTAGAGAATGCATCACCAAACCACGGCTCAAAGCACGGCGGCCAAGCCCCCAGCCGGCAAGTTAGCCACCGAACTCGACAGGCCAATAAGCAACATGACGAAATTTTGAGTCCAAAAGACTGGAAACGACGGCACCTTGGCGCACCGCCGCACCTGCGATATCTCAGCCGCCGAGCACCCTTAGTGACTCCGGCGCTGAAACGAGAAAGAAAGAAGACGTTCATGAACAGCTTCACAGAACCCGCAGTCCGAGGTTTCACACCCCATGCCCCCGCCAGCCTGCTGCAATGGGTTGATCAGGTTGCCGCCATGACCACCCCGGAGAAGATTCATTGGGTTGATGGTTCAGCAGCCGAGTACCGGGAGCTCACCGATGAGCTAGTCGGTGCCGGTACCTTGGTACGGCTTGCGGAAGAAAAGTTCCCCCATTCCTTTGCCGCGTTTTCCGACCCGGACGACGTTGCCCGGGTGGAGGAACAGACGTTCATCTGTTCTGAGAAGGAGCGAGATGCCGGGTTCACGAATAACTGGATGGACCCGGCCATCATGAAGGAGCAGCTGCGCAAGCTGTTCACCGGTTCCATGCGCGGGAGGACCATGTATGTCATCCCGTTCGTCATGGGGCACTTGGAGTCACAAGATCCGAAGTTCGGCGTGGAGATCACCGATAGCGCTTATGTCGTGGCGTCGATGCACATCATGACGCGTTCCGGGGCCGACGTATTGGCCAAGATGAATCAGTTGAACGCAGACTTTGTTCCCGCCCTTCATTCCGTTGGCGCACCGCTGGAGCCGGGGCAGCAAGATGTGAGCTGGCCGTGCAATCGCGAAAAATGGATAGTCCACTTTCCGGAAGAGAAATCGATCTGGTCCTACGGTTCCGGGTACGGCGGCAATGCCCTTCTGGGCAAGAAGTGTTACTCGCTGCGCATCGCCTCGGCGATGGCTCGACAGGAGGGCTGGCTGGCCGAACACATGCTCATTCTTAAGCTCACCAACCCCGAAGGGCAGTCGCATTTTATTAGCGCAGCCTTCCCGTCCGCGTGCGGCAAAACCAACCTGGCCCTGCTAAACCCCACCGTCAAAGGCTGGCGGGTTGAGACCCTGGGCGATGACATCGCCTGGATTCGTGTGGGAAAAGACGGCAGGCTACGGGCCACCAACCCCGAAGCGGGCCTTTTTGGTGTCGCGCCGGGAACGGGTTGGCGTACCAACCCCAACGCCATGGATGCCATCACCAAGGGAAACACCATCTTCACCAACGTTGCGCTCACCGACGATGGGGGTGTCTGGTGGGAAGGCATGACCGAAGAAACGCCGGAACACCTGAGGGACTGGACCGGCAAAGACTGGACCCCGGCCAGCGGCAAGCCTGCCGCCCACCCCAATTCGCGGTTCTGCACACCCATCAGCCAGGTGGAGATCCTGGCAGCTGAATATGAGGACCCCGAGGGAGTTCCCCTCTCCGCGATCTTCTTCGGTGGCCGACGTAAAACAACGATCCCCTTGGTCACTCAGTCACGCGACTGGACCAGTGGGGTCTTCATGGGCTCGACGCTGTCCTCCGAAACGACCGCGGCTGCAGCAGGCAAGGTCGGCGTCGTCCGCCGCGACCCGATGGCGATGTTGCCGTTCATCGGCTACGACGCCGGTGATTACCTCCAGCACTGGCTTGACGTTGGCACATCGACGACTGCCTCAAAGCTGCCGCAGATTTTCCTGGTCAACTGGTTCCGCCGAGACGCCGCGGGGAAGTTCCTCTGGCCCGGTTTCGGGGAAAACTCCCGCGTCCTCAAATGGGCTATCGAGCGGATCGAAGGCACCGCTGCCGGCGTCGAAACACCGATCGGCTACGTCCCGGCTCCCGGGGCCCTCGATACCACCGCACTGAGTGTCAGCAATGAAGACCTGGGCACCGCGATGGACGTTGACCCCGACGAATGGGATCAGGAAATCGAGAGCATCAAGCAGTGGTACGCCCGCTTCGGGGATTCCCTGCCAACACCATTATCTGCCCAACTGGACGGGCTCACCGAGCGCTTCACGCGCTCCTCGTCCAACTTGTAGGCCGCATTCGCGCGAAAACCGGTGCCCCTGCGGCTACTTCCCCAGGGGAACCAGAAACTCAGGAAAAACATGATTCCAAAAATCACAGTCATCGGAACCGTCGTCGAACTCGACGGGGACGAGATGACGCGCATCATCTGGAAAGCCATCAAGGACAAGCTGATCCTTCCCTACCTGGACATGGATTTGGCGTACTACGACCTGTCCATTCAGAACCGCGACGCCACGGACGACCGCGTCACGGTGGATGCTGCACACGCTATCAAGAAGCACCACGTCGGGATCAAGTGCGCAACCATCACTCCGGATGAGGCCCGCGTGAAGGAATTCGGCCTGAAACGAATGTGGCCGTCCCCTAACGGAACCATCCGAAATATTCTTGGCGGAGTGGTCTTCCGCGAACCGATCATCATCTCAACGATTCCGCGCCTCGTTCCCGGGTGGAACAAACCCATCATCATCGGCCGCCATGCCTTTGGTGACCAATATAAGGCAACCAACTTTAAGGTCCCGGGACCAGGCACCCTCACCATGACGTTCACCCCATCCGACGGAGGTGAAGAAATCCACCAAAGCGTTATCACCTACCCCGAAGGCGGCGGCGTGGCCATGGGGATGTACAACTTCAACGACTCCATCCGCGACTTCGCCCGTGCATCCTTCGCCTATGGACTCAAGCGGCGCTACCCGGTCTACCTGTCCACCAAGAACACCATCCTCAAGGCCTACGACGGACAGTTCAAGGACTTGTTCCAAGAAGTGTTTGAGACCGAATTCAAGGAACTATTCGATCAAGACGGGCTGACCTACGAGCACCGGCTCATCGATGACATGGTCGCATCGGCCATGAAATGGGAAGGCGGCTACGTCTGGGCCTGCAAGAACTACGATGGGGATGTCCAATCCGACACCGTCGCCCAGGGCTACGGATCGCTCGGCCTGATGACCTCCGTCCTGCTGACCCCGGACGGAAAAACCGTTGAGGCCGAGGCCGCGCATGGGACCGTGACTCGGCACTATCGTCAGCACCAGCAAGGCAAACCCACCTCCACCAACCCCATCGCCTCCATTTTTGCGTGGACCCGCGGCCTGATCCACCGCGGAACACTGGACAGCACTCCGGCCGTGGTCGGTTTTGCTGTGGACCTCGAAGACACCGTCATCAAGTGCGTCGAAGCCGGATTCATGACCAAGGACTTGGCGCTGTTGGTGGGCACTGACCAGGAATGGTTGACGACGGAGCAGTTCCTCGCAGAACTTGAGACTCGCTTGAAGTCGCGCCTGAACCGATAGTACGGCCCGAAATGTAGTGGGCACGCGAGCAAACGGACAGGCTCACAGCACCCTGAACAGCGGTATCGATCCGTTGTTCAGGGTGCTGCCATGAGTTCGCGTGTTGCGATGATCGGTGCGGGCTTCATCGCTTCCATGACTCCACACAATCGGCACCTCGGCCAGCACTTATTCCTGCGCATGTGGATCGGAATCCTGGCCGCAGCTTTGGTTATGGGTCCCACCTCGATGGCATCCATCGCGATCCTCTTGCCGGCTGCTTCGTCGACCGCAATCATTGGCAGGATCCCTTCCGCTTTGGACGTTGTATCACGGTAAACCCGGCCCCATGGGGCGTCCCGAAAAGTTGCGAACGAACTGGCTGTACTTTCCATACTTAGAGCAGCGGACTCGCTCCCCATGCCAAGCACGAAGACTTGAGGCGCGGGAGTTCTTTCTGGGCACCGTAGGATCAAGACCATGACCGATCTGTCCAGGGCCAAGTATTTGGTCCGGGACCCCCACGGGGAAGGAAGCGCTCGCCCATGAACACCCATCTGGAACGGTTTGCCCAGATTGCCGAAATCTTGGCCCGGCACGGACTGGGATTCCTGGCCGGCACCATGGGGCTGGAGCGTTGGCTGCCGCGGCATCCACTGATGCCCACAGCGGAGCCCACCAGCCCGGTGCGGCTTCGGTTGGCGTTGGAAGAACTGGGTCCAACCTTCATCAAACTCGGCCAACTGCTTTCCACTCGGTCAGATATTATGCCGGCCGCCTACCTCAGTGAACTATCCAAGCTCCAAGATGGCGCGCCCCCGGTGTCCGCTGAGCAGATCCGCTCATTGATCCAACAGGAACTCGGAGCCACCCCCGAACAGCTCTTCGCCTCGTTTGACGATGAACCATTGGCCAGCGCCTCGATCGGCCAGGCCCATGCCGCGACGATGGCCGATGGCACCGAGATCGTGGTGAAGGTGCGGCGCCCCGGCATCGTGAACCGGATCGATGAGGATCTGGAGATCCTGCAAAATATGGCCGCCCACGCCAGCAGGCGCTGGGAAGCTGCGGCGGATTACAACGTGGCGGGGATCGCCACCGAGTTCGCTGCCACGCTGCGCGCAGAACTCGACTATCTACGTGAGGGCCGCTCCGCCGAGCGCTTTGCTAAGAATTTCAGTTCAGATCCGAGTATTTATATTCCCAAGATCTTTTGGGAGACCACCACGTCCCGAGTACTGACCATGGAACGGATCAGGGGCATCAAGGTAGATAACATCGAGGCACTTGACCTTGCGGGGATCAACAGGGGCGAGGTGGCCGAACGTGCGGCGAGGGCCGCAGCGAAGATGATTTTTGAAGACGGGTTCTTCCACGCCGATCCGCATCCCGGCAACCTGTTCATTCAGCCCGGTGGCAGGATCGCCTTGATTGATTTTGGGATGGTCGGTGAGATTGACGAAAAACTGCGAGGCCAGTTGGGAACGCTGCTCTTCGCGTTCACCAGCAACGATCCGGACAAGGTCAGCTCCGCCCTACGAACGATCTCCGTGACGCGTCCGTCCGTGGACCGTGGTGTGTTGAGGCACGACGCGGCCCGTTTTATCCAGCTTTATGAAGGCCTCGAACTTCGTGAGGTTCAGATCGCACCCCTCATTACCCAGATGCTGGCCATTTTGCGAAACCATCATCTCCAACTGCCGCGTGAGATGGCGATGCTGCTCAAGATGGTCTTGATGACCGAGGGCATGGGGGTCCGGTTGAACCCAGAGTTCAATCTCGGTGAGATTCTTCGTCCCTATGCCAAGACCCTGGCGCAAGAGAAGTTTAGCCCCCGGAACCTTGCCGAGCGGCTGGGTAAGGCAGGATTGGAAGCCGCTGAGTTGGGCATGATCCTGCCCGAGAAGCTACGCACCCTTTTCGAGAACATCGATGGCGGAGTTGAAGTGCACCTGCGCGCTGAGGAGCTGGAGCCCTTGGTGGGACGAGTGGAACGCATCGGGAACCGGCTGGTGGCCGGCATGATTGCCGCTGCCTTCATTCGGGGAATCGGAGAACTGACGGCGGCGGACCGGGAGCGACTGCAGACTTGGCAAAATCCGCTCATGGGTGCTGGTCTTGGTGCGGCTGGATCTCTGGCTACCTACCTTGTGTGGACTTCCCGACGCAAGAAGTACCGAGGCTCGCGGTAGCTGTGGGCTCCAGGCTCCAGGCCCCAGGCCTCAGCTCCCTCCCCGAGCTGGGGTCTCGGAACTCTTGAGCGCACCCAGCGCCAGTAACTCCTTGAGGATCTTCAGCTGCTGCTCATTGATGGCGCTGAGCTGCTCGATCTCGGCTTTTGACGCCAAATTGGTTTCCAAGTCGTGCTGGGCCATGGCAGCGGCAATGGCGTCCTGACGTTTGGCGGCGATCAACAAAATGGCACCCTGCAGGCCAGCGAGCATGGACAAGAACAGGTTCAGCAGAATATAGGGGTAGGGATCCCACGCCCGTTGCGACAGCACCCAGGTATTGACTACGGCCCAAAGCATCATGAAGACAAGAAAGCCCACCACAAACGGCCAGCTACCCATCCCATTACGCATATAGTCGGCGGCTCGTTGTCCCTTGGTCAGTGAGGCCTTGTGCTCGGCGTGCCACGTCTTTTGCTGATTGTCCATGGCTCAGCATATTCCGGTGAAGGACCGCTTCAAGTCAGATCCTTCAGGAGCAAGGGGCGCATCCGGGCGACAATGGGCGGCATTTGTCTGAATTCCAGTCCTGGACAGAGTCCCTATGAAGGAGCCGGACGGCCGCGGCACCACCGTGAGCGTGGAACCAAGCATCTGGACCGCGAATGACCGGCACCGTTCGGTACCGCGCCGTGCCGTGTAAAGCGATGGCAGTAGAACCGCAGTTCGTGCGGGGGATCTGTTCGGGACCGCAGCTCCGCACCGGCCATGCCCAGCTGCCGATGTGGGGGAGCGGCCGCAACTAGCCGGACCCTGGCGTCCACAACCACGACGAAGCCCCCTCGCAGAGAACCGACGAGAGCGACGCGCCCCGTGAGGTGGGCGGGAACCGGGGTGGGTCGCAGCCGTGCGTTAGCCTTTCTTCATGCGTAAGACGTCGGAACGTGGCCCCCACAAGGCCGTAGGTGAGCGCGTCATGATCCTCTCCGCGGGGGTGGGATCCGGACACAACAGCGCCGCGGCGGCGGTGGAGCAGGCGTGTTCCGTGCGCACCGACGTCAACGAGGTGCAGGTGCTGGACGTGCTCCAGGTCAGTAGCGCGCTCTACCGTGACGTGTTGGCGAAAGGGTACTTCGCCTTAGTCGAGGACCTGCCATGGCTGATCGAGTGGGGTTATGACGCCAGCGACCCGCCCTTTAGGCGCCGTGGACCGCTGGACCCGTGGACAGGCATCAACGCACTTCCGGTCATCCGTGCGATCAAGCGATTCCGACCGACGGCGATCGTGTGTACACACTTCCTGCCGGCCCAGTTGCTTGCGACCTTACTCCTGCGTGGTGTGATCGACGCGAAGACCGCCGTGGTCACGACCGACTATGACTTCCAGGGCTTGTGGCTGACCAGTGCGTTCCACCAACTCTTTGTCGCCAGGGAGGAGGGGCGAATCGAGCTGACGGCGTTCGGCCTACCTACCGACCGCATCACCGCAACGGGAATCCCCATCGCGACCGAGCCGAACCTTCCGGCCACGCGGGAAGGCGGCGGGCCGCCGATGCTGCTGATCTCCGCCGGCGCCAAGGGCGGCGACTACGCCGAGGCCGTGGTGCGCCAGACGCTGCATATGCGCTCCGCCTTCACAGCCACGATCGTGTGCGGACACGATGAGGAACTGCGGCGGCGTATTGAGGCGCTGGTGGCGCCGGTGGCAGATCGCTACCAGGTGCTCGGATTCACCACACAGATGCCGCAACTGATGCGCAGCGCCGATCTATTTGTGGGCAAGCCCGGCGGGTTGACTGCCTCGGAGTGCATGGCCGCGGGGTTGCCCATGGTGCTGGTGAATCCGATCCCGGGGCAGGAAATTCGCAACGGTGACTACCTGCTGGAGCAGGGGGCTGCAGTGCGTTGTAATTCTGCCGCCACGATCGGCTGGAAAATCGATTCGGTGCTGCGCGAACCGGGCCGCCTTGAACGAATGAAGGCGGCGGCGCACAAGACCGGCCGTCCCGAAGCTGCGGCGGACGTGCTCAGTGGTCTGCTGGATGGGCCATCGCGTCCGCTGGTGGTGTCCCGTGCGGCGCAGAAGACGATCCTGGCAGCGAGCGGGGATCGTGTCGTGGCGACCGACCTGCGCGGACCCTCCTCGCTGGTCCGCCTCAATGAGGAGGCGACGGGCAGCACCGTGGCCCTGCTGCGGGCAGATGAGCTGGTGGTGCTGCGCAAGCGGTATGGGACCGAAACCGGGGAGCTGGTCCTGCGCCGCGATCAAGCGTCCATAACGCTGAAGTGGGAGGAACGGCGGTTAATCCGCGCCATGCTCCGCGGCGAGGACGAGCTGCCGGTGCGTATTG
Organism: Paeniglutamicibacter terrestris; assembly: GCF_012271785.1. Classification (GTDB taxonomy): domain Bacteria; phylum Actinomycetota; class Actinomycetes; order Actinomycetales; family Micrococcaceae; genus Paeniglutamicibacter; species Paeniglutamicibacter terrestris. Next base: position 75,875 of record NZ_JAAWVT010000008.1, on the reverse strand, counting down.
AGGTGCCCTAGGCACCGATTCGTACTCTGCCTCAGGGATCGGGACGCGACCCACCGTGATCTCGCGCCCACCGAGTATCCTAGGAGCCTTTTAGCCGTCTATACCCGCTGCACGGTGTAACGGAACCGCGCCCGCCCAGCTGGCGGGGCTGTGCTGGGCCGCAAGCAGGGCCCATTCACCCGCGCGCGGGGACCACTGCCGGGTTACCGGATCACGCTGCAGCGTGGGTCCCGCATCCAGAGAGACTCGGATGCTCTTCTCTTCCCCGGCCTGCAGCGTCATCTTGGCAAAGCCCAGCAGCTGCGCCACCGGCCTGCGCAGCGAGATATCCGCTGCGTAGAGCTGAACGACACTCGAGCCCGCGCGCTCGCCGGTGTTTCTCACCATCACCTGAGCGCTGCCCCCGGTCTCGTCGAAGCTGTGCTCCAGCAGCCGATGCTCGATCGTGGTGTAGCCCAGACCGAACCCGAAGGGGAACGCGGCAGTGTGTCCCGCAGCGTCCAGCCGGCGTTGTCCCCAGCTGTTGTCGTAGGTCACGGCCTTCGCCGCGGGATCAAACGGTGGCAGCTGAGCGGCGTTCGTGGGCAGCACAAAGGGTAGGCGTCCGCCGGGCTCCGCGGTCCCGGTGAGTACGCTGGCCAGAGCGCGTCCGCCCTCCATCCCGCCGTACCAGGCCAGGAGGAGTGCCGGAACACTTTCGTCCCACCCCTGAGTCAGGATCGTGCTGCCACCGATTAACACCACGACGGTCCGCGGGTTGGCGGCGGTGACAGCACGGATCAGGCGCACGTCGCTGGCGTGCAGATCGAGCGTCGTGCGATCGCCACCGTGGACAAAGTGCGAAGCCACGTGGGCCAGCGCGACGAACATCCGCCGCAGCGGACCGGCATCAAAGGCCCGACCCAGCACACCCACCTCGACGCCGCCGGTGACAACCGACTCGCCCTCATCGTGCTGATCCAGCCCGACGATCAGGATCGCCGTGTCCGCTGCCGCAGCCGCCGCGGCCGCGGCGGAAACGTTCTGGCCGGAGGCGGTGGTGAACCGCACCCCGGGTAACGCCTCGCGCAGGCCCTGCAGCGGCGAGATCGTGAAGGGTGGGCTAACGCGTGAGGAACCGTTATCTCCAAGGTTCGCGTGCGTAGCAAGCCGCCCGATCACCGCTAGGTGAGTAAGGGTGGGGGCCAATGGCAACAGCGGTGCCGCACCGATGTGCTCATTTTTGAGCAGCACGATTGACTCCGCGGCGACCTGACGGGCCAGCGCCCGATGTGCCGGGGAAGCGATGGCGCTTTCGCTGGGCTTGGCCGCCTCGAGGGTTGCGGCATGGCGCACGCTGGTGCTCAAAATCCGGCGTGCGGAGCGCTCGACCGTCGCCCGGTCCAGCACACCGCTGCGCAGTGCGCCCGGCAACGCGCGGGCCCGCAGAAGTCGCAACGGCATCTCGATATCCATCCCCGCCTCGAGGCTGAGTACCGCGTCATGGGTACCGAAGACCCAGTCGCTGGTCACGAAACCCGTGAAGCCCCATTCGTCTCGTAACACCTCGGTGAGTAGGGCGCGATTGACGTCCATGTACTGGCCGCGCACCTTGTTGTAGGCGCTCATTACCGAGTCGGCGCCGGCGTCGATGACGGCCTTGAAGTGCGGCAGGTACACCTCGTGCAGGGCGTGTTCGTCGACAGACACGTCGACTTCGAAGCGCTCGTTTTCCATCGAGTTCAGCGCGAAGTGTTTCACGCACGCCATCACATGTACCCGTACTCCGCGGGTCAGGGCCGCGCCCATTCTGCCGGTGAGCACCGGATCCTCCCCGTAGCACTCCTGCGCGCGGCCCCACGCGGGGTGGCGCAGTAAGTTGACACAGATGGATGCGGAGTAGTTTGCGCCCCGCGCTCTGGTTTCCATGCCGATCACCTGGCCAACACGCTCCTCCAGCAATGGATCCCAGGTGGCTGCCCGCGCCATCGCCGCGGGGAAGGCGGTGGAATCACCGATCACCACGCCGCGAGTACCATCGCTGAATCGGATTCCCGGGATGCCCAGGCGAGGAACGGCCCCGGCGACAAACGGACGTCGGCCGTGCAAAAGCGGGATGATCGGCATCAGCCGTCTGGGGGAGTCGCCATCGAGCAGTCCGAGGAGTTCTCGATCGGTCATCCTATCGATCAGCTGGCCTGCGGCCGCATCCGCATCGAGTTCGCCCGCCCGCGCCGCCCGGACTGCTTCGTCGTAGGCGCCTGCGTCATTGCCTAGCGTGGGGCGCGGACCGCCGCCCCACCACTTCTGCGCTTGTGCGACTTGAGGCCCCGCCATCTTGTCCATGCACTAAAGTCTGCACTCTGTCGGCCCCATTCGGTGCCTATCAACCGATCGTGAATTCTAGGTGCCCACCGAATCGCTCGACGCGGGCGGCGACAGTCCCGTCCAACCAAGGAAGGATGCTACCCGTGGGCGCAGTGATTCGGGGGTGGAGAATCCATCCAAGCCGGTGATGGTGTTGCGACGTATTGTCGGATGGACCAAGTGCAGCACCGGCAATGGGAGTGGTGTGGCGAAGCGTGGTGGGCACTATTAGCATTTTGGCCACGTTGGTGGGGAGCATTCGCACCGTGTTCGACCCCGGGATTTCAGTCGTGTTGCTCACGTTTAGTGTGCCGTCGCGGGAGAGTGCCAAGCCAAAATTATCCCGATGGAACTGGAGCTGGTGGTGCAGCCCAACGATTGCGGCATTTGCCCAGGGTCCTAGTCACCCCGAAAAGGGCCGTCAAGCTTTATGGATGCGAGTTCTTAAATTAGAGGCGCACCGAAGCCTCATCGGGTAGTCGGGACACGTGAGTTTGTCTGATGCATGGACAGATAACGGAATTGTAACTTTTAGTTGTACCTCGTAGGGTTTAGATTCTGGTTGCACTTGGGCAACCCAATCCCGATCCGGATCGCACAACCCTACTGGCGGATCGCAGGTCAAAACTTACCGGTAGGGGCGGAGGACCCATTCAACCGTTCTAGGTCTTAGACCTTGGAACTCGGGGTGAAGCGGAGTCCGCCTTGGTGGGCTCGGCCGAGTTGATCTCATGACTCGAATCCGACAGCTAACTTCGCAGGCGACACATGAGAGGTAATCACTTGATTCAGCAGCATAATTCCGGGCACCGCCGTGCGCCCAGCACCACTGACGCTTCGCCTGCCGGCGGTTCGCTAGAGCAGATCTTGGACACCGCGCTAAACGGCGAGAACACTTCCAGTCGCTCCGGCCGACGCGCACTAGGTGCGGGCCAGAACTCCCTCGAGACCACCGAAACTTCACAGTATGGTGGCCGTCGCTTCGGGGCGGGACCGCGCTATGCCGCTTCTCCGGCAGAAGCAACCATCGCCGCCACCGAAATCCAACCCGCAGCTGCCGCGCAGCCAGTGTCGTTGGCAAAGGTGGGTGACGCCGACAAGCTGAGCAGTGCTCCGAAGTCCGCACCCCGGGCTCAGCGCCCTCGATTCGGCTTGGTCTACAAGCTCGCCGCTGTCGCCGCCGTGACCGGCCTGGCCTTCGTCGCCGCACCTGCACAGGAATCTGAGGGAATCGTCGCAGAGCCCGAGCGCGTAGCCCATACATCCGTCGCAGATGTCAGCGCCCCGGCCCAGGACAAACTGTCGGTCGACCGCGCCTCGGTGACCAGCAAGTTTGTCGAAGTTAAGAAAGTAGTACCGGCGCCCGTCACGACCGCCGCCGAGAAAGTCACCGTCAAGGACGACAAGGCTGCATCGACCACGACTGCTGCCAGTAGCGAGATCACCAAAACCCCCGCTGCTGGAGAACTGGCCCAGCCGGTGGACAGCATTCGGTTGACCTCGCGCTTCGGTTACCGCAAGAACCCAACCGCGGCCGGCTACATGAACCACAATGGTCTGGACTATGCCGTTCCCCTGGGAACGCCGGTCAAGGCTAGCGCCGCCGGCACTGTTGTGCAGGCCGAATGGGCCGGGCACTCCGGATACCGCGTGGAAATCGACCACGGCAATGGCTTGCACACCAGCTACAACCACAACTCATCCTTAAAAGTCTCCGTGGGACAAAAGGTCAACGTCGGCGACGTCGTTTCGCTTTCCGGTAGCACGGGTAACTCGACAGGTCCCCACCTGCACCTCGAGGTCATTGTTAATGGCCAGTGGGTCAACCCCGAGAGCTGGCTCTAGCCTCAACATCTCTCACCTCAAAAGTCACCGTTCCGAGCCCGGAACGGTGACTTTTGTTTTAGCTACATAGACCGCGGTTTTTATCGCAGCAGGCTTTTGAGACTCTGTGTGCGGAAGCACCACATCGTTGTTGTGCCGTGGGTTGTGCGGATTGATGAGGGAACACTTTCGTCCGCAGGAGAAGGCGATGGCCAGACTCGCCACGAGCGATGCCACGAACCGCAGCAATGGCTCCCGGTGCAGTTGCAACATCAGGAAGTCTGAGGGCTGCAGGCCGAATGCTGCGACCACCGGCATGAAGGCGGCGATACTGCCGATGGTCCTCGAATCGGTGATGGCGCGTGTGCGAGAGGGAGTGCGTTCCCGCCGATTAGTCCCCGGTATACGTGGGCAAGGGCGTCAGTACAAAAATATCGGCAGCCAGTCAGGGTTGTGGGCATGCACCAGTACGAGGAACAAAACAAAGTCGAAGATCAGATGAACAGAGACAACATAGGTTAACGACTTGGTCAGCTTGAAGGTGTAACCCTGCAGCAGCGCGAAGGGGAAGGTCAAAAGCGGACCCCACGCTTGGTAGCCAATCTCCCATAGAAAAGACGAGAAGACCACCGCCTGAAGAATGTTGGCGAGCCAATCCGGAAAGTGCCGCCGCAGGAGCGTGAAGGTGGTGCAAATAAAGAACAGCTCGTCCCAGATGCCAACGGAATTCACTCCCAGAAAGAGCCGCCAGAAGATGGTGGGATCTGACGCATCCGGCCAGTTTTGGTAGACCCCCGTGCTGATGAGGTAGACCGGCAAGATGAAGTACCCCAGCGCTACGACACCAATCAGGTAGAGCTTAGCGGTCAGCGGCCATTTACGTCCGGTATTCACAGGAAATTTGATGATTTCCTCGCGGTAAACAAACCGCGAAACCAACCACGGCACCAGAACCGCCAACGTGAGCGCACCGCCCATCAAGATCATGTGCTGAATGCTCAAATCAGCATTCAGCGGAACCACGCTGATGATCACTAATCCAGCCGCGATCAGGGCAAGGTGGCGTAACAGTTCACGGTCGATCATTGCCGCCGTGAGCAGGCTCAGGGCGAGCACGGCGTAGCCTGCAGGGTCGCTGCCGACGCCAAAAAGCAGCACTCCGGAGGCCGAGAGCAGCCCCGCCGGCACCAACTTCCAGCTCAGGGCGGTACGGGATAGCGCAATTGAGGTTTGGCTCACACCACCAGCATGCCAGTACCGTCCGCGGCACAAAAGTGTTTGGTGATTCCTGCGGTTCGACGGTTCTACAGACGGTTGCTGCCATCAGTCGGACCGGTAGTCAAAACATGCCCTCGGATTCCTGTGGTGGGTCAAGGACAAAAAGCCTAGGTTCCCCGTGCGGCAGCGCCACGAGTTCGTCAGCCGTGGAGGCCGCCCAATCGAGCAGTGTCAGCCCGATCCCAGCGAGGAAGGCCAAGAAATAGCCGGAGATGCCGACGCCGATGATGCCGCCAACGCTATCGTCCCAGCGAGACGACTTGAACCCGTCCTATTGGCGAGCTGTCATGGCGTTTTCCGACGCGGCCCGGATCAGATGGCGTCGGTTGGGGCGGCACGGCGATCGATTTTGGCCGTGAGTGCGTCGATCCGCTCGGTGGCGGCGTTGAGATCGCCGACCATCGCCCAGAGGGCAGGATGTTCCTCGCGGATCTGCTCCATGGTGTTGCCGCCGGAGGTAAGCGAGGCGAGGTCGAAACTGACGTTGGTGCGCGCGCCGCCCACCGTTGCCCTCAGGGCTCCGAACGCGACAACGACATCGGCAACAAGTGCCGGGTTGCCGTTGGCAGCGAGCCACGCCAAGTCTTCGATGGCGTCCATGGCTCGTTTGCCGAGCACTGCGGATGCCTTGGCAGCATTCAGGGATGCCCGGGATATGGCCGCATCCCGTTCCGGTCCGGGTTCCAGATGGAATGCGGCGCCAAAGGCGCGGGACGCAGACGAATCCTGATCGGCCAATTCAAGAGCGTCATTCCGGAGGGACCGGGCTCGTTCCCGAATGCGGTCCAGGGCCCCGCGCTCGTGCCCTTCGGCTTCGGTGTAGCCGGCCACCATAGAAGTCAGCGCAGCAGCAAGGGAAAGCATCAGCCCCGCCCCGGCGCCCCCACCAGGGGAGCCAGTGGACTGCGCCAAGGCCCGCGTCCAGTCTTCAACCGTTGATCCTTGGGTGGTGACTTCGTCGCTGTTCTCCATGACACCAAGTCTGCCCAAAAGTTTGTGCTGCCGCATCATTGGGCGCCGTCGGTGGAATCCCTGCTCACTGCTTCGAACGCACATTGCCACCCTCATCCTGGTTCCTGCCGCGGCACCAATCTTGATCGTCGGGCGTCTACTCTTCGGCGCTAGGTGCGCTAGGTGCGCTAGGGCGGAGGGCGATTCGAAAGGATCGTTGAAACTTAGGGCTGGTCTGTGGGTGCCGTGTTGTCGGGAGCGTCGCTGTGCCGCGAGAATTCCGGGCGCAAGGTCGTGTTTTCCTCCGCGAGGTCAGAGCCAGGCGGATGCCGGAAAGGTTGAGGCCGAGGGCAAGGAGTCCGGCGATCCTTCGCAGGATCACTATGTCGGTGCGTCCCGGCTCCAACAAACCCGCCCGTTCGTACCGGCGCAGGTTTTGCTGCCCTATCGCCGCCAGCTCGGCCGCGACCGAGATGGCATAGACCCCGAGCGCCTCCGGATTTCTGCTGGCGGTGGTTGATCATCTTCCAGACATGATCCCAAAAATTCTCTTGCACCAGACTGTCACCGGTGCTATAAAAAATCTATTCTCACCAATAGAGGTTCCGGCGGAGATCCACCACCCAAAACGGCATCAAATGAAACCACCCCAGGAGGTGTTTTTAGATGAGTGCATGGCGTCGCTACGATTCGCCGCTGCTGCCTGCCTTCCATGAACGGTTCGAGAAACGTTGGGGAGAGGGCACCGCGCCTTTCTTGGATCCTGAAGTTCATGAACAGCCCATGCCGCGGGCCCAGTGGATCAACATTGACACGGGTGCCGCACTGGCGGTGGTCCCCGTTTGGACCCACGACGAGAATCGCAGGTCCTTCGCGATGTTTTACCTGCCACCGGCCGGCGACATTTGGCTGCTGCGCCCGGGTATCCCTGATTACCTCGAATCGGAGAATCTTCGAAGCACTACCTTGCGTAACGACGCCTTCAAGAAAGCAGTAGACCACGCGCGGGCCTTCATCGAGGGATCCGGAAATCTCTGAACTTCGATCCCTCGAACACCCGGAGCCGCACCGGAGCCGGTTTGCCGTCCGAGTCTCGGTGTTCGAAGAGGGCACTACGCCTGATCACGGGGCAGGGCTTGTTCGGGCGTCAGGGCTGTGCCGACCATCACGCATGGCCTCGAGTAATGTTCGCTGCACCCCGGCGAAGCGTCCTGATGCCTGGTTACGTCATCCCGAACCGGCCGCACCTGCTCGAAGGTACTCTTGAAGGATGAGTGTCGACGCACAATCCACCGTCTCCTTAGACGGCCAATTTGCCCGTGAACTTCCCGAGCTGGCCACCCCCTGGCAGGCAGAACCTGCTCCGGATCCGCGGCTGCTGGTGCTCAACGAGCCGCTGGCCGCCCAGCTGGGCTTCGACCCCGCGTCCCTGCGCAACGCAGAGGGACTGGGTTTGCTGATCGGTACCGCGCTACCGGATGGTGCCACTCCGGTGGCCCAGGGATATGCCGGCCACCAGTTCGGCTCCTACTCGCCGCGTCTGGGTGATGGCCGGGCGCTGCTGCTCGGCGAGATTGCCGATGCGCAGGGCCGTCTTCGGGACCTGCACCTTAAGGGGTCCGGACGCACCCCGTTTGCCCGCCGCGGTGACGGGCTCGCCACCCTCGGCCCGATGCTGCGCGAATACCTCATCAGCGAGGCGATGCACGCCCTGGACATTCCCACCACACGCTCCCTGGCCGTGGTGGCGACAGGACGGCAGGTTCGCCGCGAGACCATGCTGCCCGGGGCCGTGCTGACCCGGGTGGCAAGCAGCCATCTGAGGGTAGGCAGCTTCCAGTATGCGCGTGCCATGGACAATCAGGACCTGCTGCGTCGCCTGGCAGACCATGCGATCGCGCGCCACCATCCCGGTGCAGCGCAGGCGCAGAACCCCTATCTCGCGCTCTTCGAAGCGGTGCTCGCGGCCCAGGCATCGCTGCTGGCCCGGTGGATGCTGGTGGGTTTCATCCACGGGGTGATGAACACCGACAACATGACCATATCGGGGGAGGGCATCGACTACGGGCCGTGCGCCTTCATGGACGTTTTTGATCCGGCCACGGTCTACAGCTCGATCGACGAGGGAGGGCGCTATGCCTACGGCAACCAGCCACTGGTGGCGCAGTGGAATCTCGCCCGCCTTGCGGAGGCACTGCTGCCGCTCTTCCACGAGGACCAGGAACAGGCCGTTGCCCTGGCACAGGAATCCCTCGGCGCCTTCCACAGCAAGTACAGCGCCGAGTGGTTGGCCGGAATGAAAACCAAGCTCGGTCTGGCCGCCAATCTGGACGATGACGTAGCCACCGCCCTCACCGACGAACTGGTCAGCCTCCTGCAAGAAGGCCGCGTCGACTACACGTCCTTTTTCGGGAGCCTAGGCAGGGCCGCGCGCGGGGATGTCGAGCCGGCAAGCTTGATGTTCGCGAACCCGGCCGGTTTCGAGGCGTGGGTTCAGCGCTGGCGGGCACTGGATCCGGATGCGGAGCTGATGGACCGGAGTAATCCCGTCTATATCCCGCGGAACCACCTCGTCGAGGAGGCGCTCGCTGCCGCGGTTGACGGCGATTTGGAACCGTTCTCGAAGCTTTTGGCTGCGGTCGGCGCACCTTTCGAGGAGCGTCCCGGCTTCGAGCGGTATGCCGCCGCGGCCCCGGAAGACTTCGGCCCCTACCGGACCTTCTGCGGAACCTGAGCCTGTGTGCTGATCGCTGAGGATCTGATGCCGATCCTGGATCAGCTGCGTGGTGCACGTCAGCCGTTCCGGGAACGCATAAGTGCTTGTCATGCGGGCGATAAATACGATTCGCTGACGAGTGCTGAGCTCATAGCCCTGTGCCAGTAACCTTCGTCGCACTACCAAGAAGCCCGGGATAGGATCGCTTCGGTGCGGAGCAAAGAATGGCTCCGGCAGCAAGGAGCGGGGGAACATTATGGAACTTCTGGGCAGCCTGAGCCTCGACCAATTGCACAGCTACACATGGGTCATCGCCGCCGGTGTTTTGATCTTGTTTGGTGTCATCTGGTGGCGCAGCATTCACTGGACCGTGGTTGGTTCTCTCATGTTTTTTGCCGCGCTCAACGCTGGCGCCGGGATTTACGTCCTGAGCACTGTTGGTGATTCCCGCTGGTCTGCCGGGGCGGAGTCATCGCTCACCGCTCCATCGTTTGCCGGGACTCCGGTGGTGGGGGAGTATCTGCTCCCTTTGGATTCTGCTCTTCAGGACGTCGTTGGCGGTGTTAATGACTTCATAGCCTTCAAACAGGCGCTTCCGATCGCACTCAACTTCCTGACCATGTCCGGAATAGCCCTATTGGTGGCATTCGCATTAGCATTTATCGCCGTCATCATCAGTATGATCATTGCCAAGAATCGAAATGCGGAACTGAAGAAGTACCGTGCCATCGTTGATCAGCTGAAGGCTGATCTTGAGCAGGTTAAATGGCAAATCTCCACCGGCAGTATGGGTCGTCCTACATTCGAGACAGCGGAGGACGACACCGAAGTGCTGCCCAAGCGGACACGCTAAGGATGGTGTGATTCTGTGCCAGCGGATATCATCACAGGGTTAACAGACTGCTCCAGTCCTTTGGCCCAAACGGAGCCGCAGGTCCTTGAAAAGGACTGATGAAAGTAGACCGGGCTGAATTGGCGCCCGAAAGGTGAACTGAAAAATCCCGATCCCTGCGTCCGGGTCGCACGGCAAAATACTTAGTGTTGAGAACCTTACTTATCTGATGAGGCTTCGCTGAAAGTCAGCGAAGCCCGTTGTCACCATGAGGTGGTTTGTCCAAACTATGTACTCGCGGACGATCAATTTGATCGGTGACTTCCAGCCTTACTAATGACCTAGTCATTCCTTAATCACAGCTAACTGAACCGCACAAAACCCTCCCCGAGGAGTAGGGGAAACTATTATTGTGTCCAGATTGAGACACGCACAATGTTCGGTTTATCCATCAAATAATCAATACTCTAATCAGGGCTTAGTGACCTAACCGTCCAATAGTCCGTGCCGAGTAACTACTTTTGAAGGAACTGACATCGTACAAAAACGTTTAGGTGCTGCCTTTGGCATGCTGACGGTGGTTGGCCTGCTGGCCACAACGGCCCTCAGCTCCCCGGCCAACGCCACCGTGCCGTCCTCCATGAACATTCTTTCCTCCACCGCACCGACGGTACAGGCAGCAAAGAAGACCACCCATGACACGACGAGCAAGGCCGAAAGCAAACGCGTCGATGGTTTCAAGACCCCCAAGCCGCAGTGGTTCAACTGCACGCCCTTCGCCCCGGGCGCTCAGTGTGCTTCGGTAGAGCTCCCCTTGGACTACGACAAGCCCAGCGGGGCCAAGACCGAAGTCGCGCTCTTGCGAATCAAGGCCAAGGACCAGAAGAAACGCATCGGAACCCTGTTCGTCAACCCGGGCGGCCCTGGAGGGTCCGGAGTTTCGATAGCTGCTGCGGCCCCTGATTTTCTGAGCGCCAGTGTCCTGGAGCGTTTCGACGTCGTCGGGTTCGACCCACGCGGCACCAACTTTAGTGACAATGTGCGTTGCTGGAAGAACCTCGGAGGGCAGGAAACAGCCTTAGCCGGGATGAACGTTCCGTATCCGGACACGCTCAAGGAAATACGCGCCTTCACAAAATCCTCCAAGGCCTTCGGCAAGGCGTGCTCCACCACCGGCAAGCCAGTCTCGGCCTCGATGTCTACCGCCGAGGTGGCCCGCGACATGGATGTCTTGCGTCGCATGGTCGGGGACAAGCAACTGACCTACCTGGGCTTTTCCTACGGCAGCTACCTAGGCACCGTGTATGCCAACATGTTCCCTGAACGGGTCCGTGCTGTGGCCATCGACGGCGTGCTTGATCCGGTGGCTTGGGCTGGAACCGCCTCCACCGCTGGCACTCCGCAGACCCAACGCATCAAATCAGGAGAGGGCGCGGAGAAAGCCATGCGCGGAATCCTGAGCCGCTGTAAGAAGACCGGCAAGGAATACTGTCTATTGGCTGGCCAGGGCGACCCAGAAACGCTCTACCGCGCGATCATGGCAGAACTGAAGCGCTCACCTCTAGTGTTCACGGATCCTGAATATCCCGAATACGATTTCTCACTGAACTCAGCCGCACTGACCTCGGGCATGCTTAGTTACATGTATGACCCGCAAGGGGCATCGATGGTGGACGGGGAGCTGACGTATGTTTTGCAGATGCTCCAGGAAAGGGCCATCTCGAAGGGAACCACGTTCCCGAAGAGTGCCACCCCGACGAAGGAACCGACCAAGTCCAAACTGAATATCGCACGTAGGGCGCTGGCCAAGAGCATGCGTGCCGTCGAAGTGGAAGAAAAGGCTGCGGCTCAGGATATCGCCAAAAAGGCGGCAGCCACCGGGTTCGCGTTCCCCTATGACAGTTCTCCCGAAGTCTTCCAGTCGGTGCTGTGCACCGATTCAAGGAATCCTGCGAAGGCAGAAAACTGGTCACGCTACGCAGCTGCGGCAAGCAAGACCGCGCCAGGGTTCGGCCAACTGTGGACGTGGGCTTCGGCCCCGTGTGCCAGCACCACGTGGACTGCTAAGGACGAGGATTCCTACATGGGTCCCTTCACGCGCCGGACCAAGAACCCGATGTTGGTGGTGGGAAACTACTGGGATCCGGCGACGAACTACTCTGGGGCCCAGAAGGTCGCGAAGTTGATGCCTAACAGCCGGCTTCTGAGCAGTGATAGTTGGGGCCACACCGCATACGGCACCTCGAAGTGTGTCACGAATGCCATGGACAGCTACCTGTTGACCAAGCGAATGCCAGCAGTCGGGAAGCTCTGCACGGGAGACGTGCAACCCTTCACTGAAAAGATTGACGATTTTGGTAACCAGCGTCGCAAGGCCGGTCCGGAGCGCCAGCTGCCGCCGGTCGTGCCGCCGCTTCCCGGAGCGCTTCCGCGCAGCTAAGCGAAGAAAGCGGTCGAACGATTGGAGGGATGGAACCGGGAAACGGTTTCATCCCTCCAATCGTTCATGCGGCAGTTGCTAAATCCCACCATTGACGGCGACTTGGCCATCGCCGGAGCCTACTTTTTCTTGTCGGTGACTTTGGGCTTATCAAGCCGGCGGCCTGTTGTTGTGTGTTGGCGTCAGCCAGCTCGCATATCGGCTACCAATCGGTGGCAGGCGATCACAGAACGCCGTGGGCCACCTGACCGGTCAGACAGAAGGCACCGACGCCGATGAAGTCGCAGACACCACTCGAAATGTTCGAACTAGACGGCCTGAGTTTTGTCGAGGGCGAGGCCCGAGTAACTGTTTCCCTTGTCCAACGCCCGGACCAGCTGTTGGCTGTGTGGGTGCTCGGGTGCCGTAAGGAATTGGGTCAACGGTTTTATCTCGACGAGGTTCCCCGCGTAAAACACGGCAACGCGGTCGCTGACGTACCGGATGACGTCCATGTCGTGGGAGATCACCACCAGGGAGATGCCCATGTCCTCGCGTAGTTGCAGCAGCAAATCGAGAATGTGGCGTTGGGCCACAGAATCCAACGCCGAGGTTGATTCATCACAGATCAGCACGTCGGGCTTCACCAATAGCGCCCGGGCAATGGCCATGCGCTGCAGCTGGCCGCCGGAGCACTGTGTCGGCAAGCGGTCAAGGAGTCGGACCGGCAGCCCCACTCGATCGACGGCTTCCTCGATGAGCTCAGCGGCCTCGCTATCCGGGACCCGGTGGACGGCTGCCATCAGGCTCGTGCGCAGATCGAGTGCGGGGTCAAAGGAACCAAAGGGTTCCTGCGGAATGATCTGCACTCCGGTCGGTTGTGACCCTTCCGTGAGTCCGGTGATGTTTCCATGGGTGGGTCGTTCGAGGCCGGCAAGCAGTCGCGCGAAGGTGCTCTTGCCCGAGCCCGAACGCCCGACGACGCCGAGGACCTCACCGGCATGCAGGCTCAAACTGGTGGGATTCAGCGCGGCTGCGCCCTTGGCGCGGCGGGTGTAGTTCTTGCCCACGGAATCGGCCCGCAAGACACAGTGCGTGGTGATCTCCTGGACTTCCCTGATGACGGAAGCCGTGGCGGAGATGAGCTCTCGCGTCTTCTCGTGCCGGGGCGCGGAAAACATCGCCGAGGTCGGGCATTGGTCGACGATGGCACCGTCGCTGATAACGATGACCCGGTCCGCAATGTGTTGAACGCTGGCGATGTCGTGGGTGATGAGCAGGATACCCAACCCGCGTTCGAGTTGCCGGCGTCGCAGCAGGTCCAAGATCTCGGCCTTAAGAATGGAATCTAAGGAAGAAGTGGGTTCATCGGCCAGGATGTAGGCGGGATCCGCGGCCAGGGCGATGGCCAGCATGACCCGTTGGGCCATGCCTCCGGACAACTGGTCTGGGCGCATCCGGGATATCTCGGCGGCCGGGGACAAACCGACTTCCTGCAGCAGGGACTCGATGCGCTTTTGGGCATTCTTTGGCTTGCGGAATCCGGTGGCCCCCATGGCCTCGAGTAGATGGGCGCCGACAGTCATCCGCGGATTCATGACTCGTTTGGGCTGCTGGAAGAGCATGCCGATCTTTTTACCGCGCACCGCGTCCATGTCGCGTTCGCCGAGAGTATCCAGTCGCTGCCCGTCAAGCAGGATCTGGCCAGTGGCCTGCACCCCGGAGGGAAGCAGGCCCATGATGGCCTTGGTCAACATGGTTTTGCCGGATCCAGAACGGCCCACCACCGCGACAAGTTCGCCGGCGCGAATCGAGCAGCTGATCGCATCCAGCAGGACGTTGGTTCCGGTGAAGACCGACAGGTCCTTGACGTCTAATTCGCTAGCCACGGGCTTGCTCCTGTCCGGCTGGCTCAAGCACATCGTGGCCGTTGAACCACTGGGTGAGTCGGTTGCCCACCAAGGTCACGCAGAAGCTGACCATGAAGATGGCGGCACCCGGGGCGATTAGGCCCCAGGGGGAACGGATCGCATGGGGCTGGGCCTCGGCGAGCATGGATCCCCAGTCCGACTGCGGCGGCTGGACACCGATGCCCAGATAGGACAGCGAGCCGAGCAGCACCAGCAGCAGCCCGAAGCGCAGGGCGGTTTGCGCCAGCACCGGACCGGCGAGAAAAGGCAACACATGGTGACGGAGGATGAACCAGCGCGAACTGCCCACGTGGCGGGAGGCCTCCACATATCCGGTGGAGAGCACCTGGACGGCCAACGAGCGGACCAACCGGGCGGTCGGGGTCCACGACACCACACCTACCGCCAGCACCATTGAGGAGAATCCGGGCCCCATGATCGCAATCACCAACAGGGCCACCACGATTTCCGGCAGGGCCAGCAAGAGGTCGTTGGCGCGCAGGAAGAACTCGTCCAGCCAGCCGCCGCGCAGCGCGCTGAGCAATCCCAACACGGTGCCCACTGACAATGAAAACAGCGTGGTCAGCAGCGCCACGGACAGGGAGAAACGGCCACCGTGTAAGACCCGACTCAAGATGTCCCGGCCGAGTGAATCGGTGCCTAGCAGGTGTCCCCAGCTCGGAGACTGCAAACGTTGGGCCAAATCCTGCGCATTGGGATCACTGGGGGCGACCCAGGGTGCCAGCACGGTGAGCACCAGTACCAAAAAGAGCACGAGTGCCGGGGGACTGAGTAACACGAAGGACAGGGATTTCTTAGTCATGGCGTGCTCCAACACGTACGTTCGGGTCGCTGAACTGCTGCACCAGGTCCACGGCGCTGGTGACCAGCACCGCGCAGATCACCACGATGACCACGCCGCCCTGGGCCACCGGAATGTCGGCATTGATAATGGCATCAAAGATGAGTCGGCCCATTCCGGGGATGGCGAAGATGACCTCGATGATCACCGAACCTCCCAGCAGCCCGGCAAACCAGACGCCGGTCATGGTCCACAACGGAAGCAGACCGTGCGGGATGACGTGGCGCAGCAGCGCGCGGGTGCGGCTGAGACCGCGCGCCCGAGCGGCCAACACATGCTCGGAGCCCAGCGACTGCAAGATGCCCGAACGCACGGCAACGGTGAAGAAGCTGATGGGGCGCAGGCACAGCACAAAGACCGGAAGCACCAGGGCGGCCGGCGAATTGAAGCCCGCGGAGGGCAACAGCGCGAGCTTCACGGCAAAAAGGAGCACCAGCAGTGGCGCGATGGCGTATTCGGGAATGGCGATCAGCGCATGGGTGATGGAGGTGATGAGTTTGTCGGGCCAGCGCTCGGCACGGGTCGCGGCAATGACTCCCAGGACGATGGAGACGGCCATGGCCACGAGGATCGAGATCCCGGCGATCAGCAGCGTGATACCGATGGCCGGCAACACCTGATCGATGACGGGAGTGCCGCTGATATAGGAAATCCCCATGTCTCCGGTGAAGAAGCGGGCCAGCCAGCGTCCGAACTGCACCAGCAGGGGGTCATGCAAACCGAATTGCTCGGCATAAGCCTGAACCGTCTGCTCATCCGCCGCGCCGGCGTCCATCCGGGCACGCAGCAGGTTGCGCACCGGGTCCCCGGGGGCAACAAAGGGAACCAGGAAAACGGCGAAGGAGGAGAGCAGGACTGCTGCGCCGAGCCCGATGAGCCGGCGCAGCAGTATGGTCAGGACAGGCACGTTACTTAGTCTTTGCCAGGTCCTTGGTGAAGACATAACGTGTCAGGGGATCCTGCACGTAGCCCTGCACCGATTCGCCCACGGCGTCGATGGCCTGCTCGTTGACCAGCCAAACGTTGACAGCATCCTGAGCTAGGATGTCGCCGGCCTGGCGGTAGAGGGTGTGGCGAGCAGCTGCGTCGGACTCGCCAGCGGCCTGGGTGACCAGGGCGTCAAAATCCTTGTTGCAGTAGTGGCTCAGGTTGTATCCACCGGCGCAACTGTAGTCGGCCTGCAAGAAGCCAACGGGATCGGCAATGTCGATCATCCGGTTGCGCTGGCTGAGCACCATGTCGTAGTCGCCCTTCAGCAGATCCGGTTCCACCGCGCCATAGGCCTTGGTCACGACGTTGGCCTGCAACCCGATCTGCTTGAGCTGTTCCTGGATGATCGCGCCGACCGAGGCGAACTCGGCGCGCTCGACGATGGCGATGATCTCCAGCGGCTTGTCCTGGGTATATCCAGACTTCTGGACCAAGGCCTTGGCCTCGTCCAGGTTGACCGCGGGGACACCCAACTCGCTGTTGGCCCATGGCTCGCTCGGGGCAAACGGTCCGGTCGCCGGCTCCGCAATGCCCTCATAGACGCTGGCGGCGATGGCCGGCAGGTCAAGCGCCTTGGTGACGGCCTGACGTAGCTGCCGGTCTTCGAAGGGGGCCCGTGAGTTGTTCAGGTAAAGCGTTGCTGTGCGAGGGGAGTCGGCCTTGGCCAGTTCCACCGACGGATCGGCTTCAAGCGTGGCAATGTTGGTGGCCGGGATGGACATGGCAATGTCGGATTCCCCGGTCTGGACCTGGGTGGAGCGCGTCGTTCCATCGGTGATGTAGCGGATTTCGCCTCCGGCCAGCTTCACCTCGCCGCCCCAGTAGTTGGCGTTCCGATCCATGCTCAGTGACTGTCCGGCCTTGGCCGACACCGGGGCGAATGGGCCGGTGCAGTGTCCGAAGGGGTCGATTCCCTTGGCGGTGTAGGCGGCCGGAGCCAGGACTCCGGCATTCACGCTGGCCATACGGTAGGGCAGTAATGGATCCGCTGCGGGAGTCGTGATCCGCACGGTCTCTGCGTCCACGGCCTTGACCTTGGAGATGGTCTTGGGATTCACCGCACGGGCCGGTGCGGTGGCCTTCAGCACATGGTTTAGTGAATTCTCGACCGCCTTGGCATCAAACGCGGTGCCGTCCTGGAACTTCACGCCGTCACGAAGGTTAAACTCCCACTCGGTGGGTGAAGTCTGCTTCCACGACTCGGCCAGCATGGGTTGAACCTTCTTGTCCACCTGGTCATAACTGGCCAACGTCTCCAGGCAGCCCGCGATGGACAACACGTAGGCGTCGTCGCTCTCCATGGCCCAGTTGGACACCGGGGCACGGAAGTTGGCGACGACCAGACGAGCCTCGGAGTCGACCGCTGCATCGGCGGCGGGATTCTGATTCGAGGCGCCGCATGAAGCAAGTACGGCGGTGAGTAAGACGGCCGCAGTCGCGGTGTGGAGGCGTCCCAATTTCATGAAGATCCTTTGAGATTACGTGATGATTAGGCCCCTTAATCACAAAAAGCCTTGGTAAGCATACCCTAACTCTGACTGCAGTGATGGAATGAAAGTCGCTCGGGGAAGCGGTCAATCGGATGGTGGATCGTCGTGCGTTGGCGGGTGGAGGGTCGGCCGCATGGCACGAAAAAGATTAGCAAGATGACGGAGGCGACGAACCTTCAGGTCAACGCCAGAAAGCATGCGTTTTGCTGATACCGAGAAAGTGGCCGCGGCCGGCGCTGCAGGTCAGACACAAACGGGACCGGCCTTGCGTCACCGAGATTGAATCTCTGTGGGAGCCATGGACTTTTCGGACCTTGTGAGCAGGCCTCGAACAACTCCGGGGGCAAAGAATGCCGCAAGCAGCAGAGGAACGATGAGGACCAGCCATGGCAAGATGCTGGCGGGCCCTGGGGACGAGGGTTCGTTCAGAAGCCCTCCGATCAGGAGATTGCCCAGGAGGACGGCAATGCCGCCGCAGGTGGCCAGCAGACCATAATAGGAACCCACCGGTCTCGCTCCGGCAATCCGGGGGATGAGTCCGAGCGCCGTGGGATGAGCCGTCATATGCCCCAGCGCAAGTAACGTCACCGCGGCCAAGATAATGGCGGGGCCGATCTTGTGACCCGGGGAAAACATACCGGGAGCCCCGAGCGTGCAAAAACCCAGTGCACCGAGAATGTAGCCCATGCGAAGAGCTGCTGGGGCGCCCACGCGTGCGGCCAGCCACGAGATCGGCAACTGCAGCGCGAGAGCTAAGACTGAGACCCAGGCGAAGACCAGCCCAAGGAATTGGGTGGCGACTTCTGCACGTCCGAGTTCGAGGGGGATCGCCAGGTACAGCTGGTTGTAGGCCAGCAGGTCCACCGCATGAAGGCTGGCGAACGCGATGAAGCGGCGATCCCTAAGGCTGCCCCACGACCGACGGGATGTTTCCGTGGATTGCGTGTGCGATGTCGCCGGGCGAGGGGTATTGCCGAGTGTCCGCCAGAGCAGCACACCAATGCCGAGGAAAAAGGCGGCTCCGAGTCCGGCAACCGTGGCAAAGCCCCAGCCCCACAGCGCAGCGCCGACGAGGGGGCCGACGACGGCGCCAATTTCACCGGTAATGCTCAGCCAAGCAAAGAGCGTGACTCGTTGCTCAGCCGGATGCGAATCGTCCCGCCGTGTGGTTTCCGCCGCGGCCACCAGAACGCTGAGTCCAGGGGAAAAAAGCGCGCCGCCGAAACCGGTGAGCAGGGTACCGACAATGAACAGCCACACGATTGGGAAACCGGTGAATAGTGATGCCGCCAGCGTGAAGAACCCCAGAGCCCGAACAGCGCAACCCACGAGGATGATCGACCGAGGGCCGAATCGGTCAGCGAGGGTTCCTCCTACGATGAAAAGTCCCTGTTGGGCGAAGGTGCGCACGCCAAGGATGAGCCCGACTGCAGCACCGGCCAAGCCGAAATCCTCGGTGAGGACCAGAGCCATAAAGGGGACCACCGCGTAGAAGCCAATGTTGAACAACATTTGCGTTCCGAGGAGAACGGGGACTCCGCTGCCGACTCGTGGGGGTCGTTTCATGAGTCCCGGGATCTGGGTATTTGACGGATTCGGAGAGACCTTTTGGGCCGGGTTTTTGTCCGTGTCGTTTTCCCTTGTGCGCAATCTTTCGAGCCTCACTGATGCTGGTTCCGACTGTGGATGAATCTGCCACTCTAACTTACTGGCGCTGAAGGGATCCGGCCCTGAAATCCCTTTGGCTCACGAATTCTCAAAAACGCCGGATCAAGTGGGGGTGTGAACACAGGTGCCGCCCACTGCGGTTTCGGTGGTGGCGATGCGCATTCGAGCCAGATAGCAGATCTGCCGTGGCCGGACAGGCAAGGGTTTTGGGCGTCAGTAGCCAGGAAAGCGCCGGCGATGCAGGCGATCCAGGTGACACACTGCGGGGTGCCCTAGCGGTCGGTCTGGCAAACCAGTCCGGCAGGGGCCCGTCGCGGCTCATGGGGAACCAGACGCGGTTACTCCGAGCAGGAACGTGAGCATCACGGTAAGGATGGACAGGACGGTAAATACGGAGATGATCGTGGCGATGACCGGAAGCCCCACGCCGTTGAATGCCGAGGCGAATCCGGTGGTCGGTGCGATGTCCCGATAGATCTGCATGCCGGTGAGTACCAGAGTGGCAGCGACGTGGAGGAGCATGGCGATGACTAGGAAGAAGATGATGGCCTTTGGCGTGTGTTTTAGCCGTCGGTGGATTCCTCGGCTTCGGTGCTCATGGCGTCGTAGCCGAAGACCGCGAAGAACACCGTTGCGGCTCCGGCCATGACGGGTCCGAATCCGCTGGGCATGAACGGGTTGTAGTTCTGGGTGTTGAGCTAGAAGATGCCCAGGCCAATCATGCTTCCGGTACCGATGCCGATCGAAA
Source organism: Paeniglutamicibacter terrestris (assembly GCF_012271785.1). Lineage (GTDB taxonomy): Bacteria > Actinomycetota > Actinomycetes > Actinomycetales > Micrococcaceae > Paeniglutamicibacter > Paeniglutamicibacter terrestris. The sequence goes on along the minus strand of NZ_JAAWVT010000008.1, from coordinate 55,841 downwards.
TCTCTTGCTACAGTTCCAAGTACTTTGTCAGGTGCATCTCGAGGGTCGATTGAGATTTCTTGGTTCCATACACAGAGTGCCGGGGAATTTGTTCGCGCTCAACATGTTTATGCTCGGTGACTTCCTCAGAAGTCATCCCATCTTTTCCGGTGTGACGCCAGCGGACAAAGGTAAGTTTCTCGGGGCCGGGCTCAATGTGCCTTGACCCGTTTCCTGCAAGAACACGGGAACGCCATAAGTTGACCCGCCGATGATGGGGGGCTCTCGCAGTGGAGCGTCAGGGCATTGGTCGGAGGGCTTTGCTGGCCAACCATTTCGAATAGGCCGTGCCCATTTCAAGCCGCGTCCTTGGCGACTATTGATTTCACCTGAACTTGGACAGATGCTGGACGCATGTGGTGTGGCTACTAGACATCGAGCTGACTGCTTGAACCAAGTGGAGGTGGGCTATCTTAAACATAGACGAGGAGTCATTCAAGGGGCTCCAAGACCTAAAGAACAAGCTGCAACCGAAAACGTTGAACCAACCACCGGCCGAGCGCCAAAATTCGGTAGTAGATGATTACAGTCCATATTATGACGAGCAGCTAAGGCAATATAATTCTCTCCTGTCGGAGATCCATAGCCTTAGGGCAAGAATTCGTTACGGTGGCGACGAAAGTCGGCTTTATCGGTTGTTTCTCCAACGCGCAGATCTCCAGCAACAGGTCAATGCCTTCAATGTTAACTACAGGTATTCGCGTCCTGAAAGAGTTCAAAAACTGAACGAGATGATGCGCAAACTACCTGCGCCTCAGTTTCCCACGTCGGGGAGCATCCACTCCTTCCCTGCAGGATTTCATGAATAGAGGATGCCTCGAAGCCATGGATTTTTCGTTAGCGATGAATTAGGCCACCAGACCAAGAATTAGTTCGTCCAGTGAAGGAACACCATGCCGTCATCGTACCGCGGACTGTCCGGGATCATGAGCGATGCTTGCGGACGTAGAAGGAAGTAGATGGCGAGGCTGACCACCAGCCAGACGGCGAAGCGGAGCCATGTCTCCCAAAGCAGTTGCAGCATCAGGAACCCGGAGGCCAGCAGGCCGAATGCCGGGATGACCGGCATGAAGTGGAGCCGGAAGATGATGACGGCGAGGCAAGCCACCACGAAGGCTGCAAGGATGCCGATGTTGGTCAGGTCCGCGACGGCCTCTATCGGGAAGGCGCCGGCCAGGAATGCCGAAGCGATGCCGGCGATTCGGGTGACGCGCTGTCCTGTTCCATGGCGGTCGGTCTTGGCGAACCAGCCTGGCAGGAGCCCGTCGCGGCTCATGGAGAACCAGAGGTGGGTGACTCCGAGCAGAAAGGTCAGCATGACGCTGAGCATGGACAGGACGGCGAACACGGAGATGAATCCGGGGTCGGGCCGATGCCCTGGTAGTTCTGGACGGAGGTCCGCGCCCCATTGTCGATGTCTAGGCGTCGCCATATAAAGGGGGGGCGATGACGAAGAGCCGGGCGCGCTGCTCATTGAGGATCTGATGCCGATCCTAGATCAGCTGCGTGATGCACGTCCGCCGTTGCGGGAACGCATAAGTGCTGGCCATGCTGGCGCAAAATACGATTCACTGACGACTGCTGAGCTCATAGCTCCCTACCTGTAACCTCCGCCGTCTTTCGGGGATGGCCGGGATAAGATCACTTCGGTCTAGAGCAAATGGTGGCTCTAACAGCAAGGTGTGGAAACCTCACGGAACTACTTGGCAGTTTGATCCTCGAACAATTACACAACTATTCTTGGGTCATCGCCGCCATAGTTTTGATCGTGTTAGGGGCCCTCCGCTGGCGCAGCATTCACTGAACCGTGGTTGCTTCGGTCATGCCTTTTTTGGCACTCAACGCTGGCGCTGGGATCTGCGTCCTGAGCACTATTGGTGATTCGCGCTGGTCTGCCGGGGATCCACCCTCGCTGACAGCTCCGTCGTTTGCCGAGACTCCGGTGGTGGGGGAGTATTTGGTCCCGTTGGATTTATCTCTTCGAGCAGTGGTGGGCGAGGTGAACGATTTCCTAGCGGTTAAGCATGCGCTTCCCATCGCACTTGACTTCCTGACGACGTCCGGAATGTCCATACTGGCGTTATTCCCGCTAGCAATTATTGCCGTTATTATCAGTATCTTCGTTGTCATACGTCGTAAAGCGGACCTTAAAAAGTACCGTGCCACCGTTGACCAGCTCCAAATTGAGCTTGAACAGGTCAAGTTGCAGATCACTGACGGAAATTTTGCTGTTCCGTCATGCCAATCGGATGGCGATGCCACCGAGGTGCTGCCCCGTCTGGCACGCTAGGGCAGCCCATGGAATCACGGGATATCACTTACACGGCGTCGATCAAAGGATCCTCGTCCTGATTCGTTGCGAGGGCAGCTGGCAGCGGCAGCCCATACTTTTCACAAAGGAATCGGGTCTGGCAATATCGACGAGCATCGGCGGCCACATTGCCAAGTATTGTGGAATTCACGCCGGCGCCAATAAGGATACCCACAAGTGGCACTGCCTTGGCGACGTGTTTCACCGGTACTGTGGAGCCGGTGCCTAGGTGCTTCAGCAGCTTCTCGAGAGCAGCCACAAGGTGGTGGTCTTGGCGGAGCTTGTTTGACCACCTAATGCGTCCCTTGATTGCGTCGGCCGCACGTGCGGCGTCGCGCAACGGTTTGACCTTGGCCGCCTGTGCCATGAAGGAACGCTGCACCAGACGTTGGATGAAGGCCTGCTCGTCATGATCTTTGGCGTCGTAGCCGTAGGAGTATGCGATGCGCGATGCGATCGATGTGCTCAAGACTTGGATAACGAGAATATCGGCTGTTAACGCGACTGGGATACCGGCCACGGGAACCATGGCCAACAATCCCATTGCGCCACCTTCGACCGCGCCAGCGGTCCGCCAGGTAAGGGTATTGAACGTCAGTATCCTGTCGCAGACCTTCAGATCCTGCTCCCGTAATTCGGTGAAGTGATTGAGCTCGAAGCCTTGTTTGCGAGCGAGCTTCTCGACGCTTTTCGGGTCATTTAGCTCGAGGGCCCAATCGTTCACCAATTCCAGCATCGAAGTCACGGCACCAACCGCCGGTCGCGCGGCCTTATCGGAGACCGCCTCTCCTGCGCGACGGATTGGACCTTTGACTACCTCTGGCACTGCATCGGCAACGCGGTTCGCAGCGCTTCCCGCGACTTCTCCGGTGCGATTGAGTGCGGTGCTAGCCCAATTCGGTAGACCTCGACGGTTGCTGCGGCGCTCCCAATGGTCATTGAGCGAATTCCACACCTTCCCCTCGTACTCACTCATCGGGGTACCTTCTTCGACGAGTGGGTCGGTGTAGATACTCATTCAGGTTCTCCATTTCGGGTGTGATTGCTGGGTCCATGATCCACTACTACCCCACGCCGGAGTGAATCCGCAGTGTTGAATCGCCTTTCAATTAAGAATGGGCCGTCACATATTCGTTAAGCCGTGTGCGCGGAGGCAAATTCATCACTGTGCTCGATTTTGAGAGTCGACCTTCTGACATCTCGTTAGGACATCGGAATGAGAGATTCTCATGGACATAACCTCGAAGGTGTCCTGCACTTCGTAGAATTGACCATTGTTGCCGCACGGCGGGCTGCCAGGATTCATTAGCGAGTACTTGTGAACATAGATGAAGCAGCTGCTCGGCCGGCCATCAACCAGAGGTGGGGCATGACAACGCCTGTAGTGACGGCACCCGGTGGAGCAGTAGTCCTGCATCGTGGGCAGCGCGGCGACGAGTCAGCTCGTTCCTCGCCAACTACATCTCGCACACATGGCTCGAATACGACGCATTTAGCCGCGTCCTACGCCCTCATTCGGGAGGCCCCAAATGAAGGAATGCAGGCGTTGTCGTGCATCGTGTGTGCAAGGGGCCACCCCTCGATAGTTGCCCTCTACTTTTGTGGCGTCGCCAATGCAGCGTGCCGGCGGTTGCCCGGGGGTGGCTGGACCGGAGTTCAGTAGCGGGTGCCGTGTGAAGGGAGTCCGCCCGACAAGACTGAACCACTGTTGCCCTTGCGTGGAGGTCGCCATCGGCATTGTCCGAAGAGACGTTCCAGCTCCATGTAGTTCTTGCGGTTTTCCGGCGAACCGCTGTTAGCAACATGTTTGGCACGGAATCTGGCAATATCGTTCTTGAGTAACTGTGCGCGTTCTTTCAAGATTTGTCTGGCGTGATATTCACTTGCCGTATGTTTCAGCTGGGCGCGGAGATCCATCAGCTTGCGTTTGACGTTCTCGAAGTCTCCAACTGCTTGGGCATTCGGGGTCGAGGAGCCTGCATTTGTAACTCTTGCTGGTCGTCTTCTCGTAACCGGCATGAATGGATTGTTTCCAGTGGATTTGAGTGGCTCAACGACTGGTGTGGAAACGGTTCGAGTCGTGCCCCGACCTTTGATCTGAACCTTGGAAATGGTTTCGCCGGTTTGTCGTGCTTTGACTTTTGGATTGGCTTTTCCAATCGCGATTTGGCCTTGTGCAAGGCCTTTTCTTTGTTCTTTGGCATGCCGCGATGGCTGGTTCTGGGCAGACTTCCGTGAGTCGGAAGCCTCAGCCTTGATCCGATTCTGTTGGCCGACGACAGTCTTTTCAGGAGTGGAGATGTCAGAGATGATGAAGGTTTGGCTGCCCTGAAGCCCGACCCAGGCAATGATGTCTCGCTTGATCTCTGCAGGCGCGCCCCCAACGGACAGCAACGCTTCTCGAGCTTGGCCGATTGCCGCGTGGGCCGTTGCGGCTTTTGTTGCGCGGTCTCGTTGGTTTGCTTCATAGAACGCGGTAATGGCTTTCGAAGCTATTGCATGCGCGGTTATGACGAGTACGTCCGAGCCGTCAAATGGCCCAGCTGGGTGATGTTCTTTTGCCAAAGTTCCGCCTTTCAGGCCGAATTCTTATCCCGGGCATAACAATTGAAACGGTCCCGAAGGCCGGAAGGCTGAAAGTACGCCAGATGGCGTGACCTGGTACCGAAAACAGCTGCTTGATTTCTACACGGCCCTTTGGGCCATCGCTTCCATCTGTTCAATGACCAGCTTGATGGCCTCGGGCTGCTTGTCCGGCGGGTAGCCGTTGATAATCAAGAGCCGCTTGACCGAAGAACGCAGTTTGGCTCGGACGTCCTCGCGCACCGTCCAGTCGGTTCGGACATCGCGGCGCATGACAATGACCAGCTGCCGAGCGATTTCCGCGAGCATGCCCGGCCCTTGCGCCTCGACGGCCGACTGGTTCACCGCAACAGCGTCATAGAAGGCGAGCTCGTCTTCGTCCAGTGGCGGGGTGAACTGTTGTCCTCGGTCAGCCTCCGCTGCGACTTCCTTGGCGAGTTCAACGAGCTCGGCGATGACCTCCGCTGAAGTCAGCTGTTGGTTGGTGTACTTGTTCATCAGCTCGGTAATGCGAGCGGAGAAGGCGCGCTGCCGGATGACGTTGTTCTTAGTGGTGCGCTTCGATTCATCGGCTATGAGCTTGCGCAGCGCCTCGATGGCCAGCTGCGGGTTCCGTGCTTTCTGGGTCTTGGCGATGAACTCCGGAGTGAGGTCGCTGAGCGAGGGTTTGGGCATGCCTGCGGCCTCGTAGATGTCCAAGACTTCCCCGGTGGCATCCGTTGCCGTGGCAATCAGCTGTCCAAGCATGCGCTGGATCTCTTCGGGCACGGGCTCGCCCCGGGCCTGCCGGTCCTGGGCATCGAATTTGCCCATCCACACTCGAATTTCCTCATACACTTGGATCTCTGGGCGCAGTTCCTCGAGTTTGCCGGAACCGGTGCACAGTGCCCACGCACGGGCCAACTGGCCAGCAACCTGGCGATACCGCACGGCCAGCGGCTGGGCACCGTCCGCGGAGGTCGCGTTGCCCGGTGATTCTGGGGCACGCAGGTAGTTCACCGCTCCGGTGACGGCATTCAGGAACGCCTTTGGCCCGGGCTTACCCAGCACCGCGCGCCAGTCATGGCCGACTAACAGCTCACGGGCTTGGGTCACCAGCTCTACGGCAAGGGCCACTGCCTCATCAATGTTCTTGCCGACAGGCTTTTGTGTCTGGTCGCTCTGTGAGTATTCGTTCAGCGCCTTGGCGAGGTTTTCTGCCAGGGGCGCATAGGCCACCAGCAGTCCGTCGGATTTTCCACGGAAGGTGCGGTTGACGCGGGCGAGCGTCTGCATCAGCAGTGCACCCTTCAACGGCCGGTCAAGGTACAGAGTATGTAGGGGAGGAGCATCGAATCCGGTGAGCATCATGTCCTTGACGATCACCAGTTCAAGCTCATCGCCCGGATCCTTGAGCCTCTCCTTGATGGAATTGTTGGCCGAGTCACGACGGACATGGTTGATAACTGGCGAGGTATCGGAAGGCGTTCCCGAATACACCACCTTGATCTTGCCCTTGTCGAGCTCGTCCGAGTGCCACTCGGGGCGCAAGGCCACGATGGCCGAATAGAGGTTTGCACAGATTTCCCGTGTCCCTCCAACGATCATGGCTTTGCCGAAGGTGGGGTCCCCGGTGGCGTCGGCAATGAACGGCGCAACGGTGTCCCGGCGGACTTCCCAGTGCGCGACCAAGTCCTTGGCCAGCTCCGCTAGTCGATCCGGTGCGCCATAGACGGCATTGACCACTGCCACCGATTGCTCGATCCGAGCACGTTCAGTGTCATCTAAGCCGGCTGTTGCTTCATCGGCGTCGGCGTCCAAGTCTTCCAACGATCGGCCATCGGCGAGCTGCACCCTGATCAGGCGAGGCTCGAAGTAGACGGGTACAGTCGCGCCGTCATCGACGGCGCGCGAGAGGTCGTAGACGTCGATGTATTCGCCAAACACGTCGCGGGTGTTGCGGTCCGCGAAGGAGATTGGGGTGCCGGTGAATGCAATGAGTGTGGCATTGGGTAGGGCGTCGCGCAAGTGACGCGCGTAGCCGTCGAGATCGTCGTAGTGGCTGCGGTGCGCCTCGTCGACGATGACGATGATGTTCTTGCGGTCACTCAGCAGTGGGTGCTCGGTGCCGGAGTCCTTTTCATCCTTGGTCCGGCCGAACTTCTGCAAGGTGGTGAAGTAGATGCCTCCGGTGACCCGGCCGGATAGCTCGGAGCGGAGTTCGGAGCGGCGGCGAATCTGCTTCGGGGTGTCCGGCAGCAGCTGGGAGCGGGCAAATCCGGAGTAGAGCTGCCCATCCAGTTCGTTGCGGTCGGTGATCAGTACGACCGTCGGGTTCTTCAGCGCCGGGTGGCGCATGACGGCGGCGGTGTAGAGCTCCATTTCCATGGATTTTCCTGAGCCCTGGGTGTGCCAGACAACGCCTGCCTTGCCATTGGTGCGCACGGCGTCGATGGTGGATCCCAGTGCCTTGGTGACGGCAAAGTACTGGTGCGGCTTGGCGATGCGCTTGAGTAGGCCCTCAGCTCCGGCGTCGAACGCAGTGTAGGAGCGCAGCAGCTGCAGAAAGCGGGTGGGGTTGTAGAGCCCGGCAATGGCTGTCTCGATGGGCAGCACCGCATCGCCGTTTATGCTGTGGCCCACTGGGACGGGGATTCCGTCGTCATCGACATTCCACGGGGAGAAATGGTTCAGCGGGGTGAACGGGGTACCGTACTTTGCTTCCAAGCCATCAGAGGCAAAGGTAAAGACGCAGAAGCGGAAGGCCAACGGGAATTCACGCAGGTAGGTCTGCAGTTGGGCGTGTGCTGCTGCGACGTCGGCGGTCTTGGTTCCGGCCTTCTTTAGTTCCATGATGCTCACGGGCATTCCGTTGCAGTACAGAACGATATCGAAGCGACGGTGGTAGTCGCCCTGGATCAGGGTGACCTGACTGACGGCGAGCCAATCATTGTCAGTCTCCTCGGCTCCGATGATCCGGAGCGTGGGGTTCTGCTCGGTGCCGTCCGGATCCAAGTAAGAGATCCGGTGCCCTTCGACAAACTTCTTGTGCATACGGTGGTTTTCGGTGATCGCATCCTGCGAACCGGGTGCCGCGATTTCCACCGCAGCCTGCTGCAGATACTGCCCCGGGATGCCAGGGTTCAACCGTCGTAGTGCAGCCAACAAGCGCGGCCGAATGAGCAACTCGTCCCAGGAATCGCGCTCGTCAGTGCCCGGTGCAATCGCATCCCCGTGCAACGGTCGCCAATTCTCCTCACCCAGCTGTTCGAGTGCGAGCGCTTCCCAGTCGGCTTCGGTGAAGCTGGTCTGCATTTTCAACGGTTTTCATTCCCCCAGAACTTGTTCCTGACCTGAATCTATCGTTTGTTTGTTGAGCCGTGGCATTTGTGAAACAAAGTGTTGCACAAATGCCACAGCACTAGACCGCTGCTGAAACGATCTGTTCGGCGTCCTTGACGCGGAGTTTGCCTGACATGAGCTGTGGAAGTAGTGCGTCGCGAGTGGCGGCTAGCGCTTGGTTCTCCAGCAGATACGCATTTTCCATGGTGGTCATCTTTGCAAGATGTTGTCCGAGCGCCCGCTGCTGTTCGCTGGGTGGGAGCATGAGTTTAAGCTTTCCGAGCTCAACCCGAGAAAGTTCAGTTTGACCAGTGCTCCCTTCCGCCATGGCGGTAATCTTCTCCTCGTTACGGAGGACTGCGAAGCCGCCGCATACCGGATCGATTACTTCTGGATTGAACCTGACGATGGTGATGTGCGAGTCGACCGTAACTCTCCCGTCGAGAGTCCAACGGGCGACTCGTCCAAGAGTCCCTTGACCGGTGGAGTTCACGAGAACGTCGTCTAGGTGGAGCTCCTTGTCTTGACGGACTTTCGAGAGAATAGTTCGGCGTGCCGGTCCGAGGCCGACTCGTTGATATCGGACACATTTCTGATTCAGCACAACCATGGATTCCTCATCATCCGAGTACTTGGGTGTTATCCCACGGCTGAGCAGACTGCTGGATTCAGATAGGCCAACTTCAACTCCGTGGTTATCTGCCGCCGCAGCGAACACCGACTGGGCGAGCAATGAAGAAGTCGTCGCGAGCTTGGTATTGGCTGCGATTTTGTCGTCGAGAGCGCACAAAACGTCTGCGATGGCGTGTTGCTTTGCAAGTGTAGGAACGAGAAGCGGTATTCGTTCAAGGGTGCCTTGGTTTAGCGACAACATAGTTGATCCAGAGGCATGTTGCAGTAACCAGGTACGAATGGTTTCGAGCTGGAACTGATAGGCAATAAATCCAGCATTAACTGTTGAGGGAAGACGCACACGAATGCCATCGGAACCGAGGAACCAGCCGTTTTCGGAGGAACGGACGATCGAGCTTCTGTCTACGGCGCCCTTACGACCGAAAACAATATCGTTCGTTTCCAGAACATACTCACCTAACCGCGACGTTGTCGTTGGCGATACTCGAGGGGTGTCTTTGCGGAGTTTTAAAGTGCCGTAGCCGACTTCGCCAACGGAGATAACGGGTACACCTGATTCGGAATATTCACTAGCCTTGAGCATCGTCCCAAAGGGGCCGGTTTTTATTGAACCGTTGCTTCCGAGTACTTCTGCCAGTGTGCTTTGACGCCATTCTTGAGTGCTCACGAAACTCGCCCCAGCTGCTGCCGAACAACCGCTGCTAGCCGGTCGGACTCCTCGAACTGCTCAAACAGTTCTTGTTTGAGACGTGAAATCTTCTCTTCGAGCGGCTCGCCGTCGTCTTCGATATCAGCGGCACCGACATAGCGACCGGGCGTGAGTGCATAGTCAGCCTCCTTGATTTCTGTCAGTGAAGCCGAGTAGCAGAATCCGGCCTCGTCCACATAGGTATTGCCTTCGGCGGACGCACTGCCGCGCCATTCGTGGAACGTCTGAGCAATCTTCGCGATGTCCTCGTCGCTCAACGCACGCTCAGCGCGGTCCACCATGTGGCCCAGGTTCCGGGCGTCGACGAATAGCACCTGTCCGGTGCGGTCCACCGAGCCATATTCGCCTGCGGTCTTGTCTTTGGCGAAGAACCACGTACATACGGGGATGCCAGTCGAACGGAAAAGCTGAGTCGGAAGAGCAACCAAGCAGGAGACCAGATCGGCTTCGACAAGTTGGGCACGGATCTGTCCCTCGCCGCCGGAGTTCGAGGACATTGAACCGTTGGCCATGACCACGCCTGCGGTTCCGCTCGGGGCAAGCTTGGAAATGATGTGCTGGATCCACGCGTAGTTGGCGTTGTTCGCCGGTGGAACACCGTATCGCCAACGCGGGTCGGACTCGTTCCTTGCCCAGTCTTTGATGTTGAAAGGCGGGTTGGCCATGATGTAGTCGGCTTCCATGTCCGGGTGTACATCCCGGGCAAAAGTGTCCTGCCAACGTGGGCCCAGATTTGCGTTGAGACCGTGGATGGCCAAGTTCATCTTCGCCATGCGCCAAGTGCGTTCGTTCAATTCCTGACCGTAAACGGAAATCGCGGTGCGATCAGCGTTGTGGGAGTCCAAGAACTTTTCGGTTTGCACGAACATGCCGCCCGATCCGCACGCCGGGTCATAGACGCGTCCGCTAGTCGGTTCGAGGACCTCAACTAGCACGCGGACCACGCCGGCGGGGGTGTAGAACTCTCCGCCGCGTTTGCCTTCCGCGCGGGCGAACTTCTCCAGGAAGTATTCATAGACCTCACCGAGGAGATCTCGCGCGCGTCCGGATCCTTGGCCGGTGAAGCGGGCGGTGTTGAGCAGGTCGAGCAGTTCACCGAGGCGACGCTGATCAACTGAGTCCCGGTTGAAGATGCGTGGCAAGGTGGCCGCGAGCGTTGGGTTTGATGCCATGACGGCATCCATAGCGGCATCGATGAGCTCGCCAATGTTCTTCGGTGCTTCACCGTCCATGGCGGGAAGGCCCTTGGCGTTTTCCGCAAGGTAGCCCCAGCGTGCATTGCCCGGAACCCAGAACACGCCTCGACCGGTGTACTCGTCGGTGTCATCGATGAGCTGGCCGATCTGGACTTCGTTCATGCCGTCGGCAGCGAGTTCTTCGCTGAGCTGTTCACGGCGCTCCTCGAAGGCGTCGGAGACATACTTCAGGAAAACCAGGCCGAGGATGACGTCTTTGTACTGGGACGCGTCCATGGAACCGCGGAGCTTGTCGGCGGCCTTCCAGAGCGTGTCCTTGAGTTCCTTCATGGTTGAGGGTGCTGTCTCAACCTTTTTCTTCGGAGGCACTAGTTGTTCCCTTCCAGAGTGGACGTGGTGCTGTTGATGCGCAGGGCGGCTGTTGCCGAACCCTGGGCAAGTAGATTGGAAAGCTGTTCGAGCCGTGCTGCACGATCGAGTGCTTGTTGTCGACTGCTCTCGATCTGCTCGAGTGCGGTCTTGGTGTTTTTCAGATGCTCTTCATGGAATCGTTTCACATGCCACCGACGCCATGATCCACCCTGTCCCGAGGTGATATCGGCCGCAAGAACCGACGGTATCAAGCCAGCGCGGGTGGCGTGATTGATTCGAAGGATGCGGGCAGGAAATTCCACGATGCTCAGGCCCCGTCGATCCACCCAAGCTGAGGGTTTTCCAATGGTCGAAAAGACCACGTCGCCCGGTTCGGTCAGGTGCGCCTGTGGGTACTGGGATGCCAGCTGCAATTTGTCGATATGGCGCGTGCTGGTGCCGTTTTGAAGTTCAGGCAGTCCGATGACAGTGAACCCGTTGGAATTGGTCGTGTCGTGGGCGTGGAGCCGTGAACCGGCGAGCAACCTGAGATGTTTGGTTTCTAGCAATTCTCCGAGGGTTGCAGGCGACACCGCCACTGCTGCTCCCAGATCAAGCTGGATATCCAAAAGGTAGCCATGGGACGTGCTGTTCAGGGCCTCAATTGCGGCTTCGGCATTCACCAACAACTCTGTATGGCCTGAACTTTGTGCTTGGAGCACATTGGGCTTCAGCGGAATTGTGCAGAGGTTTCCGTCTCCTGCCAGAAGCACACTTGTCCTGACCAAGCGAGTAAATCGAAAAGCACGGGCTTTCAAAGTATCCCGGCTTTGCATGGATGCCATGAGGTCGGCAACTACGTCTTGGCTGCTGGAATCATCGAGTGTGAGTGCCGAAAGATCAGCAATCGTGGTCCAGCGATCGGCAATGGGTGTGTTAATTCGTTCCTTGCCCAACACCCAGAGAGCCAAGGGCTGCCTCGGGCGAGACTTCAAAAGACCGGCCGGCAAGCGGATAGCTGCACGGAGCTTTCCCGATCGGAGCAGCGTGTCACGGATGCGAGCAGGTGTCCTGGCCTCTAGCGCATCGGTCAGCAACCGCGCCGGAGCCAACACGATCGCAGCCTGGGTGCCGTCTAACTCCAGAGCAATATTGTCAACGGCGGTCATGATCTGCTTATCGGTCATGCTCGAGTAATTCGCTGCCGGAAAATGGGCAACCACAATTTGCCCGGGAAAAGCGACAGTTGGGGCGCCGATATGGAGATTTTCCCGGCTGAAAGCATGAACCTTGAGGCGTCGTATGGCCAATCGGGAGGGAGCTGGGGTTGGTGAAGCAGTTTTCAAGGTCACGGACGTAGCCTCATCGAAGCTGTCAGCGATCGCCAATAACAGGTCGCTGCCACCGGGAGTTGCATCTGAAAACGAAGCCTGCCCGTCGGTCAGTGATCGGGCCGCGAGCGCCACCAAACCGAGGACTCGCGGATCGAAGAGGGCATCCGTTCGTTCAAACCGTGAGCGGTCTTCCATGAGTTTCTCGAATGCTGCCGAGGCACTGAACGTGGCATCGACCAATTGGTCGGTGTAGGTCAGTAAGGGTTCAAGAGAAGAGGCGCCGGACTCGATCTCGGAGAAGAGACATTCATCGTCCGGATCAAGCTCGTCGGCGAAATCGATGACATCCTCGGGATGCATGTCGGCGAGCTGGGTCCCGCAGAGAGCCCGAACCACGAGCAACGCGGTGACGAGATCAAAGTTTTCGCGTGCTCTGCTGGCGAATGCCGCTACGTCTTCTGCCACCGTTGGATTGTTTCCCAATCCGGTCTCCTGCAGCCATTCAACGATGTCGTCGGCATGAAACAGTTCCTGCTTGTTGCGCACTTCCACCGGATCCGGGAACTGCGTGGCCGATGTGCTGTGGCGGATGCGCCACATGGAGACCACCGGACGCTGCACCATGGCCAACCGAGAGATATCGACAAGAGAGAGCTTGAGGTCTGCGTTACCGGCGTGTCCCATTCGTCGTTCCTTTCGCGTCTCGTGTGGTTTAGATCCACCCTACGTCAGTTGAAACAAATAGTTCATGATTCTTTGATAACCCTAGTTATCAAGAAGAACTTTGAGTGTTTAGGCAGGGATCTCTAGCTTTGAAATATGCCCGGTGCTTGGGGGAGACCCGGCGCTAGGGCAGGTGGGAATGGCTTGGGGCCAACCCACCTGCCCGCTACTTCACCGCAGCTTTCAAGGAGGAATCGACATGCAGGAACAAACACAAACTCATCCAGACCAAACAACCGCCGGTGTCCACGCCGGCATCCCGAACGGCGCGGCGAAACACAAGAATCCGTGGCTCGTCGGCATTGCAGGTTTGGCCATCGGCATCGCGGCTGGCCTAGGTATCGGCCTAAGCATCAATTCGAGTTCCACTGTTGAGTCTTCCACCGATTCCACATCGGTAGCCATCACCAACGCCGTCCAGAACTGCGAGTTCACCGACAGCGCTGGCGTCATGGTCATGGATGAGGGCAAAAGCGTAGAACTCCAAACTCGCGGTAAGGAGACAGCCGGTGCGCCATATTCGGAGATCGTCTGCGTACTGGATGGGTTGGATATGCCCGAAAGCGTGAAGGCCCGTATGAGTACGACCAGGTCACTAGATGGCCGACAGGAAACCACGTGGTCAGGCTACTCGGCCAGTTGGAGTTACCACCCGGACAACGGATTGAACATCATTGTGGAAAGTCAGGAACAGCCATGAATACGGTAAGCGATTCAACAGTCAAAGAAACCAAGCCCCCAATGAGTAAAAGCGGCAAGATTACGCTCGCCGCAGTCTTGGCGGCCGGGCTGGTCATCGGGGGAATCTCTGCAGGAATGGCGATGATCGACCCAACCGCGAGTGAGGAGTACGCCACTGCGGTGAGCCACGTGCAAGTGGCTGCAACCGACCGAGATACGTATCAACGTGAGCTATCCGAGTTGACCACGAAGCACGACACCTTGGTATCCGAAATTGCTGACCGCGAGAGCGCGCTGGAAAAACGCGAGAGCGCAGTGGGTGAGAAGGAATCCAAAGTCTCCGATGCAGAGGCCGCGGTGAAGACGCGGGAGAAAGCCGTTGGCACCGCTGAGACCGAGGCTGCTGCAAACACGGTTAGTGACGGCACCTGGTCGGTTGATGATGACATCAAACCTGGTAGCTATCGCGCAACCGCCGATGTGGGCAGTACCTGCTATTGGGCTATCTACAGCTCTGGCAGTAACGGCGGAGACATCATCGAGAACGACATCCCCGGTGGTGGTAGGCCCACCGTGAAGCTTTCCAAAGGCCAAGACTTCAAGTCATCTCGTTGTGGTAGCTGGAAGAAAAACTAGGTCCATGCGACCTGGCCATGTGGCCACATACCGTTTCACATTTCATCCAGATCATCATTAGAGCGCCGCAACAGCGGCAAGGAGGACACCATGAGCACCACCAATTCGTACCAGGCCTTTCCTCAGCAGCCAATGCAGGGATACGCACCGCCAGCACCAGGTAAGTCGTTCATTGCCACGTGGCTATTCGCACTCTTCCTCGGCGTCTTCGGTGTCGACCGGTTTTACCTCGGCAAGATCGGGACCGGATTGCTGAAGCTGTTCACCCTCGGCGGTTTCGGCATCTGGGTCCTTGTCGACCTCATCCTCGTGCTAACCGGTAAGCAGCGTGACAAGTCCGGTGCAACCCTGGCCGGTTACGACAAGAACAAGGTGATCGCCTGGATCGTCACCGGGATCGTCATCGTTATTGGAGCGATTACCGGCCCCGACGCCGGTGGCGCCGCCGATAATGCAAGCAGCCTAGCGCCAGTTCAACAGGTGCAGGCAGAGGAGCCGGCCGAAAAGCCCGCCGACGAGGCTGCAGCTGCACCCGTGGAACAGGCCAAGAAATGGACAAAGGTAGTCTCCCTCAAAGGCACCAACGGTCAAGCGAGCGAGATCTTCGAACTGACTGGCGCAGATGCCCGGATGAGCTATAACTTCACCGGCGGCGGTGACTTCTCACTTGGCAGCGTCTATCTGGAAGAAGAAGGAGTCGATCTCATGACCGACGGTGGGCTTCCCCTGTTGATGCTCGACAAGGCTGAGAAGGCGAGTACTGCGGTGCACAAGAAAGCAGGAAGCTACTACGTAGATGTCAAGGCAGCCAACTTTGATGGATGGACCCTGACTATCGAGGAAAAGCGCTAGGCCAAATTTCGCAGGTGGCTCTGGCAAAAGGTCAGAGTATCCGTTGTGTACCAGCACATCCGGTACTCCAGCCATCCAGGCTGAGGACTGCGTGGCCGAGAACAATCGTTCTTGAATATCCCTACAGGGGTCGTCCCAGTTGGGTCCATCCGAAATAGTCACTTCAATCGGAGCTGACGATGAGTCTCGAGTTCAATTTTCCGTACCGGCACATCGGAGGACGATTCCATGGAAGTTTTGGCCACGCACCGGAATCCGAGCGTCGGGGCTCGTCAGCTCGATGGTTCAAATTCTCCAAGGTATAGCTGATTCCTCGTTAATCGAGGAATCAAAAACAGATCATAAATCTACTCCGTGCTGTCCAAAATGCCCGGGAACGTCCGTTCCTTGGGCCGCCGAGCGTTTACTTCACCCGGCAAACCATGCATGAACTCAATGAAAGGTTGTCCCCATGAACGAGATCATCTGCCCCAACTGCCACAAGGCGTTCAAAATCGATGAGTCCGGCTACGCCGACATCTTGAAGCAATTGCATGACGGTGAGTTTGAGCAGGCGCTCCACGAACGACTGGAGCTGTCGGAAAAAGAAAAGCAAAATGCGGTCGAGCTCGCAGAGACAAAGCTCGCGGCAGTTCTTGAGAAAGAAGCAGCCGTGCAAAACGCCGAGATCATTCGCCTGCACGAGCAGCTTAAGGCTCGCGATAAGGCGGAGCAGCTAGCGGTTAACGAAGCTGTGCGGATTCTTGAAAAGGAACGAGATGCCCTTGTCCGTGATCTAGACGCGACAGAAACTAAGCAGAAGGTGCTGGCCGATCAGCTCCAGGAAGTGCGAGACGCGAAACAGTCTGCAATTGAGCTAGCTGAGGCGACCCTCACCAACAAGCTTCAGACAGAGACTGCGGAAAAAGTTGCCGAAATCGGACGCCTCAATGAAGAGCTGAAGTCTCGCGAGGTTGCGAAGCAGCTCGCCGTCAACGAAGCAGTCAGTGTGATTGAAAAGCAGAGGGACGAGCTCGCGCGCGATCTGCAGGCCAAGGAGACCGAGCAGCAATTGCGTGAGTCGACAGTGAAGGACACACATTCCGCTGAGCTCAAGGCTCGAGACGAAATGATCGCCTATTACAAGGATCTGAAGGCGAAGCTCTCAACCAAATTGGTCGGGGAGACGCTTGAGCAGCACTGTGAGATCGAATTCAACCGCGTCCGCTCTCTAGGCTTTCCAAATGCTTTCTTCGAGAAGGACAATGACGCTCGAAGCGGGAGCAAGGGAGACTACATATTCCGCGAGGCGGATGAGGCAGGCACGGAATTCATCTCGGTCATGTTTGAGATGAAAAACGAAGGTGACGAAACTGCCTCCAAGAAGAAGAACGAGGACTTCCTCAAAGAACTGGATAAAGACCGGAAGGAAAAAGGCTGCGAATATGCAGTTCTCGTGTCCCTTCTGGAGTCCGACAGTGAGCTGTATAACGGTGGAATTGTGGATGTGTCCCATCGGTACCCAAAGATGTACGTCGTGCGCCCGCAGCTGTTCATTCCGATCATCACCCTGCTCCGGAACGCAGCGCTGAATTCGCTGGAATACAAGTCTGAGCTCGCCCGTGTCAGGGAGCAGAATATTGATATCACCAATTTTGAGACCGCTCTAGACACCTTCAAAACGGGATTCGCCAGGAACTACGACCTCGCTGCGCGAAAATTCAAAGACGCGATCGACAACATCGATAAAACGATTGTGGTGCTGGGCAAGGTCAAGGAATCGCTGATTGGCTCCGAAAACAATCTTCGGTTAGCCAATAGTAAGGCCGATGACCTCACGATCAAGCGCCTTACCCGCGGGAACGCCACGATGGCTGCGAAGTTCTCAGAGGCCCCGGACGTGCCCCAAGCAGTAACCGACAATCCGATCGTGGTGAGCGAAGAAGAAAAATAGTATGGTGCTGATCAACTCGGATTTCTCGTAAGACGTGCAGAACCTTCCTTTAGGTAGGTGACAATGCCATGTTGGCAAGGTCCACCTACCTAAAGGAATTTCGTTGACATGTGCACTAGTCCAAGTATGGATCGTCGAGGTCTATGACCAAAGAATCGGGCTCGTCGTTGGACATCGCCACATCGACCGTGTCGAACTCGACCCGTAGGACATCAACGGGCAACGATACTTCGGCAAAACGACGAAACCTATTGTCAGGACTTATCTCGATGTTGGAGGATTTCTCAAGGTGATTTCTGGTTAGCGTGGTCATTTGCAAACCTTGCCAAGCCGGGCCAAGACTCATTTTGATGATCCATTTACTACCTCGGCGGTTAAGAGACAGAACTTCAATCAACTTTCGGCCATCATTAGCCCAAGTCTGGGAGGTGTCCAGAAGGTCCGGAAACAGGCTGTTATAGATTTCTGTTGCCTGCTCCACAAACACTGGATCGGGATTATGATCCTCAAATCGCACTCTGAGTAACGTGTGGTTGTACCCATTAGAGTCATGCCCTGCAGGATAATAGCCTGCATAGTTTGCACAGAGCACCTTGATCGATAGCTCGTCAGAGATGGGTTCAGGAGACGTAACCTGCGCCACCCCATACGTTCCAGGGCCGGAAATCAGGCCCTTAGCACGTTCCAATCTCCGTATCCACCTTGGTCTCTGGATACATTCGGTGAGGATGATGGCCCTGATGAACTCGACGGAAACCTCGTTATCGCGAGCTTCAATCTCGATTACTCGCTGGAGCTCGTCTCCCAAGTCGTGCTTGGCTCGCTCAATGCGTTTTTTCGGGTTATCTTCGAAAGATCCCACGGTCCGAAGTAACACCACGACCATGCCCACGAATATGCTCGTCCAAATGGCTTGAACCAACTCACCAGGGTTGGGGAGCACCGGAATCCAGTAAACCCAAGTGCGTGCAGCAAAGAATGTTGCCAAAAGAATGGATGTGAGCGATGATCCGAATGCGACCAAGTACCGTGGGCGATTTCGCGACGGACGAAAGGCTTTCCGCAATATCTGAGGGCGAAAGTTGGTCAACAAAACATGCAACACGGCGCAGGCCACGAGGGCAACGATTCTCTGACCTCCTGTAGCCTCCGAGAGCGATATGACCAATACCGAAACTACATACATCGGCACGAACCGCAGCAGCACATATACCCATGCATTGCGTTGAGACGCGGAATCCACGACATTCTTCATATCCGAATAATTGGTTGGCCAATCGCTCTTCAATAACCTGAACACCAAATAGAGGAGCAGTGAACCGAACGCGCCGATTCCAAGGCTGGCAAAGAATGCTGTCATTGCTTGACCTTAGCGCGCCTCGAATATTTCGTACCACATTCTGTCGTGTCCCTATGTGCCAGGCTGATGAGTAAAGCACCCAGATCGAAGGATCTTTTGCTGTGATCCAATGTTCTGTTCCGGCGGGGACGAAGGCTCGTGCAAGCGACGAAAATGCGGTTCTGCGGAATCCTCAGTAGTGATGTCATATGTGCGTTTATAGGCGATTCGACCTGAACCTTCGCGGCAATCAAGCCTCTGACATAACGGCCGCATGATTCCAGGTTCGCTATCCAGTACCTAACGCGTAAATGATCAATGATCGGATCTGTCGAAGAGCTGGTCCGCGACTTCGAGTCGTAACTCAGCGATTAGTGCGGGGCTTTCTGCGATAGCACGCCGCGCGACACTTTGATACTGCTCTTTAGATTGAGCACCTAATGCAGCGGCCACTCTGTCACGGAACGCGGAATCGCGAATCGAGGCTATTCGGACAAGTTCTTCGTAATTATCTCCAGCATGAAGCTCGTCCAACCTGGCTCTGATTTCCGCATATGGGGATGGCAGGTTGAAGGTAATCTTGGGATCTGTAATCTCAGAGGGGACAGCCGTGACGAGTTTTCGCGAGACCTCGTCCGTGGCCAGCTTTTTGGCTATGCGATGTAAGCCTTGATTCGAAGCGAGCGCAGCGATGCCGGCCGCTTTGGCTGCGCACACGCGTTGTTCCGTATCTTTGCCATCTAATTGGGTGAATTTGGTGGCCACAGCAGTAAGAACGGCTGGCATGTAGTAAAGACTCTCGACTTCACTTACCTTGATTGGGTGAATGCCCTTCGTTATCAGTGCATCGCGTTCTTGTTGTGAGCGACCGTCACCGTCGACTATCCCTGCAGCATCAACCCAGTGGTGACTTTGCGTCTTTTTGATTCCTTCAACGCTGCGGATGACCCATTCGCAGTTGCCACTGGCGGAGAGTGTCCACGCCGGAAACAGAAGGCTGTATAGCGCGTAATCGAGGCTGTCAGTTGTTCCTTCGATGAATAATATGCGTTTCCGCCCACCGAGTATGGCTCGTCGGGCGTTCTCGGTCAGATCAGCCTCCGTAGAGAACTCGTTGATGTCCCAACCGGCTATCGTATTCTCAGACCAATTAACCCCCAAAGCCGCTAGTACCTTGCCGGGGCGAGCGCTAAGGCCTAGCGCCAGGTCGAGGTCATGGGTCAAGACGACGAACGCGCAGTCCGTTCGCGAGTCGATCAGTGCCTCGACCAGCCCGGCAGAGATGGAGCGGTGCAGATGGCGCTCAGGCTCGTCCAGCAAAATGATGCAGTTGTCCGGTGCTACCAAGACCTCCGCGGCCAGAAGCAAAGCGCTCCTTTCACCATCCGACATTTGTGCGATCGGATATTCGTTGCCTAGCTCACGATGGACGGCCATGAACGTCTGCTTGTCGGTGATTTTCACGCGGATAACAAGGCCGGCCTTTTCGAGCACGGAGTTGAGGACGTCAAAGAGACGGGTGCCAATGATCGCCTCGATTTCTTCCGGTGTACGGCGTTCAGTTAGGACCAGCTCAGCGATGCGCTGATCCTCAGCGGCAATTTTTCCGAGCAAGTCGAAAAGGGTGATATCAGTTCGCTGTCCGTCGGCATGATCCAGAAAGCGGGAATCGATAGCGGTGTTCCAGTAATTGAGATTGTTAACCATCTGCTCGCGCCCGGAAGCGCTAATGTTTGGGCCGGAGGCTGCAAACCAAATTTTGCGCTGCGCGAGGACTCGGTGAAGTTTGCCTGTGGGCGTTTGCCCCGCAATATATGTAGCGAGCGCAGACTTTCCTGCTCCATTCGCCCCAACGACAGTGATGACTTCGCCAACTGCAGAGTCGATCGTCAGTGGGTCTCCGCTAACGCGAGGGATAGTCCAGGTAGCAATCGTAGTTTCGGGAGGTAATGCATCGCTCATATGCGCAAGCCTAGTTCGTATCAGCAGTTTCCTGCTGGTCGCTCAATCGCACAAAAACGATCCTTTGGTTGACAGGGCAGCGAGTAGTGGGAACTTTGCCTGGCTGGCTTGATTGATCCGTGCAGCGCATCGCTTCAATGTGTCTCAATCAGTTTGGTCGCAACGAAGGAGTGAGCAGTCTTTGCTGGGACGTGCACTCGCTATCAGGAAAGTCGTACCGCCCGCTTATTCGGTGCGGCCCCTTCTCGGAGTCGGGCCACCTTTTCTTTTTGCCCCGTGCTGTGCCCCCGCCTTGCGGACTGGGGCCCGCAGCACGCGTACGATGGAGCGTGGTGGCCGCTTTGACTTGGAAAACACCTCATCCGGCAGCGGCGAGAAATCAAAAAGGTAGTCGATCGGGTGAAGAGGCTTTGCCACTGCACCGGCAATAATCCAAAGCGACCGGATGATGCTGATGCCTACACCGGCTATGGCCAGGTTGGTTGCTGGGTCGGAATTATCCGTGCGTAACCGGATGCCGGGCTCGTGCCCTTTCTGCTTGATGAGCTCCATGTAGGAGACTGATGGGCCATTGATGAGTGGAGTTCCGGCGTCCCACTCATCATTGGTTAATGATTCCCTTGGCAGAATCTCGGCGTGATAGGTATATTCGATGTCTGCCCTTGGGGCCACGGCGGCACCGTGTTTGAGTTGGTTATTCCCTTGGGCGCCGCCGAAATGGTCATCGGAATAGAAGCGTGCGAAACGCTTCAACCACTCGGCCATGAAAAGAATGTGGTCATCCATCGGATCGACGTCGGCGGGCTCATCCGCCGGCTGGAGCTCTGGGGGGGGGGGGGGGAAGATCGTTGCCTTGACGGTCTGCGCGGCGTCATCTCGAAGTAGCTCCTTAATTGGCTGACGGAGTTGGTCAGAGGTCCGCATGTTCAGCAACGTCTGCAACGGGCTGGTCCCGATCTTGCGGCTTTTCGCTGCCACATACAGGCGCAACGCGGTTTCGATGACGTGCTGCATTAAGGTGTACGACTCGATTGAAGCCATGGTCGTTGGGTCGAGCGTGTCACCCGGAGGGTTGTCAAGGTCGATTTCCTTGTTGATCAGTGCGGCGTATTGGTTGAACAAGTTCGTCGGGTCGTCGGTATGCCAATCGTGCACCTCCTGGCGGGCTGTATCCGCGGTCTTGATGATCTCCCAGAGTCGGCGTTCAAAATACTCGGCGGGGCTGATCCTGAAATAGTGCTCGGAAAGCTCCCGCTCTAGTGCTGCAGCGTTGTTCACATCGATGGGGATCAACGGCACGGCAATGCCGATGCTGAAAGGCTCGTTTGGTTCCATGCTTCAAACATAGTGCCTAGGCCACATCGCCCACAGGCCATTGGGGGCTACGCAGCAGCGAACTCGAAGACCTCCGAGATCTATTCCGAGCTGTCCAAGAAAGTCCGGTAGGGGTATACCTCAATCGGGCGTCAGATAAGGCAAATGTCCAGTGACAGGGTAGGCCCTGTTCCTGATTCATCGAAGAACTTGAAGCCCTACTTGATACGGTTCGTCAGCAATCCTGCGAGCTGCTGTCTGAGTGATTTGCTCATCCATCAGCTGTTCCACGCAGGGGTGTCTGTCTCAAAAAATTTGCTAAATCCGAGAGCTACACTTTGCGTCCCTATAATCCTTTGTTTCCCACCAGACGGTATGAGATGCAAGTTCTACTTATACGTAACCATCTCGAATCGCGGCCGAAAAAATATTGGGTCTTTGATGTAAGCGTCTTTTTCCGCGGCGGGTCCACGAGTAGGTTGCATCTGAGAGATGCACGCCATCATCGTGGGCCCATGGGATTGCGCGTTCAAGGGCCGTTTTGTGACCGTAGTACACAGTATTCAGGGTAACTTGGTTTTCGACGATTACGTTCCAAATGCTCTGATTCATCGGGGCCCACTGTGATTTCAGGTTCTTGCGAATCATAAACAGAAACCCGACTGAATCGACGTGCAGATGGACACCCTTTGACGGCGGAGAGGAAACTCTGGCCATGGGTATTTCGGACAATGGTTCTGTGTCGTCAAAGCGTTGCACGACCTCGATTGGATTTGGCAGAGTCCCAATAACTCGCAATGGTTCATTCAGGTAGTGGTTCAAAGTGACATGCACCGGCTCGGAGTGTTTGTCGGAATTATTCATGCTCCTTGCCCATGCTGATGCCCCCAAACTCATCCAGTTATCATCAGGGGAGGTGAGCTCGTCAGGTCGGTCCCTAAACGGTTGAAAGACTTCGATCCGATCTAGGACCCACGCTGGTATGAAGGGGAACATTTCCTTCGTCTTTTCCCACTCAGGGGCAGATCGGCACACTGGCCAATAGGTGCCCCCCAGTTGCTTTTGAATTTTACTGTCCGAATACTCGCTAAATTTACGAACTATCTCGAGGAATAGATTGTCTTTTGCGCTCGAAAGATGATTGAAGACTTCGCCGATGTGCAGTACCCAATCCTCAGGCGCTGCAGGCATGATCACTGAAAGTCGACGTTCCGTGCCTTCCGAATTTGAATATCGTTGAATCTCGGGATGATGATTTAGAAACCATTGTGATTGCTCATCGAACAGTGATGCGGCATTTTTGAACGCACGCCGCAGCCGAAGCTGCGGTGTAATAGTGATTTCATGCCCGGGCCGTAGCAATAATTTAACATCGTCACTGTCATGCCTGGAATTGGGTTCCACTGCCACTGTTTGTCCTTCCAACCAAATGTTTATGATCATATATTTGCTGATTAGCTTTGTACGAATGAATCCGCAACTTATCGTAAAATGTATACGAAAATATTTTCGCATACAGGGTGGATGGCTGCTCTCTATGTCGTTCGTTGCGCGATGCGGTAGACGGTGCTGCGCGCCACCCTAAAGCGCTCGGCGATTTCGGCGCTGGTGTGTTTGCCGCCGCGGTGGAGTGCGACGAGGTGTTTTCCTGGACGGAGGAGAGCTTGGGTTGCTTGCCGCGGAGCCGCCCCTTAGCCTTGGCGATCTGCATGCCTTCCTTGGTTCTCTCGCGAATAGAGGTCGGACTCGAACTCTGCCACCATCGCCAGGACATTGAAAAGCAGCCGACCCACCGGGTCGGTGGGGTCGTGGACGTTTCAGCCGAGGCTGAGTTTGATCTTGCGCTTGGTAAGGTCCTCAACGATGTCCCGTGCATCGGCCAGGGAGCCGGCGAGGCGGTCGAGCTTGGTGTCCACCACCGTGTCGCCGGCCCGGCACGCGGCCAGGGTCTGGTTCAACCCCGGGCCTTCTCGGTTGCGATCGGTGAGTCCGTGATCGACATAGACCAGGTCCTTGGGCACGCCGAGGCCCTGGAGCCCCACCTGCTGGGAGCCGAGGTCTTGGTGGTTGGTGGAGACGCGGGCCATACCCGACCAGATGCGATGATATGCCCCCAAATGTAGAGTTTGGGTTACCTTCACCGCACTATGTCGGGCGGGGTGTGCGAGAATCTGGAAAACGCGAAACTTCAACCTTTTCGACTGCCGGTTTGTTTGGGCTCGGGTGTCGCGTCGAAGGAGCCTTATCTGCAAGACCCGCTTCAACAGCTGGCCGGTTATCGTGAACTGCTATTTCTGTCATGTCGCGATAGTGAACGCACAGGAAGTGACACAACGCACGAGCTCCGATCGTGCACCCTGCAGCGAAAGTAGCGACGGTTCACTGTGCGGTTCGCTCACCGGCGACGGGCGTTTGGCTGGGGCAGTTGATGCTCCTTTACATGCTATGAGACTCCGACCAACCGGGAGTCCGCGCCGTCACTGCGCCGATTCCGTTAACCCGGTAGGCTGGTATACGTATGGTTTGCAATTTCGCATGACCAGCACAGAAACAAGACGAAATATCCGCGCACCTCGCGCACCTGACTCACCGGAAGACAATTGCGGTCCTCGGTAGTGGCTTTCGCTCTTCCTCTACGAAGAGCGCGAGTCTCGATCGAAGACCAGGTTGCACCGTGGTGTTTCTTGTTCGCCGTGTGCTGCGGATATTGATCGAAAGGACACGCCCCATGGAGGGTCCCGAAATTCAGTTCGCCGAGGCAGTGATTGACAACGGCCGTTACGGCAAGCGCGTCATCCGCTTCGAAACCGGCCGTCTGGCCCAGCAGGCCGCAGGTGCGGCCATGGTTTACATCGACGAAGACACCGCACTGCTCTCGGCCACCAGCGCCGGCAAGCACCCGCGTGAAGGCTTCGACTTCTTCCCGCTGACCGTGGATGTCGAGGAGCGTATGTACGCTGCCGGCCGTATCCCGGGCAGCTTCTTCCGCCGCGAAGGTCGCCCGTCGACCGAAGCCATCCTGGCTTGCCGCCTGATGGACCGCCCGCTGCGTCCGGCCTTCGTCAAGGGCCTGCGCAACGAGGTCCAGATCGTGGTCACCGTTTTGGCCATCAACCCGGACGAGCTCTACGACGTGGTGGCCATCAACGCCTCCTCGATGTCGACTCAGCTCTCGGGTCTTCCGTTCTCCGGCCCGATCGGTGGCGTTCGCGTTGCACTGGTTAACGACGGAAACGGTGCCCAGTGGGTTGCCTTCCCGAAGCACAGCCAGCTGGAAAGCTCCGTGTTCAACATGGTCGTTGCCGGCCGCGTTGCAGGCGACGACGTCGCCATCATGATGGTTGAAGCAGAAGCTACCGACAACGCCTGGACCCTCATCAAGGAACAGGGCCACACCGCCCCGACCGAAGAGGTTGTTGCAGAAGGTCTTGAGGCTGCAAAGCCGTTCATCAAGGCCCTGTGCGAGGCTCAGGCAGACTTGGCAGCTCGCGCCGCCAAGCCGACCGTTGAGTTCCCGGTCTTCCGCGACTACGAGGCAGACGCTTATGCAGCTGTAGAGGCCAAGGCCGCTACCAAGCTTGCCGGCATCTACCAGATCGCCGCCAAGCAGGAGCGCGACAACGCAGCCTCGGCCTTCAAGGACGAAGTTGTTGCAGCGCTCACCGCCGAGGGCAGCGAATTCGCTTCCCGCGCCGGAGAAATCTCCAAGGCCTTTGGTGCCGTCACCAAGCAGGTTGTGCGCCAGCGCATCCTGACCGAGCAGGTTCGTATGGACGGCCGCGGCCTCTCCGACATCCGTAAGCTCACCGCCGAGGTCGAGGTTCTTCCTCGCGTTCACGGTTCGGCAATCTTCGAGCGCGGCGAAACCCAGATCATGGGCGTCACCACCTTGAACATGCTGAAGATGGAACAGCAGATTGACTCGTTGAGCCCGGTAACGCGCAAGCGCTACATGCACAACTACAACTTCCCGCCGTACTCCACCGGTGAAACCGGCCGCGTGGGCTCGCCCAAGCGCCGCGAAATCGGTCACGGCGCCCTGGCAGAACGCGCCCTCGTGCCGGTACTGCCGTCGCGTGAAGAATTCCCGTACGCCATCCGCCAGGTCTCCGAGGCCTTGAGCTCTAACGGCTCAACCTCTATGGGTTCTGTTTGCGCATCGACCCTGTCGCTGCTCAACGCCGGTGTCCCGTTGCGCGCTGCCGTTGCCGGCATCGCCATGGGCCTGGTATCTGACGAAGTTGACGGCCAGACCCGCTACGCGGCCCTGACCGACATCCTCGGCGCCGAAGATGCCATGGGCGACATGGACTTCAAGGTTGCAGGTACCTCGGAGTTCATCACCGCCATCCAGCTCGACACCAAGCTCGACGGCATCCCTGCCTCGGTCCTGGCCGCCGCGCTGACCCAGGCTCGCGAAGCTCGTCTGCACATCCTCAATGTCCTGAACCAGGCCATTGATACCCCGGATGAGCTCTCCACCTTCGCACCGCGCATCATCTCGGTGAAGATTCCGGTTGACAAGATCGGCGAACTCATCGGCCCGAAGGGCAAGATGATCAACCAGATCCAGGAAGATACCGGAGCGGATATCTCCATCGAGGACGACGGAACCGTCCTCATCGGCGCCACCAACGGAGAGTCGGCAGAAGCCGCACGCTCCGCAGTGAACGCCATCGCCAACCCTCAGGTTCCTGAGATCGGCGAGCGTTACCTCGGCACCGTCGTGAAGCTGACCACCTTCGGTGCGTTCGTTTCGCTGACCCCGGGCAAGGATGGCCTGCTGCACATCTCCGAGCTGCGTAAGCTCGCCGGTGGCAAGCGCGTGGACGACGTTGAAGACGTTGTCTCCGTGGGCCAGAAGCTTCAGGTTGAAATCACCAAGGTTGATGATCGCGGAAAGCTTTCACTCGCCCCGGTGGTTGCTGACGAAGAACTCGTCGAAGCTGCTGAGTAATCAGTTCCTAGTCTTCTAGGCTAAAAAGTCCCGGCCCACCGAAAGGTGGGCCGGGACTTTTTTCTTCGCCCAGCGTGGGGGAGTGCGCTGCTAGGAGCGGTGCTCAAATGAGAGTCCACTCATAGCTCTGCTACTTCCTCATGGCACTGTGGAAGAATGGACGAATGTGTTTCGCGCTCCACCAGGCGCGGACCACCCAATATTTGGTGGACAGTTAGGAAATGCTCAGTGGCCATGATTCCCCTGCCGCTCGACGGCGTTGGAATATCCCCTGCCTTAGCAGCGGAGCGCGGCGCAGCCGGTGCCCCCGCCCCCATCGAGACGGGCGACCCCACAATCATCCATGGACAGGCCGGTGGGGCGCTGGTGCGCCGCTCCGTACTGCCCGGTGGCGTTCGCGTCTTGACCGAGGCCATGCCCGGTCAACGTTCGGCCACCATTGGTTTCTGGGTCGGCGTTGGATCTCGTGATGAGCAGGAAGGCCAACACGGCTCCACTCACTTCCTTGAACACCTGCTATTCAAGGGCACCAAGCGCCGCACGGCGCTAGAAATTGCCTCAGCCTTTGACGAAGTTGGAGGAGAATCTAACGCCGCTACGGCCAAAGAATCCACCTGCTACTTTGCTCGCGTGCTGGATACGGATCTGCCGCTGGCCATCGACGTCATTGCCGACATGGTCACCTCCGCGGTGCTCGATCCCAACGAGCTCGAGCAGGAACGCGACGTGATCCTCGAAGAGATCGCGATGGACGCGGATGATGCCGGAGACGTTGCGCACGAGCGCTTTGTCGAAGCCGTCCTGGGCGAACACGCCCTGGGTCGTCCCATTGGCGGTACCCCCGAGGCCATCACCGGAATCGGCCGCGACGCCGTCTGGGAGCACTACCAGCGCTTCTACACCCCCGATGAACTGGTCATCACCGCTGCAGGCTCCTTGGACCACGACGAGGTCTGCGCCCAAGTCCTTGAAGCCCTGCGCACCGCGGGCTGGGATCTGACCGAGGGTGCCTCACCGGTACCGCGTCGTTCCACTGTCCCGGTAGAGATCACCGGAGTGCAGCGCATCGACGTGATTCGCCGCCCCGTGGAGCAGGTCAACATCATCATGGGTTGCCCCGGCATCGTGGCCACCGATGAGCGTCGCCACGTGATGAGCGTGCTGAACGCCGTCCTCGGTGGCGGCATGTCCTCACGCCTCTTCCAAGAAATTCGCGAGAAGCGCGGTCTGGTGTACTCCACCTACTCGTTCTCCGCCGCGTACTCGGACGCCGGCTACTTCGGCATGTATGCAGGTTGCGCCCCGGCGAAGACCGAACGCGTTATCAAGCTGCTCGGCGAAGAGTTGGACAAGCTGGCCGCCGACGGCATCACCGACGAGGAGCTGCGCAAGGCCGTTGGCCAGCTCTCGGGCGGACTGGTACTGGCCCTGGAGGATCCGGGATCGCGCATGTCGCGCCTGGGCCGCGCAGAGCTGGTCACTGGTGTATTCCACGACATTGATGAGTCGCTTGACCGCGTCAAGGCTGTCACCCCGGCGCAGGTTCAGGAACTGGCGGCACTGTTGGCCGCCCGTCCGCGCACCATCACCGTGGTGGGCCCGTTTGATAAGCCCTCCGACTTCGGAATGTAAGCTTTTCGGCCTCTGGCCAAAAGGACCGTTTTTGCTTTGTTGAAAGCAAAAACGGTCCTTTTCTCTATTTCCAAGAACTTTCAGTATTTTCCAAGGTTCCTTCAATGCAAGATTCTGACCATGGCTTCGTGGTCTGATTCGGGACGTGGCTTCTGGTTCTCGCGGATGCTGTTGCTACGGAACACCGCGAACAAGACATGCCATGACAGCGGGATGTTTGAGGGCTAGACCGCAAACGTTTGCTCGATTCTCAATCCCGTAAATGGCCCGAAAACAGGGGCAGATTTGGTTTATTCAGAAGGATTGTGGCGTGGCGGATGAGATCGATTTAAATGTGATTACCGCGTCCAAAACAGGTCATTTACGGTTAGCTACAAGTAATCCCTAGTAGACTGCAACTTGCCCCAGAGCCTTCCAAGGAGTACTTCATGCTGAACCCACTCGACCTCGGCGCGACCTCGTCCCCGCAGGTAGGAAATCCACTTGAGCTCGAGCCGCCGAAACCAATAGTAGAGGTTGTGGTTCACGCCCCGGAGAAGGTCGGTGGCATGATCCTGGTGGATGCCGACGCACAGCAGAAGCACGCCGAGAATGCCAAAACTTTTCTTGATGACCTGCTGGCCACGCCGCTCCAGAGCCCGGAGTTTCAGACCAAGCTAGCGCAGTTGACCCGTCTGGGCGAGGGCACGATGCAGCAGGCAAGCTCCGCATCCAACCGCATGTTGAAGAGGCCTGCAGCCGCTCTAGCAGCCACCGGCGCCGACCCCGCATCGCGCACCGGCAACACTCTGGCAGAACTGCGACAGATCGTCACCGAGCTAGACCCCAAGCGCCATGATTTGACCGGTGCGAAGCGCATCTTGCGGTTCCTTCCCGGAGGCAACGCCATCCAGCGCTACTTCATGAGGTACGAGTCGGCACAGGACCAGCTTGACGCCATCACCAAGGCACTCAAGGGTGGGCAGGACGATCTCCGTCAGGACAACGCCGCCATCCAGACCGAACGCGATGCTCTCTGGGCGGCGATGGGGCAGTTGGCGAACTACGCCGTGCTCGCGAGCCATCTTGGAAACGGTTTGGAGCAGCGGATCGTAGAGCTACGCAATACGGGCAAATCGGACGATGCCACAACACTTGAAGCAGATGCACTCTTCTACGTTCGTCAGCGCCACCAAGACCTCTTGACCCAGATGGCGGTGTCCATTCAGGGGTACCTAGCTCTTGATGTGGTCAAGAAGAACAACTCCGAACTGATCAAGGGTGTAGATCGGGCACTGGACACTACACTCGCGGCGCTTCGAGTGGCGGTGATCGTTGCGCAGGCTCTGGCTCAGCAAAAGATCGTGCTGGCGCAAATTGATGCACTCAATTCAACTACCTCGGACTTGATCGTCTCTACCTCGGAACTCCTTCGCTCCCAGGGCGCAGCAATTCACAAGACTTCTGCCCAAGCCTCGATCGACTCCACCAAGTTGCAAGAAGCATTCGATAATGTTTTCCAGGCCATGGACGAGATCGATAGGTTTAAGGTCGAAGCAGCACAGTCGATGAAACAGACGGTGCAGGTCCTTGAAGGTCAGATGGGGCAGGCTCGACTTCAGTTGGAGCGGAGTCATGCCTTTGACGCCGCCACTACGCACCCACGGGGCGCATAATGCTGTCGCGCTTCACTCGAGGCAACATCCTCAAAGTGGTTCTTGCCTTCGTATTTTGGCTTCTCGCTGCTTTTTACGTGCTCATCATCGGCATGGGCGCCAAGAACAAAAAGGTCATGCTTGAGGGGGCGCTCTACGCGGCCCTCTTTATCGGTGCTTTTTCTCTTCCCAATGGCAGCGGCGCCATGCTCGGTCTCGGATCCATGGTCTTGTCGGCCGTGCGGTCCTACATGCTTCGCGATCTCTGGCTCCCCAGACGGGTTCGGAAACTGCGCAGTGGTGAGGCCATCCAGGCTCCAGCGCCAGTGGCCGCTCCAGCGCCGCCCGTCCAGTTCTACCAAGCATCCCCGGCGGCAGCGCCACTTGCGGGAACTTCGAACGAATTGTCGACCGCTCTGACATGGGTGAGCGCGCAGGCCAAACAGAACAAGCACCGTCTTCCTGCTGATACGTATGTCACCATTCTGGAAACATGCCAGATGCTGGACTCGGTCATCGACGCGGAAGCCCGGCAGCCCTCTGGCGATGCGCGCTTCGAATATGAACTCGAAGCCATGGTGCGTGAGTACCTACCAAATGTTCTTCAGGGATTCTTGGCCGTACCGCCGAGCATGGTGGACAACCGGCAACCAAACGGGCGAACCCCCAATGAGGAATTCGTTGAGCAACTTGGTCTGCTTCAGGGACAGTCCGAGACGTTGCACTCCACCCGGCACAACCAATCGTCGGCGGACTTGAGTAGCACGGGCAACTTCCTCAGGGAGCGGTTCGGGCACCACCAACCAGGTGGCTTCGACTTCGGGATCAAGTAAGAGAAAACGGACCGAAAGCGCCAGTTTTTCGAGTCCTGATTACGTACTGATCCGCAGGCTTTCCTGCCTTTGGTCAAAAGGATCGCTTTTTGCTTCTTGGTAAGCAAAAAGCGATCCTTTTCTCATTTTCCGCGACATTTTCGGTCGTTTGACGCCGAAAAGCGCCCCATTGTCTTGATTCATCTGGATGTAACGCGCATTTGACTGGGGCTTATTGAATAGCGCCTATGATGGATAAATTGTGAAGCTCATCACTTTCACATTCATCCACTCGCACAAGACGACATGGGAGCCATGCACATGGACGACCTCGCAACACTCTTCGGAGACATCAGTAGCGTCATCTGGGGACCTTTCATGCTGATTCCGCTGCTGCTGGGCACCGGGCTGTACCTGACCTTCCGCCTCGGCGGACTGCAATTCCTCAAACTGGGTGCCGCCCTGCGTTTGGGATTGCTCAAGCGCAAGGACCCGGGGTCCGAGGGGGACATCTCCCAGTTCCAGGCGCTGACCACGGCACTGGCCGCAACGGTTGGCACCGGCAACATCGTTGGTGTTGCTACGGCCATTGGCATCGGCGGCCCGGGCGCACTGTTCTGGATGTGGGTCACCGGTCTGGTGGGCATGGCAGCAAAGTACTCCGAGGCCTACCTCGGTGTTCGCTACCGCGGTACTGATGCCGCCGGCGAGAAGTCCGGCGGCCCGCAGTACTACCTGGAACGTGGCATCAAGGGCCCGCTGGGGAAGTTCCTCGCGCTGTTCTTTGCCATCGCTGCAACCCTTGCCTGCTTCGGCATTGGCAACATGACCCAGGGCAACTCGATCGCTGCCAACCTGGATAACTCCTTCAGCGTTCCGACCTGGACCACCGGCCTGGTGCTGACCATCCTGTCGATGATCGTGCTGGTGGGTGGCATCAAGTCCATCGGTAAGGTCACCGCCGGCTTTGTTCCGGTCATGATCGTCTTCTACGTGGTTGCTGCCATCTACATCCTGATCGCCAACGTGGGCCAGATTCCCGCGGCGCTTGGCCAGATCTTCACCCAGGCCTTCACCGGCACCTCCGCGATCGGCGGTTTCGCCGGATCGGCCATCATCATCGCCGTACAGTTCGGCGTGGCCCGCGGCATCTTCTCCAACGAATCGGGCATGGGCTCCGCTGCCATCGCCGCCGCCGCCGCACAGACCACCCACCCGGTACGTCAGGGACTGGTCTCCATGACCCAGACGTTCATCGATACCATCATCGTGGTCTCCTGCACGGGTCTGGTCATCATCACCACCGGTGCCTGGAACTACATCGATCCGGAAACCGGGGAACAGATCAAGGCCTCCCTGATGACCGGCTATGCCTTCACCTTCGGCCTGCCGGGGCAATGGGGACACTGGATCGTAACCATTGGACTGGTGATGTTCGCCTTCTCCACCATTCTGGGCTGGTGCTACTACGGTGAGCGCAACATCGAGCGACTCATCGGTCGCCGTGCCGTAATGCCGTTCCGTGTAGTCTTCTCGCTGGTCGTTTACGTGGGTTGCACCACCGAGCTGACCGCCGTGTGGAACTTCTCCGACATGATGAATGGTCTGATGGCGCTGCCAAACCTCGTCGGTCTGCTGATTCTCTCCGGAATGATCGCCCGCGAAACCAAGTGGTACCTCAAGCACGATCCGCAGCTTGAAGCCACCAAGGAAGACATCGAGGCGTTCATGAAGGATCGCCCGGGATGGGACGACTGGAAGGCTGGCGACGTTCTGGGATCCAGCCACATGGGCCGCAAGGCCGAGCGTGCACGCGAAGTCGATCCGGTTTAGTACCAAGCGCACACTGGGGTCCCGCTGAGGCGGAGATGCCAGTACACCTGGGGGCCGTGGGCAGCAGTGAAAACTGCTGCCCACGGCCCCCAGGTTTTTTGTACCCACAATATTGACCCCGATCGCACCGGTTGTGGTGGTCACTTCGCGAACTACACTGGGGCGCATGGAATTGACATGGGATGAACAGTGCCGGGCGTTCACCGATGCGGCGCTCTGGTTTGAGCGCATCAGCGGCCTGGCTCGTGAGCAATGGGAAAAACCGGGGCTGGGGGAGTGGGATATCCGCGCGCTGGTGGGCCACACCAGCCGAGCCCTGCTGACCGTTGAGACATATCTGGAGCAGCCTGCCACCAGTATTGAGGTGACGTCCTCGGCCGAGTACTTCCGCGCGGCACGAACGGCTGACGCGGCGGCCGTCGCCGCGCGTGGACACGAAGCTGGCCGAGCCCTGGGCTCCGACCCGGCGGCCAGCGTGGCGGAGCTGACCGCCCGAGTGATCCCGCTGCTGGAATCCCGTGACGGTACGGAGCTGATCACCACGATCGTCGGCGGCATGCAATTGTGCGACTACCTGCCCACACGCACCTTCGAATTGACGGTCCACACCACGGATCTTTGTGTTGCACTCGGGGTCATCGCCGAGGTTCCAGATTCCGCGGCGGCGCAGGCGCTGGCAATCGTCTCCGATCTGGCGATCTCCGGAGGGTTAGCCGGGCCGCTTTTGCTGGCCGCCACGGGACGAGCGAGTTATCCCGCCGGCTTCTCGGTGCTCTGAAGCTCAAGCGCCAACGCGCCGCTGGAGTGGCAAGAGGGCACAAAAAAGACCACCGGCCGCGTGTCACGATTCCCTGATCATCCAGGGGCTCGTGAAACCCGGCCGGTGGCCGGTGAAACTGAATTGGCTAGGCGTTGATACGTGCCTTGCGTTCAGCGTGTTCCTGCGCGACCTTGGCATCGTGCTCGGCACGAATGGCTGCGTGCTCCGGGTTGCGGCGCAATACCAAGTAGCCAATGCCCAGGGCAACAAACCAGAGCGGGGTGAAGAGCAGGGCCGCCATGGTGTCGGGTTGGGTGGTCAATGCCCAGATGATGAAGCCGAAGAAGGCCAGCACCACGTAGGGCATGAAGGTTCCGCCGGGCATCTTGAACGTGCTCGCCTCGTGCAGCTGCGGGCGACGACGGCGGTAGACGATGTAGCTGATCAGGATGATTGACCAGACGAACATGAAGCACAGTGCCGAGATCGTGGTGACTAGGGTGAAGGCCTCGGCCACGGAGCCTTCCGCATAGAGCAGTGCCACGCCGGCGAGCAGGAACATGCAGGAGAAGATCAGCGCGTTCTTGGGCACCTTGCGGCTGGAGAGCTTGCCGAACCCCTTGGGGGCATCTCCCTCGCGGGCCAGCCCGTAGACCATGCGCGAGGTGGAATAGATGCCGGAGTTAGCACTCGAGGTCGCGGAGGTGAGCACCACGAAGTTGATGACGCCTGCCGCGCCGACCAGACCAGCCAGCGCAAACATGCCCACAAACGGAGACTCATCCGCGGTGTAACTGGTCCAGGGACGAACGGCCATGAGAATGATCAGGGCACCCACGTAGAAGAGCAGCACACGAATCGGGATGGAGTTGATGGCTCGGGGAAGGTTCTTCTCCGGTGCCTTGGTTTCCGCGGCCGCGGTACCGACCAATTCGATCCCCACGAAGGCGAACACAGCGATCTGGAAGCCTGCAACAAAGCCCATGAAGCCGGTCGGGAACATGCCGCCGTGATCCCAGAGGTTGGTGAAGGAAGCGGTAGCACCCTCGGTTTCGAACTGCATGATGATCATGACCAGGCCGACAATGATCAAAGCCATAATGGCAATGATCTTGATTAGTGCGAACCAGAATTCGGTCTCACCAAAGGCGCGAACCGTGGGAAGATTCAAGCCGAGCAGGATCAGGATGCAGAGGATGGCCGGAATCCATAGCGGAAGATTTGGCCACCAGAAGGCCACGTAGTGGGCAATGGCGACCACGTCGGCGATGCCGGTAACGATCCAGCAGAACCAGTAGGTCCAGCCGGTGAAGAACGAGGCCCACGGGCCCAGGATGTCGCCGGCGAAGTCACCGAAGTTCTTGTACTTCAGGTTGCTGAGTAGCAATTCGCCCATGGCGCGCATGACGAAGAAGAGCATGAAGCCGATGATCATGTAGACGAAAATGACCGAGGGGCCGGCTACGGAGATGGTCTTTCCCGAACCCATGAACAGGCCGGTGCCGATGGCGCCGCCGATGGCCATGAGCTGGATGTGGCGGTTTGAGAGGGCCCGCTCGAGCGGTGGGTTATCGCCATTGGCGATGCCCTCCGGCTCCACGTGGGTGGACTTTTCAGTCATGAAGGATCCTTGAGCAACTAGATGCGAAAGTGTGATGCGTAGTACAACGGTCAAAACCTTACGCCCAACTTCCAGGCATGTGAACGCGGGCACACTCGGCTCGAGGTGAATGCGTTGTGAATCACATGCTTGAGTGCCGGTCGTCGTAGCTGCGCGACCGGGCGCCCCGGTGAACCGTTGCGAGGTTCTATGGGCGGCGATTCTTTGCTGTGTATCTGCTGGCAGAAGCGCCGAAACTCTTGTTTTTGCTCAAATGGGCGATATATCGTTGACTATCGCTGCACATCGTTCACGATTGATTCGGGAGAGCAAAATGCGTAATTCCTATCAGGCCGGTGGATTTACCGGCAACAACTTTGATTCCATGTGGCAGGCCGTCGAGGAGCTGCGTTCACGGTTCGAAAAACGTCCAGGCACCCGCGCGGGACGAGGCGAAGTGCGCTCTGCCATATTGGCCCTGCTCGCCGAACGTCCGATGCACGGATATCAGGTCATCCGCGAGATCGAGGAACGCAGCTCGGGCAACTGGAAGCCCAGCGCGGGTTCCGTTTACCCGACCCTGCAGCTGCTGGCCGATGAAGGTTTCATCAGTGTCGAGGAAGCCAATGGCCGCAAGATCTACTCGCTCACCGAAGCGGGCAGGGCAGAAGCGGCCGAGATCGGTCCATCGGCGCCGTGGGAAACCATGGCACCGTCGCCTGGTGCGGCTTTCTCCGCGCTGCCCAAGGCAGGCGTCGAGCTAGCGCAGGCAGCCACGCAGGTGGGTCGCACAGGTTCGCCGGAACAAGTGAAAGAAGCCGTTGCCGTGCTCGATGATGCACGACGCCGACTGTACGCAATCCTCGCCCAGGACTGACACCGGTGCCAGCAGTTTCTCCGGAGCGCACTGACCCGACGCCCAGTGCACGGGCAACTCGTGCCAGGTATCGCCGCATCCTTCGCTTCGCTGCCTGGCACTTGGCTGTGACGTGGCTTTTTGAGTTGGCTTTTCCTCGCATCGGCCTCTCCAAGCTGGCCGAACGCACCCGCACCCAGCGCATGCGACGATTTGCCCAGCGCTTCCATGCCCTCGCGCTGGACTTGGGTGGACTGATGATCAAGGTGGGGCAGTTCCTCTCCTCACGCCTTGATGTGCTCCCGCCGGAAATCACCGCCGAACTCGAGGGTTTGCAAGATGAGGTGCCACCGGTCCCGTTCCCCGCGATCCGGGCCCTGGCCGAGTCCGAACTGGGTGCGCCGCTGGAGACGGTATTCGCGTGGGTCGAGCAAACGCCGATCGCTGCGGCATCGCTGGGCCAGGCACACAGGGCGCAGCTTCAGGGAATCGATGCTGACGACACCGGGCTTCAAGCCGTCGTTCTCAAGGTCCAGCGACCGGGTATCGAAAAGATTGTTGCGGTGGATCTCGCGGCACTGCGCAAGGTGGCGGGCTGGCTTAGCCACGTGAGCATCGTTTCCAAACGTGCGGATATGCCAGCGCTCGTCGAAGAATTCGCGCAGACCAGCCTCGAGGAGATCGACTACCTGCATGAGGCGGCAAATGCCGAGCGTTTTGCCTCCGACTTTGCCCACGACGAGCGGGTAGCTGTTCCACAAATCGTCTGGGAGCGTTCTACCCGCCGCGTGCTCACCCTGCAGGACGTCACGGCCATCAAGATCACCGACGCCCGAGCATTAAAAGCTGCGGGTATCGATCCGGCAGATGTTGCCCCGGTGTTCGCCTCGGTCATGTTTGACCAACTCTTTAGCAACGGCTTTTTCCACGCAGATCCCCATCCCGGCAACATCTTTGTCACGCCTAATACCGATCCAACTGCCACGCATCCGTGGACCTTGACGTTCATTGACTTCGGGATGATGGGTGAGGTTGCCTCCAGTACCCGCAGCGGCCTGCGCAAACTGTTGATCGCTGCGGCAGCACGTGACGGCAAGGGCTTGGTGCGGGCGATCAGTGAAGTGGGAGTGTTGGTGCCCTCGGCCGACACCGTCGAACTCGAACGTGCCATGACGCACCTGTTTGCCAGATTTGGTGGAAAGGGTTTCGCCGAACTGCGCGAGGTGGATCCCCGGGAATTCAAGGATTTTGGTGATGAATTCGGAGACGTGGTGCGTTCGCTCCCGTTCCAGTTGCCGGAGAACTTCCTGCTGATCATCCGCGCCATGTCGTTGACCTCCGGGGTATGCAGCTCGCTGAATGACCGGTTCAACCTGTGGGATTCGGTGGAACCCTACGCCGCGCAACTGCTACGGGATGAGCGCGGCAACATCGTGCGCGACGTGGCCCAACAGGTCATCGATGCCGCGTCGGCCGCCCTGCTCTTGCCTCGACGTCTTGATGGGTTGCTCACCAAGATCGAGGATGGCTTGCTCTCGGTGGCCAATCCTCGTCTAGAGAAAAAGATGGTGCGCCGTGAGCGCACCGCACAACGCGCCGCCTCCGCAGTGGTTTTTGGTGCCCTGTTGATCGCGGGCTCACTGGTGCGTGTTGATGACCTGGCATTGGGAAACGTTTTGATGCTGGCTTCGGTACTGCCATTGCTGCACGGGCTGTGGGTGGGACGTCGCTCCCGCTGAGAGAAATATGTCGCCGAACGCCACGGTCGAGCGCACGTTAAGGAATCACACCACGTGCTTTTGCTTTCCTTCGGCTCGCTTGCCTCGAGCTCTGCAAGATCGACACGCGTGATCGGATTCTCGGCCTTAAGTCATAACGCCAACGTCGTTCGGTCCCTGCATCCCGAGAAGAGCAATACTTCTGCGGGCATGGGCGGGTGGCGGCCGGGGCGTCAGAACCATTGGCGTTGGCGCAGAGGCGTCAAACATGCTGGGGAGAATCTTCAGGTACCGCGCTGACGCCTTTGAGATCCACCGAAAGGCACCAAGCGTTCTTGTGGTGTTTTTCGCAGCCGCTAGCCGCCGGCGAAGGGCGGCAACACATCCAAAATGTCCCCGGGAGCCAATTCCCGGCCTTGGTCCTGTTCGCTGGTGCCGTTGATCAGAAAACTGCACCGGGTCAACACCGTGCCCAAGCTCGTGGCCTTGCGCAGCAGCGGTCCATCGGAGATCGGGGGTGCAGCTGATTCGCGAGCGGTGAGGATTCCCAAGACGTCGCCGAGGGTGGTGGTTGCGCCCTCATCGATGTTCAGATGTTCCTCGCTGGTGCCGGCGGCCTGGGCGGCCGCGGCAAAGTATCGAATCAGCATTATCCTCCGATGGCGCTCATGGAGCGGTCCGATTGTACAAAGTCCTTTGAACCCAGCCCGGTGTGGTCCATTCCGTGGGCGCGGGGCTTGGCCCACATGGCTGCCCGCCAGCGTTCGGAGATAGCGTGATCATCCGAGCCGTCGCGCAGCAGAGCCAAGAGATCTGTTTCCTCGCGGGAGAAGAGGCAACTCATCACCTTGCCCTCGGCGGTGATACGAGTTCGCTTGCAATCGGCGCAGAAGGGTTCGGACACCGAGGCGATGATGCCTACCGCACCAAGGATTTTTTCCGGTTCTTCGTTGGCGGCCACCAAGAAACGCTCGGCGGGTGCACCGTCACGCGGCTTAGTATCGGTGGAGAGACGGAAACGAGTTTCCAGGTAGGCACGCAAATCCGCGGCGGTGACCATATTGTTCTTGCGCCACGTGTGGTCAGCATCCAACGGCATCTGTTCAATGAAGCGCAGTTCTAGCCCGCGCTCCAACGCCCAGGCGAGCAACTCGGGAGCCTGCTCGTCATTGATTCCTCGCATCAACACCGCATTGATCTTCACCGGGGTGAGACCAGCTGCCAGCGCGGCATCGATGCCGGCGAACACCGAATCGATGTGGTCGCGACGGGTGAGCTTGGCAAAGGTCTCCGCGTGCAGGGTATCGAGGGAAACATTGATACGAGTTAGCCCGGCCTCGGCGAGCGCCTCAGCCTTCTTGGCTAGACCCACCCCGTTGGTGGTCAGGGAGATGGGTAGCTCGGGGTGTTCGGCGCGGACGCCTGCAATGATTTGGGCCAGATCCACGCGGACCAGCGGTTCCCCGCCGGTGAGGCGCAGTTCGCGCACTCCTAGGTCGCGGACACCGATGCGGACGATCCGGGTGATTTCCTCAAGCGTCAACAGTTTGGATTTGGCTAGCCAGGCCAGACCGTCGGCGGGCATGCAGTAGGTGCAGCGCAGGTTGCACTTATCGATCAGCGAGATGCGCAGGTCGGTGGCTTGCCGTCCGAACGTGTCGCTGAGTCCGGGGGAGTCTGCGGGTGCCGGTGTCAGGATGGTGGGCATGGGCAGGCTGACGGTGTTCCGTGGTGTATCACTGTTCGTCGCCATATATTGAGGGTAGTCCACCTTGCTGGGCATTGCCCCTTGTATTGCTCGGCCGTTGGCGGACTTCGACTCATTTCGACTGGGTCCGAGGAAACGCCCGCCGGTGATGGCCATCCCAGAATGCGCGAAATAAGGCCGCGCGGGGCATTGAACAAGCCCTGTGCGCGGCCTGCAATATTGGCATCTCGCACTCAGAGCACCGAGGTTTGGTAGTCGAGTCGCTGGATCTGCGCCGCGCAATCCGGGCCGAAGCGCTGGGCCAGCGGGCGAGAGGCGACTTCCTCGGCCATGCGCCAAGCCACGGCAAGCGCACGTCCGAAGAGCCGTAACGCCGAGTCGCATTCTATGCCGCCCATTTCTGAAACGAGGGATTGCGTAAAGTGGACTTTACATGTCAAGCTTGTTTTACAAGTCAAGCACGCTTTACTTAAGGAGTGTCCATGAGTGTTGAACCCGGAACCGACAGTCGCACGCGTTGGGGCCGTACCCGCTTCGCCGGCGGACGCCTTCCTGCCCTGGCCGTCGCCGTCCCGGCCGGGTTGCTGCTGGCCATCGGTGTCGGTGCCATCACCCTCTGGACGGGAGTGGCCCACGGCGAGCATGCGGTGCCAGTCGCTGGAGTGTTCGCCCTAGTGATGTCTTGGGGGCTCATGGGCTTGGTCTGGGCTCTCGTCGTCGACAGGTCGAGCCTGCGGGGAGCAATCGACAAGCCAGATGAATCGATCGAATCGACTTGGCTTGATGCTGCCATGGCTGGTGCCTTTCGCGACACCATCATGCTGACCGGCTTGGTCCTAGCGATCATCTCCATCACGGGGTTCGAGCTCGACGTGCTTTGGGCTCTCAGCGGGGTCTTGGTGGTCGGCTTCTTCAGTACGTTCGTCCGGTACCTCATGGCGAAGAAGCGTGGCTGAGAGTGAAGAACTCGCTTAACGAACGCCGGCAGGAACGTGGCTGGTCGCAGCAGCACCTCGCCGATGCGCTCGGCGTTTCCCGCCAAACGGTGATCTCCATCGAGCGCGGCCGGTTCGACCCGTCCTTGCCGCTGGCCTTCCGCTTGGCCGAGGTTTTCGGGTGCAGAATCGATGAGCTCTTTGACCCCAGAGGCGATGGCGCGCAGAGCAGCTGATACCCAAGGCCTCGACGGAAGCATCACCCGGCCATGGACAAAGTTGGCGGCGAGACCATCGGGATCCCACCCTTGTGCGGTCCCGACGTTCTTGTTGGTAGCGCACATCGGAGATTGGATCCGATCGAAACGATACTCCCGGGGGAGAGCCTGAAGGCCGACTCTATGGCGGCCTCCAGCGTTCACGATCGTGTGGCCGGCGATGAAAACCTCGAGCGAGTCCGCCGTGCGGACGCGGCACGAACTCCTCCGGGCGGCCCACGACATGGTTGAGGGACGTGCGCGGCCGGCCCACAGCGTCAGTGCGGCAACATCCACACTCCCGGTATTAGTTGGAACTGCCGGGACAACCGTTTCCTGAGATCAGCATGGAGCCTACACTTGCTGCATCAAACGGCCGGCGCATTCATTGCCGACGGTTCCAATGTGAGGGAAGAAGCGCGTCATGGGTGAGCTGCACGTGAACATGCACATCACGATGGACGGGGTGATCCAGGCCAACGGCGGTCCAAGCGACCAGGACGAGGGATTTCAATACCCGGGATGGGAAACTCCCTATCGGACGGCCGAAGCCGGTGCACAGATCATTGCCGACGTGCAGCAATCCGATGCCCTCTTGCTGGGTCGGATCACCTATGAGCTCTTTGCCAGCTATTGGCCGGGGAAGACGGACGACATCGGGGTTGCCTTCGACGCGGTGCCCAAGTACCTAGCTTCCCGAGGCACCCCGAAGCACACGTGGGAGAACACCACACAACTCGTGGATGCCGCCGCAGCACTCCCGATCCTGCTGGCCGCCCACCGGCAGGTCCACACCTGGGGGAGTGCGGACCTGTTGCAGTCGCTCTTCACCGCGAGGCTGGTGGACCAGCTGAACCTGTGGGTGTATCCAGTGGTGTTGGGCACGGGGAAGAAGCTCTTCCCCAAGGGAGTGGACGCCAGCGCCTTCGAGCTGGTGGAACCACCGCGAAGCTTTGAGACAGGGGTCATGCTGGTGCGCTACCGGTGCCTGAAGAAAACTCCGGCCAGCGAGGCCTAGCTCCTCGTCGCAGCACTGCCGCCAATGGGTATCCGTTGCCGGTTGAGCCCTAGGATGGTTGACATGACCTCTCCCTTCCGCCGCAGTGTCGCCGAACACCGGGCAGGCATCAAGGACATCGTCGATACGGCCTTCACCAACCCGGGCACCGAGACCCTTGTCCTGGACCGTGCCTTGGGCCGGACGCTGGCCGCCCCGTTGACTGCCCCGCGTTTTCTGCCACCTTGGGACAACTCGCAAATGGACGGGTACGCGGTGAACACCGCGGACCTCGGGTCCGAGCCGCTGCGCGTGGTGGCACCCATTGCCGCAGGCGTTGGGGCACCGGCCCTGGAACCCGGCACCGCGGCACCGATTATGACCGGTGCCCCCGTCCCGGGGGGAGCCAACACCGTAATCCCCATCGAGGCCGCGAACCCCAACACGTTCCCCAGCACGGCCGAGACTACCTCCGGCTTCCGCGTTCGGTTGCCGGCCATGGCCGAGCCCGGCACCTACATCCGCACCATCGGCAGCGACATCGCTGCCGGGGACCCGGTGCTAGGCGCCGGCACGCTGCTGGGACCCACATCCCTGGGGCTGCTCGCGGGACTGGGGATCGGCGAGGTGACGGTGCTGAGGCGCCCGGAGGTGCTGCTGCTATCCACCGGGGACGAACTGGTGGCACCGGGCGGAGAACTTGCCCCCGGGCAGATCCACGACGCCAACACCACCCTGCTGGCCACCGCCTTGGAAGCCGCAGGATGCGCCGTGAGCACCGTGGGGGTCCTTGACGATTCCCCCGAAAGCTTCGTGGCCTCCCTCGGCCACGCCTTGGAAGCCGGCGAGCGCGCCTACTCATTGGTGCTCAGCAGTGGGGGGATCTCTCAAGGAGCCTTCGACGTGGTCAAGGAGGTGCTCATCAATCACGGCATCGAATTCGGCTCGGTGGCCATGCAGCCGGGAGGGCCTCAGGGAGCAGGGACCCTGGGGTTGCCTGGGCACGCACCGGTGGCGTTCATTGCCTTCCCCGGCAACCCGGTCAGCGCCTACGTCAGTTACGAGATGTTCCTGCGCCCCGCGCTCGCCGAGATCCTCTCGCTGCCCGAGCGCCAGCAACTGACGGCAAGACTCACCGAAGAGGTGACCTCGATGCCCGGCAAGCTACAGGTACGTCGCGGCACCTACTCCAATGGCACCTTCACCCCGCTGGGAGGGGCCTCCTCCCATCTGCTCGCCGCCCTGGCCGCCAGCAACTCGTTCATCCTCATCAACGAAGACACCACCGCCCTGCCCGCGGGAAGCGATGTGCAGGCACTGATCATTGGAGACGGCTCATGAGCCAGGAACCCACACCCGAGCTATCCCACGTTCGCTCCGATGGCAGCGCCCACATGGTGGATGTCAGCAACAAGGCCGAGACCAGCCGTGAAGCTACAGCCGAAGCCAGCCTCAAAACCACCCCCGAGGTCCTGGCCCTGATCGCCACTGCGGGAATGCCCAAGGGAGACGCACTCGCCGTGGCCCGCATTGCAGGAATTATGGGAGCCAAAAAAACTTCCGAACTGATCCCGCTGTGCCACCCCTTGCCCATCTCCAGAGTGGTCATCGACTTTGACCTATCGTCCACCGATAGCGTGCGGATCATCGCCACGGTCAAGACCCGCGGGGTGACGGGGGTCGAGATGGAAGCCCTCACCGCCGTGAGCACCGCGGCCTTGGCCCTCTATGACATGATCAAGGCCGTTGATAAGCATGCGGTGATTACCGACATGCGTGTGCTCGCCAAGTCCGGCGGAAAATCCGGCTCGTGGGATATCACCCCAGAACTACGTCCCAACCCCGAAGGAGAACTGCGCGCATGAGTGCCTGCGAACCCCTGGGTGCCCCTCGTAAGGCAGCCATCCTGATCTCGTCCACCCGTGCCGCACTGGGCATCTATGAGGATGCCAGCGCCCCGGTGATCGCCGACTGGCTTCAGGAACAAAACTTTGATGTCATCCCCGCCATCGTGGTTCCCGACGGCCCCTCGGTCGGCGCGGCGCTGCAGGGTCTGCTGTTGGCCCGCCCGCGGGTCATCATCACTTCCGGCGGCACCGGGCTGACCCCCGATGACACCACCCCGGAAGAAACCGAACCGCTGCTTGATCGTTTGGTGCCCGGCATCATGGAGGCGCTGCGCGCCACCGGCCGGGAAAAGACGCCGCTGGCAGCACTGAGCCGCGGTCATGCGGGAATCTCCGGGGACACCTTCATCGTGAACCTGCCCGGCTCGCCCTCCGGGGTCATGGATGGACTGACAGTGCTCACACCGATTCTGGAGCACATCTGTGATCAGCTGGAGGGCCGCCATGCCCACCACTAACCAACCATCGGTTCCCGGGGAAGTAGTGTTCGCCGGGATCAGCGAAACACCGCTGGCCGTGGATGTTGCCTGGGATGCCGTGGAATCGGATCACACCGGCGCGGTGGTCACCTTTGGTGGCATCGTGCGCAACCACGACGGCGGCCGTGCCGTCACCCAGCTGAATTACAGTGCCCACCCCAGCGCCCCGGCTCGCATGCTGGAGCTGGTCACCGAGGTTGCAGCGCGCCACCCCGGGACCCGGCTCTGGGCCGCGCACCGGGTGGGGGAGCTGCACATCGGCGATGCAGCACTGGTAGCCGCTGCCGCATCAGCCCACCGCGGAGCGGCCTTTGAAGCCTGCCGCGATCTAGTGGAAACCGTGAAGGCGCACGTTCCGGTCTGGAAGGAACAGTTCTTCGCCGACGGCGAGGTTCAGTGGGTGGGCAGCGCCTAGTAATTGTCTTCCTGTTCTTGACTGCGGAGGCAACGCCTCCTGGGACCATGACCGCCGGCTCGGGGTCGTCGAAAATCGCACCGATCGGCGATACATCTCCCACCACGAGTTGGCGCCCAGGAACCAGTGCGCTCTAGCCGGGTAGAACCTGCAGGGACAGTGACGTCGGATGATCGGTGGACATATGAATCGTATTTTCGGCCACGATCTTGATCCTGTCAGTCGCAATCGTGCCGCCGGTATTAGAGTTCACATCAAAGCGCGGAAAATTGCTTGATGAAACATCGAGGCGGATGCGGTGGCCCGCGGCAAAGAGATTTGCGGTGGCAGGTGCCGTGACCGTGACGCGATATACCTGATGTGGCTCCATGAGTTCGGGTTCGGTGTAGGAATTGCGGTAACGCACCCGCCGAATTCCTTCAGTGAGAT
This sequence comes from Paeniglutamicibacter terrestris, assembly GCF_012271785.1. GTDB lineage: Bacteria > Actinomycetota > Actinomycetes > Actinomycetales > Micrococcaceae > Paeniglutamicibacter > Paeniglutamicibacter terrestris. Next base: position 10,995 of record NZ_JAAWVT010000008.1, on the reverse strand, counting down.
TCATGGCGAAGCCCTGGGGGAAGTCAACGCTGGGCGGATACTCGTCGATCAGCTTGATGGTCAGGTCGGTGTCCTTGACCGAGGACGATAAGAAGATCTCGACGCTTACTTCACCCGCGATACTGACTTGCTCCTGCAGAGGTAAAGTGCGGAACACCAGGACGTCGGGGCGGGCGCTGAGCGGTAGGTGCGGCTTGCTCGCTCCAAAAACTTCGTCGCTGGGCACTTGGTTGTAGGCCCCGCCGCGCATGACCGGTTCGCCGCTAGTGACCTGGCCGCCGATGGTCGGAACCGGGTTGTTCGGATCAAAGGCATAGGTGATCGCTGATTCCTGTGCCATGCGCTCCGGCAGTAACGAACCATCCGGCGAGCAGTACAGAGTGGTCTTTTGAGCATTTTCCGGAGGCCACGAGGTGGCCCGTTCCCAGCGGCCGCCATGATCCAGCCGGCCTTGTTCCGTAGCCTTGCCGCTGCCGCCCCCCATTAAGAAGTAGGTGACAGGGGCCCGTTGCTCGGCGCCCGGGTGCTTTCCCAATACTTCGTCCATCCAATCAGTCCTGAAATCCAGATAGGACGGAGCAATATTGCCGTCAAAATAGGCCGCTGGCCCAAAGTCGACGTCACCTGCGTAGCTTTGGCAGCGTTTCCCATGAGTCCAGGGTCCCAGCATGAGGTACGAGGGACTGGTCTTGCGTTTCCCTAGCTGTTGAAAATTCTCCACGGCTGAGTCTATGTACGGGTCGTACCAGCTGGAGATGTGAAAACTTGGAACATCGGGAAACTTGTCGTAGGAACCGCGAGCATAGATGGCAGGCTGTGCCCAGTAATCATCAAAATCATCATGAGCCCACTGCTGCAGTAGGTATTCTTCATAGTCGGGTGCCAGGCTCACCGGGGAACTGCCACGTCGCCACGGCGTTTGATGGAACCAGTCTGCAATGTCTACTGCAGCCAAGCCGGAGGCAGTGACGGGGTTCTCAGCCGCTGCCGGACTTCGCACCGCATGGCGAAAAGCCCAGGTCGCCTGCTTGAGTTCAAAGGCCCCACCCATGCGCATGCCGACCTCGTAGGCCGAGGAGAATCCGCCGGAGTCCATGAACATGGCGGCCAGACCGGCCGGAGCTAAGGCTGCTGCCGCAGTTTGCACATGGGCCGAGTAGGAAACGCCATTCATGAGCACACGCCCATCACACCAAGGCTGCGCTTTGATCCAGGCGATGGTATCCGCCCCATCCTGCCCTTCGTTGAGGTACTTGACGAACTCACCCTCGGAGTTACCGCGACCGCGGCAATCCTGACGAATCACGATATAGCCTCGATTCAGGAAGAACTCGGCGATCTCAGAGGGCAACGGCGTCGGTTGGTCATGAATTGACTGGTCTGAATCTCGGCTCGAACGCTTGCCATAGGGTGTGCGCTCTAACAGTACGGGTCGGGACTGTTCGGGACTGGTCCCCAGATATACGTCGGTGGCGAGTCGGCATCCGTCACTCATCTCAACCATGAATTCCTGGCCATCGGCTGCAACTTCCGAAATCAAGGATTTCTCGTCAATGTGACTAGTCAACTGTTACCCCATTCCCCGGTTTTTCATCTTCCCGGTGTTTCTCTCGATTGTTCTGGCAAAGCCTTCCACCTTGAAGTTATGCAGTGAACCGGTGCTCCGTGCGACAATTGGCGCAATTGAGCCAATTGTTCTGATCGGTTCCGGACGGCAAGGATGAAGCATGGCGATTGAACTTAGATTTGCTGGCTTCGACACCAACAACCTGCGCGTCGTGGTTTCCCCACTGGCCGAATTGATGGCGATACTCCATGTATGGGCCGAGCCGGATCATCACTTCGATTCGTCCGCAGAAGTTCAGGCCATTGCACGCAACCTGGATGAACGAACGATCGCGGAGTTCGACGCGCTATCGCCGCTCTGGGCCCGGTTCCGCGCACGCTTCTTCTTTCCTGTTCGCAGCGAATCAAACCCAACCTTTGAACGTGAACTTGCCGGCATGGCAGCCCTACCGATTGATGTATTCGTCTCCATGGCGGCCGAAGCTGTCCGTGGATTCAGCAAAGACCTCCCGGCAGCCTCCGAACTTCTACAAGATCAGAAAATTCGTCGGGAGTTCCTGGAGACGTGCCGGTCGCGATCATTGGGCCGCTTCGAGCTGGCACAACAGCTGCTCGAGGATCCCGAAGCGTTCAGAGAGAGGATCATTAGTTTTTGCTCGGAGTGCTGGAATTCGTTCTTCGGCAAGGAATGGGTAGCTCTCTCCCTCACCATCGGTCGAGCCGCAGCACAGCTTTCAGGCAAGTTGAACCGAGCTGACCCCATCGAGACGATCGCCTCGCTCAGCGTCACGGCCAAGGCATTCCACGGAACTTCCGAGGTCCGTTTCGACAAGCTACAGCAGCGCCGAGTGCAGCTGGCCAAGCGTCAGCTGATGCTGGTCCCTTCGCGTTGGATCGGCAATCACCTCACGGTCAAGGACAATGCCGGGTACCCGGTCATCATCCATTTTCCGGCGCAGACCCCGCAGGAAGAACTCCTGCAGATCCAACAAGTCCGTGACAGACTCAGCGCACTGAGTGCCGACTCCCGAATGGAGCTTTTCCGGCATATCTCGGCCGAGCCCATGACGACCTCTGAACTCGCGGGCCGACTCGGTCAGCCTGCGGCGCAGATCTCCCGATCCCTACGGGTGCTGCGCGAAGCGGGTTTGGTGGTTTCGGATCGCCACGGAAAAATGGTCTACCACCGCATTGATACGGCCACGGTGCTCAGGATGGGCCCGGACCTGCTGGCCACCCTGACCAGGTGACTTCTGCACGGCCATTGGAAGAATCCCCAGTGAGGTAAACCGTGTAGGTTTCTTGCCGCGCCCCGACCTGGTTGTCCCTGGTCGGGCAGCTGGAAGGTTTCCGCAACACTCCCGAAACCTCAGGAACGATTGTCAAGAATTGGTTAATCATGGCCCGATCTTGCGCTGTTTGTAATACAAATCACCGGTGGGGTTTTTCGATTCCACGCTACTGGGCACTTCATGGCTCAGGGCTACCGCACTACTGGAGGACCCATGACCATCACCAAAACTCGAGGCCGCAGTGAGTCACTCGGGCTCCGCCTGCTTGCCGGGGTTGAGCGGGCCGGAAATGCACTCCCGCATCCGTTCTGGCTGTTCTGGATCCTCTTTGGCGTTCTGGCCGTGGCCAGCTGGATCTTGTCAGGCACCGGTGTGCAGGTCGAAGATCCCGCATCCGGAGAGATGGTTGGGGTCAACAACGCGTTGAGCGTTGATGCCATCCGTTCGCTGTTGTCCGGCGCGGAGGAATCATTTGTCACCTTTGGTCCGCTGGGCACGGTGTTGATCGTGATGTTGGGCGTTGCGGTCGCCGATAGGTCAGGACTCTTTGAAGTCATTGCCCGGCGTGCCCTGAGCAATGTTTCGCCGCGCTCCGTGGTGTTTGCCGTGGCCCTCGGCGGCGCACTGTCGAAGTTCCTCTCCGACTCCGCCTACGTAGTATTGATTCCGCTGGGAGCCGTGGCTTTCAAGGCTGTGGGACGATCTCCAATGCTCGGGATGATCGTGGCGTTCGTATCGATCAATGCCGCCGGGGACGCTAATCCTTTGATCGCTCCGGGCGATGTGGTCTTCGCGAAGGTTGCCACCGAAGCCGCCCACATCATCGACCCGAATGTCACGGTGCGAGCCACGGACAATATGTACTTCACAACGGTCTCCGCGCTGGTGTTGGCCATTACGATTACCTTGGTCACCGAGCTCATTCTGAAGAAGCGCGAGCACACCTTGGTGGTTGACGTTGACCAGGCCGATGCTGCCGCGTCATCGGTCATGGGGTCCAGCGCCGTGCTCACGGACCAGCAGGAGCGCCGTGGGCTGCGCGCTACCGGCATCTCGGCGATGGTCTTCCTCGCGTTGTTGGCCGCGGCCATCATCCCGTCGGGATCACCGTTGCGTGGCGAGGGCGGGGAATTCTTGGAATCGCCGTTCCTAGACGGCATCGCGTTCTTCTTGTCGATGTTCTTTTTGGTTCTGGGCACGGCCTTCGCCGCCGGGTCGCAGCAGCTTGAATCCGCCTCCGATATCCCTCGATTCATGGCCGATGGTGTTCGTTCGATTGCGCCACTGATCGTCTTGTTTTTTGCCGTCTCCCAATTCTTGGCGTTGTTCAAGTTCACGAAGATCAGCACCGTGGTGGCGGTGGTGGGCTCCGATGCCATTCAAGGCCTGGGCATCAGTAGTGTGGCGTTGTTCCTGATTGTTGTGGTGTGCATTGCGGTCCTGAACTTGTTGATCACCTCCGGCCAAGCATTGTGGGCGTTGGTCGCGCCGGTTATTATCCCGATGATGATGCTGCTCGGGACAAATCCTGCCACCACGATGGCGCTGTATCGCATTGCCGATTCGTGCACCAATTCGATCACGCCAATGAGCACCAGCTTCGTTCTTTGTGTGGGTTACCTCCAGACGTTGAATAAGAAGGCGGGCATTGGCACGCTCATTTCCTTCACGTTGCCGTGTGCGCTGATCATGTTCGTCGTGTGGCTTGGCTTGTTCCTCGCATGGTGGGCCTTGGGTATTCCGCTGGGCCCCGGTGCCCCCGTGCGGTAGCGCAGGAGGAAATTGACCGAGTGCAATCTGGCGCCGGGCTCACGATGTCGTTGAGCCCGGCGCCACGTTGTTGGGGCTCTGGACTGCAAGGGAATGGTGGTGGGAGCCGAGGAATCTGTTGGGCGGCAACATGCTGCGTAATTCCTGTGAAGACGGTGTGTAGGTTCTGAGATTGACGTTCTCGGGATCAGCCGCCGGTTCTGGGTTTGATAGGATTTTTTCATCAAGGGGAGTACTCCCGTCCGCGGTCGGTCCGTCAATACGTTTGCACTGGTGCATTCCGGGCCGCCGGTTCTGAGGTGTTCAGAGCGGAGGAGACCTTGGCGTCGCAACCACGCCAAGACCTTAGGAGTACCCACATGCAGGTATCACCCCTGATCTGGATCATCACTATTGCTGTGACGATCGCTTTCTTCATTTACGAGTTCTTTGCCCACGTGCGTAAACCGCACGAACCTTCCATCGGTGAGTCCGCCCGCTGGTCGGTCTTCTACATCAGCCTTGCACTGCTGTTCGGTGTCGGTATCGGCGTGTTCTCCGGATGGACCTATGGAAGCGAATACTTCGCGGGGTACCTCACCGAAAAGGCACTGTCGATCGACAATCTCTTTGTCTTCCTGCTGGTCATGAGTGCGTTTGCCGTACCGAGGATCTACCAGCAAAAGGTGCTGATGGTGGGCATCATCATTGCGCTGGTCTTGCGTGGCATCTTCATTGCGCTCGGAGCGACTTTGATTGAGAACCTCTCCTGGAGCTTCTACATCTTTGGCGCACTGCTGCTCTTCCTGGCCTACAAACAGGCGTTCTCAAACCACGAGGTAGATCCCGCCAATGGGCGGATGATGCGGTGGGTGCGCCGCCGCTTCTCGGTGACTGATGAATATCACGCGGACAAGCTCGTCGTAAAGCTGGGCGGCAAGCGCTTCATCACTCCGATGCTGCTGACTATCATCGCTATTGGTTTCGTCGACTTGATCTTCGCTGTCGACTCCATCCCCGCCATCTACGGGCTCACCAGCGAGGCTTACATCGTCTTTACAGCCAATGTCTTCGCCCTGATGGGGCTGCGTCAGTTGTACTTCCTCATTGGTGGCCTGTTGGAGCGACTGGTCTACCTGTCACAAGGCCTTGCTGTCATCCTGGCCTTCATCGGTGTCAAACTCGTCTTCCACGCTTTGCACGTCAATGAACTTGCCTTCATCAACGGTGGGGAGCCTCTCTTGTGGGTCCCCGAGATCCCGATCTCGTTCTCCCTGTTGTTCATTGGAGCGACGGTTGCTGTGGCCACGGTCGCGAGCCTGCTGAAGACTCGTGGCAGCCAAACGCCACCAGATGTAGATACGCCGAGCGATTCCCCCGCCTTAGAGCAGAACTCCAAATGAGATAGCACGTCGAAATCTCTTAAACCACGTAGGGAGCATTCATGCGTGTCCTCGCAGGGAGAATTGTGAAACGGAACCTGCTAGTGCTTCGACTTAGATGTCCTTTGCCATCCAAGTCGAAGCACTGATACGGCCACTGGGAAGAGCAGTACAGCGATTGGCGCTAAGCGTGTGATCGGCCTCCCGGGCTCTCGGGTACGGGGCAGGTTGAGGACGCTCGCGGAGATCGATCTCTAAGGGCAAGTGCCGTTCAGAAGTCGAGTCCTTTCCAAAGGGATCAGGGGATCGCCGGTTCTTGAAGGATCTGCTGTATCGCCGCGGTCAGCCAAAATGGGTTCCGGATTGGCCGGCCGCGGCGATACGGCGTTGACTTGCTCACCAATCGGTTCGCGCTCGTACTGCGGAAGGTGGCACATAGTCGGTCAGCATCATCTGACCGGTCGAGGTTAACAGGTCGATCCCGTCCGAGAAGGAGCGCACGGTGACCCCGCGTTCACGCAGCAGGGTCACGGCGTTCAACACATCAATAAGGGAGCAGCCTTGCTGGTCGACCTGCCAGACCACCACGGTGTCCACGGCCTCGGCGTACTCGAGCAGCTACTTCACCCCGGGCCGCACGATCGCCATTCGGCTGCCGGAGGTGACATTGGCGAATACATCCCGCTTATGCACGCCGGGCAAACACCAGAGCGTCAAGTTGTAACGTCGAATCGTTGCTCAAAGTGCTCACCCACGTGTATCCCAAATGTCCCAGCCAGTGATTTTGACTCAAAAATCTTTGGGTTTATTCGACTAGGGATGGACTGTGAACGCAGCGAAGGCATCTGTTCGTTAACGAGTTCCTGTTGAACGTCAAATTCGGGCTCTCCGATGGGCGTTGCGTCGCTAATCCGGATCCCTCCTGTCCCTCACAAATACCGTCTCGTTCGAGATGCTGCGCGACTGAATGCTCCCTCGCACAACAGGCATGCATCAGCCGCGCCAGAACATTCGATTCAGAAAACACGTCCTGAGAAGAAACGATTCAGATACGGCGCATAGCCGCGGACAACCCCGGTATCCCTCAGCCTATGAACTAGGATTATTCGAAAACCAGTCCACATGCTTGATAAACCTGATAGGGACTCATCATTAATCCTTCTTCGAATCCACGGCGTAGCATCCAGCGCGCGTCGCGGACCCGGGGCCTCTTGGCTCTTGGAGTGGCCGGCACCGTGATATCTCTTGGGTTGACCGCTTGCATGCCTTTGTCCCCGCCGAATGCCGTGCAGACCCCGAGCGTAGCGGCAACCCCGGTACAGGTGCCCGTACCCCTGGTGTGGGCCGATGGCACCAAGGTCACCGCCCATGTCCAAGGTATGAAGCAAGCCCGGGTGGCAACCAAAGACGAGGACTTCACCGAAGAATCCTCGACGCGTGGCCTCGTGAACTCGAAAACGGCGTTCTACGCCGAGGCGGTGGACTCCTCCGGAACGCTAGTGGGACTCTACGGACCTCGCCTATCGGATCAAGAGCAGGAACTGGCGCAAACCGAATATGGCATCGATCCGGAATCCCAGCGCCTCGGGCGCTACGTTTCGGGGGTCCTTGAGCCGTTCACCGTCGCGGGAACGTCAAAGAAGGATTATCTGCCGCAAAAAGTTGAGGGTATGACGGTTACCGATTCGGGGATTATTTGGAGCGAAATCCATTCCGAGAATGCCTCGAGCAGGGGATGGAAAATCCTCAGCGTCTCTCCCGGGAGCACCGAGGTCCGCGTGCTGGCAACGCGTTCATGGAAGAAGGGTCCCAACGACGTCTTTGAGTACACGATGCTCAGCTCTCCAGTATTGGCCGACGGCAGGGTCTATTGGAGCTTTCAACGCTCCAACCCGGAGGATGACTTCTATGAAGAGAAGCTGTACTCCGTGGACCTTGAAGACCCCGGCACCGTGCGGGACGAATTCGAACCGGCCCTTACCGATGAGAAAGTGCCGAAAAATCTCATGTATGTGAATGTGTGGGAAGACAGGGTACTGGCCGCGGTCGATGTCCCGGACAACAGCAAAAAGGGCTACACGGGAACGATCAGTTCCTACGCGCCGGGAGGAAAGCGTGAGGCAATCCTTCGCGAGGCAGAGGACTCCAGAGACGAGTACGGCATGCGGTTATGGGGCTCCGATGAGCGTGGGTTCGCGGTGGAATATGGCGAGAACCTTTACCTCGTTGACCCTCGCACCCGCCAAACAGAGGGGTTCCAACATCCCGACGGCGCCGAGATTTCGTGGCTAACCCAATGCGGTCCTCGGATTTCGTGGACTTATTACGGTGATTCCGAAGACCTCGCCACCAAACGCTATGTGTACGACCGCGATTCCAAGGACCTGTCGGTGGTGTTGGCTTTGCAGGGAGGGGGCACGGACTATTGCTCCGGGGACTACATGAGTTGGCCCACGAGCGATGCCCAGGACCCCGAAGCCGACTCAAGCGACGTTGTTGTCCTCTGGAAGAGCTAGTTTCCCGGCGGGTTTACGGTGTCGACCCCGGTGGTGCTGGGTAGATTTCCGTGTCGAGGGTGGCCTCGATCTTGCGGTCGAGACTGTCGCTGGCGGCGCGAACGAAGATCTTGGGGATCGTCTATCGCGTTGTTTACGATCTTCTCCGGGTCACGGAGATTCCCTTGAAAGGGTTATGGGTCTGGGGGCGCATGTTGCCAGCCAACGGTCGGTGGTTTGAAGCAACACACGTGGAATTTTCAGGCGAATTTGGGTCACGTTTGCACCGTCTGCGGACCCTCTTATTCTGGGACAGCGGACCCGTGATTCCTGCGACATCTATCGCTGTCAAGAATGCGAGATTTATCGTCAAAACCGCAAAAACAAACCACGGGAATCCGGGATTGGGCAAAGAGGATTTGGAGTGTCTCGCAAGCGATCAGTTGTGGGACCTGCGCAAAGTAGAGCGCATGGGGCGTCGATGGGTCAGGTCCCGGAAGCGGTCGCGACTCGAAATGTCCACAGTCCTTGAGCCGTGGGTGCAGTGAATGCGCAGCGCCCAACATGTTAGTTGGGCGCTCAGCCAGCCGGGATGAACTCGCGATGTTTTGTCCCGAGATTTTTGCCCGTTTTCACGCAATGCTGTGATGGCGGAATCGGTGTATCTGGAACTCCAGAGCCCGCTGGCCTAAAGTTCCAACTGGAGCGCGAACTTCATTGCTATTTCGATAGCCATAAGGAAACTGGCCCAGCTCCGCTGCGAACGCCACCTCGGTTTCACGAAATTCGCCGAGCTAACGTTCAGCAACTCACCGGGTAAGTAACGTTGGTCTACAGCTCGTTGCATTCACGGCAAATAATCACGCCGCCCAGCACCTTAGCGGCCTGACTGCGATGCCTAACGCTAAAGCATTCTGAGCACACGAATTCATCGGCGCCTTGCGGAATCACTTCGACGACCAATTCGTCCAGAACGATGGCGCCGGGCAATTCCTGGCCCTCGGAAAGGTCAGTCTCTTCGAGGTCGGCTTGGACGCTCTTGGCGTTCGGGGCCTCTATTTTCTGGACGTCCTTGAGGACGCGCTCGGATGCTTCGGCAACATCGGGGCGTACTTCGTCGTAATCCTGAGCCATGGTGGTCCTGCTTTCTGGTGGAGCTATTTACTGCCAAAAGTGTAGGTCCGGGGGAGTGCTTTAGCCAATTGACAATCTCCCGCACTTTTTTGTGTAATCGTTGGGTGCGAGATTTTAGGAATGAATCTGCTCGAATTGAACACGTTCACACTTGAAAGAACCATGCGTTCCATGCGCGAATCCCTGAGATTTAGCCAACAAACTCTGGCAGAGTCCATCGGAACGTCCCGCAAGTTCATCGTGGAGTTGGATCGGGCAGGGAGAACGGGTTCCTTTGGTTGGCAATATGGGCAATAACTGCTCTGGTTTTTGATGGGCCTGCACCGAGCGCCAAAGTACTCCTCTCGACACCGTTTCGGGATACATTCGAGACCGTTCTGTTCGAGAAGGACTATGAACTTTCGCTGCGGGTCTTAGGGGAATATGCGATGGCCTCGCCGGTGGCCAGCCGAGTGCTCATGTCTACGGAGCCCAAGATCCGCGACAAGGACCATCTGACAATATTGGATGGGAGCATCCGTTGGCCGTCCCACAAGACTCAGACGCCCGTGCCCGGATGGGCTGGGCGCACGAAGTGTTCGATTTATCCTGTTTTTCTGGCTGAGAAGCTTCATACGATTGGGCTCGGATGAAGGAACTCATTTGAGGCGAGGCGCCTCCGGAGATGGTTGAGCTGTTATATTGCTGCCTTCCGACCTCTGGGACGAGAAATATGCGGAGTCTCCGGTTCGTCCAATCGGCGGTGTTGCGTACCGGCTGCGTATTCACTCTTTTGGCCGAGCGAAGTGTGCGGTCTGCAGGGAGCAGGCTGTGCCCATGGCGAAGGTGCCGCAGATGACCCAGTCCCAGGTCCGGGCGCTTCTACAGGACAGAGTGCGTGAGAATAGCCGAGTATTCGCCGGCAAGGGTGCCAACCGGAATCGTTAGAGTGATGGTGGGGTTCCATATGGCGTCATTGGGGCCCGTAATCTCGATTGCCGTCACGACGGGGGTAGCAGTGCCACTCAAGTGATCCGAATCGTTCGGGAGGTATTTTGCCGAGTCCGGTCCCGTGATGTCACCGGCATCGTACTTGAGTGCGGTGGCCGGAATGCGCAGCCCGGTGGGCGTGGTGAAACCAGCAGAGCTGACGCTGGCAATCCACCCAGTAGCAGTGCCTGCTTCTCGTGTGTCAGTAACGTGGACTTCCCCTAAGCTCCCGCTGATTGTCCCAGCACCAGATTTGGGGGTACCAGAGCCAAGATTGACTGGTGCTTCCGGAGCAGTGATCGACAGGCTGCCGGTGGTGGGTGCGGCTGTCGTGGGTGTGGCGGGCGCAGCGGTGGTGGCGGTGGGTGCGGCTGTCGTGGGTGTGGCGGGCGCAGCGGTGGTGGCGGT
>NZ_JAAWVT010000007.1 GCF_012271785.1 Paeniglutamicibacter terrestris | reverse complement strand
TCGGCGTGACCCGTTTGCGGGTTTAATGCGAAAAGCGGGTATTGCCTTCTCGAAGGCAATACCCGCTTTTCGCATTTCTTGAGGTCAGGACGAGAGCTTCCCTTGATACTTATGGACTCAGTTGCCCACCTAAGGACCTCTTGGGGCTGCTGACCTGGGGGAGGCTAGTGCCCGAATGGGTCCTCGTCGGTTCCCGGCATCCATGTCAGGTTGGGGACACCCCAGCCCAGAGACTTCTTCGCTTTCTTCCAGCGACGAGCCCACTTCTCATTGAGCTTGTCAACGTAGAGGTAACCGTCTAGATGGTCATATTCGTGCTGCATGATGCGCGCGAACCACCCGGTGGCCTCAAAATTGACCTCATTTCCATCGCCGTCGAATCCTTCGACACGTGCGAATTCGGCTCGTTTGAGTGGGAAATTAAGTGCCGGAGCGGAAAGGCAACCTTCAATCTCCTCATCCGGGTCCGGAGTTCCCTGCGAGACTTTCGAAAGCGTCAGCCGCGGGTTAACCAGCACGCCGCGATGCGGAGCCCCGTCCTCATTTTCAAACTCGTAAGTAAAGATCCGAAGGCCGATGCCGATCTGCGGTGCTGCCAGGCCTACGCCATTGGCCGCATCCATGGTGTCGAACATGTCGGCGATGATTTCACGCAGCTCATCGTCGAATGCTGTGACTTCCTTTGCCCGAACGTGCAGCACGGGCTCGCCGTAGATGGTGACAGGACGAATGCTCAAGACTTCTCCTAGGACTTTCTGTTGCCAATAAATAAGTTGTGATGGTGACGCTAGTGGTGGATCTGCAAGCGTGTGACTGTCGGTGCGCTAGGGATCGTTGGGTAGCGCGTTGCTGCGGGGTTTATTCATCATCTCGCGGATACCAGCATTGAGGGGGAGTGCTCTCGCTGCCAGTATTGCTGAACCGGCAGGTGCTCAAACGCGCCGTTCTGGCCTCCGCGCAACTGGCGATACTCAGCTCTGCTCGACAAGTTCTTTTCAACCGCCCAGGCAAGCTTCTGGCGGCCGGTAACTGCTTCGCGGACCTCGGCGTTGACCGCGGTGCCGTCGACGCCGTTGAGAGCGGTACAGGGCGACCCTCCGGCGATTCCGGCGGGTACGCGCAGCGGATGAGGAATAACATACTTGGATTCCTGGGCCAGGAAGCTCGGGGCAACGCCGTGGTTTTTGAATTCCGTGACCATTTCGCGGAAATGATCGGGGTCTTCATGAATGAGCCCGTGTTTCATCTGTCCCCTCAAATCATCTGCTGCTGCGCCGAGCTAGGGCACGTCGTGAAAAGTACAAACTGGTATGGAATGAGAAAAGCCGCTCCGGACTAATCCGGAGCGGCTTCTTTGGGGTGAGTAACGGGGATTGAACCCGCGACCTTCTGGACCACAACCAGATGCTCTGCCAACTGAGCTATACCCACCAAGTTCGCCCTAAGGCTAGTCGCTCAACCGTTCCGAATTACTTCCGAACTGCTGGGCAACGAGAACTATCTTACACACAAGTGGAGGTGGAGTGCCAACTCGGATTGCCTGTTTCGGGCTGTGTTCTGCACCACAGTGATTAATTGGTCGGTTTTTCGGCAACGATCCTAGTCGCGGCGGCCTTTGCCGTGGCCTTATCGGGACCGGGGGCCGGGACCATCACGGTGGCTCGGTAGTATTTCAGTTCATCGATGGAGTCCTGGATATCGCCGAGTGCCCGGTGGTTACCGGTCTTGGGCGGAGCTTGGAAGAATGCGCGCGGGTACCAGCGGCGGGCCAACTCCTTGATCGTGGAGACATCCAGGATCCGGTAGTGCAGGTGCTCGATGACCTCTGGCATATCGCGGGCCAAGAAGTTCTTATCGGTACCCACGGAATTGCCGGCCAGCAGCGCCTTGTTGGGCTCGGGAGCATAGGCGCGGATGTAGTCCATGACAATCTTCTGGGCAGCGCCCATTTCCAGACCGGCATCGAGCTCGGTGATCAGTCCGCTGGTGATGTGCATGTTGCGAACAAAATCATTCATTTGCTCCATGGCTTCGGCCGATGGCTTGATCACCACTTCTACGCCGTCACCCAGGACGTTTAGTTCGGAGTCCGTTACCAGGACCGCCACTTCGATCAACGCGTCGTTTTCCAGGCTCAGGCCTGTCATCTCGCAGTCAATCCACACAATTTTTTCAGCTGAAATAGACACAAGCCCCAATTTACCCGATTCCGCAGTGGCCGCGGCTTCCGTCCACGTTCCCGTGGGCAGAAGCCGCGGCCGGGGAGACCTGCCGCGGGACCGACTTCCCGTATGAGGACCGATGATCCGCCGCCGGGGAGGGCGAGTTCTAGGAACGCGAAGAACCCCGTGAACTGCTCAAAAGCCAAAGCAACAGGAATACGACTAAACAGGTGCCAACCAAGGCGATCGCTGCAACGGTACTAAGACCCAATTGCGGGGAGGCGACACCCAGTAGCAGTGAGATGAAGATGCCCCAGCCGAGCAGTGCGTGATTGCGCACCGGGTTCTCAACGTTTTTTGTCCGCCTGCCCACGGCTGTCCCCTTGATCTTTTGCTGCTGAGTATTCGAGTTATCACCACCTTATGTACTTTCCGTCCGGTCGGAAGAAGGCCACGCCACGATGATGGGTCCGGGTTGCTGGTTTGGTGTGATGTGAGCTCTGGCGCAACGTGCCGTTGCCTCCCGGGCATTGGTATGTCACGGTGCTAGGGTGGAATTTGATTTTTACGCGCAGGATCGCGCCCGTGTTGGGGCACCTGCCAGCGGGTAGCAGGGGGACAGGTGCCCCCTGAAAATCCATAACCATAGTGGGAACGATGAGTCAGGAGTGGGCACCCCATGAACCACGTGCATTCCTCCGTTCCCACCGCTAAATCCAAGGCCACCGGGCGCGGACCGCACCTTTCACCATTGATCCAGGGCACCATCGGCTCGATCATGGTCATGTTGGGGTCCTACGCTGTCGGTTGGTTGGCCAGTGTTTCGCCCATGAACCGCAACCCATTACTGATTGCTATCCGTACTGACTACGTCGGCGTTGTGGTCGGCACCGTGGTGCTGACGGTGGGCTGCTGGATCTTGTTCAGAGCATGGCTACGACTCGGCCAGCAACTGGCCGGGTGGCCAGAGGGCTCCCTGGTGGTTGTGAAGCGCGCCATCTGGTCGTGGAGCATCCCGATGCTGTTTGCCTTGCCCATCTTTTCCCGCGACGTTTTTGCCTACATTGGCCAAGGACGCTTGGTGGCTGCCGGACAAGACCCCTATGTGGCAGGCATCTCCACGCTGAACAACTGGTTTCAACTCGGTGCGGACATCACCTGGGCGGAAGACGAGACCCCCTACGGGCCGCTCTACCTGATAGTTGAGTTCGCGGTAAATCGCATGGTTGGAACCAGTCCCGATTTATCCGTACTGCTCTTCCGCCTCGTGGCCTTTGCCGGGGTCTTGTTGTGCATGATTTATGTGCCGAAGATTGCGTCGCTGCACAAGGTTTCCGGCGCCAAGGCCACATGGATTTCTGTGGCCAACCCGCTGTTCCTGATCAGCTTTGTGGCCAGCGCACACAATGACTCCCTCATGGTGGGCCTCGCCTTGGCGGGAACCTACTACGCGGCCACACGCCGCGGAGTCTTGGGTGTGGTGCTGATTGCCGCATCCATTGGCGTCAAGCCGATCACTCTGGTGCTGTTGCCATTCATCGGCCTGCTCTGGGCGGGCCCAGATGCTGGCTGGTGGCGCAAGATTCGCTACTGGGTGTACACCGCAACACTTGTCGCCGTCATCATGGCGGTCATCGGCTGGGCCAACGGTTACGGTTTTGGCTGGCTCAAGGTCATGCTGGGAACCGGAACCGGAACTGTCATCTTCGCCCCCGTGGGGGCGCTGAACGCCGTGCTGCACGGTGCTCTGACCACCATCGGGATCGGCACCGACTGGCTGTTACCGGCAGTGAAGCTGGTGGCACGGTTGGCCTCGGTGGGCTTGGTACTGCTGCTGATCTTCAAGGGCAAGCAGTCGCACATCGTCCAACGCATGGCCCTTGCCTTTTCCGCGCTGGTGATCCTCTCGCCGATCATCCAGCCTTGGTACATCCTCTGGCTGCTGCCCTTCTTCGCCATCACCGGAATCCGGGATGACTGGCAGCTATTGTGGGTCTACTTCACCACCGCGTTCTTCATCGCCTTCGGAGCCGCGGACCAAATCTTTATTTGGCAGTTCCTCTCGGACCTAGACCCGTGGGTTAAGCAGCTCTCCACGGCCATTTCGTGGGTCTCGATGGCCTACCTAGCGTTCTTGGATCCGCGTACGCGCAGCCTTTTTGTGGCCACCTTGCCCGCGCGCCTGCGCCGCCGAACGGCGGAAGCAGAGCCCACCACGGGGAAGAACGATCCGCAGGTGCCCAGCACGTGAGCCCTGCGATGGAACACCCCGCTTCTTCCGTGTCACCGACGGGGAAAATGATCAGGGCCGAGGGCACAGCCTCTGGTGGGCAACCGGCCAAAACTGAGCCACGGTCTACGCGCTGGGGCATCGCCGGAGCCACTCGTATCTTAGAGAAGCTCCGCACCCGGGCAGCCACGACGCCGCTGTTACGCCACTTCACCGGCGGAGGCGAAGACTCTCCGAACATCGCCATCGGGCAGGGCCTGGTGGCCTCGCTGATGGTCATGTTTGGCTCCTGGGGCGTGGGGTGGATCCCGAGCTCCCAAGAGTCGCTGCTCTCACGTGCCAAGCCGCTGCTGCCGCTACGCGTGGAGGCAGCCGGCGTGATCACCTGCACGCTACTGTTGGCGCTGGGCTCCATGTTGCTCTTCCGTGCCTGGTTGAGGCTTCGCCAACGCTCGGAGTCGCAGGGGCCCGGAGCGGTGAAGGTGATCGTGCGGGCCATCTGGATCTGGTCGATCCCACTGTTCTTTTCCTTTCCGATCCTCTCCAAGGACGTTTACTCCTATCTGGGACAGGGCCGGCTAATGCACGCGGGGCTCTCGCCCTATAGCGACTGGGTCTCCCAGCTACCGGGCTGGTTTGCGCAGGGTTCGGACTCTCTCTGGGCCGAATCATCCTCACCCTACGGCCCGCTGTTTTTGATGTACGCCCGCTTCACCTATTTCATCTCCGGTGCCGTGCCCGAATACGGCGTGCTGATGATGCGCCTGATAGCGGTGGGTGGCGTGGCACTGTGCGCCTACACCGTGGTGGCACTGGCCAAGATCAGTGGACGCGGCGCCGCTTGGCCGCTGTGGATCTCGGTGGCCAATCCACTGTTTTTGCTGAACATGGTCAGTGGGGTGCACAACGATGGTTTGATGATCGGCGGTGTGCTTCTGGGCTTCCTGCTGGTGGCCCGCAAACGCTACCTGCTCGGGGTTCTTGCCGTAAGCGCAGCCATCGCCATCAAACCGATTGTGGTGCTGGTCTTGCCATTTTTGGGTATCGCGATGGTGGGGCGTCATGCCACCCTGGGTCGCAAGATGCTGGCCTGGTCCTTCGCCGGATCCGTCACCCTGGCCGTAATGGCGCTGCTGGGCTGGGCCTCCGGACTGTGGTTCGGCTGGATAGCCGCGATGGCCAGTGCCGGATCCGCGGCCTTCCCTTACGCCCCGGTGGGACTGCTGGGAATGCTGGCCGGTTGGATCGGATCACTCTTCGGAGGGGACCTGACAGTTATTTCCGGTGCAGTATTCACGGCATTCCGCGCGGTGTCCCTGGGTCTGGTGTTCTGGTTGGCGCTGCGTCGTCCGACCGGTCCACCGCTGCTCTATTCCGGTTATGCGCTGCTGGCCGCGGTTGTTCTGGCTCCGATCATCCAGCCTTGGTACCTCTTGTGGCTGATTCCCTTCTTCGCGCTGTCCCGCCGCTACCCGATCGCGTGGGAGCGGGCCCTGTACATCCTGTGCCTGCTGCTGGTGCTGGCCGGTGTGGTGGATCAGCTCTCCATTGGTCAGTGGTTCTCGCTACTCTGGGTGCGAATTTTTGCCGCAGTCATCGGATTGGCTTACATGGGATACCTCGTGTTCATCGATCCGAAAACCGCCAGCACCTTTGGTACCGAACGCAGCGCGGGGCAAGCTCCCGGTGTGCGCTAGAGATATGACGTGCACCAAGTCAGAATCCAGCCCCGGATTCTTTGATCGTCACGACCACCTAAAATCTTCGTCAACAACACCCACGCACCACGTAAAAGAAATGAGGCAGCCGGATCGTCATGCAACCGGTTAAGAACCTGTTTAACGCCCGCGAGGCCACGCGCCCGGTCATCATCGGGCTGCTGGTGCTCACCGTCATTGGTGCCTCTATTGCCGTGCTGACCAAGCAGTGGTGCCGGGTCAACGGCTGGCCGGATGCCGAACAGCACCTGCACCTGTGCTACTCGGACTTCACCCAGCTCTTTGGAACCCGCGGGATGGCCGATAAGCTCTTCCCGTACTTCACCGGGCTCCCGGCCGAACAAGCACTGGAATACCCGGTATTGCTGGCCATCACCGCCGGACTCACGGCGATGCTGGTACCCGGCATCGGCTTCTCGCCCGAACGCCAGCTGGCTTACTTTGATATCAACTCCGCCGTGTCCTTCATCTGCTGGGCAGCCGTGGTGATCGCCGTGGCCTACGCCGCGCGGCACCGCAGCCGTGATGCGATCATGGTGGCGTTGGCACCGGGTATCATCCTCACCAGCCAACTGAACTGGGACCTCTTAGCGGTCATGCTGGCGATGTGCGGGCTCTTGGCGTTCTCAGGCAAACACATCGTGCTGGCCGGGGTGCTGCTGGGCTTGGGCGCCGCCGCGAAACTGTATCCGTTTTTCCTCTTCGGTGCGATCTTGGTGCTCTGCCTACGCACCGGACGCATGCGGCACTTCTGGGTATCGCTGGCCTCCGGCGCCGTGGCCTGGCTGGCCATCAACGTGCCCTTCATGCTGACCGCCTTTGATGAGTGGAGCCGTTTCTACACCTTCTCCGGGGATCGGCCGGCGGGCAACTCCTCGATGTGGTTGGCGTTTGTCTGGACCGGCATGAGCGGCTCGACGATGTCCCTGCTCTCCAACGGGCTCTTTGGCCTCGCCTGCTTGGGCATTGCCTATCTGGGACTCAGCGCCAAGCGCCGCCCGCGGATGGCGCAGCTGGCGTTCTTGATTGTGGTGGCGTTCCTGCTCTTCGGCAAGGTTTATTCACCACAATTTGTGATGTGGCTGATCCCGCTCTACGTACTGGCTCGCCCCAAATGGCGTGAGTTTTTGGTATGGCAGGGCATCGAGGTCTTCCACTGGGTCTTTGTCTGGTTGTGGAGCGCCAAGTGGGTCAGCGGGCTGAAGTACTTCGGTGACAGCTGGGCCATTGAGATTCTTTATGGCCTGGGGATCGTTGCGCACATGGGCATGCTCATCTACATCTGTGCGAAGATCATCAAGGACATTCGCCACCCGGAGATCGATGAGGTGCGAGCAGAGGGCGTTGATGACCCGCTGGCCGGGCCGCTGGAGAATCTTCCCGATGCCTTTGTGCTGCGGAGCAAGACCACGTCCTAAGTTTTAGCCGGGGCCATCCCCGATCCATCACAACAAAGCGCGCCGATGTCTACCCAGGTAAACATCGGCGCGCTTTGTTGTATCCGCAGTGTCGTCACGGGGCTGCTTTGACCGGGCTGCCTTAACGGGGTCGGCTTGCCGGCGGTCACAAGTCGACGGTCACATAGTGGCCACGTACCCCGCGAGCGGTTCGCGGCGCGTTGCGGTTCTCCGGGGTGTGCCGGAGCGAGAAGGTGGTGCGCCCAGGCCCGAGGGGGTGAGAGCTGAGACGTCGCCAGGACAAAGAAGCACGTGGGTCCGCTGATTCAGCCCAGCATTATGAGGCTGGCGAGAAAAGGTTAGCGCTGCAGGTAGTTGCTGCAGGTGGGATCGGTGGGGATATCACGGTGCAGTACCAGAATGCCCTCGTCGATGGGGGCCACCTCGGTGAATCCCAGTGCGTGGGCCCTATCGAGTGCCTGCGGGGGATTCAGCGGATCCCAACCACCGAGTTCTTGTTCGTTGAAGTCGATGATCATCCAGCTGGAGAGATCGGTACCGATATCCCCATGCAGGCCCACGTAGGTGCGAGTGGTCAGGTGCGGCACCAGGGTGTCGGCCGCCTCCACGCACACACCATCGGGAATCATCGCCACGGCGCGATTCTTGGCTGCCACCAAAGGGCCCGGGGTCCAATTGGCGCCGGTGAGCGTGCGACCCAGCGGGAACACCGAGTGGAAGAACAACGTGGCAATCAATGCGAAGGCGAGCAGGTAGGCGGGGCCAACTACCCGGATCTTTCGCCAGCCGAAGCGCTCCATGAGCTTTCCGAGCACGTGAACGGCGGAGAGGATCAAGATCGGGGCCATGATGGCGTCGTATTGGTACACCGGTGCCCAGGTGTTCAACCGGTCGTTAAACAGCCGGCTGAGTAACAGTGGGGCACCGAGGATGACGTAGGGGGAGGCCAGCGGCAACAAGGCCAGGGGCAGGAAGCTGAGCAACCACAGTGCCACCTTGAGCTGATGGTCGAAGAGGATGGCGATCGACTGGAACGGGTGCGTGATCAGGAAGATGATCGCCGCCCCGGCACTCGCGCCCAATGCGGTGTATTGCCAGTAGCTAAAGACGCCGGCGGGGGAGAAGATCGGGATGAGGTAACTGGTGACCACCACGTAGCCGCCCAGACCCAGGACAAACAGCAGAGCGGCCTTGAGCCACTGGCGGTGGAAGAGCAAGACGATACCCACCGCGACAATGGTGATGCCCATGTCCTCGCGGATCAGCAGCAGCGAGGCGCTGAGCCCGATGACCGACCAATAACGCCCGCGGTCAAAGGCCCAGATGATCCAGGCCATGATCGGCACACCGAAACCGACCTCGTGGAATTCCCAGTTCACGATGGCCTGGAATGGCCACCAGAGCAGCATCGCGCTGGCGGTCAGCAATGCCCCGAGGTGCCCAAAGCGAGTGCGCGTAAAGAGGTAGACCGGGATGGCGGAGGAAACCAGCAGCAGCGCCAAAACGATGCCCAGCATGCGTGGGTCGTTCCAGATCCAATAGAACGGCGCCAATAAGACCAAGATGGGGTGGAAATGGTCCCCCAGGAGGTTAAAGTCAACACCCTTGATGGGGACGATCGGCGCCTTGAACATCGCGTATTGGCGGGCTGCCTGATCAAAGATGCCCAGGTCGTAACCGCGTGATTCGTAGTTGGAAAAACGCAGGAAGGAGTGGGCAACGTACAACACCCCCGCGAGGACCATGGCCGCTCCCAGTTGGAGTTTCTGGGTGCGGCTTACGGTGGCGGGGGTGTTATGGGGCATGAGATTGAGTTTATCCGCAGCGTCGGTGCTCAGTGGTAACTGGCTCCCGTGCCCTGGTGTGAGAATTCTACTACTTGGCCGCGGCGAGGCCGGTGCGGGCCATGGCGTCGGCGTAGGCGGCGTAGATTTCTTCGAGGTGAGCCTGCTGGCGCTCCGGTGAGCCGGCAAAGGCGCGTCCGTCTAGGGACTTGACCTTGTAGGTTTTGAAACCACGACGCCACAGCAGCGGGTTCTGGGTCTTAACCAATTGTTCGGAGAGGCGGTGAGCCTCGGTGCCATGGGCGATCAATACAGATGCGCGCGGCACGACCTTGAGCATGCGCAACAGTGGCTTGAGGCCGGAGGTGATCTGTGGCGGGGTGAACTTGCCGTTGACCTCACCGGGGGTGTGCCACGGGTGAACGTTCCACGGCAGGATGAATTCGGGGCGAAGGCCCAGCTGCCACTGCATGCCCAGCATGCGGGTAGCTGCCTCATCGGAGCCGGCATCGATGAAACCGTTTTCGTTGGCAACACCAATGTTGGAGTACAACGAGATGATGCGTACTTCTTCGACGTTGTGCACTGGATCGACGTAGGACACCGAGGTCGCGGGACGAAGCGCGCGGGTCTCATCTAGGAGACGGTTAACTGGTTCGATCTGCGTCTCGTAGCGGCGATCCATGAGGGATTCCGATACAAGCTCTTCTACGTGGTCCGGGGCAATTGCTGTCATAAGGGTGAGCATCTCCTGCTGGTGGTACGGAGACACGGCTGTTCGCCGGGCGCGTGGCATGAAGGGCTACGCACGGGATGACCGTGTCAATGCTGCTAGAGCGAGGGTTTTGGGAGTGGGATCATAGGTGCTTCCGGTGGCTGGCGTGCCCCCAATGATTAACGCAAGGTTGATCCACCGTTAACAATAGCCGCTCTGAGGGCTTTTGGGCAGGCGCTGGGGCTTCCGGCTCGTGGTGATCATTGGCACAGATTCGCCGGTTTTCGCCCCATTCGATGGTCTTACCGCCTGGTGACGGAGAAATAAGCGCAGCAATACGCGCGGTGCTGCGCACAGTAGAATTAGTTCCGGTGTGCCTGAGGGAACTGCGTCCCGCTGGGGCGTGGAAGGCAGACCGGTCGGAAATAAACGTTTAACCCAACCATGATTGAGGCCTCCAGCCAGATGAACGATAAGATCCCGAACGAGCCACACAAGGCCGTCTTGCGCACCGCGGTCGCTGCCACCGTCTTGATCGCCGTGGGCGCCTTCGTCCTTTCTTTTGCCGCTTTGACAGATCTTGCCCAACGCTCGGGCATCGATGCGAACCTCGCCTGGATCTGGCCGGTCATTGTCGATGGCATGATCGTCGCCTCGACGGTGGCCATCGTGGCGCTGAACGGCCACAGCCGTCGCGCCATGATCTACCCGTGGTCCTTGCTCTTCTTCGGCGCCATCGTCTCCACCGCCGCAAACTCGGTGCACGCGATCCTCACCGTTGGCACCATGGACACTGGCATTCCGCCCGTTGTCTCGGCACTCGTGGCGGCCATGCCGCCGGTGGTTCTGCTGGCCATCACCCACCTCACGGTGCACATGTACCAAAAGAAGTCGGAAGCCGCCGAACTCCGTGCGGCAGCCGAGTTTGACGAGCAGGCCGCGGAAAATGAAAAGTACGGCATTGCCTACGACGATGGTTTCCAGGCCGCGATGAACGATGCTCAAGCGGCCGAAGCCGATCGGCTTGAAGCAGCCAAGACGGAACTGATCGAGGCCACCTCGAGGGCTCGAGCCGAGGGTCGTGCAGATGCCAGCAAATCCAGCGTCGGCGTGAAAAACTCCGTTCCAGCTTCCGCTTACGCCGAGAACACGAATCTTTCGGGCAACTCCGGTAGCCGGAACATCCCGCAGGGTAAGGCTCCGGCCAAGAACCAGGCCGCCAATGGCGCCTCCCCGCTTTACGATGAAATCGCTCAGACGCAGGGCTCAAAGAACTAACAACTTTCCGTCGCCCAGACGATTCTCGGCACGGACCGCTGTGCATCTATAGCCGCATCAACAACCCCGTATCACCGTGTGCCGAGGGATAATTTTCCCGCAGTGCGTGTGTGATGCGGGTTTTTTGGTTTCGTCGGCGAGCCGCTTCATGCCGTTGTCCGACGATCAGGTCACCTCGTGCCGGAACTGCTGATTAGCGCTGCGATGATCCCCACAATTTTCAGCGCAATACTATCGATGTGTACACGACCGGCCATGAGTGGATAACGCGGCGCCGAGCAACGTGACGGGTGCAGTTGATAGGCTGATGTCAGAGCAAAAAACCATTAGCATTTTGTTGGTAGGAGGCATGTGTGGGCACCCCTTGGGAGACCCTTGATGAATCATTGCGCGAACAGGTCAGTCACAGCGTGGAACTTTACGCGACTGCCCGTCCCATGCTTGAACACGTTGCCGAGGCCATGCGCACGCGGATCGAATCGCTCTTTGATGAGACGGATACGACCCCATTGTTCATCGTTACTAGGGTGAAGACGGTGGAGTCCTTCCGCGACAAGGCCGCACGAATGTTGGTGCCGACGGCCGGGGAAACTCCCTCCCTCGAATTTCCCAGCCCACTACGCGAGGTTCATGACCTCGTCGGCGTGCGTGTGATCGTTAAGCTCCCGCATGAAATTCGTGAGGCAGCGAACCTCATCAAACGTCGACGTTCGGACTTCGATTGCCGCTCTGACCGCGAAAAAGACATTGGTTCCGTTGAATCGGGTACCTATGGTTATTCCTCGCGCCACCTGATCCTGAAGACACGTGGTGAGGAGGTGGTGCGCGATTTCCAGGCCAAACTCGGTGGCGAGGTGCGCATTACCGGCAACTTCGTCTTCGAAGTGCAGATCCGGACGATTTTGTCGCACGCATGGAGCGAAATTGAGCACGACATTCGTTTTAAGAACGCCGAACCGCGGGCCTGGAGCCCGCACATCGATCGGCAATTCACTGCCACCGCCGCCATGCTCGAGGCCGTGGAGGATCAGTTCTCCGAGCTCCATGAGCGCTTCCAGACCGTGACAGGATTCTGGGATGCGGATGGCGAAGGTGCTGTGCCGCTTAGTGCCCAACGCATTCAGTTGATCTGGCAGACCCTGTTGCCACATGTGGACCGTAAATCGGACGACGACTGGGGATGGGCGGCGGAACTCTTGGCCGCTCACGGCCTCTCCGGTACGCGTGAATTTGCCCAGCTGCTCCAGCCCAGTGTCATTACCTCGGTGCGTGCCGCGTTGGACCACCGCTATTCTCCGGGCCCGGACCGATTGCTGGATGATGTTTTGCTCTGGCACTTTGGTACCTCGCACATCAAGGCCACCAGCGGAGGGGATGAGCATCGTGCCGATTCACTGCGCCGCCGTCTGGCGCAGATGGATGTGTATCGAGCCAAAATGTCCGGCACCATCGGAGCCAGCGTCGCGCCAAGCGCCCCGCTCACCGGCCAGGTTCCGGTCACCAACGCCGGTGCCAGGAAGGAACCCAAGCTGGAAGCCAAAACCGGAGCGGGGGCGGGAACTGCCGCCAAGAATGAGCCCGCTGGCCAGTCCGAAGCTCAACAGCCAAAGGGCGTCTCAGGGAAGCCCTGATGCATTCAAAATCGCACCTCAGAGTGAGATTGAACGCATCATAATGCCAAACATGGTTAACCCCGCGTAGACTGGGTAGGTTGCCCAGCAGGGCGGCCGCAATACATTTTACCGAAAGGGTCACCGTGATTTCCGTTGCCGATTTGGAGCTGCGCGCTGGCGCACGCCTTCTCATGGAGGGCGTCTCGTTCCGCATCGACAAGGGAGATAAGATCGGCCTCGTCGGGCGAAACGGTGCCGGCAAGACGACGATGACGCGCGTACTGGCTGGCGAATCTTTGCCTGCCGGTGGCTCCGTCACCACCACCGGATCAATCGGCTACTTGCCGCAGGATCCGCGCACTCCCAACATGGAGCAGCTGGCTCGCGACCGTATCCTTTCGGCTCGTGGCCTTGATGAGATCGTCACGAAGCTCAAGCAGTGCCAGGACGACATGGCGTCGGAGGATCCCGCTGTAGCCGCCAAGGCCATGCGCCAATACGATCGCATCGAAGCGGAATTCATCGCCGGTGGCGGTTACGCCGCCGAGTCCGAGGCCGCTGCCATCTCCAACAACCTGGCTTTGCCCGAGCGCCTGCTCAACCAGCCGCTGTCAACCCTTTCCGGTGGTCAGCGTCGTCGTGTTGAATTGGCACGAATCCTCTACGCGGATGCTCAGACGTTGTTGCTTGATGAGCCGACTAACCACCTCGACCACGACTCCATCGTCTGGCTGCGCAGCTTCCTAGCGAACCACCAGGGTGGCTTGCTGGTGATTTCGCACGATACCTCGCTGCTGGAAGCCACGGTTAACAAGGTCATCCACCTCGACGCCAACCGTGCCACCATGGACGTGTACAACCTGGGTTGGAAGCGTTACCTGGCTCAGCGCGAAACCGATGAGCGTGCGCGTAAGCGTGAGCGTGCCAATACCGAGAAGAAGGCCACCACCTTGCTGGCTCAGGCCAACAAGATGAAGGCTCGTGCCTCGGGTGCCTCGGCCGCCCAGTCGATGCTTAAGCGCGTGGACCGTCTGATGGGCGGTTTGGACGATGTCCGTGTCGCCGATCGTGTGGCAGCTCTGCGTTTCCCGGATCCGGCTCCGTGTGGCAAAACCCCACTGATGGCCCAGGGACTGAGCAAGTCTTACGGCTCGTTGGAGATCTTCACCGATGTTTCTCTCGCCATTGACCGCGGTTCCAAGGTTGTGATTCTGGGCCTGAACGGTGCGGGTAAGACCACGTTGCTGCGCATGCTTGCCGGCGCGGGCGATCCTGACACCGGTGAACTGATCCCGGGCCACGGCCTGAAGATTGGTTACTTCGCTCAGGAGCACGACACCCTGGACGTGGACCGTACGGTGCTGGAGAACATGCGTTCTGCCGCGCCAAGCCACATGGGTGATGCAGAGGTCCGCGGCATCTTGGGTTCATTCATGTTCTCCGGTGACGATGTCTCCAAGCCGGCCGGAGTACTCTCCGGTGGCGAGAAGACTCGTTTGGCCTTGGCCACCATCGTTGCCTCCAGTGCGAACGTGCTGTTGCTCGATGAGCCCACTAACAACTTGGACCCGGCATCGCGTGCCGAGATCCTCTCCGCGCTCTCGAACTTCTCCGGCGCCGTTGTCATGGTCTCGCACGATGAGGGAGCAGTTTCTGCCCTGAACCCGGACCGTGTGGTGCTGTTGCCCGATGGCGACGAGGACCTCTGGAACGATGCCTACCTGGAACTCGTGTCTCTGGCCTAGTTCGAATTCGGCCCGCCTTCCCGCTCCCTGCCCATGGCAAGTAGCGGGAAGGCGGGCTTTTTCGTGCGTTGAGCAGGGTTCGGATCCTGGCGCCTTGGGCGCGGTCTCGGTGGGTGGCAGCAGCTCAGGGTATTTTCTTGCGTCCCTGTTACGTGGGACTATTTGGGAGATCAACCTCGCGGGACGAGCTAGCGTGGCTTCGTATCTCGTCGTCGGCTCGTCGGCTCGTCGGCTCGTCGGCTCGTCGATATCCGGGATCCCCGAGCTGCGCTCACATGCTTTTGGTCGGGTTGGGCCATGACGTGGTGTTAGTTAGGGCGGGGGAGAGGCCAGTGGCTCACGTGCTGTTTTGGATGCTGATGAACCGCAGCGTCAGGGATCCGGAGGAGTGCCTCTAGGCGCTCGGAGTTGATCCGACCACCCGGCGTCGCGGCATCACGATTGCACTGTTGGGTTCCCCGGCACATGTCGCGCGGGTTTTTGGCTTCGGCAGCCAATCGACCGGCACCAAGTGTGGGACAGCTAACGCCCGTGCCCTCCGCCAGCCGAATGTTCGTCCGACGGGCAGTTTCGCGGCCGCACAACGTGAGGCCGCGAAACTCGGGGTCAGTTCGAGCCGGGAACTTCCACCTTCAGGTTGTCCGGTGCTTTGCGCTCCAGCTCATCGAGGTAGGCATCCTCTGTGGCTTCATCGGTAGGGCTACCGTCGCGACGGACCAACTTCTTGGGCCGATTGCGCAGGCGGTGCGCCTGATGCAGGACCGGTTCCTCGCCGCGCAGCGCTGCCGCGGCGCGTTCTTCCTTATCTTCCTTGTTGATGCGCTTCTGCTGCTTGGCCGCATAACCGAAGCCAACAAACACCAGCACTCCAAAGGCATACCACTGGAAAGAATATGAAAGGTGCGGGCCCTCATCCTCATCGGGTCGGATGAGTTGAGTCGGAGCTGAGCTCGGGGCTGGATCTTCCGCGAACATCAATCCATAGCTGCCCGTGGCCACGTCATAGCCCAGTAATTTCTCATAGGCCGGCAAATCGATGGAGGCCAGCTGGCCCTGGGGTGCTCCACGGTCAAGAGTCGGTTCACCGCCCTTCAGACGAACATCCACCTCAACCGTCCCGCTCGGGGGAGCCGGAACTGCGTCGGGCTTACCGGCACTGTCATTGCCGATGGGCAGGAACCCACGGTTGATAATGACAATGGTTCCCTCCTTGGTTCGGAAAGGAACAAGCACCTCGTAGCCGGGTCGTGAACCGGAAATACGGTTACGCACGATGGTCGTGTCATCACTCAGATAGGTGCCGTGCAGGGCGACAGGCGTCCATTTGGCCTCCTGAGGCAACGCTTCAAAGAGACCAGCGGCCTCGTCGAACGATACCGGTCGAGCATCGTAGTTTTGCTTCACATGAGAGATCTCGGTCAGAACGCCTTCACGACGGTCCATTTGCCAATGGCCGAGAAATGCGAAAACGACGGCAAAGAGGGAGACCAGAAGCAACCAGCCAATCCAGCGGGTGCTGGCCAGGAATCGGTACACGCTTGTTTATTCTCCTAGGGAACTCGAGTCGGTCGCCGCGTCAGGAAGCGGCATGCGCTCCTTGAAGAGCAAGCGCTCGGAAAGGTAGTTTTCTAGCCAGTCGGCATGCTCGGAGCATGCCAGCCAGGTTTTGCGCCGTTCGGGCGTGTGAATCTTGGGGTTGTTCCAGGCGAGTGCGACGCTGGCATTGGCTCGACAGCCCTTGCGCGAGCATTTTGGCGGCCCGGAGGGACCAGGGACGGCGTTGCTGTCGCCTAATGAGTCCAAGAGATTCATGGGGTTCCTTCGGGCGCTTTAGCTCGGTTGGGAGCATCGGGTTCATCAACAAAACTGCCATCGATGGTGGTCGGTGCTTCCGCCGGGTAGCTATCGTCGTTATGAGCCACGGCGGGGGAGTCTGAGTGGGAATTAACAGGCGGATCGGTGATCAGTTGTCCATCTTCGCCCAAGAATTCGTCGTCGTTCGTCTCTTCCCTCGGTGTTGACGTGGCGGAAGAGGCGGTCTGTGGCTCAGCTGTGGTGGGCTGCGGACCGGCAGTGAGCAATCGGGGGTCATCTCCCGCGAAGAATTCTGCTGGGGGTTCCCGCTTGGTGAGATCTGCACCGCCATTGGCAACCACTACGGCAATGTAGGGAAGGACTACGGCTGCACCCAGTAGAACCCACTGCAACCAACCATGCACAAAAAAAGCAGCAATAAAGCACGCCATGCGTATGGACATGGAGATGGTGTACTTGAGAACGCGGGATCGTTTCTCCACTGTGTGGGATTCCTGCGCCTCGGTAATCCGGTGCACGGGTGTGCCCGGATCGTGACTGTGGCTGTTGTTGGGTGAGCTCATGATTCTTCCGTGGATCCGATGCTTCCTATTGTCTCACCGACCCAAGCCGGCATACGAATTTGAGGCCAAGGCGTTGAGCGAACATTGGTCGGGCTCCCAGCGTTCACACCGGAAGCCCGAGTGTGCAGCGTAGTAGGACGCGAGCTGTCGGGCACCAGTCGGGCTAGAATTGGTTCCGCAGCAATCCAACCCCTTGACATCGTCTTTTGGAGGACCCTTGTCCGAAAACACCACCGGCCGTAGTGTGCTGGTTACCGGAGGCAACCGCGGCATCGGCCTGGCCATCGCCCGCGCGTTCGTGGCGAACGGCGACAAGGTCGCCATAACGTACCGCAGCGGTGATGTCCCCGACGGCTTATTGGGCGTGAAAGCCGACGTGACCGACACCGCTTCCATCGATGCCGCCTTTACCGAGGTTGAGGCGGCTCACGGCCCCGTTGAGGTACTAGTGGCCAACGCCGGAGTTACCCGCGACATGCTGCTGTTACGGATGAATGAGGATGATTTCACTTCGGTGATCGACACCAACCTCACCGGAGCCTTCCGGGTGATCAAGCGTGCCTCAAAGGGAATGATCAAGAAGCGCAAGGGTCGAGTGGTGCTGATTTCCTCCGTTGTAGGCCTCTATGGGTCACCCGGTCAGATCAATTACGCCGCCTCAAAGGCCGGCCTAGTAGGTATCGCCCGCTCGTTGACCCGCGAGCTCGGTTCACGCGGCATCACCGCCAACGTGGTGGCACCCGGTTTCATCAATACCGATATGACCGCCGCATTGCCCGAAGCCACGCAGAAGGATTATCTCTCGTCCATCCCGGCGAACCGCTTTGCTGAGCCCGAGGAAGTGGCCAACGTTGTTCGCTGGATCGCCAGCGATGAGGCGGCATATATCTCCGGTGCCGTTATTCCCGTTGACGGTGGATTGGGCATGGGGCACTAAGAACGTACGCTGAATCGCTTCCCTTCTTTCTGAAGTGGAGCTGGCGCAAAAGTGCGACCACCGGAGATAGGCGGTGGTCGCACTTTTGCGTTGTCAATCGGTGGGCCCGTGAGTCAAAGGGCGTCCATGCTCAAATATGTTGAAAACCATAGCTAGTTATAACACCTAGATAAATTTTTGACTTAGTCAACTTTTAGGGCTGGCTGGGTCAGCCATTCGACTCAACTATTCAAACCAGCCAGGAACAGACCCGTTTCATTTGTCGATCGTGCTGCGCAACTAGGGGAGTGCGGACCTACTTATCGTAGAAATTGCCTCACCAGACAGCGAACACACGTGGGGAAGTTTCCCTTGGATGCGGCGCGAGTTCGCCGAACGCAATAAACTAGGGGCGACACCGGCAACAGAATGGGTGCAGCCGCACACCAAAACTGTCGGATAAGACGGGAAGAAGAATCCATCATGGAAACCCTCAAGGACCGCCTTCGTGCGGATATGACCTCGCACCTTAAGGCCGGGAACAAGGTGGAACTCACTACGGTGCGGAACATGCTCGGTGAAATCAACACCCGCGAAAAAGGTGGCAAGACTCCGCTGGTACTTGATGACGCTGCAGTAATTTCATTGCTCCAGAAGGAAGCCGCGCGCCGGCGCGAAACAGCCCTTACGTACACAGAGGCCGGTGCGGAAGATCGCGCCGCAGCAGAATCCCAGGAAGCTGCCATCATCGAGGCATACCTCCCGGCAGCCCTGAGTCAGGACGAGGCTGCTGCCATCGTTGCTGGGGTTGTCGCATCTTTGCGCGCCGAGGGTGCCGAGCTAGGGATGCGTCAGATGGGCACCGTCATGAAGCAGGTCTCCGAGCAAGTAGCCGGACGCTTTGACGGCAAAGCACTGAGCGGAATGGTTCGCGCAGAATTAGCCTAAGCGCACCAGCGTGGTGTGAATCTTCCGGTTCTAATGCGCCTTATTCCGCCACGCTGTCTTGGTTCCTGGGGCATGCGCCCCAGGTGCCGAGCCCACAGCCTTGCTGCGACACGGCGGCAAAGCGCGGCACCCCGACCGGGGCAGTGCTGAACTAGACTTGTTTGGAGGATTCCTACAACGGTGCGCGCCCTCGCGTACTGGCAGGATTGAGAAGAGGTACGCACTGGTTGTGCGTACTAGCCAAAGACTTTCCTTACCACCAAGATGTGCCGAAGCACGTATGCGCCGCAGCGCCGGGCCCGGCAACCACTTTAGGAGCAGCATTGAACGATCTTTCAGCCAAGGGCGCCATCGTCACCGGATCCTCCCGAGGCATCGGTGCCGAAGTAGCCAAGGTCCTCGCCGCACAGGGTGCGGGGGTTGTCATCAACTACCGTCAGAAGGCACCACGTGCCAACAAGATCGTTGCGGGCATCGTAGAGGCCGGCGGCCGCGCGGTTGCTGTTGGTTCCGACCTGACCGCTCCCGAGGGTCCAACTGCCTTGGTTGATGCGGCCATCGAGAACTTCGGCTCCCTTGATGTGCTCGTGCTCAACGCCTCTGGCGGCATGGAATCGGGTCTGGGCGAGGACTACGCGTTGCGCCTGAACCGTGATGCTCAGGTAGCGATGCTCCAGGCGGCTACCGCTAAGATGGCGCCGGGCTCCCGGGTGGTCTTCGTGACCAGCCACCAGGCACACTTCATCGACCAGGTCGAAACCATGGACGCTTACGAGCCGGTCGCCCGTTCCAAGCGTGCTGGTGAGCTTGCTCTGCGTGAATTTATCCCGGCGCTCGAGGCCAAGGGCATCACCTTCGTAGTGGTTTCCGGTGACATGATCGAGGGCACCATCACCGCGACGCTCCTGGACCGTGCGGAGCCGGGCGCCATCGAGGCCCGCCGTGCCGCAGCTGGCAAGCTCTACTCCGTCGTGGAGTTCGGCGCAGAGGTTGCAGCGATGGTGACCGCTGATGTGGCCACCGGACACACCGAATACGTCGGTGGCGCCGGAGACTTCCGCACCAAGTAGTCCACAAGATTCAGCAGATACATCGATCCCCGCACCACCACCGAGGAGGTGCGGGGATCGATGTATCTGCAGCGGCGGGGTCATCAGCTGAAAAGCGGCGGACGTCAGGATCATGCTTGACTGCGGAACCCCGTTGATTTCCGGCCGGGCGGGTGGCACCGATACCGAAGTGAACGCACAGACGGAGCAATCCACCCGTGAGCTTGTCCGCTCCATGGCGGTTGCACCATGAGCGCCATCGCACAACGTCCGAATACTGGGCGAGAGCCTCTTCACTGGCCTCCGTGCGATGGGTGCAGCGTCAGGGGCTTATTAGCGAAAGTCCTCCATGCTGTCATCGTTAAGCTCAGCTACTGAGCCGTCGTGCCACGGATCCTAAATCTGGTGCCACAGATCCGTTCTCTGGCCGAAGAAACGCATCAAGGATGAGCACAAAACCTCGTGTCATTTTCATGCTGCATCCGCCAGGAATCTCTTTCGAAGAACGTGAACATAGTTTTAGATTGATGCGTCCCATCAGAATTTCGGCGGTTACACCGTTGGCGGTGCAGCAGACGACGCCGGGTTTGGGAACGTCTCTTCCCAAACCCGATGCACGTCCCTGGCTGCCAGAATCCCCTTACTCGTTTGAATCACGTTCGATGAGTCCGGTGCGCGGATTGAACTGAGCTCTCTGGAAAGCTAGCTCGCCGCCGTTGCGTCCTCCAAACGGCCTCCCGTGATCGGCATACTCTTCACGGAAGAACACGAGTCTCCAGTCACCTAGTTCTATTCTGGCACCGCTACGCAGAGTATGTTCGCCTCCCGGCTTCAAGCCAACACTTCCACCCACCGGGCCCACGGCAACTAGAACATAATCATCCAGTTCATTGTGAACGATTCTCGCGTGTACCGGGTCCAGGCCCGCTAGCACGAGTCCACCATCGGGCGAACTACCGATCTCCATCACCTCATCGACGACGTTGAGAACTTTAGGCGCCTTGCCATCCCACGAATCACTATCTTTGACGAAAATGATCCGTGGCCTGCCCCCACCGCGGGCATAGTGGGTCGTGGTGGGTCGGCGATGATAATTCTTGAGAAACGTAGGCAGAAGCGGAAACAAAGTCGCAGGTATTGTCATGGGTTCGATAGCGCTACGGCTGCGCCCACGTCCCATCAGTGACTTGAAGGCCTCGCGTTTACCGAGTCTCACTGCGGTCGAATTGGTTCCAATGAGGGCAGCTAGATTGGGTTTGACATTGCCGAGGCTCATGATGGTTCCATTTGGCCCGTCAATGACAACTGTTATGCCCGCATTTTTGAGCTTTACCGCAAAGCTGTTCAAGGCGTCACGATCGACAGACCTTGCCGACGGAAATACCGACAGTGAGTCGGCTTTAATGGTGATCGACTTGCCGTGGGCTTCAATCGTTCCACGAATGTCTTCATGAACGGTGTCATCAGCGCCTGGCAATTTCACGGCGAACGCTAGATCGATGTCGAAACGCATGGCCTGCCCCGACTACTGGCGGTAGGGATCGGAGCCCGCAGATGCATCATCACTCGTCGTGACGCGCAATGTACCGTCGAATTTCCATATCGCGCGCGGTGCGTCGGGTCCAATATCACGAGGAACCTCAACAGTCATGTCGACCAACGTGTAGTTGACCGCCGCTCCACGCCCCGTCAGATAAGACCAAAGTTGTTGGCCAAGATCGGACCAGTCATCGATTTTTAGGTCTTCCTGGGGCGAACGCACCTGGGAATCAAAGTTTTCCACTCTAACCACTCTCCATCAGCTCCAAAACGACCACCGGGACAAGATAATTTAGCTAGCCTCTCTAGCGATCTGTGACTCACGTTACCTTGCGTGATGCCACAGGTAAATACTCCACGGTAATTCGGCACGTGCCGCCTAGTACAAGTCGAAAAATCTGACGGCGGACGAGTTGAGGGAATCCTCGATCATCTGGTGCAGGTCAAAAAGCTTCGAGCATGATCGGGTCTGTCTCGGGCCGGGACTCACGAATCCGGTTCGCCGGTGATATGAAAGGGGGCTAGGCACTCCATGGGACCCGACTCCATGACCATTTCGAGTGGTTTCGTGCTAATGCCCGCACCAGCCCATACAGCACGGGTTTTCGATTTCAGCGACAGTTCATCTCCCTAGCGGCTGGGGAAGGCTCGCGTCCTAATGGGTCACGGACATCATTTCTGAGGCGAGGAACTGCGCCAAGGTCACCCGGGCGTCGTCGATTGTTTGCTCGGTCTCGGGCTTCACCTAGGTGGTCGTGGGCAACTTCGCCCAGCAGCAGCTGAGCCGTGTGGTCTGAGCGGCATCAGCGCGTCGGTTCTTAGAACCTTAGAAGGCCGGACCGCTTCCATGAACACCGCAGCAGTGCCTGTCACTCCGTGTGGTTTATAGCCATTGAGGATTGGGCGGCTGATCTGTAGGACGAAAGATCTGGGGTGAGCAGGGCTCGCAATGTATCTCCAGTGGTGCGATGGTGCCCCCAGGGTACAGGGCGGTGATCACGTGCGCGTGTAGCTGTGTCTGCTGTGGAGTCCCACTGTCAGCTTGAGGCAAAAGCCTGCAGAGGTATCGACATGTAGGAGGGGTTCGTTTGGGAGCTGGAAGCAGGCTGCGTCGCAAAAAATTGAGTGTCGATATGTGCATCCTCAAACCACGAAAAAACTCCCGAGAAGCACTGAGGCGCCCTCACCGAATGAACGGTGAGGGCGCCTCAGTGATGCTGCTGCGGGGCCGTGTTAGGGCTTGGTGCCGCAGATGACTTTGTTCCACGGCTGGTAAGTCCACGATTTAGTTTCGGCCGGCAGCGTTTCCTTGGCGGAGGAGCGCGTACGCGTCACATCGATCGAGAAGCCCTGCTTGCCACCTGATTCGGGCTTGCAGTTCTCTGCCGGGTTGTACTCGACACCGGGTTTGGTGATGTTGTACTTAGCCGATGAGTCCGAACCCACGGTCCAGTACTTGGTGCTCCACAAACGAGTATGTACCTCGCCACCACCAACCCATGCCTGGATCATCACGGCGTACGGTGTGTTGTTCTTCCACGCCATATCTACCTGACCCTCCCAGAGGGTAGCCTCACGGCCTGCCGGGTATCGCTCGAACCAGCGGCTGTGGGGCTTGTGCGTGATGTCGTCATAACCGGCCAGGAAGCCTACGTTGTACAACTGGGTGGAGACCTGTGAAAGTCCACCGCCAACTGCCTCGGTGGCGAAGCCGTTTACCACCACGCCGGAGCCGTAGTAGCCGTTAGCCGTGGTGATGGCCCCGAGGGCCTTCTCCAGTGAGAAGGTTTCACCTGGCATGACCACGACTCCGTTGAGTCGTGCAGTTCCGGCATAAAGGTTCTTGGTGCGAACCGTATCGGACGCCGGGTAGGGAGTCGAGAAATGGACGATCTCGTTCTTCACTCCCAACTTCTTGGCCTTTTCGGTGGTCAATTCGGGTTCGGTGGTGGTCAACGTGACCTTGGCCGACCGTGCATCGTCCTTACTAGCGGCAAGAACCAGCTGATCGAGATCCTTGGATTCGATCACCGTGCCGTTTTGCGAGGGAATGATCTTCGGCTTGCCTCCGGAAAGCACGATCTTTGCTTCCTTAGCGGTGGACTTAAATCCACTGGAGTCGGCACTTGCCGCCTTCACCAGTTTCTCGGTGTCCAGGGTCATCTCAACTTTATTGTCTGAGATCTTAAACGATGCAGTCGCAGCCAGTTGCCCCGGGGTG
Source organism: Paeniglutamicibacter terrestris (assembly GCF_012271785.1). Classification (GTDB taxonomy): domain Bacteria; phylum Actinomycetota; class Actinomycetes; order Actinomycetales; family Micrococcaceae; genus Paeniglutamicibacter; species Paeniglutamicibacter terrestris. Next base: position 220,408 of record NZ_JAAWVT010000007.1, on the reverse strand, counting down.
AGACTCGCAGTCGTGGTGCCGTCAGTGAGCTTGATCGGTCCGGAAACTAACGGCTTGGCCTGATCCTTCAGCGCCGTCTCAAGCGTCGCCAAGGACGTCTTAGGCTCCTGCAGGCTCGAGGGAAGCTCTAATGCCTTTGGTGCGTCGAACCAGCCCGTGCTAACAACGTTGACTGCGTCTTTAACATTCAACGAAACCCCGGTGATGGGCTTGGTGAGTACCGGGGTCGAACCATCAAAGGCCAGCTTGCCTTCGGTAGTCTTGACCGCAACCTTGGGCGCCAGTTCGTCCAATGACGCAAGGAGCTTGGCCTCGTCAATGACACTCACCGGGTCACGGTGCTGTTGTCCGGTAAAGCGCTCAAAAATGGTGACGGGGTTGAGGTCAAAACCGGTGAGCCCGTTCAGCGTCTTGTCGTAGTCAATACTCAGTCCAGCGGAAGCCGGGTCAAGCGTGGCTTCCTTGTTGTTAACGAGCACCGAAATCTTCTGGCTGGCCAACGGTGCCAACTTTTCGCGCAGCACATCATTGGCGGCTTCGGGCGTCAGGGATCCAACCTCGATTCCATGAACCGTAGTATTAGCCGGAATTTGTGAGCCGGCATATGCCGCAGCTCCTCCGTAGAGGGCGCAGGCCACCACCGCCACCGAACCGCCAATGATCCAACCCCGACGTGACTTCTGCTTCGGTCCGCGCTGCCTGCGGGACACTTTTTCACTGTGCAAAACGACTAGTTCTCTTCCATCGGGGGCACTGCGGAGTACCTTGATTTGGGTGCCGGACGAGCTGCTCTGAGCCCCTACCGCCTTCTGCATCCTACCCGTGCGCCAATTCGACGGAGTAAATAACAGGCGTTAATGGTCCAATTGTTATAAGAGCCCTACGAGGTTGGCGATGATGTCCAACCTCGGCAAATCGATGCGGGCATCGGCCGCATCGCGCAATAACGGCTTGGCATTAAACGCCACGCCCAGCCCGGCGGCGCCGACCATGTCCAGATCATTGGCACCATCACCGGCGGCGATGGTGTGCTCCATCTCGACTCCGAGCTCGCGGGCCCAGGTGCGCAACATCACTTCCTTGCACGCGCGGTCCACAACCTCCCCGTTGACCTTTCCGGTCAGCTGCCCGTCGAGAATCACCAGATCATTAGCCCGCGCACGGTCCAGCCCAAGATCGGCGGCCAACGGGTCAAGGATCTGGGCGAAACCGCCGGAGACCACTGCGACGTGGTGACCTGCCTCCTTGAAGGACTTCACCAAATCCGCAGCACCGTCACTCAGTTCCAGGCGAGCTCGGACGGCATCGATGACGTGCGCATCAAGTCCGGCAAGGGTGGCAACCCGGGCGTGCAGAGAGGCAGCAAAATCCAATTCGCCACGCATGGCGGATTCGGTGACGGCGGCAACCTCGGCTTCGCGTCCCGCGTGAGCGGCCAGAAGCTCAATGACTTCCTGCTTGATCAGCGTCGAATCGACGTCCATCACCAGAAGCATCTTCTTGGCCCGGACTAATTCCGCCGGAACTACGGTCAGCGATGTGCCGCGTAATACTGGGTCTTCGGAGCGCGCATAAATGGCATCCAGTGGATTAACCAGCGCGCGCAGCTGACGGACAGACCCGGTGACTTCCCAGCGTGATCCGCTGCGCCCCGGACCAGCGAACTCCTGCTCGCTGAGTACCTCGTGGCCTGCCGCGGCCAGGGTCTGGCGCAGCGAAGCAGGTTCGATACAAGGGGATACTGCGGAATAGAACACTATGAAAGCGGTGGGTTGCATTGCTATATTCTCGCGTGTAGCACGCCACTGCCACAAAACGGTGTGCCTTTTATTGCGCGGAAGGGCACCATTGGTTCCCCTATCCGCCTGCTGTGAGGCCGTTCGGCGGGCCCAATCTTCTGAGTCAGGCGTCTAAATGATGCTGTAGTGCTGGCAAACACCGTGCGTTTGCCGCGTCCGGTTGGGCCAAAGGCGGGTCACTGGCCTAATGTTTTATCCATGAATGAAGTGCTGGGACTTGCCGGCGTCTGCGTGGTACGCGGACGCAAGGATCTATTAACGGACATCAATTGGCAGGTAAAGGAGGGCGAACGTTGGGTTGTTTTAGGACCCAACGGCGCCGGAAAAACCACCCTGCTGCAAATCGCTGGTGCGCGTATTCACCCCACTCGCGGTGTCGCCGGTGTGCTCGGTGAGGTCCTGGGCGCAGTTGACGTCTTTGAACTTCGCCCCCGGATTGGGCTGTCCTCCGCCGCACTGGCCAGCAACATCCCGGAGCACGAGAATGTGCTCAACGTGGTGCTCACGGCGTCCTACGGGATGACCGGTCGCTGGCGCGAGGCCTACGAGAAGCTTGACGAACGTCGAGCCTTTGCCTTGCTGCACGCCTGGGGCATGTCCACCATGATCAACCGCCCGTTTGTCACCCTCTCCGAAGGTGAACGCAAGCGCGTACAGATCGCCCGTGCACTGATGACCGACCCGGAACTCTTGCTTCTTGACGAGCCGGGAGCGGGACTTGATCTTGCCGGCCGTGAAGACTTGGTGGCGCGCCTGAGCGAATTGGCAGCCGACGAAGACGCGCCCGCCATGGTGCTGGTCACCCACCACCTGGAAGAAGTGCCGCCAGGATTCACCCACGCTCTGCTGCTGCGTGAGGGCGAAGTGGTTGCCGCTGGCCCCATCGCCGAAACATTAACCGAAGAGAACCTCTCGGAAACCTTTAACACCCCGCTGAGCTTGCGCTCCGAGGGTGGGCGTTTCAGCGCCGTTGCCAAGCACTGACCGGTAACGCTTTTTCCTGCCGGTGTGCCCCGATCCCTGGATCGGGGCACACCGGCAGATTCGTTTATGGACTCCAGCGCAACTAGCGGTGGAGTACTTTTCAGTCATCATCAAGAACTAGGGGAGGCGCATCCGGAGTGGATCTGTGGCGCGACATCATCATCTTTTTCGCGGGCCTCTGGGCCGGAACGATCAATACGATCGTCGGCTCCGGCTCACTGGTGACATTTCCCGTGCTCGTCGCACTGGGCTTCGCCCCTGTTAACGCGGTGGTGTCCAACGCCATGGGTCTGGTCGCCGGAGGATTCTCCGGCGCCTGGGGGTATCGGCGCGAAGCGGCGAGTGTTAGACGCACCCTGCTGAAGCTGGTCCCCGTCTCCCTGGCCGGCGGCCTCATCGGAGCCTTCCTCCTGCTTCACCTACCGGAGAGCGTCTTCAGTTACGTTGCTCCGGTACTGATCGTGCTGGCTCTAATCTTGGTGATTTTCCAGCCCAAACTTTCGGTGTGGGCCAAAACGCGGCAGGCCAAAAGTGTCTCGGTGAATCCCGATGACGCCGACAAATCTCGCATCTCTCCACTGCTGTACTTCCTGGTCTTCCTGATTGGGGTGTACGGCGGGTATTTCACCGCCGCTCAGGGCATCTTGCTGATGGCCGTCTTCGGGATCTTCCTGCACGCATCACTGCAGCAGTCCAACGCCATCAAGGTGGTGCTCTCCCTAGTGGTGAATCTTATTGCCGCCATCTCCTACCTGATCTTCGCCCCCGAGCGTATCCACTGGCCCGTGGTGGCACTGATCGCCGTGGGCTCACTCATCGGTGGATTCATCGGCGCCAAGGTGGGACGCAAGCTCTCCCCGGGCTGGCTACGCGGCGTCATCGTGATTTTGGGGCTGGTGGCCCTGGTGAATATGGTGGCCAAGCTCGTGGTGGGTGCCTGATGTCCGGCGCCGTTCCGGCCGCCGACGATGCCTTGACCCGAGCGCTCACGGTCTACGGGGACCGGCTGATCGTCCTCGATTCTGCCGATGATGCCCGCGTGGCCGACTATATGGCGCTCTCAGATGCGGCCCTGCGCCAGCACCAGGACCCAGCCAACGGTCGCTATATCGCCGAAAGCTCCAAGGTCATGCGTCGGGCACTTGCCGCGGGGCACACCCCGCGCTCCTTTTTCATGGCACCGAAATGGATCGATGCCCTCGCCGATGTTCTGGCGGCCCATCCCGAGGCACCAATTTTTGTGGGAAGTGATGCCGTACTGGAGGAGATCACCGGCTTCCACCTGCACCGCGGAGCGTTTGCGGCGATGAATCGGCCAACACCCCTGACCCTTGATGAGGTGCTGAGCGGGGCAAAACGCATTGCGATCCTCGAGGACATCGTTGATCACACCAACCTAGGAGCCATCTTCCGTTCCGCCGCGGCACTGGGCATCGATGCCGTACTGATCACCCCACGCTGCGCCGATCCACTGTATCGACGCTCCATTCGGGTGAGCATGGGCGCCGTCTTCCAGGTGCCGTGGGCGCGACTCAGCGCCTGGCCCGATGATCTAGCGGCCATTTCCGCGGCCGGGTTTGATATCGCGGCCATGGAGTTAACCGCTTCGGCACTGAGCATCGATGAGTTGGGAGCTGCCCGCAGCGAGAAACTGGCCCTGGTTTTAGGTACCGAGGGTGCCGGTGTCTCCGCCGCGGTGCTAGCGGCCGCCGATCTGCATGTCATGATTCCGATGCGTCCTGGCGTTGATTCGCTAAACGTTGCCGCCGCCTGTGCGGTGGCCTTTTGGGAGCTGCGAGCACGCTGATTTCCCCACGCAGTACAACGCAACCCATTGAATTCTCCAAACAAGCGGGTGTTCGGCTAGACTGGACCGTCGGCTTCGTGATCCCACGTGCCGGTTTTATACGTTTTGGTCGCTGGCAAAATCCAGTGACGCGAGCAAAGGTTACCCCATGAAGGCTAATACCCACCCGCAGTACAACACGATCGTGTTCAACGACCTCGCCTCGGGCGAGAAGTTCCTGACGCGCTCCACCGCTACGAGCAACAAGACCATCGAGTGGGAAGACGGCACCACCTACCCGGTCATCGACGTCGAAATCTCCGCCGCTTCGCACCCTTTCTACACGGGTAAGCAGCGCATCATGGACTCGGCCGGCCGTGTCGAGCGCTTCAACGCTCGCTTCAAGGGCTTCGGCGCCAAGAAGTAATTCTTCGCCTTTGCACCCTGTGATGGGATTCTGCGCTCACGCGCAGGGTCCCATTGCTGTTTAACCCCGCGTTCGCAGATCCGCGAATTCTCGTCGGCGCGCCGCTGGTGATGGCGCCAGGCCCGACACCCGAGACCTGCCTGCACCAGCGAGTTCACCGTGAAGATTAGGATAGAGAGTATGACTATCGGCTACACACACCACGGTGAATACAAGGTTATTGGCGGCAAACTCGTGGTCGTTGACCTGGTGCTCAGCGACGGACTGATCACCTCCGCCTCCGTTAACGGGGACTTTTTCCTCGAGCCCGATGAGGCGCTCTTCGACATCAACGCCGCGTTGGTGGGTCTGCCGCACAATGTTGAGCACGCCGCGGTGCGTGATGCGGTCAACGCAAGCCTCCGTGCCGGCGCAGTCATGTTCGGCTTTGATGCCGATGCCGTGGCTCGGGTGGTTCGTCGGGCCTTGGGCCACGCCACCTCGTGGGCAGATCATTCCTGGCAGATCATCGGCCCCTCGGTCATTGCGGTGACCGAGCAGGTGGCCCTCGATGAGGTGCTCACCCGTCAGGTGGCAGCGGGAACCCGCACACCCACGCTGCGCTTCTGGGATTGGGACGATTCGGCCGTCATCATCGGCTCCTTCCAATCGGTGCGCAATGAGGTGGATGCTCAAGCGGCCGCCGAACACGGCATCCAGGTGGTGCGGCGCATCAGCGGTGGCGGGGCGATGTTTATGGAGGCGGGGAACTGCATTACCTACTCGCTCTACATTCCGGCGTCGTTGGTTGACGGGATGAGCTTTGCCGATTCCTACCCGTTCTTGGATGCCTGGGTCATGGAGGCACTGGCCGAATTGGGCATCAAGGCGCATTACAAGCCGCTGAATGACATCGCCACCGATGTGGGAAAGATTGGCGGGGCCGCACAAAAGCGCCTGGCCGGTGGCGGGGTGCTGCACCACGTGACCATGAGCTATGACATTGACGCGGAGAAGATGCTGCAGGTGCTGCGCATTGGACGTGAAAAGATTTCCGACAAGGGCATCACCTCGGCCGTTAAACGCGTTGATCCGCTCAAGACACAATCCTCGGTAACCCGTGCCGAAATCATCGAGGTCATGATGAACACCTTCACCCGGCGCTACGGCGCCGTCAGCGGTGAGCTGGATGAGGCCACGCGCACCGCAGCGCGTGAACTTGCCGCTTCCAAATTTGCCACCGAGGCCTGGACCGCACGCGTCCCCTAAAGCTATGCGGTCCGGCCCCAGGTTCGGGCCCTAGGGTTTAGGCGGACACCGTGGCGCTGGCCGCGCGCGGTGTCCCGGCGCTGCTCCAGGCGCGCAGAACCGCCAGAGTGATCTCGGTGGAGCGTTCGGCGGCATCATCAACATGCACCAAGAAGTCGGCGTCAGACGCCGGACCGCAGAGGTCCGAAATCCCACGGATGGCCAGGAACGAGGCGCCGAAGGAGGCGCAGGTCTGGGCGATGGCCGAGGATTCCATGTCCGTGGCCAGTACCCCGGTGTACTGCTCCTTGATGATCGGCGCGCGGTCATGACCAACAAAGGAATAGCTGGACACCAGAAGTCCGTGATGCACCGTGCTCACGAGATCCGTTGGAGCCGTTGGCACCTGGCTGATCTTGGCCAGGGCCTCGGGGGTTGAATAGGAGGCGGGCATGCCCGGCACCTGCCCCAAGACGTAGCCGAAGGCGCGCGCATCGGCATCGGCGTTGATGTAGGTATCACCAATCACCACATCTCCCACGCGGACCGAGTCCCCAAGTCCACCAGCACTACCGGCGCTGATGACCAGGGGAAGCGGAGCGTGCGGATCCATGGTTTTGGCGCGCAGTAGCGCCGCGGTGGCGGCACTGGAGGCGTTGACCAGGCCGATGCCACCATGGACAAAAAGGATGTTCAGGTCGTTGATCACACCGCTGCGCTGGATGGAATTGCCGACGTGTTCGGGTTCGCTGAGCATCGTGGCGCGCTCCAGGAAGGGAAGAGTCTCTTCCTCCATGGCGGTGATGATCACTACATCAATGGGGCTCATGCGGTGACCTGTTCCCAGACGGCGCGCTGAGCCAAGAAAGCGCGGGCAGCTGCCTGGGCATCTTCGAGTGAGTGGTTCGCGCCCCAGCCGCACTGGACGTCGTTGGCTGCCGGAACCTCGGTGGCCAGCAGAACATCGGAGAGGGTCGCCTCAATGAGCGCTGCCGCGGCAGCGACGTCGGGTTCACCCTGCAGGATCAGGTAGTAGCCGGTCTGGCAGCCCATGGGGGAGAAGTCGATGACCGCGCCGGAGTGATTTCGCGAGGCCTCGGCAAAAAGGTGCTCCAGGGAGTGGATGGCTTTCATCTCCAGGTGGGCAACATTCGGCTGGGTGAAGCGCACGTCATACTTGGTAATGACGTCGCCCTGGGGGAGGACCTTACGATCCGCGACACGCACATAGGGTGCGGCGACGGTGCGGTGATCGAGGTTAAAGGACTCTACGTTCATGCGTTCAGGGTTCATGATGCTGCTTTCCTGCAGGGGTTGGAACGCGGGGCCAGCTGGCGGCCCGGTTCTTGCTCCTCTAATTCTATCGGGCGAGTGCTGCCCGGCGCCTGCGGCATGGCTTCGCGGCAGGCGCCGATTGCTCGGTGATGGCTCCGGTACGGTGACCGAAAGCACCCGGGGTGGGACTACTTGAACCCCGCCCCGGGATCAGTTATTAGCCGCGGAAGGTGACCAGCTTGCGGTTCACGAACTCCTCCATGCCGTACTTGCCCAGCTCGCGGCCGACACCCGAACGCTTAACCCCGCCGAAGGGAAGCTCAGCGGCGGTCCCGCTGGTCTGGTTGATCGAAACCATGCCGACCTCCAGCTGCCGGGCCATCAAGTGAGCACGGTCCATGTCTTCGGTCTGGATCGAGGCGCCCAGTCCGTAGACCGAGCCGTTGGCCAGGGCAACAGCCTCCTGATCGCCGGCGACCTTGTAGAGCACCGCAACCGGACCGAAAAGCTCTTCGGTGTAGGCGCGCATGTCTTCGGTGACATCGGCCAACACCGTGGGGGCGAAGAATGATCCCTCGCCCTCCAGGGCTGCGCCTCCGGTGAGCACCGTGGCACCCTTGTTGATGGCATCCTGCACCTGGGCGGCTAGGCCGTCTCGGGCCGCGGCCGAGGACATGGGGCCCACGAAGGTCTCCGGCTGCGCCGGGTCCCCCACCGTCATGCCCGACACGGCATCGGTGAAGTTCTCGACAAACTCGTCGTAGACCGATGCGTCGATGATGATGCGCTTGGCGGCGTTGCAGGCCTGGCCGGTGTTGCCGAAGCGGCCCATCATGGCCTGCTTGGCCGCACGCTTCACGTTGGCGTCCTCCAGCACCAAGAACGGGTCAGAGCCGCCGAGCTCCAGCACGACCTTCTTCAGGTTGCGCCCGGCGATCTCGGCCACGGCCGATCCCGCACGTTCGGAGCCGGTGAGTGAAACGCCCTGGACGCGGGGATCGGCGATTACGTCGGCGATCTGGTCGTTGGTGGCGAAGATGTTGACGTAGGCGCCGGCGGGGGCACCGGCATCGGCAAAGATCTGTTCCATGGCCAACGCGGATTCGGGGCACTGCGGGGCGTGCTTGAGCACGATGGTATTGCCGTTCATCAGGTTCGGCGCGGCGAAGCGGGCCACCTGGTAGTACGGGAAGTTCCACGGCATGATGCCCAGCAGCGCGCCAATGCCTTCCTTGCGGATCACTGCGGTGCCTCCGGAGGCGACCTCCAACGCCTCGTCCTGAAGGAACTGTGCTCCATGTGCGGCGTAGTACCTGTAGATCGAGGCGGTGATGTCGATTTCCTTGCCGGATTGGAAGATCGGCTTGCCCATTTCACGGGTGATGATGGCCGAGAGCTCGTCGCGGCGTTCCTCATAGAGGTCAGCGACGCGGTTCAGAAGGGCGGCGCGTTCGGTGATCTGCGAGGTGTTCCAATCGCCGAAGGCCTGGTGGGCGCGGCCCAGAGCGTCCTGGATCTCGGCGTCTGTGGCGGTCGGGTACGTGGCTTCGACGATGCCGGAGGCTGGGTTGGTGACGGCGTAGATACTCATGCTGATACTCCTTGAGTCGAGGATATGTGGTTACCGGCAACCGTATTTCATCGATCCCACCCATGGCCAACTTGACGCTGGCGATGGGTGGGAGAGTCGAATCGGTACCGGGGTGAGAGTTGAGTTCCGCTGTGGGGGTGGCTCGTTGACGTCAGCACTGCCAGCGTTTTTGCCGTGACGGTAGCTGACGCCCAGTTTCTAGGGCCCTTCGAAGGCCGACCTGACGTCCAGTCTGCTGATACTCGGGCGTCCGAATGCGGCAAGTGCTGCCGTGTGGCCGCTCGGTGCCGGCACCCAGGCGATCTGTAATCCGTGCGCTTCGCGCAGCCCGGGGGACTCGATAGTTGCGCTCCATTCCGGCAGGGGTTTGGCGGATGGATGTGGGCCGCGCTGTCCGAGGTGCAACTTGCTCGGCGCGATGAGCAGGCCATGGCCCGTCGCCTTGAGTGCCGCTTCCTTGGCGACCCACACGCGAAGTCGCGCTTCGACGTCGCCGGATGCGAGCTGCCTGCCTTCCGCGGGAGACAGCGCAAAGTCATCGAAATCCTCGGGCAGTTCCCGCGGGATTGCTTCATGGTCCGCCCCAATCGGCGCACCGGCGGATGCCGAGGCGACCATGACGACGTCTCTGACCCGAGAGAGGCTGAGGTTGGTGCCCTCAATGCTCGGCTTCCCATGGGGACCGGCACAGTGCTGACAATGTAAGCGCGGCTCCAAGTTGCGTCCTTGATCGGGAGTCAGACCCAAGGAGCGTGCAGCCATGACCCGGAACAAAACGTGCGCCGCGACATAGCCGTCGGTGTCCCGGGTATCCCTGAACCGTGCGGCCTTAGCCAGTTCCGCCTGGCTGAGCATGCTCTGCCCACCACCAAGGCCGGCTGCTGCGGAGAGGATCTTGGCCGCGGAGGCGATGACGTAGTGAATAGATCCGGACTGCTCGGGGCTCCTCATCGTTTGCTGATCCGCACATATTGCGAAATGGCTAGCGGGGCGAAGAGCATAATGATGGCGGCGCAACACATGACGGCGTAGAGCAACGCGTTGTCCGTTGGCCAGCCGCTGGGGGAGGCAAAGCCCGATGGAGCTGGGTTGCCAAACAGATTTCTTACCGCAGTGGCCACCGCCGTCACGGGATTCCATTCGGCGAAGGCGCGCAAGGGCCCGGGCATGGACTGTACCGAGACGAAAGCCCCGGAAATGAACGTCACGGGAAAGAGCCAGATCAGTCCGAGGCTTTGGGCCACCTCCACGCTGCGTGCCGTCAGGGCAATCACGGCGCCTATCCATGACACGGCAAAAGTGAACAAGAGTAACAAGCCCAGGGCTAACAACGCCGGGCCCAAGCCGTTAGTAATCCGCCATCCGATCGCCAGCCCGCACAATAGCGTCACGCCAATGGAGAGCAGGCTCGTCACCAGATCTGCCGAGGAGCGGCCCAAAATGACGGCGGCTCGAGACATCGGCAATGACCTAAATCTGTCAATGAGCCCGAGCTGGAGGTCTTTGGCGAGGTAGACGGCCGTGAACGAGGCGTTGAAGGTGAGCGTTTGGGCCAGGATGCCGCCGATCAGAAAGGTTCGGTAGTCGGCACCCCCTAGGGTGCCGCCGAATACGAAGGCCAGCAGCAGGACGAACATGACGGGCTGGGCCACGCTTGTCACCATGGCGCCGGGGGTGCGGACGACGTTGCGGAGGTTTCGTCCGGCAATAACCGAACTGTCTCGGATCGCGCTTTTGAAGGTGCTCATGCTTGGAGTGCCTCCTGATTCTCTGCGGCGTGGAGCGACGATTCATCACCTGAGGGCTGGGTTTCGGCCCGCTGGCCCGTCAACTGGAGAAAGACATCGTCGAGGGTGGGGCGGCGGAGTGCGGCTTCAAGGACCTTGACGTCCGCAAATTCAAGTTCTTCCAGTGCCCGCACCAGCATGTGGTGCCCGTCGGGAGCAGCAACGCTGATGGTGCGTGTCTGGCTGTCGATCTCCGGGGCTCTCGAAGCGATCCCGGCCAGGATGGCACCGGCACGCTCCAGATTTTCCGGTAGCGCAGTCACGATGTCGATCCGTTCGGAGCCGATGCGGGACTTGAGCTCGTTGGCAGTACCTTCGGCGATGACGCGGCCCGCATCGATCACCGCGATGTTGTCCGCCAACTGGTCAGCCTCTTCCAAATATTGAGTGGTCAACAGCACCGTGGTCCCGTTGCCTACCAGTGAGGAGATGACGGCCCAGGTGTCCAAGCGACCTCGCGGGTCCAGCCCGGTGGTTGGCTCATCAAGGATCACGACCTCCGGCCGGGCGACAATGGCTCCGGCCAGATCCAACCGGCGTCGCATGCCCCCCGAATAGGCGCCCGCACGCTTTCCGGCCACGTCACTGAGCCTGAACTCGTCCAACAGTTCGTTGGCACGCGCCGCCGAGGACTTACGATTCATTCCGTAGAGCCGGGCCACCATCACCAGATTCTCGAATCCGGTGAGTTTCTCGTCTACTGCCGCATACTGACCGGACAGCCCGATCGAGCGGCGCACACTGTCGGGATCCTTCTTAACGTTGTGGCCTGCGACCGTCACTTCTCCCGAATCAGGTGAGAGCAAGGTGGTCAGTACCCGCACGGTGGTTGTTTTGCCCGCTCCATTGGGTCCCAGAAGTCCCAGGACTTGACCGGGTTCCACCTCTAGGTTTAAGTCGTCCAGAGCGCGGAAGCTTCCGAAATTTTTGTAAAGTCCCTGTACCCGGATCACTAGGACGCCGCGAGTTCGGCCACCGTGCGCGGAGTCATATCGGTCCAGCTACGTGAAACGAAGTCAAGGCATTCCTGGCGGCCGCCGGGGCCATACATCACCATCCAACCGTTGGGAACATCGGCAAAGGAGGGCCAGAGTGAGTGCTGTTGAAGGTCATTAACCAGTACGCGGAAGGTAGCGTTTGTGTCGTCAAATGGATTCGTCATATAAATTCCCTCAGGTTCCTTGCTGGATTGCTGCTGACAAGGGAAGGGCCCGATACGTTGCCGAGGCAACGGCACCGGGCCCCCACCACTAAGAGTTATTCGGGGCCCTCACCCAGCTGGATTGCCAACACCGGCATGATGTGATCGAGCGCACTACCACCCAGCATTTGCGAGTGGCTCGCCTCGACGGGTGTATCGATGATCCGACCGCTCACGAACGGCTCCCACGCCGGCGTTGACGCGCTGCCCTCCGGAACGTTCTGGGTTGCACGGAAGACATACAGCTCGCCGTCGAACACCTGCACCTCGGAATTCCGGATCATCCGGGCCAGCACCTGGAAGTTTTCCACCATGGCGTTCAGGGAATCGATCGGGATGCTGCCTAGCGGATTGTGGTTCTCCCGAAGGATTTCCAACACCCGCTGCCCATCTAAGCTCGCTACCTGATCTGCCGGCACGGAGAAGCCGACGGCGTTCAGGTAGTTCTGCCACAGCTCGGGCCCCGTCCCGATGTCGCTGTTGCGTTCCTGTGCCGTGGGAAAAGCGTCAAGAATACCCAGGAAAGCCACCTCGTGCCCCAATTCCTGCAGCCTAGTGGCCAACCGGTGCACCAGATTCCCGCCGAAGGACCAACCGATCAGATGGTAGGGCCCCTCCGCTTGGACCTCACGGATCCGGGCAATGTAGTCATCGGCCAGCTCGGTGAGCGTGCTCGACCGAAGTCCCTGATCGCTTTGCGGCAGCATCCCTGGCATCTGCAACCCGATGAGCGGCCGTTCCTTATCCAGACGACTCAGCATCGCGGAGTAGCCCCAGCTGACTCCGCTGGCAGGATGAACGGCAAACAGCGGCGCCTTGGCTCCGGTGGTGCGCAAGTCAAGCAGCTGGCGCAGGCTGTCGGCAACGTTTTCCGTCGTGCCCTTTGTTGCTTCGAGCACCAGTTGTTCCACCGTGGGACAGCGGAACAGTGACTGGACCGGCAAATCGGTTCCCAGAGCCTTATTCACCCGGGAGATGAGCGGTTGGGCGAGGAACGAATGTCCGCCGAGTTCAAAGAAGGACTCATCGATCCCCACGCGAGCCAAGGACAGGACCTCTTGGAAGATCCCTGCCACGACGTGCTCCCGCGGAGTTCGCGGTGGCAACCCTGCCCGGCGGTCCTGTTCGGCAGGATCCGGCAGGGCAGCGGTGTCCACCTTTCCATTTGGCGTCAGCGGGATGTGCTCGAGCACAACGACGGCTGCGGGGACCATGTAACCGGGCAGCGTCGAGCGCAGCCGGGATTGAGCTAGGTCAGCCAGCACTAGTGCCTCGGAGGGAGCAAGCTTGCTGCCTCGGGCCGTCTCTGGCACAACGTAGGCGAGCAGTCTCGGGGCGCCAAGAGCCTCACTGAGGTTCACTGTTCCTTCCCTACGGACCACTGCTGCCGCAGCGCCGATTCCGGGAACCTCCCGCAGCGCGCGTTCGACTTCGCCCAGTTCCACCCTGAAGCCGCGAATCTTGACCTGCTGGTCGTTTCGTCCGGCGAAGACCAGTGTTCCGTCGGTGTTCCTAGTGACCAGATCCCCGGTGCGATACATGCGGTCGCCCGGTTTTCCGAAGGGGTCAGCCACAAACCTTTCGGAGGTCAGGTCGGATCGACCCCGGTACCCGCGGGCAAGTTGCGGGCCGGAAAGATAGAGTTCGCCGCGGATGTCCGCTGGCACATGTTGAAGATGTTCGTCTAGGACATAGACCCTCGAGTCCAGGGTGGGTGAACCAAGTACCGGAATCGGAGATCCGTTGGCCGTGGCCGACTCCGCGATGCGCGGCACCTCGGCAATGAGGGAGTCAACCGTGGCCTCGGTGGGACCATAGAGGTTCCAGACCCGCACCGAATCGTTAGTGGAAAGCTCTCTCCACAGGGCCGAGTCGAATGCCTCTCCGCCCAGGGCGAGCCGTAGAGCCGGCAGTCCCGCGCGCTTACGTTCATCGAGCATCGCCGTGAAATCCGGTTCGGCCAACAGCTGTCGCACATAGCCCGGAGTGGTCTCCCACGCCCCGATGCCGTGATCGGCGAAGTACGCTGCTAGGGCCTGTGGATCCAGTCGGACGTCGTCGGTGATCATGTGTAGTTCATGACCGTCGATCATCCACAACATCGGATCCCAGGAGGCATCGAAGCCGACACCCGTGCTGTGTGCCACACGAACGGGTCCTTGTTTATTGCGGTCCCGGTCGTCGGGGAACAGATTTCCACGATGTGACGCAAGCAAGTTGGCTAGGGCGTCGTGACTGATCTCCACGCCCTTGGGCCTGCCCGTGGAGCCGGATGTGAACATGACATAGGCCAGCCCGGTGGGGCTCGCTCCGCCAGGCGCCGGGTGCGTGGGCTGCTGTTGCTTCGTTGTTTCTGTGCCCGTTAGATCCTCCATACTCAGTACCGGAGTGTGGGACATTTTTGCCGAAGCCAGATGCCCGGCCAGTTCCCGTTCCAATCCTTTGGTGCTGATGACTGCGCCTGCCCCGGAATCCTCGAGGATCGCGCTCAGCCGTTCTGCTGGGTAGTCGGTATCCATCGGATTATAGACAGCGCCTGCCTTCAGCACTCCCAAGGTGGCCGCTATGGTATCCAATGATCTGGGCAAGTACACCGAAACCAGGTCTCCTGCCCTGATCCCGGCCGCATGCAAGGCACTGGCCACCTCCGATGCGGCCTGATCTAATTCAGCAAACGACAACGATTCGGCACCGCACACCGCTGCGGTATCGGCACCCTGCCGAGCAACAGTGTCGGCAAAGACCTCCAAGACGTTCGGGGTGGTGCCAGCACTGAGAGCTCCCGTGGTGGAGGCAAGCAGCGAACCAATTTCCTCCGGTGAGAGTAACTCAAGGGTCGATAGGGGGCGGTCCGGCTCCTGCACTGCCAATTGGACAAAGGCTACGAATCGACGCAGCAGCGTGTTGACCGCGACCCCGCTGAACATCGCCGCGTTGTAGTCCAACGTGGCGGCCAGGTGTTGGCCTGAACCAAATTCACGGAACGTGAAGGACAGATCAAACTTCGCATCCCCGGTGCCGGTCTCCGGTTCGGCCACGGCATGAACTCCGGGAAGTATGACTTCGGCACGGTCCGTGGTTTCCACGGTCAGCATGGTTTGGAACACCGGGTGGCGTCCCAGTTCGCGTGGCGGATTGATGGTCTCGACCAGACGCTCAAAGGGAACATCGTCATGGTCGAAGGCATTAAGCACGCTTCGTCGGGCGACATCCAGTAGCTGACGGAAGGTGGGGTTCGCGGAGGCGTCCATCCGTATCGGGACGGTATTGACGAAGAAGCCGATGAGCTCGGCTAGGGCAGGATCGGAGCGCCCTGCCGTAGGCGAACCAATCACCAGATCTGTCCCGGCGCCACTGCGCACAAGGAAACCGCCCAGTGCAGCGTGCAAGGCCATGAAGAGACTGGCGCTTTGTGCCCCGGCCAGCCGGGAGAGGCTGGCTGTTGTCCTCGGATCGAGGGTGAAGGATTGCTGGCCGCCGGGTTGACGAGCCCCCGGCGCGCGTGGACCGTCGGCGGGCAATGCCAGCTCCGGCGGGGCGCCGGCAAGAGATTCCTTCCAGCTGCGCAGCTTGGCTTCCAGCACCGGTTCCGCGCTCTCATCCTCTGCTTCGAGCAGCTGGCGCTGCCACACGGCAAAGTCTTTGTACTGAAGGCCCAGTGCACGCTGCATGGGGCTCGCTCCACTGCAACGGGCGGAATAGGCGGTAGAGATGTCTCTGGCCAGGGGTGCCAGGGAGGCCCCGTCGCTGGCGATGTGGTGGATGACCAGCTGCAGCACCCATTGATCGTGATCAACCTCGATCAGCAGGGCGCGCAGCGGCAGTTCGCTCGAGAGCTCAAAGCCGGTTGCTGCGGCTTGCGCGAGCATTCGCCGCACTTGATCGGGGGACGTGGCCTTGGCGCGAGTCATCATGCCGGTGGCATCGGCAGGATGATGGATCAGTTGCTCGGCCGTTTCCTGGTGGGAGGGGTAGCTGGTTCGCAGTACCTCATGACGGGCCACCAAGTCGTCGATGGCCTGCGCGAGGGCTTCCACGTTGAGCTCTCCGGTGAGCCGCACGGCCAAGGCAATGTTGTAGTCGGCGGACCCGGGGTCAAGCTGGTTGAGGAACCACAACCGTGACTGTGCGTAGGAGAGCGGGATCCGTCCCGCTTGATGATCCTTGTGCTGTTTGGCCCATTGCTGCACCGACGTTCCAGCGGAACGTGCTGGCGAGTTCTCGCTATGCTCGGACACAATGACTTCAAGTTTGGCCAACAATGCCGCCGGGGTGGGGGACTCGAAGACCGCCCGCAGCGGCAGTTCTCTGCCGAAGGCCTCGCGGAGCGCCGCTATGAGCGAGACAGCCAACAGCGAATGACCGCCAAGTTCAAAGAAGTCATCATCTAGGCCCACCTCGGTGGCGCCCAGCACGGTGCCAAAGGCAGCACAGACCTTGAGTTCCTGGACGGTTTGGGGCGCCTTGGATCCGGAGCCGGGAGCAGCCGGTGCGGGAAGTGCCCGTTTGTCCAACTTGCCGTGCGAGGTCAGCGGGATCTCGGCCACCGCGACGAGGACGGCGGGCATCATGTAGGTGGGCAATCGGCGGGCGGCGAAGCTTAACAATTCCTCGGGGGCTGCGGTGCCCACGTAGTATCCAATGATTCGCTCCGCCGCACTGCTCTCAACTACCACCGCGACGCGGTCCACGTTCTCGTGGCCAGCGATCACGCTTTCAATCTCGCCCGGTTCTACCCTGAAGCCACGGATCTTAAGTTGGTCATCGGCGCGTGCCACGAATTGCAGTTCTCCCTCGGGGAGGTACCGCACCAGATCACCGGTGCGGTACATGCGTGAGCCATCGCCATGCGGGTTGGCCACGAATCGACTGGCCGTTTCGGCGGTGCGATTGGCATAACCGGTTGCCATTCCGGCACCGGCCAAGTACAGCTCGCCGGTGACATCGGGAGGAACTGCGGCGAGGTATTCGTCGAGGACATAGCTGGTGACGTTGTTGATAGTGTGCCCGATGTTCGGCACGCTGCCGCTGATACGGGTGAGTACCGAATCAACGGCGAACTCGGTGGGCCCGTAAAAGTTGTAGGCCACCACCCCATCGTGCTCTGCCAGTTGCTGCCAGAGTTGCTCGGATACGCTTTCACCACCCACGGCGAGCGTCAGCGGCGTGCGACGTGGTGTTTGCAACAGACCGGACAGTAGCAACGCACTGACATATGAGGGTGTGCTTTCCAGAACGGTGATGTCGTTCACGGCGCAAAATTCCACCAGCAATTGCGCATTGGTCCGGATCTCGTCGCTGACCATGTGCATGGTGGCACCGGCGATGAGCCACAACATCGGATCCCACGCGGCATCAAAGCCCAGCCCGGCAATATGCGCCACGGAGGCGGTCCCTGCCTCATCGTTGCCGAATGTCTGCGCAAAGATGGTGGTTCGATGTTGGACGTAGAGGTTGGCCAGGGCTCCATGGTTGACGCACACCCCCTTGGGGGTACCGGTGGATCCGGAGGTGTAGATCAGGTAGGCAGGATCCAGTGGGCCCAGTGTCACCGCGGACAAGGCCGCCCGGGCCGATGTGCCGTGCCCGGCCAGCCGCAGTTCGGCAAGATTCCCCTCGGCGATGATCAATTTCGGAGCGCTGTCATCCAGAATCAACCCGATCCGTTCCTTCGGGTAGGCCAGGTCCACGGGAACATACACGCCTCCGGCTCTTAGGACTGCCAGGGCGGCACACGCCACGTCGTTTGTCCGGGGGAGCGCGACGGCGACCCGGTCTCCGGGATTCACCCCGGCGGTGATGAGTCCTGCGGCGAGTTCCTCGACCACCTCGGCCAAGGCGGCAAAGGAGAGGCATCCTGTCGCATCGCTGACGGCAATACGGGTGGGATTTCGGGCCACCGTGGCAGCGAATTCGTCCAGTACTGTGGCGTTTTCGTTCTCCGTCGCGGGTCCGTGCCCCTGGGCTAAGACGAGTGCGGTTTCCTGCGGGGTCATCAGCTCAAGTCTGGACAACGGGGTCCGTGGGTTGGTAGCAAACTGTTCCACTACGTGCTCGAAGAAGGCGGCGATCTGGGTGGCGGTGGCGGCGTCAAAGAGTGCCGCGTCGAAACCCAGGGACCCGCTGATTCCGGCGCCGGGGCCCTGCTCGGCGAGGTCGAGCAGCAGGTCGAATTTTGCGCCGCCGGGTTCTGCGGTATGGTCCGCTTCCGCCTTAAGGCCCGGCATGCTCAGCTCTTCCAGTGCTCCGCTGCTCAGCGTGAGCATGACCTGGAACAACGGGTGTCGATTCTGCGAGCGTACGGGGTTAAGTTCTTCCACGACGCGTTCGAAGGGCGCATCCTGGTTGGCGTAGGCCCGTAAATTCGTGAATCGCACGGCGTCAATCAATTCACCGGCCGTGGGATTATTCGAGGTATCGGTGCGCAACACCACGGTATTAACGAAGAAGCCGACGAGGTTGTCCAGGGCCGTGTCCGGGCGGCCAGCCACGGGGGTGCCAATGGGAATGTCTGTTCCGGCCCCGAGCTTGTTCAGCAAGGCCGCGAATGCTGCTTGGAGCACCATGAACAGGCTGGCGTTATGTGCCCTGGCCAGCGCCGCGAGGCTTTCGTGGGTCGTGGGGCTGATCCGTACCGGCACAGTTGCCGGGCCCCAGGAGCCGGGGCGTTTTCCGCGGGCGTGATCGAACGGGAGGGCAAGTTCCTCAGCTGAACCCTCCAGCTCGTTCTTCCAGAAGGCGAGCTGCCGAGAAATCGGGCTCTTTTCGTCTTCCTCACTGCCCAATTCCTCTCGCTGCCAGAGCGTGTAGTCGGCGTATTGCACGGGCAATTCGGTGAATTGCGGTGCTGTGCGTTCGGTGCGCGCGGTGTAGGCAGTGGATAAGTCGCGCGCCAGCGGAGCCAGCGACCAGCCGTCGGCGGCGATGTGATGCAGGGTCAGCAGCAGCACGTGGTTCCGCGCGTCCAGCTGAAGCAGTGCGGCGCGTAGCGGAAGCTCGGCGGTGACGTCGAAGCCGCGTGCGGATTCGGCGTGAAGAACTTTCTGCAGGTTCGCGCTGGTGGTCTGCACGGCGGCAAGTGGCACCTTGGCGCTATCTGCGCCGAGAATGAGTTGTGCTGGTTCACCAGCGTCAACGGGGAATACGGTGCGTAGGCTTTCATGCCGGGCCACGACGTCGTTGATCGCCAGTGCGAGGGCGGCGACGTCCAGCTGGCCGGAAAGTCGAAGCACGATGGGAATGTTGTAGGCCCCGGATGCGGTGTCGAAGCGGTTGAGGAACCAGAGTCGGCGCTGAGCGTAAGAAAGAGGCAGCGGCGTGGGGCGCAGGTGGCGCCGCAACGGATGGGATTCAGCCGTGGGCGCGCCCAGCGACTGGGCGATGCCGGCAACGGTGGGAAATTCAAAGACGGTGCGTAGTGTCGGGGCGGCACCGTGCATGGAACGCAGCACCGCCACCATGCGCGTGGCAAGCAGCGAGTGTCCACCGAGCTCAAAGAAGTCGTCATCTCGTCCGACGTCATCGATCCCCAACACCTCTTCGAACGCCGTGGCCACCACGCGTTCGGCTTCGTTCCTGGGAGCTGCCGACGTGCTGACGCTTTCGGGTTCAGGCAGCGCCTTGGTGTCCAGTTTTCCGTTTGGGGTCAGCGGGATCAGCGGTACTTGGACGATCGCGGAGGGCACCATGTAGTCCGGGAGAAGCCGGCGGGTGGCTTCGCGCACTGCGCTGGTGTCCACATCCTCATCACTGGTGACGTAGGCCAGCAGCCGGTCGAATCCAGCCCGATTCTTGTTCACCACGACGGCTGCATGGACCACCCCTGGCGCACCGCGCAGTACTTCCTCAATTTCCGAGAGTTCAATTCTGAAGCCCCGGATTTTGACTTGCTGGTCAACGCGACCCAGAAATTCAACCGCCGCATCATCGCGTCGGCGGACCACGTCGCCAGTGCGGTACATGCGCGAACCATCCGAAGCAAAAGGATCGGCAATGAATCTCTCGGAGCTGAGCTGGGGCTGGTCAAGGTAGCCGCGCGCCACATTATGCCCGGCCACGTAGAGCTCGCCGATGGCGTTTCCCGGCACCGGGTTCAGGCCCGAGTCGAGGATGTAATGGCGGCTGTTGGCCACCGAAGAACCCAAATGTGGGGCGCTTCCGGGCTCCATGATCGCCGTCATGCTGTCCACGGTGGTTTCGGTCGGACCGTAGAAGTTGTAGGCCGTGAGTCCCTCGATCTGAGCCAAAATTCCCCACAGTGAGGGGTCGACGGCTTCGCCACCCAGGGCCACAACCGAGGGGTGAATGGCACCCTCGAAGAGCCCTTCGGCAATGAGCACCTTGGCGAAGGAGGGGGTCGTCTCGATGCTGTCGATCCGTTGTTCGCTCAGGTACTGAGCCAGCGCTTGGGGGTCCCTCCTGGTGAGGTCATCTACCAGGTGCAGTTCATGCCCGGCCAGAAGCCACAGGATCGGATCCCACGACGCATCAAAGGACAGGCCCGCCGTGTGGGCGACCTTCAAGGTGCGGCCCAGTCGCGCTTCGGCAGGGCGGAAGATATCTTCGCGGTGGGCAATATAGAGGTTCAGCAGTGCCCGGTGTTCAACTCCGACCGCCTTGGGCCGCCCGGTGGAGCCCGAGGTGAAGATGATGTAGGCCAGATCGTGTTGGCCCGCGGCAGATATTTCCGGCCGGACGACGGGAAATTCGTCGAGAGTTGCCGCCAGGAGCTCGGCGTCGAGCAGGACTTCGGGAACGGGGCTGGTCATCTGGTGCGTGGTATGCGGTTCGGTGAACTGACTGCTGGTGAGCAACAACAACGGGTTGGCATCTTCGAGCATGCCTTCTACCCGACCGCTGGGGTACTCCGGATCGATGGGGACGTACGCGGCTCCGGATTTGAGAATCCCCAAGATCGCCACGGCTAGCCGTGTGTGTCGTCCCAAGCGCACGGCAATCGAGGTGCCGGCGCGAGCACCCCTGCTGCGCAGGTAGTGGGCCAACTGGTTGGACCTGCGGTCAAGTTCGGAAAAGGTCAGTTCACCGTCGGCGGCCACAAGTGCGCGCGCCGACGGCGTGGCCGCGGCGTGGGCTTCAAATTCCTCCGCGACGGTGTGTGCCGGCAGGTTCAGGAGTGTCGCACCGCCCAATTCCAACAGCTCTTGTTCCTCTGCGGGCGTGGTGAGCGTCAGCGCCGCAATCGTTGACTCCGGGGACGCCGTGATTTTCCTGAGCAGGTCGAGCAGGCGCTGTAAGTGGTCCTCAACGGCATCGCGACTGTACAGCTCTGCGTTGGCCTCAAACTGCATGGTGATGATCCCGGTGTCCGAGCCGGGGGTGTCGGTGCTCGGCTGCAGCCCATGGATGACAATTGACAGATCGTCGATGGGCCCCGTGGAGAGAATGTTCATGGAGCCGCTCGCGGATCCAAAGGCGATCTTTTCAATCACTGGCAGGATATTGACCGATGGTCCGCTGTAGGACGTGCGGGAGTGGAGACTTTCCAGCCGGAACTGCTGGTGGATCAGGGAATTGCGCAACGCGGCCGCGGCATTGGCGACGGTATTTTGCACCGTGGCCTCCGGGGACACTTTCATGCGTACCGGAACAACGTTGGACATCATGGACGGCACCGATTTGGCAAGAGCGCCCCGGCGGGCAGTAACAGGTAGTGACAGTCCAATATCTCGCTCGGCGGTCATCTTGTGCAGGTAGATCGCCACGGAGGCGAGGATCGTCGCCGGGGCCGTTGATGCGCCGTTTCTTAGGTTGTCAACGATGTCTTCGGGTAACTGCTTAGAGAGCCGAATCAGCCTGTTGGCCTGGCCGGTGGGGCGTGCGGCTAGTCCCACCGCGGGCCCGTGATGGGACAAGCTATCCTCCCAGAAGGCCTGGTCCGAAGCGGCATGAGGCGAATTGAGGTAGGTGGTTTCCTCACTGAGCAACACATCAAGTGAGGGGAACCGGGTGAGCTTTTCTGGCTCGGTCACAGATGGTGAAGACTGCTCCGCCGTGGAGGCCAGCAGTTGGCGGTAAAGCGCGGCAATGCGCCGCAGCACCAGCACCGCGGAATAACCGTCAAGCATCACATGGTGGACGCGCTGATAAAAAAGGTACCGGGCGTCTTCGATGTGAAAGAGCTCCAAGCGGAGCAACTCGTCGCTGGCCATGGTGCGTGGCGTGGCCAGGTCCTCATCCATCAACACACGGGCACGCTCCAGTGCTCCGCCTTCATGGGATCGGCCGTTTGTGGCCTGCTGGGAGTCCCGCAGATCTGTGAGGTTAAGCTGTACGCGCGATGGATGCAGGATCTGGTGCGGGCCATCGTCGTCCTCGGCGAATCGCACATTCAGGGCGTCCGTTTGCGCAACGGCCGCCTGCGCGGCCTCGGCCAGTACATCCGAATCCAGCTCGCCGTGAATCTCGACATACTGGGCGATTTGGTACATCGGGTTTTCGGGGTCAAGTTCCTGGGCGTACCAGATGCCCCGTTGTGCTGCCGTCAGGTCACGACGTGATCCGGTGTGGACTGAAAATTGGGAATAGGCGTGCTGGGGCATGGTCCTTCTCACGGAGAGCTACGCCCAGCCAGAAGCTGGGCACGGGGATGAATGCCGCGCGGCGCAGAGTGCCGGGCCCGATTCTGGAGTGATCCAGCGGGTGTTTCCGGTGCCGGGCGGCTAGTGCAGGAGAGTTGCCCTGGCTACTGGAACTGACCGAGCTGTACCGGTCCGAAGGGGATAGAGACCAGTGGTCCGTTGATCAGCGGACCGTTGACCAGTGGAGCCGAAATGAGGGAACCGTTCAGGAAGTTTCCGCCAAGAAGTGAGGTGGATGCTGGGGATCCGGTATGACTTGCAGCCACAGGGGCTGGCGCTGCGGCAGTGGCTGGGGCCGCGGTCACCGCGAATCCGCTGAGCGCGACGGCCGTCACGGCGGCGATTTTGGCGAGGTGCATCACTGACTTCTGCATGGTTTATCTCCTAGTATTGTCGTCACGTTTCCGGGCCGCCAAGCGATGAAGCGCAGGGCAGCAACATGAGTCATTCGGAGCCACAGCCGCTTTGGATGGGTATGCCTAGGGTGGGTTCGGTGGATCTTGGATCACAGTCACGGCACTGCGGGATCTCAGTGGTGCCCGCCACACGTGGGAGAAGAGCCAGATCAGGGCCTTGTACCAACGCTCAAATCAGGACGAGTAAGCCACCCATATTAAGGACTAAGGCGCGGATCATGCGCGGGCACAGCCTCTGCGCCCAACGCCTTGGTAGCCTGTGAAGCACCGCACAAATTTGAAGGGGACCTATGCCTATGCCCACATCGCCACGCCCGCTGCGTCGCTTGGGATTCCTCACCATCGGTCTCTTTGATCCGCAGAACCCTGCACCGGGCCATGAATCCACCCTGTCAATCATCGAGTTGGGCGAACATCTGGGATTTGATAGCGCCTGGCTGCGCCACCGGCATCTGCAATTCGGCATCTCATCACCGATCGCCGTCATGGCAGCTGCCAGTCAACGGACCTCACGCATCGAACTTGGAACGGCCGTCACCCCGATGGGATGGGAGAATCCGTTACGTTTGGCCGAGGACCTCGCGACGGTTGATCTACTCTCCGGCGGGCGCATCAATCCGGGCCTGAGCGTGGGAGTGCCGATGAACTTTGACACGGTTAAAGGTGAGCTCTATCCAGACACGGCGCAGTCGGAGGATTTCGGTTATTCCCGGGTGGAACGGCTCGCCCGAATGATTGCCGGTGAGCCAGTGCGTGAGTTTGAGGGTAAACACGGAGTGGTTGAGGAGTTCTCACGCCGCGTTGAACCTTATTCTGCTGGGCTGCGTGAACGACTTTGGTATGGGGCGGCAAGTATGCGCTCGGCTCGGTGGGCGGGGGAGAGCGGCTTTAACCTGCTCACCAGTAGCGTGATCTTTCCGGAACCCGGGCAGGAACCCTCATTCGCCGCAATCCAGCAAGCGCAAATCCGGGCCTACCGCGAGGCTGCGGCGGTATCGCTCACGGCGAGCGGCCAGGCACGGGTGTCCCAGGGGCTAGTGGTCATCCCCACGGATTCGGCGAGCAGATCTCAACGTGAGAAGTACCAGCGTTATGTGGACGAACGCTTGCCGCGCACTCGTGCTCCGCAGGGGCCCAAGTCGATGCTCTTTGCCCCGGACCTGATTGGAACCAGTGCGCAGATCGCCGAGCAGCTCCAGGCCCACCTCGGTTTCCAAGAAGTCGACGAGGTAGCGTTCGCACTTCCCTTTAGCTTCGATCATGAGGACTACGTCCAAATCCTCACTGACATCGCTACCACCCTGGGGCCGTTGTTGGGCTGGGTTCCGAAGACGTAGTCCGGGCCGACGCCTCCCTCAGGTCAGGAACAGGTTAGCTTCCGCTTAATCGTTGCTCCGTGAGTGCGCTGGCAACACACAAAATTCGTTGCCCGAGGGATCCTGATAAACGCGCCAAGGAAGTGTGCCCCAGTCCGGGTGTATTTCCACCCCGCCGCGCGTGGTGATGTCCGCGGCCACCCGGTCGGGGTCATCGCCGCGTGAGAGTCGCACGTCAAGGTGTATCCGGTTTTTTGATGCCGTCTTGGGTGACCGCTGCTTGATGAATTCCATACGGGGCCCGCGCCCCGATGGATGCAGCAATGTCGGTGACGTCTCGGATTTCACCTGGTCCCATCCGCTGAGCCAGGCCCAGAATTCTACATCTCGGGCGGGGGAGGCCGACTCGATAGTGATGGCGGCGACCGCTCCGCTGGTGTGCTGATCGGGTGATCCTTCGTTGATGCTGAAGGCATTTCCTTGCGGATCGCTCAGGTCCAGCCCCGGCTCGATGCTCTGCCCGTTAACCGGGTGCGAGGCGCCGAGGTCCAGGGCGGTGGTCATGACTCGTTCTGGGATGGAACCGCCGTTAAGTCGAAGTCGAAGCCTTTGGTGCTCGGCCGGGGGGTGCCCAACGGGTTGAAAACATAGGTCCAGCGTGGGCCCACTGGCAACACCGAGTCTGGTTTCGAATCCCTCCGCACTATCGCTCAGCTGTGTACAGCCGAGCAGGTCCTGCCAAAACATGCCGAGTAGTCGCGGGTCAAGCGCATCAAAAACAATGTTCTCCAGCTCCATGGACACCAAAGTACCATCAGCTACGCGGTAGCTGGAGGCTACATGCGCTCAGGGGCTGCGTCTGCGCCGCGGGTTCAGGGATCCTAGCGCTGATTCGCACCGCTCAGACACGAACCAAACGAACATGCATGGCGCCTTCGCCCAGTTCGGTTGAATCCACTCGGTAGCCAGCACCGACTAAGTTGTCCATGGCTAGGGACTCCCCAGCTCCTAACAGAATGGGAACCCGCGCAAGATGCAGCTCGTCCACCAGCCCGGTGGAAACTGCCTCGCGAATGGTGGCAACACCACCACCCAAACGGACGTCCTGCCCGTGGGCGGCGCTTTGGGCCAATTCAAGGGCGGTTTCCAGACCAGCGGTGACGAAGTGGAAGGTGGTGCCTCCCTCCATGACTAAGGGATCGCGCGCATGATGGGTCAGGACAAAAACGTCGTGACCAAACGGTGGGTTCTCGCCCCACCAGCCGCGCCAGCTCGCCGCTTTTTCATCGGCGTCCCACGGACCTCGGATGGGCCCAAACATGTTCCGGCCCATGATGGTGGCGCCGATGCCCACCTCACCTGCCTGTAGCCAGGCATTATCAACCCCACGGCTACCACCGTGTTCCTCGGTGCGTGCGTGCCAGAATTCGGTGGCAAAAATCCACCGGTGCAGATCTTCGCCGCCAACTCCGAGTGGAATTTCAAGGCTCTGGTTGAGGCCAGCGCCGAAGCCGTCGATCGAAACACTGAAATTGTGGACCCGTAACCGTGACATGACGCTCTCCTTGAGATGTTGACCAAGCGGTGTTGCCCGCTCGCGCCAACTCATTAACTCAGCTTAGACCGAGCAAGGAGGTTCAACAGCCGAGGCCTCAAAGCCGCGTGTGGCGAGCTCCTAGAGACCCTGAGACATGAAAAACAACCCGTGATCGGCCGTTCAACGCCCAAACGCCTGATCCGTCAGAGGCCATTGGTCGTTGCGGTACCAAGGAGTGAAGAGTCGTAGCCCCCAGATGAACCGCAGCCCGGGACACCGACCACTCGCTAGGCGCCAACCGCGGGTCCACCGGTCGTCAGGGCCGCTGACTGGACGGTCTGAAATGCCCATCCGGACCGATGTCTGATGGACGGTTGCGCCAGCATCTCAGAATTTTGGGACACGGCCTCGCGACTGCTGCGATGACTGCCTTCTGCATCTTCGTGATCCAGATGAAGTTCAAACCTGATACGTTGAAAACATATTGATAACACGACACGTCAGCTTCTCAACGAGAGGAAACGAGCATGAAGTCATTATTCACGGAGCGCCCATCACGTAGAAAAACCCTCGGCTTAATTGGAGCTTTGGCTCTCTTAATTCCGGTCGGTCTTGGCGTCGCACCGGCTCAAGCAAGCGCCGTTTCAGAGGTCAGTGCCGCGCCAGCTGAAGCCGCAGCCAACACCACCTGCGGGTTCTACATGAGCGGTATCTTGGCGCAATATAACCATTGCAGCACCACGGGAGAAAATGTTTGGGTCCATGTGACCTCCATCATCGCCCCTGGTGCTCCTCCGGGTCTGGGCGGGGGTAGCACGTTGCTGTGCTTGTCGCCTGGCGATCATTCGTTGGTCCCGTACGTGTATGGAATTATTACCGGTGCCAGCTCGAATGGGAACACCTGTAGTAATCCAGACGGTTAACTTCGCCATTTTCAAGATTGCCTCAACAGCATCTTGCTGGTGAATGACCGTGCCGGTTTTCTTTCTTTCGGTCACGTTGATGCTGTCGTTGAAGGTCGTGCACAGCTGAGGGTGTCGTGAGCCGACACGTTTGTCGAGTAGGCACCTTGGCCGATGACTTGGTACCCGGTTTGCGGTTGGTGCAGTATTCGCCGGGGAGGCTACATGCAGCTCTCCCGTATCGCCGCGGCGACCAGGTTCTGCGATTCGCTCGATCGAGCAGTCTCACTCGCGACCCTGGTCGGAGCCCCGCTTTCCGGTCAGGTTCGCGCCCTCACATTGGTGTTGAGCATGAATTTAGCTCGGGCGAGTCGTCGCTATCATTTATGTGGTTTTCCTTCATGAACTCCATGCGCATCCCCAGGCCAGTAAGTGTCAGAACCCGCGACCGCGGGTCATCGAGGTTACGGATTAATCGGTCCATGCTGCCTTCGATAACGGTGTCCTCGATGCGGGCAAAGCTCTGCCGTTTCTCCAGCTGAAGCCACTTCCGCTCCTTTGACAGATAGCTGACCGCTCACAGTACCTGCAGGTTAGAAACAGCCAGGCCGTCAGCCAAGACCCTCCGCTAGGAATGACCCAAAAAGTCATCGAGTGTGGTCTTAACTCCAACTAGCGCTAATTCTGCAGGGTTAAGTCGCAATCTTAAACGCACTGCCGGTTAGGACCCCATGTCGTATTCACCTCGCGGCAGGGAGCCTACTAGGGCGGCTTGTGAAAAAGTGCAACCTCCAGCGATTCGGTTTTCTCGGCTGCCGTCGTGGTCTGTCCTTGCCGGCAGTGATGTGGTTAGTGCGCCGTCCGGTGTAACCGCTGGTGAGGTTGACGCGTTCTCGTCCCAGGGGTGAGAGGAACCCTAGCAGTTAGTGGTCTGTAGTGGTGCCCTCCAGATTCAAGGTGGTGATGGTGCGCTCTCCTTAGAACATGTTCCAGAAAAGGATGGCCGCGGGGAGGCAATTTCGTGCTGAAGCCCGGTAGCACTGCTGTTCGACAGACCGGTCACGGATCTCTCCAAGGCGATTGAAGAAAATAGCTCGAGCAATGATTTTTTAAGCTTCTCCCTCGTTCAGCTCGGCTGACACATTGCTGCGCAGATTGGGAACTTGGAGCCAGTGCAGTTGAAAGAGAGTTCGCTCCCATTGTGCCCAGCTCCTGCAGCATCGCATCAGGAGGCTTTCTGGTGGGTCGCCGCACACTGCTCTGGGTGGGTCCCTCGGATACTAATCGGTGATGAGCTCCTGAGCCCGGGTCAGTACTGCCTTGAATCCGCCGTCATGGAAGTGCTGCCGCTGCAGCCCCGCACCGGTGCCTTGTTCCATGATGCGGGCGAGTCCTGCGATCACGTACTGGTCATCGCCGTTTTTCCTGAGCGCCGGGAGAATGAAATCCATCATCGATGACAGCATCTGTGCGGCGGAGGCACTCTTCCCATTGACGGGATTGATGTGGTTTCCACGTAATCCGAATTTTGCTGCCTGCCATTGCGCCAAATCTAGGGCTTCTGGGAGGGGGTCGAAGCCGGTGGCGGCACCGTTGAGGCTCGCATCGATCAAGGATCTGGCGATCAAGGCGAGCAG
Organism: Paeniglutamicibacter terrestris; assembly: GCF_012271785.1. Classification (GTDB taxonomy): domain Bacteria; phylum Actinomycetota; class Actinomycetes; order Actinomycetales; family Micrococcaceae; genus Paeniglutamicibacter; species Paeniglutamicibacter terrestris. Next base: position 191,925 of record NZ_JAAWVT010000007.1, on the reverse strand, counting down.
GACGGTGTTTGATGCGTTCATCTGGGAGTCTGCCGCGCGGATTTCCAGGGTGGGATAGCGGGTGGAGAGTCGTGCAGCCCAGCTAACATGGCCCGAATCCAGTACCGCGTCGGCATCCATCATGAGCTGTATCCTCCGCTCGTAGTCCGTGGCGTCAAGGAAGCGCGGAGGGATGCCCTGCACCGACCAGCGGCGGTAGTGGATGCTGCGCCAGGACGCGAACCCTGAATCGGCTCCCTTCCAATACGGCGAATTGGAGCCAATCGCTGTCAGTAGGGGAAGCCAGCGGCGTACTTCATTCAGAGCAGTGACTGCGGCCGTGGGATCCTCGACGCCCACATGAATATGCAGTCCCGAGAGGTAATGCTCGGCGGTGATTCTCCCGCAGAAGTCATTGATGGTTCGATACCTGGCCGAAGGACTGATCACTGCCGGTGTGCCGGAGATCAAAGGCGGTGTACCCAGCGCCACCGCCATGAGTCCCGCGTCCCGAGCGAGCAGGGAAAGCGCGCTGCGGTAGGCCTGAACCGTGTGAAAAGCGTCCTTTCCAGTTTTCAGGACGGGGCTGTTGCTTTCGATCTGGCAGGCGAGAAACTCGCCCTCGGTGGTGCTGCCCTCGACAGTCAGCGAGAGTAGCTCGGCCCGGGTCGAAGCGGTTGGTGCCGTCGGCAGGCCAGTAAAACTATCTAGCAGAAAGAATTCTTCCTCCACACCAAAACTACGCATGAGTCGCCTCCACGTCTTTCCGTTATCGAGATGATCCGCTGATCTATGGATTCACCGGGGTGCAAGAAGCACTCCGGGGAGTTGGGTTACACCATGTGCTGGCCATGGGAATCTGCGGGTGCCCGAAAGCCGTAAAATGATTCGCACTTTCCGCACCAGCAGTCGACGTCCCACGCAACGGGACGGGAAGTTCCGGGGTCGCAGACGGGGGCGACTTTCTCGAACACCAAGTATTCATCCGTTTGGCAGACATCGCATGAAGGCCGCGAGCGCGGGGGAAGGAGAATTGGCTCGGATTTTCCATCAAGGCGTATGCGAAGCGGCTGGGGTACTGATCCATCGGCGTCCGGGTACAAGACGTTCATGATTCCCTCCTGAAATAGTTATTCAACGGCCGTCGCGTCCACGTTGCGTCAACCCATGAGGCAGGATCAGTTTTGGGTCATGCACGGACCGCCAATTGGTAACCGGATCCATGTTCGTGGAGAACACTGGAAACTTGCACGTTTAGGTTAGGGGTCGGTTTTCGAAGTCGTCCAGCTCTCGACATTCCAAGAAAAACCGCCAAGAGTCGTGTACTTGCCATCTTGACTGGACACATCGTTCCGGCAGAAGATGGATGTTTGTTAATCCCATGTCCCGGTTCTGCAGTTTCGGCACCCGTAAAATTGCGCGGAAGATGGGCTATGGCTCAGGATTGCGGGTTTTCTCAGGGTTCGTTGACTGCCGGCATTTCCTTGGACTTACTGGTGGCCATTTTCGGCCGCGTTGCGCAGTCGCGATGCGTGCGTGGGTTGGCCGTCACCGGTTGAAGGGATCTGCGAGATGGCCGTTGGGGCGAAGCACATGATCAAGTTCGTTTAGAACTGGTGATCCGGGATCCGCGGAGTTTTGTCCAGATTTGAGGAGGAAGGACTCGGATCACCAGCGGCGCAGCTATTGTCACTTCAGGTCCGTAAGATCTCCGACTGAAAAGCAGGTGAAGCCTTTGGATGCTAGGCCGAGGAACCGATGCGGCACGAGTGGGAGCGTTTCGTCCTCGACGATGAGGGGCGGGTCCTGGAGCTCTGCAGCGCCGGTTCATCGGTTTGTTCCTCGAAGGCCGCTGGGCCGTGCCGTGGCCGGTCGCGGTGTATCTGTTAGATCAGCTGGAAATCGAGGACGGTTCCCGTATTGCGCCGATTCCCTTGTGTACGGGGTGCATCGCGGCATAACGTGTGGCCATGGACCCAAAACTGCAAATCACTATTGACAGTGCCAATCCCCACCAGCAGGCGGTGTGGTGGGCAGAAACCCTCGGATGGACGGTGGAGCCCAGTGATCCTGATTTCATTCAAAAAATGATTGATGAGGGCCACGCCAGCGAGGATGAAACCCTGATTTTTGACGGTGAAATTGCGTGGAAGGTTGGGGCAGCGATCTGCCCTCTGGACCAGCTGGGCAAACTACCGCGGCAGCGCATTCTTTTTCAGCTGGTGCACGAACCCAAGACGGTGAAAAATCGTCTGCATCTTGATCTGGATCTGGGAGACAAGGACGAGGTGCGTTCCATGTTGCTTGACCGCGGGGCGAGCTTCCTCCATGAGGCGATGCAGGGCCCCTTTACTTGGTACACCTTGGCGGATCCCGAGGGCAACGAATTCTGCATTCGCTGAGCTCGCACGCACGAATGATCAGCCGCGGCGGAGGACCCACTAAGGGCGCCCCGCCGCGTGGGACCGTCTTTAGTGTGAGTCGGCAACCAGCTGCTGCGCGGCGAAGGAACGGGTGAGGTAATCGCGTTCCTCTAACAGGATCCGGCGCAGCGCGCGCGGTGCCTGCTCATGGGAATCAAGCCAGATATTTAGCTTTTCCATGACCGGGTGAACCCCCTCGGTCGCCAGATCCTGGGCGGCGGGGAAAAGCCCTCGAATGACGCGAGTAGCCATGCCGATGCTCCTGGAAGACCAGATCTCCTCCAGCGCCGACCAGTAGGCATCGTAGTAACCATCAAGCAACTCATGAGTGCCCAGCTGGAAGCCGGCGGCGATGGCGGAGATCGCTTCGTTAGACAGCGGTGAGCCATCGGCCGCATTTCCACTGAGCGCCTGATTAAAGGCAGCTGCCTTGCTGTTCGCCTCCGGTCGGGCGGCAAGAGCCAAGAGCCGACCCGAGCTGGCGACAGCCGACGGGTGTGCCGCGGCGTCGGCTTCAAGGCGGGCACAGGCCGCCTCATCAAGAGTCCCGGAGGCTGCCTTGGCCTGCCACAGGGCCCAACGCAAATGTTCATCCAAGTCCAGACCCGGGTAGCTCAGCTCCCCGGACAGCAAACCATCAACAATGTCGTTGGCCACCGAACCGCGAGCCAGCGTGGCCAGGGCGCGTGCCGTGGCCACCTGAGCATCGCTGCCCGGAGCCGCGCGCGTCAGCCAGGTCGTGACAGCTTCACTGAGCGCAAGACGTTCGGCGGCTCGATGTTCGGCCGGCAGGTAGTGGGTGATCGCCGTGACGCACTGGGTGAGTAGCTGGGCCAGGACGGCAACCTCGGTGATCGATTCGGCGTGGGCACGCACCGCCGCCAAAAACGCCGTGGCGGGCAGTGTTGCGTCCCTGACCATGTTCCACAGCGCTGCCCAGACGGTGGCGCGAGCCAACGGATCATCCAGCGAGCCCAGATGCGTCAGCAGCGTGGCGAGGGAACGCGGATCGAAGTCGAGCATTGCGTAGGTGTCATCACCATCGTTGGGCAGCAGCAAATCCGCGCGCGGGCGCCCCAGCAAAAACGGGAGCTCAATACTTCCCGATTTCAGCTCCACCCGATGGCTTTCGGTGCGCTGCAGGACGCCGTTGATGACATTAAACTCGCCAATATTCAGCACATGTGGGTGAGCGATCGGGGTCCCGGTGATCGGGTCGGTGCCGGATTGGTGCAGGGCCGCCGCGGTGATGACTCCACCCGCTTCTTCCAGCTCGACGTGTAGCCGCGGCACGCCTGCGCTCTTGAGCCAGGCATCCGCCCAGGTAGACATGTCGCGGCCCGATGCTGCTTCGAGGGCCAAGAGGAAGTCGCGTAATGAGGTGTTGGCGAATTCGTGAGCGCGGAAGTAGGAGCGTGCAGCTTCACGGAAGGCATCGGCCCCCACATAGGCGGCGAGTTGTTTGAGTACCGAGGCCCCCTTGGCGTAGGTGATGCCGTCGAAATTCTGTTTGGCAGCCTCAAGATCGGTAATGTCGGCAACAATCGGGTGCGTGGATGGCAGCTGATCCGCCACGTAGGCCCAGGCCTTGCGGCGATTGGCAAACGCTACCCAAGCGGTAGTAAATTCCGTGGCTTCGGCGTTGGCCAGCGTGCCAATGTAGTCGGCGAATGACTCCTTTAGCCAGAGATCATCCCACCAGGCCATGGTGACCAGATCCCCGAACCACATGTGTACCATCTCGTGCATGATGGTGTTGGCGCGGGCCTCGTACTGCGCCTCGGTGGCCCGGGAGGTGAACACGTAGGACTCCGTGAAGGTGACCAACCCGGGGTTTTCCATGGCGCCGAGGTTGTATTCGGGCACAAAAGCGGAGTCGTACTTGCCCCAGGGGTAAGGGTAGTCAAAGAGCTCGTGGAAGAAGTCCAGCCCGGCGCGGGTCAGCTTCAGGATTTGTTCCGCGTCAAAGTGTTCGGCGAGTGAGGCGCGGCAGGTGGCGTTCAGCGGGATGAGCAGTTCGCTGCCATCGTCCCGGGTGTAGGTGTAGGTATCGGCGGCCACGAAGTAGGGTCCGGCGAGTACCGCGGTGATGTAGGTGGAGATGGGCAGCGTTGGAGCGAAATGCGTGGTGGCGCTCCCGTCGCCGTGGTTGTCCACCCGGACGGGGGACTGGTTGGAGGCCACGTGCCAGTCTTGTGGTGCACGCACGATGAAGGTGAAGGCCGCCTTCAGATCCGGTTGTTCAAAGTTGGCGTACACGCGTCGAGCGTCCGCCGGCTCAAATTGGGTGTAGCAGTAGGTGGCCCCGTCGGCGGGATCCACGTAGCGGTGCAGGCCCTCGCCGCTGCGCGAGTACAACGCCTGTCCGTCGATGGTGAGCGTATTGAGGGCATCGGCACCCTGAATGAGATCATGCAGGTAAATGCGTGATCCGTGCACGGCCGTGGCGGGGTCAATACTCTTTCCATTGAGGGTAATTGACTCGATGGAGTCATGAATGAAGTCGAGGAATGTTTCGCTGCTGCCGTGGGCACGCAGGCGCATGGTGGTCTTAGAGCGGTAGGTCTTCACGCTTGGATCCTGGGCGTGGGAGAGATCAAGCTCGATCTCATAGGCGAGAACGCTGATGTTCTGCTTTCGCCACGCTGCCGCGTCGCGGGAAAGGTTTTCGTTCGGGCCGGAGATTCTCTGCATGTGATCCACCAGACCATTGAAACATGAAACGAGCGCTTTACACATGCCGGGGAGTCGATGACGCACCCGACCTCGGCCAGACACCAAGGGGTGGGTTCCATTTATGCGTGGAACCCACCCCCGTCACTGCCCGTACATGGGCGCTCTATCAGTTGTGTGCGGCAGGTGCCTCGGCACTCTCGGCGGCCTCGGAATGTGGGTGTCGGCGTTCAAGCTTGGCACCCTCCACGTCGATGTCCGGCAGGATTTTCTCCAACCAGCGCGGCAGCCACCAGGCCTTGTCGCCGGCCAGATGCATCAGGGCCGGGATCAGCAGCATGCGCACCACAAAGGCGTCCAGCAGCACGCCGAAGGCCAGCGCAAAGCCGATCGGTCGGATCATCGCGCTTTCGGCGAAGATGAATCCGCCGAAGACCGAGATCATGATGATGGCCGCGGCCGAGACCACGGCACGTCCGGCCCGGACACCCTTCACGACCGCTAGGCGTGCCGGGGCGCCGTGCACAAAGGCCTCGCGCATGCCGGTGCCCAAAAAGAGCTGGTAGTCCATCGCCAGTCCGAACAGGATCCCGACCAGGAGTGTGGGCAGGAAGCTGAGGATGGGCCCCGGGGTGTCCACGCCGAAGATCGCCGGCAGCCAGCCCCACTGATAGATCGCCACGACGCCGCCCAGTGCGGCGTAGTAGGACAGGATGAAGCCGAGGGTGGCGATGATGGGGACCACGATGGAGCGGAAGACCAACAGCAGGATCAGCATCGAAAGCCCGATGACCACCAACAAGTAGAACGGCAGTGCATCGGAAAGTTTTTGCGAGATATCTACGTTGCCGCTGGCCGAGCCGGCCACCCCGATCGGGTAGGTTCCATCCAGCGGGGAGAGGTCGCGCAATGAATGCACCAGCTCCTCGGTTGAGACGCTGGTGGGGCCCTGGGCGGGGATGAGCTGGAACGCTGCCACGGTTCGGTCCGCGGAGGTGCCGGCGGGTGCGACGGCGATGACGTCGTCTTGGGCGAATAACGTCTCGGCGATACGTGTTTGGTGGGCTTGAGACTCCTCCTCGGTGGGGGATCCGGGCAGGTCAGCCACGATGAGCAGCGCACCGTTTTGGCCCTCACCGAAGCGTTCGGAGATCGCGGAGTAGGCCCGGTACTGGGTGCTTTCGTGAGACTCGGAGGATCCGTCGGGTAGGTTCAGCCGCAGGTCCAGGGCGGGGGTGGCTACCACCAGCAGCACCGCGACGGAAGCGATCGCGGTGAGGATCGCGCCAGCGGTGGACATCGGACGAACGCGGGTCTTGGGGGCTGGTGCCGCAGAAGCATTTTTTGGTGCGGTGCCGGTTGCCAGAGCAGCACGTTCTGAGCGGCTGAGGATTTTTCTCCCCACCAGCGAGAGCAGTGCCGGGGTCAGCGTGATGGCCACCAGCACCGCGATCAGCACGCTGGCCGCGCCGACGGAGCCCATGAGCCCGAGGAACGGGATGCGAGTGACGTTCAGCGCCAGCAAGGCGATGAAGACCGTGGCCCCGGCGAAGACCACGGCGTTGCCGGAGGTGCCGTTGGCCAGCGCGATGGACTCGCGGACCTCGTAGCCGTCCTTGAGCTGGTGCCGGTGGCGGTTGATGATGAACAGCGAGTAGTCGATGCCCACGGCCAGGCCGAGCATCAGCCCCAGCATCGGGGTCACCGAGGACATCTCCAACACACTGGAGAGCGAAAGGGCACCGAGGGCGCCGATACCCACACCCACCAGCGCGGTGAGCAGGGGTAACCCGGCGCCGATGAAGGTGCCCAGCATGAGCACCAGCACGATGCCGGCCACAACCAGCCCGATGGCCTCACCGGGCCCGAAAACGCTCGGGACGCCCTGAGTGATCTCGGAGGAGAAATCGAATTGGACTCCGTCCACGTCGGCGTTTTCAAAGAGCGCCACCAAGGCATCCTTGGTTTCCTGCGTGATGTCCATCTGGGCGGCGGTGAAGACCACCATGGTGATGGCCGCGCCGCCGTCCTGCGAAACCGTGCGAATTTCGGCGGCCATGTTCAGCATCGATTCGCCCTGTTCGAGCTTGGTGGCTTCCTGATCCAGTTTCGAGCGGTTCTCTTGGAGCGTGGCAGCCCCGGCATCCAGCTTCTTGGTGGCGGCGTCAAGTTGCGCTTGCTGGCGCTCGAGCTCGTCCTTGGCCTGCTCGTACATCCCTGCCGCACGCGCCTGGGCAATGGCGGCATCAAGTCGCTTTTGGCCAGCGGCCAATTGCGCCTGGGATGTCTTCAGCTCGGTGTCGCCGGCGTCGAGCTGCTCCCTGGCGTCGGCCATCTTTGAGCTACCGTCCGTGATCGCTCGTGCCGAGTCGGCGCGCTGCGCTTCGGTGGTGAACGGATCGATGACTCTCTCTACACCGTCGATGGTGGCAGCGTCGGCCGTGAGGGTTCCGATGGCTTTCTGCTGGGCATCGGTGAACGGTTGGCCGTCAGTGCTTTGCGCGATAATGTTTCCGGTTCCACCGGAGGCGGAGGGGAACTCTGCGGCCAGCCTGTCGGTCACCTCGGCGGTGGGGGTTCCGGGGATCGACATGCTGCTCGATAGGGTGCCTCCGCCGATGGAAAATGCCACCGCTGCCAAGACCAGGATCGCGATCCATGCGGCAATGATTTTTCGTGCGTGGTGCGCTGATCCGCGTCCCAGACGATAGAGAAATTCGGCCATGATGTCCTTCAAATTGGTCAAGCGGGAGAAAAAAGGGGACGCGTTAGCGTGCTCCGAAACCGGTTCTTAGGGATTCGAGGAGAGTCTCGACGAGCTCGGTCCAGTGACTGCGGGTCTGCACGGTGTCAAAAGCTCCGCACTCGGTGAACCATTGCTGATAGATCACCAGCAGGCCGCTGGTCAGCGATCCGACCAACAGGTTGACCCGAAGCGCTGTGGCTCCCGGATGGCGCCTTTGCATCTCAGCAGCGAGGCCCGTACTGATTTCGGTGAACGTTCGGGCGGCCAGTAGTGCCTGCTTGGGGGTCGGCTCGGGTTCATCGCCGCCCAGCACGCGGGTCAGGTAGACCATGGGCGGCACCAGATCGGTGGAGCGCACAGTTTCGGCCAGATCGTCGAACATAGAGGATCCGGGACCCTCCGGGATCGTGGCAAGCCGCTCCACGACGGCGCCAAGTTCGATGCCGAACACGGCGATCACCACGTCGTCAATGGAGGCAAAGTGGTTAAAGACGGTTCGGCGTGACACGTTCGCTCGGGCAGCGAGTTCGTCAACGGAGAACACACTGGATTCACGTTCGCGCATGATGGCTGCCGCTGCATCGAGAATGGCGCGACGGTGTCTGTTCTTGATGTCGGCACGTCGATCCACGGCCGGTGTTGATGGACTCACCCACTTACACTAAGTGCAATGTTGCATTCGGTGCAAATAGAGTCAGTGCTCGGATCACCTCGGCCAGTTGGTGGCATCCAACGTTGGCAGCCAGATGGCGGCCGGCCCGGGGTACAGCAAAGGCCCCGTCGTGCCGCTGTCCTGTGATGGTCAACAGGATATTTGCGCTTCGATCGGGGCCTTTGCTGATGCTGCGGAGCTGTCTACCAGGGGGAGGGCTCGTAGTCCTTCAGGAAGCAACCGTAAAGGTCAATGCCGCGTTCGCCATCAACGATGGGCTGGTAAACCCGCGCCGCCCCGTCAATCAAGTCCAGCGGCGCATGCCAGCCCTCGGCCACCATGCGGACCTTGGAATCGTGTGGCCGCTCATCGGTGATCCAGCCGGTATCCACCGCGGACATCAAGATCCGATCGGTCTGCAGCATTTCCTCGGCACTGGTGCGAGTGAGCATGTTCAGCGAGGCCTTGGCCATGTTGGTGTGCGGATGGCCGGCACCCTTGTAGCGGCGGGAGAACTGGCCCTCCATGGCCGAGACGTTCACGATGTACTTGCGGTGCGCATCGCTTGCCGCCAACGCCGGGCGCAGACGCGAGGCCAGCAGGAACGGGGCGGTGACGTTGCACAGCTGCACCTCCAGCATTTCCAGCGCGTCGACATCTCCCAAGATCTGCGTCCAGGAGTTCTCGGTGACCACGTCGGGCACCAAACCGCCGGCATCGATGGCGGTTCCCGCCGCGATGCGCTCCAGCGTGGCGGAGCCGGCAGTCATCGCCAGATCGGCCACCGCTTGAGCGTCGTAGTTCGTGGACGTCGCAGGAACCAGCAGGGCGGAGTCTTCCAAGCGGAAGGCACTGGCCAGTGCGCGCGGGTGTTCGGATGGGGGATTGGCCTCGCCCCACACCTCGGGGCCACCTGCAACAAATTCGAGTTCGGCCGGAAGCGGCTGGGTTTCCGACTCGACCAGGTGCAGATACGAGTTCGAGGTGCGTCGCACGGTCTGCGCCGCGTTGTTGATCAGGATGTCCAGTGGCCCCTCGGCCGCAATGCGATCGGCGAGGGAAATGACTTGGGAGGGATCACGCAAATCGATGCCGACGATGCGCAGGCGGTGAATCCAATCGGAGGAGTCTTCCAACGCGGCAAAACGCCTAGCAGCATCGCGCGGGAAGCGCGTGGTGATGGTGGTGTGGGCACCATCGCGCAGCAAGCGCAGGGCGATGTGCATGCCAATCTTGGCTCGGCCACCGGTGAGCAGGGCACGCTTGCCACTCAAGTCGGCGCGGGCGTCACGGCGTTCGCGGCCGGCTGCAGCACACTCGGGGCATAGGTAGTGGTGGAAGGCATCCACCGTGGTGTAGCGCTTTTTACAGATGTAGCAACCACGCGGCTTGATGTACTCACCGGCCGTGTGCTCATCGGTCGGGGTGCTTAGATCCAGTCCCAATGTCTCATCATCCAGGCGTTGGGGGGAGCCGGTGGCGGTCCGCTCTACAACCGCGCGATCGGCGGCGTTGATGGCCGAGCGCTTTTCGTTCTTGCGGTGCCGCTTCGCGGACTTAAACATCTTTCCGGTGGCTCGGCGCACGGCGATGTGACGCTCGTCTTCCGGTTCTAGCCGGTGAACCAAACCCAGCACCTTGATGGCGGCCTCGAGCTCGGCAGCGGTGAAAAGATCGTCGTTGTTGACCAGATCGGCCTCAGGAAAATTCTCAGTCATGTCGCCATCAAGTCTACCGGGCGTGCCCCGGGGGCACGCTACGGCTGGGGTGCATGGGATCAACCACACTTCGTAGCCATGACAAGGCCACTGCGAGGCGCAAGATTGGCCATGGGAAAAGTTGTAGCATGAGTCCATGATCAATTCACGGAGTTTTGCTTGGTGGCGTTCCAACTAGGAACCGCCGCATTTCGTGTTAGAAATCAGGCCGTTCGCATGGACGGTCTTTTTTGTGCTCCAAAGCAAGGGGTATGGTGCCATTCCACGCGGACGGTGTCATCCTCAAGCCACTAGGAGCACCACATGCACGATCACCAGCTATCCCCACCATCATCAATGCTCGGCACGGATCCCGCTGTGGAGCAGGACTCATCGCTCGAAGACCAGCTACGGGTCAATCCCGACCGATTCAGGGTACTCACCGGCGATCGACCGACGGGGTCATTGCACCTCGGCCACTATTTCGGCACGCTACAGAATCGCGTCCGACTACAAAACCTCGGAGTCGAGTCCTTTGTCCTCATTGCCGACTACCAAGTACTGACAGACCGGGACGTGGCCAACAATCTCGAGCTGGCCGTCCACGGCTTGGTTCTGGATTACTTGGCGGTGGGAATCGATCCGCTACGCACCACCATCTTCACGCACAGTGCCATCGCTGCCCTGAACCAATTACTCCTCCCGTTCCTCTCCCTAGTTTCGGTCGCGGAATTAGAGCGCAATCCCACCGTTAAGGACGAGATAACGCATTCGAAGCAGTCCTCGGTCAGTGGTCTGATGTTCACCTATCCGGTACATCAGGCAGCCGACATCTTGTTCTGTAAGGCAAACGTGGTGCCGGTCGGCAAAGATCAACTGCCGCACCTCGAACTCACGCGCACCATCGCGCGACGGTTCAACACCCGTTATGCCCCGGAAAAGAGTATCTTCGCCGAACCTACCGCCTTACTCTCCGCCGCTCCATTGCTGTTGGGCACCGACGGCGGAAAGATGAGCAAGAGCCGCAATAACGCGGTGGCGTTGGCGGATGATGCCGATACAACTGCTCGCCTGATACGCGGCGCTAAAACGGATTCGTTTCGGCAGATATCCTACGACCCCGAGCACCGGCCGGAAGTCTCCAGCCTTGTTTTGCTCGCCGCGCTGTGCCAGAACAAAGACCCATACGAGGTTGGAGATGAGCTCGGCTCCGCCGGTTCGGGCGCCCTGAAATCTCTGGTCATCGACGCTGTTAACGAGCATCTGGCGCCCATCAGGGCGCGGCGGATCGAGCTGGCCAAAGACCCGGGTTACCTCCGTGATGTCCTGCGGGTCGGCAATCAACGAGCCAATGCCGTCGCCGAGCAGACCCTAGAAGAAGTCAGAAAGGCCATGAAGACCTACTACTAAAGAGCCGGCGGGGTGCCGGGGAAGATTTTGCTCTCGAATGGCACCCCCGAAAGACAGCAGTGGCGGATACGAGATACTCGTATCCGCCACCAGTGGTATCCCGCTTAGGGCAACCGCTATTTCACAGTCTTACTGATTTTTGGCCTTCAGTGCTGCCAGCCGAGCCTCGATCTCCGAAGGCTGCGGTGCCTCTTCGAGTGCGTCTGCGGCGGGTGCTTCTTCCAGCACGTTCTTCTGTCCCTTCATCAAGGCCAAACGCGCCTCAACCTCGGTGCTCTCACCCAAATCCTCGAGGGAGGCGAACTGGGCATCGAGAGTGGACGACGCCAGTTCGGCAGCACCACGCACGCGGGCTTCATCCGAACGAATCTTGGACTCGAAGCGTCCGATCTCCGATGTCGGATCACTCATGTCTAGAGCCTTCACGGCATCCATCATTTGGCCCTGAGTCTTGGCGTTGCGGGCACGAGCTACTAACTCATCACGCTTGGAGACCAGTTCCTGGCGCTTGGTCGACATGGTGCTCAGACCGGTCTTGAGCTGCTCAACAATCTTGCGCTGCGACTCGATGCTCGGCGCGGTGGAAGACGCCTTCTTTTCGCTAGCCATCTGACGCTGAATGGCCAACGTCGCCAACTTGTTAAACTTCTCGGCGTTAGCACCGTCACCCGATGCCGCAAATTCCTCCGCCTTATTGGATGCGGCCAGCGCCTTGGCGCCCCACTCCTTGGCCTCGGTCAGGGCGATGGTGTGGTCTTCCTCCATCATGCGCAGGTTACCAATCGTCTGAGCGACGGCGGTTTCGGCTTCTGCGATGTTGTTGCTGTAGTCGCGAACCTGCTGATCCAGCATCTTCTGCGGATCTTCCAAGGCATCCAATGCCGCATTGGCGTTGGACTTTCCAATGCGGAAAAGGCGGGAAAAAATAGAGTTCTTCGTCATGAGGGAGTAAGGCCCTTTCATCAGCCGGTTTGCAACAATTCTATGCGACATGAGCCGCATGGCGAACCTATTGCGGGATGTTGGGCACCGCATGAACACCTAATTTCTTGCTCCACTGCCCACGAGATGCTTGGGTAGGGTCTATGGATTCCCCGTCTAACTCCGTGATTTGGCCGGTCGTCCACGCCGAACGCCGAGCGCTACTCCACGATCTTCGATCGCTACCCGCAGAAGGCTGGCGCGTCACCTCGCTGTGTGAGGGCTGGGACGTGCACGACGTCGTGGCGCACCTGATTGACAGTGCCAAGACCACTCGGTGGGGCTTCGTGCGGCGAATGGCCCTAGCTAGATTCGATTTTGATGAGGACAACGCTCGTGGAGTATCCAAGGAACGAGAAGAGAATCCGGCAGCGACTCTGAGCGCCTTCGGGGAGATTCTCGATTTCACCCGCACCCCGCCGGCACACCTCGCCACCAGATTGGTTGAGGCATTTGTCCATGGGGAAGATATCCGTGTGCCGTTGGGCATCGTTCGAGATTACCCGGTTGAACATGTGGCCACGGCACTGCGCTATCAGCTGGCGACCAGCGCCAAGCTCGGCGGAGGCAGGGAACTGGCACAGGGGTTCACGCTGGCGGCCACTGACACCGATCTTGTGCACGGGAGCGGACCGGAGGTCCGTGGCTCCGCGCTCAGCTTACTTCTGGCGGTCTCTGGGCGTGTTGATACGCGAAATCCACTGACCGGGCCCGGCGCCGCGAGCTTCGGTGACCAGATCAATCGGTGATGAGCAGCTCGATCTCCTTAAAAAGATGAAGCTGGGGGCGACGCGGTTCGGCAGGTTTTAACCCACTGAACCGCGGCGCCCCCAGCTCTTGGTGCGACGGTGTGACTACTTCTTGGCAGTCGCCTGATGTGCCATCTTCTTGGCGGCCTTTTCGCGGGCGATCAGCACCTTTTCATCCAGCGGAGCGTCCGCGCTGGCACGCAGCTTGCGGTAGTACTCCTGAGCCTCGTCCTGGCGCTCGGCTTCGCCACCGTTGGCGATGGTGGCCCGCAGGTGCTCCGGGCCGTAACCGAAGGCGTCCACCAGATCTTGGGCGTGCGGGCGCACCCGAGCCAGCAGGATATTGATGTAGCCGCTCAGCGTACGAGCACGCTGCATCGAGAGGCGACCGTTCATCAGGTACCAGCCGAGGTTCTCCTCGATCAGCGACAGCGCGTAGATATCACGCAGCCACGTCAGCACGGTACGAGTGCCGGCATCGGGAGTCTTGGCCAGGGCGCGAGTGAAGGCCTCCCAGCGCAGCAGTTCGCCGTGTGCGCGGGCTGCAGCGATGAGCGCGTCCTGCTTTTCGTTGAAGGCAGCAGCCGAGGCGGCACGGTCCTTGGGGTTAACCCCGCGCAGAGCATCGGCGATCTCGGCGACCATGGTGTTGATCCGGTCGGTGAGCAGCGCGCGCTGGTTGGCCTCGTCCTTGAAGAAGTTCGCGCTCTTGCGCTCGTTGCCGGTATCGGCGATGAACTGGCCGACCGAGCGCAGCCCGGTGCGGTGCAGTGCCACGTTTTCTGCCTGCTTCACCACGTAGCGGGCCAGGACGCCGGCGTTCAGCTGGCGGAACTCCTGGCCGTAGTCGGTCAGCAGGCGTTTGCCCACCAGCTGCAGCAGGATGTTGTTATCACCCTCGAAGGTGACGTAGATATCTAGGTCCGCGCGCAGGGCGGTGAAACGGTTTTCTGCAATGAAGCCGGAACCGCCGCAGGCCTCGCGGGCTTCCTGCAGGGTGTCAAGCGCGTCCCAGGTGCTCAGCGGCTTCAGTGCCGCGGCCAGGGTCTCAAGATCCTGGCGATCGGCGTCGGTGTCGGTGGCTCCGGAGAACACGCCGTCAAACTTCTCCAGCAGCTCCTCGTGGGCGAATGACGCCGCGTAGGTGCGAGCCAGTCGGGGGAGCAATCGGCGCTGGTGGCGCTGGTAGTCCATGATCGTTTCCTCATGGGTGTCCGAGGAGGCGTTGAACTGGCGGCGCTGGTTACCGTAGGTCACGGCAATCTGTAGGGCGATCTTCGAGGCGGCGGTGGCTGCGCCGTCCAGCGATACACGGCCCTGGACCAGGGTGCCGAGCATGGTGAAGAAGCGCCGACCCGGGGAGTGAATGGGGGAGGAGTAGGTGCCGTCCTCGGTGACGTTTCCGTAGCGGTTGAGCAAATGGGTGCGCGGGATGCGGACATTGTCGAAGTGCAACCGACCGTTGTCGATGCCGTTGAGTCCGCCCTTTAGACCGTCGTCGAGGCCACCAACACCGGGCAGGAATCCGTTATCATCACGAATGTCCGTGTAGAAGGCGTGGACGCCGTGATTAACTCCGTTGGTGATCAGTTGGGCGAAGACCACAGCCGCCTTGCCGTGCACACCGGCATTGCCCAAGTATTCCTTCCATGCGGCCTTGAACGGCGTGTTGATGACAAATTCCTGCGTTGCCACATCGTAGGTAGCGGTGGTGCCGATGGAGGCTACATCGGATCCGTGACCGATCTCTGTCATGGCGAAGGCACCAGGGATTTCCAGGGACATGATGCCAGGCAGCCACTTATTGTGGTGCTCTTCGGTTCCCAGGTGGAGCACCGCGCAGCCGAAGAGACCCCACTGCACGCCGGCCTTGATCTGCAGGGAGGGATCTGCGGTGACAAGTTCTTCAAAGCTGGCGATGGATCCACCGTGGTTATCTTCCCCGCCGAGGTGCTTGGGGAAGGCGCGGTGGACGGACTTGGCGTTGACTAGCTCGTGGAGCTGGGCAAAAACGCGTTCGCGGTGATCGTCCATGCTCAGTCCCGGGGTGCCGCGCAGGGCTTCGGATCCGGCCAGTGCGCGGGCTTCTTTGCGGATCGCTGCCCAGTTGCCCAGCAGTTGCTCGCCGAGGGCTGCAACATCGATGCTCACGTTGGTTGTTTCTGCGGAAAGTTGTTCGGTGCTCACTGGCGTTTCTGCCTTTCGATCGGGAAGTGCTGCGGGGATGGATCAACGAAGGGGACAAACAAAAATCGTGGGGCCAGGACATTACCCGGGCGGTTGGTGGGTTACTCCGTGGGTTAACCACGCGGTGATGGCGGTGGCCAATTCCTCGATGGACGGACGCTGGCTGCCCTCCGGTGCCCGGAGCCAAAGTTCACCGGCGGCCCTGACCATGCCGATGGACGCGCGTGGCCAGAGTTCCAGTGCCGCGGATGCCGTGTGGCCCTCCGGGATTCCCATATAGGAATGCATGCGGGTGCGCATCATGGCGGTGAGCTCATCAAAGAAGTTGTTCAGTGCACTCGCCCCGGTATCGGGTTCTAGCTCGGCACTGGGGTTGGTCAGGATGTCGGCGGAGGGGACCGCGGTGACAAAAAAGTAGATGTTCGGTGAGGTGGAAGCCATCTGCAGGTAGGCGAGCACCATGGCGTGCAGTGCTTCGCTTTCCCCCGATGAGCTGCGCCCGGCGGCGATGACCTGGGCGCGGAAGTTGGTGATGACGTATTCGCCCAGGGCCGCACGCATTCCCTCTTTGTCGCCGAAATAGCGGTAAAAAACGGACTTCGAGGTGTTGGCCGCGGCGGCAATGTCTTCCATCGACGCGCCGGGGCCCAGCAGGTGGATGGTGCGCCGCGCCAGCTTGATCAGCTCAAGGCGCCGGGCGGCGCGGTGGCTGTCCCAGCGGGCAGAGCGACCATCACCGGGTGAATCCGGTGTGGAAGCTGGGGCGTTTGAGGCTTGCAGGTTGTTCACGATACCCAGCGTATCAGGTACGCTGGGTATCAGTAATCCATCTCACATCTGCCCCTAGGAGCAATAGAGCATGTCGCAAGCAGCACAGAGCATCCGTCCCGCCGTCGTCATCGGCGGAAACCGCATCCCGTTCGCCCGGTCCAACGGTGCGTATTCCCACGCGAGCAACCAGGACATGTTGACCGCAGCGCTTGATGGCCTCGTGGCACGCTTCGGACTGCAGGGCCAGCGCATCGGCGCCGTCTCAGGTGGTGCGGTACTGAAGCATTCCAAGGACTTTAACCTGATGCGCGAATCCGTGCTGGGCACCTCACTATCCGCCGACACTCCCGCCTACGACGTGCAAATGGCCTGCGCCACCGGCATGGAAGCCATCGGTTCGCTGGCCAACAAGATCAAGCTGGGCCAGCTGGAGTCGGGCATCGGCGGCGGCGTTGATACCACCTCGGATGCGCCCATCGCCGTCTCGGAGGGTTTGCGTCAGGTACTTCTGGAGCTTTCTCGGGCACGGTCAACCAGCGCGAAGCTGAAGGCACTGTCCAAGTTCCGCCCCCGCGATTTGGCACCCAATGCACCGGGTACCGGCGAGCCACGCACCGGAATGTCCATGGGTGATCACCAGTCGATCACCACCAAGGCCTGGAACATCACTCGTGTCGCCCAGGACGAATTGGCCTTGGCCAGCCACAAGAACCTGGCCGCCGCCTACGAGCGCAACTTCTTTGATGACCTGATCACGCCCTTCGCCGGCGTCACCAAGGACACCAACCTGCGGGGCGATTCAACGCTGGAAAAGCTGGCCAGCCTCAAGCCCGCCTTTGGCAAGAATCTGGGGGCCGAGGCCACCATGACCGCGGGAAACTCCACCCCGCTCACCGATGGTGCCTCCGTGGTCCTATTGGGCTCCGAAGACTTCGCCCGGCAGCACGAGCTACCGATGCTAGCCAACTTTGTTGACTTCGAGGCGGCAGCGGTGGACTTCGTCCATGGCGCCGAGGGCCTGCTGATGGCCCCGGCCTATGCCGTCGCCCGCATCCTGGAGCGCAACAACCTCACCCTGCAGGATTTTGACTTCTACGAAATCCACGAGGCCTTCGCCGGCACCGTACTTTCCACCCTGGCCGCCTGGGAAGATGCCGACTTCTGCAAGAACAAGCTGGGACTTGATGCACCACTGGGCGCGATCGATCGCACCAAGCTCAACGTGAACGGCTCCTCGCTGGCAGCCGGCCACCCCTTCGCCGCTACCGGTGGCCGACTGGTTGCCACGCTGGCAAAAATGCTCCACGAAAAGGGTTCGGGCCGCGGGCTCATATCCGTCTGTGCCGCTGGCGGACAAGGCATCGTCGCGATTCTTGAGGCGCGCTAATCATGGCCGATAAGTACCTAGAACTCGTGAATTCCGGCTTCACCAAGAAGCTCGCCGCCACCCTTGGCCTGCCGCGACCGGCGGTCTTGCGTCGGCATGTGCCAGGAGCACCGTTGGTGCCCGGTGTGGTGCTGCTGCTCGGAGAATCTTCCGGCGCGCAAGCGCTAGCCGATGTCTTGCTGGGCTGGGGGCTGGAGGTTCGCCGACACAGTGCCGGGCAGGAACGCCTCGGTGCCATCATCTTGCTCCTCGATGAGCTCAGTTGCCCCGCGGAACTCTCCGCACCGATGCTCTTGGCCGGCTCCGCACTGCGCGGGTTGGTACCGGGCGGTCGCGTGGTGTCCTTCTCTCGTCCGGCTCTTGCCACCGATGCGCCGGCCCTTGCCGCGGTGCGTCAGGGCATCGACGGAACGATTCGATCGGTGGGCCGCGAGTTGCGCGGTGGTGCCACCGCCAACGGCATTGTGCTCACCGATGATCTGTCACCGGTAGTTCCCTCCGCCCTGGCCGCCCTGCGCTTTTTGCTCTCCGGGCGCAGCGCCTACGTTGATGGACAGTTCCTGACGATCAGCACCGATGCGGGGGTGGCGCCCGAGCAGCAGGGAGCACCGCTGGCCGGCAAGGTCGCCGTGGTCACGGGAGCCGCTCGCGGTATTGGTGCGGCCATTGCGAACACGCTGCACCGCGACGGTGCCACGGTGGTAGTGGTTGACGTCCCAGCAGCAGGCGATGCCCTGGCCAAGGTCGCCAATAAGATTTCGGGCACCGCACTGCAATTGGACATCACTCGCGCGGATGCCGGGGCGAAGATCATTGAGCATGCGATCTCTCGGCACGGCTCGCTGGACATCGTGATCCACAATGCCGGGATCACCCGGGATAAGTTGCTCGCCAATATGGACGCAGCACGCTGGGACTCGGTGATCGCCGTGAACATCTCCTCC
The DNA here is from genome assembly GCF_012271785.1 of Paeniglutamicibacter terrestris. Lineage (GTDB taxonomy): Bacteria > Actinomycetota > Actinomycetes > Actinomycetales > Micrococcaceae > Paeniglutamicibacter > Paeniglutamicibacter terrestris. Next base: position 173,326 of record NZ_JAAWVT010000007.1, on the reverse strand, counting down.
CAATTGGCCATGAATGAGGCGTTTCTGGCCGCCAAGCTTTCGGGCCTGCGTGTTGTTTCACTCGCTTCAACCTCCGGGATCGCCGGGAATCGCGGTCAGTCAAACTACGCCGCATCCAAGGGCGGGGTCATCGGCATGGTGCGCGCCTCGGCCGCTGCCTTCGCCGAGGCCGGCGGCAGCATCAATGCCGTTGCCCCCGGATTCATCGAAACGGAGATGACAGCAAAGATCCCGGTCGCCACGCGCACCGTCGCGCGGATGCTCATGCCCTCGCTCATGCAGGGCGGCTTGCCCATTGATGTTGCCGAGGCCATCGGGTTCCTCGCCTCCGACGCAGCCGCTGGTATCAACGGGCGTACCCTGCGGGTGTGCGGACAGTCGTTGGTGGGCGCATGAGTGAGCTCAGCACCCTGATCTTGCCGGCAGCTCCATCCTTGGGTTCGCTCTATGCCACAGCGGCGGCGGGAAAATTGCGTGGGCTGCTGCCCGGTAGCAAACCCGCGGCCCGTACGGTGCCCCAGGTGGAGCATCGGCTGGAGAGCCTGCCCATCAATCGGCAGAAGTTGGTCGACTACCAGCGGTTGATGGGGGACACCGTACGTGATGAACTGCCCAGCGTGTTTGTGCACGGGATCGTTTTCCCGCTGGCCATGTCGGTGCTGGTGCGCGATGACTTCCCGCTGCCACTGTTGGGCATGGTGCACCTGAGCAACGCGGTCACGCACCTCGCGCCGATTGCTCCGTCTGCGGTGCTAACGGCGGTGGCACACGCAGAGAACTTGCGCGGCCATCGCGCGGGAACTCAGGTTGATCTTCTGGTGGAGGTCAGTGCCGGTACCGAACTGGTGTGGCGCTCGGTCTCAACCTATTTGGCGCGGGGCGTGTTCCTGGGCGAGCGGCCGAGTGAAGAAGCTCGGCCACACCAGGAGTTCACCCATCCAACGCGTACCGCCTCATGGCGGTTGGGTGCCGCAACGGGACGTGAATACGCGGCCGTTTTGGGGGACTACAACCCGATCCATCTTTCGGCACCATCCGCCAAGGTGTTGGGCATGAAGAGCGCCATTGCGCACGGCATGTACCTGGCCGGTCGGGCGCTTGCCGGCGCCGCGCCGCACGGGACTGGCTACGCGTGGGAGATCAGCTTTGCCACCCCGGTATTCCTGCCTTCCACGGTTGATATCGCCATCACGTCCGCGCTCGACAAAACTGAGTTCAGCGGGTGGGGATCACGTAGCGGCAAACCGCATTTCAGCGGAACAGTGACGCCATTGGCCTGAGTGCTCACCTGCATCAATAAGTGAGCACTCAGTGGCACCTACAGGTGGTCCGCCCGCAGAAAATCGGGCGGACCACCTGAGCCGTGCTCATCATCATCCGAGCCAATGATGAGCACGGCTTCGCCACTGACCGTGGGCTAGGTGCCCTCGATGGCTCGAACATAGGAGTTGATGGCCGCGGCGGCAGTCTTTTCCCAACCATGATCCGCAGCAAATTCCGCCGCGTTTCGACCCAGCATGGTGCGTAGTGGCTCATCGGTGGCCAGCAAGGCCAGGGCCTTGGCCCAGGTAATGGGATCGGCCTCATCAACCAAGATCCCCGTCTGTCCCTCTCGCACAGCGTGCGGCAGGCCACCGACGCGGCGGGCCAGCACCGGAGTGCCACAGGCCTGTGCTTCCAACGCCACCAGGCCAAAGGACTCGCTGTAGGAGGGCACCGCAACAACATCTGCGCCACGGAATGCCTTGGCCAGGTGTGCTGCTGGCATCGGCAGGGAGAAACGCACCAGGTGCTCAACACCCTCGGCCTCCACCAGTTTCTGCAGATTCAATTCCTTTGATCCCGAGCGTGCGCCAATCACCGAAAGTTTCACGTCGAGTTCCTCTCGTTCCCGGGACAGAATCCCCAGGGCGCGGACCAGGATTTGCGGTCCCTTGAGCTTCTGGATGCGTCCGGCAAAAACAACGCGCAGCGAATTCGGGACGGCCTGTCGGGCCGCACATACCCCGGGGTGGAACGTCGCTAGATCAACGCCGGGTTCAACGATGTCAACGTTGTGCAGCTCGGCCCCGTATAGCTCAACAAGCTCCTGGATCTCGGCCGGCGTATTTGCGGTGAGCCGCTCGGCCTCGGCACAGATCAGCATTTCGCCACGAATCCGAGCACTCGACTCCTCGGTGTCGGCCGTGAGCTTCTTGACCTTTCCCATGGTGTGCATGGTGTGCACTAGCGGCACGTTCCATGCCTCGCTCAGCTTCAGCCCAACAACCCCGGAGAGCCAATAGTGCGAATGAATGACGTCGTAGGGGGCGAAGTTGGCGGCGTAGTGCTGGATCGCCAGTGCTACGGCGGGAAGATGCTCGGCAAGGTGCTCCTTGCTGAGTTTTCCTAGTGGGCCTGCCTGAACCTCATGGCAGGTGACGCCGTCACCGATGCTGGTGGCAGTGCTGGTGCTCGCCCCACGAACGAAGATATCTACGTGGACACCGCGTGCGGCGAGGGCTAGAGCCAAATGTCGGATGTAGACGTTCATTCCGCCCGCATCCCCGGATCCGGGTTGTTCCAAGGGGGAAGTATGTAGGGAGATCATCGCGATGCGCTGGGGGAGTGCTGAAGATTCAGACATGGGGAGTTTCTGGCCGCCTACAAATGAGAGCAAGGGTGGATATGGCGTTGATGCCACAGCACCTATAAGTGATCACGGTGTGGGCCAACACCACCATCCTACGTAGCTGCACCCGGGAGTCGCGAGGATCTCCAGAGGCTGGAGAACAGCACTTTTCACACTGTGAATATGACGCTGGTCACAGATTTTGTGTAAACACCCGATTTTGACCCTCAAAAACCGCAAATACCCTTGTAAATAGGAGGTTTTCGCCCAAAGTACCCCTCGAATTGAACTGTGCGCCAAACCCGTGCTAGAGTCTTATCTCGCCGCGGACAACGGAAACAAAGTTCTTCACGAACTTCACCGGAGTAGCGGCGACCAGCGAGGGTGGCGGAATGGTAGACGCGCTAGCTTGAGGTGCTAGTCCACGTAAGTGGGTGGGGGTTCAAGTCCCCTCCTTCGCACAGATGAGACCCCCGACCAGACGAAAGTCTGGTCGGGGGTTTTTCTATGTTTGCGAGGCAATGCTCTCGCGTTGAGTTTGCGGTGGCCGGTGACGTTCCACGTCCCGGGCCTCGCGCTGCACTAGGGAACCTCGATAGGGTGGGGGAGAACGTCACCTACGAACCCTCCGCCGAAGGATGCCCCATGTCAGCAGCGCAGAAAACCCCGGACACGCTCATCGCCGAGGATGAGGTCGCAGACATCTGCCAGGCCCTCATCCGCATTGATTCCACTAACTACGGCAACAACGAAGGCGCGGGGGAGCGCAAGGCAGCGGAGTATGTTGCCGGACTGATCTCGGAGGCCGGCCTTGAAGCCACGGTCCTGGAATCAGCTCAGGGACGCGCCAACGTCGTTACGCGCATCGAGGGAACCGACAAGTCATTGCCGGCCCTGATTGTCCATGGCCACCTGGACGTGGTTCCGGCCCTTAAAGATGAATGGTCGGTCGATCCCTTTGGTGCCGAGATCAAGGACGGCATGATTTGGGGCCGTGGCGCCGTAGACATGAAAGACATGGACGCGATGATTCTTGCGGTCATGCGGGAAATGCAGCGAACCGGCACCCGCCCGCGTCGCGACCTGATCTTTGCGTTCTTCGCCGATGAAGAGGCCGGAGGCGACTACGGAGCACGCTGGATGGTGGAGAACCACCCCGAACTCTTTGACGGTGCCACCGAGGCCATCAGCGAGGTGGGCGGGTTCTCCGCCACCATCGCGGGCAAGCGCGCCTATTTGCTCCAGACCGCCGAAAAGGGCATCGCCTGGCTTCAGCTCACCGCCGCAGGCCGCGCCGGCCACGGCTCCCAGATCAATGAGGAAAATGCCGTCACGCGATTGGCGGCAGCCATTACCCGCATCGGCGAACACGATTGGCCGATTTCTTACACCGACACCACGCGCGGCTTCCTCGAGGGTGTCTCGAACATGACCGGGATCGAATTCACCGACGATAACCCACAGGTGTTGCTGGCCGAGCTGGGCAATGTTGCTCGCTTTGTAGGTGCCACCCTGCAAAACACGGCCAACCCCACGGTGCTGTCCGCCGGATACAAGCACAATGTCATTCCCGGTGCCGCCGAGGCCCTGCTTGACGTCCGTACCTTGCCCGGACAGCACGATGCGGTCATGGAGACCCTGCGCCGGCTCGCCGGCCCCGACGTTGAACTCAGTGCCCTGCACCTGGACCGAGCCCTCGAGGTGCCCTTCGCTGGAAACCTCGTTGATTCCATGGTCGCTTCGCTCAACCGTGAGGACCCCGAGGCAGTAGTACTTCCCTACATGCTCTCCGGCGGAACCGACAACAAGTCTCTGGCTCGATTGGGTGTGACGGGCTATGGATTCGCCCCGCTGCGGCTGCCTGCCGAATTGGACTTCACCGGCATGTTCCATGGTGTTGATGAGCGAGTCCCGGTGGACTCGCTGAAGTTCGGCACCCGGGTGCTGCGCGATCTACTGACCAACTACTAACTATCACACCCCCCTCGTGGGCGTCCCCTGGCGCAGGCCGGGGGGACAGGAAGTGAAGACACACGTGAAATCCATCCACGAGGTCCTTGATACCGCGATGCTCGAGCGTTTCCGCTCTCGGGCAGCTGGCTACGACGCGGAGAACACCTTCTGCGTTGACGATTTCGAGGAGCTCACTGAGGTGGGGTATCTCAAGGCCATGCTGCCGGTGGCCCGCGGTGGCCTTGGCTGGGGCATGGAGCAGATGACCAGCGCTCAACGCCTGCTTGGGTCCTACGCCCCGGCCACCGCCCTGGCCGTGAACATGCATCTGGTCTGGACCGGGGTGGCGGCTCTACTGGGCGCACGGGGAGATCAACGCCTGGAAAAGGTCCTCGATTGGGTGGCCGACGGCGAGGTGATGGCCTTTGGAGTCTCGGAGGCCGGGAACGACGAGGTCCTCTTCGACTCGGTGACGCGCGCGGTGCCGGCGCCCGACGGATCCTATGCGTTCAGTGGCGTGAAGGTCTTCACCTCCTTGGCACCGGTATGGACGCGGCTAGGAGTCTTTGGCAAGGATTCAAGCACCGAGGAGCCGACGCTAGTCCACGGCTTTTTGCACCGAGATGCTTCCGGGATTGAAATTCCGGATAACTGGAACACGTTGGGCATGCGTGCCACGCAGTCGAACACCACCATTCTGAGCAATGCGCGCGTAAAAGCCGAAGACATCCACAGCATCCTGCCGATGGGCCCGGTGGCAGATCCGCTGATCTTCGGCATTTTCGCCGCATTTCTTTCGCTGACCGCATCCGTATATGTGGGTCTGGCCGAACGCGGCATGCAGTTGGCCGCAGCCAATCCGGCCCGGCGCACCTCGCTGAAAAACGCCGGACGCAGTTATGACCAGGATCCGGATATTCGCTGGCAGGTGGCCAACGCGGGGATGGAAATTCTCAAACTTGACGCCATGCTGCGACTGACCACACGGGATCTAGATGACCTGGTTGATCATGGCCCGTCCTGGTTCCCGCGGTTGGTCACGCTGCGCACCCAAGCGGGAGACGCTGCACGTTCGTGCATGGACATCGCCGCTAAGGTTTCCGGCGGCGGGCAATACTTCCGCGGCTCGGAGCTCGAACGGCTCTACCGTGATGCCCTGGCCAGCCTGTATCACCCCTCGGATGCCGAATCGGCACATTCAACCGTGGCGTCCTGGCTGCTCGGTCCACCGCGCGGCTAGCGGTCCAGGGCACCCGATCGTCGGTGCTGTGAGAGGTCTCAGGCCCGGATATTCAGCGTCGGTTTCACGCGCATGACTCGCCGGCGTAACCAGTACTTCTGCCCGCCGCCCTCATAGAGGCAGGTGCGTATCAGTTCCCACTTCCCGTATTCCGAATGCTCACGCAATGCCGCTCGGGCGACCGAGCGATGCTCGCCGGGGCGAGCGGTGATGATGAGGTATTCATAACGGTGTTCGGGGTCCCCGGGCATTTGATCTACGGGGTGGGGGATAGCTATCTTCTTTTCGATCATGACCCTGTCCATAGTGTGGCTTGTGCCTGTAACGTCAATCACATGAGTACAGATCCGCGTGTAGCCCTCAGTGTATTGATCAGCTGTCTCGAAGAACACCTTTCGGCTGTGTCGGGGAAACGTGGCGCCCAAGACGCGTCCATCAGTGCCGCATTCCTGGCCGTGGCCGACGCCTTTGAGGAATACGAGGACTCGTTATACGAGGCGTACGAGGAGTTTCTGCCGCTCACCATTACCGATGAGGACGACGACGATGATCCCTATGACGAGGAGCATGAGTCCAAATCCGACTAGCGTGAAGACTCGCTGAGGATCAACCCTAAGCGGCAATAACTCCATGTCGAGGCTCTAATACCTTGGTATGAAGTTCACCTCCGTCGGGAGCGCCAATGGGTATTGAGATGCTGCGGTGCAGTAGTGTCGAACCGTGAATTGGTTTGAAGCGGCCTTCTTAGGGCTGATCCAGGGTCTGACAGAATTTCTCCCCATCTCCTCGAGCGCCCATCTGCGCATCGTGGGAGAGCTATTGCCCAATGCGGCTGATCCGGGGGCGGCGTTCACTGCGATCACGCAGCTGGGCACCGAAACCGCCGTGGTGGTCTTCTTCTGGAAAGACATCGTGCGGATCATTGGCGCATGGTTTAACGCTCTGCGCGGCCGAGTCCCGCATAGCGATCCGGATGCCAAGATGGGCTGGCTGATCATCATCGGCTCCCTGCCCATCGCCGTGCTTGGCCTGCTCTTTGAAGACCAGATCGACACCTCCCTGCGCTCCCTATGGATCGTTGCGACCACGCTGGTGGTCTTTGGCCTGATCCTTGCCGTCGCCGACTACTACGGTAAACAGGATCGGGAACTGAATACACTGAGCCCCAAACACGGCATTCTCTTCGGCTTCGCCCAGGCACTTGCGCTGATCCCGGGCGTCTCGCGCTCCGGTGGCACCATCACCGCCGGACTGTTCATGGGCTACACCCGTGGTGCGGCGGCACGCTATTCCTTCCTCTTGGCCATCCCCGCGGTCTTCTCCTCTGGTCTGTACAAACTGGCCAAGTCCTTTGACGAGCCCGGTGTGTACTCGCTGCCGCAGACAGGACTTGCCACCTTGGTGGCCTTCATCGTCGGATTCGTCATCGTCGGATGGTTCCTCAAATACGTTTCCACGCACAGCTACCGCATTTTTGTCTGGTACCGCGTGGCCCTGGGCCTTGCCCTTTACCTGCTGCTTGGCTTCGGCGTCATCAACGCCTAAATCAAAATTCCGGGGCCGGACATGGAATAAGTGTGGCCCCGTTGGACTTGTTCCAAGTAAGCATCAGCTTTTTTTGTTCCGGCCGTGGCCGAGCAAACATCTAAGAGAAAGGACGCTCCGTGCTCGCATGGTCCGCGCCCACCATTCCCCATGTCCCGGGAAACGCACCAATCCTCGAAGTGCATGACACTTCCACGGGACGAGTGAAAGACACCGCACCGGCAGAAAAATCTGACGCCGCTGCGAGCATGTACGTCTGCGGAATTACTCCCTACGACGCGACGCACATGGGCCACGCAGCCACCTACGTGACCTTTGACCTACTGCAGCGCACCTGGCGCGACGCCGGACGGGCAGTGACCTACGTCCAGAACGTCACCGATATCGATGACCCGCTGCTTGAGCGGGCCACCGCCACCGGTGTCGACTGGCAGGATCTTGCCGTAGAGCAGACCAACCTCTTCCGTGCCGATATGGAAGCGCTCAACGTCATCCCACCCGAGCACTACATCGGTGCCGTTGAGTCCATCACTTGGCTCGTCCCGCTCATTGAGGAACTGGTGGCCAAGGATCTGGCCTACGCGGTTCCCGGTGAAAATGGTGAGCCCGACGGTGATATCTACTTCGACGCCGTGGCAGCCGCCAACGAGTCCTGGGAACTGGGTACCGTCAGCGGCTACGACCGCGAAACCATGCTTGGCTTCTTCTCCGAACGTGGAGGGGATCCACAGCGTCCGGGCAAGCGTGATGAATTGGACCCGCTGCTCTGGCGCGTAGCCCGTACCGGTGAACCACGCTGGGACGGTGGCACCCTGGGTGAGGGCCGTCCGGGCTGGCACATTGAATGTTCGGTCATTGCCCGACGCTTCCTGCCCGCACCCTTCACCGTCCAGGGCGGCGGATCGGACCTGATCTTCCCGCACCACGAATTCTCCGCCGGTCATGCCGCAGCCCTTGATGGCAAGGCGCTGGCCGAAGCCTACGTACACACCGGCATGGTGGGCCTCGACGGCGAAAAGATGAGCAAGTCCCTGGGTAACCTGGTGCTGGTCTCACGTTTGCGCGCCGCCGGTGTTGAGCCGGTGGCCATCCGCACGGTACTGCTGGGACAGCACTACCGCAGCGACTGGTTCTGGACCGACGAATTGCTCTCCGCCGCCCAGGACCGTCTGGCCAATTGGCGCAAAAGCATCCCCAACGCGACACTCGCCGAGGCCACAGCCACCGTCACTCGGATCCGTGCCAGGTTGGCCAACGATCTAAATGCCCCCGGCGCCTTGGCCGTGCTGGACGCCTTCAGCGCGCAGGAACCTACCGATGATCTTGCCGCACGCGGCACCGGTGCCCAGCTGCTCACCGACGCACTTGACTCCCTGCTGGGTCTGAAGATCGTCTAATACGCGGCACACCGCATAAAAAACGCGTCCCCCAGAGTTTCCTGGGGGACGCGTTTTTCGTTAAGTGCGGGCGAACTATTCCGGTGTGCCGGGTGTGTCGGGCGTATCGGGCGTATCGGGTGAACGCGGAGATTCCGGGGGAGCCTGGGGTCCCTCGACGGCCGAAGCATCCGAAGTCCCGGTCGCGGGACCCGGGCGATGCCGGCGTTTAAGATAGCGCTCAAATTCCCTGGCGATGGCCTCACCGCTGGCCTCGGGCAACTCAGTCTCATCCTGGGCCTGCTCCAGCTGCTGCACGTAGGCGGCAATATCCGCATCTCCCGTGGCCAGCGCGTTAACTCCGCGCTCCCAGGCGAGGGCATCCTCGGTGAGTTCATGCAGGTCCAGCCCCACGGGCAAGAGTTCCTCGATGCGATGCAGGATGGCAAGTTCTGCCTTCGGCGATGGAGGCTGAGCCACGTAATGCGGTACCGCCGACCAGATGGAAACCGTGGGCAGACCCGCAGCCTCAGCAAATTGGGCCAGCACCCCCAGAATCCCCGTCGGACCCTCATACGTAGATTCGCTGGCGCCCAGCGCCTCGCGGACCACCGGATCATCGCTGGAAATGGAGGCCTGAATGGGGCGGGTGTGCGGAACATCGGCCAGCAGCGCCCCCAGAGCCATCACGCCCTGAACATTCTCCACCTCTGCGCGCATCAGCAGCTCGGCGATGAAGGCCTTCCATCGATACGTCGGCTCCACACCGCGCACCAGCAACAGATCAAGCTCTGTATGTGGCAGCGCCGCGCGGTAGATGCGAGTTGTTGGCCATTTCACCACGCGCTTGCCGCTGGCGTTGCGTCGCACGTGCGGACGGGAGAATTGGTAGTCGTAGTAGTCATCGTCCCCGATGCCTTCGAGTCGGCGCGCCGAGGTGGCAGACTTCAGGTGTTTCAGGGCCGAGCTCGCGGCATCTCCTGCATCGTTCCAGCCCTCGAAAGCGACCACCATGATGGCCGGACGCACGCCTTGTGGCGTCGTGGAGGCGGAAACCAGGGATGAAAGTGTCACCGGATCATTCATATCTTCGCTCACATCCTCACCCTAGCGCGCTCATCGGTCGTCGGCGCAACGGCACACACACTAGAATTGGCTCATGCCAACCCAGAATTACGAGCCCTTGCCCGTACGCCCCCAGGTCACCGTGATCCAGGGCGTGCTGTGGGACATGGACGGAACCCTGCTTGACACCGAACCCCACTGGATGGCCGCCGAAGCGAATTTGGTGGCCGAATTTGGTGGCCGCTGGAGCCACGAACAGGGCCTAGAACTGGTGGGCAAGGCGTTGCCCGATTCCGCGGCGGCACTACAGGCAGCCGGGGTGAAGCTTCCCACCCGCGAAATCATCAACCGACTCATCGACGAGGTCGCAGTCGGGGTCGCCGAACACGTCAGCTGGCGCCCCGGCGCCCTAGAACTGCTGGCCGAACTTCACGCCGCGGGTATTCCCTGCGGACTGGTCACCATGTCCGAAGAACCCCTGGCCAAATTGGTGCTGGATCAGCTGCCGGAAAAATACTTCGACTTCCGCGTCACCGGGGACATGGTCGCTCAAGGCAAACCGCATCCCGAGCCGTATCTGCTGGGCCTGAAAATGCTCGCTGGATATGTGCCGGACCTGGAGGCCACGCGCGTGATCGGGCTGGAGGACTCGGCTCCCGGAATCAGCTCGGCCGCGGCCAGCGGCATCACCGCCGTTTTGGTGCCACACCTGTCAGAGGTGCCGAGTTCAGACGCCTGGCACCGCGTGGACTCATTGAGCTCGCTGAACCTGCGCACCCTTGAATCCCTGCTTACCGTCACGAGCCGCGCATGAGCGATACAACAGCTAAACGCAGTGGAATCCCGCTGGGCTCCATCTTCGGAGTGCCGGTATCCCTGGCCTGGTCTTGGTTCATCATTACCGGCTTCATCGTGCTGGTCTTCGGACCCACGGTGGGTAGAGCGTTGCCAGAATTGGGCTATTCCGCCTATTTGGTGGCCTTCACCTACGCGGTACTGCTGGCCGTCTCGGTGCTCATTCACGAACTGGCCCACGCCCTGACCGCCAAGTCCTTCGGCTGGCCCGGGGCCAGCATCACGCTGAACCTCTGGGGTGGACACACCCAGTTCTCCTCCTTTAACGCCACCCCCGGCCGCTCGCTGGCCGTGGCCATGGCCGGTCCCGCCGCCAACTTTGTGATCGCCGGGCTTGGCTACCTCCTCTTGCACGCGGTGGATCCCCAGGGTGTGGTCCTTCTGCTCTGGGACATCCTGATTTGGGCCAACCTGCTGGTCGCGATCTTCAACGTGCTCCCGGGCCTACCCCTTGATGGTGGGCGTCTGGTGGAATCGGCGGTCTGGCGTTATACCGGCAGTCAGGATCGCGGCACCGTGGCCGCCGGCTGGGCCGGACGGGTCATCGTGATTTTGGTGGTCGGCTACTTCGTCATCACCCCACTGGTGAACAATCAACCGCTGGACTTCCAGGTGCTCATCGTCGCGATCCTGGTCGGCGGATTTATGTGGGCAGGTGCCACCCAGGGCATTAACCATGCCAAGCTGCGCCTGCGCCTGCCATTGGTCTCGGTGCGTGCGCTGATGACCCCGGCCACCGCACTGCGTCAGGAAGCGACGCTGGCCCAGGTGAGCGAGCGGATCGGCTCACGTGGCGGACGCGTCATCCTCATCGATGAGTCGGGCAACCCGGTGGGCGTGATCGATGAGGCGGTGCTGGCCGGGGTTCACCCCGAGCTGCTCGTTTCCTCCCCGGCACTTTCTGCCGCCCGCGCGCTGGGCTCCGGAGCGGTGGTCAGCGCCAACGCCGATGGCCGCGCGCTTATCGGCTACCTCGCTACCCTGCCGGGCAGCGAATATGCGGTCATCGACGAGTCGCATCGGGTGATCGGGCTGCTGGCCCAGTCCCGCATCGTCGCGGCCATCACCGGCAAGCCCGAGAAGAACTCGGCTAACTAACAAATCCCGGCACCACCGGGCCCCATCAACGCACTCCCACGAGTACATCCCCACCGTGAACACGAAGGAAAATACCTAGTTATGAGCGAAACACCAGCAGCACCGCACGGTGCCACCAACCGCCGCGGCCCCTTCCGCCCCGGAGACCGGGTCCAGCTCACGGACGAAAAGCGCCGCATCTCCACCATCACGCTGACCGAAGGTGGAGAATTCCACACGCATAAGGGTGTGCTGCACCACGATGCGCTGATCGGTGCCACCGAGGGCTGCATCGTTCAAAACACCGCCGAGGTGCGTTACCAGGCATTGCGCCCGCTGCTGAAGGACTTTGTGCTCTCGATGCCGCGCGGCGCCACCGTGGTCTACCCGAAGGACGCTGCCCAGATCATTCAGATGGGTGACATCTTCCCCGGCGCCCGCGTCGTGGAAGCCGGCGTTGGCTCCGGAGCCCTGTCGATGTCGCTGCTGCGCGCCGTAGGGGACGCCGGCTACCTGCACTCCTTCGAACGCCGTGAAGAATTTGCCGAGATCGCCCGCGGCAACGTGGACACCGTTTTTGGTGGCCCGCACCCGGCCTGGCAGATCTCCATCGGCGACTTCCAGGAAAAGGTGCTGGAAACCGAGGAGCCCGGCTCCGTGGACCGCGTGGTGCTGGACATGCTCTCGCCCTGGGAATGTGTTGATGCCGTATCTACCGTGCTGGCGCCCGGCGGAGTCTGGGTTAACTACGTGGCCACCGTGACGCAGATGTCACGCACCGTTGAGGCCATCCGCGCCACCGGCCTGTACACCGAGCCGGAATCCTTCGAGACCATGGTCCGCGGCTGGCACGTTGAGGGTCTGGCAGTGCGCCCGGATCACCGCATGGTGGCCCACACCGCCTTCCTGATCACCTGCCGCCGGCTGGCCGATGGAGCGGTGGGCATCCCGGGTGCCAAGCGCGTGAAGGAGCACACTTACTCCGCCGCCGATCTTGCCACCTGGACCCGCTCGGATTCTCCGGAGGATTGGAACCATGAGGCTCTGGGGGAGCGTGGCACCTCTGCTCGTAAGCTGCGCCGCGCCGCTAAGGACGCCAAATCGATGACCCAGCGTGGCTCGGCACCCCGCGCGACCGAGGCCGCTGCGCCGGTCGAACCCGCAGAGTCGGGCGAGCCGGCTATCACGGATGAGTCGACCGAGGACAAGTAACACCAGCGCCACCGCGCACTACCGAGGCTTCGGCGTCCGATTCATCCCCTGCCATCTTCATGGTCAGCGGGGGAGAAACGGGCGCCGAAAGTCATATATCTGCCGCACGGGTGATCCGGTGCATAGGATGGAACTCTAGATGACGTGTACCGGAGCAGCTTCGGGATGCGAGCACGAACGATACTGCGAAACGAGTGGATAATGGGCGAAGAGACAGATCGCACCGTACTTCAAGGCCAGATAGCAGCGGCAACACGGGCACTGAACGTCGTGCGGGAGAAGAACCGTCAACTCGATCGGCAGCTAGCCTCCGCCGGATCCAACAACACCCGCTTGGTCTCCATGCTGGAGCGCACGCGTGCGGAAATCCTGAACCTCAAGTCCGGCCTGGAAAAAGATGGGGACACCCCCTTCAGCCACGGCACCATCACCGAACTACATCAGCGCTCCCACCCCGAATCCGGTATCGCCATCGCCTCCACCGGAGTGCAGTCGGCAGACATCGTCCAGGGCGGACGCAAACTGCGCGTCGGAATTTCCCCGCTGCTCGACTTCGAGAAGCTGGCCATCGGCCAGGACGTGCTGCTGAATGAATCTCTGGTCATCGTCGCGGGGCTCGGTTACGAAAAGTCCGGAGAACTCGTCACGGTTAAAGAAGTCCTGGAGGATCACCGCGTGGTGGCCATGGGACGGGCAGATGACCAACGCGTGATCCGCCTGGCCGCCCCCCTGATCAAGGACACCGTGCGCGTGGGCGACGTGCTGACCCTTGATTCCCGCACCGGTCTGGGCCTGGAAAAGGTACACCTTTCGGACATGCAATCCCTGGTGCTCGAGGAGGTCCCGAACATCTCCTACGCCGACATCGGTGGACTCAGTGATCAAATCGAGGCCATCCGCGACGCGGTGGAACTGCCCTTCCTGCACCCGGATCTGTACCGCGAACACGGGCTGAGCGCGCCCAAGGGCATCCTGCTCTACGGGCCTCCGGGCTGCGGCAAAACGCTCATCGCCAAGGCCGTGGCACACTCGCTGGCCGAACGCACCAATGAGCGCAACGGGGACACCGGCACCGCCAAGAGCTACTTCCTGAACATCAAGGGCCCCGAACTGCTGGATAAGTACGTCGGGGAAACCGAGCGCCACATTCGGCTGATCTTTGCCCGCGCCCGCGAAAAGGCGGCCAGCGGCAACCCGGTCGTGGTGTTCTTCGACGAAATGGACTCGCTCTTCCGCACCCGCGGCACCGGCATCTCCTCCGATGTGGAAACGACGATCGTCCCGCAGCTGCTGGCCGAGATCGACGGGGTGGAGCGATTAGATAACGTCATCGTCATCGGTGCTTCCAACCGCGAGGACATGATCGACCCGGCCATCCTGCGCCCCGGACGGCTGGATGTGAAGATCAAGATTCGGCGCCCCGATGCTCAGGGTGCCGCGGAGATCTTCGCCAAGTACCTCACCGGTGATCTGCCGCTGCACCCCGATGATCTGGCGGAGCACGGCGGAGATCATGCCGCCTGCGTGCGCGCGATGATCGGCGCCACGGTTGATGCCATGTACTCCACCGGGGAACAGAATCAGTTCCTCGAAGTCACCTACGCCAATACCGAGACCGAAATCCTCTACTTTAAGGACTTCTCCTCCGGCGCGGTGATCCGCAACGTGGTGGATCGGGCGAAAAAGTCGGCCATTAAGGCGCTGCTCACCGGCGGCGCCCGCGGCTTGCGCATGGAACACCTGCTGGACGCGGTGGTGGAAGAATTCCACGAGCACGAGGACATGCCCAATACCACCAATCCCGATGACTGGGCCCGAATTTCCGGGCGCAAGGGTGAACGCATCACCTTCATTCGCACCATCGTGGCCGATAAAAATGGCCGCGGCAAATCCCTGTCGACCCCCGGTGTACCGGAGACGGGACAGTACCTGTGAGCGTGCATCGGGTCATGGGTCTGGAGACCGAGTACGGCGTGTTGGCGCCCTCGATGCCCGGGGCCAATGCCACGATGCTCTCCGCCCAGGTCATCAACTCCTATGCCGCACTGGTGCGTGCGGGGCGCGGAGCCATCGCGGGTACGCATTGGGACTACACCGATGAGACTCCGCTGAATGATGCGCGCGGCTTCAGCATCGATCGTGCCTCCGCCGATCCCTCCCAGCTCACCGATCAGGAGCCGGAACTCGACGCCGAGGCCGTCGCGCTGGCCGGCGGGGATACGAGGATTGGCTCCACCCTGTATGAGGAGGCCGAGGCCGGCCACGAGGTGTTGATGAACATGGTGCTGGGCAACGGAGCCCGGCTGTATGTGGATCACGCGCACCCGGAATATTCCTCCCCGGAAACCTCCAATCCCTTTGCGGCGGTGCTCTGGGATCAGGCAGGGGATCACGTCGCGTTGGCAGCCATGCGCCGGATCGAATCGCTGGCCGGTGTTCCGGATATCCACCTGTACAAAAACAACACCGATAACAAGTCGGTGTCCTATGGGGCGCACGAAAACTATCTGATGCCACGCTCGGTGCCCTTCGAGAACATCGCGGCCGGACTCATCCCGTTTTTTGTCACCCGCCAAATCATCTGCGGCTCCGGCCGTGTGGGCCGCGGCATGCTGGGGCAATACCCCGGTTTCCAGATCTCTGCCCGCGCCGACTTCTTTGAGGCACAGATCGGCCTGGAGACCACGATTCGTCGCCCCATCATCAATACCCGTGATGAGCCGCACGCGCACTGGGAAAAGTACCGTCGGCTGCACGTGATCATCGGGGATGCGAACCTCGGGCAAATCTCCACACTGCTGCGCACCGGCACCACCGCCCTCGTGCTCTCGATGATTGAGGCTGGCACCGCCCCGCACATCGAACTTCGTGACCCCGTCGCCGCCTTGCAGGCCATCAGCCACGATCCGTCGCTATCAACCACCGTCGAATTGGTGGACGGGCGCCGGCTTACCGCCCTGCAGATCCAAAGAATCTACGCGGCTGCCGCGGCCGAACACAGCGCCACCTCCGATGCGCTGGATGAGGCCACGGTGGAAGTCCAGCGCCGTTGGGAAGAAACCCTGCAGCAACTGGAAACCGACATCTTCTCCGCGGCTAGCACCGTGGATTGGGTGGCCAAGTACAAGCTGATGAGTGCCTACGCTCAACGCCACGGAGTGGATTTCAGTGATTCGCGGATCGCGCTGATGGACCTGCAATGGGCAGATATCCGCCCGGAAAAAGGCCTGTACCATCGCTTGGCCGCCCGCGGCATGATGGAGGTGCTCTACTCGGGCGAACAGATCGCCCACGCGGCTGCTCATCCGCCGGAGGACACCCGCGCCTACTTCCGGGGACGAGTCTTAAACCAGTACCCGGAATTTGTGGTTGCCGCGAGTTGGGATTCGGTGTCCTTCACGGTGCCCGGTGCCCGACGCCTTGAACGCGTCTCCACCCTTGAGCCGTTGCGTGGCACGCGCGCCCTGGTGGGGGAGCTCCTGGATCGAGAATTGGAGATCCACGAGTTCATCGCCGCGCTGAGGAGCTAAAGACCCTACCCAGTGGCAAGATGGAATCATCAAAGGCGGAAATGGAATGAACCTCCACCACAGCTAGTGCATGGCTGCGGCTGATCCCCGAAAAGTTACAGAAAGTGCGGCACATCATGACTCAGGAACAGCACTCGGCCCAGCGCCGTGAAGAAACCCAAGCGCAAGAGACCACCGAAGATCTTAATGTTGCCGCGGGTCAGGACGCCGGAGTAGATGACCTGCTCGATGAAATTGACGGCGTCCTGGAACGAAACGCCGAAGAATTTGTGCGCGGCTTTGTGCAAAAGGGTGGTCAGTGATTGAGCTCGGTCCCGGGCCCTCATTTTTTGAGCACCTCACCCGGGACCGGCCAGATCTGTTGCCAGCCACCAGTACCGTGCCGCTAGGGGAGGCAACTATCAAGGCACCGCATGGCACCACCATCGTGGCGCTGAGCTACGCGGATGGAATCGTGATGGCGGGGGACCGCCGCGCGACCATGGGCAACGTTATCGCCAGCCGGCGCATTGAGAAGGTCTTCGAGACCGACCACTATTCCGTTCTGGGCATTGCGGGCACCGCCGGGATAGCCATCGACATTGCCAAGCTCTTTCGCGTGGAGCTGGAGCACTACGAAAAGATCGAGGGCACCCGACTCTCCCTTGATGGCAAGGCCAATCGGCTAGCTTCGATGATTCGCTCCAATTTGCAGATGGCCATGCAAGGTATGAGCGTGGTCCCGCTTTTCGCTGGTTTCGATACATTTGCTGGGTCGGGGCGGATTTTCTCCTTCGATATCACCGGTGGCCTCTATGAAGAGGTAGAACACCATTGCATCGGCTCGGGTTCTCCCTATGCCCGCGGTGCCCTGAAGAAACTCTGGGAACCCGGTCTGGGTGCCACCGCCGCGGTGAAAATTGCGGTGGAGGCACTCTACGACGCGGCAGATGATGATTCGGCCACCGGCGGACCGGACCCGGTGCGCGGGCTGTGGCCAGTGGTTTACACCGTAGATGCCACCGGAGCTCATCGTGTGGAAGAACCGATCTTGTCCGATATGGCACGTGAGATCATCGCCGAACGTACCGCGAGCGGGAAGGAAGCTTAGATGAGCGCGCAATATTACGTTTCGCCCGAACAACTCATGAAGGACCGGGCTGACTTCGCCCGGAAGGGGATCGCCCGTGGACGTGCGGTCATTGTGGCCTCCTGCGCCGACGGGATCGCGCTGATCGCCGAGAACCCTTCGGGTTCGCTCCACAAGATCGGTGAGATCTACGACCGGATCGCTTTCGCCGCGGTGGGCAAGTACAACGAGTTTGAGTCCCTGCGTCAGGCCGGAGTGCGGTATGCGGACACCCGCGGGTACTCCTACTCGCGCTTCGACGTGACCGGCAGGGGTCTTGCCAGTGTCTACGCCCAGTCCTTGGGCGCAGTATTCACCGCAGAGGCCAAACCCTTTGAGGTGGAACTCGCGGTACTGGAAATCGGGGAATCCCCGGAAGATGACACCCTGTTCTCACTGAATTTTGATGGGTCCATCGCCGAACAACCCGGACACATCATCATGGGTGGCGACACCCCGGCCCTCCGCGAATCCTGGAACGGCTACTGGTCGGGCAAGGACCTCAACGCGGCCGGCATCGATGAGGTCATTCGCGCCGCAGCCCACGTGCTTCCTGGCGTGGGAGAAAGCCCCGAAGACGCACGCCTCTTGGAAGTCGCCATGTTGGAGCGCGTGACCTCCACCGGCTCGCATCGCCATTTCCGCCGACTCGACACCCCCACCATTGCCCGCATTTTGGGTTCAAGGAAGTAGACACATGGACCGCAGAATCATGGGCATCGAGACCGAGTACGGAATCAATTATTCGGACCCCACGGGCCGTCCGTTGACCCCAGAGGAATCCGCCCGATACCTTTTCCGTCGGGTCGTTGCCTGGGGCCGGAGCTCGAACGTGTTCCTGACCAACGGTTCGCGGCTATACCTCGATGTGGGTTCGCACCCCGAGTACGCCACGGCCGAATGTGATGGGCTGAGGCAGCTGATCGCTCATGATCGGGCGGGGGAGTCGATCCTCAATGATCTGGTAGCCAGCGCGGAAGAACGCATGGCCGCCGATGGGTTCAACGGCAAGCTGTACCTCTTTAAGAACAACACCGACACCGCCGGCAATTCCTATGGCTGCCATGAGAACTTCCTAATTCCACGCAAGCTCGAATTTGCCCGCCTGGCCGAGATCCTGATTCCGTTCTTGGTCACTCGGCAGCTGATCGCCGGTGCCGGAAAGATCGTGAACGTGGAGGGGGTGCCGCTGTACTCATTTTCGCAGCGCGCCGATCACGTGTGGGAGGGCGTCTCCTCGGCGACCACCCGCTCACGGCCCATCATTAACACTCGCGATGAACCGCATGCGGATGCAGAATACTTCCGTCGGCTCCACGTGATTGTGGGGGACTCGAACATGTCCGAGACCACCCAATTACTGAAGCTCGGCGCCACCGACCTGATGCTGCGCATCATCGAATCGGGAAAAGTCATGGACGATCTGCGGTTGGAAAACCCGATCCGTTCAATCCGTGAAATATCGCACGACTTCAATGGCAAAACTGTTATTCGTCTGGCGACCGGTAAGCAACTGACGGCTCTAGAACTCCAGCGCCGTTTCCTGGCTCTTGCCACCGATTTTGTTGCTACCGAGGGAGCACATCACGATCAGGTGCCAGCGGTGCTTGATCTGTGGACCCGCACCCTTGATGCCGTGGAGTCGGGCAATTTTTCCTCCATTGACACAGAAATTGATTGGGCGATCAAGCACAAGCTGATCTCCGCCTACGCTAACCGTCACCAATTGGACCTCGGGGCGCAGCGCCTGGCCCAGCTTGATCTGACTTATCACGACATTGATACCCGGCGCGGGCTCTTCCATTTGTTGGCCGCCCGTGGGCGGGCAAAAGCCGTGGTTGATCAGGATGATATCGACTTTGCCGTGGATCATCCGCCACAGAGTACCCGGGCAAAAATGCGTGGGGATTTTGTGCGTGCGGCAAAAAATGCCGAACGCGATTTCACCGTGGATTGGGTGCACCTGAAGCTTAATGACCACCCCGGGCAGACGGTCTTGTGTAAAGACCCATTCGCCAACCAAGATCCGCGAGTTGATGCCCTCATCAGCTCCTTGAGCGGCCCTGTTTAGGGCCAAAATGCCGCGGATAATAAGGTGATTCACAGTTTCACCCTTTAAGCTGGCTTAAGTCTGTTTTTTAACTCACCATTCAGTGTGGGTGTCTGCAGTCTCCAAATTCCCCTACTGAAAGTTGATTTCGTGCGCAAAGTTATGGCACTCGTTGCAACGGCTTCATTGCTGCTAGTGACGGCCTGCGGTTCAACCGAGATGGCATCCAGTGGCAATACTGCCCCCCTTTCTTCCGTTAAAGTCACCCCGGGGGCCGATGACGCCTCGGATCCCACCGTCACTTTTGATTCCCCGCTGGTCGCCACCGAAACCGGTGCTCAGGTCATCGTTAAGGGCAAGGGCGACAAGATCGAAGAAAACCAGAACATCAAGTTCAAGTCGATCGCCTACAACGCCAAGGATGGCAGCCTGGTTGGTTCGGGTTTCTCCGGTGAACCGGTGACACTGCCAATCAACGATGAATTCAAGACCCAGCTGCCTGCACTCTACGAAACGCTGATGCAGGCCAAGGTCGGCTCGTGGGTTGCCATGGTTGAGCCGGTTGCTGAAGCAGCGGCCTCGTCCAGCGAATCCGCTGCCCCCTCGGCCAGCCCAAGCGCTGCTGCCGCCGCCGAAACCGTCGTCGTTTTGAAGGTTTTGTCCACCGAGGCGATCCCGGAGGCCTCCAAGAAGCTCGGTGCGGACGAGGTTAAGAAGTTGAAGGACGAAGGCGCACTGCCGACCGCCGAGATGAAGGACGGCAAGCCCGTCATCACCATCCCCAAGGGCAAGGAAGCGCCAGCTGGCCTCGTAGTTGATGTCATCAAGGAGGGCACCGGCAAGGTGGCCACCGAGACTTCAACGGTGAGCGCCAACTACACGGGCGTCACCTGGAGCGACGGAAAGCAGTTCGACTCCAGCTATGACCGCGGAGAACCGTCCGAATTTGGCCTCACCCAGGTCATCAAGGGCTGGACCCAAGGCCTCACGGGTCTGAAGGCCGGCACCCAGGTCATGCTGAGCATCCCGACGGATCTCGCCTATGCCGGAGCAGCCGGTGCCCCAGCGGGTAATTTGGTCTTCTTCGTAGAGATCAAAGAAGTAAAGTAACTTAGACACTTCCAGTCATCAACCGAAAGGATTCCACTATGTCTTTTGGACAGCGTGAATACGACCGCACCAAGCCGGAGATCGATTTTCCGGGTACCGATGCTCCTACCGAGCTGAAGATCGTGGATTTGATCCCCGGCGACGGCGCCGAAGTTGTGCCGGGCTCAAACATCTCCGCTCACTACGTCGGCGTGGCATGGTCCACCGGCGAAGAGTTTGACGCGTCCTGGGGCCGCGGCGCACCGCTGGACTTCCGTGCCGGAGTCGGCCAGGTTATCCAGGGCTGGGACCAGGGTCTGATCGGGATGAAGGTCGGTGGACGTCGCCGTCTGGAGATTCCGTCCGAGATGGCCTATGGATCTCGCGGCGCAGGTGGAGCCATCGGCCCCAACGAAGCACTCATCTTCGTGGTGGACCTGGTGTCTGTGCGCTAAGCACCCCGCTTTACGCCTTTGGCCGTATTTTCCCAAGTTAAACCGGGAGAAGACGGCCAAAGGTCGTTAACGCGGTGTGGCATTGGCCCACGTTCAGGACATCGGGGTAATCTTGCGAACGTGGCTCAAAATAACTCAGGCGTTCCATCTCGTGCCGAGAAACTCGTCAGTCTCACCTATGCGCTCATCAATACTCCGCATGGATATTCCAAGCGTGAACTTCGAAAAATTGTCGATGATTACAAGGGTCTCGGTGACGCGGCCTTCGACAGGAAGTTCGATAGGGACAAGAAGGACCTGCGTGAGATGGGGGTTCCGGTGAAGACCCTCGGAACTGATGCCGAGGAACGTTACTTGATCACCCCGGAGAGCTACCGACTTCCAGAGGTTAGTTTCACCACCGAAGAAGCAGCTGCCTTGGGCCTTGCCGCGCAGCTCTGGAAAGACACCGATTTTGAGTCTTCGGCCACCCGTGCCAACGGCCGGTTGTCGGCCGGACTTGAAGATTCCGGGCGCGGAGTCAGCTTCACCGAGTATGTTCCTCGACTACAGGCCGCTGGACCGGCCTTCGGCGCCTGCCTCGAAGCGGTCTGGGCTCGTCAGGTGTTGAGCTTTGATTATCTCGATTCCCAGGGGCGCTCCACTCAACGAACCCTCGACGCGTGGGGGATCGGCCAACGCTTCGGCAACTGGTACCTCGCCGGCTTTGATCATGACCGTGAGGCAGTCCGGATTTTCCGCCTCACCCGCATTCTGAGTGGTATTCGCACCGGCCAAGCCCATTCCTCGCGACCGCCAGGATTTAATATGTCAGAATCTCTGGCAGCCCTCGATCCGGACATTGCCGGTCAGACTGCACGTATCACCGTGGCCAAGGAGGCCGGTTGGGTACTTCGGTCCAAGGCGGAATCGGTAATTCCCGGTTCTCAGGACGACGACGTGACACTTCAATTCCACGACATGATGGGCTTGGCTGCGGATATTGCCAAGCTCGGTGCCGCCGCACGAGTGCTCGAACCCCCGCACTTGGTTACCGAAGTTCAGAATAAACTTGACCGGGCCCTAGAGGCTCAGCTCAAGGCTGTCCCCGACTACAAACTGAGCAAACGGCGTAATGCCGGTCGCCCACCGTCGACCGAGGCCGTTGCGCTGAACCTCGACATCATCTCCTATGTGGCGAAGTACGGCTCTCCGACCGTTGAACAGACGGCCACTCATTTCGGGCTGAGTGAGAAGCAGCTACTGGCGCATCTGCAAACCATCATGATGTGCGGAGTACCCAACGGCCTACCCGATGAGCTCATCGATGTTGAATGGGAGACCGGCGCGATCAGCATCAATAATGCCGAGGCCCTGAACGCACCCATCAAGCTGAGTTTGACGGAAGCCGCGACGATGCTCGCCGGTCTGGCCTCACTGCGCGGCCTACCCCACTTTGAACATGCCTCGGCTATCGATTCCGCCTACGCAAAGTTACAGTCTGCCGCGGTGGGCTTTGAGGGTCTGGAATCCGTGCTCTCCATTGCCTTGCGGTCCAGCGAGGAAAACGAAAACTATGCCACCTTAGTTTCGGCTATCCGCACACGACGGGTTGTTGACTTGAATTACTACAGTGCGTCGAGTGACGCCGTGGGGGTTCGGGAAGTGGAACCGATCCGAATCCTGGAGCATGCGGGTAGACAGTACCTACGCGCCTATTCCGTTCCCAACGGAGAGATCCGGAGTTTCCGCATCGACAGGATCCAAACCGTGAACCCCACAGCGAAGACCTTCGAGTGGGATATCGAGCGCCATGAAGACAATGAGGACATCTACTTCACGCCCGGCCCTACCGACGAACTCGTGGTGCTTGGTTTTGGGTCGCGTCTGTCTTCGCTGGTAGATGAATATTCTCCGGAGCAGTGGGCCCGTGGCGAAGACGAAACGATCGCCCAGATCCGAATGACCTCACTCTCCAGCATCGCTGGAATGGTCGCTTTTCACGGCGGTGATCTGCGGGTCATCGCACCAGAACTCTTGCGCACCGAGGTTCAAGCCTGGCTGCGTAAGGCAGTCGAGAACAAGGAAGTTAAATAGTTATGTTGCCCTGGTGGTTCTGGATCCTTCTGTGGGTCGTTTTGGTGTTGGGTACGGTGCTATTCCTCGTATTAGCCGCAATTCGGTTGTTTCGCGGTTCCATGCGCCTCGTCGCTGACGTGGGAGAGGCAATGGAGAGCATCGGGGTGGCAATGGAACCCCCAGGTGAAACGTACGCGTATCCCGAACCAGTAGATCGCACACCCTCGGGAGTCGCAGCCTTGTTCCAGGATCCCGAGGACGCCAGCGAGGCTCGCGAGGCGGGGAAGCTCAGACGTTCAACGGCACGTCGAGATGCTCGTGTTCAGCGAAAGACTCGACGAGGTCAACCCCAACGTGTGGCCGACCTCGAGCTGTTCTGACTGTAGACTTAAAGTGATTGAAAGGTAGGTTCCTCATGGGTGGAATCCAAGGATGGCATCTGGTCATCATCGTAATTTTGGCACTTTTGCTGTTCGGTGCCCCGAAGCTTCCAGGCTTGGCTCGTTCCGTTGGCCAGTCCCTGCGTATCTTCAAGTCCGAGGTTCGACAGATGAAGGATGACGACAAGAATCCTGAGGCGGCCGAAGAGACCGTTGAAGGCAAGATTGTTGATCCCGACCGTCGTGAGAACAACGCCTAGCCTTTCGTGAGCGAACAAGAGACCACTCCGAAAAAAGGGCGAAAGAAGGACCCTGAGGGGCGCATGGCCCTGAAGGCACACCTGGTTGAAGCCAGGAATCGCCTTTTCATTTCGCTGATCGCCCTCGTTCTAGGCACCGTCGGAGGCTTCTTCCTCTATGACGATGTCCTCCGATTGATCATGGCTCCCGTGATTGAAAACGGCGGCGAAGTCAACTATGCCTCCGTCATGGCACCGTTCGATATCATGCTCAAGACTTCTTTACTCTTGGGTTTGGTCTTCTCCGCGCCCATCTGGATCTACCAGTTGTGGGCATTTATTGTCCCGGGGTTGAAGAAGAAAGAACGCAACACGGCTTTGGCGTTTGCCTCCGCTGCTGTGCCACTGTTCCTCTTTGGTGTTGGCATGGCCTACTGGGTTCTGCCCCATGCGTTGAAGTTCTTCATTTCTTTGACGCCGGAAAACGCTCAGTCATGGCTGACGACGGACACGTACCTTCCGTTCGTTTTCCGTCTGCTCATTGCCTTCGGTCTCGCCATGTTGGCACCGGTCCTAATGGTCGGCTTGAACATGGTTGGAATCCTCAAAGCCAAAATGATCCTGAAGCACTGGCGCATCACCGTGTTTTTGATTGCCTTGGTGGCAGCAATGGCAGCACCAGGTGGCGACGCCATCACCATGTTTGCCCTCGGCGGTCCGCTATTTGTCACGTTCGCTACGGCGACGCTAATTTGCTTCTTCAATGATCGCAAGCGAGATAAGAAGCGAGCCAAGCTTGAGGCCGAAACAGCCGCAAGCGCTGGTGAAGGTTCACATCTTCCCGAGACACCCGATCTTCCCTAAATGTTCCCGTGCCCACATCTGGGCACGGGAACATTTTCTAATGTCCTGAAAGGGGTCGTTGCGTGAGCACGCCGGCCGAACAGTACGCAGAAATCACGGAATCGAACGAGGAAACTGATACGGGGCTGCAAGAGTTCCGCGCCTCCATCGGATTCGATCTTGACCCCTTCCAAGAAGAAGCCTGCCGAGCAGTTGCCTCCGGCTCCGGAGTCTTGGTAGCGGCCCCCACTGGGGCAGGAAAAACCGTCGTGGGAGAGTTTGCGATCTTCCAAGCCCTGCGTTCCGGCAAGAAGGCTTTCTACACGACTCCCATCAAAGCTCTGAGCAACCAAAAGTTCTCCGATTTGGTCGCCACTTATGGGCCCGAACGCGTTGGGCTGCTCACCGGTGACATGACGATCAATGGTGACGCTGAGATCGTGGTGATGACCACCGAGGTCCTGCGCAACATGCTGTACGCGGACTCCGACACCTTGGACTCGCTGGGCTACGTGGTGATGGACGAGGTCCACTACTTGGCCGATAAGTTCCGTGGCGCAGTGTGGGAAGAAGTCATCATCCACCTGCGCGAGGACGTCCAAGTCATCTCGCTTTCGGCCACCGTTTCTAACGCCGAAGAATTTGGCGGCTGGCTGGACGCGGTGCGAGGTGATACTCGAATCATCGTTTCCGAGCATCGCCCCATACCGCTCTTCCAACACGTCATGGCCGGGGGACGCTTACTTGACCTCTTCGCCGAGGAAGTCTCCTTCGACCAGGTGGCCGAGGCCCCCGAACGCGAAATCGCGGTGAACCCAGAACTCACCAAGTTGGCCCACCGTGCCACGGCTGGATCCCGTTCGCGAGGCCCACGTGCACGTGGTCGCCGAGGCGGTGGGGGATCCTGGGCCGAGAAGAGCGAGCCCATCAGCACGCGCGTCTCACGACCCGACATGATCATGGCTCTAGATCGAGCCGGTCTACTACCCTCATTGGTGTTCATCTTCTCCCGCAATGGCTGCGACGGTGCTGTCGCGCAGTGCGTCCGCTCGGGACTTGCCTTGACCACCACGGCCGAGGCAACCGAAATCGAGCGGACCATCGACCACGTGGCCAGCAGATTGCCCGAGGACGACCTTGAGGTACTTGGTTTCTGGCCATGGCGCGAGGGACTCATGCGTGGTTTTGCTGCCCACCACGCCGGACTACTACCGATTTTCAAGGAAGTAGTTGAAGATCTATTCCTCCGCGGACTAGTCAAGGCCGTCTTCGCCACCGAAACGCTTGCCTTGGGTGTGAACATGCCGGCGCGTTCGGTAGTCATGGAGAAACTGGAAAAATTCAACGGGGAATCGCACGTTGCCATTACCGCGGGGGAGTACACCCAGCTCACTGGCCGCGCCGGACGTCGTGGAATCGATGTTGAGGGTCACGCCGTGGTGTTGTGGCAGCAGGACACCGATCCTGCCGCTGTTGCCGGGCTTGCCTCTAAGCGGACGTACCCGCTCAATTCGAGCTTCCGACCGACTTACAACATGTCACTGAACCTGACGGCGCAATTCGGACGCGAACGAGCCCGCGGCATCTTGGAAACGTCCTTCGCACAGTTCCAGGCCGACCGCTCGGTTGTTGGCATGGCACGTCAAGTTCGCTCCCGCGAGGAATCATTGGCGGGTTACGCCAAATCGATGACCTGTCATCTCGGCGATTTCACCGAATATGTGGCCCTTCGCTCGGAACTCTCGGACGTCGAAAAAGAAGCCTCTCGAACTATCACTAGATTGCGCCGGGCCGCCGCCGCCGAATCGTTGGATTCACTGCAAATCGGTGACGTGGTCGAAATTCAGGGTGCACGCAGGCTTGGACGTTGCGTGATCATTGAACTGGACACCGCATGGAACGAACCCCGGCACACGGTTCTGACCGAAGACAAGCACATCCGTCGCATCAGCGCTCAGGATCTTGAAGGTCCGCTCGACGTGATCTCTCAAATTCGTGTTCCCAAGGGATTTACGGGGAAAACTCCCAAGGACCGCAAGGACCTAGCCGCTTCTTTGCGCAGTGCACTGGCCGAATCTCGGCCGCCGCGGCACGACGCCCCGGCCTTTGAATTCACCGGCAGCAACGAGCAAGAATCACGCATCACCGAATTGCGTAGTGCTCTTCGAGCGCATCCCTGCCATGGCTGCCCGGAACGCGAGGATCATGCGCGTTGGGGTGAGCGCTATGCCCGACTCCTGCGTGACACGAACAAGCTACGCTCTCAGATCAGCGGCCGTACCAACACCATCTCAAAGACCTTTGACCGCGTTGCTCGGGTGCTGGAGGACTTCGACTATCTCGTGCCCACCTCGGACAACAAGACCCTGGAACAAATCACCGATGCCGGTCAACGGTTGCGCAGAATCTATGGCGAACGCGACCTTTTGACTTCCCTCGTGATGGAAACCGGCGTCATGAACGAGATGACGGCGGAGGAACTGGCAGGATTCGTCTCCGCGTTGGTCTTCCAGGCCCGACGAGATGATCACGGACCCGATCCACGAATGCCCACGGCCAAGATCCAGGTCGCTTGGGAAACATCGGTCAAGCTGTGGTCACGGCTTTCAGACGCCGAGGCCACCGCGAGCCTGCCCGAAACCATCGCACCGGACTCGGGTCTGATTTGGCCGATCTATAAGTGGGCCAGGGGATCGGATCTGCGCGAATGCTTGCGCGGCACCGACCTTGCCGCCGGAGACTTTGTTCGCTGGGCCAAGCAGGTCATCGATGTACTCGACCAGCTGGCCAAAATCCCGGATCTTAATTCCGGAATGGCTCGCTCGTGCAACCGTGCGGTGGATCGAATTCGCCGTGGTGTTGTCGCTTATTCAAACGTTGTCGACTAACACCCCCAAGGTGTCACGAGAACGATCAGAAGGACCGATGGGCGCAACAGCAAATGGTGCCCTTCTAAACACGAAAGTTAATCATGTCTCTTGAGCTGTATCGCAATGGATCCGTCTACTCACCTGCCGATCCGTTCGCGACGGCCATGTTGGTAGAAAATGGCACGGTCGCATGGATCGGCACCGAAGCTGCAGCCGGCGCATTACTGGATGCTCGAATGACCGAGATCGATTTGCAGGGTGCACTCATGACCCCTGCTTTTGTCGACTCACATGTACATTTGGGTTCCTTGGGGGCCACCCTTAAGGGGCTAGATCTCAGCGAGAGCACCAGCGCCACGGCGTTACTCGACGCGGTGGCAGCGGCCGCCGGGGCAACAACGGGATTGATCGTTGGCACCGGATGGGACGAGTCGAGGTTTGCTGGCGGCGCGCTACCCACTGCCGCTGAGCTTCAGGCCGCGGCGCCGGACCGAGAGATTTATCTTTCCCGTGTGGATGTACATTCCGCGCTCATCAGTGCGAAGCTCGCGCAGCGGCTGGGCCTCAACGAGAGCCCCGAGTACACCGATGCTCTGGTCAAGGGAAGAATCCACACGCAGGTTCGTACCGCGATCTTTTCCGAAGCCCAGCAAACAGGTGCCGAGAATAGCGATCTAGCACTCAGCCATTTAGCAGCAAATGGCTATGCCACGGTCGTTGAGATGGCATCCCCGGGCATCTCGGGCCGCAGCGACCTCGAGGCACTCTTGGCTCGAAGTGAAGCCCAGAAAGCCAGTACACCCGAGGTCTTCGCGTTTTGGGCCGAGGCCGTCGCCAGTGAATCAGCGGCGCGGGAGATGCTGACGTCATTCAATTCCCACGCCGTTGTTGGCCTGGGTGGAGATTTGAATATCGATGGGTCGATAGGTTCACGCACCGCGCTGCTCCGCGCCGATTACTCCGACGCGGTTGGGGAGCGCGGCACCAGCTACCTGAGCGTCGAACAGATTTCTGCGCACATCGCTGCGTGTTCTTTGGCAGGAATTCAAACTTCCTTCCATGTCATCGGCGATGCCGGGCTAGATCTCGCGCTGGCCGGCTTTGCCAAAGCAGCAGAAGAAGTTGGCCTCGCGAAGGTGCAGGCCGGACGGCATCGTCTGGAACACGTGGAAATGGTTGATGACGCAGCCCGCGAACAAATGCTGCGATTCGCACTGACTGCCTCCATGCAACCCGCTTTCGATGCGGCCTGGGGCTCGACCGGCGGCCTCTACGAGCAGCGACTTGGCGCCAATCGGGCTGCCTCCATGAACGGCATCGGACAATTCCTCTCCGCCGGCGTGCCGGTGGTCATCGGTTCCGATGCCCCAGTCACCAAGGTAAATCCCTGGGCTGCCGTCAAGGCTTGCTTGGAACTGAGCGATCCGAGCGCTCGTATTTCGGCCCGAGCTGCTTTTATGGCTCATACTCGGTCGGGGTTCCGGGCCCTGGGAGTTCCAAATCCCCTCGCCGGTCAGCTGGTCACCGGCGCGGAGGCAACCTTCGCGATTTGGGATGCGGCCGAACTTTCGGTCCAGACTCCGGATCTGCGAGTTTCTTCGTGGAGTACCGATGCACGAGCCGGTACTCCGATGTTGCCGGTGCTCGAAGATGAAGTACCCAATTGCTTGCGTACCGTGCGTGCGGGTGAAGTGCTTTTTGACGCGCTTGGCGTGGCCTAGATCCCGGAGTTGTTTCCTTAACGAATCAGGAAAATGATGATTCGGCAAGGGGTTGGGGGAGATATGACCAATTACTGGGATTATTTTTTCCTCAAATTACTTGAACCGCCGATCTATCGTTTGACTTGAGAAGATTCATGTCGCCGGTGGTCCGCAAACGGTTGACAGTTAAAAACTGGACGGTAGGCTGGAGGCAATGCCGGATCGATTGATCTGGCTTATCGGCACGACAGTGCAAGATAACAAATTAACCCCGTAGGCACTAGATAACACCCTGCGCGTCGGTCTGCGGCGCAACGGGACGGACCGAAGCCTGCGGGGTTGATTTGTGCCCTGCGGCACATCTCGATCGTCTTACGCATCACACGGCGAGCATCCGGGCATTTGAACACGGGTTGCGTATAATTGAGCACTGACCCACCCGATCCCTGAAACCAGTCGCAGCGGGTTACTGCTCAGCGGCACGTTGGTAATCGGCCTCAAGCGGCCCTCTTCCGCGGATCAATCCATCAGCAGAAAGGGACTGCCGCGTGCGCGTAGTCACGATCATTCCGACTTACAACGAGCTTGAATCACTGCCCATCACCCTGGGCCGCCTGCGTGCTGCAGTGCCCGATTCGGATGTCTTGATCGTTGATGACAACTCACCCGATGGCACCGGCGAATTGGCCGACAAAATGGCCGCCGAAGACTCGGCCATCCACGTACTGCACCGTACCGGCAAGGCCGGACTAGGCGCAGCGTACCTCGCCGGATTCACTTGGGCCCTAGAAGCCGGTTACGATGTGCTGGTGGAAATGGACGCCGACGGTTCGCATAAGCCAGAACAGCTTCCGCTGCTGCTAGCCGAAATCCCTAAGGGTGCCGATCTCGTCATTGGTTCTCGCTGGGTAAAGGGCGGATCTGTGGTGAACTGGCCGCTGCACCGCAAGATGATTTCGCGTATGGGTAGCTTCTACTCACGCACCATGCTGGGTGTGAACCTGCGTGATATCACCGCCGGCTTCCGTGCCTTCCGTCGCGAGACCCTCGAAGCCATGGACTTTGACGCTATCGATTCGGTGGGCTACGGCTTCCAGGTCGATATGACCTTCCGCGTGGCTCAGCTGGGCAAAAACATCGTTGAGGTTCCGATCACCTTCGTCGAGCGTGAACTTGGCGTTTCGAAGATGAGCGGGAACATCGTGATTGAAGCCATGCTCAACGTGACCAAGTGGGGTCTGAGCGCCCGCTGGAAGAAGCTCACCAACCGCAAGTAGCTTCTCGCTGCCCAGCAGTGGCGTTGCGCAAATAGTAGGGGCCCGAATGGAATATTCCATTCGGGCCCCTACTATTTGCTACTGGGGGAGTATTAACCCTTGAGCGCTGCCTGGGCTGCACCACGGGTGGTACGCAGCTTATCCAAGCGATCCTTGAGAATCGTTTCCAATTCATCGATGGAACGACGTTCGAGCAGCATGTCCCAGTGGGTACGCACCGGCTTCTCGTTGCTCTCTTCTTCCGCGACGTCACCGTTGACCAACTTGGCAATCTTGCCGGTCTTGGACATCCAAGTGGCCGGGATGTCTGCCTCAGCGGCAAAAATCACGAACACCTGCTCGCCATCTTCGCAACGATATTCAACGCGCTGACGCGCTGCTGGCTCTACGCCAGCCTCAGTTTCCATGCTTTGTGCGCCAAGGCGCATTCCTCGCAGGCTGCGATCGCTCATGTTGTCTCCCTACTGCGATTACATACGGGTTCGGCTACCGATTTCAACGTCCCGGTTCACCGTAAAATTCCCGCGGGGCGCAAGTCTCGAAGTTTCTATTATACGGCCTAGACGCGAATTCGGGCGGGTGGCCTCACCAAAGAGGTCACCCGCCCGATTTGCTTCGCACAAAGCCGGTTGTTACATCAGCGTATTGCTGGTTCCTTCAGGCTTATCTTCACCCGATGATTCGGTGAGGTTACCCAATGCGCCGCCAATTCCCTTCAGCGCCTCGCCAACTTCGCTCGGGATGATCCAGAGCTTGTTAGCGGACCCCTCGGCGATCTTCGGCAAGGTCTGCAGGTACTGGTAAGCGAGAAGCTTCTGGTCCGGCTTACCTGCGTGGATTGCATCAAAGACCTTTTGAATTGCTTGAGCTTCACCGTCGGCACGAAGGATGGACGCCTTGGCATCACCCTCGGCATTCAGGATGGATGCCTGACGCTGGCCCTCGGCGGTAAGAATTGCCGACTGCTTGGTGCCCTCGGCCGTCAGGATCGCTGCACGGCGATCACGCTCGGCACGCATCTGCTTCTCCATGGAGTCCTGGATCGACAGTGGTGGATCGATGGCCTTGAGCTCAACACGGGAAACACGAATGCCCCACTTGCCGGTGGCCTCATCAAGAACCCCACGCAACTGACCATTGATCTGGTCACGGCTGGTGAGTGCCTCTTCGAGGTTCAACCCACCAACAACGTTACGCAGCGTGGTGGTGGTCAGCTGCTCAACCGCCATGATGTAGTTGGCGATTTCGTAGGTTGCCGCACGCGGCTCGGTGATCTGGAAGTAGACCACGGTGTCAATGGAGACCACCAGGTTGTCCTCGGTGATTACCGGCTGCGGGGGGAAGCTCACAACTTGTTCGCGCAGATCCAGCATGGGCAACAGGCGATCAACAAATGGAATCAGGATGGTTAGTCCCGGAAGTAGCGTGCGGTTGTACTTACCCAAACGCTCCACGATCCCTGCTCGTGCCTGTGGCACGATGCGCACGGAGCGCAAGAGCACGATGATCACGAAGATTGCCAGGACCACCAGGACGACCGTTAGGCCAAGACCCGAAGATTGCATCTCTTCTCTCTCTTTCGTTGGGGCGCCATCTGTGACGACGCCGAAAACTTGTGGTGAAGTGCTTTAGTCCAGCTCGGGCATCGTTGTGCGCAGGGTGATGTAGGCAGTTGCGCCATCAATACGAATCACGGACCCGTAGGTCCCGGGCTGCAGGGCAACCTCGTCGTCGGTGCGAGCCGACCACGTTTCGCCGCCAATCTTGGCTCGTCCGTTCATCCTTGACGTGGGCTCGAGCACCAGAGCATCTTCGCCGATGAGTCGGTCCATGTTGGTGCGCAGCCCCTCGGGATCCTTGCGCAAGTGCCGCAGGGCAATGGGTCTCACCAGCATGATCATCAGAAGTGACACAACGGAGAAGACCACTACCTGCAACCAGAATTCCCCACCCAGCAAAGCGACGGTCACACCGCCTAATGCCCCGACACCCAACATGATGAAGTACAGGTCCAGGGAGATCATTTCGATGATGGCCAACAAGAGGAACAGCGCCAACCAAACCACCCAAGCGTTGGTTATGAGCCAGTCATACATTTTTACCCCTCAAGTCCGGATGCGTTGGATCCACACCAACCTCGTGTACTCCATCATGCCTGATGGGTGGTTGAAAACGCGTCAGCACATTGGAGGACATTGTCGGTGATATCAGCGCCTCCCTCCATCCTTGAACTGCTTGTTAGAGATCAGGGAAGCGTTAGTCGTTCCGGCGGAATTCTTGGATCCGGAAGGCTGCGGTAAGAAGCACCGGTGTGTTCTCACCGGACAGCTTGTCACGCAGTACTTGGGCATTGAGGTGATGACCGGCCGGACCCATCATGGCCAGCTCGAAGGCTGGCGTTTCACCCAGTACTAGGGGGATGAGCACCTCTTCGGTGGCCCGAAGCGTGAATCCTTCACCCATGGAGCTCACGACGCCTGCTGCTTTGTCTTCGGCGATGCCCAGCAGTCCCAAAAGTTCGGCCCCCTCGGCGAGGTGCTCGGGAAGCGGCGTGACAACGAGGGCGGTACCCCCGGGGCGGAGTACTCGGGCGAATTCGGTGCCGTTGTGTGGGGAGAAGATGTTCAGAAGCAGGTCAAAGCTCTCGTCGTCGATCGGCAGATCGCGCCATAAGTCCCAGACCAAAGCTAGAGTGTCAGGAACCTTGGCCGCCCGCCGCATGGCGTAGCGGGAGATGTCGAGGGCGACGGCCGTGGCCTCTTGGGTGCTCGGAAGTGCGGCAAGCACCTGCCTGAGGTAGTAGCCGGTACCGGCGCCAGCATCGAGGATCCGCGGGTTCTCCTCATGTCGCAGGGCGGTACGCACTCTGTGTCCCAGCGCCTCGGCGAGGGATTCGTAGTGACCGGCGTCTAGGAAAGATGCTCTGGCCGCCACCATGTCCGCACCGTCTTCCTTAAAGTTCGTACCCTTGCCGGTTAACAGGTTGAAGTAGCCCTGTTTGGCCGCATCAAATCGATGGCCATTCGCACAGGCCAGTCGTGCACCAGCCCCCGGCTCGGAATGCAGGTGCAGCGCCAGAACGCAGATGGGGCAACGAAGTCCCTGGTCGAGAGTCGATTGCTGCTGCACGTGTGTCCTTTGTCTCAGGTGACTTCGATAGGCTAGCGCTGTGAAACCAGAGCAACTAGAACTACTGACTACTGTATCGGCGCCAAGCATCTCGCCCGACGGCACACGTGCCGTTGTGTCGGCCTCACGTCCGAACTTCGGCACCGATTCCTACACCGGACAGCTGTGGCAAGTCGAAC
This sequence comes from Paeniglutamicibacter terrestris, assembly GCF_012271785.1. Classification (GTDB taxonomy): domain Bacteria; phylum Actinomycetota; class Actinomycetes; order Actinomycetales; family Micrococcaceae; genus Paeniglutamicibacter; species Paeniglutamicibacter terrestris. The sequence continues at coordinate 139,482 of NZ_JAAWVT010000007.1, read as the reverse complement.
TTGACCAGTCACGGCCACCGCGGCGACTGACGCGCGGTGAGGCAGATAGCCAACCGCAATATTCACCCGACGGAAGCACCATCGCCTTCCTGCGAGCGGATGCCAAGGGTGTCTCTCAACTGGCCATCGTGGAGGCGTCAGGCGGCGAACCAATGCTCCTGACCGATCGGCTCTTGGGCGTAGGGTCCTTCAGCTGGGCACCAGATGGCACGGAAATCGCCCTCATTTCCCGCACACCGGAGCCAGGGCGCTACGGTTCGACCCAGGGAGTTGGACCCGGGGCCGAGGCACCGCGACACATTTCCACGCTGAATTACCGCGGAGATGGGGTGGGTTTCACCCACGACAAAATCCAGGAGCTCTTCACGTTGAGCGTTCCGAAACTCGGTGGCGAGCCCTTTATCGCACCGCGTGGACGAGCCGCAGAAAAAGAGGGAACAGCGCCGGATGGGTTACCCACGCTCACCAAACGCGCCACAGCACAAAACGACGTCAACGATCAGTGCTTCAGCCCAGATGGCGCTTGGATCTACTTTGCCGCAGCCCTTCACCCCGGCCAAGACGGAGATTTGAGAACTCAGATTTACCGGGTGCCTAGCCATGGAGAAGCCGACGCTGAACCCGAAAGTGTGCTGGGTACCGCGGACTCTACGTGGACCTACCGTGCGCCGCGCTTCAGCAACGACGGATCCACACTTTTTGTGCTCGGTCAGCATGTGGGGTCCTCCGGTGTCGATTTCTTGGCCAAGCAGACAGCGGTCTGCTCCGTTGCGGCCCAGGCCGTTGCCCAATCCGAGGCTCTGGTGCACACCAATATAGAAGCTGTCGACTACACGGAATGTGACGCGTTGGTGCCTCACGGACCCACCGGTGTATTGGCGCTGGCCCGGGTACGCGGGACCGGAGAACTGCATCTCATTACCAAAACCGGCAACAACTCGGTCCTGGTGCAGGGGCAGATCTTCATCCACGCGGCGGCAGCCCGAGCCGATGTTGTGCTGGTCTCGCATTCTTTGGTCTCCTCACCGGGGGAGTGCTCAATCGTGGAGGGTGAACACCTGCGACAGCTAACCGACTTCGCGGCCGAGCTGAACCGTGAAACGGCGTTTAGCGCACCGCAGGAGGCGACATTCAACGCACCTGACGGATATCCGGTCCACGGGTGGATTCACTTGCCGCAAGGTCCCGGACCGCATCCGGTGCTGCTCAATATTCATGGTGGGCCGTTTTCGCAGTACGGCCCCAGCTACTTTGATGAGACACAGGTCTACACCGCGGCAGGCTATGCGGTCCTGCAATGCAATCCCCGAGGTAGCGCCAGCTACGGACGTGACCACGGACTGGCCATCCGGCAAGCCATGGGAACGCTAGACAAGGACGACGTGCTGGCATTCCTTGATGGCGCGTGTGCCGCAGATCCGGCATTGGATGCGGATCGTGTGGGAATCTTGGGCGGTTCCTACGGTGGTTATCTGACGGCGTTCACCATCGCCCATGAGCATCGTTTCGCCGCGGCCATGGTGGAGCGTGGCTTCCTTGATCCGGCGTCCTTTGTCGGCACCAGCGACATTGGCTGGTTCTTTGCCGACGCCTACACCGGATCTGATCCGGCGGCCATCGCTGCTCAGTCGCCGATGGCCGCCTTAAAAAACGTGCGTACTCCCACCCTGATCATGCATTCAGAGGGTGATTACCGTTGCCCGCTGGAACAGGCGCAGCGTTACTACGTGGGATTGAAACAGCTCGGGGTCACCACGGAGTTTGTGCTATTCCCGGGGGAAAGCCACGGACTGAGTCGTGCTGGTACACCCTGGCATCGGCGGCAGCGCTTTGAGGAAATTCTTGCCTGGTTTGCTCGTTTCCTGCCGGTTTCCACGGCTGCGGAAACCACCTCGGTGAGCCTAGAAGTTTAGTCCCGTGCGTGCCTCGTCGATGCTGGGGTTCGCCCAACGTGGGTACTCGTGATTAGCGCATAGTGACCTGGTCAGTGCCTTGTCGATGTATACGGTGCCGTCGAGGTGGTCGGTCTCGTGCTGGAAGATTCGTGCCTGCCAACCGGAGAAGTTTCGCGTGTGTGCGATTCCGTTGGCGTCGGTAAAGGTGGTGGCGATCTCCGCGGGACGCTCTACCACGGCCTGGTAGCCGTTAAAGGAGAGGCAACCTTCGTAGAACGCCGCCATGGGATCACCGAGCTGAACGTAGTGTGGATTGATGATTTCGAGGTACTCCAAGGGCTCGCGCTCTCTGGCCGCAGCAACCTCTGGGTCGGTCTCATAAAGATCTTCCAGCACCGCCAGGCGCAGCGGGATGCCAATTTGAGGAGCGGCTAGGCCAACACCCGGGGCATCGATCATGACCATCCGCATGATGTCCAGCAGCATCCGCAGTAATTCTGGTTCCAGTTGGTCGGTGAAGGGTGTAGCAGCCATGCGCAGTACGGGGTGGCCCAGCTGAACGATCGGCGGAAGCACGCCCGATTCATGGAGCTCTACCAGTCGAATGACCTCCGAACGAATCAGTTCGGGGGAGTAGACCTCGGAAACGGCTGCTTCGTGGTGCTGGTTCATACTGCGGATCCTTCCAGGGTGGTGATGGTGGTGAGCGCTTGATCATCGGCGGGATTCAAGGCGTTGATACGGCTGTGCAACCGGGAGGCCTCGAGTTCAGGCAGCTGGGTAAAGGAATCGGTGAAGTTTTCCGCAGTTATCAGATCGAGGCGGATCTGCTGGTCGTAAAGGACGTCAATGGCGTTGGCCATCCGGCGTAGCCCAAAGGGTGTCATGCGCTCCGCACTCGGTACATCGGAGATGATCCAGTGGTCATAGTCTTGAGCGAGTTTCAGGTAGTCAAGCGTTGAGGTTAACGCCTCGCACAGATCCGAAAAGTCGAACCAGATTTGCCGGCCGGTAATGCGTAGCACCCTGATCTGGTGGCTTGTTGGTGTCAGGAATGTTGCATCGTTGGTCTCCGGTTGCACCAGGCCGCGGGTTGCAAGAATCTCCTTATCCCAGGAATGCAGCACGTTTCCCCTGCTGAAACCCACACGGTCATCCTCGGCACGATCAAGGGTTCGGTAGTCGCGTTGTGCATCGAGTTCATGAACCGTCATTTCGCTGCGGATCATGGTAATCGTCGGCATCACCAGGTGGTGATAATACTCGTCGGCGAGCAGTTCCTCCGGTGGGTAATTTGAGGTGGTAATCAGCAAAATGCCGCGCTCAACAATGTACTTCACCGTGCGGGCTAGCAACATGGCGTCGCCGGGATCGTTGCAATGGAACTCGTCGAAGCACAGTACCTCCACGTTGCCCAGGATGCTGTGGATGGATCGTTCTATGGCGCTGGTGCGTGCAGCAACACGATCGGGATTTCCGCGTTTTACGCCCACAGTGTCCGAGATTTCGATCTCTTTCATGGCGTCTGCTGTGGCCTTGTGGGCTGTGGCATGGAGGTCTCTGAAGAAGTCGTGAAAGTGAACGCGCAGCTTGCTTTCGATCGGCAGTGCCTCAAAAAATGCGCCAAGGAGCCAAGTTTTACCCCGCCCTGGCGGCCCCCAGAGATAAACGTTGTTTTTGGTTGGGGAGCCATGCACGGGATCAAGATGACCGAGAGCGCTACCGACCAGCAAGTCAATCGTTTCAAGCTGGCTAGCATCGAGATCCAGAGCATCGGATGCTGCTTGGGCCGAGATGGCGCACAGCATTTCGTCGCCTTGCTGTCGGCTCGTTGCCTGGAGAGTTGATTTCCAGTTGAACGGTTTGGGTGATGACATACATCGAGTTTCCCTGAATAACTATGCAAGTGCCAAAACTTGGTGCAAAGTAGTTATGTCAGGTCATTCTTATCTGGCGGCCAGCCGGGTGGGAGACAGGATTTCCCAGAGTTACTTCGTAATTTCGAGCCTATCTATCGTGCCAGCCCATCAATCTCCTGCGCCGCGAGAATCCAGAACCAGCGTTCGCTGCTCGGTCGGCCAGCTGACGCGTGACGGAAAATTTCGGGTGCGCTCGAGCTCCAGAGCTGCAACGCCCCGAAATCACGGCAAAACCATCCGTTGGAACATGAAAACTTGAGCTTAGGATCAATCTGGAAAAACCCGAAAATCACCACTTTTAGATATGTATACGGTTCGCCGATAATCTACATTATGTCAAGTAGCGTTTTGGGACCCCTCCTCAACCAACCCCAGGCTGCCCGCCATTTGTCTTGCCTCATTACAGACGAGGAAATCTCTCTACTCCCAGTTGTTTCGGGTGCGATGAGACAAATGCACCCGAAACAACTGGGAGTTTACTCATGGCACTGATTGCCATGGGGCGGGCGTTGTTGGCACACGACGTTGAGCCCGGGCCCAAGTAGCCAGTCGGCTCCCTGATCTTCAGCGAGCGGATTTCCTCCGTCACAACCAACGACCTCATGGCACTTTGATAGGCGACAGACTCCGAGTACTCACAGCCGATTCGCCACGTTGCTGCCCACAAGGACCATCGAAACATCGCAGTCCTCTCTTGACGCGCTTCCATCGGGCGGCGTGTCGGCTTTGAATCTTGGTCAGAAAGAATCCACCTGAAACGTCTGGCACTTCTATGCCACCGTCACGGGGATATCGTCCCAGCCGTTCAAGATCAAGCTTCCGGTGCCGCTCCCCTAGGCGTAGAACGTTCCGGACTACTTTGTTCGCCGGGCCAATGTCACAGGGTGGAGTCTGTCGTCCGCTGCCGATTCCTCTGCGCCATTTCCAGAATGAAACTACGCGTTCGTTCGTTTGCCGTGTCAGCGCCGCGAACCTGCTTCGCCACGGCGAACTGATGATAGCTCTCAGGTATTCCCGGCGCGTCCATGGACATGCAACCTCTCCGAATGAACACAAACGGAACCAGACGTCCTCATGCTGGCGATGGCGCAATTGGCCGGCCGACACCCCGAGACTGGGTTTCGAGAAAACTATTCGGTCTCCCAAAACGCACCACCCTCACTCCGGCATGTCACCGCTGCACGCTGGCCGAAGGCGCCGGTAACTACGTTGATTTCCACACAACCCACGAACGCCTGTTCGGCCCGGCATATGCACTCTGGATGGGCGAGAGAACAGCCGGTTCAGGTGATCAGTTCAGCGTCCGTGACTGTCCGAAAATCACCACGGCCTCGCGTCACCTCAAGAGCCTCATCATCCAGCACGGGCACTCCCCCAACAGGGAAACGTCCAAGCATAATTAGCTGCGGTGCTCTATCCGTCCATGGTCATGCTCGCCTCCGCCATCGCTTACTCTCAATTGGAGGCGTATCGGCTCCTCCCCTCATCCAGAAACGTTCCTGGTGAAGGTGGCCAAAAAATCACAGACGGCTGGATACCCCAGGTCGCCTCCGGCCACTCAGTCACTGGAATGGAAACGCGCTGGAGTATCCGGAACCCCCAGATCCGACACATTGCTCCCGCTCAAACCCAGTCGACACTATCCCCCCGGAGAAGGGCTTCGGAATGATTCAAATCGTGCCCCGCATAGGGCCCCATCACCGGACGTTTCACCGGACGGGGCTTACGGAACACTCGACTTTCCTGTGAATCCAAGAAGACTCGAACATTCAGGTCAGGCCCAGGTGCGTTCCGATAGCGGACCCCCTATCGGGACGGTTCAAATTGTCAATCCGGACAGACCCCTAATGGGACGACGCCATTGATTCGGTAGTAAAAGAGGCGCTCTACCTGGTTCCTCCTGCGAACGCATAATCGCAACGCATAGGAGTTTGGACAGTCAGTGCAGCCGCCTTAGAGGAAAATGACGAGTGAAATAGACTTCGACTCATGACCGCCGCTGATACGAGACAACTCCGACACCGTATGACGGAACTATTCGAGTGGAAGACCAGTCCAGAGACCGGCCGGCGCTACTACAATCTCTTTGCTTGGTGGCGGGAACCGGACGTTGTGGCGGGTCTCGGAGCCCTGCTTAGCGAGCCGTTCCGCCTCGATTCTCCGACCGTTGTTATCGGTCCTTCGGCCAGTGGACACCTGACCGGGGTTCTTGCGGCAGCCAGTCTCGGTGTTGGTTTTTGCCCCGTCCGTAAAGATCCGGAACCGTCCTTCGACAGCGATCCGTGGGTCAAGGTCACCAGCCCGCCTGATTACAAAGACCGCCACCTTGAGCTGGGTCTGCCCAAAGGCCTTATCCGTGCCGGGGACCGGGTTCTTGCGGTGGACGATCTGATTGACACCGGCGGGCAGCTTCTGGCTCTGCAACGACTTGTGGAGGAAACCGGAGCCACGTGGATCGGAGCGTCGGTTCTCATTGACAACCTTAAGGAGGGCCAGCCGCGGCGGCAGCTGAACCTCAAATCTGTCTTTCACATCCGAGACTTCTGAGGAAAGACACCTGCGCTATGGAACGACCGGCTTGCGGGTCGGTGAGAGGATTCCTGCATGATTCACCCGATCGGGATAGATTGTCACCATGGGTGTGGAAAGCATGAAGATATCCCCCGTTGATCCGCGCTATGTCAGCGAAGAAGACCTCACTCCGGTGTACCGCGTGGACTTCTGGAATGAAAACTGCGACAGCAGCGAGCACCGGATCGAGAACGCAGCGTGCGTGGAAGACGTCCTTGCCTGGGCGGAAGCCAACAGGAATGGACGCCAGGCAGTGGTCTGGGTCGAATACAACTATGGAGGCGTAATCGGAATGTGCCGGCTGCACGGGCAGGAGCCCACCGGAGAGGAAACGCCGTTGCCGCCAAGCCCAATGCTCGAACCGTGATTATGAAGACGGCCCCGACAAATTCGCCCACCACGGAACAATTACGCCATAACCGCAAACCGTTCCCTATTTGGCAAAGGGGGCAGGTTGCGCGGTCCACTAGCGCTGCGATGGCAGGCACGGCGGGACGTGGGCAGCCAAGTAGCATATCCGTATGCGCAATCTAGGGGGATACAAAATGCCTGAGATCAATTTTGATTGGCCTGATTGGACCGAAACAGAAGTCCGCCAGTCAGAACCCCAGCTCTTGTGCACCTATGTCAACAACATGCAGCTGCAAACCCTCGTCTTCTCCGCTGATGGTTTGCAGCAAGTCGTTGCTACTTCTGGTGGGGGGCTACTTTGGGGGGCGTGGGTAATTCCGGAATGGACCGAATCAACGCAATCCACGCTGGAGACCAAGATGCGTCTCCTGATCACCGATCTTCACACCAGCGCCGGTACAAGCCACGATTTCTACCTGTCTCTGGAAATTCTCGGTGCCATGGAGGAATCACCCCGCGGTGAGATCCTGCTTAGTGACACCGAGGGACCGTACTTGCACGCTTTGCAGTCCCGGTAGAGGTTCCGCTTGCGGACGGTGCGGCGCAATGAGGCGGACTGTGGACAGAAGTGCTGACGACTTCGGAAACTGACATTTCGAAGTCGTCCAAGGTCCTCTGCACAAGCACCGCTGGTCGACCGTCTTACGGAACAGTCACAACAGCTATCCTGAAACCGCGAGAACTGTGTGTTCCCTTATTCACTGGCCGGCACAGCCGGGGAGTCGCGCTGGCACGTCTACCCATGCGCCTGTGCCGGTTGGCGGCGGGTATTAGCTGTGGGTGGGTTCGCCGGTCATTTGGTGGTCGGCGTGGTTGATTGTTTCGCGGATCAGCCGAACCAAGTGACCATCACGCAGGGAGTAGATCACGTTGCGGCCGTCTTTGCGGGTATCGACCAGGCCACTGTGGCGGAGTTTGGCGAGGTGCTGGCTGGCCACAGTCCGGGGAACACCGGCCGCAGCGGTTAGTTCGGAAACTGTCTTGGGTCCGTTGGCGAGCTGCCAGAGCAGATGCAGGCGGGTGGGTTCGGCCAGCATCCGCAATGTTGCTGCAGCGGCGTCCAGGAGTTCGGGGCCGGGCTCGACTTCATGGACGAGCGACGGCGGTTCAGTGGCCGCGCTCAACATGCTCTCCGGTTGACTGCTCAAAGTTCGCTTCCTCGGTTTCTGCGGCTGGGACCTCCGTCAGGGAGTGGCGGGGCCAGGACAGGAATGCACCTGCACTACCTATCATCGCAATAAATGTCAGTGCCAGCGCAGCCGGCCCCAATCCCGCCGCAGCGCCTACCCACCCGGCCAGCGGGTAAGTGATGATGTAGCAGGCGTGGGACAGGGAAAACTGGGCCGTGAAAACATAGGGGGCGGTTTCCTCAGTGGAGGCATTGCGCAAGAGCCGGGAGGAAGGCGTCAGGATGGTGGAGTTACCTGCACCGAGCAGGAACCACAGTCCCAGTATCCACCCCCACTGTTCCGGTCCGGGGGGCAAGAAAGTCATGACGGTTGCCCCGACCAGGACAAGCGGCAGCACGGCGGCACCAGTGAGCATGACCGCCCGGTCTCCGAAGCTATCCAAGAACTTGGGGGCGCAGAGTGCGACAATCATCGAGCCGATGCCGAAACATGCCAGTGCCAGGGCAAGATCGGTCGCGGGACGGTGCAGGACTTCACGCACGTAGACGACCGTGTTGACCAGCACCAAGGCGGTGGGGGCTGCAACCACGAGGTTTAGTGCCAGTAGGGATCGCAGACGCCGGTTGTGCCAGAAGATGCGCGTCCCCAGCGTGGTTCGATGCCACAGCGAGGCCTGGATCCCGGTTGTTTGTTCCGTGCTTGGCAGCCTGGTGAACATGACCATCAGGGCCGAGAACAAGAACCCAACCGCCGTCCCCAGGAACAGGTTGCTGTAGCTGAGCACCGTCAACAGCAAGGCCGCCAGCGCCGGACTGACCAGCGCTTCCATGTCATAAGCCAGCCGCGACAGCGACAACGCCCGCGTGTAATCACGCTCGTCCTTCAACACCTGCGGAATCAACGACTGAAACGCCGGAGTAAACGTGGCCGAAGCCGACTGCAACACGAAGATCAACACGTAAATCTGCCACGTTTCGGTAATGAACGGCAGACACAATGCCATGCCAGCGCGCAGCAGATCCGCACCGATCAACACCGGTTTTTTCGGCAGCCTAGCCACCAATGCATTAATGACCGGGGCAAACCCGACGTAGGCGGCCATCTTCACCGTCAACGCCGTACCCATCACCGCACCCGCATCCTTGCCCGCCAGATCAAAGGCCAACAGACCCAGCGCCACAGTCAACATTCCCGTGCCCAACAAGGCCACCACCTGGGCAGAAAAAAGCCGCCGATACGTCGTATTTTTCAGAACAGACAGCATCACAACAACCAATCAAGTGCATAGGTGCGAACTTATGCACTCATATTAGCGCACGAAGGATTGATTCTGACCCGTAAGACGTTCCTTGGGTTCGCGCGGTGATTGCAACACTTAGTGAATGAGTGTTGACATGGGAAAATATTCAATCCTTTACCGACCAGATCTTCTGCAGGTCTTTTGGGCAGGAATGCAGGCAGGTGATTTCATCACCGACGCCGTCATTCCCCTGAACACCAGCAGACGCACCGGGCGCACCGTCCTGGCCGCCGCCGGCGGTGTCCGTCCCCGCCGAGGCAGGAACCTCAAGGGCCGCTGCCTGACCTTTGAAAAGCGTGAGGAGATCGCCATCCTGCGTGCCCAAGGCCAGTCCCTGCGGAAGATCGGAGCAGCGATCGGATGCTCCGCCTCGACGGTGTCCCGGGAGCTGCGCCGCAACACTAAAGCGGGGAATGAGTATCGGGCGACCTCGGCCCACGTGCTGGCCTACGAGCGGGCCTCCCGTCCCAAACCCGCCAAGCTTCACACGAATCTGGTGTTGCGTGGAATAGTCGAGGAGGACCTTGCCAAGAAGTATTCACCGGAACAAATAGCGGGGCGGTTGCGCCTGCGGTTCCCCGACCAACAGGAGATGCGGGTGTCCCCGGAGACGATCTACCAGTCCCTCTACGTCCAGTCGCGCGGCGCCGTGAACCGCGATCTGGCCGCGTGTTTACGTACCGGCAGGGCCGTGCGCAAGCCGTGCCGCAAGGCCGGCCAGCGCAAGAACCGGATCCCGGGAATGATCAACATTTCCGAACGCCCCGCAGAAGTGGAAGACCGCGCCGTCCCGGGGCACTGGGAGGGCGACCTCATCATCGGCAAGGGCAACCAGAGCGCCATCGGGACCCTGGTGGAGCGCAACACCAACTACACGATGCTCGTCCACCTGCCCCAGGGATACAAGGCCGAACAGATGCGTCAGGCGCTGACCGCAAAGATCAAGACCCTGCCCGAATCGCTGCGCCATTCCCTGACCTGGGACCAGGGCATCGAAATGCAGTCCTGGAAGAGCGTCAAGATGGACACCGGCATGGAGATCTACTTCTGCGACCCGCATTCGCCTTGGCAGCGAGGCATCAACGAGAACACCAACGGGCTGTTGCGACAGTACTTCCCCAAGGGCACGGACCTGGGCATCCACAGCGCCGAAGACCTCGACTGGGTTGCCGCCGAACTCAACGACCGGCCACGCAAGCGGCTAGAGTTCAGGAAGCCGATCGAGATGATCGGAAGCCTCCTGTTGCAATGACCGCCAGAATCCGCCGATCGGCTTATGGACACTGACATGCCTTTCCGGGGGGTGTGCCCATACCTGGCCGGATGACTTCTATCCAGTTTCCGTGGCGGGTCAAATGCGGTGCGTGCGCATCCCGGGTCGAAGGCTCAGGCACCGGGAAGCGGTGTTCGTCTCTGCTGGCCGGACCCTGAAGCGAGGCGTCGCCCCGAGAGCTCATGGCGCAGGGCCTGGTTGTCGGCCTCCAATAGGAGGACAAGTCGGATTCCGGACAGGTTCAGCCCCAACCCCAAGAGTTCTGAGATCCGACGCAACCTGGTCAGGTCCGCCTCGCTGTAGCGTCGGGTGCCTTTCTCGGTGCGTTGGGGCTGCAGAAGCCCTTTGCGCTCATAGAGCCGCAGATTTTGCTGGCCCATCCCCACCAATTCGGCGGCGACCGAGATCGCATACACCCCGTGCTCCCGTGGATCGTTGGATCCCACATCCACCCTTTCCGTTGCCTGGGCGCTTCAGAAAAATATTGCTTGCACGCCTTGTGTGCCTCATGCTATAAAAAAGCTATACCTGCCACTATAGATCGTGGCAGGTATGCACAACCGAAGATGACAACTCATGACACTGCGAAGGAGTGCAACAGCCATGTTGATGAGCACCGACCCTTTCCGTGATCTCGACCGGATCGCCCAGCAGGTTTTTGGGACCCCGACCCGTCCGGCGGCCATGACCATGGACGCCTGGCGCGACGGCGATACCTTTGAAGTCGAATTCGATTTGCCCGGCATCAGCCCGGATTCGATCAATCTGGATGTGGAACGCAACGTGGTCACCGTCAAGGCGGAGCGTCCGGCCTTGGACAAGGACCTGGAGATGCTTGCCGCCGAGCGGCCCCGGGGTGTGTTCAGCCGACAGCTTGTCCTGGGCGAGAACCTGGATACGGAGAACATCGAGGCCAGCTACGACACCGGGGTGCTGCGCCTGCGGATTCCGGTGGCCGAGAGGGCCAAGCCGCGCAAGATCGAAATCACCTCCACAGACACCGATCGCCAGGCGCTAGACGCCTAGGCGACCGGGAAGCGGGAGATGCCTTTGGTGTCCCCCGCAACGCCGGAAGCGTCCGGCGGCCGCCCACCTGTTGGGAAAATGGGCGTGAGCCGTTGTGGCCCGCCATTGCGCCCGAAGGCGCGATCAAGGACGGCCCTCACAGAATGTTTTCGGCACCGTTGGTCCCGGGCCATGGCGCCCGGGCCAGCGGCTTTCACTAGTGGCCACCAAGGCAGTGCCCGGCACCGCCGGAGCCTGAAGTGCCGGAATGGAAGTGCAACGTACGGTGGGCGGATTTCCTGATTACTATTCGGGGTTGGGTCTGGATCCCCAAGCCTCCCCCGGGGCCATTGCTCGGGCTTACCGGTCCCTGTTGCGCCGCCACCACCCCGACACCCGCTATCGACCGGAATCGGTGGAGGACGCAAACCAGCATGCCGTTCTGCTTCAACGAGCCATGGAGGCCCATGCGGTCCTGGCCGATCCAATCCGGCGTGCCCGCTACGACAGGGAACACCACCCCCACCCGGTGCTTCCCCCGATCCCTCAGCCTTCCGCTGCCCCCTTCCGTCCGGCCTCATCCCCGGGTTCGAGGCCGGGTGGCGGAGAATCCTTGAGTGTTTCCCCACTGCGGTGGGATCCCCCGACTAGGAGGAGCATCTAAATGAATGCATGGCGACGCTACGATTCACCGCTGCTGCCGACCTTCCACGAACGCTTCGAGGAGCGTTGGGGGAAGGGCAGCGCACCGTTTTTGGACCCGGAAGTCCTCGAGCAACCCATGCCTCGGGCCCAGTGGATCAACATCGATACCGGCGCCGCGCTGGCGGTGGTCCCGGTCTGGACGGAAGATGAGGCCCACCGGACCTTCGCCATGTTCTACCTGCCCCCGGCCGGGGACATCTGGTTGCTGCGTCCCGGGCCCACCGGCTATCTCGACTCCGGACAGCTGGAGGACATCAGGCTGCGCAATGACGCCTTCAAGAAGGCCCTCAAGCATGCCACGGAGTTCATCAAGGGTGCCAATCCGCTGTGATCCGCAGCTCTGGGACCCGACGGCCCGTCCCTGCTGAGCCGTCGGAGGTGTCTTGAAAGGATCAATCTTCGGTCACGGTACACGAGGGTTCCGCCAGGGAAGATCCTCTTGACACCCGCCATATTCAGCCACGGAACGAGTGCCCAGGATTGGGTTTGACAGGGCGCGGCACCCATTATTAGCCTATTTCTACTTGAATCCGTTGATGGCTTTCACAAGCCAAGAGGGGAGGAATACGTCGCCGTTAAGCTAAACCCAAACCGAGACAGACCACCCCATTCGTTGAAGGCCCCTCTGGCGTAGAGGGGCCTTCCGTTACATCTACGGCCACATCCTGAACGAACTCCAGGAACTCATTGTCGACCCGGAGGAGAACGAGGCCATCCTGCGGCTGGGCCTGCACCGGCTTCCGGCAGAAGAGTTCCCCCAGCTGCGCAGCCTCACCTCCGCCCTGGCCGACTACGACGGCGCCGAGGAACTCGACCAAGGCATCACCATCCTCCTGGCCGGACTGGAGGAACGCCTCCACTCCGGCACCGCTCCCGAACCAAGGCGGCGCGTCCAGGGGCCTTCCGCCACCGAGTGACCTACGAACCCCCTGACGGTTCCCCGCGCGCGGGACCGCTTCCAATCCCGGGAGTCGTACCTCCACGACGTACCGCCGAATGCAGGCCTGCGCGAACGCGACTTTTGCACTCGCTCGGGCGAGTGCATAATGTAGGGCGTTCGCCCGGAAGTGCCGTCCCCCAAGAGGCCACCGGGCGGGATAACCAGCCCCCGCGTCCGCGCTTTCCCCCAAGGTGTGCGTCCGTGGGGGCTGTCCCTTAAGTCCGTGGCTAGCCCCGCGACCACATGGGCACGGCAAAAGATGTTTCCTTCGGTCTTTTCCCGCACACATGTGGACGCCGGGACCCCACCGACCGCGTGCACACCACCGCCAGGTCGCGTTGACTCATAATTAATGCTCGCGAATGAGGTTCGCGGCTCGAGGCCGATGCCATCGACTTCGAGGCGTTCATCAACAAGGCCACGGCCTGGGTGCGTGGGTCAGTAGAGGTTTGACGATCCGCAGCAAGTTACAGGGAAGCTGGACCAAAAACCACTTACCGGGCGATACCGCCGGCCAGACACCATGGGAACCTGTCAGATGCCGCACCAAGCCCCATGATCGGGTCCCAACGGGGTCTGCGCGCAGGGCAGGCCCCCACCGCACCTCCCGCTATGCCGGCGATTCTTCCCGGTAGCTGTGGAGCTTCTTGGTTGTGGCAGGCAGGCCAGCAGCTTCCTCTCCAGGGCAGCCTTCCACAACCCGCGGAGCAACAGGTGCTTGCCCTGCCGGGTGTGGATCTGCCGAACACCGGCTCGACGATGGCCTTGCGCCGGGAACAGACCCCTTCCCCGCCGTGGTCTTCAGCTTCCGGGCCATCCGCTCGCCCACGGTGGCATTGGCCGGGATCCGGCCCCTCGGTGCCTTCGGGATCGGGGTGGCGTGCTTCTTCCGGCCGGTGGAAATGAAGAACTCGGTGCCATACTCCGCCGCCACGATGACCTGCCGGTATTCGTCCACCACGGCCTGCCCTTTGTAGCAATACGAAAAAGAGCCGTCCGCCCGCTTCATGGTCCAGGCATCGAGGTCAGTGAAGTTCCGCTGCGCCTTGGGCTTCGGCACCGCGGCCTTGGCGGCCTTGTCCCCGGCGGCGGTGATGTCGTCGTCTCCGCGGTCCCGGGCCTTCTCCTCGGCCTCGGCCCGCGCCTTCCCGGCGGCTTCCTCCTCAAGGGAGGCCCGCGCCCGCCGGTCGGCCAGCTCCACCGGCAACCCGTCCCCGAGCCTGCTCGGCCCGAACTTCGCGTCCTCGGTGGCATCCACGGTCTTGGCCTCGGCCAGCAGGTCGCTGACTTCCTGGGCCAACACCTTCTGCTTCTCCACAAGTCGACCCATCGACCACGGCAGGTGCAACTCATCGTGCATATGTGGCTGCCGGTTTCAGGACCTCTTGGGTACTCGCTCGCTCGCACCCAAGAAACCGGACGTCCGCTCCGCGGCCGACTGTTGGCCTGATTCACCGTTCCGGCGAATCAGGCTGCGGCCTAAAGGCCGCTTTTTCTTTTTTGTTTGCTGACCTTCGGAGTATATGGGCCGGGCCCAAGCACACAAGCCACTACGCTCCTTCGTCGCTCCGGGCCGGTGACGGGAAAACTTGGTGGCCGCGCTCCTGCGTCGCTTATTTCGGCCACAAACTTTTCCCGCCCCCGCCCTTCGGGTTGCTGTGCCTGGTCCCGGCCCTGCTCATTTCATTGCGCCAGCAAACAAAAAACATGGGGGGAGAGATCCAAAGCGCGGGGCTGGCACCGCGGCCCCCGAAACCTTGGAACGAGGACAAGATCATGGACAAGATCACCGCCACCACGATGGCCGACACCGTCGCGGTCGCCATCCACTCCCTCGGCTTCACCCCCACCTCCTCGGTGGTGCTGATGCTGCTGGAACACCGCACCGTGGCAGCCACCCTGCGCCTCGACGCACGCCCCGAAGCCCCCGCGGGATTCTGGGCCGCCGAAGTCACCCACTACGTCGACCGCCTCGCAAAGGTCACCGGGGTGCTGCTGCTCAGCTTCGAAAATGACCGGGCGATGACCCCGGCACAGTACCGGGCCCTGGACACCATCCTCGCCCGGACCGGACGCCCCATCCGCCACGCCCTGCTGATTCGCGACGGATACCTCACCGACTACGAGCACCGGAACCCGGAGAAGGTTCCCTGCGACACGGTCGCCACCTCGAATGCGGCACTGGCGCTCATGCTTGGCACCGAGAGCTACCCGAAGCTCGCCGCCGACATCCCGCACTGCACCACCAAGGATGCGGCGGCGCACGTGCGCCGCTTCGCAGAGGAAGCCCGCCCGCTCCATGAGCAGGACCAGCCCACCCGCATCAAGGTGCTTTACACCTTGGTCGGCATGACGACCGGGTACCGGGAGACCGGAGCAGTGACCCCTGCGCAGGCGGCATGGCTGGCCGGAACCTGCACGAACAAGGGCATCCGTGATCTGGTCTTCGCCTCGCTGGCCGTTGCCACGTTGGACCCGGAGATCATGGGTGCCGCGCTCATGGGAGAAGTTCCCCCGGACAGCTGGGATCACTTCAGGAACGGAGCCGATGCCATCTACACGGCCCTGGAATACATTCCCCCGGAGCACCGCACCGACCTGCTGGCCGGGCTGGGCTGGACGCGCTGGATCGAAGGAAAGGGAAGCGAAGCCATGGCCTTTTTGGACCTTGCCCGCACCGCCGACCCCGGGCACCGTCTCACCAAGCTGCTGACCCGACTGATTGCCAGCGGCCAACTGCCCGAATCCGCAACCACCAAGCACTGAGCCATCGGCAGGAAAGCACCCAAGAGCACCCACCAAACCGATCGGGATGGAGCGAGAAAACCTCGCCCCATCCCGCTCCTTGTGTCCACGGCACAGTGCCCACCGGGCCGCGTCAGTGTATCGGCGTGGCTGTTTCATCCCGGTGACCGCGCAGGACCGCTTCGGTCGCATAACGTCCCGGGCTCACCGATTTCGGCGGCGGCCTCCTCCGCAAGCTCCCCCGGCCGCCGCACCCAAGGCGCTGCGCGCCCCACCCCGCACGCACGGGCGAACCCGCACCGGTCCGCCCACCACCACAGCGAGACCGAAGCCAAGGGTGTCTCGTTGCCGCAAACGAACCATCTGCCGCAACATTCCTGCCAGGACACCGGCCTTGAGCCCGAAGCCCCGTCCTGAACGGACCGAATCGTTCAGGTGCACCATCATGGAAGTTGCCGAATCGGGTCCAACAGACGACCAAAAAAGGCATGGCACGGCATTCGCAGGGAGCCGGTTCCTTGGTCGTGGCCCGTCCCGGTGCCGTGGAAGGCTCCATAGCCGAGGTGCCTTCACCACGCTCCCATTGACCCCTACCACCCGGAACATGTTGCGTACCCGTAGGGTCCAAAAACCTTGAAAAATCAGGATAAAGCAATGGCTTGTACCCTTAAATGAGGGTAGATTTGGTGCATAGCGAAAGGATGGGAGGAAGGGCAATGTCCATCACCATCTACACCAAGCCGGGATGCTTCGGATGCCGCAAGACGACCGAAAAATTCACCGCGGCGCACGTGGCCTTCACGGAGGTCGACCTCACCATGGAGCCGGCCGCCCTCGAGTACGTCACCGAGGAGCTTGGATACTCCCAGGCACCGGTCGTCGTCGTGGATGACCAGTTCCACTGGTCGGGACTGGATCCGGCCAACATCGCCCGGGCCATCACGTTCGCCCGGCAGGATGTGGCAGGATGAGCGCCAAACCCACGGCGGACGGAACCCCGCAGAAACGGTTGAACTTCGACGTCCCCGAGGACCTCGCCCGCGAGTTCAAGGCCTACGCCGCCCTGAACGGCAAGACCCAGCGGGACCTGGTGCTCGGATTCATGCGCCGATGCGTCCACCGCACGCCACCGGCGACGCAGGACCCCCGGGATTCCCCCGACGCGCCCCGGGACCGGTAATCGCCACGCGAACCCATGCCGGGGACGAAAGCCGGCACGGCCCGAACCGCACACCGGCACGCCGGAAGAACGACCTACCGCGGCGCAGAAATCCACGGGTACCGGAACCCATGCGAGTTCCAACCTGCTCGACTGGCGACAGGGTCGGATCCCGCAAGACCCCCGCGGACGGCGGGCGTTTTCCAAAGTGTGACGTTTCCCAAGTGTCGGTGGTTTCCGCTATCTTCGCACCAACGGGACATCTCCCACGTCCCGGTTTAGAGCGGAGGCACCATGACGAGTCCCGGCGTGCAGCACCAACCCCACCGCCAGGCACGACACACAAGCGGCACAAGCCCCGCAGGAACACGGCGGAGCAAACGATGACCCTCCTTCTCGCCGCGGGACTCCTGTGCCTCGCCCTGCTCCTGAAACTGGTGCTTCATCCCCTCCAGAGCATGCTGGCCCTCGGTCGGATGCTCTGCACGGTGGTCGGCCTCATCCTGCTGCTCACCGCCCTGGGCCGGTTCTGGAACCATGACTACCTCGAAGCCGCCGGATGGATCCTGCCCGCGGTGTTCCTGCTGTGGTGCACCAACAAGCTCTCACGCCAGGTGGCCTGATGGCAGCCAACCACGCGACCAGCAGGCGGAATCGACACAGGCGGAATCAAACCTTGCGCCGGTGCATTCAGTCCCAGATCTTCGGTACGGTTCCCCGCCATGCACGCGGCCAAGGATCCCACGCATGAGTCCCCGCGTGTGGCGGCCGGACGGAACCCGAATCCGGATCACCGAGATTACGGGGGAAGCGAAAGACCTCGGGCTACAGAGGGCGAGAGGGAGCGAGGAGCACCGTTTTTGGTCCAAGGTCATCCGCGGTCCGCGCCCGGAACAGTGCTGGATCTGGGTCGGGGCCATCGCCGATGACGGCTACGGACGCTTCTACCTGGACGGGACCTCGGTGCGCCCGCACCGCTACAGCCTCGCTCTGGACCTGGGACTGGCCCACGATCAGCTGCCCGAGCTGATGCACGAATGCGATGTTCCCCTGTGTGTGAATCCCCGGCACCTGGGGCTGGGGGACCGGCAGTCCAATATGGTCGATCGGCAACGCAAGCTGCGCTCCGCCAACGGGTCGGGCTTGCGCTTCCGGGGACTGCCGCGGGCGGCCATGGCCGCCCGCTCCCGCGCCCTGCGCGCAGACCTGTTGGCCCACGGATGGGATGCCCAACGCATCCATGCGATCAACACCGGCTCGCGCGTCGATGACCCCACCCTATTCTGAATCGGACACCGAGTACCCGCCCCGAAATGGACCCGACACCAGGTTTCACGGTCGATCTTCTGCTGTGGGGCTGGCTGCCTCGAGCAGGGAGCGCAGCTCTCCGGAGGAAATGCCCAACCGTTGGGCCACCAAAACCTTGGATTCCCCGGTGGCCACCATCGACACCACGATGCGTCCGCGCTGGATGCGATCGGCATCGAGCGACTCTTTGGCCTGATCCAGGATCTGCCGTGCCTGCTCTTGGGCCGACTCCATGCGTGCGGCGGATTGGTCCTCCAGCACGAAGTATTCGGCCGCCTTCTCGAGCAACAGCTCGTGGCGTTGGGTCATTTCCTGTGCCTTGGTCCGCGCCTTCTGGCGGGCGGCCAACGCCGCCGCCGATTTCCGTTCCTTGGCCATGAGCACTCCTGAATCGAAACCTAACGGTCACCACAGAATAAACCCGTTGATGCCCGCGGAACAGGGCAGCCGGTCCCAGATCGCCCGAGGCGGCACCGGCAACCCGGGCCAGCCGAAATGCCTGGCACCGGCATCCCGTCCGGTGCTCCGTTCCTGCAGATCGGTACACCGTCCGCGCGTGGAAAACCAGCGGTGGCCTGTGGAAAATCCTGCCTCCGCGCCTCGGTTGCACACAGTTGAACGCACCGTGGATAACGAAAAGAGTGTTACCCACCGCGCATTCGCGTGTGCACAACCGCATCAACACCGTTGATGGCCAAGCCTGGCACGATGCTGTTCACGCATTTCTCGTCCCTCGGATGAACAGCATCGCTACTGGTTCGCCGAGACTTCTGCTCCTTCGTCGGACTCGTCAAACCACCATGTTTTGTCACACCTCATGCATCCTTGATAAATGAGGGGGGCGGGGTCACACTGGGGGTGTGATGACCGTGCACAAACTCAGTGCGGGCGACGGCTACACGTACTACACCCGTGAAGTCGCTAGCGGTGATGAACTACGGGCCAAAGACCGCGAGCTAGGGGAGTACTACCACCTCTCCGGCTACCCACCGGGGCAGTGGGGTGGGCGAGGGGCCGAAAACCTCGAAGTCGCAGGAACAGTCACCGAGAAACAGATGCAACTGCTCTATGGAGAAGGTCTTCACCCCCGCTTTGGTGAGAGCAGCGAACTCAGCGGGGAACCGTTCGAGAAGGACCTGGGACAACGCTACAAACGCTTTTCCCAGAGAGAGAATGTCCTGCAGAAGCGCATCACAACCGTGCTGGGCGATTTTGAGCGTCTGCAGCACCGGGCCCCTGATGTGGATGAACGTCGACGCCTGAGGTCAAAGGTCGGCGCCCAGTACTTCCGCGAACTACACGGCCGCAACCCGGCCTCCAAGGAGGAACTGGGCCGCTTCATTGCCCAGCACATGCGCCCCGCAGCCCAGGCCGTCGCCGGATTCGACCTCGTCTTTTCCCCACCCAAATCCGTGTCTTACCTGTGGGGCGTAGGTGGCGACAAAGTGCGCGTGGCCATCGAGCAGGCGCACCTTCAGGCCGTGGAATCGACCATGGCCTACCTCGAGGATACCGCCGTCTATACGCGGCGGGGAAAGAACGGGGTGCGGCAGCAAGACGTCGCTGGCGGGCTCATCTACACGCGCTTCCGTCACTACGATTCCCGTGACGGGGATCCACAATTGCATGACCATGTCGTGGTCTCCAACAAGGTATTGGGTACCGACGAGAGATGGGGGACCCTGGATGGTGCGTTGCTGTATCAGTTCAATGTGGCAGCCAGTGAGCACTACAACCGCCACGTCATGGAGAACGTCTGCGAATCCCTCGGTGTGGCCACCACGATGCGGCCGGTGCCGGGGAAGCGTCCAGTCACGGAGATCGCTGGCATCGATGTGGCCGCCATCGAGGCCGCATCCTCCCGCCGCGGACAGATCCAATCGGCACTGAGGATACTGGTGGATACGTTCCGGTCCGAGCACGGCTACGAACCGAATCGCAAACAAATGATCCACCTGAGCCAGCAAGCAACCCTCACTACCAGGGCGGACAAGAAACACGGCAAACCGCTGGCGGAATTGGTGGAAGGGTGGCAGCAGAAGTTCGGCAGCTCCCTGCACCTGCCAGTCGGAGAAGCCGCACTTCTACGGGCCCAGAAGGCTCGAAAGGCTCTGGGAATTGGTGCATCATCGAGCCCCTTCGAGCTCTCTGGGCTGGAGTTGCAGAGCGTCGCCGTGAGCGTGGTGCAGCGGCTCGAATCCGAGCGTGCCGTCTGGGGTGAACACCACGTGCAGGCCGAAGCCACCCGCCAACTCGGTGCTATCGCCGGACCCCGGAAACTGCCCGACGCTCTCGTATTCGCCCTCACCCACACCGTTCTGGAACATCACTGCTTGTGCCTAACCGCGGATCTCCCGGTCCCCGCGCCGGTGGCTGGGGCGATGACAGCGGTGCACAAATACCAGAAAGCCAAGCGTCAGCTCTACACCTCACCCACGGTCCTGGCGGCCGAAAGTGATCTTTTGGGTGCCGCACAGCGCGTGGTTATCCCCGTGGCTACCCACGATCATTTCACCCGCATCCTAGGCGAAGTAGAAGGATGGCTTGATGAGGGACAACGGAGCCTGGCCGAAGAATTCACCTGCAGTGACCGGCTGCTGAAAATCGGCATCGGCCCGGCCGGAACCGGTAAAACCACGGCCATGCGGCTCGTCGCGGACACCACCCAAGCTGCCGGCGGCAGGGTTCTAGCCGTGGCACCGACCGCAGCAGCTGCCACCTTGCTGGGACAAGAAATTGGCACCGAAGCGATGACCCTGGACGCCTTTGTCCTGGGCGCCAATGAACCCTCCGAACACTTTGTCCCCCTCAAACCAGGGGACATGCTCTTGCTCGATGAGGCGGGCATGGTTGGCACCGGGCTCTTCGCCCAAGCCGTGAGCCTGGCAGCCAAGCACGGGGCTCTCATTCGGGCCATCGGCGATGACCGCCAACTCGGAGCCATCGGCTGCGGGGGCGCCCTGCGGATGATCGATGAAGACGAACCAGCGGTGCGTCTGGAAACCGTGCACCGCTTCCGCCACCCGGACGGAACGCCACACGAGGAAGAAGCCGCCGCCAGCCTGGTCCTGCGCCAAGCACCCTTGCTCGGCACCGATGACCCGTGGGCGTTCTACTGGGATCATCACCGGATCATGGCCGGGGACACCGAATTGATGGAACACCACGTCTTTGCCGGATGGCAAAAAGACCAAAATGCAGGGCACCACGCGCTGATGATCGCCCCCAACAACGCCCTGGTCGGTGCGCTGAACGACCGTGCGCAGGCTTACCGCATCGAACTTGGCGAGCTGCCCACAGATACCAGTGCGGTTCTGCAACCCGGTGCCCGGGCCTATGTAGGGGATGTGGTGGTGACCCGACGCAACGACCGCCGCCTAGTCGTGAACCGCGGGCACGACTTCGTGAAAAACAACGACGTCTGGATTATCACCGGCATCCGGGCCGATGGGGCGCTGGATGTGCAGCACCGTGACCACCGCGGCACCTCCACCCTGCCCGCCGAATATGTGCAGACCCATGTGGAGCTCGGCTACGCCTCGACCATCCACCGCGCCCAAGGCATGACCTACGACAGTTCCCACGCCTTACTGGCCGCCGGGTTGGACCGGGCGCAGGCCTATGTGGCCACCAGCCGCGGACGGTACGACAACAAGATCTATGTGGCCCTAGAAACGGGGGAGGACGCCCCGGAGGTGTTGGCGCGGATTGCCGGAAATACCGAGGGGAACCTCAGCGCGCACGACACCTCAACGGCCGAACGAGCCCTCTCCCGCGGCATCGAACACCTAGGCGCCATCCACCGCGACCTGGTTGAACAGGCCCGCGAACAACGCCTACTAGCCATCCTGGCAGCTCAGGTGGGCGACGAGGCCGCCAACCTGTATTTCCGTGCCCCGGCCTGGGGAGCCCTCGTCCACCACCTAGGAAACGCGGAAGACCAGGGACTCGAGATACATCGGCTCGTCCAGGACGCCGTGAACGAGCGGGAAATTGACTCGGCGCAGGACCGATCGGCCGTGCTGGCCTGGAGAGTGGAGCGACTCATGGCAAACCTCGAACAGCTAATATCCGAGTCCCACCGCCCCCTGAAGGTCGTCCCCACCGAGCACCTTCAGCGGCTGTCCGTCCTCGCCAGAGAACGTCACCACGGCATCATCGATGAACCCATCGCCGTCGAAACACGCGGAATCAAGCCCTGGCGCCGCCGCCTCTACGGTCATCTGGGAGATGACGAACTCACCGCACGTATCGGGCGGTGCGAGGAAGAACGGGACCGGCAGATCCCGTCCGACCCGCAGAACAAGACCCAAGAGCTGACCTGGGAAGTGGATGCACTTCGCCAGGAACGAGCACTACGGGGCACTATGTCTGAGGACGTGTACCGGGCTGAGACCTTTGAACGTGCACGCACCAGCCGAATCCGCGGCGCCGACACCATCGTGGAACGACTCAACGACGAACTGGAAGTGCGTTCCCTCTTGGATGAGCGCGAACACGAAACTCAGAGGGATCTGCCCGAATGGTTTGCCCCCACCGAACACCTCTGGAAACCCGAAACCCCGGAGGTTTGGGCCACGCAAATCCAGCAATACCGCACCGTGGCGAAACGCGAGTTCACTCGGGTGGGTGCCGAACTGGCCGAGAACCCGCCGGCCTGGCTCACCGATCTGGGGCCGGTGCCTCGCCGAGGTGACCGGCACCGGGACTGGTGTGATCTCGCGGCCGAAATTCTCGCCTACCGCCACACCTACAACATCCCCGACAGCGAACCGCTAATGGTCCCTAAAGACCACCGCAACAACCCGATCGCCCTAGACCTCAAAGCCCGGGCAACCTCCCTGCACAAGCACAGCAGCCTCACCACGAAGCCGCCCTTGAACCAGGAGGAACGGACAATCGATCGCCTCGAGGCCGAACTGGCGGCCCCCGGCACCGCACCGACGGCGGCCGAGGAGGCCATTGCCGAACTGCGTCGACGCCGCGCCGGGAAGAGGCAACCGGATCCTGTGACGTTCATGGAGCAGGACGCGGGAAAAGAGGCCATGCCTGCGCGTCCGCAGCCCGATGACGAAGAGGATGGGCGCCGAACTTTGCGGGAGCGGCTTGCACGGCTGCAGGATCCGAACCTACCGAAGGCGCGCAGGGCCCGGCGGCACGATGGCCCCGTTACCGGCCCGGAATCCGAAGGCCCGCGCTTGGGGTAACCGGCCCGTCACGGGGTTCGGAGCAATGACTCGTGGTGGTCTGTCTCCGAGGGCACCGGAGCAGGCAACGAACTGCAACGATGGCTGTGGCGCTTGTGATTGCCTCACGAGGTGGCTGGGCTCTTCTGTGTGGCACACAATTTCATGGCCGATCGCGAGTAGAATTGATTCACTAGTCCATCAGGTAGTTTCCGGCTGTTCCTGCACTTACGAGTTCGGCGGAACCTCTGGTGGATGTGGCGACAAAGAGGCGTGGGAAGGAAACGGCATGACCATGACAGAGCAGCGATCCAAGTGGGTCAACGAGGCCGCCCACAGCATGAGTCTCGAGGGTCTTGAAGTCAGTGACGAATACCGTGCGGAATCTGAAGAGTATGTCACGGGAAAAGTGACATCAGACGAACTGGTAAGAAAAGCACGTGCACGGTTTGGGCTCGACTGATTTCGATAGTTCAGCTCCCGATCCCTATCTAGATCCGTCAACAGGTATTCTCAGGAACCTCGTCGGAGCGACCACTAGTAAAGAGCTTGCGGCAGCAGAAGCTGACCTCGTGGCTGCTCGTGTGATCCAGTTGCGTGACAGCGCGCATATCGAGCCGAGCCGGGACCTTCAAGAGTTCCAGGCAATCCACCGGCAACTTTTTGGCGACATTTTTGCATGGGCCGGACACCTCCGGACGATTGATTTGGCGCGTCCCCACAACGAGCCTTTTTGCCCCGTAAATCTGATCGAGCGGGCAGCGGCGACTATTTCCCGCGAACTCGCTGAGGACAACCACCTCCAAGGTCTGGAGCGACGGGAATTCGTGGAAAAACTGTCCTTCTACTACGACAGTTTCAACTACATCCACCCCTTTCGGGAAGGTAATGGTCGGACCCAGCGGGAATTCTGGACCAGGGTGGCCGAAGATGCCGGATGGTACATCGACTGGGGCAAAGTGCATGGAAAACAACTTAACGAAGCCAGCCAGATCGCCCGCGAAGAGCAGAACTACCAACCGCTCATCGTGATGTTCAGCGACTGCATACGCCCCTTGGACCCTTGAACATCACGCCTCTCGGGCTCAACGCCCCGTTGCTGGCATTGGCGGACCAGGACCAGAGAACAAGACCGCCAAAGAGGGCAGGCCTGTCTTTTGGATGATGTGCGTGCTTACCCCGAGAATCCTCCAGTGAGCATGGCGTTGGCCGCTGCCCGAGTCTCCTTGTATCGATCTTCCATGATGGCCTCCACGGGGGAGTCCTCCTCCAACCAGGGGTTCGAGCCGATGAACCATAGCCGGGCCACGTGTTCCCCGTGCGCCTCGGACAGCTCGGTCCACAGGCGGATTGCTGCCATGAGGCGTCGGACTGCCGCCTGATTGGGCTCCGGGCCGTCTTCCTTGGCCCACTTGTGAGAGATTCGACGATCCTTGCTGCCGGCCAGCCCGGCAACCAGGGTCGGTCCCAGTCCAGAGTTGAGTCGGCGGACGATTTCCTGGATGCCGAGTTCATTGGTGCGGACCGCTGCGGATCCCACGACTGCGTCGTTGGACATGATTGGCCTTCCTTGATGTTTGGGTGAATCTTCATGGCGTCACTCTGAGCGCGAGTGCCCCACCAAATCGTCGTACGACATCTCCACGCTTGGCAGTCGTCAAAACCGGTCGGCATTCCATCGCCACATGCGTCGGTTGACCTGCCCTCAATTTCTGCGTAAGGATCTGCAACCCCTGAGGCGCGGGGATCCAACCGGCATCGGGCTTCCTTATGTGTTGGAGCTTCACTAATGAGCTTCTGGCTGCCATTTTCATCGTCAATAGTGGCAATGATCGCAGCCGGGCTTGGCGGGGTCCTTATCTGCAAGCGTTCCGGGTTCGGTCAGTGACCAGTTTTGAACCGCCGGCGCAGCTCAGCGGCACGGATTGACTCGGCGTCATCGGCGTCTGAATCGAGCCCATCAAGTTGCCGCTGAAGATCGACGTGATCGCTTGATTCCGGATTGCTTGCGGCAAGCTGCTGTTTGAGCGTGAGTCGCAATTCATGGATCTCGCGAAGCCTACGTGCCGCCATGGATTCGCTGGTCATTCCCCAAGGATAGACGCGTATAGCCGGAATCGGACGAAGGGGATGCGGGCTCCGCGATCAAATTGTCTGGGAAACGCCTACCCTTGGATTGAGACTAATGTTCTAATTAAATCTTCAGGATGTGGTTAATGTGAAAATTTCTTCTATTCGGCTGTACCGCGCAGACTCCGTCGTACAGGTAGCACTCACTGCTGTGGCGGCAGGATATCCCAGTCCGGCGCAGGACTATTTCGACGGCACACTCAATTTGAGCGAGCACCTCATTCATGACACCACCAGCACCTTTGTCGTTCGTGTATCCGGATCATCCATGGAGGGGGCAGGGATCGCTGATGGCGATGAACTGATCGTGAACCGTGCTCGCAAACCCATTGACGGCTCGGTGGTGATCGCTGTCCTTGATGGTGAAATGACGGTCAAACGCCTCCGGATGACTCCGTCAGGGATCGTGCTGCAGGCGGAGAATCCGGAGTATCCAGACATCAGCGTCGGTGAACTTGCTTCACTGGAAATCTGGGCAGTGGCAGAAACATGCCTCCACAGACTCTAAATGGTGCTATTCCTGCCATTCCGCTGAGCTGGCCCATCAGCAGCCCTTTCATGACCGGAAGGGGAACCTCTGGGGGGCGGTTGACCATTTCCATACGATCTAGGACTCTATATCGGCCCTCTGACAATCAGCAGATCCATCTCACTCCCTGGCCACAACCAGGTAACCCATGATCTGAGGTTCCCTGACCGCCTGGCACCACCAAGTCACCGAGCCCGAGACGGACCTCTGAAAATATCTCCAGCAAGATCCCTTAGCACGCGGGCCAAAAGCAAATAATTGCTCAAGATCCCGAGCAACTTCTAATTCTTAAGCTCCCCATGTCCGGCCCGCAGCGATACTGCACGGCATAAATGACGATTTCGTTTCACTACATCCCACTTCCAGGGGTGTGACTGCGTGCAGGTTTTCAGATGCAGTGGCTACTCTTGAGTACAACACCATCGACCCCAATAACTGCAGGAGCTAAAAGTCATGGACCCGATATTCAACAAGAACGGCGCTGTCGTTGCTTGGCTTTACGGCAAAGACATCTTGGACCTGGGCGGAGCGCACCGAGGTTTTGTTAACGGCAGTAGTGTGATCAGCTACCAGAAGGGGTACCACCTTGGTTGGTTCGAACAGGGTGTCTTCTGGGACTCCCAGAACCGTGCCATCGGGATGACGCGCGACATCTCCGCCTCCATCCCTCGCCCAGGACTCAGCGGTGTGCCAGGCAGGCCGGGGATCGGCGGCCGTCCTGGACGGCCTGGCATCCCGGGGACACCGGGTAAGCCCGGGCGATCCGGCGGCTGGTCCACACAAGAATGGAACGACTGGATGCCAAGCAAGTAGCAGTCGCGTCGATCTGCCCCTAGATCCTTTCGTTCCATTTCCAAGGAACCGGGATATTCCCCCGCCGGTCAAAATGTCATTTTCAGAAGTCGCCTGCACAAATTTCAGCACCCGTCTGCACGGCCTTCATAATTCCGTCAGACGAACGCTCACTGAGACGGTATGAATGCTTGGGGGCAGCGGATGCTACACGTCAGTTCTCCGCAGCGATTCGGATGCAGCAGGGCGGTATTTGCTCCGGTCCTCGCAAGGAAGCCGTTGTAGACCCGCCGTCTCTAGACGCTGGCCTGGCCGGCCCTCAGTGCAGAAAGCCAGCTGTCCCAAGCGGGCCGAAGCAGCGTGGTCAAGGCGTCATAGCCCCCTGCTCATGGATGAGCCCCATCGCCCTCGCGCACCTCGCGCCGCCAAACATCATGGACCTGCATCTGACTCACGACACTCACGTACGGAACGGACTGACGAGCGCATTCAGCCTCCAACAAGGCATCCAGGACAACGACCCGTTCGCTGTGCGCATCGTCATCGACCGCTGGCGGACCGACCATCAGGACAGGCCACCCCGACTTGCCGAACTGCGTCAAAAGCTCACGCAAATGGGATACCGACGCTTCGGCTGCGACCCGTGATGCACCGGATTCAAACATGGTGTCGTTGACGCCGAAAGACAACACCACACCCGCATGGCTTCCGGCAGGAAGCCTGGGCGTGCATTCCGCCCGGAAGCGGCGGAGGATGTCGGCGCTGGTGTCTCGTCTAATGCCCAGGTTGTAGGCGGTCAGCGCGTGTCCTTGTGCATGGCTTCGCGCTGCCAAGCGTCCGGCCCAGCCCAGGCGTCGGGCGTCCCCGACTCCGGCCACGAAGGAGTCACCGATAAAGCAGACTCGCACATCCGGGTCCGACTGCTCCTCGATATCAGCGGCATTCGCCTGAACCATGCTCATCCCTCCTGGGCTGCATTGTTGTTGCGGCCTTGGACGGTGATGCCCAACGCGTCCAGCACTGGCCAGAGTGTTGACGGGTTGTGGTCCACTCCGGGCACGTATTCAGTGATACCTACACCCACAAGGTTGCCCCGGGTCCGAAGCTTGTTGATCACCGCGACCAAGGTAGCGATGCCCAGCCCACCGGGCTCGGGAACAGCCACCGCTGGCCACACTGTGGGGTCCAGAACATCCAGATCCAGGTGCACGTAGAGCGGTGCACCGTCGGGCAGCCACCGGACCAGAAGTTCTTCCAGGAGGTCCGGTTCGTTTTGCAGTTGCTCGGGGTTGATTACTGGCAGCTCGTGTGCGGCAATGAATGCCTGCTCGGGAGGGTCCATGGAGCGGGTGCCCAGGAGCGCGCATCGTTGTGGAGACAGGGTGGTGGACGGGACCAAATCCGGGTGGCCCTCGCCGAAGAGGGTGCGCAGTGGCATGCCGTGTGCTTGTCCGCTGGGGCTGGATTCCGGCGTGTTCAAATCGGCGTGGGCATCGATCCACACCACGTGCAGGTCCGGGTGGATTAAGGCCATGTGCGACACTGAGGCCACTTCCATGGTGCAGTCCCCGCCCAGGGTTAGTAGGCTGCTCGGCATAAGAGCCCGCAAGACATTCGAGGCCGCGATCAGATGGGTCTCGACGGCATCGTGGCTTTCGATCAAGGAGTTGTCCTCGTTGTTCGCGTGCGTATCGCGTGTTCCAAAGTCCGGTTCGACGATGTGTCGCACGGTCGATGGAGAGAGCATCTCGGCCAAACGAGTGGAGCCCTGCGCAATTCCAGGCTCGCCGCTGCCTTGCCATAACGGCACCACCAGCTGAAGGTCCCAATCGGTCACTTCGATCCCCAACTCATCTGTTGCTACCAGGTTCGGTTATTCTCATGCTAAGGCAGTGTCCGATGCTGACTGAATTCGTGAGTACGCAAGTGACGGCCGATATTTCCCGAGGATGTCGTCCATGAATGACCCATGGTCTAGAACATGGGTCGCAGTCCGCAAGCGGAACCTTTACTGGGCATTTTGGGGGTGCGGACAGATCTGGGAATGGCACAGGACCCTGTGATGAGTCGTCCCGGGCGGGAATTCACTTTTTCGATCCGGACTTCAACGTGGTCGCCAAACGCTTTGACATCAAATTGGTGTAAAGCGCGGGTAGTTCAACCGATGGTGGCCATTGGTGCCTCCGCGCAATTGTGCACCAGCGGATCCAGTAGACACCCTGTAGTCCATCGTTGTGGCGTTTCGAGGTTCAGGGTCTTGTGGCGCTGGAAATCCGGTACTAGGCGACCGGATCTTTGATGACGGCAAGTCAGGTCCCTTCGCAGAAGCGCGTGTTCAACCCGATAATCCTCAGGGGAGCATGGCGTTGGCCGCTGCCCGGGTCTCCTTGTACCGGTCTTCAATGATGGCCTTCACCTGGAAGTCCTCATCCAGCCAGAGGCACGAGCTGTTAAACCACAACCGTGCCACGTGCTCTCCACGTGCCTCGGACAGCTCGGTCAGCAGGCGGATTGCTGCCTGCAAGGCCGATGGCCAAAAATGATCAAAGTCCGCCGTGGAGTCGGTGCGCGATCTGCCGGATTCTTACTGCATTGAGGATGGGGTCGCGGACTTTATCTGATTACGATTGCGCGGCAACCCCGGTGGATCCACACTCCGATATATGACACCGGTCGATGACACTCCAAACATCTGACTAGTTATTATTTAGTTCCTGTGTTTGATATGTTAATCCTGAGTCGGCTCGTATGGCGATCGTAGATGAGATCGTTAGAAGTTGGCAATGAAGGTTTTCGAACGGAGGCCGACGCCATGACAGGCGTCGAAAGACATGTACACGGAGAAACAGCTTGATCTGGAGATTCTAAAGCTCGCTTGGAAGGCATATGGCGACGATGAAGATCATGAAGGATCGTGCGATAAAGCCCTGACCCTGGAGACGTTGGAAGCGTTGACGGTCGTCAAGATGCACTGTGAGCGGATGGAACGCCAGCTTGTTAAATCTGCTCGGTGGCATGGGAGCCCTTGGTCTCAAATCGGAGAAGCCATGGGAGTTACTCGCCAGGCCGTCCAAAAGAAGTACTCAACCAGCGGTGAGGGCGGGGGCGCCGAAGGTCTGCGTCGTTTGGGGCCCGTTACTCGCCGAGATGAAGTTTTGGAGCTTGGTGCCTCGGCTCTGGAAGGCTGGATTCCCACGCAATCGTTCCATGGGCACCACCTGTTGAGGCGGACGACGAATGGACAATGGGAATTGAGTCGTCGCTTTGTATTCTCACCGTCCCCACCTGACGGTGATGGATGGAGCGTCTCCAGCATCCGGTTTCCTGATTGTTTTCTTGTACGTCGTCTCATTGATGGTTGACACCGATACTTGTGTCAAGGGATCATTGACACATGATTGAAAACGAGAAAAACATAAATGCGCAGCAACGTAAGTTGGACCTCTACAGGCGTATCGCCAAATGGATCACGATTGGTCTGGCTGTTGTTCTACTTCTAAGCCTGTTGGTTGGCATGCCGCTACCGGTGCTGATTCTCGCCCCGGCTAGTGTCGCATTCTTGATTGCAGTCCTTGCATGGATCGCTTGCTTCCTAATCGACAGGCGGAGTTCCAGCCTCCACGCTGCGGATGGCACTTCCTGGAAGCCTTCGGATGAGAACTGATCATGGCCACGAATGACGAATCGCTGGCGGCGATATTGGCGCGCATTGGCTTGCAGCGCCTGGGAATTGAGAACCCGGACGAGTCCCAAGGGCTCGACGCCTCGCAACTAGTTAGATCGGTCGTGGTACTTGACTCCATGCGGGCGGAGATACTCCGCTTGCAGCAGGACGCGGTTCAAGCGGCTCGCGCACAAGGGGTGCCATGGAGTCTGCTCGGTGATGCAATGGGCATCTCCCGGCAAGCCATGCAGCAGAGGTTTGGCAAGGAAGGTCTGAAGCTGTCAAGTGACAGTGCGAGGGTAATGCTCGGTCCCACGACTAGAGGTGACGAAGTGAACATCCTTGAAGCCGCAGGACTACTCGGGTGGAAACTGAGAGCTTCTAGGCATGGTGAACACTCTGTCGAAATGACGGACCGAAAGTGGTCGGTGCGGCGCGATTCAATGCTTTCGCTGCGGCGAGTTGAACAAAAAAGCTCCCGGGAATGGGAAGTTGCTGCGGTTCGATTTCCGGACGTTTTTTATGTTAAGGACCAAGGAGGCTTGTAGGCGCACGTCAATATAGGTTGCGCACATATGCAACCAACGTTGACTAAAATTGATTGATTAACCCTTGCCTTTCGACAATACTGGACTCGTTGACGTCATGGAATGCAGCGATAATCGTTGAAATTCATGATATTCGTTCAGTTTTTTTGAAGGGAAATGAAATGGATAAGAAAAGAACTGGAAGTCCGGCGGGTCGTGTTGATCTGTCGGGTGACCCGTTGTACGAAATTTCGGCGGACTCGGCAGAGGCCCAGGCCTTGGCTGGTGGCAACTGGTGGGAGTGGGACGGGAACACGCTGCTGTTCGGCTCCTGTCAACTCGGCACTCGTGGTTGCTGCGGCAAATGGGCCTAACACCTAGAGTCAGAATTTGTCCGTCTCGTAGTCTTTAAATTTCTTTAGGGGAAATAAATGAAAATTACTGCCACCATGGAAAAGTTTGATCCGGCTGGATTCGTTGATCTGAGTGACCTTGACGACGGATCGGTTGAAGGTATCGCCTCGGCTGCACGCGGTAGTCAAACGATGAAGACACTCGGCTGCTGCTGGTGCCTGCCTTGGTACTCATCGTGGACGAAGTGCGGATTGGTCTGCAACACGCCCAGCTGCGTCTGAGCCAAAGTCAGTCCGGCCCGGCATCGTTACGAAAGACGAGGCCGGGCCGGACGTCGTCCGGCCCCAAGCGGCCATAACTGAGTGAATACGGGTTGTTGAGGAGCGGAAAGAAATGCTGGTAGATGAGCAAACGGGAAGCGTAGTTGATCCGGAGACGGAGCAGAGGGCGTTCCCGTGGTGGAGGGCCTTGACGACGCGGGAACTTGTAGATCTCGATGGAGTAGCTGGTGATTTCACCGGTATCAGGCCCGAGAGCCCTGAAACGCTAGGCCTTTGGTCCCAAACCAAAGTCTGGGCTGAAGGGATCGAAGTGGTCTCGGAGATTTTGCAGATGGATCCAATGGATCTCAGCAAGGCACTGACTCTGGCCGAAATCGATGGTGACCTTTCGGGCGTGGTCGCCCCACCCGAATGGGAGGCTACGCGCCAGCGATGGTGGCGCCGAGCAAATATTCGGGATTCCTCGTCGACTATGCCCTATCAGACGCTCGTTCAAGGAGCTGTTGACGAACTGCGTGAGTCCATGGAATTACTCCTGCCGGGCCCAAGTAGTAGGCAAAATCGCCTCGTCCATGCAGTGGCAGTTGCACTGCTTGACCTTCCGCCGTTGGAGGACGTGCAGAATCTAACGACCCGGACCTTGGTTCAAGAATTGCATAACCAGGCTGGCAACGAAGATTCATCGGCGACATTCGGCGAACTCATCGCTCAGGAGCGCTTCGAAGAAAACTTGACTTGGAAGTATCCGGTTCTCACTCGGTTGGTGGTGACTCGGCTACTTTTCTGGCAGGCGCGGCTATTGGAGTTCGTAAAGCATCTAATGCTCGATCTGCCGGTACTAGAAGAAGAAAAGTTCCTTGACTTTTCCGATCATCCGGAAGGAGAGCTCCCGAAGGGTCCTGACGTCATCGATATTTCGATAGGTGCTGGTGACTCCCATCTGGAAGGTCGAAGCGTCATTGTGGTTACAACCCGGTATGGCGTACTCGTGTATAAACCGCGAGGTGGGACGAACGAAATCGCACTTCAGAATTTGCGTGACCGGCTCTTTGGTGATGTCGGTCCACTTAGCTTCGCTGTGCCCCACGTCATCGACCGAGGAAGTTGGTCGTGGCATGAACATATCAAGGACGATCCGCTAGAGGCTGAAGATGCCGCCGGAGCAGCCCGGACATTGGGCGCACTATCCGCAGTCATCAATATTCTCGGGGGAAATGACTTCCACCACGAAAACGTTCGGTTTGCGGGCGGGCGTGCCTGCCCTGTCGATTTGGAAACAGTTGTTCGCGTTGACGCGCGACAGGCGACCCAACCACTCGATGAGAATGCAGACCCGGCCTTTCGTGTGCTGATGGATTCGGTTGCAGTTGCAGGGATTGTCCCAGGCAAGATCGTATCCAGAAGCCCAGACGGAGGAATTGAAGCGACGGACATCAGCGTGGTGGGCTACTCTGCTGGGCAAAGGACGCCCATGGTCGTCCCAACACTTAGCACTGACGAAGCGGGACTGCCGCGGATCATCGAGGCCTTGATCGACGACGACGGAGGACCCGGCGAACCATTATTGCGAATCCACGGCGAAGAGTTCCTCGAAGGCTTTCTTGCCGCCGCATCTGCATGCCGAACTCAGGTGGCGCTAGCGTCCGGACCGGATGATGTTGTCGACTATTTCGACCGGGCGCAACTGCGATATATTCCTCGACCGACCATGGTCTACGCTAAACTCCTCTCGGAATCATTTCACCCGTTTTTCCTGCAGTTTGGTACGGCACGCGATGTTGTCTTAGCCAAAGCTTGGAACGGCTACGTTAATGCCCCAGGCCGACTTGAACTCATCCGTTCCGAGTACCGTTCGTTGCTGGTAGGGGATATTCCGCACATCAGCTGTTCTCTGGATGACGCGTCCCCATGGGACGGAGAAGTAGCTGGCGCACCGACAATCCGTGAGCGCCTTGCCACGAGACTGGTCGATGTCTTGGACGCCGCCCACGTGGAATATCAGAAACGAGTGATTGAGCAGAGCTTTGCATCTATTGGTGCACCTATTCGCAACATAGACACCTTAGGGAGGCTGACTTCCTCCGAGACCGCAAATGGCCCGGCAAGATCGATCATGGGGAGGGCTGTCGCAGGATTTAGGGAAGTTGAAGAGACCCTAGCTAGCACGACCTTAATCGCAGCCTCGGCCGCGCATTGGACGGTGGCCCCCGTCGGCTTCGAAACTTATAACGGTCGTGCCGGGATGCTACTCGCGGATCAAGCACTTCAGAGTGAGGGGTCCAGCGAAGTATCCCTTCACCACGACCTCCTGCTCCGGTCGATGCGCCCCATGGAAGCGATAGTACACGCCGGCCTTGCTGGCGATGGGGCTGCATTGAGAGCAATGGATGTTGGTGCAGCATCCAGTCTGGCTGGTTGGGCGGCCTGCCTAGCCACAGTCCCAGGACTGCGACGCGACATTGATGTAGAAGGTGCGGCTCGGGATGTGGTCGAACTACTTATCCATCTCATCGACGAAGATAAGACGTACGACGTCATGTCCGGCAGCGCTGGATCGATCGCTACTGCTCTTGCAGTTAGAGGCATTGTTGACGACGATCGACTCCAAGCCCTGATAACCAAGGCTACGCGCCACCTGAAGGTACATGCAGAAGAAGCTGCACAAGGCATCGGGTGGCGCGATCCTGAGACTGGTCAACTTCTTGGCGGGTTCTCACATGGTGCTGCAGGAATTGCTACTTACCTATTGGCGGGTGCGCGTGAGACCGGGGACCGCGAAGCGCTCCTTCTTGGGCGGGCCGCTCTTGACTTTGATGACTCCCTTTTCGACGCGAATACTCTTAACTGGCCCGACCTGCGTGATGGACTGGAGCCTGCCGCGTCCATGCGCGCTTGGTGCCACGGTTCGCCCGGAGCTCTCTTGGCCAGGGCGCTTTCCTGGAACTCTTTGGACGAAGCCCGGCAACAGGAATATGGAAGGATCTTTGACCCAGTCTCAAAAGCGATCCTCGATGAGATCGATGGAAGCCTCCTGTCCACTGGCGCTGACTTCCTCGGCGACTGCTTGTGCCATGGTCGACTAGGTAACCTCGTGATTCTCAAAATGCTAGCGGAGGCCGGATTCTTGCAACGTGGGACCCACGAGCGGCTGGATCGGACCGTCGAGGCATCGATCAGCTCCATCTGCTCTCGAGGGCCACGTCTTGGTGGACTCCCAGGAGCCCCCATCCCCGACCTCTTCATGGGACTGAGTGGGGTGTCTTGGGGACTCCGCCGGCTGATGGGAAATAACCAGTCGGTCACTTGGGAAGCTCTGTCCTTTGGCCTTGCGGTACCGCGTAGCAAGGTCGTTCACACGGCATGAGCATGACAACGAATATCGATGTCGAGGCGAGCGAACTGGTTCCGACCATCCGTCCGAGGTGGTGGCCGAGCATGGCTGGAGTGGTTCTTGTTGCGGGTATCTTCTGGGCAGCCGTATCCGTTCCGTATTCGGCCACATGGTCTGGAACCGTTAAAAGTCATGCGGGCGAATCGTGCGTCATTCAACCCACGGAAACGAATCAGGTTCCTCTGCGGGTGATTCAGATTCTCGGTGCTGACACTATTCGATCCGGGAATCAAGTCACGGTCTCTCCGTGTCCCGGGCCGCGGCTTCAAGTCAACACGCCAATTGAAGTCAATGAACAAAGCACGCTGTGGAAAACCGTCCACTCATTCTTAGGCAATGGAGGTGGCAGTCTATGAGAACAGTATTGCAATCGACTGAAACTGAATGCGGCCTTGCCGCGTTATCCACCCTTATGTCGCACTACGGCTACGAGACGACCATTCAAGAAATGCGGCAGTTTGCCGCGCCGGGACGCTCAGGTCTTAATCTCGCCCAGATGCGCTCTATTGCAACTCGTCAGGGCTTCGACGTCAAGCTGTTCGGCGTGAACTCCTCTGCTCAACTCTCAGACTTCCCAGTGCCGGCGATTGCGTTCTGGGAAAACTCTCACTACGTTGTCATAAGCCGGATACGCCGCGGAAGAGTCGAAGTTATCGACCCCGCCGTCGGGGAGATTGTGGTCGATGCTGAGGAGTTCGCCGCCAGCTTCAGTGGCGTTCTCATGACAGTTAGCCCCGGGGAAGAGTTTAAGCGAAGGCGGACCAAGCAGGGCGGTCTGCTGCCGTTTGTAGTCAAGTACCTCCCGCACAATACATCGTGGATGTTTGGCCTTCCCGTTTTAGCTGGACTTGTTTCAATGCTGGCCCTGTTGCCAGCTCTGACAACTCAGGTCGTGGTTGACCATCTAGTTCCCTTTGGGCTTGAGAACGCGGTGCTCCCTTTGGCATT
Organism: Paeniglutamicibacter terrestris; assembly: GCF_012271785.1. Classification (GTDB taxonomy): domain Bacteria; phylum Actinomycetota; class Actinomycetes; order Actinomycetales; family Micrococcaceae; genus Paeniglutamicibacter; species Paeniglutamicibacter terrestris. Next base: position 103,319 of record NZ_JAAWVT010000007.1, on the reverse strand, counting down.
GCTATTTGTCGGCGTTGCTCTCTTTCATTTTCTGCTTGTGCTGGCGCGGTCGGAAATGATCCTCTGGCTTGAGAAATCAATTGATGTTGCCATGATGTTGAGGATGTTCCGACACCTACTCAAGCTGCCTTTCTCGTACTTCATGAACCGGTCAAGCGGCGATTTGTTAGTAAGGTTCTCGTCTGCGTCAACGATCCGAGATGCCGTTAGCGGACGACTGTTTCCGCTCTTCATGGACGGGATGTTGCTGTTGTTCTACGGGATGGTCCTGGCTTCTTACCACGTTTTCTATCTACTGGCAGTCTTGGCGCTTCTCTTCATTTTCGGTGGCATCGTCCTGTTTACCTTGGGTTTATCAAAGCGCCTAGCCGACAAAGAACTCCAGAAGATGGCTGAGAGCCAGTCGATTCTATTGGAATCGATCGAGGGTATCGAGACGATTAAGTCGTTGGGACTGGAAACGGAATCCCAAGAACGGTACGAGGCTCGTTACCTCGAGAGTGTTCGGTGGTCGGTACAGCGTGAGCGGCTCGAGAATGTTCTCTATGCGGTCTTCCAAGCCTTTTCACTCTTCGTGCCCTTAGCACTTCTGTGCATGGGAGTTTTCCTTTTTAGCATGGGGGAAATGACCATTGGTCAGCTTTTGGCTGCAGGGACGCTGGCAGGTACGGCTATCGGTCCAGTTCAAAATATCGGGATTGCTCTGCAGAGCCTACAGACGGTCGGTGTACACACCGCGCGGCTCCAAGACATTACCGACGAAGCTCCCGAGGCCATGGGCGGAGGCGAGGCTATCGATTTCCAGGGACAAGTTGAATTTGTGGACGTGACTATCGCCTACGACGGCGAAAAACCGGTTATCGAGGGCGCTTCTTTCTCTTTGCTTGCGGGACAGACCGCGGCCATAGTCGGCCCGTCTGGGGCCGGGAAGAGCACACTGGCGAAGACCATCCTCGGGTTGCTGCCAACAAAGGTGGGCACGATTCGATACCAAGGGTTCGATAGTACTCAAGTCGATTTGCACAGCGTTCGATCGCGCGTCGGCTTGGTCACGCAGACCGTCTCAGGAATCAGCGGCAGCCTAGGGGACAACATCGCCTTCGGACGCGAATGGATCACTCGGGACGACATGCTGGAGGCCTGCGCGATGGCAGGACTGACAGAGCTCCTGAAGACATTGCCCATGGGGCTTGACACGCCGTTGGGTGAATCGGGGAAGGGCCTTTCGGGGGGCCAGCTCCAGAGACTAGCCATTGCCCGTGCAATTGTGGGACGGCCTTCCCTGCTGGTTCTAGATGAGGCAACGAGCCACTTGGACGAGCAAACGGAAAAGGATGTCACAGAGCAGCTCAGCAAGCTCAACATGACCAAGGTGGTTATTGCGCACCGGCTGTCCACAATAAAAAACGCAGACGTTGTATTTAGGCTTGATGAGGCAGGTGGCGGTCTCTCCACCATGTCGGTATTGGAATACCTAGAGTTCCGTAACGAAGCGGCTGAAGAGGACACTGCATCGGTTTTGGCCGATGGCCACTTCGATGCCCTCGAACCGGAAAAAGAAACCTCAGCATTCCGGGAATCTTCCGGAATCCATATTGCCTTCAAGGGAGATTGAAAGAATGGGTATCAAGGTTAGCGGCTTAAACCAGCGACTCGGTGGCAGGGATGTCCTAAAGGACGTGGCCTTTACTGCGGCTCCGGGCAGGATCACTGGGTTCCTCGGGCCGAATGGTGCTGGGAAGACAACCACTCTCAGTTCCATGCTTGGCCTTATCCCGGTTTCAGGGGCCGAGATTACTTTCGGCGGACAACCGCTCGCTTCCCTGCCTCGAGGCAAAGGAGGCGTATGCGCGCTGTTCGAAAAGAAAGGTCAAGATGGTTGGCGTCGAGGAATTGGGCATTTACGTATGGTGGCTGATGCCGTTGGTGCCGATTCAGGTGAGATTAATCAGGCCATCGAGAAAGTTGGGTTGCAGGGGGCTTCGAAGCGGAGAATCCGCACGTACTCGCTTGGAATGCGTCAGAGGCTGGGCTTGGCGGAGATGCTCATTGGTTCGCCGAACTATGTTCTCTTGGATGAACCGATGAATGGACTTGACCCGGAGGGAATTCAATGGCTCCGTGACCTCCTGATCGAAGTAGCGGAACGGGGGGCCACTGTATTAGTTTCGTCCCACATGCTGAACGAAGCTGAACAGTTCGTACAGGATGTGGTCCTGCTCCGGGATGGAGCAGTCGCTTTTAGAGGAGACGTGGACGATCTGCGCTCCGGACAATCATTGGAGCAGGCATACCTGCGTTTCGCGAGGGAGGGCAAGTGACGATGGTTGCTGCATTGAAGTTTGAGATTCAAAAAACGGTGGGGACGCCGGTCATCCCCGGCATCATGATTCTATGTGTTCTGTTTGCAGGACTAATTTCCTTCGGCACCGGGTCAGGAATGATGTCACAGGTGGAATACGGTGTTCCCTCTCGTACACCCGAGGAATTCGAGGATCTGGTCCGTTACTATCTGTACTCATCAACGGGGAGATCGGCGTACTTCGGAACGTTCTTGGTGGGCGTTCTGGTTGCTACGGCCGACCAGTCGAATGGTCTGTTCGCAAAGACACTGATCTTCTTCAAGTCGCGGGCGATGGTCACAGTGGCAAAGATTGGGACCGTCGTGGTGATTTCCTTGGTCACCGCTGTTGTCGGCGTTGCAGTGAGTTTCGCAATTGTCTATGCCTTGATGTCAAGTGAACCATCATTCACATCCGAATCTATTACTGCGGCACAATGGGCCATCGGAGCCCGGACAGTAGTCACTTTCGCGGTATGGGGCCTGATCGGCTTTGGTCTCGGACTCATCGTGCGAAACCAGGTGGCCGCCGTCGTTATCGTTCTGTTGTTCACCTTGTTCCTGGAACCAATGCTAACCTCGTTCAGCAACGAAAATACCGATTTTGCTACTATCGGCAAATTCTTGCCCGGATCGGCTAATTGGGCCATAGTCTGGCCAGTGGATGCTACAGGAAGCGACAGCGCAATGGGCGGGCTGGGTGGGGAAGCACTCCAGGTTGGTCCGGCAATGGCGGTTTTGGGGGCCTACGCGGTTGTGTTGATTGTCATCGGTTACGTCATTGGAGTCCGGCGCCGTGCGCTTACCGTGTGAGGTCCGGAGTGAAGGACACGATGTCATATCGAAGCGCATACGACATTTTTCGTCCAGCGGGGTGAATGCATGAGGTACTTGTTTCAGTTTCTTCTGATGGTCGGTACCGTTCTAATGGTTCTGGGTGCAGTCAATTGGCTGTTCGTTGGAGTACCGAGAGTCACCCCGTTCATGACATCGGCCGGGGCGGTGGTCCTCGTCGCTTCAGTGGTCTGGATCATCGTTGCGAGGCGGCGAGCTCGCAGGATGGAGTAGCCCGCTGCTCTAGGCCCAAGGTTTGATTCTTAGCAGAATTCAAGAATCATGATGGCATTTTTGAAGTGATACCAGTGTTTGTGCCTGTTGTGGTCTCTGACCGTTCTGCTGAATTGTCACAATCTTTACATGGGATACTCCAGACTAGGTGCCGTGGTTGCAGTCAAATTTGATAATAGGGCGACTTGCCAAGACCCAAGTCTCTGGATGTCATTCTGAACCTGGCACAAGGGATAATGGACGCTGAATTTTTCGTCACCGGTCAGCCAAAGCTAAGGTTTTTTACACTTTGGCTGACCGGTTTGGCCCGAGCCGACAACGCGTCGAGCCACGCTTCAAATGCGGGCTGCTCGGGGCCGTCAAAGTCTGGGGCATGAGGTTCCCGATGGGCGCCCAGGCAGTTGCCCCATCCAGCAGCTTTGTCCCTCGAGAGCCGTGCGATGGTGGGATGAAGGATCCGCTCATGCCAATACGCCGGCGCATCATCGGGCTCCTCCAACCCACAGTAGGCAGCCTGCCAGGCCACGAACACGGCCACCAATTCCTGAACGACGGCGCGGTGAAGGAACCAGCACGGAGGGATCACGTGTTCCTCGACTCCGGGGTAGTTGTCGTTGTACCAACTAATCCAATCGTTGAGCTGGCCTAGGATCTTGCGCCGCTGTATTTCGGTCCCGTCCTTTAGATTCCACGGCGAAGGATCCTGAAAATCAGGGGAGCTGTTCGGCCGTTCTAGATGTTTGACTAGTGCTGCCAGCGTTTTCTGCTGGTCCTGCATCATCGTGTGCAGATACTCGAGCTTGTTGTCATGGTCTAGGACAACTTCTTCGATGGTGCCCTTAGCTTCCGCGGCGGGCGAGACGTTCTCCGATCCGGTTCCCGATCCGTCCGATGAATCTTCCGTATCCATGGCTCTGCACCTCCGCCCCCAGGTCTTCATCGACGAAGAACTTCCCGCACATCAATTCTGCTTGGCGGCTTTGTTCCTTGAGGTGCTTCCAGTCTTTGCGCTCCCACAAGGGGTGCATCCGCCCTACGAAGGGCGGCAGGTTCCGATACACCACCAATGCTTCCCCGACACGCAGGTGCTTGATCTCCTCAGGCGTCATGACCTGTACATCTTCGACACTGGTGGTCGTGGAGCCTCCGTTGCGGCCGGTGGAATGGCTGCGGCGTTGCTTCTGCTTAGTACTCATTTCGGCCGCGTAGTCTTTCAGCGCTTCGCGCTTGAGTCCGGGCATCAGGATGATGACGTTCGCGGTCTCCTGGATGGCCTTGGCCGCTTCAAGACCCCAACGAGCCTCGTTTTGGGCGAAGGATGATGAGAAGCCCAGCACCCGGATGCCGCGTCCCCCGGAATCTGAGAGCACCGCCGGCATGTCCTGAATGGCGGCCACATTCGGTGCCTCATCTAAGAACATGGTGAACACTGGCCAAAGCCTGCCCCCGGCGCGTTGCTGGGACAGGTGTCTGGCGGTGCGGAACACGAAGTCGGTAAACATCGTTACCAGTGGTGCTAGCGGGGAGGCTTCCCCGTCGGCAATGACATAGAGGGTGTTTTGTCCGTTCAGGAATTCTTCGGCATCAAAGGTACTTTGATTTCCGGGAATTAATTGGGCAAGGACACGCTCGGATGCTAGAGGTTCGAAGAGTCCTTGGAGGGTCATCTTGATGCCATCCACTGCCTCCCCGGCACGCGAGGTGCGCAGGTCCACTAATCGGGCGATGAAAGATTCTGGGGCTCCGTTGCGGCGCAAAATTTCCACCGGTTCCGCGTCGCTGAAGTCCGATGCCCAGCGCATGACATCACGCAGGTCTTTGCTCTCCAACGCGGCGGCGTGCAGAAGCCGGCCGAGGACGGCAGCGGCCTGGTCGGCGAACCAGTCACCGTTTTTCACGTTTCCCTTGGAGGTGGCCCGTGCCCAGGCCTTGCCGCGGGCCAGTGCCTCGGTGTCTTTCTGGCATCCGTGCACCGGATTCCAGAAGACCTGGTGGGGCCAGCCGCTGATTTGTTCCAGATCAAAGGCAAATACCTGGCCTGTTTCCAGACGGGGGACTGCGGTGTGGGTGAGGACATCGACCTTGGTGGAAGTCGCCAAGACCGGACCCGGAGCGCTGAGAATTCCTGGGGCGACAATGGTGAGGGTCTTGCCAGCACGGGTGGGGGCGTAGACCCAGCAGGAATCCTCGAACTGCATGTAGAGCGGTTTCCTGCGCTGGCTTGTTGTCGCCATGGACACCACGAGGTCCTTGTCTTTGGTCCCGGGTGGGACCCGCAGGCCCTTGCGTGCATATTTGGCAGCATGGCGAAGGGACAGGACTCGCAAGGTTCCGGCTGAAGGACCCTGGCCGCTGTTCTTGGTCCGCAAGTTCTTGCTGCCTTCAACGAGGACCGCCGCCGCAAAGACCATGGCGATGAACAATCCGACTGCGATGAATGTGGAGGCGAACGGCCAGGAAACCTGGCCCTGCACGATGGCCGCGCCAAGGTTCGGGATGTTCCAGGTGATGGCCGAGCCCGTGGGGGTTAGCGCCTCGCCGAGGTTCAACGCTAGGTAGGGGACGGTAAGAAGCAGGACCAGCATCAGCAGCGGGCCCAGTGCAGTGCCGCGCGGATTAGTTGCGGGCATGTTGCACCTGCTTCATTGCTGCATCGGTGTCGGTGAGCGTGACCTCACTGGGGCTGCGCAGGTGCCTGGCCCTGATCGGCACCTCACTGCCGATCTTCAGCAGACAGCTACCCGTGGGCATTTTCAGAATGTCTAGGTAACTGGAGGCCGGCAGGTCATACATTTCCAACACCGCCCGGGCATCGGCCGGTTTCTTCTGCTGGTAAATGAAGATGGTGTCGCATTCCTTGATGATGGCCCGGGCGGTGGATCCTTCGGGGACATCGCTGATGTGGTGGAACGCGAAATGGCTGGATAAGCCCAGAGCGCGCGAGAGCTTGAGGTTCCGGGCGATCACTTCGGCGACCGTGCCGTGCACCAGATGCCACGCTTCCTCAACCAACAAGTGCGTGGGACGGGTTTGGGTACGACGGTGCAGCATGTTCGCCAGCCACGTGTTCACCAGCGTCATCACGATCGCCAGGGCTGGACCCGATTCGGGAAGGTTGGACACATCGAACACCGTTAGGCCTTCACCGAGCTGCACATCGGGGGAGGTCTCTCCGTCGATGAGCCCGGCCAAATCGTCACTGATCAGCCGTTCAAGTTCAAAAGCGATCTCTAAGCCCCAACCGCGTAGCTCGGCGCGAGGGACCTCTACCTCGGTCGCGTCCTGTTCGTCCGGGTGCAGCAAGGCCTCCAGTACATGGCTGATCGTTGCCACATATCCCTGCTCGGTGGCGGTGTGGAGGGCTCGGCGGTGTGCGGTCCGTAACGCCTTGCCTTCAAACGGGGACAAAGCCCGGCCGAGGGCTTCTTCGGTGACGGCCCGCAGCAACATGGATTGCCCGGCCGGAGAGCCAGTGTTTTGCTCGTCGTGATCCCCCGTCCCGATCCGAGGATCAAGGATGTTGATGCAGGATCCGCCGCCGCCAATCCTGAAGATGATCGGTTCTCGGCCCAGATGCCTGGATAGGGGAGCGTATTCTCCTTCCCCCGTGTTCTTCTGAAGTTTTTTGTCCAGGACGACGACGTCGCGGCCCAAGATCAAGGGACGGAGCAGTCCCCAGGTTTTCATGGCGGAGCTTTTCCCGGATCCAAGGTCCCCGATATAGCAAACGTTGGGGTTCTGGACAGTATGTCCGTAGGCGAAGAACGGGTCGTGGCTAATGATCCAGCCGGTACTAGTGTCTAGGCCGAAGATCAGTCCCTTGTGGTTGGTCGGGGGAGCCGCAACGGCCAGCAGGCTGGCCTCCATCTGCCGGGTCGAGGACAGCGCACCGGGCGGGGCCGGGTCATAGAGCCCAAGCTTGGAGCCGGTGGATAGCCGACGGTGGGCGTGCCACCGCAAACTATTCTCCCCACTGGCAATGCTCTGATTTTCTGCGATTCCGGATCTTTTGCTGCGTCGGAACCGGCCTGCAGCCGTCGCGCCGACCGCCGTCGTCTTCGAGGGCACGCTGCCCTGTTGAGGCGTGGGCATCTGGTCGGTGGCGCCGCGTGGCTGGTCATTTCGGCGAGCACCGCGCCGTGGTCTACTGACTTTGGCAAGTCCTTGGTCTTGGTCTTGGTGTTTGGCGCCTCGTCGTTTGTTCTGGGTCAGGCTCATGAACGTATTCCCCGTCCCAGAGGAAGGACAACGGCCAAGGCCAAGTCCTGCTTGAGATCCAACCATTCGATGTGTCGCACCCCGGCATTCGAGGCTGCCGCTTCCAAATGCGTGGCGACCGATTCGAGCTGGTCCTCCCGCTCCACCGTATAGCCCAGATACGCGGCCCACATCGCCCCGTGATGGCCTTGGCCGGGCATTAAGTCCGAGGCCCGCTGCTCGGAGGCACCGAGCATCACCTCGTCCGTGCCATCGGAGATCGTGTGCTTTTTGGCGCGTTCACGTTTCTTTGCGTAGTCCCTGGTCCGGTGCCTCCGAGCCTTCACGCGCGCTTGTTGGCTGTCTTCGAGCGCATTGATCCAGGACACCGAGTGAATCACCGGAGGATAGATCCCCGAGACCAAATGCTTCAGTGTTTGGACCGGAAGGTCCCCGACTTCGAACCCGTCTCGAGGGATATATCCGACCCGGGTGAAGCCTTTCCCGTTGACCTGTATCCCGTGTGTGGAGGCGTTGGCGTCAAGGTACTGCCAGACGGTCTCGATGGAGGCGCCCTCATAGTCATCGATGGCGTACGTGTAGGGGTCTTGGCAGTGGGCGAAGAGAGAAGCCACCAAGGAGTTATCGAGTGGTCGGAAGGCGGTGATGGCGTTGAGCGAGACTGCCAGTTCCATCACGGCCCGTGATTCATTGACGATGGCCCGATAGATCCCTTCCAGTCCGCCGCCGTGGGCCGTGCCCATCCGTCCCAGCACTACGGAGGAATTGAATCTCAGCACCACGTAGGAGCGGTGTTGTTCGGCCCTTGAATCGGCTTCCAGACAGAGGTCTTGGTAGGAGCGCAGTACTTCGTCGTTGGCATCGGGGGAGATGTAGGCCGATAGCCATTGGGTGTGATCGGTAATATCCGAGGGTACAGAGCGGGCGAAAGACTGGACATGGCTGACCGGGGAGGTACGCCGGGCACAGCGCGCCAGCACTTGGCCCCACCCGATATGGGATGCGTCTTCGAAGTCTTCTTCCTGGACGCCACTGGCCGCGCCTTGGACCTCCAAAATGATCGTGTAGAAGGAGGGGCCTCCGGCTTGCTGACGAAAAATCGTGGCTTGATCGCGGAGCGAAAAGGGAACTTCGGTGATTCGCACGTCCCCAACCATCAGTGGGGCGTTATCTGGGATTTCTTTCTTGGTCCTGGTGGGTTTCGTAGCCGGCTGCGATCCGGAGCCTGGGAGTTCGGGGTCGAAGACGTTTCGTCCTGTGTGCCGACGGTAGACGCAATAGGCGCGTTCGACCAGCAGCCCGGCGGGGCTGCGCCCGCCCCAGATGGAAGCCGGTGAGTTCATCGCTACTCCGGTGACACCTATCAGAACGGCGAGGAAGAAGAATCCGAAGTTGTCTCCTCCGGCGAGCCCAATGATCAGTGCTAGCAGCAGACTGGCTAGGGTGAGGGCCCATTCGTAGACGTTGCGTCCTCCGGCGTCGCGTGCGCGAATTTCCCCGCCGAGGATGACACTTCGCGACATGATCACTCACCCCAGCTCTTGGGGATCATGGCATCAGAGGCTTCGCGCGCGCGTCGAGCACCTTCCCGCCCAGCATGCAAAGCACCTACGGCACCGGCCTGAATCGGGGTCACCGAGGCACGGGCCACAGAGCCCACCGCGGCACCCAAGGTGCTGCCGACCGAACGTATCTTGCTGCCCGGGGTGCCGGTAACGTGGTTGGCCGGTCCGGTTGCTGCTCCACTCTGAGGTCCTGCCGACGCATTTCCAGGGGTTGCGCCCCTCACAGGGGTGGTCCCGAGACCGGGCACCGGGCCAGCCGAGGACACGGGAGTCTTCCCACCGGAAGGATTCCCGCCTGCGGGCAGGTTCGGCTGCTGCTGCTGCTGCCGCGGCGTCGTCGTCTTGTCACCGGGTGCCCCGCCGGTCCCCTGATGCTGAGATCCCGTGGGATCCGGAGTGCTACTGGTCCTCCCAGCGCTGTTATCGCTGGTGTGGCTTCCGCCTCCGGCCATGGCGAGTCGTCCTTGCTGAGGTGTAGGCATGGGGCCGGGCGTGGGCGGTGAGGCCGGGGGACCGGCTCCGGGACCCGGCCCACCTCCGGCATCACCGGAACTTGTCGGGCCGGTTCGAGGACCCCACGAGCCACTGCTTCCCGGGCGGCCGGAGGACGCGGCTCCTCCGCGCTTAGTGGAGATGGCGCGCGACACCGCTGCCCCGGCCCCTGCAACCAGCGCAGCTCCAGCAACATTGGGACCTCCTCCGAACTGGAAATTACTGGACGGCATCGCGGGCATCAGCCTGAAGATCGCAGCAGGAGCAAACAACACGGCGATCAGAACCATGGCTGTAACAGCGAGACTGACCGCAGTGGACAGGACGTTGTCTGCACCGGTGGTGAGAACTTCTTGATTGGCGAGGATCCAAAAGATGCCGCCCAAGAGCAAGTAGAGGACCGGTTTGAGGAACATCAGCCCCAGAACGGTGGCGCCGATCTTGAGCGCATAGGGCTTGGTCCGGGGGTGGATGAACATGCCGACCAACAACGCTAGGGCAAGCGCAGCCGAGGCCTGCAGGAAGGGAACCATGGCCAGGTAGATCAACACACCCCAGGAACCCAGCAACAACAGGCCAAAGAAGAGCAACGCGATCAGGGGCCCGAACCAATCGGTGGATTCCAGAGCGCCGAAACGTGCGATGACAGCAATGAAGTCGGTGACTTGGGAACCAGCGAACGCCCCCGTGCCTGCAGCGAGGCCTGAGGACCAAACACCGAGTTGGTGGATCAACGGAGGCCCCCAAATCGCTAGGATTGCTCCGCCCGGCGCGTAGTACATGAGGGCGTTTTGGTAGGTGTCGTCGGACATTTCCCCGCGGCTGTATGAATGGTGCAGGGCAAAAATCATTAGGCCCATGAGTACTAGTCCGACACCTGCAAAAGTCGCCCACATACTCCGGAAACCCTCGTCCCCGGCATCGAAGGAAGATGTTGTTGTGATCTGTTCAAGGACCTTTTGGGTGGAATTCACGCTTTCTGCTTTGGCCGTGTTGGCCATGCTTTCAAGCTCCGACTTCGGATCGGCAATGAACTTCACCATGGTGATTCCGCCCTCGGTAAGTCCGAGGACCAACCGGCCGGTCGGTGTCTGCTGAAGAGCGATCTTTACTAGTGGGCCTCCAGCGATCTTAAGCGCAGTGATATAGGTGTTGGCCAGACATTGGGTGTAGGCAGCGATATTCATGCCGACTCGTCGTAAAGCAGGGCAGACGCCAATGGGAATCTTCTCAACTCCAAGAGCGTGTTCCGCTGTGGGCCACACAAGGGCGAAGGCGTCCTTCACCATGTCTTCGCATCCGCTGCCTTTGAGGAGCAACGTGTAGAAGAGTGCGTCTCCACACCGTTCCTTCGCGTTTTCGTTGATGATGGAATCACGGATTTCGAGTTTCTGCGACGGTTCCAGTTTTTGAAATCTCTTCCATTGATCCGGGGTCATAGTGGACGGGATACCGTCGGCTGCCGAGGCCATGGGTGCGATCGCCAGGTGGACAGTAAAGACGGCGAATAACAGCAGGCATAGTCCTTTGAGGAATTTAGCGTGTCGCATTGTTGATCACCAGCCACCCATCGCGACTGATCGCGTGACCATCATCTGCGGTAAACAGCGCATCGATAATCTCTTGGGTGATCTTCGGAGCAGCATTCATCTGCAGGTTAAGGCTGAGTGTTTCTGTCACATCACCGTTGTAAACGGGGATACGTTTCCAGTCGTTGTCCTTCCATACGAGTTCAGTTGGTCCGGCCTGGAGCAGGACATATGGCTCTGTTTCAGGAAAGTTCTTGAACACCGTCACGTCCGAAACCACAACATGGGCGTTCTTTCCTGCCTCACAACTCAACGGCTTGAAGATTCCGAGTGCTTTCACATCAGACGACAGATAGTCGTTCTCACCATTCGCTTGCATGAGTTGCGATAAGGAGTCTGCAGCAGGCTCCGTATAGATAAAATCAAGTGTTTCTTGCGTTTTCTTCCAGTTCTTGTCTGCGGTTTGTTCCGTCTTGCGGTAGTTGATGGCTGCTGCGTAGGCGCCCTCACACGTCGGTGGATACCCGATGGGAGTCACTCCGTCGGGACCCATCGCGGTGCCGCCCTCGCCAGCTCTCACCGGAGAGATCTCGAATCCTTCAGAGTTCGTTCCCAAGGAAGCGCCTTCGTTCGGATCGCTGGCGCGTTTTCCTGATAACAAGAAACTTGCCGTCACAACGGAGACGACCAGCAGCACCAGGATGGTGATGACGAGGACACGCTTGCGGCTCATCGTTACAGCATCCCCGCCACAGCCAGCAGAGCCCCGAGGATGATCCCGGCGATTGCCGTTCCAAAGAACGCGATTGCCGAACGTTTCGCGCCGGCAGAGCCGTCCTCGACGTCATCGACGTTGCCGCGTTGCCCGGCCAAGCCCCACTTGGCAAGGTTCCAAAGGAAGGCAGCGGCGATGACCGCCAGTGCTACGGCCCAGATGGCGCCCAAGACGAGGGTGACCATGTTGGAGAACCGAACTCCCAAGAGCTCCAAGTTGGGGGTGACCCCGTCTAAGGGGTTCGAACCCGCAGCCAAGGGCCCTTGAAGAAGTTCCGTGAATCTTGGGTGGGTGTTCATCAGCCTTGTGTTCCTTTCAAAGCCGGGTTTTTCTTCTCATCCAGCGCCCAGAGGTAGAGGCCCTCGGCGATGCGCGCGCACACGCGTTCAAAGGCCCTGCGGGTGTCGTCGCTGACCAATTGCCAATCGATGATGGCACCGGTATCTAGGGCAGGGTCAAAGGGAATATCCAAAAGATGTCCACGGTTTCCGACAGCCTCGGCGACGAGTTCACGCAACCGGCGGCGTTCCTTTGGGTCCGCTTGGGTGCGCTGGGACCCCGGGGTGATCACGATGACAGCACGTCGGCAGAGTTCCTCATAGCGGGGAGTGCCGTCTAGATCGCTCATGGATTCGAGTTGCTCGATCATCCGCAGCATGGAAGCCACCGAGTTCTGCTTCAGCGTCACAGGAATGACCAATTGGTCGGTTTCATCCAGGGCGGCGAGCCAGTTGGCGGCGCGGGTATTATTCCCGGAATCGACGACGACGACGTTGTAGAAGCGTTCGACCACGGTGCGGATGGCATTAAATTCGATGTTCCCGATCATTTTCATCCGCTCGGGATCCTCATCGGAGATCAATGCCGCAAAGCGGTTGTTGCCTTGATGCCGGGTGTAGAAGGACAAGTCGCCCTTGCGGGTGTGTTCGGCCTGGAGACTAGGTAGTTCTTCGAGCAAGTCGCAGACGGTGGTGCGCGATCCGTTGGAGTTGGTCCTGATCCCTAATGAACCCATGGTTTCGTTGTTATCCCACACCAAAGTGTCCAATGTGCTGTGGATCCCGAAAGTGGAGCCGATCCCCACGCTGACCATCGTTTTACCTGCCCCGCCTAAGGGCTGGGTGACGAATACGGTCATGGGACGCGGGAACACTCGCTGAATCGTGGAGATGTCATTACGGCGTTCTATTTCGTTTCGGCCAGCGGCGGGTTTCCAGAGCCCCGCGGTGAAAGTCCTTGCCCAGCGTTGCCATCCATCCCCAGCTGGCAGCTGCTGATCCACGTTCTCTTCCTTGAGGACCGCGGCGCTCCTGCGTCCGCGTACCAAGCCGGCTGACGGCGGATTCGAAGGTGGGCCAGAGGCAGGGGATTGCTGGTCTGAGAAGGGGGTTTCGTTGTCGGGTGGTTTTTCAGGTGGTTCGGCGAGGGGTTTGAGTGCGGACACGGCCGCAGTGCGTCGTCGAGCCGTTCCCGGCCAGTCAGGTTCCACGGTCATGATGACCTCCTTATGCCTCGTGGCCCTAGAGTAACATCCAACTTAGAGATAGTCTCTAGGTCAACGAGATGAAACTTTTTTGCGAAGGCACGTGAACGCAAATGATCAGTCGCAGAACACTCATCGGCGGGGGAGCAGGACTCGCCCTCGGAGCCGTGGCCATCCCCATGTTCCTCGGCCCTGGACCAAACAACGATCCACCTCCCGGAACGATCGGTCCCAGATGCACGCCCACGGGCAAAGGACTGCGTATCGAAGCCGTGAAACACCGCGAATGGGTACCAGCATTAGCAGCAGCGGCCCTAGTGGCGGGGATCCCGGCACAGTACCTAGCCGCGCAGATCGACGCCGAGTCCGGATGGAACCCCGAGGCAGTCAGTATTGCCGGCGCCCGCGGGCTAGCCCAGTTCATGCCCAAAACCTGGGATCAGTATGGCAATGGGGCCGATCCATTCGACCCCATCGCAAGTATTGGAGCCCAAGGACGCTATCTGCATGACTTGCGCGCGGCGATCGCCGGGATCAAGGGGAAGGACCCGCTGAGATTAGTCTTCGCGGCCTACAACGCCGGCCCGGGCAACGTGCTCAAATATTCGGGCATCCCACCGTTCCGAGAAACGCAAAGCTACGTCTCCCAGATCTTCGACCTCGCCCAGCGCGTCTATAGCGCAGACTGCGCCGGCAGCGGACCCCTAGAATTGCGGCCGGGGGAGGGAAAATGGGTCCACCCGTTGCCACACAGCCGGCTCACCAGCGGCTTCGGCCCCCGCCCCTGCCCAGCCGGCGCATCCTGCAACCCCTGGACCACCTTCCACTACGGAATGGATTTCTCCACCGGCCAGGGGAGAACCACCGGCAGGGGAGCCACTGTCATCGCGCCCACACCGCTGCGCATCACCCTCGTCCAAGAACTCGCCGGAGGCTACGGATCCCGCATCATGGCCCGATGTCTACTGGAGCCCGGCTACATCTTCGACTTTCACCACTTCGCAGTTGGTTCCATGCTTGTGCGCCCACAACAAGAAATCGAAACCGGAACGGCACTCGGGATCGAAGGAAACACCGGGAACTCGACGGCGGCACACCTGCACTTTCAGGTGATCAAACCCGAATCAAACGACCAACACATGATCCACGCCGACACCATTGATCCCTCCCCGATACTCATCCAAAAGGGCATCTTATGACCATCACACGCCGCACACTACTCACTAGCGCAGCCCTTACTTTGCTGGTCGGCTGTGCACCCAAAGCCGACCCAACACCACCCTCTGTCCCCTCGCAGTCTCCGCCCAGCGATCGACCGGGGACCGAAGCACTAGCGTCCAGCAGTCCTTCACCCGGGCCACGGGGGTTAGCGCAGCAAGCAGTTGCCATCAAGGCCCTGAGAATCATGACGACCTGGCACACCGAATCAGATTCCACGCAGACCGCCGCGGACCTACGGGCCCGCATCTATTTCACCCAGGAACTGGCTACCATGATCACGGCCCCGGAACGTAATGGAGCCAGCGGCGAATGGTTCGCCCACCCCCACAGCGTTTCCGTTCCGCAGGTTATTGCCGTGGAGGAAACCGATTCCCTCCAGCCGGGACTTCTGGCCTACGAAGTCACCTGGGAATGGATGGACACGTCAGGGAACACCACACCCGGCACTTCGGTCCGCCTCTACACCCTCGCCATGACCAACACCGCTGAGGGGTGGAAGATCAGCGACTACACCTACGAGGAATACTCCCGACACAGCTGAAATCCACGATGCCTCAGGGCGCGTCAGCGAACCGAATCGGTGAGAATGGGAGAACCCACGCATAGATTCAACTCCCGCACCTCACAACAGCCGGCAGCCTCCGAGCAGGAAGAACCTCACCATGCCACCCTTGTCGACGCACACGATGCCGCGACTGATCTCCCACGCCTTGGCCCCAACCATCCTCGCCACAGCCCTACTGGCCCTGACCCCGCTGCGGTACCCAGAGGTGCCCTGGGGACAGGCACTGTTTGCCACCACTTTCACCACCCTGATTCCCTGGGCTGCACTGATCTGGGCGCGGTCTAGAGGAAAAGTCACTGACGTTCATGTGACCCGGCGCGAACAACGCTGGCCTCTATTGCTGGTCGCGCTGGTTTCCATTCTGGCTGGCCTGGGACTGATGTTGGTGACACGGGTCGAACCAGTCATGATCCAAGAGGTCTTACTGATCCTGGCCGGGCTGCTGGTCACCGGCGCCATCACGCTGGTATGGAAAATATCCATCCACGTCGCCGTGGCCACCTTCGTCTTTCTCCACGCCTTCGCTAGCCAACCCTACGGTCCCTACCTAGCAGTCATCATGATCGCGATCACCAGCTGGGCCCGGGTCCAACTGAGCCACCACACCAGCAGCCAAGTCTTTGCCGGAGCCATCATTGGCGCACTAGTCGCTACGCTCGGTCTGCTTCCGGTGCTCTGATGAAGCGGCCCGGCTGATCTGCTGGCGGGCGATGAACGCCAGGGTGACGCCTGTGGCGACCAAGATGATCGCTGGGTAAAGGACCAGATCAACAACCACCGCATAGCCTGGATCAAGTAACTCGCCCAGATGCGCCACCGGGACCAGCGGCACCAACACAAAGCCAATCGCCATCCACCGCTTCGCGGATCCCAACAATCCAGGGCTCTCCACGGAGGCACGGAGCATCGGTCTGGCCAGTACGGCGGCGACAAATCCCGGGTAGAGATAGCTCAGAACCTTATACAGAATGATCAGTGGGTCACCGCGGAAGGGGTCCAAGCCCATGGCGGAGTATGCGGGGGCCGCGGCGATGAACGTGGCCGTCATGGCCGCGGCGCCAGCACCCAGAACTAACGCCCCAATAGTTCCGTGCACCACCCGGTACAAGTCCTGGCGCCCAATGCTCAAGGCAACCTCGGCGCCGCCCAGCCAGAACATCAGATAGAAGCCGAAATGCGAGATCAAGTTAGTGATGTTCCGACCGCCCAACAGTGCGTCGCCGGATAGGTATACGGCGGTCACGCTGAGCCAGAGCACCATGGCCATGACTAAGTGGGCCAGCCACAGGCGTACCCGGGCCGCCTCGCGCAATGCGCTAGGCGCCCTGATGATGACCAATATGCTGAACACCGTGGCAAATATGCCGGCGATCAAGTCGCCCATATTTATCACCCTAGATGGTTGATAAAGTCCTGCGTCCGTTGTTCCCGCACAAGGGCGGCATGGATTCGTGTCTCCACGAGTTGAAGTCGTTCGACTCTCCCCAACTCGTGGAGCCACTGCACGCGTTCATCCCCAGCCCACCCCGCCTCCGAAGGAATCAGAAGATGAGCTGCGACCAACGCCGAAACTGTCGGAATATCAGCGTACTGCGCAGCGAGCAACGCGAGGTCTAAACGCAGGGGACCATTAAGCATTTTTGAGAGCCCAGGGTTGCTGATCGGCCCCGCCGCCTGCAGGTGCTTGCGCAACCCGCCATCGGGATCGATGCAGTCGATCCACTGACGGCTGGTCTCTCCAAAATGGATGGGGCCTAGTGAAGACTCGGTGATGGTTTCACCGAATTCAAGTGCGGCACTGGCGCGCAGCAGATGCTCCCATTGGATGAAGGCACTCACCTCACGCCGAGCAGGAGATGACGGTTTAAGGTACTCATAATCGGGGAAGGAGCGCAGCTGATCCAAGGGGTTGAGGCCCAGAACGCGGGCGACTTTGATAATCGTTTCCACTGGGACCCGATCACCGGCCAACTGCTGGATAATACGGATCCGGGAGAAACCGGCTTGCTTGGACAGCACCGTCAACCCGATACCGGGCGCGACCGAGTCGAGCCACTGTTCAACATCGGACTTAGTCAGGATCACAATTGCTTCCCCTCAAGGAGCTTCTCATACCAATCTAGCCGATGGCATGCGTTGCCGCGATACGCGTTGGAAGCTATTGTGCGACTTGCCTCCAAGGCCTAGGCGCATGACCGTTTGGTCTTCCTCCATGGCCCGAAGAACCAGAAGTATCGAGTTCGTGCGAACCCATTCTGGAGTACTGCAGATCCTAGATTGGCCATCGGGGCCGCATCGGTGGCACGGGTGTGCGAAGCGGGTGTGCGACCAGCGCGGTTCGCTCTCGCCTTGCCACGCTATCCGCCCTACCCTGAGGATATCGGCGTGCAGCTTGATGCGACAGCGATCTGGAAGAAGGCGTTCGACATGGCTGGAAGTACACACGAAACTGATCCTTCCCTACCCCGAAGTGGCTACGACCCCGACTTTCTGGGCACACCCGTGGGTTTGCCGTCCTTAGACCCCAGTATTCAGGACGATGCGCTCCTCTGGAACGGGAAAGAGACCATCCCATATACTCACTTTTCGCTCTCCATGAGTCAGACGAGACGCTTTGCCCGGTGGGTGGCTTGGAACATCGACGGGGCCAGCATCAAGCTGATCAGCCGCACCAATCTCACCTTCACCAAAGACCCGAGGCTCCCGGCCAAGACCCAGATCGGCAACGAACTCTACGACGATAATCGGCTAGACCGCGGTCATATCGCCAGACGCTCCGACCTGCTGTGGGGAACGATGTCCGAAGCACAGCAAGCCAATACCGACTCATTCCGGTACACCAACATCACCCCACAGATGGACGACTTCAACCAAAGCAGCAAACAAGGAGTGTGGGGCCGGCTGGAAAATGCTCTCTTCGAAGATGTCGACGTCCAGAACCTACGGATCAGTGTCTTCGGTGGCCCCATCTTCCATGCCGATGACCGGGAATATCGGGGTGTTGCGCTACCTGCGGAGTATTGGAAGTTGTTGGTCTTTCAAGAGCAAGGTGTCGTGAAGTCACGAGCGTTCGTGCTGACCCAGAATCTCGAGCATCTGAGGGAGATCCCGATGTTGGATGAGTTCAGGGTCTACCAAATTACCGTGGCTGAACTTGAGGAACGCACCACACTGCACTTTCCGGCGATCATACAACGCACGGGTGCGCTGACTTCGGTGCGGAGTTTGGGGGAGAGATCGCCGCTGGATGGCGCTGGCGACATTGTTTGGTGAGAGTTTGACACAAGATATTTGGGCGGCTGCCAAGGTCCTTGTCAGCCTAGAAAGAGTGAATCGTCTGACGATTTCGAAGGTGGAAAAATCACAGCTCACTCATTTTTCGTAGCCCTCTTTCCTTATAAGAATCCGGTCGCAGCATCGGGCAATCGTCCCCATCCAGGAAAAGCCGGTAATAAACCGTGCTCAAGCGCCCATCGACTCCACTCAGAGTGCCAGCGCGATAAGCATGATCGGCCCAATGGGCCCCAAGAATAGCTCGAAGCCACGCGTCACATTCCCCAGTGGGCAATGATGTGCGGGAGCCCAAAAGCCGGTGGTGTCCCGCCATGGAAACCGTAATGCACGTTCCCTCCAACGCGGGGTCTTCGGCAAACCAGTCTAAATCCGCGGCGTCAGCAACAATCGTTAGTTCGACGTGTTTGTCCTCCAAAGAACGAATTCTCCCAATGCTAGGGATTTCCCGGTGCGGATCGTTTTGGTTTAAAGCTGTCGACCGGCCTTCCTCCCCAAGGATCTTGCGCCGGAAGTCCGTGAGCGTTTGACGATATTTGTCTTGGATCCGCATGCTCAATTCGTTGATATTCACTCGATCAAGGTAGCTTTTCGTACGGACAATTTGTCGGTCGGTCGGTCGGTCGGTCGCGACGTGGCTTGCGCCCCAGACCGAAACGTTGGACCCCTAACCGGCGTGGTTGCCTATATCCTCCAGCCGCCCAAACCAGCCGAGTCAATGCGGATAGTCCCACTCGGGTCGCCAAGGCACTCGTCGCGTACCGGAAATCCATCTACCGCCACCTGCACACCATCAACTTCTGAGCCGTGCTTTCCAAACAGCTAGTTCAGCGCTAACGCCTGTTCCGCCAGCGATTATAAACGCCTGGATCACTGGGTCATCCCCCATCGACGAATCGGCTGAATGCGGGAGAAAACTTTGAGATTTTTGCCTAGTAGGTAGTGGCAAAGAAGTGATGGCTGATACTCACACGACAAGTGACCACTTGTTATGTGAGTATCAGCCATCTTTACTCCATTGGCTCTCCGAGCCTGATACTTATTTTTTGGCTATCTCTTTGATAATTGATACACATGAACCGATTCCCAAAGCATCGTCCAGCATAGTCACGCCGAAGTTGATCATGCGCAAAACATTTGCTCGTTGTGATGCTGTGAGCTTGTTTTTGTTCTTTACGAACTGGACAACCTTACTCAACGCCGGCTTGAGGCCACCAAGGGCATTTACTGCCTTTTTCAGCTTGGCGCTCTTGTTGATGATCGATTGGGCCTTCGTCATCGCTTTGGCGACCTTAGCTGCTGCAGCACCCGGAGCAAAGAGCAGCCCGACCTGTGCGATACATGTGGCAGTGGAGCGCGCCCACCACCAAGCACTCGGATCGGCAACAACGGGGAAGGTTGCGCCAGCGGTATCGATGGTCTGAACAATGCGTGTTCCATCGAGGTTAAAGGAGGTGGGTAGCTTGATGCCGTTGGCATCCACAGCCCATGGAGCATCCATCACCATGAGGGTTTCCTTGACACCGGCAGGTTCCCCCGCAAGGTGTAGAGAACCGTCATCCTGAAGCACCCAGGAGTATCCTTCGGGTACTTCACTGTTTATTGCGATACTTGGTTCGGCCTCGTCAGAGTGAAGGATTTTCGCGATCTGCAATCCCCCGTCAGTGGTGGAATGTGCCATGTATGCGGCATCGTCATACTCCGTTTCAAGTACGGCAGCATCTCCCTCCAAAGAAGTGGCTTCGGATCCCTCGATCTCAAACGAGACAGCTTCACCTTCAGCGAATGACATCATCTCAAATTCGGACGATCCTTCGTCCGGAAAGAGCGTCATTCCGTCTTCATTACTGCTGATTCCAGACTCCACGGGAGCAGAATCCTTAATAAGCGACCCTAGTCGCTCATGCAGTTCCGGTGAACCGTCTGTGAATCCGGCAAGTCCTTCAGTGAGGGCATCTGAACCGGAAACGGAATTTCCCGATTCTTGGTTTTTTGTCCCCTCTGTAGCAGTCGGTTGGAATTCACTGCTGGCTTGGGCAGGCAGTGCTCCAGCGAGCAGCGTGAAGGTGATAGCTGCGCCTAATGATAGGCGCAGCGCTCGTGACTTTAATCCAAACATTTTTCCCCCTGTGATGATTTTGAGCATGACTCAACAGCCCGCCGCGCACGAAAGGCTGGATGGAACGAATAAGAGTGTTTGGCTAGGAGCTGCGTGGCTTCTTTGCCGATACGACGTGCCAAAGCACAGTGCAGATAGCTGGGATAACCACCAAGATCAGGATGTTGAGAAGGCGCGAATCAAATTGATCGCTGATTCCCAGAAGCACGCAGAAAGCAATGAACAGTCCAGCAATGGTCCATTTCACACGTGGAGAATTTGCGTCTTGGCGCTTGCTTGATGACAGCAATAGGTGCGCAACCGAAATGGAGACGACGACGAGTGCAATGCTGATGACGATTTGCATGATTTCCCTAGGAAACGAGTGAAGGACATTTGCCATAGAGGGAGTCTCAACACCATTTTCGGCGATCTCCATGCGGAGACCGCCACTAGTCAGGTCGCTTTTTTTATTTCTAGAGCAGCCCACGTAATTATTGTCTATCGATTTGCGCAAAGTCAACTGGCAATTCTTTACACTCTCGAAATCAAGGAGAGGATTCGGCCATTCAAGAAGCCCTCTGCGACGACACACTATGTGGTTGATGCGCTAAAGGTCGTCCAACGCAAGCAACTGGCCCTGAAACAGGCCAGTCATACCGCTCTTGCTGATGTTCGGCATCCTAATATCTGTTCTTGGACAGGTTCGGATGGCGCTGTGGGGAACAGGCCACGTGGTCGTCTATCGGCGCGAGGTCACAGCTCGGCTGAACAAGAAGGAAGCCCGGAACACCATACCCGGGCAGTGTTTTTCCACCGTCCGGGGGAGATTCGTGGTCGATCCTTTGAACAGCGGAACTACAGGGCATCAGAGCTGAATCTTATCCTCGCGGCCATCGTTCTTTGGAACACGGTCTACCTCGACCGCACCATCACCACTTTGAATCAGGGGGTTCAACGCCACGGGCCCTGACTTGCTGCGTTTCCTCTTACCCCTGAGATGGGAACACATCAACCTCACCAGCTATTAGACCTAGCCACGAACCAACAAGATCAAACCTGGCAGATACAGACCACTTGAATAACGACCGCTACCAGTACTAGCACCCTTACCTCCGCGAAAGAGCTTGCCTTCCACTCCCCCGTTGAATTTGGATGGCCGATAAACGAGATTATGTCAAGTAGCAAAAAGATTATTCGCAGAATGTGCAGATAATCTGTCCCGTTGTCCTATCTCATTACAGGCGAGGCAATCTCACTTCACCAGAGGCCTTAGGTGCTTTTGTCACATTGCACCCGAAGCATCCGCTGGTCTTGTCTCACTTCACACGAAGCATTTGGGTGTATCCGCCTGGCGTCGATGAGGCATTCTCACCTCTCACTTGGGTCGAAAGAATCCAAGTCCTTCTCTCCGAAACTCCCGTATCAATCGACCCCAACAAAACCAACACAGCACCATAAAGCCCAAGGAAAATACGATTTACCTCGGGTGTAATCAGATAAACCCCGAATTCCATCTCACTACACCCGAGGCAACCGCACAAAACCGGGGCGATCTGCCTCACCTGAAATGAAAAAGGACACCCGTCTCATCATATTTGTCCTTGGTCATCTAAGTTGAAGCATTCTCAGCTAAATTGACGCATTAGGCCGTCAGGTGGCATTCCAGTTGACGTATCCGGTGATTGAAACACGATTGAATCGGCGAGTCGGGGTTCGAGGGAGGACAATACGACATTTCACCCCAAGAAGGCGCTTTACCGCTTCCTGCGTTCTCTGTGACATCTTTCTTACCCAGAATGAGGTTTCTCTTACGCGTTACGGTCTGACAAGGTAAAAAACTCAAAAGCGAGGGACCTCACCTATGAATGGTGAGGTCCCTCGCTTTACAATTATTTTGCTGCTCTAGACGCAGATTTCCCGGTCGATACTCTAGACGATCTTCCGGACCCGACCGAGGTTACAAACCGGCCAGACTCGGCGGCACCGTACTTCTTCTCGTAGCCCTCACGGAGTCCAGCAACGAGGCGCTTTTCTGCTGGGGTGATGGGGTCGGCTTTTCCTTGTTTTATTCGACCATCGAGCGCACTGACGTGAGTGTATTTTCTAGCCATTATGATCCACCTCCCATTGCTTCATTCTCCTGCATCTGGCGCTCAGTGTCCACATCTCCATCTGAGTCTGGGCTCTCCAAACCTCCACCGGAGACTGCTTCGGTCACGGCAAGAATCAGTGCATACTCAGTTTTAGTGGCTTCGTCAGACAGCGCAGTCAGGGCTTCCAAACCGATGATGCGGTCAACACCTTGATCGGACCTAGCGAGCGTGAGAGCCCATTCGGCCCGGTCCCACCATTCTTGCCGTTTCGCTGCCGTACGCGATGTTCTGGCTCCGAGCCGGGCAGCGCCATAGGCTATGAAGGCTCCGCCAAGTGCGAATAGCCCAGCCGCAGGAGGGCCCGACCAAAACTCCCGCCAGAAAGGATGGTCAAGGACAAAGGGAGGCAGCAACCGCCCGAAGAATGCACCTACGACCGCACCGACAAGAAGAGCGCATACAAGTTTCAACCGGTGACCAGTGATCACTTCCAGCCGCACCGCTCCAACAGGTCAGCGATGTGACCCCTTCCTGAGTTTCGCAGGTAGGCAAACAGTTGCGGTGCAGGTGGCCAGTTACTTCGGTATGGATTGGCACAGCGTCCAGCGTAGAGGCCACCCCCAGAGCTTGTTGATAGCCCGCCACCGCGGCTTGTTGAAAGGCCGCCACCGCGGCTTGTTGAAAGGCCGCCGCCCGAACTGGTGGACATACCGCCACCAGAACTCGTCGAGAGTCCCCCGCCCGAACTGGTGGACATGCCACCACCAGAGCTCGTCGAGAGTCCGCCACCCGAACTCGTAGAAGCCCCTCCACCCGAGGACGTGGAAAGCCCCCCGCCGGACGATGTGGAGAGTCCACCACCAGTCGATGTGGAATTGTCACGGGGCCAAGTAGTCATAAAGAAAACCTATCTCATGGTCCCGATATAACTATGAACAGGAACATGAGAGACGTGGTGGTCAAATGCCCGGCTTCACACAGGCCAAAGAACACCAGGCATTGGTTCCACTCATTAAGTCGCGTGATGACTCTCTTGTTGAGCATTCGGGCTGTTGCACCCCCCGCTGAGTGCTTCACACCGTGAATCGTAATGGTGACGGGCTGTCCACTGAGAGCAAGCAGCATGTTGCCGGGGTGGATTGTGAAAAAGTGGAATAACCGACGCTAGAGTGATTTTACGACAGAGAAAGTTGGCATTGGGGGTCTGTGAATTCGTCCGCACGGCTGAGTTCAGGCGTGTTCGAGTAGGCTCGCGCTATTTGTAGGTTGTCCGCAGGGTCGCACGCTGCTGACTGGTAACGATTCTTGGAAACAGCCTTCATGAAATCTTGGACTTTTCAGTCCCCTTATTCGGCTTCCTGTGAATCCAACATAATTTCCGCCTTCCACGGCCTTGACGACCAGTGGTACACCGGTTGGCGCTAAGCACTTAACCACGTTCCTTTTGAGTTCCTGTATTCCTATTGCTGTCTCCGCAGACCGATTCTGCGCTCCCGAAGCACTGTAGAAAAATCCAACATATTGGCAGTGGCCCGACCAGTAGGTCTCCGAAATATCAATCCAACTTGTCAACTAAACCTTGGGCAGACCCATATGCTTACTGTCAGGAAATACCACGGATAATAAGCACGATTTATGGGGGAAAAATATGGTGCTCGCATCGCTAGATTATGAACGGACTGGACTGCACTTTGGGGAGAGCCTCCGTAGAGGCAAGTACGGACTCAAGCTCAGTCGAGACATGTACGGACTACCAAACCGCAAACCACACCAGCGACCTAACCGGGAATACTCAGGTGAAGAACGATGGCAAAAATCGGCTTGGCAATACCGGGACGATGAACACCGGGAACATTCCGACCTATTTTGTGTCGCCTGGCGAGACATGGCCTTAGTGAACTTTGATTTGAGCATGGCCTATTTCGACTCGCTGGATCACAACGAATTCAACGAATCCTTAACCAACCTGCTTGCCCATAATCACGGTTTGCAGGAGGTCGAGGATCTAAAGGAATTCGACCAACAGGCTGGCGTGTATCTGATGGTTTTTGACGAATACAAGACGATGTATATCGGCCAAAGCACTGATATTCGCAAGCGCGTAAAGAAGCATTGGACGGGTAGAAAGCCTTTTGACCGTCTAATATTCGGTTCTGAATTCGGCTCAGTTTTCCCGGTTGACGAGTTTCGACCCTTGGACAATTCCAGGCTTTATGCGCTGAAGACTGATGACTATTACGAAGTTGAACAGGAACTTGCCGAGCTCGCAGATCGTCGATTCATATTGAACCGCATAGATGGTGGTCTGGTCACTCTTGGCACAACTTTGAACCACCTAGCTAATCCGCGTGCCCATACCGCTCCAGTCGAGAAGCGTGACTTGACGCGTGACCAATACTTGAGTGCCCTAGATGTTTTGAAAAACCAGCTCAGCAATACGCGCGGTGACAAAGAAGGTCTGCTGAAAGACCTGGCGCAATTACCACCACACTTCTATGAGGTCACACGCATAGATGGATCGGTCTTTACATGGACTTATCGCAAAGCGATAAGAACTCTAGCCTGCCAGGAGGAAATCACGCTTGATGAGTATCTCCTGTATCTGACACATCTAGGTGAGAGTCCTATCCTGCTTGCTGACTGACCTAGGAAATTAAGTTCTCCAGCGAACTGATTGTGCTTCTGTTTTCCGGCCGTGCTGGGCGCTCAGTCATGGACGCGAAACGAAACTGTCTTGCAAGCCATTGGCTTCAAGGCACTTAGGCTGCGAAAAACATTGATTGAGCAACCAGGCCACAGGGTGCAATTCACCTAAGAGCCCAAGCGATCAATAGGCGATTCGTCCACCTCGGTCGATGTGTAGGCAAGTTGCTGCGTTCGGAGGCCCCTCAAGCGGCAGATTATCGAGTCAGTGAGTATGGCTAAAACTTAGCGAATCGCTCTGAAAGACTCTAATAATAGGAGCTGACGACTCCTTAGCCCAGAATGACAACATGCTCAACTCTGACGAACAGGCGCACACTGAGACGCCAACAGATGACAACGTTCTTTCCGTTTTAGATCACATCATGCTCAATTTTGGTCATTCTTTCGGAGAACTCGAAGGATTTTCAAGCACCGGGGCTGAATTGGCGACACTTTTCCGTCGGGAGAAGGCACCCAATGAAGCAGAAATTCGCGCGATTCTCGAAGGTGACAAGAAATGATCAAGATCGAGACGCTGCGTGTCAATAACTTCCGAGGTATCCGCTCGTTCGAATTCAAGATGGATAAGAAATCTTTCGTAGTCGCAGGGCGGAACGGGACCGGAAAGAGCGGTGTAATCGATGCACTCGAGTTCGCACTCACAGGATCTATTACACGTTTAACCGGCAGCGGTTCGGGTGGGGTCTCGGTCAAGTTGCATGCTTCGCATGTTGACGTGGCCGAGACGCCTAAAGATGCTTGGGTCGAGATGACTTTCACTGTCGTCGGGACCGGCTCAACTCATGTCTTGAAGAGGTCTGTAGCGAGCCCCCGGAAGGCAACTTTGACCCCAAAGACCCCCGAGTCTGAGGCTGCACTCAATTGGATGGTGCAGCATCCTGAGTTCGCCCTCACGCGAAGAGAGATAGTTCGCTTCGTTCTAGCTGAGGGCAAAAATCGAGCTGACGGTGTTGCAGATCTGCTTGGTCTTCAACGTATCGGCCAAGTGAGAGCAATATTGGTCCGGGTTCGGAATACGGACAAACGCGATTCTGATAGCGCAAAAATGAGTCTCACCGGTCGCGAAAACATCCTACTGTCTGCGTCGGGAATCGAAACTCTCGACACCAAAGCGCTATTAGCTGTGGTCAACACGAACAGAATAGGTCTGGGGCTTACTCCTATCAGCGACGCAACTCCCGAAGAGATTTTATTAGGAGTCGACTCTTCCGCGAGCAATCACGCGTCATCTCACAACCGGTCCGAATGGATAAACGGGCTGTCATTACTTGAGGCAAGCCTAGAAGCCTCCCACCAGAATGACCTCGATGGGCAGCTAGGTCAATTGGTTGATGATGCCGCAGGTCGGGTTGATTCGGCCGCGTTCATGACGGCTGTGGAGTCCGATGCTCTTCTGGAAACGGCTCTGGAACTGTTCGACGGTGTGGAATGCCCCGTTTGCACCACCACTTGGATCCCGGGCGAGTTTGAGGCGGTAATTACGCGCAAAAGAGCTGAGTCAACTGCAGCAAAGGAGACTCTAGCGGCGCTCAAAATCAGGGCGGGTCTTTTAGTGACAGATTTCAGTGATTTGCGAAACAAAATCTCTCGTGTGCTTCCTATAGCGGAAGCAGTCGGCCACGAGTCAACCGCGACAAAGAAGCAACTCGAAGTGATTCTTGCGGCGGTCAACACCCTCCTTTCCGTCGATTCGCCTGCAGAGCTAGGAGCGCTTGCTGCTCTCACGAAGCCGAATATGGAGCCGATGAGCAGCTGGCTTTCGGAGCTTGAGATGAAAGTTCTGGCACTCCCCTTACCCAGCGAAACGGATGAACGAAAGGGTCGCTTGCGATCAATATCGAACGCCTTGCATGAGTACACACAACAGCAACAACAGGCTTCCGTTCTTTTGGAAAAGTCTAGAAGGTCAAGCGCAGCCTGCGATATCTTTGACTCGTCAACTTCTGCGAGCCTCCAGCAAATTTTTCTCGATGTCCAAACGAAATTCGCACTCTTCTACGCGGCTGTCAATGCTGACGATGAGAGCAAATTTTCGGCGACTCTAACTCCGTCGGGCCCGGGATTAGACATGAATGTCGACTTCTACGGACGAGGCGAGTTCCCCCCTGGGGCCTACCATAGCGAAGGTCATCAGGATGCGATGGGCCTATGCCTCTATCTCGCTTTGGCCCAATTGACTTTGGGCACCGGATTTACCCTGTGCGCTTTGGACGACGTCCTAATGTCGATCGACTCTGGTCATAGACGATTCGTCGTTTCGTTGTTGATGAAGGAGTTTCCGAACACGCAGTTTGTCGTGACTACCCACGACGAGCAATGGATGCGCCAAATGAAATCGCAGGGCTTTGTACAAGGTCGTAACGTACTCCAGTTTCGGACCTGGAGCGTCGGTAACGGGCCTGTGGACTGGGCAAACTATGAACCGTGGGATGAGATCAAGACCTTATTGGGTACAGGTCAGGTGAAAGCCGCTGCTGGATCATTGCGCTCTTTCCTTGAGCACATTGGACGCGAATGCGCCAGCAACGTCGCAGCACCGGTCCCATACCGGCTTGATGGGCAGAATACGCTTGGAGAACTCTTCAACAGCGGCATCAAAGCACTGAAGGACACAATTAAGAAAGGGAAGAATTCCGCCAACTCTTGGGGCCGTCCCGACGTTGTTGCTGAACTAGACGCTTGGGATAGCCGTATTCAAACAGCAGCCCAGGAAGCAAGGCAGGAGGAATGGGCGATCAATGCTGTCGTTCACTTCAACGAATGGGAGAACCAGACCCCGGCTGAATTTTCTCTGGTAGCGGCTTCTTGGAGGAGCTTGATCAAGGAGTTTTCGTGTAGCGAGTGTGAGGGCTTAGTGAAAATTGCAGGCGACAAGGACTCTCTTCGTTGTGCCTGTACGTCCGTGTCGGTAAATCTGCTTCATAAGCCTTGACTAACAGTGCGGAATTACGCAGGGGCAGTTCCAGACGATGACCCCCCTGAGTAACCCGTCGTACAGTCTCGAAACCCGTGGGCTACAAGACACCAGGTCGAGACACTTTCGGATCCTTGATACTTCAGGGACCAAACTGTCTTGCCACTATGTCCCATAAGTAGAAGGTGGATTTGCGGTAGGCAACCACTGTTGCCGGACACTTTGGAGACGGCAAATGGGCAAGCTGATCGGGTACGAGCGCGTATCAACACGTGCTCAGGATGCTGACCGGCAAATCACCGACTTGCTAGGCGCTGGGGCCGACGCGATGATCTGTACATGGACCGGGGAGTTAGTGGTTCTAGGGCCAGTCGTCCCGGGTCCGACAAGGCACTGGAAGCCTTACAGGAGGGCGATACTCTCGTGATAACCACTGTCAGGACAGTCATCCAATCGCCGTGTATCGGGAACGGTCTTTTGCCTTGGTATTTCCGCGCATGCCATGGCCAAGTCCTCCATGGCATGGCATGGCATGGCATGCGCACAACACAGACACCAACCAGCACCGATGCTCCAGCCACAAAGGCTCTTCGATGCCGAGCCCCATAGGCAGTCGGGAAAGAGCCCTTGGGGCACGAATCCACACAATTAACCGCAAGCTTCTATCTGGTCCCGGGAATCGACAAGCAAAAAATAAACGATTGTGGACGTCTCTTTATTCGCCGTCTTCTGCGTCTGTAAGCGTTCGTATTCGATCGTTCGCGCGACACTCCTCCTCCGGTTTCGTGGCCCGCGTATTCCCGCGGCCCATTTTGTAACGCTTGCCGTGTACGTGCCAATGTAATGACCTCCGGGCTTTGCGATACACGATGCCTGCGCAGATCGGGCGCAGGGCTACCAACCGGACAGAGTGCTGATCAACGCCTGCAAATCAACGCCTGCACTCTTCGGGCGAAAAATCGCGCAAACGTCGGATATTCGACGTTTTCACCCCTAATCTGCCCCGAGTGCGAGGATCTCTAGGCCAACGGGTACTGACCCGCACTTCGTTGGTCGTTAGCTCGGCAGATTCTGCGAAGCCCCGGGCGCATTTGCCAAGTCCCAGCGCCCTAGGTACTTGGAGTGATGGGCTGATGATTGTCGACGGGAGCATGCTTCCACTCCCCCACGGTAGGCGGGATCAACCCTCCCGTTGAGGAACGCTCTTGTCAAGACTCACAGCCACCCGAGCAAGCAGGGAGAAATGATCAAAGATGCTGACCGCCGAGAAGGTGCCCGACAGTATCGAATAATCTACCTTTGAACCCCCGAGCCACACACTCCATACATTTTCATCTCGTCGGTAAGATTATGAACAGTGTTCACGACCGCCCCATTGGCATGGGATCCCCTGGCGTCAAAGCCGACATGGCAAAGGCGTTGCTTCGGTCCCGTAAAAAAGCAGGGTCAACGTTTACCGTTGCTTTCTCGTACTCTTGCGGTTGTCATTCGCTCACCGGCTGCGCCCAGTTAGCCGACTCCCAGTCGACACGCCCATGCTCACAAGAATACTTTTAAGAGATTTCACGAACGTACATGTAGTGAACCAACGGATCTAAAGGTACCTTTCAAACCTTTAACTCCATTTAAACGAACCCGATTTTGGGCGAAAGAGCTCAAGAAACGTCTCAAACGGCTTCGAACAAGGACAGAAAATGCTGGGTGAAAGGTACCTTTCACCCAGATGGTGGCCAATGGCCCCTAGATTCTCACAACACCGGACCCGCGCGGGAAATCAGCATCCCTAAATCCAGAACTACAAGGTGGTAATTTCATTGGTAGCTGGAAACAGTTACAAGCCAACCACCATGGCCAAAGCAGGAGAGCGAAGGAATTCAGACATGGCTGCATCAGGAAACCGCGGAGGCGGTCGTCGGAGTAAGGGCGAGCGCTTCTTTGTGGGTACTCGTGTCCCGGTCGCGCACCAGGAAAAGTTGAAAGAGGCTGCCAAACGGGACAACCTCTCCATCAGCGAGTTCGTGGAGAACCTCATAGTCTCTGCTGTCGACAGCCCGGTGCACACCGGTGCCGGACGGAAAGGAACCGAACGTCTGAGCTTATCCGCGTAAACATAAAGGGCCCGCCTGAAGCGGGCCCTTGGAAGTATGTGTTCCCCGTCTGAGTGCTTGCCGGCCTTTAGACGAAGAACCGATTCAGTTTTATCAACACTTAGAAGTGTTGTTATCCATTGTTGAAAGCCTGCCAGCTTTCAACAATCCCGATAGCGGGCTTTTGCCTGCCATCCTTAGGAAGGAATACGGCCATCGTACAACAGCGCCATGGGGTGCTGCCACCATTGTCCCCAAATCCTTCCGGGCGAGTCGCAGCCTGGGACCCTGAGGACGAGACCTTGTGGTCGGCACTCGCACCCCAGATTGCCGGGCAACCGCGTGTTCGGATCTCGCGTGACGGCGGCAAGAACTACCCCCAACGATATGAGAGAGATCTCACGGGACAGCGCCCCACTCAGCCGGCAGCTGTACTTATCTACGGACGCGACGGACTGTGCCGGACGCTGTGCTTGGACTTCGACTCGTCGGCTTCCGGAGGGGAAGCCCGGGTTGCTGCCGATGTCAGAGAAACGACCATCTGGCTCTACGAACATGGTGCACGTTGGGTCGAAGACCACTCCCCCAACGGAGGTCGCCATATCTACGTTCCGCTGTCCGAACCGATGCCGTTCCTCCAGGCGCGGGATATTGTTGAGGCCCTCGCCAGCCGCTACAGTTCCCTGGACCCCACCCCCCATCAGAACCTTCGCCACGGCTGCATCCGCACCCCTGGCGCCACACATAAGTCGGGAGGCCGGCAGCAGCTGGCCATGAGTCTGTCCATGGCCTTGGATGTGGTTACGAAACGGAACACCCAAGCGACCGTTTCAAAGCTGATCGAAACTTTGACGGTTGACCTTGCAGCAGTCGCAGCGCAGCGAGCTACGACCGAGAAAACAGTCACAGTCGACCCCAGTGTCCCGCCTGAAACTATTTCCCGCCGCATCATGACGATCGCGACGCACGGAACCTATGACACCTCACGCTATGAGAGCCCATCAGAGGCCCGGCAGGCGGTGCTCGTAGCAGCTGTTGCCGCGGGGATGCAGCTCACCGATGTCCAGCGTCGAACCCAGCAAGGTTCCTGGCCAGGCCTGGCCCAGTTCTATTCGCGATACTCCCCCGGGCAACGAGCAGCAAGTTTGCGACGCGATTGGCTCAAGGCCTCCAAATTTGTGGCCAACAATACGGCGGAGGCTCCTGTCCGTAAAACCAACACAAGCGGGCCATCTTCACAGGGGGGGTGGGGTAATGGTTTCGAACTTGGTTCTTCTCAAGAACATCAGTTTCTTCGTTCCTGGCGCAGCGCACTGGCACTGTCGGAAAAACGTTATCAATCAAGCAGGAGCGGCCTCGGGCGTCGGTTGGTTCTTCGGGCTCTAGGTGCCGCAGCGCACATGACAGGAAGCCGAGTCATTGAATTCGGTGTACGTTCATTGGCAGTCTCCTCCGGAATCGAACCGACCACTGTAGCTGCCCACCTGCGCGCTTTGAGGTCTGAGAGCGATCCGTTGATTCGTCATGTTGGGGAAGCTCGTGGCGTCCACGGTGACCAGTACGAACTCGTCATCCCAGCTCACCTCCAGGAGTCTGCCACCAAGCGCTCCTGGCCAGCTGGAAAACTCCACTCGCTAAGGCCGGCATTTAGGGAGCTTGGTGCTGCTGCAGCGTTTGTCTATGAGGCATTGGAATCCAACGCAAATACTGCTTCCGTTAGCGATGTCGTACGTGAGACCGGTCTGAGCCGAAGTGCCGTCCACGATGCGCTCGAAGTGCTCGCAGCGTGGTCTTTGGCCGAACGAACGGCGACTGGGTGGACGATCAGGAAGGAAACAAGCCTCAATGCCGTTGCTGAGGTACTTGGAGTTTTGGAAATGGTGATCGAGCAGGTACTGCGATACAAACAGCAACGCGTTTTGTGGAGAGAATGGCTGGCCCAACGGCTTACTCTTTTCTCCTCGTTCCCCGCTCCTGACGACGACTACCCGTGGGAACAGTTCTGCGGGCCCCCAGATGACTGGACACTATCCGATTTGGCCTTGCGTGCTGCCAGCTGACGCCCCCGCGGGGATTGGTCTCACCGAGTAGACCCCGGAAAGAAGAGCGTGGCCACCCAGCGGCCGGCAGGCTGCCACTCCCCCACCCTAGTCATTGACTCGGAAGCCCTTTGGTGGTTGCTTGTTCCTGGCATGCCAGGAACAAGCAACCACCAAAGGGCTATTCGCGAGGGTTGGAAGACGACGCTATTTCTGCGAGTTTGTTTGGCACCAGAAGTACTACTGGTCTCAGGGCTTCTTTAATCTGACGGCTCCCCCGTGTCCGGAAGACGACTGATCTGTTTGAGGTTGTCGCTGGATCTTACGGTGTGACTGCAATCGATTGGTGACGGTTCACGAGGAACCATCAATTCCAAACGGCACGATGTGGAATTAAAGGTACCTTTAGCACTATTAGCACAGTTGCTTCTTCGTGCTTCAGCTACATCCCGGCTTAGCACGTTTAGCGATGCTAGTTTGGTTAACTAGAATTGGCTAAAGGTACCTTTGCCACCTTTAGCTATCGGCATTCGGCAAGTGCAACCATCACTCTGACGCCCCTTCAGCCATCGCCCTTCCCACTCACCGTTTGAATGCTTGGTGGTAAAGGTACCTTTTAGTCCAACTGAGCTTTTCTGGCTCAGTTCTCAGGTTATTACTCAAATGATGTTCTCGCCCCAGCCCTGTCACACGAAGAATCTAACTGCCACACGCGGCAACAAAGGTACCTTTTGCTACTAAAGAACCTCAAATATCGTCGGAACCTCTGGCCGCGAAATCGCGTCCAAAACTGCGAACGTACTTGTGCAGCCTTGATCAGAAATCAGGATTTGGTAATCGTTGATGGAGCGGACATTCCGCCAGCGGGAATCATCCGAACTCTCCGCGTCCAGGGTCAGGGGAGAGTTCGGGCGATGAGTAGCAAGCCAAGGGCAGGACGGCCGCACGAACGTGCGGCCAGGCAGTTGGTATTGGAGCTAAAGGTACCTTTAGTCCTGATGGCCCAATTGTGCTTTTTGGTACTTGCTTGGCGACTTTTAAAATATCTCGAGAGGAAGCTACCCCGTTTGATCAAAAGGTACCTTATTCGAGGATACGCAAGTTCCACGGGCTGCCTTTAGATAAAATGGACCTTATTCCACTAAAGGTACCTTTGGTGAGCGATGGTACATGATATATGTCAGGTCTAGTGGTCGATAATGCAGCCTGTTGAGGAGGGCCCAGTGGCATCATCCTTGAAGTTATCGATGATTGAGCAGCCTGAACTTCATGGGCAACTAGGTGATCGGTCTCCCCCCTTGGACGAGGTTGAGATCGAGATTCTTTATGCGTGTTCGGTGGGAAAGGTACCTTTCATGCAATAAGTCCGAACGGTGACTTGGTACCTGGGGGTTGAATGGGGGCAATTTCTCATTCGGTGTAAAAGGTACCTTTATTTACGTGCGGCTTAGGTGTCAACGGTATGAAAGGTACCTTTCATCAATCTGTAACTTTTTCTGATTGTTAGGGCGTGGCGTGTGGCGGGAGGAGATGTTTCACGTCTAGCGTGTGCAGTAACAACTGTGGTTTGCCGGCCCTTTTAACAGAGTTATGCCCTCTGGGTGGTTCGGTAGCCTGTCACCAAAACTGGTCGGGAGAAAGCTTCATGTCACCGAGGATCATCGCGTTATGCAACCAAAAAGGCGGCGTGGGTAAAACCACGCTTGTCACTGGGCTAGCCGAGGTTTACTCCCGCGACCATGGCAAGCGGGTTTTAGTCATCGACGCAGATCCGCAAAAGAACACCACATCTGCGTTGGGCATTCATGAACCCGAGTTCACGCTTAATGACGTTCTCTATGGAGACGAAGAACAGAATCATAAGATCACGCCTGGCGTAGCCGGCGATGCGATTATCCCGGCAGGGAAGGCCTGGCAGGGTGACTTTCCTGAACTACGAGTGATTGCTTCAGAGCGCAATTTGGCATCCCGTGAACGAGATTCGATGATGGCCAGGGAACGACGTTTACACAATGCACTTAAGGGTGTTACCGATGACTACGACGTGGTTCTTATCGATTGCCCACCATCTCTGGGGCTGCTGACCGTCAACGCATTGACGGCGGCCACCCACGCGCTGTTTGTCAGCGAAGCCAGAGTTTCCTCAGTGGAAGGTTTGACTGAGATTGTCACCACTGTCGCTGAGGTGCAAGAAAACTTGAATGAAAATCTGGATGTAGCCGGCATCATCGTTAACAAGCTCCGTAAGGGACGCACCGACCAGGAACACTGGGTACGCAAGATGCGGACCGACTATGGAGATTTGGTACTCGATCCAGGGTTGCCAGATCGAGAGATTTTTGCGAAGGCCCAGGCGGCAGCCCGTCCGTTGGCAGACTACGGCCGTTCTGCCGATCTCCTGTTGGATGCGCTACGTCGCGTTGCCACAGCAGTTTGGAAAGGTACATCAGCATGACTACAAGCCCGGCCGCAGGCAGAGGTGGCAGTGCAGGGGAGGCGCTGAGTAGACTGAAACGTCCCAAACTTGCCAAAGCCGCCGAAAGAAGTGTGGTGGAGGAGATGTCGGCCCCGGATCCGGTTGTTTCCCTCGACGAACCATTGGTACAACCGGTCCAAGTGCGCCCCACTGCGGCTATGACGGAAATTCCCGACCCCGCCTTTGTCGCTGCACCATCTCAGCAACCAGCTCCAGCCGAGGCAGCGGAGAGACGTGCGGTGCCACGGCGCAAAATGTCTTTCGCTCCTACACTCGACGAACACGACCGTATCCGAAGTGCATTCATGTCGACCCGTCATCTCACCCGGTATGCGACGCTCAATGACTTCCTTCGCGCAGTGGTATTGGAAGAATGCACCCGGCTGGAGGACGAGCACAATGACGGGGCTGCGTTCGAGTGGACGGAAGCCGAAATTCCGAAGGGTCGTCCGCTGAGGTTCGAACCTCGGGGTGCCGTTTGAAAACATTAGGTGTCGTTGGGGCCGACGATTCTAGGGCCTTTGGCGTCATGACAAGGGATCCAATTAAATAGTCATGAACGACTGGGTCGGTGTGGTTTTATGACACACCGTTCCAGGACTGGGGGAGATCGGCTCTACGGTGCCCAGCAAATATGCCTACCTGCAGCCATCAGACGACACAGAGGGCGGCTCATAGAGTTTCTGAATGAGTCGTTTAAGGCTTGCGGTTCACCCCGCCATGCCTCGCAAATATTTCACTCCCGCGGCCCCGCGCTGGTGGCCTGCCCCGACCACCGACTTCCCGTTGCGTTCGTTCCCAGCGGTGTTTTCCACAGTCTGTCGGCGCCACACCGCACGCACCACCCGGTAATGGGATGATGCTCCCAATATGTTGTCCACCGTGGATACACTCATATCCAAAAGGGAGTCCATACATGAGCGTCGACCTTGTTTTTCCATTCCACGGCACACAGGTCCGCGTCGGAACGCCAGGGGAGCGGCGGCCCCGGACTGCGGAGGCGGCCTTCATCGCAAGCTCTGCAGACGGCAGCGCCGGATCGATATGGGCATCGGATATCCCTGCGCAGGGAAACTCCGACCGTTTCACCCACCTGGGTCAGATCCATGAGATCCTGCGCTTCTATCCGGGGGATGAGCCTGCCGAGGTGGTGCCTCACCACAGGGCGACTGCAGAAATTCCCACGACCAGCGGCATCCTGATCCTTCCTGTCGATGTCACGGCCCGAACCCCGCATCTGGTGCACGTGGTGTGGATTGATGATGAAGGGGAGATCCTCGGCGCATGGTGCCCCCACACCATAGTGACCCCGATCCGTCGCCCGGAGAGCGCATAGCCGTGGATGCCATGGACCCCGACGAATACCAGGAACTGCTCAACGGGCGGGACGAAGTGGGGTTTCGGTAGTAACGACGTGAAATTGCGCGCTAGGCCTCAAATGACTTGTTAGGGTAAACCCCAAACAGACGTAAGCCTGATGAAGCGTGTGGTTTTCAACGCTAAATGTCGTAGCCACAAGCCTCGGAAGGTGCTTCGGCCCGCCACGGTGCCAGTCCAACGGGCGACCATGAAGCCGCCCAAGCCCTCGTGGGGATGCGCGGTCCATGGGCGCCCACCCTTACCGCCTGGCAGGTATTCCCGTCCGCGCGGCACGCAATCAGCGGGATGGGACATCGATCAGATGTAGCGGCAGACCTGGTCGGAGGAGCAGGAATCCGGCTCCGGCTTGCTTGCCTTTTCGTGGAGCTGGAAAATGGTTTCCCGGAGGGCCAGGAGTTCGGCGATCTGGGCATCGAGTTCCCCGAGGCGCTGCCCGAGCAGGCCCTGGACGTGCGAGCACGGTGTCTGGCCGTGCTCGCGGATCTTCAGGATCTGGCGGATCTGGGCGAGGGTGAGCCCGGCGGCCTGGCCGCGGTGGATGAATGCGACCTTCCCCACGGCATCCTCGGCGTAGTCCCGATAGCCGGATGCCAGGCGCTCGGCGGGAGGGAGTAGCCCCGACTCCTCGTAGAACCGCAGGGTCTTGGTCGTCGTGCCAGTTGCTTCCGCGAGCTGTCCGATCCTCATGTTCCCCGATTCCTCCTTCGGTGGCCACCCAACTTGACCTTCCATTGTACTGGAAGGTTCATGATGGTTCATAGGAAGTTTTGCACCACAGGGAAGAGGTAGCTGGAATGACAAACGAACAGTTCGACTTGGCGATCATTGGTTCCGGGGGCGGCGCGTTTGCGGCCGCGATCCGAGCCACCGGATTGGGCAAGCGGGTCGTGATGGTGGAGCGCGGCACCGTGGGCGGGACATGCGTGAACACCGGATGCGTGCCCTCAAAGGCGCTTCTGGCCGCCGCGGAGGCCCGCCACGTGGCGTTGGACTCGGCCCGCTTCCCCGGGGTGGCGACCTCGGCGGGCCCGGTGGACATGCCGGCCCTGATCCAGGGCAAAGCCGCGCTGGTTGAAAGCATGCGGTCGGAGAAGTACGTCGATCTGGCCGCGGACTACGGCTGGACGATGATCTCGGGGGACGCATCGTTCACCGGGACCCAGAACGCACCACTGCTCCGGGTCGCCTCCCCGGACGGTACGGTGAGAACGATCGAGGCCGGGCACTACCTCGTGGCCACCGGCGCCGCACCCTGGGTGCCGTCCGTCCCCGGACTGGCCGAGGCCGGGTACCTGACCTCGACCACGGCGATGGAACTGGACGAGGTTCCCGAATCATTGCTGGTCCTGGGCGGGGGCTATGTTGCCCTGGAAATGGCGCAGCTTTTCTCCCGGCTGGGCTCCCGGGTGACCATGCTGGTCCGTTCCCGGCTGGCCTCGCAGGAGGAACCGGAGGCATCCAAGGCCCTTGCGGGGGTGTTTGCCGACGAGGGCATCCGGGTGGTCCGGCGGGCCATGGCCGACTCCGTGGCCTCCGGCCCGGACGGGATCTCGGTGACGGCAAGCGTGGCCGGGGGCGAAGAAGTGTTCCGCGCTTCCCACATCCTCGTGGCACTTGGCCGCCGCCCAGTGACCGAGGGGCTGGACCTTGATGCCGTCGGCGTGAAGATCGGCGCCACAGGCGAGATTCTGGTCGATTCCCGTCTGGCCACGTCCAACCCGCGCATCTGGGCCGCCGGGGACGTGACCGGACATCGGGAGTTCGTTTACGTTGCCGCGGCCCACGGCGCGATGGCCGTGGACAATGCGTTCACCGACGCCCTGGCCGAGGTCGACTACCGGCACCTGCCGCGGGTCACCTTCACCAGTCCCGCCATCGGGTCGGTCGGCATGACGGAAAAGGAAGCCGTCGCTGCCGGGATCCGTTGCGAGTGCCGGGTCCTGCCCCTGGAGTACGTGCCGCGAGCCGTGGTCAACCGCGACACCCGCGGCTTCATCAAGGTTGTCGCCGAGCTCGGCACCGGACGGATCCTGGGCATTTCCGCGGTGGCCAAGGACGCCGGGGAAATCGCCGCCGCCGGCGTCTACATCCTCGAAGCGGGAATGACCACCGCGCAGGTCGCCGCCGCCTGGAGCCCCTACCTGACGATGGCCGAGGGCATCAGGATCGCCTGCAAGGCCTTCACCACCGACGTCGCCAAGCTCTCCTGCTGCGCCTGAGTGCAACCCATCTGAAGCAAAGGAATTCCATGACCACCATCGACCACCAGGCCCTCACCTACCTGTTGTCCCCCGCGCGCTCCGGAATCGACCCGAAATTGTTCGTGCCGCTGCTGCGGCTCCTGGCCGAGGGCGAGCCCGTAACGATCGCCGAACTGGCCACCGCCAGCGGCCGGAGCGAAGACACGGTCCGGCAGGGACTGGCCGCCGTCCCGGACACCGAGTACGACGACGAGGGCCGCGTCATCGGCCTCGCCCTGACGATGCGACCCACCCCGCACCGCTTTACCCGGCCTTGGGGACCAGCGGTACAGCGGTTGGCGCTAAGCGTGTGATCATGGCCCCGGACTGCGGTTCACCTGGTGCCAGAGTCGCCTGTACTCCGCTGGGGCATCAGTGATCACTGTCTTTCGACGGATCAGGCCTTTTGGCCGAGGTGGCGGTAGAGCGTCGCGCGACTCCACCCAACCAAACGTGCCGCGTCTTCGGCGGTGCGTCCCTTCGCGCGGGCGTCCTTCGCGATCGCAAGCTTATCCGCGATCACGGCCGGATCGGAGAGCGGCCGGCCGAAACGGGTGCCGGAGGCCCGGGCCGCGGCGATCCCGGCGTTGACGCGTTCAATGATCAGCTCGCGCTCGTACTCGGCCAAGGAGGCCAAGAAGTTCAGCATCATCCGCCCGGTCGACGTCGCGGGGTCGATCCCGTCCGAAATGGACCGGACGTTTACGCCGCGTTCGCGCAGCAGGTTCACGGTGTTC
The DNA here is from genome assembly GCF_012271785.1 of Paeniglutamicibacter terrestris. Lineage (GTDB taxonomy): Bacteria > Actinomycetota > Actinomycetes > Actinomycetales > Micrococcaceae > Paeniglutamicibacter > Paeniglutamicibacter terrestris. The sequence continues at coordinate 63,998 of NZ_JAAWVT010000007.1, read as the reverse complement.
AGGACATCGATCAGGGACCGGCCCAGCCGGTCGACCCGCCAGACCACCACGGTGTCCCCGGCCTCGGCGTATTCCAGCAGCTTCTTCATCCCGGGCCGCTCGATCGCCGTCCTGCTTCCGGAGGTGACATCGGCGAAAACATCCCGCTTCTGCACCCCGGCATTGACCAGCGCGTCGAGCTGAAGCTGCGCATCCTGGCTCGAAGTGCTCACCCGCGTGTATCCCAAATGTCTCACGCCCTCATTTTGACTCAGAAACCTCTTCGCGACACTCGATTGAGACATTTTACGGCGCGACGACTTTCCGAGACATTTTGTGCCACGTCATCTCGGGCCAGCCGATTTGAGGATGGGGACCCGTGCCCCTGTCTCGAAAAACTCTAGGTTTTCGAGACGCAGAGGACCGTGAACGTTTTAGCAGTATGGTCCCCGAATGAACTTTGCCGTTCTTTTGCCAGTCAGCGCTCGGATGACCAGTTCCCCAACAAATGGGCGAATCGAACAGTCACACCTGTAGCGGTTGGAGTGCAGTCAACTGCCAACTAATCCCTGAAAAGACGCCATCCTGAACAAACAATCACACCCAATACGACTGCTGTCTTCCGCGCTTACTAAGAACCGGTTTGAGGTGCTTCGCGAACGTTCTCGACCGGACATGTCGCTGATTAGTGTTGAATTTTCGGCAAACTCACAAACCCCCTACTACTTCCACGACGGCTTGAACCAGTGCTCGACGCTCTCCTCGATGAATCGTTGAACACGCGATTCCGGCTGAGCGGAGGGGCAGCGAGAAGGACCTGAAAGGGTGGTTCTAACACCGCTGGGGGTCTACGGTGGATTGCAGAAGTTCCCAGGGCTCAGGGCGCCTGGGCCACGTGATCAATCTGTGCTCAAGCGGTATTCCGGCGGGTTCGCTGCCAGCGCACGGACGCAGGGATGCCGGAGGAGCTGCGCAAGCAGGGCAGAATCATCGCCCCGGAAGCGGTAAGGATGAACAAGAAGGACCGGCAAAGATACTTTCAGACATTTGCCTACGGGCAACCGGTGAGAAGCCAAACCTAAGGAGAATCACAGTGGCCCACACCCACACAGCCACCGCCCCGGTGGGATGGGATAAAGCCGTCCGGCGAATACGCGAGGCGATTGCTTCCCAGTGGTTCAGGGCCCTGTCCGAAATTGACGTCCGCGCCACGTTTGCAGCGAAGTTTGGTACCAAAGCCGCAAAAACCGTTGGAGACTACCTGATCTGCGGTGCGTGCACCCCGGCAGTGCAGGACATCGCCAACGACGCCGGCACCCGGCTCCGCGCAGCTCTGGTCCCCATTGCCGCGGTGTGCCGCACTAGTCTGCCTTCATCGGTGACGCCAGGACCCGGCCAGATCCATCCCTGGTCTCACCGGACAACCAGCGGGCGGCTGGTGAGACCGCTGAATTTTCCGAGCCGGTTTTCCACACGGCGGAACATAGCACACGTTGCCGCTCGGACAAGGTTCCCAGCCGGGTGCCACCGAGAACCGTCAACCGGTACACCGGCTGAATCACGATACCGGCCGTTGCCGCAGGAAAGGAGAAGGAAAATGATGGATGGATATGGATATGGTTCGATGATGGGCTGGGTGTGGCTCTTCTGGGTGCTTCTGGTCATCGGTCTCGTCTTGCTGGGCATCCTTGCGGTGCGGTCTTTTTCAGGCGGGGCCAGCGACGGCAGGAGCGCCCGCCGGATTCTGGATGAGCGCTATGCCAGGGGTGAAATGACCACCGAAGAATACCGCGAACGCCTCAAGACCCTCAGGGACGGAACCTGATGCAGCCTCTGAGCCGTCGCGGCGCGCTGATCCTGGGAAGTCTCGGGGCAACGGCCGCAGCGACGGGTGCGGCAGGATTGCTGTGGAGCAGGGGCAGCGAGTTTCAGGCCGCCCGCGGGCAGGAGCTGGAGGAACCGCAGAACCTGCACAGCGCCGGTGGCCGGCTTCAACTGACCCTTTCAGCTGCCTCGGGAAAGGTAAGGATCGCCGGCAAGGATGCCACCGCCCTGTCCTACAACGGGTCCCTTCCCGGTCCCACCCTGTTCCTCCGGGCCGGAGACCGGCTGACCGTGACATTGGAGAACAGGCTGCGGGACCCGACCAATCTGCACGTGCACGGGCTGCATGTTTCCCCGCAGGGCAACAGCGACAATGCGTTGCTTGCCGTTGGTCCCGGCACGTCTTTTGACTATGAGTACCAGCTGCCGGCGGACCACCCGCCGGGAGTGTACTGGTACCACCCGCATCACCATGGCCTGGTCGCCGACCAGATTTTCGGCGGACTGTATGGGGCCATTGTCGTCCAGGATGACCGGGCCATACCGTCGAGCAGGGAACGGGTTTTGGTGATCTCCGATATTTCCCTGACTTCGGGCGGAAGAATCGCCGCCGTGTCGGTGATGGAGAAGATGATGGGACGGGAAGGTGCCCTGGTTCTCGTCAACGGGCAGTTGAACCCGCGTCTGGCGGCCCGGCCGGGCGAGCGTGAACGGTGGAGGATCATCAATGCCTGTACCGGTCGGTACCTGAAGCTTCGCCTGGATGGTCAGTCGCTGCAGGTTCTGGGTCTGGATTCCGGCCGCTTCAGGGTCCCAGCCGATGTCGAGGAGGTGCTGCTGGCCCCGGGGAACAGGGTCGATCTGTTGGTTACCGCCCAGGCAGGCACTGCCGTGCTGCGTGCCCTGCCCGTGAATAGGGGAAGCCTGGGGTCGATGATGGGCGGCAACGGGCCTCCGCGCTCACCGTTTGGCCCGTCCGGGGCGGTCCTGGCGACCTTCGCCGTCGCCGGTGCGCCCGTCGCCGCCCTCGCTCCTGTCCCCGAGCAGCAGGTGCCGCGGGACCTCCGGGCTGCGCCGGTCGCGGCCCGGCGCGAACTGGTCTTCGCCATGGGTATGGGCATGGGGCCGGGTGCCGGAATGATGGATTTCACCATCAACGGCCAGTCCTTTGACCCGGCCAGGGTCGATACCACTGTTTCGGCTGGCAGTGTCGAGGAATGGACGCTGAGGAACACCAGTCTTATGGACCACCCGGTGCATCTGCATGTGTGGCCCATGCAGATCATCGAACAGGCAGGCCTTCCCGTGGACACCCCCAGGTGGCAGGACGTGGTCAATGTTCCGGCCCGCAGCAGCGTCAGGGTGCGGATCGCTTTCGATGACTTCACCGGAAAAACCGTTTACCACTGTCACATTCTGGATCACGAGGACGCCGGGATGATGGGACTGATGGAAGCGCGATGAACAGATACCTTCCAGATTCCGCAACCGACGCGCCGCGCCCTCGCCGTGGGTAGTTGGCGCGGCTGGTAAAACAGCTTCATCAGATGGAAACACAACATGTTGTCGTGTTTCCATCTGATGAAGAACCGTTGACAGCCTCGCGGCCGAGCAGACAGGTGGCCCAAACTTGTGGGCAGGTCCAACATCGATGGCCCACACGGTGGAGGCTTGGCAGTGCGTGTCCATGAATCCTAACTGGCGCTTTAACCGTGATCCAGTGCGGACTCAGTAAAGCCGGCAAGAGTAGTGCGGAAGAATATGAATGAGCTGGTTCCGTTCTGGTGTCCGAAAAACAAGTGGGTTTTCGAGATGATCCGTTTTGGGCTTAGCCGCCCAACCGGACGGCGCGTGGGCGCCAACGCTCCCCATCGTTTACTCGCCTTGCGATCAGTGGTCGACGCCGGTGATGTCCTCACCACCGTCTGGCTCTTCGGCGCCGGCTGGTTCATGGTCTGAGGGACCGTCCGAGGACACCTAGCTCCGCGCAGAAACCGGCGCCAGATAGCGATGCGGGAACCGCGCCAGGGACCTTCGGTGAGAACCTAGATACCTACGTTTCCGGAAATTTCCTTCAATGCCGCCTGGAGCCTGGCGTCGGCTTCGTCGGCGACCTCGCGCGTGGCACCGCTCTGGCTGAGCTTCACCATGGTTTGCGGGTCAATGGCCTCGATGGTGGTTTCCGTGGCATCGGGAGCGCGACGCACCACGACATTGCATGGGAGCAGCGCGCCCAGCTGCGGTTCTGCGGTGATGCCGCGCTGGGCCAGTTGCGGGTTGCAGGCACCAAGGATGATGTAGTCCCCCACGGAGGCTCCGGCCTCCTGGCCCAGCTTTTGGGTGAAGGTCTCCTTCACGTCGATCTCCGTCAGGACACCGAATCCCTGTTCTGCCAAGGCGCCGCGTGTCCGTTCGACGGCGTCTTGCCATGACAGCGGGACGGTGATGGCGTGGGTGTAGGTCATTGCGGTGCTCCTGGGGTTGTGGTGTGGAAGAGTGCCGTGGGGAGTTGCATGCTCCGTCATGGCAGGGGTCCTCAGTTCTTCGCTCATGCTACGTGTTGGTGTGATCGTGCGGAAGCATTGGGGCGGTATCAACCGCGTGGTCCGGCTGGGGGTGTGGCGGGTGCGTTTCATACATGCGGACCGCGACGGCAAGGGCCGCCGCGGCGCTGAGGGTTGCGGCCATCCAGAGTGCCGCATGCAGCCCCATGAGGTCGGCTACGATCCCGCCAATGATGGCACCGACGGCATATCCGAGGTCGCGCCAGACCCGGTAGACGCCCACCGCGCGTCCCCTCCAAGAGGGATGGGCGACGTCGCCCACGGAGGCCAGTAGCGTGGGGTAGACCATGGCGGTTCCCGCGCCGAGCAATACGGTTCCCGAGGCCCAGGCACCAAAGCCGTCCCCGAGCGCGATGATCGCCAGGGCTGTGGCCTGGACCAGCATGCCGGTGGTGATGAGGTGTTTGCGCCCGATCCGGTCCGAGAGAGCACCGGTCGCCATTTGGCCGATGCCCCAGACCCCGGGATACAGGGCGAAAAGCAGGCCGATCTGGCCCATGCTGAGATCCGAAGTGGCGAACAGGAGGGGGAACAGGCCCCAGGAGAGTCCGAAGTTCAGGTTGTTCACCAGGCCGGCCAGGCTCGCCGAGGACAAGGCAGGTTCGCGGAAGCTGGTCAGGGCAAAGACCTGGCCGTTGGCTAGGTTGGCGTCCAGGCCATGCCGGGCGGAGGCGCCCCGGGCAGCCATGTTTCCGGCATCCAGGAGGGCATGTGGGTGGGTCTCCCGGACGAAAAGGCCCGACAGCAGCAGTGCCAAGGCGGTGTAGGCGATTCCCAAGAGGAAGGGTGCCGGACGCAGCCCGTACTGCTCGGCGAGGTATCCGGCCAGCAGGGAGGTGGCGGCCACGGCCCCGTAGCCGGCGGCCTCGTTCAGGCCCATGGCCAGGCCGCGCTGTGCCGGGCCCACCAGGTCGATTTTCATGATGACGGTGGTCGACCAGGTCAGGCCCTGGTTGATGCCCAGCAGCACGTTCGCGGCGACGACCCAGCCCCAGTCCGGCGCAAGGATGAGCATCAGCGGCACCGGGATGGCGAAAAGCCACCCGGCCAGCAGCACGGGTTTGCGTCCGTAGCGGTCCGAGAGGGTCCCGGCGAACCAGTTGGAGGTCGCCTTGGCGATCCCGAAGGCCGCCACGTAGGCAAACAGGAACGTGTATCCATTCAAACCGAACTCAGTGTGGGCGAGCAGTGGCAGGACGGTTTGTTGCTGTCCAACCATGCCCCCGACCAGCGCGTTGACCGCGACGAGCAGGGTGAACTGCGCCGCGTTGGCGCGCAAACCCAAGCTGGGGAGTGCCCTGGTGGACTGCTTCATGCTCGGTCTCCTGGTGTGCCGGGGCTGAAGGGCCGGACGGCGATGAGCCGGCGGTTAGTGGGCTTCGGTTGCCGTGGTGGTGGCGGGGACCCCAGGGACGTGCGTCGCAGGGGGCATGCGGGGATGGCAAACCAGCACAGGGCCGCGGCCGTGGCGATTGCGGTGGCCGTGAGGCCCATGATGAGGTTGGCCGGGGAGGGTAGTTCCTGGACGAGGACGAAGACGCCCATGGCCAGGACGAAGAAGCCAAAGCCCTTGCGCAGGGCCGCTTCGGGGATGCGTCCGGCCAGGCGTGCGCCGAGGAAGGAACCGAGGATCGCTGCGGCCGTGACCCCGCCGACCAGCACCCAGTCCAGGGAGACCGTGGTGAGGTAGCCGCCGAGTCCGGCAAAGGACTTCATGGCGATAACCACCAGCGAGGTGCCGACCGCGACGGGCATCGACAGGCCGCCAAGCAGGGCGAGTGCCGGGACGACGAGGAAGCCACCGCCGGCGCCCACCAGCCCGGTGACCAGGCCCACGACCAGGCCCTCGATGATGACCTTGAATACGGGCAGCTCGGCGTCGTGGGTGGCGCCGGTGTGGTTCTTGCGGCCGCGGATCATGGCCAGGGAGGTGGCGACCATCATGAGGGCGAAGGCGATCATGAGGATGGTTCCGGGGATGTGGCCCCCCAGCAGCCCGCCGCCGAAGGCCCCTGCCATGCCGGCTGCGCCGAAGACCAGGCCGGTGCGCCATTGCACGCGTTTCTTGCGGGCGTGGGTCACGGCGCTGACCGCGCTGGTCGCTCCAACGACGAAGAGCGAGGCGGCGATGGCTTCCTTGGGGTTCATGCCTGCGACGTAGGTGAGGATCGGGACGGTGAGGATGGACCCGCCGCCGCCGAGCAGGCCGAGGGAGATCCCGATCAGCACCGAGAGCAGGAGGGTGAGTGCGAGGGTGAGGGTCATGGAGGCAGTCCTTGCCGGGTCAGGGGTGCGGGTCGGTGTGTGGGGGCGATGCGGTCGGGGCGTTCTTGTTAGCTGACGGGCAGCCCGGCGCGTTGCCAGGCGATCATGCCGCCGGCCATGGTGTCTGCGGTGTAGCCAGCCCCGGTGAGGGCGTCGGCGACGCGGGCACTGCGGTTGCCGCTGCGGCAGATGACGATGACCGGGCGGGACCGGTCGAGTTCGCCCAGACGCGTGTTCAACTCGCCCATGGGGATGTGGATGGCGCCGGGAATCATGCCCTCGGCGACTTCGAAGTCTTCACGGACATCGAGGATCTGGTCCGTAGCACGTCGGCCGTCGGTGTCGGTGATGGTGATTTCTGGCATGATTGCTCCTTCGGGGGCGTGTTCAAACGGTACGTGGTGGTTCCCGGGCACCGGATCCACTCGCCCCGGGCCCGGAAACCGGAGGAAAGCGATTGGCCGCGGGCCAACCGGGGGTTAGGACTTCTTGGCCGGAAGCTGGGCCATGACCGATTCACGGGTCGGCTCGTTCCCGGTCTTGTTCCAGGGCATCACGGCTAGGGCCTTGCCCATGGCGCAGGTGTTGGTGGCCGCGGAGAAGGTCAGGCCGGCACCGATGGCCCCTGCGACGGTGCGCAACTGCGGGGAGAGGAACTTGCCCCCGGCCAGGCCGGCCACCACGAGGGAACCGGCCACCATGCGCACCTGGCGTTCCAGGGCCCAGCGCTTGGACCCTTCGACGGTCTGGCCGCCGGCCTGCTGGTAGGCGGGAACCCCGCCGGACAGGACATGGGCGTTGCCGAAGCCGACCGATGCGAGGTTCGTTTTGGCTTCGGTGGCGCGCACGCCGGATTGGCAGACCAGCACCACCTTGGTGTCAAGCTTGGCCGCGAGTTCTTCGGTGTGTTCGGCCAGCAACGGGAGGGGCACGTTGTAGGAGCCCTTGATATGCAGGGTTTCGAATTCGGCGGCGGATCGCACGTCCAGCACCACGACGTCGGTGCCGTTGGCGATCCAGTTCTTGAGCTCTTCGGGACTGGTGCTCTGGGGGATGGTGGATTGGGGGGTGGTGTTCATGGCTTGCGGGCCCTTTCTGCCGGGCGTGGCGCCTGGCCGGTCCAGCATCCGGAAAAGGGGGATGCGGGACCGAGAATGAGTGGAATGGGTGGGGGTGTACGGGGCTTTAGGCGTCCTGCGTTTGCTTCCAGGAGGACCATCCGGCGTAGCTGCCCTCGAGCTCGATGACGTCGAACCCGGCGCGGCGCAGGGCGGAGGCGGCCACGGAGTTGCGGACCCCGGACTGGCAGTAGCTCACGATCACGCCGTCGGCCGGCAGTTGGTCGGTGTGCCAGAGCACCCGTCCGGCGTTGAGCTGTTCGGAGCCGGGAATGTGTCCGGCGGTGTGCTCGGACTTGTTGCGCACATCCAAGACGATGGCCGCATCGAACCCTGCCAGGTCGGCCGGGTCCAGGGTCTGCGGGGTGTAGGTCGGAAGACCCTCGAACGAGGTCACATATCCGGCGACGTTGTCGATGCCCACGCGGATGAGGTGGTCCCACATCTCCATGGCGCTCTCGCTGTCCGGAGCCAAGAGCACCAGCGGTCGCTGGTCCGTTTCCGGGTCCACGGCCCAGGCCCCGTAGCTTGCGGCTTTGGTGCCGGCGGGGATGTTCAGCGCCCCGGAGACGGTGCCCTGATGGACCTGGGTGTGGGGGCGGGTGTCGACCACGCCGATGTCATCCGCGGCCAGGGCGGTCGCGACGTCCGCGGTGGCCAGTTCTGCCAGCGGTGCGCGTTCGCCCAGGATGGCCGGGCCCTGGCGGTTTTCGCGCTTCATGCGGCCGAAATAGGCATGTGCGTCGGGCTGCCCGTCGAGCAGGGCCTCGACGAAGCCCGCCTCGTCGTTGGCCTCCAGGTAGGGACCCCACCATGCGAAGCTGCGCTCATACCCGACCGTGGAGGACGGGATCGCGCCCAGCGCCTTGCCGCAGGCGCTGCCGGCGCCGTGCCCGGGGTAGACCTGCACGTAGTCGGGCAGGGTCAGGAACTTTTCCTGGAGGGAAACGAACAGGTCGTGGGCCCCGGCGAAGCGGGTGTCGATCCCGCCAGCGGCCTCGTCGAGCAGGTCCGGGCGGCCCAGGTCGCCGGAGAAGACGAAGTCGCCCGAGAGCAGGAAGCCCGGTTTGTCACTGAAGGCGCCGTCGGTGACCAGGAAGGAAAGGTGTTCGGGGGTGTGTCCCGGCGTGTGCAGGGCGGTGGCGGTGATGTTTCCCAGGGTGATGGTGGACTGGTCAAGGAGGCGTTCGGCTTCGAATTCGTATTGCCAGTCCGGCCCGCCCTCGCCCGAAACGTAGATTGCCGCACCGGTGGCGGCGGCAAGTTCGCGGGTCCCGGAGAGGTAGTCGGCGTGGATGTGGGTCTCGGTGACGGCGGTGATCTTCATGCCGTTTTTCGCTGCAAGGTCCTGGTACACCTGGATGTCGCGGCGGGCGTCCACCACGAGGGCCTCGCCCTTGGCCTGGCAGCCGATGAAGTAGCTGGCCTGCGCGAGGTCTTCGTCGTAAATACGTTCCAGAAGCATGTCTCTCCTTGTTGATGGTCGTGGTTGGTTCGCCTACCCTCCATACCCCCAGGGGTATGAACTTCACTTCAAACGATAATACCCCTAGGGGTATGCGTCAAGTCATCCGCCGTCCAGACCCCAGGGTCGCTTGCCCCACAAAAAAGCGGCGGTCGGCACCATCCGCGCTGGCGCCGCCCACTGTTCGGCATGGGATGGCCGGGGCTTAGCGGCCAAAGAGGCGTGCGAAGAACCCGCCCTCCTTGCCGGTCCCCTTCGGGGCGTTCGGGTCGCAGGAGCAGCGTTCATTGCGTGGCACGTGGGCCATGACCTGCTTGACGTGCTGGCCGCATCCGGACCAGGTGATTTTTTGGCATTTGCGGCATTTGGTTGCTCGGCACATGTGGCGATTCCTTCGGTTTGGGATTGTCGATGGAGGCTCCTCCCTCCTCTGGTACTCGATTATGGCACATACCCCTAGGGGTATCGAGTATCCACTGTCAACGATACCCAGGAAACCCCCCGGGGTATACAATTGAGAAAAACCAACACCGGGAGGAACCCCATCATGGAACTTGAAGTGGACACCATGAAGCCCGTCATCAACAGGCTCAAGCGCGCCCAAGGACAGCTCAACGCGGTGATTCGCATGCTGGAGGAAGGCAGCGACTGCCGCGCGGTCGTCACCCAGTTGTCCGCCGCGTCCAAGGCCATCGATCGCGCCGGGTTTGCCATCATCGCCACCGGACTGGAGCAGTGCCTCAAAAGCGAGGACCCCACGGCCGACCGTGCCGACATGGAAAAGCTCTTTCTCTCGCTGGCCTAGCCCGTCGCATGGCATATTCCTGGCCGAATCGTTCAGCTCCCGAGACGGGCGGCTACCGACTCATGAATCAGCTTAAATAGTGGGTCCAACCGTCACTTGCGGCATGTTGCGCCGGCCGCCAAACGAGTTGAAACGCTGGGCACCCAGCACCTTCATCGGCATTTCTCGCGGTGACAGCTCGTTCTGCAATGGTTGCGAGCAATTTGAGGTTGAGAACCACATGCCCCGGAACGTGGCAGAACCAATCACCGAGGGCCAATTTATGCGAATGGCCAGCTACGAGGCTTGGTGCCAAGGAAAACGCCGGCACTGAAGTGGTGGCAGGAAAGCCCATCACCGCTTAGCGAGAGCACACCATTCAGTCTTCCGCGCCGTCCTCGTCGTCGTCGAGTCCGAGTGTGTCCGGATCACGGAGCGGGCGCAGGGTGCCGCCCGCCGGCTGGGTGGCGGTGAAGCTGTAGCGGCCGAGCAGGTTGAGGTTCTTGTGTTTGAGCGGGGAGAGCCGGGCCACGTCCTCGTCACGGATCTCGTGGCCCTCGGTGCGGAGCTGGGCGACTGCGGCGTCGAGGTAGCGGGTCGTCCAGAGCACGACGGCATTCAGGACCAGGCCGAGCGAGCCGAGTTGGTCCTCCATCCCGTCGCGGTACGCCTGGTGAATGGTGCCCTTCTTGCCGTGGCAGATCTCCCGGGCCAACTTGTGGCGGGACTCCTGCACGGTGAGCTGCTTGTGCATTTGCCGCCGGTAGGTGTCATCCACGGGGTCCACAACGGCAAGCAGGTGCAGGGTCTTGGCGATCCGCCCGTATTCGGCGAACGCCTGGCCAAGCGGTGTGGGGCGGCCCTCGTGCCCGAACATCCGCAGCAGGTCATAGGCGCGCACCTGGTTGGTGACCAAGGAGCCGGCCACCCGCAGCATGTCCGGCCAAGCCGTGAGCACCTTGTTCACGTTCACTTTGTTGTTGCGGGCCAGTGCCTCCAACGCTCCGTATCCGTCTGCCGGCTCGGCGCCGGGCATTTGGGCCTTCCAGAACCGTTGGTCTTCGAGGTCTCTGAAGCGCGGGGAGAAGCGGTAGCCGAGCATCTTGAAAATCCCGAAGACCGTGTCGGAGTAGGAGGCATTGTCGGTGGCGACCATCTCCGGCTTCACCCCGCCGTCCAGGTTCAACAGGGCGTCCAGGATGAACAGGGAGTCACGTGGGGTGCCGGGCACCACCATCTGCCCGATGCCGGCCACCTGGTCGTTGATCGCGTTCAGCCAGGTGACGCCCTTCTTCTTTGCGAAGTACTTCGGCGAGGGCGCGGCGTTGATAGTGCGCACGGGAACGACGAAGCGCAGGCCGTCGACGGAGGCGAGCAGGCCCTTGCCCCAGAACTGCACGATGGGCACCCTGGCTTGGGCTTCGATCAGAGCGGCGTTCGCCGCGGCGATGGTGGTGGTGCGCAGGTAGTACTGGTCAACGTGGACCAGCCGGGAGCGGGTGAGCGCCTCATGGCCCGGGTTGATCACCGGGGTCATGCCGATGTTGCAGGCTTCCGAGACAAGCAGCGCGACGATCGAGGTGCTCAGGTCCTTCATCCGGGTCTTGCCATCGCCCAGGTGCACGAAGGCGTCCAGGAACCCGGTCCAGGCGTTCACCTCGAAGAGCAGGTCCGGCAGGTCGATCTTCGGGAGCATCTTCTCCACCCGTCCGCGCAGCCACGCCAGCGACTTCGGCTCCCCGAGCGCGTGAAGCTTCTCCACATTCAGTTTCGCCCTCCCGCTGGGCTGCACCTCGATGCTGATCTTCGCGTCGTCACCGGCTTCTTCGAGGCGCTCGGCCATCTGCCTCCAAGTGGCATCCAGTACCTCGAGAAGTTCCCGCAGGTGCTGCTCGGCATCCTCCTCCAGGCTCAGGCCGGCCAGGATGTCCTCGCGCACCGCCTCCCACCCCGCGCCTATGAGCAGGCGGGCGCGTGGGTCAGACCAGCGGTGCGAGGGTGAGGCGAAGATGTCCCGACGCTTCAGGGCGCGGAAGAGCTGTTCCAGGACACACACCACGTACGCGTCGCGATCCACAGTCCCCTGGGGCAGCTCGGCGTTCGCATACACTGCCTGGTGCCAGTGCGGCGGCACGAGTTTGTCGTCGATCTCCCGGGGCAGCAGCGGCTTCTCGCCGACCTTCCGACGCGAGAGTGCCGGCAGCTTCTTCACCCCGGCCAAGATCCGTACCCCGCCGGTCGCGGCTTCCAGCGCCGAGGTCTCACCCAACAGTGACAGGAACGGCTTGACGGTGTTGTAGCGCAGTGCCAGCGCACCACGCAGTGCGGTTTGCGCCGAATCGCCGTCCTGGGGCACCAACGTCACCACGGTGGCGGCCGCGCCCGACATCACCGACCGGGGCGCGATCTCCTCCAACGCCCGCCACAGCGCGGCCACGTCCACCTCGCCACCGGCCTTCTCGATGGACTCCAGCTTCTCGAAGAACACTTTCGCAGCCATGGCCACGATCCGAGAAGCCTTCTCCAGCTGCGGAAGGGTGGACAGGCGCTGCTTGTCCGTGGAGCGCTTCGCGGTGCTGATCAGCCTGGTCGCCATCAGGATCTCGAACAGGTCCAGGGCATCATCGATCGCCTTGGCCTCCAAATGGAGCATCACCGCGGTGAGTATCGCCGTTCGCTTGGGTTCCGCTGTCCGCTCCAGCTTCGGGGCCTTGGTGCCCAGCCCGTACCGGGCCAGCGTGGAGAGCCGGTTCGGCGGTATCTGTTCCAGCTTCAGCCGGCCCAGCCCGAAGGCTGCTATGTCCTCAACCCGTTGCAACGCACCCTTCATCGCGGTGCCGGTGCTCCGCGTTGGCGGTCGACGCATCCGCTCCAGTTCCGAATACCGGGTGCCCTCCGGTGTTTTCAGCGTGGCAACCAAGTCCCCGGGCAACGCCGGATCCGCCCGCAGGGCAGACTTGGCAACCGTGGCGTGCAGCCGCTTCTCGGCGATGGTGCGAACCACGGAAACCTGCCGGGCCAGCACGTTCACCCCGGGTAGCAGCACCCGGTGCCGACGCAGCCAACCCGCCGCGTGGTTGAACAACGCGACAGGTCCCTCGGCATGCGTCCATGCCCGCCCGTGCAGGAACGCCCTGAACATCCGTCCGTGGGCGGGGTCCTCATAATGGTGGTAGCCGTACGCATCGCGGATCTCCCACGCGTGCTCGTACGCCGTCTTTGGCCGCTCGGTGTACTCCTTGAGGCAGGAGGGATCCTCAATCTCCAGCTGTGCCGCCAGATGCTCAACGACCGGCCACGGCACAGCCGAGGGGTCCTCCAGGAACAGCCCGATGTACCGGACCGTGCACATCTGCAGGGCGAAGCCCAGGCGATTGTGGTCACCTCGCCGCTTCGCGATCAGGCTCCGGTCCTCGTCGTCGAGGAAGAAGAAGCGCTCCAACTCGGGCCGCGTCGGTTCCTCGGCGAACCTTCCATAGGCCTCGGCCTGTTCATCAGTCAGAAATTCCACGGGCATGAGACTGACAATAGCCGCCCCACTAGTGATCGAAAGTCTTCCGACGAAAATCTGCACGAAACTCCGCGCAACCTGGATCGCCTGAGCTAAACAATCATGATCAAGTGCCTAGCGCCAACCGCTGTACCAGTAGTCCCCAAGGCCGTTACCGTCGCCGGGGAACAGCTCTACACCTGGTGCGCCCTGGACACCCTCTTCTTCCCGGCCCTGATCGGGAAGGCCGCAACCATTGAGTCGACCTCCCCGGGCAGCGGGACCCTCATCCGGGTGGCGACCGGCGCGGACGGCACGGTGACCTCCGTGCAGCCGGCCACCGCCGTCGTGTCCCTCATCAGCCCGCGGGGCACGGGGCCGGTGCGGTCCTCGTTCTGCAACCAGATCCATTACTTCGCCTCCCGCGAGGACGCCGGTCCGTGGCTGGACGCCCACCCCGACGGCGAAGTCCTGGACATCGAGGCGGCACACCGGGCCGGCGCCGCCATCGCGGCCTCGATGCTGTCGGATGCAACCTGCGCGGATCCGGGTTCGGACACGCGAAACGACTGCTGCGCACCGTGACGCCCACACGCCGGGAACCGGGGGGTGCACGTGCCTGGCCCATCGTTTCGGCAAACGGGGCGCGCGCCTAGAAGGCAGGTAGGTGCAGGCGGCATCAGGCCGGATGCCGCTTCGTGCAGAGGACTCCGGGTGTCATTTTCGCCTGCACAGTCAGAAGTCCTCTGCACTGCGGTTTCGCGTCCGCAAGCGGAACGGCAACCGGGACCGTGGAGATCAACGCCAAATGGCCTGATTCCAACGGTGCCTGGCGGCTGTTGAACAGGGCTGCCTTCGACCGCGGCAAAATGCACCCGCAGGGAACGAAGCCCGCCGCGCCGGTCCCGGGGAGTACCCCGGGAGCGGCGGTTATCCGCCGGTGAAGGCCGGGAAGAAGCGAAGGAACACGGATCCGGCGACCGCGACATAGGCGATGGCCACGAGCGTGCCGGCCCAGTCGGCAGCGAACCGGACCACGGCCCGCGGCGCGGGGATGACCCCGTGGACGAGGTTGCGGACCGTGAGCAGGATGAACAGGGGGATCATGGCCGCCCACACCACCATGCAGTACAGGCACAGAATGTAGATCTCAAAGAGGGCCTGGCTCCAGAGCCAGATGACGAACACCGTCCCCAGGGTCACCCCGGCCTGCAAGCCGGCCCAGTACCAGCGCCCCGGGGCGGCCCCGGAGAGGACCGCCATGGCGGTGGCCAGGACGACGGCGAACGCGACGATGCCGATCAGCGGGTTGGGGAAGCCGAACAATTCCGACTGCCAGGTGCCCATGACCCGCCCGCAGGAGACCCACGGGTTCACGTCGCAGCTGGTGACGTGGCCAGGGTCCTTGTACAGGGCCAGTCGTTCCAGGACGAGGACGGCCGAGGCGACCCAGCCCACGACCCCCGTCGCCAATAGCAGGAACCCGAACGCCCGTGGGCGGGCAAAGCGGGGAACCCGGGGCTCGAGTCCTTGGGGGCCGGCTACGACAGGGCCGGTGTCTGGTGTGCTCATGGCGTCTTCTCCAGGCTCGGGACGGCGGACTAGTTGGCGGCGGCTTCTTCGATGGCGGCCACGAACTGTTCCAGGCTCTGGACCGTGAGCATCTTTCCCTCGAGGAAGAACGTCGGGGTTCCGCTGACGCCCAGGGCCTTGCCGTCGGCGATGTCCAGCTTGATGCGGTCCTGGGTGGCAGGGTCGGCGACGGAGGCATCGTACGCGGCCAAGTCCAGGCCGAGGTCCTCGGCGTAGGTGCGGAACAGGGCGCTCTTGTTGTCCGCCGACTCGCCCCACTGGGCTTGGGTCTCGAACATCTTCTTGTACATCGGTTCGTAGGCACCCTGCAGGGCCGCGGACTCCACGGCCAAGGCGGCGTTCATGGAGTTCAGGTGCCCGGGCAGCGGGAAGTACCGCTGGACGAAGGTGATGTTCTCCGCGTATTCGCCGCGCAGCTCCTCGATGACCGGGTAGAACGCGCCGCAGGACTCGCACTCGAAGTCCAGGAACTCCACCAGGACCGCCTTTTCGTTCGGCGCCTGGGAGAGCACCCGGCTGTTCTCCCGAACGACCTGCCCTTCCGTTGCGGTGGCGCCGGTGGCTGCGGTTTTGGCGTTTCCCTGGGCGAGAACGTAACCGACGATGGCAGCGACAACGATGGCGGCCAGCAGGGTCCAGACGATGATCTTGGATTTCTTCGGGGAGCGGGTGGATGGCGGGGTGGTGCTGTTCATGCGGTGTTCCGTTCCTTGGCTGGCGGGTGCAAAGGAATGCCAGCCGGTGTCGTTATTGTTTTGCTGCTCCGGGAGCGAACGCTCATGAATCGTGCGGCAAGCCGTCCCGGCAAAGCGCTGGGACGATCTTTTTACAGTTTCTTGGACTTTGCCGGGACCAACGGGTGATCCCACTCGGGTTTCCGGGTGCCCTCGTTCAGCAAATGGAAAGCCCTCGCGCGACCCGAGTGGTCAGTCGTGGTCCCGGGAAGGGGCGGCACGAAGCGTGCCGAGGGCATACAGAACAACTCCCGCGGTGACAAACACATCTGCCAGGTTGAAGGTGGGGAACCACCCGGTGTGCAGGTAGTCCACCACGCCGCGCCCGTCGAGCCGGTCAATGAAGTTGCCGACGGCACCACCGAGCAGCAGGGTCGCGCCCGTTCGGGACATCCGGCCCATGGCTGGTGCGGAGGAAACCGCATACCAGGTCAGTGCGGCGATGATCAGCCCTGTTACCACCACGATGACCCAGGAGGGGAGGTCCGCGCCAAAGCTGAACGCTACGCCCGGGTTATAGAGCAAGCGGATATTCACCAGCCCCAGGTCGGTGGTAGCACCGTTGGAAAGCAAGGTTTCGGCCAATGCCTTGAGGGCCAGATCGACGGCTGCCAGCGCGGCCGCGCCAAGAAGCATCGCGGTCCTGACCATACGCGTTCCCCGCTTCCGAGGGGCGGCTGTCTCCGGGGCCTGGGGGATCATGCCGCAGGCTCCAGGGACGGGACCGGCTGCGTGCTTTTCAGTGCGGCCTTGCCGCTGATCCGGCCGGCCCGGACTCCGTTGGCGATCACGACGATTTCTGCCAGCTCGTGGATGAGGACCACCGCGGCCAACCCGAGGACCCCGAAGAGGGCCAGGGGGATCAGCGCGGCAATCAGCAGCAGGGACAGGCCCACGTTCTGGAGCATGATGCGCCGGGTGTTGCGCGCGTGGTCCAGTACCTGGGGCAGGTGGTTTAGGTCCTCGCCCATCAGGGCGATGTCCGCGGTTTCGATGGCCACGTCGGTGCCCATGGCACCCATCGCGATTCCGCTATCGGCCGTGGCCAGGGCGGGCGCGTCGTTGACTCCGTCCCCGACCATCGCGGTGGGCTGCCGGGATTGGAGGGTGCGGATGATCTCCGCCTTGTCCTCCGGGCGCAGATCGGCATGGACTTCGGTAATGCCCGCGGCCTTGCCCAGGGCCGTTGCGGTGATGACGTTGTCCCCGGTGAGCATGGCCGTGGTGTATCCGGCCGCGGTGAGCCTTGCGATGACCTCGCGGGCCTCGGGGCGCAGCTCGTCGCGGACGCCGATGGCACCGATGACCTGCCCGTCCTCCTCGATGAGCACCGAGGTGGCACCCGCGTGCTGCATACGCTCGATGTCCGGGGCCAAGGCACCGGCATCGATCCAGCCCGGGCGACCAAGCCGGACACGCCTGCCCTCGATCCGCCCCTCCAGGCCCGCCCCGGGAATCGTGTCAACGTCGGTGACCGAAGCCCGGCCGGTGGTCGAGGCGAGGATAGCGCGGGCCAGCGGGTGTTCGCTGCGGGATTCCAGTCCCGCCGCGAGGGCAAGGACTCGTTCCCGGGTCGCGGATCCGGTACCCACGACCTCGATCACCGAAGGCTTGTTCCGGGTCAATGTTCCGGTCTTGTCCAGGGCGATGGTGCGGATCTTGCCCAGGGTTTCCAACGCGCCGCCACCCTTGATGAGCACCCCGATGCGGCTGGCGGCACCGACGGAGGCCACGACGGTCACGGGCACGGAGATGGCCAGCGCGCAGGGCGAGGCCGCCACCAGGACGACCAGGGCGCGTTCGAACCACAAGGCCGGTTCCCCGACGATGAAGCCGAAGATGATGATCAGGGCGGCGGCGATCAGGATGCCGGGGACCAGTTTCTTGGCAATGGAGTCGGCCAGCCGTTGGCCCGGGCCCTTGCGGGATTGCTCGGCTTCCACGATGTGCACGATCTTGGCCAGCGAGTTGTTCTCCGCGGTGCTGGTGACTTCGACCTCCAGCGGGCCGGTGCCGTTGATGGAACCGGCGTAGACCTCGGAGCCGGGGCCGACCTCGACGGGGACGGATTCGCCGGTGAGCGCCGAGGTGTCCAGGGAGGTGCGGCCGGTGAGGATCCGTCCGTCGGTGGCCAGGCGTTCCCCGGGCCGGACGACCATGCGGTCCCCGGGGACCAAGACGGAGGGGGATACCGTGGTTTCGATGCCGTTGCGCAGGATCCGGGCCTCGGCCGGAACCAGGTCCAGCAGTGCCCGCAGGCCGCGCCGGGTTTTTGCCAGGGAGTATTCTTCCAATCCCTCGGAAATCGCATAGAGGAAGGCCAGCATGGCCGCTTCCTCGAACTGGCCCAGTGCCACGGCACCGACGGCGGCGATCGTCATCAGCGTACCGACGCCGATCTTTCCCTTGAGAAGACGCCGGAGCGTGGAGGGAACGAACGTCCAGGCAGCAACCAACAGCGCACCGAGTTCCAGCGGAAGCGTCACGAACCGGGGGCCTGCTGCCAGCGAGGTGATCCACGCCGCCAGCAGCAGCACACCGGCCACGGCGGCCGCACGGACCTCGGTTACTTGCCAGAACCCCGTGGCCTCTTCGGCTTCACCGGGTTCGGTTGTCTCGTCGCTGCATCCGCAGGCGTCGCTCATCGGGCGTTCTCCTTTTCAATCATCGGGGCGGTGGTGCTGTCCGGGCCGTAGTTCGGGCACAGGCTGACCGCGTTGCCGGTGGCGGCCAGCAGGACCTCGGCCTGGGCGAGCATGTCCATCAGCTCCGGGCGGGACAGCGAGTAGTACACGCTGCGGCCCTGGGAGCGTCCCTCGACCAGGCCGCAGTCGCGCAGGCAGGCCACGTGCATCGAGGCCGTGGATTGGGCCAGGCCCAGCTCGCGGGTGAGGTCGCCGACCCGTACCTCGCCGCTGGCCATCCGCTTGACGATTTTCAGCCGGACCGGGTCGCCGAGGGAACGGAACAAGGCGGCCGCGGGGTCCAGCCCGCACGCGTCCACCGGAGCATCTTGATTGATCAGCATTTACTGATGATATCCCAAATTGCTGATCAATGGCATGAAGGCTGGTCGCTGGAGTCCACCCCGGCGGCTGCTCGGGTTGGCCCCGAACTTGCCGGGAGTTGCGTTCCGGGGCGTTCGCATCTCGGTCACGCCCCGCACGTCTGTCTCATAAATCTAAAGCTTTTTGAGACATGGGAACGGGTCCCCATCTTTAAATCGGCCGACCCGGGGTGAGGGAGCACCAAATGTCTCGAAAAGTCGTCCCGCCGTAAAGCGTCTCACCGTGTTGGCATCCAGGGATTTATGAGTCAAAATGGCGGGGTGAGACATTTGGGATACACGCGGGTGAGCACCTCAAGCCAGGATGCGCAGTTGCAGCTCGACGCGCTGGTCAAGGACGGGGTGCAAAAACGGGACGTGTTCGCCGATGTCACCTCCGGAAGCCGGACCGCGATCGAGCGGCCCGGGATGAAGAAGCTCCTCGAGTACGCCGAGGCCGGGGACACCGTGGTGGTCTGGCGGGTCGACCGGCTCGGCCGTTCCCTCATCGATGTGTTGAATACCGTGAACATACTGCGCGAACGCGGCGTGAACGTCCGATCCATTTCGGACGGGATCGACCCGGCAACCTCGACCGGGCGCATGATGCTGAACCTGCTGGCCTCCCTGGCCGAGTATGAGCGCGAGCTGATCGTGGAGCGAGTCAACGCCGGGATCGCTGCCGCTAGGCAAAGCGGGACGCGATTCGGCCGTCCTCACTCCGACCCGGCGGTGATCGCGGACAAGCTCGCGATCGCGAAGGATGCCCGCGCCAAGGGACGCACCGCCGAAGACGCGGCACGCCTGGTCGGGTGGAGTCGCGCGACGCTCTACCGCCACCTCGGCCAAGCCACAGGATCCATCAAAAGCCAGTGATCAATGAGATCCCAACGGAATGCAGACAACTCTGGCACCAAATGAACCGCAGCCCGGGCCCACAATCACACGCTTAGCGCCAACCGCTGTACCGATGGTTCCCAACGCCGGTGATGCAAACGGAGTCATCCTTTTGAGCTTCGAGAACGAAAAGGCCATGACCACCGCGCAGTTCCGCGCCTTGGGTGACACGTTGGCTCACGCCGGATGCCCCATCAAGAACTCGGTGCTCGTCACCGACGGATGGGTCATGGACTACGACGGAGATTCAACCGACGCCGTGAAATTCTCCACCGTGGCAGAATCCAACGCGGCACTGGCCTTGATGTTCAGCACCAACAAAGCCGCCAAGATGGCCGCAGACATTCCAGTCTGCACCACCCCGGCAAGCATCAACGACCTCCAGAAATTCATCAACGACGCACAAAACATGGGCTTCGAGGACGAAGAAACCCGCGCCATTGTCCGCGGCACACTCACCGACATGGTGGACGGATACCGCAAGAGTGGAAAAGTCAGCCCCCAGCACGCCGCATGGTTGGCCGGAATGTGCACCAACAAAAACGTCCGCGACCTACTGTTCGCCTCGCTAGCCACCACCAGCGACGACACCGGAACGATTAGCGCCGTACTGATGGGGGAAACCGCACCAGAAGATTGGGAATTCTTCCAAGCCGGTGCCGATGCAGTCTATACCGCGCTGGAATTCATTCCCGAAGCCAGCCGTACCGACCTCCTAGCCGGACTCGGATGGACACGCTGGATTGACGGGAAGGGAAGTGAAGCTATGAAATTCCTCGGACTCGCCCTGGAAACTGACCCCGAGCATCGCCTCACCACCCTGTTGATCGCAATGATCAACAGCGGCGAACTTACGAAGTCGGCCAGCACCAAGCACTAACCCCACCACCCCAACCACCAGCTAGGTGGGGCGACGAAACTAAAACGTCGCCCCACCTAGCTACACTCACACCCAAAAGGGAGTCCACACATGAGCATCGACCTAACTTTTATCCACCACCCCACGCAGCAACACGAGGGGTCAGTATGGGAGCCGCGACTACAGATTTCGGCGGCGTCCTCCTCCGCAAGCTCCCCCGGCCGCCGCACCAAGGCGCTGCGCGCCCCGGACACCCCGGCACGGGGGAACCACGACAGCTTCACCCACCAAGGCGCCACATACGAACTCATGCGCTTTTACCCAGGAGATGAGCCAGCCCAAGCTCTGCCCCACCACCGCGCCACCGCAGAAATCCTCACACACAGAGGCAGCGTGATCCTTCCGGTCGAAGTCACGGCCCAAACCACGCACCTGGTGCACGTCGCTTGGATCGATGACAGCGGAGAACTGGTGGGAACATGATGCCCCACCGTTATGGTGAGACCAGAACACGAACCACGAATCCCAGGAGCATGATGATGGACGAGGACCAGAGCCCCGAAGCAGTACAAGAAGCCGACACCGCATATGAATCCATGCGCGCCATCGCCCATTTGACCCGGGCAACCCACCCGGCACCGGAGGTGTATCGGATCTTGGGAAACCTCAAAAATTTCGGCAGCTTCCTGCCCCAGATTTCCGAACAGCTCGCCCAAGGTCTGGTGAAATCCCTCGAGGAATACGACGTCACCGAAGATGATGGCAAAGACCCCGCCGCCAGCGTCGCAACGGCCGGGGAACACCTCGCCCGGGTCACCATACTTGCCCAGCAGATGGGCGAGGAACTGGCCAAGGCCCAGAACGCCATCAGCGGGCAGGGATACCGAACCGCCGATGAACGCCGCCAGCTGGAAGAACTCCGCCGCGAAAACACCGGCGGCTAACCATGGGAATGCTGGACCCCGACAAGTACCAGGAGCTTACTCAATGCCCGCATCGAGACTAATGCAGGTCGCTGCTCTCAACCTGTAGTGCACGGCGCCCCGATGGCTTGGGAAGCTCCGCCGTCGGCTTGCTTCCGCCGGTTCCGGTGGCCTTGACCGCGGCCACGGCGATCGCCGTGGTGACGGGGATGGCCAGCACCAAACCGATGGAGCCGACCAGAATGCGGATGACCTCCTCGGCCATCTGTCCGGTGGTGAGGGTATCAATCAGCGGCCTGTTGTACAGGCTAACCAAGACCAAAATCGGTAGGGCGGCCCCCGCATAGGCGAAGGCGATGGTGTAAACGGTCGAGGCGATATGGTCACGGCCAATGCGCATGCCCGAGGCAAAAAGCTCCCTGGCCGTGGAATGCGGAGCGATCTCCGCCAATTCCCACACGGCCGATGACTGGGTGATGGTCACATCGTTAAGCACACCCATTCCGGCAATGAGCAGACCACAGAGTAATAGCCCCGAGAGGCTGAGATTCGGCACCACGGTACTGAGCGTCATGGCCGATTCGTCGGTGGCCCCGGTGAGGGCCGCGGCATCCGTTGCCCACACCGCAATCGCGGCGGTGACACCCAATCCGAAGAGCGTCCCCAACAGCGCGGTGGAGGTTCTGGCCGAAAAACCGTGCGCAAAATACAAGGCGGCAAACATCACGACGGTCGAGGTAGTGAGGCCCACCAACATGGGGGATTTGCCCTCCAACAGGGCCGGAACCATGAAGGTGACAATGAAGGTCAAGCCACCGATCAGTCCCGCCAGAGCGCGTAATCCGCGCCAGCGTGCGACCAAGCACACCACCACCGCGTAGAGGATTCCCAGCAGTGCTAACGGCGTGGACCGCACAAAGTCAACAAAGACGTAGGGGGCTCCGGTATTGGAAGCGGTCTGGGACAGATCGAGGTATTTGATCCGGTCACCCTGCTCCAGGGGACGGGACTGCGTGGTCTCCGGCGGCACCTCCATGGGGAACGATGCGCCGCCGGCATCCGGGGAAATGTAGGAGATATCGCAGAGCAGCTCGGTGCCTCCGACGTCTTCTAATCCCGCGCTGGAGAGACATGGTTCATTCACGGTGCGGGTCACCGTCCCGATGGACAGTTCAACCCCCTCGGCCGTGCCATAGGGGTTATCAAGAATCCCGGCCGCGACATTGCCCTGGGGCCACAGCATCAGGGTGGCCACGAACGCCAATATGCCGATGGGGGCCAGCAGGATCCAAAGGATCAGGTTGGCACGGCGGCGCCGCACCGGGTCAACAAGTACATCTCCATGGTGGTGTCCACCCATAAACGGTTCAGCTCCAGAATAGTTGAAGGGTTATTTCCCAGAGGTTCCCGGGGAAATACTGCGATACAAGGATGGTGGCCCGGACCTATTTGAGGTAGGAGAAGACGCCCATCATGCCCCGTTCAGCGTGGTAAGCATTGTGGCAGTGGGTAAGCCATTGGCCCGGGTTATCGGCGTCAAACTGGACAGTGACCGTTTCCTGCGGGCGGACGATGACAGTGTCCTTGCGCGCACCGGTGGCTCCGATTTGGAAAGTGTGGCCATGGATATGCATCGGATGCCACATCTCCGTGTCGTTGACGAACTTCACCTCCACCCGTTCCCCGGCCTTGAGATCAAAGGCATTCTCGAAAGGTTTGGTCATATCGAAGCGGTGGCCGTTGATACCCCAGTCGTAGTTCTCCATCCCACCAGTCAACCTCAGCTCGTGGACCCGATCCGGATTCTTTGCTGGCAAGCTCACAGATGGATCGGCAGTGAGCTGGCCTCCATGGACCACCTTGCCTGTCAAAGTCGTCGGGAGGTCTACTCTCGCCGGGGCATCCCCGGTCCCGGTCGAGAGAAGTCCGTAGGCCATTTGGGCTTTCCCCTCAGCCAACGCCAACACGGGGGTGTAGCCATCACCGACGGTCAAAAGCGCGTCGATACGCTCGCCCATGCCCAGGACAATGGCGTCGACGTTGGTGTGTTCGACGGGGAAGCCATCGGTGTGGGTCACGGTGAGTTGCTGTTTCGGGACCCCGAACCGGTAGGCGGTGTCACCGGCTGCGTTGATGACGCGCAATCGAATCCGCTCACCCTGCTTGGCCGTGAAGGTCTCCGGCTTCTCGGCGCTGGTGCCGTTGAAGAGATGCAACGGATATGCGGCATCGCCCGCGTCACCGCCCAGAAACTCACTGGTGGCACCCATGAGCATGTGCCCCATGGCCATAGGACCATCGCCGCCGCCGTGGTCCATGCCACCCATGTCTCCCATGCCGCCAGAGAGTTCCTCCAGGACGTCATCCGGAGTCCCGGTGACACCATCCATCCAGTCATCCAAGACGATCACCCACTCCTTGTCGTACGTCAACGGTTCCTGGGGGTCATCGATGATCAGGGCCCCATAGAGGGCACGTTCTCGTTGCATCTCCACGTGCGAGTGATACCAGTAAGTGCCCGGGTGCGGCAACTTGAAATCATAAGGAAAATTCGTTCCGGCACCGATTTCCTTTTGGGTGAGGCCCGGTACTCCGTCGGCATCATTACGCATTGCGAGTCCATGCCAATGGATGCTGGTGGACTCGGTGAGTTCGTTGGCGACGGTGACGTTCATTTGGTCGCCTACAGTGCCGCGCAGAGTCGGGGCGACGAGGGAATCGTTGTATCCCCACGTGGTGATGGACCTCCCTGCCCGTGTGGTGGACAAAGGCCCCGCTGTGAGGGTCTGACTGACGGTCTTGCCAGTACTTGCTCGCCGAGCTTCGTAAGTGGCGATGATCGGGTCGGTGGGCAGAATACGAGCGGCCCCTGCCTTGGTAGGGGGTGAGGGTGTGCAGGCGGCCAAGGCTGCCACTGCGGTCGTTGCGATGGAGAGCCCGAGGAAAGAACGACGCTTTAGTTGTTGGGTCATGGATGAATCCTTTGAAAAGATGACTGCATAGGCAGATAAGAAAATGGTGGAGTACCCGGGTCCATGCGCAGCTGCGAGGCGCCAGCACATGGACCTGCCGGTGGTGGATCCAAGGAATCTCGGATCCACCACCGGCAGGGTCAACTCTGTTGTGCTGTTAAAGGTCCGCGAGTAGGTCCTGCATGTCTTTTATTTCGGATTCTTGGGAGGAGACGATGGTCTGAGCCAGAGCCACGGCGTCGGCGTTCTTGCCATCTGTGACCTCGGTCTGGGCCATCTTCACGGCACCTTCGTGATGGGCGATCATTTGGGTCAGGAACAGTTTGCTGGCCTCTGTGCCCTGAGCCGCGGTGAGTTTGTCCAAGTCGGCGTCGGACATCATGCCGTCCATGCCGTGGTTTCCGGTCATTGTGGCCGGCTCGGACCATCCGGTGAGCCAATCGGTCATCTTTTGAATTTCAGGACCCTGCGCGGCTTTGATGTCCTGGGCCAATGTCTCGATCTTGGGGTCCATACCGCTTTTGGCCAGCATAATGTCGCTCATCTCCACTGCTTGCTCGTGGTGGGGAATCATCATCTGGGCGAACATGGTGTCGGCGGAATTGTGCTCCACGACGGTGGTGGCCGCTGGGGAGCTGGAGGTTGCCGAGGTGCTGTGGTCCATGCCCGGCATGTTTTCGTCGGCTCCGGTGGAGCATCCGGCCAAGACGATGACGGCGGCCAGTGCGGTGGTTGAAAAGACTAAGAATTTCTTCACAAGGATCATTCCTTCGATAAAAGGGTTTCGAGAGGTAAACGGCGCCCCCTGGGGGCGTATGACTGAGGCACTGTGACCGATGGGGGCAGGGGAATTCGTCGGTTTACGTTCGAATGATCGAGAGCTGGGTCAACGAGGGAGGATCAGGAATCCGGCCCTTTGACTTGGGGCCAGGGATGCTGGTGAATGCGGTTCTCGGGTGGGCCCAGGTGAGCATCCCCGGGAGGGGAACGACAAGTAAATCCGGGCCAAAAGAGGGAATACAGGTGTCGTGGCCGCCCATGGAGGCCTGACCGTCTGGGGATGACCCGCCGCAGGAAAATGGGTCACCTTGGTGGGCGGGTGCAGCCATGGTTGCGGTTGCCGCCGGAGAAGCCGAGGGGAGGGCGCTCGAGAACCCATGGTGGTTCGGCGTCGCGGTATGCGTGGTTGCTGTTGCTGTGCTGGACACTGACGACGGTTCCAGTGCGTGGACTCCGCCAATCACATGCATGCCAAGAAGGCCCCCGATGATGGCCAGCACAACGGCCAGCCAACCGATCTTTGACAGAACAGACCTCGTGGGGGGCAGTGCATGGGGGTTGCTCACGGCGAGGTCCTTCCTTTGGATAGTCATCATGATCGGGTTGTTGCGGATTCTACGCATACTGGCTGGGTTGCGCCTCGGCGCCAGGGTCAGCGGACGTCGGCCGGGTTGAGCTTGAGCCGGCGCAACAATTGAGCGTTCAGGGCGACCACAATGGTCGACAGAGACATCAGGACCGCGCCGGCGGCAGGGGAGAGCACGATCCCGGCAAACGCGAACACCCCGGCAGCCAGAGGCACGGAAATGATGTTGTAGCCGGTGGCCCACACCAGGTTCTGCCACATTTTCCGGTAGCTGGCATGAGAGAGATCCACCATGGACAGCACGGCCCTCGGGTCGTTACCGGCCAACACTACCCCCGCCGATTCCATCGCCACGTCAGTGCCGGCACCGATGGCAATGCCTACCTCGGCACGGGCGAGGGCCGGGGCGTCGTTGACGCCGTCACCGACCATGGCCACCTTCAGCCCGCGACCCTGCAGTTCAGCGACCTTCTGGTCCTTGTCCTGCGGCAGGACCTCGGCGAACACTTCATCGATGTGAAGTTCGGCGGCGACGGACTGGGCCACCTGGCGTGCGTCCCCGGTGATCATGGCGACCTTGA
The DNA here is from genome assembly GCF_012271785.1 of Paeniglutamicibacter terrestris. Lineage (GTDB taxonomy): Bacteria > Actinomycetota > Actinomycetes > Actinomycetales > Micrococcaceae > Paeniglutamicibacter > Paeniglutamicibacter terrestris. The sequence goes on along the minus strand of NZ_JAAWVT010000007.1, from coordinate 37,538 downwards.
TGCCCCGGTTCTGCAACGCCTGGACAGCCTGACGGGACTCGTCCCTGACCTTATCTTCCAGGGCGACAGCGCCGATTACGGCTCCGTCGCGAATCACGTGCAGCACCGAGGCTCCCCGTTCCTTCCAACCTCTGGTTGCCGTGGCGATGTCATCGGGCTCGGTCTGATTCAGTTCCGCCAACAGGGCGGGCCCGCCCACGGCGAGGCTCGAGCCGTTGATGGTTGCCTGGACCCCGATGCCGGTCATGGAGCGGAAATCCGTGGCCGTCGGCAAAGGTACACCCGTGAGCTGGGCAGCATTGACGATGGCGCGGGCCACGGGGTGTTCGCTGTCAGATTCGACGGCAGCGGCGAGGACCAACAGGCCATTGGTAGACAGGCCCTGGATCGCTTCTACATCGGTGAGGGCAGGTTCTCCCTTGGTCAGGGTGCCAGTCTTGTCGAACAAGACCACGTCAATGGTGCGCATCCGTTCCAGGGCCATCCTGTTTTTGATCAGGACCCCTGCCCGGGCGGCCCGCTCCGTGGAGATGGCAATCACCAGAGGGATGGCCAGCCCCAAGGCATGCGGGCACGCAATGACGAGCACCGTCACGGTGCGGGTCACCGCATCCGGGATGCTGCCCAGCAGCGACCAGACGATGAAGGTGATGACGCCGGATCCGGCGGCAAAGTAAAACAGGAACGCAGCGGCCCGGTCGGCCAGCGCCTGAGCCCGGGAAGTGGATGATTGGGCTTCGGCCACCAGTCGCTGAATCCCTGCCAGTGCGGTGTCGTCTCCAACAGCGGTGACCCTCAGACGCAGGGAGCTGTCCGTGGCCACTGTCCCGGCCACCACGGGATCTCCCACGGTGCGGGGGACAGTTTTTGACTCACCGGTGATCATCGACTCATCCACCTCGGCGGAGCCCTCGGTGATCAGCCCATCTGCCGGCATCCGCGCCCCCGAGCGCACCAAGACGATGTCCCCGGAAACCAGCTCGGCGATACCGATGGTTTCGGTGCCGCCATTGATGACTCGCTCGGCCTCATCGGGGAGCAGCGCCGCCAGCGCGTCTAGGGCGCCGCGGGCCGAGCCCAGCGCCCGCATTTCGATCCAGTGCCCCAACAGCATGATGGCTACCAGCAGAGCCAGTTCCCACCAGAAATCCAGATCGAAACTACCAAGGCTCAGGCTCGTCACCCAGGAGGCGATGAACGCTACGGTGATGGCCATGGAAATCAGCAGCATCATGCCCGGCTGCCGGGCCTTGATTTCTTGCCAGCCGCCCCTTAGGAACGGTTGCCCGCCATAGAAGAAGATGACAGTGCCCAATATGGGTGCAATCCATCTTGATCCCGGGAATTCTGGCGCAACGTACCCCAGAAGATGTCCGACCATGGGACTGAAGTACACCACGGGAATGGACAGGGTCAGGGTCAGCCAGAAGCGGTTTTTGAACATGGCGGTACTGTGCCCGGCATGCTGGCCCTGGGTGTGGACCGCGTGGTCGTCATGGTCCATGCCCCCGTGCCCCATGGTCGAATGATCCATACTCGGCATCGTCTCCTGGTGAAGATGCCCCTTGCTGTGCTCTTCCATGATTCTCCTTGCTCAGTGCGGACCCCGCAGATGACTGGACGGTTCGCCAACAACACCCCAAACATACCCCCGGGGGGTATGTTTTTCAAGTGGCAATTTCTTGATGGCGGCGTCGGGCTCGACACTCGCTCGATGCAGTTGCCGCCGGTGAACGACTATTGCAAGGAGTGGTGATAGGTGTGGATGGGCGTCCCGTCCTTTGAATATCGTTCTTCCCCGCGTTTCCAGCCAATCTTCGCGTAGAACGTTCCCGCCCCCTCGGCTCCAGCCGTGGTCACGAGCTCGGCCAGAGACGCCTGATCCGCCGCCGCGCGTTCCAAGAAGCCCTCCACTAGGAATCGTCCGATTCCCTCGCCCCGTACTGTGGGCAGTACCACGAGTGAGGTGATCACGGCCGTTGCCGGTCTGGGGACGGACCCTTCATCCGGTCCGTTGTTGTGCCCCATGATGCGGCGCACGTAGGGTCGGGCACGGGTACGCAGAAAATGAAATAGCACCCGCGGACGAAGGCAGAGTGCCACCAGCCCCGCGCGCAGTAGGCTCCACTTATGTTGGTGCAGGACGTCGGCGACGTGGTGGATTTGGTTGGTCGAACCGATCAGGAAACCCACTTGCTGCCGCGGGGCATCGATCGTTACCGCGACGAGGGCGACCCCATACTGTTCGGTCAGAAAGGTCTGCATCCAACGCAGCACGAAGCGTTTGCCTAAATGGGGGAAAAGCCCCTCGGGTAGATACCGGATCATGTCCGAAGCCATCGATTGCAGGTCTTCTTCCGTGGCCTGCCTGATGAGAACGGGAGATCGGGTGCTGGGAAGTTTTGGTTCAATCTGGCTCATCGGCTTTCCTCAGTGAGCGTGGTGCCGTCGTAGGTGAACTTGACTAGGCCGCGTTCCATGGCCATCCAAATGGAAAGTCCCCCCTCGTCTGTCCGGGTGGCGCCCATGGTCGCCGGTTGATCCACCTCGGCTCCGGTTGCTTTCCAGGAAAGCCCTGCGTCGAGACTCAGGTGCACGCTGCCTTCAGGCGTGACACCCACGATGGTCATCGGATCCGCGAACGCGGCCGTGAGGAGCCGTGGCCCGCCGTTGGGGGCAGACCAGGTTTTTCCGCTGTCCAGGGAGCGCCACACTCCCTCCTCGGTGGTGGCCAGGACCACGGTACTCTCGGGGTTTCCCACCAACGCATAGGGAGTTGGTGACATGGGACCGATATCCGACCATTTCCGGCCATCAACGGTTGAGCGGAGATTCCCGTCGTACCCAATGATCAGGTCGCGGGTCACTGTCAACGCATGAAAGTCGGAGGCGCCCTGCAACGAGAGTGGTGTCCATGATTCTCCGCCGTCGGCGGATTTCGTCAGTCCCAGAGGATTTGGCAGATCGGTGCCCGGCCCGGGATGCCCGGAAGCGTAGAAGGTCCCGTCCGATGCGGCGGTGAACCCCATGAGGTCGATCGTTGGGCCGATCTTTTGGGGAACGGTATCGGTGGCGTCAAAGAGACCATTGTGGGTGGCGAGCAGGACGCGTTGGGTTGAAGCCTCGATGCTAATGGCATGGATGTGGCCATAGGGGTTAGCCGGGGGCGGTGCGTCGGCGCCCGAACTCGTGGGTTCACCGCACGCGGCAAGTCCCAGAGTGGCGAGCGCGGCGATGGCCGTCGCAGACCACCTTCGGGTACGTCGAGGTATGGGCAGGGTGGAAGACATGGTTCTCCAAGGAAAAAAGAGCAAAGGTGAGCCTGCCGGAGCGAGTTTTTTGGGTGCCCCACATGCACTTAATAAGTGGATGGTGGTAGCGGACCGCTAACCGAACGCGTCGATCGGGTCGGCAAATGTTACTCGTTGGGCAGAAGTGGTTTTCCCAAGGCGCTCATCGCCGATTCGTGGTGTCGTTCAAGATCCGGAGTCACCACAGCAACTACGGACGTGGTGTCGGTGAAGACAAGACAGGTGGCCCTGCGCGCGGGTATCTCGGGGGAGCCAAGGACGGCGCTAACATGGGGGCTACTTTGCCGAAAAGGGGCACGATAACGGAGATGGTTGGCCCGGGGTGAGGCACTGCTCTTACGTACGACTGATTGAAAGCTGAACCAGTGAAGGTGTTGTGCGGGCGCGACTTTGCCGAATCCACTTCACCGGTGGGGCAGTTAGCCCACGTCCGGGGACCGGCCGGAAGGCCCGGGAAATCAGGTGGAAAAAGATTCCACCGAGAGACAGTGCAATGACACACAGACCGAGAGCAGTAGATTCCATGCTGTTCAGGGAATCGACCGCAAGAGATGCGGGGGACTCGTCTATCGGGGTGTGCTGCCCCAGTGCCGACTGCTGGGCCAGGCCCGGTGAGGAATCAGGAATCGACTGGTCGGTAACCGAACTGTGGGAACCATGGGTTCCGTGCGGAACTTGGTGATCCACGCCGAGGATGTGCATCGCGAGCAGACCAAGGACCAGCGCCACCATCAAAAATGCTGGGCGAAACACCGAGGACAAGATTGCTCGGCGTTTGTTCACGGCGGGCTTCCTTTCCAAGTGGTTTCGGACCTAATTCGTACGGTGTTCCGGCAAGCAGGCCGGGATATAGGTCAGCTTGTTGCAAATCTGGTGTCTTGAACCACCCTGCGGCCCTCGGGACTCAGATGAGAACCGAGTCCGTTGCCGGTTCCATGGCACCAGTGGTGAATACCAAAACAAAGGGCGGTCGAAACCATGGCCATGGCCCGGTTGACCCGGAGGGCTCTGCTTGATTTTACGGCAGTGTGTACACGAAAGAACAATCAAGCAGTGCCCTCACATCAGGCCGCCAACTTCGGCAGTGTGAGCACCCTTGGCCCTAGCCAAAGCTTCCCACAGGTCAAGAAGCGGCCACTAAAGAGAACGTAGATTAAAAGGAGGAACCGGGGTCTCCGGTTGATCCCTGCGGATCGACCGGAGACCCCGGAAAGCTTATGTTTTAGCCCTTGAGGGTGTAGTACCCGTAGAGAGGGTTGCGCGTAACATCGTGGAGAAGAGTGTCCGTTGTCGGATTCTGCGCACCGATCATCTTGCCACCACCGAGGTAGATGCCGACGTGGCCACCACCGTTCTGGAAGACCAAGTCTCCGGGCTTCGGGGAGCTGGTGCGCACGAACTGGCCGGAGGCACGGATGGCCGAGGTGCCTCGGGCGATGTCGATGCCGTGCTTCGCGTAAACGTACTTGACGAAGCCCGAGCAGTCCCAGCCCGCCGGAGTGTTGCCGCCCCAAACGTAGGGAACGCCCCCGTATTTGGCCGCGGTAGCAGCAATGCCCGAGAGATTCGAGGTATTCATCGAGTCGCTCTTGGGCTTCGGAGCCGTGGCTTCCGGTGCGCTGTCTCGGTTCGAGCGGGTGACCGGCGCGTAAGCATCTGAATCGTTGCTGGAGCGTGTCACCGGGGCGGTGTCGTTGGAGGGCGTTTTCGTTGCGGTGCCGTTGGAGCGTGTCACCGGGGCAGTTTCGTGGGAGTGCGTTTTCGTTGCGGTGCTGCTTGGCGCAACTTTCTTGGCCACGGCAATCACTACGGGAGCCGGTGCCGGCTTGGAGGTGAACGCTGCGCGCTCGATCGTCAGGTCTTTGCTCTGCTGTGCAGGGACCGAAACGGCCTTGACTGCGACGCGCTCTGCAGAGAGGCCCTCAACGGGAACGGCAGTTGCTTCTCGGGAAACATTTCCCTGAGCTGCCGGAACACCGAGGGTCAGTACGAGACCTGACGCGGCTGCAATAACTGCTGCCTGGCGGCCAACCGATCCAGCGTTCGAGGCGACTGCCTTCGAGATGGACTCTAGCGGGTTGGTTCGAACTGCGGTCGCGCGGTGACGGCCCAATGTTTGACGTGTAGTCACGAAGTAATACCTCTCCTGATGCCTACGAGGTGAGCTGTCGGGTTCGAGTGGGAGTCACTCGGCAATCCGGCCCGTGGACCGAATCACTTAACCCCAAGGCTTCCTGGTGCGGAAACCGAAAGTGGGTCCCCCGCCACTGCCAAACGAGTTGTAAACGGACACCGTGGGCTGGCAGTGCTCGGCACTTCCGCGGCGGCGAGCAGGGTTGTTCCCGGGTCGCTCGCTTAGAATATAGGAAGCGAATCCAAAAGTCACGTTTTGGTCACGAATTGGTGACAATCGTCGTTATAACCAGCCCTCAGGGTTCACCCATTTGCCGTTGACAATGACTTCGAGGTGGACGTGGCAGCCGGTCGAGTTGCCCGTGGTGCCGGCAAATGCGACAACTTCGCCACGCTCAACCTTTTGCCCCACCGTCACTTTCAGGGCCGAGTTGTGGTTGTAGCTGGTCTCCAGCCCGTTGCCGTGGTCGATCTGCACGCGGTTGCCGGAGTGGCCAGCGAATTCGGACTGCACAACCGTGCCGGCGGCACTGGCCTTGACCGGGGTCCCGCACGCTGCGCCGTAGTCCAGACCGTTGTGGTTCATGAAACCCGGTCCGGTCGGATTCTTTCGATACCCGAAGCGCGATGTCAGTCGCACGATGTCCAACGGCTGGGCCAGGACCCCGCTCGAGGCTATCTGGGTGACATCGCCTCCGGCGGCTGTCATGACCGTTGCCAGCTTGTCTTCCTTAGTGAATTTACTGGTCAGCGAGGCACGTTCGATCTTAACCTCGTCATCGGCCGGGGCCTTAACATCTGCGACAGCAGTCTGAGCGACGCGTGGAGTCTCCGAGGTATCTTCCTCGGTATCTTGTCCGGGGTAGGCAGCGGCGAACGCTAGGCCGGAAACGGCAGCGACTGCGGCAAACTTGTGCACCAAACCAACTCTGGGACGCTGCGTACGGGGTGCGAATTTCAGGGCATTGTCCAGCTCATCGTCCTTTGCCAGAGTGGCAATGGGGGCGACGGGAGGGGCTACAAATTCAGAGATTTCGGTGACGGCAAGGGTTGTTGTTTCCGGGGAAGCTGCATAGCGCAGGCCCGCGTCGAAGCGGCGTCCACCGTAGTGGGCATATTCAACGGTATCGACGTTTTCCGGGTCCACGCTCAGGGCGCGTCGACCGGGACGTCGGGAAGCGGCTTTACCGCTCAGTGCGGTGTCCGTGATCTGCTCTGGTGAACCTTCAGCAGGAGAAACATCAACGGGGCCGGACGCGCGACGGCGCCCGGCAGGGTGCTGCTGATTCAAATGTCAACCTCTCATGTGTCGCCTGCGAAGTTAGCTGTCGGATTCGAGTCATGAGATCAACTCGGCCGCGCCCACCAAAGTGGACTCGACTTCACCCCGAGATCCATGGTCCAAGACCAGGATCGGTTGAATGGGTCCTCCGCCCCTACCGGGAATTCTGACTCCGCGATCCGCCGGTAGGGTTGTGCGAATCGGATCGGGACGGATTTGCGTAAGTGAAACCCAATGGGTAATCTATCGGAATTTATGCCAAAGTTATAGTTCCGTTATCATCCATGCGGCGGACAAACACGTGGTCTCGGCCCTTCGGGTTCGGGCTAAAGTGAGGTCATGGGTTTCATTCTCGAATACGCCCGGAGCACTCGCCTACGACGGGTTCCGTTCTGCCCCCATCCTCCGTGCACTTGTGTCAGAACACGTCCAATCCCGCGTTGGTCCTACGTGTATGGCATCAACGAATCGCCGAAGTGATGGGTGAAGAGCAGGGAAATGCCGACATCGCGGTTGTGAGGGTCATCCGTTTCAGGGCAGCCGTTGGAAGAAGACTTTAACTACGCAGACGACCGTGCTTGCCGCTTGAATTGTTGATGCTTGCCTAGGTTTCCGTTTCGTGCGGACCCTGATATCCGCCCAAAGAAGAAGCTACATGAAGGTACAAAGATCGGCCAGGACGGACGCTTCGATTGCAAACAACGTCCTGATAAGCTCTTTCTAGGCGACTGCAGGTTTTTTGAACGGAGCTTGCAGTCGCTGTACCGGTGAGACATGAATCCTCTGGCCGGTGCACCCTGTGGGACGCGATATTAGTCGGTTCATGCATGCGTTTAACCGTTTAACCCCAGCACATCCTGCCAACCTTGACGATCTCGGGAACCGAACGGTGGAGGCGCTCTCCGGCGGTGACGGCTACCAGTATGCGGACGATCATAGAGGCAAGGATCACACACTTTATCCTGCTGGATTGCATAGGGGTTATCGCTCACACACTTGCCGCCCGAGCCGACTCCAAGGAGTCTATCCCGGCTCTAGCTGTCCCGGTGCGGACCTTTGCGGATGCCCATTTCCGACGTTTCTTGGAAGCATTGGCCAAGACAGCTGTCGCAACTAAGGATCGTTTACTGAGAAGGGTAACTCTGGTCCAGTCGGTAGAAGCAGTGTCCTATCAGTGCCGCCGGGGTCACTCTCAGCAATGTGTCTCAGGCCCTTTATCGCATGGCTGGATATTTGAAACCTCTGATAGGAAATGTAGCCCTTATCGTAGGTTCGGGATCCGCTGTGCTAGACCTTTGCCTCGTTGATCACGCCGAACGGAACGTGCACGCTAGGGATCTCGTCGGCGGCACCTTGGAGGTGTCCGAGTTGGTCGTCGAAAAAGATGTGAGGCTTGAGCACGCGCAATACTCTCGCCTTCTCGATGCCGCCAAGGAAGAACGCGTCATTTACGCGCACGCCCCAGGACTTGAGTGTCTTTACGACCCGCTCATGCGACGGGGCATTTCGGGCAGTGACGATAGCGACGTGGACACGTCGGTTGTAGCTAGGCTCGGCCTCTGCAAGCGCTTCCTCAATGTCCTGGATGCGGTTAATGCCGCGGAGGAACTCCGACAACGTCCCCTCGGGCAATGGCTCTTCAAGATGCTCGGTCTCGTGAGCATGAAAGGCTGGCAAGCCATCGGCCTGCATGACACGCTCCGATGAGTCGTCGGCCAAGACGCCGTCAAAGTCGAATGCGATTCGTAGGTCTCTACCATTTGGATCAGCTGCAGGTAACCCCAACACTTGGCCAGCGGCAAACCCCATCCCCAGTGCGACGCGAACGTCCTGCTCATTCTGCGACAGGAACAGGGACATATTGAGAGCACCCATGTATTCATAGGGTGACCGACCCTGCATGAAGATCGCACGCGAAATGGGAAGGTCATGATGTGCAACCGAACGCATCACCCGAAGACCGGTCTCCGGGTCGTTGCGCGACAGCACGATGACCTCGACGAGCGGCTTGCTATCCGGCGAAAGGTCGTTAAGCGAAAGGAGGCGCTTAATGAACGGAAAAGCCACTCCCGGCTCCAGCGCATCCGCGATATGCGCTTCCTGATACTCGCGATATTGAGCTTCCCCGTGATCGCGAAAGACGGTGTCAGCGTCCGACAAATCGAAGAGCGCGCTCGAAGCAACCCCTACGACGAGCATATTTTCCAGATCGTATGCCACATTGCTCCTCAGTCTCAACGGAACGCTCTCCGCTCATGCTATCCGACAGCAGCCGGCCGACTGGGGACTGGTTGCCGTCGCCAGCATGCCGGCCCCACCGTACGATGCGTATTGTTCGAGTCCGCTCCTTGCAAGGCTCGATGCGTATTTATCCGGCCTTTCAAAAACATTCCCCCATAGTGCCCCGTCTGCGGCTTCCAGAGCTGTCTCAAAATCCCTGGGTTCTGAGGCACGGAGTTTACGAGTCGCTATCCCGAACAGGTGCAGCAAGAATGGCCCCGGCTAACTTTCGAGGATTATGACGGTGCCAAATTACTTGGGTTGTCCTACAGCAGTCAGCCACGACCTAATGGATGTTTCCATGGATCTTAGAGTCCCAACCGCAGACAGCAGCGCCTTCGAAGTAGGCGCAAGCTTGCTGGACATCTTGGGCATTTGTTGCGCAATGCCTTCGACTTCTGCGGAGTCAATGGCCTCGAGTTGGTCTGCCCAAGACTGGAGGGTCTCCACAAAATCCGGAGGCATTTCGCTTGCGTCCATCTCGGAATAAAGACTGAATCCACGGTTGAGATTCGTCAAAAGTTGATCCCATACTCGCGTTGCTTCGTGGGCACTAATCGTGAGCTTCTCATTCGGTTGCTTTAGGGCGCTGCCCACACGAACCATCGAAGCCCGCAGTTGGGTGGGATTCTTCGTTTGAAGACCCGCAAATGACTCCTTTAACGCCTCTCCCAAATCGGTGAAGTCTTGAACGAAGGTCTCGAGCGCTTCTTCGGTTTGCGGAAGCAGAGCTTCGGCATTTGCCAAATATTCATCAAATCCTGGTTCTGGCTCACCATCTGGCAATTTGGTGCTAACGGAATCGGCCGGGGAATTGGTCAAGGCTTCTCGGTCCGTGATGACCTGTTCGAGACGGTCGGCTACCAACTCCACTAGATTTCCGTAATCCGCGGATCCACGGTCAGCACGCCGGGCTGCGGTCACGTCGAGGTACAGAGTTGACTTCAACCTTTCGACCACTGGATCCGTCAACGTTTCGGAGCGAAGTGCCGGTGGTGTAATCCAAATCAGTGGCAACAGAAGTTGCTCCGAAGCATTGCGTTGCGCCGCTTCTGAGAATGACGTAAATTCCCGCCTGCACCCGTCACTTTTGAGGTAACGCGGTGAGATGAAGGGCATCAAGAAGGTCGAGGCTTGAAGCTCTTGGTCGAGTCTTGACCAGAGGTCCTCGCCCCATCCAACGTCTTTGACATCAAGGAAAAGCTTGACGGTTCGACCGTGAAGACCATCGAGGGCGTCGACTACGTCGGCGGCGAATTGGCGGATGTCCCCGCCTGTGCTCGAGTCCTGATCTTGGTGGGTGTAGCTGATGAATATCTGTGCTTCTTCTAGGGCGGGCAAGACATCTTCTTTCTCAAGCTCAGAGGCTGATTTTGGGTCGTTTGTTGATATGCGTTCAGGGACTTCAGGCGCGTTCCATAGTTCGAGATTGGACAGCGAGGTCAAGGGCAAAGCCCACAGATCTTTATCGAAAGCAACGGCTTGCTCGCCGGTTCCTATGACGAATCCTCGGTGGAATCTTTCTCCGTAGTAGTTCTTGAAAGCACGGATACCCTTGAAATGGCTCGAAGAGATCGCGCCAGCGGCCTTAATCTCGATGGCCACGAGACGTCCTTGGTTGTCCTCTAGGACGAGGTCAACTTCACTTGTCCGGCCGTTTTTGTTCTCTCTCCAATGGGTGAGATTCACATCGATTTCGGCCCAGCCAAGATGAGCTTTGATTTGCTGCACAATGTGGGTTTCCATCATTCCGCCACGCGTCATTGCATCAGTCATGGTCCGGCCAGTAGCGAGTAGCACTGAGCCGGAGAGCGCGGAATCGGCCGGGTAACATTTGGCGGTGGTACGTGACGACTTCTTCGAAGGCCGGTGGAAGTTGGGAATTTCGTCGAGCAGGAAGCGTCGTTCCAGAATGTCGATGTACCGATTGACCGTTCGGGTGTCGATTCCGATGGATTTGGAAATGGCAGTGGTGTTCAACTCGCCGCCAGGATGCATCAGGAGATGGGTTAGAACGTCATGGGCGATGCGGGAATCATTCCTCTCGCCGGGCAGCACGTCATCGGTGAGGACGGCCTTGATGTCTTGTTCTATCTGACGATGTAGGGCGCGAAGGGAGCGGCCCGCATTCATGATTCGATAACGGGGCAGCCCCCCACGAATCATTCGCTCAGCCCAATCGAGGGGCAGAGGCACCGTTTTCCCGATTGTGGGGCTTCCGTCAAATAGAAGGTCAATGACGGACCAAGGACGAAGTTCTGTAGCAGCAAGTTCAGCTTCAGTCAGTGGTTCCAACGTCAGCCTCGCTGATCGACGGGCCAGTGGGTCTGTCCCACCAAGCCCTGTCTGACCAATCGCCGCCGAACCCGTCAATACACATCGCACGGACTCATCCGTTTCGTCGAGAAGTGCCTTGAGCGCGAGGGGAAGCTCCGGCAACAGTTGGGCTTCGTCGATGGCAAAGGGGGTAGGCAAGCTCCGAAGCCAAGCTAACGGATTATCGGTGGCAGCAGCCAATTGGGTGGGCTCCGTGAGAGTAAAACTGGCAGCGATAAGGTTTGCCTTTTGGAGTTCCCTCAGAAGCCATGTCTTACCAACGGCGCGTGCGCCTTCGACTATGACCACGGGTGTAGTCGCCATGTACTCAATCAAGGTGGGCTGAATGAATCGTTGAACCTGCATGATTTAGATCCTACATTGGATGAGTATAAGATCCAACATAAGACGATCAAAGTGAATCAAAAGTTGTGCGAGTCGTAAGAAAATGAGAACGGCTGCCTACCACCGCGAAGCTTTGAGGCCAGTTACACATCCCATACGATGAGTCTGGCGTCTTCCAAGGGGGTACCCCCAACTGTAATGATCACAATGTTTATAACTTGGCGTCGCACTAACCACATCAGACGAAGATCCCGAATCCGCGACCGCGAGCAATGTCCCATATTCCTGAATGATGGGGAATAAGCGAGAAGTGAGCTTAGCGTTACAGGGTGAGCGTTAACGGAAGCGTCATCCTTCCACAACCTTGCCGGACATCATGCTGTTGAAATTTACCTCAAGCGGGACAAAATTCGACTGAAAAGCAATTCCAGTAGGTCTCTCTACGGGCCCTCCATCGGGGGGTGTAGTCACGGGTTGCCGCATGCCGACTACGGATTCCCCCAGGAGTTGCGTCGGGGTTGGGCCAAGGGGCAGCTTCGGGAGGGGCTGGAATGGGATATCGCGGCCCGTGAAGTGTCGGTCGGCTGCCACATGGAACATGGCAGCGTGAGCTACGGACATCATCCAGGTTTCGGCCAGCAGGGTGGATGGAACCAGCTTTAGAGAAGAGACTTCCAGCCCTTGTTTCCGGTTTCCCTTGCGAGGAGGCCGGGCTAAATAGTCGATCGTAGGCGTATCGAAAATATCGAATGCTTTGGCCCCCGTGAGAGCGCTTAAGGGAACAGTCCCGTCCGCATTTGGTGCCTGAGTGGTGAAAGTCAGGCGAAGATCGCCTCGGGCCCTGACGGATAGGCCATGCTTTACCTTGTTGTGCGCTGCGTTGATGTTGATATCGTCGCGCACTAACAGGGTCATGGCGTGATGGAGCCAGTCGCCGATGACATTTAGCGCCTGGTTGGCCTGCTGTTCGTTGTCGTGCTGGGATGCGACAGCCTCAGGAAAGACCATTTTCCAAAAATTTTGATGTCCTTCTGGGCTCATCAAATGAGTTTTGGCCTGGTCTACCAGGTCTATGGTCCGAATTGGCCCCTCTGCGACTGCAGCCCATGCGCAAGGCGCGGAACCCTGAGCCGCGATGCCTAGGGTTAGGCCGTGATAAAGACGTACAAGAGACTCTGCAGCATGATGGCGTAGAGCGAAAGAGTCTGTCGCTATCTGTAATTCACGGTCCGAGTCGTTGAAGTCAAGTAGATCGGAGATTGAGGTTTGCCCCAGGGCAGCAGCAAGTTTTGGCCCTAAGTCGGTTGCCACGACGTTTTTCTCTGTTTGGCCACTCGCACTCAAGGTCGCGATGCGTGATGAAAAATAGCCGAAGGGACGAGACTGAAAATAGCTGTCATCCAATTCGGTTGCTTGGGTGGTCGTGAGGTTTGGCCCTTGTGGAGGATTGAACACAAAATGATTGTCCTTGAAGTCAGTGTGGTTCAATGGCCGACTCTCCGTAGTGCGCGGTCTACGAGTGCGACGGTCTCGATCACCAAGTGTTGGTGCTGCTCTGGCCCATGGCTCGATTCCATGCCAGTTGGGTAGGGCACCGCACTACATCGTTCGCTGGACAATCCGGTATACCGTGCTGCGGGCGACGCCGAAGAGTTCGGCGATCTCGGCGCTGGTGTGTTTGCCACCGTGGTGGAGAGCGACGAGGTGTTTTTCCTGGGCTTTGGAGAGCTTGGGCTGCTTGCCGCGGAGTTTTCCCTTGGCCTTGGCGATTTGCATGCCTTCGCGGGTGCGGGCGCGGATGAGGTCGGATTCGAATTCGGCGACCATGGCCAGAACGTTAAAGAGGAGTTTGCCGACGGGGTCGGTGGGGTCGTGGATGGATCCGCCGAGGCTTAGCTTGATGTTGCGCTTGGTGAGGTCCTCGACGATGTCGCGCGCGTCGGGCAGGGAGCGGGCGAGTCGGTCGAGCTTGGTGACCACCAGGGTGTCGCCGGCCCGGCAGGCGGCGAGAGCCTGCTGGAGTCCGGGGCGTTCGCGGTTTCGCCCGGTGAGTCCATGGTCGACGTAGACCAAATCATCCGGGACGCCGAGCGCCTTGAGGCCGGCCTGCTGGGAGGAGAGGTCCTGTTGGTTGGTGGAGACGCGGGCGTACCCGACCAAGTGTGGTGACATGTCTCGAGTGTAGCGTTTATGTCACCTTGGCGAGACAGTTTATCGGGCCGGGCATACGCGAATCAGGGTTCCTTGAATTTTCGACGTATTTGACCGGCGGATTTTTGCCAGTCGGGTGTCGCGGTGGAGGATCCTTGGGTTCGCGCGGTGATTGCAACACTTAGTGAATGAGTGTTGACATGGGAAAATATTCAATCCTTTACCGACCAGATCTTCTGCAGGTCTTTTGGGCAGGAATGCAGGCAGGTGATTTCATCACCGACGCCGTCATTCCCCTGAACACCAGCAGACGCACCGGGCGCACCGTCCTGGCCGCCGCCGGCGGTGTCCGTCCCCGCCGAGGCAGGAACCTCAAGGGCCGCTGCCTGACCTTTGAAAAGCGTGAGGAGATCGCCATCCTGCGTGCCCAAGGCCAGTCCCTGCGGAAGATCGGAGCAGCGATCGGATGCTCCGCCTCGACGGTGTCCCGGGAGCTGCGCCGCAACACTAAAGCGGGGAATGAGTATCGGGCGACCTCGGCCCACGTGCTGGCCTACGAGCGGGCCTCCCGTCCCAAACCCGCCAAGCTTCACACGAATCTGGTGTTGCGTGGAATAGTCGAGGAGGACCTTGCCAAGAAGTATTCACCGGAACAAATAGCGGGGCGGTTGCGCCTGCGGTTCCCCGACCAACAGGAGATGCGGGTGTCCCCGGAGACGATCTACCAGTCCCTCTACGTCCAGTCGCGCGGCGCCGTGAACCGCGATCTGGCCGCGTGTTTACGTACCGGCAGGGCCGTGCGCAAGCCGTGCCGCAAGGCCGGCCAGCGCAAGAACCGGATCCCGGGAATGATCAACATTTCCGAACGCCCCGCAGAAGTGGAAGACCGCGCCGTCCCGGGGCACTGGGAGGGCGACCTCATCATCGGCAAGGGCAACCAGAGCGCCATCGGGACCCTGGTGGAGCGCAACACCAACTACACGATGCTCGTCCACCTGCCCCAGGGATACAAGGCCGAACAGATGCGTCAGGCGCTGACCGCAAAGATCAAGACCCTGCCCGAATCGCTGCGCCATTCCCTGACCTGGGACCAGGGCATCGAAATGCAGTCCTGGAAGAGCGTCAAGATGGACACCGGCATGGAGATCTACTTCTGCGACCCGCATTCGCCTTGGCAGCGAGGCATCAACGAGAACACCAACGGGCTGTTGCGACAGTACTTCCCCAAGGGCACGGACCTGGGCATCCACAGCGCCGAAGACCTCGACTGGGTTGCCGCCGAACTCAACGACCGGCCACGCAAGCGGCTAGAGTTCAGGAAGCCGATCGAGATGATCGGAAGCCTCCTGTTGCAATGACCGCCAGAATCCGCCGTTCCCCATGTGGACGAAAATAGACGGTACAGACGACTTCGAGCATTCACTGCGGTCGCTGCGAGTGGTGTTCCCGCACTAGAACAGATCGCGGCCACTGCTCCTCGTTTCACGAAATTCGTGCCAGAGCCTGCCTAAGGGCCGTGACTTTTAGTTCGAGTTGGTGGTTTTGCTCGGTCCGGGTCGCCGGTCGTTGTGGCCTTGGATGAGACCTGCCCCAGCGGGAACACCTGCGCCGACTAGATAGGTGGTCATCACATGAGTGAACATTGCGTCAGGACCCGCGGGCTCATGTTGTTCGCTGAGCGCCTCGGCCAGTAGCGGGTACTTCGTGGACTGAACCACCTCGGACATATACTGCGCGCGATCTTTTGCGTCTAAAGTGATACCCCCGGAACCGGAGCCGGCCGCTGATGCCAGCTCATTTTGCACGAAGGCAGAGGCAATGGCCGTCATCATGGCGACAGTCTGGACCTTTGAAGGACCGGACATTGTTGCCGTTTCCAAGGCTGATAAAGCACGTTCCAGATACTCCAAAGAGTTGGGCCCCATGGAGGGGCGGGCCAGGAGCAGCGGAGCAAGCCACGGGTGTCTGTGCATGATGATCCGCCCCTGACGCGCTAGGTCTAGCAGCTGGCTTCGCGCAGGTTCAGCCGAAGGTGTTAGGTCGAATTCGCCACTAACAGTGTCGATCATCAATTCAACTAGTTCGTCATGGGATCTCACATACCTATAAAGCGATGCCGCTCCGGAACCGATGCTGGCTGCCACTCGACGAATGGACACCGCTGCCATACCTTCTTGGTCCGCGATGCCGATTGCCGCCGCAACGATCCGCGCGCGCGAGTGTTCCGGTTTCGGTCCGACGGCGGAACGCTCCGGACGCCGCCAGACATTAATAGGGTCATGGGGAGGCACTCCTGATCAACCTTCTTTCGTTCGCTTGGATTTGCTACTCCGTACATTTCACTATAACTTTAACTGCGAACAGTGATCGCAATCAAGTGAAATGAGAACCAGCATGCGAGTACTCATGATTACACCCGGGACCCGAGGTGACGTGGCCCCGATGGCGGGGCTTGGCAGCAGGCTTCAAGCGTTGGGCTTCGATGTCGCCATCGCCGCCAATGCCGCCCATGCCCCATTGATCACCACGGCCGGGTGCGAGTACCGCGAACTCCCTGGAGACATGAGTCACCTGGTAAACCCTGCTCCCCCAGGCCAGAAGGCGACAAGCTCGGATCTGAGAAGGTACATGAGCGAACTTGGCGACTACATGGAGCTGGCCGCCACTGGTTCACTTGCTGCAGCAGAGCGCGGTGCCGACGTGATTCTGGCCAATTCGATAGCGCCTTACGCCTACGACATGGCCGAGGCTCTCGACATTCCAGTCATTGGAGCCCACCTGCAACCGACCGAACCGAGCTCGGCCTACCCTCCCGTGCTTCTGGGCATCGCCAGAAGTTTGGGCCCGATCGGCAACAAGCTCCTCGGTTCACTGATCGTCGCCGGCAAAGCACCCTACGACGCGCCGAGCGCCCGCATCCGCCTCGCCCTTGGGTTGGATAAGAAATCACGGCCTGCAGCCGAACGGCAACGCAGAAAGGCAAATCACCCCGTCCTCCACGGCTTCAGCTCCAGTGTTTTCCCGCGCCCGTCAGACTGGCGGTCCGGACTTGTCACCACCGGCTATTGGTGGCCGAAAGTCGATCCGGATTGGCGGCCATCCCCTGAGCTGCGTGAATTCCTTGCGGACGGACCCCCACCGGTCTTCATCGGCTTCGGTAGCAGCGAAGCGATGGACGCTGATTTCATGCTTGAGACAATTCGCCGCACGGGGATCCGTGCGGTCTTACAGGGTGTGGAGGAAGTCTCCGAGCCCGACGCGCTCAGCATCGGAGCGGTTCCTCACGAATGGCTCTTCCCACAGATGGCTGCCGTGGTGCACCACGCCGGGGCAGGGACCACCGCGGCAGGGCTGCGCGCCGGAGTTCCGACGGTCAGTGTGCCGATATTCACGGATCAGCCGTTCTGGGCCGGCCGAATCACGGCTCTCGGCGCAGGCCCAGAACCGGTCCCCTACAAGGAGTTGAGTACCGAACGCCTAAGCGACACCATCAAGCGCGCTACTGCGAATCCGGAATATGCCACAAAATCACGTATGTTGGCTGCAGTACTGGCAGCGGAAGACGGAACCGCACCCGTTGCGGCAGCGCTGCGAGTCGCTGGACAGTAATTGTACTGAGGCACCGGAATCGATCGTTCGTAGGGCACCTTCCATACCCATGTCGCATGAACCTATCGGCGAATTCAGCCGGTTTTCGCACTAGGGGTTTTCCATGGCACCGGTAGTAGCCGTTCCATGGCTTGTGCGGCGCTGATTCCATTCAGGATCTTGCGGAGCCGGGGTTGAGCTCGGCGGTGAATTCCAGCAGCCGCTTCCGTTAAGGCACGGATAAATCCGTGCCTTGGGAAAGTACTGGCGCAGGAACTCAATATCCGGTCAAGGAAGACCACCGCCGCTGCCACCCTGGCCCAACGTTTCGGCGCGGAGCGCAGGGCAGCAGCGGCTTCGGGTAGTCTCCGAAACAAAGGATCATGGCGACCGCCGAGCGATGCGACTACACGCTGGAGTGCCCAATGCGCATCCGGCTGGACGTTGGCGGGACACTCAAGGACAGTGAGATGAACCCCCGCCGGCTTCTGGCCCGGCAACCAGCATCGACCAAAGCATCGTCCTGAACAGACGCCGTATCTCATCAACTGCGCGCCCGAGTCTGCGGCCGCCCATAGACGTCGGTGAAAAAACGACGGTACTGCAAAAGTGCTCCGCGATTCACAAAGGGTTCAATTTCTGGACTTCGGACCGTCTGCGTCAGAAAATCACAGGTCTCATCGGCGCGGTTGGACCCGTTTGTGGTCGGGAAAGAATCCGTGTTCAAGACCCCAGAGCATCGCATTGGACCGATCGGTGACCCCTATGCGGCGGTAGCAGCTGCGGATAAATGTCTTGACGGTGTTGATGGATAACCGGGCCCTGTCGGCGATCTCGGCATTGGTCAAACCTTGAGTGATCAGTGCGAGCACCTCAGCCTCCCGTTGAGTGAGGCCTTCTTCACGGCCGGGCCAGTCACCCAGGCTCGACTTCCCTTGGCCGCTGGATCCATGGAAGACCTTGCCTTCGCCCCTGTGGATTTCGTGGAGCGCGCTGACTAGATGTGCCGCGGGCAAGCCTTTGGACAGGTACCCGCTGGCGCCGTTGGCCAATGCGGCCTTGATCCGCGTTTCATCGAGGTCCCAAGAATAGACAACGACTTTACCTGCCAAGGGATTGCTTGCCAGTTCATGGACATCGGCACCGTCTCCGGGGGTTGCGGCAAACGTATCGTAAAGCGTGAGGTGGACAGGTGTGTCCACATTCTTATTAAGGTCGAGTTCCACGACTTCAAGGGTGTCACCGTAAGAACGAAGCATCATCTCCAGCCCTCGAAGCACGATTTCATAGTCATCTATTAGTGCTACGCGAAGGCTTTCCATGCCTCCACTGTAGGGCAATTGTGGGCATGCAAGTCCACCCCTAGGGGTGAAGAAGTTAACCCCTCTTGAGCAATACGCTTCGGGGATGGAATCAACACAAACCATGAAAAAGGCCATAACGGAGGACGGAGGTCTCACACACGCGAGTGTTCGGGAACGGATCGTGCAGCTGGCGCTGGTCGAAAACCAGCGCCGCATGGCTACGTACCCCGGAGAGATCGCCACCGTATTCCGACGTGAGGAAAGAATCGTGGTGGCGCTGCACAGGGACGGACGCGCACTCAATAGCCCACATATTGCACATGTGTCGGAGCCGGCTACCGCCGTTTGCTCCGCCAATGAAGCGGTAGCCAAAGAATGCCGATGACAACCAGCCAACCGACCGCTCGGTGTCAAGCTGATCCCGCCCTCACTCAGTCACCTACTGATTTACTGTCAGAGGGCACGAAGGTGGTGGTCATCGATGCCGGCATAGAGATCCACGGATACGAAGTGGCCCGCAAGGGGAACCGCGTTCGGGTGCTGTGGGCTGTTGCTTCCGGACGGCACCGCCACAGAACATTTTCTGACAAGACTGTTTTCCAACCTGATAACCCTGGCAGCTGGGACGGATACCCTATCCACGATGATCAGCTTGCCGCGATTCGTCAGGCAGCCCGCTGAACGCGGCGAACGGGCGCGTTCTCAAGTATGCCCGACCTCAAGACCCGGAAATTCGGGAAACGAATCAGACTTCAACCAATGAAAGCACCCGAACTTCTCCACGTTTGCGTGACTCTAATCCCGGAGCTGCTTTGCAGGAGTCTGCACCAGGGACAACGTCCAGCCGCATGTCTCGCCCACCAGTTTCTGGAGAATTAGAAGGCGGAATGAACACCGATCAGTTGGTGCTTCAGTTCATGAGCCTCGCCGACGCCCTCTCACGCCGATATCGCGCCCCGGGGTGTGAGGCCGAAGACCTCCAACAGGTGGCCAGGCTTGGTCTCGTAAAGGCTGCCAGGAGGTACCACGAGGCAGGGAATTATGGGTTTGTGGCCTTTGCCGTGCCAACTATCAACGGCGAGCTGAAGCGACATCTCAGGGACCATTCCTGGGCGGTGCGACCTCCGAGGGCAATTCAGGAGGCCACGCTGAAGATCAAGCACTTACGTCCAGAACTGACGCAGCGCCTTGGCCGGGAGCCTTCTACCTCCGATCTGAGCACGGCCTCCGGCCTATCAGAGAAGGAAACAACCCTCGCCTTGCTGGCGGAGATGGCCATGGTTGCCCAACAGCTCGAACACAACGATTCTTCAACAAGCTCTAAGCCCCGAGTGCACGACGTCGTTCTGGGGGTGGATGACCCCGCTTATGAACGCATCGAGCAAGAAATGATCGTGGAAGCTGCTCTTAGGGACGCGAGTATGGAAGACCGCCGGCTGCTCTATCTGCGCTTCGTCCTTGAGCTGTCACAGGGACAGATTGCCCAAGAGATCGGTGTCAGCCAAATGCAGATATCCCGCCACCTCCGGCAGTTGCTTGGACGGCTCGGGCGGCGGTTAACCGAGCCAGCGATAATGTAAGTGACCACGCTGGGTACAAATTGTTGTTCCCCGGCCCGCGTCCTTTGCAGAGGACATGGGCCGGGGAACGTGTTTCACTATTGCCTGGGTGGGGGCGCAGATGCAGGTCAAGAGAGTTCATTGTGACTTTCTTCGTTTACTGCAGTGCTGGCTGCAGTCCCCTGCCCATCGGCTTTTTTAGGCGCGGCGGCGAACGACGGCGCCGTAAATGCCGAGGACAACGAGGGACCCTACGATGGCAACGAGCCATGTCTGCAAGCTCCAGAAGTTCTCAAGCCCGACGCCGAAGATCGCCCCACCGATCCATCCGCCAAGCAGGGCGCCTACGACTCCCAGAAGCATGGTGATCAGGATGCCACCACGTTGGTGGCCGGGCAAAATGGCTTTTGCAATTGCACCGACGATGAGTCCCAGTATCAGGAACGCGATAAAACTCATGAACTAACTCCTTTATTGTTCGCCTTCTCAGGGCGAGTGGGGGCGAGCCGAATTCTGGCCCGCCCAAGTGTCCCCGCGGGGATCAGTGACCGGTGATGTCTTTGGCAGCATCTTTAGCGTGCTCGCCGGCCTGCTTGATGCCGGCCTTGGCCTGGTCGGCCTGGCCGTCTGCTTCAAGATCGCGATCGTTTGTCGCTGCACCGATGTGCTCCTTGGCCTTGCCCTTGAGTTCTTCGGCCTTGTTCTCAAACTTATCTGCGGCACTCATGGTTGTCTCCTTCAAGGAACTAAAGTGGATAGGGCCCAAAGACCCTCACCTGGTTCTGTTCACGGGCTACGCGGCAGGGGCGCCGCGAGCCTCAACTACTACAATTCCCCGAAATGGGATCTTCAAACATCTACGCCTCAAAAACCTGCTTTTCACCGCTAATGGGATAACAGAAGCCGAGCGCGGCGCCAAGGGCGCAGCCCAAGGCGCGAGTGCGAGGCAACGACCAATACCTGCTTTTGGCCAAGTTCCCAAAGACTTCCGAGAATCGGGATGTCTCAGCATGGGAACTCGCCATGATCAAGCTGCTGCGATGGGCCGAGTTCCGAGTCCAGGACTCATGGACCTTCCCTCTCCGAGAGGACGAATCCATCTTTCTGACCCACCGATTCGATAGGGAAGGAAAGCGTCGCGGCTCGTATATGAGCTCTAAGCACGCCTTCCTGAGCGCCGACTAAAAACAACCGGACTACGCCACCCCGGCCAGACGCCTCACCAGCATTTCGAATAGCCCCCCGACAGCACGCCAATGAAATGTTCTGCCGCGCTGCCCTCGCCGTCCTGGTCAACAACATGGATGAGCACATGCGTCATTACGGCATGCTGCATGACGGCACCAGTTGGCGCCACTCCCCCTCATGTGTTGTGAACCCATACCTTCACAGAAATTCGAACACTCCGCTGACACCGGAGGATGACCCCGAGGACAGGGATGTCAGGTCGCTGGTTAAAGAAGCCGACAGTTTCCGCCTGAGGCAGAATGAAGCCATGCTGCGGATCCAGTCCCTCGTGCGTGCCGTGTCGCACTAGTGGAAAGACGCGCTTTCATCGGCCGTGAACTCGGATGCCCTAGGGGCTTTGTCCAAGGGGTTCGAGAGCGAAAACTCGTCGCGAAAACTGAACCTAGCACCCGCAGGCGCCAATATCGTAGAACGGCCCGCCACAACCTCGCAGGCAGGAGCAAGCAACGTTTAGTCCCAAACCTGAGTCCAGACCACGTTATTCCCCGACCCCGTTGTGCTTTGCATACAAGGTCTCTGCGACCTCTCCGCACGAAAAGCTCCCGCCGCTAGACCTCGCTCTTGGACACATACCGTGGACATTTGACCTCGGGCTTTATCGCGGAAGTGCTTCGTGGGCGGAGCATTGGTTGACCAGCGCTTCCCTGCTGGACGTCGCCCCCGTCCATTCAACAATGAAATCCGCCTGAACCGTGCCAGGACGCAAGCGCAGGAAAGCGCCACGGAACTCGACCCTCCACGTTGACGGGCCCGGGACGGCGAAAGTCAATCTTTCGGTCCGACGCAGAAACCCTCTTTGACCCGGGGCAGTTCTGCGCACGGCCCGATTACGGTCTGCTGCCCACATAGCGTTCTGTTTGATGCTCCGTCAGCGCACATTCCTCCGCATAATGTCTCCGGGACGGTCGACTTTCCTATGAATCCAGAAAGTCCATTAATTAATTGTCGTAGACGGGCGAGTGCCGTTAGATCACCGACTTAAGGGATGAAAAATCAGTAGCGCGAATATATGAAGAGTAGGTGTACTCAAGGCCTTCATTGCTACGGTTTTGTGGTGGCCCGCCCGACTGATTCGGAGAATGATTGCGGTCAGGCCAAGCTCACTACTTCCTTTAGATGAACTCGATAGTCGTAGTGGTCCTGCTAGGTTCCGGCGATTTGCAGGTATCGAGGGCTCGAATTTCTCGCCTCAACTCTCAATTGGCGACCATGCAAGGCGCCCGGCAAGGACACCATGGCCAAGCGCCATGAAGAATGAGTTCAGACTGGCAGCAAAAGTTCACGATCAGCTGCCCACGCAGGAACCCTCAGATTCACAGCTAGGCTGCCGCGGCAGCCCCAACCAATGCAAACGTGAAAATCACCCAATCGTTCAAGACGTGAGCCCCATACGAAACGAGGATGTTTTTGCTCCTCATGAATGCCAGCGTCAGTATCAGCCGAGCAACACCGATCACTAGGAACGCTTGAGCGAAGTTCCAACCATAGGTGGGCAAATGGACGGCGCCGAATGCTACCGCGGTAATCAGCCACGCCAGAATAACGGACGTGTTTCTGGAGAGCTTGGCCTTGGTGTACAGCAGGTACATGATCCCCAGGAACGGCAGGATCGTGAACATTTCCTCGCCAAGGAGCTGGATGCCTGTTCCTACGTAGAACGCAATGATTTGGACAGGACCGCCCTCGAGAAGACCGTTGGTTGAGGGATTTGCATTCGCTCCGAAGACAGTCATAACGATGACGCCGACTGCTGCCGAAACAGCGAAGTTCAAAATCCAGAAGCCGAGCATGCTCAGGTAGTCCATGGCGCTTGGCTTCTTGAAGAGCGTTTTCCAGTACTTGCCGGTAAAGCCGATGAACACCGTCAGGGGAATTGCGAGGAACAGAATCCGCGGGACCAGCGCTTGGAGGTCATTGTGTGATGGGTAGAACATGAGTGTCCCGATTCCAGCCACACAGGCAAGAATAATGAGAGCCCACTTCCAACCTGCAACGTCGATGGGGGCGCCATCGTAGAAGGGAAAATCTCGACCGTCATTGCGTTCGATGAGGCGTCCGAATCGTTTCTTAGACTGTGGGAGTACTTAGGATGCCATGGTGGCTCCTTGAGGGATCTAGGTGGCGTGGCCCGAACCTGCTGCTCGTTGCCGCTTACAGCAAAAATACTACTGACGCCCAAGATTCTCCTAGTGAAAAAAGGCAGAAGCCCCTTTCCTCAACACGCGAGTGTGGAAACGCCAGCGAGGAGGTGACTTTGATCTAGGCCGGACCGTCCCGGTAAAGGTTCCTCAAACGGCGATGCAGCCGCAGCGCGAGCTCCGGGCGTTGAGGGAAACGTTGCCACGTCGCCTAATCGCCGGGTTACTCATACGGAGGCTCGCTTTCGCGAGATTTCTGGTGGAGATTATTCGTGAATTCGTCTTTACCGGCGAGCATCATCGCGGCACCCGCGGGAAGCAATAACAGCAGTGGAAGCCACTGAGTGAAAGCGAAGACAATCAAGACAACTACCATGACGATTATCGGAGCACTGCGGTAAATCTTCGGCATTACGTGACCTCCATCGAAGCAGAACTGAGCTTCTCCGTGAGTCTACGTGCTATTTTCCAGACTTCGCTGGCCCTAGGTACGCCTGATCCTAATATCTGCCCGGTTAAGGCTCCTCTTAAGAGGATCGCGCAATAACCGCGATTGTCGGATTTGTCGTGCACAAACACCTGCCACAGGCTGGCCCGACTGTCGTTGAGTCCTCGGCGGTGGACATCCAT
Organism: Paeniglutamicibacter terrestris; assembly: GCF_012271785.1. GTDB lineage: Bacteria > Actinomycetota > Actinomycetes > Actinomycetales > Micrococcaceae > Paeniglutamicibacter > Paeniglutamicibacter terrestris. The sequence goes on along the minus strand of NZ_JAAWVT010000007.1, from coordinate 13,253 downwards.
CGGTTCGAGCGGGACGCTTGAGGAACATCGACGACTGGAGAAGCCCATGCACGTCATCCGCGTGACGATAGACCTCACGGTGCCCGACATAATGGAAGCGAGGGCCTTTTACGCGGACTACCTCGGGCTCGATGCAGAGGACTTGGGCCTCGAATGGGTCACCCGCTTTATCGTGCCCAACTCCGGGGAGCACATCCAGCTCGTATCCCGTGATGCGACGGCGTCCGAGAACCCCCTGCTTACCGTCAAAGTCGATGATGTCGACGATGCCTACGCTGAGGCCCGTCGACGCGGCTACGAGGTTGTTCATCCCCTGACCACGGAGCCGTGGGGAATTCGCCGATTCTTCGTCCGCGCACCCGACGGGTCAGTGCTAAACATCGCCCAGCACCGCGACCACTAACATCGCGCAGTACCGCGGGCGACACCAGCTTTCCCGTCCACGGCCTCACTGGCTCCTCGGACTCAACGACGGGCTCAGCCGACTGCATCCAGACCCGTTGAAGATCCCCCGCCGGGCTCGGCGAACCGTCCCGCAGAGCGTTCGGCAAACGGACCACGAATTGAGCCGCGGACGCCGGGTTAAGCGCACAATGTCAGAGGCCCGCCGCTGATTCCTAGAGGCGGGCCTCTGACCTAGTCTTCGCCGTGGCGCGTTTCCGAAGGAGGACGCCAACGGCACTTCCAAGCAGGCCGCCGGTGAAGGCCCACAAAACGTCGTCTATGCTGCTGATGCGTCCGAGAGCCAATGCGTATTGCAGCACTTCGATCACCAGTGCGATTCCCGTGGCCACGAGCGCGGTCTGGAGTGCGGATGCCCGCCCATACAGGGACAAGGCGACCGAACCGCTCGCGAACAAGAAGATGTTTGCCGCCCCCTCCTTGAGGACCGAGTAGCCGACCCCCGTTCCATGAAGGATGAGTTCTTGCAGGGGCACCAGCGATATAGCACGTTCCCCTATCACCCCGGAAGTCGGCATGAGGGTGATGAGACCGAGGCCCAGGAGCCAGGCAAGGATGCACCACGCGAGGAATAGCCGCGGCCAGTCGATCTTCCGTGTCCGGACCTTCTTCCAATTCACCACCAGCATGACTGCCGTCAATAGCACAACCCCGACCAGGAACAGGGGGATGAGATAGCCAAAGCTGCGGTACATGGTGGTTCTGGGCCTTTGCATAAACTATGGAGATACTTTGAGTTGACCCACCGACGTCTGGCTGATGTCTCGCCTTGCCGGGGGCCGACGGCGTTCAGCAACCTAGTGTGGGGCGCTGACGCTGCGTTTGGCTGAAGAGGACTTTTTTGGCCCTTCATTCGGCTGGCTCCATTCGTTCCTGGCAACGTCTGGCCTAAACGCCCGAAGCTGCCCAGGGACAATCCTCTGGTGCCGCCGATGGCTCATCGTCTGCAAACCCGGTATCAAAAAAATACTATGACGAACGGTGCCAAGGTCAGCAACATGGACCGTGGCTAACGTGCAGTCAATCTTCGGCGAAGAAGTTCTCAAGTCAGTAGTTTACGCAGTCCAACGCCATAACCTACTCGTGCAACAACGGTGCCAAAGGGTCTGAGCCAGCGTGGCAGCCATGCAGGCCGGAGGCTCTGTCGCCAAACGATGACGACTTCTGAACCTTGCTGCTCGAAACTGGCCTCGACTTCACCTGCAATTGGACCGAATTTTGACACGTTTAGACGTCCCGGGTTTTCCCCAGCAGGTGCCTCGGCCCGGCGCACCAACATGCGGTCTGCCATTTTTACTGGCCCGAAGGACGTGAGTGCGACGAATTGCAGGCCATCGGTCATCCGCCCTTGTGCTGGTGTCACCGTGGTGAGGGGAATGGCTCTCGTATGACTATCCAAGTCGGTGACCTTATCCCATACCTCCTTGGCGTCGCCTTTACAGCGAATCTGAAGGGTGAACGTATCGTTGAAGGAATCACGCGCATTGATGGATACTCGGGTATTGGGAAGTGCGTGTGCGGCGGTAACTCCGCTGGCCAATGCGCCTTGAATGGATGCTTCTGAAGTGTCGCCAGCTATGATCACGCCAGGGATCCTGCTAGTCAGCGGACGATGCCCGGGCTCTATAGAGGGCAATGCATCGAGAACTTCGTGGCGCACGAGCAATTTCCAGTCGGGATCCTGAACCCCCATGATGCTGGCCGATTGGGCCATGGCTTCGCTGTCAGTTAAGTCATGCGCACCGACAACAGTGGCTTGTACGAGATGACGTCCGGCAGGTGCGTACGACGGGCACACATTGGAGATCACTGAAGTATGACTCAGCTTGGAACCCTCTCGGACATCAAGGTAGAGAAATGGCAACTTACTGGGTCGACGAGGTGCATCGAACCACCACGTGGTCAAGGAATTCATGGTCGGCTCAGGCTGCTCAGTGAGCCGGGCGCTGGCCCGGGGACCTGTGGCCACCACCACCCGATCCGCTTTCAGCTCTTCGCCCGAGGTACAGACCACTGTCACTTGGCCGTTGTGGATCGTGAGAGATTGCGCAGTCATGGAGAATCGGATGTTTTCCATCAGAGGTTCGGCCAGCTGATGTGCCACGGCCGACATCCCTTGCGCCGGCAATGACGGGATCCCCTTGGCGAAATACCAGGCCAATGTTCGAGCGGAGGGGGCCGCGGTTTTAAGATCCGAATCTGCCACCACGCCCGATAAGAATCTCTCGATGACCTTGCGTAAGGGCGCAGAGAAACCAGCGTCTTCGATGGCTTGGTGCAGTGTCATCGATTCGACGCGTGCAATGCGGTTCCACCGAAGTACTGCAGGAAGGTCGGCTAGTTTCAACGTGCCGCTGAACAGCCCTTTGAGGTACGAAGGGTGCCTGAAAGGGTCCGCTAAGATCTGAACACCAGACTCATGCCGAACCGCGACACCGCGTCCTGACGCATGGAGGTCCAAGTCCTGAAGGTTAAGGGCTCGCCGGGCATCCGGGTAGCCGGGATTTATAAGTTGAAACCCCCTGTCGCACCGGAATCCGTCAACCAGTTCGGTATCGACGCGGCCACCGACTCTCTGTGAAGTTTCCAGGACCGTGACATCGTGCCCTTGTTCGGAGGCCAATCCTGCGGCGCGGAGTCCAGCTATTCCAGCGCCAATAACAATGACTTTCACGGCATGTTCCTTTTTCGGTTGGGAACCATCCTCGAATTTCGTGTCCCAACTAGAATTTTGGGGATCAACACGGGGGTGTTTTCTTTGTAAGCCTCGTAATCAACCTGGCCGCCCCATTTCGAATCGGCCTTCTTTTCCAAGAGTGGAATACCACTAATCTTGATGAGCAACAGGGCAACGAACACCGGTGAAATCACCACGACCCACTGCCATCCTTGCAATGCGGGCAAGGCAACGATGGCGACGCCGACCCACAGCAGAATCTCACCGAAGTAGTTTGGGTGGCGCGACTTGGACCATAGGCCTGTGGCGATAAATTGTCCCTTGTTGGAGGGCTCGCGGTTGAAACGTGCCTTCTGCTGATCGGCTACTATTTCCAAACTGAAACCCACGCCCCAAATGATGAATCCGACGAGTGCGAAACCATCCAGAGCACCAGGGTTATTTGACGTCATCGCGACCCAGGCGGCGGCAGCCGTGAAGGTAACCCAGAGTCCCTGAATGGTCCAGACACCTAAGAACCTGACAAAGGACGGCTTAATCTCGTCGAAACGATCATCCTTGCCTGCTCTGCTGATGCGCCGGAACAAAAAGCTTCCCAGCCTTAGAGTCCACGCCAGGACCATGAATGCGAGCAGCAGAGACCTGCCATGAATCTCGGGAACGGCAAAGAGAACCAGCAAAGTGATTGCCGTATAGGTCAGGGTGCCGGTTAGGTCGTAGTATTTTTCCGTTTGATTCAGGAACGACGGAATGAAGGCGATCCATTGGATCAGAAAGGCCGCGGCAACGGCAAGAGTGAAGACGGGAATTGGTCCCATTAATGCACCACCGTCACTGCCGGCAAGTGCAAGCAGGGCGCCGACAAGCACCACCACGGGTAGGGCGATGAGCGTCCTAAGCTTTTTGTCCTTCATCTGGCGTTCCCTTCAGGCATGCAGTCCAGATACCGGCACGGGCTTCCGCGACGGTTCTTTCCTGCAGGCCAGCTTGTTCAATTGTGTTTGATGATCAATTAGTATTGACTATAAACCTAGTTAGCGAATTTTAGGAAACCATATGTGCGCTGCGCCTTCGCCTTCTGTTATTGAGACCCTGCAGGGCCTGTACGCCCTCGTCCGTGAGAGCGAACGAGAAATCGCCGCGAGTTTGGGCCTGACTCTCACCGATTACCGCGCTTTTTCGGTACTAGCGCAGTTCGGGCCGATGACAGCAGGGAAACTCGCGGAGGAGCTGGGTTCCACCGCTGCCACCACCACTGCTATAACCAACCGACTCGAGTTGCACGGCCACGCAATACGAGAGCGGAACGTAGTGAACCGTCGTCAGGTCCTTGTCAGCGCGGTACCGGCGTCGTCTCAAAAGATTCTGGACCTAATTTTCCCACTTGCAACCGCAATTGATGGGTACCTGCAGGAGTTAGCCCCAGACCAGAGGGTAGGCATAACCAGCTTTCTAGGCGTTACCCAAGAACTGATGCGTGACCACCTGCAGACCCTTTCACAGAAGGAAGCCCTATGAGAGAGTTCACTACGCCGCTCTTGGTTGTACCGTCCATTCACCAGAACGCGACGGATTTGCTCATGCAGCGCCTGAAGACTTCGCCCGAACATATAGCCTTCGAGATCCGCTCCCCCGACGGTGCCGTCACTGACCCATGGCGCCAGGTGAGCACTAGTGAGTTCGTCAAAGAGGTACGGGCCTTGGCCAAGGGGTTCATTGCCTCAGGTCTTCAGCCCGGAGAATCGTTGGCCATCATGTCGCCCACTCGGTATGAATGGGCCTTGGCGGACATGGCTGCGTGGTTCGCCGGCGCCGTTGTTGTTCCAATTTACGAAACTTCGGCAGTCGAGCAAGTGGCGGCGATCCTACTCGATGCGTCAGTGAGTAGCGCGATTGCAGGCACCCGTGAACAAGCCTCGACATTGAAACGGGGATTTGAGCAGGCCGGAATCACCGTCTCAAAGATCTGGACTATGGACGCCCGGGCCGAACCGGATCTGGAAGATCTCGTTGACGACGGCAAAAGCGTAGCCGACAGCGTCGTGGAGGAACGACGGCTCATGGCAACCCTCGAATCGACGGCAACCATTGTCTACACATCCGGGACAACAGCAGCACCCAAGGGAGCGCTCATCACGCACGGCAACTTTGTAGGTCAGGTTCTGAACGTCGCTGCCGCTTACAAGGAGGTGGTCAAGGAATCGGGGAACACCATAATCTTCCTCCCGATGGCGCACGTCCTGGCACGCGGCCTTCAGCTGACCTGTCTGGCGAACGGTATGCGGATCGCGCATCTAGCCGACACTCGGGAAGTAGTGCCATCCTTAGCGGCCCTAAAGCCCACTTTCTTGGTGGTAGTTCCCCGTGTCTTGCAGAAAATCCAGGCTTCAGCAGCGGCAGCTGCTGCCCAGAAACATCTCGGGCCGATCTGGCATTTGGCACAGGACACCGCAATCGAGTGGGGAAGGCTGGCCGAGACCCTCGAGACCAATCCCGAGGCCAAGGCCACACTCGGTCTTCGGATACGCTATGCCATTTTTGACCGCCTTTTCTATACGAGACTGAGAAAATTAGTCGGCGGGAGCCTGGACTACCTACTATCCGGGGCTGCGGCATTGGATGCCGAACTTTCTCTCTTCTTCCGCGGCATCGGCCTGCCCGTGATAGAGGGATACGGACTCACGGAAACAACAGCTCCGCTGACCGGAAATATGCCCGGGTCAATTAGATCAGGATCCGTTGGAGTCCCGATGCCCGGAACTACCGTCCGATTGTCGGACGAGGGAGAAGTTCTTGCTCGTGGCGTTGGTGTATTTGCCGGATACTCCAACACCACGGACAACGCGAATGCCTTCATCGATGGATTTTTTCGCACTGGCGACCTCGGCGAGTTCGATGAAGTTGGCCGTCTTACCCTCAAGGGAAGAATCAAGGACGTCATCGTCACTGCAGGCGGCAAGACGGTCTCCCCCACCATTTGGGAAGGCTACGTCGAAAGCGATCCGCTCATTGCACATGCAGTCATGGTCGGCGAAGGAAAGCCGTTCCTTGGTGGCTTAGTACTACTCGACCCAGAATCTGTTCAAGAGTGGGCGACGCGCGAAGGCATCACCGACATAGCCCGATTGCGAATTCCGGAGGACGGTGGAGCCGTTGAGATCGATGATGAACGACTGATTAAAGTCATCCTCAAGACAGTCGGCGCTGCCAACGCAAAGATTGCACGTAGCGAGCAAGTTCGAAAATTTGTCGTACTGCTTAGCGACCTGAGCGAATCGAACGAAATCGTCACACCGACCATGAAACTCAAGCGCGACAAATTCATCGAACGATCCCGGTTCTTTGTGGAAAAGATATACGCCGATACTGGGAAGCAAATGTGAGTATAAGGGTGAAGAAATGGCTGCTGTACTACGCATTCGCCGGATTAATTTTCGCGCTATTCGACGGACTTTGGATTATTTCCGTGGCGAGGCACCAATACGAAAACCACCTGGGGCACTTACTCGCACCTGAACCCAACTTTTCGGGAGCCATAGCTTTCTATTTCATCTATATCGCCGGAATCGTTCACTACGGCATCCGGCCCAATAACCCAGAGCTATCGCTGCGCAAGAAGGTGGCTAGCGCAGCGCTGTTCGGCCTATTCACCTATGCGACATGGGCGCTAACCGCGCTCACGATATTCAGAGACTTTCCCACGATAATTGCCATCACGGATATTCTTTGGGGTACTTCTATTTCCGGCTTCGTCACTTGGCTTGCGCTTGTGCTGTCCGGGCACCTAAACAAGAAAAGACACCGTTCACAAATGACAAACTAGTGATCCGAACGACAGGACAAATTCTCGCTTCGGCCCGGTCTTGTCATTGGTTTGTCGTTCACCTGCATCCCGGTTTTTAACCCCGAGATGAGTGGTTGACACCAAGCGTCCGGCCAGAGTTCTTGGAGTGAGTCCCGGGCACGGCTAGGCTACCTCTGCGGTCCACAGCCAATCGAAACACAGCAAAGGACGTCTTCCGAGTACCTCCTTTCGGGGCTGCAGCTTCTTGAAGCAGAAAAACACCTGTTCTGGAACTCCGACCGACCCCTCAGCTGTCAGAATGAAGGCATGAATATTGAGAGCTGGTGGCCACTTCTGAACTCTTCGACTCGGCAGTGGTTAATTGACAATAACGGAGACCTTGTGCCGCCAAACATTCTCGATCAGATCGCGGCTGTGGCGGGGCCCCTCACGTCAGAAGCATCATGGGTCGCGGGCAATATTGCTGAGGAATTTATGCTCTCGGATCAGGCCGTTGATTGGATAGAGGAAGCTGCGAACGGTGAGGGCTCTGGGGACGACTAGCTAAACGGTATCGGGACCGCTCGCAGCCTGGCTTCATGAAAATGTATCGCCCACAGTGCCTCCCAGCAATGAACGAACCCTGTCGGTGCAGAAGATTGACTAAAACGATACCGGTATTGTTTTCACCAACTGATCGACAGTCCCAAGAACTTTCAATCTGGTATTTACCTCAGTGGCAAATATCGTGACCATGACGAACATTCCAACGGTAGAAAGTAGCCACAAGAGGAATCCACATACGTCTTTGGATCTGCGTTCCAAGGGAACGCGATGGGTTGGGCTGAATCTCTGGGCGAAACCGCATCCACGGAACTCGGCGGTTCGGTGAGAGGGCTACTTGCTGGATCAATTTTATGTCTCCCCGAACTCAAGTGGGCCGCCACGAGATCTTATTCTTTAGTTCAGTTGTTGGTGGTCCTCGCAGCCCGTGCCATGACCGTTCTTCTAATCGCGATCCTGGACACAGTGTTCAATTCGTACTCCGGTTTTGAAGGACCCCCAGGCAGATCGACACGTTCGTCGTGGCGATCTGCTCCACTTTTGTTCCGTGGACACTAATGCAGTCGGCGCGGTGGGCAAGTGGCTTCATCCCGGTCCAATATGGGTTCGCTGGGCTGCTCCTGTCGCTAGCGCTTATGTCCAACATACTCGGCGGCCCTTCGGCCGGAACCTCGGCCATCTTCTAATCGGTTCTCTCGTCTTGGATATCCACGACACCCTGAGTGCCGCTGTTCCACCAGACGACGGCACGGTGATTGATTAACTAAGGCGTTCCGCAGAGCGTTCAGCTCGAAGCGCCACCCGTCGGAAAGGTAGTGCAATCTGATATTTCAAGGTGCAAGATGATGCATCGAAAAACCCGCACGCGGAATCGTCGTGTTTGATGAAAAGATCATGGGTGAAGACAAGGTCCAACTTGATCAGGCACAACAACATTCGAACCTCGTGAGCTGCTCAACGGTTTCCGACGACATCGCTCTTCTTCATGGATTTAGAGCTACGTTGTTCGATTTTGAGACGAACCTAGAAACCTCGGCGGCTGACTTCGTTGATCGGCGGCTTGCGGCCGGCGCCGCCACCATGGACGATCTCCATTTACTCAAAGCGCGGGCGACTGCCAAAAAGCTTCAACATGCTGAATGGTCAATAGAACCATCCCAGCACGCTCGGCCATCGTGACCACACGGCGTTGGCAGTCGGGCGCACTTTCGCTTCCCAATCGAGATCTAGGACGTTTTGCAGTTCGGTACGCGAACTTCAAGAACCTCTACTCCCCGACCAAAAGGGCGCCAAGGGACATCGAGCACATAGGACACCACGAGATGCTAGGTCTCTGGTTCGTTGTTGGTTCCTCCCTGGGGATAGTCCAGGCTGCTGTTGCCCTTGACCAGACGATAGATCCCGAATACCAGCATGATCAGTCCGAGAAGAACTCCGACCAGCATGGGGCTCTTCCATCCTTCACCGGTCATTTGGTCAATGCTCATAAAAATCCCGAACAGGGCAGCGATCAGCGCTCCGGAGATGGCGAGGCCGACTCCTCGGCGGGCCAGGAAACGTTTGCCACTTCTGGGTGTTTCTTTGTCATCCATTCGTTGCTCCTCAATAGGAAATTTCCGTCTCGGGCCGAATCCAGAGATTGAGGCTGGGCCAGGCTACCTCCGGCGCGCTTCTTGCCTTCGGCAGGTCTTCCCTCGTGACTCCAGAACCGGTTCTGTTCTGGAAGGTTTCAGGAACCTGTGGAAGATTGGCCGATTCTCTTGGTCCATCGCTTGGTGACTGCCTGGATGACCGACGCGCTGGCACCGGAGATCACGGCAAAGGCTAAAACTTTGCCGATGTTGGCCCGCTGTTGCACTTCGGGGTTTGCCAGCGTGGGGGGTTCTTCGCCCGTGGTTCTTTTCCACAGGGAGCCAACGATCTTGGCTCCCAGGAGTCCCGCGAGTAATGAAGCGAGGGTTCCTACTGCTTTCGCAATCAAGTTCATGTTTCTCAACTCCTGGTCTTTTGCGGCATGTGCGTTGATAAACCCGTCTAGGGGCTGGCCTTTCCACCATTGACATTGAGCGTTTCCCCGACAACGTAACTTGACTCGGCTGAGGCCAGGAATACATAGGCGGGAGCGAGTTCGGCTGGTTGGCCGGCACGACCCAAGGGCGTGTCATGCCCAAACTCCGGCAATGCTTCGATAGGTTGACCACTGCTGGGCTGAAGAGGAGTCCAAATCGGGCCCGGTGCCACAGCATTGACCCGAATGCCACGCGGGGCTACTTGGGCAGCGAGCCCCTTAGTGAAGTTGTTGATTGCAGCCTTCGTGGACGCATAGTCAAGCAGGTGGGGTGAGGGATCATAGGCCTGAATCGAGGTTGTGTTGATGATGCTCGACCCTGGTTGGAGGTAGCTCAGAGCTTCCCTGCTCAGCGTAAACATCGACAAGATGTTCACCTGATAGGTAGTTAGGAGTTGTTCGTCGCTCAGCTCTTCGAGGCTCTCGACACTCACTTGCTTGCCAGCATTGTTGACCAGGATGTCCAGCCCGCCTAAGGCCTTGGCGGCGTCACGAACTAGGCCATTGCGGTAGTTCACCTCAAGCAAGTCTCCCGGGAGGAGGTGCACAGTTCTTCCCGCTGCCCTGAGGATCCCGGCAACTCGCTGCGCATCGGATTCCTCACTCGGAAGATAGGCCATGGCAATATCGGCTCCTTCGCGGGCAAAAGCAATGGCGACGGCCGCGCCGATGCCCGAGTCGGCTCCTGTGATGAGGGCTCGTCGACCAGCAAGTTTCCCGGAACCTGCATAGGAGTCCTCACCTAGGTCGGCTAACGGTTCGAGCTTCGAATCGAGTCCAGGTTGCGCCTGGTGCTGTTGCGGTGGGCTAATTCTGGGATACCGGGTGGTCGGGTCAGCTGGCCCCTGGTTCCCCTCGGAAGGGGTTTTGTCGAATGAACTGTCAGTACTCATCTGCGGCTCCTTTACTAGGCGAAACAGTGAATCTCAGATCAGCGATTTTTGCTGACAGGGAGTCCGAAGGCTCCCGAAACGCCGGAACTACCGACCCGGTGCAGCTTCGTTTCCCATGGCGGGGCCATCCTCGGTGGCTCCACCTTCATCGCTCCAATCATGACCCTTCTGGGTACTCAGGGCGGGATCAGAAATTTTGTCTGTTTCTTGGGCTTTCTGCTTTTCAGCAGTCTTCTCAGCAGAGATTTCCTCATGCGTTGATTCAGTCATGATGTCTTCCTTTCATCGTCCGGAAATCCGGATTTACAGGTCGGACAAGAGCGGTGGGAGAGGTAAGAAACCCTGCGAGGTTTCCACCTCGAGGTCCGGAATTTCGCGTTGCTTCGATTATCTTGAAGCAAAACCACCTGATATCCACCATGTCGCGAAATGCGCCTCAGGTCAAGATTCTGGTGTTCCCGGAGTTATTGACTTAAAGCAACAGGTATTCTGCATTCCTGCTTCAGACACCAAAAGAATGTTCCCTGCGCCAGTGTGCAAGGCCTTGATGCTTCTCTCTATCATTTTGCTTCGCCTCCGACAGCGGTTGCCTTCTGCCCTCCGAACTCTTTATTCGCCTTCGGTGGAAGTCTCGGCATGAGGCGTTCCCACGGGCTTGGATTCGGCTGATCCACGTTGTCTCAAAAAAATGGAGAGCGTGACCATGCTGCCCACTGCCAAGAATTCAGATTGCCAATTCTGCAGAGTGCGATCCCAGAAGTCCGCTGAGGTTACGTACCCCAGCCACGTGACACTTTTCTGACCATGTGCGAGCTGGTCGGCGTTGTAGACGACAACCCCGGACACAGATTGCAACCACCAAGACACCACGAAAACGCCTCCCATCACTAAAAGCAGGGAATTGGAATAGAGGACCCGGCGCCAACCGGAGACTTTCGCCCAGGCGGGTGAGCGACTGCGGGCAAATCTGCCGACAAGTTGGTCCTGGTCCGAACCGGGACCCTGGTCCCCTGGCTTTTTTGATTCTGGTGAACCCCGCTGAATCAGCCATATGGTTGCCAAAATAAAGACGAAAAACTGCAGAAATTCGGACTGCCAGTTTTCTGCCACATCGACCACGAAATTGCTTGAGGTCACGAACTCCCAGTAGCCGATGGGGGAAGCGCCGTGAGCACGCTGATTCTCGTTGTGAACACCCAACCCAGCAAATGATTGGCCAAGGAGTGCGAATACGAATAACAGGGCAAAAACGATGCTAAGTCCTTGCTCGCGCAACACTTTCCTCATCGCCGATTACCTCCCAGAGAAACTCACGATCGTCATGTACGTCAGACCGAAGATAATTATTCCTAGCCACAGGACAAATTGAGTCTTCATAGGGCGAGCATAAAGGCCGACGCCCTCTGCGTAAAGGCACCTGGGGCAGGTCAGGTTGACCGGCGGGAAACGATTCAAAACTGACACGGAGCTGTATGATATTTTGCGTGCATCCGCATCCAGATGCTGAACGACGTCACTTCATCCGAACGGAGAAAAGTCATGGGATTCATTGGTTGGATTGTTTTGGGCCTGATTGCCGGTGCGATTGCGAAAGCAATCAAGCCAGGGGAACAAGGTGGCGGATGGTTGGCTACCCTATTACTCGGTGTTGTTGGTGCAGTGGTTGGTGGCTGGATTGGCTCCGCACTGTTCCACGTTAATATCAGCGAATTCTGGTCACTGTCGACGTGGCTGCTAGCTATCGGTGGTTCGTTGATCGTCCTCGTTATTTGGGGATTGGTGACGCGCAAAAGGGCCTAGATTGCGCAGGTGCCGGCTCCGGCCCTTCAGGTAGGAGCCGGCATTGCACTTACGAGTGACATCACACGGTCCCCCCGTTGTATCCAGTGGTCTTCAGGAGGACTCGCCCGTCGTGCACTACAGCCATGGTGAAGGAAGCTCGCAATCACTGCTTGATTTCCTCTCGGCGTGTCCGTCATCGTCGAGCAGCGAGCATAGAGATCCCCCTTCACGCGGGCCGCTTGGATAGGTGATCGATTCGTCCGGAGATTTCAATCAGCGTCGCTGGGGAACCGTTCGATGTTTTGATAGTGTTCGGGTCCTTCAGTGGTGTGTGCAGGAGTTTATCCGCTTCCGCTCTGGCTTCATGACCCACGGGATCACCCGCCAACAGCTCAGCATCCTGAAACGGATTCAGATATTCCATCGTGCGCGGACCATCGGACGCTCCCTCGGCTACCGTTTGACTATCCCGTCCGTCAAGGGGCTCATCAATGGGTTCATCGTCGGGTTCAGATTCAACCACAGGCAGGTGCGTTGCTAGCAAGGCCTCCTAGCGTCGGCACCACACTACGAATTTCGAAGTGAATTAATCAATTGGCTCTTACGCTGTTTTGAATATCCCCTTAGTCCAATCTCCCGTGCCCTAGTCCTGAGCTGAGGGACGGTCCAATCCTCGTAATCTCCTGATTCTCCCCCTCGCTGTGCCACTTTTTTGCGCCCGTCACGCGCCGCCGCGTTGGCGATACGGGCCGATTTCTGCTTGGAGTTTCCTTCCTCCCGCAATTTCTCGTAAAGCTCTTCATCCTTGATCTGCTGATTATCTTGCTTGGGCATTCATGACCTCCAATTTTGACGCTACCTTCGACCGCAAATCCATCGCGTGGTGTCAACGAAGACGCGGCCTAGTACCTACAACCCCATCGTTCCATCGGAAAGAAAGCTGGGATCCGGGATCTTGGTCTCCAGTTGCGTTGACGCCTAGATGGGACCAGTAAAGCGCATATCCAAGGCCGTTTCTACGGG
>NZ_JAAWVT010000006.1 GCF_012271785.1 Paeniglutamicibacter terrestris | reverse complement strand
GCATTTTTCCTTGATCTCTTCCTTGCGGTCGGCTCACCCGGATGCTGTCATGATCGGACCCTTTACGCCGACTGCATCCGGCAATAGGCTCGGCAATATGCCAGTCATGATGAGAACGATCCAGACAGCTGTTCCTCCCACGATCCTTTACCAAGACAAGACCAGAGATGTTTTCGCCGCGCAGCCCAACTTGACGCGGCTGGGCCAACGCCTGATCAGCACCTCATTTGACTCCGCTCAGATCTCCACTCGGCACACCGCAGTCACCGAATTCACCACATCCTCGGTGGCGGAGAACCCGCTATTCTTTGATGCCGATTCCGGGCTTCTGTTGCGGCCCAGCACCAAGGAACGCAACCAGGTCTTCGTGGCCACGGCTCCGGGACTTTACATCGAATCTGCACAAAAGGCTCTAGACGCCTGCCCTGATTTGGGGCCAGAAGATATCACCCACGTGATCACGGTGTCCTGTACCGGCTTCTACAACCCCGGACCTGACTACCAATTGGTCAGGGCGCTCGGGCTCAGTCCCGCAACCCAGCGATACCATCTGGGATTCATGGGATGCTACGCAGCATTCCCGGCCCTGCGAGCGGCCAAGAGCTTCTGCGACGCCGATCCGGATGCCGTGGTCTTGGTGGTCTGCGCCGAGCTGTGCTCCATTCACGTGCGCAGCTCCAGTGATCCCGACACCATCATGGGCTCAGCGCTCTTTGCCGACGGAGCAGCAGCTGCGATTGTTTCGGCTCGCGAGTTTGCCGGTCCGGGAATGCAATTGGACTATTTCGAAACCGTCCTGACTCCCGTGGGAGAGGATGCCATGGCATGGAACATCGGAGACGAGGGCTTCGAAATGGTGTTGGGGACCTACGTCCCGCACATCATTGACGACCATATTGCCGGCGCCTTGGAACCATTGTTCGCCCGTGACCCCTCAACCAGCGCCACGTATTCGGATATTGAGCACTGGGGCATCCACCCCGGCGGTCGGGCCATCTTGGATCGCGTCCAAAAACGCCTCGAGCTCACCGACGAACAGCTGATACCCGCCCGGCGGATCCTCAACGACTACGGCAACATGTCCAGCGCCACGGTGATGTTTGTGCTCAAAAGCATCATGGAAGAGAACCTCGCCCGGCCCGAATCCTCCGGCGAGCGCGTGTGTTCTATGGCTTTTGGTCCTGGCTTGACGGTGGAAACTGCGCTGATGACCTTGGTGCCAGGGACCAACGGTTGAGGCGCCCCGATGCAGCGGGATACCATCGGCATCGAGGAAATGGACAGGCCCGACTGCGATCCCGTCCTGCTTGAGCGCACCTATGCCCAGTTCCCGCTGGTCAACCGGTGCGTCGCTGGCTGGCGATCGGTGTATCTGAAATTGGTTCGCCCCGTCCTGCCGCGTAACCGCACGGCCACGATTCTGGACATCGGGTGCGGTGGTGGGGACATTGCCCTAGCACTGCTGCGTTGGGCGCAGGCCGACGGATACAGCGTCAAGGTCACGGGTATTGACCCGGACCCGCGCGCCCACGACTTTGCCATCCGTGCGGTTGCCGTCGCCGGGCTCGGTCCCGGGGAACTGGAATTGCGCCGGGCCATGAGTGCCGAACTGGTGGCCGAAAAACAAGTGTTCGATGTGGTCATTTCCAACCATGTTCTACACCACCTGGACCCGATGCAATTGGCCGGAATCCTCGCCGACAGCCAGCTTCTGGCCGGGTCGCTGGCGATCCACAGTGACATCAATCGCCGGCGCTCTGCGCTCTTGTTCTTCGGTCTGGCCACCGCGCCGTTGGCCGGGAGCTCGTTGATCAGACGCGATGGTTTGCTCTCCATCCGTCGTTCGTACACCACCGAGGAACTCGCGGCGCTGCTTCCCCGCGGCTGGCATGCGCATGCCGCGGGCCTGTACCGGAATCTGGCCATCTGGCATGCGCCGCAACGGACCGGCCAATGATTGATGTTCTCATCGTCGGGGCCGGGCCCAGCGGGATGGCGCTGGCGATCCTGCTGCGCAAAGCCGGGCGCAGCGTGCGCCTGCTTGAATCCCGCACCGATATCGGCAAGCATTCGCGCGCCATCGGGATTCATCCGCCGGGCCTTGCCGTCTTGACGCGTCTCGGGGTCGGCGGGGATGCGCTGGCGGCCGGGGTGCGGATCACTCGTGGGGTCGGTATCTCTCGCGGAAGGGTCGCGGCAGAATTGGAGTTCGGCTCCATCCCGGCCGAACACCGTTTCGTGTTGTCGCTGCCGCAGAACCAAACCGTGGGGCTATTGCGCGATCGGTTGCACTCACTGGATCCCTCGGTGCTGCTTGAGGGCCACGAATTCACCTCGTTCACCACGCACGCGGGGTTCCACACCGTAGAGGCGAGTGCAGGCGGTAAGAGCAAATGGCTTCAATGCCGCTATCTCGTCGGGGCCGACGGCACGCGCTCGGCCGTGCGGCGGGCAGCACTGGTCCCGTTCCGCGGCCGCGACCTGCCGGATCGCTACCTGATGGGCGACTACGCGGATAACACCGGCTTCGGATCAATTGCCGCACTGTTCCTGCACGAGCACGGGATCACCGAGTCGTTTCCTCTTCCGGGGAACCAACGGCGCTGGGTTTGCTGGATCCGGGAATCGGAGACCGCGTCGCTGCCCGAACTCATCGTGCAGCGGACCGGGCACCGGGTCGAGACAGGAGAAGACTCCATGCTCAGTCGGTTCCGGACCGGGAACTTTGCCGTGGGCTCTATGCACCACGGCAACCTCATGCTGATCGGGGATGCCGCCCACGAGGTCAGTCCCATCGGCGGTCAGGGCATGACGCTGGGCTTGCTCGATGCCGCCGCATTGGCCCCCATCCTGGATGCGGCGGTGGGCGGTGCCTTGGCACAGGACCAGATCGAGAAACAACTCGCGGACTTCTCGCACCGGAGGTTGTCCGCGGCCCGGCGCGCCGCCCGGCAGGCGCACGTGAACATGGCACTGGGGCGCCCGTTGTGGAGCCCAGCCACTGTGCCACGCGACGCGCTGGCACGTGCGCTCTTTAACTCAAAAAAGGTTTCCGCCGCAATTGCCACTACCTTCACCATGACCCGCGGGGAAGAGCACGTTCTGCGAGGGGAAACTCCGTCATAGAACAGCGGCGGGCACGGAGAGAATGGAGCCTTCACCGCGCCTGCACGCACGCTGTTTGGTGGCCACGCAGAAAGCGATGGCTCGGGGACGCTACCGAGACGGTGCCGTCGGCAAAGTGGCCATAGAGCCCGTACAGAGTGACGATCAGCTGCTGGTGTTGCAGCTTGGACAGCCCTGTTTCCGTGCCTGTACAGACCCGCTTCGTCTAGAGTGCATCGCGGTCACATCAATCCTAGGCACACCTGATCGCCCCCCGGCGTCCTTGTCGGACTCGGTCCACCGTCTTGGGCCGAGCGGCGTACAGGTCGCGGAGGTGATAGCGAAGAATGAAGACTGCGGGCATGCCATCCCGGTGCCGAGCATCGACCAACGGGCTTGGAACTGCGGTACCGAACTGGGCCAGTGGCCATCCGGCATTGAGATTTCCCGGACCGGGCCAAAAATCTTCCCATGAGCAGATCCGAATTCTCTATCCCCATCGCCCGTATTTTCGGTAGCTTTGAGGATCGGGTATGCCGCACGCTGCATACCCGGCGCCGAATCGAGGAGGAGAACATGCAGGCACCACGCCCAACGCCTCCTTCCGCGCGATTCATTCCCGCGGTCCAGACGGTCACAGAACGTTCTGGAGTCACCGTTGAGGTGCGCGACCACCACCAAACCCTATTTTGGGCTGTGGTTCGTACCGCTGCGTTACAGGTCGTTACTCAAAGGTGCGGCTTCCTGCCCGTCCACGAATCCGGGCACAAGCTTGGCGTGCTGATGGCGCACCTCGACAAAGCCATTCGCGCGGTGCGCTGCAACGCAACCGAATCGGTTTATTGCGACAACGTATTGCTGAACGGACAAGTCCGTCTGCCCGAGGCACTGGCTCAGCTCGGATTCGAAGTCTCGGAACGGTTCCGCCCACCTGCAGGGGCTCGAGCCGCAACGGCGCTGCTCCAAGAACGCATCGAGGACTTCTACTGCGAACTGACAATCACCACCGATGCCTCACGCAGTTGGCATAGCCCATTGATGGGCCACGGCTGGATTCTGGATTACGGGCGGGGGTCTGTGCCCATGGTCAACGCCTTCGCAGCCGCCGGCAAGGAAATCCTGCAGGGCGAACTCAATTCCATCTATTACGCCCTACAGGACGCCAGCAGGTACCACGACGCTCTGTTCGCCGGAAAGGTGAGCTTTTCGATCCGTTCGGACTCACTATTGGCCATTAACCTGCTCAGCAATCCCAAGAGCCATACAAGCATCAGGTCCGAGGAGGTGAAGCCTATCGTGCACAAGATCCATGAACTGCTTTCCCGTTCTGAGGTCAAATACGACTGGGTCAAGGCACATTCTGGCGATCCCATGAATGAGCTGGCCGACAGGCTGGCCTTGGTGGCCAGACGATGCTTCGCGTCGAACATTTCCACCGATGAACGGCAACACCTGCTTCTACAGATCGCCGACGAGGGCGTCGACGTGGGCAAGACACTGCCTTTGCGTCTGGGGCGATTCTTCCAAGTCCACTAGCCTTGACCAATTGAGCCATGTGGGCACCTCACCCTCGTCCCATGACCGGTAGCTATTAGGAAACGGCGTGCCGGGTTAGCTCCAGTGGAGGCGCGTGCCGGCATTGCTGGGTTTGCAGGTGTATTTTTTCCGTTATTTTTGTTCCTCATTCTTTTCCTGGTCTGCCTTCGCACAACAGGTACCGGGCGACTGCCCTGGGGCTTATCACATTTTTTCGTTTGACGTCTTTCCAACCAATAACAAGTTTCTTGTTTCGGTCATCGCCCGTGGCCGGATTCGTTGTATTGTCCGGCAAGGTTTCTAGGACCTTCAACGCGGAAGATCGGTTGGGCACGGCTGCGGGTACGACGGCCGATTTTTTCTGAGTCAAGCTCTGTTTCCACGAGGCCAACTACATCATTTGCAGTGAAGAGAGCGTCAGTGGTTAGAAGACTGGAGTGATGGGCGAACCTAAAGTCCTTCACCAAACTTCCCGAGACGGGCATCAGGGAATGAATAAAGGCAATCAGGAATTTCACGACGATCCATACGCTGAATCAACAGGGCAAGTCGCCAGAGCCATAAACAACTTGAGGCGGCCCACAATTTTGATTGTGGGCCGCCTCAAGTGATGCAGTAGAGAAAGGAGATTAACGCTTTGAAGCGCGGTAACCCGCCTTACGAGCGTCTGAAGTTGTCTTGAAGCACTGCTCGGGAATGGTGCGATCATAGAACTGACCGCCCTTTACGTGGTACTTCCATTCGTTGTTACTGCCGGTCTTGTTGCCCTTGACGGGGAATCCTGCCGGGCAGTTTTTGCCCTTCGGAGCGGCCCAAGATTTCTTCACCGCAGCCTTCTTGATGACCAGAGTCTGCGTTTTGGATACTTTGAGCTTCTTTTTGCTCACCGTGTAATTAACCGTGGTGGTCACCTTGTAAGTTCCGGCTTTCAGCGCGACTGAGGCTTTGTTCTTAGCTACAGTCTTCTTGCCCTGTTTTACAGTCAGCAACTTCTTGGTGACTTTGACACCCTTTGCTGCTTTGACCGACGGCTTAATGGTGGCTTTCGCCGATCCCTTGACGGTTTTGTTGGAAATCTTATTGATGGTGATGGCCGGGGCCTTCTTGGCTGCAATCACCGAAACCGACTGAGTCGGAGCCAGCGGTGCTGCCGTAGCCACACCCACACCAGAAAAAGCGACTGTTGCAGCCATCGCAATGGCGGCAAACGTACGAGTAATTGAATTCAAAATTTCCCCCAGAAAAATACGACGACCTCATGGTCATCTACCCATTTCATATCCAATAAACAATAAAACCACAGATTTCACTAAAGCCATCGAAGCGTTACCGCGCTAATAATCGGAAAGAGCAATATTGCGATGAAAATGCTCCGGTTTGACATGGGGCATGTCGAACTCTTCGGAACATTTCATTCTCTTGACGCTCGTCGAGAAACTGATACGATCTTTCCATGGCCTGCCCACACGCACAGACACCCGAGGGTGCACGCGAAATTGAAGAAACCGTCCGCACAGACTTCAGCAACGCCATGTCGTACGGAGGATATCTAGATCTAGAACGCCTGCTTTCAGCACAGCACCCGGTCAGCGTCCCGGAACACCACGATGAAATGCTCTTCATCATCCAGCACCAGACCAGCGAACTGTGGCTCAAGCTGATGCTTCATGAACTCGTCGAATCGCGTCGGCTCATGGATAACGACGACATTGGTAAATCGCTAAAATGTCTGGCTCGCGTCAAACACATCCAAAAGACCCTGACCGAGCAGTGGGCGGTGCTCGCCACTCTAACCCCGCGTGAATATGCGCAGTTCCGTGGATCGCTCGGCTCATCTTCTGGCTTCCAGTCTTATCAGTACCGTGCCGTCGAGTTCATCCTGGGCAACAAGCACCAAGGCATGCTCCAAGTCTTCGAATCAGACCCGGGCGCCCATGAACTACTTTCTAAGCTTCTTCATGAACCGACGGTTTACGATGCCTTCCTCCGCGCACTGGCCCGCGCGGGCTACGCCGTCCCGGTCGAGATCTTGAATCGCGACGTTTCCAAGCCTTGGGTCTTCCAGGAATCGCTGGTTCCCATCTACAAGGACATCTACGAGTCAGATGACACGACTTGGAGCCTTTACCAGGCTTGCGAAGATCTCGTTGACTTGGAAGATAACTTCCAAGCCTGGCGCTTCCGCCACATGCGTGTTGTACAGCGCACTATCGGCTTCAAGAAAGGCACCGGAGGCTCTTCGGGGGTTGATTTCCTCAAGCGTGCGTTAGATCTGACGTTCTTCCCAGAGCTCTTCGCTGTTCGCACCGAGATCGGCAAGTAGCACCGGCACATGCTTTCGGAACTCGATGACCTTGATGCACGGCCAGGCAGCACAACTTCTTTGGTCCGCACCATCGTTGGGCTATACCTTCGCGAGATGGGGGGCTGGATCTCCTCGCCGCACCTCATCTCGTTGATGGACACTCTGGGCACCAGCCCACAGGTAACCCGGACAGCGATTTCTCGACTGAAAAAGAAGGGAATCTTGGATCCACAGACCCGCGGCGACGAGTCCGGATTCGCACTCACTGTCACGGGTCGAGGCATCCTTGCTCGCGGAGACCGGCGCATATTCGAGCCAAGGTCGATGGCCAGCGATGACAATTGGTGCATCCTCTCGTACTCGATTCCTGAGGCCCAGCGCGAACGGCGCCATCAGCTGCGCAAATATCTGCAGGGAATTGGTGGTGGTCTCATGGCGCCGGGGCTGTGGATTTTCCCGGACTATCTACGCGAAGAAGTTTGGGAGATCCTCAGGGTCTTAGATCTGAAGAATCAGGCCACCGTCGTCGTTTCCAATACCCTAGAATTCACTGGAACACCGCAGTTCATGGCGGCGATCTGGTGGGATCTTAAATCACTGGACGCCATGCATCGTTCTTTTTTGGCGCAGAACGGAAAGGCCGCACACGCGTCGAAGTCCAGCCCCGCCGACAGCTTTGCTACCTACGTACGGGCCATAGATTCATGGCGGACCATCCCCTACCTAGACCCTGGACTGCCACTCTCTTTTCTACCCGAAGATTGGCCGGGAAGAGCGAGTTCGAAACTGTTTCTGAACATACAATCGGGCCACGCTGCTGCGGCCCGGAAGTACATGGAATCGCTGATGTAACTTCACTGAGGACCGCTTCTCCCATCCTCCAGAACACCTAAGCGTTAGCTACGGCAGCTCCCGCATTGAGGACAGCTCGAAAGCCGGATGAATATTATCGCCTCGCACCCCTTGACGCTGGTGAAATGGAGGCGCATTCTTGTATTCAACCGAAAGGTTGATAAAGAAAAGAGTTGAATACGTGACGTTTGACGATGAAGATCTCAATAGGGCGTTCTTGGCCCTTGGGGACCAAACACGGAGGCAGATCATAGTCCGGCTCTCCGCCGGACCGGCCACCGTAAATGAACTCGCCGAACCGTTCAAGATGTCCGTCCAGGGCATCTCGAAGCACATTCAAGTTCTTGAACAGGCGCACCTGGTGACCCGTACTCGTGAGGCCCAGCGCAGACCAGTTCACTTGAATCCTGCTCTCCTCGCGGAACTGACTGGTTGGATCGACAGATATCGACTGCTTGCAGAACAGAAGTACAACCGCTTGGATGCCGTACTCAGAAGCCAATCCGCACCCCGCGGATAGATTCACGAAGGACTCGACATGAGCAATGCACTAAACGTCACTATCCCGGAAGGCGCGCCCTTCATTGAATTCACTCGGGAGTTCGATTTCCCCGTTGCCGCCGTGTTTGAAGCACATCGAAATCCGGAAATTGTTGCCCAATGGCTTGGCCCCGATGACATGAAAATAGAAGTCGACCATTACGACTTCCGAACCGGGGGATCCTACAAATACACGCACACAGATCACACTGGAAGCTACGGCTTCAGCGGAGTGTTTCACAAAGTCCGCGAAAATGAATTTGCCCTACAAACATTTGAGTTTGACGGCTTCCCTGACGTTGTAGCCATGGACTACATGCACTTCGAGACCCTAGCCGACAATCGCTGCAGGCTGGTCGGACATTCCGTCTATCCCTCACAAGAGGCCCGTGACGGGATGGTCGCATCCGGCATGGAGGTCGGCCTTTCACAGGGGTACCAGCGGCTAGATGCCTTACTTGCCAATCGGTGATTGATCACACGCGGCAAGTAGCGCTTACGCCAAACCGCAACAATGCCCACAGAGCGCGCCTAGGGAGCCACGCCAGTTCCGCCTGGCACCACTCCGTGTGCCCCACTAGTTTTCTCTCCCCGCGACGATGGGAAACTAGTGGGGCACACGTCGTTAAGCACAAATGCGGCGGATTCGCGCCAATGACTTGCTCTCCATTCCCAGCCATTGCAATCTGCGAACACCAGGCGTTCAATACCTAGTAGATCTATGTATAGGAGTCACCGTGCGCATTGACAAAGATTTGGTTGCCGCATCGGCAACCCCGCTCGTATTGGGGATCCTGGCGGGCGGAGAATTACATGGCTACGCCATCATCAAGCGCGTGAATGAGATCTCCGGCGGGAACATGGAATGGAGCGATGGCATGCTCTATCCACTGCTGCACCGTTTGGAACGGCTCGACCTGCTGCGAGCGGCCTGGGCCAGATCGGAGGCCGGCCGCCGGCGCAAGCACTATTTCATCACCGAGACAGGTCGTGCCGCGCTGGCCGAGCGACAGGGTCAATGGGAAGTCGTCGCTGACGCGCTACGGCAAATATGGAATGCTGCGCAACACCCAGTCCCTGCAACAACGAGGAATGCATAATGGAACCGCAGGCGGGCCTTGAGGCCCAAATCGCTATATGGCGCGTTTTCCTGGCCCGGCGTCAGGTAATTTCCTCCACCGACCTCGATGAGCTCGAGGATCACCTGCGCGAGCAGATCACCGACAGGAAGGCCAGCGGGCTCGACGATGAGGAGGCCTTCCTCGTAGCCATCAAGCGTCTGGGAAACCTAGATGCCGTTTCACGTGAGTTTGCGCAGGAACATTCTGAGCGGTTGTGGAAACAACTAGTCCTGCTTCCCGAGGGTGCAATGGGCGCGGACACCGGAGTCACCTTGTGGCGAGAACTCACCGTGGTCATTTCTCTGGCTGTAGGTGCTGGGCTAGCGCTCAAGGCGGGATTCATCTGGTTGGGTGATGACGACGCTCTGCTGCGTAACCTCGGCCTGCTGGTCTTCCCATTCCTCGGGGCATACTTCGCATGGAAGCGGCGGCTCTCCGCGAGCACGGTGGTTGTCCTGCTCGGTGCGTTCCTTGCATTGGCCGTAGTTCTCAACGTCTATCCGTTTGTTCCAGGCGGTTCAACCTGGTTGCTCGCTGCGCTGCACGCCCCCGTACTCCTATGGGTCATGACGGGGCTGGCGTATGTCGGCGGTCAATGGCGCTCCGATAGCAGGCGCATGGACTTCGTCAGGTTCACCGGAGAATTGCTCATCTACTTCACCCTGCTAGGACTCGGTGGTGGTGTTCTGATGGGGCTTTCTTTTGCCATGCTTCAGCTTGTGGGCCTGGATCTGGAACCGGTCATGGAGGCGTGGATCTTGCCCTTCGCTGTCCCCGGGGCCCTAGTCATAGCAGCCTGGCTGGTCGAGGCCAAGCAGAACGTCATCGAAAATATCGCACCGGTGCTCACACGTGTCTTCACTCCGCTGACCATCGTGATGCTGCTGGCAATGCTGGTTGTTCTCACCACCACCGGCAGCCTGCTCAATGTTGACCGTGGTCTGCTCATCCTGATGGACGCGATTCTGATATTGGTACTGTGCTTGGTGCTCTACTCGCTCTCGGCTCGCGATCCGATGACACCGCCAGGATTCTTCGATGCCATGCAACTCATACTTATAGGAACGGCGCTGGCAGTGAATGCCGCCATGTTGGCAGCGATGCTGGCCAGGATCGCCGAATTCGGCTTCAGCCCGAACAAGGCGGCCGCACTGGGGCTGAACCTTATACTTTTAGTACATCTGGTGCGCGCCATCTGGCTCGGCGCGGGATTCCAACGCGGAAGTCGGTCGTTCGCGTCGCTCGAACACTGGCAGACACAATACCTGCCCGTTTATGGTCTCTGGGCGGTTGTGGTGGTGCTGATATTTCCGCTGGCATTTGTCTTCGCGTGAGGTCGCGTCACGTAACAGCTCGACGATTCAAACGACTACATCCGCAAACACAAATAGGCTGCTCCATAGTCACTTGGGGGTTGACTACAGAACAGCCCACTTGGCCGTTTGCCCGCTCTCGCGAGGGACCGGTTTACTTGGAGGGCAGGTCCAGGGACTGTCCAACAAAAATGAGGTCGGCGTTGGGAACAACGTCGTGGTTCAACGAGTACAGGTCGCTCCAGCTATCCAAGCCCTGATCCTGTGCGATCGTGAACATGGTATCGCCGGACTTGACCGTGTAGTTCTTGCCCGAGTCAGCGACGTTGACGTTGATCGTCGGTGCCGACGAGGTCGGAGCACTTTCCACGCGGTTGCCGGTCGAGGTCACGCTCTTGGAGGGGACCGACTTGATCTGCTTGGGGGCCGACTTGTAGGTCGACTCGTTCGACTTGTAGGTCGACTCACTGGACTTGTAAGTCGACTTCTTGGGCGTCGAAGTGGTGGACTTCGGTGCCTGCTGCGTGGTCGTTGCCTTCGGCTCGCTCGAATTGGAGCCAGCTATGCTGCCCGATTTGCCGGAGAGTCCAAGCTTTGCGGAGCAGGCGGGCCAAGCACCCCAGCCCTGACCTGCCAGAACCTTTTCGGCCACGGCGATCTGCTGAGACTTCGATGCGTTGTCGGCGCTACCGCTTCCGCCGTATGCAGCCCAAGTAGAGTTGGTGAACTGCAGTCCACCCTTGAATCCGTTTCCGGTGTTGATCGACCAGTTTCCACCGGACTCACAATTTGCCAGCGCGTCCCAGGTGCCGGTGCTTGCTGCCGATGCCGGAGCAACGGTCATGACCATGGCGCCCCCGGCCAATGCCAAAGCAGCCGCAGTTGCTGCGCCGCGTCGAATGTTCTTGCTTTTGGTGTTGAGCTGGATCATGTTTCTCCAGTGCCATCCTCCGCATAGGTCGTCCAGGACCATCATGGCAGCGTCGTCCGGCGTCGCAATCGACGTTCGAGTGGCTACCGCCGTAATGGACAACGAAGGATCTTCGGCGGTAGTTGTGACGTGTTCCGTAACTTGCTGTTATAGAAACGTTACTCAAAGACCGTACGACACCACCCCGGGGCCACGTCAAGCCAGAGTCACCTTGATTTTACAAACACCCTAGTCAAACTGCTATAAAAAGTTAATCACACACGCAAAAGCACCCCGACGGCCACATTGGCCCCCGGAGTGCTGTTATCAAAAACAAATTATTGCTGGTTGACTAGTGCAGATTCAAGAACGCTGGGAAGGTCCTTGACGCCGTCCAAAACCCAACTGTGTGGGTACTGTTCAAGCTCTTCACGACCCAGAGCCCCGGTGAGAACACCCAGCCCGTTCACACCGGCATTGTTGGCAGCAAGAAGGTCGACCATGGTGTCACCGCCAGCGACAACATTGCGCACGTTGTGCACGCCAGTGGCTTCCATGACCCGATGAATCATGTATGGCGCGGGTCTGCCGGCAGCGACTTCATCGCTGGTGACCACTGCGTCGAGCAATTGGCCCTGACCAATACCCCAACCTAGAGTCTCTAGGATCGGCGCGGCAACGTCACGCGAAAAACCCGTACTCAGGCCCACCTTGATTCCGCGGGCCTTCAGCGTACGTAGAGCATCCTCAACCCCCGGAAGAGCAACCGGAGGATTGCCTGCATAGCGTTCCGCCAGAAGGGCCCGGAAGTAGTCGAACTGCCGGGCAACCAGCTCCGGGTCTGCCTTGACACCCCCGAGTTCCAGCAACGCGGCAATGGCTTCAGTCTTATCTGCCCCCATCCACGTTTGCAGGTCGGTAGCATTCACACTGGCTCCGGCATCAGTGACCGAATCTTCGAGAGCTCGATAGACGATCCCATGCTCGCCCACGGTGGTTCCGGCCATATCCAAAACGACTAGTTCAATCATTAATTTCTTCCTTCATTGGTTGTTTGATGCTCACGCGACCCGCGGGACACGCGCCAGAGCCACCTTGGACTCCCTGGTATTTTCAATGACGAAGTTCGCCAGATGCGGCAGGTACCGATCATCCGAGCACTCAAGAATCTTTCCGTCGCGACTGTAGGTCAGCCGGTTCTCGCGCAGCAATGGCGACCCAGCAGACACACCCAACAGAGAAGCATCCATCTCATCGGCACCAACAGCGTCAATCACATGCTTACCCCTGCTCAAGTCCACACCCAGGGATGTCAGGTGCCCGAAGATCGAACCGCTGTCCGTGTCGAAGTCAAAAAGCGCCTTGCCTGCTTCCAAAACGAAACTACTTCGTTCCACCATGGTCGGAAGGCCATCAAGGAGCCGCAATCGCAGGACCTGGATGACCGGCTCGCCGGTCTGAAGAAGCATCTTTCCCGCTAGCTCCTCACCCGCCGGGCGCCGGGCGATCTCAATCGTCCGCTGCCCTGGCTCCCGACCCAGAGAATGAGCCCACTCGGTATAAGACATGAAGGTGTCAAACGACTGGGACGGCACCGGGTGGGCCACCACCGGAGGCTTGCCGCGGCCCCCGGCAATCAGGCCCTCGCTGCGAAGGCTTGCCAATGCCTGGCGGACTGTCCCTCGGGAGACACCATGCTGAGCACAAAGCTCCGCCTCACTGGGCAACGGATTGCCTTCTTTCCAGTCGTTGGAGGCGATCCGCTCACGAAATAGATCACTCAGGCGCTGGTGGATAGGCTCTTCGGATATTGACTGCACGTACTTGAGCATACAAGTGGAATCGACGACTTTTCGGGGTTTTTGGTGAACTGAAAATGAACTAACCATGAAGGAATCGTCAACTAAATGAACCGTACGTGAACTTGTCTGGACAAGTCTCGTTTCAGCTTGAATGTGGGTCACGGGACAGGCAAATATCAATGCCGTGAACATCTTCGAAATGAATTCTGAGCCCACCACAAAACTGGTGGCAAGCACCGACGTCCTGATCGTCGGGGCAGGCATCATCGGTCTGGCCCATGCTGCACTCGCCCAGCAGGCGGGCCTGAGCGTTACGGTGATCGAACGCGATCACCGTGCGGTGGGTGCCTCGATCCGAAACTTCGGCCACGCCTGCATTACCGCCCAGCATGGCGAAACGTACGAAATGGCACAGGCAGGCCGGAAGCACTGGCTCGACTTCGCCGCCAAGGCCGGATTCTGGGCCATCGAGTCCGGGGCACTGGTGGTCGCCACCACCGAGACCGAGCTACAGCTGCTGCGCGAATTCTCCACTTCCCGTCCCGAGGGGCAAGTCATGGTGCTTAACGCCGAGGAAGTCCGGGCCAAGCTAGGGCGCGAGCACACTGAAGGCCTGCACGGCGGAGCGTTCCTCGCCGATGACCTCCGGGTAGATCCACGCACCACGGTGGGCATCTTGGCCGGCTGGCTCCACCGACAAGACGATGCGGCGGTGCACTTCAACACCACCGCGCTTGGCTTCGGGGCAGGCACCGAGCGCAAGGCGAGGGTGGAAACCAGCCGCGGTGCCTTCGAAGCGAGCCACGTTTTCATTTGCGTCGGTCACGACGTGGACCAATTGTTCCCGAGTATGGCGGCCGAACACCGGATCACTCGTTGCGCCCTGCAGATGGTCTCGGCCTCCGCCCCGGAAAGCACCACGATCGTCCCCGCGGTGCTCACCGCAACCTCCATGCTGCGCTACGACGCTTTCACCCACATGCCCTCGGCACCGGCACTACGTGCCGAGGTCGAGGCCGCCCACCCCGACCTACTGGAAATCGGAGCCAACGTGATGTTCACCCAGCGGCCCGATGGGACCCTCCTACTCGGGGACTCGCACTCCTACGATCTGACCCAGGCGCCCTTCCTCACCGAGGCAACCACCGGAAAGTTGCTGCAGGCAACGGCCAAGGTCTTGGATATCGATTCCTTTGCCATCGCCGAACGCTGGCAGGGCATTTACGCTTCCTCCGAGGTGGCTCCGGTACTCGTGCGCGACATCGCCGAATCCATCACCCTGGTCTCCGTGACCAGCGGCATCGGCATGACCATCTCCTTCGGCCTAGCCGAGGCGAATCTCACCGCCCTTACTGTCCCTCGTTCATCCGCCACACGCTAAGGATCCGCCACACCATGAAAATCCCACGCACGCTCGTCATGTCCTTGGCAGTAGTCACCGCATTCACCCTGGCTGGCTGTTCCTCCACCGATGCCCCCGCCAACGCCGATGCGAACGCGTTTTGCCCCACCGGGGAACTGAAGTTCGGCATCGAACCATTCGAGGACCCGTCCAAGCTCGAACCGGCCTACCAAGCCCTCGCCGCCTCGCTTGGTAAGGAACTGAATTGCAAGATCGAGGTGCAGGTGGTGGAGGACTATGCTGCCGAAGTGCTCTCGATGCGCAATGGAAAACTCGACATTGGCCAGTTCGGGCCCATGGGCTACGTCTTCGCTTCCGACAAGGCCAACGCCGAACCGCTTGCCTCCTTCGGGACCGCCGACGGCAAGCTCTCCACCTACACTGCCGGGATCTGGGTGCCGAA
Source organism: Paeniglutamicibacter terrestris (assembly GCF_012271785.1). Taxonomy (GTDB): domain Bacteria; phylum Actinomycetota; class Actinomycetes; order Actinomycetales; family Micrococcaceae; genus Paeniglutamicibacter; species Paeniglutamicibacter terrestris. The sequence goes on along the minus strand of NZ_JAAWVT010000006.1, from coordinate 240,113 downwards.
GGATTCTGCGATCAAGGGCATCGAGGACCTGCGTGGCAAGGATCTAGCACTGGGATCTGTCGGTTCCACCAGCGGGGATGTGCTGCCCCGCTACGGACTGAAGAAGGCCGGCATCGCCGAGGAAGAGCTGAACATGAACTACGCCGGCGGGCACCCCGAGGCGCTGCTCGCGTTGACCAAGAGCACTGTCGATGCAGCCCAGATCAATTCACAGACTCTGTCCAGCGCCCAGGAATCGGGCAACATCGACCCCGCCGACTTCCGCCAGGTCTGGAAATCGGAACCCATCCCGAACGACCCCATCACCGTCTCGGGGGACGCCGACCCCGCGTTCAAGGCCGCCGTCAAGGACGCGCTGCTGAACCTGTCCCCGGCGGACGTCGAGGAGGTCGGCAAGTTCCTGGATGTCAGCCCCGCCGGGCCTCTGGTCGAGGTCACCAAGGAAACCTACAATCCGCTCTTCGACTTGGCCGACACCATGGGCCTAACCGAAAAGGACATCTAATGACGACGCTACGGCTACCGCATCCCCCGCTGCTCCAAGGCGCACCGCCCCGCGAAGAGATCCTGCAAGTGGAGAACCTCACCAAGTCCTTTGGTGGGCGAACCGTACTGGACGGGGTCAATTTCACCCTTACCCGCGGCTCCGTAGTCGCTTTTCTTGGCGCGAACGGTTCGGGCAAGTCCACCACACTCAAGTGCATCATGGGCTTGGAAACACTCGACGCCGGATCTATCAAGCTGAACGGCACTGAGCTCTCCACGCTGCGCGGCACCGCATTAGTTAGGGTTCGGTCCTCGGTGGCGATGATTTTTCAAAAGATCCATCTGGTCCCGCGCCGCACTGCATTGGAAAACGTATGCGCCGGAGCCTTGGGCCGGCTCAGCGGTCCGGCCTCTTTCAGTCCGATGTTCTTTCCCCGCGAGCTGAAGGAGGAAGCGATGGCGGCACTGGCGCGCGTGGGTCTGGCCGACCGCGCCCACGAGAAGGCCGGCAGGCTCTCCGGAGGTCAGGCCCAACGCGTAGCCGTGGCACGGGCCTTGTGCCAGCGCGCTTCGGTACTGCTTGCAGACGAGCCGGTTTCCGCCCTTGATCCGCGCGCCGCCGAGGAAGTTATGGAGCTGCTGGCCGAGCTAGCCCGCGAAGAGAATCTGGCCGTGGCCGCGGTGCTGCACCAGCCGAATCTGGCAGTGCGCCACGCCGATTCCGTCGTCGGCCTGATCGATGGTCGCATCGAATACTCCGGCGACATCTCCGGTCTCGATGCCTCCATGCAGGCCCGCCTTTACACCCCGAATCGAGCAGCGGCATGAGCACTCCGGCAGCAACGCTCTGCGTCCCCAAGGTCCCCAACTCCGGGTGGCGGATCACCTCGATCATCACCGCCATCGCGGTGTTCATCGTTCTGCACGTCTTCGCGCTGCGCGGCACCGAATTCGAGCCGGCCGCTCTAGTCACCGGGGCGGAAGGCATGGCATCCTTCCTGGCCGACGCTTTCCCTCCTGACCTTGACTGGGAATCGGTACTGGCCCCGGCGTTGAAGGCAACCACAGTGACACTATGGATCGGCTTGCTAGGCACCACGCTTTCGATCCCCAGCGCCCTACTACTGGCCGTGTTCGCCTCGCGCACTACAACGCCGCACAAGACCATTTATCAGCTTTCGCGCGCCATCCTGTCCTTCTTCCGCGCAGTGCCCGACATTGTCTTTGCGCTGATTTTCGTCACCGCAGTGGGCCTTGGCCCCTTCGCCGGGGTACTGGCCCTGATCTGCCACAACACCGGGGTCATGGGCAAGCTCTGGGCCGAGTCCATAGAGGAAACTGATTCGGGTCCACAGCAGGCCTTGTCCACGGTTGGGGCATCTCGCCTGCAGCAGGTTACCCATGCGGCGTTGCCTATGGTCCTAGGGCAGTTTGTCGGGTTGCTGCTCTACCGCTTCGACGTGAATGTGCGGTCTTCTTTGGTCCTTGGTCTAGTCGGAGCCGGCGGCATCGGGTTGCTCATCAACCAATCCATCAAGTCCTTCCAATTTGATGCGATGCTGACTCAGATCTTGGTGGTTCTGGTCCTGGTCATTCTGGTCGACCAACTCTCCTCGTTCATCCGACGAAAGCTTGAAGTCTAGGACGCGTCCGCCTTCCTGCTTCCTGATGCCTTGAAGGAAATCGGGGCTGCCGAGGTTGATGGTTTGCGGGTAGCCGCGAGCTCGCCGATTATCGCCCCGGTCTACATGATGGTCAGGTTCCTCTTCATTAGCGTGCGGCGTGGGTATTTGGCCATGTTTCCGCGCTTGGTGCCGCTTCGGGGCTTTCACCTTCCGTATGCGGACTACTCAGATATGTTGACCCGGTGATGCTATTAGTTACTACCATGGTCGAATAGATATTTATCCTGGTCCTCTTCACGTACGCACCCGTTGTACCGGCCTAGCTCTTCTGGCGACTCACGGATCCCCCGCTTCACGTTCCACGCGTCGAGGTAACTAGAACGTAAGGTGGAATGGTTCCAGCCGACCAAGCTAATAGTAGGAGAAATCGACCGTGGACCAGTCAAAACCAGACGGACTCGAGCTACGCAGAGATACCTATCTCTATGCCCTCCAACGAACGCTTCGGGAGTTCTCCCGCGACGGAGTGACCGACCTGGCCGCTTCGTTGACGTACTACTCGGTGCTTTCCTTATTTCCCGGATTACTGGCATTGCTTTCGTTGCTTTCCTTGCTCAGCGGAGGCGACGAAGCCCGAGACTGGATGACCCAAACCATCGGCCAGATTAGCACTCCGGAAATGGGTGAAACCGCTGGCGCTCTCCTAGCGCAGCTCGGCGAACACACCGGGGCCGGCTGGACGTTGCTGATTGGTTTGCTGGTGGCACTGTGGTCGGCTTCCGCCTATGTGGGTGCCTTCGGCCGAGCACTAAATCGCACCTATTCCACTGAGGAAGGGCGTCCGCTCTGGAAATTGCGACCACAAATGTACGTCTTGACGTTGCTGCTCCTCTGTCTAGCCGTAGCGGCGATCGCTATCCTCGTACTCTCCGGTCCTGTCGCCCGTGGACTGGGTGAAGTCCTTGGGCTCGGCGACGCGGCATTGCAGACCTGGAATCTCGCCAAGTGGCCGGTCCTCCTGATCATTGCCGTGTTGATGGTCGCAATGCTTTACCACTTCACCCCCAACGTCAGACAGTCGAAATTCCGTTGGTTCAGCGCGGGGTCGCTCGGCGCGCTCGTGGTTCTGGCGCTGAGTACGGCGGGCTTCTTCTTCTACGTAGCGAACTTCAGCAAATATCAAAGCGCCTACGGTGCCTTGGGCGGCGTCATCATCCTGCTCTTGTGGATTTGGCTGGCCAACATCTCGCTGTTGCTCGGAGCGGAGCTCGATGCCGAACTGGAACGAGCCAGAAGGCTGCGACAGGGTCAAGCTGTTGAGGAGGTCTTGGGGCTACCGGTTCGCGACCAATCAGGGATCGATAAGGCACGCTTGGCATTACTTGATGACCGTGAGAATGCCCGTGCCCTACGGGTGCGAGCCGGTGCCGATGTCCAAAAGGATGTCCAGCTCAAGGGCCCCAGGATGCCGTGGGGAATGTTCGTGGCGACGGCTAGTGGAGTTGGTCTTTACTTACTCGGTCGACGTCACGGCCCACGGAAATAAAACGACTGCGCTCTTAGCACCGTCCCAGAACGTGGCGCAATGCCGATTCAAGGTCGACGTTCCTAAATTTATAGCCACTCTCGGAGACCTTCTGAGAGGACACACGTTGGTCAGCAAAGGCTAGCTCCTCCGCACCTTCCTTGCCCAGAAGCAGCCGCGGACCAAAAGCAGGTACGGGGATTGCCGCGGGCCGCCGCAAGACCTTGCCCAGCACCTGGGCATATTCCTTGGCTTGCACTGGTTGGGGTGCCACCGCGTTGAGCGGTCCACTCACGGTGTCGGTCAGCGCTGCGTGCGCGTAGATGCCAACCACGTCATCGAGGCCGATCCAGGACTGCCATGCTTCTGAACCGAGTCGACCACCAAGTCCCACAGCAAAGAGCGGCAGCATCCGTTGCAGCATGCCCCCTGCCGGGGATTGGACCAGTCCTGTTCGAACATTCACTACCCGGACGCCCGCCTCGCGGGCCGGGTCACACGCACGCTCCCACGCCTCGCAGACCTCGGCTAGGAAGTCGCTGCCCGGCTTAGAATTTTCATCCAGCTCGCTGCCGGCACTAGCGGTGTATGGATCCGCACCATAGATTCCGATGGCTGATGCAACAATGAAACTACGTTGCCGTCCGTCCTGTGCCAGTGATGCCATGGACCGGGCGAGCAGATCCGTACTCAGAATCCGTGAGTTGCGAATTTCATGCTTGGTCCGTTGCGTGAACCGACCGCCGATCGTGTGACCCGCGAGGTTCACGACCGCATCAACGTCTCGCAAATCCTCGCGGTCAAGAACCCCATGTTCCGGGTCCCAGAAGATGCGGTCATTTCCATCGGCAGCAGACCGATTACGCACTAGCCGCTTAACCCGGTGTCCTCCCCCAGTGAGCAAGGCGCAAAGTTGGGTGCCGATCAGGCCAGAGGCTCCCGCCACGGCGATGGTGAGCGGCGCTCCGACACGGCCAGCATGGAATTCAAGGTCCGCACGCAGCATCCGTTCCCGGTAGCGAAACACTTGGTTCAATTGGTGCCGCATCGCGTCTTCGGCCAGCCGGTTCGGGACGCGCCATGGCACCTTGTGCAGCACGGGAAGTTCGAATTCCACAACATCGCGCATTATGGTGCCTGGCTGCGGGCTCTTATTGTCGTCTTCGAAGAAGTGCTGATGCTCCCAGCGCGCCAACGGTCCCGATTCCATGATGTCGGTGAAGTCGCGTCCGGGGTTCAGTGAAATGTGTTTGGCATGCCACGGAATTTCCGTGCTCGCCCATCCGGGCAAATCTAAAGTTTGCGCCGCTGACTGTGCGGCTGCTCTCAATCCTGTGGCCACGGTTCCGGGAACTCCGATACCCAAGACTGCCCGAGAACCCACAGCTAGACCCTTGTCCGGTTCTTGACGGATGGTTCCAAGGAAGGGCGCGGTTAGCCGAGGCAGGGCGCCGGGACGTTCAAACCAACCAAAAACCGTTTTCCTCGGATGCGGCAGGTAAGTCGTGTATTCGAAGATTGCCATGTCAGTTTCCGTCCCTAGCCAGTGTTGTCGTCCCCTATCATCAACACTAGGTGACATGACGTCGTCCTTGTCAACCATCGGTTGCGATTCTCAGCTTTTGCGGAATACCAAAGTGTCGGTGGGCGACGTTTGACTGGAAACATCGATCCGTTGAAAGGGAGCGGTGAAAATGAGCCTCGGCATGCCGGCATATCCAACCCTCATGGAATTGCGCACAGCAGGGTGGACCCTGGAAGAAATATCAGCGACTTACGGTGTGCAAGAACCGGAGATCAGGCGGGCTTTGGCACAGCATTTCCGTTGCGGAGACCTCGGCACGCGGTCTTCCGAGCAAAGCATATAAGGCATTCGACCGCTCTCTTGAAGGGGACTGGTGGAGCGGCAGAATCGGTGTCAGCCCAACATCAGCAGGAGCATCCGCGCCGCGAGCACCACCGACACCGTAATGACCAGAGTGAAGGCGAACAGCCAGAACCACGCTGGTAACCAACTGCGTTGAGACAGCAGATAGGCGTCGGAGGAAGCTATCAGTTCGCGCCTGCGAGTGTGCACGCCGAGGACCTTGAACAAGTCTCGAACGCCACCCACGAGGAGCATCAACCCTAGTCCCAGTACCACCCAGGCCATGGCTTGGTCCGGGGTGTACACCACCAGTAGTTGAGCCGTGAGAGCCGAACACAATGCCACAGCTATCCCCACGCCGTTGCGCAGGAAAAGCAGTGAACCCAACAACAGCAGTGCGCCGATGGACAACGCGGCCGAGGCATAGCCGTAGTAGGTCGAGGCAACCAGAGCCAACCCCACCACTGCCGGCGTCGGGTACCCCCAGAAACCACTGAAAACCGCCGAGAAGCCCGGTTTGCCGCTGCTGGCCAATTCTCCCGAGTGGTCAAGACGGATTTTTAGGCCATGGACAAAGCGACCCGTCACGAGCGCGGCGAAAGCATGGCCCAGTTCGTGAACAAACGTCACATACAACCCGAAAAATCGCCATGAAGCCCGTGGCACCGTCAAGACAAGGCACAGGATTATCAGCCCAACTATCGGCAAAGGGGCCAGGTCCAACGGATCGGTCTTACTAAATCCCGCGAGTACCGCTTGCCACCAGTGGCCGATGATTTCCATCCATCCACCCTATGTCCGCTCACTGCCGCCAACGACCGGACGCAGCTGTCGGACAGGAAACCCACGGTGGTTCACAGGAAAAACACAAACTGCATTCATATCCTTGACTGCTCAAGTAACTTATTTTGCGAATACAAGGAACGGCGTGCGGGTGAAACGACTATTGGGACTGCTGGTGGCTTTAGCCTTGCTGGTCCCAATTTGCCAGAGCTCCGGATTGCTCCCCGATGCTGAGTCGACGAACCATGCCGTCGTCGAGCATGAGGCAGGTGCACGGCATTGCCCTACCGATGCACCCAGCAAAGTTCAATGCACCGCCGAGCATAATCTGCAATTGAATCTTTCACAGATCGCACCTTTGCCGGATTCTTCCGGGTCATTCGGTGCACGACCTGCGGCAGCTGACCTTCTGGACCGGGCCACGAAATCACAGCAGGCCAGGGCACCAGATCTGCACGAGCTTTCCATTTCACGAACGTAAACGGCCAGCCCTCATACTGCTGCCCGCGCATCGCCAGTGCCGATGCATCCGCTTTATTCGTTCCAAGGACCCCAGATGTCCAAAACCAAAACCTCACGTTCGCTGATCATCGCCTTGGTCGTGCTCATGCTAGCCATGGCCACCGGTGGCTGGATCCTTGGATCAGCCAATCCACGTAGTAATTTTCCCTCTGAGGCCTCGCCCGAGGCTGGCTTCGCCCGGGACATGCAAACCCACCATCAACAAGCGGTGCAACTCTCGATGATTGTTCGCGAGCATTCGACCAACGACGCGGTGCGCTCGTTCGCCTACGACATCGCGTTGACTCAACAGCAACAATCGGGGCAGATGTATGCCTGGCTGGAGCTCTGGGGCTTGCCTCAAACCGGAGAATCCATGACTTGGATGAGTTCGCTGCTCAGTGAGGATGCCGGCCACTCGAGTCACGGGAACGTGACAGCTGGAGCGGAACACACCATGGACTCCATGGGAATGGCCAGCCCGGAAGAGATTCAAAAGCTCACCGCTGCCCGAGGCGCCGCGGCAGACAAGCAATTTCTTACCCTCATGATCGCCCACCACCATGGCGGCGTCGAAATGGCTCAGGCGTATTTACAACGCGGAGATGACCCGATGGTCACCTCGTTCGCCAACAAAATCATCATGACCCAACAGGCCGAAATCTCGGCCTTGACCCAGCTGCTGACACAGCTGAGCTAAAGGACCAACCCATGAATAAGCGTGAAGAAGCCCAAGCCGTACTTGCCCAGGCCCGAGCGAAAGAAAAACGGACCAAGATCCTGACGATCTCGATCATTGCCGCCGCAGCACTGGCGATAGTCATCCCGACAACCGTGGTCATCACCGGCGCATCCAGAGACAAAGCTGCAGCTACCGCCGCCGCGGCTGCCCCCATAGAGGGGGTCCAGGACTACAAAATCGCCGCGGCCAACCATGTATCCACCCCCGTAAAATACGACCAGACTCCCGGTGTGGGAGGGGACCACAACCCGGTTTGGCTCAATTGCGGCGTATACCAAAGCCCCGTGCCGGAGACCAATGCCGTGCATTCTTTGGAGCACGGTGCCGTATGGATCACCTATGACGGGATCAGCGACGAGGACGTAGCCGCGCTGACCAAGACCGTGGGGGAAAAGACCTACATGCTGCTATCCCCGTACCCGGAGCAAGGGGCCAAGATCAAGCTCAGCGCTTGGGGCGAACAGCTCAGTGTTGATTCGGTTGACGATCCTCGCATCTCAACCTTCATCACCAAATACCGTCAGGGTCCGCAAACCCCGGAACCAGGTGCCCCCTGCACCGGCGGCATCTAAGCTTTAAGAAAAAGGAGAACATCAACTCATGTCATTCTTGCCCTCAGCCATTGCCGGAGCCGGACTCATTGGCGGCTACGCCGTGGCCCGAAGCACCAAAAACCGCCAGTTGGGCGGTGCCGTGCTTGCAGCCGCAGGCACCGGAGCTTTCCTCCTATGGAAGGCCAACGCGGGTGTCGGCACCGCGGCGGCTTTAACGACCCTCTACGTGGGTGCATTCGGAGCATCACACCCGCTGGCGAAGAAGATCGGGGCATGGCCCGCCGTGAACTCAGTCACCGCAGGAGTGGTCATCACCTCGTTGGTAGCCGGACGCAAGAAATAGCCTGACGGCTGAAGCCGCCGCGGTTTTACGGAAGTATTCCTCCACCCAACCACGGCGGCTTTGCCATGTCCGCGCCCGAATCGTTGTGGGAATGAGTCCATCACCTTTCTTCGCCCCCAGTACGCTTATTTCAGGAAAGGGGCCATACCTTGGGAACTCATAAATCTCGTTTAACACTCGTTGCCACAACGCTCTTCGCCGGCATGCTGATCCAGGGCGGCATGGGCCCTACCGTGCAACCCATTCCGCAGGCATTCTCCGTCCCCACCGGCGGAGAACACAGCACGTTCAAGGTTGCCGGAGACTCCATCACCGCAGCAGGTAGCAATACCGTTGCTGCCGGACACGTGGGTGAGGCCTCCTGGGTCAACTTTGTTAACGATCCCGAGACCCCCACCGAACTGATCTGGACCGGCGGTTGGGCATTGGGCGGTGCACAAAGCGGGGACATGGCATCTGCTCTGCGTAATGGATCGGCCGATTCCTTGGTGATCCTAGCGGGAACCAACGATCTGGCCCACGGCACCGGTCACGAAAGGATCGCTAAAAACCTCGCCCGGATCGCCAACATCGTTAAAGCACCGGTGGTGCTGCTCAGCAGCGTCCCGCCACGCGACGATGCGGCGGAGGCGACCGTGGCCTACAACGAGTTTCTTGTCCAGCTCGCCGGCGAGCGCGGATGGCAGTTTGTTGATGCCGCGGCAGGACTGCGCAGCGAGGCGAACACCTTCCTACCGGGACTCAGCAATGATGGGATACATCCCAACGCCGCCGGTGCACAGATCCTAGGCAACGCCATCGGCCAGGCACTGACCGCTACCCCCTTGCCGGAGCTCGCGGACAACACCGGTCTCGAGCCCCTAAGCTAGGAGCCATGCGCTCCCCCATCGACAGCTACCTCGCTGATCTCTATACCGATCTGTTGGCCCTCACTTCCGGTACCCCCTATCAGGGAATTCCGGCCATGGCAGACGCCGATACCTCAAAGTTTGCGATCGCACTGGCCACCGTCGACGGGCATATTTATCATGTGGGAGACGCGGAACTACCCTTTTCCATCCAGTCGATTTCCAAGCCGTTCTCCTATGCGCTCGCGCTTGATGACAATGGCCAGGACGCCGTAGATGAAAAAATCGATGTAGAACCCAGCGGTGACGCCTTTAACGAGATCTCGCTGGCTCGAGGCACCGGTCGACCTGCCAACGCGATGATCAACGCCGGCGCCATCGCCACGATCTCGCTGGTCAACGACGAAGAATCCTCGCGTTTCGAACGCATCCTTGAGCATTTCTCCGCCGCGGCCGGACGTCAATTGCAGTACAGCGAAGCCATCTTTGCCTCCGAAATGCGCACCGGGCACCGTAACCGGGCACTGGCTCACCTACTGCGCTCCTTTAACATCATCGAAAAAGACCCCACCCCGGTCCTCGAGGATTACTTCCGGGCCTGCGCGGTCATGGTCAGCACCAATGATCTGGCCATGATGGCAGCAACACTTGCCAACGGGGGAACCCAGCCGCGTACCGGCGAACAGGTGATGAGCAAGGAAGCTGTCCAGCGCACGCTCTCGGTGATGACCACCTGCGGGATGTACGACGACGCGGGGTCATGGATCGCTGCCGTGGGACTACCTGCGAAGTCCGGGGTGGGTGGCGGGCTGATCGCGGTGCTCCCGGGACAGATCGGTCTGGCCATCTACTCCCCCGCCCTTGATCCCCATGGTTCATCGGTCCGTGGACTCGCCGCCAGCGAGCGCATCAGTGCGGATATGGGACTGCACTTCGTGCGCGCGGCACGACTGGGTCGCTCGGTGATTCGCGAGCACTACGACATCACTCAGGTACCTTCCCGCACTCGGCATACCGAGGGCGCGGTGAAACTTTTGGCGGAGGTTGGAATTCGTGCCCACATCGTTGAACTGGGTGGGGACCTCCTCTTTGCCGGAACCGAGTCGATGGTTCGTGAAATCAGCGAACTGGAGGGCACCATCGAATTGGTAATCCTTGACCTGCGCCGGGTAGATGAGATTGATCAGATCGCCGTCCGGATGATTAATCAGTTGGCGGACGGGCTGGCCGCGGAAGGACGCACCCTGGCCCTGGTTCAGGAACATGTATTTGAGCCGTTGGCATCAATTCAGGCCTTCCCCAACCGCAATGAGGCAGTGGAATGGGCCGAATTCACGCTTTTGGCACGCCATGGCAGCCCCGAACTGGTGCCGACCGAAGTGGCAATCCGTGATTTCGCCGCACTGACCCCGCTTGAATCCACGGACATCGCCAGGCTCGAAGCACTCATGGAGGAGAGCCGGATCGAAGATGGGCGGATCCTGCGTACGCCGGGACAAGAGTTCGGCGGTGTGTACTTCATCCTCAGTGGCAAGGTCGTCACCTCCACCGTGCAGGCGGGAAGGTTGGTTCGCCATGCAACACTTTCGGCGGGTATGACCTTCGGCGAGATGGCCTTGGGCGGGGAGGGCGAGCAGACCACCCGGGTGACGGTTGAGGGGCGACTGCATCTGAAGAAATTGTCGGCCGCGGCCATTAACCGTTTGGAGGCCGAGGCCCCCGAGGTGGCGTTGCGTTTCTGGAAGGCAGTTGCCCGTGACGCTTACACCCGGGTGGAAGCCAACATTAAGGATTCGGAGAATCCGCTGCACTAACGCGGCAGCTACACCAGACAATGGATCAATCCTTCGGTCGCGTGCGCTGATCGGTCTCCAACTCCCGCGACGGAAAGCACGCGCGGGTATATCATTTTCAATATTCCAATTACCCCGCCACCGAAGGGTTTTTCGTGAGCGCTGAGACCCCCACCGAAGATCCGGACGTGCCAACGACCCGATTTGGCGCGATCGGCACTCAAACTCCTCACCGACGCACGACTAAAGATGTACCTCTTGCGCTGCTGATCGGCCTGCTGGCCGGCGCATGGGGCCTGCTCCCCTGGTTGTTCACTGGATTACGGCTCCCGCTTCAGAATTTGTGGAATACCGAGGTGTTGCCCGCGCAGATGCCACTATCCCTGCTTCCGTTGAGTCAGTACGAGCTCACCACTCTGGTGGCACTATTGACGGTGGGTGGCGCATCGGCAGGTTTGGCGATACGAATTTGGGCTCCCGAGCGTCGGAAGCTGGCTCTCATCTGCACTGCGGCGGGTGTACTCGTGGTGCAGCTAAGTGCAACTGTTCAGTCATTCATGGTCCTCAAAGCGGGCTTAGACGGCGGAACACGATCGGACCTTTACTTTGCCGGGCTCCTCGCGGGAGTCAGCATTAGCATCATCGCCGCCATGGTGGCACTAATCTTGATTGCCTCCACGTCCCGGGCCATGACGACGCTGGGCGTAGGCCTCATGGCGACTCCACTCACCTCGTGGGTCTCCGAAGCGCTAGTGAATCTGCTGGGGGCAGCAAGTCTGCCCGCCACAGTGTTGATGCTGCTGCGCTGGCTGCCGGCGGTCCTGGTGGGTGCGGGGCTGGCGTGGTGCGGCCTGCGGTCGGTTAAATTCGTGGTGGTATGGCTGGTGAATTTGGTTCTTTTGTGGGTAATTCCCGCGCTGTTCATCACGGTCAATTACGTGCTCGGATCCCGCGTTTTACTCTCGGATCCACAAGAAATCACATCTGCCACTCAGCAGATATTGGCCGCCGCGCTCGGGCCCAACGGAGGAGCCGGCCCCTTGCTGATTCTTGCGCTGACCATCGGGCTCGCTGGTATCGGAGTGCGGGAAGTATTACGCCGGACTAGAAAAGGCTGACGTCATTGGTCGTGCGGTGTGTGCCTTCTGGCTCGTGGATCACTTCATCGTGGCAGCCCCTACGCCAAAGCGTGTCCAACGGGTGCTAGTTTCGAAGCTTAGCCAAGTTCAAAGGAGCACCCCCTCTCGTGTTTTTCCTCGATCAGGATTTGATCTACTCCGCCTCCGACCTTGTGGTCGCGGCAAGTTGCGAGTTCGCCTCGTTGAGCAAGCTTGATGAACGCTTGGGGCGCAGCGCTAAGGTCGACTTCGGCCCCGACGAAATGCTGGATCGCACCGCAGTGCTTGGTGATGCCCATGAGCACAAGGTCCTTGAGGAACTACGTACAAAATTTGGTGACTACGATCCTGCCAGCGGGCGCGGAGTCAAAATGCTTGCCGCCGGGGTCCGCGGGGATCGCGCTTCGCTGCAAAGTGCCCACGACGAAACGTTGCAGGCACTGGTCAAGGGTGCCGATGTGGTGTTTCAGGCGACGTTCTTCGACGGGGAATTTGTTGGCTTTGCCGACTTCCTGATTCGTGAGGACGACGGAAGCTACGCGGTATGGGATACCAAGTTGGCCCGTCATGCACGCGTCACGGCGTTACTCCAGTTGGCCGCCTACGGGGACCAACTGATCACTGCCGGCATCCCCGTGGCCGCTCGCACCACCCTGGTGCTTGGGGACAAGGCCCACTCGATACACCAGATGCATGAGCTACTCCCGGTGTTCAAGGACCGCCGCGCCCGGTTCAAGACCCTAGTTGCTGAGCACCGCGCGGCGACCCAGCCGGTGGCATGGGGCCAGGACGGCATTGGCGCCTGCGGTCGCTGCGACTACTGCTCCGCCCAAGTGAGCGCCCACCGTGATCTGCTGCTTGTAGCTGGCATGAGTACAACCAAACGCAAGAAGCTCATGGATGCCGGGATCACCAGCATCGATGCCCTTGCCGCCAGCAACACGGCGCCGCGCGATGCTCACCACAAGCTCGCCGAGCAGGCGCGCATGCAGGTAGGACTGGCTGCCACCGATGGAACCATCGGCGGAGTTGCCTATAAGATCGCCGGCACCCAAACTATCTCCCGGCTTCCGCTACCGGATACCGGTGACATCTTCTTCGACTTCGAGGGCGACCCCCTGTGGCAGGATCCCTTTGACGAGTCGTGGGGGCTTGAATACCTCTTTGGGATCATCGAAATCGACACCGAAGAACCGGTCTTCAAACCGTTCTGGGCCCATTCGCGGGCCGGCGAGCGCAAGGCCTTCACCGACTTCGTCGCCTATGTTGAGGCTCGGCGGGCCATCCACCCCAAGATGAAGATCTACCACTACGCGGCCTATGAGAAGAGTGCGCTGCGGAATCTCTCGCTGCGCCATGTCGTTGCCGAGGACACCATCGATGCATGGCTGCGCGATGGGTTGCTCGTTGATCTCTACGACACCGTGCGGCATTCCCTCCTGATCTCCGAACGCTCCTATTCCATTAAGAAGCTGGAGCCGCTGTACATGGGTGAGCACCTGCGCGGTGGGGACGTCAAGGACGCAGGAGCCTCGGTGGTGGCCTATGCCAGGTACAACGAACAACTCCTGGTTGATGAAACTGCGGCCCAGCAAATCCTGGAGTCCATTCGCGACTACAACGAATATGACTGCCTCTCCACGCTGCGCCTGCGCGATTGGCTCTTGGGCTTGGTGGAGCATGATGAACGTGCCGAGTGGGTCGAAGAGGCTGCGCTGCCCGGGGTGGATGATGTGGAACCGAGCCCCGAGGAAATTGCGCTGCGCGATTACCTCGAAGCACTGCCACAGGACCGGGCTCTGTCCAACGACGAACGAGCGATCGCCATGGTTGCCGCAGCGACCGGTTACCACCGCCGCGAGGCCAAGCAATTCTGGTGGGAGCACTTCGACCGTTTGGAGAAGCCCTTTGATATCTGGGCGGATACCCGCAATGTGTTTGTCGTTGATGACGCAACGGTCGTTCAGGACTGGCACAAGGCCACGGCCCGTGCCCAGGTGGAAACCCGCGTCACAGAATTGAGCGGCTCCATGGCCGAAGGATCTGATTTCCGCGTTGGCAGTTCCTGGTTCGCTATGTATGCCAGCCCGCTACCGCCGGAGCTGGAACCCAGCAGCGCGGGTCGGGCCGGAATGTTTAATACCGTCGTGCGGGAAAACGATGAGCACTTTGTGATCGCCGAAAAGTCCAATAAGAAGGTGCCCGCCTTTGGCACGCTTCCGGTGGCACTGACCCCTGATCAGCCGATCAATACCACCTCCCTGCGTGAGGCTCTGGCGGAGCTGGCGCGCAGCGTCGGCGGAGCGCTTCCTTCCCTGCCCAAGCACCCGGGCATCGATATTCTGCGCAAGACTGCCCCTCGCTTCAAGAACCTCTCCACGCCCCCGCACCCCGCCCTGGTTGAGGGTCGCGCCAACATCGTGGGTGCCATCGTGGAAGCCTTGATCGATCTTGATCATTCCTATCTTGCCGTTCAGGGACCTCCCGGCACCGGAAAAACCTATGTCGCCTCCCACGTCATCGCGGCACTCGTTAAGCAGGGCTGGAAGGTCGGGGTCGTGGCCCAGTCGCATGCGGTGGTGGACAACGTCCTGACCAAGGCCATCACCGGGGCCGGAGTAAACCCGGAACAGGTCGCCAAAAAGCTCAAGGCCGGGGACAAAACCGAAGTTCCGTGGTCCGGCACCACCGATGATGCCGTGGAGGAACTGCTTAATTCCGATCAGGGCGCACTGATCGGTGGCACCGCATGGACCATGACCGGCAAACGGGTCCCCGAAGGTTCCCTTGACCTGCTGGTCATCGACGAGGCCGGACAGTATTCATTGGCCAACACCTTGGCCGTATCTCGCGCCGCCACCCGGCTACTGCTCTTGGGTGACCCTCAGCAATTGCCACAAGTCACCCAGGGCTCCCACCCGCAACCGGTGGACGAATCAGCCTTGGGCTGGCTCAGCGCGGGGCACCCAACCTTGCCCGAGGAACTCGGCTATTTCCTCGCCGACTCGTGGCGCATGCACCCCGAGCTATGTTCCAAGGTCTCAGCGCTGAGCTACGAATCCAAGCTACAGTCGGCCGCGGTTGCCGCCACTCGCTCACTCGCTCAGGTTCCGGCCGGGGTCGCCACGGTGTTGGTAGAACACCGCGGCAATACGACGGCGTCCCTCGAGGAAGCGCACGAGGTCATCAATCAGGTCCACACCCATTTGGGCTTGTCGTGGATTGGCGGCGAAGGCCAGGCACCGCGTCCGCTAGTCGCCTCGGATATCTTGGTGGTCGCCGCCTACAACGCCCAGGTGAACTTGCTACGCACGGAGCTTGATGCGGCAGCTCTTGAAGACGTCAAGGTGGGCACGGTGGATAAGTTCCAGGGCCAAGAGGCGCCCGTGGTGATTGTTTCCATGGCGTGTTCTTCGGCTGACGATGCCGCGCGCGGCATTGATTTCCTGTTGAACCGAAACCGGATCAATGTGGCAGTTTCGCGCGGGCAATGGCGCGCCGTCATCGTTCGGTCACCAGCACTCACCCACTTTTTGCCCAGCACCCCGGCGGCCTTCGCGCAGCTCGGTGCTTTCTTGGCACTGGGGTCCTGACTCGAGGGGTGCCAGCCTTTCTGCGGTTGGCACCTCTTGGGTTTCATCTCCCGGCCATCGTTCGGCCTTGTTCGGAGGGCATGCTTAGGGGCATGAACAGCTCAGCACCAGATAGCCTCCTCTTCATCACCAACGACTTTGCTATGCGCGCCGTGACTAGCGAGCTGCGTTTACTGAATCTCCATGCCGAAGGACACCACCCAGGAGATGGCAACGGCGGTCTGCTGAGCTCATCGGTCGCCGGTCGTGTGTCAGCTATCCATGTGGACTGATCTGCGGACCATTCTTCTCAGTGATCGCCATCGGTCCTAGCTCAGCGTGAGGTCACTACTCAGAGGCTCCGTGTTGACCGGTGATATCTAACCGGTGAGGTTTACTGAAACGGTTGAGCCTTGGATTCACCGTCCTGATATCTTTTGGCTCGCCGCCAATCTCCCGGGCATCAACTGGCTCAAGGGTGAAGAATGACCTCATGCATCCGCTCACGCCGCGTCTGAAACTGCTCAAATAACCGCAGGGCACGGCGGGCTCCACCAACAGGAGCTAGCTTTTAATGCGGGATGCTCCGTGAGGTCTTAGTGACGAAGTGGGTCGTGCTCGCACCCCCGCTGCACCAAACCCCGTGCTAGAAATGGATGCATGAGACCTCGTTTACTGGCAGGAAAAACCGTCAACCCGCTAGGCTTTGGCGCCATGAATATCGCTCATGGCTACTCTGATTTCCCCACTGATGAGCAAGCCGGACAGCTGCTCAATCGGGTGTTGGACGCAGGTGTTGACCACATCGACACCGCTACCCTTTACGGCGGAAACCGCAGCGAACAACTGATCGGAAAGTACCTCGGCGGCCGGCGCCACGAGTACTTCCTGGCATCCAAGGGCGGACTGGAACTTTCTGAGGGACGCGGAAAGATCGACGGACGCCCCGAGACACTTCGCGCTCAGGTTGACGCTTCGCTATCCCGGCTGGGCACCGATCACATCGACCTGTACTACCTACACCGACTTGACCCAGCGGTTCCGGTCGAAGAATCTGTCGGCGCCTTAGCGTTGGCAGTGGAACAGGGCAAGATCGGTGCCATCGGCCTGTCGGAGATATCGGTCGCCACCTTGCGCGCCGCCACCGAAGTTCACCCCATCGCGGCGGTACAGAATGAGTATTCGCTGGCCACCCGTAACCCAGAACTTGGCATGGTGGACGCCTGCGCAGAACTCGGGACAGCCTTGGTCGCTTTTTCCCCGCTCTACCGGGGCTACCTCTCCGGCAACCTGCGCGGCATCAACGCGCTGCAAGACGGCGACATGCGCCATCATATGCCGCGCTTCAGCGAAGAAAACTACCCCCACAACCTCGCGCTGGTCGACCGTCTCACCGAGCTGGCGACTCGCCTAGAGACCTCCACCGCCGCACTCTCCCTAGCGTGGGTACTGGCACAGGGCGAGCACGTTCATGCCATCCCGGGAACCAAGGAACTGAGCCACTTCACGGAAAACCTTGGCGCCCTTGAGCTCGTACTTTCCCCCGCTGAACTGCAGCAGGCCGGAGAGATCATTAATCAATCGACGATTGCCGGGGCACGCTACAACGTCCACCAGCAAAAGACCATCGATTCCGAGGACTTCGCGCCCGTTTCCTAAGCCGGGACTATTTGGCGGTGGGCCGCTTGGGATCTGCAACCTTCTTCACATCGAAGAAGTACTTCAGCACCGGGCGGTCCCCGCGCTTTTCCTTCTCAAACTGCAATCCGTCGATGTTAATACGTGCTTGGCGTAGGTAACCGGCACCCTGCTGCATCCAATACGGAGTGGTCCCATCCACACCGTAGAAGAAGGAGAACCCATCGTTCTTCAGCATCGTGTACTTTTCACCCGAATATTTGGGGACTCCTGAGATGTCTGCACCAAAGGGGTAAATGAAATGCTCGGTGTCCCCCAGGATGGGGCGCACCTCCGCATCCCACAACTCCATGTCGTTTTTGATGCGCTTAACGGAGCTGGTGGTCATGTTGATGTGTCCCCACGCATGGGAGGCAAACACCCAACCGTCCTTTTTCAGGGCGGTGGCCACTTCGGTGGCTGCGGCGATGTCCTTATCCAAGGTCTTGGAGTCCGCGTATTCACTTTTTGAGGTGCGGTAACCCAATACCCCGTTGTAGCCAGTCAGCGCCAGTATTCCCTTAGCCCCGCGGTACGAGAAGTCGGGGTGCTGCGCAACAAACTCGTCGATGACCGGAGGCATGTCGTAGGCGCCGATGTGCTTATTTCCCTCAGCATCCCGATATTCGTTTTTGACCTTGCCGTCGGCATCAATCATCAGCTTCGTGGCGAAGCCATCACCATCCATATATTCGTAATAGCTCACGTCATCTTCGGAGAGCACCAACGGCGTCTTTCCCTTGGGCAGATGAATGTCCCGATACTTCATCTTCCCCGAGGCATCCAGACCCGCTATATCCTCCGGGCTCACCAGAACAAAGTCGCGCTTGTGCAGTTCGGTGATCATCTTCTTGAACTCGGCCAGGGTGACCATGTAGTCCGCATAACCCTGCTCGCGATCATCCCCATCAAAGGCCCGCTTGGGATCAACGATCAGTGAGTGGACAAAAAGATGGGGGATCTTCGAATTGTCCTTCCACACCACTGCCTTGGATCGAGCTGCCGCAATCTTCGCTTTGGCAGCTGTCGCGGCCTCGGAGTCGAGCCCCGACAGCGTCTTGGTGGCAGCGGCATAGTCGTAGCCAGCGGTGAGTCGCGCGGCTTCCTTGATTCGATCTTCTTCGGTGGGTCCCTCGGCCGTTGCAGACGGCAGCTCTATGGACTGTGGGGCCGAGCCGATGGAGGTCGGGTCATATTGAGTCGGGGGAATATAGGGAGGAGTCTGGCATCCGGACAGGCCCAGCGCCATGACCGCCAACAGGGCAGTCGTTACCGTCAGCCGTTTCACCGGATTCTTCATTGTCACTCCCAACGCATACCGGTCTCGCGGAAAATCGCCGCCCGCTTGTGGGTCACCTGTGTGCTTCAACCGACCCTACTCGTTTGCTGGCAGACCTTAAATGGGCGCGCCGATGGACTAGGATTGTTTGGTCAATCCCCAGCAAAAGGACCGTGATGCGACCTACCCACCAGGCGAGCCCGCTGTGGAGTCAGACGCAACAATTCAGGTCATCAGCCGCCTGGAAATTGCTCTCCACCGCTCCGTGGGCCGTGGCCTTCCTGCGCGCCGAATTTACCAGTGCCAAACCCCGGGTCGGTTTGGAAGTTTTCCATGCCTCCCTCGAATCCTTTCTCAAGGTCGTGCGTTCGGAGGATCCGAGCTTCAACGACTCAACAACCGCCGCCCAATATGCCGATGCCTGGGTGCGTAACCAGTTCTTGGCTAGGCCGCTGCTCGACGGGCACTTCGCCTATGAGCCCACCGCACAGACAGCTCGCGTGCTGAAATTCCTGTCAGATTTCTCCGGGGACCGGACCAACCTGAACTCCTCGCGACTGAATACGTTGCTGGTATCCCTCGAATCATTGGCTCACGAAACTGACCCGGACCCAGCGGCACGCATTCGCGCCCTCGAGGCGGAAATTGCTCAACGACAAGACAAGATCAATGCACTGCGTGACGGAACCTCCCCCGCGGTGTTGCCGCGTGAGGGAGCGTTGGCCGCGACTCGCTCGGTACTGGACATGGCCTCGGGGCTGCCAGCGGACTTTAAACGCATGCGTGATGGGGTCCAAGAGATGCTCCATGCCCTACGCGGAGAAATCATGGAGTCCTCCTCCGTCAAGGGAGTTGCCATTGGTGCGGTGCTCGAGGGCGACAAACAGTTGCGCAGCACCCCACAGGGCGAGACCTTCCGCGGCTTCACCGAATTCCTCAATTCTCCTCAGGCTCAGGCTCGCTTCCGCGAAGCGGTGAATGAGGTCCTCGAGCGCGACTTTGTTGATGCGCTCGATAACCAGGAACGCCACACGCTGGCCAACCTGTTGCGCGAACTACGCCGGCAGGCCTCGGAGGTCCACCAGTCATACGGCAGGCTTTCTGAATCGCTTCACGCCTACGTGCAGTCGGCAGAATTTAAAGAAGCTGCAATTCTGCGTGAGGCGGTACGCAACGCGGAAATTGCCGTTGCCTCTTCCCGCGCCCTGAATTCGCGGACGCCGGTCGCTCCCATCAGGCTTTTTGCCCCCCGTTTCACTTCGGTGTCGACGTTGGGCATCTACGACCCGGACGAGCATGTGGCACCGCCGAAACTTGCCGCTCCTCCGGCACTGTCAGTTGCCGACATCCGGCGCACCCCCTCAACTCCCGCTCCCGATGTCGCAGCGCTCAAGAACGCCATCACGGTCTCTCGCGCCGCGGGCGGCGGTAGCGTGGGACTGAGCAAAATCTACGATTCCCTCGATACCTCACTGAAGCACCTGAACACCATCAGGTACCTCATCGAGGCCGCCCGCAACGGCGGGGAGACCATCGATGTGTCATCACTTGAGGAAATCAGTTTCACCCAGGTCGACGGTGCCACCCGCATTGCCTTGGTACCGGCCATGAGCTTCACGAAGGATCCAGCATGAGCACCCCACTTCCCTCCGGCGCGATCGACGAACGTCGCCTCTTTGACGGCGATACCGGTTCCTTCGAATTGGGCCTGCGGCAGCTGCTGGTACGCCTGTTGCGCGGACCCTACCTTGATGGGGTCGCCGAGCCGCGCCTCTGGCAGCTGGTCCTGGACCGGCGAACGGAGATCTCCGCCTACGTTGCCGAGATCTTCCTGGTGCTCGAGGTTGATGCTAATCGCAAGATCGCGCTGCTGAGTCCCGTTGATCTTGAGGCCGCGCACACCACCGCCATCGCCCCGCGCAGGGCACTCAAGCGCGAAGAAACGCTGCTCGCCTTGCGTCTGCGCCTGCTACTCGAACGGCATGCGGGTTCTGGCACCGACGCGGTGGTGAGCCGGGATGCTGCGCGAGAAATTCTGCTAGAGCACCGCTCCCCCGGCGACACCGATGACAAGAAACTCGAAGAGAACACCGATGCCGCCCTGACAAGGCTGCTGAACCTCAAACTCATCCTGCCCACCGAACTGGCCGACGAATACAAGGTCTCCGGTGCGCTGGCATTGGCCTTGCCGTTCAACACGATCGAAGAAATCCCCGAGTACATCAAGGCCATTGAGCGTGTGGGCACAGATGACACCGAAGAATTTGAGCTGGAGACTGAAGAGCTATGAGCATTGAAATGACCCTCCCGCTCTCCGACGCGATCAACCCCGGTCAGCACCGACTCACCCAGATCCAGGTGATCAACTGGGGAACCTTCCACGGCCGGCACACCCTTTACGTGGACCGTTCGGGCACCCTGCTCACCGGTCACCCCGGCGTCGGAAAATCCACCCTCTTTGACGGCATCGGGCACATCTTCCATGCCGCACCCCGACTCAACGAGTCGGCACACGAGGCCTCCACCCGCAAGGACCGGCGCACCACCTACTCCTATATGCGCGGGCGCCGCTTCAAGACCGAAGCCGGGACGCTATACCAGCGCCCCGGAGCCACCTGGAGCGCACTGGCGCTGGTCTACGAAGACGGGCTGGGCTCGAATGTCTGCATCGGCGCGATCTTCGATCTGCCCGCCAACGGCTTGGAAGGCCAGGTCGGCAAGCACTACGTCATGGGCGACCGGGTGCTGGACACCGCTGCCCTGGAGGACCATGGGGCACGTCGTTTCACCCCCTCCTCATTGCAAAAGTCGCTGCCCGGCTTCGAATCGTTCGACGTGCACCGCGCCTTTGCCGAAAAGTTCCGTCGCCGGTTGGGCATCGATAATGACAAGGCGTTCTCCCTGCTGCGGACGCTGCAGAACGGCAAGGGCCTGGACAAGGGTGTTAACCAGTTCTTCCGCTACGAGGTGCTCGCCGTCCCCGCGACGGTCAAGGCCGCAGCAAGTGCCATTGAAGACTTCTCGCATCTGCGCGGCATCCACCGTCAACTAGAGGAAGCCCGCGCGCAACGTGATGCGCTGGCCTCGGTCCCCGAGCAGAAGCTGCGCCATGATGAGCTCCATACCGAGCTGGCCACCCTCAATACGTTGGTGGGCACGCAGCTGCCAGCCTTTGGTGCCCAACTTGTTGCCCGTGCATTGCAGGGCGAAACCACCAGTCTGACCGCCGCCGTGGAGGCCAACTCCGCATTGATTGAGGAAAGTGCTGCCCGCAAGGACACCCTGGAAACTCGGGTGGCTTCACTCAGCGAACAGCACGAAGCCGGCGGTGGCGCCGGACTGGCAGTGCTGGAGCGTGAGGCCAAGGCCGCCCGCGCCACTCTGGCCGACCGCGAGGCCGTGTTGCAGACCTTGCGGGCGAACTTCGAGGCAGTGGGGCTGAACTTTACCTTTACCGCTTCCGGTCTTCAGGCCATGCGCCGGCAGGCCGCGGTGAGCGCCGAGAATCTCACCTCCATCGCCAAGGACGCACGGACCATGGAGTACGAGGCCATGGCCTCGGTCATGAGTATGAAGGACCGCGCCAAGAAACTGCGGCTCCAGATCGATTCCTACGCCAAGCGCGGCTCCAATATTGATGATCGTTCGATCGCCGCCCGCCGGGCCATCGCCGCCTCCACCAACCTGTCGATCGACGATTTGCCCTTTGCCGGCGAACTGATCGACCTTTCCCCGGCTCACGGGCAGTGGCGAGCCTCGGCCGAGAAGGCGCTGCGTTCCCTGGCCACCACGCTGCTGGTGAAGGGTGAGAACATCAAGGCGGTCACCCACGCCATTGATTCACTCTCGGGCCTAGGCCGGATTCGTTGGATGGACATTTCCAAGTCCCCGCGCGAGGTGACAGCCGGCCCCGGAGACCTGGTGGGCAAGCTGGACTTCAAGCATTCGGCCGCCGGTACCTGGTTGCATGCCAAGATCGCCGCCGATTACCCGTTGGCCTGTGTCGAATCGGACGCCGGACTGCACATCCACGACAAGGCCATCTCCCTGGCCGGGACCATCAAGACCGGCTCGGGGACCTTTGAGCGCGACACTCGAGGCGTGGCAGCCTCCGATTACCTCTTGGGCTTCACCAACGCGGAGAAGATCTCCGAACTCGAGACCAAGCTCGCTGCCTTGGAGGCCGAAACGGCGCGGGCAGCGGCAGTTGCCGATGACCGTTCGGCGGCCAAGGACCAGCTCACGGCCAAACTCTCCCTGTTGGGCACACTGGCCAGCGATGACCGTTCCTTTGCCTCGCTAGATGCCTCCGGCGCGCTGACTATTCTGCAAGACCTTGAGGCGCGCATGGCCGAGGCTCTGGCACAGTCCGGAGACCTTTCCCATGTGCGTCGCGCGCTGGATAAGGCACGCGCGGAGCTCGAGGAGTGTGTGGGCACCCTGGCGGTGGCACGCTCCGAGGCAGCAACGCTGGCCACCAAGCTGGAGCGGGCCAAGAGCTCGCTGCGCGCTGCGCGTGTCCAAGAGAGCAGCACCGAAGAGTGGGCCGTGGAGAAGCTGGCTGCCAGCGAGCAGCTGGCTCCCTTGCTGGCTCGTCTCGAGGAAAACTCCCCGGTGGCCACCGCCGAGTTGGAAGCGGCACTGAACGCGTTGGCGCTGTCCCTGACCGAGTCCGGGGCGGAACTCAAGCGTGAGGCCTACACGCTGGAAGCGGCACTGAAAGACACCTTCAAGTCCTTTGCTCGTGAGTTCGGCAATTCCGCCGCTGTCTCCTACGGAACCTCGGTGGAAGCCGCGGAGCACTACGTGGCCCTGCACCAGGGGATCATCGAGCAGGGCTTGCCGCAGCACGAGGAGGAGTTCCGCGAATACTTCTCCAATCGTTCCTACGAGCGTTTCTCCGACCTTTTGCAGCTGTTGGAGGAGGAGCGACGCTCGATTGCCGAGCGCATCTCGCCGCTGAACCAGATCCTTGCCGACGTGCCATTCGAGCACGGCTCCAAGTTGGCGTTGGAGGTTTCCACCACCATTCCCGATGAGGCCCGAGCCTTCCGCCAGGCGCTGAAGGAGGCGTTGGCCGGTGCCTATTCCTCGCGTGGGGCGGGAACCCTGAGTGAAAGTTACAAGGCACTCGAGACCCTGGTGGATGCGCTGGATGATTCCTCGAAGGCCGCCTGGCGTGACACGGTGCTGGATGTGCGTCAGCACGTGAGCATCAGCTGCAATGAGCACAAGCCCAACGGTGAAATTGAAACCGGTCTTGAACCCGGTACGCTCTCCGGTGGTGAGGGACAGCGTTTCACCTCCTTCATCATGGGTGCGGCACTGGCCTACCAGCTGGGCTTTGCCACCGCGGGCTTCACCGCCTATGGCACCGTGATGATCGATGAGGCATTCATCCAGGCAAACTCCGAATACGCTGCCGCCGGTATCAACGCGTTGCAGGAATTTGGTTTCCAACTGCTGTTGGCCGCCCCGGAAGACAAGATTGATCTCTCCCGGCATCTGGGTTCGGTCTGCGACATCATCAAGCACCCGGAATCCAACGTCTCCGGTTTTGTGGCCTCGGGCCGTTCCCCCGCGGTGGCGACCAGCATTATTTTGCGCTGAGACCTCACATAATGACCCTCCGGCGCGTTTACAGGGTGTGAAGATGACAACAAACCCAGCCTTTGAGGTCGTGGTGCGCGAGCACGGTGGCGCGGTGCTACGCATGTGCACAGCGTTGTTGGGGCCCGGGCCGGACGCGCAGGATGCCTGGAGCGAAACGTTCCTCGCTGCCCTGCGGGCCTATCCGCGCTTGGAGGTGGGAGCCAATCTGCAGGCTTGGTTGGTGACCATCGCGCGGCACAAATCCATTGACGTTTTGCGGGCTAAACATCCGGTGCCGATGGAACAGCTCCCCGAAGTGCCGTTCGCCTTGCCCGAAGGCCTTGATAGCGCCGGGCTTCTTGACCTCTTTGATGCGCTGAATGGGCTCACCGAGTTACAGCGCAAGGTCATTGGCTACCATTACCTGCTCGGCTTTGCCTATGCAGAGATCCCACAGTTTTTAGCCGGTAGCGCCGCCTCGCTGCGGCGGGCTGCCGCCGATGGGATCAAGGCACTGCGTCTGGCACATAGTGATGTGGAGGAACAATCATGAGTGAACTTGAAACCCTGAAGAAGAAGCTCGCCGAGCAAGCGGCAGCTGCTGGACTACTGGATGTTTCCTACCGGCTGCTTGATACCCCGGTGGGCTCGTTGCTGCTGGCGGCGACGGATGCTGGTGTGGTGCGCGTGGCCTTCGCCCGGGAGGACTTTGATACCGTCTTGGGTTCCCTGGCCGAGAAGATTGGGGTGCGGATCCTACAACGCCCGGCCCCGCTTGATGCCGCGGCCCGGCAGCTTGATGAGTACTTCGCTCACCAAAGGACGAGCTTTGAGCTGACCCTGGATCACCGGCTAAGTAGCGGGTACCGCCTGGAGGTCCAGCTGGCGCTGCCCTCCATCGGCTATGGGCAGACCATGAGCTATCGGCAAATAGCCGAGCTGACCGGTCGGCCCGCCGCGGTACGCGCCGTCGGTACCGCCTGCGCCACCAACCCGCTGCCGATCGTAGTGCCGTGCCATCGGGTGTTGCGCAGCGACGGGACGCTGGGTGGGTATCTGGGTGGTGAGGACACCAAGAAGGTCCTGCTCGAATTCGAGCAGGACCTCACTTAGCTACTGTGAACTGGCGAGTGTTATTCGCTCGCCAGTCCCTGGACCGGGGCCAACTTCGCTGCCCGGCGTGCCGGGACGATGGAGGCCGCCAACGCAGCGATCACTGACACAGCGATGACCGCGATCAGCTGGAGCCAGGGGATGGAGATGCTCATGGCCCCAAAGGCACCCATGACCGACTGGGCACCGAGCAAGCCGTAAACCGAGCCGAGCAGTACACCGAGCAGCGCGGCGACGCCACCAATTAATACAGCCTCGGTGGCCAGCATTCGCTTAAGTTGCTTGCGGGTTAAGCCCAGGGCTCGCAGCAGTGAATTTTCCCGGGTGCGTTCAAGCACCGAGAGGCTCAGGGTATTGGCCACACCGATCAGTGCGATGAGCACCGCGACGGCCAACAGGCCGGAGACGATCATCAGCAGCATATCGATGACGGTGTTGAACATCTGCTTCATCATGACGCCACCACCCATAGCCGCTTCTTCCACGCCCAGCGCACTGGCCATGTCGGTGGAGAGCGTACGCAGTGCCGCGGCGTCCAACGAATCATCGGTCTTGACCCACAGAACCGAGAGTGAATCCCGGTCTTTGGCTGCCGAGGCTTCGGTGACACCCAGCATGGTTTCGGCGGTCTGCCACGTGATCACGGGAATCATCGATTCGTTTTCACTCACCAGCAGCTTGAGCTCGCCGGTTTTGTCGCCAAATCCGGTGGCCTTCAGGGTCGTTCCTTCATAGTAGGAGCTGACCAGAACCTCACCGTTCCCGGGCACCTGCTTATTGCTATTGAGGACCGCCTTCAGATCTGCCGGATCGGCAGCCATAATATCTTGGCCTTCCTCGGTGGTGCCAACGCTGGTGAGTTTCGTCAGTGCCTGCACTCCGGCCAATTCCTTGGCCTTGGTGATGGCTTCGGGGCTGAAGGTGGTGCCCTGGTAGTCGTTAACTTCAATGTCCACCAAGAATTCGCTGCCCAGCGCATCACCTAGTGAGGACTTGGCCGTCTGTGCACCGACCATCATCATCGAGACCAGCGTGACACCAATGAGCAGGGCGGTGGCAGTTGCGGTGGTGCGCCCGGGGTTACGCACAGCGTTCAGGCTGGCCAGCTTGCCCGGGACAGTTCCTCCGGAGGTCAACGCGCCAATGGCCGAAACGGTTTTGGGCAGGAACAAGGATCCGAGCATCAGCACTCCGGGGAAGGAGAGCATTCCGCCGCCGAAGGCGATCAGAATATCTCCCTTGATAGCGCCGTAGGCCAGTGCCGCGGCACCGACGATGACCAGCAGCAGTCCCACGATGATGCGGAGTTTGCCGGCCTTGTTGCCTACCGCAGCGTCCTCTGCCGGACGAAGTGCCGCCAGCGGGGAGACCGACATGGCCTTGCGGGCCGGAACCCAGGCCGCGACCAACGTGATGATGGTGCCAGCAAGAATCGGCAGGCCAATAGCCATCGGGCTCACGGCCAGTGTTACGAAGGACATTTCCGCGACGGTATTGGCCAGGATCGCGATCAGTGTCGCCATGATGCCCACGGCCAGCAGCACGCCGGCGGCCGAGGCCAACACACCAATCACGAGGGCTTCAACCAGTACGGAGGAGCGGATCTGTGACCGTACGGCACCCAGGGTACGCATCAGGGCCAGCTCACGGGTGCGCTGGGCGATGAGTACGGCGAAGGTGTTCATGACCACCAGCCCGGTGACGACCAGGGCGATGAGGGCGAAGACCAATAGAACGATGGTGAGCTGGTCGCTGCCGCCGGAGAAGCTGGCCACGTCCTTGACGATTTGCTCATCCGGGGTCAGCACCTGAGCGTATTCCACCCCAGTGCCTTTAAGTGCTGCGGTGATCGAGTTCTTGGTCGCAGCAATATCCGCTGAGTCGCTGAGCTTCACCACGATCTGGCTGTACTCCACTGGATCATCGCCATCGAGTGCATCAAGCAGCGAATCGGTGATGGTCAGGTTCATGACCGAACCCGACATCGGATCATTGGAGCTTGCCGTTGTCCCAGTGACCTTGACCTGACGGTTGATCTGCTTGTCCGTGGACGTCGCAGCTCCCAGGTCCAAAACATCGCCGATGGAGATGTTGTATTCCTTGGCGTAGGTCGAGTCCACCGTCGCTTCGTCGCTACCGGTTGGCAACGAACCTGTTTCCAGTACCGTGTTGCTCAGCTTGGGGTCCTTGGCCGCGGTGTTGAGAGATGCGTAGTAGTCCTTGCTTCCCGCGCGTACGCTCACGCCGAAGTTGCTCGCCGCGTGGGTGGCTTCAACGCCAGCAACATCGTTGATGGCGTTTCGGGCTTTTGCTCCGAGCGAGTAGCTGCTGGACTTTGGTTCGCCAGCACTTTGATTCGCACCGTCCGAGGTGGTCTCGCTGTAGGGATGTTCTGCCTCGTAGGCATCGTAAGCGGCCGTATAGTCGCCGGTCACCACGAGGTCGGCGTTGGCATAGGCGGAGCCAAGGCTGTTCTTCAGCGTTTCGGTGGCCGAGGCATTAACCATCAGCGTGGCGGCGAGGAACGCCGTCCCGATCATGACCGCGAGCGTCACCGCAATGAATCGCCGCGAATAGGTCTTGAGGTTGGCAAAAGCTAATTGCAGCAAGGTTATGCACCCAGCCCGGAAAGAGCCGCGGTCACCGAGTCGACGGTGGGGTCTTCGAGCTGACCGACCAGCTGACCGTCCTTCATCAGCAGCACCGTATCCGCGTAGGAGGCCGCCACCGCATCGTGGGTGACCATGATGATGGTCTGGCCCATTTCTCGGGTGGAGGAACGCAGCAGTGAGAGGACCTCGGCGCCGGTGCGTGAATCCAAGTTTCCGGTGGGCTCATCGCCGAAGACAACCTCGGGGCGAGTGAGCAGGGCACGGGCGACTGCCACACGCTGTTGCTGTCCACCGGAGAGTTCGTGCGGCTTGTGGGCCAATCGGTCACCCAGACCCAGGGTCGTGACGATTCTCTGCAGCCACTCCTTGTCGTGCTTCTTCCCGGCTAGTGCCAAGGGCAGCAGGATGTTGGCTTCGGCGGTGAGGGTGGGGACCAAGTTGAAGGACTGGAAAACAAAGCCGATCTTTTCCCGGCGCATCTTGGTCAGCGCATCATCATTCAGCTTCGAGATATCCGTCCCGCCAATGTAGATCTCCCCACCGTTGGCGTCATCCAGGCCCGCGAGGCAGTGCATCAGGGTGGATTTACCCGAGCCGGATGGGCCCATGATGGCGGTGAACTTGCCGCGAACAAAGGACACGTCGACCCCGCGCAGGGCTTCAACGCGGGTGGTTCCTTCGCCGTAGATCTTGCTGAGGTTGGTGGCGTAAACAGCGATATCGGTGCTGGTATGTGGTGCAGTAATGGTCATAGTTCAACGTTATGTTGCCACTGTATGGTTTCGGATCATCCCAGCGGACCCTTTTATCCACCGCATAGCTCATACCCGGGTATGAGACAGCGACCTCACAGGGTCCATGGATACGCTGAGAAACATCATGCTCTACTTCGCCGTACCCACCGTTGCCCTGCTCATCACCATCGGGCTTGCACTGAGCGCCACCGTTCTAGTGCTACTTCTTGTGCTCGCTGCCAATAACAATCGCAAGGCCATCCGCGCCATCCTCTGGGTGGGGATCCCCTTGTGGGCGATTGGACTGGCAGTGGCGGTATTACCAGGAGCCCCGTCGCCCGACCCAAGCATCCCCTCGGGTACCTTCAACTGGATTCCCTTCTTGGCACAACGCGAACGCGATTTGAGCGTGGAGCTGCTGGCGAACCTCGGCCTCTTTGCCCCGTTGACCCTGATGCTCGCCTTTGTCTGGCGCCGCTACGCGGTCTTCAAATCCACTCTTCTGGTCATGGGTCTTTCCATGAGCGTCGAATTGACCCAATTGCTGCTGCGCAATAACCGGGCATCGGATGTCACTGACATCCTCACCAATACCACCGGTGCCTTTGTGGCGGCACTGGTTGGTTGGGCACTGCTGACCTTGGTGAAACGCCAAGGGGCGCCCCGAGAGCTAACCCAGCAGGTATCGATACTCGAAAATTTCTCTAGCTAGCTCATCGTCAACTCCGTCGAAGTAATCGGGTGAGGTTAGGCATCGACGTGATCATCATCTACTTGCAAGAACTGCTGAAATAGATTCCGTCTCCAATCACCGAACTGGTTCAGCCTGTTCGAATTACCCGAAGCATCAAAAGCCATAGCTGACTCTGCTAGCTCGCAGCACAACCGCTTCGTCGCACGATTCGCACGAAGCCCTACGGTAGGCACATGACGCCCCCGGTGTACCCAGTCGAGTTCCCATTGCCGTGCCGTGCCCACCATAGGAGGCATGGGCGTGGCGCGTTTTTCGTGAATCTTGCGCAATGCCTCGTTTCGGAGTCCCGGCATCAACCGAGAGCAACACCTCATTGATTCCACTTGTCCCTTCAGAATTCAATTTGAGCGCCCACAAAACACGTACGGCAACCCCGATAGTGGCATGTTCCGACGGTTCATCTGATAATGCCGATAGACTGGGCTGAATTTCCGATTGTTTGGCTTGGAGAACCCGATTTGGCTTTGAATATGTCTTTCCAGTCGCAGATCTATCGTGCCTTGCCCGAATTGGAACGTTCTGATGCCATCGTCAACCGCATCTCCAAGGCGATCACGCTTGGCATGCTGCGCGTTGGCGAACGTCTGCCCAACGAAATCGAGATGTCCGAGATGTTCGGCGTGGCAGCGGCCACCCTGCGGGACGCCCTAGCCGTGTTGCGCGACCAGGGAATCGTCGAGACCAGACGCGGACGAAGCGGCGGAACATTCATCCTGAAACAACCGCAATTCCAGCCGGAGGCCATGCGTGAGTGGCTGATGTCCACGTCGATTGCCGAGATCCGGGATCTGGGCGACGAACAGTCAGCCATTGCAGCTGCCACAGTGCGCTTGGCGTGCGACCGAGCCGAGCCGCATGAATTGGAGAGACTGCAGGACATGGCCCGCTCGTTGGTCTTGGCCGAAGGTGCTCCGGCAAGGGCACGGGCCGACAGCCGCTTTCACATTGAATTGGCTGTGACCGCCCAATCCACCCGATTGGCAAATGCAGAAATCCGTTTGCAAGCCGAAACGGTTGAGGTTTTGTGGTCACCGTTGATCGATGAATTCGACGCAGAGCGGGCCACCGCGGAACATCTGGCGCTGGTACGCGCTGTATCAGATAACCGAAGTCAGCAAGGGCAACAATTGGTGATTGATCATATCCGGCGCAACACGCATCATCTCATTGATACGAAGCTGGCCCTGAGCTACTCAACCGACGTGAAGGCAAAACCATGAGTCTCTCCCTACCAGCAGCCGCAGCTTTGGGATCCATTTCCGCTTGGTTTAACGAGGCATCGGCGGCAACCTGCGCAATGGCCGCCGCGGTCACCGAATTGCTCACTCACGATCTCGCCCCGGGATCACTAGTCACGAAGAGCGACCTCGCCGGGCTCAAGGCTCTCGCCTCTGATTCCCTGCGACGGCATCCATACGCCGTTGGATCTGGCGCAACATTCTCCTCGGCGCGGATGAGCGAGGGACAAGGCGTCCTTGAGTGGTGGGCACCTGGACCCAATGGGGCCGAAAAGCTGGCATTTGACCTAGACCCGGGGGGCGAGCGGTTCTACGACTACGAGCATCTTCCCTATTTCAGCGACGCTGAGAGAACTGGCGAGGTAACCATCTGGGGACCATATGTCGATTATTTGGGATCCGACGAATATATCCTCACGCACACCGCCCCGTTCAAAATTCATGGGGAATTCGCAGGGGTTGCGGGCTATGACGTGACGGTTCGGGCATTGGAGGAAATCTTCCTTCCCGCATTGCGTTCGATCCCCGGCCATGCTGCCCTACTTAATTCCAGCCATCGGGTCATCATCGGCAACTCCGGTGCTTACCTCGTTGGCGAAAGGATCAAGGCCGCACCCAGCGAAAGTCGGATCATTCCCTTGGAAGTCCCGCATCTGGGCTTGTCCATGTTAGTGCCTGCTTAGCCGCGTGGCGGGTCGAATATATTCGACCCGCCACGCATATCAGGCGGTCTGCACGTGTTGAGCCAGTTGTCGGCGCCGTAGAAGGCCCTGTTCAACTAGTGCTCCGAAGATCGCGCTGCGGTCTTCAACGGATCCGTCCCGGTCTTCCGGATGCCATTGCACGGCCACGGCCCAGGTTTTCCCAGGGTGCTCGGTTCCCTCCACGATCCCGTCGTCGGCCACCGCGCTGACGATCAAGTCAGGGGCCACGCGATCCACGGCTTGGTGATGACCGGAACGCACAGTGACTCGCTCACGGCCAAGGATCCCGTGGATTTTGCTGCCTTCTGTCAAAGTCACCCCTTCGTCGAGGAACATCGGCTGGCCGAGTTGTCCCTGGTGCAGAGTCGAGGGAACGATATCCGGTACCAATGTCCCGCCGAGAGCCACATTTAGTAGCTGGGATCCCCGGCAGATGGCGAGCAGCGGTTGGTCCTTTTCGAGGGTCCGATGGATCATGGCGATGCAGAATTCATCGGCAGCTAGGTCCACCCCGTAGGCCTTGGGAATCGGCCCTTGAAGTTTGTACAGCGAGCCGTCCACGTCGCCCCCGCCGAGAAACAGCACCGCGTCGGCGTCTTCCGCGGCCAGGGCTGCCTGTGGGTCAGCCGCGGAGCTGTCGATCAGGACAGCTCGGGCCCCGCTTTCCAGCAATTGGTCGAAGGCGCTGCGAGTGAAATCACGCATGATCCTGTAGCTTTCACCGGCCATGCCGGGGAAAGTCAGTGAGACCACCACTGCCACCAGCGGAGCATCCTGCGGAAGTAAGTCGAACCCTTCCGGGATGACTTCTTCCAAGGTCAATACCCGGTCTTCGCGTGGATCGGTGCTCATAAACTCAATTCCTCCAAGGTATTCGTGCCTTCGCGGGAGGACACCCTGGCCCGGCGGGCCAGAGCTGCCTCGACCACCCAACTGAATAGCGCATGATCGGTGGCCGATGCCTCGGCCAAATCCTCGGGATGCCATTGGACTGCCAGCAGTGAAGCGTTGGGACCCTCCAAAGCCTCAACGACTCCGTCCTGCGACCTAGCGGCAACCCGCAACCCCGCGCCGACGCGGTCGACCGCCTGATGATGGTACGAGGAGGTCCGCACTGGGGCATGCCCCAAGACCGAAGCGAGGAGTGTGCCGGGCTCGCAGGTCACCGGATGTTCGGCGCCGCGGTGCTGGATCTCGCCGGGTACCAAATGGCCCACCAGTGTTCCGCCGTGGACGACGTTGAGCAGTTGCATGCCCCGGCAGATGGCCAGAGTCGGGATCCCTGAATCGAGGCAGGCCTGCAGGAGTCCTGCCTCGTAGTCGTCTTGTCCCGGGTAATCGGCTGGCCAATAATGTTCGTCCGGCTCGCGTCCGTAGCGGCTAGGGTCAATATCGGCGCCGCCAGGAATGACCACCCCGTCCAGTCGGGCGAGCTGGTCGGCCGCCGACTCACTGCTTCCCGGAAACAGGACCACGGGTTCCCCGCCGGCCCGATCGATGCCGGCCAGCACCCCGACGGCCACTGCCGCCCCAGCGAAGCGCATGCCCTGCACCTTGGCCGACCACATGCCCGGGACGCCTATCAACGGGCGACGGGCGGACCCTGGAGCGCCCGTCATGTCCGACTGCCCGCGATTGCTTCGAGGCTGCGCTGCAACGGAAAATCGAGCGTTGGCATCCAGATATCCCATACCTCTTCTAGGCTGCCATCGGCAATCACGGCAGCCAGTGCCACGTTGAGTTCCTCGCGCAAGAAGGGGGCGTCCTTAGCGACCCCTATCCCCCACGGGTTGCGAGTTGCCACGGTAAAGGCCACGTCGTAGCGCGGGTCATCGCCCAGGGGCACCAGCACCACATCGTCATCGACCATGGCATCGACGGTCGCGTCGGCGAGAGCAGCCAGCATGTCTTCGTAGACGGTGTCTCCGCTAAAGGGAACGATGATCGCTCCCTCGAAGGTTCGTGCCAAGGCCATGTTGGCGCTGCCATCAATGGCTGCTACTCGGTAGCCGACCAGATCGGCCGGGCTGCGCGCGGGGTCACCCTTACGTACTAGCACCGTTTCGTCGAACACTGCGTACGGGCGGGTGAAATCTACCACGGCCTGACGCTCGGGAATGATGCCTTGTCCGCACCACACCGCGTCCACCTGGTGGTCGCGGACCGCTGGCAGCATCTCGTCCCATCCCATGGTGACCCAGTCGATTTTTCTCCCCATACGTGAGGCAACTAGTTCGGCGGCGGCCGGCTCGTAGCCGGTGCGTTGGCCGTTGGGATCCATGAGCGAGAAGAGCGGTGGTGCAACCGCGTCGATGCAGGCCAGTTTGAGCGTTGTCATTACGGCATCGTCTCCCAGTACATTTCGCGGTCCCACTCGGTGATCGAGCCACAGTAGCGAGCCCATTCCTCTTCCTTGAGCTTGGTGTAGATGGACACCAGATCCGCTGGCAGTGCCGAGGTGAGGTAGGTGTCCGAGACGAATGCCCCGATGGCGTCGCCAAGAGTCAGTGGCAACTGCGCTCCGAGCGCTGGGGCGCTGTCACAGGCCTCGTCGGGAGCGCCAGGTTCAAGCTTGCGGTTGATCCCGTCCTCCATCGAAGCGATCAGCAACGTGTGGGACAGGTAGGGGTTCACCGCGGAGTCCGGCACCCGATACTCCATCCGTCCGTTGGCGGAGATGCGGATCAGGCAGCCGCGCGAGTCAAGGCCCCAGTTAGCGGTGGAGGGAGCGAACTGCCCTGCATCCCAGAATCGCTTGTAGGAGTTCACGGTGGAGGCCATCACGGCCATGGATCCCTGGGCGTGGGCCAGCATGCCGCCAATGGCGTGCCGGGCGGTTTCCGAGACATGCAGTTCCACGCGTCCGGCATCTTCGATGACGTTGGTATCCCCGTCCCAGAGGCTGAGGTTGTGGTGGCAGCCGTTGCCCATCTGGCCGTTGTAGGGCTTAGGCATAAACGAGGCAGTGACCCCGAATTCGCGGGCGACCTGCTTGCAGATCTGCCGGTATGTCACCAGTCTGTCGGCGGTGTTCTCCACGCGGTCATACATCCAGTTCAGTTCGAGCTGTCCGTCGTCCTCGTAGTCGCCCTCGATCATGTCCAGGCCCATGGCCTTGGAATAGGTGACAAGCTTCTTGTAGATCGGGCGCATGCGCTCGAGGTTCTCGATCTGGTAGGCGGGGCTGGAGCCGGGCCGTTTGACGACCTCCATGCCTGGTCCTTCCCAAGTCATTTCAGGTTCGGTGCCCGAGCGCACCTCGAATCCGGTGCGTTCGGTAAACGCGGCATGAGTGCGGGCCAGCAGTGAACGCGTGTCGATGGCTAGCGGGCGACCGCCGACCTCCGGCAGGTGCGGTGGTTCGTAGGCGGTACAGAAGATGCGGGCGACCGAGGTGTCCCAGGGCAGCACCACAAAGGACTCGGGCTCCGGCAGCGCCCAGAATTCGCGGGCCTCGATGCCTCCGCCAATCAGGTTGCCGTGGCGGTCGTTTTGCAGGTCGGAGAGCGCCGTGCGGTGGAAGGCGATGCCCTTTTCCAGGTTACGGCGGAAGTGGTTTGCCGGGACCATCTTGGCGACCACGCGCGAGCCAATGGTGGGTAGCGCGTAGTAGATGTACTCGACACCGGCGGCCTCGATCTTCGCCGCGAGGTCCTTGACGATCTGGGGTTCGAGGTTGCGTGCCTGGTGCCGGGAAAAGGCTTCACGGTCCAGCATGGTGTCGGATTCGTTTCTCAGTGCTTGCAAGGTCATGGGACTCAACTCGTTTCTTCTGGAAGTCTTAGTTGGTGACAAGTGCGCCGGCATCGAGCACCAGCTGGCGGTAATGCAAGTGCCGCGATGCCGGCAGACCGGCGTTGACGACTCCTATGAGTGTGTTCCCGCGGTAGTAGCCCACCGCGACTCCCTCCTGGGGCTGGCCGGGGTCGCCCTCAAGGATTCGGGTTTCTTCGGCGTGGGCAGGGGAACCTACGCCGTTGATCCGGGTTCCGAAGATGTCGGTCCAGAAGGACGGAAGAGGGGCAGGGGCCTCGGCCGGCTGGCGGCCAGCGATCCCGGCGACCAAAGCGGGGGCCGCGATCTTGGCGGTGTCGGTGGGTGTCGCCCAGTGCTCCACGCGCCGGGCGGGAAGCCCGTTACGGACATCGGGATAACGCGCAATGTCACCGACGGCGACGACGCGTGACATCGGCTGCCCGTCCGCGGCCAGGACCCGCAGGTTCCTGTCGCATTCCACGCCGTCGCTGAGGTCCAGTCCGTTTCCCTGTAGCCATTCGACATTGGCATGGGATCCCACGGCCTCGATGATTACCTCCGCGGCCACCAGACTGCCGTCGGAAAGTTCGATGCCGGTGCAGGATCCATCTCCCCGGTATGCGACCACGGAGACTGCCGTCCGACAGTCCACACCACGGCGCGAGAACATCTCCCGCACCCCTGAGGAGAGTGCCGACCCCAAAGGTCGTTCCATGGGGCCGGTCCGTCCCTCCACCAGGGTCACCGTGCAGCCCAACGAGGCCGCAGTGGCCGCGCTTTCGCATCCGATGAACCCCGAGCCGATGACCCCGACCTGGGCCCCTGGCACTAGAACCGCGTGCAGGGCCATGGCATCGTCAATGGTGCGCAAGACGTGACGCCCGTCCACGGGTCCGGGAACCACAACTTGGGCCGGACGCAGCCCAGTGGCTATCACCAGTCCATCGAAACCGATTTCTTCTCCGTCTTCGAGGGTGATGGTTCGGTCGGCCAGGTTGGATGCCGTGATGCGGGTTCCCAAACGCCATTGGATTCCGGTGGCGCTGCGCCGTGCCCTGAAAGCCAGCTTGGCAAGTACTTCTTGGGGAGTTCCGGGGGCGGCTAGGACTTCCTTGGAGAGCGGTGGCCTGTTGTAGGGAGGATGGTTTTCCTCCCCGATGACTATAATTTCTCCCACCCAGCCGGCTGCCCGCAGCTGTTCGGCGGCGCGTAGTCCCCCGAGCGAAGCGCCGGCGACGATGATCCGCTGGTCCATGCCTAGTCCTTCACGAAGATGGCTTGAACCGGACACACATCGATGGCTTCCTCGACTTCGTCCAGCAATGCGTCGTCAAAGGTTTCCTCGAATTCAAGGATTCCTTCGTCGTTCATCGAGAAGACTTTCGGGGCGGCGATGGCGCACTGGCCATGGTTGTCGCATAGTTTACGGTCGACGGTGATCTGTGCCATGGTGAAGCTCGTTTCCTTGGTGCTGATGATGATGTGGAGCGGTGGGTAGGCTTAGCGACGCTTGGTGAATCCGATGGGCAGCCGGATGGGACCGGTGTTGCCCGAGTCGGGCAGCCATTCATCCCCGCCGGTCAGGTGTGGGTTGGCGAGCCGACTGGCCAGCAGCGGCAGTGCTTCACTCATATCGGCGCGTGCCACAAAGTGTCCGAGGCAGTGGTGCACTCCCCCGCCGAATCCATAGTGGGCGGGGTGCTCACCAAGTAAGTCCAGTTCTGGGTTGGGGAACGCGAGAGGGTCGGTGCCGGAGGCCTGCGTGAACAGGTGCACGGTGGTGCCCTCGGCAATCTCAAGTCCTTGGTAGGTGAAGTCCTCGACGGCCTCGCGGGTCACCCACGTGACGGTCGGGTTGATGCGCATGACCTCCTCGACGGCCTTACCCCCGAGTTCTGGCCGTTGGGCCAGCAGTTCCCACTGCTTCGGGTTTCGCATGAACGATTGCATGGCCAGGCCCAGCTGGTTCCGAGTGGTGTCCATGCCCCCGAAGATCAGCAGCACGAGTGCGTTGCGGAGTTCTTCGTCGTTGAGCGTGTCGCCATCTCGGCTGGCCAGGACCAGCCGGGAGACAAAGTCCTCGCCTGGGTTCGCTTGGCGGTCCTTGATGAGGTCCTCGGCGTAGGCGTAGAGCTCGGCCACTGCCGCGTCAACCTTATCCAGATCCTGTTTGAAGGTGACGCCCAGTGCCAGACCGATGGTTGAGGCGAGGCGGGCAATGGTTGGCCATTGGCTTTCCGGGATGCCCAACAAGATTGTTAGCACTCGGGTTGCGTACGGTTCGGCGAAATCTCCGATGAACTCGCACGAACCACCATCGATGAAATCGTCGATGAGTTCGTTGGCGAGCGCCTGGAAGCGAGGAACCAGGTCTTTGATCAGCCGCGGGGAAAATGCCGGGTTGAGCAGACGCCGGATCCGGTGGTGATCCTCTCCCTCCAAGACGAGCAGATTCTTGGTCCACCATTCAAAGAACAAGCCGCCGTGCACGCCGTTGTGCGCGGGCCACTTGGCACTGCCCTGGATGAGTTTGGGGCTCTTGAGCAGCTTGCTGACTTCCTCATAGCGCAACACGGCGATGCCGTAGTTGGTTTTCGCATACCAGTTGGTCTCGCGAGCGTTCCGGAGCTCTTCGGACTGCATCGCGAAGCTCGGATCCGAAATGTCGAGATAGGGGACATTGAGTTGATTCGGGGCGGTTTCGACACTCATGGTGCGATCCTCTCGTCGGGGTATTGGTCTAATCTGGGCATTTGGTCGACAGCTGATGGTGGTTGCTTGGTTTTAGCTGCCGCCGGCGGACTCCTGGGTGTCGATGGCATCTGCGGCGGGAGCATTTCCCTTGAGGTGGGGTTTGCGAAGAGCTAAGTACAGGCCGCCGATTCCCACTACAAAGAGCGAAGAAATTAAGACGATGTAGTTGGCGAACCATCCCGCTTCCGGCGACCGAGGCCAGGCCATGTTGATCATGCCTAGGACGCCCCACAGCAGCGCCATCACGTTGACGGGAACGCCCCAGCGGCCAAGTTGATACTTGCCAGCTGGCTTCCATCCCTTGAGTCTGGCCCGCAGGGATGCCAGCACGACCATTTGGAAGCCCAGGTACATGCCCATGGCGGCGAAGGAGATGATGGCAACCAGCGCATCCTCGGAGATCTTGGAACCGATCACGACCAGTGCTGGGAACACGCCGGCAATCAGGAGTGCGTACGGCGGAACATGGCGGCGTTCGCTGAATCTGCTGAGTAGGGTACTGAAAGGAAGGATCCCGTCCCGGGCCATGGAATAGGTCAGGCGGCTCGCGGCAGCCTGCAGGCTCAAGACGCACGAGACGAAGGAAATCAAGACCACACCGAGAACGACCTTGTATCCAATCGGGCCGAAGGCCGCCATCAACACACCCATGAGTGGGTCCGAATCAGCACCCGAAATCACTGACCCAAAGTCGGGGACGGCGAGGATGAGCGAGAGGCAGACGAACATCGCTGCTGCTCCACCAATGTAAATGGTCATGCGCATGGCCTTCGGGATTGTGCGCCCGGGGTTTGGCACTTCTTCCGCGACGTCGCCGCAGGCTTCAAAGCCGTAGTACTGGAATATACCTATCAAGCCAGCGGCAGCGAAGGCCACGAAGTAGTCCGAGCCCTCCCCTGCGCCGAAGGTGTCAAAGAGGACACTAAGGTCGTGGTGACGATGACCAATGAGCAGCCATAGACCGACTACTACGGCTCCGCCGAGTTCAGCGATGAGACCGAGCATGGCGACTTTATTCAGGACACCGGTACCGAGGAGGTTGAGGCAGGTTGCCAGCGCGATGATGGCTAGCGCTGCGAGGATGGTCGCGTCAACGCTGCTTTGCATTCCGAGGAACGCAGCAAGGTAAGGGCCAGCGCCATATGCCACGGAGGCAATCGTCGTCAAGAGTGCGACTAGGTAGACCCAGCCATTCATCCAGCCCCATTTGCGACCCCACAGGCGTCGCGACCATGGGTAGACCCCTCCGGCTACAGGGTAGTTCGATACGATTTCGCCAAAGATCATGGCGACAAACATCTGCCCGGCTCCCACTATGAGCAATGACCAGAACATCGGGGGGCCGGCAGTTCCCAAAGCAATCGCAAAGAGGGAATAGATTCCCACCACGGGCGATAAATAGGTAAATCCCAGCGAGACGTTCCCCCAGAACGTCATTTCCCGCTTGAACTGAGTTTCGTACTCATAGCCGAGGGCTGCCAAGTGCGCGGCATCCTCGTCATGCTCGTGCGGTGAGGCCTCGGGTGCTTTACGTGACTCTATGGACACGACGTCTCCTAGTTGGCTTTCGATGAATTGATCGAGTGAGCAGAGCCACGCATCCAAGTGATTGACATCACGCGGCGTCCGATAAATAAAAACTGTATCTCTGAATGATTTAGACCACAAGGCTTCGGTCGAAAATTCACCAAATAACTCATCCGGCCTTCATCAACAGGAAATTCGGCAAGAAAATACGGGACTCACGAGGATTCCGACGGGAAAATTGGCCCTTCTGGCATACGAAGTGAATCGACGGAAACCCCAAAGTGCAGCCCGGTTGCCCTATTACATTCATTTCTGAATGTAAACTTGAGCATTAAACATCCCGAACCGCCGGTGTGATTCAGTTCAATCCGAGGATGCTTGCCGATGGGCACCTAGCTAGAGTGCAGAGAATAAAGAAAGCGCTTGCGTACTAGTTTCAAAAACTAGTCCACAAGCGCTTCACACGAAGTTTCAGCGTCCGGCCACAATGCTGGGTAGAGAAATCGCTAGTCGTGCCGCTCGTGCTCCGGAGTCTGATGGCTATGCGACTCAATCTGGAACGTCGAGTGCTCGATGCTTACCTTGAAGTGTTGGGCCACGCAGGATTGCAGTTCCCCCAGGAGGGAGGCGGCAGCTCCGTTGTGGAAGGCAGCATCGTCGACCACAACGTGAGCCGAGAGAATGGGCAGGTTCGACGCGATCTGGCTGGCATGCAAGTCGTGGACGGTGATGACTTGCGGATGCGCAACCAAGTGGGCCCGAACGTCTTCAAGATCCAGTCCCTTAGGAGTGGATTCAAGCAAGATGTGGGTAGTCTCGCCCAACAGCTTCAGTGCCCGCGGAATGATCAGCGCGGCTATCAGCATGGCGGCAATGGAGTCGGCACGCATCCAGCCAGTTGTCGAAATGACGATAGCGGAGATGATCACGGCGACGGATCCCAGCGCGTCGTTGACGACCTCAAGGAAGGCTGCGCGCATGTTCAGGTTATCGTCCTTGCCCGAGGCAAGGATGAACATTGATGCGACATTGCCCAGCAGGCCAATGATGCCAAAAATGAGCAGCCCACCGCCGGTGATCTCGGTGGGTTCAAAGAGTCGCCTGATGCCATCAACTAGGGCATAAACACCCACGCCGAGTAGCAGTGCCGATTGCAGGGTCGCCGAGAGAACTTCGGCACGGCGGAACCCCCACGTGCGTTTTGATGTGGGTCGACGCATGATCAATGTTGCAGCGGTTAGGGCCAATAACAGTCCCGTGGCGTCGGTGAGCATGTGCGCGGCGTCGACCAGCAGCGCCAGCGAGTTGGTCAGAAACGCACCGATGACCTCCGCCACGAGGATCGTCGCGGTGATACCGAAGGCCCACGCCAGCTTGGTGCGGTTGGTGGTCACACTGCCGTGGTCATGGTCATGGCTCATGGGCGTGCCGTTTCGAGTTCGGGCTTCACATCGTGAACCTCGGTAAAGTTGTGAGCCTCGAGGTCATCACCGGCGTTACTGGCGATGTAGTTGTTGGCACCATCTAGCAGCGTCAGTAACTGCGTCGAGTTTGCCAGCGAGAACATGCTGGCACGGCCAACGGCCCGGGACGTCACCAGCCCGCAATCCCGGAGGCAGGACAGGTGAGCACTGACGGTACTTTGTGCCAGTCCCAGGTGCTCGGTGAGTTCCTTAACCTTGTGCTCGCCGGTTCGCAGGTGGGCCAGGATCATTAGTCGGGTGGGGTCCGAAAGTCCGTGGAAAAGTGCAGCGGCAGCACCATGGCCGGCAAGCATGTTTTGGTGACCACTTTCAAACTTTTCTAGCATCGTCATATAACGATATTAGCGCTCGTGGACGATAAGGCCAATAATTACGTCATCATGGCAGGATTGGTGAATGAGCACCTCAGTAATCATTGGAGACGACAGCCTGGCCCGTCCTGCGTGGGCCGCCACCGACCCGATGATGCGCGCGTACTACGACACCGAGTGGGGAATGCCGGTGCACGATGAGCATGGCGTCTTTGAACGGCTGAGCCTCGAGGCCTTCCAATCCGGATTATCGTGGGCCACGATCCTGCGCAAGCGCGAGAACTTCCGTACGGCGTTCTCCAATTTCAACCCGGACATTATTGAGGCTTTCACCGAGATTCAGGTCGAGGAGCTACTCGGCAACGCCGGAATCATCCGCAATCGCGCTAAAATTCTTGCGACCATCAAGAACGCCAAGGCAACCATCGCCTTACGCCAAGACGGTGGACTCGCACAATTCGTCTGGTCCTTCCAGCCGGAATCCACTCCCACCCCTAGAACGATGGACGAGGTGCCCACGACGAGCGTGGAGTCCCTTGCCCTATCCAAAGCGCTAAAGAAACGTGGATTTTCGTTCGTTGGTCCCACCACGATGTTTGCCTTGATGGAAGCACTAGGGATCGTAGACACTCACTTGATAGATTCTCATCGCCGTGGCAGCTCGGGGATCTGGCCAGCATGAGCTCGCGATTCTTGTCTTCCAACGGCCCATTGGATCCTGAGCACATGATGCGCACGCTTGGCATCCACTCGATTCCCGCGATCGACATCCATGAGCCCGCCGAGCATCGGCATACCCGGGTGATAGCCGTCGACTCCGGACCGAGGGCCGTTGCGCTGGAGTTCGCCACGAACGGCGTCCAGCTGTTCTGCGCCGGGACTAAAGACGGCGACCTTGACCAGCTTGAAACCGCGGTCCGCGCTTGGCTGGATCTGGACACAGATCTGTCCGGCATGCAGGAGTCTTTCATCCACGACCGCACGCTTGGTCCGCTGGTCGAGGCACGCCCGTGGTTGCGGTTGGTCGGATACCTCAACGGCTTCGAGGCC
Source organism: Paeniglutamicibacter terrestris (assembly GCF_012271785.1). GTDB lineage: Bacteria > Actinomycetota > Actinomycetes > Actinomycetales > Micrococcaceae > Paeniglutamicibacter > Paeniglutamicibacter terrestris. The sequence continues at coordinate 197,771 of NZ_JAAWVT010000006.1, read as the reverse complement.
GCGGCCACCACGATCCTGGGCCAGCAGGTGACACTGGCCGCCGGCAGGACCTTCGGCGGACGCTTTGTAGCGGCGTACGGAAGCGAGGGGCCCGGTGAGCTGCGCGTCTTTCCGACGCCCGAGGCCGTGGTTTCACGAGGCGTTGAGACCCTGCGCGAAACCATCGGCTTAACCAAGACCCGAGCAGGCACGTTGTTCCTCATGGCCGAGGGATTTGTATACAAGGGTTTCACAGGAACGCCCGGGATCCCGCTGGATCGCTCGGAGCTGCTGGCTTTGCGCGGCGTGGGCCCGTGGACCGCCGACTACCTGCAGATGCGCGGCCGAAGCGATCCCGATGCTTTCGTGCCCGGGGATCTGGTCGCGCGTCGGGCCTTGAACAGGATGAGCGAACGCGATGCCGCTACGCTGGCAAGATCGTGGTCGCCCTACAGGTCCTACGCCATGGTCCATCTTTGGGCCGCCGACTCGATGGGCAGCACGCCAGCCTAGACCCTGCCACCCGAACAAGCTGCAACGTTGACGTTCGGCCGTGGCACCAAGGTTGCGCTACCGCAGCAAGGGTTCCATTGGACGGAAGCGCCTCCACGGTCGTTAATCGACCCGAAGGCTACAGGGCGCACGCAACAACACCCAGTTAGTTCTCTTGAGTCCCTGCTCCGGCAGCCTACCTCGACCAACCGTCGAATTTCGAGCGTTGGTTGCTACGTCTGTTTCAAGGCCTTCCGGTCTTCAACGGAGATTCCCTGTCGTGCGAACTGCTCCAGCGTGGCTTCGTAGAGCCGCATATAGTCAACGGCCGGATAACGCAGAAGATCGATCCTTATGTGGGATCGTCCGTCTTTCGTTTTGTTTCTTCGGGTATCCAAGGCCTTGTCAACATATACATCCAGCGAACGGTTGAGATCGGCGCGGTCCCATAGCAGCTGGACTTTCGAATTGTTCTCATATTGGATACTCGTCACCGAGACAATGGATTCCCAGGGAATCTTATGGCCCCCGCGAACGGTGATCCCGCTTGGTTGAACCTTGAGGTCAATGGCTTCTTTGCCCTTGCGCGAGATGCCCGCCGCTGCGGTAATCATACCGATGCACCCGTAGACAAGTGTCAGCGCGCCCATGACCGTTGGGATCCACTGCACGATGATCTGAGCACGGCGACTCGAAATATCTGGCAGGTCATTCAAAATGAGATACAGCCCCAGCGGCAGCAGGACTGCGGCCAGAACCAAAAGTGATCCACTCTTCTGCATTCGAGGCAGGTGCTGCGAAAGAGAATTCACGAACTCTTCGGGCTGAAGTTTTCCCGTTTTCGGATTATTCAAGAAAACACCGGTCCGTTCTCGTCTTCGTCATGATCGTCGTCTGCAACGCCAAAGGTTACCGTTTCGAATAGCGCGATCATCGGTTCCATCATGAAACCCAACGTAGCCAGATCGGAGTCGAAGGCCTCCAGCAGGAACACCATCCCGTGGCTTCGTCCGACGGTTCTCACATGCCCTATCGCCGGCGACATGACCGTCTCGTCCTCCTTCGGAACCTCGAGGGTAATGGCCGAAGTCGTCTGCACGATCTGGCCGAAGACCGCCGATCCATATTCTTCGACTTGCGCTGGGGTCACCGATTCATACGTCGGCAACGCCAACTGGACCAGGCTTTGGCCCGGATCGTCTTGGAGAACAATCAGATGCGCCGTCCCCATCGCATGCCCATCTTCTGGCGAATACCACAGCGTATGCTCGGCCTCATCCACTTGGTTATTCACCACATCCAATGCCATCAGCTGGTAAGCCTGCCGCATGGCATCGCTCTCGGGGATAGCGACTTCTGCGAGGTCCGCTGCCCACTGCTCTGCCGTATCCCATTGCTCGTCCGGGAAGGAACGCGGGACCGGTAGCCAGTACTCCAGATCCGGTTCGATTTCATATTCGATCACTGAACTGGCACCCACCTAAACGTCCCAAAAATTGCATAACCGAGTTCCTGCAAGGCCTCCGTGAGCTCTGCTTTGCCCTCGCCGGCGTCAACCTGAGCATAGGAATACAACAACCACAACCCTGCCTTCGGATCCGGGTCCTCACTCCCATCCGGCAACGGTCGGGGAATCACCATATTCAAGCCCAAGTTCAAAAATTCTGGGGCCTCGTCGGCTCGCTCTGAGGTGCTCCACCGGTACCACGTCGCCCCATCGACGATCTCCGTTTCCACCGGATTTCCGCCCGCGACCCTGCGCACGGCGTCGGGAAGCGTTCCCGAGGCCCCCACCTTCAGCGGAGTCATGATCATGGATGTCGGAATGGCGCCGCCGTTGACCTTCGCTACCGGCAGCGCGAACCCGAGAGAGCCACGGCGCCGCAAATGCTCGAACATTTCATGCGTTTTCTGCCGAATCAGCAGAACGACGTCAGCGCGGCCAAGCGACTTGGCCTCGGCCGTCGCAAGCTTGGTCAAAATTCCTTCGTGCTCGGCGGTCGTCCTGAACTCACGCCATCCCGGCGGGTACACCATGCTGTATCCGATGCCCCGGGGCTTCGGTTTGGTTTCCGATAGGCTCTGGCTCATCGATTCTCCTGCAGTACTAGAGTTTCATTTGTTCAGGCACCGCTCCGTGAGGTGCTCCGAGAAGCTATTTCTGCCGCTCATTCTCGTATATGCCGAGGCCGAAGGATTGCACGAAGGTACCGGAGTCTTCGAGCCTACCGGCAAACTTGGTTCCCATGGCCCAGTCAACGGCCCGAGGGTCAAGGTCGTCGGAGTGCTCCAGAATATAGTCTGCCAATGCCCGGTGCTTGGCGCTGCCGCCGTCATTGACGTAATTGATGAATTTGAGCGGGTTCTCCTCGAAGGACCTGTTGAACCTCGACAAGTACTCATTGCCATGCTGCAACTTGGCCTGCTGGTATTCCCGTTCAAGCTTGCGGTTGTTACGCCTGATATTGCTCCGGGTCTCGCTGTTTCCCCGGATCTTCGTCTTGACCGGACGCTTGGGTTTCCCCTTGAGGGAGGATCTGACAACGCCACGCCCGGTGCTTGCGCGCGACTTGGTAAAAGCCTTAAACGCCTGCCCCGCCCCTCGACTGCGCGCGGCCTTGAATCCGCCCTTGAACACCTGTCCAAGGCCCGAAATACTTTTGCCCAGAACCCTGCCAAACGGGACCAACCCTATAATGGCCAGTCCCAAGCTGGTCCAGTCACCTTCGCCTTGAGTCATCTTGTAGATTTCGATGGCCAGAGCAATCACTCCCACGACCACCGCGATAATGCCCAGAATCGGCCCTAGAACCGTAGAAGCCAGGATGATCGCCAAGGCGCCCAGCACGATGGCGGCAATACTCAAGATGTCGTTGAGCGAGTCGTACCATTTCTTATCGTCGTTACCCGCGGCGTCGAATGCCTCCTCGATGCCGCTCACAGCCTCGTCATAAGCGTCTTCCCAGTAGGTCACGCGGCCATCGAACTTGCCCCACAGCTCGGCGAGCTCTTCATCGGCTTCCTCGCGTGCGGCTTTCGCATCGGTCAGATCGCTTTTCGCTGCGGCCTTCTGCTCATCGGTGCCTTCTCCGATGCCCAGGAAACCGTCGGCGTCGTCCATTGCGTCGTCGGCGGTGTCCTCTTGGTCTCGTTTCGTGGCCGCCGTCTGGTGCGCCTGCTCTATGTCCGCAATCAGCGCGTTCATCGATGCATGGGAATCCACTCCGCCTTGCACGGTGCACATCTGCAAGGCGCCCTGGACCCGGTCCAACGCCTCTGCATACCTTTTCAGGGCCTCACCGGTCTTTTCATAGCGAATAGCTGCCTTGCGCAGGTCGGGAAATACCTCACCGGCGGACTCGCGAACCGTGGCCACGGCATCGGACTTCAAATCCGTGGTGCCCTCGCTGATCTCTTCCAAGCGGGTTGCTGCATTATCCATGGCAACGCCCGAAGAAATCAGCTTCAGGGCGCTGCAGCGCAAATCGTCGGGTTGCCCGCTGATCAGTTCCAAGGTCGTACCGGTGTTCGGTGACTGCAAAGACATACTGTGTACTTCCCCTATCTACTTGGACGCCGCGGGCTCGTTGGAGACTGGAGAGTTAAGGAATGCCTTTTGCGCATCCAGATCCCACTTCTCAAAGCCGTCTTTGATGTCTTTCAAATGCGTATGCACCCCGTCGAGTTTCTCCACCAGCTCATCGCGGTTCTTGTTCCAGTCGTTTTCGAAGTCCTCGACCCGATCTTTCAGCTTCCCTTTGCCCATCGGGTTGCCCACAGAGCTGGCGATGCCACTGACGATCTTCGAGGCATCCTCGAACTCCTTGATGCTGTTGCCCAGATCGGTGACGATCTCTTCAAGGCGTGCCAAATAAATTTCATCGGCCACGGTTCAACGACTCCTTCAAAGGTGGCGAGCAGATTACCGGTCGTGTGATGCGTGGATTTAGGGAAGACAAGCAAAATGTGGCCGCCCCGGCATTCACAAAGACGACCACATGACCCAGTTATACGAGGATCTACTTGCCTGCCATGGAACGGTCAGTATCCTGGATCTGCTCCATCATGTCGCGCAAGGCGATTGCCATGTCGTTAATGCCGTCAAATGCCCGCTTCAGTCCGTCATTCAGTTCCTTGTAACCCTCGCCGAACTGGCCCGAAGCATGCTCCGTGGTGAAGTCGTCGCCCAGCAACTTGTCCACACTGGACTGCAGCTGTTCCAGCACGCCGTCCAGATCATCGCGCCCGGTATCCAATTTGGAGGCCATGGCTTCCATCTCGCCGTAATTTGCCTTGAAATCGCTCACAACAATGCTCCCTCACACTTCGACAGGCCCTATCGCCGGGCCGCTCCGATTCGTACTCAATCTACGCTAATGTGACAACTGGTTTTATCCAATGGGTAGAACTCCCCGTAGCGGATCCGCACCCGGTTAACGTAGAAAGGTCATATGGACGCCGTAGCATTTTCCCTTGCCAAGGCCCACGAACTCGGGATGCGACCGGCCAATGCTCGCCTGCGTGTCTGGTCCTATGTCATCGACTACGCTGTGTCGCTCGCCGCCCTACTCCCGGCCGGCATCGGGTACCTGATTTACCTTGTTACGAAGCAATACTCGGTGGTCCCGCTGGTCCTAAGTGGGACCAGCGCTTTGCTGCTGGTCGTCTACCTGATCGTCTTGCTGAGCCTAAACAGTCGCAAGGGAAGCTCCCCTGGCAAGGCCGCAATGCGACTGCGGGCCGTGCGCCTTGCCGATTTCGCAGCACCGGGCTTCCCGCGGGTTTTCGGTGCAGCCTTGGTATTCCTTGCCAGCCACCTGGTCCCGGTGTTCGGCCCGGTTTTGTTGCTGCTCTCCTGCCTGTTCGATCGCCAGCATCGTCGCGGCTGGTTGGATAAGCTGACGGGCAGCTATGTGCTCGACTTGCGCAGCGGAATCGACTCCACCAATGAGCGGGTTCTTGCCCGCGCCGAATATCTGCTCACCCGCCCCGACCGCGACAACTCCGAGCACCTGCCCAAGTTGGGTACATTGACTCACGGCGCCTCCGTCGAAGAAGCCGCTCTGCCTCCACGCCCACGCTCCAGTGCCGGGATCGTCGGGGCACGGAACAGCGACTGGCACGCGGCAGCGGGCAGCGGCACGCAGGTGGTCCGCCGGGCAGCCTTGGCCTTCGACGACGGGTCCTACGTCCCGGTCCCCGAAACCGGGCTGATCGGCCGTGCTCCGGTGGCGGAGAGCGCTGATCCCCGCACCTTGCTGATTCCATTGAAGGACCCCGAGCGCTTACTGTCCAAGACCCATCTGTCCTTTGGCAGTGATGGGGCGGACGTGTGGATCATGGACTTGGCTTCCAGCAACGGCACCCAGGTCACCCCCGCTTCGGGCCGGCCACACAACGTGCCGGCGCACACCCGAGCGCTACTGAATGACGGCGACATCGTCCAGGTCGGCAGCCGCACGTTCCGCATCACCTTCCAGGAGACCGAGAAGTGAAAATCAAGGCCACGCTCAGGCGCCACGACTCCAGCACCGTCGACGTCGTATTAACCTGCGACGCCACGGCCACCGTCGGCGACGCGGCCCGGGCGCTCGCACGGGATCAGGCCCCGGAACACCCCACGCTGCTGGCCACCGCGGCCGGAACCGCCTCGGTGCAGCTGGACCCGCAGACCCCGCTCGCCGAGGCGGAGTTAGGCTCCGGATTTACCATCGAGGTGGTTCCGACCACCGATGCCTTCGTCTCCGGCGGATCGGCCGCCGCGGTACTGCGGGTAGCCAGCGGGCCCGACGCTGGCATGGCCTACGCGCTGTCCGCCGGAACCTCAACGCTGGGGCGGTCGGAACAAGCCACCGTCTTTTTGAACGACCGTTTGGTTTCCACCAGACATGCGCGCATCGAGGTCGGCAACAGGATCGAGCTGGTGGACCTCAACTCGGCCAACGGGATCTTGGTGGACGGCGGGCTGGTGCAGCGTCTGGCGGTCATCCCCGGACAGCTGATCACCCTGGGCGCCACGGACGTCTACTTCGAGCTGCTGACCGGGCACAACACACGCGAGTCCCCGGTCTACGAGAAGGGCGGTTCGATCAACTTCAACCGTTCTCCGCGGGTCGAGATCCGCTATCCGGGCAAGGAATTGAACCACCCGGCCATCCCCCAGGAGGCCTCACCGAGGCTCTTCCCCTGGCCGATGATCTTCGCCCCACTGATCATGGGCCTGACGATCTTCGCTTTCACCCAGCGGACTCTCTCCCTGATCGTGGTGCTGGTTTCACCGCTGATGATGCTCGGCAACCTGATCGGCCAGCGCACCCAGAACAACAACAAGTTGCGCCTGGAAATTGAGACCTTCGAGCGACAGTTCGAGCAGCTCGAAGACGAGCTATTCACCGGAGAACAAGCCGAACGAGCCCACCGGCGCAGCGAAGCGCCCGCCACGGCCACCGTGTACGACCAGGCTGAGGCTCTCGGCCCGCTGCTGTGGACTCGGCGCCCGGAACACTGGAATTTCCTGTCTCTGCGTCTGGGCTCCGGGCGCGCGGCCAGCCGCAACTCGGTCACCGAGCTACACGACCGTGCCGGGCTGCAGGACTACGTGCAGCGGGTCGAGGAGCTGACGGAGAAATACCGGATGATCGACGACGTGCCGGTCATCGAGCTGCTGCCCTCGGCCGGGGCGATCGGCATCGCCGGACCCCGCGTGCAATCCGCGGACGCGCTACGGGCACTGGCCGTGCAACTCTTCGGCCTGCATGCGCCCAATGACCTGTGCACCGCCGCCATCATCGACCCCGCCTGGACCGATGACATGGAGTGGTTCAAGTGGCTGCCGCACACCACCGGCCCGCGCTCCCCGCTGGCCCAGGTGGCCCTGGCCGATACCCAGACCTCGGGCACCGTGCTGCTCAACGCCCTAGAAGAACTCATTTCCCTGCGCAGCCAGGAAGGGTCATACCGCTTGGGGCCGCTGGCTGTCCCGGCCACCTCCATGGAGCTGGGCAAGGCCGTCGGGGACCACACCGACAAGTCCTCGCGTGCCAAGGACCTTTCCCTGGTCCTGTTCGTCACCAACGATGCCCCGGTGGATCGCGCCCGGCTCTCCCAAGTCATCGAACGAGGGCCGGAGGTCGGCATCTACACCATCTTTGTCGCCCCGACGCTCGAATCACTGCCCGCCTCCTGCCGCACCTTCGTCGATGTCTCCGAGGGACTTGAACAGGCGAGAGTCGGCTGGGTGCGCGCAGGCGAGGAAGTCCGCCAGGTCGCCATGGAAGGAGTCTCCCGCGAACACGCGGAACACTTCGCTCGGCGGCTGGCCCCCGTGGTGGACTCCAGCTCGCTGATCCCGGACGCCTCGGACATCCCCGATTCCGTGTCCCTGCTGCGAATCTTGGGCACGGATTTGGCCGAGTCTCCCGCCGCGGTGCTCGAGAGGTGGCGGCAGAATAATTCGGTCATCGATCGCGCGGCAGAAGCCGGGTCGCTGCCGCGGCTGAAACGTGCCGGAACTCTGCGCGCCTTTATCGGGCAGGGCACCCCCGATGCGATGAGCTTGGACCTGCGCACCCAGGGGCCTCACGCCCTGGTTGGCGGCACCACGGGCTCAGGCAAGTCCGAGTTCCTGCAGGCCTGGGTGCTGGCGATGGCCGCCGAATACAGCCCCGACCGGGTCACCTTCCTGTTCGTGGACTACAAAGGCGGTTCGGCATTCGCCGATTGCGTGGATTTGCCCCACTGCGTCGGGCTGGTCACGGACCTGTCCCCGCACCTGGTCCGCCGCGCGCTGATGAGTCTGCGCGCCGAGCTACACCACCGCGAGAAGCTCTTCCACCGGAAGAAGGCCAAGGACCTGCTGGAGCTGGAAAAGCGGCAGGACCCACAGACGCCTCCGGCCTTGGTCCTGGTGATCGATGAGTTCGCGGCCCTGGCCGGGGATGTTCCCGAATTCGTGGAGGGCGTGGTGGACATCGCCCAGCGCGGCCGTTCGCTGGGCATCCACCTGATCCTGGCCACGCAGCGCCCAGCCGGGGTAATCAAGGACAATCTGCGCGCCAACACCAACTTGCGTGTGGCATTGCGCATGGCCGACGCCGCGGATTCCAACGATGTCGTGGAGGATCCCATCGCTGCGGGCTTCGATCCCTCCCTTCCCGGGCGCGGCATTGCCAAAACCGGCCCGGGACGGCTCATCCCCTTCCAAAGCGGGTACGCCGGCGGTTGGACCACCGACGAACCCGAACAAGCCGAGGTGCGCGTCGAAGACCTGCGCTTCGGCGGCACCCGGGTGTGGGAACAGCCCGAGTCCCAGTCTCCCAATCTCGAGGAGAACAGCGGACCGAATGATCAAAAGCTCTTGGTCACCAGCTTTATCGCTGCGGCAAACGACGCGTCAATCCCGGCACCGCGGCGCCCCTGGCTAGATGACTTGTCGACCACGATCGACCTGCGTGAACTGAACGCGGACAGTGACAGCAAGATCCCGCTGGCCCTGGCCGATATCCCCGAGCACCAAGCCCAGGAAACCGCGTTCTTCGAGCCGGACACCGACGGGCATCTACTGATCTACGGCACTTCCGGTTCCGGCAAGTCCGCTACCTTGCGCAGTATCGCCATCGCCGCCGGCGCCAATCCGGGGGCCGGTGCGGCAGCCGTGTACGCGCTGGAATTCGGTACCAGTTCTCTGCGTTCACTCTCCCCCATGCCGCACGTTGGCGCGGTGCTCGGTGGGGATGATGTGGAGCGCATCCAGCGTCTTTTCCGCACTCTGGCCACACACCTAGATGACCGTTCAGCTCGCTACGCCGCCGCGAACGCCGCTTCCTTGAGCGAATACCGCCAGGTGACCGGGGATCTGGCCGAACCGCGCATTTTCGTGCTGATCGACGGGTTCGGCCAGTTCCGCAGCGACTGGGAATTGGGCCACGGACGCAGCGAGTTCTACCAAGTGTTCATGCGGATTGTGGGTGAGGGTCGGCCGCTGGGCGTGCACGTGATCACGACCGCCGACCGCTTCGGCGCCGTACCTACCGCCATCAGCGCAAATATCACCCAGCGAGTGGTGCTGCGTATGGCGGACGAACAGGCCTACAGCGTGCTGGGCGTGCCAAAAGATGTACTCACCGAACGCAGTGCACCGGGACGAGCAGTCATCAAGGGCCACGAGGCGCAGATCGCAGTCTTGGGCGGTACCGCTAACGTGGCCGAACAGACGGCGCTGACTACTGCATGGGCCGAGGAGCTACGCGCCGCCGGCGTCCCGCATGCTGCCGGAGTCGAGGCGCTCCCGCAGTCCTTCGAGGCCTCCGAATTGCCGGACTCCGCCAATGGGCAGCCGGTGATCGGCCTGTCCGATATGACGCTGGGCCCGTGCGGATTCGAGTCGGTTGGCACGTTCCTCGTCGTCGGCCCGCCGCAAAGCGGCAAGACCAATGCCCTGCGCGCCATGGTCACGGCCCTGGCACGGGCGAATCCGGCGACCCAGTTCTTCCACCTCGGCGGGCGTCGTGCCGAGCTGCGCAGCTGGCGGACCTGGAACGGCGCTGTCTCCGGGCCCGAGGAAACGCGGCGCTTCGCCAAGGACATGCTGGAAATCGTCACGGACGAATCCATGCCGGGCAAGATCGTGTTTGTGGTGGAGAATATCAGCGAGTTTGCCGATTCGGATGCCGAACGTCCGCTGAAGGAACTGATCAAGGCCATCAATCTCAGCGACCACTTCCTGGTGGCCGACGGGGATGTTAATCAGTTCTCCTCCAGTTTCGGGCTGCTCGGCGAGCTGAAGTCCAACCGGCATGGCCTGGTGCTCAAGCCCGATGGCTACGACGGCGAATCGATCTTCAAGGTGCCTTTCCCCCGCGTCAAGCGCCATGAATTCCCGCCGGGCCGCGGCTTCATGGTCCAAAACGGCCAGCGCGCGCTGGTCCATGTTGCCTTGGTAGATCAATAGACGCTTCTGGATCCGGAGCCGGCGGCCACGCATGCGTGGCTGCCGGTCAGCGCCGCCCCTCGCAAAAGCCGAATACACGGTGGCGTGGATGGCGGCGGTGGGATGCGCCAAATGAACCGCCTGGAGCGCATGCTGCTATGTCCCCTGCTGGCTATATGGCTGCCGTGATGGGGCGTCTGTGATGAGTTAGCGGTTCAGGGTTCATCCGTTGCAGCAGGTGCGCGGCAACGCTTACGGCGATGACGGCCGGATCCTTTCCGACAATCTCGGGCAGCCCGATGGGGCAATCGATCCGGTCAATCAGTTCCGGCGCGTGGCCGCTTTGGCCAAGGTTCTTCTGAAAACGCACCCACTTGGCGCGCGATCCGATCAAGCCGATGGAGCCAAGCTCCAGATGGCGCAAGGATGCATCACACAGATGGAAGTCCTCGGCGTGATCATGGGTCATGATCAGCACGTGGGTGCCTGCTGGCAGGGAACTCAAGATCTGTTCCCCCAGCACCGCGGCCTGCGCATGAACCCGAGCCACGCTGGGTTTTAGAACAACTAGTTCGTCGAGGAATTCGGGACGGGAATCGGTCAAGTACAGGTCAAGATCGTGCCGGGAAAGTATTCGGGCCAGCTCCATTCCGACGTTTCCGACACCAAAGATCGCCACCGATTGCGGTACCGGCAAGGGCTCGAGCAAGAGACTCACTTCTCCTCCACAACATTGCCGACCATAGGTTGCGGGGGTCTTGTCATTCAGCCGCAGGGTCAAACTCTGCGGCTCCTGCTCGCCGCAGCCAATCATTTCGCGGGCCCGTCTCATGGCCGTCATCTCCAGGTTGCCGCCGCCAATGGTGCCGAAAATTTCGTCGTCGGCGATCACCATCTTTGTCCCGGCTGCACGTGGCGCGTGGCCACGCACGGCGACGATGGTAAGCATCACCGCCGGGCGCCGTTGGAGACGCAGCGCCGTTACCGCCTCAATCCATGACATGGCTATTGCCTCTTGTCCTTGGCCCCACCGTGTTCACGAACTGATTCGATGGCCCAGAACACCGATTCCGGAGTGGCCGGGGAGGCGAGCTCCACCGAGCAGCCATCGGGACCAAACGCCGCGACGGCCTGCCGGAGTGCTTCACGGACCGAAAGTGCCAACATCAGTGGTGGTTCGCCAACCGCTTTGGAACCGTACACCGCACCATCTTCATGGGCTTTGTCCAACAGTGAAACGTTGAAGATCTCGGGCATCTCGGAAAAGCTGGGAATCTTATAGGTACTCGCCGCCTGAGTTGCCACTCGTCCGCGTCCCGGACCGTCGGAGGTATCCCACCGCAGATCTTCAAGGGTCAGCCATCCGGTGCCCTGCACAAATCCGCCTTCAATTTGCCCCAGATCCACCAGCGGCGACAAAGAGTCCCCGACGTCGTGGACGATGTCGACCCGGCGAAGCGTGTAGGAGCCGTCAAAGCGGCTGACTTCGACCTCGCTGGCAGCCACCCCGTAAACGAAGTATTTGAACGGGCAGCCCGACATCTGACTCAAGTCCCAATGCAGTCCCTCGGTACGGTAGAACCCGGCGGCCGAGAGCTGGACGCGCTGGAAGTAGGCCTCTTGTACAATCTTTTCCCAGCTCAGTTCCTGGCTCTTGCCCAGTGCGCTGATCCGTCCGTTGCCGAATCGAACGTCATGGGATGAGACTCCGAGTAAGCCAGCGGCAATCGGCGCAAGCCGATTCCGGATCTGCTCGCAGGCGTCCTTCACGGCACCGCCGTTGAGATCGCTACTGGAGCTGGCGGCGGTCGCCGAGGTATTGGGCACCTTGTCCGTCCGAGTGGGAACATTGCGCACCTTTTCTATGGGCACTCCCAAGGCTGTGGCGGCGACCTGCAGCATCTTGGTGTGCAGTCCCTGCCCCATCTCGGTGCCACCATGGTTCAGCAACACCGATCCGTCCTTGTAAACCAGCACCAGGGCACCAGCTTGGTTAAAGGCGGTGAGGTTGAAGGAGATCCCGAACTTTACCGGGGTGAGGGCCAGTGCCCGTTTGGCGTATTCACTGCGCGCGTTAAATTCGCTAATTTCAGCCTCTCGTTGCGCAATCTCGGCCGATTCAAGCACCTGTTGCCAAGCCACTGCGAGTCGTTCGGGATGTCGCACCGGTTGGTAGTACGGGGTGTCTTGAGCCTGTGTGTAGAAATTGCGCCGCCTCAGCTCACGCGCATCGATTCCTAGCTGCGGTGCGACCCGCCCCAAAATGTCCTCCATCACTAGCATCCCCTGCGGCCCTCCAAAGCCACGGAATGCAGTTTGCGACGTCTTATGGCATTTGGCAACGCGTCCGAGCACACGGATATTTGGGATCCAGTAGCCGTTGTCGATATGGCACATAGCACGGGTGAGTACCGGCTCGGACAGATCAAGGCTCCAGCCACCATCCGCGGTGAGGCTGGCATCTAAAGCCAAAATCTTGCCTTCTGCGTCGAAGCCGATCCTCCACGTCGCGTAGAACCCATGACGTTTGCCGGTCATAGTCATATCCAAGGTGCGGTTCAAGCGAACCCGAACCGGACGCCCGGTGAGTACCGCGCCCAGCGCGGCCACGGCGGCGTAGCCATGCGGCTGCATTTCTTTGCCACCGAACCCGCCACCCATCCGCAACACTTGCACTGTCACTTGATGGGCCGGGATGCCGAGCACATGAGAGACAATTCCCTGGGTCTCGGTGGGGTGCTGGGTGGAGCAATGAATCATTATTTGGCCAGACTCATCAATGAGCGCGAGCGAGTTCTGTGTCTCTAGATAAAAATGCTCTTGGCCGGAGAATTCAAAGTCCCCCTCAAAAATGTGAGCCGCGTCGGCAAACGCTCCATCGAGATCTCCTTTTTCAATTTTTGGACTCATACCGTGGAAGCTCTGTGCGGCAATGGCCTCCTGGATGGTGATTAAGGATTGGCGTGGTTCATACTCCACGTTGATTGTGTTGGCTCCAGCCTTGGCGGCTTCCAGGTCTTCACCGAGCACCCAGGCCACCGGTTGGCCGTAGAACATCACCTCATCGGTGGGAAGCATGGGCTCATCGTGTTTGGCGCCTTGGTCATTAACACCCGGAATATCTGCGGCCGTAATGACACGCACGACCCCCGGGATGGCACTGGCCCCGGTGGTGTCGAGGTTGAGTATTTTCGCGTGCGCGTGCGTGGACTGTACCGGGTAGGCGTGGAGCACCCCAGTGAATCTTTGATCCAGATCATCGGTGTAGAGCGCGGTGCCGGTGACATGTTCGGTCGCTGACTCGTGTCGCTGACTCTGACCAACAATGGCCGAGGCAGGGCGATGAGATAGGTGACTCATGAGCTCCGCTCCCCGTTGGCTTTGGCGGAATGCAGCAACTGTTCGGCGAAAAAACGTTCGAGCGATGACTTCAGCATGGCTTTTCGGTAGCTTGAGCTGGCGCGAAGGTCATCCATCGGAGTCCCCTCCAGCGCCATCACTTCGGCGGCAGCATTGATGGTGTCCAAACACCATTCTTGGCCCTCCAAGGCAGCTTCAGTTGCCATAGCCCTTAACGGGGTGGCTGCCACTCCCCCCAAGCCAATGCGCGCCTTGGTGATGTGATTGTTTTCGATGGTCACCGCATAGCCGATGGCCACACTGGAGATATCGTCAAAGCGTCGTTTGGAAATCTTCTGGAAACTGGTTAGTGGTGCCAGCGGCAGTGGGATGCGAACTGCGGTGATCAGTTCCCCAGCGGCGCGCACGGTCTGCCGATAACCGGTGAAGTACTGCGCTAGCGGCACAATGCGATTCCCCGCGGCGCTGCCCAACACGAGCTCTGCCTCCAGCGCTAGCAGCGCCGGAGGGGTATCTCCAATAGGCGAAGCGGTACCCAAATTGCCACCAATGGTGGCTCCATTTCGGATCAATCTGGAGGCGAACTGCGGGAAGAGTTTGCCCAATAGAGGGATCTTTCCGGCCAAAAGACGTTCGATCTCACTGAGCGTGCACGTTGCTCCGAGCTCGATATAATCTGCGGTGAAGTGAATCTGGCGCAAGTCGGTAAGCCTGTCGATGGCCAGTATCGATCGGGCACGTGCGCCCTTGATATTTACTTCAACGCCCCAGTCGGTGCCCCCGGCCACGAGCAGAGTTTCGGGTTCTGCGGCCAGAATACTGAGCGCCTCGTCCAAGCTGGCGGGACGCCTGAAGCGGCCAATCGTTCCGGTGGGCGTGTCAGCACGCTTGATATCGGTGGACACCGCCGCCGGTGCAGCTAGTTCACGCCGGGCAGCCAGCACGTCCTGTGCATCCGGTGCGCCCAAAGCATAAGCCGCATCACGGATGGGCCGATACCCGGTGCAGCGGCACAAGTTCCCGGAAAGTGAGTGCAGATCGAATCCATTGGGACCCCACCGGTGCGCCTCGCCGTGATCCGCGCTGTCTGCGGTGTTGGAGTTTCGCTCCGGGCGGTAGTATTCCGCGGCCATGGAGCAGACGAATCCGGGGGTGCAATAACCGCACTGGGATCCACCGCGATTGGCCATTTCTTCCTGCACCGGATGCAGGTTTTCCACGCTACCGAGGCCTTCTGAAGTGATCACTTCCTGGCCATCGAGCGACGCGGCGGGCATCAGGCAGGCGTTCAACGCCGTCCAGCGGGTCCCCTGCCCGTCGCTGCGAGCCACGAGGATCGAGCAGGCGCCGCATTCACCCTCGGCGCATCCCTCCTTGCAACCGATAAGCCCTTCGCCACGCAGGAAATCTAGCGCGTTGGTATGCGGTGGGCCATCGAATTCATGGACGGTTCCGTTGACGGTTATTCGACAGCTCGATCTTTCCGTTGTCTCGGCGGTCATGCCGCTGACACCTCCTGCGACTGAGGGCTCGGGCTCAATGTGAACGATTCGGATGGTGGCCTAGTTTCCGTCGGGGTACATCCCGTGGAAACGCTCGGTGAACAACGCGCGGAGGGCGATGCTTCCGAGTGCGGCAGCGATTAATCTCCGTGCGCGATCTGTCCCTTAGACCAGGCGACACATCCAGCCATGATTAGCCTCCAGATGTCGGTTCACGGAAATTCAAGCCCATTCATCCCAAGTGAAGTGCATCACAGCAAGTAATGTCAACTTTTGATCGTGATCAGGTCAAGCACGTAGCGCGGTGATCGATCCGCGGGCAAACTACACCAAGAACCCGGCCGCACAAGGCAGGGAACGGACAACAGTCAGCTATCCAGCGCACCAAGCCCGTGTAACAACTTTGCCTTCTTGGGTACCTGCATTCGTACATCACGACGGCAGGGGCTACGGCCTGAACGTCCTTCAAAGCCGGCTGACCCCTGCTCGACTTAGGCGGTGAGTGCCTCGGGGAAGATCTGTCCGATGGGCGACTTCTTTTCGGCTTGGAACTCATCCTCGGCGCGACCGTAGGCCCAGTAAGCGGATAGCGACATGGCCTTGCGGTCTACTCCGCGCTCGCCGTTGAGGTAAGCCCGAAGCGATTTCATGGTTTCACGCTCACCATGGGCAAAGACTTGGACGGTCCCTTCGTGCCATTCGGCGTTGCGCACCGTTTCCTCGAGCTTGGTGCTTTCCGGGGTGTAATAGCCGCCGCGGTGCAGCCAATGCAAGGTAACGCCGTTCGGCACATCCAGGTGGACTTCGTCCTCGGGTCCGGAGACCTCAAGATAGATGTCCCCGATCATCTCCGGGGTCATATCCTCGACGGCTGCGGAAATCGCTGGAAGGGCCGTCTCGTCGCCAATGAGCAGGTGACGGTCGAATGCTGGGTCGGGTGCGTAGAGACCGCCGGGGCTGGTGAAGCAGATCTGATCGCCAAGCTTGGCATTCTGCGCCCATGGACCCGCAAGTCCCTGATCGCCGTGGATGACAAAGTCGATCTGCACCGTCTGCGCTTCAAGATCCACACGGCGCAGGGTGTAGGTGCGGCGGACCGGGAAGTCTTCCGGTGCCAACTGCTCACGCAAGGCATCGAGGTCATACGGGGGCACCAGACCAAGTGCTGGCTTGGCGAAGAGGATCTTTACGTAACGGTCCGAGACGACTTTGTCCTGGAAATTCGTGAAACCCGGCCCGCCGAAAGTCAGTCGCACCATGTGCTCGGACAACTGCTCGCTGGCCAAAACCTCGAGAACTACCTGGGGCCGAACCGGACGTGTCGAACGTTGCGTACTCACTAATGACCGCTTTCTTGGATTAGGGAAGGTAAACCTACTCTAATCGACTGACCATCGACCAAGCCAATACCGAGGTCATGCACCCGACCCACACCACCGTCATTCAGCTGATCGAGGCGATTCAAGCATGCCGCTAGTCAAGCACTCGATCCTGCCAGCTGCGCAGTCTCCAGCTCGCCCCCGGTGCGCTTTCAAGGGTTACTACTCCGGTGTTTGCCAGCGGAATCGGAGAAAGCAGTCCGAAGTCGAAGTTGGCGCTCCGCGCCGAAAGCCAGGTCATCAGCATGGCAGCATGGCTGACCACCACCAGCTTCCCGGTGCCGGCCGCCTTGGCCTGCTCAATGACCGCGTCGAAGCGATCCAGGGCGTTGCGAGCGTCCTCGCCGCCGGGCACCTTTGCCGCCAGGTCCCCCGATAACCAGCGGAAGAAGACCTCGCGATAGGCCAATTGAGCATCACGGTCATTGCGCATTTCCAGTTCGCCAGCGGAGATTTCCGTCAGACCCGCGTGCTCGGCCACCATCAGCCCGCGCGCCGCAGCCAAAGGCGCAGCCGTCATCTTCGCGCGCAACAAACTAGAGGAATACACCGCATCAATCTCACCAAGCTCGGTTTCCAAGCGTGCCACCAGACGCTGGGCTTGGGCCAGCCCCGTCTCATCCAACGGTGCTCCCGGCGCAGAAGTATCCAAGGCTTGAGCCACGTTCGAGGCCGTCTGCCCGTGACGAATCAAGATGAGTTTCATTTCATCACTCTAAAGTGTCGGAGAGCTTTTGGTATGCTAAAACCAGCTTCACGAGATGCACGCCAGATTTTGGGCTCCGACCCGGCGTACACACCAACCCCATGCTTCACGGGTGGTTCGGATGACGAAGCGGTCCTGGCAGCAGCCGCTGCCTTGGGGACAAGAGCACACGAAAGGCGCCAGCACTTGCGCACTCACGGAATCCACTCCGACTCCTGCACCTCTTTTCACCCGGGCCACCGCGGTAATCCGCGCGCGGTCCGTAGCCTCATGGCACGCCCCACATTGTGGGCGCCGGCAGATATTGAGGTTGTTATGACTTTGACTCAGGGATTGATCCTGCACATCTTTGCGGGCGGGACTCAGCACCAGGTTTTCAGCCACGACATTGCCGCCATCAACCAGTTGCTGCGGATTGCCCCGTTCCGCACACCAGGGGTCTCACTCGGGCGGGTTAACTTCCATAATGGCGCCATCGCGTTGCCGGCCGATCCGCGGCACAGCGCCGGGCTTCGCTACTTTTCCTTCAGCACCGAACCGCTGACGGCCTGCATTTTCGACAGAGATCCGGAGCTCGCCCGGGACTTCGAATCGTTGACCGCAGACTTGCAGCTGTCCTAGAAAATCGGATCGGCAGAAAAACGCGCCAGCGCGTCCTTATTCTCGGGGCTCAACCGGAGCAGCCGCTTCTCATCCACGGAAAAGAACGCCAGCGTTGTGGTGGCGCGGACGCACACCCCGCCGTCCACGGGGTCATGGAATTCATAACAGATGTCAAAGCTGGCGCCCTTGATGGTGCTGATCCACAAATCTACGTGCGCCGGCACATTGCGGTAATCAAGAGGCTTGAGGTAGCGAACGCGGTGTTCCACCACCAAGATTTGGGTGTTCTCCGGGACGCTGGAAAACAAATCCGTTTGGGGTGCCATACCCGGCTTGCCGGTGCCTCCGGGTACACCAAACCCGGCGATACGCGCCTCTTCCATCATGCGGACCAGATTCACGTTGTTGATATGCCCGTACGCATCCATGTCACCCCAGCGCATGGGGACCTCAACGCGCAGACTCTTCCGATTCACGCAGCATTTCCCGGAGTGTCGATGGGGCCCATGATGCCCAACGCTTCAAGTCGCGCAGCAATACGTGAGCCGTCCGGCTCATAAACCCAGGGAACCCCGGGAGTCGAGTTGAGAATTCCTTGGCTACGTCCACCGGCCAGCACCGCCTCGGAGGGGCTCAACTGCCGAATCACGATGGCAGCGACGTGCTCCGGATAACGCCTGGCAAACTCCGCGTAGAGATATGGATCGTGTTGGCCATCGTCGCCAATCAGGAGCCACTTCAGCTTCGGGAATTCGGAGGCCAAACGGCGCAGTTGATCCGCCTTGTGTTGCATACCCGAACGGAACCAGCCGCGCTCGGTCGGTCCCCAATCGGTCAGCAGTAGCGGACCCTGCGGGTACAGGTTCCGCGAAAGGAAGCGGGTGAGCGTCTGTGCCACGTTCCAGGCACCGGTGGAAAGGTAGAAGGTGGGGGCGCCGTCCTTGTCATGGATCAGCCGGTCCATCATCACCGGCATCCCGGGGGTGGCCAGCCGGGCATGCTCGGAGAGTACAAATGAATTCCAGGCGGCCAGCAGCGGCCTGGGCAACGCGGTGACCACGACCGTGTCATCCACATCGGAGAGCACGGCGAATTCTTGGGCAGCATCAACCATCAAGACCGGGGCACTGACCGCCGAGCGTCCCTCAGCCAAAAGCGTAACGGTGTTCCACCCCGGAGAAAGCGTTGCCGCTACTCGGACATCAAGTACTCCCCCGCGGTCGGCCTGCACCTCGAAGCGCTCGCCGTTGATCTGCACTTCAACCCGGCCGTTAGGAACGATCGGTGAGGTAAAGTTGCGCCAGCCTCGCACGCCGTCGGCAATCGCTTTGGCCCGATGCGGGCCATCCTCGAAGGCGCCCGGCTTGGCCAAAACCACCCGGGCCAAGATCCGCACCCATCCGCCGTCGGTGGCGGAAAGGCCGTATCCGGTATAGGGCAGCACGGTGGCGACCCATCCGCGTTGACGTGCCCGCGCTGCCCGCAACTCGTGGGCGCGGTCCTCGAAACGTGCGGCGATGTGCCGGGCACGCTCAACTCCTGAATCCTTGACCATGATGCCCAGTCTTTCACGATGCGCGGGCAGGCGGTGGATCGGAAGGATGACTCGCCGGGGCGTATTGAGATGCATCCGCCCCACCTCTAGTATTTTTCTACAATGCGTAGAATACTGTTCACATGATGTTTGACCATGATGCAGATAAGCCCGTCCTGGATTTAACCCCCGAACAGTCGTGGAATCTGCTGGAGCACACCAGCCACGGACGGCTTGCCACGGCAGTGGGTGGCGCGGTCGATATCTTCCCGTTGAATTTCGGTGTTTCCGAACGGACCATCTACATTCGCACAGCCCCGGGCGAAAAGCTCGCGGCGTTGACGGTGCACGATACGGTGGCTTTCGAAGCCGACGGCATACTTTCGGACGAAGCCTGGTCGGTGGTTGTCCATGGCACCGCGCGCCAACTTCAAACCGAAGCCGAAATTGAGATCGCGCGGGCCACCGGAGTGTCCCCCTGGACGCCTACGCAGAAGGAGAGCTGGGTAAAGATCGAGGCCACCAACATCTCCGGGCGGCACTTCATTTTCGGCGCACAGCCCGAAAGCTTCTGAGCGCCGCTTTCTTATTTGTAGTCGTAGAACCCTGCGCCCGATTTGCGTCCCAGCTTGCCCTCGGCAACCAAAGCAGCAACACGCTGGTTGGGGGCATCGGTGTCCGCTCCAGTCTCCGCATGGGTGGCCTGAGCAATGAAGTCGATGACATCGAGGCCCACCATGTCCATCAACGCAAAGGGTCCCATCGGGTGACCCAACGCGGTGCGGGCAGTCGTGTCGATGTCTTCGATGCTAGCGATCCCCGAATCGGCCAAGAAAAGCGCCTCACGCTGGATGGCACCCACTAGTCGGTTGGCAATAAATCCGGGAATCTCGCGGTTGATCAGCACCGGTTCCTTGCCCAGTCGCCGTGCCAATTCCATGGTGGTGGCCACCGTCTCATCACTCGTTTCCTCGTGGCGCACCACCTCCACACACTTCATCACCAGGGCGGGGTTGAAGAAGTGCATATTGCAGACCTGCGTGGGCCGGCCGGTGGCCGCAGCCACCTTAGATGAGCCCAGCGTCGAAGAATTGGTGGCCAGAATGGCGTGAGCGGGAGCTAGGACGCCGAGCTTCTCGAAGATCGCCGTTTTGATGTCAAGGCGCTCGGTGGCTGCCTCGATCACGAAGTCCGCGTTGGCCGCGGCGGAGTCCAAGTCGGTGCTGTAGGACAGAGCATCCAGGGCGGCGGTGGCGGCGCCTTGTTCCAGCTTGCCCTTAGCGACCCGGGAAGCGGCCCAGCCCTCAAGTTCGGTACGCGCCGCGGTCAGGCCCTCTTGGGAAATGTCCTGAATGATCGTGCTGAACCCGGCCAAGGCGGCACTCATGGCGATCTGCCGTCCCATGGTCCCGGCACCAATGACCAGGATGGTGGAAATGTTCTCGATGCTGTTTTCTACGCTCATTCTTGGCTCCGTACTATCGTCGATTGTTCGCTGTCTCACGTTTCCGGCCAGGCCCGATGCTTATCCTAGACACGATGCGGGGCACCTGCCGCATCCTCTCAAACCGGATGACGGCGGGTGCCCCACAACAAAGTTCCTTATGCTCCGCGCAGGTAAACCGTGGTGGTATGCGTGAAGAATTCCTTGGCAGCGCCACCCTGTTCCTTCGGGCCGTATCCACTCTTTTTGGCCCCGCCAAACGGAACGTGCGGATCTGCACCGGCCGATTCGGAATTCACATGCAAAATGCCCACGTCAATACGTTCCATCGCGGCCAGTGCCTTGGAAAGATCCTGTGTGAACAGTGCACAGCTCAGACCGTATTCGGAGTCATTCGCCGCTGCGAAGGCGTCCTGCGTGGTGGTGACCCTGCGCACCGCTAATACCGGGCCGAAGAACTCCTCACGCCAGGCGTTGTTCTCTCCGTTCGGCAACTCCAAGACCGTCGGGGCCACGAAGGCATCACCGAGGCCAGCAACATCACCTTCAAAGCGAACCGTTGCGCCGGCAGCGATCGATGCGGCAATGCCGGCACGAATTTCCTGCGCCGCCGAGACCGAGACCACCGGTCCCATCTGCACTGAGGGATCGGTCGGTTCCCCGGTCTTCCACTCGGTGAGGCGTTCGTGCAACCGGGCCATGAAGGCATCGGCGATGCCCTCCTGCACGATGAGCCGCGAGGTGGCTGTGCACTTCTGCCCGGTGGAGCGGAAGGCCCCGAACAGTACCTGTTCCACGGCGAGCTCAAGGTCCGCGTCATCGAGCACCACCGAGGCATTCTTACCGCCCATTTCCGCTTGGATCGGAACACCCAGGCCAGCTGCGGTGGCCGCGAGCTTTCTGCCCACACCCGTGGAGCCGGTGAAAGTGAGCCCGTCCAAATCCGGGTGGTTCACGATCTCATTGCCCAGCGTTCCGGAGCCGATCACCAGATTCAGCACACCCTGCGGCAGGCCTGCCTCGACCAATGCCTGAGCCAGCCGCATCGCCAGCAGCGGCACGGTGGATGCCGGCTTCCACACCACGGTATTGCCGAAGACCAGCGCCGGGGCGATCTTCCAAGCCGGAATTGCGATGGGGAAGTTGAACGGGGTGATGACACCCACGACGCCCAATGGCTTGCGAGTGACCATGATCGTTTCACCGCGGCGCGGAGAGGAAAACACTTCCCCAGCCAGCCGGTCACCCTCGGCCGCATAGTAGTTAAGGATCTGGGCCGCGCGCAGCACCTCACCCTTGCCTTCCACTGCGGTCTTGCCTTCCTCACGGGCCAGTTCATGGCCCCAGGCATCTGCGTTGTTGATGATGATGCCCGCCGCGCGCGCTAGGTACGATCCACGTTCGGCCATCGGCGTTGCAGCCCAATCCGCTGCTGCCGCGCGTGCGGCAGCCATGGCGGTGCGCACGTCCGCCTCGGTGGCGGTGCCGCCGGCGGCAACCACCGTTGAGGGATTGGCAGGAGAACTGGATTCCAGTTCCTTGCCCGAGCCCTCGATCCATTGCCCGTTAATGAGCAGACGGAGTGAAACGGTGTCGATGTGCGTCATGGTTTCGGTCATCTCTTGCCTCTCGAAACGTTGGGGGTGCGTGTTTAGCGGAAGGCCGGGACGCCGGTGAGCTTATTGCCCAAGATCAGCGTGTGGACCTCATCCGTACCCTCGTAGGTGCGTACCGATTCCAGGTTGTTGGCGTGGCGCAACGGCGAGTACTCCAGGGTGATGCCGTTGCCGCCCAGGATGGTCCGGGCCTCGCGGGCGATCTTGATGGCCTCGCGGCAGTTGTTCAGCTTACCCACCGAGATCTGGTGCAAATCTAGGGTGCCCGCATCCTTCATCCGTCCGATGTGCAGGGCCAGCAGGTAGCCCTTGTTGATCTCCAACGCCATGTCCACGAGCTTCTGCTGGGTCATCTGGTAGCCGGCCAACGGCTTATCGAACTGCATACGGGTCTTGGAATAAGCCAGAGCATCCTCAAAGGAATCACGCGCGGCACCCATGGCACCCCAAATGATGCCATAACGAGCCTCGTTCAGGCAGGAGAACGGGCCTTTAAGCCCCACCACGTTTGGCAGCACCGCGTCGGAGGGAAGACGCACGTCGGTCAGCTCGATCTCGCACTGGATGGAGGCGCGCATCGAGAGCTTGGGCTCGATCGGGGTCGCCTTGAATCCTGCGGTTTGGGTGGGGACCACAAAGCCTCGAATCCCCTCGTCGGTCTGTGCCCAGATCACTGCGACCTGAGCGACGTTAGCCAGCCCAATCCAGCGCTTGGTGCCGTTGATGACCCAGTCATCCCCGTCCCTGCGGGCAAAGGTCTTCATCGCGGAGGGATCCGAACCAGCCGTGGGCTCCGTCAGACCGAAGCAACCAATGGCCTCGCCCGCCGCCATCTTCGGCAGCCATTCCTGTTTCTGCTCCTCCGAACCGTGCTTGTAGATCGCGCTCATGGCCAGTGATCCCTGCACGGAAACGAAGGTGCGCAACCCCGAGTCCCCGGCTTCAAGTTCGGAGCCGGCCAATCCATACTCCACCGCGGTTCCGCCGCCGCAGCCGTAGCCCTTCAGATGCATGCCGAGCAGGCCCAGCTTGCCCATTTCCGGGACGATTTCCAGCGGGAAGACCGCGTCGGCGTACCAGGCGGCGATGTTCGGCTTGATGGCCTCGTTCACGAAGGTACGAACCTTGGAGCGCAGCGCGAGTTCCTTTTCGGTGAGCAGCGCATCAAAGTTGATCAAATCTGCCGGGTCCAGCTGGTGGGTTTCGTGGTCATGGATGGTGAGGGTCATGGTGTTCTCCAAAAAAGTTCGGGGGGGGTGATGGGCGAAGGAGGGGTTCTAGTTGGCGGCGTCGGTGATGGCCTGGGCCAGCACCGCGAGCCCGTCGCGCAGTAGTTCCTCGCCGATGACCAGCGGAGGAAGCAGGCGCACGACGTTGCCGTGGGTGCCGCAGGTCAGGGTCAGTACACCTGCGGCGTGGCAAGCGGCGGAGATTTCCTTGGCCTTATCCGCGCGTGGGGTCAGGGTTCCGGCGTCGGCCAGTTCGATGGCGAGCATGGCGCCGCGGCCACGAACCTCGGCCACAATGGCGGTGGAGGAAAGCAGCGGTTCAAGGATTTCGCGTGCGACCTCCTCGATACGGCGGGCGTTGGCCAGCAAGGAACCGTCCTGGAACTGCTCGAAGACCGCCAGTGCTGCCTCGCAGGCCAGCGGGTTTCCGGCGTAGGTGCCGCCCAGTCCCCCGGCGTGCGGCGCGTTCATCAGCTCGGTGCGTCCGGTGACAGCGGAGAGTGGAACCCCGTTGGCCAGTGCCTTGGCGGTAAGGATCAGGTCCCCCGCAACGCCCTCGTGCTCGGAGGCAAAGAGGGCGCCGGTGCGGCCCATGCCGGCCTGAATTTCGTCGATGACCAGCACGATGCCGTACTTGTCGGCCAGTTTGCGCAGACCGGGGATGAAGCCGGCGGCCGGGACGATGAAGCCACCCTCACCCTGGATCGGCTCGATGACCATGGCGGCGAAGGAATCTGCGCCGTGTTCCAGGATGGTGGCTTCAACGGATTCCAGCGCTGCGGCGGCTCCGGATTCAAGTCCCTCTGCGGGGCGCAGCGGGTTGGCCGAGGCGGCACGGATGATCTCTGCCGGAAGCGGTCCGAAGTTCAGTTTGTACGGGTTGACCTTGGCGGTCATCGCCATGGTGAGCAGTGAGCGGCCGTGGTAGGCCTCGTCGAAGACCAGCACGTTGGGTCGGCCGGTGGCGGCACGGGCGATCTTGATGGCGTTTTCCACGGCTTCGGCGCCGGTGGAGAACAGCCCGGTGCGCTTGTCGAAGTCGCCCGGGGTGTTGGCGTTGAGCCAGGCACAGACCTGCGTGAAGGATTCGTATTCGGTGACCATGAAGCAGGTGTGGGTGAAGGCGTTGAGCTGTGCCGACACGCGTTCGGCGACGCGCTTGTTGCTGGCACCGAGTGAGGTCACGGCGATGCCGGAGGCGAAGTCGATGAGTCGGTTGCCGTCAACATCCTCGATGATGCCACCATCGGCACGGGCCACGAAGACCGGCAGGGTGATGCCGAAGCCGTTGGTCACGTGAGCGATGCGTTCGGCGTGTAGTGCGGTGGAGCGCGGGCCGGGGATGGAGGTGGCGAGGTGGCGGGTCTGCGGGAGCGTCTCGGCGTCGACGGCCAGAAGTGTTTCGGTCATGGGCTAAACGTTAGGCGAGAGAGTGACACGCGTCATTGGATGATCCGCCCAAGTTGCCCCTTGATGTTGGATAATTCAACCTATGATCTCCTTGTTGCAATTAGGCGCCGAGCTCGGCCAAGAGCTTTTGCCATGCCCCGGGGCCGAATTCAGCGCTAAACCAGTAACCGGTGTTCACATCTCCGAGTTGGAGGATCCCACCGCGTTTTTAGACGGCGGCGAGCTGTTGCTGACCACTGGCATGCCCTTCACCAAGTCGGCTGCGCTCTCGCTGGCATATATGAAGCGGCTCGGGGAAAAGGACATTCGTGCCGTGGGTCTAGGTCTGGGCCCGTGGCTGAATCAGGTACCCGGGCACGTGCTGGTCGCCAGCCGCGCGGCGGGAATCGAGCTGGTGATCGTCCCGGACGGGGTGCCATTTCAGCACGTCTCGCGTGCCTACTGGCGCCTGTCCACCCGGGACGACACCACGAATCTCATGGATTCATTGGGCACACAAACGGCACTGGCCAGGGCCGCTATGCGCCCAGATGCCACCAGCGCCGTGGTGCGCGGCCTCGCTCAGGCGCTCGGCGGCTGGGCAGCCTACCTTCCCGCTGATGCCGGAACCGAAACCGTGTGGCCCACCTCCGCAGGATCTCTGGTGGCTGACCTGCGGGCCGAGTCAATGCGCTTTAACAAGGCAGGTGTCCCCTCGGCCGCGACGTTCGAGCTGCACGGGCAGCCGGTAGTGCTTTATCCGATCCTGCTCGGCGCTCGGATCCACGGGTTCCTCTGTATTGGTTCGGGGCGGACGCTCACCAAGGCCGATCGACAAATCATCATGACCGTCTCCACGCTGTTAGCCCTGCGGGCCAGACAACGCGAGGTAGTTGTTGGCACCACCAATGCCTTGGGTGCTGCCACCACCAAATTGCTCTTGCATGGGCAAACCGAGGCCGCACACATGGTGGCAGAAGACGTGGGACTCCCCGAGCTTCCCACCAGAGTTCGACTGCTGGGCATCCGACTGTCCACCGGTGATGACCCTGTTATGGCGGCGCGTGCTGCGGTTCGGTTGGCAGCAGATCCTGGCCTGCCGGATCTGGGCGCCACGGTTGATGCCTGCGTACTACGACACGTCCAGGATTCGATCCTCTACCTCGTGCTGCCAGCCTCCGGGATCGGCAACAGGCCGAAGGTAGGAGGTGAATCGCTGGAACAAGACGCCTTGCTGGGGATTTCGCCCCCCGGCGACCACGAAGTCTCCGGGTCGCTGGCAGCGGCCCTGGGCGACCTGGTGAGCCTGGGAGAAATCCCGGGCAACCTTGCGGTATTGCGCCGTGCCGTACTCCAGGCCCCCGACGGCCGTCTGGTTGCCGTGGGCGCCAGCGATGACGCCAAGGCCGCGGGCTGGGTGCGATTGCTGGCAGGCTATCCGCGTGCCGATCTGCTGGGCACGGTGCGGGCCTACCTCGGGGCTCGCGGCACCTGGGAAGATGCGGCGCGAGCCCTAGGCATCCACCGCAATTCCCTGCGCCATCGGATCTCGGTGGCTACCACGCTCATCGGAGTGGACTTAGATGACCCGGATGTCGCAGCGCACCTTTGGCTGGCCATGCGCGACGGCGAATTAGGAACGAGGCAGCGCTAGAGTCACAAATTCTTCAAGTGACTCGACATCGCTGCTCAGCCAGGCGCGGATAAGTTCGCTATGTTCCCCCAGTTGCGGCGGCGCTTCGCTGCGAACGGCAAACTCCGGGGTCCACGTGATCGGATGACGCACCTGGGTTCCTACCGTCTCCCCCGCCGAGTTGTGCACCTCGATCGTGGGTTTCAGCCCCAACGTTTTGGCGTATTCCAACCCCTCATCGATGCCCGCAACTTTGCCAGCGGGCACCCCCACCGCGGTGAATCGTGTCTGCCAGTTGGCACCCGTATCCTCGCGCAGTGCCTGCTCGAGCAGTGGAATCAGCAACTCGCGGTGACTCACTCGTGCTGTATTCGTGGCGAATCGTGGATCTTCGGCGAGCGTGTCCTGTCCGATTTCGGTGCAGAGCTTGGCAAACTGTCGATCATTGCCGCAGGCCACCGCCACCGAACCGTCAGCGCAGGCAAGCAGCTGGTAGGGCACGATCGAGGGGTGCGCGTTGCCCATTCGTTGGGCGACCTTTCCGGCGCCTAGATAGGCCTGACCCTGGTTGGCCAAGGCACCTTGCAGGCTGGAGAGCAGGTTGACTTCCACGTGGGCTCCGGCGCCGGAGGCATTGCGGGCATGTAATGCGGCAAGCACTCCGATGGTGGCATCCTTGGCTGTGAGGACATCCACCAGGGCCACCCCTGCCTTCATCGCTTCGCCCTCGGCATCCCCGGTAATGGACATCAATCCACCCAGCGCCTGAACGATGAAGTCATATCCGGGCAGCTGCGCCCCCTCAGCCGAGCCGAACCCGGAGATGGATGCGTAGATTACCCCGGGGTTCAGTGTGCTGACTTCCCCGTAACCCAGACCCAATTTGTCCATTCCCCCAGTGAGGAAGTTCTCGACCACAATGTCCGCACGCACCGCCAATTCACGGGCAGCATGACGGTCGGTTGGATCGCTCAGGTCCAGGGTCAGTGATTGCTTATTACGATTCACCGATTCGAAGTAGGTGGATCCGGTGGCGGAGAACGGAGGCCCCCAACTGCGGGTGTCATCCCCGATGCCGGGACGTTCGACCTTGATGACGGTGGCCCCTAAATCGGCTAGCGTCATGGTGCACAACGGTCCAGCAAGAACCCTGGAGAAATCAGCAACGGTAATTCCCGCGAGGGGGCCAGTGGTACTCATCGTGTCGTTTCCTCCGTGGCCTTTTCGACCTGTAGGTTACTTTCGCGTCCCACCGGTTGATTTCCGGCGTTGGCTGCTTTCTTGTCTTTGGCCCGCAGGGCCAGTCGGTTCAGCAGTTCTTCTTCGGCATTAATGCCAGGGACCACACCGCGTGGGATTCGGATCAGGAACAGCATGCCCATTCCCCACCACGCGGCAAAAAGGATCCATGGCTGAATGTTGATGGCGGCCGGCATCCCCGGTAGGTAGAGGCTGACCAATCCCAGGCACAAGATCACCGAGGCGACCCCAATGACTTGCCCGAAGTTCCCCTTGCCACCGATGCGCAGCGGGCGTTCCATCATGGGTTCGCGGCGACGAAGGATTACAAATGCCACCCCGACCAGCAGGTAGGCGATCACGATGGATGGCGACCCGGAGTCGACCAGCCAACCGAGCATCGCCGAACCGAAGAACGGTGCGATTATCGAAAGCCCACCGATGAAGAGCAAAGCGTTCACCGGGGTTCCATATTTAGGGTGCAACTTGGCGAACCATGCCGGGAGCATGCCAGATCCTGCCATGGCGTACAGCAGTCGTGAGGCGCCCATGAGCAGAGAATTCCATGAGGTGAGGATGCCGGCGATACCACCGCAGATAAGTACCTTGGCCATCACATCGGAATTGAAGAGCGCGCCCATGGCGTCGGCGGTGGCCAGCTCGGAGCCGGCCAGTGCACCCTGTCCCATGCCGGAAGCCGTAGCCAGAATGACCATGACGTACCAGGCAGTGGCGATGAGTACGGCGATCACCACGTATTTGCCGATGCGCCGCGGCTCGATGTCACATTCCTCCGCGGATTGCGGGATGACGTCAAAGCCGACAAACATGAACGGGACGATGATCATCACGCCAAAGAATCCGGCCACGCCGTTAGTGAAGAAGGGTTCCATGTTCTCGGTGTTACCTGCGCTGAAGGAACCGAACAGCAGGACCGCACCGATGGCGAAGAGGAAGAGCACCACAAACGTTTGTACAACGCCTGCGGTCTTGATGCCGCGGATATTGATCGCGGTGATGACGACCCCACCCAGTACCCCGACCAGCGCCCACGTCAGATACACCTCGGATCCGGCAACGTCCCACAACTTAATGTGGTTCAGGTTCGGGAAGAGGTACAGCACGGATTTCGGCAAGGCCACCGCTTCGAACGCGACGATGGTGATGTAGCCGCCAACAATGGCCCACGATCCGGCGAATGACCATCGGGCTCCCATGGCTCGAAGCAGGTAGTTGTGCTCACCACCGGCCTTGGGCATGGCCGCCACCAGCTCGGCATAGGTCAAACCGACAACGGCCATGATCCCGCCGCCCACGATCATGGCCAGGGTCGCACCCAGAGGTCCGGCTGTGGTGATCCAGTCGCCGGTCAGCACCACCCAACCGAAGCCGATCATGGCTCCGACGCCGATGGCGAGGGTATCCCAACGTCCTAGGACCTTCTTGAGTTTCGGTGCTGCGCTGGCGGAGTGCTCTTGGCTACTGGTCATCGCGGTTCCTTCCGTATGAACGACGTTGCTCACACTACGGAAGAATGGTGACTGACATCTCGGATGATTCGTCTAAGGCGTTGGATGATACATCCGATTCGGTAATCGAGGGACCTAAGGCAAGGCTCCTTTTGGCCGAACAAAAAGGCCCTCGCTGTCAAGGATTTCCCTTACCAGCGAGGGCCTCAGCGGCGCTTCGTGATCGTTTCTAAATGGTTCGGCGCAAAGGAACTTCCTTGATGAATAAGATGCAGATCAGGGCCACAAAGGCGACCGCTGCGGAGGTCATAAAGACCACGCCCGTGGCATCGCCGAAGGCCGTTTCGTACATGGAACGCACGGCCGGTGGCATGCTGCTGAGGTTGAGTGAGGCTCCCCCGGCAGCCCCGGCGGACCCATCGGGGGAGATCAGGTGAGCGGCCACCAAAGCGTCGGTGAGCAGCCGACTCACCTTGTCCGAAAGCATCGCGCCAAGCACAGCCACACCTGCAGCGCCACCGACCGAACGGAAGAAGGCGACAGAGGAACTTGCCGTGCCAATATCCGTCACCTTCACGGTGTTCTGCACCGCGAGGACGAGGTTTTGCATCATGAAGCCCATACCCACACCGTTAAAGAACATGCCGGTGGCGAGGATCCAGTAGTTGGTGTCATGCGCCATGGTGCCAAGCAGAACCAACGCTCCAACGTTGAGAATGGCCCCGATCACCAAGAAGATTTTCCATCGTCCCAGTCGCGAAATGAGCTGACCGGAGAAGACCGAGCCAAACAGGTTGCCGGCAATCATTGGCAAGGTCATGACCCCGGCGATGGTCGGAGTGGCTTCGCGGGCGACCTGGAAATACTGGCCGAGGAAGGCCCCGGTACCGAACATGGCAACACCGATGGAGATGGAGGCAATGATCGCCAGTGCGGTAGTTCGGGTCGCAATAATCCGCAGCGGGATGACCGGCTCGGGTACCCTACCCTCCACCCAGATCAGCAGCGCGATCAGCGCCAGTGAGCCACCCACCATCAGGTATGTCTGCCAAGAATTTCCTTCAAAGTAGCCCTCCTTGCCGACGTAGGAGACCCAGATCAGTAGCGTTGACACCGAAATCGTCACCAGGATCGCGCCCGCCCAGTCGATGTATACCTTGCGGGCAATGTGGGCGATGTGCAGAGTCTTGTGGATCATCACCATGGAAATGATAGCGATCGGGACCCCGATGAAGAAGGTCCAGCGCCAGCCCAGGGGCGAGTCGACAATCAAGCCACCCAATAGCGGACCACCAGCGGTGGCCGCCGCCATGACCCCACCGAAGTAGCCGGAGTACCGTCCACGTTCACGCGGCGGGATGACCGTGCCGATCACTGCCATGCCCATGGCGGTGAGCCCGCCCATTCCGATGCCTTGAATGACGCGTGCGCTCATGAGCATGGGGATATTGATGGCAAAGCCTGCCAACAATGAGCCGAAAATGAAGATGATGATGCCCACCTGCAGCAACTTCTTCTTGTCGAAGAGGTCAGCTAGTTTGCCCCAGATCGGGGTTGTTGCGGCGTTGGCCAAGAGTGCGGCGGTAATGACCCAGTTGAAATCGGTCTGCGTTCCATCGAGCGCATCCATGATCGTCGGCAAGGCAATAGAAACGATGGTCGAAGCCAGCATGGCCGCGAAGAACGAGGCCAGAACGCCAGTGATGGAACGCAAGACCTCCTTCTGGCTCATTTGTGGCTTGTCCGCGGTGCGTTCACGCACTTCTGTGGACTCCGGGTTCGATTCAGTCATTGCTGTTCTCCTCTGGGCCGGTTGCAGCCTTGGTGTTTTTGGTCGCCATCGATTCCAAGCCGGCACGGAGCACGGTTTGAATCGAGTTGACGGTTTCCGCGGCATCCGAAATTTCTGCTTCGTTCCAGTCGTTGAGCAATTCGGAGAGCACAAGGACACGACGCTCATAGGCCTGCTGAATTTCGTCACTGCCATTGGAAGTCAGCGAGATCAGCTGGGCACGAGCATCGGTGGGACTCGGAGCCCGCACCAGAAGTCCGGAGTTTTCCAGCTCAGCCACCTGCCGGCTCATGGCAGCGGGCCCAATGCCAACCCACTGTGCAATGTCGGTGGCGCGGGTTGGCTGATGGCGTTGGACATAGGCCAGCACCCCCAAAGCGGCAAACCCCACCGAGTGCTTGCCTTCGCCAGCTTGCTCCACACATCGCAGGGTGCGCTTAAGCGCCATCAGGCTTTCGACAAGTTCCAATGTTGGTGTTTCACCGCGTGACAACGGATCGCGCTCCTTCGAAAATTTAGTTGACCAAGGCTAATGTTGCCTAAAGCAACCATATTTGTGAATTAGTTGCCCCGTCAAACTATTTTCGTGTATCTCACACCCGGACTAGGCTGGTGGATCGTGAGCACCCATGAATTCAGCGCCCCGGAAACCGTCCTAGCCGCACGGCTGATGTCCATCGCCGTTGACGCTGCCCGAGAAGCCGCACCGCTCCTGCGCGAAGCATTTCGCCAAGACATGGACCTCGAAAATAAGACCAACCCCCACGACGTGGTGACGGCCTTCGACCGGCGCAGCGAAGAGCTCATCCGTGGCCATCTCCTGACGGCAGAAGCGGATTCGTGGGTGCTGGGCGAAGAAGGCGGAAGCACCGGCGAAGGGTCCATCCAATGGATCGTTGACCCCATCGACGGCACCAGCAATTTCAAACACGGGATCGCGTTCTTCTGCATTTCCATTGCCGCCGCGCGCGATGGACGATTGCTGGCGGCAGTGGTACTGGACCCGATCACCGGTGAGGAGTTTTCTGCCGACGCCCAGCATGCGTACCTGAACGGCAGTATTTTGAGCCCAGCCCCACGTCCCGATCAGCATCATGCAAACATCATGAGCGACTATCCCTCGGCGGAAGCACTGGAGATCGACGGCGATGCGGGGTTGAAAGAATTCGGCACCTGGGTGACCGCATTTGCAACGGTTCGCCGGAAGGTATCGGCGGCATTGGCTCTTGCCCATGTCGCGGCGGGGTGGTGTGATGCCACCATCGGCTTCGACACTAAGCCGTGGGATGTGTCGGCCGGCGCGCTGCTGGTGCGCCGTGCGGGTGGAAGTTATATGGGGCGCAGCTATGACGATTTGCTCCGGCCCGACCATGAGGCCCCATGTTTTGTGGCCCTGGGACCTGGCGCGAACTATCCGGTGCTGGAGGACTCGATCTCACGGATCATGGCATCGCGCCGTGCCCGAGGCTACGGAATCTAGTCAGTCCGTTTTGCCGGCGCTGAGTTCCTCGGGGAAATCAATGTCTTCCATCTGGTGCACCAAAACGTCGCTGAGCTCGCAGGTTGCCATTTGGTAGGGGCCCGTCGCGGTGTCTTGGATCAACAGGTTTCCGGCCGAGTCATTGATGCGGCAACTCACTGTTTCGATCTCACCGGTCGGATTAGTGATCGACATACCGCCAAAGAGTGTTAATGCCTCAACCATCTGGCTAAATGGCCCGTTTTGCATGGTTATTCCATCCGGGCCGCCGTCGACTCCCGTTCGCATGTTCACCTTGTACTCCGCGGTTCCGTCTGCGGTAAATTCATAGGTTTGCGTGTTCTGGGCAACGGAGATCAGCGTCGAAAAAAGGATGGTGTATAGCACCGAGACCAGCAACCCGAACGTTCCTGTGACTAGAGCTGTAATGCTGTATCCCCGGCGCCGGTACCGTTGCGCAATCCCGATGATGCCCAGCACCATCGCCACCGGACCCAGCACATAAGCAACGAAGCCAAGGAACGGAACCAGCGAAATTGCTGCGGCAGTTATACCGACAATCATGGCAAAAATTGTCATCCCATGGCTGCGCGGCGGGGACTGCTGACCCCCATTGGGGTAGTAACCATACGCAGGATATTGGCCGGGATAGGAGCCCGGATACGGCTGCTGCCCCGGGGAGTATTGCCCCGGGTACTGCTGCTGACCCGCAGTGTACTGCCCTTGATATCCGCTTGGTGCAGACCACGATTGTTGGTTCGGATCTCCACCCGGGCGGGTATACGGGTCAGACATGAAACTCCTGGGGGCTCAGAGGACGGCGCGACAATAACCAGCCACCGTTCACCAATGAAAATACCCCTTCGGACAAGATGCGCGCAATTACCTCGATTAGTCTGATCCGTCAGCCAGTCGATAGGACGACCCATCTGGCTGGCGCAGCACTACGCCGTAGTCCACCAGATAGCGCCGGAGAAGTACCGGATCATCAGCAATTTCTCCGAGTTTTACCGTCAGTTCGGCCTCGGTGAGATGCTCCCCGTGGCCCATCACGCGCCCTGAGATCAAGCGCAGCAACGAAACACGTTCTTCGTGATTTTTGGGGTAGCGATCCAGCCGTCCCTGTGCATCAAAAAAGCGCTGTTGGCCAACTCGCGGTTCCGTCCTTGCGCCGTGGGCCAACAGCCGCGCGAAGATGCCATGATCAAGGACACCTTCGCTATCAATGAGCCGAGCCTTGCGCAGATTGGCATCAGCCTTAGCCGCACGTTCCGGCCGCAAATCACTTTCCAGACCCAAAACTTGCTGGGCATAAAAACGCCGGGTCTCCTCGTTAGCCAAGGCCCCGAATATCTGGCGCCAGTCGCCGCTGACTTGTTCTTCCGAATCGTTCATCGTCGTTCCCCTCGTATTTCCCGTTTCTTCGTCCTACCCTGAGGACATGGCTAATCTATTTCACCGAAATTCGCAGGCCACCGTGCACCACCACGGAGGCGGTTCGATCATCCTTGGCGGCGTCTTGGCTGCGTTGCTCTTCGCAACATTCGCTATTTTCCTCATGACGTCCCAAGGCACATGGGAACCGATGATTATCGGTTTCACGTTCAGTATCTCGGCCGTCCTTTTTGGGTTGGTCTATCACTACACCCACTAAATAACGTCCGCTTCTCGAGCCACAAATGTCCCGCAAGTACGTGTGGCGAGCACATGGGTGGCTCGATCTATGACCGCGCATCGACCCCGCCAGCGTGCCTACCAGCGGCCCTGCCACTGAAGAGGCAGCCGCCGAGGAACGTTCCTTCGAGGGCGCGGTAGCCGTGGAAACCGCCGCCACCGAACCCAGCCGCTTCACCCGCTGCATACAGTCCCGGAATCGGTTCACCCGCGAAATCAAGCACACGCGAATCCAGATCGGTCTGAATGCCGCCGAGCGACTTGCGGGTCAAGATCCGTAGTCGAACGGCAATCAGCCCGCCACCCTTGGGATCCAGGAGCCGATGTGGTTTTACGCTGCGCACCAGTTTGTCTCCGAGGTAACGCCTGGCCGAGTTGATCGCCGCAAGCTGGCCGTCCTTGCCAAAGGCGTTCTCCACCGCCCCGTCTCTGGCCGCGACTACGGAGGCTACCGATGCCGGATCCAACAGGTTCTCTCCACTGAGCTCGTTCATTTTGGTGACAAGTTCATCCAGCGTGTCACTCTGGATGAAGTCCTCGCCCCGATCGAGGAATGCCTGGACCGGACCGGGGACATCCACGCGCGCCCTCGCGAGCACCGCACGGATATCTTTGCCGGTGAGATCGGGATTCTGCTCGGAACCGGAGAGCGCAAATTCCTTGCCAATAATGCGTCGGTTCAGAATGAACCAGCTGTAGTCGTATCCGGTGCCGCGGAGGTGTTCTAGGGTGCCCAAGGTATCAAAGCCCGGCCAGAGCGGGTCAGGCAGGCGCTTGCCAGTGGCATCGAGCCACAGTGAACTAGGGCCCGGAAGGATCCTGATGCCGTGTCGTTCCCACACCGGATCCCAGTTGGCGATCCCTTCGGTGTAGTGCCACATTCGGTCTCCATTAATCAGCCGGGCACCCGCTTTTTGGGCAATGTCCAGGCCTCGCCCATCAACGTGTGCGGGAACCCCTGCAACCATCGATTCGGGAGCGGTTCCTAACCGTGCCGGCCATGCAGCGCGGACCTTTTCGAGGTTTCCACCGATACCACCGGTGGCCACGATGACAGACGGGGCAAAGAACTCGAAGTTCGCCACTTTGATCCGGTTACTGGCCTTTCCACGTTCGGCGTTGTCATCCTGGAGTATTGTTCCGCGCACCCCGCTGACGTGCCCATCCGCT
This sequence comes from Paeniglutamicibacter terrestris, assembly GCF_012271785.1. Classification (GTDB taxonomy): domain Bacteria; phylum Actinomycetota; class Actinomycetes; order Actinomycetales; family Micrococcaceae; genus Paeniglutamicibacter; species Paeniglutamicibacter terrestris. Next base: position 162,153 of record NZ_JAAWVT010000006.1, on the reverse strand, counting down.
AGGACCAGGTCATCAAGTTGGTGTCGCCAAAGCATGGTGAGCTGCCCCTTGGCCTCGGCCACCCTAGCGGCACGGATAAAGGGTTCAAGCAGACCCGGCCCCGTTCCCCAGGTGATGTGGAATCGTGGTACCGAGTTTCCCGGGCCTTGCGCCCCGGCGCCGCCGCGCTCGGCCCAGCCCACCACAGGGAAGAACCTCACGCCGCGTTGATGCAGCCATTCGCGCTTTTCCCCGGCGGCCCAAGTGACATACGCCCTCGCCCATTTCCGGGCCCAGTCATCTTCGCTTCGATCAAATCCTGCGGTGTTCTCCCAGTCCTGTTGGGCAAGCTCTAGGGAATCCTTAACACCCAAGCGGCGTTGTTCTGGCGAATCAACGAGGAAGATCCCGCCAAAGGACCAATGGGCTTGGCCACCCAGGTTGGCCTCGGATTCTTGGTCTATCAGGATCACTCGTGCCCCCGACGCGGTGGCTTCGGTGGCCGCCACGAGGCCGGCCAAGCCAGCGCCAACAACGATGACATCGAAGAGCTGCGAGTGCGGGGTTTTCGACATAAAACCACACTAACCCACGTGTCCCAGGACACATCGTCAGCAACGCCCCGACTAAATGCCCCGCCAGCGTCAAGACTCTGGCCGTGTTAACGTTCAAAGGTGCATACAGTCGAACGCGGAACAGGGACTCCCCTCTTGCTGATTCATGGATTTTGCGTGGATCATCGCCTGTTGCTGGGACTCGACCCGGTATTTGAATCACATGGGTCATGGCGCCGGATCTACGTGGATCTGCCGGGCATGGGAGCATCGGTGGCTGGAGCCGAAATCCGCAGTACCGATGACGTCGCAGCCGAGCTGGTGGCCTTTGTCCGGGCCACGTTCGGAAGCCAAAAATTTGCGGTGCTCGGCCATTCTTTTGGCGGGATGCTCGCCAGGCATCTCGTAGCTGAGTTCGGCGATCAAATCATGGGAATGGCGCTGCTCTGCGCGGTGGTGGTTGCCGATAAAGCTCGCCGAGTCTTGCCACCGGCAACAGTTTTGCAACGGGATTCCGCGTTGTTAGCATCTCTGGATCCGGATGATGCCAGCGCCTACGCGGAGTTGGCTGTTCTCCAGAATCAGGAGAATTGGGCGAGATTCCGCGACGGTGCGCTTCCCGGATTGCGCGCATTTGATCGATCGGCCATCGGCCGGATTGCCGGAAATTATTCGTTGTCATGCGAGCCAGAGCAACGAGTCAGCAATTACTCCGGCCCGACGCTCATCATAACCGGGCGCCAAGATCATGTGGTTGGTTTCGAGGACCAACAGCGGCTGGCTAGTTGCTATGCAGACGCCACCGTGCGAGTGCTTGAGGAAGCGGGCCACAACGCGCACCTTGATCAGCCCGATGCCACCGGTGCGGAGCTAATGCAGTGGTTAAACCGTATTCGGCAAGCAGTTTCAGACCGCACACCGGGAAGCGCCTCGGGCCAATAAACGCCTCGCGCAGCGGCAATCAAAGGACGGATGAGGCCCGTGCTGCTCGCGCCTTGCCGACGGACCCGAACCGGGAAAAGTTCTTTTCGCCCGCTTCTCCCCACACCACTAGAACGCGCAACAGCTCATCTCCCGTGTTACGCAGATCGTGTTGGATCCCGGCAGGGGCCAGCACACTGTCACCGATGCTCAGCTCGTGCACCGTGTCACCCACGTGCATGCTGGCGCTTCCAGCAAGGACGAGGTAAAACTCCTCAAGTGCCAACTCGTGAGATTCGTGGGCGTGCATCCCCTCGTACCCACCGGGTTCAATTTCCCACGTTTGGATCGCGACGGGCATTTTCATCTCATCAACAAAATGGAATTGCATCTTCGTCCCGCTGCCCTCATGCAGCCGGTGCCCAAAGGTGTAAGCGCCTCGCGGTTCAAACATCAGAATGTCCCTCATCTTCAGTCGATACGATTCACGATCCTAAGCTGCCGATGCGCCCAACCGCGTGCTGATCTTCCGCGCTGTCTTCACACAGGCAGTGCCAAGTTCGGCAAGTTGTTCTTTCGAGACCCGGTAATACGGGGCGGCAATCATGGCGCAGGCAACTACCGCTCCGCGATGGTCGAAGATTGGGGCTGCCACCCCGACTTCCTCACTGGAGGTTTCCCCGTGGTTTGCCGCGAAACCGTCTCGGCGCACCATCTCTAGTCGTTTCAGGTAGGCGGCACGTGCGGAAGCAGTGTCCGTGGGCAGCACCACCGATCCGGCTTCCAATAACGCCGCCGCACGTGCCGGCTGTTCATGGGCCAAAAAGACCTGCACGGAAGCACTGAGCGCGGTGTTGTACCGGCTGCCCATCACCGAGGTGTGTTTGACCAAATGAATGCTGGGGATCTGCTCGACCGATACCGATTCGGCGCCATCCCAGATGGTCAGCACCGCGGTTTCACCGGTCTGCGCGGCCAGCTGTTCCAGGAACGGGAAGGAGGTACGGCGAACATCAAGATTGGCAAGCAATGGGCCGGCTATCGCGATCAGTCCCAATCCCAAAGCGTACTTCCGGGTCGCCTCGTCGCGGGCCACGATGCGTTCCTGCTCGAGGGTCGCCAGGATGCGCGAAATACTCGACTTGTGCAGCCCCACCTGAGCGGCGATTTCAGTGACACCCAACAGCGGGTTCTCCACGGTAAAGCAACGCAATACATCAATGACGTTGACAATCACCGAGGCACCACGCTGCTCGGTCGCGGGGGCGGGGATAGTGGTGGTGGCAGCCATGGTGGCATCTCTCCATTGGGTGTTGAGTGCTGGTAGTCGTGTTTACTGTTGTACGGTATCGCGCCGCGACGTTCGCCGGGCGCGTTTAGTTCTCTTCGACGCCGATGTCTTCGTTCCAAAGAGCGGGGTACTCGGTGATAAAGCTTTCCATGAGTGCGGTGGCCTTCGGATCGTCGATGACCACGACATCCACACCGCGGGACCGCAGCAGTTCGAGTTCCCCGGGGAAATTCTCGTCCTCCCCCACCACCACGCGCGGGATGCCGAAGAGGATGATCGATCCGGCGCACATGGCGCACGGAGCCAGCGTGGAGTACAGGGTAGTTCCGGCGTAGGAGGCACGGCGCCCGACCTTGCGCAGCGCATCGATTTCCCCATGCGCCGTCGGATCCCCGTTTTGCACTCGGCGGTTGCGGCCGGCCCCCAGCAGCTTCCCGTTCTGAAAGATGCTCGAGCCAATGGGCACTCCGCCCTCTCCTGCACCCAGGCGGGCCTGCTCAAGGGCGATGGCATAGCCGGCGCGGTCGTGTGCGTCCAGGTTCATGGCGTGGGGCTCGATTCTTCGTCGGGTGCGGGAATAGCTACATTAATCGAAAAGGGGCGGTGGTGCGCACGAGTGCACTCCACCGCCCCCATCATGCCAGTTCGGTACTAGGCGTCGATGATGTTGTTTTCCGGACCGAAGCCGAACTTGGTGATGTTCTCCACGCCGCCGTCCTCGCCAATGACCAGGATGTCGTGCTCGCGGTAGCCTCCGGCACCCGGCTCGCCGTCGGCGATGGTGACCATCGGTTCCATGGAGACCACCATGCCCGGCTCCAGGACCGTGTCGATGTCCTCGCGCAGCTCCAGGCCCGCTTCGCGGCCGTAGTAGTGCGAGAGGACGCCGAAGGAGTGGCCGTAGCCGAAGGTGCGGTTTGGCAGCAGGCCGTGGCCGATGAAGATCTCGTTGAGCTCGGCGGCGATGTCCTTGCAGACAGCTCCGGGCTTGATGAGTTCCAGTCCGCGCTTGTGCACCTCGACGTTGGCGTTCCATACCTGCAGCGAGCGCTCGTCCGGCTCTCCGAGGAACAGGGTGCGCTCCAGGGCGGTGTAGTAGCCCGAAGTCATCGGGAAGCAGTTCAGCGAGAGGATGTCGCCGCGCTCCAGCTTGCGGGTCGTGGCCCAGTTGTGTGCGCCGTCGGTGTTGATGCCGGACTGGAACCAGACCCAGGTGTCGCGCACTTCGCGGTGCGGGAAGGTCTTGGCGATTTCGTGGACCATGGCCTCGGTGCCGATCAGGGCGACCTCGTACTCGGTGATGCCCTCGCGGATGGCTGCCTTGATGGCTTCGCCGCCGATATCGCCGATGCGTGCACCGTGCTTGATGACCTCGATTTCCTCGGCGGACTTGATCATGCGCTGGCGCATGGCAGCCTGCGAGACATCCACCAGGGCGACACCCGGGAACGTGTCGGCGATGGCCTGGCGAGTCATGGTCGGCAGGGCGTCATCCTCGATACCGAGTCGCGCTGCCTTCACGCCGTTGCGCTTCAGTGCTTCTTGGAGTCCGTAGTAGAAGTTGTCACGCTTCCAGTCGGTGTAGACAATGTTGTCGCCATAGCTGGTGCGCCATGGCATGCCGGCATCGATGTTCGCGGTGATGGTGGTCGAGCTGTCGGCGGTGACAACCAGCGCGTAGTTGCGACCGAAGGTGGTGTACAAGAAATCGGAGTAGTACTTGATGCCGTGGTAGCTGGTCAGGATGACCGCGTCCAGGTCGTTGGCGGCCATGATCTGGCGCAGGCCGGTCAGACGACGCTCGAATTCTGCGTCGGAGAACGTGAGCTGCTGCTTGGTCCCGTTGTGCAGGGTCTTCAGGCGCTCGAGTTCGGAAACGTTGGTGGCGCTGTTCGCGGTGGTGGTCAAGGTATTGACTCCTTAGAAGTAATCAGGTGGCAATGCAGACCGGCCCAATCAAAAGGATTGCGTGGATTCTTGGGAACCGCCGGAGAAAGTTTCGGTTTGTTGCATTCATTGCAACTCCGTTGCATTCAGAATATGTGTGCCCCAGCTCACTGTCAAGTGGTTTCCGGCGAGCGTCGAAAGATTTCCGATTCGCGGCACACAACCGGGCCTTTTGCCGGTACTTTCAAGGAGGTTTTCCCTCGCGGCAACGGCGAAGGCCGTGGTCTCCGCCATTGCGGACACCACGGCCTTCGCGCGATTAGTTCTTCTCTGGCAGTCCAGTTTCCTTGCCGCCTTCAAAGGCGACCCTGCGGATCGCGCCCTCCTCCCTCGGATCGGGAACAAAGACCAGCGTCGGGTCAGGGTCATTGATGAATTTTTCCAGCTGCCTAATCGCCTTGTCGCGCTTGAGCAGCCTCCGGATCAGGTTCACGATCATCAGAATGATCACGAAGGAGAACGGGAAAGCCCCGATGATGGTGCCGGTCTGCACCGTGTCGACCACCGCGGTTCCGCCCAATGTCAGCAACACCGTGGTGACCGTACCCACCGAAAGCACCAGCACCACGCGGAACACGGGTCCGGATTTGTGCGGCGCCGAGACAAACTCGCTCAGCGCATAGATCCCCGAGTCCAGGGAAGTGACGTAGTAGGTGGCGACCAGGATGGTGGCCACCACCAGCAGGATGGTGCCAACCACCGGGACGGCGTCGAGCATTGCGAACAGGCCGGCGGAGGTATCGACTGCCACTGCTGCGCTGATGCCGCGGTCGGACTTGTCGTCGTAGAAGATGGCGGCCGAGCCGATCACCGCCACCCAGACCATGACGATCAGGGTCGGGATGACGGTCACGCCCAGGACAAACTCACGGATGGTGCGCCCGCGGGAAATCCGGGCAATGAAGCCTGCGACGAACGGGGAGAAGGCAATGACCCAGCACCAGATGAACACCGTCCACCAGCCGTTCCAGCTGTCCTGCCAACTCTCCAGCGTCGTGGCGGCCAAACCCGAGTCCGTCCACATGCTCATGTCCACGAAGTTCGCCATGAAGCTGCCGAAGGTCTGGGACATATTCGAAATGATGAACAGCGTCGGACCGAAGACCAGCACGGCGAGCACCAGCGCGATGCTCAGGATCGAGTTCACGCTGCTGATCCGGGCCATGCCCTTGTTGATGCCCACGATGGCCGAGACCGAGGTGATGCCTGCGAAGACCAGAATGACCATGAACCACATCATCGGGCTTGCCACGATTCCGGTAAAGGAGGTGATGCCGGAGCTGAACTGCATGGCCGCGAACCCGAAGGACGTGGCCAGGCCGAGCACGGTAGCTATGATGGCCAGCAGTTCGATGACGACGCCTGCCCCGCGGCGCGACCAGCGCGGCAGGATGTCGACGGTGGCTTCGCGGAACGTCAGGGTCTTGCCCAGGTTGTGGTGCGAGTAGGCGAGGCAGACCGCGACGACGCAGTACATCGCCCAGGCGGTCAGGCCCCAGTGGAAGTAGGTCCATACGATTGCGCCCTCGGCGCCGCCGCTGGGTCCGGCCGGGATGACCGGGTTTTCGTCACGCAGCATGATGGGTTCGGCGACCGACCAGAAGATCAGCCCGATGCCCTGCCCGCAGGCGAAGAGCATCGAATACCAGGCGAACTTGCTGTGCTGTGGCTTCGCGTTGGGTCCACCGAGACGAACCTTGCCAACCTTGCTCGTGGCGAGCCAGATGCACACCACCACGGTGAAGACCGAATACAGGATGAACAGCCAGGTGAACTTGCCGGTCACGAATGTACGCATTTCGGAGATCGCTGCCGCAGCTTCCGCCGGGTTTGCCAGCACCCAGATGATCACGCCAACGATGAGCACCGGTGGAATGACGCGGATCAGCAACCTGTCAAGCGGCGGGATGTGCCGCCCCATGAAGCGGGGAAGCTCCACCGGCGCTGCGAACTTGGGGTCGTTGTCGCCTTCGGCACTCGCGGCCGGATGCGGGGTCGTCTTGTCCAGTGACATGTTATGGCACCTCCAGGGTGATGTCCCCGAGCAAGAGTTCGCCCTTAAGGGCATCTGCAACCTGGATGACAACCGCATCGAGCAAGAGCTGGCCGCGCTCTGCGTTCGCACCCTTTGCACTGGAAAGGCAGCCGCTGGCCGGTGTCCGCGCCGGGTCCTCGGGGAAGATGTCGTAGGGGGTCACCTTGGCCGGGGGGTGGTCCACGACGCGTGACATGTCCACCTTTTCCGGGTGTAGCAACAGCATCAGGGAGGTTTCCAGCACCCCGCCGTGTTCGATGTCCCAACCCAGGAAGCCATCGGGGAAGACCTTTTCCAAGGTGGCTTCGTCAACGAAGTCCCAGTAGGAAAGCAGCAGTGCCCGCGAGCTGGTGCCATTGGTGCGCGCCCGGGCAACCGCATTGTCCAGACCCTCATAGATGAACTGGTAATTCTCGAAGTGGCCATTGAGGACCACCACATGCTTGAAGCCTTGGGCCAGGAACGAGGAAACCACATCGTCCACCATCCCGGTCAACGCCGCGGCACCGAGGCTGGTGGTACCTACGCGGTGGTTGCCGCCACCCGAACGCGGCTGGGACTTGTAGCCGTACGCGAATACCGGGGCAACCACTGCGCCGATTTTTTCGGCGACTAACCCGGCGATCGCCTTCGACAGCATGGCATCTACACCCAATGGCATATGCGGACCGTGTTGCTCCGTGGCACCAGTCGGGATGATTACGGTCGATCCTTCCTTCGCCACAATGGCAGAGTAGGTTTCTGCGTCGAGGTCTTCAAGAAATACTGAGGTCATCGTTGTCTCCTAGTATTGACAGCGGACGAGGAATATTGGGACTTCGGCGGAACGTCACGAGTCCCGTGGAAGAAGAACTTTCGTTGCGCAAGGCGCAACCCTGTTGCGTTGAATACTCTCAGTGGCTCAGCTCACAGTCAAGCTTGGTTACTCAGGCGCAAGGCGCAAGCCTCCGACATTCGCAACAAAATTACATGGAATGCTGTCACCGGCACTGTCGAATCACCACATTGACAGCGATCCGCCCGGATCCTGGTCCACCGCGGTGAAAACCCGGCGACGACACCCGCTGGGCCACGGGAGGGGTCCCTGCCATCACCGACCAGGCGGATACTCGTCAGACACAAGTAGTCGGCACCAGGAAAAGAATCCCCTACCCTGGCCTCAACAGGAAGGACGCCACGCAATCTGCCCGACCCAATGCAAGACCGCGTAACGCACCCTCCTCGGGCCACTGCGACCAAGGCCCGACCGACCCCGTTTGGCACCCTAGAGAAGTTACGTGAGACAGAGCGCCAGGATCCCCGGATTGTCGGGGATCCTGGCGCTCTTGGCTCCGTCTGGCTATATTCTGTGGTTTCGGGTGTGCTGGTCAATGAGGTCCATGGCCCGCTGTTGGCGGGGCGTGGGCAGGGAGAGCAGTTCGAAGGACGTCTCGGTGCCCGGAACGCTGGTGGCGTTCCGGACTTGGTGGCCAGGTGGGACAGGAGGTCCCGGTAGCTGGTGACGGTGGTCCCGTCACCGGTTTTCCGGGTGCTGGTCTTGGACGCGGCAGCGGCGGAGCGTTCCACCTTGGAGACCGGTTCCTCGGCGGTTCCGGGGCAAGTCCCTGACATAACTTCTCTAGGAAGGAGAAGGCCCCCGGCCGGCTATGCCAGCGCCTTCTTACTGGTTTCAACCGAGAAGGCCACGGCCACCAGAGAGATGACAGCCGCACCCATGAGGTACCAGCCCGGGGCCAGGGCGGTGCCGGAGGAAGCGATCAAGACGGTTGCCACGAACGGTGCGGTACCGCCGAAGAGTGCATTGGACAGGTTGAAGCTCACGGCGAATCCGGAGTAACGGACCCGGGTGGGGAACATTTCGGCCAGGTAGCTGGGAAGTGTCCCGTCATTGAGGCTGAGCATCGCGCCGAGCAGGATCTGCACCAGGACGACGATGAGGAAGTTGCCGGTTTCTAGCAGCATGAACGCCGGCACCGTCAGCACTACGAAGGTGATCGATGCGCTCATCAGGACCTTCTTGCGCCCGAAGCGGTCGGAGAGCATTCCGACCACGAAAATGAAACCGATGTACGTCGTCAGCGCCACGGTGGTGGCCACATAAGATGCGGTTTCACTGAGTCCGATGTTTTGGGACAAGTGCGTGGGCATGTAACTGAGGATGAGGTAGAAACCCACTGCGTTCAGCAGCACCGCACCGACGGCCTGGATGAGTTGGCGCCAGTGGTTCTTGAACAGCGCACTGACCGGGGCTTTCACGGCATTGTCTTCCTTGGCCAGCTCCTTGAATATCGGCGAGTCCTCGAGCTTGGTGCGGATGTAACGTCCGATCAGGCCCATGGGTGCCGCCAGCAGGAACGGCAGTCGCCAGCCCCAGGACTGCATTTGCTCAGGTTCCAGCATGCCCGTCAGCAGCGCAGCGAGCAGCGAGCCGAGCAACAGGCCCGCGGCCGTGCTGGCCGGAACGACGGCTGCGTAGAGGCCGCGGCGGTTGGCTGGCGCATATTCCACCAGGAAGGCGGAGGCACCCGCGTATTCGCCGGAAGCAGAGAACCCCTGGACGACGCGGATAATCAGCAGCAGGATTGGAGCCCAGACGCCGATGGTGTTGTAGGACGGGATCAAGGCAATGCAGAAGGTTGCCGCGGACATGATCAGGATGGACCACGAGAGTGCCTCGCGCCGGCCGATCTTGTCTCCCAGGTGACCCCAGACGAATCCGCCCAGCGGACGGACCAGGAACGAGATCGCGAAGAGTGCGAAGGTGAGCATCAAGCCGGTTGCCGGGTCGGAGTCCGGGAAGAAGACCGCCGTGATGGTCACTGCAAGGTAGCCGTAGACGGCGTAGTCGAACCATTCCACAAAGTTGCCGATGAAGCTGGCAGCAACGACCTTGGTGCGGGTTTTCTTGCCAATCCCGGCCGGGTCCGCACGGTCCTGCCCGCTGAGCGTTGGGCCGAGATCGGAGGCGTGGGTATTGGCGAGCGTGCTCATTGCAGAACGCTCGCGGGCATCGCTGCCGTCCGCGGAGTTGTTGCGCTGAATCATGTGGGAACCACCAGAGTTTATTTTGGTTGCATCCATTGCAACCCTGTTGCGCTCACTTTATTTGTGTCTCGCATCACTGTCAAGGGTCAGGTTTGGCCTGCTTCGCATCCGCTGCCCGTGGCGTCAAAAAGCGTGGGCGCCCGGTCTCCCGGGCGCCCAAACCTGCATGACATTCATGCCCTACGGAACCGTCGACATGCCGGCGCACGCTCGCCGCGAATCCGACATGCTGCTACGACCGGACACAATTGCCGCTACCTGACCGCCAGGGATTCCAGTGACAACGAGTACTCGTCCTCGATGGCCCGGGCCACGCCGTTGGTCACGGCATCCAGGAGCAACTTCCCTCGTTCGGCGCTAGCGCCGAACGGTGAGGACAGGCATCCACTGGCCGGGGTGCGCTCCGGGTCCTCGGGAAAGATGTCGTAGGGCTTCAACTGCGCCGGCGGGTGGTTGACGGCTCGGGACATGTCGACCTTTTCCGGATGCAGCAGAAGCATGAGAGAGGTTTCCAGCACCCCGCCATGCTCGATGTCCCAGCCCAGGAAACCGTCGGGGAAGACCTTCTCCAGGGTTTCCTCATCGACGAAATCCCAGTAGGAAAGCAGCATGGCCCGTGCATCGAGTCCCATTTCCCGGGCACGGCCCACCGCGATTTCCAGGCCCTCGTAAATGAATTGGTAGTTTTCAAAGTGGCCATTGAGGATAACGACCTTGGTGAACCCCTGCCCGATGAAGGACCGGGCAACGTCCTCGACCTGGCCGGAGAGCGTTGCCCCGCTCAGGCTCGTGGTCCCCACCCGGTGATTGCCGCCGCCGGAGCGTGGCTGTGACTTGTATCCATAGGACAATGTTGGCGCGACCAGGGAGCCAAGCTTAGTGGCCACCACCCCGGCAATGGCTCGCGAAAGCATCGCGTCGACGCCCAGCGGCATATGCGGACCGTGTTGCTCGGTGGCGCCGGCGGGGATGATGAGCGTTGCATGGGGCTGGGTTATATAGGCGGCGTAGGTTTCCGCATCGATATCTTCCAGAAAAACCGACTGCATCGAGAGGCTCCTTGTGGTGTTGGTGCGCGGGTGCCCGTCGTTGGTTCGCCTCGCGCACCAGGAGACTCATGGGAAAGGGTAAAGAAGAACTGCGATCAACGCACCCCGGTTGCATCGATCACCGCGATGCCCGGACGTGTCCGCGGCACATGGGAGCGGGTCCCGTGGCGAATTAATCCGCCACGGGACCCGCTGGCCATCATAGGTATTACTGGCCGTTCGTGTGCACTTCAGATGCGGCCTCGGTGGACGCCTCCGCAGTCGGGTCCACGTCGTCGATCCGCTGCTCGGCGAGCAGGAACTCCGCGCTACCGTGCTGGCGAATGAACTCCGCGTCGGAGCAGTCAAGCTTCAGTCCCAGCGGCACGCCCTGTTCGATGCGGGACTTGAAGCGGCTCAAGCCCAGTACGTAGTACAGCCCCGCACTGGTGGCGGTTCCCGCCAGCCAGGAGAAGTCGATGCCGCCCACAGCCGTGGCGATTGGGCCTTGGAGCGCCGGAACCGAACCGTACATGCACATCCAGGTCATGAAGATGCCGCCTGCGAAGGCAATGAATGCCGCGGGGTTGAAGGCCTTGAGCTTGGTCGACTTCGGATCCAGGAACAGGTAAGAGAAATCCTTGTGTCTGCGTTCGAAGACGAAGTAGTGCACCACCATGATGCCGCCCCAGGTGGCCACCCACGCCGCGATGGCAATGATCCAGTTGTGTAGAACCTCGGCAAAGTCATGGGCGAAGAGGAAGGCGATGACGGCACCCATGGCCAATACGCCGACCATGATCGAGAGCTTCTTGCGCGAGACGTTGATGTCCAGAGCCTGCGTGGCAACGCCAAAGGTGTACATGTTGATGATGTTTGTGGCGATCGGCCCGTGAATCACCAGCAGGATGACGGGGATCGAGAGAGTACCGAAGCTTTCAACAATCAACTGGCCGGGGTCGGCCGTGCCATTCTTGGTGGCAAGGCTGGCACCCAGGATGCCGAGCCATACCACCGGGAGGAACTGGCCCAGGACGCTGACCATATACAGCTTGCTCGGCTTGATGCGCTTAGAGACGAAGCGGGAGTAGTCCGGCGCGTAGGTGAACCAACCGATGCCCCAGCCGATGCCGATGGCGGTCATAATCGAAGACATTGCCGCGAGACGCGGCATGCCGGTGAGCACCTCGCCCACCGGGCCCTGGTAGGTCCAGTCGATGTCCAGCTGCGTCCAGGCCAGGATCGACATGGCGATCAGCACGATGATGGTCGGCGGCATGGTGATGCGCTCGAAGCGGGCAATGGCCTTGTAGCCGCGGTAGCAAATGGCCACCTGGATGGACATGATGACCGCCGCCGTCGAGATCTTCCACATCAGGTTGGCTGCGGTTGGGTCGACCCAGCCGATCATTCCGAACAGGGCCATGATCAGGTCGAGGATGACCCAGGTGTTGACTGCCGACCAACCAATGGCGATGACCGCCTGGATGGCGGCCGGCAGGTAGGCGCCGCGGCGGCCAAAGGCTCCGCGGGCAAGCAGCATCCCGGTGGCGCCGGTCCGCTGCCCCAAGATCACGAAGAATCCGAAGCCGAGCATGCCGATGACGTTTCCGGCAATCAGCACGGTCAGGGTGTCGGCAAGGCCCAGTCCCAGGTGGATGCCTAGGGCACCGAGGATCCAGTTGATGGGGGCGACGTTGGCCCCTGCCCAGATCCAGAACTGCCCAGAAAGTTTGGTGGTCCTGGCTGATTCGGGAATCGGCTGAAGGGAATCCTCGACCTCATGGGTCACGCTTTCAGATGAATTGGCGACTTGTCTACTCATTGGTTCACTTTCTCGACTGCGAGGTTGGTTCAAAAAGAACGTATGCATAAGCGTAGAAGTGATCTGCGCCACGCAGTACACTCAATCTGTATGTTTCTTATCGGCGTTGGTCGACAAAGTGTCACCACCCGTGCGTCCGGGGGCACTACCATCGCCGCCACGCCTAGAGCTAGGAACCCCGCATGCTGCTGAACCTCAACGATGTTCTGGCCACCCCACTCTTCATGAAGGCTCGCCCCCGCATCATGGCGGGGGCCGCGAATGCGGCGACCACCCAGGTTCGTTGGGTGCACTCGAGCGAGGTCCTCGAGATCGCGCCGTTGTTACGTGGTGAAGAGCTGCTGCTTAGCGGGGGCCAGAACCTGGTGGCACTTCGGGTCGAGGCCCAGGTCCAGTACATCCAGAGCCTGGCCGAGCGAAAGGTTGCCGCCCTAGCCATTGACACCGTGGGCCTGAACCGGTCGCTGTCCCCCGCCCTCATTGAGGCGGCCGAAATGGCGGGCCTGCCGCTGATCGAGCTGCGCGCCACCGTGCCATTCGTTGAACTGGCCGAGACCATCAACCGGGCCATCGTCTCCGCCCAGGCATTGGCCCTGCAACGCGCCGACGAGGTCTCCCAGAGTTTGGCCCACCGAATCGCCACCTCGGGACCGGGACTGACCCCGCTGGTGGCATTGATCGCCCAGAACCTGGACGTCAACGCGCTGCTGGTCGATATGGGCGGCAATACCCTGGCCAGCAGCCGAGACATCCCCGATGCGCAGATCGAAATGAAGGTCCTCTCCGACATCTTCCTTTCCGACGTTGTCGCGGCGCGGCTGCAGCTGGAGAGCCGCCACGAAGCCGAAAAGGAGTTCTTGTCCACGGTGGCAGAGCGGCTGGGAAGCATCCTGGCGCTCGCACTGTCCCAGCACCATCGGCCAACCCGGTCACAGATTGCCGATTCGGCCCTTATGCAGGCGATCATCCGCGACTCCAGCTCCAGCGAAATCAAGGACCTTTGCGTGCAGATCGGGCTCGACGCCACCGTCCCGGTGGCTGTCATGGTGTTCCGCGGGGTCGAACTGGGTCGGGTCCGCAGCGCAGTGGAGAGGATCCTGCGGCACAACTGCCCCGACATCAAAACCTATCTCGATTCCGAATACCTCTACGGCGTGCTTCCACTGAAGGGGATCTCACCTCGGCAGGAACGCCGGCGGATCCTACTGGGGTTGCGCGCCGAAATCGAGGCGGTGTCGGTCCAGGGCGTCATGGGCCCGTGGGTGCCCGATGCCTCACACGGGCCATGGTCCCTGCAGCAGGCCCTTGTGACCGAGCGGCTCGCGTTGCCCATGCCGAACTCGGGGGCGGTGCGCGATTGCGAGGACGTCGCTCTGGAGCGCCTATGCGAGCGCGATGTCGGGCCAAAAAAGATCGAGCGCTACATCCAGGAAATCCTTTCGGACCTGCTGGTCCATGACAGCCTGCGATCCGGCGACCTGGTCGCCACACTGGACGCCTGGCTGTCGAGCGGGTGCAATTCCACGGCCGCCGCAGCCGCGCTCTTCATGGAACGCCAGACCCTGCACAAGCGACTGAACAAGATCTTCGACCTGCTCGGCGGCGACCCGCGCGGCACCTCGCGCCTTGCTGCGGTCCACTTGGCGACCCGGCTGGCCCTCGCGAACCTGGGCACGCGCAAATGAGGCACGGCACCCGGGAACGTAGCAGGGTCGGGCTCTAGAGCACCGCCCGGATGGTCTGCTCGAAACTGGTGATGTGCGCCAGCGCCAGCGTTTCTGCCGTTGCGGCGTTTCCCGCCACGATGGCATCGAGCAGGTCGACGTGTTCCTCGATGTGTCCGGCCACCGACGGCACCTTGTCCAGGACTAGGCACCAGATTCGCGTGGCCAGGTTGTCCAGGCGGATTAGCGTTTCCTCGAGGTGGTGGTTTCCCGCGGCCCGGTAGATCAGCCGGTGGACGCTGAGGTCGTATTCCATCAGCCCGCGCTTGTCCACCTCCTTCTCCTCAAGCCGCTCGATGTCACGGGCCAGGGCACGCAGGGCTTCGCGGTCGGCATCCGAGGCGCTGAGCGCGGCCTTGCGGGCAGCCAGCGGCTCCAGGGAACGGCGAAGTTCCGAGACGTCGGCCAACTCGGTGATGTCCACGATCGTGGCAAAGGTGCCGCGACGCGGATAGGAAATTACCAAGTGGTCGATTTCCAGGCGCTTGAGAGCCTCTCGCACCGGCGTCCGTCCGACACCAAGCTCAAGCGCGAGCTGCCCGTCGTTGATGGGTTCTCCCGGGCGGATGTCGAGCATGATCAACCGGTCGCGGATGTCCCGGTAGGACTGTTCGGCCAGCGAAATCGACTCGGCCAGCACCTCCGGGCCTGCGGAGACAGCGCTCATGTGTTTTTCTCCTTGTTGTTGCCGATCAACTTTAGTGTGACCGGCGTGGCGACTTTTTCAGGTCGGCTGTTGACACCCTGTGATCCCCATCATAGCATTGAGCCTAGTTCTGATATATCAATAATCAACAACTTGTACTTCAAGGAGTGAATTCTGGATGACAGCCACCAACACCTCGCTTGTCGAGTCAACTCTGACCGAGAGCATTAACACCCTCGATCCGGAGATCGCGGAGCGTATCGACGCGGAGCTCGCTCGCCAGCAGCGTGGCCTGGAAATGATCGCCTCGGAGAACCACACGGCCCTCGCGGTGATGCAGGCCCAGGGTTCGGTGCTGACTAACAAGTACGCCGAGGGTTACCCGGGACGCCGCTACTACGGTGGCTGCGAAGAGGTCGACGTGGTGGAAACGCTGGCACTCGAGCGGGTCAAGGCCCTCTTTGGTGCCGAATTCGCGAACGTGCAGCCGCACTCCGGTGCCCAGGCTAACGCCTCGGTGATGCACGCGCTGATCCGTCCGGGTGACACCATCATGGGCCTGAACCTGGCGCACGGCGGTCACCTGACCCACGGGATGAAGATTAACTTCTCCGGCCGCCTCTACAACATCGTCCCGTACGGCGTTGAAGAGGACACCCTGGTGGTGGACATGGACAAGGTTGAAGCCCTGGCCATTGAACACTCCCCGAAGATGATTGTTGCCGGCTGGTCCGCCTACCCGCGGCAGTTGGACTTCGAGCGTTTCCGCGCGATTGCCGACAAGGTCGGTGCGTACCTGTTTGTGGACATGGCGCACTTCGCCGGGTTGGTCGCCGCCGGGCTGCACCCCTCACCGGTGCCGCACGCTCATGTGGTCTCCTCCACCACGCACAAGACCCTGGCCGGTCCGCGTGGCGGGATCATCCTGACCAACGATGCAGATATTGCCAAGAAGATTAACTCTGCCGTTTTCCCCGGTCAGCAGGGTGGCCCGTTGGAGCACGTGATTGCCGGTAAGGCCGTCGCGTTCAAGATCGCTGCGACGCAGGAGTTCAAGGATCGTCAGGTTCGTACGCTGGCCGGTGCCCACATTCTGGCCGAACGTTTGAATGCTCCGGATGTGGCTGCGGTGGGCATTTCGGTGCTCACCGGTGGCACCGATGTGCACC
The DNA here is from genome assembly GCF_012271785.1 of Paeniglutamicibacter terrestris. Taxonomy (GTDB): domain Bacteria; phylum Actinomycetota; class Actinomycetes; order Actinomycetales; family Micrococcaceae; genus Paeniglutamicibacter; species Paeniglutamicibacter terrestris. Next base: position 145,989 of record NZ_JAAWVT010000006.1, on the reverse strand, counting down.
TGGTTCTGGTGGACTTGCGTCACTCGGAGCTCAATGGGCAGCAGGGTGAAGATCTGTTGGCGAAGGTGGAAATCACGGTGAACCGTAATGCGGTTCCCTTTGACCCACGCCCGCCGATGGTCACCTCGGGGTTGCGTATTGGCACCCCGGCACTGGCGACCCGTGGTTTCTCCGAGGCAGCGTTTGTGGAGGTCGCGGACATCATTGCCGAGACGCTCATCGCTGGCACGCAGGAGAACAACGAGGCTACCCTCGCGGCTCTGAAGGACCGTGTGCACGCCCTGGCCAACGCCCACCCGCTATACCCGAACCTCGCCCCGATTGGAGCCTAAGACCATGGCTGACGTTCTCCCCGAACACCCCGAATTCCTCTGGCGCAACCCCGAGCCCAAGTCCTCCTATGACGCAGTCATCGTGGGAGGTGGCGGACACGGCCTGGCCACCGCCTACTACCTGGCCAAGAACCACGGCATGACAAACATTGCCGTCCTGGAACGCGGCTGGCTGGCCGGCGGCAACATGGCCCGCAACACCACCATCATTCGCTCCAACTACCTCTGGGACGAATCCGCCGGCATCTACGAGAAGTCTCTCAAGCTCTGGGAGCAGCTGCCCGAGGAACTGGAATACGACTTCCTCTTCTCCCAGCGCGGGGTCATGAACCTCGCCCACACCCTGGGAGATGTGCGCGAATCCATGCGCCGGGTCGGTGCCAACCAGCTCAACGGCGTCGACGCCGAATGGATCACCCCCGAGCAGGTCAAGGAACTGTGCCCGATCATCAACATCGGGGACGACATCCGCTACCCGGTCATGGGCGCGACCTACCAGCCGCGTGCAGGCATCGCCAAGCACGACCACGTCGCCTGGGCCTTCGCCCGCAAGTGCGACGAAATGGGCGTGGACATCATCCAGAACTGCGAAGTCACCGGCTTCATCAAGGACGGCAACCGGGTCACCGGGGTGAAGACGTCCCGCGGCACCATCAATGCCGGCAAGGTCGCCCTCTGCGGCGCCGGGCACTCCTCGGTGCTCGCCGAACAGGCCGGCTTCGACCTGCCGATCCAGTCCCACCCGCTGCAGGCACTGGTCTCCGAACTGCACGAACCGGTCCACCCGACGGTCGTCATGTCCAACCACGTCCACGTCTACGTCTCCCAGGCCCACAAGGGCGAACTGGTCATGGGCGCGGGCATCGACAGCTACAACGGCTACGGCCAGCGCGGCGCCTTCCACGTCATCGAGGAGCAAATGGCGGCCGCCGTCGAACTTTTCCCGATCTTTGGCCGGGCACACGTGCTGCGCACCTGGGGCGGCATCGTGGACACCACCATGGATGCCTCCCCGATCGTCTCCAAGACCCCGATCGACCAGCTCTACGTGAACTGCGGCTGGGGAACCGGCGGCTTCAAGGGCACCCCGGGCGCTGGCTACACCTTCGCCCATACCATCGCCAACGATGAGGCGCACGAGCTCAACGCGGGCTTCTCCATCGAGCGCTTCGAGACCGGCCACCTCATCGACGAACACGGCGCCGCAGCCGTGGCCCACTAGAAAGGGATCCACACAAAATGATGCTCATCGAATGCCCCTGGTGTGGGCCCCGAAACGAGACCGAATACGGCTACGGCGGCGAGGCCCACGTGGCCTACCCCGCAGACCCCTCGGCACTGAACGACAACGAGTGGGCCAAGTACCTGTTCTACCGCAAGAACCCCAAGGGGCTCTTCGCCGAACGCTGGGTCCACTCGGCCGGCTGCCGCCGCTGGTTCAACGCGGTCCGCGACACCGTGACCTATGAATTCAAGGCCGTCTACAAGCCAGACGAGCCGCAACCGATCAAGACCACCAACGCCCCGGCACAGGGAGGAACCAAGTGAGCACCACCACGTCGCACCGACTCGGCGCAGAAGCAGCCGTCTCCGCCCGCATCGACCGCACCCGCGAGCTCACCTTCACCGTTGACGGCAAGTCCTTCACCGGTTTTGCCGGGGACACCGTTGCCTCGGCCATGCTCGGCGCCGGCCTCCGGGCCTGCGGGGACTCGCTCTACCTCAAGCGCCCGCGCGGCATCGTCTCTTCCGGCGTCGAGGAATCCAACGCGCTGATCAAGGTCGGCTCCCGCTGGGCCGGACACGTGAACGAATCGATGCTCCCGGCCACCACGGTGGAACTCACCGACGGCATGGACGTCACCCTGCTGCAGGGCCTGGGCCAGTTGGATCCGCGCGCCGATGAGGCCGTCTACGACCGCAAGCATGTGCACACCGACTTGCTCATCGTCGGTGCCGGACCGGCAGGGCTCGCCGCTGCCCGCGAGGCGGCCAAGTCCGGCGCCCGGGTCATCCTCATCGACGAGCAGTCCGAGGCAGGCGGCTCGCTGCTTTCGGCCTCCTCGGAAAGAATCGACGGCAAGCCCGCCGCGCAGTGGGTCACCGAGACCCGCCAGGCAATGGCGGAAGCCGAGGAGTTCACCTACCTTTCGCGCAGTACCGCGTTCGGCAGCTACGACGCCAACTACTTCGTCGCCGTCCAGCGCCGCACCGACCACCTGACCGGAGAGCTGGGTGCCGGGGTGTCCCGCGAGCGCATTTGGCACATCCGTGCCACCCAGGTCGTGCTGGCCACCGGTGCGCACGAGCGCCCGCTGGTCTTTGAGAACAACGACCGCCCGGGCATCATGCTTGCCTCCGCCGCACGCTCCTACCTGAACCGCTACGGCGTGCTGGTGGGCAACAACATCGTCGTGGCAACCACCAACGACTCGGCCTACGCGCTGGTCGAGGACCTGCTGGCCGCAGGCACCACCGTCGCCGCGGTCGTCGATGCCCGCGAGGAGCCCTCGATCCGTGCGACGGAACTCTCCGCACGCGGCGTCCGGATCCTGACCGGTTCGGTTGTCGCCAACACTTCCGCGCGCACCGACGGCTCCCTGGCCTCGGTCACCGTCAGCGGCATCGATGCACAAGGCGCCCTGAGCGGCAGCGTCGAGACGATCGGTGCCGATGTACTGGCCGTCTCCGGTGGCTGGAACCCGGTGGTGCACCTGCACTCGCAGCGCGAACGCCGGCTGGGCTGGGACGAATCGCTTTCCGCTTTCGTCCCGGCACACCCGGTCGCCCACCAGCAGACCGCCGGCGCCATGAACGGCCGCCTGGAGCTGGCCTCCGCATTGGCCGAGGGCGCCCGCGCCGGAGCCGACGCAGCAACCGCCGCCGGATTCTCCACCACCGCCTCGGTGCCCAGCGCCCCGGTGGAGACCCCGGGTGCTTCCCGGGCCCTGTGGCTGGTGCCCTCGCTTGCAGGCGACGGCGCCGACTATAAGTCCCACTTCGTGGACTTCCAGCGCGACCAGACCGTGGCCGACGTGCTGCGTTCGGTCGGCGCCGGAATGCGCTCGGTGGAGCACGTGAAGCGCTACACCTCGATCTCCACCGCGAACGACCAGGGCAAGACCTCGGGGGTCAACGCCATCGGCGTGATTGCCGCCGCCCTGGGCACCACCGACGTGGCGGGCATCGGCACCACCGCGTTCCGCGCCCCCTACACCCCGGTGGCCTTTGCGGCCCTGGCCGGACGCGAGCGCGGGGAGCTCTTCGACCCCGCACGCCTGACCTCCCTCCACCCGTGGCACGTTGAACGAGGAGCGCTCTTCGAGGACGTCGGACAATGGAAGCGTCCCTGGTACTACCCGCTGGCCGGCGAGGACATGGACACCGCGGTCTACCGCGAGTCTAAGGCCGTACGTGACTCGGTGGGCTTCATGGACGCTTCCACGCTGGGCAAGATCGAGATCCGCGGCAAGGATGCCGGCGAATTCCTGAACCGCATGTACACCAACGCGTTCAAGAAGCTTAAGCCCGGACTGGCCCGCTACGGGCTCATGTGCAGTGCGGACGGCATGATCTTCGATGACGGGGTGACGCTGCGCCTGGATGAGGACCGTTTCTTCATGACCACCACCACCGGTGGCGCAGCCAAGGTGCTGGACTGGTTGGAGGAATGGCTGCAGACCGAATGGCCAGACTTCGACGTTACCTGCACCTCGGTCACCGAGCAGGTGTCGACCGTCGCTGTGGTGGGGCCCAAATCCCGCGCCGTGCTGGCCAAGCTGGCCCCCGACGTTGATTTGGATGTCGAAGCCTTCCCGTTTATGGCCTTCAAGGAAACCACCCTGGCTTCCGGGATTCAGGCGCGGATCTGCCGGATCTCCTTCTCCGGCGAGCTCGCCTACGAGATCAACGTGCCGTCCTGGTACGGGCAGAAGGTCTGGGAAGATGTGGCCGCGGCCGGGGAGGAATTCAACATCACCCCCTATGGCACCGAAACCATGCACGTGCTGCGCGCCGAAAAGGGCTTCATCATCGTCGGCCAGGACACCGATGGCACGGTCACCCCGCAGGATGCCTCGATGGGCTGGGTTGTCTCCAAGGTCAAGGACTTTGTGGGCAAGCGTTCCTTCGACCGAGTGGACAACCAGCGCGAGGATCGCAAGCAGCTGGTCACGGTGCTTCCGGTGGACAAATCATTCCGCCTGCCGGAGGGCACCCAGCTGGTGAATGCCGGAACCGCGATCACCCCGGAGGTTGCTCCGGTGAAGATGCAGGGTTACGTCACCTCCAGTTACCATTCCCCGGCGCTGGGCCGTAGCTTCGCCATGGCACTGATTACCAATGGCCGAAACCGCATCGGCGAGGAACTGCAGGCCTATGTTGATGGCAAGCTGGTTGACGTCGTCGTTTCCGAAACCGTACTTTTTGATTCCGAAGGGAGCCGTCGAGATGGCTGAGCAGGTTTTGACTGAAATTTCCGTATTGCGCACCAGTCCGTTGGCGCATCTTCAATCCGCACTTGAGCAGGGTGCGGTACAGGGAGATCGGGGTGTGAGCGTGAGCGAGATCGCCTTCATGACCCAGATCGGCCTGCGCGCCGAGCCGGGAACCGCTGCCCACGTGGCCTTGGCCGCGGCAACCGGTGTGGGCCTGCCCGCAGCGGTGGGCCAGGTCGCCGGGGACGCCAATGGCACAGCAGTGCTGTGGAGCGGTCCGGATGAGTTCTTGTTAGTGGCACCGGATGGCACCGAGTTTCTCGATGACCTGCTCAGTGCCCTAGGGCAGGAGCCAGGTCAGGTGGTTGACCTCTCGGCGAACCGCACTGTCATCGAGCTCTCGGGACCCAGCGCCCGAGCGGTGCTGGAGAAGGGTTGCCCGGCGGATCTGCACCCACGGAGCTTCACAAAGGGAACCGCGATCACCACGGTGCTCGGCCCGGTGCCGGTGTTGTTGTGGAAGAGTGCGGAAGACACTTTCCGACTGTTGCCGCGGGCGTCCTTCGCCGACTACACGGCGCGCTGGCTACTCGACGCGATGGCGGAATTCGCTTCCGCTCCGATCGACTAGAGACAGCAGCACCGCACCAAGAAGGTGGGCGGCCTTTCCCGATCTTCGGGTAGGGCCGCCCACTGATATGGGACTCGGCACCATCTGAACGAAAACGTCTCACCAAATCCGGTGGGCTGAAGCCCCCTGCACCTAAAATGATGTTGCGGATAGATGGATGTCCACTTTTATCGCGGCCCACCGTGGCTCGCACCTTCACGGATCTAACGGAGTGCCACACATGGAAATCCACAATGAAGTCGAACATGTCCTTACCGTCGCCTGCCCCGAACGCCCGGGCATCGTCCACGCTGTTACCGGGTTCCTCCTCGCTCAGGGCCGCGACATCGTTGAGCTTAAGCATTTTGGTGACCGTCGCGCCGGGCAGTTTTTCATGCGCGTCGATGTTGCCGGGAGCGATGACCCCGAACTGACCGAGCGCATGCGCGCCGACTTCGCACCCCTGGCCGACGAATACGGGATCACCTGGACGCTGGAGCCCAAGGGCACCAAGAAACGCGTACTGATCATGGTCTCCAAGTTTGATCACTGCCTCAATGACCTGCTCCACCGGGCACGTTTGGGCGAGCTGCCCATCGACGTGGTCGCCGTGGTTTCCAACCACACCGACCACCAGAGCCTTGCCGAATGGCACAATGTGCCCTTCTTCCACGTCCCGGTCACCGCCGAGACCAAGCCGGTCGCCGAGGCCAAGCTGCTTGAGCTCATCGACCAGTTCGACGTGGAGCTGGTGGTGCTGGCGCGCTACATGCAGGTACTCAGCGACGAGCTCAGCCGCAAGCTCACCGGCAAAACCATCAACATCCACCACTCCTTCCTGCCCTCCTTCAAGGGAGCCAAGCCGTACCACCAGGCCTGGGACCGCGGGGTCAAGACCGTGGGCGCCACCGCGCACTACGTCAACGCCGAGCTCGACGAGGGACCAATCATCTCCCAGCAGGTTCAGGATGTTGACCACACTTACTCCCCCGCTGACTTGGTTGCGGCCGGGCGCGACACCGAGTGCAAGGCACTGTCCAACGCGGTGAAGTGGCACGCCGAGGGACGCGTGTTCCTTTACGAGAACCGCACCGTCGTCCTGCGCTAGGGTCCTACGGACCAGAACCACTTTGATCGGCTTCGGGCCGGCGAGAACCCGCTGGGGTTCCCGCCGGCCCGAAGCTTTTTGTTCCGTGGCTCCGTTGCCGCGTCGCTACCGACCTGAGCCTCGGGCTCCAGAACCACCATGTCGGCCGCACCGACGTTGCAAGGACCTAGTGTCGCGGCATCGTCTTGCGGTGGCAGCAACACGTGCCGCCGTTGCGCGACCCAGGACCCGGCATACCGCAGGCGGGCGACGAGTAAATAGCGCCGAATACCAACTCAGTGGGCAGCTATAGACGGAACCCCCGGGGTAATGCCATCCTATGATCACCAAGGTCCGGCGCCTCAAGGCCTGTCTGAAACCTCGATCACTCGACGCTGTGGAAGGTTGGAACGATGACTGATGATGCACGTCGGCGACAGCTAGGAGATAACAGTGCCCCGGTGGAGGAGGAGATTGAGGAAGCCTTCGACCGTATCATCGAAGAGGGAGCCCAACGTCTGTCCCGTTCCTGGACCACGGTTCTGGTGACTGGAACCTTCGGCGGACTGGAAGTCGGCGTCGGTATCATGGCCTATTTGGCGGTCATGCACGAAACCCACAACTACCTGCTGGCGGGGCTGGCTTTCGGCATCGGGATGATCGCCTTGCTGTTGGCCAAGAGCGAGCTGTTCACCGAAGGTTTTCTGGTGCCGATCACCGCGGTGGTCGCCAAGGAAGCCAGTGTGAGCCAGCTGGTCAAGCTCTGGGGCGGCACACTGGTGATGAACCTCGTGGGCGGATGGGTGTTCATGTGGATTGTGGTGCAGGCTTTTCCCCAGTGGAAGCCCGAGCTGGAATCATCCGCATTGCACTTTGTGGAGGCTGGATTCACGCTGCAGTCGGTGTGTTTAGCCATATTGGCAGGAAGTACCATCACACTAATGACGCGCATGCAGTTGGGAACCGACTCGGATGTAGCGAAGATGGCCGTAGCCGTGGCCGACGGGTTCCTGCTCGTGGGGCTGCAACTGTTCCATTCGGTCCTTGATTCGTTCTTTATTTTTGGCGCGATCCATGCCGGGGTGGAGCTGGACTACCTGGATTGGCTGGGCTGGTTTGGCTATGCGCTACTTTTCAACATTCTCGGAGGATTGCTGCTGGTCACGGTCTTGCGGTTGGTGCGCAATAAGGATCTGATTCGCGAACGCCGGGAAAAGGCACCCGCGGATCCGGAAGCGGCCCGCTGAGTTTTACGGCGCTGTACCCGTTCCGCGCCGGACCGATGATGGAATACTCTCTGGCCTCGGCACCCGGCAAAGCAGGAGTCTGCATTCGTTGACATTGACGCAACGTCAAGCTTTATCGTTGGTCCCATGGAACGTTCGATTCAACAGGTTGCCAAGCTCGCAGGCACCACCAGCCGCACGCTGCGCCACTACGACGACATCGGCTTGTTGTCACCCAGCAGGATCGGGCACAACGGTTACAGGTACTACGACGAATCCAGCCTCATCCGACTCCAGCGCGTCCTGCTGCTGCGTGATTTGGGGCTCGGCTTGCCGCAGATATCCCAGATCATCGAGGCACAAACGGGTGCGGCTTCGGCATTAACAACTCATCTGTCCCTGTTGCGTGCCGAACAGCAGCGTTTGGCGCGGCAGATTACCGCCGTTCAGCACACCATCAACTCACTGCAAGGAAAAGGAAAGCTCATGGCCGAGGACATGTTTGACGGTTTTGACCACACGGTCCACCAGGAGGAAGTTGAACAGCGCTGGGGCAAGGACGCCTACGCGCGTTCAGACTCCTGGTGGCGCGGTTTGGGCAAGGACGGACAGGCTCAATGGAAGCGCCAACTCCAGGAACTGAATAATGACTGGATGGCCGCGTCCAAGGATCCGGCGATTACCCCGGATTCACCGCAGGCCCAGGATCTGGCAGTACGCCATGTTCAGTGGTTAACTAGCATCCCGGGAACCCCCGCGGGCTCTGCGGACGGCACCAAGGCTTATGTCCTCGGTCTGGCAGAGATGTATGTTGCCGACGAGCGCTTCGCCGTGAACTACGGCGGGAGTGAGGGCGCATCCTTTGTACGCGATGCCTTGAAGGCCCACATCACGACGATGCGGTAGCGCCATAGCGCCGTTCGCAACGTTAAGCGTGAAAGCCTCGGGCTCCGATGACGATGGCAATCGTCATCGGGGCCCGAGGCTTCATTGGAGGTTGCGGTTACTCCAAGTGCGTGGGGGCAAACATTTTCAGCAGCGTCTGGACCACCACCACGTTGGGGCCTTGCGCGCTGAATGATTCGCTCAGCGCAGCCCCCACGTTTTCTGGCTCCACGTACCGGGCGGGAATCCCGAAGGACTGTGCCAGGGCCACGAAATCGGGCCGTGCCAGCTCCGTAGCAGTGGCCTTGCCGAAGGCACCGACCATGTATTCGCGCAGAATCCCGTAGCCACCGTCATCAACGATCAGCCAAGTGACAGGTGCATTGTGTTGCTTGGCGGTGGCCAGTTCGGCAATCGAGTACATGGCCGATCCGTCACCGGATACCGCCAGCACACGAGCCTGCGCCGGGGTCTTGCCGGCGACCTGAAGGCCCAAGGCGCCACCGATGGCTGAGGGGAAGCCGAAGCCGAGCCCACCGGCACCCTGCGCGGAATGGAATTCACCCTGCCGGGCATCCCAGCAGCTCCAACCCCAGTAGGCCGAAATGGTCATATCCCAGAACGTCTGCATGTCATCGGGCACAGCGGCACGAATGTCGGCCATGAAGGTGCGTTCCTTGGCCAGGTCCTGGGCGTCAAGCCGTGCCATGACCTTGGTCAAGGTCTCGGCAACAACGTTTTCCGGAGTGTGTCCGTGCCAGTCCGCCGCGACGGCGCCGTCGAAGGTTCCCAGGGCTTCGCCCAGGTATTCCAGGGCAGCCTTAGCATCGGCTCGAATGCCCAAGGCGGGACGGTTTGATTCGAGGACCCGCGGTTCGGCATCAATCTGGATCAGGTGCCCACGTGGTTCAAGGGTGAAGTAGTTGCTAGTGACCTCGCCGAGTGCCGAACCCACAACGATCAGTACGTCGGCGTCTTCGAGAACCTCGGTCACATGCCGGTCCTCAACCCATGATTGCAGGGACAGCGGATGATTCCAGGGGAAGGCGCCGTTGCCTCCGGGCGAGCACACCACCGGTGCGCCTAGGGCCTCGGCCACGGCAAGTAATGCGTCCTTGGCCCCGGCCCGGCGCACTCCTCCGCCGGCCACGATCACCGGGCGGCTGGCCTCGGCCAGCCAACGCACGGCTTCGTTAATAAGCTCAAGTCGTGGCGGGTGTTCATAGGCCTCGGCCAGGGCATCAACAACCGGCGGCACCAAAACCGGGGCCAGCAGCACGTCCTGCGGAACTTCAACCCAGACCGGACCTTGCGGGACGGTGATCGCGTCGGCCCAGGCATCCTGGATGGCCGATGGAATTCCCGAGGCGTGGTGCACGGTGCGTTGGGACTTGGTGACGTTGGCGGCCGAGGCCTTCTGATCATCAAGCTGATGCAGCATGCCCTTGCGCCTGGCGCCAAGTCCGTCCAGCGGGATCTGACTGGCCACCACCACCATGGGCACACTCGTGGCATAGGCTTCCTGAAGCCCGGCCAGAGAGGTCAGCGCACCGGGGCCTGTGGAAAGGAAGAGCACTCCGACCTCACCGGTGGCACGAGCATAGCCGTCTGCGGCGAAGGCCGAGTTGTTCTCCACTCGCGAGGAGACGAAGTGCAGCTTTGAGCGGGAAAGCGCGTCAAAAAGACCCAGTGCGTGCTGCCCGGGGATGCCAAAAACCGTGGTGGATCCCAGTGCCTCAAGCGTCTCGATGACCAGATCCCCGCCATTGCGTTGCGCAGCTTCGGGCTGATTCACCTGGCTCATGCCTCGTTCGCTAGGTCTTTGGCGCGCTGGTCGTTGGCGCGCTTATCGGCAATCAAGGAGACAAGGTCGTAGGCGACGTGCGATGCGGCAACGCCGGTCATCTCGGCGTGGTCGTAGGCCGGTGAAACCTCAACGATGTCTGCGCCGACAATGTTCAGTCCGCGCAGTCCGCGGATAATTTCGAGCAGTTCGCGGCTGGTGATGCCTCCAGCTTCGGGAGTTCCGGTGCCCGGAGCGTGGGCGGGGTCGAGCACATCGATATCTACCGAGATGTACAGCGGACGGTTACCGATCCGGTCGCGCAGCTTGTCAACGATTTCTCGCACGCCTTGGTAGTAGACATCCGAGCTGGTGACGATGCCGAAGCCGAAGCGCTTGTCATCTTCGAGGTCTTTCTTGCCGTAGAGCGGGCCACGGGTTCCTACGTGGGAAATCGCTTCGGTATCGAGGATGCCCTCTTCCACCGCGCGACGGAAGGGGGTGCCGTGGGTGTATTCGGCTCCGAAGTAGGTATCCCAGGTGTCCAGGTGCGCATCGAAGTGCAGCATGGCCACCGGCGCTCCGGCGCGTTCGCTGGCCGCGCGGAGCAGTGGCAGGGCGATGGTGTGGTCTCCACCCAGGGTCACCAAGCTGGCGCCGTCGGCGGTGAGATCCAGCGCGTTTTGCTGGATGGTTTCGATGGCTTCGTTGATGTTAAACGGGTTCACTGCCATGTCTCCGGCGTCGGCCACCTGGGCCACGGCGAAGGGCGAGACATTCAGCGCCGGGTTGTAGGGGCGCAGCAACCTGGATGATTCGCGGATGTGGGTGGATCCGAAGCGCGCCCCGGGGCGGTAGGAAACACCGGAGTCAAAAGGAACACCCACAAGTTTAATGTCGGCCGCAGTTACCTGGTCAAGGCGCGGAAGCCGCGCGTAGGTTCCCAGCCCTGCGTAGCGCGGGATCTGCGAGGCATCAATCGGGCCGATGTTTCCGTTTTCTTCAACACGGATTTCTTGCACGTTTTGCTCCCTAGGGGTTTCCGGCTTCGGAGTGAACCGAACAGTGATTGTTGCTTCACATGAAACAACTGTTGCCCTACATGCTATTTGTGGTGTCGCTTACAGTCAAGATCGCTTGTCTTTTTACCCCTGATTTTCGAGCATGTCGCGTAACGCAGCAACATGCCCCACATAGGCGCTTCGTCCGGCGAGTGTCAGTGAGGCGCGAACATGACTGCGCCCCGCCTTGGAGAATCGCTCGATCTCGACATAGCCGGCATCGGCCAGCTGCTTCATGTGCTTACTGAGTACTGAGTCGGCCACCGCCAACGCGGCGCGCAGCTGGGCAAATTCCGCCCACTGCACCGGTGCCAGGCTGGCGCAAATACGCAGCCGCGCCGGAGCATGAATCAGGTCATCAAATTTCGGAGCATTAGACGGAGTGCTCATTGGCGTCCTTGACTCGACTCTTGATGGCAGCAATCCGCATGCGAGAGATGCAGAAGTGCAGCAGGACGAACACGGCTATCCACTTTGCCCCGATTTCCCACCAAAGATGCGCCTCCCAGAACCTTCCTGCCTGCGTCACCAGTACCATCAGCAGCGCGTAACGCATATAGGGCCCGGAGTGGCTGAGAATAGTTCGAGGTTTAGGCCGCTTGCGCATGGTCATGAAGTACCAGATGCTCAGCGGGATACCCAGACCGAGTATCGACAGTGAAACACCCCACGGAACAGCGTGAATCAGAGCCATCACGGTGGAGATGATCGCCACCAAGGAGATCATAAAAAGGCGCGAGGGTTCAGCTTTTTCGGCCATGGAAATTGAGGCACGTTCAACTTCAGCAAGGGCCTTGAGTGCTTCGGACGGATGAAGCGAAGGGTGCTGGTCCGACATATTGAATCCTACTATCCGTTACGGAAAGTCTTGTCTTTCCATGATGGAAAGTCAAGCATTAGGCCTCGTCGAGGCGGACTTTCGGCTTAACGAAAGAGGAAAACAGCGATCGATCGGCCCCGTAGATGCAGATCGAGATCCCGACGGTCAATACCAGTGCCTTGATGACGATCTCCTGTGGATTCGACGGTAGCAACACCACTTGGGCGGGGCCCACCAGGAATATCAGCAGCATTATCCACACTAGATAGGAGAAGGACAGTGGAGGCTGGAGAGCTTCGGAGTGAGTCTGTCGACGCAGGATCGTGGCGACGCTGATCACGACGATGATGAGCCCTAAGGCTATCGCTCCGGGGATGACGAAGGCCTTGTAGGCCCGAAGCAATGTCATGGTTGCCCCGATAGCACCGCCCAACAGCAGTGCCGCCCACCAAGGCACCCACAGCCGTTTGGGTCGCCAAGGAGCTGTGGCGGTTTCTTCGGGCAGGGAGCTCACAAGCGGTGTCCTTAAGCAGGCGGCGCGGCCGAGGGAATGGCTTCCCTGCGAATGCCGCTACAAAATGGTTGCTTTTCGCAGGTGAAATGTCAAAGTAGGAGGTGTATCGCAGATCACCATGGGCGTTTTGCTCTTGGTCTATCCAGACTGGCCAGTGCAGGAGTAGCGTTCCCTCTCGTGAATAAAGTATCGGGCTTTCCCAAACGTGTTTCGCCCGCACAGCCCAAGGGCCGCACGGCACGCTTTTCCACGTGGCTCAGGGACACAGACGCCGGAAATGAACACGCAGAGAACCCCGATGCTAAACCCACGGGGCATCGCTGGTGGCAGGTCATGTGCCTTTCAGGCTTGGACTACTTTTCGACCCTGGGCTACCAGCCGGCGATCGCGGCACTGGCGGCCGGAGCGCTAGCTCCGATGGCCACGCTCTTGCTCGTGATTGTGACCCTCTGCGCCGCGCTGCCGGTCTACCGTCGCGTAGCTGAGGAATCGCCTCACGGTCAGGGCTCCATCGCCATGCTTGAGCGCTTGCTCCCGCATTGGAAAGGCAAGGTTTTTGTTCTGGTTTTGCTCGGCTTTGCCGCAACAGATTTCATGATCACCATTACCCTTTCTTCCGCAGATGCCTCGGCGCACATTATCGAAAACCCCTTCACGCCCGATTGGTTCCACGGGCAGCAGATCGCCATCACCGTCATCCTGATCTTGTTGCTCGGTGTGCTATTCATGCGCGGATTCCAGGAGGTCATCTCGCTGGCCGTTGGCCTAGTGGCAGCTTATTTGCTGCTCAACGCCGTGGTCATCGCCGTTTCGGTGGCCTCGCTGATCAAGAACCCGGCTCCCGTTGACCACTGGTGGCTCAACCTAACCGCCTCCCATGCCAACCCCTGGCTCATGGTTGCCGTGGCCCTCCTAGTCTTCCCGAAACTGGCACTGGGTCTTTCCGGCTTCGAAACCGGCGTGGCAGTGATGCCGCAAATCAAGGCGGGAGCCGGCGATACCGAGGCCAATCCGCGGGCCCGCATCGCCGGAGCCAAGAAGATGTTGCTCACCGCAGCACTGACCATGAGTATTTTCCTCGTGTTCTCCTCGATCGTGACGACACTGCTGATTCCGGCCCCGGAGTTCCAGCCCGGTGGCGCGGCCAATGGACGCGCCCTCTCATTCCTCGCCCATGACATGCTCGGTGACGGATTCGGCAGCGTATACGACATCTCCACCATTCTGATTCTGTGGTTCGCCGGAGCCTCTGCCCTGGCAGGGATGCTTAACCTCATTCCGCGCTATCTGCCACGCTTTGGCATGGCCCCGGAATGGGCCAGCGCGGTGCGGCCGCTGGTACTGGTGCTCATCGTTGTTGCACTGACCATCACGGTGCTCTTCGAAGCGGATGTGGATGCCCAGGGAGCCGCCTATGCCACCGGCGTGCTGGTACTGATGTCCTCGGCCGGCGTGGCAGTGACCATTTCCGCCAGACGAAAGAAGCAGCATTGGCGGGCCATCGGCTTCGGAGTCATCTCCGTTGTCTTCTTGTACACCACCGGCGCGAACGTGGTTGAACGTCCGGACGGCATCAAGATTGCCGCGTTCTTCATCACCGGCATCATTGTCATTTCACTAATTTCACGGCTTCGTCGCTCCACCGAGCTGCGCGCCACCTCCGTCACGCTCGATGATGCGGCGAAGGAGATCATCACCTCCGCCAGCCAGAATTCAATTCTTCAGCTCATCGCTCATGAGCCCGTGAGGGTCACGGCCGCACGCTACCGGCATAAGCTGATGCACGCTCAAATGGCCAGCCACCTGCCCGACGTCTCGCAGGTGGTGTTCATCGAAATCACCGTCTCCGACTTCTCTGACTTCGCCCAAGATATTGAAGTCACCGGAACCACCCGCCACGGTTTTAAGATCCTGCAGGCCGCAGCGCCCTCGGTATCCACCGCGATCGCTGCGATCTGCTTGGAAATCCGCGACTCAACCGGGATCATGCCGCACATCTACTTCCGTTGGACGGAAGGGGACCCGATGCGGAACATGCTGCGTTTTATGTTCCTCGGCCAGGGCGAAATTGCACCGCTCACCCGTGAGGTGCTGCGTGAGGCCGAGCCGGAGATCTCCCGTCGACCGTGGGTACATGTGGGCTAACGCGCGGAGGCGAGCACCAGCGTCCAGGTGACCACCGCTTCGGTGTCGGTGGGGTTCACCCAGCTGTGCGGCTCGCGCCCCGGGAAGGTTACGGTGTCCCCCGCATCAAGTTCAAAGCGCTCATTGGCAAAGACCAGCACAAAGCGCCCGGAGATCACATGGAGCACCTCAACCTCACAGTCCACCGCGTACAGCTCGGACTCGCCCTCACCGTGTGGGGCAATGACGGCGCGAATGACCTGCAGGCGGCGTTCCGAGCGAGCCGTCAGCAGCTGCTCCACGATCCCCTTGCCACCGAGCGAAATCTTCGGCGCCTCGGCCAGCCTCACCACGTGAGTGTCTGGCTGGGTGAACAGCGCTCCAACTTCCAGGGATAGGACTTGGCATAGCGTGACCAGTGAAGCTACCGACGGGCTGGTGAGGTCCCGCTCCACCCGCGAGAGAAACCCCTTGGTCAACCCCGTGGATTCGGCGACCTGATCGATGGTCAGTCGTTGCGATTGGCGCGCGGCCCGAATGCGTGAGCCGATGGCTAACGCGGCACTGCTGGGTTCAACGGGCAGGGCTTTCATCGGCGCAGATCTCCGTAGGGACTCAAAGAAATATTTGGTTCATCTAGCTTAGGCCAATTGACCTGTAAGCCAACTCACAATAGCCTGTAGTGCAACAAATGTTTACTGGCAGGCATCCCCGTTGTGCTTGTTCACTCGCTCCACTGCAAAGGCGAACGCTCATGGAACATATCAATGGCATTATCGTCGCCGTCTATCTGGCGGCCATGCTCATCTTCGGATGGTGGGGGAAATCGCGCACCAAGAACAGCAGCGACTACCTCGTCGCTGGCCGCAGGCTGGGCCCCTTCCTCTACACCGGAACCATGGCGGCCGTCGTTCTGGGTGGAGCTTCCACCGTGGGCGGCGTGGGCTTGGGTTACAAGTGGGGCATTTCGGGCATGTGGCTGGTGGTGGCGATCGGCGCCGGCGTCATCCTACTCTCGCTGCTCTTCGCTCCCACACTCCAACGCCTGAAGATCTTCACTGTCTCGCAGATGCTCACCCTGCGTTACGGCAGCAAGGCCGCGACCAATACCTCGGGCATCGTCATGCTGGCCTACACGCTGATGCTCTGCGCCACCTCCACCAGCGCCTATGCAACCATTTTTGTGGTGCTCTTCGGCTGGGAACGCTGGATGGCGATCGCCATCGGCGGAGTCATCGTGGTCATCTACTCCACCATCGGTGGAATGTGGTCAATCACCCTGGCCGACCAGGTGCAATTTGTCATCAAGACCATCGGCATCTTCTTCTTGATGTTGCCCTTCGCTTTGAACGCCGCCGGTGGTATGAATGGGATCCGCGAACGCATCGGGGATGAATTCTTCAGCTTCACCGGTATCGGTGTGCAGTCCATCATCACCTACTTCGTGGTCTACACCCTGGGCCTGCTCATCGGTCAAGACATCTGGCAGCGCGTCTTCACCGCTAAAACTCCGAAGGTGGCCCGCTGGGGCGGCACCACCGCGGGCATCTACTGCGTTCTCTACGGAGCCGCGGGTGCCATCATCGGCATGGCCGCCAAGGTCGTTCTCCCGGAGATCATTGGGGCCGACAGCAACAAGGACGTCGTCTACGCGGAGGTTGCTACTCAGCTGCTCCCCGTCGCGATCGGCGGTCTGGTTTTGGCGGCCGCCGTTGCCGCGATGATGTCCACCGCATCCGGTGCGCTGATTGCCGCGGCAACCGTAGCGCGCACCGATGTCACCCCGTTTGTGGCCAGCTGGTTCGGTAAGAACGTGCAGGTCAATACCAATCAGAATCCCGAGCACGATGTGCGTGCCAACCGCATCTGGGTACTGCTCTTGGGCCTGGTGAGCATCGTCTTGGCCATCATGGTTTCCGACGTTGTCGCGGCCCTGACCATTGCCTACGACATCCTGGTTGGCGGGCTGCTGGTCGCCATTATTGGCGGACTCATCTGGAAGCGTGGCAACGGAATCGGCGCCGCAGCCTCGATGGCCGCAGGATCCGTGGTCACCCTAGGCACCATGATCATTTTGGAGATTCAGGCGGAGAACCAATTTGATGGCGTGTACGCCAATGAGCCGATCTACTTCGGACTCATCGCCTCGGCACTGACATTTGTGCTGGTTTCACTACTCACCCGGCCCACCGCAACCTCGGTCATCACCCGCTGGGAAGCACGGGTCGCTGGGCAGAGCGATGCAGAAGGTGCCGACCTCAACGAGGCAGCGACCCGATAGTCCACCGCGGCCCTGCCACCGAGAGGACCCGCCGTTTGCTCATCATCGAGCAACCAGCGGGTCCTCTCTGCTGTGTGGCAGCTATTCCCAGCATCCCCCCTGCCCGCTTAGGCTGAAGGGCATGGACGATTTCAAAGACCACCTGATCACCTATCTCAGCCGTTCACGTCAGGCGGTGTTGTGGAAGGCCGAGGGACTCAGCGATGCAGAGGTCACCCGACCGATGGTTGGTTCCGGCACCAACATTTTGGGTGTGATCCAGCATCTGGCGTCGGTCGAGTACGGCTACTTTGTTCAATGCCTCGGCTTCACGATCACTGACGAGCGTTATGCGGCGCTAGAAGCCGATCCCGAGCCGAGTGCCGACATGTGGGTTCCGGCCGAGATCTCGCGCCAAGAGATCATGGACTTCTACCAGCGCGCCATCACCGCAGCGGACGCCAACATCGCCGCGCTCCCGCTTGAAGCTCCGGCCACGGTGCCATGGTGGCGTCCCGAGACCCGACAGACCACCCTGGGTCGGCTCTTGCTGCACATGAATGTGGAAAATTCGCGCCATGCCGGACACCTGGACATCGTGCGCGAACTCATCGATGGGTCCACCGGGCTACTGAAGGAAAACACGAATATTCCGCCATATGACGCAACAGAATGGAAGGAACTACAGCAAAAAATCCTCTCCGCTTCGCAGTCACGGTAGAGTGATTTTCAGCTTCACGAGATGCGGCGCCAAGCTCCGACTGGCCGCACACCAACCCGCAGTTCATGGGTGGTTCGGATGAGGAAGCGGCCCCCGCCATGAGGCTGGGGCAAGAGCTAGTGAAAGGTTTTGCCTGCATCATGGCACCCTCGATCCCCGTACTCCCCCTGCTTGATGTGCACCGTTCGGTGCTTGAACTCCGACTCTCGGGCACCTGGCAGTCCTTTCACGTCCCGGATGGAGCCGCCCTAGCCGCAGCTCTTGCCGACGCGGTGGGCAGACCCCGTTGGGATACCGCCACCAGCCAATTGATGGTCAGGGTGCCGT
The DNA here is from genome assembly GCF_012271785.1 of Paeniglutamicibacter terrestris. Taxonomy (GTDB): domain Bacteria; phylum Actinomycetota; class Actinomycetes; order Actinomycetales; family Micrococcaceae; genus Paeniglutamicibacter; species Paeniglutamicibacter terrestris. Next base: position 127,803 of record NZ_JAAWVT010000006.1, on the reverse strand, counting down.
TGCGCGGAAACGCCTCCGGAAGGACCTTGTTTTTTAGTCTCATCAAATTTTCCCTTCCGCTTCCGACCGCTAGACTCGTGGGTTGAAGGGGAGTAGTTCCCATACCCGCAGAACTTGCGGGGAAGCGGTGCGTCGACATACTGGTTACAGCGTAGTAACCCGGCAATCCACCTAAGGGCACGGGCAATTTTTCCGACTCTGGGCGAACGAGACCTTCGGTCCACATTTTGGTGGCCCGAGGCTCAACGTACCCAAATTTATTCTCATTGGGCCTCCCCATCACGTGGCCAGCCATGGCCACGAACGCCTAACGAGGATGAGAGTATGCCGCAGCTGGCACCAACCCCAACCCCTGCTCAAATCAAACGCTGGCGCCAGTACCTGGCCGACGAAATCGCCGAAGGCGCCGTCTACCGCGAACTGGCCAACAACCGCACCGGCGAGGAACGCCTGATCCTGCTCGGCCTGGCTGAAGCCGAAACCCGACACGAAGAACACTGGCGGGGCCTTCTGGGCGAGAACGCCGCCAAAACCACCGCCCCCTCGCTGCGCCGCACCATGCTCCGCTTCCTGGCGCGGCACTTTGGCTCGGTATTTGTGCTGGCCCTGGCCCAGCGCGCCGAGGGCAACTCGCCCTATGCCGCGGACACCGACGCGACGCGGCAAATGGCCGCGGACGAACTCGTCCACGAAGAAGTCGTCAGGGGTTTGGCCACTCGTGGCCGCAACCGGCTCTCGGGCAACTTCCGGGCAGCCGTGTTCGGGGCCAACGACGGATTGGTCTCGAACTTGGCCCTCGTCATGGGCATTGGTGCCACCGGCGTGGCTACCTCCATGGTGCTTTTCTCCGGTATCGCCGGGCTCTTAGCCGGTGCGCTGTCGATGGCAGCCGGCGAATACGTCTCCGTGCGCTCCCAACGCGAATTACTCGACGCTTCCAAACCCACCGAGGTAACCCTCGCTGCGGCACCGGATTTAGATCTGGATGCCAATGAACTGGTGCTGGTCTACAAGGCTCGAGGGATGAGTGACGAAGATGCTGCGCACCGCGCCGCCGAACGCATGGGCATGTACTCCTGCGACTGCAATCCCTCCACCTCGCTACGCTCAGAGCTGGCGGAAATTGCCGATACCGAAGAGCACGAGGAAATCGGTTCCGCCATGGGCGCGGCTTCCGCGTCGTTCTGCTTCTTTGCCTCCGGAGCCGTCATCCCGATCCTTCCGTTCATCTTCGGCATGAGCGGCACGCCCGCCATTCTGCTGTCCGCCGCCTTGGTTGGTATCGCCCTGTTGGTTACCGGAGGGGTCGTCGGTCTGCTCTCCGGAGCCTCGCCGACCAAGCGCGGGCTGCGTCAGCTGGCCATCGGTTTGGGTGCCGCGGCCGTCACCTACGTTTTGGGTCTGTTCTTCGGCACCTCGGTAGCCTAGGAGCGCGCCGCATTTCCCCACCTCCAATCAGCAATGGTGTAGTCACTCCCGCAGGGAAAGTGACTACACCATTTTTGTGAGTTGGACGAAGGTGAGCGGTGTTTACAAGCTCATGAGGAAATCGATGGATGCGCCGACATCGGTTTTGGCAGTGGCCGCGTCGGATGTCGTATCGAGCACTGCATCTTGTTCCATGACATACCAGCCCTGATAACCCGATTCTTGGAGCAAAGAAACGATTTGGCCGATCTCGCAATCGCCCTGACCCAACGGGACAAACATGCCGTCTTTTACTGCCTGAACAAAGCCGAGCTCTCCACGTTCGACGGTGGCGGCGATCTCGGCTCGCACATCCTTCAGGTGAGCAATGCCAACCCGTGCAGCGTGCCGTTGCACTAGCTGCAGTGGATTGGTTCCGCCGACCAGTAGGTGGCCGGTGTCTAGGCAGATTTGCACGGTGGTTGATTCCAGCAAACGCTGGACTGAGGAAGCGGATTCGATCATGGTGCCCACATGTGGGTGGAGCACGGCGAGGATGCCGGATTCGGCCGCAAGGTCAACCACTGCCTGTAGGTTGTTCCCGAAGACCTCCCACTGTGCCTCATCCATTTCATGGTGTTCTTCGTAGTCTCCGGTTCCGGAGTCGGCGGCCAGTACCATCACCGATGCCCCGGCTGCGATGAATGCCATCAATTCGGTGCTGACCAGCACCAACGGATCCACGTCGGGATCATGCAACACCACCGGGAGGAAACCGCCAACTGCCTTCAACCCATAATCCTCCAGGTGTGCCGCACGAGAAGCTGGGTCGGTGGGCAAAAAACCCAATGGACCAAATTCCGTGGCTTTAATGCCCAGTTCCCGCATGTCGCTCAGGACCTGGTCCGGACTCAACTGGATGCCCCAGTCTGCGGCCTCGCACACGCCCCAAGAGATCGGGGCAGCGGCAAGCTGATCGGCAATGCTAGTGCTCATGGTGGATTTCCTTTGCGTCATGAATTGGTGAAGGCGTGCGGTACTTATTGAGAAGGGTTAGGCCACTGGGACGGGATTGATGGCCACAGGGGCCCCGGTGAGCAACGATTCTTGGGCAGCATCAGCAACCCGCGAGGCTGCCACGGCGTCCCAGGCGGAACAGGGATTTTCCCGCTCCCCCAGCACGTACTCAATGAATGCCACCATTTCCGCGCGGTAGGCACCGTCAAAGCGCTCAATGAATGTTTGGTGCGAGGTACCTGTCGGAAATTCGACTCCCAGCTCTGCCGAATGCATGGCTGATTGTTCGTCTAGCCCGACCACCACGGTGGACTTGGAGCCCTGAATTTCTAGACGCACATCGTGGCCAGCCCCGTTATAGCGGGTGGCACTTGCCGTGGCCACGGTGCCGTCGTCAAAGGTCAGGACCGCCAAGGCGGTATCTACATCGCCTGCTGCGCCAATTCCCGGGTCTCCGTTGTTCGACCCCTTGGCGTAGACCTCAACAATTTCCTTGCCGGTGAGCCAACGCAGGATGTCGAAGTCGTGGACCGAGCAGTCACGGAACAGCCCTCCGGAGGTGGCGATGAATTCCAGCGAAGGCGGGACCATGTCACCCGTTACAGCTCGCATGGTGTGGATCCAGCCCAGGTCTCCGGCATCCAACCGACGTTTGGCTTCAAGATACCCGGCATCAAAGCGGCGCTGGTGCCCAATTTGCACCCGTCCGTTACTGGCGGCAATTTCTTCGAGCAACGGGAGCGCGGATTCCACGTCTCCGGCCACGGGCTTTTCACAGAAGACCGGCAGGTTTGCTGCGATCCCGGCCCGGATCAAATCGGGGTGCGTCATGGTTCCGGTGGCGATCAGCAGGGCGTCAACCCCGGCCTCGATCATGGCGTTTACGGAGTCAAAGAAGGTGGCGCCCAGCCCGGCGGCCACGATGCGCGCATAGTCAGCGGCGACATCTGTGATCCACAGATTCACCTCCAGGCCTCGATCGGCCAGCTGCGGCCGGAGCGCATTGAGGTTGTTGGCGTGCATCGTGCCGATGCGACCGACGCCGATAAGTCCAAGATTCAGGGTCTTCATGGTGTTTACTTCCGTGTGGTGGTTTCGGGGAGTGTGACGCCGATCTGACGGCGAATTTCATCGGCCAGTTCTAGCGTCATGAGCGTGTCAGCCAAGGGACGTTGCGGGGCTTGGGTCAATCCCTGAGCGATGCATCGGGCAACGGCCGCGGCCTCAAAGTGCAGTCCTTCGAGATGGGCCCCTGCCGCCTGGTCGTAGCGTAGTTCACGCCCGTCATGATGACGCAGGGTGAAGCCGCCCGGCATGTTGAAGGGCCCATCGATGTGCAGTGTTGCTTCGGTTCCGGTGATCAACGCGGTGGTGGGGGTGAAGTTGTGGAGGTGAGTGTTCACGGTGCCGTGCCCACCACCGGCAAAACGTAGTAGGGCCGAAAGCTGACCGTTTACCCCGGTGGGGTGTTGGGTGCCGATCGCCGCCACGGTGTCGGGGGCGCCCATGACCCTGCTGACAAAAGCCAGCGGGTATGTACCCAAATCTAGAAGCGGCCCACCGGCCAGATCCTGATCAAAGATTCGGTGGTCGGGTTCAAAGTACTCGCCGTATTCTGCCGCAACGGTGACCAGCTCCCCCAGCGCTCCGGCCTCCAATAGTTGGGTAATCACGTCGAATTTGGGCAGGAAGAATGTCCACATGGCCTCGGCAGCGAACACCTGATGGGCGTCCGCGGCCTTGATGATGGCCGCAACCTCGGTGGCGGTGATCCCCATGGGTTTTTCTATCAGGACGTGTTTGCCCGACTCAATGGCGGTCATTGCTACATCGAAGTGGTGCGGGTGCGGAGTCGCGACGTAGACGATGTCCACGTTCGGATCCTGAGCAAGTTCCTTGTAGCTTCCATGGCTCGCGGGAACCGAGTGTTTAGCGGAAAAATCGGCGGCCCGCGCTGCTGATCGGGAGCCAACCGCCGCCAGATTCTGGTGTGTATGGGCCCGGACGGACTCGATGAATCGTTCGGCTATCCATCCGGGGCCGGCAATTCCCCAATTGAGCACCGGTGCATCTCGAGAGTCCGGGACCCGGGACTCGGGCAAGGCATCGGGGAAGATGCTCATCTGAGCTCCTTTATTTGTTGGTGTTGGTGTTGGTAACGAAGGGCGCCGTGTTTGGTTCGCTGGGGTGGCCCTGCATCGGCGCGTCGAGAGCCACCCCTAGATTTCTTTCATGGTTTTAGGCCCGATGGCTGGGTTCTTGTGTTCCCAGGGTCTCGGCAACCTCGGCCTTTACTTCGGCGAGCACCTCGTCGTGGCCACCGGCCTGCTCGAGCTCATGAGCTAGCTCGGCCAGCTCCGCGCCACCGGCCATTTGGCTGGTCAACTCGTCGATGGTGATGTCCTTCTTGTCGTAGTAACCAATCGACTTGCCGCGCTTGAGCAACAGGAAGCGGTCCCCGACGGGGAAGGCATGGTGCGGGTTGTGTGTAATAAAGATGACGCCCAGGCCGCGATCACGGGCCTGCAGAATATAGCGCAGCACCACACCGGACTGTTTGACGCCCAAGGCAGCGGTGGGCTCATCAAGGATCAGGACCTTGGCCCCGAAATGCACTGCGCGGGCAATGGCAACACATTGACGTTCGCCACCGGAGAGCTGTCCGATGGGCTGTTCCACGTCACGCAGGTCGATGCCCATGGCGGCGAGCTCATCCTTGGTAATTTTCTTCATCGCCTCCACGTCGAGGCTCTTAAACGGGCCGATACCCTTGGTGAGCTCAGAACCGAGGAAGAAATTGCGCCAGATGGGCATCAAGGAGACCACCGCGAGGTCCTGATAAACGGCCGCGATACCGGAGTCCAATGCCTCTCGTGGAGAGTTGAGTTTTCGTTCGGCACCCATGATTTCCAGGGTGCCGGTGGTGTGCTGGTGCAATCCTGCGATGATCTTGATCAACGTGGATTTTCCGGCTCCATTATCGCCCAGCACGCAGGTGACGCGTCCGGTGTCCACGGCCATCGTGACACCGGTCAGGGCGATGATGTTGCCGTAATGTTTGCCGACATCCTTGAGCTCAAGAAGGTGAACCGGTGTGTGTGTCAGGGGGTCGGTCTGTTCATGTAGCAGCGTCGCCTGGTCGATACGTTCGGCTGCTGGGGAATTCTTGGTATTGGTCATGGGATTCGCTCCTTGGTTCCTTACGCTGCTACTTGGTCTCTGCACGTTTCTTCACGACCAGGTTCACGATCGTGGCCAGCAGTAACATCAGACCCAGGAAGAACTTGAACCAGTCCGGGTTCCATTCCGCGTAGACAATGCCCTTGTTGGCCATGCCGAAGATGAAGGCACCGATGGCACCACCGACGGCCGATCCGTAGCCACCGGTCAGCAGGCAACCACCGATGACGGCGGCAATGATGTAGAGAAATTCGTTACCGATACCCTCACCGGACTGGACCGTAGCGAACGCAAAGAGGTTGTGCATGCCCAGGATCCAGGCGCAGAAACCCACACCCATAAAGAGTCCAATCTTGGTGCGGACAACGGGGACACCTACCGCACGGGCGGCCTTGTCGTCGCCACCAACGGCAAAGATCCAGTTCCCCACCCGGGTGCGGAGCAAGATCCAGGAGGCAACTGCCACCAAAGCGATCCAGATGAAGACGGTAATTTTCACGTCGACCCCGGCAATGTTCACCGAAGAGGCAAAGACCGCCTTAGCCGATTCAAAACCGTCCATATCGGCAATCGAGGGGGTGGACACCGAGCCACCGATCAGGCGCGTCAATCCTAGGTTCAGACCGGTGAGCATCAAGAATGTGGCCAGGGTGACGATGAAGGACGGGAGGTTGGTCTTGATCAGAATCCAACCGTTGATGAAGCCGACGGCCAACGAAACGATTAGTGCAAGTACCACGCCCACCCAAACATTGGTTCCAAAGTACCAAGAGAAGAGTGAAGCGCTTAGAGCCGAAGAAATAACCGCAACACCGGTGGAGAGGTCAAATTCTCCACCGATCATGAGCAGCGAAACGCCGACGGCCATGATGCCGATGGTCGATGACCCGTACAACACGGTCGCGAAAGATGAGGGCTGCAAAAATACGGGTGCCACGAGGGCGAAGAACGCAAACATGGCAACCGCGCCAACTAGGGCACCGAATTCGGGGCGACCGAGCAGCGTAGTGATGGCGCCCTTTGACGCCACCCGCTCGTCGGCCGCCTTTGGTGCGGCGGGTGGAGTGAGGACTGTGTTCGTCATGATGTGAATTACTTTCCGTTGGTCCGTGCCGGTGGTGGATGTCTCCACCACCGGCACGTGGGTCATTGACTTCTAGCGGACGCCTTCTTTGGCGAATTCGAGGACTTCCGCTGCGTTATCGGGAGTGATGATGGCTGGTCCGGTCAGTACCGGCAGGCCTCCACCGATTTCGAAACCGCCACGGGTGTTCTGCCACAGTGCATCAATCGCGCCGTAGCCCTGGAGCCAGGGCTGCTGGTCGACGGTGAAAAGGACCTTTCCGTCAACGATTTGCTGTGCCAATTCTGGATTCATGTCAAAGGAAGCGACCTTGGCAGTGGACTTTGCGCCAGCCACAGATTTCAGGATGGTCAAGGTGAAGGGAGCGCCGAGACCAATAACCACGTCGACGTCCTTGCTGGCTTGCAGCTTGGCTGTGACGGTCGATTCGACCTGCGTCATGTCGGTGCCCTGCACGTAGAGGATCTCCGAGCCGGGGACCTTTTCTTTCACACCCGCACAACGATTCTCGAGGCCAACGTGGCCCTGTTCCTGGATGACGCAAACCGGATGCTTGTAACCTTCCGCGGCAAGTTTTTCGCCGACCGCTTCACCTGCAATTTTTTCATTGGAACCGAAGTGAGTAAAAGCCCCAAGCTCCTTGAAACGGTCTTCGCCGGCATTCAGGCTAACGACGGGAATGCCTGCCGCCGTTGCCTTCTTGAGGGCAGAAGCCAAAGCATCGGGCTTCGCCAGTGTGACGGCAATGCCGTCGACTTTTTGGTCAATTGCCTGCTCGATAAGCTGGGCCTGGCGCCCGCCATCCGGATCCGAAAGATACTGCAGGTCAACGTTGTCCTTGACTGCTGCTTCCTCAGCCCCCTTGCGCACGGTGTCCCAGAAAGTGTCGCCGGGAGCTGCGTGGGTTATCAAGGCAACCTTGATTTTCGGGGTCGCTGCAACGGCTCCGGCTCCCTCGCCGGTGCTTGGCTCGGGGGCTCGGCCGCCACCGCTGGAACAGGCGGTCAAAGCGAGGGCAGGAACCATCACGGCTGCCACCGCGACCTTACGCCAAGAAATTTTTGCCATTACACGAATCTCCTCGAGTTGTCGGCCGGCCTGTCTCCCAAGGCGGCCTCAGGGACTCCAGCCGAAAATCGAAGGCGTCTTTGTCGCCAACCAGCTATTCCCTTTCCATTGATCATCGTGACTACTGTCACACATGTCAATAGATTGTTAGGACATATTTACATCAGCCCTAACCTTAGGAGGTTCACAGCAGCTTCACCGGCGTGGATCTTGCCATGAAAAGTTCCAGGATTTCAGCGGAGTGATCCGCGGGGCGGCGGGTAGATCAGGCCAAGCCCCCCACCCCGCGGCACCCTACCGAATGCCGCCCTTGGCGAACTCCAGCACCGCTTCGGCATTGTTCTTGTCAACAATGCTCGGGCCCGTGGGCACCGGCTTTCCGCCACCCAAGGCAAATCCACCATGGGCGTCAAGCCAAATAGCATCAACTGCCGCATACCCCTGAAGCCATGGCTGCTGGTCGACGGTAAAGAGAATTTCACCGTCAACAATTTTCTGAGCCATTTCGGCATTCATATCAAAGGAAGCGACCTTGGCAGCACTCCCCGATTCGGCAATCGATTTCAACAGCGTCAGGCTAATCGGCGCTCCCAGACCAATGACCACATCCACGTCCTTGGCGGTTTGCAGCTTTGCGGTCGCCGTCGACTGAACCTGCGTCATGTCGGTTCCCTGTACGTAAAGCACTTCAGTGGCCGGGATTTTTGACTTCACTCCGGCACACCGGGCTTCCAAACCCACATGGCCCTGGACCTGAATCACACAGATAGGATTCCTGTAGTTTTCGTCCAGAAGCTTCTCCCCCACGGCTTCGCCGGCCGCCCGCTCGTCCGAACCAAAGTTCGCAAAGGCGCCCAGCTCCTTGTAACGATCTTCTCCACCATTGAGGCTCGTAATCGGTATGCCAGCCGCCTTCGCCTTGGCCAGCGCGCCAGCGATCGCGTCGGGCTTGGCCAAGGTCACGGCAATGCCGTCAACACCCTGATCAACTGCTTGCTCGATCAGCTGAGCCTGATTACCGCCCTCTGGATCATTGAGATATTGCAGATCAATATTGTCCTTGGCAGCGGCCGCCTCCGCCCCCTTTCGTACGATGTCCCAGAACGTGTCACCAGCTGGCGCATGCGTGATCAGGGCAATCTTAAGGCGCGGAGTGTCAGCAACTGCTCCTGCCGCCGGTACATCCACGCTCGGAGCGCGACCACCCTGACCGGAGCAGGCCGTCAACCCGAGTGCTGGAATCAGCACCAGCGTCGCCGAAATAGTGCGCCACGAAAGATTTTTGGACATAAAAATACTCCTCGAATTAGCAGTGAATTGAAGGTGATGATGCCGCGGTGAGATTCCGCAAGGGAGGACGGCGACTTAGCGCTGGGCCATCAGTTTCATCACAATCGAGCATGATTTGTTAATTTCAAGAAGTCAATAGATTGTCAGGACAAATATTTTAATATAATTACAAGAACACGACAAATAAAGCCATTCACAAATGGGTGAACTAGCTCTATATTTGGATGCGAATTACGAGTTAGTTGCTATTCGCGGGCCTCGGCGGTGGAGCCACGGACAACAAGCTGCGGCTCCACGAGATTGATCACGGTATCTTGCTGACCGCCATCAAAGCGGGCCAACAGTGCTTTGGCTGCGCGGCGCCCAACCTCACCGTTTACTGCATCCACCGTCGTCAACCGCAAGAGATTAGAAGATGCCAATGGGGAATTGTCATACCCGATCAGGGAGACATCCCGGGGCACTTGCAGACCGGCGTCCTTAATCGCCGCCGCCGCTCCCATGGCCATCGAATCGTTGGCGGCAAAAACGGCTGTAATGCCCGGATGGGTCAAGAGCAGCTGCCGGGTAAAGCGAAATCCATCTTGCTCCGATGTGCCCCCATCGCCCACAATGACGGGAACAACACCTGCATTGCGCAGCGCCTCCCTAAATCCCTCACAGCGCTCACGAGCCGATCCACCACCGCCGGTGACATGGCCAATCTTCCGGTGTCCTAGCCCCAAGAGGTGATTGGCGGCCAACCCGCCTCCGAATCTGTCGTCACTCGTGGCAATGTCGGCCCCAGGGATTTGCTGAAGCCGGTTTCCGGCCAAGACTGCTGGAACCCCAATCCCCCGACCCATTTCATCGCTGGGCTCGGAGGCTACAACTATTCCGTCCACTCGCATCGCCAGAAAACCTTCCAACGGCGAGGCATCCACGTGGGAGTTGAACGATCTGTCGGCTACCGCCACCCGGATGCCGCGTTCGGCCAGAACCTCCTGCATGCCATGTAGAAAATCCACGAACCACAGGTTCCGGTAGTCATCGATGATGACTCCGATGGTGCCCGTGCGATTTCCTGCGAGCGCTGCCGCCGCTTGACTCGGTCGGTAGCCCAGCTCGGCAATCGCAGTTTCCACGGCGGTTCGGCGCTCGGCAGAGACGTTGGAAGACCCCCTTAAGACCAAGGAAACCAATGACTTGGATACTCCAGCTCGCGTGGCAACGTCGTAGATGGTGGGACGCGGAGCATCCGGAGAACGGGATGATGGGGATTTTTCAGCCACTTTCAAAACCTTCCAGAAAAAGATTGACAGGACATATGGACAACCGTAACGTTCTTATGGAGCGCTCCAATAGTCTAGAGCATCAGCACAACGATTGACCATCAACCTCCAATTTTTGCTTTCTAAAGGAGTCATCACATGTCGAATGAAATCAGGGTTGCCGTCATCGGCGCCGGCATGGCGGGCAAGGCCCACGCGGCCGCCTTCCGTAGCGCCTCCACCCTCTACTCGCCCGTCCTACCGCCCATCAAGCTCGTGTCGATTGCTGACATGAATCCCGAGTTCGGCTCCCTTGCTGCTCGCCGCTTTGGCTACGAACGCACTGACACTAGCTGGCAGGCCATTGCCGCGGCCGACGACATTGACGTTGTCAGCGTCGTGATCGCCAATTCGCTTCACCGCCAAGCCGTCGAGGGACTGCTTGCGGCAGGCAAGCATGTTTTGTGCGAAAAGCCGCTAAGCGACACCATGGAGGATGCCCGTGCCATGGCCGAACTTGCAGCCAATGCCCCCGGGATCGCCCGAGTCGGTTTCACCTTCCGCCGTACGCCGGGCATCGCCTATATCCGCGACCTGATCCGCAACGGAGTCTTGGGTAACGTCTTGCACTTCAGTGGCCGGTATTGGACGGACTACGGCTTCGACCCGGCAGCCCCCATGAGCTGGCGATACAAGGGCAGTGCCGGATCCGGAGCGCTGGCCGATGTGGGCAGCCATTTGACCTACGTTTCCGAATTCCTCTGCGGCGACATCACCGCAGTCAGCGGTGGTCGGCTGAGCACCGCCATCAAGGAACGCCCACTTCCCCTGGGCGCCGTCATGGGTCACGACCATGTAGCCGTCAGCGATACATTCGAGGCTGTTGAAAACGACGACTACGCTGCCTTCTCCGCTGAATTCGCCAACGGCGGTTCCGGCGGCTTCGAAGTCTCCCGTGTGGCCGCGGGGCATGCCAATTCGCTGATCTTCGAGGTCTTCTGCGCCAACGGCTCGGCACGCTTCGACCAGCGGCGCCCGTCGGAGATCCAGCTATTCCTGAACCAAGGCGACAGCGCACAGAACGGCTACCGTCAGGTCATTCTTGGCCCGGAGCACCCCTACCTGTCCGGTGGTCTGCCCATGGATGCACCGAGCGTCGGATTCGGCCAGAACGAGGCCTTTTCCTATCAGGCCCGTGCCTTCCTCGAAGAGGTTGCCGGTGTACCGGAAGCCGACTCGCTGCCGCGTTGCGCCACCTTCGATGAAGGCGTGCGCAACATGGAAATCTTGGACGCGGTGACGGCCTCGGCTCAGGCCAACGGAAAACTCATCACCCTCTAGTTGAACAGCGCAGACCGCAAAGCCGGGGCGACGAGCCCAAAGCACCAACAATCGTCGCCCCGGCTGCCCGCAACGCCACAGCGTCACAGCGTCACAACCACTGATCACCAAGGGAAAGGGTTGCCATCGAATGCATCATGACCCCGATATCCGCGTCGGCTTAGTCGGCTATGGCTGGGGCGGGCGCTACTTTCATGCGCCAGTCATTGAGGCCGCGGTCGGAGCCGTGCTGGCCGGAGTGGTGAGCACATCGGAGACACGACGGGTCGAACTGGGCGCCGATTTTCCCGAGGTTCCGATACACGATTCGCTTGAATCGCTGGTTGCAACCGGCGTCGACGCCCTAGTTCTTTCGGTTCCAGTTCCAGCACGGGAGTCCGTGGTCACGGCGGCCATGGAATTGTGCCCGCTAGTCATCTTGGACAAGCCATTTGCCACCGACGCCGCAGCAGCCATGGAACTGATCGCCGGAGCACGCGCTGCCGGATGCCGCTTGGGCGTTTATCAAAACCGGCGCTGGGACACTAACATCACCACGTTGCGATCGGTGCTCGCCGAGGACAAGCTCGGAACGATCCGTGGCTTTGAGTCGGTCTTCGACCAAGACGAACCTCGTTCGGTAGAATCCAGGACCAGCGGTGGAACCCTGCTCGATCTGGGTAGCCACCTGGTGGACCAAGCCCTGTGGCTCTTTGGCGGAGCAGCGCACGTCTCGGCGACCATGATCTGGACGGACACCTCGTGGGGAATCAACGATTCGGCTTTTACGCTGCGTATTGACCACTCCAATGGCGTCACCAGCTGGCTTTCGGCAGACAAACTGGCACCCCGGGCTAACCGGATGATCCGAACTCGGGGCGATGCTGGCACTCTCACACTGGCCGGTCGGGACATTCAGGCAGAGGCCCTGCTAAAGGGACAACGACCCGCGCAGAGTCCCGCGGCCTGGGGAATTGACCCTACAGATGGTTTCCTCGTAGCCAATGGTCATATGGGCAAAGTGGCCTCAAGACAGGGCAGTTATCACCGGTTTTATGAGTTGCTGGCGGACGCCGTTCGCCACGAAAAGCCGCTGCCGGTGTGCGCCTGCCGAGCGGTGGCGACCATGCAGGTGCTGGATGCCGCACGTCTGAGTGCAGCACAAGATGGGCTAGAGATATCCGTCTTCGAAGCGGACATTGGCAGCTGTCGATGGTGTTGATCGTGTCTTGAAGGCAGGAAAGCTTCAACCAAACACCAACATCTAGACTGCTATGCTCATCTAAAGTTAGTATGTCTTATCAAACTTTTCCCACATGGCACTGGCAATCACACGGAGGAACCCCTTGAGCACGGACTTGAATATCCAGATCGACCGCTCGTCACCGGTTCCCCTTTATCATCAGATTGTCCAGGGCATCGAGGCCGCCATCCACGACGGAACCTTGGAATCGGGTAGCCGGCTGGAAAACGAAATTGATCTCGCGCAACGCCTGAACCTCTCCCGGCCCACGATGCGCAAGGCCATGGATGAGTTGGTCCGCTCGGGACTGCTCGTGCGCAAGCGCGGCGTGGGCACCCAGGTGGTATCAAGCCAGGTGCGCCGTCATTTGGAACTCTCCAGCCTCAATGACGACCTTGAGCGCTCAGGGAAGACGCCCACCACCGAGTCACTGAGCTTTAGCCACGGTCCGGCCGACAAACGCGTGGCCGAGCTGTTGCAATTGCCAGCGGGTGTGAATGTTTTCCACTTCACCAGGCTGCGCAGTGTGGATGGCAAGCCGTTGGCCCTGATGGAAAACTGGGTGCGCGACGACATTGTCAGCATTGACGAACAGGCCCTCAACGAGCGTGGTCTGTATCAGATTCTGCGTGACGCGGGCGTGAACTTCCGCCTGGCCAATCAGCGCATCGGCGCCATGGTCGCCAACGACTATCAGGCTCCATTGCTGAAGGTCGGCGAGGGATCGGCTCTGGTCACCATGGAACGTACCGCAGTGGATGATGCGGGGCGCAATGTGGAGACCGGTAGCCATGTCTACCGCGCCGATTCCTACAGTTTTGAAATGACTCTCGTCCAGCGCTAACGGCTCCGGACGCCAGCTACCTCGAAAGGAAAATACCTTGACAGATTGGGTTTATCCGGCAGGAACAGCCATTGACGGACCATGGACTACCTCCATCGGTGCTGCGGATTCAACACTGGTAGTCCCCGGCTGGGCGCACACCGGCATCAAGATTGCCGAGCTTAAAGCCGGCGAAGAATTATCTCTGCAGGCAGCGGCGGAAGAACGCATCATCATCCCGCTTCAAGGAGCTTTCACCGCGGTGGTCGACGGTGAGCATTATGCGCTGGCAGGGCGGCGGTCGGTCTTCGAGGGACCATCGGACGTGCTCTATACCGGTATTAACACGGCGGTGAGCGTTGCTTCACCCGCAGGAGGTCGCTTTGCAGTAGCCCTCGCCCCGGCCAAAGCGTCCTACCCAACTCGACTGATTACAGCGGCTCAGACGCCGGTTGAGCTTCGGGGAGCGGGCAACTGCTCTCGGCAAGTCCACAATTTCGGCACTCCCGCCGCGCTGGAAGCCGACCGCTTTATTGTCTGTGAGGTCATCACCCCGGCGGGCAATTGGTCCTCCTACCCGCCGCACAAGCATGACGAAGAAAAGGACGGGGAAACCAATCTCGAGGAGATCTACTACTTCGAGACCCGGGTCGCGCAAGATTCGCGGGCTCCGGAACCCTCCGATCCGATCGGTTATGCCCGGGTTTATGCATCGGACCAGCGTCCCATCGATGTGACCGCCGAGGTGCGCACCGGTGACGTCGTCTTGGTTCCCTACGGTTGGCATGGACCCGCCATGGCCGCACCGGGCTACGACTTGTATTACCTCAACGTCATGGCCGGACCGGGTCGCGTACGAGAGTGGCTGATCAGCGATGACCCGCACCACGGCTGGGTTCGCGAGACGTGGGACAAAGCTACGATCGACCCACGGTTGCCCTTCACACCCTAGGCACAGGTACTAAAGGAGCCGGTTCACCCATCTCGGGGAAACCGGCTCCTTGTAGTAGGTCCCGCCCTGCGAAAGAGGGTCACCTGGGAATTTTCAAATCACGGGGAATGCACTGTATCCCAACATGGCCTGCCCCTTCCAACAACCCGTCGGGAGCTTTCTCGGCCGATTCAGGCCATGAGACGTGGCCGATTCACAAGCAGGACGATGTTCCTCAAGCCACTTCGGGGGCCAAAACGATGTCGAATCGCACCCTCGACCAGTCGCTATCAGCGAGTTCGCGTCCGTCGGGCGCCGGCGTTCCCGGGAGTTGGTGCGCAAAGTCCTTGACGAGGCTGTCCTTGACGCCAAATACAGTGTCGGACTTGATCAGTTCGTCACCTCGCACGAAAATATGCGTCACCAAGGTGCGGAACCCTGGGGCAGTCACCATGAAGTGAAGGTGTGATGCCCGCATAGGCGACCGGCCGGTGGTTTCCAACATCTTGCCGACCGGGCCGTCGTGTGGAATCGGGTACGGGGTTGGCGTCAGACCCCAGAAGTTGTAGCTTCCTGCGTCGTTGCTAAAGAGATGTGCCCGGCCCGATACCCGATCGTCGGTGTACTGGACATCGTAGAATCCGTCTTCATCGGCTTCCCACACCTCAATGCGTGCATTGGGAATGGGATTTCCCTCCACATCCTTGACGCTGCCTTCCACCCAGCAGGGCTGTCCGACACCGGCACCGGCAATGTCGCCGCCATTGGCGATGAAGGGTGCGTCGTCAACAAAGAACGGCCCGAAGACGGTGGCCTCGGTGGCGTTGCCCACGGCTTCGTTGTTGACGTTGATCGTCTGCATCGAAGCGCCCAGGACATCCGAGAGCAAGATGAACTCCTGGCGCCGGTCGTCGGTGATGTGACCGACGGCTGTGAGAAATTCAATGGACTTTTCCCACTCGGCTTCCGTGAGCCGGACCTCGCGGATGAAGGCGTGCAGGTGGCGCACCAGCGACTGCATCAAGCTCTTGGTCCGCGGCTCGGTGCATTGCTCGAAGGACCGAAGAACGTTTTCGATCAGTCGTGCTTCAACGTCGGACTGCGCCGGGGAAATTGCCGCCCGGCTGGCATCGTCCGCCGTACGCGATTCTTCAATTGAACTGCTCATGTTGTTTCCTCCTTGTGGTTGGTGGCCATGCACCAAAGATGTTTACGGTTGTGAAGCTTCGTCCAAAAGCTGCACTTCGCCTTCGGTCAGGGCCAGATGCATGTTGGCTACCAGTGGCTCGAGCTGTGCCACGGTGCGCGCACTGACAATCGGAGCCGTGACCCCGGTTTTCGCCCGCAGCCATGCCAAGGCAATCGGAGCGAAGGGGCACGCGCGGTCGGTCGATACCTGCGCGAGGGCACCCAGTACCTTTTCGCCGCGAGCCGTCAGGTACCGTTTAGCGTCGGCCGCCCGAACGCTGTCGACGTCGTGTGTGCTCCGGTACTTCCCGGTCAGGAATCCGTGGGCGAGCGAATAGTAGGGATAGACCTCAAGGGAGTGTTTTTCCGCCAGCGGCAGGAGCGATGCCTCGACGTCGCGTTCCATGAGGTTATATTGGGGTTCGAGAGCCACGGGAAGGTGGAAGCCTTCGCGTTCGCTGATCTCAAGCCACTGGGTGATCCGCTCCGGTGAATAGTTGGAGATGCCGATCGAGCGAATCTTACCCCGGTCCACCAGCCCCGACATTGCCTCGATGCTCTCCACCAGCGGGGTGGAAGGATCATCAAAATGCGCGTAGTAGATGTCGAGGTAATCGAGCCCCAGTCTGGTCAACGAACCGTCCACGGCTGCGTTGATTGTCGACGGAGCCATCCCCGAGAGCTGCGGATGGTGGCTGACCTTGGAGGCCACCAAAATCCCGTCCCGGACATCACGCCGCGCCAGCCACGACCCGATGATGGTTTCAGCCTCGCCGCCCGAGTTCCCTTCGGCCCAGAAGGAGTACGAGTCAGCGGTGTCAATGAAGTTTCCACCCGCCGCCACATACCCATCGAGGATCCTGTGGGAAACCTCAACATCGGCGGTCCAGCCGAAGACATTGGTGCCAAGCACCATCGGCGCTACCTTGATTTGTTGTGAAACTGCTAGCTGCGAAGGCATGATCAAACTCCAGAACGTACGGGTGCGCGCCAGGTGCGCACCGGGGATGCGAGAGCTGCAGCGTCCCGATCTGAACGCCGCGCGGGCATGTGGTTAAGCCGAAGGATTTTCACGTGGTTTGTCTCCTGCCCAGGCATCACGAAGAATCCCTCGAACCGCGGCCAGATCGATGGGTCGGGGATTGCCATAGGAGTAGCTGGTGACTTGTTCGGCAATCCGCTCGATGTCTTCCTCCAGCATTCCCAACTCGGCCAGCGAGCGCGGGGCCCCGAGTTCCTGGGCCAGCTCCCACAGTTTTAATGCCGGATCGTCCACGTCCCCTAGGGCCCGGGACAGTGCCGACTTTGCCGCCGGGGCAGCTGGCTGGTTGAATGCCAACGCGTAGGGCAGGACAACCGTGTGGGTCTGGGCATGGGGAAGGTTCAAGGTTCCACCCAGTGCGTGGCAGAGCTTGTGGTGAAGTGACATCGTCGTCGCCCCGAGGCAAGCGCCGCAGAGCCACGCCCCGTACAGGGCGTTGCTCCGGGCTTCCAGGTCGGTGGGGTTCTCCACAATGGACGGCAGTGCCGCGACAAGGGCGCGGACCCCGTCCTCGGCCATCAGGGAAATGATGGGCGTCGCATCCGGCGCGTACAAGGCTTCGACCGCGTGCGCAATGGCATTGATGCCGCTGGTCACCGACATCGCTGCCGGTAATGTCGCACTCAGTTCCGGGTCGTAGACGACGCTGCGGGGAAGCACCCGAGGATCCCTGCCGGTCTCCTTCCGTCCGTTGGTCGTCAGACCCCAGACGGGGGTCATTTCCGAACCCGCATAGGTCGTGGGCACGGCAACAATCGGCAGGTTGTGATTCAGTGCGATCGCCTTGCCCAGGCCGATGGCCGAGCCGCCGCCAACGGTGACGCACCCGTCGGCCCCTACCCGTGCGGCCTCGTCGCTGGCGCGTTGCGCAGCTTCGGCGGGCACGTGCATCACCGCTTCGGCCAAGACTCCGACCGCACGTGCACCAAGGATTCCGGCAATTTGGTCGCCGGTGTCCTGCTGTTCGGGTGAGCACAGGACCAGGACCCGCTTCAGTCCAAGGTGGTCAAGCTCGGCGGGCAGCTCTGCCAGGGAACCCGCTCCGAACCGGACTCGCATGGGAAGTGCGTCGTAGGTGAATTGCTTGGTCATTGAATGGACTCCTCCGTGGGATGTTTCGTGTGCAAGATGGTTTTTCGTTCCACCGTCAGTGGTATTCCGGAATTGTTGTTCGAAGGCCTAGTGGGCACCGGCGCGGCGCTTGTTCCAGATGTCGAAGGCTACGGCGAGCAGGAGCACCAGGCCCTTGACCACCGACTGCAGGGACTGGTCGATGCCCATCAGCTGCATGCCGTTGCTCATGACCGCCATGATCAGGCCACCGGCCATGGCCCCTACGACCTTGCCAACGCCTCCGGTGACCGCCGCGCCGCCGATGAAGGCCGCCGCGATGGCATCGAGTTCAAACATGTTCCCGGCACCCGGCTGGGCACCATTGGTGCGTGAGGAAAAGACGATGCCAGCCACGGCCGAGAGCAGGCCCATGTTGACGAAGATCCAGAAGTTCACTGCACGGACCTTGACGCCCGAGAGCGAGGCGGCGGCCAGGTTGCCTCCAATGGCGTAGATCTGGCGGCCGAACACGGTGTGCTGCATCATCACGGTGTAGGCCATGATCAACACGGCCAGCATGATCAACACGACAGGCAACCCGCGGGCCGAGGCCAGCTTCCAGGCGAATGCCATCACGAGCACGCCCACGGCCAGGATTTTGAGGGCAAACAGCGAAAGTGGCGGGACCGGCTGGTGGTAACCCATGCGGGCCTTGCGCGAGCGGTACTGGCTCATGGCAAACCCGACGACACCGAGCGCGAAGACAACCAAGGTGAATACGTCGTAGCCGTATCCGCCGAGCCATCCGTTGATGAATCCCGAGGCGATGACCCCGTATTCGTCAGGGAACGGCGACAGCGAGACATTGTCCAGGACGAAGAGGGTCAGTCCCCTGAATAGAAGCATGCCGGCAAGGGTCACAATGAAGGCTGGGATGCCGACGTAGGCAACCCAGAAACCATGCCAGGCACCGATCAACAGTCCGGTGGCCAGCGCCGCCAGGACACCGACCCACCAGGGCAGGTCGTATTTGATGACCGTGATCGCCGATATCGCTCCCGTCAGGGCCACGACGGAGCCGACCGACAGGTCGATGTGCCCGGCGATGATCACGATGACCATGCCGATGGCCAGAACCAGGATGTAGGAGTACTGCAAGACGATGTTGGTAACGTTTCCGGCCGACAACGAAGCCCCGCCGGTAATGAGGGCGAACAAGGCAATCAGCGCCACGAGGGCGACGTAGATTCCACTGGTGCGCAGGTTCCGCGTCAGGGCAAGGCGCAGTTCGCCCAGGCCGTTTTTTTCGGGAGGCTGGGCGAGGGCGCCCTTGGGTCCGCGGGAGGCTGTGACAGTCATCCTATTGCTTCCTTTTCTTTGGTCATGAGAGTCATGAGTTTTTCTTCATTCGCTTCCGCCACCGGAAGTTCACCGGTGATCCGCCCACCGGAGAGCGCGTAGATCCGGTCACAGGTGCCCAGCAGCTCCAACAGGTCCGAGGAAATCACCACGACGGCCTTGCCCGATTCCACGAACTCGTTGATCAGGGTATAGATCTCGAACTTTGCCCCGACATCGATCCCTCGGGTGGGTTCATCGATGATCAGCACGTCGGGGCCAGTCAGCAACCACTTGGACAGGACGACCTTCTGTTGGTTGCCGCCGGAGAGCTTGCCCACCACCGACTGGACGCTCGGGGCCTTGATCCGCATAGAATCCATCGAGTGCCTAGCCAGCTTCGCTTCCAGGTTCGCATCCACGAAGCCCCACTTGGCCAGCTTCGGCAGCGCCGCTCCGGAGACGTTGCGCGTGATCGTATCGAGCAGGTTCAAGCCCAGTTGTTTCCGGTCCTCGGTCACATACGCCAGTCCGTGCCCGATCGCCTCGGCAACCGTGCGGGGAGCAACCGGTTTGCCGTGTATCAGCGTCCGTCCCGAGACGAATCGGCCGTAGGACCGCCCGAAGAGGCTCATGGCCATTTCGGTGCGCCCGGCACCCATAAGGCCAGCGATGCCCACGACTTCGCCGGCACGCACCTCGAACGAGGCACCGTCAACCACGAGCCGGTCCTGTTGCGGGTGGCGCACCGTCCAGTCCCGAACCTCCAGCACCACCTCGCCGGGGGTCGGGTTCCGTTCCGGGTAAAAGGACTCGAGATCCCGGCCCACCATGCTGCGCACAATGCGGTCCACATTTACGTCGGGTGCCACCATGTCCAGGGTTTCAACGGTCTGCCCGTCACGGATCACGGTTGTGCGGTTGGCTGTCGCCTCGATCTCATTAAGCTTGTGCGAAATGATGATGGAGGTGATGCCGCGCTCCTGCAGTGCGCGCACGAGGTCGAGCAGGTGGGCGGAGTCGTTGTCGTTCAGGGCAGCGGTCGGCTCATCAAGAATCAGCAGTTTCACGTCTTTGGCCAGCGCTTTGGCAATCTCCACCAGCTGCTGCTTTCCCACACCAAGTTGGCCGACCGGGGTCGTGGGTTCCTCGCCCAGGCCCACCGCATTCAGCAGCTCCGCGGCTTCGGCCTGGGTTTTGTGCCAGTCAATCAGCCCTCCGCGGCCCCGGCGTTCATTGCCCAGGAAGATGTTCTCGGCGATGGACAAGTGCGGAACCAGCGCCAATTCCTGGTGGATGATCACGATGCCGGCGCGCTCGGAATCGCGAATTCCGGAGAATTCGCAGGTCTTGCCCTCAAAGAGGATTTCACCCCCGTAGCTGCCATGGGGGTAGACACCCGAGAGCACCTTCATCAGCGTGGACTTGCCCGCGCCGTTTTCACCGCAAATGGCGTGCACTTCTCCACGCTCCGCGGAGAAGGTGACATCAGCCAGCGCCTTCACACCGGGAAAACTCTTGGTGATGGAACGCATTTCCAGAATGTAATCAGGCATCGTGCAGTCCTATCGATTCTCTAGTAATTGGGTGGGTCCTGTGGATGAACGCGGGAAGCCGTCAGAGTCTGCCCGTCTTGATCTGCTCCGCGGTGTAGTAGTCCGAGTCCACCAGGAGCTTCTTGATGTTGTCTTTGAAGACCACTTCGATCGGCATGAGGAAGGAGGGGACCACTTCGGCACCGTTGTCATACGACGTCGAGTCGTTGACATCCGGTTCCTTGCCGTTGAGCAGATTCTCGGTCGCCTTGACGGCCTGGGCCGCGAGCAGCTTGGTGTTCTTGAAAACCGTTGCGTACTGGACATCGTCGTTGATCAGCTTGATCGACGCGATCTCCGCGTCTTGGCCGGTGGTAATCGGCATGGGATGTGCGCCAGTGCCGTGCTTCGGTCCGTAACCGGAGTTGCCCAGAGCAGTGATTGCGCCGCGGGCGACGCTGTCGTTGGGGGTCAGAACCGCATCAAGGGAGGTTCCGTCGGAATAGCTGGACGTGATCAAGTTGTCCATGCGGGACTGGGCTTCCTGCTGCGACCAATCCTTCGTGGCAATTTGCGAAAGCTTCGTCTGGCCCGACGTGATCACGATTGTGCCGTCGTCAATGTATTTCTGTAGCACGGACATGCCCCCGTCGTAGACGAAGGTTGCGTTGTTGTCGTCGAGCGATCCGCCGAAGAGCTCGACGTTGAACGGGCCCTTGGCCTTGCCTTCCGACCCGTCCTCGTTCAGGATGCCTAGGCCGGTCAACAACGCCTTGCCTTGTTCCGCACCTACCTTGTAGTTGTCAAAGGTGACGTAGAGGTCAACATCCGGGCTGTTGCGGATCAACCGGTCGTAGGAAATGATGGGGATCTCGGCATTTACCGCCGCCTGTAGCTGCGGCGCCAGGGCCGTGCCGTCAAGAGGGGCAAGGATCAGCAGATCGGCACCGCGCGTGATCATCTGGTCCACCTGCTGCTGCTGCGTGGGAATGTCGTTGTTCGCGTACTGCAGGTCCACTTGGTAGCCAAGGTCCTCCAGCCCCTTCTGGATGGCCCGCCCATCGGTGATCCAGCGCTCCTCATCTTGGCTGGTCAGCGACACCCCGATTCTGATGTCAGTGGGTTCCTGGCTCTGCCCATTCGTCGATCCGCCCGTGGCACCCGGCCCGCCACAACTTGAAACCAGCAAGGTTGCGGCCATTGCGGCACCAGCCAGAAAGATTCGTCTTTGCATGTCTTCTCCCGAAGTTGAAACGAGCTGCTTGTCGTATGTGCGCTGTCTTCGGTTTTCTCTGGTGCGAGCTACCGACGTCTAGTGTCATAGAATGGACAACGTGTTCAGACAGTATCACATGATCCAAATCACTGCGAGACTGGTTAACTGAACCCAGTGCCAAGATTTTCCCTTTCGTCGGGAACAGGCAAAACTGGACTAATCGCCGCCGCAGGAATGGGTAAGCCGTGAATGGACAAGTCAAGGAGTAAAAAATGAAACCCGCAGCGAATGTAATCCAGCTGGTCGCGAAGGCAACTCAGGTCATCGATGAAATATCTACCCTCGGGCCATCAACGTCGGCGGAATTGGCCAAGGCCGTGGAGGAACCACGCCCCTCGGTGTATCGGATCGTTTCCGCCTTGGAACAGCCGGGGCTGGTCCGACGCTCCGAAGACGGCCGCATTGAACTCGGGACACAGATCCTGCACCTCGGGGAGGCCGCGGCCGATGCAATCATTGACCGAAACGTTCTGGCCGGGCAGCTTGCCGCCGTCCAGCGCCAGCTGGGGCTCACGGCATCCTTCTGGATCCCCCGCAACGAGACCGCGGTATGCCTAGAGCAGGTCGACGCCACCGATGTCGACCTATTCGAGCTTTCTTCCGGGCGCATTCTGCCCATGCACGCCGGCGCAGCCTCCCATGTACTGCTCGCCTTCCAGCCCGAGGAAGTCCAGGAAAGGGTGCTAGGCGCAGCACCGTACGAGAAGCTGTCCTCAAGGACACCGATTGACGCTGACACTTTGCGGAATCACCTCGAGGAAACCAGGCGCCAAGGCTGGCGACTGGAGGTCAATGAAGTCGTTGACGGGATTGCGGCCATCAGCTTCCCGGTGCTAAATCCCGATGGCACGATATTCGGTTCACTCACGGCAGCCGGCCTCGTGGACCAAGTCTTGCTCCAGCAGGACGAGGCTAGGGACGTAATCGCCGAGGCCGCAAGGATCCTGACCGAGGCCATGGTGCATTTCACTCCAAAGCCAACCGCGCGCGTGCTCAGCACCACTACGAGCAACAGCTCATCGATCATTGCCAAAGCAAACGCTCTCATGGAAGCACTTGCCAACGAGCGCATCTCGACCTCCGCGCGACTGACCGAGCTTCTTGAGGAGCCGGTCAGTTCCGTCTATCGCATGCTCGCCACCCTCGCCGAGGCAGGCTGGGTTGAGCAACTGGGACCTCGCGGCGCCTTCCGGATCGGCAGCAAACTCATCTCACTGTCCGGCAAACTACTCAACGACCTGGACCTGCGCCGTGCAGCGGTTCCCGTCCTTCGTTCAATTCATGAAGCAACGGGCGAATCGGCCTTCATGTGCATCCGGCGAAATACTAGGGCTGTCTGCATCGAACGGGTAGACGGGAAGCGCGTGAACAGCCGCTTGCTGGCCCTGGGCGGTTCGCTGCCACTGCATACCGGCGCAGCCCCCCGTGCACTTTTGGCCTTTGAGGACCGGCAGACCTGGGAAGACTACGCGACCATCGTTTCGCAGAATGCCGACATCCAATTCGACGTGCGCGCTCGGACGAAGTTCTACTCGGATCTCGAGGCCATCCGCTCCGCGGGATACTCCTTGAGTGATGATGAGCTAACACCGGGCATCGCGGCAATCGGCGCCCCGATTTTTGACCACAAGGGGCACGTTGTCGCTTCCCTTTCCGTCAGCGGCCTGCGCGAAGGCATTCTTGCGGAACCGGAAGACGGTCACACCGTAATTGAACTTGCCCGGGAAGGAGCTCGCCACCTCTCGGAGTACCTCGGCGCCCAGGCCCCAGCCCCCGCGCGGCCCTGACCGCTTTCACCAGTTGGCCGATCCGTCCACTCCGTGACTTGACCCCTCTTGATGTGACATGCAATACTTTGGACACACTGTCCAATAGATGCGACTAGGTCGAAATAGACAACCTGGAATCCGCATGGGCATGACCGATCCGGATCCACGTGCCCTCGTACCAAACGAAAGCGCTCGGGAAACAGCTACAGGAGAAAACTCAATGAAACGTATCGTTGTGGGACTGCTTGGAATAACCCACCCGCATGCTTCCGCCCGCGTCAGGGCGCTGCGTGAAATTGAGAACGTGGAAGTGGTTGCCGCCGCCGATGAAGATCCGCGCCTGGGATACTTCGCCGAGAAATACGATGTTGAGCTTCGCGACATCGACGGGGTGCTCAACGACGAGCGGATCAACGCCGTCATGATCCACTCCAAGAGCAAGGACATGGTCCCCCACGCACTTCGCGCATTGGCTGCCGGCAAGTCAGTTGTCGTGGAAAAGCCAGGGGGCGGAACGGTTCTGGACCTTATGCAGCTTGCCGAGGCCGAACACCGGGTCCCCTCGACGCAGGTTGTCCAGGTGGGCTACAACGTACGACTTGCAGAGTCGATTACGCGGGCTAAGAAGCTCATCGACGATGGAGCCATCGGCGAGGTCGTCACCATTTCGGCCCGAGGCGCGGCAATGGTCGGCGAGCATGTCACCGACCACCTCAACCAACCGGCCGACATGGGCGGAGTCCTGTGGATCCTCGGTTGCCACATGCTTGATTCGCTGGTCCACATGTTTGGCGCACCGGAGTCCGTCAACGCCCGAGTGCACAAGTCCACGCGACTCTCCGACGAAAAAAGCCGGGAAGATTCCGCATCGGTGTTGCTGAACTACCCCGATATGTCAGCCACCTTCAGCTTCGACGGCCACGACAAACTCGAATGGTTCGAAAGCTCCCGCATCTTCGTCTACGGCACACGGGGAATGATCGAAATCGGCATCCTTCCCCAACGCTTGCGCGTTTACTTGGACGAGGCCGCCGCAGGGCTGCCGGCGGGTTGGACCGAATGGACCGAAAGCTACTTCACCCCACCCTTCGCGCGGACCGAAGGCAACAAGTTCTCCGAACTTCCCGAACTGGAGAACATCAGCAACTTCCGCACCGAGATGCGTGGCTGGGTCGACAGCATTCGCACCGGTGCACCCAACGTGGCCCCGGTGTCCGATGCCCTGACCGTGGCCCGCATTGTTGATGCCTGCTACCGCTCGAGCAACAACGCCGGAGGCATGGCCAACATCGTCGAACCAACACTCATTGAGGTGCCATGAACATGCAGAACACTGACCCCGTCAAACCATCTCCGGAACTGATTGCCACGTGCTGGACCAGCGCCGGGAATGCCGCGCCGCTTAGTGCCACAGAGCGCAGCCCACTAACCATTGCGGAACGCATCGCCGCAGTCGCCTCCACCGGTTGGGCCGGCATCGGCCTGGTCCATGACGATCTGCTGGCAGCCCGCGACACGATCGGCTACGAAGAGCTGGGACGGCAGATCCGCGGCGCCGGAATCAACATCATCGAAGTCGAGTTCATCAACGGTTGGTGGTCCACCGGGGCAGAGCGCAAGACCGCGGATAAGGTCCAGGCCGAGCTTTTCGAGGCAGCCAACCTGCTGGGTGCCAGACACATCAAGGTGGGAGCAGGCAACGCCGATGAGCCACTGCCCAACGCATTGATGACCAGCGCCTTCTCCGATCTCGCTGACGAAGCTGCCGATGCCGGCATCCGGTTAGCCCTGGAGGCCACCCCGTTCTCTAACCTGCGCACCACCGCCGAGGCGATCCAGGTGGTGACCGCGTCGGACAGCCCCTCGGCCGGGCTGATGATCGATATCTGGCACACCGCCAAATCGGGGCTGTCGCACGAGGAACTCTGGCAGATCACCCCGATGGACCGCGTGTTCGCCGTGGAAATCGACGACGGGTTCCACAAGACCGAAGGGACCTTGTTCGAGGACACCATCAACAATCGCGCTTACTGCGGCCACGGCGAATTCGCCACCTCAACATTCGTCAGGCTGGCCATTGAGGCCGGGTACCAGGGACCGTGGGGAGTGGAGATCATTTCCCGCGAGCACCGGGCAACACCCCTGCATGAAGGACTCCGGCGGGCCTTCGACACCGCCATCGCTTCTTTCCCCGGCTAGGCCCCAGCAACCACCCCATGCCCTAGGCACAAAACCCTCCAGGTGCAGCACACTTGCCGCCCTAGACAGCCGTGAATACGGATTCCCCATTCTTGAAAGGACTACACCCTATGACTTCACCTCGCCCGTTGCGCATGGCACTTTTCGGCTCAGGCCGGATTGGTCAAGTACACGCCCGCAACCTTGCCGCTCACCCGGACATCGAGCTCGTTCTCATTGCCGACCCGTTTATTGATGGCGCCCGCAAACTTGCGGAACTGACCGGGGCCCGTGCGGTACAGGATCCGGAAGAAGTGTTTGCCGAGCCCGGCCTGGACGGAGTGATTATTGGATCACCGACCAACACCCACGTCGATCTCATCACCCGCGCCGCAGCCCATGGACTCGCCGTCCTGTGCGAAAAGCCCATCGATCTGGATCTGGCCACTGTCATGGAGTGTCGCGATAAGTTGAAGGACACGAACGTGCCCATCATGCTCGGCTTCAACCGGAGGTTTGACCCAAGCTTCGCATCCATCAACGCGCGCGTTGCCGCTGGCGAAATTGGATCGTTGGAACAGGTCACCATCATCAGCCGCGACCCGGCTCCGGCTCCCCGCGATTACATCGAAACCTCTGGCGGAATTTTCCGTGACATGACGATCCACGACCTGGACATGGCCCGTTTCTTCGTGGAGAACATTGTGGAGGTCACAGCAGTGGGCTCCAACCAGTTCAGCAGCGACATTGAGGAGCTGGGCGACTATGATTCCGTCGTTGTCACGTTGCGTGGCAGCCGTGGCGAGCTCATCACGATCACCAACTCCCGCCATTGCGCCTACGGGTACGATCAGCGGCTGGAAGCTTTCGGCTCCGAGGGAATGTTGGAAGCCAAAAACATCACACCGACCACGGTCCGCAAGTACGGAGCGGCCGGTACTGCCGAGGGCGAGGCTTACATGCCCTTCTTCCTGGAACGCTACACACAGGCCTACCAGCGTGAGCTGGATGCCTTTGCGCAAGCCATCCGCAATGGCGGCCCCTGCTCGCCTAGTTTCGACGACGGGGTTGCGGCCCTGGTACTGGCCGATGCGGCACTCGAGTCCGCGAAAACGGGCAAGACGGTGAAGGTCACCAAGCTTTCGTAACAACCGGCGGCGGAGAATAATCCCGACGTCTTTGACCTCGATAGGGGGTGGTTTTCTCCCAGCAATCCGCTGGGAGAAAACCACCCCCGTTTTTTGCCTTCCATGGTGCCGGGACGAGCCAAGGGGACAATGGCACTACGGAGGCTCACCGCTGCGCGCCGAGATGTTTTGGCCAGGGTCGCGCGCTGTCGGCACTCCACGGCGCTGCTGCGGAAACCACGGGGCGGTTCGGGGACCTATCGACGCACAACCGCGTGCTTGTCACCGAATGGTTCCGAGCATCAAGGCGAGTGCTCTTCCGTGCAGTGTCGAAGGCCTACCGATGTGGCCCTAGTGGCATGTTGTACGGGGTGATCACGTCAATGGGCGTGGGCGGCGGCGTCCACCCTCCGGGTAATGCCCCGTGGAAATGCATCAGCGCCCGGCAGGCCGAATGCATATCTCCCTGCAGCTTGTGGTGAAGGACCACGCTAAGGGTGCCGTCGGCGAGCAGCAGGGCATTTTCCGGGTTGAGGTCATGGCCGATGAACACCTTGGGCATGTGCCCGGCTTCCCGCCAGGCCCGGGCCAAGCCGGGGTTTCCACCGCCCGGTGAATACACGCCCGACAGGTCAGGATATTCGGCGAGCGCCGTGCGCATCAGCTCATAGGCGGTACTGTCCAAGCCATCAGAGGCAGGCAGGTAATGAACGTCCCTCCGCCCGCCCAGGGAACGCATCGTGGCGCGGAACCCCATCTCCCGCTCTTCCTCGCCCTGGAAGATCCCGCTGCTCAGTGTCACGGCCACCGATCCGTGGCATCCGACCAGCCATGAGTTCATCAGGTAGGCCGCGGTCGCACCGGCGGCTCTGTTGTCCATGCCGACATAGGCCAGACGGGGGCTGCGAGGAAGGTCGGTGACGAAGGTGACCACGGGGATCCCGGCCTGGAACAGGCGTTGGACAGCCGCGGCAATCTCCGGGGTGTCCGGAGCCTTGAGCAGAACCCCGTGCGAGCCGCGCCGAATGATGGCATCAAGCTCGAGCACTAGCGAACCTGCTGCCCAACGTTCGCGCATGTGGAAACGGGCACGGAATGCCGCCGGACGCAGCAACGGCAATTCGGCTTCAAGTGCACGACGGGCCGCCATGTGGAAGCGGGCCGGGGCATCCACCACCACGTCGATCATGAATTGACGGCCGGAGAGCTCAAGCTGCGTGCTTTGTGCTTCCAGATCGACAATTGCCTGCTTCACCTGCCCGATGGTTCCGGCACGGACGCCGGCTCTGGCGTGGATGACCCTGTCCACCGTGGCGTCGCTGACCCCCGCCTGCCGGGCAATTTCCCGGATGGAAAACCTATGCGCCACGATGATGCCCTCCTGAGGTGTTTTTGATGGACTCCACCCTAGTATCCCACCCCCGAATATTCGGAGAATGGTACGTAGCCGAAAGCCGAATCAGCCCGGACCACCACACCAAGACGTTGTGGTGCAGCTGACGTTTTCCTGAGGCGCCCAATTCCCACCGGACAGTTTTACGCACCGGTCTTCCGAAAGGACAATTTCCGTGACCATCACCCCGACCTACTCCTCCGCCGCCGCCAGCCGTTGGTTCCGCACCGAAGCCTGCAATCTGGAGGACTTCAAGCAGGTCGTGTCCGCGGCCACGCGGTTGGAAGACTACCCGTATGCCGATGCAGTGGAGCAGAACGTGCTCATTTACGGCCCGCGACTGCATTCCTACCTGGACGACCCGGCCGAGCGCACCGACGTCCAGGCCGAATTGGCCAAGGCGCTCACCGAGGGCCCGGGCATCGTGGTCTTCAAGGGCGCCTTCCCCGACACGTCCGTTGTGGACCGCGCCACTGCCGCCTTCGACAACCTCATCGCGGCCCAGAAGGCCGCAGGGGTCACCGGCGGGGACCACTTCGCCAAGCCCGGTGCCAACGACAGGGTCTGGGGCGCCCTAGACAAACTGGCCTTGGCCGACCCGGAGGTCTTCGCCGCCTACTATGCCTCGGATATTCTCGCCCTGGTGTCGGAGGCCTGGCTAGGACCCAACTACCAGGTGACCAGCCAGGTCAATGTGGTGAATCCCGGCGGCAGCGCCCAACGCGCGCACCGCGACTACCACCTGGGGTTCATGTCCGCAGAGCAGGCCGCTGCCTACCCTGCCCACGCCCATCTGCTCACCCCGGCGCTGACCCTGCAGGGGGCCGTCGCACATTGCGACATGCCCCTGGAATCGGGTCCCACTCTCTACCTACCGCACTCCCACAAGTACGCCCCGGGCTTCCTGGCCTTCCACCGGGAGGACTTCACCGAATACTTTCAGGCCAATTATGCCCAGCTACCTTTGTCCAAGGGGGACGCAGCGTTCTTCAACCCGGCGTTGTTCCATGGAGCCGGCACCAACGTTTCAGCCGACATCAAGCGCATGGCAAACCTGCTCCAGGTCTCCTCCGCCTTCGGACGGGCCATGGAAACGGTGGACCGCACGGCCATGAGCAAGGCCCTGTACCCGGTGCTGCTGGAACTCAAATCCGCGGGATCCTCGGAGGCCGCCCTGCACAACATCATTGCCGCCTCGGCGGAGGGCTATGCCTTCCCCACCAATCTGGATCTGGACCAGCCAATCGGAGGGCTCGCCCCGCAGTCGCAGGCCGAGCTGGTGGCCGAGCACCTCGCGCGCTCCGGATTCCCGGCCGAGCTCAACGACGCCTTAGACGCACAGGGAGCCCGGCGCCTGGGCACCGGGCTCCCTACGGCCTAGCTTGGGATTGCTGGCTTCAGGAGAAAGCGTTCCTGAAGCTGGCAAGGGCTTCCTCCGGATCCCCGGAGGCCCAGCCCTCGAGCCCCACGGGACCCGAGTAGCCCAGCGAGTGCAGCTCGGCCGCGATTGCCGGATAGTTGATCTCCCCCGTGCCGGGTTCGCAACGTCCCGGTACGTCGGCCACCTGGACCTCGCCGAGATGGGGCAGGGAATCGCGTAGTAGCTGGATGAGGTTACCCTCCCCGATCTGCGCGTGGTAGAGGTCAAGCATCATCTTCACATTGGGGTGCCCCACGCCGGCCACCAGCGCCAGGGTGTCCTTGGCCCGCCCCAGTGGAATCCCGGGGTGGTCCAGGATCGTGTTGAGGTTCTCGAGCACGAACACCACCCCGTGTTCCACGCCGAGCGCGCCGAGCTTCTCTAGGGTGCGCGAAGCGGTCAGCCACATTTGCCCGGTGGCGCGATGGCGCGGGTTCGCCGCCTGCCCGTCGATAAGTTCCGCGGGGTGGATGACCAGGCGTTTGATGCCCAGTTCCAGGGCCGTGGGGATCAGCTCCGCCGCGGTGCGCAGAACCTCCGCGCTTCCCTCCGGGTCCACGAGGCTTCCGGCGGAGTAACCGGTCATCGAGCCGAAGTTCGCGCCCGTCGCCTTCAGTGCAGCGAGGTCCTTGGTGCGCGAATCCCACATCTCGATCCCGAAACCTAACGCGTGGAGCTTCTTCACGCGTTCGACGAAGGGAAGCTCGAGGAACACCATTTCCGCACAGACCGCTAGTTCAAGGCTCAAAGGACACCGCCCATGGTTGCGCGCTCGAGCACAACGGGCGCACCGGTACGCACGGATTCGACACAAGCCAGGGCGATTTCCAGTGCGTCGATGGCTGCCTGCGCCCCGGGCGTGGGCACCGTCGGGGCCTCACCAAGGCCCTTGCGTGCGGCGATGATCCGGGCGAAGTGTGCCAGTTCGTCGCGGTAGGCCTGGGCGAAGAGCTCGGTGTTCACGCGCGAGGTGGGCGCCAGTGCCCCGGCCGCGGTGTAGCTGCCGCTGTGGAGCTGCACCGGGTTGCCGGCCACGGTCATTCCCGCGGAACCGAAGATTTCCCCGCGCACATCGTAGCCGTAGAGGGCGCTGAAGCTGGCCTCGGCCACCGCGATCGCCCCGTTGTCGTAGCGCAGCGTCACCACTGCGGTGTCCAGCAGGCCCGCCTCGCGGTAGCCGGGTTCAACCAGGGCATCGGCGATGGCACGCACCTCGGTCACCCTGGCACCCTCGTTGTACCAGTTCAGCGCGTCGAAATCGTGGATGAGGGTTTCGGTGAAGATGGTGTTGGGCTTGATGCGCTCTGCATTTGCGATGCCTTCGGCGACCCCCGGGTCGCGGGTCAGCGAGCGCATCAGCTGCACCTCGCCCAGGTCCCCGGCCTGGATGCGCTTCTTAGCCTCGGCGAAGTCGGAGGCGAAGCGCCGGTTGAAGCCGATCTGGAATTCGACGCCAGCACGTTCGACGGCGTCCAGGGCCGCGCGCAGTTCTTCGAGCCCGTGGCCGGCCGGCTTCTCACAGAAAATGTGTTTTCCTGCGGCCGCTGCCTGGATTATCAGTGCCGAATGGACGGCCGAGGGTGCCGCGATGAGCACACCGTCGATGTCAGGATCCGCGAAGAGATCGGCAGGGTCGGTGGTGTGCTTGGAAATGCCCAGCTCGGCGGCCAGTGCAGCCGCGGCTCCGGGAGCCGGATCGGCTAGAGCCTCGAGCCTCACCCCGGGCAGGTTGCCTGCCAGTGTACGGGCATGGAAGGCACCGATCCATCCGCAACCGATGACGGCAATGCGGATCGTTTCCTTGGCCGGGGGCAATTCAAGTGAGTATGACATTACGGGGTATCACCCTTCTCTTCTAGAACGTTCTAGTATCTGCTTTCCCGGCAACTATGCCACACTGTGAAACAATCGTCTAGATCGTTCTAGGTGAATTTACGAAAGGCACCCCCATGGCCCCGAGCACTCCCCCGGCCCGACGCCCCACCCTTGCGGATGTGGCCCGGGAATCCGGCGTCTCCGTGGCCTTGGCCTCTATCGTCATGCGCGGCACCGAGGGCGCCAGCGAGGCATCCCGCACCAAGGTCAAAGCCGCCGCGCTGGAGCTTGGATATCGGCCGGATTCGCGCGCGCGTTCACTGCGCAGCCACCACAACCGGACCGTCGGAGTGGCACTGCGGCTGGGCGAGCCCGTGCACGCCGAGCTGGCCGATGCCCTGTACGCCGAGGCCGAGGCACGGGGTTACGAGATCATCTTGGGCGCGATCGGAGGCAATCGCGACGAGCGCCGCGTTCTGAATACCCTCATCGATGCGGGGGCGGAGGCCATCATCGGCATCTCCCCCACCCTCCCGGCGGCACAAATGGCGCAGGTGGCCAGCCAAGTGCCGGTGGTGAGCTTGTTGCGCGGCTACCGCCAGCTGCCCTCGGTGCTCACCGACGAGGCCGCGGGAATCGACGAACTAGTGGCGCACCTATTGCATCTCGGGCACCGCCGGCTGCTGCATTTGGACGGTGGCCACGCCGTGGCGGCCGCCCAGCGGCGTACCGCCTTCGAGCGAGCTGTGGCCCGCGCGAACGGCAACGTCGTCGGAACCGTGCTCGGCGCCGGAGCAGATGAGAGCACCACCTTCGACGTGTTGGACGCCTACCTACGGGAGACAGCGGCCGATCAGCGGGCCACCGCGGTACTGGCGTTCAACGACAGGGCCGCGCTGGGCGCCCGCAGGGCGATCGATCTGGCCGGCCTCCGGGTGCCGGACCAGATCGCACTGACCGGGTTCGACGACAGCGAATTCGCTCGGCTGGCCCATGCAGACCTGACCAGCGTGCGCCAGGATGTCGCCGCGCTGGCCTCGGCTGCAATGGCCGCGGCTACGTCACCGGGCGCAGCCTCCAGCCGGCATGCCCCGCATCTGGTAGTGCGGGGAAGTAGCGCCACCTCAAAACACTGATGGATCACCGATAAGGGGGCTAACCGATCGAGCTCGGTTCGCCCCCCCCCTTTCCCGTGCATCAGTCCGGGAGTTTCACCGTGATCTACGAGTTGGCCTCGGCGTCTTCCGCACGAATGAGGTAGATCGCACCGGTGGAGACATCGTCCTCGAGGTCTTCCAGGGTACGGCCGCGAGTCTCAGGGACCTGGGTGGCCACGAAGATCAGGGCGAGCACACCGATTCCGGCGAAGAGGAAGAATGAACCGGTGATCCCGATCCCCGAGACCATCGACGGGAATAACAACGCTAGGAAGCCGTTGGTGGTCCAGCCGAAGAACACGGAGATGCCGATGCCCAGGCCGCGCATGTGCAGCGGGAAGATTTCGGCCAGCCACACCCACACGGCGACGTTCAGGAATGTCTGCATCGAGAAGACGAACGCAACGACGAGAATGAGGATCACGATGGGACGGGCGGCGCTGCCCTCGGGCAGCAGCATGCCAGCAACACCGACCAGCACGTGGCAAAGAGTGGTCAGCGACAGGCCGATCAGGAACGTCTTCCGGCGGTCGATGCGGTCCATGTTCCGCAGGGCAATGACGCCGCCAACCACGGCGACTACACCGAAGGCGATATTCGCGAGCACCGCCTGCTGAGCGGACATGCCGGATTCCTCCAGCACGCGGGTGCCGTAGTACATGATCGAGTTAATGCCGGTCAGCTGTTGGGCCATGGATACGCCGATGCCGACGAGAATGATGCGCATGAGCCACTTGTTGGTCACGATGGCCTTGATGCCAATCGGCTTGTTGCCCTTTTTCTCCGCGGCGGCGGTGCGCTGAACATCGTGTAGTTCGGCCAGGGCTCGTTCCGCGGGACGCACGGTTTTCAGCACCCGCAGCGCCTCGGCGTAGCGGCGCTTCTCGACAAGCCAGCGCGGGGATTCGGGCATCCGCAGCATGCCAATGAACAATGCGACCGCCGGAATCGCACAGATGGCGAACATGAAGCGCCAGATGCCATCGATGGTGCCGCCAAGGGTCGCGGCGATGATCGCATTGATGACGAACGCGGACAGCTGCCCGACGACGATGGCCAGCTCGTTGCGTCCGGTGATCGAGCCGCGGATCTCGTAGGGGGCGATCTCGGCCAGGTAGATCGGGACGACGGTGGAGGCTCCGCCCACGGCAATACCCAGCATGATTCGCCCCGCCACCAGTATGGCGAAGCCTGCCGGTGAGAACGTGCCATGTTCCGGGCCGCCCGGGGAGAAGATCACCAGCAATGTGCCCACGAAGAACAGCACCGCAAGCAGGATGATGGTCTTGCGGCGTCCCCACAGGTCGGAAATCTGACCGCAGACCAACGCGCCGAAGGCGGCGGCGAACACCAGCGAACTGATGACCACGCCGATCTGGATCAGGCTCAGTCCCAGCTCCTCGGCCATCGGCCCCTCAGCGCCGTTAGCCACGCCGGTGTCGTATCCGAACAGGAGGCCACCGAAACAGGCGACGATCGAGATCAGTCCGATTCGCTTCTGATGAGGTCCCGGCGTCAATGGGGGCAGCTTTGCCCCAGCCAAGACCTGATGCTTTTCGGACATGGAAACTCCTTTGTTGTGACCGGTTGAAGCGCATGGGGTCGGTGGAAGCTCGAGGATTCAAGGAGACCGGGTCTGCGATCCGGGCGACCGGAGCATTGTGCTTTACCACCGAAGAGAGTGACACACTTCACGAAATCAGTATGTAAGGACATTACGTCATTTGGTTGTCCGATGCAATGGATGGCAAGAAATTTGAAGGCAGAAAGACCCTTCCAGGGCACCCGAGATGACCTGGGCCTCGGCGTTCAAATAGGGATAATTCCTCGTGAAAGAACATCTCGCATGACGATCCGGCATCCCTACGGATTCACCGGCTGGATGCCCCAGGCCCAGCGTCTCGTAGTTCCACGCTCGATCCTGCGGCAGCGTCATGGCCGTGCCGTCGTGCAAACCGTTGGCCGCCACAATCGGCGCGTTCAGTAGATCGCTCTTGGCCTGGACATGGACGATCGATCCGGCGAGCGCGCGAATCACGCTCGGGATATCGGCGCCCATGGCCATCAGGTGCGAGGGATCCAGGTTGACCCCGATAGACCGGCTACCCACGGAATCGATCAGCCGCCGGGCAGTCGAGGCGTTATAGATCAGCTGAGCGAAGCACGGCTGAATGGCCAATTGGACGGACTGCTCCGCGGCGAAGAACGCAAAATCCCTCCAGTAAGGAATCGCGACCTGCTCCCACTGATGTTCCAAGATTGTCACGTTCTCCGGCGGCCACGAGCTGCTCACCCAGTTCGGTGAGCTGTCCCCCGGCGCCGCGGGCAACCCGGACATGCACACGATTATGGGCACTTCCATAAGTCGCGCTAGGCGGACCGTTTTGCGCAATACGGCGTCCGGCGCCGGAGTCGACACCGGGTGCAGCTGGTTCCCATTCGCGTTCAGTGCGCTGATGCGCAAGCCGTGCTAGGCGACCTTACCCAGATAGTCCGCACGCGCCGTCTCGGAGCCCAGCAAACGGTCCAGGTGCGAGGCGCCCCAGGTCAGCTGAGATGTCCACGACATCATCGAAGCTGCGTGAGGACAGCGAGGCCGTGATCATTCCTATCTCCATGGCGGTGCACCTTCCGGTTAAAGTGCTTGCGTCCGGCCCCTCGGGGCCGGACGCAAGCGGTGATGACTAGACTCGTGCCGCCTCGGCCGCGGCCACGCTGCTGCGCATGGTTTGCAGCTGGTACTTTGCGACTTCCTTGGCGTTTTCATTTTCCGCAAAAACACACGACACCATGACGGATTCCTCGCGGGAGGTGAAGCCGTTATCGGCCAGTCCCCCAAAGAATTCGTCCCAGTTCACATCACCATCACCGATTTTCAGGTGCTGATGCACACGCACCGCATTGCCCGGCGGATTGGTGATGTAACGCAACCCGTGCGAGGCGTGATGATTCATGGTGTCGGCAACGTGCACCACGCGTAGCTTCTGGCCTACTGCGGCCATGATCTCCAACGGCTCATCCTTCATGTGGAAGGTATGCGCCGCGACGTAGGCAAAGGACAGGTTGGGAGAATTAACTCCTCGAATGACCCGCCAGCCCGCCAGCCCTTCCTCCACAAAGTCATCCGGATGCGGGTCGAAGGCAACATTGATACCTTCGGATTCGAAGAGTGGAACAAGTTCCTCCATGGAGCGGTAGAACGCCGCCTCGGATTCCTCCGGCAGTTCGGGGCGACCAGAGAACTCGGTGTTCATCTGGTTCACACCCAAATCCACGGTGATCTGGATAGCGCGCTTCCAATAGCGTACGGCAGCCTCGCGCAGCACCGGATCCGGGGATGACCAGCGATGCACCGGCAGTACCGAGGCGATTTCAATACCGGCCTTTGTGCAGGCGGTCTTCAGATCGGCGACCAGTTGGTCATCCGCCTTCGGGTGGGTGAAGAAGGGCAGCAGGTCCTGGTGCGGGGTCAGCTGCAGATATTTGTAACCAAGTTCTGCGGCCAGCTCGGGAAATTCCAGCAGCGAATGGCTGTGATGGAACGGAGTGGGGTCAAGAGCAATCTTCATCGATGGATCCTAAATCTCGTGGCTAGCTGTACAGGGCTGGCTTTTCGTTGAGCTTCACTGCGACTTTGTCGCCGGTGCGCTGGGCCTCGACGCCCGCCTCACAGCAGGCTGCGGTGGCGTAGCCATCCCAGGCGCTCGGTCCACCCAATTCCCCGACTGCCGCGGCATCAACCCAGGCCTGAATCTCGGTATCGTAGGCGGCACCAAAACGTTCCTCAAAACCGGGGGTGACGTTGCCTCCCCATTTACCAGAGGTGCGTACATACGGTCCCGAATCGTTGCCGATGGACACGATGCCGGTTTCGAAGGACGCCTGGGTAGCGACCTCGTAACCAAAGAGTGCATTGACGTAGATTTCCACGTCGGCCAGAACACCGGACTCGGTCTCAAGGAGCACGTGCTGCGGGTCATGCTGGCCTTCCGGGGCGTTTTTGGTGGCCTTGCCCAGACGCACTTGCACCGAGGTGATTTCCTCGCCGGTAAAGAAACGGATGGCATCAAACTCGTGGACGACCGAGTCGTTGATCAGCATCTCGTTGGTGAAGCCAGCCGGGGTGTCGGGGTTGCGGTGCTGGTGGTGGAGCATCAGCAGCTCGCCCAAGTCCCCACCGGCAATCAGCTCACGCAACTGGGCGTATTCGGCGTCGTAGCGGCGCATGAAGCCAACCTGAATGCGCTTGCGGCCCAGCTTGGCCTCGGCCTGCACCACGGCCCAGGACGACTCGGCATCCGGGGTCAGCGGCTTTTCGCAGAGGATCGGGATGTCCCGCTCCAGGGCCTTAAACAAGATGTCCTGATGTAAGAATCCCGGGGTGGCGATCAGGATCGCATCGATGTCAGCGGAGTCCAGAGCCAGCTGGGCGTCGGTGAGCGCCACGGCGCCCTCAATCCCGGCGATGGCGGCATTGGCCCTGACCTCATCGATGTCAACAACGGCGGCAACAACGGCACCGGAGATCCGGTGATGCAGGCGCTGGATGTGATCAGCGCCCATACGTCCGGCTCCAATGACCGCTACGCGCAATGGTGAACTCATCTGGGGTGTTTCCTTGTCTTTAAGAGCCCCTTTTTAAGAGGCCAGCAGCGTTGGGGGGTGAGGGTGGTGCTAGCGGACGCGCGTGCGTGAACCGCAGGAGAGCAAGTGTGTGGCGGTGCGCTTGGCAATGGGCATGGGAACCGAGAAGTCTAAGACCGGGTACATATCCTGTTCAACGATCCCGTAGACGGGCTTGTTCAGGGCCTCCACGGCCTCGATCACCGCGCGCAGGTCGGGCAACCCGTTGGGTGGTTCCACCATGACCCCCGCCTTGTTGGCAGCTGCCCAGGTCATATTCTGTTCACGAACCGTGGCCAGCACACCCGGGTCGATCTGCTTTAGGTGCAGGTATCCGATGCGCTCGGGGTGCTTGCGGATCAATTCCAGCGAGGAGGCTCCCCCATATTCGGCATGACCGGTGTCTAGACAGAGGTTGGTGTAGGCGGGGTCGGTGTTCTGCAGGAAGGTTTCGATGTCCACTTGGGCGCAGACGTGCGAATCGGCGTGCGAATGGAACTGCTGCTTCAGCCCGAAGTCCTCCAGGAGGATCTTGCCCAGCCGGTCATGGCCGGTGAAAAGTGCATCCCAGCCAGCGGCACTGAGCTGCTCACTTTCCACCGCTTCACCCGTGACGTCATCGCGCCACATGGCGGGGATGACCACAATGTGTTCTCCTCCCATGGCGGCGGTGAGTTCGGCTACCTGGCGTGCTGGTTCCCAGGCTTCGTCCCACGCCGCGGCACTGCCGTCGAGGCCGCGGTGGAAGGCGGTGAATACCGTCCCCGCACACACCTTCAGGTCACGAGCCGTCAGTTCCTCGGCCAACCGCACCGGATCGGTCGGCAGATAACCGTAGGGACCCAGCTCGATGGTCTTATACCCGGATTCAACGACCTCATCCAGGAATCGTTCCCAGGGGGTCTGCTTGACATCATCCGGGAACCAGACGCCCCACGAATCCGGAGCCGTGCCAATGATGAGCTTGTTCTCGATGTCCGGCATCTCGCGGACCTTTCTCTCAGGAGTCGTGACGTGAAGTGTGTGCTGTTGCTGTGGTGGCGGGCGGTTCGGGCCCGCCACCGGTGCCCCGGGCGTTTTTGGGTTCCCGAGGGCT
Organism: Paeniglutamicibacter terrestris; assembly: GCF_012271785.1. Lineage (GTDB taxonomy): Bacteria > Actinomycetota > Actinomycetes > Actinomycetales > Micrococcaceae > Paeniglutamicibacter > Paeniglutamicibacter terrestris. The sequence goes on along the minus strand of NZ_JAAWVT010000006.1, from coordinate 89,180 downwards.
TTTAGTGGGCTAGCGCCCTAGTTCGAGGGGAACGCGAAGGAAGCATTGGATTCTTCCTTGTGTTCTGGCCAGCGCTGGGTCACGGCCTTGCCCCGGGTGTAGAAGCGCACACCATCGGCACCGTAGATGTGGTGCTCACCAAAGAGCGAGTTCTTCCAGCCGCCGAAGGAGTGCCAGGCCACCGGAACCGGCAGCGGGATGTTGACCCCGACCATACCGACGTGGACACGACGCGTGTAGGTGCGTGCATCGGCACCGTTGGAGGTGAAGATCGCGGTGCCATTACCGTACGGGTTGGCGTTCACCACCTCGATGGCTTCGGCGAGGGTTGCGACGCGCACGATGGCCAGAACCGGTCCGAAGATTTCCTCGGTGTAGGCACTCATTTCGGTGTTGACCTTGTCGATGATGGTCGGGCCAACGAAGAAGCCGTTTTCGTGGTCCTTGACCACCAGGTCGCGGCCGTCAACGATGATCGCGGCACCGGCCTCAGCTGCCTCACCCACGATCTTTTCGACGCGGGTCTTGGAGACCGGGGTGATGACCGGGCCCATGTCGGCCTCGGCATCCATGCCGTGGGACACCTTGATGTCCTTGGCGCGGGCCACCAGCTTGTCCACCAGGACGTCGGCGGCGGAGCCGACGGCAACTGCCACGGAGATGGCCATGCAGCGCTGTCCGGCGGAACCGAAGGCGGCGGCCGTGAGGTGGTCTGCAGCAAGTTCCATGTCGGCATCGGGCATGATCACCGCGTGGTTTTTTGCCCCACCCAGCGCTTGGACACGCTTGCCGTTGGCGGTAGCCGTCTCATGGACGTACTTGGCGATGGGGGTGGAGCCGACGAAGGAGATTCCGTCGATCAGCGGATGGTGCAATAAACCGTCAACAGTTTCCTTGCCACCGTGCAGGACCTGGAAGACGCCGTCGGGAAGTCCAGCTTCCTTGAAAAGGCGAGCCATGAACACTGCCGCGGAGGGGTCACGCTCGGAGGGCTTGAGGATAAATGCGTTGCCAGCGGCGATCGCGACGGGTGCCATCCAGAGCGGGACCATCACCGGGAAGTTGAAGGGGGTGATGCCGGCGACCACGCCAAGGGGCTGGCGGAAGGAGAAGACATCGATGCCGGTGGAGACCTGGTCGGAGTATTCGCCCTTGAGCGACTGCGAGATGCCGCAGGCGTATTCAACAACTTCTAATCCGCGACCAATTTCACCGGCGGCGTCGGAGAGGACCTTGCCATGTTCGGCGGTGACAATGTGGGCCAGGGCGTCGGTGTTGGCTGCCAGCAATTCGCGGAACTTGAAGAGCACCGCGGTGCGCTTGGCGATGGAGGTGTCCCCCCAGGAATCGGCTGCCGTGCGGGCGGCAGCAACTGTTGCTTCCACGTCGGCTGCGGAAGCCAGCGCCAAGTTGGCGGTGATTTCACCGGTGGCCGGGTTGTAGACCGGCTGGGTGGTGGTTCCCTCGCCGGAGGTCTCAAGACCATTGATGACGTGCTGGATGGTGGTCACCGAGGTGGCCTGAGTAGTGATGCTCATGAAAAGACAGTCCTTCTGTGGTGTGAGTTCGTTGAGGTGAGGGGTTAGCCCAGGAACGGGCGTTGGCGCGCCTTGTGCCCGGTGTAGGTATCGAAAGCGGCTCGGGTGCTCTCGAGGTCCGATTCCCCGGAGACCGGCACGTCCCACCAGGATTCGGAATCCGGGGCGTCCAGCAGTGGGTCGGATTCAACATGGATCAGGATGGGTCCACTGCCTTCCGGTGCGGCCTTGGCCGTACTCACGGCCTCGGCGAGTTTGCTGATCGCGTCGGTGCCCGGTTCGATCCTGATGACCCGCACGCCCAGGGACTCGGCGTTGGTGGCCAGATCGATGGGCAGTTTTTCTCCGGCGTCGAAGGAATGCGTTTTTGCGTCCAACTCACGGTATTGAGTGCCAAAGCGTTGGGAACCCAAGGATTCGGAGAGCGAGCCGATGGAGGCGTAACCGTGGTTCTGGATCAGCACGGTGATTAGTTTGATTCCCTCGGCCACCGCGGTGACTAATTCGGTGTGCATCATCAGGTAGGAGCCGTCGCCGACCATGACCACCACGTCGCGGTTATCTGCCGCACCGCGGGTCGCCTCGTCGATGACTGCGCGTTTAACGCCCAGGCCGCCGGCAATCTCATACCCCATGCAGGAGAACGCGTATTCCACGTGGTAGCCGTAGGCATCCTTGATGCGCCACATCTTGTGCAGATCGCCGGGCAATGACCCGGCAGCACAGATGACCACGTCGCGTTCGTCCATGGCGCCGTGAACGGCGCCGATGATCTCATTTTGCGCCGGCAACGGGTTGTGCCGGGTGGAGAATGCCTCGTCAACAGTCGCATCCCAACGCTTCTTTTCGGCGGCGATCATGGATTGAAGATCGGCGCCAACGCGGTACCCACCCAGGGCAATGTTCAGTGCGTTCAATGCCTTGCGTGCATCGGCGACGATAGGCAGCGCGGTGCCGTGCTTGTAGGCGTCTAGCGGTGCGACGTTGATGTTGATGAAGCGCAAATCGGGGTTCTGGAAAGCGGTGCGTGAGGCGGTGGTGAAATCCTCGTAGCGGGTCCCGACACCAATGACCAGATCGGCCTCGGCGGCCAGCGCGTTGGCAGCGGTGGTACCGGTGGAACCGATGGCGCCCAGAGAATGGGGAGAGTCCCAGGCGATGGTTCCGACACCGGCCTGAGTGTAGGCGACCGGGATGCCGGTTTTTTGGGCCAGTTCCAGCAGCGCCTCTTGGGCGAAGGAGTACAAGACGCCTCCGCCAGCAATAATTAGCGGGCGCTTTGCAGCCTTGATCATTGCCGCGGCACGGGCGATGTCATCCGCCTCGGGTTCGGGTCGACGAATTTTCCAGTCTCGTTCTGCCAGGAATTCCTCTGGCACATCAAAGACCTCTGCCTGCACGTCTTGGGGCAGGGAGATGGTCACCGCCCCGGTCTCGGCCGGATCGGTGAGCACCCGCAGTCCGTGCAGCATCGCTGAGAACAGCTGCTCGGGGCGGTTGACTCGGTCGAAGTACTTGGACAGCGGTCGGAAGGCGTCGTTGACGGTGATGTCGTAGCCGTGTGAATGTTCCAGCTGCTGCAGCACCGGATCCGCGGCCCGGGTGGCGAAGGTATCGGAGGGCAACAAGAGCACCGGGAGGCGGTTGGCCGTGGCCAGAGCCGCGCCGGTGAGCAGATTGGAGGAGCCCGGTCCAATGGAGGTGGAAACCGCGTAGGTAGCTCGGCGACGAGTGTGTCTGGCATAGCCGACGGCCTGGTGCGACTGGGCCTGCTCGTTTCGGCCCTGGTAGTAGGGCATGAGGGCGGGATCGCGCACCTGCCACTGCTTCAGCGCCTGGCCCACTCCTGCCACGTTGCCATGCCCGAAAATACCGAACATGCCCGGGATGAGTCGTTCGCGATAGGACTCGGCACCGATGTTATCCACGGTGTATTGCTTGCCCAGGAATTCCACGACGGCCTGGGCGACAGTCATTCTGCGTGTAGCCATTACTCTGCGGTGCTCCTATTCGGCGGGGATGTTGGCGGGGTTAAGCAGGGAGGCTGCGGTGGCTACCGCTGCGGCGACGTCGCCGTCCTGCGGATAAAGCAGGGTGCGACCGACGGTGAGTCCTTGGACCCCGGGTAGGGCCAATGCCGCTTGCCAGGATGCGAAGACTTCATCCGGGGATCCTGCTGGGTCTCCACCGAGTAATACGGTGGGCAACGTGGTGGCTGCCATGACTCGTTCCATCTCGGGCACCACCGGAAGTTTCATCCAGGTGTAGGCGCTGGTGCCGCCGAGTCCGGACGCGATGCCGATCGACTTGATCACCGCATCGGGGCTCAGATCGTTGCGGACCTTGCCCTGGTGCCATTCGGAAAGGAACGGCTCAACCATGGCGATCAGCTTGCGCTGCGCCAGTTCGTCGATGGCATGGGCGGTGGCTTCGAGGGTTACGGCCGTTGCGGGGTCGCCCAAGGCGATGCGGGTGAGCATCTTGCCACCGTCTGCGCCGATGTTGGCCAGCGCCTGGGCCGTGTGCCCGGTGAAACGATCATCAAATTCGTTAACATAGCCGGATAGCCCCCCGCGGTTCATTGAACCGAAGACCAATTTGTGATCAAGTGCGCCTAGCAGCAACAGGTCATCAAGGATGTCGGGGCTGGCCAAGATGCCGTCAACGGCGGGGTTTTGCAAGGCAATCTGGAGTCGGTCCAGCAGTTCGCGGCGGTCTGCCATGACCATGGTGCGATTGCCAACCGATAGCGCGCCGCGTGCGGGGTGGTCGGCGGCGATGATGAAGTTCTGTTTCCCGGCGCGCGCGCCCTCGTGGCGGATTCGGGTGGTCGCAGCACGGGCCACGGCGCTCGGATCTTCCAGACGGAGGGTGGTCAAATGTTCGTAGCGGCGCGGATCTTCGCGATCGGCGGACGGGTTGGCGCTCATGGGGAGACCTCGATGGTTGCTGGCCCGGGTACGGTGCGGCCACGTTCGGCCAACAATGCGTTGACCTCGGATGGAGTGGGCATGTCGTCGGAGCAGGCCAGCCGGGACGCGACGATGGCGCCCGACGCGTTGGCATAGTCAAGGACTTGTTCCAAGGGCCAGCCGGAGAGCAGACCGTGGCAGAAGGCTCCACCGAAGGAATCTCCGGCCCCGAGCCCGTTGACGGTCTGCACCGGCACCGGGGCGGAGACCACGCGTTCGGTGCGGGTCTTGGCCATGACGCCCTCGGCGCCCAGCTTGACCACGGCAATTTCTACACCAGCGGCCAACAGTCGATCAGCCTGCTCGTCGGGAGTGCCTTCACCGACGGCCACGGCACATTCCTTGTCGTTGCCGATGGCCACGGTGACGTGGGGAAGGATCTTGGCGACTTGCAGCCGGGCGGCCTCTTCCGACTCCCAGAACATGGGGCGGTAATCCAGATCCAGGACAGTGAATTGGTCTGGCCGCAAGGTGTCGCGGGACCTTATTTCGTGTGCGGCGATGTGGGCGCTGGCGCTGGGTTCTTGGCTCAGTCCGGTGACGGTGGACCAGAAAATCCGTGTACTTCGGATGGCGTCTACATCGAGTTCTTCGGTGGCGATCTTCCAATCGGGCGCGGTGGGGAAACGGCCGTAGAAGTAGAGCGGGAAATCTTCCGGCGGCATGATGGCGCAGAAGGTGACGGGAGTCTGCAGTCCAGGCACGCGGCTGACATGCCGGCGGTCGACGTTGAACTTGTCTAGTTCGCGCTCAAGGTAGCTGCCGAACTCGTCGTCGCCGATGCGGGTGATGACTGCGGTGCGGCGCCCGTGTCGGGCCGCGGCAACAGCCACGTTTGTGGGCGATCCGCCCAGGTACTTGCCGAAGCTGTTCACCTCGCCGAGTGGGACTCCGATGTCGTTCGGGTAGACGTCGACGCTGATGCGTCCGATGGTGAGTACGTCGTGAGTCACGCGGATCGACGTCCTTTCTTCGCTGGTTCCTGGCTGTGCGGTTTCGCATCAGCTTCGAGGGGTTCATGATTGTGAGTCAAGCCACAGGAAATACTCTGCACCATAAACTTTGTCCTGTCAAAGGTTTGTACTGTCATATTTACAACGAGAGTAATGAAATGATGCTCGGTCACAAGTCTCATCATTCACTCAAGCCTCACGGGAGCTCGGGATGGCCAGCTCGCCGGTGGAATATTGGGCGCGGCCGAATCCGAACGACCAATCTTCGGCACCGTTTTCCATATAGCCAATAAAGACATCCTCCCCGGCCACACCAACCCCCTGCAGCTCGCGTGCGATGGCAGCAAACAGGGCACTCTTGGCTTCCCCGGAGCGCCCGCGCTGGGTGAAGATCTGGACCATCACCACCGCATCGCTGCGCTCAAACCCAAGCCCGGCATCAAGAGCAACAACCTGGCCGCGTGGATGTTCGGTGATGACATGGAAGTAATCACCCTCCGGGATGCAATACTCCTCCACCACCGCGATATGAATGGCCCTACTGAGCTTCCCCAGCTCCTCGGGCGCGCGCCCCTCGGTGACATCAATGCGAATCATCGGCATGGTTCCGACACTCTCTTCCTATTCAGCCGGGGCAATCCACCTCGATTCGGTGGATACTAAGAACAGTTTGTCCTGACATACTTACAAAGTCAATAGACTCAAGATAACGCGCGCCACTGACAACTCCCCCTCGTCGCTCTCCATGGAAATGGGTGTGTTCAGAACTTTGTATGGACAACTTGACCTAGTGTGGATATATTTTAGGTAGGCCACATTTTGGAGCGCTCCAAAATGTCCCTAGGGCCGCCGCGCCTGGGTGCCCTGGTCCAACATGTTGACCGATTTCGACAGATCCAGCGTTGAATCGCCGGAAGCTCCCGCCCTCACCATCTCCAGAAAGTAAGGAAAGCCATGAAACTCGGTGTCTACAACGCCGTCCTGCACGACCGCTCGCTACCGGAGGCACTTAAAGCCGTCGGCAAGGCTGGTTTGACCGGGATCGAGATTAATTCCGGCGGCTTCCTTCCTCCGGTGCACATCCCAAATTTTGACGAGATCCTCTCCAGCGATGCCGCCCGTGACGAATATCTGGGAACCTTCGAGGGAACGGGTGTTTCGATCGCAGGGCTAAATTGCAATGGCAACCCCCTGCATCCGAACCCAATTATCGGTGACGCCCATGCCGAAGACATCCGTCGTTCCATCCGACTGGCCGAACGTCTGGGTCAGGACCGAGTGGTCACCATGTCAGGTCTACCGGGCGGAGAGCCCGGGGCCACCACACCGAACTGGATCGTCAACGCCTGGAACTCCGCCTCGCTGGATGTCCTCGACTACCAAATGGGTGTTGCCGCCGATTTCTGGATGGAAACCGACAAACTTGCCTCCGATCACGGTGTGAAGGTGGCACTCGAACTCCACCCGCAGAATGTTGTCTTTAATCCCGCGGGAATTCGCGAACTGATCGAGCGCACCGGCGCAACACACGTCGGTGTCGAGCTTGATGCCTCCCACCTTTTCTGGCAGCAGATGGACCCGGTGGCTGTCATCCGAGATCTCGGCCCGCTGGTCTTCCATGCTGCAGCCAAGGACGTTCGGATTAATCCGGCGGCCGCCATCTATGGCGTGCTGGATAACCGCTTCCGCAAACTCGATATTTCTGAGCCGCGCACCAACCTTGGCGGGGACGAATGGGCCAATGAATGGCCCAAGGACGCCGCCTGGGACTTCGTGGCCCTCGGCAAGGGGCACGACGCTGCGTATTGGACGGAATTCTTACGTGCCCTGCACGAAATCGATCCCGACATGTGGGTCAACATTGAGCACGAAGACGTTTCCTTGGGCCGCATCGAAGGCCTCGAGGTCGCCTCGACGGTGCTGCGCGCCGCCAATGAGGCACTGGCCGGTACAACGCGGTGATTGCTTGGGCCCGCTACCCCTACGAGGGCCGCGTAGTGCTCGTCACCGGAGCCGGCTCCGGCATCGGTCGCAGCATCGCCCGGGGATTCTTGGAGCAGGGCGCCACGGTGGTGGTTCTGGGTCGCACCGCGAGTTCGTTGCGCACCACGGTCCAAGACCATCCGGAAGACCGGTCCCTGGTATTGGTCTGCGATGTGACCGATCGTGCCGAGGTCGGACGGTCAGTTGCCGATCTGCTGGCACGTTTCGGCCGACTGGATATCGTCATCAGTAATGCCGGCTGGTGCGAGCCCAGTGATCTTGAGACTTTTGACGATGACGCGTGGCACCGGATGCATGCGGTCAACGTTGACGCGTTCATCATTCTGGCCAGGGCTGTTCTGCCGGCGTTAAAGACAAGCCGCGGCAATATCGTGGCCATTTCCTCGGTTTCGGGAATCCGCGGAGATTGGAACCAGTTCGCCTACAACGCCACCAAAGGAGCCCTGAACGCCATGGTCCAGAGCTTGGCCCTGGACCTAGGTGACCACGGGGTGCGGGTCAATGCCGTGGCCCCGGCCTTCACCGATACGCAACTGACCCGACAGCGGTTGGAGGATCCGGTGTTCGCCGCACGGCTGTTGGACCGGCTCGCCCTGGATCGGCCAGCAACGCCGGAAGACATTGCCCGTGCCGTGTTGTTCTTGGCGAGTCCAGATGCCGGATACATCACCGGGGCCATTATTCCCGTAGACGGCGGAACCACCGCCTCCTCGGGAACGCCTCGCCCGATATAAATCGAACGGCGCCCGATACCCGGTGGACTCCACCGCGTATCGGGTGCCGTTGGTTAACCGCGGGGCAGGCGGGCCAGATCAGCGGCCCCAACGAGGCCCGCGTCGGGCCCCAATTCTGCTTGGGCAATTTTTGCGTACGGCCGGTAGCCACGCCCGCTCAGGGCCTTTTTGTAGGCGACGGTGGCCGCCTCAATCAGGGAAGGCGAAGCCGAGCCTAGTCCCCCGCCAATAACCATGATTCCTGGATCCAACACCGCGGCCAGATTCGCCAATCCCAACCCCAGCCACTCACCTGCCTCGGCCACCAGATCGGAGCAGGCCGGATCCCCGGCCTCGGCCAAGCGCGTGACCATTTCACCGGTGACCGCCGAGGCGTCCCCATGAGTCTCGGCGCGCAACGCATGCGCCACCGGAGAGTTGGAGCCGGCGAGGCTACGTCCTTCGCGCCCCAGCGCATTGCCGGAAGCATATTGTTCCCAGCATCCACGGTTTCCGCAGGCACACCGGTGTCCACCGGGAACCAGTGTTTGATGCCCAAATTCTCCGGCGACGCCAAATCGCCCGCGCTGCAGCTTTCCACCGAGCACGATGGCACCACCGATTCCCGTGCCGAGAGTTAGACACAACATCTCGTTTTCACCGCGAGCCGCTCCGAAGCGGTGTTCAGCCCAGCCCGCCGCATCAGCGTCGTTGCTCAACATCACGCTGCGGCCCAAGGCCAATTCAAGGCGCTGGCGCAACGGTTCGTTGCGCCAAGCCAGATGCGGGCTGAAAAGTACGGTGCTTCCGCTGGAGTCCATCCAACCGGCCGCACCCACGCCAACTACCGCGGAAGGTGCCTGCTCGCCGAGTAGCGTCACCAGTTCTACCACCGTGGCCTCAACGGCGCGCGCATCGTGGCCGGGGGTGGGGCGGCGGAGCCGATCCACCACTTTCCCTTCGGGAGTCACTAATCCCGCGGCAATTTTCGTTCCACCGATGTCTACGCCGATGGCGAGTTTTTGCGCGGGCATGAATTCTCTTCGGTCTTTAAAGGTGCGAGGAACGCACCAACGGGTCGGAAGCAACGCGGAGAATGGTCGAGCAAAGCGGCGCGGAGTTCCGGAAATGATCTTTCTAGCTTAGTCGTCTGCTGCCGGTGTGCGCAGTTAGGCCAGCCCCCGGACACCGAAGATCGTGCCATTATTTAGCTCCACCAAGATGCGCACCGCCTCGTCGGGGTGATCCACGAGGAAGACTTTCTCCTCCATCGCCCTGCCCCGGGCCAGTTCCAGAAGCAGCGGGTAGGCAGGCAGCGTCTTGGTCCAATGCTCGACTCCGACCAGCACCATCGGGCTAATGCGCTCGGCGGCTCCGTAGAAGTTCTCACAGGCGTCTTGGAAAATTTCCTGTACGGTTCCGGCGGCTCCGGGCAGGAAAATGATGCCTCCAGAACATTTCTGCAGCAAGACCGCTTCGCGGGTGGCATTGGCGAAGTACTTAGCGATATGGGTGGCAAACATATTTGGTGGCTCGTGCCCGTAGAACCAGGTCGGGATCCCCAGATTGGCCAAGCCATCTGGCCACCGTTCACAGACCCTTGCCGCTGCTCGCGCCCAACGGGTGACCGAGGGAGCAAAACCGGGTTCCTCCGCGAGTATCGCCAGTGCCTCATCGAGTATCTGCTGGTTGCCCGCGCCTAGGTACGCCCCGAGGTTCGCCGCCTCCATGGCACCGGGGCCACCACCGGTGGCCACGATGAAGCCCGCCCCCGAGAGCGCCTGTCCCAGCCTGGCCGCCAGCGCATATCCGGTGCTGCCGCGCGCGGCCGCGTGCCCGCCCATGACCCCGACCAGCGGGGCATGGGAGAGTTCTCCATCGCGGATTTGCGAGTCAAGTCGCAGTCCAATGGCGTGATCGTGCAGGGTGGAGGAAAGTGCCGCGTTCAGTGAATCGTGAGCTCCTGCCCCCAGCCGGTGCGCCGCCCACGCATAAATTCTCGCGTCAACAACACCCTCATAGGACCCGGCAGCCAGGCCCGCATAAAGTTCGGCCCCGGTATACAACTCACCCCGGTAGGGATCAAAGGGCAGCCCGGGTATCTCGGGGAAAACCAGCGCCCCGCCACCACGTAGCCGGCGCTCAATCTTCGCTTCGATCTCGCACCCCATGAACACCGAGCCCGACGAACGTAATTTCTCCAGCACCGCACTGCGGGAACGCAGGTCAACCGACTGCACGTGCCAACCATGCATCGAGGCGGCAAGTCGCTTATCACTCAGTGCCAGGACCGTGGCCACATGCTTATCGAAGTCGGCCAGCGAGGCAATCTCAATGACTCGTGGGAGCGGTTGGAAAGCTGGAGTGCTGTTCATGAGTTCAAAGACTAGGCCACGAAGGCGGACACGTGCTGTATTTCTCGCCTTCACGTGCCCGCGCGGTTCGTGCTGGGCTGGCGAACGTGAAACGATAGGAGGATGACCGAATCAGCTTTTCCCATGGTTGACGCACGCGAAATTCTTAGCGTCGTCGGCGGTGCCTCCTTCACACGCGGCAAGGTGCTGGCCACCGACGCTGCAATGAGCGATTTCCAGTGGGACCCAGTGGACCAGATCCTCTCCGGAACGGTGGCCGAAGACGGAGAAGAGAACCGTCCCGTGCGCATAACGCTGGGCATGAAAAAGGAAGAGCGGATCATCGCCGAGGGCGAATGCTCGTGCGGTGACGCCCCCAAGTGCAAGCACGTGGCTGCGGTGCTGATCTACTCCAACTCGATGTACCTGCGGGCCAAGGACGTTCTCTACCGCGACACCGCCGCGGCTGTGCCCGTTTGGCAGCAGACCCTGCAAGAGCTGCTGGCCCCGGCACCTGCCGCCGCCAAGTCCTTGGGTGGACCGAATTCCAAGCACCCGGTATTGCCGATGGGACTGCAATTCGAGTTGCAGGACACCACGCTCTCGGCACACCAGCAATGGGCACCGGGTTCCGGAGTCGGCCAGCTGAAGGTCGCGTCCCGCCGTTGGCGCTTGGCCGTGCGCCCGATGGTGCATTCGGGCGGGGACCGCTGGGTGCGCGGAAATCTGCGCTGGAACAACATCAGCTTCAAAACCTACGGGCTGAACCTCGATAACGAGCAGCACCGCTGGTTCTGCCAGTTTGTCCCGCTCTACCGGGCCAAGGGTGAGCTCTACTTCGGCGAGGACAACGACTGGCTTTACCTCGACGAGTATTCTTCTTCGCTGCTCTGGGACCTCTTTACCGAGGCCAAGCGCCTGGGCATCAAGCTCATCGGCGTGCGACCTAACACCCAAATTCTGATCGGTTCCCCCGCTCAGGTGGCCCTCGGCGCCCAAATCTCCGAGTCCGGTTTGGCGCTTGCGCCAACGCTGTCGCTCGCGGGACACGACTTTGTCCTTGATTCACACAGCGCCGCTGGTTCCATCGGTAACCACGGTGTGTATGCGGCCAACGAGGAACACACCCAGATTTTCCTGGGTCAGGTGCCCGCCGGTCTGAGCCACACCGAGCTCACCTTGCTGCAGCACCCCGAAGAACTTAACGTTCCGCTGGCCGAACGCGACGAATTCTTCTCCCGCGTTTACCCGCGACTGGCCCGCAAGCTGCGCGTGACCAGCCCCGATGCCTCCGTTGAGCTGCCTGCGGTACTGCCGCCGAAGCTGGTGGCTAAGATCCGCTACGGTGCGCGTGATTCCGTGGACATGGACTGGACCTATGACTATCACGGCCTGGCCGTGGACGCGATTGACCGGGATCGGGAGACCGAATCGGCCCTGGAACATGCCGCGCTTGACGTCCTGAATGTCTTCCCCGGATTTGAGGCAGCAGTCCTGGGCCCGCGTCACCTCCAGGGATTGGAAGTCATCGACTTCGTGCGCCGGGTGCTGCCCGAGCTCATGGAAATCGAAGGACTGGTCATCTCCGAGTCCGGAATCCGCCCGGAATTCCACGAGCTCACCGAAGCGCCGGAACTGATCATCACCACCGTGGAATCTGACCGCCGTGACTGGTTTGATCTGGGCCTACTGATCTCCATCGGAGATCGCCAGATCCCCTTCGCCGACATCCTGCGCGCCCTCTCCAAGGGCGAAACCAAGCTGCTGATGCCGGACCGCAGCTACTTCTCCCTCTCCGACCCGCTCTTCGACAAATTGCGTGAGCTGGTGAGCGAAGCCGGCGGGCTGCGGGACATGAAGGACAAGGAAGCGGACATTTCCCTGACGCAGTACCAGTTCTCCCTGTGGGAAGAGCTGGAGGATTTGGCCTCGCATGTTGAGGGGCCCGACGCGTGGATCAGTGCCCTGAATTCGCTGGTGAACCTGAAGACCACCGAGGTTGCCGACCTGCCACCAACGCTTAATGCCACGCTGCGCCCCTACCAGGTGGAGGGCTTCGGCTGGCTGGCCACGCTGTGGCGCAACGGTCTGGGCGGGGTGCTGGCCGATGATATGGGTCTGGGTAAGACCCTCCAAGCCTTGGCCTTGATCCTGCACGCACACCAGGTGTGGGCCGACCCCGAGGCCTTCGGTGCGCCCAACCCGCACATCGGAAAGCGTGCTCCCTTCTTGGTAGTGGCCCCCACCTCGGTGGTCTCCAACTGGAAGGAAGAAGCGGCACGCTTTGCCCCCTCGCTGCGGGTCATCGCCGTCACCGATACCGAGTCGCGGGCGACTTCCTCGCTGGCGACGCTGGCCAAGGATTACGACATCGTGGTGACCTCCTACACGCTGCTGCGCCTGGATGACGACGCCTACGCCGATATCCCCTGGGCCGGTCTGATCTTGGATGAGGCCCAGTTTGTGAAAAACAAGGCCACCAAGGCCCACCACGTGGCCAGGGACATGCCTGCACGCTTTAAGCTGGCCATCACCGGTACCCCGATGGAAAACAACCTGATGGAGCTCTGGTCGATCTTCGCCATCGTCTCCCCCGGGCTCTTCCCTTCATCGGTACGCTTCGCGGAGAACTACCAGCGGCCCATCGAGCGTCAGGGCCTGCCCGAACCGCTCACGCGCCTGCGCCGCCGAGTCCGACCGTTTATGTTGCGCCGTACCAAGGATGCGGTGGTGACAGATCTGCCGCCGAAGCAGGAACAGGTATTGCAGGTTGAGCTGGGTCCGGAGCACCGCAAGGTGTACGACACGCACCTGCAGCGCGAACGCCAGAAGGTGTTGCGCTTGGTTGATGACATGGATAAGAACCGGTTCACGATCTTCCAGTCGCTGACCCTGCTTCGCATGTTGGCCTTGGACGCCTCCTTGGTGGATCCCGAGTACGCACATGTCTCCAGCGCCAAACTTGATGTGCTCTTCGAGCAGCTTGAGGATGTTTTGGCCGAGGGCCACCGTGCGCTGATCTTCTCCCAGTTCACCTCCTTCCTGAAGAAGGCGGCCGACAGGTTGGATGCAGCGGGTGTTCCCTACGCCTACCTCGATGGCTCAACGCGTAAGCGTGCCGAGGTGATCAACTCGTTCAAGTCCGGCGAGGCACCGGTATTCCTGATTTCGCTGAAGGCCGGCGGCTTCGGGCTGAACCTCACCGAGGCAGACTACTGCTTCTTGTTGGATCCGTGGTGGAACCCCGCCGCCGAATCCCAGGCGGTTGACCGGGCCCACCGCATCGGACAGACCCGCAATGTGATGGTCTACCGGATGGTTGCCAAAAACACCATCGAGGAGAAGGTGGTGGCGCTGCAGGATTCCAAGCGTCAGCTCATTTCCTCGGTCATGGACGAGGGTGCGGGCTTCGGCAAGGTGCTGAACGCGGACGACATCCGCGAGCTGCTGCGCTAAGCAGCGCGGCAGCCCCGCGGTGGGTCGCCGGGAGATCTAGGGGCGCAGCATCACCTTGATCGCCCGGCGCTCATCCATCGCGGCGTAGGCTTCGGGGGCTTGCTCGAGGTTCATGACAGCATCAAAGACGAGCCCGGGGTTGATGGCGCCGGACAGTACGTCCGTGAGAAGTTCGGGCAGGTACTCCCGGGTGCTTGCCGCGCCTCCGGCCACGGAGATGTTTTTGGCGAAGAGCACAGAAACGGGCAACGGATTCTCGCCGTGGGGCACGCCAACAAAGCCCAGTGCCCCACCGGGTCGAGTACAGGCGAGGGCTTGCCCCATGGATTCGGCAGTGCCCACGCATTCGAGTACCGAGTCGGCCAGTACCCCGCCGAGCAGTTCGCGGACCTTGGCCGCCGCGGCGTCCCCGCGCTCGGCCACCACATCGGTGGCGCCAAATTCCTTGGCCAGAGCCGCACGATCAGCGTGTCGGGACATGGCAATGATGCGCGTGGCACCGAGTCGCTTAGCAGCGAGCACGGCGCATAGTCCTACCGCTCCGTCGCCCACCACCACAACCGTGCGACCCGGGGCCACCCGTGCGCCAAGAGCTGCATGGTGCCCGGTGCCCATGACGTCAGAGAGCGTCAGCAGGGATTTGGTCAGGGCTTCATCGGGCTCCGTGACTCCGGGAACCGCGACCAGTGTGCCGTCGGCGTTCGGTACACGAACGATCTCGCCCTGGCCACCATCAACCGGCAATCCGTTTTCATCCTCACCACCCCAGACGGCGCGATGTTCGCAAGCCACCTGGACCCCATCACGGCACGGTGGGCAGGTACCGCAGCTATTGGCCCACGGGGCCACCACGAGATCACCCACGGCTAGGGAGGTCACCCTCGCACCAATCTCCTGAACGATACCGATGAACTCGTGGCCGATCGGCCGTGGTTCGGTGATCTCACGGAATCCTCGGTACGGCCACAGATCCGATCCGCAGACACAGGCTGCGGTGACGCGCACGATGGCGTCGGTGTCGGTGAGCAGGGTCGGTTCGGGGCGGTTATCGACGCGGATGTCCCGCTGTCCATGGATCATTGTGGCGCGCATGAGAGCTGTCCTTTGCGAAAAGGGGGAATGTCGGTTGCCTTCCAGCCTATGCCCGATCGTGGGGGCTCGTGATTCTCTCGTGCTCGCGGCCAGTGGGATCGCCGCGTCCGCGGGTGGAGCGGCAGTTCGCATGACCTAGGGACGTCAACCCCATAGGTGGGTGGGGGGCCGAAGGAAAATGACCGTTTGTTGCGCCCAGATAGCCTAGGTGGCGAAATATCCGCGCTTCACCGTAGGCTGGTTATAGCTTCACGAATACTGACTGCCACATAGGCAAGGCTCCGACCAGTCAGTTACCAACCCCATAGTTGCACGGCGGGTGGTTCGGATGACGAAGTGGCCTTGGCGCGCATTTCCGCACACCGGGGCAAGGACAACTGACCCTTAGGACGTGTGCGCATCATGTACAGCCCGACCCTGACCACCGTTTCTCCGTCCAGCCTCTTGCCGCGTTTTGCCGGTGACTGGATCACCGCCTGGCTTGATCTCGACCGTGATACCGGACTGCTGCACATTGGTGCGGGACCCACCGAATGGGTGCTCGAGGCCTATGCTCCCCACAAACTCACCGATGCGTTGGCCGGTTCGGGTCCAGTGGAAATCCAGTTTAATCCTGAGCTACTTGTCGTCCTGCTGCCCGGTGCGCACCAGCTGGTCGGCAGCTCCTTCTTTCGGCTGCACCACTAAGCGGTAATTCTTGGCCTTGAGCATGGCCACACACCTCAGAACGCACGAGTGGCGGCCACCTGGTTGAATAATCAACACGGTGACCGCCACTCAAGGTGCGCTCTAGAGATTTAGAGTGCGGCGAAAACTTCGCGCAGCAGCGTTGCGGTTTCCGACGGGGTCTTGCCGACCTTCACGCCGGCAGCCTCAAGTGCTTCCTTCTTGGCCTGAGCCGTACCGGCCGAGCCGGAGACGATGGCGCCAGCGTGGCCCATGGTCTTGCCCTCGGGAGCGGTGAAGCCTGCCACGTAGCCAACAACCGGCTTGGTGACGTTGGCCTTGATGTACTCGGCTGCACGCTCTTCGGCGTCGCCGCCGATTTCACCAATCATGACGATGGCCTTGGTCTCCGGGTCCGCTTCGAACGCAGCCAGGGCGTCGATGTGGGTGGTTCCGATGACCGGGTCGCCGCCGATGCCGATGGCGGTGGAGAAGCCCAGGTCGCGCAGTTCGAACATCATCTGGTAGGTCAAGGTACCGGACTTGGAGACCAAGCCGATCGGGCCCTTCTGGGTGATGTTGTTCGGCGTGATGCCAACCAGTGACTCACCCGGGGTGATGATGCCGGGGCAGTTCGGGCCGATGATGCGGGTGACCTGATTGCCTTCGGCGTCAACCTTGGACTGGGCCAGGGCCCAGAACTCGGCTGCATCCTGTACCGGAACGCCTTCGGTGATGACAACGACCAGGCCGATGCCTGCCTCGATGGCTTCAACAACAGCATCCTTGGTGAATGCCGGCGGAACGAAAACGATGGAAACATCCGCACCGGTCTCGGCCATGGCTTCGGCAACTGCACCGAAAACCTTGATGTTCTTTTCGCCGTGGGTCACGGTGGTGCCGGCCTTGCGGGCGTTAACGCCACCGACAATGTTGGTGCCGGCCTTGAGCATCAGTGCGGTGTGCTTGGTACCCTCGCCACCGGTGATGCCCTGAACGATGACCTTGGAGTCCTTGTTAAGGTAAATGCTCATGTTCGCGTATCCCTACTTACTTCGCTGCGTTGGCGAGCTCGGCAGCCTTGTCGGCGCCCTCGTCCATGGTTGCGGCCAGGGTGACCAGCGGGTGGTTGGCGTCGGCAAGAATGCGACGGCCTTCCTCCACGTTGTTGCCATCAAGGCGAACAACGAGCGGCTTGTTGGCCGCTGCACCCAAGGTGTTCAGTGCGCCGACGATGCCGTTGGCGACGGCGTCACATGCGGTGATGCCACCGAAGACGTTGACGAACACCGACTTGACCTGCTCGTCGTTCAGGATGACGTCAAGGCCTGCGGCCATGACCTCGGCGGAAGCTCCACCGCCGATGTCCAAGAAGTTGGCGGGCTTCACGTTGCCGTGGTTTTCGCCAGCGTAAGCAACAACGTCCAAGGTCGACATGACCAGGCCGGCACCGTTACCGATGATGCCAACTTCGCCGTCAAGCTTGACGTAGTTCAGGTCCATGGCCTTAGCCTTGGCCTCGAGCGGATCGGCAGCTTCCTTGTCTTCAAGAGCAGCGTGATCCGCGTGGCGGAACTCGGCGTTCTCGTCGATGGAGACCTTGCCATCGAGGGCAACGATCTCGCCTGCGCCGGTGAGAACTAGCGGGTTGACCTCAACCAGGGTTGCATCTTCCTTCGTGAAGACGTCCCACAGCTTCAGGATTGCCGAGGCAACCTTAGCGGTCAGCTCCGGAGCAAATCCTGCAGCGGCAACGATTTCGTCGGCCTTGGCCTGATCGATGCCAACGGCCGGGTCAACGGCGATGCGGGCCAGGGCCTCGGGACGCTCTACGGCGAGTTCCTCGATTTCCATGCCGCCTTCAACCGAGCACATGGCCAGGTAGTTGCGGTTTGCGCGGTCCAGCAGCACGGAGAAGTAGAACTCCTCGGCGATGTCTGCGCCCTGAGCGATCATGACCTTGTTCACGGTGTGGCCCTTGATGTCCATACCGAGAATGTCAGTTGCGTAGGCGAAAGCTTCGTCGGCGGTCTTTGCGACCTTGACGCCGCCGGCCTTGCCGCGGCCACCGACCTTTACCTGGGCTTTAACGACCACGACGCCACCAATTTTCTCGGCAGCGGCCTTGGCTTCTTCAGGTGTGTAGGCAACGATGCCGGCCAGCACGGGTACACCGTGGGACTCGAACATATCGCGCGCCTGGTATTCATACAGGTCCACGGGCTTGTGTCCTTCTTGTCGAAGTCTATGCTGACTCAAGACACGGCTCCGTAAGCACGGTTCCATGCGTTGAGGGGGAAGAGCCCCACCCGAAAAGGTTGGGCTCCTTGCTCAGCCTAACGCTTTCGGAGCCAATGACACAGTTCTACGCACCGTAGAGAATTAGGGTGTGTGACCCCTATCACCATGGTGTGGATGCGGGCACCTCACAAGCACCAGGCACTGCCCGCCGCTCGGCAAAGAACGTGCTAGTCAAGCTTCGTAAGTGGGGCATAACGAAGTAGCAGTCGCTTTTCTGCCTCGGCGAACTTAACCTTGGCCACGGTTTTGTCCCCCGCACCCTCAATTGCCAGAACAACACCCTGCCCGAAGGTGCCATGATCGACCTTGTCTCCGACGTTCAGGGCAATGATTTCCTTGTTCGGCTGGACCCGTCCCTGGGCCCGAGCCGTCGGTGTAGTTTTGAGCTGATGAATCTCCGGAGCCCCCGACAATCTGCCGGCAGTGGCGCTCGAGCCAGAACCCGCACCCCAATATGAGCCCGACTCGTAGCGGCTGGTAGCAAAGCTATTGCGCCCACCAAAGGAATCCAGGCTGGGACGTTTCATGCCCTCCCGCTTCCAATCAACGAGGTTGGAAGGGATTTCCTCCAGGAACTGACTCGCCGGATTAGCCTGGGATTGACCCCAGAGACTGCGGTATTCGGCACGGGTTAGGTAGAGGCGCTGCCGGGCGCGGGTCAAGCCCACATAAGCCAGCCGGCGCTCCTCTGCAAGTTCCTTTTCATCGGTCAAGGAACGTTGGTGAGGGAAAATCCCGTGTTCCATACCCGTGAGAAATACCACGGGGAATTCGAGTCCCTTGGCCGTGTGCAGTGTCATGAGAGTCACCATTCCTTCGCGCCTCGCCATGTCCACACCCTCGGCGTCGTTGGGCGCTTCCGGGATGGAGTCGGCGTCTGCCACCAGAGCTACGCGCTCCAGGAAGTCGATCAGCGTACCCTCCGGGTTCTCCTTCACGAAGTCCCGCACCACCGCCACCAGCTCGGCCAAGTTTTCCACGCGTGACTCGTCTTGCAGGTCCGAGGAGGAGCGCAGCATTTCCAGGTAACCGGTCTGCTCCAGCACCGCCTCCAGAGCCTCCGCAGGGCCCGAACCATCCGCCACGACGGCCAAGTCATCGATGATTTTCACGAACGCGCCAACCATATTCAGCCCGCGAGTGCCAAGACCCGGAGCATCATCTGCACGCCGTAGGGCAGCCATAAAGGAGATGCGTTCACGTTCGGCCAGGGCCGCAACGGCGTATTCCGCACGGTCTCCGATCCCCCGCTTGGGTTCATTGAGGATTCGGCGCACGTTAATGTCGTCGTCCGGATTAACCAGCGCCCGCAGGTAGGCCAAGGCGTCCTTGATCTCCTTGCGGTCATAGAACCGAGTGCCCCCGATGACCTTGTACTTCAGATCCACACGCATCAGTTGTTCCTCGAGGGAGCGCGACTGTGCGTTGGTGCGGTAGAAAATGGCGACATCGCCGGGGCGAATGTCGTCCTCATCATTCAGCCGCAGGATTTCATCGGCGATCCAACGAGCCTCGTCGGATTCGGATTCACCCACGTAGCCAATGATCTGCTCTCCGTCGCCTTCGGCCGTCCACAAGCGTTTTTCTTGTCGGCCCGGGTTGCGTTTGATGACCTCGTTGGCGGCCGAGAGGATGGTTTGTGTTGATCGGTAGTTCTGTTCCAGCTTGATGGTTTCCGCGTCCGGGTAGTCCTTGGCGAACTCCACGATATTGCGGATATCGGCGCCACGAAACGCATAAATGGACTGGTCTGAATCGCCCACCACGGTCAGTTCGCCACCGGGTGTCGGTCCGTCCGGCCCGGTCAATTCACGCACCAGGGAGTATTGGGCGTGGTTGGTGTCCTGATACTCGTCCACCATCACGTGGCGGAAGCGGCGCCGGTAGTTATCGGCCAGCGCGGGATATGCCCGGAAGACGTTGACCACATGGGCAATCAGGTCATCAAAATCTAGCGCGTTGGCGGCGCGCAGGCGTTCGGTGTATCCGCGATATACCTGCGAGACGGCCGACGCGAACGGATCATTGCTGGCAACGGTTGAAGCGTATTGCTCATCGTCGATGAGTTCGTTCTTCAGCGCGGAGATCTTGTGGGACATCGCCTTGGGTGCGAATCTTTTGGGATCCAGTTCCAGCCCCTTGGCAACCATCGTGATCAGGCGCAAGGAATCGGCCGAGTCGTAAATGGAGAAGCTTGATTTCAGTCCGACGGAAGCCGCTTCGCGGCGCAGAATGCGCACACACGAGGAGTGGAAGGTTGAAATCCACATCTTCTTGGCCACATCTTCACCCACCAATGCCGAGATCCGCTCACGCATTTCCGCTGCAGCCTTGTTGGTGAACGTAATGGCGAGGATCTCATGCGGGCGAGCCCGCCCCGTTGCCAAAAGATAGGCGATACGGTGCGACAGGACCCGAGTCTTGCCAGATCCGGCGCCGGCAACGATCAGCAGCGGGGAACCGGCATGCTTGACGGCCTGTTCTTGTTGGGGGTTCAGCCCAGCAAGCAGCTCTTGGGCGTCGGGCAGGTGTGGGGCTTCAGCAGGTGCAGCGAAGTCATCGAAAAGAAAATCCATGATGGGCCCTAGTCTACGGTGGCGGGACCACGGGTTGGCCGAACAGCCGGTCTAAAGCGGCATAATTGGGGTCATGGCCAAGTCAAAGAAGAAAACGAAGCAGTATTACCGTCCCACCCCCGCAGCCGAGGCCGCTCCGCTGGTCAACGCCTCGACGCAACGTTCACCAGAAAAGGCTGCCGGCAATGGCAACTTGATCTTGGTGGCAGGTGTTGTCGTGGTGTTCTTCCTCTTTTGGTATTACCACCTGCTGGTATTGACCCAGATGACCGATCTGTCCAACAGCTTGGCCATGCCCGATCAAATGATCGGCGGCTACACGGTGGAACATATCGAGGCGTTACGCCAAGCCATGGATTCCGATGCTATTGGCCAATTGAACTACGTCCATAAGACCGCAGGCATGCTCTTTCCGCTCTTTTTTGCCCTAGTAACCATGTTGGCCGTGAACATCAATACCCACCGAGGTGCCGCTCGTTGGTTCCTCTGGGCCTTCCCCGTGCTCTTCGCCATCGTTGATTTGTGGGAGAACCGTGCCATTGACGTTCTGTTCACCGGTGCATTGGATCCTGCCGCTGTGTCCTTGGCTTCAACGCTGACAACGGCTCGATGGATTCTCTTCTTTGCCACCGCAGCGATACTCGTCGGCGTAATCATCGCGTCGTTCGTCCGGACTTTCCGTGAAAAGTGGGAACTTTCCAAGAAGGGGCTCCTGTAGCAGCGAAGCAGATAACCCGCGGCACGCTGCGTGAGATTTACCAAGCTTCATCAAAATGCCGTTAGGATTGATACGGATCGTTTTGACGAAGCCAGCCCCTGTAGCTCAGTTGGATAGAGCGACTCTCTCCTAAAGAGTAGGCCATCGGTTCAATTCCGGTCAGGGGCACTAATAAAAAGAATGACCTGCGCTTTCGTGCAGGTCATTCGTTGTTTAGATCGACTCTTCAGATCTACATAAGGCCTTTGCCGCAAGTGAAATGGCTGGCCAAGCTAAGAGACTACTGTCGCACTGTGCCAGCGTCGCAAAACCCGCGGCACTGGCGGGTCTAGGGCGCGGAGACGACCTTAAATAATGGTGCCGTCGACCGGTGAAACCGTGGGATAACTCCCATTACATCCTACGGCACCGGTCGACGGCGATAAGAGCTAGCTCCCCAGCAATCAACCTGCCGTTCCCCCACGCGCTACATATGCGGACAAGACAAGACTTCACGCAAATCACGGTGGGCAGCTTAATTACTACCAACTCTTATTGGTCATCTAAATCCATTAGAGAAAGTTTGTCAACTGACTCATGAGTAGGTATGACAATGGGCCGTTCGATAGCGTCATCGAACGACCCATTGTCGCAAACATAAGCCGATTAGCGCAGCAACAAGGCTGCAGCCTTCGGGGACAAATTCGCATCCATAACCACGCATGCGCCACCAATGGCGCCGACTTCGTGACCCAGGCTCGACGACCTGACCTCTACGGCATGAACATTCTTGGAAATGAATCTCTCGTTGATGATTGAACTCACATCCTCAAGGCACAGTTCGCCTACCTCGGCCCACAACGGTCCACCGAAAATGATGAGGCCGACGTCCAAGGTATTGGCGAGCTGACCGGCCACCTGGCCGACAAGTCCCATGCGATCGCGGAGGATCTCCACCGCTGCCTCATTGCCGGACTTTGCCAGCCTGACAAGCTCTGCGATGCCCACGGCGCGTTCTGCCACGGAGCCATCAGCCGGCACCGTCAGGTCCAGTCCACGCTCGCGTGCTAATTGTGCGAACTTACTGAAAGCAAGTGCTGCATGGAGGCAGTCATTTCGACCGCAAATATCGCAGTCGTGAGCGACAACCCCTGTGGAGTAGTGTCCTACTTCGCCGGCATTGCCGCTAATGCCACGGTGGATCTCACCGTTGAGGACCATGCCCGCACCGATTCCGGCACCGATGTACATGGTGACAAAATTGTCGCGCTCGGCTTCATTGCTCTTCCACTGCTCGGCAATGGAGGCGGCAATGGTGTCCTTCTCAATGAGAACATCGAGCTTGAGCATGCGGTGCAGTGGCTCAACCATGTCAACGTCTTTCCAGCCATCAAGCAGCGGCGGATTGGTCATGACACCACGTACTGGATCCAGCGGACCCGGAACGACAACACCGACACCTAACACGTTGGAGCGCGGCACACCGGCCATGGAAATGATCTCGTCCACGGTGCGAGCCATGGTTTCGATAGTCTTTTCCGGAACTTCCACTGCAGGGATATCAAGGCGACGCGAGTGCATGATTTCCCCTCGGAGGTTCAGCATCACCACGGTGATGACCCCCGGGTCCAGATGGATGCCAACGGCAACCATGCGACCGGCTTCGAGTTCCAGAACGGTTCTCGGCTTGCCTGGGCCGGATACGATCGTACGGTCTTCCCTGACGAGCCCCTCGTCAAGAAGGCGTCGAACAACATTTGATATCGTCTGTGGGGAGAGACCGGTGGAGCCAGCCAATTCGACACGGCTCACCCCGTCTACTGCCCTACGGATCGATTCAAAGATGACTGCCTGATTAAAATCCCCGAGTCGACCTAAGTTGGTGCCCCGCTGCATCAATTCTCCATTTGTAGATCCACATTTGATCCCCCACGGCCATATCCGAATCGCAGTGTCCCCAATGACCACTGCGATTCATCTCACACCACGCACTGGCTTAGTTACCTACCAGTATCCAGCTCTTATTTGGATAAACGCGTTTATGAAAGCCTGTTCACACAGCACGCTATCATTCACACCTGTGCATTGACGGTTGTTAAGCTCAAGTTGTGCCAAAGATTCTTACCATCTCTGCCCTGCAACTTCTAGACGCTGCTGGACGTATCCTCCTTGTCCGTAAACGCGGTACAAGCATGTTCATGCAACCCGGCGGAAAATTGGAGCCCGATGAAACCCCGCTGGCCGCAGTACTGCGTGAAGTTCAGGAAGAAACTGGCCTAATATTTGCGCCTGACGAAGTCATTTCGATGGGCCTTTGGAAGGGTGCAGCGGCCAATGAGGCCGACACCGACATCCACGCCCACCTCTTTGCTGCGCGCACCGAGGCTGCACCAAATATCCGGGCCGAAATCGAAGCCATGATGTGGCTCGACCCCGCCGAGGCCATGGAACGGGAGGACATTGCCCCGCTTCTGCGGCTCAAGGTACTGCCGGGCTTACTCGGCGTATAAGCCCGGCGCCAGCCTCGCTACTGGGCGAACTGCGTATCGTGCAGTTCTGCGTAGCGCCCACGGACCACCATCAATTCGGAGTGGGTTCCACGTTCGGCAACACGTCCGTCCTCGATCACCAGGATCAGGTCGGCCGAGCGGACGGTGGAGAGCCGGTGGGCAATCACCAAAGCGGTCCGATCGGCCAGAGCCTCGGCAAGTGCCGCCTGTACGGCAGCTTCGTTGGCCGAATCCAACGCGGCGGTGGCCTCGTCGAGGATCACCACTTGAGGAGCGGCCAACAGCAACCGAGCGATAGTCATGCGCTGGCGTTCACCACCGGAAAGTCGGTAGCCCCGCTCCCCCACGACGGTGTCTAGTCCATCTGGAAGCGAGGCAATGGTTGGCTCGAGTCGGGCCCTGCGTAGTGCCTGCCAGATTTCTTCATCACTGGCCTCGGGCCGAGCAAGGCGTAGGTTGGCACCGATGGTCTCGTGGAACAGGTGTCCATCCTGAGTGACCATGGAAACCGTTGAGCGCAGCGAGTCAAGCTTGAGATTGCGAATGTCCTCGCCGGCGAGCTCCACGCTTCCAGAATCAACGTCGTAGAGTCGCGCCAGCAGCGAGGCGATAGTTGATTTACCGGCCCCGGAAGATCCGACCAGCGCCACCGTGGAGCCGGCAGGAATTTCAAAGTCAATGCCGTGTAGCACCGTTTCCCCACCACGAGTGTCGAGTACGGAGACATCTTCAAGCGAGGCAAGCGACACCTTTTCCGCGCTGGGGTAGGCGAAGGAGACGTTATTGAACTTCACGGCCACCGGTCCCGCGTCCAATACCCGGGCATCAGGAGCGTCGGTGATCAGCGGTTTCAGATCTAAGATCTCAAAGACGCGGTCAAAGCTGACCAGCGCACTGGTGATTTCTACTCGAGCGTTGGCAAGAGCGGTTAGTGGGGCGTAGAGCCGGGTCAGCAGCATGGCCAATACCACGACGTCACCGGCCGCCAACTCGCCACGCATCGCGAATACCCCACCGAGTCCGTAGACCAAGGCCAGGGCCAACGCGGCAACGAGCGTGAGCATTGAGACGAAGAAGAACTGGCGCATCGCCATCTTCACCCCGATGTCTCGGACTCGTCCCGCACGGAGCCCGAATTGCAACGATTCGTCTGCGGGGCGGCCAAAGAGCTTGATCAGGGTGGCACCGGGCGCGGAGAATCGCTCGGTCATTTGGGTGCCCATCGAGGCGTTAAGGTCAGCGGATTCTTTGCGAAGCATAGCCAGCGACTTGCCGAACCTGCGTGCCGGAAAGAGGAAAACGGGCAACAAAATTAGTGCCAGCACTGTGACCTGCCACGAGGTGGAGAACATGACGCCGGCAGTGAGCACCAGCGCCACAGTATTAGATACCAAGCCTGAAAGCGTTCCGGCGAATGCTGCTTGGGCACCGATGACATCGTTGTTCAGCCGACTAACCAGCGCACCGGTCCGGGTGCGAGTGAAGAATGCCACCGGCATTTTCTGCACGTGGTCGAAGACTGCCGTGCGCAAATCAAAGATGATTCCTTCACCCAACCGTGAGGAATACCATCGCACCACCAGGGAAACCCCAACGTCCAGAACGGCAACAATGGCAATGATGACCGCCAGATTTATCACCGCTTGCACACCACTGTTGGCGACGATGGCATCAACCACGCGGCCAGCGAGCACCGGGGTGATCACGGCAAGAACTGCGGAGAACACCGAGAAAAGTACAAAAACCAACAGTCGGTTCTTATAACTGGTGGCGAAGGCGAGAACTCGCCGTGGGGTCGTCTCGGCATATGCCTTGCCCTTATTGTCCCCCGTCATTCGCCATAACGAATGCCAGGCTACGTTTTCCATACTCATGAGGTGTACTCGCCATCCAGCTAACTTGTTGTGCAGCGCCACGAAGTGAATCCTCCGGCACCGGAAGTAATGATCATAGTCTTGCGGTCAGGTCGGCCCCGCCAACCTCATAACGGATTCTGGTCAAATATTCTTCCCCTGCTTCGCGTAGAAGCGCTGTGATGTTGGTGCTGTTCCTCAGCCGGCGTTAGCCAAGTCGGCTATCCGGCAATGACTTTTTGGGCGACAGCCGGGTGCTTGGCCGCATATTCTCCGCGATATCCCGAACGCGAAGTGGCCGAATAGCCGTATCTGGCATCGTCCTCAAAACCAGAGGTTTTGGCTTCCCTCGGAACGACCAAGCAGCCCTCCATCGGCGCGGTTCAGTCAGCGATTCGAGGTTGGTCGGTCGGGCGCACCCCCACGACGGCCCAGTTGGGCAAAATCGTTTCTTGGGCCCGCGATGTCCACAGACTTCCCTACGGCGCCGTGCCGTCCGCAAAAGGATGGCAACCCGTTACCGGGCAAAATGATTTGGGCGAAGTCTCAGTCGCTGAACACAGACCAACAGATGTCGTTGCGGCGCGCTTGGTCCTCGAGGACGAGATGATAAAGACCGCCCGGAATGTGTCTGCGCTGCCAGTCACGCTCAGCCTTGCCGGCCTCCTTTTCCTTACCCCGGGGTGCTGCTGCCTGCACCGCCTTGATCGCATAAGCAGCGGCACCAAGATCGTGTTCAGGTACATGAGCAACGCAGGCCGCCTGACCGGCTGCGTACGCGGCGAAACGAGCTGCACCGCGAAGAGGTCGAGCAGCACCCATTGCGTGCCCGCCACTCGCACGGGTGTCCATCATTTTCGCTTGGCCGCGAGCCCACGTCCGTGCCGCTTCAATCGCGTTACGAGGTCGTTTGTCCTCGCCATTTGATTCCTCGAATAGAGGCAGCACGCGTTCGGCACACATGGCCGCCCATAAGGCTAGAAGACGGTGGTCTGTTTCGGTGAGCGTCCCACCACGGCGGACACTCACTAGCCGAGGGTCACGAACCGCGGGAAGGATCATGCGGCCAGCCTACGCCGGGAGAACCTGGTGATGGCAACTTCAAGAGACGTCGGGCCCTGCTGCAGAGGCTGAAGGACAGGTGTCCGACCTCTGCAGCAGGGCCCGCCCGAACGGCGATGCTCCCGAGATCTAGGTGGGTGCGCAACCTAACGCCGCGGTCCTTAACCCACCATCACGACGTTGCGCGAGCGTCACAAGATTGCGCTCGCTAAGGCGGCCGCCACTG
Organism: Paeniglutamicibacter terrestris; assembly: GCF_012271785.1. Taxonomy (GTDB): domain Bacteria; phylum Actinomycetota; class Actinomycetes; order Actinomycetales; family Micrococcaceae; genus Paeniglutamicibacter; species Paeniglutamicibacter terrestris. The sequence goes on along the minus strand of NZ_JAAWVT010000006.1, from coordinate 62,207 downwards.
GGTTTGAGGCAGTGGCGGCCGCCGTGTGATGAATCCCTAGCTGTCTAGAGTCGGACCCGGAGCCAATTCGTGCGGCACAAAGCGCACCGTCATGGCCTTAAACCCGGGGGTGTTGGATTCTCGGGCCACCAGATCCCGGTGCACCAGCGCATTGGCCTCGGGGTAGTACGCCGCGGCGCAGCCCTTGGCCGTTGGGTAGGAGACCAACCGGAAACGATTCGCGCGGCGTTCGGTGCCGCCAAAGGTGGAGATCACATCGACCAGGGCCTTGTCTTCGAGTCCCAGCTCATTAAGGTCATCGGGGTTGATCAGGATGACCCGTCGCCCGTTCTTGATGCCGCGGTAGCGATCATCCAGTCCGTAGAACGTGGTGTTGTACTGGTCGTGGGACCGCATGGTCTGCAAGATCAAGTGACCGGCGGGAGCCGAGAGCGCCTCGAAGGGCGAAACGGTGAATCTCCCCTTGCCGATGTCCGTGGCGAAGGAACGGGTGTCGCGTGGCGGGTTGGGCAGAACAAAACCGTTGCGTCCGCGTACCCGCTTGTTGAAGTCTTCAAAGCCCGGTAGGACGCGAGAGATGTGATCACGGATGACGTCGTAGTCCTCGGTCATGGATTTCCAATCCACGGGGTGCTCGTCGCCGAGGATCGCCTGTGCCATGCGGCCAACGATCACCGGTTCGGCCAAGAGGTGTTCGGACACCGGGGTGAGCCGGCCTTGGGTGGAGTGGACAACCGACATGGAGTCCTCTACCGAGAGGAACTGGGCACCACCGGGGTGCTTATCGTCTCGGTCGGTTCGTCCCAGAGTGGGCAGGATTAGTGAGGTACGCCCGTGGACCACGTGGGAACGGTTGGGCTTGGTGGAAATGTGTACCGTCAGCTTGGCGCGCTGCATACCGGCTTCCAGGATCTCGGTCTCCGAGTTAGCCAGAGCAAAGTTTCCGCCCATGGAGACAAACACGTCAACGGTGTCCTGCTCGAAGGCATCAAGCGCGTCGGTGGAGTCATAGCCGTGGGCGCGTGGGGAGGTGATGTTGAATTCCGCATCGAGGGAAGCCAACAATGCTTCTCCTGGCTTCTCCCAGATCCCCATGGTCCGATCCCCTTGGACATTGGAGTGGCCACGGACCGGGCAGGCACCGGCGCCCGGCTTGCCGAAGTTTCCCTGCACGAGCAGCAGGTTGATGATTTCCTTCAGTGTCGGCACCGAGTGCGGCTGCTGGGTCAGTCCCAGCGCCCAGCAGAAGATGGACGCCTTGGACTTGATCAGCAGGTTGGCCACGGTGGTGATCTCGGCACGAGTCAATCCGGTGGCTTCCTCGGTGGCTTCCCAGTCGAGCGTGGAACGAGCCTCTTTGTAGGCCGCATAACCGTCGGTCATCGAGTCGATGAACGCGGCGTCAATCACGGTACCGGGTTTTTTGTCCTCGGCCTCGAAGATCAGGTGTCCAAAGGCTTGGAAGAGTGCCAAGTCTCCGCCGACCTTGATCTGCAGGAAGTGATCACTAATGTCGTCGTGGTGCCCAAGCATGCCGCCGACGGTCTGTGGGTCCTTGAATCCGAAGAATCCTGCCTCCGGCAACGGGTTGACCGCGACGACGTGGGCTCCGCGTTTGCGCGCGTCAGCTAGCGCAGAGAGCATCCGCGGGTGGTTCGTGCCGGGGTTCTGACCAATAACAAAGATCAGTTCGGCGTGTTCGAAGTCCTCGAGGGAAACGGTGCCCTTGCCGATGCCAATGGTGGGGTTCAACGCAGAGCCAGAAGATTCGTGGCACATATTTGAGCAGTCCGGCAGGTTGTTGGTGCCCACCGAACGAGCCAACAGCTGGTACATAAAGGCTGTTTCGTTTGCCGTGCGACCAGAGGTATAGAACACACACTTATCCGGGGTGGTGGCATTGGTGTGTTCGGCAATCGTGGCAAAGGCCTGAGCCCAGGTGATGGGCGTGTAGTGACTCTCACCCTCGCGGATGATCATGGGCTCGGTGATTCGCCCCTGGGAGCCAAGCCAGTACTCGGTCTTTTCACGCAGCACGCTGATGGGGTGTTTGGCCCACCACTCGGGGGTCACGGTGCGGGCGCTGGCTTCCTCGGCGATGGCCTTGGCGCCGTTCTCGCAGAACTCCGCGGGCTTGCGCGCGCCGGTGATGGATTCGGGCCAGGCGCAACCGGGGCAATCGAAGCCACCGCGCTGGTTAATGCGCAGCATTGAACGTACAGTTCGGCTGACACCCGCCGCGGCGAATCCTCGTTCTAAGGACACCATGACCGCTTTCACGCCGGCGGCGCTACGTTTGGGTTCCGTGACTTTCAGATCATCTTCATTGATGTCCTGAGTTGGGGCTGGGCGGTGCATTATTCCTCCACGATAGCGTGCGCGAGTGCTGACTTCGGGTGCTTCCTCGGAGCGAGGGTAGACACCTTGGTGCCGGAAACCACTCGATCAGGATGCGTATACAAGTTCACCGTACTACTCCGGGAGAATCCGGCAAGCGTCAACCCGGTTTCTTCGGCTAATTCCACGGCAAGTGACGACGGCGCGCTGACGGCACTGAGCACAGGAATCCCTGCCATTGCTGCCTTCTGGACGAGTTCAAACGATGCCCTGCCCGATACCTGCAACACCGAGTCATGCAAGGGCAATCTGTGCTCGCGCAGCGCCGCCCCAATCACCTTGTCCACGGCGTTGTGGCGTCCCACGTCTTCGCGTAGCACCAGCAATTCGCCGGTGGTAGTAAACAGACCCGCGGCGTGCACGCCCCCGGTGGCGGAAAATAATGATTGTGCATCGCGCAGGGTGTCAGGAAGAGCCAAGAGAGTCTGGACCGAGAGATGACCCGATGCGGGGTCAAGCGCGTACGACGACTTCTTGGAGACCTCATCAATGGAGTTGGTGCCACAAATTCCGCAGGCCGAGGACGTCACGACATGACGAGCCGCTGAGAGATCCGGTGCGGTGGCGCCGAAGCCAACCTGCACATCGATGACATTGAAGGTCTGGTTGCCCTCCTCATCGGTCCCGGCGCAATAGCGCATGGAGACCAGATGTTCGGTGCGACTGATGATGCCTTCGGCCAGCAGAAAACCTGCGACCATGTCGAAATCATCACCCGGAGTGCGCATGGAGGTAGTGAAGGAGGAGCCGTTAAATCGAATCTCCAGGGGTTCTTCGACGGCAATCTTTTCCTCGCGCGGGATACGAGCCCCATCGATCGTGGCACGGATGATGCGCCTTCGAGCAATTCTTCGTCCCATGATTTCTAGTCCCTTCCCGTGGTTACGGTTTTTGTCGGCTCGCGGAGATTTTGCGGTTCCCCTGCCATTACCACGGTAACCGAAGGTAGTTGATGGGTTCGCCCGCTTTGGCGCCTTCTGGGCCCACCACCATGATGGCGTCGGCTGATGCCAAGCCACGGAGCATCGCCGATCCGATGTGTTCGGCCGGTGCAAGTGCGTCGGGCCCGGTGCCGGTGGTATCCGGGACCCAGCGTGCCGGGATGAGCCGGTGCCGCCCCGGTAATAGCTCAAACTCGACGGCGCTTTGTGCGCTGCGTAGCGTTGCGAGCGGGCGTCCACACCCCGCGCGGAGGATGGGGTCAACCAACGTGGCCACAGCCATCAAGGCGGCCAGAGGGTTACCCGGAAGCGCCACCAGAAGGCGACCACCCGGCAGCGTGGCGAGCATCGAGGGGTGACCCGGGCGCATAGCAATAGAGGAAATTACTTCAACCCCGCCGACCTCACGCACAGCTGCCCGCACGAAGTCTCGCTCCGAGAATCCGGTACCTCCGGTGGTGATAATCAGCGATGAGGCACGAGCCTGCTCACCGTCAATCGCCTCGATGGTTTGCTCCAGCGTGTCTCCGATCCGGACGCTACTGCCAGTTGTTCCGCCCAATGCCGTGATGACATGTGGAAGCACCGGGGAAAACCCATCGCGGACTTGTCCAGGTGCGGGGTACCCGGCGGTGATGACCTCATCCCCGGTGAAAACCAGATGCACAACGGGCGGCGAAGTCAGCTCCAGCTCATCATGCCCGGCCACAGCAGCGGTTGCGATCACTCCGGCACGCAGTAGCGTGCCGGCAGGAGCCAGAAGTTCACCGGTGCTCGCCTCCCTGCCAGCATCCCGAATGTCCGCGCCGTGGCGAAGCTCGCGAGTTGCGCTCAGCACGCCGCCATCCAGAGTGGAGTGCTCCGAACGCAGGATGGCGGTGGTGTTGCCCGGAATCAGGGATCCGGTGACCACTGCGCTGGCCTCACCTGCTCCCAGTACTGGTTCGCGACCGCTTCCGGGGTTGGTGGCGTGGGCCTTGAGCAGCAGCCACGGACCGGTACCGTTTACCGCGTATCCGTCCATGGCGGACGTGGCGCAGTGCGGCATCGGATACTTGGTGCGCAGGTCAACCGCGAGAATTCGACCTGCAGCTCGATCCAGGGGTAAAACTTCGGAGGTACCTGCGATGCCTAAGCCGAGCTGATGGGCACGTTCGCGGGCGGCTTCCCAACCGTGTTCTTCCATGGAGACTAGGCGTTGTCGGCGTCGGCGGCGCGAGCCGCAAGTACAGCGCGAACCAATGCGTCGGCCGCATCCATGGCTGGCTTTTCGCTGACCTTGCCGCTGCCCACGGCCATTCCTGCCGCGTATCCCGCAAGGTAGGTAGTCAGCGGGGCGGCGGGCCTGACGATGGTGTGCGCGGCAACCCCTGCCAGAGAGAGCACCTGATCGATGTCGATCTGGGAATCGGTGAGTTCAAAGGCGGCCAAGAGTTCACTAACCCATTGTTCAAGCTGGGCTTCCTGCATGCTGTGTTCTCCTTGTCAGTGGCCGTTGGCCACCGCTATGCCGTGCCGCCCGGCGTCCCCGGGCGTATCGATGTCGCTGAAGTCCGCGTCGGGAAGCTTCAGTCGCTCCATCTGCACTGTAGCAAGCAGACGCATCATTGATGCATTTTCAAGACTTCCCCGCGGCTCCGAGGCTACAGAGATGGCACGGTGCAAAGAATCGGTAAGGATTGCGCAGGAAAGCGTCTGCAAAACTCCGGCAGCATCCTGCGGGACCCACGCCTCGGTGCCCGGGGCTGGATTCAGCGTGGCCTTCAGCAGGGCTTGGACCACCGGGCCCGGGTCTAAGAGGTCAGACGCCAAGACAACGGTGAGTGCCGAGGGCTGATTCAATTGCTGCGCGTCCTCGTCATCTGGGCCATCATCCAACGCGGCACGTCCTGCAGCCACTGCTGCGGCAGGTCCAGCAAAGCTGGGGTACTCACGGGTGATGACCACGCGCTGGAAATCTGGTGCAGAATCCATGTAGCGGGTGACCGCTTCGGCCAATGCGTGAGCACCCACTACGGCAATGCTTTGGGCATCACGTACCGCATTGAGCGAATGTTCAAGTAGCGTTTCGCCGTGGTGTTCAAGAAGGGGTTTGCTGACGCCGCCCAAGCGTGATCCGCGGCCGCCGGCCACGATGATCGCATCATATTTCATGCTGCACTCCGTAAGAAGGGACTCCATGCTTCCGCGGGGCGCTCTAGTTCGGTGATGAACCACTGTGCACCACGCGGTCTGCTGGGGGCGAACCGTAGTTTCCAGCCGAGTTGCGCAAGCGTCCGGTCTGCTTTGACGCTATTGCAGCTCTGGCAGGCTGCCACTAAATTCTCCCATGAATCCTCTCCCCCACGGCAACGCGGGGTGATGTGGTCAATCGTGTTGGCGCTGCGTCCGCAGTAGCCGCAGCTGTGACCGTCACGGCGGAGCACTCCGCGACGCGAAACGTGGGCGACGTTTCGATACGGTGTGCGGATGTAGCGGTTCAGGAGAATCACCGTAGGTCGTGGCATGACCTGATTAACCCCGATGATGGGGTCGCGGTCGTCATCTGCCAGGACGGTGGCCTTCCCTGTGAGGACAAGGAGCAGCGCCCGGCGAAAAGTAACAACCGCCAGTGGTTCAAATCCTGCATTCAGTACTAGGGTTCGCATGGGCGCATCCTTAGATCCTGACCCGGCGCAACGAAGGGACCCGTTCACAACGGAAATCCCTCACGTCGGCGCACGCGGCACTCGGCTTTGGCTCCTGTGCCCTAGCCTAAAACAAGAAAGCCGGTTTTTGCGCACATTTTGGGGCATCTGGTTAAAAAGCCACCAAAATTTCCCCTGGTGTACATCGTGGCCGTCTCCTGTGCTGAGTGCCAGCTTCGGATCACCTGCTCAGGAGGGGGCCCTTCGAGAGCATCATGGCGCGCTCGGTACAACGCATACGGAACTACCGGTAGCCAGAGGTACTTCAACTCTTGCTCAGGGCGAGCAGAGCTCCGCGAATTCCAGTTCGATGAGCGGAGGATTCTCCGGTTAAACGCAAATCCCCGGTTGATCCAATGAGATCAACCGGGGATTTGTGAAGTTTTCGATTAGCCCTTGAGGGTGTAGTAACCGTAGAGCGGGTTGCGCGATACATCGTGGATGATGGTGTCGACGGTCGGGTTCTGAGCGCCGATCATCTTGCCGCCACCGAGGTAGATGCCAACGTGACCGCCACCGTTCTGGAAGACCAGGTCGCCCGGCTTGGGGCTGCTGGTGCGAACGAACTGGCCCGATGCGCGGATGGCAGAGGTGCCGCGTGAGATGTTGATGCCGTTCTGGGCGTAGACGTAAGCTACGAAGCCCGAGCAATCCCAACCCGACGTTGAGCCGCCGCCCCATACGTAGGGAACGCCAACGTACTTGACTGCTGTTGCCGCGATACCGGAAAGGTTTGCGGTGTTGACCGAATCGCTCTTGGCGGCCGGTGCTTCAGCAGCTGAAGATGATTCGCTGGAGGATTCGCGGTTCGAGCGGGTGACCGGTGCGGAGGCATCCGAATCGCTGCTCGAAGTGGAGCGTGAGCTCGTGTTCGAGGTCGAGTTTGACGTCGAGTTCGAGCTTGAGGTTGCATTCGAGCTCGAACGCGTCACCGGTGAGGTGGAGTTCGAGCTGGAGGAAGTCTGGGCGGTGACCTCATTGGCCACGGCGATAACTACGGGAGCAGGTGCCGGCTTGGAGGTGAACGCTGCGCGTTCGATCGTCAGATCCTTGCTCTGCTTTGCCGAGACAGAAACTGCCTTGACGGCAACGCGCTCTGCGGAGAGGCCTTCAACGGGAACGGCGGTTGCTTCGCGGGAAACATTTCCCTGAGCTGCCGGAACACCGAGGGTCAGTACGAGACCTGATGCGGCTGCAATTACTGCTGCCTGACGGCCAACCGATCCAGCGTTCGAGGCGACTGCCTTCGAAATGGACTCTAGTGGGTTGGTCCGAACTGCGGTCGCGCGGTGGCGGCCTAGTGCTTGACGTGTAGTCACGTGGTATTGCCTCTCCTGATGCCTACGAGGTGAGCTGTCGGGTTCGAGTGGGAGTCACTCGGCAATCCGGTCTCTTAGACCGAACTACTTAACCCCAAGGCTTCCTGTGTGGAAACCGAAAGTGGGTCCCCCGCCACTGCCAAACGAGTTTTGAACGGACACCGTGGGCTGGCAGTGCTCGGCACTTCCCGCGGCGGTGAACAGGGTTGATCCCTGGTCACGTATCTAGAATATATGAAGCGAATCCAAAAGTCACGTTCTGATCACGGAACGGTGACAATTGCCGTTATAACCAGGCTTCGGGGTTGACCCATTGGCCGTTGACGATGACCTCAAGGTGCAGGTGAGGGCCGGTTGAGTTGCCCGTGCTACCACTCAAAGAAACTACGTCGCCACGCTCAACTTTTTGTCCGACCTTTACCTTCAAGACCGAATTGTGGTTGTAGCTGGTGTGCAAACCATTGCCGTGGTCGATCTCCACGCGGTAACCGGAGTGACCCGCGAGTTCCGACTGGACGACGACGCCTGCGGCAGCGGCCTTGACCGGGGTGCCTAGCGGAACTCCGTAGTCCAGACCGTTGTGGTTCATGTAGCCGGCTGCCGTCGGGTTCTTGCGGTAGCCGAATCGCGAGGTCAGTCGAACACTGTCTACCGGCTGGGCCAGAACGCCAGAGGTAGCAATCTTAGTAACGTCCCCACCGGCTGCGGTCATGACCGTCGCCAGCTTGTCTTCCTTGGTGAACTTGCTGGTCACCGATGCCCGAACAATGGAGACTTCTTCACTGGCCGGGGCCTTGACGTCAACGACAACGGACTCGGCCACGCGCTGGGTGTCAGCGGCAAGCTCTTCGGTTTCCTGACCGGGGGTCGCCGCAGCGAACGCCAGACCCGAAACTGCAGCAACAGCAGCGAGTTTGTGCGCGAAACCAAGGCGAGAATGCTTCTTGACCGGCGCGAGCGCCAGTACATTGTCCATCTCATCTGAGCCCGCAGGCAACGGCGCCGGCTCAATAACGGCCGAGGGCAACACGGCGATTTCGGAGGCGGCAATCTCCGCCTGGTCGGGCAGGGCACCGTAGCGCAGCGCCGCACTAAAGCGGCGACCAATGTACTGTGCTGCGTCCGATGCATCAACGGCTTCAGGGACTACGCTCAATGCGCGTCGGCCGGATGAGCGGGAAGAATTTTCGCCGCTGAGTGCGGATTCAACGATCTGGTCTAGCGATTCTTCAACAGGTGAAGCATCAACCGCCCCGGGCGCACGGCGACGTCCGGAAGTGTGCTGCTGTGTCAAATGACAACCTCTCATGTATCGCCTGCGAAGTTAGCTGTCGGATTCGAGTCATGAGATCAACTCGGCCGTGCCCACCAAAGCGGACTCGACTTCACCCCAAGATCCATGGCCAAAAGCCATGCAACGGTTGAATGGGTCCTCCGCCCCTACCGGAAATCCATGCTCCCAGATCCGCCGGTAGGGTTATGCGAACCGGATCAAGAGAGATTGCCTAGTGCAATCCAAGGTGCAACACTACCGGGATTTATACCAAAGTTACAATTCCGTTATCATCCAAGCGACGGACAAATACATGGGCGCTAACTTCGGTCGGAAGTTCCAACGCGCCTTCAATCCCTTCAACGCGGACCACCACGTATTCTCCGGCCCTTTCAAGCGTGACTAGGGCACCAGGGCGAATTCCGCCCTCATCAAGCTGTACGAGCAGTTCGGGTTCAACCTGAATGGTCTCGGCAAGTCGCTCGACTCGAACGGGTCCTACATTGCCATCCAACAGTGCGGAATCGAGATTCTGAACATGTACGGCGATTTCGGCGAAACCGGGACCGCCGAGGGCTTCGAGTCCCGGAATCGGGTTTCCATACGGGGAGACATCTGGTCGGCCGAGCAAGGCGAAGAGTCGCTGCTCAACGCGTTCGCTCATCACATGCTCCCAGCGGCAGGCTTCCTCGTGGACGAATTCCCATTCAAGCCCGATCACGTCGGCCAGTAGTCGCTCGGCAAGACGGTGCTTGCGCATGACGCCGGTGGCGAGGGCAGAGCCCTGTTCGGTGAGTTCCAGGTGGCGATCGGTACTGACAATAACCAGCCCGTCGCGTTCCATCCTGGCCACCGTTTGCGAGACCGTTGGCCCGGAATGTCCAAGCCGTTCCGCAATACGTGCGCGCAAGGCAACAACGCCCTCTTCTTGGAGTTCAAGAATGGTGCGCAAATACATTTCGGTGGTATCGATCAGGTCAGACACGTGTGCAGCTCCCGCATGGGTCGATTTTTCAACAGTTCACTACGCTTTCCACTCTACCCGCGTCACGCGTTCACATTTCGGACGCCTTATTACACATTGGGAGCCAGCGTGCGCGATTATTGATGTACTGGCACCCGCAACACGCGTGAGGAGATTGGCGCAGCGAGGGTGTTAAAGCAAAAAACACCTTTATGAGGAGCAACATGAGCACTGCCGTGACTATTCCCCAAGAACTCTTGCCCGTCGACGGACGTTTCGGCGCGGGACCGTCGAAGGTGCGCCCCGAGCAGGTTCAGGCCTTGCTGGATGCCGGTACGAAGCTCTTGGGCACTTCGCACCGCCAGGCCCCGGTGAAGAACCTGGTTCGCGACATCCAAGAGGGGCTGAAGACCTTCTTCAACGCTCCAGCCGACTATGAAGTGGTTCTCGGCGTGGGCGGTTCCACCGCATTCTGGGACATCGCATCCTTCGGCTTGGTCCGCAACAAGGCTCAGCACCTCTCATTCGGCGAATTCGGTTCAAAATTCGCCGCCGCCACCAACAAGGCACCGTTCCTGGCACCGTCTTCCATCATCGTTTCCAAGCCCGGCACCCGCCCGACTCCCGTTGCCGAAGCCGGCGTCGACGTATACGCCTGGCCCCAAAACGAGACCTCCACAGGGGTTGCGGCTCCCGTGCACCGTGTTGAAGGCGCAGACGAAGGTTCGTTGGTCCTCATTGACGCCACCTCCGCCGCAGGCGGTTTGGATGTTGATGTCTCGCAGGCCGATGTCTACTACTTCGCGCCACAGAAGAACTTCGCGTCCGATGGCGGTTTGTGGATTGCTCTCTTCTCCCCCGCCGCGATTGCCCGCGCCGAGGAAATCGCAGCCTCCGACCGCTGGATCCCGGACTTCCTGAACCTGAAGACGGCGATCGATAACTCGCGCCTGAACCAGACCTACAACACCCCGGCGCTCTCCACCCTGGTGTCGCTTAACGCTCAGGTGCAGTGGCTCAACACCAACGGTGGATTGGCATTCGCAGCAGCTCGCACCGCGGACTCCGCCTCGCGCATCTACGACTGGGCAGAAGCCTCCGAGGTGGCCACCCCGTATGTCGTTGCAGCCGAAGATCGCTCCAACGTCATCGCCACGATCGACTTCGATGATTCCATCGATGCGGCAGCGGTGGCCAAGACCTTGCGCGCCAACGGTGTGGTTGATGTCGAGCCGTACCGCAAGCTCGGTCGCAACCAACTGCGTGTCGCCACCTTCGTCGCCATCGAGCCCGACGACGTATCTGCCCTGCTCAAGTGCATCGAATACGTGCTGAAAAACAGCTAATCACTGAGCTACGATCCGGGGGCGTTGCCCGGGGACACAGAATCATTTCCGTGTCCCCGGGCAACGCCCCCTTTTCTGTATTGGCGGTTCACGCCGTGGTACCAACAGCAGAGGGAGTGGCCAGCGATCACCGATCGCTGGCCACTCCCTCTCCTAAACTGGGTGAAAAATCTCCCGGTTGACTAATCTCCTATTTGGAGTTGTCCTCATCCTGCTCACTGAGCTCTTCACCCGAGGCCGCTTCGTCAACAATCGATTCCTCGGCGTCGTTCTGGCGGGCTGCGAGCTGGCTTGAGTCGACGTCTTCGGCCTCACTCAACACGGTGCCTTCGGCGATGGCAGCTGCTTCCTCGGCGGCACGACGCTCAGCGTCAATTTCTTCCGGACGCACGCGTTCGGCCCAGGGAACCCAAGCCGGAGCCAGGAGTGCTCCCTTGCCAGGAAGGATGCCCACCTCACATACGGTGATGTCCTTGGCCTGAGCGCGAGCAACACGGGTCACCGTTGAGAACCAGCACCAACCTTCGTAGCCGGGCTGGAGTGCATCAAAGAGGTGGGTCACCAGTCGTTCGCCATCGTTGAGCGAATCAAGATGCTCACCGATCGTGGACTCGTCGGTAATTTCCAATAGTGCAGCGCGAGCTTGGTCTACTGCCTTGGCTAGGGTCGTATCAAGTAGTGGTTTGCGTGCCATGTGATCAGGCGTCCAAATCGTCGGCTACGGCGCGCAGGACTGCCGCCATCTTGGCACCCTGCGCCTTTTCGGGGTAACGGCCGCTACGCAGCCCATTGGAGACCGAGTCAAGCACCTTGATGAGGTCCTCGATCAATATGGCCGTGTCCTCTGCCGGCTTGCGCTTGGCGCGTGCCAGGGAGGGCGCAGCATCCAGAATGCGTACGCTTAGCGCCTGGGCACCCTTGCGTCCTTCGGCAATGCCGAATTCCATGCGTGTACCGGCGCGCAGCTCGGTCACTCCCGCGGGCAACGCTGACGCGTTCAAATACACTTCCTGGCCCTCGTCGGTTACCAGGAACCCGAACCCTTTTGAGGGCTCGTACCATTTCACTTTGCCGGTTGGCACGTCTAACTACCTCGGTTCTTGCATCTCAATGGGTACCGACGGATTCAAAGTTTGTTCCGCGATCCCAATTCTTATGATCTCCCGGCGCGAAACCATGCATTCCGACCCCTTCTGGGGCTTGTGGGCGGGCTCATGCGTCCGGGGAAGTCTTATATCTTCTAGGGTACGACATCAGCGGCTTTTACCTTCTCCATGGCCAGATGTCACAAGCATTTAGGGGCCACACTCACCGGCGCGGTAGTTTTAACTTGTGAACACCCCCGCCACCACGCCCCCAGCCCAACGCATACTCACGCTTTTGGCCGGCGCCATCGCCACCATTTCCTTGGCCACCTTGGTCATCATCCTGATCCAATACGTGATGCACGTTAGCCCCACTCCGGCCCTGCTCGCCGTGTCGCTCTATGGTTTACCGATCGCCTTCATCCTGCTCATGGTGATACTGGTGCTGAACTTCCGCCAGCGCCGGGGCTCCAACTAGACGTCCTTGCACGGCAAGTTCGGGTGAAGTTGGAGGAAACCTTAGGGCCAGGAGACCTTGGCCTCTCAAGTAACTCACAGGATTCATACAGTTAGCGGTTGCAGACTGGTATCCATGAATGCCAAAACTCCCGAAGCAAAGCTCCTGGTCGTCGACGACGAACCAAACATCCGTGAATTGCTTTCCACCTCCCTGCGCTTCGCAGGTTTTGAGGTTGTTGCTGCAGCCAACGGCCGCGAGGCCCTTGCCGCGGTAGAGGCAGACACCCCTGACCTCGCCGTGCTCGACGTGATGCTCCCGGACATGGATGGCTTCACCATCACCCGCCGGCTCCGTGCAGCGGGCAAGCATTTCCCCGTACTCTTCCTCACCGCACGTGATGACACCGAGGACAAGGTCACCGGTCTTACGGTGGGCGGGGACGACTACGTCACCAAGCCCTTCAGCCTCGACGAGGTGGTTGCCCGCATCCGCGCGGTGCTACGCCGCACACAGCCAGCCGAGGAAGACAGTGCGATCATCCGCGTTGATGACTTAGAGCTGGATGACGACGCGCATGAAGTCCGCCGCTCGGGTGAAGTTATTGATCTCTCCCCCACCGAATTCAAGCTGCTGCGCTACCTGATGATGAACCCCAACAGGGTTCTCTCCAAGGCCCAGATCCTTGACCACGTGTGGGAATACGATTTCAATGGTGACGCCTCGATCGTGGAATCCTACATTTCGTATCTTCGCCGCAAGATCGATGCGCGCCCGGAGTGGCCATCCCTGATCCAAACCAAGCGCGGTGTCGGTTACCTCATGCGCACGGCTGACCGCCGCTAAACGAAAGGCCGGTTCTCCCACGTGGAAAGCGCCCGCAGATTCTGGCGACAAGTCTCGTTGCGGACCAAGCTGGTGGCCCTGATGAGCGCCCTGATGATTGCGGGCATCGGGGTCACGGCCCTCGGCTCGGCTCAGTCACTACGACTGATGCTCACCGCCCAATTAGACACGGACCTGAAGTCCAACTCAGCAACCATCACCGCCACCATGCTCAACGATTACGCGGGCATCTCCTCCATCAATCCCAAATCCAATGGGCTGGCCCGTTTTTATGGGGACCTGCGTGACGAGTCTGGCAGCATTCTCTACACGATGCCGCACACCACGGCCACTACCAGCGACGCCACCGACATTCCCCAGCTAGATGCCACCGACATAACGCACCTGCGCGAAGATACTACTGCCTCAATCTCGGTGAACGGAAGTACGGAAAATTCGGGCGGGTGGCGGGTGCGTATCGTGGATCTACCACGCACCGACTACGACCTGGTTTATGCCCTGCCGATGGGCGCGGTACAGGACACCGTGACCAAGGCGGCCATGCTGGTGATGTCCACCGGCATGCTGGCCACCTTGTTGATGTCGATGATCGCCTACGGGATCACCACCCGCGCATTACTGCCGTTGCTGCGCGTTGAGCGCACCGCGGCCGCCATTGCCGCCGGTGACCTGTCCCGACGTGTGGAGGACTATCCGCCCGAAACTGAGGTGGGGCGACTCTCCCGATCGCTCAATGCCATGCTGGCCCACATCGAACATGCTTTCCGTGGCAGAGCCGCTTCCGAACGCAAGATGCGCCGCTTTATCCAGGACGCCTCCCACGAGCTGCGCACCCCACTGGTGACTATCCAGGGCTACTCCGAGTTCTACCGTCAGGGCGGTCTTGCCGACCCGGAGATGCTGCGCACCGCGATGGGACGTATCGAGGCCGAATCCAAGCGCATGGGTCAACTGGTCGAGGATCTACTGACCCTGGCACGGCTGGATGAGCAGCGCCCATTGGACCGAAAGCCAGTTGATCTCCTGCTCCTGGCCAGCGACGCAGCCGAGGACACCCGGGTCAACGCCACCGACCGCAAGGTGCGATTGGTGGGCCTGGACGGCGGGGCACCACAGCCTGCGCCGACCAGCGGAGATGAAGCAAGGCTGCGCCAGGTGGTAGCGAACCTGATGACCAACGCCCTGCGGTATACCCCGGAAGGCACCGACATCGAGATCGCCGTGGGCGTTAAGCCGGTGATCGACGGACGTTCGGATGCAGTATTAGAAATTCGCGATCATGGACCAGGTATCTCCGAGGAGGACGCAGGAAGGATCTTTGAGCGCTTCTACCGTGCCGATTCCTCGCGGCAGCGCGAAACCGGTGGCACCGGACTTGGTCTGGCCATCGTTGCCGCCATTGCCGCGCAGCACGACGGTTCGATCCGCCTGAGCGAAACAGCCGGTGGTGGGGCGACCATGTCCATCCACCTGCCCTGGGTCAAACCAGAAGACGAGCCGGAGGACAACAGTCTCGAGATCGACTGAGATTGACCTTCAGAGCTTTTCCACACCCCGTTGCGTACCTTGGGTTCGCGGCGGGGTGTCGGCTTTAGCCTAGGCACGAAGGCACGTCCGGCTAGTCTTGGGCTGCCTCCCGCCGCGGCCAGAAGTTTTTCCCCGCCACGGTGCCAAACGCCAACAGTTGGGAGCCAAACCGATCATGAGCACTTTTGCTGCTAATACCAACGAAATGCAGGCCCGATCCATGAACCTGCAAGCCACCATCGAGCGTGTGCGGGCGGAGGTTAATTCACTGACCTCCTCACTGCAAGATCTGCAGGGCACGTGGCAGGGCGCCGCCTCGACGAATTTCCAATCGGTGGTGGTCGACTGGCGCAACACCCAGGCTCGTGTCGAGGAGTCGCTAACCTCCATCGGTACCGCATTGAACCGCGCCTCGGTGCAATACGACGAGGCGGAGGCCGCCAACGCGTCACTGTTCACCTACTGAGGCTGCTCCACGTGGCACGGTCCGTGCCGGGGAGAGCTGACGCGTATTAGTCTGAGAACGTGTCCATCCTCATTGATCCCCCGGCATGGCCGGCCCACGGAACGCTCTTCTCGCATCTGGTCTCCGACCTGTCGATCGATGAATTGCACGATTTTGCCCGGGCCCATGACCTCCCCGAGCGCGCCTTCGACCGCGACCACTACGATGTTCCACTGCGACTGCACGCGCAATTAGTGGCCGCCGGCGCCATCTCGGTTCCCGCGACCGAGTTAGTCCGCCGGCTCATCGCCTCGGGGCTACGGGTACGGTCCAAGGAACGCCCCGAGCGGTTGGATGCGGTGTTGTCATCCCGCTGGGAGGCGTTGGGTCTGAATGCTCCGGCACTGGGAACTGAGCTTTTGGATTGCTGGAGTCAAGAGCAGCGTCAGTACCATGACCGAGCACATTTGCTGGCCGTTCTCAAGGCGCTGGACACACTGAGCGATACGACAGATCATGGAGTCGATCTCCTCGCGCTGCGTTTGGCGGCATGGTTCCACGATGCGGTGTATCGCGGGACGCCAATGGACGAGGAAGAATCAGCAGCGCTGGCGGCCACTCGCCTCGGCGAACTCGGGATCGCTCCCCAGGTCGTTGATGAGGTAGTTCGGCTGGTCCTCTTGACTCGCACGCACAAGCCCACGCCGGGAGATACCAGCGGCGCACTCCTCTGTGACGCGGATCTGGAAGTGCTCGCTCGCCCCGCGGCCGCCTACAAGCGTTACACCGAAGCGGTGCGGCGTGAGTACGCACATGTGCCAGACGCAGATTTTGCCCGAGGACGCACGCTGATTCTGCGTGGGCTCATGGAGGGCGGGTCGCTGTATTCAAGTGAACGGGCGCGCAGCTTGTGGGAGGGACCCGCTCGAGCCAATCTTGAAGCAGAGCTCAATGATTTGGTTTCCCTGGGCAGCTAGGACCTGATGCCGACAGCAGAGTAGGTGCTAAGGATTTAGGCACTGGGCCCAAAGTGTTTCATGCTCTTTGACGAATCTCGCGGCTTTTGCCCAGTGCGCCCCGTGCCCTTCGACGAACATACGGCCCCACGGTTGGATTCCTTCTTGATAAGAATCTGCCAGTAGGTCGTACATGGCTTGAGTTCTTGCCACCATGGCCGCCGGCAGTCCGACGAGCAGTGGGTGATCGGCGTGATAACCGTCAATAACGACGGCGCGAAGCCGGGCTGCTGCAGCTTTCGGTTCTTGGCCGTCCACGAGGAAGGCAAACGACTGCGCGGCATAGGCTAGGTCCCATAACCGGGTGCTCGGTCCGGCTCCGTCCCAATCGATGAAGACCATGCGCCGTCCATCGATCAGGTTCCACGGAGCCAGATCGTTGTGACAGATCAAATCTGCATGCTCAGCAGGAATCACGGTGTTCCAAGAATCCTCCTCCACGAGTGTGAAAGAAGCCGAAGCGTCGTGAATTTGTCGAATGATCCCACCGACGTCGCGCAGGACAGTATCCGACAGGGGCTGATCTAAGGGGACACAGAGACCCGAAATAAACTCCGCGACCTGTCGCCCCTGCGCATCGCGGCCAAGCGGCTCGGGGACATCGTGTAGCCCCTGTTCCCGTAGGTGCGCCATGAACCGGTGTACCGATGGGGTGCTGGTGTGCCAGGGCTTGCGAACGGTTGAGTCCACGCGCACCACCTCGGCTGTGGCATTGCCGCCGGAGAGCGGCTCTTCAATAGTGGCCATGGGCCCATAGTAAACCGAAGTCAGTCGCGTTAAAGCCGAAAGCCGCCGTCCGGGGCAGATGCACCGAAGCTCCCCTCCCGGGGTATTCGGTACACCGCTGGAAAGCGGCTTTCGGTCTTAGCTAGGTACTGCTAACGCACGTAGGCGTGGTGTGGCAACGGGGGGATTAGAATCCGCCCATGCCACCCATGCCACCCATGTCGTCGCCACCCGGTGCTGCTGCGCCGGCCGGAGCCGGCTTATCAGCAACAACGGCTTCGGTGGTCAGGAACAGACCAGCAATGGACGCGGCGTTCTGCAGGGCAGAGCGGGTGACCTTTACCGGATCGTTCACGCCGGCGGCGAGGAGGTCCTCGTAGACGCCGGTGGCTGCGTTCAGGCCGTGGCCTGCAGGCAAGCCCTTGACCTTATCGGCGACAACGCCCGGCTCCATGCCGGCGTTGAAGGCGATCTGCTTCAGCGGAGCTTCGATGGCAACGCGAACGATGTTCGCACCGGTTGCCTCGTCGCCCGTGAGCTGCAGCTTGGCGAACGCAGCAGCGCCAGCCTGGATGAGGGCAACACCGCCACCGGCGACAATGCCTTCTTCAACAGCAGCCTTGGCGTTACGCACGGCATCTTCGATGCGGTGCTTGCGTTCCTTGAGCTCAACCTCGGTTGCGGCACCAGCCTTGATGACTGCAACGCCACCGGCCAGCTTGGCCAGACGTTCCTGCAGCTTCTCGCGGTCGTAATCCGAATCCGTGTTCTCGATTTCGGCGCGAATCTGGTTCACGCGACCGGCGATCTCCTCGGCGTCGCCCGCACCCTCGACGATGGTGGTCTCGTCCTTGGTGACAACAACCTTGCGAGCAGAGCCCAGCAGGTCGATGGTGGCGTTTTCGAGCTTCAGGCCGATTTCCTCGGAGATGACCTGGCCACCGGTGAGGATGGCGATGTCGGCCAGCATGGCCTTACGACGGTCACCGAAGCCCGGAGCCTTGACGGCGACGGACTTGAACAGACCACGGATCTTGTTCACGATCAAGGTAGCAAGGGCTTCGCCCTCGATGTCCTCGGCGATGATCAGCAGCGGCTTGTTGGACTGCATGACCTTCTCAAGGATCGAAACCATGTCCTTGACATTGGTGATCTTCGAGTTGACGATCAGGATGTACGGATCCTCAAGGACCGTTTCCTGACGTTCGTTGTCGGTGACGAAGTAGGCCGAGATGTAGCCCTTGTCGAAGCGCATACCCTCGGTGAGCTCAAGCTCGAGGCCGAAGGTGTTCGACTCCTCAACGGTGATGACACCTTCCTTGCCGACCTTGTCCAGTGCTTCGGCGATCAAGGCGCCGATTTCGTTATCACCAGCGGAGATCGATGCGGTAGCAGCGATCTGTTCCTTGGTTTCGATTTCCTTGGCGGAAGCCAGCAGCTCGACGGTAACGGCCTCAACGGCCTTTTCGATGCCGCGCTTCAGGGACAGCGGGTCAGCGCCGGCAGCAACGTTGCGCAGGCCTTCCTTGACCAGTGCCTGAGCCAGAACGGTGGCGGTGGTGGTGCCGTCGCCTGCGACGTCGTCAGTCTTCTTGGCAACTTCCTTGACGAGTTCCGCGCCGATCTTCTCGTACGGATCGTCGAGCTCGATCTCCTTAGCAATGGAGACACCGTCGTTGGTGATTGTGGGTGCGCCCCACTTCTTTTCCAAGACGACGTTGCGTCCACGCGGGCCAAGGGTAACCTTGACGGCGTCGGCCAGGATGTTCAGGCCGCGCTCAAGGCCGCGGCGTGCTTCCTCGTCAAATGCAATCATTTTGGCCATAGTGGCTTATGTCCTTTCGGGACGTTCATGCGTATCTACGACCTGAGGCAACGCCCGCGACGGACGAAGAATCCACGATGTCATGGGACGATCGCAAAATCTTCTCGCTGCCCTGGTCAAGGACTCACTCGAACTCCGTCCCGGAACCGCGTATTTCCGCTCGATAATTCGAACGTATTAGCAGTCGGGACGTGTGAGTGCTAATACAAATCTTGGCACTCAACCACTCGGAGTGCAAGCTGTGGGTCTTTGCCGAGAGCGTAGTTCCGCCTACCGCGACTTAGCTGTAAGTGCTTCCCAGGACGATGGCAATATTTCCCGGGATGTTGGCACTCTGCATGACCGAGGTGATGCCCAGTTCCTGAGCTGCTGCTTCGGCAGTGGCCTTCTGGGACTCGACACGGTAGTAGACGGTCGAGTAGGTGACCTTTTTGGTCCAGTTATCGGCGAAGGCGTTTACGAAGCCGGCGCTTTGCAGCTGGGCGCGAGCAATTCCTGCCAGACCACCGGTTTCGGATCCGTTGTAGACGCCCATGGCTAGGGTGGCGTCGACATCCGCGGGCAGGTCGCTTGGACTTGCGCTCTCGGATTCGCTCGAGGAAGGCTCGGACGAGGGTTCTTCGCCCGGCTCGCTCGGGTCAACAGACTCGCTCGGGTCGACAGACTCGCTCGGCTCAATTGACTCGTTGCTGGGCGATGGCTCGGTGGAGGAGGTTGCTTCGGTAGCCGTCGCGTCGCTGGAGCTACTGCTCGCGGCAACCGGCGCCGGATCTTTGGAGGTAGCAACAAACTTGGGGAGGACGGTGAACGATAGCAGTCCCACTACAAGTGCAATCACGCCGAAAGTCATCAGCCAGCTCAGGCCGGAGCGAGCTCCGCCCACGCTGGCGGCAGCTGCCCAACCGTTTTCGCGGTGCGAACCGCTACGGTTGTTGAACTCTGGGACGCGATCGAATTCATCGCGCGGATAGTTGGTCATGCCCGTCCTCGGTGATGTCTCTTGCAATGTGGGCAGGCGCCTGGGTTGGAAAACCAACGTGTCCGGGCACCGAAGCACCCCAGATGCGTTGCTTTCACGCCTCGGTTCCGAGCCGTTTCTCCGACCGAGCGCGATGCCTCGTCGATCTGAGTCTACGCAATCGCTTGACCAGCATGGGGTCATGAGCCAATGCCGCGTCCGTGTCGATGAGTGTATTAAGCAGCTGATAGTAGTTTGTCGGGGAGATAGAAAACATTTCCGAAATGGCTTGTTCCTTGGCTCCGGCGTATTTCCACCACCGGCGCTCTAGCGCGAGAATCCGCTGGGAACGCTCGTCCAGATCGCTGGATTCATCGGGCTCAAATTCGACCCCAAGTGCCTCGCTAGACATCGCACGTCCCTCAACAATCCAGTTCTCGCACGATGGAGAACTGCCGGGCAATCTGCCCCAACTGTAATTATTCTAACGTGCCCCAGCGCCGCGGTAATTGCCCATCATGAGAGTTTTCGATCCACAATGTATGACATGGACCCCCACGAAATGCCGCTTTTTGACCTTCCCACGGATACCTCGGCCATCGATCCGTACCCCTTTGCCAGTGGGCTTGGCGAAGCGGTTGCGAGTGGGCATATGGCAGCCGATTGGGCGGAAGCTCTGGCGCCCGTGGAGGGTGAGCTCATCGCGCTGGCTGGGGAGCTAGAAACACGACGGGCCAGCGGCGAGCAGATCCTTCCAGCACCAGGAAACATACTGCGGGCCTTTGTCAGACCGTTGGCCGAGGCTCGGGTGCTGATCGTGGGCCAGGACCCCTACCCCACGCCCGGGCATTCGATGGGGTTGAGCTTTGCCACTCTCCCGGCACTCCGTCCGATCCCGCGCAGCCTCAAGAACATCTATACCGAGTTGCACGAAGACACGGGGGCGCCGGTGCCGGTGCACGGAGACCTTTCGGCCTGGGCGAAGCAGGGAGTGGTGCTGTTGAACCGGGTATTGACCGTGGCCGCGGGCTCCGCGGGTTCGCACCGGAAGCTGGGCTGGGAGGTCATCACCGATACCGCCATGGCTGCCCTTGCCGCCCGCGGTGGCCCACTGGTGGCAATTCTGTGGGGCAATGATGCCCAGTCTCTGGCTCCGGCCTTGGAAGGGATCCCGACGATCGAATCGGTGCACCCCTCTCCCCTCTCGGCGCGACGCGGATTCTTCGGCTCCAAGCCCTTCAGTCGGGCCAACACCCTGCTCGTCGCCCAGGGTGCAGCGCCGATCGACTGGAGCATTCCGGTGATCCCGCCGAGGAACTAGCGGCGTCGAATGTAGCGACGCTGAGCCAGCGCCTCGGCACCGATCAGTGGACGAGCAAGCGTATCGCCGAAGATGACGCCACCGGCGATCGCCATCATGATGGTGAAGGCGGTGAACATATCCACCATGGCACCGGACATGTCAGCTACGTCGAAGACAATTCCATACATGGAACGGAAGATCATCAATCCGGGCAACAGGAACACAATGGCGGGGGCGGCGAGCACCAGTTGAGGGGCCTTCATCTTGTAGGCAACCCAGCGTCCAGCCAGTCCGATGAATGTCGCAGCCACCGCGGGCGCGGCACGATCTCCCACACCGAGTGCTTCAATGCCCAGCAGGATCAGATAGCCCAGCAGCGCGATGGCACCGGTGGGCAGCAGCAACTTGGTATCCGACTGCTCGGTGATGGCTCCCATGATGACGGCAACAACCACAAGGGCCGCCAATAACCAACCCGGGTAAACGATCTTGTCGATAACCCGAACATCAAGTTGTGGGGCCCCGAGCAACGCCCCTCCGACCAACGCCGTCATAATTCCGGTCAAGATCGAGGCATAACTCAACGCCGCGGAGAAGAAGCGTCCGGCCGCGGTGACGGGAAACCCATTGATGGCGTCCTGCAGCGCCGAAACGAAGCGAGACGAGGGCAACAGCAGCAAAATGCCGCCGGCAACCACCAGCGACGGGTCAATGGGTGCGTTCAACGCATGGAAGAGCATCGCTACCGCGGTGATGAAGAAGCTAGCTGTGGCGATCGAGAAGAACTCCGGCACGCGCCACCGCGCGGAATACTTAATGATCTGTCCCACGACCAATGATGAGAGAAATGCTAGGGCAGCACCCAATATCGATCCACCGATGAAGAGTACAAAAAGCGCGGCAAAGGTGCCGGAGGCACCGCCAACTATCCATCGCGGGAAAGGTTTCGGTCGTCGAGAAATTTCTCGCAGCCGGTCCACAGACTGCTGACGGGTCACGCCTCCAGAGACAATATCGGAGACCAGACGGTGCACATGAGCTAGACCGGCGAAGTTGTTGGTCCAGGAACGCACCACGCGCAACATGGAGTACGACTCTCCCTCGGGCGGAGCGAAGTTCAGATGGATGGACTGGTTAGTGATATCGACGTCCGTGTGGCTGAGCCCGAGTGCCGCGGTCACCGCGATGACGCTGGTCTCCACCTCGAGAGCACCCGCTCCGTATCGGAACATCGTCTCGGCTAGGTCCAAGGCAAAATTGAGGGTCTTGCGCGCCGACGCGTCCTGGGCGTTAATCTTCGGGTTTGCATAGGGTGTGCCCTTGAGCCGCTCAACAATGTTAAATGCCTGGGTGGGAGGCGTATCGGATGACAGGAACCGCGCAATCATCCGGCGTGCGGCGGGGTTTGCTCTCGGTGGCAAGGCGATGGCACCGGTGGCGCTGACGCCGACCTGTCCGGTCTTGGCATTGATCGCAACCTGAGCCGCGGAGGTTGGACGTGGCGTATTGCTACCCCGGGGTGCCTTTCGCTTGAGCGGAGAGGTGTTCGCCAGCTGCACCGGCGATGACGGCGCCGGAGGTACTTTAGGGGCGGTGCTCGCGTGGGCAGCAGCAGCCTTTAAGGCCTCAGCGATATTGATCATTTCCCGCGTCTGTACCCGGCGCATACTCGAAACCTGCGGATGAGGATCCTCGCCCGAGGGCTCCGGTGTGGTGTTGTCCGGGCCCGTACCTGAAGACACGCTTTCTCCTGTCATTTGCGCTTCCTGAGACCACCATACCGCCGCACGATCTGCCTTCGGTTCGATGCTCCGAACGCGTATTCTTCCCCGAGGTCTACGGGAGGCTAAACGAAGCCCGGGAATAACCGGCGAATCCTCGCCGTTGGAGTCATATGAATGCAAACGCATATAAAATTTGTAGGGAGAGACACAGGAAATTATGAGCGAGCCCACCACTAAATCTCAACAAATCGAGATCGGCGTCGAAACATTCGGCGACGTCACCCACGACGCTAATGGACAACCCCTCCACCCGGCCCAGGTATTGCGCAACGTCGTTGCCGAAGCCAGAGCCGCCGAAGCCGCAGGGCTCGACTTCTTTGCAGTCGGCGAGCACCACCGTGACGACTACGCGATCTCCGCTCCCGAGGTCGTGTTGGGAGCCATCGCCGCGGTCACCGAAACGATCAGACTTGGCACAGCAGTAACGGTCCTCAGCTCGGATGATCCGGTCCGCGTGTATGAGCGCTTTGCCACCGTGGACGGACTGTCCAATGGTCGCGCCGAGGCCATTCTGGGTCGCGGCTCCTTCGTGGAGTCCTTCCCGCTCTTCGGCTACGAATTGTCCGACTATGAGCTGCTCTTCGAGGAAAAGCTGGCCCTCTTTGCCAAGCTACGCAAGGGCGAACCAGTCAGCTGGTCAGGTAAAACTCGATCTGCACTGCGCAACCAAGCGGTTTACCCGCCGATCGAAAACGGCAAACTGGACGCATGGGTCGGTGTGGGCGGTAGCCCAGAGTCGGTAGTCCGCGCAGCAAAGCACGGACTTCCCCTGTTCCTGGCCATCATCGGAGGAGCGCCCATGGCCTTTGAACCGCTAACGCGGCTCTACAAGCGCTCACTTGAGGAATTCGGCCACGAGCCCCAGCGCATCGGCGCACACTTCCATGGACTCGTCGCCGACACCGACCAGGAGGCACTGGACCTCCTGTGGCCTCACTACAAAGTCACCATGGACCGATTGGGCGCCGAGCGCGGATGGCCGCCAGCGAGCCGCATGCGCTTTGAGGCCTCGGCCGGACCCGACGGGTCACTGCTAGCAGGAAGCCCCGAAACCGTGGCGCGCAAAATGGCGAAGTTCGCCACCGGACTCGATCTCTCACGGATCGATATCAAGTACTCGGCAGGTTCTTTGCCCCACGAAACCATGCTGCGCAGCATCGAGCTCCTGGGCACCAAGGTCAAGCCGTTAGTCCAAGAGTTACTCGACGCCAAATAGTCCCGCCCCTGGGTCCACCGACCCCGGGACGACAAAAGAGCCCCAGAAAAATCTGGGGCTCTTTTGTCATTGGTGGTTCTTAGCAGACTCGAACTGCTGACCTCTCGCGTGTGAGGCGAGCGCTCTAACCAACTGAGCTAAAGAACCGATTTGTCGCTCCCTAAGGAGTACCTAGCAAGATTAGCCGAGCATCACTACACACACCAAATCGACAACAAACTTTCTTGCTCGCGCGTGGAGAACCGCCGGCGCGATTTGCGCTCGGTCCGAAACTCGATTCGGCCCCATCGCACAGACGAAACTGGCCAGTGAATTCTTGGCAAAACTTGAGTATCTCAGGTATCACGATTGGGGCCTGAACCCGCGTGGTTCCGCGAAATTTGGGGCACTTTTCATAGTCAATTCGCGAGCGAAATTTGAGGAGCCAAACGAGGGCGCATCGGCGGTGTTTACAACATGGCATTCGTCGGGTAATAATTTCCTTGTCGATTTCCTCGACGCCCAAACTGGGCCCTACAAGGAAGCTGCCGGGAACCACCGGTCAGCGGTCCCCTACCGGCCAAAGAACCGGCCCGGCGTAATTCCGGGAACCACTTCTTTTGTTCGCTCTCTTTTACATTTAGAGGACCGCTCCCAGTGCTTCCAAACATTGAGTACTCCCTGTCTTACGCCGCGCCCACGGGCATCGAACGCGATGCCCTCTCCGCGCTTGCGCTGAACCCCGATGCCCGCTGGCACGACCGCATGGACCATGCTCAGTTTGTGGTCACAGCGATGCATGAAGGCACCCGCGTGGGCCTGGGAATCGTGCACACCTCGGTGACGGCACCGTCCGAGGTGCCACGACCCATGGAGCTCGGTGGCATGTTTGTGCACCCGGCCTACCGCCGGCTGGGCATCCGCCAGTACATGGCCGAGACTCGCCTGACATATGCACTGTCGATGGGTGGCACGCCGATCACGGTGATTGATAACCGCAACGCCGCATCCTGGAGCTACTACGAGCGTTCGGCCCGGTGGGCCATCGAACGCGAGTACACCGGTTATTTCACTTCAATGCCCATGACCATCTGGGTGTCCACCGAGTCCTCGTGGTACCGCACCGGCATGGGCCTAGCCCCGCTGGTCCCGGCGCAGCCGAACACCGTGCTGCCCCAACAGTTGAACCACGTTCGGCCGCTGGCCCTGGGACCAGACCAAGACAGCTCGGTGACAGCTTAAGAAACAAGGCCCGTTGTGCCCGCCCTCGAAGGGTGTGCACAACGGGCTCTAGACAATGCTCGAACGTCAGCTCTAGACGCTCGGACGCATGTCACCAGAATCGATATAGCGCTGGTGCCACGACAGGGCCTCGCCCAGCAGGTGCGGTGTGTGTTTGCCGTAGCTACTGACCTTAGCGCGGTCGAAGTAGTCCTGCAGCATCGGGCGGTACTCAGGAGCCGAGCATTTGTCGATGACAACCTGGGCGCGCTGCTTGGGTGAGAGACCACGCAAATCCGCCAGGCCCTGTTCGGTAATCAAGATCATGGTGTCGTGTTCGGTGTGGTCCACGTGGCTGGCCATCGGCACGATCCCGGAGATCTTGCCGCCCTTGGCAACCGACGGGGACATGAAGACCGAGAGGTATCCGTTGCGGGCGAAGTCGCCCGACCCACCGATGCCATTCATGACGTGTGATCCCACCACGTTGGTGGAGTTCACGTTGCCATAGATATCTGCCTCGATCATGCCGTTCAGGGCGATGCACCCTAGCCGGCGGACTAGCTCCGGATGGTTGGAGATTTCCTGGGTGCGCAGCAGGATGTGTTCGCGGTAGAAGTCAACGTGGGCGTTGAACTCGTCGATGCCCGCGGCCGAAAGGGAGAAGGAGGTTGCGGAGGCAAACTCGAGGGTTCCGTCTTTCAGCAGTGACAGCATGCCGTCCTGGATTACCTCGGTGTAGGCCTGCAGGCCCTTGTATCCGCCGCGGGCAAGACCCGCGAGCACAGCATTGGCAATATTTCCCACGCCAGACTGCAAAGGCAGGAGTTTGTCGGTCAAACGGCCCGCGCGGATCTCGTGATCCAGGAAGTCCAAGAGGTGATCGGCAATCTGCGTGCTGGTCTCATCAACCGGGGCAAAGGGGCTCAGCCGGTCCGGCGCATGCGTCTCGACAATACCGACGATCTTGGCGGGATCCACACGCAGGTAGGGCTCGCCGATGCGCTGGTCAACGGTGGTCAGCTCGATGGGCTTGCGGTGTGGGGGAAGGGCAGTGCCGTAGTAGACATCGTGCATGCCCTCCATCGCGGCGGACTGCTCGGTATTGACCTCGAGGATGACCTTGTCGGCCATCTCCAACCAGGTCTTGTTGTTCCCGACGGAGGAGGATGGGATCAGCTGGCCGTCCTCGGTGACACCAACGATTTCAATGATGGCCAGATCGATGTTTCCGTAGAAACCGAACCAGGCATGCTGTGCCACGTGGGAGAGATGAATATCCATGTATTCCATCTCGCCGTCGTTGATGCGGCGTCGCAATTCCGGGTCGGACATGTAGGGCAGGCGCAGATTCATACCGCCGGCTTTGGCCAGCACACCATCAAGCTCCGGTGCGGTGGAGGCGCCGGTGAGCACGTTGATTTTGAAGGGATTGCCGGAGGCCTGTTCCTTCTCCATCAGTGCTGCGAGTGCGCCGGGGACGGCCTTCGGATAGCCGGCGCCGGTGAAGCCACTCATCGCTACCGTCATACCCGGCTTAATCAAGGCCGCGGCCTGTTCCGCCGACATTCGGAGGTCGAGAAATTGGGAGTATTTGATCCGATCGTGCACAGCGGCCCTTCCTAGAGATTTGCGACACGAATTGCTTAGGGTGTCATCCGCGCCACTTTAGTCCCTGATCGCGTCACATTTTCGCCACTTGGTGGTTTCAGCATGAAGAACCGCCCGAGTGTTCGCTAAAGAGACCCGCATTTGCGGTGACTGGCAGGGAACCGCCCGGCAATGAGATGCAAATCCGATGCTCCAGAGCGCGGTGCTGAGCTGAATATCGAGGTGTCTGGCGCTACCGGTAAGCGGTGAGAGGTGCGCTGGAGTTCATTTCGAGGAATTAGGTTACCCCTGTGCCAGCTCAAGCGCGATATGCCTGTAGCTATCAACGAGACCGAGGATTCTCGCACCTAGGCCACAGACTCGGTAGGCGTTTGGCCGTTAAGAACCGATCAGCATGCTCAGTCCGCTCGGGGACCGGAAGCCGTCGACTCATTAGTTGCGTCGCTTGTCCCCCAGTAGCGGATCGCTTTAATGAAATCGATTCGCTGCTACCAACGGTTCGGTCCGCGCTACCCGTCAGGTCATTCGTGCCGAAACCAAAATTGGAGTGTGACCATGTGGTCACACTCCAATTTCTACTGCACATCGGCTAGGGCCGTTCAATTCCCCAGCCAACTACATTTTTATGCGGCCTGCTCGGCGCGTGGTTCGATCTGATCGCGATGGGTCTTGCGGTAACGCATGACCATGGAAGCCGATAAGGCGCTGAGTAGCGCGATCATCGTGAAGGCCGCAATAACCAACGTTTCTGGACTTGATGTCATTTTGATCCGTCCTTTCCTGACAGTGCGGTGAGTGGACAGGTTTCCCTTAACCTTCACCGCCGGAAGCGCCAGATTCGCCGTTTATAGGCGACTGACACTGAGCGCATTCCGTTTGGTGCTGAAGCTGCATCTGCCGCGATCCCTTCATGGAAGGGATCGTCGTGGTTGTGGACAGCCCTCGAGGAAACCCTCGAGATGAATGACCCGGTGCCTGCAAAGAATTCTGGCACGTCATTCCCGATCGAGCGGCAACTCCGAGGGAAGTGGCGTCAAGGCCGTCAGCGCTGCATCGGGCCCTGGCATTAACTTCCCGGCTGGGCTATCCGTTCCATCCAAGAAATCGAGGTCACGTCGAAGCGAATCGACAGTCCCGATACTTCTAGAATTCCTTGGATGGGTCTACAATTGTCGCACGTTTGTACTAAATAAGCAAATGTTAGATATTCGTCGAAAACTAGCGGCACGACGTCCAGACGCACGAACTCACCGTTCCAATTCGCCGTGGGCCGTCTCAAGATCCAACACTCTGGCGGCAACACCGTAGCGGGTCAATCTAAATCGCGGGTCATCACCTTCCCATTCATCAATGTCGAGCCCTTACGCGAGAGAGCGACTCCAGCACCTCGGGAGGCACCCCGGATGGAATTTCTTGCTTGGTCTCACCCCTGATGCAGAATGATCAACGGTCCTCTCGCGGCAAGCGCCCTAATGGCCGTCCCGTGGCCTCCATCCGTGATGACCAGCGGGGCGTGCTTCAGCACATGGTGGTGGGTGCGGACGTACGGTGCCACCGGCATCTTTGAGGGCGAAAAGATAGGTGCGACGCGTGGGCTCCGTGGCATGCCCGGCCTGACCGGAACCCTGGCTACGTGCACTCATCGAAGTCACGGTACGCGCCGGCGAAGGCAACACGTATCGGTGTCAACACCTGTTTTTGGGTCTCGGCAATGCGGGGATGCACCGGCTTGCCTCAGCAATCGGGTAGTAGGATTCGATTCATGGCCGCCATCGTCTTTGTTGCCGTGCTTTCCCTGCTGCTGCTCTTCCAACTTGCCCTGGCTCTCGGTGCCCCGTGGGGCAGGTTCGCTTGGGGCGGGCAGCACCCCGGGGTGCTGCCCGCAGGCTATCGAATCGCTTCCGCGTTCTCCATCTTGTTGTACGGGTTCATGGCACTCGTAGTTTTGAACAGGGCAGGGTTTCTGGCTGTACTTCCGGATGCCTTCTCCCGGGTGGGAATCTGGGTTGTATTCGCAATATTCGCCCTCGGTGTGGCAATGAACGCGATGTCCAGATCCACACCGGAACGCTGGGTCATGGCACCGATAGCACTTGTTCTCGCCGTCCTTGCCCTTGTCACTGCGCTTTCACCCGCCGCGGAGCGGTCGTTCTCCGGCATGGTGCTGGATAACGGTAACGGGCCGATATTCTGCACGACTGTCATGGAGTCGTACCCACCGCAATGTGGTCGGGATTCTCCTTCGGTACGCGGTTGGGATTGGAACAACGTTGCCCATGAGCAATCCCAAGCAACACGGTGGGGTGAATATAGCTTCACGGGCGTGCACGAAGACCACACGATCATTGTGGTGGACGCGGCAGTTCCGTTGCGATGACCAAATCAAGAATGGGAGTTCGGTGATGATGGCAGTCAAGGGCGTGAGACGGCTAAACGTCGTGGCTACTTCGGTCTTGCTGCTGTCTAGCTGTTCTGGGCCCACGAGCGTCGCCGAGCGGGTTACCCGGGGTCTCCCCGACGCGCTGAGCGAGACCCAGCTTGCGGAAATCACCATGAAAGATCCGGCGGCCTTTTGGCTCGACATGGGCAAAACCATCGCACTGGTGACTTTCGGCAGTTCCTCCTGTCCCGCTGTGGTGAGCAGTATGGAGGCTATTGGAACCGATACCCTCAAGCTGCGGATCGATTCCTCCAGCGGGTCCGGACCGTGTACCGCGGACTTGACGGCGACTACCCACGAATTGATGGTGCCAATCTCGGTGGCGCAGCGTCCAGTAATCCTCACACTGAGCTACCCAGAAGGCGACGCCAGCCCACCGCTGGTTCTGGACTAAACCGGATTTCCAGGTCTTCGACCACTTTTGGGTTAAACACCAGATCCTTTCCGGGAACGGACCGAAAAGGATCTGGTGCTGGGTTGGACCACTCCTCGTGATACGGGAGCGATCCAAGTATTTGCCTAGCCGTTGCGCTTACGCGCCACAGCTTCCGCATCAGGATACGCGGCCTGCGTACCCTTCTTGGTGGCGGCCAAGGCCGCACCCACGGAGGCGAAGGCAGCAGCTTCCGCCAACGAATCCCCCGCGGCCAGGCGTGCTGCCAAGCCGCCGGTGAAGGCGTCGCCGGCTCCGGTGGTGTCTACGGCGTCCACGCGCGTGGGGTTGATCCGCACAATCCGCTCACCAGCGCTGGCGTTCGAATCGAGCACCACCGATCCTTGAGCACCGAGGGTCACCACTGCGCTTGGCAGACCGCGGGCCACCAGGTGCCCCAGCACCGGCTCCCAGTCGGCCAGCGAGGCGTCGGGCGTCGGAATGGGTGCCCCATCGAGGAATTGTGAGGCCTCGTGCGCGTTGACCAACAGCACGTCACAGGCCCCGGCCAGCGAGGCGGCGATCGGCGCATACGGAGAAAGATTCAGCAGTACGCGGGCCCCGGCGTCACGGCCGGCCATGGCCGCCGCCTCAACGGTTGCTTGTTCAACTTCCAGACACAGGCAGAGCACCGCAGCGCCTTCAAATACCGCATGGGCCGCCTCGACGTCGCTAGGAGCTAGGGTTCCGTTGGCGCCGGCGGAGATGACAATGCTGTTCTCTCCTTGGGCGTCCACGGTGACCACCGCGACGCCTGTTTCAACGTTCTCCGCCCGGCGCACGTGGGAAACATCCACGTTGGCTGCGGCACACGACTCGAGCAGCATGGTGCCATTGGCGTCCTGACCCACGGCCCCGATCAGCGAAACGTTGGCACCGAGCTTGCCGGCGGCCACGGCCTGGTTGGCACTCTTGCCTCCAGGGTTCACCGTGAAGCCCTCGCCGTGCAGGGTCTCTCCCGGCTCCGGTAGACGCTGGGTATAGATGGTCAGATCGGCATTCAGCGAACCGAGCACCACAATGCGCGATGACCCTTGGGAGGGGGTTTGGTTCGGCATGTTATTTCACCTCTGCATCAACGGGCTTGGGGATCAACAGTGAGGCGGCGAAGGCTGCCACGGTGATGATCAGACCCACCACCACCACGGTCGTATAGGAGCCGCGCTCCCCCATGGAAGAAGTTCCCACGAGCACCGCCGGTAGGACCAGGAAGCTCAGTCCGGCACCAAGGTTGAAGGCGCCGGCGTTCATGCCCGGCAGGAAGCCGGGGTTGCCCTTGGGCGAGAGCACCACGCCCAAGCCGTTCAGCATGATGTTGGCGGTACCCGCATACATGATGCCCAGCAGCGCGGTGCCGGCGACCATCAGGGGCAGCGAATCAAGGCCGAAGAACACAATGATCAGCAAGGACACAACCGAACCGATCATGCCGATGCGCAGCACCTTGTTGTATCCCCAGACCGGGGCCAAACGTCCACTGATCGGTCCGAAAACCCAGCCCAGCAGCGCGTACGGCGTGAGGATCAGCAGTGCCGTCTCGGTGGGTCCAACGCCGAAGCCGGGGGCTGCGGCCTGAACGTAGGCCGGGACAATGCCATTGATCACGGCAAAGATGCCGGTCATGGTCAGTACCGTGGTCAGCAGCGGTGCCCAGGTAGCACGCTGACGCAGGTGCTCCACCTGAACCATGGGTTCGGCCACGCGCTTCTCGGTGGCCCAGAAGCCATAGAAAGCTGCTGCGCCGACTCCAAGGAGCACCACGGAAATGATGAGCGTTCGCATATCCATGCCGCCAACCAGCTTGGCTGCCTCGTTGAGGGCGGTCAGCAGTGCGCCGACGGCCACCACGATGAAGAAGACGCCCTTCCAGTCCATCTTGGTGCCGGCCTGAGGCTTGGACTCACGAGTGAACGCAGCGACACCTGCCGCGGCGATCACTGCCAGGACCACCATGACCCAGAAGATCGAGCGGAAGCCGTGGTTTTCGGCCAGGTAGCCACCCAGGAAGGAGTCAATGCCGGCAACTCCACCGTTAACGGCCAGGATCAGGCCCATCAGCGAGCCATAGCGGCGATTGTTCGTAACGGCACTGCGGAGCATCAGCAGGGCCAAGGGAACCGTGGGGCCGGAAACACCCTGAATGATACGCCCGGCGAAGAGCCACCCAATGTTGGGTGCAAGTGCTGCCACCACGGAGCCAACGGCCGTCAGCAGCATCATGAAGATCAGGATTTTCTTGCGGCCCACCACGTCGGAGAGACGAGGCAGGAAGAGGGAGAACAGTGCTGCGGTGGTGAAGAACCACGTCTGCGACAGGCCGATGGAGCCCTGATCGGTCTTTAGTTCCTCGCCCATGGTGACCAGCGCGGGGCTGAGCATCGAGGCGTTAAGTTGGAAGGCAATGCAGGCGGTGAGCAGAGCAACCGTCAGCGCGACGACTCCGCCGCGGGTCCCGGCGCTTGGTTGCGTAGCGGTACTCACAGGGCAGCGACCTCAACGTCGCCAATGCGTACCAACGCGTCGGTGACCAGGTCCCAGAAGCGCTGGTGATCAAGGTCCACGGCCACCGACGTGTGGCAGTCTGCGGGGGCCGGGGCGCGGAAGTCCGCGACCGTCATGCCCAGGGTGAGGGTACCGGTGAGTTCGATGTTCACCGGGACCTTACGGGTTGAGACAATGCTCGGGTCAATCACATAGGCCACGGCGCAGGGGTCGTGGACCGGGGGGAAGTCGAAGCCCTGGGCGTCCTTGTAGGTTGCCTTGAAGAAGTCCATCAGTTCACGCACGAACCTGGCCGGGCCGGTGCCGATGGCCTCGATTTTTGCGACGACCTCGTCGGTGGCAAGTGCCTGGTGGGTCAGATCCAGTCCAACCATGACTACCGGCCACTTCTCGTTGAACACGATGTGAGCAGCTTCGGGGTCAATGATGATGTTAAATTCGGCCACGGCGCTCCAGTTGCCCACGTGGTAGCCGCCGCCCATCAGGACAACTTCCTTCACGCGTTCAACGATGCGCGGTTCCTTGCGGGCGGCCATGGCGATGTTGGTCAACCCGCCGGTGGGGACCAAGGTGATGGTGCCCGGCTCGTGGGCCATGACGGTGTCAATGATCAGGTCAACGGCGTGGCGGGAATCCAACGTGATGGTGGATTCGGGCTGCGCGGGTCCGTCCATGCCGGATTCGCCGTGAATGTCGGGTGCGTTTTCGATGGTGCGCACCAGCGGGCGGGCGCAACCCGCAGCAAAGGGAACACCGGTAATGCCGGCGATGGTACCCACGGCGAGCGCGTTCTTGGTGACCTTTTCCAGCGTTTGGTTGCCAACTACCGTGGTCACGGCCAGCAACTCGATCGCCGGGCTGCCGTGCGCCAGCAGAATGGCTACCGCGTCATCGTGTCCGGGATCGCAGTCAAGAATGATCTTTCGCGGCTCGGTCGAGGCGATGGGTGCGCCCATGGTTTTCTCCACATCTTCGGGGATAAATGTTCATGGCGCGAAGCCACAAACAGGACAAGCTATTTCATCCGAATTCTGGCACCATTTTGACCGTCCGTCAAACGCTTAACTGATGGTTCGACGAACACCCTAGTCAAGCGTTTGACCCGGTGCGGTTCGGGGATCGGCGGGCTGGACTAAGATTGAAGCCATGCATCCGTCCGAAAAGCCGCGCGCCAGCGCACCGATCCGGCGCCGGGTGACCGCCGCTATGGTGGCCGAACGCGCAGGAGTTTCCACCGCAACGGTCTCACTGGTGGCCAACGGCAAGGCTAGCGGACGGGTGTCGGCCAGCAATGAAATTTTGGTCCGCGAGGCCATTCGTGAACTCGGCTACGTGGTGGACAGCATCGGTTCCTCCCTCGCCCGAGGCGTGAGCAATACCGTGATCATGGTGGCTCCGGATATCTCCAACCCATTTTTTGCCATGGTCATCGCCGGGGTCCGCGCAGCATTAGGCTCCGAATACCAATTACTGCTTTCGGTCACCGACGCCGGCCAGCTGCCCAGCGCAGAGAACACCCGTCGCCTATTGGGACTACGTCCTGCCGGACTATTGGTGGATGCGCCAGATCCCACCTTCCTTCAAGAGCTGTCGGCTCCCGGTCCGATGGTGTTGCTTGATGCCCCGGGCTTCGGCTCCGATGTTCCGGCGGTGAACCTCGATGTTGCACAGGGCGCACTGGCCATTGCGGCACATCTCTCAGCCACCGGCCACACCACCGTTGCCTACTTGGACGGCGACACCGGAACCACCACCTTCGACGTTCGCCGCGAGGC
The DNA here is from genome assembly GCF_012271785.1 of Paeniglutamicibacter terrestris. Taxonomy (GTDB): domain Bacteria; phylum Actinomycetota; class Actinomycetes; order Actinomycetales; family Micrococcaceae; genus Paeniglutamicibacter; species Paeniglutamicibacter terrestris. The sequence goes on along the minus strand of NZ_JAAWVT010000006.1, from coordinate 28,131 downwards.
ATTTTTGACCGCGGCCGAGGAATTGGGCATGAGCGTGCCACCGGAGGCGCAGATCGCCACCACTATCAACGTTGGTCTGGCGGCAAACGCCTTTGCCACGGCATGGCCATCGTGGAAAAAAGCCGGAGTCACCGCCGTTGTCTGCGCCACCGACACGCACGCCTACGGAATACTCCAGGAAGCACGAGCCGCAGGAATCTTGATTCCCGGGGAACTTGCCGTGACGGGCTTTGACGACCTGCCTTATTCGACGACCAGCTCCCCCGGGCTGACCAGTGTGCACCTCCCCGGCGAATTGCTGGGCCGCCGAGCCGCCGAGCAGTTGCTGAGCCTCATTGCCGGCGAAGAGCTCGAGCAACAGCCCATCACGCTGGAGAGCTCACTGATGGTGCGTGGCTCTACACTCGAGCCCTAGCCTGGGCGTTCGTTTCTGATCGGTTCTACTACCTCACGGTCGACAACCATGGTTCGGGCAGCCAGATCATGAGGCCCGCGGCCCGTGATGAGCACCAGAAGTAGATATACCAACGCGGTGAGACTGACTGCGTTCAACCCCACGAAGATCCAAACAGGGGGCGTGGCGTCATACCCCCGCTGATAGTACACATGCATCATCTGCCAGATGAAAAAGTGGGCACTTTCCCAGGGCAGCAACTTCACGACGGTCCTGAGCAAGATATCCATCCGGCCCGGCACCTCACCACTCACGGACCTCACTTGAAGTCCCATCCTCCGTTTGCCCCACGTTGCGTGGTGGGCACCGGACTCGGTCTTGTAGAGGTAAATGCCGACCACCAACGTGAGCAGCAGGAAATACACCAGCTGGCTGCCAAGCGGGCCAATGGTTCCCAAGGTATCGGGAAGTTCCCCACGGATCAGAAAAATGACGGTTGAGATCACGCCGAGCACCATCATCCACGACAGAATGACGAGGTAGTCAAGGCCCGCGGCGGCTAGGCGTCGCTTCCGTTCGCGCATGCGCCCAGCCTACGTGCGGCACCTCGCCGTACCAACACATTCCAGGAGCCACTTGCCTCCTGCACGACCCTGAAGAACTTTGGAGCCCTCACCGATGTTCAGCGGCTTCCCGCTGACGCCCCTAACCGATTCACGCGTTAACGACGCAGCCTTCAGCAAGCGGCTTCAGCGGACCAGCTCCACCGACGTCGACCCGATCGGCGCCCTCGGATCTACCTACAGTTATGCCTCTTCGGAACTTTCCGAGCGGGCGTGCATGACCAACCTCAGCAGGCAAAGACCCTTGGACGGCTGGTCCCCATTACCGAGATGATCGTCGGATATCGATTGAAGGGAACAAAACTGGAGATTTTCTGCTTAACAACGCTCGGCAGTATTTACACGATTTTTGGAGAACACGATGGAACACGAAGGCAAAGCACTAGCTGCCGATGAAATCGACGCACACCAGCATCGGAAACCGGGTGTCGCCTCGGTGCACGTTCGAGCCATCCTCACGTGGTGCGCGATTTTCCCCATGGTAGCCATCGGCATGACCGTTTTGGGTCTCTTCGCCGAGCACTGGCATCCAATTCTGCGGGCATTCGTGCTCACCGCGGTGGTTGTCCCGACGGCCGTCTACGTGGTTGTACCGCGGTTCTTGATATGGCACGGAAAACTGAGTGCGGCTGCGCAACGACGCAAATTCAACAAGCAACAGACCGCATAGTTGCGAACCAACTAACCAACTGTCCGCCGGGGAGCGCCACCCTTCCAGAGAGCTCCCGAGAGTTAAATATCGGGCTCTCCTGGAGGGAATGGCGAGGGTGGTTTCTTAGCTTCCGGGAGCGCTGAGCGATCTCTAGGGAATGAGTTTCTCGGCGCGGTATCGCTCGAATAGCGAAATGAAAGCGTCGTAGGTCCGCCGGTATCCGGTAAACCCTGCGACCCTACTTTTGCTCATGTCGGCCACCACTTCGATGTTTCGGCCTAGGTCAGCGTCCGTATGCCACCACGAGGCCAACTTATCTAGGCTTGGCTCTGCCAGACCGTGGCGCGATGCAAGCTCTCTCCACTGATCTTCCCGGCCCGACATAGCCTGTTCAAGTGGCCGCGGCGCCTGCTGGTAGCCCTCCCACTCCATACCAAAGTGAGCTGCGATCTTTGGCCACATCCAACGCCAGCGGAACACATCCCCATTCACGATGTTGAAGGCCTCGTTGGCCGCAGCGGGGGTCGTCGACGCCCAGATCATCTGCTCGGCGAGGAGACCCGAGTCCGTCATATCGGTCAGCCCGTTCCACTGCATCTCCGAACCAGGGAAAACGAAAGATTCTCCGGTTTCCTTGCAAAGTGCAGCCTGCGCAGCAAGCGTGAGGCCCATGTTCATGGCATTGCCCACGGCGTGGCCAATGACGGTGTGTGCACGGTGCACCGACCACGAGAAGCCCTGTTCTGCGGCACTCGCGAAGAGCTCGTCTTCCTGTGCGTAGTAAAAGTTTCGAACGGGCAGACGCGGTTCTTCCTCGTGGAACGGCGTATCAGCCATTTCCCCGGCAGCGTAGGCTTCGAATGGACCAAGATAGTGCTTGAGTCCAGTCATCAGTGCCACATGCTCCACGGGTTTGCCTCGCAGTCCGGCCAAGAGCGAGCGCACCATACCAGCGTTAACGGCGATGTTCTCTTCCTCCGAGTTCTGCCTCGACCATGCGGTGAAGAAAACGTGAGTCGGGCGCTCCGGAGCCAGAGCAGTGGCCACAGACGTGGTGGAGGTCAAATCCGCCGATAGCCAACGCACCCCGTCACGTTCGGGACCGGGCCTGCGGGAAAGAGCAAGTACCTTCCAACCAGAGTTCGTGAGGGTATCCACCAATGCGGACCCCGCGATGCCCGTGGCACCGACGACGAGCGCTGATCGTTGGGCACCTTGGACTGTTTCGTTCACGATTGTCATACCTGTGGCAAGCCGCGTTACCGGTGAGATATTCCCGGCATAATATGCGGTGTTTGACGTTGAAGCTGCCACGTCATCAGGTCATTGAGGTGGACCGTCCGTGCTGCTGCGGTTTGGTCCACGACGACTTAATGAGCGACCACATCCAGACGCAGCAAAGGCCCCGATTCCCTTATTTATCGGGGATCAGGGCCTTGCTCGTGGAGCCTCCTGCCGGATTCGAACCGGCGACCCTCGCTTTACAAGAGCGATGCTCTGGCCAACTGAGCTAAGGAGGCAAACTGCGTTGTGTCGATCATTCACGACACAAGTGCAGGAACTAGCGTAGCCGACAATCCCTCACAGGATGAAACCGGTGCGCCAAAGACCGCTGGACGACGTCTAACCGATCGGTCGCGACGCCCCCGTTGCCAAGATGGATGGGGCGCCGCGACCGATCGATCAGCGACGATTGTCCTAATCGCTACTTGTTGGCAGCAATCGCAGCGTTCACAACGCCGACGAAGTCGGGCTCGGTGTTCGCATCGTAGTACTTGCCCTGGATAAAGACGCTGGGGGTTCCACCAATAGCATCAACACCGGATGCGGCGTGAGTGAACGCGGCAAACGAGCGGAAGGTTCCCTTGTCAATGCAATCAGCAACATCGGCGCCGTTGTCCTTAGCCATCGCCGCCAATTCGCTGTTCTTCATTTCGCCCTCCGGGTAGTGAGCGAACACTGCCTTGGCGAAGGGAAGGTAGGAGGCCGGAGCGGCATCGGCTACGCAGGCAAGAGCGTTGGCGCCACGTGAGGAGTAGTTGGTGGGTGATGCACCATCAAGAATGGCCACGTTGCGGTATTCGACCCGAACATCGCCGGCAGCCAGCCAGGTGCTGATCTGGTCCCCATAGGCGCCCTCAAATTCGGCGCAGTGAACACAGTTCACGTCCACGTAGAGAATCATGTTGATCGGTTCACCCTTGGGGGCAACCGTCTCACCTCGGGGTGTTGGCGAAGTCTGACTCGCGTCCCGGGTTCCCACGTTGTTGATGTCAACGCTCAAACCTGAGGTATCAGCAAGGGTCTTATCGGAGGTGAGGGTGATGCCACCGAATTCGTTTCCGCCCTTGGGCACCGCGCCCGAATCGGCCACCTTGCCCGAATTGTTCTGCAGCACCAGCGCCACGATCAATCCAACGACGGCAAGCACTGCCACCAAGACACCCAGCTTGATAAACAACGACTTTCGTTTGTCAGCTGCCTCTTGAGCAATACGCATGCTCTGTGCCTGCTCGCGCGCGCTCGCTGTCCGTTCGGCCTTGCTCGGCCGCTGGCTATTGGTTGCCATAGGTCAAAACGTCCTTTTAGATTGGTGTGGAACTCCCCCGACCACTCCAGTTTAGGGCACGGACTACGCGTAGCTTAGCGCCTTCATGTCGCCTACATCACCCTCTTAGCCTAAGCTCGAGGTAAATCTTGAGCGCAGGAATGGAGGGTCAACATGAACGCCGAACAGCAAAACAGTAGTGAAACCGGTAGCGAAGCACCGGGCTACGACTTCATCGTGGTGGCCAATAGGCTTCCCGTCGATCGAGTACAGGGTGAGAATGGCGAGCTCTCGTGGCGCCGAGCCCCCGGCGGTCTGGTGACAGCCATCGCACCGGTCATGCAAGAGTCCGACGGAGCCTGGATCGGCTGGCACGGCGGCGCGGGTGAGGAGCTTGAGCCCTTCGAGAATGAAGGAATCCATCTCATCCCGGTTCCCTTGGACGAAGAAGACCTAGAGCTGTACTACGAGGGTTTTTCCAACTCAACGCTTTGGCCGCTGTACCACGATGTGATCGTGCCCCCGGAGTTCCACCGCACCTGGTGGGACAGCTACAAGAAGGTTAATAGGCGTTTCGCCGATGCCACCGCAAAGGTCGCCGCACACGGCGCTACGGTGTGGGTGCAGGACTACCAATTGCAGTTGGTGCCCAAACTCCTGCGCGAGGCCCGCCCCGACTTACGCATCGGGTTCTTCAATCACATTCCATTCCCCTCCCCCGGCATCTTCTCCCAGCTACCGTGGCGCAAACAGATCCTCGAGGGTCTGGCCGGAGCAGATGTGGTGGGCTTCCAGCGCACCACCGACGCTAGCAACTTCCTACGTTGCATGCGGCGCTTCACCGACCGCACCGTCAAGGGCTCGATGGCCATCCCACCGGTAGCCACCGAGGCCGGCGAGACCACCGGCAATATCTGCCGCGCCGAGGCACATCCCATCTCCATCGATACTCAGCAGGTCGCCGAGCTGGCCCACGACCCGGAGATTATTGCTCGAGCCAAGCAGATCCGTCAGGAACTCGGCAACCCCAAGACGGTCCTACTTGGCGTGGATCGCCTCGATTACACCAAGGGCATTCGCCACCGGCTCAAGGCCTACGGTGAACTATTGGCCGACGGGGAGATCCAAGTCGGCGAGGCTTGCATGGTTCAGGTAGCCAGTCCCAGCCGCGAAAATGTCGAACGCTACCAGCAGCTCAAGGATCAGGTCGAGCTGATGGTCGGCAACCTCAATGGTGAACACGACACCATGGAACACACGGCCATTCGCTATCTGCACCATTCCTACCCGCTGCGGGAAATGATTGCGCTCTACCTCGCCGCCGACATCATGTTGGTGACGTCGCTGCGCGACGGGATGAATCTGGTGGCCAAGGAATTTGTCGCCGCCCATACCGATAACACCGGCATGCTGGTACTTTCCGAGTTCACCGGCGCCGCCGACCAGCTCACCCAGTCGGTCTTGGTGAACCCGCACGACATCGACGGCATGAAGTCGGGCATCCTGCGCGCATTGCGCATGGACCCCCAGGAATCGGCTCGCCGTATGCGACGCATGAGACGTCACCTACGCGAACACAACGTCAGCAATTGGTCCAAGGAGTTCCTAGTCTCACTGGGTGCGCCACTACCGGTGGACACGCTGGTCTAGGCTGGTGTTAATCTGGCGCGGGTGCCGAGGTACATGAATGTACCTCGGCACCCGCGCACTTTTTTCTCTGGGTGCTGGACCGACCGGCGCCCACTATTGCTCCGCTTTTCGAGCGCTTCCCCCATTCCCCTGCACGAAAGGACCGGCTGATTAATCATGGGCCCCATCACTCCCGATCTCGCCGATGCCATCGAATCATTGGCAAATACTCAGATCTTGCTGGTCGCCTTGGATTTTGACGGCACCTTAGCGCCGCTGGTTGACCGTCCCGAAGATGCTCGCCCCTTGCCAGCGGCGGCCGAGGCCCTGACGGAATTGTCCAAGCTGGAAAACACCATCACCGCGTTGATCTCCGGACGCGATCTGGCGTCCCTGCGCGCGGTGGGTAATCCGCCGGAGGCCACCTTGCTGGTCGGCAGTCACGGCACCGAGCGCTGGGCTCCGGAAGCATTCGGCGCCGAGGATGAGAACATCGACCTCAGTGCCGCGCAGGAAAGCGCCCTGGCACAAGCCACTAGCATCTTGACGGATATCAGTGCCGCACATCCGAAAACCACGCTTGAATACAAACCAGCATCGATAGTTCTGCACGTCCGACAGGCAACGCCGGCGGTTGCTAGCGCCGCATTACGAGCGGCCCACGAGCGACTCGAGGGCATCAATAACCTTCAGGCTCTGGACGGCAAGGCCGTTCTGGAGGCCAGCGTGCTGGCCGGAACCAAGGGTGACGGACTGAATTGGTTGCGCGAGGTGGCAGATGCTTCCACCGTCATCTTCGCCGGTGACGATGTCACCGACGAAGATGCCTTTGCCGCTCTGCGCCCCGGAGATATTGGGGTAAAGATTGGCTCTGGTAAATCGAAGGCACAATTCCGTCTTAATGGGCCAGGAGAATTGCCAGCCCTTTTGGAAATGATCCTAGATATGAGAAGCTTGTGATTCCATTCACTACGGATCGTCGGGCACGTACCTGCCCGTGAAAGGTTTGCTACCCCATGGCATCAGTAACTTTTGACCAAGCCACCCGCATTTACCCCGGAGCCACCAAGCCCTCGGTAGATAAGATTTCCCTCGACATCGCCGATGGCGAATTCTTGGTTCTTGTTGGCCCCTCAGGCTGCGGAAAGTCCACGACGCTGCGCATGCTCGCCGGCCTCGAGGACGTCAACTCCGGTCGTATCCTCATCGGTGACCGCGACGTCACCAACGTACCGCCCAAGGACCGCGACATCGCGATGGTTTTCCAGAACTACGCGCTGTACCCGCACATGTCCGTGGCCGACAACATGGGCTTCGCCCTGAAGATCGCCGGTATCGATAAGGAAGAACGTGCCCGTCGCGTCCAGGAAGCGGCAAAGCTTCTGGACCTCGAAGATTATCTGGACCGCAAGCCGAAGGCACTCTCCGGCGGCCAGCGTCAGCGTGTGGCCATGGGCCGCGCCATCGTACGTAGCCCGCAGGTCTTCCTCATGGATGAGCCGCTGTCGAACCTCGATGCCAAGCTGCGTGTGCAGACTCGTACGCAGATCGCCTCACTGACCCGCCGTTTGGGCGTCACCACGGTCTACGTGACCCACGACCAGGTCGAGGCATTGACCATGGGTGACCGTGTGGCAGTGCTCAAGGACGGGCTGCTGCAGCAGGTCGGCACCCCGCGCGAACTCTATGACACCCCGCAGAATGTCTTTGTTGCAGGATTTATCGGCTCCCCCGCCATGAACCTGCTCGAACTGCCGGTGGCAGATAGTGGAGTCGCTTTCGGCGGCACTACCTATCCCGTCGCCTCGGCTACCCTCGAAGCAGCAACGGGCAACACCGTCACGTTGGGCGTTCGACCCGAGGACCTCGATCTGGTCAACGCCAGCGAGGGCCTGGCCGTGGAGGTCGATGTGGTTGAAGAACTCGGCGCAGATGCCTACGTTTACGGCCACACCACCGTGGGCGGCACCGAATACCAGATGGTAGTCCGCGTTGATGGTCGCAAGCCCCCGTTCAAGGGCGACACCATTCACGTAGCTCCGAAGGTTGGACACGTTCACCTCTTCGATACCGCATCCGGCGAGCGCTTGGCCGAGCCAGCGCGCAGCGGAGCCCACGCATCGGCGGCCAGCGAGGTCTAAGACCTTTTCCAGCCATCGTGTAACCGCACGTATACTGCCGAAGGCGGCCGTACCCAGCCCGTGCTGGATGCGGCCGCCTTTGTACATCCCCCGTTTTTCCGCTCCAAGAGACGGCAGCCACGCCCATGATCCGACACACCGCCAACTGGCACGACGAACCCACCAACCATTCCCAATCCGGGAAGTTGCCCCGGGAAAATTCGCCCGCCACCGCCCCGAACATCGCGGGGTCGTTGTCCATCACTGCTGCCACGGCCGACCCCGGATTACTCGAGCTGCCCTGGCAGATCCCCCTGGAGCAATGGCCAAGTGACAAGCTCGCTCCGTTACCCCGTGGCATCTCCCGGCATGTGGTGCGATTCGCCATGATGGGCGAGGCAGTGATCGCCATCAAGGAAACCGGCGAGCACGTGGCCCGACACGAGTATCACATGCTGCGTAAGCTGCGCCGACTGGCGGCCCCCTGCGTGGAGCCCGTCGCGGTGATCACCGGGCGCAAGGACAACGAGGGCAACGACCTGGATCCGGTGCTGGTCACTCGGCACCTCAAATATTCTCTGCCCTACCGCGCCCTGTTCTCCCAGAAACTACGTCGCGATACCCTGACTCGACTCATTGACGCACAGGCACTGCTCTTGGTGCGCCTGCACCTGATTGGTTTCTACTGGGGAGACGTATCGCTGTCTAATACGTTGTTCCGGCGCGATGCCGAAGCTTTTGCCGCCTATCTGGTGGATGCGGAGACCGGTGAGCTCTACCCGGAGTTATCCTCCGGTCAGCGCGAATACGATCTGGAAATCGCACGGGTGAACATCGCCGGTGAGCTGATGGATCTCATGGAAGCTGGCCTCATTGAGGACACCGTTGATCCGGTGGCCACCAGCGAGGATATCCTGCATTCCTACCGAGGACTCTGGGCCGAGCTGAACGACAAGGAGTCCTTCGATCTCTCCGAACGCTGGCGCGTGGACGAGCGCATCCGTCGACTCAATGAGTTGGGTTTCGACGTGGAGGAAATCAGCCTCAAGACCTCCCCCGACGGCGGCCAGCTGCTCATCCAGCCCAAGGTGGTGGACGCCGGGCATCACACGCGCCGGCTCCTGCGGCTGACAGGACTGGATGTCGAGGAGGGCCAGGCCCGTAGGCTGCTCAACGACCTTGATGCTTTCCGTGCCAAGAAGCACCCGGAGGCAGATGAGGAGATGGCTGCCGCGCGCTGGGTCATCGATGTTTTTGACCGCATCACCGGGGCCATCCCCCGCGAATTCCACGGCAAGCTGGAACCTGCCCAGATCGTGCATGAGGTGCTTGAACACCGCTGGTACATCTCCGAGGCGCGCGGCTCCAACGTCCCGATGGAAGAGGCCGTGGCTTCCTATGTGGAGGCAGTGCTGCGTCATCGGCGCGATGAGGCTCGCCTGGTACTTGGTGATGACGGTGCCTCCCCCGCTGACTAGCTGTCCATGCTCTAAGGGTCGCCATGTTGCGAAGAATGTTCCACGAAGACGGGTCATGTGGGCGAAACTTCGCTTTGTTGGCGAAGCGAATCGCGAGGCGGGAGGACGGGCACCCCTCACCGTAGCCTTTGGACTCCCCGGCCAACTGCCATCGCCGTCCCGCGTATGTTGGTCACGAAGAAAAGGACGTCCTGACCAGACCAGATTCCGCTGCGCCGCCGTCATCACGGCCATAATCACTGCCCGTGCCTTAACTCCACTCACCTAGATTAAGGACCTTGTCCACCTTTGTGTCCGTGAACAAGCCGTCAAAGCCCTTTCATTCAGCTTCTAGGTCGGCCAATGTGGCAAAAACGTCCCCGTTCCTCCAGGATGCTTGCCCGATCGCCGGTGTGCTTCGGAAGCCAGGTCTTACCCTGTCGTGAGCACCTCATCGCTCACCGGTAGTTTGTCATCGCTTGCGTAGCACGCGCACTCGCGTCTGTGCGATTTTCTTCCATGCTCCATTCGGACACTTGAAATCGAGCGAGTTGCTTTGGGCAGCAGAAAACATGGCGGAGCTGTTAACGTCTCTCTGTTGTCGGTACCGATTACATGCTCAGCGGCAGGCGCCATTTCAAACAGTAACGAGAATTCTGCCGGTGACTCAGCCGCGTTTGCTACTGTACCGGTACGACTTACATCGCGAAGCTGGTCGAAACAATAAGCAAAAACCGAGCCTGACGGCTCACTAATTGTCCAACAATTATGTACTTTCGATGGTTACACAAGGAGCACTGAATGGAAATAAGTTACCTAATTGCCATGTTATTGGGGATTGGACTCATTGCGGTGTGCGCGTCATACGGGAGACGTCGCAAGCGCAATAAAGATTCAGATTGAGATCCGGAACGCCCTAGACGGACGGCACTTCTTAGGTCACCGAGAGGATTCCCTCTTCCTTCCGCCCATAACCCTCCATTCGTTGGGCCAGCCGCCTTCGACTTGCGCGCGACGCTTTTAGGAACGCTTCTGAACAAGTCAAACGTCCGCATGAAATGAATTGCTGAACGAAGGGCGGATTCACCCAAGAGTCCATGCTCAATTTGGCGCACAAAACGATTGCACTGTTCGAAGGTAAGTATATATTAGAACAAAACAATGGATCATGAATTGTCTTTACCGCGTAAGGCAAGCATCGCTCCGCCCGCACTCCCCGACCTCTATGCGCTCCGCCGCGCACAGAAGTGCAGCAAAAGATTCGAGTGCGCCCTTACCGCCATGACGTCATCTTTGGCTGTAATCCGAAGAAATCGGACGCGATACCCATCTCCGAGCGAATACCGTCACGACTCGCCGGCACCCCTCTTCCAAAGGCGCGGCCGGGACCACTCGTCACCCGGTTCATATAGACCTTTGTCTACACTTCTTTCCAGTTTGCCGAGTTTCCCGCATTTGAACCATCGAATTGTGTAAAGTAATTTTTACTGGTCAACTAGGCATTCGTCCTGATGCTCGACGTCAGGACCTGCGTGGGAGCGATCAACTCAAAAACGAGAAGGAGGTTGCGCATGTTGAAGTGGCTTGGATTTAGCGGGGAACGTCCCGAAGGAGAAGTACCCTTTTGGGCAGGGCTGCCACGAGGCCTACGATGGCTTGTTGGTGCTCTCTGGCTAGCGGTGGCCGCAGGGTTTTTTACTTTGTTACAACTTAGGCTTCCGGAGAGTGATTGGGGGCGCGGGTTCCTACCCATTCTGGTCGCCAGCGTCGTCTTCGCTATGGGAAGCGCTGCGACCGAACGCGGGATGGTACGTATCCGAGCCGCATCATCCGAAGGCTAGCCCCAAGTCGGCACCGCAAGGGCATGGTGGAACAGTGCACCAGGTCCCTCGGCACTAACTAACAGCTTTCCCTCGGCATTGGTCGACAGTCGCGGCGAAATTCCCACGCTCATGAGTTCTGCGCCCAGTTCTCCAACCAGCCGAGTCGCTGCCCCCATCGAGGTCTCCGGCACCGGGCCGCGCGCCAGCAGGCAAAGCACCGACCCGCTCTCATGCTCACGAATGTAGACCAGTAGATCCTTTTCCGCGTGGATGAATCGCAGCGAGCCATCCACCAGCGCACGGCGCGCCTTGCGCAGCTCGGCCAATTGGGTATACAGCGGACGAAGGTCACTTCCCCACTTTTCGGGTTGTTCCCAGGGCATGGGCGTGCGCGAATCCTCACCGTTATAACCGTGCAGTCCAAATTCGTCGCCGGCAAAGACCAGCGGGATGCCGGGGAAGCTAAATTGCGCGCAGGCCGCGATCTCCTGGCCCCCGGCGATCATATGGCTGGCCGCTCGGGCCGTGTCATGCGTATCCAGTGCGTTGGCGTTGGCCAGCCGCACCTCCCAGCTGTAGCCTGCCGACATTTCCCGGTGGGTAGCGACAAAGTCGCCCGCCTCGATGCGCACCGGTCCGGCCTGCGGCAAACCAAAGAACCAGCCGAAGGCCTCGGGGTCCGGGTCCTTGGCCAGCCACTGCCAGAGCGGTCGGGTGAAGTTGCTGTAGCTGACCACCCCCTGCCAGCCGTCCCCCGGAACATCGTTCGAAGCATCGGAGGTTGATTCGGCCAACAGCATGGCCCCGGGGCGCACCTGCTCAATGCGCCGCCGCAGCATTCTGGCGACCTCGTGGTTCAGCTCGTCGGCACCGTGCCGACCGGTCATATTGCCCACGTCGATCCGCCAGCCATCTAGATTAAACGGTTCCTTGAGCCAGCGCACTGCCACTGCGTCATCGTCCAGAATAAAGCGCTCGCGAAGGGCAGCGGAGTTCCAGTTCAGTTTGGGCAGCGAAGGTACTCCCAGCCACGCCTCGTACTGGCTATTGTCCTCATTAAAGTAGTAGTACTCCCCCGTGGCCGCGCCCGGACGGTTGTGGGCGGCGGTGAACCACTGGTGCCCGGCACCGGTGTGATTGCTGGTTAGATCCCCCACCACCCGCAATCCGCGGGCATGCGCCGCGGCGATGAGTGAGATCAGGGCGGCATCCCCGCCGAGTAGTGGATCCACCTCATCAAAGGAAGATGCGTCATAGCGATGATTGGAGGCGGCCGGGAAAACGGGGGTCAGGTACAGGATGGTCGCCCCGAGATCCAGCAGATGATCCAGCTTGGACTCGATGCCGGCCAAGTCCCCGCCGTAGAACTGCCTGCTGGTTTGTTCCCCGCGTCCCTGGACCGGGGTATCCCAGGCGCAGGAAATCATCCACTCGGCCGTGGGTTTTTCGCTGCCGGAGTTCGCGAATCTGTCGGGAAATACCTGGTACATGATCGATTCCTTGACCCAGTGCGGAGTCGCGAAATCGCCGTGAATTCTGAAGTCCTGGATGTCGGGGACGTCGCGGGTGTGCCAGCCGGCGGCGTTCAACCACCGGTAATCTACTGTTCCCTCCGCGGCGCGATAGCTCACCAACCAGCGGTAGCGCTGCACCGGGTTCACCATCCGCAGCGGGGCTTCAAAAAACAGCTGGGAGCCATCTCCCGCCATGCGGTTAGCCTCGGCGAAACGCGGTTCGCCATCTTCCAGGCTACGCAGCCAGACGGCCTCGGGTTCAAGAATTCCGGCCGGCACCCGCAACCGCACGCGTAGTTCCTGGCCCAGCACCGGCGCCGAGCCCCCTGCAACATAAACGGGAGATCCGTCGTGGTGTGGCTGGAGCGCAACCAATGAATCGATGCTATGCATTGCGGTAACCATCGGTGTTATCCCTTGACTCCACCGGCGGTCAGGCCGGAGGTGATGTAGCGCTGCAGGAAGAGGAACAGAGCCATCACCGGCACCGCTGCCAGCACGGCACCGGCGGCAAAGACTCCCCAGTTTTCGCTGCGCTGTTGAGCAACATAGGAGTAAAGGCCCACGGCCAGGGTCTGGGATTCGGGGTCGGTAAGCACCACCGAGGCGATCACAAACTCGGAGGAGATACCAATGAAGACCAGCAGTCCCACCACCGCAAGGATCGGGGTGACCAGTGGCATGATGATGCGGAAGAAGACCTGCACGTGGCTGGCCCCGTCGATGCGCGCCGATTCATCCAGCGACATCGGAACGGTATTAAAGAAGCCGTACATCAAATAGGTGTTCACTCCCAGTGCTCCGCCCAGATACACCATGATCAGACCGAGCTGAGAGCCGAGCCCGAGGGAGGGAATGATATCTCCGATGAAGTTCAGCAGCAGGAAGATGGCCACCACGGTAAGCAGCTGCGGGAACATCTGCAGCAGTAAGAGCGTCAAGAGGCCCACACGGCGCCCGGAGAAGCGCATGCGGGAAAACGCATAGGCGGCCAGCGCGCCAAGGAAGACCGTGGCCACCGAGGTGATGGTCCCGATGACCAGGGTGTTAACAAACCAGCGGCCGAAGGGTCGCTCCTGGTTGGCAAAGAGTTCCTGGAAGTTGCCCAGCCCGAACTCGGTGAACATGGTGCTGGCCCCGGCCATGGTCCCGGTGGGGTTCAGCGCCGCGGAGAGCACATAGAGCAGCGGGAAGATGGAGAAGATGGTGGCGGCGATGGCGATCAGGTGTCGCCATCCCTTGGTGGCGAACCAGCGACCGAAACCTTGTTTGTTGGCCTGGGCCATGGTTCCGGATAACGCAATTTTCTGAGTGCTCATTAGTTCAGATCCTCCAGTGCCTTGGTCTTCTTGAAGCTCAGCGCCGAAACGGCGGCAACAATGATGAAGATGATGATGGCCAGCGCGCTGGCCAATCCGTAGTCGCGGCCGGTTCCGGTACCAAAGGCGATCTTGTAGACCATCGTGATCAGGATGTCGGTGGAGCCGATGTCGAAGGTGGTCCCGTCAAAGCGTGGGCCGCCGCCGGTGAGCATGTAGATGACGTTGAAGTTGTTGAAGTTGAAGGCGAAGGAGGAAATCAACAGTGGTGCCAGGGAAACCAGCAGAAGCGGTAGTTTGATGGCGGTGAAGATCTTCCAGACTCCTGCCCCGTCCATGCGGGCCGCCTCGTCAACTTCCTCGGGCAATGACTGCAACGCGCCGGTGCAGACCAAGAACATGTAGGGGTAGCCCAGCCACAGGTTCACCACGAGTACAGATATTTTCGATAGCACCGGGTCGGTGAGCCAGGGAATTTGTGCACCGCCCAGCAGTGCGTTGTTGATAAACCCAAATTCGGGGTTCAACAGGCCCGACCACACTAATCCGGAGAGGAAGGCGGGGAAAGCATAGGGAAGGATCATCAGGATCCGGTAGATCTTCTGCCCCTTCAGATCCTTCTTGTTGAAGGTAATGGCCAAAAACAGGCCCAGGGCGAACGTGGTGGCCACAGAGAGGATGGCGAAGGCGAAGGTCCAGAGGATGACCTTCAGCAGGGGTCCCTGCAGGTTTTCGTCGGTGAACGCGCGCTGGAAGTTATCCAGTCCCACATTCACCTTCCAGCCGGTATTCAGTGCGCTGCCGTCTTGCGCGGCAAAGGAGCCGCGGCCGTTATCCGTGTAGATGACACCGGTGGTGGTGTCGGTGAAGGTATCGGCTGCCTCGTCGTACTTCAGCTTGGGTGTGTACACATAGGAGGTGGACCCATCGGCGGTTTTCAGCGCACCGTCTTCCGGGTTCTCGCTCAGTGGCACGGTAAGGGCGGTGATTTCTTGCTGGTGGGCCAGCAACGTGGTGAAGTCCAGCGTGCTGTAGCCCTCAACACCCGTGGCGGCTCCCGTGGGGCCGCTCACCGATGGGCTCACGATAGCTAGCGGGGTGTCTGCACCGCCGAGCTTCGCCTCGCCCTCGGGGGTGGTGACCAGTAGGAAGTATTTGCCACCCTTTTCCAGCACGGAGGTGGGGAATTGCGGGGAATCGGGCACTCGTTCGGAGGCCGAGAGCTGGATCGAGGCGATCGCGTCCGCCTTGGTGGAGTTGTGCCCGTCCCCGTAGTTGGTGAACGCGATGTAGGTGGAGAAGATCATCACGAAAACCTGGAAGATCAGCAGGAAGATGACCCCTGGTGCCAGGTACTTGGCCGGTAGGCCGCCACGGCGCAGGTAGATCCAGTTGATGACGAATGTGGTGATCAACGAGATGACAAAGATCAGCCATTCGCCGGAGAGCATCAGTTGGAAGAGCACGAAGGCGGCCACTGCATCGGTCAGGCCCAAGAGCACGATTTTGGCCAAAATGCCGCTGAGCGAATCGGGGCTCCGGTCCTTTTTTCGTGCTGGCTTTTCATCCCGGCGCCCGGTCTTTACACCCGACTTTTCTTCGATTTGTACCATGTGGTCCAACAACTTTCTTGATGCGCTCTGCCGCCGCGCGGCGGAGGTTTTTGGTGGGGGCAGCGGTGGGGGCGGGCCGATTCGGCCCGCCCCCACCATTGCGGACCTGTTTACTGCGAACTAGCTACTTGCTGCTGGCGATCTTCTTTTCGATGTTGGCAGCCATCTTGGACCATGCGGTTGCCGGATCGGCTTCCTTGCCCTTGATGAGGTTCAGTTCAGTTGCTCCCCAGTCGGCCCAGACCGCGTCCATGGCCGGGACCGCCGGCATCGGTACGCCGTTGGCGCCGATCTCGCCAAAGGCCTTGACTACCGGATCGCTGGCTGCGGTATCAAAGGATGCGGTGAGTGCCGGTGGGCGTCCGCCAACCTTGAACAGTTCGTCCTGTGCCTGTTGCTGCGTGAGGTAGTTGACCACAAATTCGTTGGCGGCCAGCGCGTTGGTGGACTTGGCGGAGATGAAGAAGCCGTTAACACCAATGAACGGCTGGGCCGGCTGATCTCCCGTGGTCGGCAGCGGGTCAATAGCAAACTTGATGCCCTTTGCCTCGATGTCCGGGACATTCCACGGGCCGGTGAGGAAGTACGGTGACTCCCCGGCCAGGAACTTTTCCTTGGCGATGTCGCCGGTGATGTTGGAGTTCAGGACCTTAGAACCCTTGTCTCCAAGGTCTGCCAAAAGCTGAGCGAATTTTTTGCCGCCTTCGCTATCCAGCAAAAGCTTCGAGGAGTCGTAGCTGCCGTCCTCGTTCTGGGCGAAGACCTGTGAACCCAGTGAGGTCTGCAGCGGGTAGAGGTGGTAAGGATCTGCCTGCTTGGGATCAAGGCCTACCAGGAAGGGGAACTTGGCGTCTCCCGCGGTGACGGCCTTCTTGCCCTCGGCAAGGACGTCATCCAAGGTGGTTTTTGCTTCGGGAACCAATGCGGTGTTGCGGACCAGGGCGACGTTCTCGATGGAGTACGGCACCCCATAGGTCTGGCCGTCATAGGTCATGGCCTTGATGGAGCTTTCGGCAAATTGTGCACTCTTGTCACCCAGCTGGACGGGAGCTACGACACCGTTTTGGACGAGTTTTCCTAACCAGTCGTGGGGACCGACCATGATGTCCGGGCCCTTACCGGTGGGCGCCTGGGTGATGAAGTCATCGCGGACAGCGGCGAAGTCTTTAACAACCAGCTTGACGTCGATGCCCTTTTCCGTCTTGAACTTGGCGGCGATGGACTTCAAGGCCGGTGCGCGTTCCGCGTCAACCCACATGGTGAGGCTGGCGCCGGTCGCCGGGACCGATGCTGCAGCACTGGTGGTTGCGGCGGCCGTGCTGGCGGCCGGGGTGCCCGAACCACCGCACGCGGTCAGGGCCAGTGCCGAGAGGGCACCCACTGCGCCCAAGGTGAAGGTTCGGCGCGTGAGGCGTGCACCGGGTGTGTTATTTCCCGTCATGATGATTCCTCTTTCGAGTGTTATGCGCCCGGGATCGAACCTTCGGCGCTGGAGTCGTGAGATTGAGTGTAAACGCTTCCACTCATGTCGTCCAGATCACAATAGCCCAAATTCTTGGCCGCAACCCCCTTCGGTGACAACATTCCCGCATACCTACTGATAGACAGGCGAGTTTTCGGGACGACAAATAATTTTCGCAACGGCATGGGTGGCCGACGGTTCGGACTATGCATAATGGAAACGCTTCCACTTTTCGTGATTTCATCGTTATGATGGAGCGCATGTCACAGACCGAAGAACTCCCCACCGCCACCCCGCACGAAATCCACGCCCGTTTTCAGGACCCGACCCATGAGTCCTCTACGAGTGCGGAATGGTGGCGCCGCTCGGTCATTTACCAGATCTACCCACGCTCCTTCCGTGACACCACATCCAATGGCATCGGGGATCTGCCCGGCATTACCGCCGAACTTCACCACGTTGCCGACCTCGGTGTTGACGCCGTCTGGCTTTCCCCGTTTTTTGCTTCCCCACAAAAAGACGCTGGCTACGACGTCTCCGACTACCGCGCGGTTGACCCGATCTTCGGAAACCTGCAGGACTTTGATGACCTCATCACCGAGGCCAATCGGCTCGAGGTCAAAATACTGGTGGATCTTGTACCCAACCACTGCTCCGACGAACATGCCCTCTTCCGCCAAGCGCTGGTCTCCCCCAAGGGCTCTGCTGCCCGCGAGTTCTTCATCTTCCGCGACGGACGGGGAGAAGATGGCCAGTTGCCGCCCAATAACTGGCTTTCGCACTTTGGCGGGTCCGCCTGGACTCGCATTACCGAACCCGACGGCACCAAGGGCCAGTATTACCTGCACCTCTTTGATTCCTCCCAGCCCGATTTCAACTGGGACAACCCGGCGGTAGGCGACGAATTCGAATCCGTACTGCGCTTCTGGCTGGATCGCGGCGCCGGAGGTTTCCGCGTGGATGTCGCCCACGCTCTGGTCAAGGCCCCCGGCCTTCCGGATTGGAACGGCCGGGCCGATGGCGCGGACTCCCCGGGCTACCCCTTCGCCGACGCACCGATGTTTGGCCAGAGCGCCGTCCACGATGTCTACCGTCGCTGGCGTGCGGTTTGCGAGGAGTACGACGGCGAGCGCGTGCTGTGTGCGGAGGCCAATGTACACCCCATCGAGGCCATGGCTGACTGGGTGCGCCCGGATGAGATGCACCAGTCCTTCAACTTCCCCTTCCTGCACACCGGATGGGATGGGAAGGCGCTCAAGGCCATCATTACTCGCTCATTGAAGGCCTTTGATGCCGTCGGTGCACCCACCACCTGGGTGCTCTCGAACCATGACGTCCCACGGCACGCCACCCGACTCGGAGCAGTCGCCCCCTCCCCACGCGACGGTGATGGCCTGGGCCCGGACGATATCCAACCAGATTTACACCTCGGGCTGGCCCGCGCCCGCGCCGCCACCTTATTCATGTTGGGGCTTCCCGGAGGCGCCTATCTGTATCAGGGCGAGGAGCTGGGCCTCGGAGATAACACCATGCTCGATCCCGAGTACCGGCAGGACCCGTCCTTCGCACGCACCAACGGCGAGCGCCTGGGCCGTGATGGCTGCAGGGTCCCGTTACCGTGGGACTCATCGAGCGCGTCGCTGGGCTTCAGCGATTCCGAAGCATCGTGGCTCCCGCAACCACAAGAGTGGGCGTCGCTGACACGGGAAGCCCAAACGGCCGATCCACACTCCACCCTGAACTTCTACAAGGAGGCCCTCCGACTGCGCTCCGCACACCAGCTGGGCTTGGGCGACCTAAACTGGCTTGAGGACACAAACACCTCAAGCCTGTTGGGCTTCGAAAATTCCGAGATCCTCGTGGTGCTGAATCTGGGGACCGAGCCGGTGGTTTTGCCCGCCGGAGAGGTGTTGCTGGCCAGTTCAAGCAGTGCCTTAGACGCGGCTACTTCGGCGCTGTTGAATCCGAACTCTGCGGTATGGATTTCTCTGCACCATGCCTAACGGCTGAACCCACGGGGTCAGCGGCGCATCATCATGAACTACAACGAAGGAGTTTGGGAGTACATGGCCAGCATCAAGGACGTCGCCCTGCGCGCAGGGGTCTCCGTTGCCACGGTTTCCCGAGCCCTCTCCGGGAATGGGAAGGTCTCCGCCGCATCGCGCGAGGCGGTGCAACAGGCCGCTAAGGAACTGGGCTACGTTCTTTCCTATAACGCGTCATCCCTGGCTTCGGGGCGCAGCCGCAACATTGGTATCGTGATGCCCACGGTTTCGCGCTGGTACTACGCCAACGTGCTGCAGGGCGCCACGCAGGAACTCAACGAACGCGGTTATGACCTGACGCTGTACAACACCAGCGGTGAGCAGCGGCATCGCGATGCCGTCTTCCAGGACCTGTTGATGCGCCAACGCCTCGACGGAGTCATCACCGTGACGCTGAAGTTGACCGACGCGGAGCTGGCGCAGCTGCGCGCGGTGAACAAGCCGCTGGTGGCACTGGGCGGTCTCTTGCCAAAGGTGGACACCATCCGTGTTGATGACTTTAATATCGCCTCGCTGGCCACCGAGCACCTAATCTCCCTGGGGCACCGGGACATCGCCTTCCTGGGCGGCGCCGACATCTTTAACGTGGACTTCAACTTGCCCACCGCCCGGCTTGATGGCTTTGAGTACGCCATGGATCAGGCCGATCTAGCGGTGAACCCGCAATGGCTACTGGACGCGGATTTCACCATGGCCGGTGCCCACCAAAAGGTACGCAGCATGCTCTCAAATCCGCGCGGCCGGCCCACCGCCATGCTGTGCGCCTCCGATGAGATGGCCTTCGGCGCCATCATGGCCGCGCGCGATCTGGGACTGTCATTGCCCGGGGATTTCTCCGTTATCGGCATCGACGGGCACGAACTTGGTGAACTCTTCGGACTGACTACCGTGGCACAGCACCCCAGCGCGCAGGGTGAGGCCGCGGTGGCGCGCATGATGGAGTTGCTCGATGAATCAACCAGCGAGGCTAAAGCGCTGGCGCCGGCCGACGAATTTTTCCCCACCGAATTTGTGCTGCGCACCTCCACCGCGCCGCCAGCCACTCACTAGCAACCCATCGATTCTTCCCGCATCGCTCCCACCAGTAGATAGGCTGGAACTCATGTCGCTACCCTTGGATGCCTCCGGCACACCGGATACCCAGATCACGTCCGGCTCCCCCTACGCACTACAGCCGCTGCTACATGAATCATCTGAAGGCGAGCAGTGGTGGCGCCGCGCGGTGATCTACCAGATCTACCCACGCTCCTTCAAGGATTCCACCGGGTCCGGCATGGGCGATCTGGCCGGTATCACCGCCGAACTGCCCAAGATTGCCACCCTAGGCGTCGATGCCATCTGGCTCTCCCCCTTCTTCCCCTCCCCACAAAAAGACGCCGGCTATGACGTCTCCGATTACCGGGGCGTGGATCCGCTCTTTGGCACCATGGAGGATGCCAAGACGCTGATCAGTACCGCCGCATCCTTCGGCATCCGCATCATCATCGACATCGTGCCCAACCACTGCTCCAACGAGCACGAGTTGTTTAAGGCAGCGCTAGCCGCGGCGCCGGGCTCGGGCGAACGCGCCATGTTCCACTTTGCCGATGGGCTGGGTGAGGGCGGGAACACCCCGCCAAATAACTGGTTCTCACTCTTCGGCGGTTCGGGCTGGACCCGCGTTCCGAACCCCGATGGAACCCCGGGCCAGTACTACTTCCACCTCTTTGACGCTACTCAGCCAGACTTCAACTGGCGCAATCCCGAGGTGCAGGAAGAATTCGAAACGACGCTGCGCTTCTGGCTGGATGCCGGCGCCGGCGGCTTCAGGATTGACGTCGCCCACGCGATGTTCAAGAAGGAGGGCCTGCCTAACTGGGGCGGCGCCCCGGACGGTACCCCGCGCCCGGGCTTCCCCTTCGCCGATGCTCCCATGTTCGCCCAGCCCGAGCTGCACCAGGTGTTTGCGCGCTGGCGCGAGATCTGCGATGAATACCCGGGGGAACCGGTGCTCTGCTCGGAGGCCAATGTGCGCCCGCTGACCCGCCTGGCCGATTGGGTGGCCCCGGGCCAGATGCATCAGTCGTTCAATTTCGATTACTTGCGCACGCTCTGGGACAGGGACGCCCTGGCCACCG
The DNA here is from genome assembly GCF_012271785.1 of Paeniglutamicibacter terrestris. Classification (GTDB taxonomy): domain Bacteria; phylum Actinomycetota; class Actinomycetes; order Actinomycetales; family Micrococcaceae; genus Paeniglutamicibacter; species Paeniglutamicibacter terrestris. The sequence goes on along the minus strand of NZ_JAAWVT010000006.1, from coordinate 6,815 downwards.
TCATTGGCGAATCTCTCCAGGCCTTTGATGCTGTTGATGCCCCTACCACCTGGGTGCTCTCCAATCACGATGTCTCCCGTCATGCCACGCGCTTCGGGCTCGATAATGTTGCGCTGGATCTGGGCGACGGCATTGGTCCGCGCGATCCGCAGCCGGATACGGCGCTGGGCCTGGCCCGGGCGCGGGCAGCGACAGTGTTCATGCTGGGCCTGCCCGGCGGCGCCTACCTCTATCAGGGTGAGGAGCTGGGCCTGGGTGACCACACCACATTGGCCGATCATTTCCGCCAGGACCCCACCTTTTTGCGCAGCAACGGCGAACGCATTGGACGCGATGGCTGCCGGGTGCCGATCCCCTGGGTACATGATGCCCCCGCCTATGGTTTCTCCCCCACCGGGAACACCTGGCTACCGCAGCCGACAGATTGGGCCAAGCTGGCCCGCGACGTGCAGCAGGATGACCCCGCCTCCACACTAAATCTCTACCGCACGGCACTGGCCCTGCGCAGCGAGTTGGGTCTGGGTCTGGGGTCGCTGGCATTCTTTAAGAATCCCGACCTGCCCGAGGTGCTGGCGATCCGCAATTCAAACACCATCAGCGTGCTGAATCTTTCCGCCGTTTCGGTGCCGCTGCCGGCCGGCGAACCGCTGCTCTACTCCGATCCCGACGGTGCCACGCTGGCCGCGCAGGGCCTACTGGGCGCCAATTCCGCGATCTGGTTGCGCGCCATAGATCACTAATACTCGCTGAGTGAGCGTTTCGCGGGTTCTACACCTGGGTGCGGCTGCGTCCCTCGCGGGCCAGCAGCCAGATCAGGTAGATGCCACCGATGCTCACCGTCACCACGCCTACCGGCAGTTGCACCGGGGCAAAGACGCGTTGTGCCACCAGGTCGCTGGCCACCAACAGCAATGCGCCCATGCAGGCGGCGGGGGCCAAACGCATGCCCGCGGCTCGATTCAACCGCTTGGCCAGTTGCGGGGCCACCAACGCCACGAAGGCGATGGGTCCGGCGACGGCGGTGGCCGCGGAGGTCAGCAGCACCGCCAGCACGATCAGGACCAACCGCGCCGGTTCTACCCGCACGCCCAATGCCGTGGCCGTGTCGTCTCCTAGCTCCAGCATGCCCAAGTGTCTGCCTCCGGCCAGAGTGAGGCCCAGGACCGGCACAATGGCGAGCAACGCGGGAATGAGAACCGGCCAGCCGACCCCATTGAGGGTTCCTGCTCCCCAGACCGCCGCGGCCATCGCCACCTCGATTTCGGCGCGCAACACCAGCCATTGGTTCAGCGCCGCCAGCATGGCCGAAACCCCGATGCCCACCAGGATCAGCCTGAAGCCGTGGGACCCGCGCCGCCAGGCCAGGAAATACACGGCCAGGGCCGTGGCCAGACCTCCGGCTAGCGCACCCATCGAGGTGGCCAGGAAGCTGCCGCCCACCAGGGTCAGCGCCAGTAGCGCGCCGGTGTAGGCACCGGTGGAAAAACCGATGATGTCGGGTGAGCCCAACGGATTGCGGGTCAGCGACTGGAATACCGCACCGGCCACGCCGAGTGCGGCGCCAAAAGCCAACGCCGCCACCGCGCGGGGGGCACGCCATTGGAACACGATGGTGCTCTCAAGTCCCTCCCCGCCGCCGAAGATCACCTGCATGACCTTCACCGGCCCCATCGGATAGTCGCCGCTGCCGATCACCAGTAGCGCGATGAGCGCGGCCAATGCCAGGAGCACCAGGCAGAGCGCCGTCTCGCGGCCCAGGTGCGAGACGCCCGCTTTCTTGCCCGCCGTGGTGGCCGGAGTCAGGGAGAGAGGTTTTGAGGTTCGTTTGGTGTTGCTCATACCGCCACCGGCTTCTTGCGGCGTGCCAACAGGATCAGCACCGGGGCGCCGATAAACGCACAGACAACCCCGGCCTCGAGCTCGCCGGGAATGATGACTCGTCCCAGTACATCTGCCAGCAGCAGGATGATCGGGGCCAGCACCGCGGTATAGGCAAGCATCCAGCGTGCATCGGGGCCGGAAAAACGTCGGGCCAGGTGTGGTGCCATCAAGCCGAGGAAGCTGATCGCCCCCACCGCGGCGGTTGCGGCGCCTGCCAACACCGTGACGGCCAACAGGATCAGCACCCGGGCCCGCCCCACCTTGTAGCCCAAGGCCAGGGCCGTGTCGTCTCCCAGCGCCAGCGCGTTCAGCGACCGGCCGGTGCAGGCTGCCAGCACGAAGCCCAGCAGCACCGCTGCGGTCAGCGGGACCAGGACCTCGCCCGAACGGCCTTCCAAGGAGCCGATGGTCCAGGCGCGCAATTGGTCAAAGGCCGAGGGATGCACCAGCGCCAGCGCCGTACCGATGCCCGAGAGCACCGCACCTAAGGCAACACCTGCCAGCACCAGCCGCACCGGGTCGCTGGACCTGGCCCCTGCCATCCCGACCAGATAGACGGCACCCGTGGCGAGCACCGCACCGCCGAAGGCAAACCAGACGTAGCCGTTAAAACCGTTGATCCCGAAGGTGCCAACGGCGATCACAATCGCCAGCGAGGCGCCGGCATTCACGCCGAGGATCCCGGGTTCGGCCAGTGCATTGCGAGTCATGGATTGGACCAGCGCCCCGGCAATGCCCAGTGCGCTTCCGGCCAGGATCCCCAGGATGGCCCTAGGCAGGCGCGAGTCACGGATGATGGCGTGGTCGGCCGAGCCGTCGGGGGCCACCAGCGCGTCGATCACCACCGAAAATTCAATATGTTTGGATCCCACGGCCAAGGAGCAGAGAGCCGTAAGCAGCAATAATGCGACAAGGCCCAGCAACGGCAGCAATCGGCGTAGCGTTATGGACGCTGTTGCAGGCTCGGCGTCGGGGCCCCGGTTTTCGGGGTTCACCGCGGTGGGCATCGGGCTGGCCACAAATCATCTCCTTGGCTTCGAACCGTTCCACACTACCGCCTCTGCGCTCAGCAGCCGGCGGGCGGTGCGCAATCGGTGAGGCATTGGTTACTAAAATACGGTACATTGACGTGGTGAAATTATTCTCTTCGACGCTTCGGCCCCGCCTCGGCGCAGCCAAGGCCACCGCAGCTCTCTTCCTCATCGCCTTGACCGCCGGTTGCGCAGCAGGTGGCTCCACAGACACCGCCGCAGGTAACTCTGACGTTGCGGTGGGCGGAGAGCGCTTCTCCACCGCCGATGAGCAGACCGCAAAGTTTGGTGCGCCCGTTGAGGCAGGGGTATTCCCGCGCACCGTCACGCACGCCAATGGTGAGACCACCCTGGACAAGAAACCCGAGCGCGTGGTGGTGCTCGACACCGGCGAACTCGACGCTGTAGTGTCCTTGGGCATCACCCCGGTAGGTATCCCCTCCACCGAGGGCGCCAACTCCATCCCCAGCTATTTGGCCGATGCCGTCAAAGACGCTAAGAGCGTGGGCACCATTCAGGAACTGAACGTTGAAGCCATCGCCGCGCTGAAACCTGATTTGATCATCGGTTCGCAGTTGCGTGCCGATAAGTTATACCCGCAGCTCTCGCAGATCGCACCGACCGTATTCTCCATCCGTCCAGGATTCCCATGGAAAGAAAACTTCCTGCTAGCGGGCTCCGCCCTGGGTGAAGAAACCAAGGCGATTGAGGTGCTCAACAGCTATCAGGACAAGGCCAGCGCCCTGGGCAAGGACGTGAAGGGAGATCCCAAGATCTCACTGTTGCGCTTCATGCCGGAGAAGATCCGCCTCTACGGCAATGCCTCACTGATCGGCGTGATTCTCAATGATGCCGGATTCTCGCGGCCCGCCAACCAAGATATTGATGATTTGGCCAAGGAGATCTCCGGGGAGAACCTGGCCGAAGCTGACTCGGACTGGATCTTCTACACCTCCTACGGCACCCCGGAGGCCACCGGCGAAAAGGCCGCGCTCGAGGGCCCAATTTGGGACAAGCTCGAGGCCGTCAAGGCCGGGAACGTGCAGCGCGTGAACGACGACGTTTGGTTCCTGGGTCTGGGCCCGACCGGCGCGTCGATCGTCCTGGACGAACTGCGCAGCTACCTGGTCAAGTAGCAACCTCTACTTAACTCAAAACCTCACGTCGTCTGTGGGACCGGCCATGGTCGGTCCCACAGACGTTTAATGGAGAATCAGTAAATGAGCGGCCCGCTGGGCGCGACGCCGATGGCACCGATAACAGCAGATCGAGCCTTCCCCTTCGGTCGACCTGCTTGGTTCCACGTGGAACAGTTCTCAGATCACGGAGAGAATCATCAGTGTGATGGCGGGTGCCTTCGCCACCGGTCCCGGTACAACGCTGACCACAGTCATAGCAGCCGCGGAGGTAGCCGTCAGCGACCGCGTGGAGGCACCGGCGAAAGAGACGCCGTAGAGCCGATCCTCAGCTGGCGGAGAGCATCCACCGCGCCTGGAGGCTGGGGCTTATCCACCTGCTCGAGTCCGATGCGAGGGTGCATTTTGGTTGTTAAAATGGGACGAGCCCCGCATGAAACCGAAGTTTCTTGCGGGGCTCACATTGGTCGGGATAACAGGATTTGAACCTGCGACCTCGTCGTCCCGAACGACGCGCGCTACCAAGCTGCGCCATATCCCGGTGTTGTACCAACGAATAAAAATTCTACAGACAATTCACTTCAACGCCTAATCGAGGTAAGGTCTGCTGCGTCACAGGATGGCCTTTCCCGGGTTCAGGATGCCCTGTGGGTCGAAGATCGCCTTGATCTTGCGTTGGATCTCAAGCACTTCAGCCGACTGTTCCCAGGCCAGCCAGTCGCGCTTCGCGGTCCCCACCCCGTGCTCCCCGGTAATGGTTCCACCGGCCTCCAGCGCCGCCCTGATCGACTCCTCAAGTGCCGCGTCAAGGCGCGCCACCCCCGCGGCTCCATCCTCCGGGTCAACCCAGAATGTGGGGTGCAGGTTGCCGTCGCCAGCGTGGGCAACGATGCGCACCATGACCCGGTTCCGGGCGGCAATCTGATCGAGGGTGCCCATGTATTCGACCATGGCCGAGCGGGGCACCGCCACGTCCTCCCCCACCCGATATTTATCGTCCTGTCCGTCGCCGCGGCTGGCCCTGCGCATCTCGATCAGACGCACGGCTTCCTCGTCGTCCGGCTCGCTCACGTGCGCACCCAAGTTCTCCAGAGCCGAGCGCACAATGTTGGCCTCGATCTCGGCACCGTGACCATCGGTACGCACCAGCAGCATGGCGCCGCCCCGCGCCGCGAGGTCCGAGCCATAGGCGACATCAAGGACACGCATAGTCCCGATATCCAGCAACTCCAGGATCGCCGGTTGCACCCTGATCCGGGCGATCGCCATCACGCCGGCGGCCGCCTGAATAACGTCGGTGAATACGGCGGCGATGGAGCAGGTTTTTGCGCTCAGGTAGCGCAGGCGTACCGTCACGGAGACCACCACGCCCAGCGTGCCCTCGGAACCCACCAGCAGGGACGTGAGGTCGTAGCCGGCCACCCCCTTGAAGGTGTTGCGTCCGGTGGAGATCAGTGTGCCATCAGCCAAAACCACGTCGAGGCCAAGCACCGAATCGGTAGTCACGCCGTACTTGGCACAGCGCAGACCTCCAGCGTTGGTTGCGACGTTGCCGCCAATGGTCGACTGCTGGTAACTGGCCGGGTCCGGGGCGTACATGAGCCCATGCTTGGCAACCGCATTGTTCAGCACCGCGTTGACGACGCCGGGTTGAACCACCGCCACCTCATCATCGGGTCGGATCTCCAAAATGCGGTTCATGCGTTCGAGCGACAGCACGATGCAACGCGCAGTGGCATGTGCGCCGCCTGAGACGCCCGTGCCAGCCCCGCGCGGCACGACCGCAACTCCCGCCGCAGATGCTAACCGCAAGGTCGCCTGAACGTCTTCAACGCGTTCGGCAAAAACCACGGCAAGGGGTTGCTGGAGATCAACGATCTTTCCGAAGTCGTGGCTGTGCGCGAGAAGAACCTGAGGCTCGGTGGATACTGCGCCCTCGCCAATCTGCTGGCTTAGCTCATCGATCAGGATCGAGTCGGCGGTTTCGAGGCTCATGAGGCCCTTTCAAACGATGTTGATGTTTTTTACGTGACGTCGTCTTCTCGGTGGCTACGACCGAGATTCGTTAGCGGACCTGCTGGTTATTGGCGCCCATGAACCGGGCGTAGTAGCCAAGAATCTCGGGCCACTGACTGTATTGCTCGTATTGCTCCTGGCCTACATGCCCGGAGGCCCAACCGTCGTGGGTCAGGACGATCTCGGTTGCTGTCCCCTGTTCGTGAAATTCGAGGCTCACGTGGGTCGGTGGGGCAGTTTCCATGCCAAGCGTAAAGTCCAAAACGATGGTCGAGGGAGCGTCAAGGTGTACGACCTTGCCCCAAAGGTGCTGGTCGCCATCTTCCGATTCTTCAACGAGGCTTCCGCGCTCGAAGGTCACGTGGCTACCTGGTCCGTAGTGTGAGAACTTGCTCACGGGCCACCAGAGATGAATGTATTCGGAGAAGCCCTCAAAGGCTTGCTCGGCAGCCACCGGGACGCTGACTGTGTGCCGGAGTTCCGGCAAGCGGTAATCGTCGTGGGAGCTAGGCTCGTTGGCCGATGCCGCGTGTGAAAATAATCCATCCATCTCACCACAGTAACGGCAATCACTGACAACAGCATTTGTGCGTATTGGTGTGTCCATGGAGGTGACAACCACCAAATGGCAGGTGGTGGTTAAACATCGAAGCCCCCAAACACCTGGTGTTTGGGGGCTTCGGGACAGTTATGTCCGGCGGTGACCTACTCTCCCACACCCTCCCGAGTGCAGTACCATCGGCGCAGTGGG
>NZ_JAAWVT010000005.1 GCF_012271785.1 Paeniglutamicibacter terrestris | reverse complement strand
TTGCTTGACACTCCCAAGCCTGAAGTCAACCATGTGAGTAACCGAAGCGCGGAAAGGCAACGACGATGGTCAACGATCATGGTGAACACGAGACTCACGGAGTGACGGTCGAGCTCTTAACGAGTGTTGATTTGGGGCCGGAAATTCCGGGCATGGCCGGGAGAGAACTTCGGATGCGCAGAATAACCATGGCCCCCGGAAGCGTTTTCGGTCCGCTGCATGACCATCAGGGCAGACCCGGGGTGGTGAACATCCTGCAGGGCACGATCACCGATCACCGAGATGGGGTTGCCACCCACTATGGACCCGGTGTGGGTTGGCCGGAAGACAGCGCCACCACGCATTGGCTGGAAAACCAGGGCACGGTCCCTGCCGTAGAAATATCCGTCGATATCGTCAGTCGCGCATAAGTTCTCCGGCCGATGGTTCCGCCCACCGTGGGCGGGACCATCGGCCATGGTCAGGGAAACTTCGAAAGGTCCGGGGTTAGAGCGCTCCCCCGGCTGGTGCCGGCGAACCTGAGCCCTCCACCGGAGAGCGGGACCTGCCCCCATCACCCACACGCTCGCGTGCCAGGAACGTCTCAACGTCAAAGACGTTTGTCGCCCGACGGGCGACATTCAGCAGCGTGGACATCGAGGCGACCTCTTCGACCTGCTCCTTGAGGAACCAGAGCATGAACTGCTCGCCCAACGGGTCATTTTCGGCCCGGGCAGCAGCGAACAGCGCCTTAATCTGATCTGTCACTTCAATCTCCTGGGCCAGCGCCAGCACCAGGGGTTCCTCGGCCGATCCGAAGTCGTTGCGCACCGGTTCGATGCCTGGAATCTCCACTTTAATGCCCCGGTCCAGCATGTATTGGAGCATCATCATGGCGTGATTCCGCTCTTCCAACGACTGCCGGTAAAAGTGCTTGGCCAGCCGCGGCAGATCCTGTCCATCAAACCAACTAGCGATGGCGATGTACTGCTGGGAAGCGGCAAATTCGTTGCCGAGCTGGCTCGTGAGCAGTTCGTTAAATGGGTGGCTCATGGTGCTCTCCTCGAATCGTGGTGAACGGTTGAAGATCTGCTGCGCCACGAGTTGGCCGATGTCGGTGCCAGGGCACAAAGTGGCTCAGTGTCTGTATCGAGCCTCCCTTTGACCTCTCTCCGAGTCAAGGCCTAGAGAACACTTCGGGCGCAACCGAATCTGCTGTGGGCATCGGCCGCCATGTCACACGAGCTCATCAATGGCATCGGGTACCCAGCCTTGGCCATCCCAGCGCAGGTTGGCGGCGAGCGGCAACTGGTGCGACGCGCTCTCCACGATGTGCATCAAATAGCCGGCAGTATTAGGAAAAACCACGATGTCCCGTGGCGCAACACCGTGGGGAAAATCGAATCTTCTGCGCAATAGCAGCTCCTCCTCGATGCAATAGGCCCCCACCAAAAAACCGCTGAGAGGTGAACGCTCACGCACTGGCTCGGCGGCCTGCAGCAGAATGGGGTCCAGCAGAAAATCTGCCGAGGTGGAACGACATTGGGTTCGATTCATATGCAGACCAACCAACGGCATACCGTCACTGCGGCTTTTGCTGAAGGCGACGCTGGCGAGGGTGATACCACAGCCATCAAGCAAGGACCTCCCCGGTTCACACCGCAATTCGATGTTCTGGCTGCGCAGCCGATCCGCGATAGATAACGGCTGGCCATCGGGTCGGGAGCGCAACAGACGATCCAACCATGGCCCGCGAACCAGTGACTGGTGATATGGGTATACGGCGGCGCTTGGCGCCGGACCTTGGGCACCGAGTCGATCGGATTTCCAGGTTAATTCCTCATTCCCTGCCGGAAGGGCGGAAAGCTCCGACCAGAAGTGGTCCCACTGCGCCGCACTCTCGAGATAGGACATCGGGATGCCACCACCCATGTCAATGAAGCTCGGCCGATGGCCCAGCATCCGCAGCCGCTCGATGAAGCTCAGCGCCTCAACGATAAGAATTGCGCGCTGAGTATGGTCATAACCATTGAGGTGGAAATGGATGCCTTCAATCTTCAGGCGCTGGTGGGCATCCAACGTGTTGAGATCATTGAGCCAGTGCTCGGCTTTGAGGCCAAAGCGGGTGGGCGGGATCGCTGGATCATCCGACGCAAGACGCAGGGCCACGCGCAGTGGTTTGCCGGGAATGGGTTCTAGCCCCAGAAGTTCGGCAGCCTCGTCGTAGTTATCCAAGCTGATCACCACGTTATTGGTGACCGCCAGGCGAAGCAGCGCTGTTGATTTCACGGCGGCGGTGAGAACGATTTTCTCGCCCGGCACTCCCGTGTCCAAGACTTGGCGAAGCTCGTTGAGGCTCGCCACATCGATCCCACAGTCACTGGCCGCCGCCTGTTCTACTGCGCCGATCGTCTTGTTCGCCTTCCGGGCCAGATAGATCTGGAAGGTGATGTCATGATTCGCTGCCGCTGCGCGTAACTCCGCAACGTTGCGCTCCATGGCGGAAAAGTTGTGCAAATTGAGGGGTGATCCGTGGCGCTCAAGCAGCTCCGCGCAGAGCTGCGTATCGGCCATCACCGATTCCATCCACGGTTCGAGCCGAGCGGTAAGGGGCGCTATACCCTGCATCATCGTTTTCATGGTCACTCGCTTAGTGAGGGGGCGGGCAGCGGTAGCTGGCTGGCAATTCTTCGGGCCCAACGTCGGGGCTCCTCATGCAGGGATCTGTTCAGGGTGTCGTGGCCCAGGGTAGGTCCTTCGGTTGGCCGGCCAAGAGCGGTCAAGGATTCGTAACGCTGCCCCCGAGCGTTTATACAGGTCCCGTCGAGGTCGGTCAGCAGTCCGCGTTCTCCGCTGCGTACCGAAATTTCTCCCGCCTCGAGCAGGCCCGCGAACAACGATGATTTCGCTGCACCCTCGGGCTTGAGTAGAATCCCTGGCGACGGAGTCAGAGCATCAACTACAATTTCTGCGTGACGATCTGCGTCCCCCGCGGATCTATCCTGTACCAGCAGGCCAGCCTCAAAGAGTGCCACCAGCCGCCGCACCGTGCGCTCCGGGGGCCCAAAGGCCATCCGCTCGAAATTCCGTGCGATCCGGTCAAAGAGTTTGCGCTGCCGCGGCTCCCACCGAACCCTGTCGATGGCCACAACGAGTTGAGCGTAAAGTCCCGACCACACTCGAGCCCACACCCAACGTGTGGTGGGCTCCGCTGCTCCCCTATTGACCGCGAGACTACGCCGCCACAACCCCTCCACGCTGTCACCGGTCCCCATATCCGCCGATCGACCGGTCAGCGCGGTGCGCCACAACTGAAGTTTTGAGGTCCTCAGCCCCGCCATCGCGGCGCAGTCCGCGGCTGCGTCAAGCAGGATCCGCCATAACTCGTCCATCTTGTGGGGATTGGTCTCGGCGGCAGTAGCCAGATCACTCCCCCATCGGCGAAGTTGTTGAGCGCGCGACCGGATGAGTTCAACGATTTCCGGAGGAATCGACTCGGGTTTAGGATCCATGGGCAACCCCGTGCGCGAGGTCATGATGATTCTGGACGGCTCTCGCCCACTGGCTAGGTAGCGCAGGGAGCCGGTTCCATCCGTGGTGTCCGTTTCCCAGCGACCACCACGGCCTTCGGTAAGTAGCAGGGCAACGTCATAAGCGGTCAGGGCTGCACCCCGGAGGCGAACGCGACCGCCTGGCGGAATCCGCGCCTCGGTGAGCGATCCGTATTCGCCGATGAGCGGCGTTGCATTTTGAGCCGTGGGAATCTCCTCCGCGCTCGGATCGTCGGACAAACCGTGACCCGTGGCCAGTACCACTTCATCGTAGAACTCCGCGCCTTCCGCAGTGTGCACCTGCCAGCCCGCTACATCCCGGACCACGGCAAGCACCACGAGGGGGACGTGATTTAACTCCATGTTCCCCTGTTCCGAGAGAGTGCGGAATTGTTCGCTCAGGTATCGGCCCACCACTGCACGCGGCGGATATGTGTCGTTCATGTACTGCGGGGCGTTGCATGCTGCCCATGTACCGAAATTCTGATCGTCCAGCCTTGAGCTGGCGTCGACGATCCGTGAGGCGACATTGAGCCGCAGGACCTCGGGCTGTCCACTTTGCCAAACTCGTCCGGCACCGGGCGGATGCGGATCGTACACGTCAACGTGCAGTGTTCCGGCCCGTTCCGGGGACAGCACATCATGGAGTTCGAGCAGGGCGAACAGCGTCTTGGGTCCGCCGCCGATCATGGCAATCCGAGTCACAACACCCCTGCGCTTGTGGTTCCGAAGCCCGCCTTAACCGTGGTTTTTCCGGCGAGGTTTTCCTGCACCCACGTGTCGTTGTATACCGTATGCAGGTAGGGAACCCCGGAGTCGTGGACGAGGAATGCGATTCTAGATCCGGCGGGTATGGACGGCAGTTGGCGGCTCATGGCCGCGACGATTGCCCCGGTGGAGGCCCCTGCAAGGATCCCCTCTCGTTGCGCAAGTAGTTTGCACCCCGCAACCATCTCAAGCTCCTCGATGCGCCAGACGATGTCGGGCTCTGCCGCCAGCGCCAGCTCCGGGACGATTCCCGCACCGAGTCCCGGCAAAGACCTGGTTCCTGACTCGCCGCCGAATAACACCGAGCCGAGTGAATCTACCGCAACGATCTTCGTTTTCAGCTGATGGTGCCTGATGTAGTTTTGGCATCCCAGCAGTGTCCCGGTGGTACTGGTGGCGACAAAAAGCATGTCCAGCCGTCCGTCCATCGCCTCAATGATCTCCGGCATCGTCGAGGAGAAATGTGCCGCGGGGTTATCCAAGGAACCGTATTGGTTCGTCGTGACAGCGCAGGGGTGTTCGGCCAGTAGTTGCTCAACCCGCTTCCTCCTGGCCGACAACTTGTTTCCGTCCGGCGGGGTGGGGACCACATCGATGGCGGCGCCAAAGGCACGCATGATTTCAAGTGCCGAGGCGTTGGCATTCTGGTCAACCACGGCAACAAATTTGATGCCCCGAACGACGCACTGTCGTGCCAAAGCCATTCCAAGATTTCCCGACGTGGACTCCACGATCATTCCGCCTTCGGCCAGACGTCCCGAGTCCAGGAGTCCGTCAATGAGGCTGGCGGCCGTTCGTTCTTTGGTGCTGCCCGAGAGTTGGAGGGAATCTAACTTGGCGAACACCTCAATATCGGGTGCATCAAACAGTTGGGTCAGCTGGACTGTGGGCGACACAAACGGGCTCAACGTACCAAAACTCATGGACATTCCTCAATCTTGTGGACTGGAAATTCTGTGGTCGCACGGCACATCTACTGGTGCAGAAAATACTCGGCTGGCTCTGGCGTCAGTCTATGTGAAGTCGAACCGTCGCTGAGCACAAATGCCCCGGCGCGTCGGCAACACCGCTGACGCAAGAGTCCGTGTCACAGTTACTTTTACTGGTCAACCTTTGATTTACCTGACAAAAGCCGCAAAAGTCCCTAGCGCCTTCCGCCACCGAGCAACGTGTACTTGCGTCTTCTGGATGAGCCCGCCAACCAGGCCGACAGACACGGATAGCCTCGACGGAATCAGAAGACCGGAGAATGGGATACTGATCCCATGAACTCCGATCTAGACCTAGCAACACGCCAAATGATCGGTACGGCGTTTCCCGACGGTGCATTCCGCTCCACCGACGGCACGAGGTTCACGGCCAGAGAGTTCCCCGCCAGTTCTTTCATTTTGTTCATTTACCCCAAAACGGGACGGCCAGATGTCGCCGAAGCACCCCAATGGTCGATGGTTCCCGGCGCCAAAGGATGCACCGCAGAGTCTTGCGAGTTCCGCGACTTGGCGAGTGACTTCGCCGCCATCGGATACTCACTTCTGGGCCTATCTAGCCAGCACAGCGAGTACCAACAGGAGGCCGCGGAGCGTCTTCATCTGGGTTATCCCCTCCTTTCGGATCCCGAATTCACCTTGGTATCGGCCTTGGGACTTCCCACCTTCGAATTCGATTCCGAGAGACTCTACGTACGCAGTACGCTCGTGGTTTCGGCAGGAATTATCACCCACGTGCAGCTGGGCATCACGGATGCAGCGGGGCACCCACGGCATCTCCTGGAGCAGCTGAGGAATTTACTGGTTTCCGAGCACCACAATGATTCCGACGACGCCCAAAGTAAACACCACGGCGGTCATGGAAGTCACCGCCACCGCGTCGGCGTGAATACGTTCATCGCGCACGCCCGCTGATGCACGGGCATAGCGTTTACGTTGTGTGAAATAGATGCCGCCCGCCAAGGACAGGCAGAGGGCCACCATCAACAGGACGGACAGTCCGTAGTGCGGTAACCAGCGTAAGAAGATCAGCCCGGCCACGCAGAGAGACATCGTGGTCCTGCCCCACGCCATAATCGTCCGCTCGGGTTGCAACCCCGAGTCGTTGTGCGCAGAGACGGCCCCGGAACGATTCATGAACTGGTCGCTATCAGCACCGCCACAATAGTTGCGGCAATGGCTCCACCAAGACCCAACAACGGGATCAGGAGCGGCAGTGGGAGAGGTTTGTTGTGGCGCATCGACGATTCAATGAGTCGCCATCGCAACGCGGCCCCGGCACTTATCAGGATCCCCATAATGATCAGGAGCAGTGAGATTCCGGTGCGCAAAGATCCTGGAAATGCTGGAGAGGCAAAGACTTCCAACGCAATGCCACCGGCTAGGAAGGCGAGCGACGTGCGAATCCAGGCCAAGAACGTGCGCTCATTGGCTAAGGTGAAGCGCGGGTCGGGTTCTTTGCCGCCCGGCAACACCAGCTTGGCTAGATAACCCCGATCAGCTTCTTCTTCACCGGGTGTCATGCGCTCTCCAATGTTCGTCATTTTGCGCGCGACGATTCATTTTTTGGGCCACCGGCGCGAGTTCTCTGCACAGCCTATAGCCAGTGCGCGCGAGTTGAGGCAGCCGCGCTCTTTGGTGTCCCGTATTACGGCAGTTCATTGAATAGCAAAATCGTGAGGTGCGCTCAAACGCGTTGATCTAGGAACGATTAGGGCCGGCAAGGAGCTCAATGGTGAGCGGCTTGTCCCGTCATTTTGGCTATTCATCCTCAGGTGCAAGACGAGCTTGCCGGAACGCGAAAATAGGACATCTGGGTTTACTTTCGGACCCATGGATACTTCGGTGTTGCGGTGTTTCAATTAGTTCATGACGCACTTTGTGCAGGCCGACTACCTCGTGGTTGGGGCTGGTGCCATGGGTATGGCGTTCGCCGACGCGCTGATTGATCACGCCGATGTGCGCGTCGCATTGGTCGACCGGCGCCATGCCCCTGGTGGGCACTGGCTGGATGCCTATCCATTTGCCCGTCTGCATCAGGCATCAGCTTTTTACGGGGTGGCATCAACACAGCTCGGTGATGGTCGGGTGCAGCAGTTCGGGCCCGAGGCTGGTCTGCATGATCGGGCCGATGTGTCGGAGATTTGTGCCTACTATGCCCACATCTTCAACGATCGGATGGCGAGCTCGGGCCGCGTCGAGTTCTACAACAACTGCGAATACGTTGCCGATCGAAGCGTTGTTTCGCATATCTCCGGCCGAATAACGGAGGTGCCATCCAAGTGCAAAATTGTTGATGCACGCTACCTCGCTCCCGATATTCCTGCGGTGACACCACCACGATTCGGACTCGCGGCCGACGTCCGGATGATTCCGGTCAATAACCTCGCCCGCACCATGGATGCGCCGAGCCAATATGTCATCGTCGGATCGGGCAAAACAGCAACCGATGCCTGCATCTGGTTACTGGCTCATGGCGTAGATGAATCCGCGATTTGCTGGGTTCGCCCGCGCGATCCATGGATGCTCAACCGCGCAGTGGTCCAACCGGATCCGGAGGTGTTCCTCGGCATGGCTGCCGACACCATGGAGGCTGCGGCAGGGGCAACATCGTTGGAGCATCTTTTCCTCAGGCTTGAGGATGCTGGCGTCATGATTCGAATCGACACCTCGGTAACGCCCACGATGGCGAAGACACCGACCCTCGCCCGCTGGGAGCTCGAAAAGCTGCGTTCAATAGAGCATGTGGTACGGCTGGGGCATGTCAGGTTGATCGAGCGCGGTCGCATCATCTTGGACGAAGGGTCTCTCCAGATATCCCAGGACGCGCTGGTCGTGCACTGCGCTGCTTCGGGGCTGCGCTACCCTCCGACGATCCCCATCTGGGCACCGTCGGTGATCACGTTGCAGCCAATCAGGGCCGGGTTCCCGTGCTTTGCTGCGGCGCTGGCCGGGTATGTGGAAGCGACGCGCGATCACGACGCCGAAAAGAACCGACTCTGCCCGTCAACGCCGTACCCCAACTCGTTGGGGACGTGGGCAAAGATGCAAGTTCTGGGCACGCGCGCAGCAATCTCCTTCGGGTCAGAGCCGGACATCAAGGCGTGGGCAGACACTGTTGCGCTGAACCCTGCTCGGGTGCCGCCACCGGAGGGCAGATCGGCGGCGTTAGAGGACTCGCTCTCTCGACTCAAAGCCCGTACTCCGGCGGGAATTTCCAGACTGGTAAAACTGCTCTGAATTGTGGTCCTGGTACCGCAGGTACCGCTATAGTGAAGGCCTTCTCCTGCAACCGTAGTGAGAAGTAACAACGAAGAGAACGGAAATAAGTCGATGCGCGGAAGCAATCTTGTATGGACAATCGTGGGCGTTCTGGTGGCCATTGCCTTGGTGATATGGATCGTTTCGGCGGTTTAGCGTTACCCCTCTGAGTAGTTATGAAGAAGCCCGGTCATCGTTTAAGAGGCGTCTTCTCAAAGGACTTGGAATGCAGGCACCGCTTGCATTCCAAGTCCTTCTGACCGTGTTGTGATTGGTTTCCAATTCCCATTCACGATGTTCTCCACGCACCGTTCCAAAAACGCACATTGCAGCCACCAGATGAAGGGGCTCGTGTCCCAGTTCTCGGAATGAGAACACCCCGATCGGACCATCAAAACGATACCGAGGCGCCACCGAATGTCCATGAACAGCCAACGGTCTCATTGCTCAACTTCAAGGCGTCTGCGCTACCCCGTGGGGTGTGCCATATCTGCACCAATGGCAGGAAACCCCGCAGAGGCGGTAAAACATGGGTAAATCGACTAAGCCGTCAAAAGCCGAGCTTTCCAAGGCCGGATCCAAACTAGCCTCGTATTCTTCGAGCAAGCCTGCCAAGTCCCAGGCAGGATCGACGCTCGGTAAGGGCTAGGCAATCACTTAAGGTTCGCGGTTCGAATGCGCCTGCTTAACCCAAGGATCGCCGGCACTCCCTCAAGCAGGGAGTGCCGGCGATCCTTGGCTTTGTTCTTAGCGGCTGGCGATAAACGCCTGCACACAGGCTTCAATATCTTCGGCCGAGTGGGCGGCCGAGAGCTGCACACGAATACGCGCCGCTCCCTTGGGTACCACCGGGAAGCTGAACGCGGTGACAAAGACACCGTGCTCCAGCATCTTGGACGCCACCTCGGCGGCCTTCACCGCATCCCCAAACATCACCGGGATGATGGCGTGCTCGCCCTCGAGCAGGTCAAAGCCTTCCTCGGTCATGCGCGTGCGGAAGAGCGCAGCATTGGCAAAAAGCTTTTCGCGCAGCTCTCCGGAGCCCTCCACCAGTTCCAGTGCCTTGAGTGTCGCTGCAACGATGGCCGGAGGCATCGAGTTGGAGAAGAGGTAGGGGCGCGCCTTCTGCCGCAGCATGGCCACGATCTCTCCGCGGCCCGAGACGTATCCGCCCGATGCCCCGCCCAGCGCCTTGCCGAACGTTCCGGTGTAGATGTCTACCCGATCCGAGACGCCAGCGTGTTCGGGGGTACCTGCACCGGTGGCCCCCATGAAGCCCACGGCGTGGGAGTCATCGACCATGACCAGCGCGTTGTACTTGTCCGCCAGATCGCAGATGGCCGCCAACGGTGCCAGGTAGCCGTCCATCGAGAAGATGCCATCGGTGACGATGATGGTGCGCCGGGCACCCGCCCCGTCGTTCAGCGCGGCGGCGGCCTGCAGCTGGATCTCCAGGTCGGCCATGTCCTGGTTCTTGTAGCGGAAGCGTGCGGCCTTGGACAAGCGGATGCCGTCGATGATCGAGGCGTGGTTCAGGGCATCGGAAATGATGGCGTCCTGTGCACCGAAGAGCGATTCGAAGACACCGCCATTGGCATCGAAGCAGCTGGAGAACAGAATCGTGTCTTCGGTGCCCAAGAACGCGGAGACGGCAGATTCCAGTTCCAGGTGCAGATCTTGGGTGCCGCAGATGAAGCGGACCGAGGCCATGCCAAAGCCGCGCGTTTCCAGCGCGCCCTTGGCGGCGTTGATGATGCGCTCGTCATCGGCCAGCCCCAGGTAGTTGTTGGCGCAGAAATTCAGGACCTGTTTGGCCTCGGAGCCGAGCTCACCCGCGGAGATATGGGCCGACTGGGCCGAATCGATGTGGCGTTCGGACTTGAACAATCCGTCGGTGCGCAATTGCACCAATTCTGCGGCCAGTTCGTCTTTCATCAAGGTATACATCTGTGTAGGTTCCCCTCGGGAGTATTTCGAATCTTCGTGTGTGCCGGTGGTGGCCGGATGCGTCGGTGGTTTAGAAGACGGTCCAGTCCAGGACGACCTTGCCGCCGTGGCCGGAGCGGGCGGCGTCGAAGCCCTTTTCCCATTGCGTGGCGGGCAGGTAGTCGGTGACCACGGAGGAGATGCGTTCGCGCAGCACCGGGTTGGAGGTGAGCATGGCACTCATGGCGTACCAGGTCTCGAACATCTCGCGGCCGTAGATGCCCTTGAGGGTGAGCATGTGGGTGACGACCTTGCCCCAGTCGATGTTGATGGCGCTGGAGGGCAGTCCCAGCATCGAGATGTGCCCGCCGTGGTTCATGTTCTCGATCATCTCCGGCAGGGCCGTGGGGTGTCCGGACATTTCCATGCCGAAGTCAAAGCCCTCACGCATGCCCAATTCGCGCTGGGCATCCTTGATGCGGGTCTTGGCCACGTCGATGGCGATGTCCGCGCCCATGCCGCGAGCCAGTTCTAGGCGCTGCTGGGAGACATCGGTGATGGCGATCTTGCGCGCACCGGCATGGCGGGCGACGGCCACAGCCATCAGCCCGATGGGGCCAGCACCGGTGATCAGCACGTCCTCGCCGACCAGCGGGAAGGACAGCGCGGTGTGTACCGCATTGCCGAAGGGATCAAAGATCGCGCCAAGTTCCGGGGTGATGGATCCATCGTGGTGGACCCAGACGTTGGCCTCGGGGATCACCACGTATTCGGCAAACGCGCCATCACGCTGAACACCCACCGAGACGGTGTTGATGCACATCTGGCGGCGTCCGGCACGGCAGTTTCGGCACATGCCACAAACCACATGGCCCTCGCCGGACACGCGATCACCGACCTTCACGGTGGAGACGTTTTCGCCGATCTCGACGACCTCGCCGTAGAACTCGTGCCCCGGAATCATCGGTGCCTTGATCATGGCCTTGGCCGCGTCGTCATAGGCCTGGATGTGCAGGTCGGTGCCGCAAATCCCGGCGGTCATCACGCGGATTTTCACGTCGTGGAAGCCGGCGATGGGTTCGGGACGGTCAACAAGTTCGAATCCGGCGTGTGGTCCGGATTTGTACAGTGCCTTCATCGGTGGGGGTTCCTCACTTGCGGCGCGTGCTGCGCGTTCATGGTCAATGCGAATCCAGTCTGACATCAAGTGCACGCCCGCGATACCTTAGAAGATACGCAGGTTTCTCAATCAACGATTTAGTATTTACTACATGGAAGTCCATCAGTTACAGATCCTGCGCGAACTGGGCGATCTTGGCTCGGTCAAGGCCGTCGCCAGCGCCCTCTACGTCACACCATCGGCGGTATCCCAGCAATTGGCCTTGCTCCAACGCAACATTGCGGTGCCACTGACGCGCAAGGAAGGCCGGAATCTGGTCCTCACCGAGGCAGGTGAGGTGCTGGCAGCTGCCGGCGCCTCGGTCATCTCGTCGCTGGCCGCAGCACGCGCGGCGATCGGCGAGTTTCAGGAAAGCCCGGCCGCCCCGGTATCCGTCGCCGGATTCCACTCCGTGGGCCAGGCCCTCTTCGGTCCCCTACTGGCCAAATTGGACGCCCACGGTGCACCGGTGCCGCAGTTCTTCGACGAGGACGTCGCCCAACAGGATTTCCCCGCGTTAACGGCCCGCTACGACCTGGTGCTGGCCCACCGCATGGATCACTCCCCTCCGTGGCCCGAGAACAAGGTGGTGGTTTCCGCGCTCGCCCACGAACCGTTGGACATCGCGCTGCCGGCCGGACACCGGCTTGCTGCCAAAAACACCCTGCTCCCCGCGGATCTGGCCGGCGAGCGCTGGGTGATCAGCCGCGAGGGTTACTCCCCCGCCGATGTGCTCACCGCCATCAGCGCCGTAACGGGTGCGGCACCACTGATCATCCACCGCATCAACGACTACGCAACGGTTGCGGCACTCGTCGCCGCCGGGGACGTGCTGGGCATCATTCCGCGCTACACCGCGGGATCCACTCTCGGGAGCTCCGTCGTCCTTCGGCCGCTGGAAGGCATCGCCAACCGGCGGCGCATCGATTTGTTGGCGCGACCCGAGTCCATGCACCGCCGCAGCGTGCAGCTAGTTCTCACCGCCATCACCCAGGCCATGGCCGAGCTCAGCGAAAAATGATGCTCCGCCCTGAGGTCTTAGGCGCCCCTTGTCCCCCGGCACGGCGCGAACTGTGGCCCAACTAGGCGTTCACCCGCTCCTGGTTAGCCGCGAAGTAGGCCAACAATTCCGCCCTGAGCGGCGGGACGGACCTGGCCGAACCGTCGGTGCGCAGGGATTCGGTGGCCAACACGCCAGCCGCAACGGCCGCCCGGGCCGCCACCGGTGAGGTATCCGTCGGCCCGCCTTCCTTGACGAAGCGCAAGAATTCGGCGATCAGGCGCGGATCGGCACCACCGTGCCCACCGTCAACCGCCTCGATCTCCACCTCGATGTCGGCATCAACATAACCGTCCTGGCTGCGGGTGTTCCACACCTTGATGATGTTGCCCGCGTCGTCACCGAAGTTCTCCAGTCGTCCGGCGGTGCCGATGACGGTGTAGTTTCTCCAGTAGTCGGGGGTGAAGTGGCACTGCTGGTAGGAGGCCAACACACCGTTGTCCAGTTTCATCTGCATCATGGAAATGTCTTCCACGTCGATGATCGGGTTCAGATCCTGCTGCGCCGCCGGGGGCCAGTTCTCCAGCGAGAACCAGTCCCCCATGCGCCGATCGGTGTTGTCCCGGCGCGATTCGACAGCGCCGTAGACCGCCAGGTCTCCGAGCGCTGCGACCGACTCGGTGTAGCCACCTGCCAGCCAGTGAATCACGTCGATGTCGTGGGCACCTTTTTGCAGCAGCAGGCTGGTGGTGTTCTTGCGCTCCGCGTGCCAGTCCTTAAAGTAGTAGTCCCCTCCGTTGCCCACAAAGTGTCGGCACCACACCGCCTTGACGGTCCCGATGGCGCCGGATTCGATGATCTCGCGCATCTGGCGGATCACTGGCATGTGGCGCATATTCTGTCCGACGTAGAGCCTGGTTCCGGAGCTGAAGGCCGTCTCCAGCAACTCGTCCACGGCATCCAGGGTGACATCCAACGGTTTTTCGCAGAACGTGGCGATGCCGGCCTCAAGGGTGCGCTTGGCCACCAGCGCGTGCTGGTTATCGGGGGTCAGTACCAGCACCGCGTCCAGTCCCGCGTTTAGCAGCTCGTCGAGGTCGGCGGTGATCACGGCCTCGGGCAACTTGGCGGCGGCGTCCGCACGGCCGCGTTCGGAGGTGTCACACACCATGGCCACCACCGAGCCCTGAGCTGGACGGTGGGCGTGCTTGTACAAACCGGAGCGCAGGCCGAAGCCGACGACACCTACTTTGAGATCCACGAAATTACTCCTTAATGACGCATTCATTGGGGCATCCGCGGCGCCACGTCCGGGTGGACGTACGATCGCAGATAGATGGGGGTGCGGGTTCTTCGGCGTTGGGAGGCGCGGGAGATCCGGTGGGCAGGTGTGTTAACCGGCGGAGATCTCCAGTGCGAAGTGGCACCGCGACACATGGGTGTCGCTGATCCGGATCAGCTCCGGTTCCTTCTTCGCGCAGATCTGTTGGGCCATGGGGCAACGGTTGTGGAACCTGCAGCCCGTCGGCGGGTCGATGGGCGAGGGAGGGTCTCCCTGCAGCACGATCCGTTCGCGGTCGGTGCCGTCGTTGCGGCGCAGCTCGGGCGCGGCCGACAGCAGGGCTTGGGTGTAGGGCTGCGCCGTGCGATCGTAGATATCGCCATAACCGCCCAGCTCGACCACCCGGCCCAGGTACATGGTGGCCACCCGGTCGGCGATATGCCGAACGATCTGCAGATCGTGGGCGATGAACAGGTAGCTCAGCCCCAGTTCCTTTTGCAGGTCATCAAGCAGATTCACCACCTGGGCTCGCACCGAGACATCCAGAGCCGAGACGGGCTCGTCGCAGATGAGCATCTTCGGATTCAGGGCAATGCCGCGGGCGATGCCGATGCGTTGCTGCTGCCCACCGGAGAAGTTGTGCGGGTAGCGATCGGCATGGTTCGGATTCAGCCCGACCAGTTCCAGCAGCTCCCGAATCTTGGCCCGACGTCCGGCCTTCGGGGCCACCTCCGGGTGGATCTCGTAGGGTTCGCCGACCAGTTGTTCCACGGTCATCCGCGGGTTCAGCGAGGAGTAGGGGTCCTGGAAAATCAACTGGATGTTTCGGCGCATTTCGCGCCGTTCATCGCCCTTGAGTCCGTTGATGTCCTGCCCACGGAAAAACACCTGCCCCTCGGTCGGCTTCTCCAAGCCCGCCAGCACTCGGGCGAGCGTGGACTTGCCGCAGCCGGATTCCCCGATCACGCCCAGGGTCTCCCCGGCATACGATCTTCGCCGCCTGTTCGAGACCAATACGACGATCCGCTCCGAGGTAGAAGAACTCTCACGCACGGTCGACCCGGCGGGCACCACCTCGTTCGGTCCGCTCTAGTCCTCGGCGAGTAGTTGCTCGATGCCGTGCACCCCGACGGTGTGCAGGGCATCATCGGGCGGCAACCCCGACATCAGCACCGCATAGTTCACCGCCCATGCCCGGGCCCGCACCCAGATTCCGGGCGAATACAGCGCGTCTCCGGCCAGCCGCTCCATAAATTCCGCCCGTCCCCGGGAGGTGAAGTGCAGCCAGGCCACGGCCAGATCACTGGCCGGGTCCCCGGCGGTCATATCGCCAAAATCAATCACCGCGCTCAGCGCTCCGCCGCTGGCCAGGACGTTGTGCGGGTGCGGATCCCCATGGAGCCACAACCGCGGCCCGGTGTGTTCCACCGCGGCCAGTCCGCGATCCCAGATGCTCAGCAACCTGCTGCGTTCGGGTTCTTGCATTCCCTGAATCCGGCCGCGAACTGCATCGTCCCGGTTTTTCAGCGGCACCCCGCGCACCGGGTTCCGTGGTGCATCCGCCGGGGCTGGAACATGCAGTGCCCCGAAGAATGCGGCAAGCGATGCGCAATAGCCGTCCCGGACTTCCGCCGACACCGTGGCAGCGCTGTTCCCCGGCAGCCAGGGCACCACCGCCCAGTGGTACGGATAGCCCTCCCCCGGTTTCCCCCGGTGCCGCGCCGCAGGGATCGGCAGAGGCAACCTGGGTGCGAGGAAAGGCAGCCAGCGCACCTCGTTAAGCAGCAACGCATGTGCGGACTCCCGGCGCGGCAGGCGAACCGCAAGATCGCTGCCCAACCGGTAGCTCACGTTGTCCCAGCCATTGTCGGCGAACTCCAGCGCCAAACCGGCCAACTGCGGGAATTGGGCGCGTAGCAAGTCCCGCACCAGCGCCTCGTTGATCAAGACGTCTGCCGGTGGCCGGAGTGTGCGCTCCGGGAGGGTCATTCCCCCGGTGCCTCGTTCATGGCCTGGATCTGGATCAGGTTTCCGCAGGTATCGTCGAACACCGCGGTGGTCACCGGACCCATGGCGGTCGGCGGCTGGGTGAAGACTACGCCGAGCCCGGTGAGCCGCTCAAATTCTCCCTGCACGTCGGCCACGGCAAAAGCGGTGAACGGGATTCCGTCGGCCACCAGCGCGTCGCGGAATGGGCCGACGGCCGGGTGGCCCGCAGGCTCGAGCACCAATTCGACCCCGTCGCGGGCCTCAGGTGAAACGACCGTTAGCCAGGAGACCTCACCCATCGGAACCTCGGTCTTCTTCTCGAATCCCAGCTTCGTGGTGTAGAACTCCAGCGCCTTGGCCTGGTCAGTGACGAAGATGCTGGCAAGGTGGATTCTCATGGTTTTTTGCCTTTCGATGACAGTTCAACGCCGGTACGTGGTTCGCCCGGGTCCGTGGTGTTGTTGATGGTTTCCTGCTCCGACGCGGCTGGCAGCCCGGTGTCCGGCCAGCGCTCCGCGATCCGGAGCAACGGCGAGGTGTCCACGTAATGAAACTTGTAGCGACCCACGCGCTCACTGCGCACCAACCCGGCAGCTTCGAGCACCTGCAGGTGCTGGGAGATCGCTTGCCGACTCGGGTTGATGCCGTGCCGCGAGGCCAACCTGTTGCAGATCTCGAACAGCGTCTGGCCGGTGTGTTCCACCAACTCGTCCAGGATTACCGCCCGAGTCGGGTCCGCCAGTGCCTTCAACAGCTCTTCCACACCCACCATTAAGGCAAGTAGCAGCTTGCCTGTCAAGAGCCACGGCCTCTTCATTCGGCGTTGTCCACAACCCCGCGCACCCCACACCACTGCCCAGCGCAGGGGCGCATGCTTGAACCATGACCACAGCAGCAGCCATCGCCCTGCTTGCGGGAGACCGCAAGGATCCGAGGTACCCAGCGACCCCGGACGATGAGCTGCGCGCCTACACGGCCCTGGCGCTGGCCCTTGAGGAACTCGGGCCGCGCATCACCAAGCACACCACCTCGCCCACCGATGCCGCATATTTCGTTCAGATCGTCGAACGTGCCCACCGCAGCATCGGCTTCGCACAGCTCTCGGCCACCGGACTTGCCCAGCGCACTCTGGTCCACGAGTTGCCGGGCGACACATTGGTGGGAATCAACCGGTGCCTCGAGGACCCTCCGGCCTACATCGCCGGAACCATCGATGTGCCCGAAGCGCCAGCCTCCCCGCCGAAGGGGCGGACCACCTTCAGAAACACCGTCGAATTCCTGCAAAACACCTTCCATATCAGTTTCTTCGAGGCCAGAGACCGGGTGCAGGCGGCCACTCGCTTATTCCCGGGTACCGATGTCCACGGCATCGAGCATCCCCCGCAGTTTCCACTATTGGCCGAGGCCCTCGCGAGCGGCAAGGCCTCACCCCAGCAGCTTGCCGATGCCGCCAAAAAGCTTGTGCGCCTGCAACCGGAGATCAAGCAATATCCGAACTCCGATGAACTGTCAGCCCAGCTGGAATCCCAAGTGGCCGAATCCGTGCGAGAACAAGATCCCCGCACCACCAACAAGCTGTTCAACGCCATCGAGGTGGCACTCGCAGGGGGCGTCGAGGAACCTTCCGAGGAGGTCCTGCGCGCCAGACTCGGCATATTCTGCCGCGGCACCAAAGACGGATTGGCCGAGTTCATATTGCGCACTCGGGCGGCCGATGCAGAGGCCCTGCTGGCGCTCTTTGCCCAGATGGACAACCCGCGGACGAAGGCCGGAGACCGCGACGCATTGCTCCGGCAAGCGGGCAATATTTGGAACGGTTCCAACGGTTCCAACGAATCACCCGCAACGGACACCGGCGACGCCGGGAATCGCTTGCCATCGGGCTCCGCACCTTCACTCCCGGACTACCCCGATTTCTTGGTTGATCCGGCAACTGGCCTCCCGATGACAGATCCCGCCGAAGCCAACACGCTCACCCTAGACCCGATGCCCACCGACGCCAACGTCCTCGAGGCCATGAACAACACCGACTACGGCTCCGACGGCCTCACGCCGCCCCAACGACATCTGCAGGGTCTGATGAACCTGATCAAGACCAACGGAAGAGCACCCAACGGAACTAAGACCGCGGGACTCCCCTCACCGGAAATCTTCATCATTACGACGCTCGCCGAGCTCGAGGGCAAAGCGGCGCAAACCGGTCTCACACTGCACGGGCAAAAATACACACCGGCGGAGCTCAGACATGCCTTGTGCATCAGCGGGGCCATACCAATCACGATGAACGGGGAGGGCCGGATTCTGGATCTGGGCACCGCACAGCGCTTCTTCCCCGAATACATGCGCAAAGCAATCCTCGCCGTCTATGGCGGCTGCATCTTTCCAGGGTGCACCGTGCCACCGGAGCACTGCGAGATTGACCATGACGAAGAAGCAGCCAAGGGTGGGCGCACCGAGATTAATGGTGGCAGACCCTTCTGCTCCGGACATCACCATGCCAAGCACACCGGACAGATCCGCGTCGTGCGCGATACCGACGGACTCTTCTCCGTCATCCTGCCCGAGTTCATGGACCCCGAACAGAAGCCACGGCGCAACACCTATTGGCGCCAGCCACCCATGACACCACCACTGTTCTAAACAGGTTTTTCTACACCGCGCCTTTGACGACGTCGGGCCCCGGTCTGCCACCCAAGGTGGGTGGCAGACCGGGGCCAGACGTCCGTTAGCCCGCCTTCACCACTTCCAGGTCATCAAGGGTGATGACCAGCGGAGTATTGGTAGCGCTCCCGGACACGTAGGCAAACAGGCCAACGCCACCCGCGACCTGCAGGCCGGCAGTCGTATCGGTGGCCGAAGCCTGCCAAGTGGCCGGTTCACTCGTTCCACGCTCCCAAAGCTTCGCGCGGATGGTCGTGGGGCTGGTTCCGGTAGCCTGCACACGCATCTGAAGGCCGTCCCCGACAGCGTAGGTCACCCCGGGAACCGTCACCGGCGTTTGAAGTACCGTCTCCACGCCCGTCGCCGAGGCTCGTACGGTTTGGAGTTTGACCTGGCCGTTGGACGCCACGATGGCCTTCACTCGGTATTGCCCGGCTCCGGCAACGCTGCGCACAATCGTGGAGAGGTACAGCCCGCTGCCGCTGGCCGGTTTATCCGTGCCCAGCACCAACTGCAGGTCGGTGCTGTTGGAGGTGACGGCGTTAAGCATGGCGGTATTGGAGGTCCCCGGGGTGGGCAGCCGCAGCCGGCCCACCCCGCCGGAGACCGACGCGTCTACCGCACGGGCCACGCTCCAGTTCCCGCCGATCTCCGCCGCACCAAATCCGCTGGTCACGGTCCGCCCGAAGGTATCGCGGGCCAACGCCGTGGCCGCCGCCGTCACCGTGATGGACCGGAGCAATGTGCCGGTGGCGCCATCGTTATCCGTGACGGTCAGACGCACCGAGTAGGTCCCGGCCGCGGCGAAGCTGTGCTGCACGGTGGTCCCGCTGCCGGTGGATCCGTCGCCGAAGTCCCAGGCAGATTGTGCCACCGTGCCATCAGCATCGGCCGATGCGCTGGCGTCGAAGGAACAGCTCGTCCCGGTGCACGAGTTGGTGAAGGAGGCCGTGGGCGGCGTATTGGTGGGCGGTGCTCCGGCAGTGATGGAGAAATCATCGGCAAAGGTGCCCCCGGAGGCACGCCGGAAGGTGGCCGTGAGGCTGTCCTGTTTCAGCGTGAGGTTCAGGGCTCCGAATGTCGGATTGCTGTTCAGCCCGGAGGTCGCGGCGAAGTATCCGGCTTCGGAATCATTCATGTTCACGTTCCGCAGCGCGACGCCTCCGGTCCCGGCCGTGGTGAAGACGGTGCCCGCACCCTTGACCATGGTGCTGTCCGGGTCAGCCACACACGCGGCCGTATACGTGCCGGGAACCAGCGTGGCGCATCCTGCCACGCCCGATGCCAATTGGCGGGTGCGCTGGTAGAGGTGCTCGTGCCCGCCGAGGACTAGGTCCACCTTGCGATTCAGGAGCAGGTTGGTGATGTCGGCGCCCGGCGAGCACGCGTAATCGCCAACCGACAGGCAGGGGTAGTGCATGCCGGCCACGACCCACGGGATGTGCTCGCTGCGTGCCCCGTCGATGGCCGCTGCCGTCCAGTTGTAGCGCGGCGTCCCGACGTTGTAGCTCCAGGAGCCGCCCGGGAAGGACAGGTTCGGCGAAATCATCACGAAGCGCACCAACGGATTTTCCGCCGGTACATCGACGTACCACTGGCGTCCGTAGGTCCCGACGAGGCCGGGCAGCTGATTGGGCAGGCAGGCGGAGAAGTCGTTGATGTTGCCGTTCTGCCCATCACTTTCATGGTTTCCCGAGACCAGCTGGAAGGGGAAACCGGCACCCACCGCATCGGTGACGGTGTCGCACCATAATTGTTCCTGACCGGTGGTGCCGTACCCGAGGTCACCAAGGGCCAGATGCAGGTCCGGTGAGATCGTGTTGATCTGGTCAAACACACTCAGTGCCGCGGCGCTGGAAGAATAGTCCCCGGCCGCGGTGAAATGCACGACGCCGGCCTCCTGCAGCGCTGCTGGCATCGCGCCCGGCACGGAGATGGGGGCCGCGGCGGGGATCACTGCTTGGGCCAAGACAACACTCAGCGTAGCCAAGGCGGTCAGCGCGGATTTTAGGACCTTCACGATGCGCTCCTCAAGGTGGGTGAATGCGTCCCGCCCTCCCGTGCACCGTGGCTGCCCGGGCTCCCCCGTCGGGCCGCTTAGGGCAGAGAATACTCCGCCATCCCCGGCATGACATCGTGGGGCCGCACCCGTATTTCCGCGCGGCAGCAAGTAGCCGCCTGAGGACCGCGTCCATGGGCCATCGACCGCCACGCTGCGCCTCCCACAAAGCTGCTCACGGCGGTTGGCCCGGAAACGCAAAAACGGCGAGAGGCGACTTAGATTGTCCAAGTCTCCTCCCGCCGTTTAGCGGTGCGCGATGCGCCGAGTACTAGCCCTCGATGCCCAACTTCTGCAGCACCAATTCACGCACGCGGCCGGCATCGGCCTGTCCGCGAGTGGCCTTCATGACCGGACCCATCAGCGCGCCAATGGCCTGAAGCTTGCCGCCCTTGACCTTGGCGACGACGTCGGGCATGGCCTCCATGGCGGCGTCGATGGCGGCACCCAGTGCCGAATCGTCGTTGACCACTGCCAACGAACGCGCGGCAACGATCTCGGTGGGAGTTCCCTCGCCGGCAACCACAAATTCGAGCACCTGGCGGGCGATCTTGTCGTTGATCTTCTTGGAGGAAATCAGCGAGTTCAGTTCAACGATGGTGGCCGGCTCGACGCCCAGATCCAGGATCTCCACGTCGGCATTCTTCGCCAGACGGGCGATCTCGCCCATCCACCACTTACGGGCCACCGCTGCGGTAGTACCCGCGGCGATAGTCTCCTCGATGGCCTCGGTGACACCGGCGTTAACAACGTCGCGGAACTCGGCGTCGGAGTAGCCCCAGTCGGCCTTCAGACGCTTGCGGCGATCGGCCGGCGGCTCGGGCAGACGTGAACGCAACTCTTCGACCCACTCGGCGGTGGTGACAACCGGAACCAGGTCCGGTTCCGGGAAGTAGCGGTAGTCATCGGCATCGGACTTCGGGCGGCCCGAGGTCGTGGTGCGGGTGTCTTCGTGCCAGTGACGGGTTTCCTGCACAATGGGAGCACCGGAGTTCAGGACCGCCGCGTGACGCTCAATCTCGAAGCGCACTGCGTGCTCAACGGCACGCAGCGAGTTCACGTTCTTGGTCTCGGTGCGGGTGCCGAACTTGTCGGCGCCCTTGAGCATCAGCGAAACGTTGGCGTCGCAACGGACGTTGCCGCGCTCCATCTTCGCGTCGGAAACACCCAGGTTTTTCACGATCTCGCGGATCGCCGCCACGTAGGCCTTGGCCAATTCGGGGGCGCGCTTGCCGGCACCCTCGATGGTCCGGGTGACAATTTCCACCAGGGGTACACCGGAACGGTTATAGTCAACCAGCGAGTAGTCGGCACCCTGGATGCGGCCGGTGGCCCCACCCATGTGGGTCAGCTTGCCGGCGTCCTCTTCCATGTGAGCGCGTTCGATCTCCACGCGGAAGACCTCACCGTCTTCCAGCTCGATGTCCAGCCAGCCGTCGTAGGCGATCGGGTCATCGTACTGCGAGGTCTGGAAGTTCTTCGGGGTGTCCGGGTAGAAGTAGTTCTTCCGGGCAAATCCGCAGCGTTCGGCGATCTTGCAGTTCAGCGCCAGGCCGATCAGGATGGCGTATTCCACAGCGGTCTTGTTCACCACCGGAAGTACACCGGGCAGGCCCAAGCAGACGGGGGTCACGTTGGTGTTGGGCGTATCGCCAAACACGTTCGGGGCGGAGGAGAACATCTTGGTCTTGGTGCTCAGCTCAACGTGAACCTCGAAGCCCAGTACCGGATCGTACTTTTCGAGGGCGACGTCGAAGTCCACCAGG
The DNA here is from genome assembly GCF_012271785.1 of Paeniglutamicibacter terrestris. Classification (GTDB taxonomy): domain Bacteria; phylum Actinomycetota; class Actinomycetes; order Actinomycetales; family Micrococcaceae; genus Paeniglutamicibacter; species Paeniglutamicibacter terrestris. Next base: position 268,730 of record NZ_JAAWVT010000005.1, on the reverse strand, counting down.
TCATCGATGTGTGCAGCCATGTTAGCGGACCTCTTCCGTGGTAGCGGCAGACAGCTCGGGGGCCTGATCGATCAACCGACCACCCCAGGTGTCTTCCAGCAGCTTTTCAAGTGCCGCACCGGCGCGGTACAGCCGGGCATCCTCGCGGACCGGAGCCAGGAACTGGATGCCCACCGGCAGACCCTCGGAGAGCCCGCCGGGAACCGTGATGCCCGGGATCCCGGCCATGTTGGCGGGAATCGTGGCGACGTCGTTGAGGTACATGGCCAACGGATCATCGGTCTTGGAGCCCAGCTCGAAGGCGACGGTCGGGGAAGTCGGGGAGATCAGCACGTCGGCGAGCTCAAACGCTGCGTCGAAGTCGCGCTGGATCAGCGTACGGACTTTCTGGGCCGAACCATAGTAGGCGTCGTAGTAACCGGCGCTCAGCGCGTAGGTGCCCAGGATGATGCGGCGCTTGACCTCATCACCGAAGCCTGCGGCACGGGTGGAACCCATGACACGTTCGATGGTCAGCGGACCCTCCGTCGGAAGCACCCGGGTGCCAAAGCGCACGCCGTCGAACTTCGCCAGGTTGGAGGAGACCTCCGAGGGCATGATCAGGTAGTAGGCACCGAGTGCGTACTTGAAGTTGGGGCAGGAAACCTCGACGATTTCAGCTCCGGCGGCACGCAGTGCCTCCAAGGACTCGTCAAAGCGTGCCTGCACGCCGGCCTCGTAGCCTTCGCCCTGCAGTTCCTTGATAACACCAACGCGCACGCCGGTCATATCACCTGAAGCGCCCTGTTCGGCGGCGGCCACCAGTGCCGGCACCGGTTCGTTCAGCGAGGTCGAATCGGCCGGATCGTGCCCGCCGATCAGCTCGTGCAGGTATGCGGAGTCCAGCACGGTCCGGGTGACCGGGCCGATCTGGTCAAGCGAGGAGGCCATGGCGATGGCGCCGTAGCGTGAGACGCCACCGTAGGTCGGCTTCACACCGACGGTGCCGGTGACGGCTCCGGGCTGACGGATCGAGCCACCGGTGTCGGTGCCCAGCGCCAGCGGTGCCTCAAAGGCTGCCACGGCTGCGGCGGAACCGCCGCCGGAGCCGCCCGGGATCCGGTCCAGGTCCCACGGGTTGCGGGTCGGGCCGTAGGCGGAGTGCTCGGTGGAGGAACCCATCGCGAATTCATCAAGGTTGGTCTTGCCCAGCATCGGCAGCTTCGCGGCACGGATCTTGGTGATCACCGTGGCGTCGTAGGGGCTCATCCAGCCCTCAAGCATCTTCGAGGCCGCCGTGGTCGGCTGGCCCTTGGTGACGATGAGGTCCTTGATGGCGATCGGCACACCGGCAAACGGGTGCAGTGCTTCGGCTGCTTCGCCGCCGGCGGCGCGGATGGCGTCTACCTCGGCGGCAACGGCCAGCGCTTCTTCGGTGTTCACGTGCAGGAAGGCGTGGACACCGCGCTCCCCGCCGTCAACGGCGGCGATGCGGTCCAGGTGCGCCTGAACGGCGGCCACGGAGGTCAGCTCGCCGGCGCGCAGCTTGGCTGCCAGCTCGGTGGCCGAAAGGTGGATGATATCGGTCATGGATTACTCCCCATCCAAAATTGCTGGCACCCGGAAGCGGGTGTCGACGGAATCCGGCGCGTTCATCAGTGCTTCTTCGGCGGTGAGCGTCTCACCGACGACGTCTTCGCGGAACACGTTCGACAGGGCAATGGGATGCGTGGTGGCCGGAACATCGGCCGAGGCGGCCTCAGAGACCGACGCGATTGATTCGACGATGACACCGAGTTCGCCGGTCATTTTGTCCAGCTCGGCATCGCTCATCTCGATGTGGGCCAGCTGCGCCAAATGCGCAACGTCCTCACGGCTGATGGCAGACATGTATCTCCCTAAGTGGGCGGATGGGGTTTCCCTCCTAGTCTAGTACGCCGCACCGGGGCATCGGGTGTCCCGTGGGCCCCCGGCGCCTGCCGTAATGCCCACATAACTAGGCGATCTCGAGCACCACTGCCCGCGCCAACTCCCCTGCGGTGACCCACGGCACACTTACTCGCGTTCCGGCGCGACTTTGCCCCATCCCCTCGGCCTCGGGACGCCGGATGATCTTCCAGTGCGCCGGTACATCGAGTGTTCTCGCCACGAGCGGAGCTGAGTGAACGTGCACGTCCGGTTCCAAGGTGTTGGAGATTTTTTGGTGTTGGGCCAGAACCTCACCGGCAGCAAGCGCCGTCAGCGCGCTGTGCCACACCGGGTCCGCCGCGGCATCGTAGATCCAGCGTGTGCCCAGCACCCCGTGTTCGCTGGTGCCCAATAGTGCGGATGCGGCACCCTCCAGCGGTGCCCCGCGATAGGTCAGCGGCACGTGATAAATGACGGGTTCCGGCGAGGCGTTATCCCGCACGAAGATGGATTCCATGCCCACCTCTCCGGCCGGATCATCCAAGCGGAAGCCACCAATATTTTCGAGTTCGGGTGTCCCGACCCCACTAAACCACGGCTGGTTCAGCAGCCATGGTCCGATGAGCTCATGCTTGCTCGGGTGCATCGTGGTGGGAAAAATCTCGCTCATTATCCGGCTCCTACTGGGCATCGATTCGTGCAGTGAAGTGGCCTCAACACGGCCTTCACCACCCACACTATCCACATCAGCAAACTCACGAACTCACCGGCTGGGAGGTTGCCACCAATAACGCGCCCTAGAAATTCGACTCCACCATATGTGCCACTAACCCGAGGACTCAGCTACAGCTCAAGGGTGTACACAACCAGCAGGATCTGGGTGTTCGGAACGTACCAATCTCGTTCTTGTACGCGCACGAAGCCTTCGACCTCGTACAGCCTGCGGGCCGCGAACCATTCACCACCGGTGGTCAGCGAGACCGTATGTACATCGCGCAGCTCGCGGGCACGGTCAATCACAGCCCCGAGCAGCATCCGTCCGGCGCCGGAGCGCTGGGCGGTGGGGTCGATGACCAGCATGCGGATTTCCAGTTCACCCGCAAGAGCTATGTCGGCATACGGGTTTCCTGCCCGGACCAATGTCACGGCCCCGATCAGCACCTCGTCGCGCTCGGCCACCAAGATCTCGGTGGCGGCATGGCGCTCGGCGACCCGCTGCACAAAGCGCAGGTATTCATGCTCCGGATCATCAAAGTGCCCGGCCTGCAGGTAGGCATCAACGGTGATCCGTGCAATGTGTGGGTAGTCCCTGACCTCGGCCGGACGAATGCGCAGATTCTTGTTCGGCGCGCGGTCAGGGGTGGGCTCCGGGGTGGGGCCTGGAAGGGGGCCCGGAGTGGGGTCGGTCATCACCATTTCAGTGTGACAGGCGGCGGCAAATTTGCCAGCTCTTGCTGCCGCACTGCTCCTTAAACGCGTCCTAGCCCACCCCGCGCTTCAGGTTCGCTGCCGCTAGGTAAGTCGACGGAACTGCGTTCCCACGTCACCAAGGAAATCCGCGCGAAATGTTGGTGGAGTCCGGAGGGTGAAAGCGGCTACGCTGTGATGGATATCGCGGCGCCGTTGCCCGTTCCGTTGGCGCGTGTGGGCTGCCCTCGGTACGTGCTCGGAGAATTCCATCTCGGCGCCACTCCCGGAATCCCTGTACACGTTTTAAGGAAAACTCATGGAAGTTTTGATCGCAGCCAACGCCGAAGAAGCCGCCACATTTGCCGCCGAAGCAGTACTGCATGGACTGGCCAGCCGGAAAACCGGCAACCCGGTTCTGGGTGTTGCCACCGGGTCCACACCCCTGGGCCTGTACAGCGAATTGGCCCAACGGGTAGCACGCGGTGAGGCAGACTTCAGTTCCGCCTCCGCGTATGCGCTGGACGAATATGTCGGGCTCGAAGGCACCCACGAACAGTCCTATCGCCAGACATTGATCACCGAGCTGTGCCAAGTGATCGGTGTGAAGGAAGAAAATCTGCACACTCCCAACGGATTCGGCGACTCGGAGGAGCAGATCATCGCCCAGGCCGCGGCGTACGACGCGCAGCTGACCGAGGCCGGCGTGGATGTGCAGATCTTGGGCATCGGCACCAATGGCCACATCGGCTTCAACGAGCCGGGCTCCTCGCTGGGCAGCCGCACGCGCATCAAGCGCCTGACCGGGCAGACTCGGGCAGACAACGCGCGCTTCTTCGACGGCCTGGACGCTGTCCCCACCCACTCCGTCACCCAGGGCTTGGGCAGCATCTTGCAGGCCCGTCGCCTGGTGCTCATCGCTACCGGCAGCCAGAAGGCCGATGCCGTTGCCACGGCCCTGGAGGGGGCCCTTTCCGCTGCCTGCCCGGCCTCGGTGGTTCAGCTGCACCCGGACGTCGTGGTGGTTTTGGATGAGGCCGCCGCGAGCAACCTGAAAAATCGTCGTTATTACGACGATGCCGCCGCCGGACTGCAATTCGGCATCTAGCCCCTCCCCGCCACCGTCTGGTGCACACGCTCTGATCTCTGCTTCTGACAGAGAGCAACATGCAAAAACCCGTCGCGAGGTGTAAATGACACACCCGCGGCGGGTTTTTCGTGCTCAGCGTGAGGCTCATCCCGCCGGCCAATTGCTAGCAAGAAAGCTCGACAGATGGAGCGTTCGCCCGGTCCGGGCACCGACTACTTCTTGGCGGGTTCTTCCGCGGGTAATGCGTCAAAGTCGAGGTGGCCCGCGGCCTGCCATCCGGGTTCGGTCCGTGGACGAAGCACCGGAACCCCGGCCTCGGCAGCAATCAGCGCGCCGGCTGCCCAATCAAATTCCTGGGTTCCATACTCCGCGTAAGCATCCAGTGTCCCGTCGGCGACCAGGCACAAATCCAACGCTGCGGATCCGATCCTGCGCATATTGGCGAAGTCGGGCATCAAATCCAACAGGGTGCCAACCTGGAACTGTCGACGCTGCGCATCATAGCCAAAGCCCGTGGCCACCAGCTTGCCGCTTGCCTCCGGATCTCCGCCGTGCAGGCGCTGGGCACGGGCAGCACTGCCCCCGCGGCGGCTAGATACCCCGGGTACCTGATTCGAATCCACCAGCCAGGCTCCGTCGCCCATCGATGCGTAGTATTCGGTGCCTAGAGCCGGCGCGTTGACCGCTCCCGCCAGCCATGCGTGGGTCCCCGCATCGATGGCCGCGCCATCGGCGGCCAACGATTCACCCGGGGTCTGCTCGGTCACTGCTGTGCTGGCGGCTGCCTCAGCGGCTCCATCGAGCGGGCCAAAAACAGCCACCGACGTGGCGTAATACACGATCCCGCGGACGAAGTTTGCCGTCCCATCCAGCGGATCGATGGACCAGCGATAGCCGGAGGGCTGCGCGGGAACGGTGCTCCCGTATTCTTCGCCGGTGATCGCGTCGTTGGGGCGAGCCGCGGCGATTACCTCGCGTACGGCAATTTCCGCACGCCGATCAAAGTCGGTGACCCAGTCTCCGGCCGCGCTCTTGGTTTGCGCTGCAACATTTCCGCGCCCGCGCTCGGCCAAAACCGCCGCACCTGCGGCGGCAGCTTCACGCGCCACGGCCAGCAGTGTGCGGCGCAGTGCGGCATCGGATGATCGCGGCGCTCCGGCGGTTTCTGGCGCCGAGTGCACGTGCTTGGACGTGGTGCTCATATATTGCTCCTGAGAACTGGGTAATGATGAATTTCGGGCATCCGCGCTCGGTTGGCGCTGCACCGGTGAATTCTCGACGGGGAGTCATGCCGGAGTGGGGCAAGCCCACCCCTTGAGGCTACCCTGTCCGACTAAACCTCGGGGTTGGGACGTCCCGCCACGGCCTCGGGTCCACCGTTGAGCAGCAGCACAAAACCTTCCTCGTCAAGCACCTGCACGCCGAGCGATACCGCCTTATCTAGCTTGGATCCTGCGGCCTCCCCCGCTACTACATAGGAGGTGTTTTTGGAGACAGATCCGGCCGCCTTGCCGCCGCGAATGATGATCGCTTCCTTGGCCGCGTCGCGGCTGTAGGTTGGCAGCGTGCCGGTGACCACGATGCTCATCCCCTCCAGATGTTTCACGATGGATTCATCGCGTTCATCCTTCATGGCCACCCCAGCGGCCGCCCAGGATGCAACAATCTGCCGGTGCCAATCGATGGCGAACCACTCGATCAGCGCGTCCGCGATGATCGTCCCAACCCCGTCAACCTCGGCCAGTGCCTCACGGGCGCCCTCGGCCCCCAGCGCAGTGATGATGGCATCCATCGAGCCGTACTTGGTGGCCAGCGAGCGCGAGGCGGTCGGGCCCACATGCCGGATGGACAATCCGACCAGCACCCGCCACAGCGGCTTGTTCTTCGCCTTCTGCAGCTCGTCAAAGAGTTTTTCGGTGGTCCGGGTGGGACCCGAAGGTTTCTTGGCGGTGGCCTTGGAATAGAAATATGGGACCAGGGCGAACTTTCCGGTGCCTTCACCCTTGGAACGGATCTCGCGCCAGACCTGCACATCGGCCAGCGTCTGACGCAGCGTGGAATCCGGGTTTCCGGCAGCCAAATCAAAGATCACGGCCTCGTTGCGCAGCGGACCGGGACCAGCCGGCGCGATGACCCCACCGTTTTCCTCCGGATTCTCACCCGGGCCCACGGTCAGGGCCTGCGCCGCTTCATACCCCAGCGCCTCGATGTCGAAGGCACCTCGTCCGCCCAGGTGGGCAACGCGTTCGGTCAGCTGCACCGGGCACGATTCGGCGTTGGCGCAGCGAATGTCCACGTCGCCCTCCTTGGCCGGGGCCAGTGGAGAACCGCAGGAGGGGCAGATCGTGGGCATGATGAATTCGCGTTCGCTGCCATCACGCAGGGCGAGCACGGGGCCGACGATTTCCGGGATCACGTCCCCTGCCTTGCGCAGGATCACGGTGTCCCCAATGAGCACACCCTTGGCCTTCACGACGTCCTGATTGTGCAGCGTTGCACGCTCCACCGTGGACCCGGCCACCAGCACCGGCGCCATGATGCCAAAGGGGGTCACGCGTCCGGTGCGCCCCACCTGCACCTGAATGTCGATGAGCTTGGTGTTAACCTCTTCGGGCGGGTACTTGTACGCCACCGCCCAGCGCGGCACCCGCGAGGTGAAACCGAGGTTGCGCTGGATCTCAAAGGCATCGGTTTTCACCACGATACCGTCGATCTCGTGGAGCAAATTGTGGCGGTTCTCCCCGTTCTCGGCGATGAATCCGAGCACCTCATCCAGCGTGTCGACGACGCGCGAGTACGGCGAGACCGGAAGTCCCCAGGAGGCCATGAGTGCGTAGGTTTCCGACTGCGTGGCCGCGTTTAGGCCCGCGCGCACCCCGAAGCCATGGACAAACATCTGCAACGGGCGTTTGGCGGTCTCCGCCGGGTCTTTCTGCCGGATGGAGCCGGCAGCAGCGTTGCGTGGGTTGGCCAGCGGTGCCTTGCCGGCCTCGATGAGCGCCTCGTTGTAGGCGGCGAAGTCGGCCGAGGGAATGAAGATCTCTCCGCGGACTTCCACCTCTTCGGGCCAGTTGTCCCCTTCCAGCTGCGTGGGGATCGTCTTGATGGTGAGCACGTTGTGGGTGACGTCCTCCCCGGTGGTGCCGTCCCCGCGGGTGGCGGCGCGCACCAACTTTCCGTCGCGGTAGAGCAGGTTCACCGCCAGCCCATCGATCTTGACCTCGCAGAGCCATTTCAGTTCATGGCCGGCGGCGCGCAGTGCGGCATTGGCCTCGGTCTTCTGTCCCCAGGCGGTGACCTCTTCCAGCGAGAACACGTCTTCCAGGGAGTACATGCGCGAGAGGTGCACCACCGGGGCGAAGGCGGCGGAGACCTCACCGCCAACTTCCTGGGTGGGTGAATCATTGGCGACGAGCTCGGGGTGTCGCGCCTCCAGGAGTTCCAGACGCGAATAGAGCGTATCGAACTCGGCGTCGGAAATCAGCGGGGCATCATCGTTGTAGTAGGCGGCGCGATGCATCCGCACCTGATCAACCAGCTGCTGGTATTCGGTGCGCAGGGTTTCGTCGGGGATAACCGCCGCCGCGTCGAGCGCTGCGGCCGCGGTGGCGTCCTGCTGCTCGATCGGGAGGGTGGTGGACTGGCTCTGCTCTGACTGCGGGGTCGGCTCTGGGTGCATCACCCCTCCATTTTGCCCCACCTGCACCGCTTGCGGGGGCCTTGTACACGTAGTGGTTGCCGGTGTGTTGCGCACAGGGCCCGATGCCTCAGGAGCTCGGGGCCTCGACGTCCACGATCAGCACCGAAATATTGTCGCGTCCACCGCTGGCCAGGGCCGCATCAATGAGCGCGCTCAACGCCTTGGAGCGCTCCGGGTGGTTATGCAGGATCTGTTCGATGACCGCTGGTTCCACCTCGCCGGTTAGCCCATCGGTGCACAACAAATAGCGGTCACCGGGGCGCGGAGCATGGAATTGGGTATCTGGCACCGAGTTCCCACCGGCGCCAAGCGCCCGGGTGATGAGGTTGCGCTGCGGGTGGATCATGGCCTCGGCCTCGGTGATAACTCCGGCGTCGATGAGCTCTTGGACGGCCGAATGGTCCCGGGTCAGTTGGCTCAGGACTCCGTCGCGCAGCCGGTAACCACGAGAGTCCCCGACGTTCAGCAGCATCAGACGCATCTGGTCCCCCGCCAAATCTCCGTCTACCGCCGCTGAGATGGGGCTCGGTTGTTCCAGCAACTTCTCGGACGCGGCCCGATAGCGCGGCAGGACATCGGTGGTGGGCTCCGGGTCGTGCAACGGACGCCGCGTTGCGGCGTCGGGCGCATCCCCGGCGGCCTCGTCGGGCGCCACCTCGGGCGCGTCCTGAAGGTAGCGTGCGGTGCCCGGTGGCGGCAGTGGGAGGCGCAGTGCCGTGGTGGTAGCGGGGGGCTCGTTGTTCTGGCTTCCGATCACCGGAAGCTTGCTGGTCAGCGAGTCCGTTGCGGGCCATGCGCCGCCATTGTCTTCCAGACCGACAAGGACCAGGGCACAGAGTGTGGTGCCGCCGCGGGCACCGATGGCTTCACGAATCCGGTCATCGGCCTGCGTGACGGCATCAAGCACGTCTTGGGCGTGGGGAAGCGATACCGCCGACTGCTCCTCGGCGGGCGGGCTGTCCCCCGGCGCTGCATCGGTTCCGGGGAATGCCACGGCGAGCTCGTTCAATGCAGCGATGCCCAACCGGGAGGCGAGGTCTCCTGCCTCATGCCCACCCATGCCATCGGCCACGGCAAACACGGTTTCGGTCACCAGCACGGCATCCTCGTTGACGGCGCGACGCAAACCGATGTCGGTTGCCCCGCCTGCGTGTACCTGCCCGAATCCGAAACGCATTTAGTCCAGCACCAGCCCCGAGCCGGTCCCCGGGGCTAACCGCACCGGGGTGACATCGCCAAAGCCGCGCACCGCAGTGACTTCCTGGGGTTCAAGCACAAACCTGTCATCTCCGGCCAGCGTGGAGGCGGTGAGCTCGTCGGTGAGCACCGTGCCGGGTTCGGCCAGCGAGGTCAGTCGTGCGGCCAGGTTCACCGTCGGACCATAAATATCGCCCAACCGGGAGAGCACCCGGCCCCAGACCAGCGCGACGCGGGTGTTGGGCAGCAGCTCATCGGCGGCAAACTCCTTGGACATGGCCAGCGAGATCTGGGCGCCGGCCTGTGGCGTTTCGGCCACAAAGAGGACCTCATCACCGATGGTTTTGACCAGCCGGCCACCACCGATGGAGATGATTTCCGCACATTTGGATTCGAAGCGCTGCACCAGCTGAGCCAGCGTGCGTTCGTTCATCCGGCGTGAGAGTGAGGTGTAGGAGACCAGATCGGCGAAACCCACCGCCCGGGCCAACGGCAGCGGTGCATCATCTTCGGAGCCATCGCGTCCCTCGGCGGATGCCGCAAGACCGGTTTCCGCGCGAATCACCAGCCGGTGGACCGCCGCGTTGAGTTGCCGGCGCCACGAGTAGACCAGCAGTTCTTCGAGCGGGTTAATGATGTCCGGCAGGAGATTCACCAGATTGCGGCGGGCCTCGGGGTCGCTCATCTTCTGGTTCTGCACCATGTCTTCGACCAGGGCTTCGACCTGCCAAACCACCATCCGGTCGGTCATTTGGCCCACCGATCGGGTCAGCGAGATCGCTGTTTCTTCGGTCAGGGTGCCCTCGCGGACCATGTTCAGGATGGACTTCAGGGCGTCCTGGTCAACGGTGGTGAAGAAGACCTCTTCGTCGCCCAGGTTGGGGAAGCCCAGGGCGCGCCAGATCTTACGAGCGGAAAGCAGCGAGACGCCCGCCCCGGCAGCCATTTCGCGTCGGCGCATGGTGCGCTCTGCACCCAGCAGCCGACGTTCCAGATCGTGGACCCCGTCACGGGCGGAGCCGGGGGTGGTGCGGTCAACCTGTTCGGGGCGCTTCATGGCCTCGGCCAGATCGGCGATCGGGTCGGCGAGCGCCGGTTCAAGTTCGGTCTCGGTCTCGTGGCCGGAAGCGGGCTCCGACGTGGACTCACCGTGTCCGGGTTTGGGTGTTTCAGCTTCGGAACCCGGTGCCTCAAAGGGATCGGTGGGGTGGCGCTGTTGCTGGGCACGGGCCGCATCGCGTGCGGCGGTGGGCGCTGCGGGTTGAGTCCCCGACGTCGTCGACCCCTCACTCATGCTCGGTCCATCCTCTTTGTTCTGGGAAATCTCATGGGTCCTGCTGCTCGTTGTGCGTGATTCTGCCCGGCGGGTGATCAACACGTTCTTCCATGTTTACACCATCGGACTCGGTCATGCGCGGCAATGCCGTGATGGCACCGATGCAGAGTTCGCGCATGCGAGCAACGGCCGGGACGTGGGTGATATTCACGTGGTGCTCCCCCAGCACGACGCGCAACGTACCCGGAGCCAGTGCTGGCGCGTTGGACCTTGCCACTGCAACAATATCGTGGATTGCGTACAACCCCACTGATTGTTGCCCGGCGGCCTTGCGACCATGCTTGGTCACGATGCGTTCGGTGGTCAGGTAGATATAGCTATTTGCCCAGCGGATCAGCGGCCGCAGACACCAGACCACCAGTAGAACGCCGAAGGCCACGGCGAGCAGGGCTAGGAAAAGTGCGCGGGATTCTTCCACCCATGCCACCAGGTCATCGCGCAGCAGCAGCCCTAGCAGGTATGCGGATCCGGCCAGCAGCAAGGTCATCAGGAAAAGCGGCCCACGCAAGACTCGTGGGTGCGCCCGTGTCTTGACGATGACGCGTTCGCGTTTCTCCAGTGTCAGCTTCACGTCCCGGCTCCCTCATTTCACACACCGGTTGTGCGTGCCGGTCTTGCTGCGCCTTACTTCTTCAATTCTAAAGCCACAGCGCCCACGTTTTGCCAGAACCCCCCGATAGCCCCCGCAGGCCAAGGACCCAGTTGCCGCAGCCAGCACCGAACACTCGGCGGGCGGCGGCGCTACCAGTTATCCATTTTTGGCTGATCTGTAGCGCGGGCGCCCGCCTGCATGCTGGTGCTGTAGTGGTGGCTACGCGTAGGACCCGTCACTGCGGCGTAGGTGCTGAATGTCTCCGGCCAACACGTGGTGTTCCGCGTTGTCCATGGTGCGCAGCAAAAGTGATCCATCGGCATCCAGTTCTACCGCTCGGCCGCGCAGCACCGTACCGTCGGGCAGGTAGGCATCGACCTGTTGCCCGAGGCTCACCATCACCTCACTGACCAGTTCGCGCAGGCTCAGTTGCCGCTCCGGGTAGCCGCCGGGTGCGCTCGTGCCGTACCGAACGGCGAGGTTGGCATTGCCGTTGACCTGTTCAAAGCTGCGGTACAGGTGGGCCACGCGGCGCAGGTAACCGCCCAACAGCAGCGTCCGGTCAAGGGTCTTCGCCCCCAACGTGGCCATGCTGGCGGCGGTGGGAACCGGCAGCTCCGCCGCGGTGGTGCTCACATTCAGTCCCGCACCGACCACCACCAGCGGCCCCTGTTCGGTCATCACCAGTGATGCGAGCACACCACAGACCTTCTTGCCCTCGGCCACCACATCGTTGGGCCATTTCAGTCCGGCGTCCAACCCCGCATCTTCGCGCAGCGTGTGCACCATGGCCACCGCGCACAGCATCGAGAGCCAGGGCAGCCCCTTCTGCTCAAAGCTCGGTGCGGTGCGGAAGACGATGCTGCTGGCCAGCGAACTGCGCGCCGGGGTTTCCCAGCCACGCCCCAGCCGACCATGTCCACTGCGCTGATGTTCGGTGGTTTCCACACTCAAGTTCGCCGGTGGTGCGGACTTGATGCGTGTGGCCAGGTCATCGTTCGTTGACCCGGTCTGTTCGCTGATCCACAGCTCCCCCATCCGAGTTTCCGCCATCATCTGGCGCAGCCGAGCTGGGTCCAGTGCCGCTCGCTGCAGGGGGGCAGCATCGGTGGGCGCTGTCATTTCGGCACTCGAGAGTTCCTTGTTCACGGCGGTGAGCGAGGGGTCCTCGGCGTTTTCTTCGATGTCCATGCCTTAAACACTAACGACTTGAACTGCGCGCCGCAGTGCTTAGAGGAAGATGTCAGGGATCAGTGCGGATTCCGGTGCGCCCATGCTGTACCCGGAGAGGTCCTTCACCCCGGCCTGAGCCAATACCTGCTCATCGGTAAAGAAGTTCCCGCTACAGCGCCGCGCGTCGGAGGTGAGGATCAGCTGCGCGGCATCGGCAACGATGGTGGCCGAGCGCGCGGCCTTGACCATCCGGTCACCACCTGGCATGTTGCGGATCGCGGCGGTGTCAATCAGCGTCGCTGGCCACAGCGAGTTCACGCCGATGCCGGTGTCGCGTAATTCTTCGGCCAGCCCCAGGGTGGTCATCGACATCCCGTACTTCGCCATGGTGTAGGCCAGGTGCTTACCGGCCCACTGCGGATCAAGGTTCAGCGGCGGCGAGAGCGTGAGGATATGTCCGTTGCTGCTGGCCCGCAGGTGCGGTATGGCGGTTTTGGAGAGCAGGAAGGTACCGCGGACATTGATGTCCATCATCAGGTCGTAGCGCTTCATCAACACGTCATCGGTTGTGGAGAGGTCGATGGCCGAGGCGTTGTTGACCACCACGTCGATCCCGCCGAAGTGCTCGACCGTTTGGGCGACGGCGGCAGTGACGTCCTGATCGTTGCGCACGTCCCCCACGATGGCCAGTGACTGCCCACCGGCGGCGGTGATCTCCGCAGCGGCGGTGAACACGGTCCCGGCAAGGTTGGCCTGCGCGGTGGCGGTCTTGGCCATGATGGCCACGTTGGCGCCTTCGGCCGCGGCCCGCAAGGCGATGGCCAGGCCGATCCCGCGGCTGCCTCCGCTCATGAGGATGGTTTTGCCCTTCAGGGGCTTGGCGTTGGCGGTAATGACGGCGCGGTTAGATTCACTCATGTGAGCCACATTACGTGACCCAACGGCACTTAAGCTACTGGTGAGTAACTTGTTTTATGGACGACTCGTCGCTCAACACGGAATGATTTTGTAGCTTTCCTACACATAATTCGTTCCTGAGCCTCACTAGACTGGCCAAGGTGGCATTGTTTTTGTGCCTTTCCTACTATTTATCTACTTCAAGGGAGCCATGGGATGACCCAGAGCCGCATCGCCGACACCACGGATTCGATCGACCTGTCGACCACGGCCGGCAAGATCGCCGAGTTCCGTCGCCGCGAGGCGGCCGCCCAGGCGCCCTCGGGCACCGAGGCCATCGAGAAGCAGCACGCTCGGGGCAAGCACACGGCCCGCGAACGCATCGACATGCTGCTTGATGAAGGCTCCTTCGTTGAGTTTGATGCCCTGGCCGTGCACCGCAGCACCGCCTTCGGGATGGAGAAGAAGCGCCCACTGGGTGATGGTCTGGTCTCGGGCTACGGCACCGTCGATTCACGCCCCGTCGCCGTCTACGCCCAGGATTTCACCGTGTACGGCGGCTCGCTCTCCCAGGTCAACGGCGAGAAGATCGTGAAAGTCCAGGAATTTGCGCTGCGCAATGGTTGCCCCGTCGTCGGCATCCTCGATGGCGGCGGCGCCCGCATTCAGGAGGGCGTCGCCTCGCTGGCGATGTTCGCCGATATTTTCCGCAACAATGTTCACGCCTCGGGTGTTGTCCCACAGATCTCGCTGATCATGGGCCCGAGCGCCGGCGGCGCCGCCTACTCCCCCGCCCTGACCGACTACGTGATCATGGTTGATAAGACCAGCCACATGTTCATCACCGGCCCCGACGTGATCAAGACCGTCACCGGCGAAGACGTGGACATGGAGACCCTCGGCGGGGCCCGCCAGCACAACGCCAACACCGGTACCGCCACCTACCTGGCCACCGATGAATCCGACGCGATCGAGTTCTGCAAGGAACTGCTGGAGTTTTTGCCCTCCAACAACATCTCCGATGCCCCACGCGTGGAGTTCGACGAAGAGCTGGAGCTGACAGCCGAGGACCTCGAGCTCGATAAACTCATTCCGGATTCGGCCAACCAGCCCTATGACATGCGCAAGGTCATCGAGCACATCGTGGATGACGGCATCTTCCTGGAAATGCAGTCGCTCTACGCGCCGAACGTGATGATTGGCTACGCCCGCGTTGAGGGCTCCACCATCGGCATCGTCGCCAACCAGCCGATGCAGTTTGCCGGCACGCTAGACATCAATGCCAGCGAAAAGGCAGCACGCTTTGTCCGCAATTGCGATGCCTTCAACATTCCGATCCTCACCCTGGTGGATGTCCCGGGCTTCTTGCCGGGCAAGGATCAGGAGTTCGCTGGCATCATTCGCCGCGGCGCCAAGCTGTTGTACGCCTACGCCGAGGCCACCGTGCCAAAGCTGACGGTCATCACCCGCAAGGCCTACGGCGGAGCCTACATCGTGATGGGCTCGAAGAAGCTGGGCGCCGACATCAACCTGGCCTGGCCCACCGCGCAGATCGGCGTCATGGGAGCCCAGGGCGCGGTCAACATTCTCTACCGCCGCGATCTTGCCGCCGTTGCCGCCGAGGGTGGCGACGTGGAGGCACGACGCACGGCCATCATCGAAGGCTACGAGGCCGAATTACTTAACCCGTACCAGGCAGCCGAGCTGGGCTACGTTGACGCGGTCATCGCCCCGGCCGAGACGCGTCGGCAGATTGTGCTGGGACTGCGGGCCACCAAGGATAAGCACGCCGCGTTGCCGGCCAAGAAGCACGGGAACATGCCGCTGTGAGTACTTCTGCAGAGTTCACGGCCGCCACCGAGGCACCGGTGGGCATTTCGATTACCGCCGGTCAGCCCACCGCCGAGGAGATCGCGGTTCTCTCCGCGGTCTTTTCCGCACTGGCCAGCCAGGGAGCTACAACCACAGCCCCGGCCGAAACCGAAACACGCGGTGGTCGCATTCGCCGACGCCGTGAGCTCTCCGGCCATTCGTTGCCCTGGAAGGTCGGGCGCAGCTAAGGCCCCGGCCTCGGCGGGCCGGGCGCAGCTATGCCCCCGGCGCCACCGTCGTCGACACTCAGCTGTCGTCGGCGACGGGGCCCTCCAGTAGCACCAGATCCGCCCGGGTGACCAGATGCGAGCTGACCGCGTGTTCCACCAGACGGGCCTTGCGGTTGGAGGCCAGTCGTCCGATGCCGCCACGTAACCCCTCGATGCCGGCCTTATCCAGCTTGTCGCAGACGTTGTCGAGCTTGCGGTTGAACCGCGTGATTTTCCAGCCCAGCCGCGCCGCCGCCTCGGCACTGGACGGGATGGCGCTCAGGCCGGTCCCGTCGCGGCGCAGCATCGGCTCCGCAAGGGCGACAACCAGCGCGCGCTGCGCCTCGGTGAGCAGCACCGGTCCGATGGTGGCGGCCCCGTCGGGATCCTGATCCACCGGCTCCTGCCGGAATGCTGGCTGGGCCACATGCAGCGAGAGCTCATAGGTGATGGACCCGGCGGTAAAAACCACCAAGGTTTTGGCGAACACCAGTGGCAGCCGGGAGCCGGGCGCGAGCCAGGCCTGCAGCCCGCCGGTCTGATCGGAGATCGTCGCGGTGAGCCGACTGCCGATGTTGGACAGCCACCAGATCCCGTCGTGCCGCGCCACGGTGAGGAAACTGCGATGCAGGTAACGGTTCTCATCCACCGCAAGATCGCCTTCGCGGCCGATGGTGAAGACCTTGTCCTCGGCCACGTCGAACCACTCGCCGCAGTATTCAACATGCACATGATCAGCCATCTCAGTCCTCCGTGCAGTAGCGTGCCGGGTCCGATACCGCACCGGTGGCGCGCACCAACTTGACTTCAATGCAGGTCGGCCCGGCAGAGCGCAGTGGAGCCGTGGCGCTGCTCGTGGTGCTCTTCTGAACCGTGCCGGTACTGGTGGCGGTGATGGTAGCCCAGCGGTAGAAATCCCCATCAACCGGCTTCGGGTTTTTCCAGCTGAAGGTGACCTGCTGGCCCATCGTGCGGTGTTTGAAGCCCTGCACGGGTGCAACGGTGCCCCCGATTAGCGGATCGGCCGGGTTAATAGCGGGCGATTCGATGGGCGAGCTGGTTTGCACCTTGGGTTTTTCCGGGTTGGACAGATTGACCCATACGGCGCCAACAACGATTAACACCAGTGTGATGCCGGCGGCGAGTAGGGCCTTCGGGAAACCGCGCGGTGAGGATTCGGCTACCGGTTCGCTTGCTCCGATTCCGCCCAGGCCCTGATCCGGACGGGAGATGAGCGACGGTGTGCCAATGACCTCCGGAGTCGAACCCGGCACTGCGTGCGCGGCGTGCTGGGCCGAGGGGTTTGGGGTGTACGCAGCGGCGGGGTTCGCGGCAGAGCTGGAGGCAGAGCCCGCTTCCGGGCGTTGCCCCGGGGTCGTGAAGAGACGTGGGGAGCTGCTCAGCTGCGCGTGATCGATGGATCGCACGCTGCGCACCCGGGTAGCCTCGCCGCCTGCCTCGACGCCGCCGTGATCTGAGGCGGGATCCCCCAGCACTTCGAAGGGCGTGACCGCCAGGCCGAGTTCACCCTGAATGCGTTGGAACGCCCGCGCCAATTCGGCGGCCGAGCCGAAGCGGGAGGTCGGCGACTTGGCCATGGCCACCGCCAGAGCCTGATTAAGCGATGCCGGGACATCCGGCCGGGCCAGGGGTTCAAGCGGCGAGTTCGTAATGCGGTCGATCAGCTGGGCCTGCGAATTATCGCCCCCTCGCCGCACGAACGGCGAGTGTCCGGCCAGCGCGGTGTAGATGGTCGCGCCGAGCGAGTACACGTCCATGCGCACCCCCTGCGGGTTCCCGCCCGCAAAGGCCTCCGGTGCAGACCATGGGATGGAGAGTCCTGCGACCTCGGTGCCGGCGGTCCCGGAGATGCCGAAGTCGGTCAGCGCGGGCCGGTTGTAGTCGGTGGTCAGCACGTTGGCCGGCTTGATATCGCGGTGGATGATGCCCGCCCGGTGCGCCGTCTCGACCGCCGAACCGAGCTGGATCCCCAGCGTCAGCGCCTCGTCGACCCCCAGCTTGGCACGCCGGTAGCGTGCATCCAGCCCCGGGCGCGAGCAGTACTCCATGGCCAGGTAGGAGCGAGAGTCAGCGGTGATCTCCGCCTGGTAGATCGTGACGATGTAGGGGTGGCCCGATAGCTGCGCCATGAGGTTCGCTTCGTCCTCGAAGCGACGGCGCGCGTCGGGCAGTGTCACGTCGGCCGTCAAAACCTTGACCGCCACCTTACGGTGCGGCCGCGCCTGTTGGTACAGGTACACGTCGGAGAACCCTCCGGAGCCCAGGGGCTGCAGGAAGGTGAACCCCTCGATGTGCGGAGCGGGCGCTGCCGGGCGTGGGCTCACGGCAGCTCCTCGAAGCGCACGCTAACTCCGTCGCCCAGGTCCGCGACGTCGCCGGAAAGCAGCAGCACCGCTTCGTTCCTGGCCAGCCGGCGTGGCGAGTGACCAGCCCTCAGCAGCATCGACCCATTGGTGGCACCCATGTCAACGAGTTCGACGTGCCAGCCATCGATGCGCACCTGCAGGTGGTTCCGCGAGATGTCGCTACTTGGGCTCTGCACTTGCACCAGCTGCGGGGCCGGGTCAAAATTCAATCCGTCTGCCGATGGCTGGCGCCCCAGCAGCACCGAGCGGGTCAGCTCGTGGACGGTTTCGCGTCCCTCGGGTCCGTCGGCGATGATCATCTTCCCGAGCGGCGGACGCGGCATCTGGTGTGCCGCGCCGCGCAGCGTGGACCCGCATTTCTTGCAGTTCGCGGCCGTCGGCGGGTTGATGTGCCCGTTATTGCAGCTTCGGGCCAGGACCAAGGCACGCGCACTCGAGGTGGTGTTGCGCCCGCTCACGGACAGCCCCGCGTCGAGCTCCTCGGTGGGCTCTTCGCCGGATCCTTGGCCGGGCTCCCCGGCAGGGTCACCGGAACGCTGGCCGGCAGGGTCCACGGAAAGCTTCCATGCGGGTTTAGCTGCGGGCAGGCCGCCGCGCAGGATGGTATGTCCTTCCTCATCGTCGTCGATGTCCGCAGCTTGCTGCGCCCCTTGGCCGGCCGGCTTCGGTGGGACGGGCGGCGCTTCCTTGGCGGCGTCGCGCATCCACGGCATCCCACTGATCAGGCCAGGAACTTGCGCGGGCGCGGCATTCGGGGCTGGCGCAGGAATCTGGGCTGGTGCGGCCGGTACCATCTTCGCGTCCTGGGTGGAGGCCCGCCGCCCTCGGGGAGTCAGAATGGTGTCGGAGTCGTCAATGTCGTCCTCGAGCTCATCGTCGATCTCCTCCTTGAGGGATGCTGCGGGCCCGCTCGAAGCGATGGGTGCCACGTGGCCGCCAACGGTGTCATCGCGGCGGCCGAGCAGCTCGCTGGCCAGCGATACTTGTGACCGGTCCAGCGAATCTCCGCCGTGATCAGGCTTGATTTCCGTGTTGTCCTCCGGCAGCTGCCCCGCCGTTTCCTGAGTGTCCGGCTCGGCGGTTGCGCGTGCTTCCGTGGCCGGTTCAGTTTTCACTTCCGCTGCAGTTTCTGCTTCCGCAGCGGTGGCGAGTTCGACCTTTTCCGGTGCGGCGTCGATCTTGGTTTCGGTTTCCACACCTACAGCTGTGGGCTCCATACCGGTGGCCGGATGCTCCGTGGCCGCCTCAGGTTCAGCATCGGTTCTGGTTTCGACGTCGGCCTCGATTGACGCCGTGGTCGGGGTTGCCGGAGCCACCGTGGTCGGGGTTGCCGAGGATGGCGGAGCCACCGTGGCCGGGGTTGCCGTGGCCGTGTCGGTCGCAGCTTGAGCATCGGCATCGGCATCGGCATCGGCATCGGCTTCGGCGACGATTGATGCATCGCTCCGGGGTGTCATTCCTTCGGGGTCACCTCCTTGGCGCAGCCCGGAGACCCGCACGATGCCTTCGGCGATGGGCAACCAGTGGCCTTCGTCCGCGGCTCCGACGCTCACGTCCCACTGATCGGCGGGGCCGAATCGGCGCTCCAGCCAGGTGGCCACGTCGCGGCCACGGGCCTGCTCAGAGCCGTTGTTGGTGGCGACGCTGACCTCGCCGCGCACCACGACGTGCGGTGCGGCATCGCGCGACACAATCGCGAAGGGCGGCATCGAGCTGATCTTCATCTGGGCTGCGGTAAGGATCTCGGTGAGCAGCGACTCGACGGTGGCCGCGTCGTGAAGCCGTTCCCAGAGCGCGGACACCTCCGTCACGGCGGTGGTGCCGGGCAACAAGATGACGTGTTGGGGGCTGACCAGGGCGAACCAGTCACCGGGAAGGTAGCGCAGTGCGTTCATGATTGTTCCTCCATTGGAGTCATTGCACCGCTGACAACGGCGATCGACTGAGTTTTCGAGTTTTTGGCCGGCCTGATCGAGCGTGGCACGGTGTCGATCATCTCCTCGACGTCCCGGCCCACCGCATCGACGATGACCACTGAGATGTTATCGCGCCCACCCCGACTCAGAGCCGCGGCGATGAGCTCGTCGGCGGCCTGCTGCGGATCGGGAAACCTGGTGATGATATCGCGCAACGACTCATCCGCGAGCTCGGTGCTCAGCCCGTCGGAGCAGATCAGCAGGCGGTCACCGGGCTGGATCGGCAGCAGCCAGAAGTCCACGCGGCTGTCGCCGCCGGCGCTCAGCGCGCGGGTAATGACGTGCCGGCGCGGATGGGTGGCCATCTGCTCGGTGCCGATGACGCCGCGTTCGACCAATTGCTGCACCTCGGAATGGTCGACGGTGACCTGCTCCAGCAGGCCGTTGGAAAGCCGGTAGGTGCGCGAGTCTCCGACGTTAAACACCAGCCAGTGTAGGGACGAGTCCCGCTTGATGACTGCTGCGCCGCTGACGGTGGTGCCCGCCCCGCGGGGCGCACTGGCGGCAATGGCCTCGCCGGCGGTGCGCAGCAGTGTGTTGATCGCCTCGGCGTCCAGCCGACCGGCGGCCTTGCGGTAGCCAGTAGCCAGTGTCTCGACGCAGAGGTGGCTGGCCACCTCGCCGGCCGCGTGACCACCCATTCCGTCGGCAACCGCGAAGAGTCCATCGGAGACGAATAACGAATCCTCGTTGATCTCGCGTTTGAGCCCGCGGTCCGTACCCTGACCGTGGCGGATGCTCACCTCGATGCCTTCTGTCTCCCGGTTCATGTGCGCTCCACCGTGAAGTGGCGTTCGCCCAGGTAGACCGTGTCCCCCGCCGCGGCGGGGCTCGGCTGGCCGGGCAGCAGGTCGCGCTCGGTGCCGGCGGCATCGATGACCCGGGATCCGTTGGTGGAGTTGCGATCGGTGACCCAGATGCCGGAGCTGCTGGGTTGGACCAGTAGGTGGGTCTTGGACACCGAACGGCCACCGTCGCCGAGCCGCAAGAGTTCCGTGTCATCCGTGTCATCCACGTCGGAGGCGGCGGACGGGTTCCTGCCGATCAACAGGCTGTGTTCCAGCTCGTGGACCTGCCCGTCGTCGAAGATCAGGCGGGTGACGGTGCGCGTTTCCACGCGCAGGCGGGTGTGGGTGAAGGCATCGTCCGGGTGGGCCTCGGGCACGGGAGTGGCGGTGGGAGCGGCGGTGGGAGCGGCATCGGCATCGAAAATCGGTTCCGGCGCGGCTTCCGGCGCGGCTTCCGGAGAGTGCCCTGGTGTCGCTCCGGCTCCGGTGCCCGGCGCATGCGACGCGCCGGGCACCGAGGTAATGACCCCGTTGCTGCGCGGAAAACTCTGCGCTGGTGCCCCGGATGCGGTGTCCGATGCGGCCGGATCCGCGGAGGGGGCAAAGGCCTGCTGGCCGGCGAGCCCGCCGGTGCCCAGCGGGTCATATCCGGCATCGATGTCCAGCACCAGCGTGCCGGCGGCCTTGTCATGCCAGCCCTGGCGCTTGTCCTGCGGGTCGAACAGGTTGGAGACCACCACCAGCACCGGGCCGGCAATGGGGACGATCCCGGCCAAGACGATGAGCAACCGACGCTGGATCACCGGGGTCCAACCGGGCACGGTCCCGTCCATGGCGGTGGTGCGCAACTTCAGCAAAACGTTCCCGAGGGTCTTGCCCGCGCTCGCCTCCCACCACCAGAGGAACCCCGTGTATCCCAGAGTCAGCAGGGTAAACAGCGCGCCGCTCAGCGCGACCTGCATCGGGGTCCCCGGTGTGATCGATTCCTGGAGCAGCTGCGGTCCGAGCACCGAAAGGAAAATGGCAGACAGGATCGCGAGCGGGGCGGTATCTAACAACCACGCGCCGAGTCGTTTTCCTGCCGAGGCATCAACCGTATTCATGGTTCCGGCCACCGGTTACTCCTTCGTTTCCATTGCGTGTACCTTACCGAGGGTGCGCGGCCGTGCACCAGAACGACGCCGAACCAGCGGCCCGCCCAGTCGCCCGCCCAGTCGCCCGCCCAGTCGCACGCCCAGCGGCCCGGCGCCGGTTCCCGCCCCGCGCGCGGAGATCGCTCCCAACCAGTCATGCAGCAGCGAACGGACGGAGAATCTGGCCCGTTGGCGACGCCAGAAGCTCGTCGCCGCACCCATCTTCGCCGACTGGGCTTCAACGTCGCGCCAGTAGCGATCCGCCTCGTCCTCGCCCATAACGCCGGTGGAGAACGTGGCTTGATCTGCCCGCGCGGCCAGCTCCAGCGGGAGCGTACCGAGCGTGGGGAAGCCGGCGGCCAGGGTGCCGGCATGCTCCCGGCGGGTGACCCCGCCGCGGGCGATGATCCCGTAGTCGGTGCCCTGGCTAAGTACTTCCTGCCAGCCGGCGCTGATCCGCGCCCCGGTGCTGCCCACGGTGGCACGGCGCCGGCGACGCCGGAGCTTGAGCCACAGGATCAGCAGGAATGGAGAGGCAAGCAGCAACAGAGAACCGAGGCCGATGCCGACGCCGATGACCAGCGCGCCCCAGGTTTCCCAGAAGCCCGGTTCCTCCTGCTGGACCTCCTGCGGCTCCGGTGCGGTCTCCGGCGGCAGCTCGGCGTCCTGCTGCTCGGGCGGTGGCGGCTGGAGCACCTGCGGCTGCGGCACCGCGCGGGGTTCCTGCTCCGGCGGGGTGGGCTGCTCGTCGTCGTCCGGGCTCGGGTCGAAGGTCACCCACCCGATCGACTCGAAGGCGATCTCAACCCAGGCGTGCACGTCGGTACCCTTCAGCTCCACGGCCGCGGCAGGGTTGTATTTTTCCGGGTAGAAGCCCATGACCACGCGGGCGGGCATGCCCTGTTCGCGGGCCATCAGCGCCATCGCGACCGCGTACTGCTCGTCGTCGCCGATCGGGTCCTCCGCCTCGAGCAGGCTGGTGATGCGCCCGGCTCCGTGTCCGGAGAGGGATGGCACCTGCCCCTCGGAGCCGCTGGAGAGGAACCCGCTGGTCTTCAGCGCGGATTCCAGACTGCGCGCCCGCTCCAACGCGGTGCGCGCGGAGCCGACGTATTGGACCGACTTGGCCGCTGCCACCGGCGGCACGTTGGCCAACTCCGGCATGCGCAGCTGCGCAAAGTCGGCTTTTTCCAGTTCCGCATCGGTCGCCCGCACGGGGAATTGCACCGCCGCGGTGTAGCTATCCCCGCGTTGCAACCCGATTGAGCTCAGCGCGGTTTCCGCCTCATCGGAATAGAACAGTGAACGAGCCAGTTGCTCGCGGCCCTGATCCTCGACGCGCACTCCGGCGAGCCGGCCACCACCGGGCAGCCACACCCCGGCATAGTCGCCGATGCCGATCTCCAGTTCCCCGGCGGTGCGCGCTGCCGACGATTCGGAGCCGCGAATGTCCGCGGAGTCACCCACCGGGGCGAAGTTGCCCCCGGACTTCGGGTCAACGTTAAACACCATCCCGTTGTAGGAATCCAGCGCTGCCAACCGCACGCGTTCGCCCTCGGGCAGGCCCGTGACGGTGAGCAGGGTCTGCTCGGCCATGGTTTTGGTGTATTTGCGGAAGTTGGTCAGCGGACTGGGGTAGGTATAGAGATCAACCGGGGGCTCGACGGCATCGCGGAGCACCTGCCGCGGGGTCGACGGGCTAATGAGCGGGGCCGCGGCGGCTGTGATGCCGCTGGCTGCCAGCAGCACCACGGCGCCAACGGCCACCCGCCGGATCAACCCGTCGCGCACCCCGCGCACATCCTCCTCGGCGTGGTTCAGCGAGCGGAAGCCGTCGGCAACCAGGCTGCCGATGTAACGGCGCCAGGCCAGCCAGCCGACCAGCACCGCCATAAACGCTCCACCGCGCAGCACCGGCAGCGGCACGTCGCGGGTGCCGAAGGCGATCCCGACAACAAACATGGCCAGCAGCGGCAGCAGTGTCCAGTACGGCGCGCGCAGCCGCCACGCGGTGAGTCCGGCCAGCAGCCCGGTGAGCAAGGTGGAGGCGAACGCGACAATCAGCACCCCGCCGTAGGAGCCCACGGGCGCCGCAACGGTGAGCATATCCTTCCAGGAGAACACCACCCCGGCCAGCAGCACCCGCAGCGATTCGAAGGTCGGGATGAACCCGAAGAGCGCCTCGCGCGGGGTGGCCAGGACGGTGCCCAACAGCAGGTAGAGCCCGGCGAACAGCGCCATCGTTTTGAAGGCCTGCAGCCGGAAATACACGTGTGCCCAGGCCAGAGCCAGTCCGGCGATGATGCCGCCGAGGCTGGCCAGCAGGAAGTGGGCGCTGGTGCCGTACGCGTCGGCCAGGCCCAGCGCGCCCAGAAAGAGGGCCAGGCCCAGACAAGCGGCGTCCAGCCCGTAGCGCCACATCGGCAATTTGGACTTCAGGGTGCTCGTACCGCTGAGCGCGCTCATGCTGCTGCCCTGCGCAGCAGCAGAGCGAGCTCGTCGAGGCTGCCCAGACTCAAAACCGTTAATTCGCCGATGTCGGCGCGGGTGGCGCGCAGCCCGTGCCCGGCGCGGATGGCGATGGCGCGCACCCCGAAGGGCACGTGCATCGACGCCTCGCGCAATTGCCGGGCGGTGGTGGTGGCACCGGTGAGGATGAAGACCACCGAGGCCCCGGGCACCGTCTCGATGGTGGTGCGGACCAGGTCCGCGACGTCGTGGCGGGGCAGCGTGCGTGCCTGCAGCCGGGTCAGCGAATCGAGCATGTTCCGTCCGGTGTCGGTGCGCACCGGCCCGGTCTGCGCCAGCACCGAGAGCTTGCGCTGGTCGGTGACGGCCTGCAGGCCGATGGAGGCCGCGGCGGAGAGCGCCAACTCAAAGTCATCGGGCCCCGTGGCCGGGTCCCCGTATTCGCCGAGGTTCGCCGAGAGCGCGATGGCCAGGTGGGAGCGCCGGGTCTCCTCGAACTGGCGCACCATCAGCTCGCTGGTGCGCGCGGAGGACTTCCAGTGGATGTGCCGGCGGTCATCTCCCGCGACGTAACCACGCAGCGCGTGAAAGGAGACATCGGAATTGGACAGATCGCGGGTGGTCATGCCCTCCAGATCGCGGATGAAACCGGCGGAGGAGCCGTGCAGCGCGGTGGTCTTGGGGTGGACAAACAACTCGTAGCGCTCGGTCCAGCGGACCTGGCGGCGCAGCAGTCCAAAGGGGTCTTGGCGCACCGAACGCACCGGACCAACACTCAGCACGGCCCGGCGGCGGGTGGGGATGGTGAACAGGTCCTCATGCTGCTCCCCGGGGCCCAGCCGCGGCACGCGGAAGGTCGCCACCGCGGCGCCCACGGACAGTTCCATCAGCGTCGTCAACGAGGTGCGGGCCGTGGGGTTAAGCACCTCCATGGCACCGACCGCGCGGTCCCCTACCGCCACCCGGGTGCGATTAAGCTCCAGGGTGATGCGGAAATCGGACCGGCCGATGATGAAGCCCACCGCCACCAGTAGCAGCAGTGTTGCCATAAACGCCCCGAGCAGGGCTTCCTGCCACCCGAACACGACCCCGAGCAGCCAGAGCAGCGCGGCGGTCCCGGCGACGACAAAGCCCAGCGGAGAGACGACGCGTCCGGCCGGGGCCAGGTACTTCGCGAACAGCGTGCGGCAGCGCACCAGTAGCGGGTCAAGTGCCTCGCGGAGCAGCGCCGTGGCCTCGGAGAGCAAACCCGCCGATTTGTCCGCGGTGGCCTTCAGCGCTCGCGCGGTGCTGCGCGCCGCTGCCCGGGTGGAGGCGCGGCTTCCGGCGCCGGTGGGCCGTCTGCTCATGCCCCGCCCACGTCCCGGCGCAGCACCGTGGATTCGTCGGCCTCTGCCGCATCGACGTCGGCCGACGGCGCCTCGGTGCCGGCGGCGGTGCCGTTGCCGCCGGTGCCGCTGCCGCTGCCGTTGCCGTTAGTGCCATTGGCACTGTTGTCGCGGCGGGCGCGGAAGCCACGCAGGCCGCTGCGCGTAGCGCTGGCGCCATTGTTGTTGGCGCCGTTGGCGCCATGGCCGGCGGGGTCGCTGGCACCGGTGGCGCCGTTCGCACCATTGCCGCTGGAGTCGACGCTGCCGACGTTGGTGCCGTTAGCGCCGCTGGCGCCGCTGCCCGAGCCGTTGCCGCCGTGACCGGTCGGTGCCGGCACGGTGCGCAGCACATCGGCGATCACTGCTTCGGCACTGGCCCCGGTGAATTCAGCTTCCGGGTCTAGCACCAGGCGGTGCGTCCACACCGCAGCGGCCAGCGCCTTGATGTCATCGGGCAGCACATAGTTCCGACCCTCGGTGGCAGCCCAGATCTTCGCGGCGCGCACCATCGCCAGCGCCCCACGCACCGAAACACCCAATCGGGTCTCGGACGCATCGCGGGTGGCCTCGCAGAGTTGCGCCACGTACTCCAGCACACCCCGGTCCACGTGGGTGGTGGCGGCCAGATCGGCCATGTCGGCGACGGCCTCGGTGGTGATGATGGCGCTCACCGAGGTCGAGCGGTCACGCTGCGAACTGCCGGCGAGCAGTTCGACGGTCGCGGCGCGGTCCGGGTAGCCGATGGAGGTCTTGATCAGGAAGCGGTCCAGCTGCGCCTCTGGCAGCCGGTAGGTGCCGGCCTGCTCGATCGGGTTCTGCGTGGCAATGACCATGAACGGGCGCGCCTGCGCGTAGGTGGTCCCATCGACCGTCACCCGGCTCTCCTCCATGACCTCCAGCAGTGCCGACTGGGTCTTCGGGGAGGCGCGGTTAATCTCATCGGCCAACACCAGGTTGGCGAAGATCGGACCGCGGTGAAACTCGAACGCCTGGGTCTTCTGGTCGTAGATGGTGATACCGGTGACGTCCGAGGGCAGCAGATCGGGGGTGAACTGAATGCGCGAGTTGGTCCCCTGTACGGTGGCCGAGAGCGAGCGGGCCAGCATCGTTTTGCCGGTCCCGGGCGCGTCCTCCAACAACACGTGGCCCTCGGCCAGCAGTGCGGTGAGCACCATGCGCACCACCTCGTCCTTGCCGAGCACGGAGATGCCCACGTTGGCCACCAACTTGGCGAAGGTGTCGGCGAACCAGCTGGCCTGCTCGTTGGTCATCGTCATTA
Organism: Paeniglutamicibacter terrestris; assembly: GCF_012271785.1. Lineage (GTDB taxonomy): Bacteria > Actinomycetota > Actinomycetes > Actinomycetales > Micrococcaceae > Paeniglutamicibacter > Paeniglutamicibacter terrestris. The sequence goes on along the minus strand of NZ_JAAWVT010000005.1, from coordinate 241,968 downwards.
AATGTGACTCCTGTTTCTCGTCGTAAGTTTTTGCACCGATGACGGCGTCAGAATCCGGTGGTATTCGATTCCACGCCATCAACCGTGGCGTAGTAGGGCGACTTGTATCCGGGTTCCACCACACAGGGCAGGTCCGCCGAGGCTCGGCCCTTGGGCCCAACGTCAATCGTCACCGGGTTGGAGGCGAAGTTCCCGCCGGAGTGGTAACAGGTGGCCTCGTAGGTGTGGGTCCCAGGGTCAAAGTCGTAGAGCTCCACGTGGTACTTGTAGCAGTCTGGGGCGCAGGTCGAGTTGGGATACCCGTTGTAGTTCGGGCCACGGCTCAGCTGCACCGATCGCGCCGGCTTCGAGTTGGTCTGCTCGGTCTTCGACCAGGATTTGGATTGACCCTCGGCGTCGCTGGCGGTGATCTTCAGCGTTCGCGCGGTGGAGTAACCCAGGTTCTCCAGGCGTTCGGCCCCGTCGTTGGCGGTGTTGTTGCCATCGACGGTGACAGTGTGGGTGAGCGTGCGCCCGTTGGCCTCACCGGCGGCGGCGTTCCAAGTGAATTTGATCCAGTGGTCCCCGTGCGTGGCGGCGATCTGCGCGTTATCGCGCAACGGACCGTAGGCGCTCATCTGGTTGCTGGCCGGGCTCGGGGATGCCGGGCCGGCCGCGTTCAGCGCGCGCACCTGCCAGGTGTGGGCCTGACCGTTGGCTCCGGTGTCGATGGTGCCGCCGGGGCCGCCGAAGGGCGTCCAGGCTCCGCCGTCGGTGGAGTACTGGTAGCCGGTGACCGGCGCGCCGTTCGCGCCGGGCGCCGTGAAGTCGAGCCTGACCATGCGATCGGTTCCGGTGGCCTGCGCAGTGAGCGCGCCGATGGCCTTCGGGCGTCCGTACGGGGTGACAGCGGTGGAACGCTGACTCTGATCGGAGGCACCAACGCGGTTGCTGGCCTGCACCGTGAAGCGATAGGACTTACCGGTTCCCAGCCCGGTAACGGCCTGCCGCTGCCGGCTGGCCGGGATACCGGAGACGGTTTTGACCAGCGTCGCGGCTTCGTAGACCCGCACGGTGTAACCGCTCAACGCTGCGCCGTTGGCACCCGGGGCACGCCAGGACACGTCCACGACGCCTCCGTCGATCGCCGATTCCTGGCGCACCGCGGTGGGAGCGTTCGGGGCGAAGGGCTTACCGGCCGGGGTGACGGAGGCGGAGTAGGCGCTGAACTGTGAAGGCTTGGCCGCCTTGTTCACCGCGCGCACCCGCGTTTGGTAGGCGGTGCCGTTTTTCAGCCCCGCCCAGGTGTAGGAGGTGCCGGTGATCCCGGAGACCTGGGTGATGCCGTTGGCCGGGGCCGGGGAGATTTCCAGGGTGTAGCCCTGGATCGCCGAACCGCGGCTCACCGGTGCCTTCCAGCTGAAGGTGGCCTGTTGGTCTCCGTCCTTCCCGGTGGGGGCACCGGGCTGTTCGGGTTCCACGTCCGGGCGGACGTCGGCGGAGGCCGGGGAGGCCGGCGATTCGCCCACCGCGTTGGTGGCGGTCACGGTGAAGTTGTAGATGGTGTCGTTGGTCAGGGGCGTGATGGTGCAGGTGGTTGTTGCGCACTTTTGCACGTGCCCGCCACCGGTGACCGTGTAGTGGGTGATCGGCGAACCGTTATTCGCCGGTGGTCCCCAGGTCAGCACCGCTTTTTCATCGCCGGTGGATTCCACGCGGGGCAGCGAGGGTGGACTCGGGGCACCCTTGACGTTCAGCGTCACGGTGCCGATGACATTGCGCGAGACATCATCGGTGACATCTCCGATGGTGTATTCCACCCGCATGGTGCCCACGAAGTTCTCACTCGGAGTGATGTCCACCTTATCCCCGCGCAGCGCTACGGTACCCTGGGCGCGATCCAGCGGGCGCGCGTTGATCAGCCGCAGCGGCCCCTGATCGGCGTACGGGTTGTGATCGTTGGTCAGCACGTCGACGGACTCGGTGCGACCCTGGGCCGCGTCGGCGATGTTGTCAGCGACGGCGACCGGCAGCTCCCGGGTGGAGCCAGTGACGGTGATGCCCATGGCGGCTGTGGTCGGCGGGTTAACCCCGTCGTTCACCGAGATCGCCACGGTGCCGCGGGTGCCCTTGGGGGTGTCGGCCGCCGCGCTAACGCGCAGCGTATGCCCGTCAACGATTTCTGCACTCACACCCTGGATATCGACCGCGCCGAGGGCGAAGGCGAGCTTGGGCAAATCCTCCTCGTTCGCATCATTGGCGGCCATGCGCAGGTCCAGCTCGGCCGGTTCCCCACCCTGGCCAACAGTTAGGGCATTGGCCTGGAGGGTCGGCGGGAAGTTTTCCGGATCCGGCTGTTCTTCCTCCTCCACCTCTTCTTCCTCGGGTTCGTCCTCGGGCCCCTGGCCCTCGCGCTGCTCGTTCGGGTCATTGCCCGGGGCCGGATTAACGTTGATCGGCACACTCAGCGTGGAAGACAGCCCCGTGGAGTCATCGGGGCCGGACCCGTCGGTGACCTCGAAGGTCACGGCTGCCGGTCCGGAGAAGTCCTTCGGTGCCCGGAAGGAGAGCTCGGTGGCGGAGACGACCAGGTTGCCATCGTTCGCCGGCATCGAGCTCACGGCGTCCTCGGTGGTTAACCTGGGTTTGTGCCCCTCACGCACCAGCACCAGATCCTGCAGTTTCAGCGGCAGCAGCTGGCCGGCCTCGACCTCGAGGGCCAGACCGCTGCGCAGGATCGGGCGAGCTCCGCCGGTACCCGGCACGTGCACAAAGGCATTTGACGTGAGAGAGTCCGGGTCGGTGAGTCTGTAGGCGATGACCTGGGGTTCGGCGCCGACGCGCACGGTGAGGCCCTTTTCGCCCATGTCCACACCCGCCGGCTCATCGGGCAGGCTGACCTCAAGGTCAGCGCTACTGCCGTCGGGGTCTTCGTCGTTGCGCAGGATGTCGACGGTGACTTCGTCGTTCTCGATGACTTCCTCGAGCGAGACGCGATCATCGCGGGCGATCGGGGCCAGCAGACGAGCCTCGGGATCCGATTTGACCGTGAGGGTGGCGCTGGCGGTGCCGCCGCGCCCATCGCTGATGCGGTAACGAACAGAGATGGTGCCGTTCTGCGGCGGGGAGCTGAGCACCACGCGCCCGTCGATGACCTCGGCCTTGACCGAGGACTCGGAGCCCACCTCGCTGAGCAGTGCCAGGGCGTCGCCGTCCGGATCGGTGTCGTTGTCCATCACGTCCACGGCCACGGGCCGTTCGGGGCGCACGGTAATGAAGTCGTTCACCGCCACCGGCGGATTGTTGGCCTCCGAGAGCGGAGCGATGCCAATCTTCACGGTGGCGGTGGAACGGGCGCCGAGCCGGTCTTCCACGATGTAGCTGAATTCGTCGGTGCCCGAGGCATCCTTGTTGGCGGTGTAGTCGATGGCCGAGCCACGAATTTTTGCCGTCCCGAAGCGGGGCGAAGATCCGAACTGGACCAGCGACACCGAGTCGCCGTCGGGGTCGATGGCATCCAGCGGCACCTGCACGCTGGTGCTGCTGCCGGCGAAGACCCGGCCCTGAACCGGCAACGGGTTCGGCGGGGTGTTCTTCTCCAGGTCGTTCGCGTCGGCCGCTGGCTGCACATCGAAGGTCACACTCGCGCTGGCCTCCTGGCCATCGGGCCCGGCGACGGTATATACGGCGGAGACCTGGCGCGGTTTACCCTCGAAGTCCCCGGCGCGGAAGCGCACCGTGGAATCGGCGACGGAGATCAGTGAACCCTCACCGAGGTCCTCGGTCTCCTGAAGTTCCGGGGCCAGCTCTAGCTTGCCGCCGTTGGGGTGGATGTCATTCTCCAGCACCTTCACCGTCGCGACGTCGCCTGCGCGTACCGTCACCGAATCCGGGTTGGCCTGCGGCGGGTCGAGGCGCGGCGGGGCGGGGATCGGCACGACTCGGATCTCGCCGGTGGCTTCCGTCGCACCGTTGGAGATGGTGTAGCTGATGGTGGTCGGGTCGGTCAGCCCGCGCACGTCGGTGATGCGCACCAGGGCATTGCGTTCGACGCTGGTGGAGAACGGAGCCTCTTGGTTATTTTCCACGCCGGTGACCACCAGCACGCCGCCGGCCGGGTCGGAGTCGTTGCCCAGCACGTCAACTAACACGTCCTGTCCGGAGGGCAGCAGCGCCATGTCGCGCACCGCGACCGGGGCTGCGTCGCTCGGCTCGGGCGCCTTAATATCGATGCGCACCAAGCCCGGTGCGCTGGCCGGTCCGTTGGTGGCCAGGTACTCGGCGTAGAAGGTCCCGGGGCGATCTCCGGTGACGGTGACGGCACCGGTCTCCGTGTTGGTCTTCAGTTCAAGCCCGGACACGTCGTCCACCCCGGCCAGACGCAGCCCTCCCCCGGAGGGGTCAACATCGTTGAGCAAGGGTTCGAAGCTGGTTGCCTCATCCACGCGGGCGAGAACGTGATCGGTCGCGGTGACCGGCTTGATGGCGGTGTCGGCCAGCACCTCGACAAGCACGCGGCCCTTGGTGCTTTCGCGACCATCGGAAACTTGGATCGTGACTTCCTTCTGCCCGATGCGTTTGCCATCGTCCTGGAAGGTCAGGGTGCCGTCGGGGCGAACCCGGATGACGTCGTCGCCCTCGCTGGTACCGCCGAGCAGGCGCAGGTCATCACCCTCGGCATCGGTCCAGTCGGTTAGCAGGTTGCGGCTGGCCGATTCGCCCTGGCGGACCTGCAGGACGGTGGTGCGCTGCTGCTCCGGGGCCTCGTTGCTGTCTTCGTCCACGACCTTGAGGTTGACGGTTGCGGTGTCGGTACCACCGCGCCCATCGGCGGCGGTGTAACTGAATCGTGCGGTGCCGCTGGCGTCCTTGGGAACTACGATCTGGAAGCCGGTCCCGTCATGCACCGACTGCAGCTCACCCAAAGATGGTCCGCCGCCTTCCAGCTCGGCCAGCAGCAGATCCCCATCGGGGTCCACATCGTTGTAGAGCACCGGCAGCAGCGTGGCCCGACCGGGGCGTACTGCGAAGGTGTCGTCCTCGGCGATCGGTTTTTCGTTTTTCTCGGTGCGGTTGGGCAGCTCGATGGCGTCGGTGATCTCCTTGGTCTCTTCCTCCTTCGCCTCACCCTCACCCTTGGGCGGTTCCAGATCGCTCCAGTTGCTGACGATCTCCATGCCCTCGTTCATCAGCCAGACCTGTCCGGTGGAGATGTCGTTGAGCACCACCACGTCACGGTTGACCCGGAATTTCAGCTCGGATCCCTGAGGCATTTCGGGGATGGGCATGTTCTGGTTCTGCGCGGGGTCCGCGCAGTGGCGCAGATACTGGGCGCTGGTCTGCCAGGCGGCATAGGTGCAGGTACCCACGCGTACCGGTTCGATGGGGGTTCCGGCGGTATCAACCTGCTCGTAGTTCACATCGCGCCCGTCCAGCGACACCGTGGCCAGCGCGTTATCCAGGGCAATCGCCACGCCCGGTGCTCCAGGACCGGGGGCCTGGATCTTGGCGTTCGTCGGGTTCTCCACAGTGGTATGCCCGCCGGTGGAGGTGTAGACGTCGCCGGAAGCCGCATCAAACACCACGCCGGTCGCCCCGACGGCGCTGAGCTGCGGCTTGTCCATCGAGGTCAATTCCTCGATGGTGATCTCGCTGAGCGGCTGCGCGGTGCCCTCGGCGTCGATGGTGTGGGCGGCGAGCACCCCTGATTGGTAGTCGACGGTCCATACGGTGTCATCGGCCCCGACCACCGCGGCGACCTCGCCGTTGGACTCGATGATCGGCAAGGCACCCTCACCGGAGAATTCCGAAATGTTCTCCGCGCGGGTGGCCTGCACGGTGCCGTGCTCGTCGTCGGTGACCGCCACGACGGAGGTGCCGAAGGAGAAGGATGAGTTGGCGGGCAGGTTATTGTCACCCGCGAATTGGACCATGGCGGGGTCGATGGTGGTCAGTGAGGCCTGTTCGAGGTTGCGGACAAAGACCCGTTCGGCATGCTGGGCCAGGTCGTAGCGCGGCAGCGGCGTGACCACGCCGCCGTCGATGACGCGCGACTGGTAGTTGATGTGCCCGATCTTGCCCTCGGCCTGGTTGGTGACCCAGACGCCGCCGTCGTTCAATTCCACGTCCGCGGTTTCGAATCCCGGGTGGATGATGGCACCAGCCACGGCGAGTGCGGCGACCACCGGAATGACCACCGCTTTAAAAGCGGTGCCCTTCAACGGTGCTGTCCACCGGGCTCGACTGGTCTTTGCCATGTGCGGTCATTCCTTGCTGTGATTTCACGAATCAGCCGGATTCGCAGGCTGCGATGCCCCACCGCGGAAGGGTCGAACCCCACCAGTCTACAAAGGATGGTCAAACTCCTGCCATGGTGAGTTCTCCCCATGCCCCGTTTCGAGGTCGCACTCGAGGGTTCCTCACCACGTCGGGCATCGAATCCATCACGAAATTTCCTTCAACATCTATTTCACGTCGGCTAGGGTTGGAGTTATGACTGACATCACTTCCCCGCGCACGCCCAGCGCCATCGACACCGTCGCCAACGAGTATTTCGCCCGCCTGCTTGAACTCATCCCCGAATTTGCCACCGAGTTAGGCCTGCCGGGTCGTGAGGCCGAATATTCCGACTATTCGCCAGCCGGTATCGAAGCTCAAACTCAGGCCGCCCGTGAAGCACTGGCCGCGCTGGCACCACTACAGCCGGTTGACGCGGTGGACGAAATCACCCTCGACGCCATGAAGGAGCGTCTGGGTCTGGACCTTGAGATTGCCGCTACGCAGCGAACCGAGCTGAACAACATCGCCTCCACCGCCCAGTCGCTGCGCGCCATCTTCGATTTGATGCCCCAGGAAACCGCCACCGACTACGGCTTCATCGCCGAGCGCATGCACAACTTGCCCGCCGCCATGGCCGGTTACATCGCAGCTTTGCGCGATTCGGCAGCCAAGGGTCAGTACTCGGCCGCCCGCCAGGTAAAGATCGTGATCACCCAAGCACGTGACTACGCCAAATCCGGCGGATTCTTTGAAACGCTGTCCACTTCCGGTGCCGCGGTGGCCCCGGAGCTCGCCGAGCGTTTAACCTCCGGCGCCGAGGCCTGCAACGCCGCCTATCGACTGTTGGCCTCGGTGTTGGAAGATGAACTGCTCCCTGCCTCCCCCACGAAGGATGCCGTGGGACGCGAATACTACGCGCTGATGTCCCGTCGCTTCCTGGGTGCAGCGGTCGATCTGGAGGAGACCTACGCGTGGGGCGTGGAAGAACTGGACTCCATCATCAAGGAGCAGCAACGCGTCGCCGACCAGATCTCATCGGGCGCCAGCATTGAAGAAGCCAAACTCATCCTGAATCAGGATCCAGCCCGCCAGCTGGCCGGCACCGATGCGCTGCAGCGCTGGATGCAACAGAAGTCCGATGAGGCATTGGCCGCACTGGCCGGAACACACTTCGACATCCCCGCTCCCATGGACAAGATCCAGTGCATGATAGCCCCGACTCAGGAGGGTGGCATTTACTACACCGGCCCGTCGGAGGACTTTAGCCGTCCGGGACGCATGTGGTGGTCGGTTCCCGAGGGTGAGGAACAGTTCACCACTTGGGCCGAGCTCACCACCGTTTATCACGAGGGTGTTCCGGGCCACCACCTGCAGGTGGCCACCGCAGTCATGGCCCGAGATACGCTTAATGACTGGCGCCGGAGCGCCTGCTGGGTTTCGGGTCATGGCGAAGGCTGGGCGCTGTATGCCGAACGGCTCATGCGCGATCTGGGCTTCCTCTCAGACCCGGGTGACTACCTGGGCATGCTTGATGCCCAGCGCATGCGTGCCGCCCGGGTGGTCTTCGACATCGGCGTCCACCTCGAATTGGAGATCCCCGCAGCCTGGGGCTCCGGGACCTGGGACAGCGAAAGCGGCTTCGACTTCCTGTCGAAAAATCTGGACATCTCCGCCGGCCAACTGGAGTTTGAATTCACGCGCTACCTGGGTTGGCCGGGCCAAGCCCCCGCATACAAAGTCGGGCAGCGCCTCTGGGAGCAAATCCGCGACGAACGTGCCGCGAGCGCAGGGGCCGACTTCGATCTCAAGGCCTTCCACACCCAGGCACTGGGCGTCGGTTCAGTCGGTCTTGACACCCTAAAGCGGGCACTGCTGGGCTAATCGCGCATTAACATCGAAGGCTGGGTCCCGAACCAATCGGGACCCAGCCCCCGGTACACAGATCACCACGGAGCACAGCTCGTCGCGCAACATTCCCCCCGATGTTGACGCATTTTCTTCAACAGCTTTAATACTGAACAGTGGACGCTTTGCAGATGCCCCGCACAGAGGGTGAACGCGAGGGTGAATCCACCTAATCCCCTGATTACCACAACGAAAAACATGCAATAGTTTGGATTGTCACCACGAATTACGTTGAAGCGACCACGATCCAGTTCAGCGGATAACTCCACTTCATGTACGAAGGCGCCAGACGCCGGACTGTTCGGATGACGGTATGGATGCAATGCTTGGGGGCTGCATCGATGCGTGGGGGGATTATTCCGAGTCGCACCATGGTGGAAATCCAATCCCCAGCCCAGCGGTGCTGACCGCCCGAATCTCATCTATTCCGGAGAACAGCCACGTCCGGGCGGAACTAATCCAGCCCTTCGACGTCTTTGCTGGTCACCAGGCCCTGTACCCGCGCCGCGTCTAGCGCCGCCGTCCGATCCGAGACTCCGAGCTTGCGATAGATGCTGCGCAGCTGACTTTTGACCGTATTGACGGACACAAACTGGCGCTCCGCGATCTCAGCGGTACTTCCGCTCTCCACCAGCTCGGCCAGTACTGCAAGCTCCCGCGCGGTTAATTGCGTCCTGCCTAAACCACCGGGAATATTAGCGACTGTATTGGGGTCAATGATCAGCTCAACGCGCATCGTTCTGGCTTCGGAAAGAATCCGCTCCAAATCCGGGGCGGGCAGAAGGTTCAGCGCACTGCCCAAGCCGTATTCCTTGCTCAGTGCGGCGACCATGCGCATGGCCCCACCGATGGCAGAACGGTTGTTTTGCTGCAGGCTCGCCGCGAGAACCAGAACGGCCTGCTCAAAGCGTGCCCGTGGCTGCACGGGCAGTCCCACGGCGGTGCATAGCCGCAGGACCTCGGCGGCATCACCCTGAGCCAGTCGCACCCTACCTTGCAGGAGCCCCCGGGCCGGGGACGACGTCGATTTTATGGTGGCTTTAAAGGCGTTGGTGGGGTCACCCACCGCCAAACTTAATAGGCTCGAAGCAGCGGCGAGCAATTGACGCCCCGACTTCGGCGCGACGGGCTGCTCACGTTCACGCGCCAAATAGCCCTGCATGCGCACCAGCGAGTCAGTGGTTTCGCCATTCACCACGGCCAGCATGGTCTCGGCCCAGCGAATAACGGGCCAGAACTCGTTGTTGTGCTGGTCGATACGCAACAGCTCTAGCCACCGGGCCGCATCCTCGAAATGCTGTGACTCCATGGCGCATAGGAAGGAGGCTGCCCTAAACGGACTGGCGAAGTACGGGTTCGCCGACGTACTGGCCCAATGTTCCGGTGCTGCCTCGGCTAAGAGCTCCGTGGCCCGGTGAATATCCCCGCTCAGGGCATAGAGGAACGCCTGAACCGAAGCGGCAAAATGATCATTACCCGCACGGTTTTGGCGCACATCGGCGGCAACTCCCAATTCGGCGGCGACGGCAGCTTCCTCGTCAATACCACCGGAATACAGCCCCAGCGCGAGTTGAATCAAGAGAGCACCCTCAAAGGGACCGATGGCATCACGTTGCCCCGGTGTCATCTCCAGATACAGGGCAATGCCACTGCGGGCACAGCGCACCGATGCATCGCCCACGCCGCTCAGGCGCATGGCAACGGATTCGACCATGATCAGCACCAGTCGGTCCGGCGGCGGCGCCTTGCGGGCCACCGTGCGCGCTCCGGCAGCGGCCAAGGCCAGCAATTCCACCGTCTTGAGCTTGAACTTGCCCGTGGAACTGTAGGCGACGGCGAGGCAGATGGCCAGCAACGGGTACCGGGCCAACACGGTGCGTGGCAAGTCATCAAGGAGCGCCGCCCCGCGGGTACCAAGCTCCCCATCAAGATACTCATCCGCATGCATGCGCAACACATCGGAGGCCAGCTGGTGATTCGGTGCTGTCAACGCATGTCGTAAGGCCCGGAAGGCTGAACCGTGAAGCATTTCGAAGCGCGCACATATCTCATGTAGCTCGCGCAATCGGGGTGCATCTTTGGCCAGATAGGAACCGATCAGGACGCGGCGCAGCACCGGGTGCAGGCAATATTCCTCCTCCGGGTTACGCGACGAGCGGTAGATCATGCCACGGGCTTCCAGATCGGCCAGCCAGGCCGATGGTTCCGCATTGTGCCCCTGAACCAGTGCGGGCAGCAACGCCAATGGCACCGTGGTGGGCACCGCGAGCAGACTCAAGAATTCGAGCTGCCCGGGGGCAAAAACCTCCTGGTCGAGCTGCTGTTTTAGATCACGATCAACTGCCCCGTGGACCGCAAATAAGAAGTCCGTCTCCTCGGTGCTCAGCTCCCGCAGGGTCGCCGAGACGCCCAGCAAGGGGGATGCTTGTTTAGCTGATTTGAGTCCCCCCGGCGCCGATGCCGGCGCAAGCATCGTTTCTGCTCGAAGCTTGGCCATACGCAACAGCTGCGGGGTGCCAGCGAGGTCTTTGGAAAGCCGCGGTGCCAGGTGCTCCAAGGCCGTGCCGGCAAGGTAGCTGGCGGTTTCTTCCTCGGTGAAGGAGATCTGATGCGGTGGAACGACGGAAATGCTGATCGGAAGCATCGTCCGCTGACGTTCCAGTTGAAGATATTCACAGCTCAGTAGGACCACACGACGATACGGATTGTCCCGGAGCAAATCCTGAATCTGGGCCGAGAGCTGATGTTCATGCAGGGAGCTAAATCCCGAAAGCACCACGAGGTGTGATTCGGGATCCGAGGAGGCCGCGCACAGACGCTCGATGGTCTCGGGGATTGAATGCTCCACGGTGTCGCATTCAATCCAGCTCCAGAGTGTGGCTCCGGGATCGCGGCGGGATAACCAGTCGCGCACCGCAACACGTTTACCGGATCCGCGGGCGCCGCGAACGATCACGATCGAGGAGGTGACGGCATCGTCAAGCAAGGCATCAAGCCGCGGCCGGGACAGAGTGTCTCGCTTCATTCCCCACGACATCCGCTACCCCATTTCGCGTTGCACCGACAGCTGCTTGCCAGCTACGAAGTTAGGTGATTGATAAACTTCACAGAGTGGTTGAAGGCCCAGCTTAACACCGGCGGGCTTGGCTATGGAACTCGTCACAGAAACCGCCCTTTTGCGTCGATTTGACGGCTCCTGCGTAACATTGCTCAATGTTGACTGTCCTTTGGTATGGACCGCCGCCTAATTTCTTTAGGTGACTACCACCGAGAAGACGCCCACGCGGCGCATCCCCAGCTGGGCGACCGCGTTCGGCCCGCAAATCATCATCGCCCTGATCTTGGGACTGGGACTAGGTCTGCTGGCCAAGTACACCGGCCACACCGAGGACACCAAAACCGGTCTGGGCATCACGCTGGAAACCCTCGGCACGAGCTACATCTCGCTGCTCAAGGCCGCGGTCATCCCGCTGATTTTCTTCGCTGTTGTCGCATCGATCGCGAACCTCGCCAAGGTCACCAATGCGGCACGCCTGGCCTGGCAGACGATCCTGTGGTTCGCCATCACCTCGGCCATCTCCGTGGTCATCGGCATGGTGCTGGGCACCGTGCTGCGCCCGGGAGCCGGAACCGGACAAAGCGCCCCTCCCGCATACGAGGGACGCACCGGTGACTGGTGGTCGTTCCTCATCGGATTGATCCCCTCGAACTTCTTGGGCCTGGGCGCTACCAACAAGGTCTCCGAAACCGGGGACATCAGCACCGCACTGAGCTTCAACGTGCTCCAGGTTTTGGTCATCGCGATCACCGTGGGAGTCGCGGCACTGAAGGTCGGGGATGCGGCACGTCCGTTCTTGGACTTCTCCGCCGCCATTCTCGCGGTCATCCAGAAGGTCCTGTGGTGGATCATTCGTCTGGCCCCACTGGGCACCGTGGGTTTGATCGGTAACGCCGTGGCCACCTACGGCTGGGACACCATCGGCGCCCTGGGCAAATTCACCGTGGCGATCTACATCGGTCTGGCTCTGGTGCTCTTTGTGCTCTACCCGGTACTGGTTCGTTCCCATGGCCTGAGCATCAAGGCGTACTTCTCCGGTGTCTGGCCGGCGGTGCAGCTGGCGTTTGTCTCCCGTTCCTCCATCGGCACGTTGCCGCTGACCCAGCGCGTGACCGAGCGCAACCTTGGCGTGCCGGCCGGCTACGCCTCCTTCGCCGTACCGCTGGGCGCCACCACCAAGATGGATGGCTGCGCCGCCATCTACCCCGCGATCTCCGCGATCTTCGTGGCCCAGTTCTTCGGCATCAATTTGGGACTGACCGACTACTTGTTGATCGCCCTGGTTTCGGTGCTGGGATCGGCGGCTACCGCCGGAACCACCGGTGCGGTGGTCATGCTGACCTTGACGCTGTCCACCCTCGGCCTGCCGTTGGAAGGTGTTGGACTGCTTCTGGCCGTCGATCCGATCTTGGACATGGGCCGCACCGCGGTGAACGTCGCAGGTCAGGCATTGGTACCCACCATTGTGGCCAAGCGCGAAGGGATTCTCGACGAGGCCCTTTACAACGCACCTCGTCAGGGCGATCCGTTTAGTGACGAATTCAAGCAGGGCCATACCCCGGCAGGCCCCGACGATCTCACCTCGTCTAAGGAGCCCGCACATCTCTCCTAGTTCCGCCGGTGCCGCGAGCTATCGCGGCGCTACCGGAACTGAGTCTTAGCTCAGAATTTCACTCAGGCCAGCTACACCAAGATTGTTCCCCCGCCGGGTGCGGGGCAATCCTGGTCTAGCTGGCCTTTGCTGCATCTAGAGCCGCACGGTTATTGGCCTTGGATTGGTGATTCATCGGTGCGGCACGCGTTTTATGCTCCCCAAGGATGAACCGATGGTGGAGTTGGGCGGTTTGCGTGCGGCAGCCGGGGAGAGCCAGCTCCTGGCTGGATATAGGAAGCCCCGGAAATCGTCTGGAACCGAATCGCCTAGAAAATTGCACGGCATGCAAGTTTGCACGTAGTGTATAAATGTGAGTTCTCCCGATACTTCAGCGCCTACACGGCGCGAACTAAATAAGACCGCGACGCGCGCCGCCATTGTTGACGCCGCCTTCCACCAACTTCAAACCCACGGATATGAGTCACTGACGGCCGAATCCGTGGCCGAAGCGGCGAACGTCTCGCGGCGTACCTTCTTCAACTACTTCGCGTCCATCGAGGCAGCGCTCAACGAACCCACCAAGCGCCTGTTAGAGAACGCCGTGGCCGTGTTGGATGAGCTGGACACCGATATCGACCTGCTCTCCGCTGCCGTCACAGTGGTCAAATCCCTGGTTGACCCCAAGCTGCTAGAGCCCATGGCGGAGCTCTGCCTGCACATCAACACCCACTCGCAGATGGCCAGGGTGCAGCTCGAAGCGTGGGAAAACTGCACCGATTCCCTCACCGAGCTGATCATCGCCAGGGCACCGCAGGGCACGGAGCTGGCGGCGTCAGTTTTCGCCCACTGCATCGTGGGCGCGGGCAAGGCAGCGTTTACAACGTGGGCTCGCGAGCTGGAAGAAAATCCAGATCCCACCGACGGCCTGCGCATCGACATGTTGCGCACCACCCTCGCAGACGCCATCGCGCAATTGCGCGACGGCTTCCCCTCCCTCCAACAGCGTGCCGCGCACCTACGAAAGGCCTAAGAGCACCATGGCTACCTTCCTTTACCGTCTGGGCGCGCTGGCCTACCGAAGGCGCTGGGCCGTTGTGGCCGCCTGGAGTGTTGTGCTGCTGGTGATCGGGCTGAGCGCCGGTGCCTTCATGGGCAAACTGTCCAATACGTTCACCATCCCGGGCACCGAGACGCAACGGACGCTGGATCGGATGAAGGTCGAGATGCCCAACCTGGCCGGCGGCACCGGTTCCATCGTCTTCCGCTCCACCGACGGCAGCGCGCTAAATACGCAACAGCACCGGGCCATCGAGGCTTCGTTGGACGATCTTGCCGATCAGTCCCCCATCGCCGAGGTCCGCAAGCCCTTTGAGCTACAGGCCCAGCTTGATGAGGCCACCCCGAAGCTCAAGGATGGGCAGAAAAAGCTCGATACTGGAGCCAAGGAGCTGGCCGATGGCACCAAGGCCCTGGCCGACGGCAAGGTAGCGCTGAAGAAGGCTCAGGACGACCTGGATTCCGGCCGCGTGCAGCTCGGCACCGCCAAGACCGAACTCGCTGCGGGCAAGAGTGCGCTGGCCACCGGGCAAGACACGCTTGATGCCTCAGCGGCAAAACTAGCCGCCGGTGCCGCGACACTGGCCGAAGGGCAAAAGAAACTGGCCGATGGGCAAAAAACCTGGGATGCGGGCAACAGCCAATACCAAAGTGGTCGCAGCCAAGTTGAGGCCGGGCGCAGTGCGCTGAAGGCGGGCGAAGCCAAGCTCAACGCCAGCGCCAAGGAACTCAAGAGCGGTGAAGAGCAATATACGCAGGGCCTTGCCGCCATCTTGCAGGGCAAGGACCGCTCCACTCTAGACAAGCAGCTCAGCGCGGGGAAGGCCGAAGCCACCAGCGGACTGAGCAAAGCCACCGCCGGGCTGCAGCAGGTTGATGCGGGGATCAGCGCGGCAGAGGCCGCGCAGAAAACGGCAGAGGACAAGCTCAAGGCAGCCACCGAGCTGCCCGCCGAGCAACAGGACGCAGCCGAAATTTCCGCGCTGACAACCCAAATCGCCACGCAGAAAACCACCATCACCACCCTGAGCCAGCAGCGTTTGACCCTGGTCGGCGCGCAGGAAAAGGCCAACGCGGCGCTGAGCGAAATCACCAAGGCCACCGCCGGACTCAGCACTCTTGATGCGGCCAAGGTGAAACTTGATGCCGGGGCGAAGGAACTTGCAGCAGGCGAGAAGACCCTGTCGGCGAAGCGCGCCGAGCTCGAACGTGCCGCCGCCAAGCTCCCCGCGGCCAAGGCGAAGCTGGATGCCGGCGCCGCGGAACTGCGCGCGAGCCGTGCCAAGGTTCAGGATGCGGCCGCCACCATCGCCGACGGAAAAGCACAATTGGCCGCCGGGCAGGCGGAGATTGATGCCAACGCCGCCAAGCTGGCGGCCGGAGAAAAAACCATCGAGGAGAACCAGGCCAAGCTCGTCGCCGGGCAAAAAGAGATTGATGAGAAGACCGCGGCACTGCCCGACGCCGAAGCGAAGCTCGAACAAGGCGCCAAGGATCTAGAAACCGGCCGCGCCGAGTTGGACTTCGCCACCCGTCAGGCCGGTGCGACATCGGGAATGCGTTTTGTCTCGGCCGATGGCTCCACCGCGGTGGCTAACGTGACCTTTGTTGGCTCCGCTGACTCGCTGAGCACCGCCGATCGCACCGCAATCCAGTCCATTTCCGCCGGAGCTGAGGCAGCGGGTGTTGAGGTGCTCTTCTCCAAGGAGATCCTCCAGGACCTCTCCTCCCTCTTTGGCGCAGCGGAGATCATCGGGCTGGCCATTGCCGCAGCGGTGCTGCTGCTCATGCTGGGCACCCTCGTGGCCGCCGGTCTGCCGCTACTGATGGCCGTGTTGGGTGTGGGAGCCGGGGTGGGCGGAACGCTCGCGTTCTCCTCGCTCATCGAGATGGCCTCCATTACCCCCGCGCTGGCACTGATGCTGGGGCTCGCGGTGGGCATCGACTACTCACTGTTTATTGTGCACCGGCACCGCCGGCAGCTGCTCGAGGGTGTGCCGCTGGGCGAATCCATCGCCCGGGCCACCGGCACCAGTGGCAACGCGGTGGTCTTCGCCGGACTCACCGTGGTCATTGCGCTGGCCGCACTCACCGTCCCGGGACTCCCGTTCCTCTCGGTATTGGGGCTTTCCGCCGCGTTCACCGTGATGATGGCGGTACTCATCGCCATCACGCTGACCCCGGCCATGCTGGGCATCATCGGCACGCGCCTGATCTCCAAGCGGGCCTGGGCCCGAGCCGCGGCGGCCACCACGGCCAACGAATCCACCGAAGATGGCGCGCAACTGCCGACCAATGACGCGGGCAACCGCGGCTGGGGAGCACTGGTCACCCGCCGTCCATGGATTGCTGCTCTGGCCAGCATCGCCCTGTTGGTCATCGTGGCGCTGCCCGCCACACAGCTGCGCACAGCTCTTCCAGATGGCAGTGCCGAGCCCGTGGACTCCGGCGCCTACAAGGCGTTTGAGCAGATGAGCGACGCCTTTGGTGCCGGCTACAACGGACCCCTACTGGTATTGGCGGATCTGCCGGGTGGGCTTGATGCCCGCGGCGCCGATGAGGCAAACCTCGATGTGGCCGACGAACTACGCAGAATCGATGGGGTCGTGGCGGCGATTCCGGTGCAGGTGACCGAGACACACAACCTCGGCGCCATCCAGATCATCCCCGCCGCCGGGCCTTCCAGTGAGCAAACCGAGCAATTGGTCCACCAGTTGCGCGACGCGGCGGGTGAGATCGAACTGGCCACCGGTGCGCACATCGCGGTCACGGGTCAGGTTGCCGCCCAGGTCGACGTTTCGGAAAAGCTGACTCAGGCGTTGCCGCCCTACATCGGCATCGTGGTGGGGCTCTCGCTGATCCTGCTGCTGCTGGTCTTCCGTTCCATCGTGGTCCCGCTGCTGGCCACCGTCGGCTTCCTGCTGTCACTGGCCGCGGCCTTTGGCGCGACGGTTGCCGTGTACCAGTTCGGCTGGCTGGGCAACGTGTTTGACGTGCATGTACCGGGGCCCATCATGAGCTTCCTGCCGATCCTGCTCACCGGCATCCTCTTTGGGCTGGCCATGGATTACCAGGTGTTCCTGGTGGCCGGTATGCGTGAGTCATTTGCGCATGGGCAGCCGGCTCGGGCGGCGGTGCGCTCGGGCTTCGCTCACGCGGCCCCGGTGGTGACCGCCGCGGCGCTGATCATGGCATCGGTCTTCGCCGGGTTTGTTTTCTCGCACCTGACGATGATCCGGGCCATCGGCTTTTCGTTGGCCATCGGCGTGCTCTTTGATGCGTTCATCGTGCGCATGACGCTCACCCCAGCGATCATGCACCTTTTGGGTCACCGGGCCTGGTACATCCCGCGCTGGCTGGATAAAATCCTGCCGGACGTGGATGTGGAGGGCACGAAGATCAATGCGCTGGTTGAGCAGCAGCACCAACCCACCACCGAGTCCGGGACTCAGGGCCCGTCCGCGCGAGATACGGTTGATGCATGAGCCAGAATCTGAAGCAGACCGTCCCCGCAGCCCCGCTCTCCGACTCCGAGGCACCTGATCCGCGCGGGGAGATCGAGAATCCCGATGAACTGCCCCTGTTGGTCCTCGCCTCGGCATCCCCGGGGCGGGCCAAGGTCCTGCGTGATGCCGGCATCGACTTCGCGGTGCAGGTCTCTTCCGTTGATGAGGACGCGGTCCTGGCCCAGGCGGTGGAGCGCTTTGGGGAGTTGAACCCGGCGGACACCGCGCTGTTGCTGGCCAAATCCAAGGCCGAGGATGTCGCGGCAGCGGAGGACGCCGACGGCGCGGTGGTACTGGGTTGTGATTCCGTCTTCGAATTTGATGGTGTCGCCTATGGCAAGCCGTACACCGCCGAGGCGGCCACCGCACGCTGGGAAGTCATGAGCGGAAAATCGGGCATCCTGCACACCGGGCACTGGCTCATTGATAACCGCAGTGAGGAAGACGGGGACGGTGGCACAGGTGCCACCATCGGCGCGCTCTCCTCCACCATCGTGAATTTTGAGTCCGTCACTCCCGATGAGATCGCCGCCTATGTGGCCACCGGAGAACCGCTGCCGTGCGCCGGTGGCTTCACCATCGATGGTCGCGGGGCAGCCTTCATCCGAAGCATCGAGGGCAATGCGCAGAACGTGATCGGACTCAACGTCTCCACGTTGCGCGAACTTTTGGCAGAAACCGGCCTGTCCGTTTCCGACGTGTGGGTCTAAGCACCCTCGCCTAGCTCCTCGGGGCCAGCATCTGGATCAATCGCATCCGGTGCTGGCCCCTTCTGCGTTAACGTCCGAGTTAATTTCCGCGGTACCAACAGGGCCGCGTGGTGTTGCGGTGGGCTGCGGGTTGCTAATGGTTGCTGTCGAGGATGGCCGTGTGAAAACTTTTCGGAAAGTACTTGTCAATTTGGAAAGTACTTTCTAAGCTGGAGTCACACCACCACCAGGGAGGCAATCATGAACAACACGCAGCGCGTCAACGGAGCACAGTTCGCTTGGATCGGCTTTGCCATGGGCATCGCCTGCATGGTCGGACTGTTCATCTACGGATTGATCAGCTCCACCGCCGGACTGCTGGTGATGAGCTCATCGGTGGCGGCCATGCTCGGCGCGCTCTGGGTTTCCACCTCCGTTGCTGCCAGGAAGAGGGCGCAAAAATGAGCACCGAATCGACCCAGCCCTCCGCGCAGGCGGCTGCTGCCATGCTGCAGGAGGCCGGACGACTTGGGGCCGCAGCGCGCACCGGGGCCAGCTGGCCGCACATTTGCATGCTGCTGGGACTTGGTGCCATCAGCTCGCTGTCACTGATTTCCTTCTGGCTCGTCGGCCGCTTTGATCAGTCCCTCATCGTTGTCCCGCTGCTCGCGATGCTGGCCTGGCTGGGCATCTTTATGGTGATGATGCTGGTCTTTGGGCGCTCCACGAAGCGCGGATTCAGCAAGCGCTGGCTCAGCTTCATGAGCATCTGGGCAATACTTTGGGTTATCGGAGTTGCTCTGGGCACCACCGTGGCGGTGAACCAGCTCTGGTTTACGCTCTGTATTGCCGGTGCCATCACCCTCAACTCGGTGATCGGTGCCTGGCTGGAAGCACAAAAATGACCGAGCTCAACCACCCGCGTCACCAATTGAGCGATGAATTGGGGCATCCGGTCCGGTTCTCGTTGGTTGCAGCCATCGCCGGGACCGACGAGAGCGAATTTGCGATAGTCCGGGACCACCTCCAGGTCTCCGATTCGGTCCTCAGCCGCCAAGCCTCGCACCTCGAGGCGGCTGGCATCGTCAAGATCCGCAAGGGCTTCGTGGGCAAGCGCCCACGCACCTGGCTGTCGCTGACGGTTGCGGGCCGCGGGACCTGGGAGCAGCACCTTGCGGCGCTCGCCGCCATCGCCAATACGACGGCGAAGCAGTAGCCCGAGTCCGGGGATCCATCATCGGGTTCCAGTGGCAGAAACTTGTAGGACTCCTACAAAGAAATCGCGACTTCCTCCCGACACCGGGCGTTTTGTGGGTGTAGTTCCCACAAACGCAGGTAGGCTCCAAAAGAGCTTATTTGAAGGAGACAGCACCTGCCATGAGTCAGTTGACGAAGGTTCTCATCGCCAATCGCGGAGAAATCGCCGTACGCATCATCCGCGCCGCCCGTGATGAGGGCATTGGATCGGTTGCGGTCTACGCCGACCCGGACCGCGATGCCTTGCATTCCCGTCTGGCCGACGAGGCCTACGCACTGGGTGGTTCCACCGCCGCCGAGTCGTACCTCGACATCGACAAGATCATCGACGTGGCCAAGCGCTCCGGCGCCGACGCGGTGCACCCGGGCTACGGCTTCCTGGCCGAGAATGCCGGGTTCGCCCAGGCGGTCATCGACGCCGGAATGACCTGGATCGGCCCCTCACCGGCGGCCATCGACCAGCTCGGCGACAAGGTTCAGGCCCGTCACTTAGCCGAAAAGGTCGGCGCACCGCTGGTTCCGGGCACCAAGAACCCCGTTGAATCCACCGAAGAGGTGCTGGCCTTCGCCGATACCCACGGACTGCCGCTGGCCATCAAGGCCGCCTATGGCGGAGGTGGGCGCGGCATTAAGGTGGTGCGCAACCGCGAAGAAATCCCCGAATTGTACGAATCCGCCGTCCGCGAGGCCATTGCCGCCTTCGGCCGCGGCGAGTGCTTCGTCGAACGCTTCCTCGACGCCCCACGCCACGTAGAAACCCAGTGCCTGGCCGACGCGCACGGGAACGTCGTGGTGATTTCCACCCGCGACTGCTCGCTCCAGCGCCGCAACCAGAAGCTTGTGGAGGAGGCCCCCGCGCCATTCCTCACCCAAGAGCAGACCGAGCGCCTCTACAACGCGTCCAAGGCGATCCTGCGCGAGGCAAACTACGTGGGAGCCGGCACCTGCGAGTTCCTCGTGGCCCAGGATGGCGTCATTTCCTTCCTCGAGGTCAACACCCGCCTGCAGGTTGAGCACACCGTTTCTGAAGAGGTCTCCGGCATCGACCTGGTCCGCGAACAGTTCCGACTGGCGCGTGGCGAGGCCCTGGGTTATGAGGACCCGGAGATCCGCGGACACTCCTTCGAGTTCCGCATCAATGGCGAGGACGCTGGCCGCGGCTTCATGCCGGCACCGGGCACCATCACCACCATGGCACTGCCCACCGGTCCGGGAGTCCGCATCGACTCGGGTGTTGAGGCCGGTGAAACCGTCTCGGGGAACTTCGACTCGATGATCGCCAAGCTCATCGTCACCGGTGCCACGCGCGATCAGGCAGCAGCCCGGGCACGCCGCGCATTGGCCGAATTCCAGATCGAAGGCATGCCCACGGTTCTGCCCTTCCACCGCGCCGTGATGGCGGATCCAGCATTTGTTCCGGCTGCCGGAGCCTTCACCGTTCACACGCGCTGGATCGAGACCGAGTTCGATAATCAGATCCCGGCATGGGATCCCGCCACGGCTGGTACTCCGGGCGAGGACACCGAGCGTCAGGCCATCACCGTTGAGGTCGGAGGCAAGCGCCTTGAGGTGGTGCTTCCGGCATCCATGGGCACCGTTTCGGCCAGCGGCAACGGCAAGACGCGCAAGAAGAAGCGTTCGACCTCACGCAGCACCGCCGCCGCCGCGACCTCTGGCGCAGATCTGATTTCCCCCATGCAGGGAACCATCGTCAAGGTGGCCGTCGCCGAGGGTGACATCGTGGCCGAGGGTGATCTGATTGTGGTTTTGGAGGCCATGAAGATGGAGCAGCCGTTGACGGCTCACTGCGCCGGCGTGGTGTCCGGACTCAGTGCCGTTCCGGGTGACACGGTTTCCGCCGGGGCCGTACTGGCCTCCATCGGCGAGTAACCAGTCACACCCCGCACCACCTGCTCTCAGGACGGTGTCGTCCCTCTGCGCTTGCGTATAGAGGGACGACACCGTCCTTTTTTGTTCTGGGTTGTGTCCGCCGGGTCCGCTCCGGTGCGTCATCACCCACGGTGCACCGCCGGCTCCTAGTGTGGTGAGCATGACCACTGAACAAAGCGCAGCCGATGGCGGGCCCAGCGCTGGGGAAAACGAACCGTTGAGCAAGCAATGACCGAGGCACGTGCCGATCCGCGCACCGATCCCCCGCCGCGTGGCAGCGAACGCGCAACGCTGCTTGGCTTTCTCACATACCAGCGCCAGACGCTGGCACTCAAGTGCTCCGGATTGAGTCACAGCGCCCTGATGAGCCGTTCGGTCCCGCCGTCAGAACTCTCCCTCATCGGCTTGGTGCGGCATCTGAGCGACGTCGAGCGCTTCTGGATTCGTAGTTCGCTCTCCGGGAGCAAGGACGCGCCGCTGTACTGGTTTGATGATTCGCCGGACATCGACTTTGTTTTCCCTCGCGGCCCGGCACTAAACGATGCCGAGGCCCTCTTGGTGACAGAGTCCATGGACGCTTGGAAGGCGGAAATGGCGTATTCGGATGCGGTGCTGAGCCGCGCGGAGCTTGATGACGCCGTCTCAGCCGGGAGACACGGCGTGCTTTCCGTGCGCTGGATCCTGACCCATCTGATCGAAGAGTACGCGCGACACAATGGCCATGCCGATCTCTTGCGTGAGTGCATCGATGGTCAGGTGGGCGAATAACGCCGAAGCTGCCGGAGCTTTCGGGGCTGCCGAGGATCAAGAACAAGGCTTAAACGCACGCGGCGTCCGCCACCTGTCATCAGGTGGCGGACGCCGCGAGGCAGGGCTTCAGCGCGGGGCGCGGAAGTCGGGTGAGAAATTAGGCGACGTTGTTCTCGTAGTCAACGTCCTTGGTGTCCTTGGTCAGGAACAGTGCGACCAGAGTCAGCACCGCACCGAGGGCCAGGTAGAGGCCCACCCACATGGTGTTTCCGCCGCCGAACTGCCACAACGCAATGGCCACAAACGAGGCCGGAGCCGCACCGATGACCGAGGAGAGGTTGTAGGCAATCGCCGAACCGGTGTAGCGCACGTTCGAGGGGAAGAGCTCGGGCAGGTATGAGGCCATCGGGCCAAAGGTCAGACCCATCAGCGTGAAGCCGAGGATCAGGCCGACCATGGCCGCAGCCTTGCCGGGACCAAACATCAGCGTCCAGGTGGCACCGAAGACGAAGATGCCGCTGGTGACAACAATCAGGAACTTGCGGCGGCCGTACTTCTCCGCCAGCGGCCCGGAGACCATGGTGAAGATACCGAAGAAGACCACACCGATGATGAGCATCGTCAGGAATTCGGGGCGGGCGATGCCCAGACCCGGGGCGAAGGCCGCCTCGGCGGCGGCGTCGAAGACCTTGCCCTTGGCCTCGGCGGCGGCGCGTGCTGCCTCAACCGTGGCCGGTGCCGTGCCGTAGGTCAGCGTGAAGGCCGTCATCAGGTAGAAGAGCACGTAGGTGGCCAGCATGATGAAGGTACCTGCCAACACCGGGCGCCAGTGGTACTTCATCGTGGTCTTGAAGGGCGACTTGGCAACCTTCTTCTGCTCTACCACCTTAGTGAAGGAGACGGATTCGACCAGCTTCAGGCGAACCCAGAGGCCGATGGCGACCATCACTGCGGAGAGGATGAAGGGGATGCGCCAGCCCCAAGCCATAAATTGCTCGGTGGTCAGGGTGAGCTGCAGAATGACGAACATCAGGTTGGCGATGATAAAGCCAACCGGTGCACCCAGCTGCGGGAAGGTGCCATAGATGGCGCGCTTGTTGGCCGGAGCATTCTCGGTGGCCAGCAATGCTGCACCGGACCATTCCCCACCCAGGGCCAGGCCCTGAGCGAAGCGCAGCAGCACCAGCATCAGCGGTGCCAGCACCACGAAGTTACCTTGGGCCGGGGGCAAGAAGCCGATCAGGAAGGTGGCGATACCCATCAGCAGCAGCGAGGCCACCAGGGTGCCCTTGCGCCCG
The DNA here is from genome assembly GCF_012271785.1 of Paeniglutamicibacter terrestris. Classification (GTDB taxonomy): domain Bacteria; phylum Actinomycetota; class Actinomycetes; order Actinomycetales; family Micrococcaceae; genus Paeniglutamicibacter; species Paeniglutamicibacter terrestris. The sequence continues at coordinate 218,707 of NZ_JAAWVT010000005.1, read as the reverse complement.
ATCTTGTCACCGAAGTGCCCGAAGAGCACCGAGCCAACGGGGCGCGCGACAAACGCGACGCCGAAAATCGCGAAGGAGGAGAGGATCGCGTTCACGTTCGAGGCGTTCGGGAAGAACAGTGTCGGGAATACCAGCACCGACGCCGTGGCGTACGCGTAGAAATCGAAGAACTCGATGGTGGTGCCGATGAGGCTGGCAAACAGCACGCGACCGCGTGTGTTTTCTTTCGGTGCAGCGACCGTGGTCTTGTTGGACATGACTCGTGATTCTCTAGGTGGATACCTGCCAGTTACTTACTCATTAGTTTAGAACTCGCGTCCATCTATTGGACACTTGTTCCACTATTTGGACACATCTTGTCACAGGGCACGATCGTGGTCAACGAATTTCCCGGTGTGTGTTGGGAACTTGCCGCCGAGTGCGCTCCCTGTCCGGGGGACCAACCACTCGCGGGCAGAGAATAGGCCGCCACCCCCATGATCGGGAATGACGGCCTAGGCCTAGAGTCAATGGCGGGCAGTCAGCTGCCCGCAGCGTTGTCCTAGAGGTGGACGTGCAGTCGGCGCGCGGCCTCGGAAATGGAGCCCGAGAGCGATGGGTAGACCGAGAACGTCTCGGCCACATCATCAACGTGCAGCTTGTTGTGTACCGCCAGCGCGATCGGGAAGATCAGCTCGGAGGCGCGCGGGGCAACCACCACGCCACCGATGATGGTTCCGGATCCGCGGCGCGAAATGATCTTCACGAAGCCCTGGTTAACATTCATCATCTTGGCGCGCGCGTTGGTGGCCAGATCCAGCTTGATGATGTCCGCCTGGTACTTTCCCTCGGCGACCATGTTCTCGGTGACACCCACGGTGGCGATCTCCGGGGAGGTGAAGATGTTCGAGGAGACCTCGGTGAGCTTCAGCGGCTTCACCGAGTCGCCCAACAGGTGAGCCATGGCGATGCGCCCCTGCATCGCGGATACGGATGCCAGCGCGAAGACGCCGGTGCAATCCCCCGCGGCGTAGACGTTGCTGGCGGTGGTGCGCGAGACGCCATCAACCTGGATGTGGCCGGATTCCGAGAGCTTGATGCCCGCTTCTTCCAGGCCGATACCGGCGGTGTTAGGGATGGAGCCAACCGCCACCAGGCAGTGGCTACCCTCGATGACCCGTCCATCGCTCAGGGTCACCTTAACGATGTCTCCCACGCGTTCAACGGCCTCGGCGCGGGACTTGGCCACGACGTTGACGCCGTTGTTCTTAAACGCCTGCTCGAGGACCTCAGCGGCGTCGGCATCTTCGCCCGGCAGCACGCGGTCACGTGAGGACACCAGGGTGACCTTGGTGCCCAGCAGGTTGTAGGCGGAAGCGAACTCGGCACCCGTGACACCGGAACCGATGACGATCAGGTGCTCGGGGGCTTCCTTGAGGTTGTAGATCTGGGTCCAGTTGAAGATGCGCTCGCCATCGGGAAGGGCGGTCGGCAATTCGCGCGGGTGCGCACCGGTGGCGATCAGTAGAGCATCGGCATCGATGGTCTCAACGCTGCCATCGGCACGGGTCACCTCAACGGTGCTCGCGTCGAGCAATTTTCCCTCGCCGATGACCACCCGTACACCCACGCGCTCCAGGCCCATGTGGATGTCGGAGGACTGCTCACGCGCCAGCTCCATGAGTCGGGCGTTCATGACCGAGAGATCTGCAACGGCAAGAGTGCTGGGATCACCCACCTGAACACCAAATTCGCGGGCGCCGGTGACTCGGCGCATGGCGTCGGCGGTGGCGACGAGCGTCTTGGACGGGACAACGTCGGTCAGAACCGCAGAACCTCCCATGCCCGCTCGTTCGACGATGGTGACCTGGGCGCCCAGCTGGGCACCAACCATCGCGGCTTCGTAGCCACCGGGGCCACCGCCGAGAATTACAAGTCTGGGGGAAGAGATATCGCGTTGTGCACTCACGATCACCCATTCTTCCTTACCTCGCCACCAAGTGCACACCGCATTTTTCGCCCACGCGAGCCGCAGTGCCCGTGACGGCGGATCCGCTGGTGTACCGCGCGGTTTTAGGGGCGGGCCCAATCAACCTAGAATCCGCGAATTGGCGCGGAATATTCTCTGCCGCGGTGCAGCTGACCGGGCTTCGGAGGCACTCCACCTGACAAGGCGAGGTTCCGCCGGTAAGTTTAACCCCGTGATCGATAACGCATCTGCCCCCTTTGACCTGGCTTCGGCCGCCGCCGCACAAATCGCCGACGTAACGGGCGTGCCACACCACGACATCGCGCTGGTCCTCGGCTCCGGCTGGGGCGAGGCAGCAAACCTCATTGGTGAAACCACCCACAGCATTGATGCCACGACGCTGCCCGGCTTCCACGCCGCGGCCGTCCCGGGACACGTGGGCACCATTTCCTCGGTGCTCACCGCCACCGGAAAACGCGTGCTGGTACTCGGCGCCCGCACCCACTTCTACGAGGGCAAGGGCGTGCGCGCAGTGGTCCACGGGGTGCGCACCGCCGCCGCCGCCGGGGCCAAGACCCTGGTGCTGACCAACGGCTGCGGCGGACTGAACCCCGCGTGGACCCCCGGCACCCCGGTGCTGATTGCCGACCACATCAACCTCACCGCCACCTCCCCGCTGGAGGGGGCGACGTTTGTGGATCTCACCGATCTGTACTCCACCCGCATCCGTGCTCTGGCCCGCGAGGTTGACCCGAGTCTTGATGAGGGCGTGTACGCACAGTTCACCGGTCCGCATTACGAGACCCCCGCAGAGGTGAAGTACGCCAAGGTGATTGGTGCAGATCTGGTCGGCATGTCCACCGCGCTTGAAGCCATTGCCGCGCGTCACGCTGGCATGGAGGTCTTCGGTATCTCACTGGTCACCAACCTGGCCGCTGGCATCTCCGCCACCGCACTGAGCCACGAAGAGGTCATCGAAGCCGGCGCAGCGGCGGGTCCGCGCATTTCCGCGCTGCTGGCCGACATCGTTGCCAAGCTCTAACATCGCCACCCTGTACTAGCACCGCAGCTCAGCAGCAGAGCGCAGGCGGCGGCGCCAAGCCGCCGCCGACGCACCCGCAACACACGTTCTTTCGGCCCAAAGGATCCCTCGTTCATGAGTACACACCCGTTAGACCCAGCCCTGCTGGATCGTGCAGCTGCCTGGGCAGCACAGGACCCGGACCGGCACACCGCTGCGCAACTGGTGCAATTGTGTGATCGGGTGCGGAGTGGCGAGCCGGGCGCTACGGCGGAACTGGCCGACCGTTTTGCCACGAATCTGGCCTTTGGCACCGCGGGGTTGCGCGCCGAGTTGGGTCCTGGCCCCAACCGGATGAACTCCATGGTGGTGCGCCGCACGGCGGCGGGCATCGGCCGCTTTTTGTTGAACACCGCCGCCGGTGCCTATCGGCCGCGGGCGGTCATCGGTTTTGATGCCCGGCATAACTCGGAGCGTTTTGCCCACGAGTCCGCCGCGGTTCTCACCGCTGCCGGCATCGAGGTACAGCTGTTGCCCGCTCCGCTGCCCACGCCGGTACTGGCTTGGGCGGTCCGCGCCCTGGAAGCGGAGGCCGGGATCATGGTTACCGCCAGCCACAATCCGGCCGCCGATAACGGTTACAAGGTGTACACCGGAGCCCGCGCCGAAACTGGTTGGGGGCGGGGCGCCCAGATCGTGAGCCCGGTGGACGCCGCCATCGCCGCGCAGATCAACCACGATGAGCCGATTCGTGACATCGTTCTGGCCGCGGACGGCTGGGAGGTCCTGCCCGGTGCCGCTGCGCCGGATTCGATCGAGGAACGCTACCTCGACGCCATCGCCGCGGTGGTGCCCGAACCCGGTGTGCGCGCCGATGCGCAGAGTGAAGCGCTCATTGCGGCGCGTGAATCGCTGCGCATCGTGCTGACTCCGCTGCACGGAGTTGGCGGACACACCATGGCCCAGGCGCTGGGCCGCGCGGGCTTCTCGCGGGTGCGTTTGGTTCCCGAACAGCAAGATCCGGATCCCGATTTCCCCACCGTGGCCTTCCCGAACCCGGAGGAACCCGGCGCCCTGGATCTGGCGTTGGCGCTGGCGCAACAAACCGACGCCGATCTGGTCATCGCCAATGATCCCGATGCCGATCGTTGTGCGGCGGCAGTGAAGTTCCCGCTCACCGGCTGGCGGATGCTGCGCGGGGATGAGGTCGGCTGGCTGCTGGGCGAGCGAATGGCGGCACGTGCCGCGCCGGGCGCTGTGTTGGCCAACTCCATCGTCTCCTCGCGCATGCTCGCGGCCATCGCCAGCTCTCATTCCCTGGAGCACCACAACACCCTGACCGGCTTTAAATGGATCTCGCGGGTGCCCTCGCTCAGCTTCGGCTACGAGGAAGCACTGGGCTACTGCGTGGCCCCGGCACTGGTACGCGACAAGGACGGCATGTCCGCCGGGCTGCTGCTGGCCGACTACGCCGCCGAGCTGAAGGCCACCGGTTCCTCACTCCCCGAGGTGCTTGATGAGCTGGCGCTGAAACACGGACTGCACGCCACCGACCAGCTTTCGGTCCGCGTGGCTGATCTGGGCCTGTTGTCCACCATGATGCAATCACTGCGCACCGCTCCCCCGAGCGCCCTGGGCGGCGAAGCCGTGACCGAGTTTGAGGACCTTTCATTGGGTGCCACGCTGCCACCGACCGACGGACTGCTTTTTGGCACGGTTAATAACACCCGAGTAATTGTGCGCCCCTCGGGCACCGAACCGAAGCTCAAGTGCTACCTCGAGGTCATCGCGCCGGTGGCCACCGCGAGCGATGTGCCGGCCGCCCGTGCCACCGCCGCCGCGCAACTGGAGCGCATCAAGAACGAACTTGCCGCCCTACTGCGCGGTTAGCCGCGCACAGGACCTCCCCGGGGCTTCAGCCCCCCTTCCCGCTATACACCGCATATCCCCGCCTTCGACCAGGAGTTTGATCCACCGACCATGAGCATCCAGAACATCGCCTCTTTTATTGACCACACCATCCTGAATCCCGATGCCGGCTCCGCCGATGTTCAACGCATCTGTGCCGAGGCCGTGAAGTACTCCTTCAAGTCCGTCTGCGTGAACCCGATCTGGGTTTCCACCGTTTCCGCGGCGCTGAGCGGCTCGGACGTGTTGACGTGCTCGGTCATCGGTTTCCCGTTCGGCGCCACCCCCACCGCGTCGAAGGTCTTTGAGGCCACCACCGTGGTGAACGACGGTGCCAACGAGGTGGACATGGTCATCAACATTGCCGCGGCTAAGGCCGGGGACAAGGAGGCCCTGGTGGCCGACATCACCGAGGTGGCCCAAGCGGTGCACGCCGGTGGTGCGATCCTGAAGGTCATCATCGAAACCGCGCTGCTCACCGATGAGCAGAAGGTACTTGCCTGCCTCGCCTCGGTAGAAGCTGGCGCCGATTTTGTGAAGACGTCCACCGGTTTTGCCGGCGGCGGAGCCACGCTGGCGGATGTGGCACTGATGCGTTCCACGGTCGGTCCGGACATGGGCGTAAAGGCCTCCGGAGGGGTCCGTTCGCTGGAAACCGCGCAGGCCATGATCGATGCCGGCGCAACACGTCTTGGTTCAAGCTCCGGAGTTGCTATTGTTGAGGGTGAACAAGGCGCAGCGGGTTACTAAAAAACGGTTTCCGCACGCGCATTGAAACCAGATCACTTGAGGAGAATCGCTGTGTACTCGAACGGCAAGAACGTAGCCCACTCGGGCCAGGGCCACCTGACCGGGAACATCGTTGCTTTGGTGGTGTTCATGGTGTTGTTCATCGGGGCCATCTACTCACTGAGCTACTGGACGCTGGAGAACGCCTGGCTCCCGGGTATCTCCTGCTTCGTGCTGCTCATTTTGTCCTTCGGTATCCCGCAGCACATCCTGGGCATGTCGGACCGCAACCCGACCAAGACCGCGCACCAGGACTAATTCCGCGCAGCAGCTTTCCCATCAGGGGAGGCGGGCGCACCGCACAGCCTAGCTCTAAACCGGCATCACGCCGGTGGGCAAGCTAGTCTGAAGCCGGTGGCCCGCCTCCCCTTTTGGTGTCTCCGGCACCCTCACGACACTTTTCTACAAGCCGTAGAAAAGTTTGGAGGGCGCGGGGTATGATGAAGCCAACGCTCCCACAGAGGAGTCGTTGAACCATCCGGAACAGCTTGACGAAATGAGCGCTTCATCATGGAGAACACTGCCCGCAACACCGTTATTGTCGGCGTCGACGGATCCCCGCAGTCGGTCAGCGCCCTGCGCTACGCCGCACAGCTGTCGGCGAAGCTAGATCACGACCTCGTGGCCTTCACCTCGTGGCTGCCCCGCATCGCACTGGAGGATTACACCCCCGAGTGGGCACCGGAACAAGACGCCCGCGATGCCCTAGAAGCCACCATCACGGAGGCCTTCGGCGAGCATGTCCCGGCGCAGCTGGGGCGCCAAGTGATCATGGGACCCGCAGCACCAAACCTCATCGAAGCCTCCAAGAGCGCAGCACTGCTGGTACTCGGCACTCGAGGCCGCGGCGGATTTAAGGGCCTGGTCATGGGCTCGGTATCCAGCTCGCTGGCCGCACATGCCAAATGCCCGGTGCTGATCCACCACGGCGAAGATTCCACCGTCTAAGCACTTACCGGACTTCTTGGGTCCCGGGTTCCCACCGCCTGCGCTGACCGCACTGCCGGTGGGAACCCGGGGCTTTGTGGTTAACCACCGCGCCCCCGGCAACGGGTTAGACCCGTTGCCGTTAGGCCTTGCTGCGGACCGCTTCGACCTCAAAGATGTTGCTGAGCACGGCGGACACCCATTCCAGCAACTTCTCATCCACCACATCCCGCCCGCCGATCGGGGATGTCACGGGCTTGGGAATCACGATGGCGTCAAGGGCCGGCTTATCCGCCGCTCCCTTATACATCCGGGCCAGGCGCAGCTGCCGAGAATCGGGGAGGTTCGCGATGGCCGCCGGAGCGAACTTGATCATATTGCCCATCATCGCCACATCGCTCAGGCCCAAGGCCCGAGCCCGAATACGGATCCGTGCCACCTCCAACAGGTTCAGCACCGGGGCGGGAGGCTGACCGTACCGATCCACCAGCTCGGCCAGCACATCCTCGAGCGCAACGAAGTCGGTGGCGGCGGCGATCTTCCGGTAGGCCTCCAAACGCAGCCGCTCGCCTGGCACATAGTCATGCGGCAGGTGGGCGTTGACCGGCAGCTCGATTTTCATCTCGGTCGTTTTCTCATCCGCCTCGCCCTTGAAGTCGGCCACGGCCTCGCCCACCAGGCGCAGGTAGAGGTCGAAGCCGACCCCGGCGATGTGCCCGGACTGCTCGCCTCCCAGCAGGTTGCCGGCCCCACGGATCTCCAGGTCCTTCATGGCCAGCTGATAGCCCGAGCCGAGCTCGTTGTGCGCGGCGACCGCCTTGAGTCGTTCCAGGGCCACCTCGCCCAGCGGCTTCTCCGCATTCCACAGGAAGTAGGCGTAGGCGCGCTCACGTCCGCGACCCACACGACCACGCAGCTGGTGCAACTGCGACAGCCCGTAGTTATCGGCCCGGTCCACGATCAGCGTGTTCGCATTGGAGATATCCAGGCCGGTTTCGATGATGGTGGTGGAGACCAACACGTCGAACTTCTTCTCCCAGAAGTCCTGGATGATCTTCTCCAGCCGCGATTCACTCATCTTGCCGTGGGCCACCTCGATGCGGGCCTCGGGGACCAGCTCGCGCAGCTCGGAGGCGACCTTATCGATCGAGGAGACGCGGTTGTGCACAAAGAACACCTGACCATCGCGCATCAGCTCGCGGCGGATGGCAGCGGAGATCTGCTTATCGGTGCGCGGACCCACATAGGTGAGCACCGGGTGGCGTTCCTCCGGCGGGGTGGCCAGCGTGGAGGTCTCCCGGATCCCGGTCAGGGACATCTCCAGGGTGCGCGGGATCGGGGTCGCGGACATGGAGAGCACGTCCACGTTGGTGCGCATCTTCTTGAGCTGTTCCTTGTGTTCAACTCCGAAGCGCTGCTCCTCATCAACAATCACCAACCCCAGGTCACGGAACTGCACCGTGTCCGAGAGCAGCCGGTGGGTGCCGATGACCACGTCGACGGTGCCATTGTTCAGCCCCTCAATGATCTCCTTGGACTCCTTGGCACTTTGGAAGCGCGAGAGCGTCTTCACTCGTACCGGGAATCCGGAGTAGCGTTCGGTAAAGGTCTGTTGGTGTTGGGAGGCCAGCAGCGTGGTGGGAACCAGCACGGCGACCTGCTTGGAGTCTTGGACTGCCTTAAATGCGGCACGGACTGCAATTTCGGTTTTGCCGAAGCCCACGTCGCCGGAGATGAGTCGGTCCATCGGGATCTCACGCTCCATGTCGGCCTTGACCTCGTTGATGGTGGTCAGCTGGTCCGGGGTCTCAACATAGGCAAAGGCCTCCTCAAGCTCCGACTGCCAAGGGGTGTCCTTGGCGAAGGAGTGCCCACGGGTTGCCATGCGGGCCGAATACAGCCGGATGAGGTCCCCGGCAATCTCCTTAACGGCCTTGCGCGCCTTTGACTTGGTGCTTGACCAGTCCGAGCCACCCATCTTGGAGAGGCTCGGCGCTTCCCCGCCGACGTAGCGAGTGACTTGGTCCAGCTGGTCGGTGGGGACAAAGAGCTTATCCCCCGGCGCTCCACGCTTGGACGGCGCATATTCAAGCACCAGGTATTCGCGCTTGGCCTCGGCTCCCCCGGCAACCTTGCGGGCGATCAGCTCCACAAATTTGGCGATGCCGTGCTGTTCGTGGACCACATAGTCACCCTCGGTCAGGGTCATCGGGTCAACGGCGTTACGCCTCTTGGAGGCAAGACGCTTGGCCCCGCGCGGTGCATAGGCGCTGGAACGGCCCAAGAGATCAGCCTCGGTGAGGAAGCCGAGCTTCAGCTCATCCATCGCGAACCCGCGCCCGGCCTGTGCCGTGGTGATTTCGATGAGCCCCGGGGTGGGCAACTCATCCAGTGAGTTAATACGGTGGGTGGGAATGTTGGCGTCATGGAAGAGTTCGGCCAGCCGCTGCGCGGGGCCGGGCCCGTCGGTGGCCACCACGATCGACCAGTTGTCCTTGATCCGCCCGGAGATAAACTCCAGCATTTCGCTCACATCTCCCTGATAGCCGCGCGGCTCGCGGGCGTTCAGGCGGATGGAGTCGGCCTCGGGCAAGAGCTCGGCGTCGGCCCCCAGGGAGGTCAGCGACCACCAGGAGACGGACGCGCTGATGGCATCGGCTCGTGTTTGAGCCAGCGAGGTGAAGTTCCCCGCTTCAAGCTCGGCCGCTGCGGCCTGCGCCTGGGCTTGAGAGATATCTAGCGGTGCGGCTCCACCGTCGGAGGCGGTGGCCCATGCTGCGGCCAAGAACTCCGCGTTGGTGGCTTCAAGATCGTGTGCGCGGGTTCGGACTCGTTCGGGCTCCATGACCACGGCGATGGATTCGGCGGGCAGTTGCGAGAGTAACGGCACCATCGCGTCAACAAGCAAGGGGGCCAGTGCTTCCATGCCCTCCACGGCTACACCACCGGCAATTTTTGCCAGCATGTCACGCGCAGCGGGCATTTCGGCTTGAAGCTTGGCGGCCCGGGACATCACCGAGGGGGTGATCAGTAATTCGCGGCATGGTGGGGCCTGGATACGGGTGGGCGGTTCCTGCTCCAGCGAGCGCTGGTCGGCGATGGAGAAGTAGCGCATCGCTTCAATCTCATCGCCGAAGAAGTCGATACGTACCGGGTGGTTCAACGTGGGCGGGAAAACATCCAGAATGCCACCACGCACGGCGAACTCACCGCGGTGGGTGACCATGTCGACGCGTGCATAGGCGGCATCGGCCAGCGCCCGAACTACAGCGGAGAACTCGTATTCATCCCCCACCGCCAGTTCGACGGGTTTCAACTTTCCCAGCCCGGCCACCAGCGGCTGAATGACCGCGCGGATCGGAGCGACCACGACCTGCAGCATCGGGTCCTGAGTTTCCAACCGGCGCAGCACGTGTAAACGGCGCCCCACGGTGTCGGAGCGCGGAGATAGCCGCTCGTGCGGAAGCGTTTCCCATGAAGGGAACTCCGCCACAGCAGCTTCTGGCAGGAAGCTGTGAAGGGCAGCCACCAACTCCTCGGCTTCACGGCCGGTGGCCGTCACCGCCAACACGATTCCGCCCTCGACCTTGCCACGAAGCGCCTCTGCCGTCTCGGCGGTAAGGACTGCGCGCATGCCGGTGGGGGCAGCGATCTCCAGCTCATTAGCACGCGCAGCGTATGAGGTTGCGGCGTTGGAGCTGACCCGGGAAAAAGAGGTGTCGTTTCGCAAGGCGGTGCGCAGGCCGTGTAATGCCATCGACTGGGGGTCCTTTCCGAAGACCGAGAAGCGCACAACACAAGTACCCGAGATTCAGTATGAATCCCGGGGTGCGCACTTCTAGCGTACCGCCGCGCGCGCTCATGCCCGGTACGCTGGTGTGGTTGCATCAATATTGGCTCGGCCAATCTAATTTACGGAGTTCGTCCCTATGGCTCTTAACGCCACCACAGACATTGCGCACGCCCCCGAGGCCATTGTTGCCACCCTTGCCGACCGCGACTTTGCCGAACACCTGACATCATTGGTCGGCGGAGAGCTCAAGAGCTTTGAGGTCGCCGGAGACACCGCAGCCGCATTCACGCTGACCACCGTCCGTACGCTGCCCACCGACCGCGCTCCGGAAATCGCCCGGAAGTTTGTGGGTCAGTCGGTTGAGGTCACTCAGGTTGAGTCATGGAGCGCTCCGGCAGCCGACGGTTCGCGCGATGCCACCTTGAAGCTCACCGTCGGTTCGTTGCCTGTCTCAGTTGCCGGTACCGAGTCCCTGCGTCCCACCGCAGCTGGCGCAACGCTCGGCATCGAAGCCACGGTGTCCTCCTCCATCCCGTTTGTGGGCGGAAAAATCGCCTCGGCCGCGGAACCCTTCATCTCCAAGGCCCTGAAGCTTCAGGGCGCCAAGGTTACCTCGTGGATTGAACGAGGCTAATAGCCTTCCGGCTTTGGTGACGGTGCCCGTGTCGGGCAGCTAACAGGTCTCCATGACACAAACGTGGGCACCATCGTCCTCGGCGATTTCGCCAGCGACGATGGTGCCCACGTTTTTATGTATCCGATGGACGCATCGAAGGAAGCAGTGGCGCCAAGACGTCCACAGCACCGAGATACCCTCCATCCTCCATTCACGTTGGCCCCGGCGGATACACGGAGGCAATGTTTCTCCAGAGTTTATTTAGTGGCACCGATTTTGGTGCAGTTCGGTTCGGGACGTTGTGTTAGTTTCACAATAAGTCCTATGTACCGGCGTTCGGCCTGGACGTACTACCTAGCAGCCCAGCCAAGACGAGCGCCCCTGGACTTGTACCGACCAGCCCCGTGCCATCAAAAAGGAGACACCATGTCCGAAGAAAAAACCTTGCTGGCCTACCGGTTGATTACCGGCCCCGATGACAGCAGCTTCTGTGAGCGCATCTCTACCGCCCTAACCGAGGGATACGTGCTCCATGGTGGGCCTGCCGTGACCTTCGACGGCACCAACGTCATCTGCGCCCAAGCAATCATCCTCCCGAAGGCCGTCGCCACCAGCGATGCGGCCGTGTCCAGCGCCGTTGACGAGCTTGACTCGAATCTAGTCTTCGACGGAGATGGGATCGCCTGAGCTAGAAGGGGAACTCTTTCCAGCACTCGGCACACCTTGATGGCTCGATAGCTATCGGAGTCGATGAGGTCATCTGCGCGAATGGATGTGCGCCCGAACGTGTTAAGGCGTTAGGGTAGAAATCAGGTGTGCCGGGAAGTCTGGTCGGCGATAACTTTAGCGTCCCCAAAAGAATTGAAGATTCCCCATGAGCCAAGCTCCCACACCTACACCAAAGCCCAAGACGGCTTTTGGCCCCGGCAGTTATGCCGAGTCGCTCCGCATCGGCGAAATTCTGCGCAAAGAAACCGTCGGCGGTCTTGTCCTCATCATTGGCGCAGTTATTGCACTAATTTGGGCCAACTCCCCCGCGGCTGACAGCTACTTTGCACTGCGTGACTTCCATATCGGATTCGCCATTTTTGGCATCGATCTTAATCTCTCGCTAGGTCACTGGGCAGCCGACGGGTTACTCGCGGTGTTCTTCTTCTTGGTTGGCCTAGAGCTCAAAAAAGAGTTTGTCGCCGGCGATTTGCGCGACATGAAGCGTGCGATCGTCCCGGTGACGGCGGCCTTCGGCGGCGTGCTGGTCCCAGCGCTGATATTTGTTGCCCTCAATGCCTCGACCGGAGGGGAAACCTTGCGCGGCTGGGCTATCCCCACCGCCACGGACATTGCTTTCGCCGTTGCAGTCCTAGCGGTCATCGGTTCGAATCTTCCCTCCCCGCTGCGGATCTTCCTGCTGACACTCGCGGTCGTGGATGACCTCATTGCCATTGTCATCATCGCCTTCGTCTTCACCGATGATCTGCGGCCACCATACCTGCTGTTGGCAATGATTCCCATCGCCCTTTTTGCCTTCGTCACCCACAAATGGCCCAAGTTCTTTGCTGCCAAGTTGTGGGCCCCTTGGCTGATCCTTTTGCCCCTGGGGATCGTCGCTTGGGCGCTAGTCTTCGGCTCTGGTATCCACTCAACCATCGCGGGCGTCGTGTTGGGTTTCTGCGTCCCAGTGCTGCGAAAGAACAAGGATGAGATCGACAAGCCCGGCCTGGCCGAACAGTTCGAACACCGTTTCCGTCCGCTCTCCAGCGGTTTCTGCGTACCGATTTTTGCGTTCTTCTCCGCTGGCGTGGCCGTGGGTGGCGCCGAAGGCTTCGCCTCGGCGTTGGGCGACCCGGTGCTCTGGGGCGTCGTTATCGGGCTCGTGTTTGGCAAGCCCATCGGCATTCTCGGAGCCACCTGGTTGGTGACTCGGTCGTCTAAGGCCAATCTAGATCCGGACACCAAATGGGGTGACCTGCTCGGTGTGACCTTCTTGGCCGGGATCGGCTTCACCGTCTCACTACTGGTCTCCGAGCTGTCGTTCGGATTGGCCTCACCACATTACGACCATGCCAAGGTGGCCATTCTGCTGGGCTCCCTGATTGCTGCGATTCTCGGCACGATTTGGTTGCGACCCCGAGACCGTCGTTACCGATTGATCAATGAGAAAGCTGCCCGAGATGACAACGGGGACAATATCCCCGATATCTTCCAGCGCCCGGAGAACAACGCCTAAACCTCCAGCGAATAACGGCACAAAAGAGCCGGGTTGCTTCACCCTTCAGGGGTGAAACAACCCGGCTCTTGAACTTCCGCGGTGTAACGCGCCTAGGCGCTGGCCTGTAGCAGGGCTGCCTCCGCGGCAACCCAGGAAAGCATCGCGCACTTCACTCGAGCCGGGAATTTGGATACACCGGCGAAGGCTGCCCCGTCCCCGAGGACCTCTTCGTCTCCGGCCCGGGTTCCACGCGAACGCATTAGTTCACGGAACTCGTTCAGAATGCTCATGAATTCTTCGCGATCGAGGCCTTCTGCCATTTCGCTGAGCACCGAGGCCGAAGCCATGGAGATCGAGCAGCCGTCGCCCTCCCAGGAGACGTTCTTAACGACGTCTCCATCAAGCTGGAGACGCAATTGGATGTGGTCACCACAGACGGGGTTGTGCTGCAACGATTCGCCGTGGGCAATGCCCTCGGGTGCCTCGAGCAGTCCGGCGCCGTGCCGGGCCTTGGCATGGTCCAAGATGATTTGTTGGTACAGCTGGTCCAGATCGCTCACTTGCCGACTCCGAAGTATCCGCGCACGTCAGCTACTGCATTCAGCAGAGCATCGATGTCGCTGGTGGTGTTGTATAAGTAGGTGCTAGCTCGGGTGCTGGAAACCACTCCCAGTGCCCGGTGTAGTGGTTGAGCGCAGTGATGCCCCACGCGAACGGCTACACCGCGCGAGTCGAGGAACTGGCCCACATCGTGGGGGTGCACACCTTCGATGATGAAGGGTGCGGTTCCGATCCGTGCGGCGCCAAGGCCGGGGCCAAGAACGCGGACACCATCGATGGACGAGAGCCCCGTGAGCATGCGCTCGCCCAGGTATTCCTCCCAGCCTGCGATCCGCTCCATGCCCACTTCACGTAGGTAGGAAACGGCCGTGGCCAGCCCGTGGACCTGCGAGATGCGCTGCGTCCCGGCCTCAAAACGCATCGGCGAGGGAAGGAACTGTGCGCTCTCCATGCTCACGGAGGTAATCATGGATCCCCCGGTGAGGAACGGCGGCATCGCGTCGAGAAGTTCGGCACGACCGTAGAGTCCGCCAATCCCCGTGGGGCCAAGCATCTTGTGTCCGGAAAACGCCATGAAGTCCACGTCGAGGGATTTAACATCAACCGGAAGGTGCGGCACCGACTGGCAGCCGTCCAATACCGTCAACGCTCCAACGTTGCGGGCCAGCGCCACCAGCGCAGCAACATCGTTCACGGTGCCCAGGACGTTCGAAACGTGAGTGAAGGCGAGGATCCGCGTGGCCGGGGTGATGATATCGCCAGCCAGATCCATACGCAGTGCACCTGATTCGTCCACCGGAATGTACTTCAGGGTGGCGCCTGTACGTTGGGCCAGCTGCTGCCAAGGGATTAGATTGGCGTGGTGCTCAAGTTCTGTGACGACGATTTCGTCGCCAACACCTAGCGCGAAGCGCTTGGCGGCGTCTCCCCCGAGGCCTGCACTCGCATTTCCGAAGGAGTAGGTGACGAGGTTTAGTGCTTCGGTGGCGTTCGAGGTCCACACGACTTCGTTGTCCTTGGCACCGATAAATTCGGCTACGGTGGTGCGCGCCTGTTCGAAAATATCTGTCGCCTCAACGGCCAGTGAATGGGCTCCGCGGTGTACGGCTGCATTGAAGTTTTCGTAGAAGTGCTGTTCTGCCTCGTAGACGCAGCTGGGCTTCTGTGAAGTGGCGCCTGAATCCAGATAGGTTAGCGGCGCACCGTTGATGCTGCGCCCCAGGATTGGGAAGTCTGCCCGCAGCCGCGCAACCTCCACGTCGTTCAGAGGGTTGGGAAGGGTGTCTTGCATCGTGGTCGTTGCACTGGACACGTTGGGCTCCTCCAAAGGATGTTCTTTGCCGGCTGCGCCGCTTGGGCTGCAGAGGATTCATGAACTGCAGCTTCCGGAGCGCAAAACGATTACGGCATCATTTACTTCGCTAATTCTCCCACGTTCGAGCGTTCAGGGCACATAAGTCGACCCTTACCAATTTGGGCTACCACTGAACGAAGGCATAAAAAAAGAGGCTGGTAGTGGGATGGGGGTGGCCCAGTCTCGGAGGCCGCCCACTACCAGCCCCTAGTTCGGGGCCAAAAAGGCACTAGATCATTCTAGAACCCGCTCAAGTCTTCAACAAATTCACTCGTCGATTCCTCGGCCTAAGCCCGTGATCCACTAGTGTGCGGTAAAAGGTGAACGGGTTTTTACGCTTTTTTGCTCAGGCGATATGAAATTTGCGCTGCGCAGCGTCGAGTCCCAGGCTCATGATCACTTCAACGGCGTCCGCCGCTGTGTCGATCAAGAACGGAAGATCTTTCTTTTCGTCTTTGGAGAAATCCTTGAGGACATAATCCGCGGTGTCCATGCGGCCAGGTGGCCGCCCAACGCCAACGCGGACCCTGAGATAGTCTTTGGTGCCTAGCGCCTTAGAGATATCGCGCAGGCCATTGTGCCCGCCTTCGCCACCACCAAGTTTGAGCTTGATGGTGTCAAAGTCAATGTCGATTTCGTCGTGCACAGCAATGATATGTGCGGGATCGATGCCAAAAAACTTCGCGAGGTTGGCCACCGGGCCACCCGAGAGGTTCATGTAGGTCATCGGCTTGGCTAGAACAAGCCGGGGCCCGCCGATCCCCATGCGGCCTTCAAGGATCTGAGCGCGGGAACTATGCGTTTTGAATTTTCCCCCCACGCGTGAAGACAATTCATCCAAGACCATTTGGCCGACATTATGCCTGTTATGCGCGTAGCCGGGCCCGGGATTCCCGAGCCCGGCTACAAGCCAGGTATCGCTACTCATGCGACAACCAAATTCAAATGACTACTCGGCGGAAGCTGCCGATTCTTCTTCGGTCTCGGTTGCAACGGCTTCGATCATGGCGACAACGGTGTTGGCTTCAACGGCCAGGGCGGTGCCCTCCGGCAGGATCAGATCTGAAGCGAGGATGTGAGTACCCGGGGTGAGGCCATCAATGTTGACGATAACGCGCTCCGGCAGTGCCACAGCTTCAGCCTCGACGGAAACCGACGGGTGATCCATGGACAGAACGGCACCGGCAGGCAGCGCACCTTCGACGACGATGGAAACCTCAACGATAACCTTCTCGCCCTTCTTGACGATCAAGAGGTCAAGGTGATCAACGGTCTGGCGCAGTGCGTGGCGCTGGATGTCCTTCACCAAGGTGATGGTGTCTTCGCCATCAACCGAGATGTTCAACAGTGCGTTAGCACCACGAACAGCAAGGGTGGTTGCTGCCAACGGCAACAGAACGCGGACCGGATCGGTACCGTGACCGTAGATTACTGCAGGGATTTTGCCGGCGCGGCGAGCCTGGCGGGCAGCGCCCTTGCCGAAGTCGGTGCGCAGTTCGCCGTCAAGCGTGATGATGTTGCTCATGGTGTTCTCCTTGAGGAAGATGATTAATTGGTTCCTGCCCCGCTCGGGCCTAGAAGCAACATCATCCGATTCCCTCTCAGGAGAAGGACGCGTAGTGCGTTTCTAGCCTCGTCGATAACGGAACCTCATTTTTGTGAGGTTCCCTCGCCTGGGCACAAGTAAATATTTTAGCAGTATGAGGGCACAGGAGAGAAATTCTGGATGCTGCGCTCAAGATTCGTACCGATTAACGGCGAGGGCCCCACCGCTTCCAAAGTGGAAACAGCAGGGCCCTCGCTCAGGGGTGTTGCCAGAGCGCTCTTTAGGCGTCGCCGTCAAAGAGGCTGGTCACAGAACCGTCTTCAAAGACTTCGGTGATGGCGCGGGCCAACAATGGCGCGATGGAGAGAACCGTCAAGGAATCGAAGCGCTTGGACTCCGGGATCGGCAACGTGTTGGTCACCACGACCTCGCGGGCACCACATTCGGCCAGGCGCTGCGCTGCTGGGTCCGAGAACACAGCGTGCGTCGCGGCAATGATGACGTCCTTGGCGCCTGCGTCCTTCAGCACCTTCACAGCGCCGGCGATGGTTCCACCAGTGTCGATCATGTCATCGATCAATACGCAGGTACGGCCCTCGACCTGGCCGACGACCGTCTTGGAGACAGCCTGGTTCGGAACAGTGAGGTCACGAGACTTGTGCACAAACGCCAGCGGCGCACCGCCAAGGCGTTCTGCCCACTGCTCTGCAACACGAACGCGTCCGGTATCCGGAGAAACAACGGTGACGGCGTCGTCGCCGACGATTTCACGGATGTAGTCAGCCAGCAACGGGATGGCAAAGAGGTGATCGACGGGGCCGTCGAAGAAGCCCTGAATCTGCGCGGTGTGCAGGTCAACGCTCATGATGCGATCGGCGCCGGCAGCCTTGAACATGTCGGCGACCAAACGAGCCGAGATCGGCTCGCGGCCACGGCCCTTCTTGTCCTGACGTGCATAGGGGTAGAACGGGGCCACTACCGTAATGCGGTGAGCCGAGGCGCGCTTCATGGAATCAACCATGATCAACTGTTCCATCAGCCAGTTGTTCAACGGCGCGGGGTGAGCCTGGATGACAAATACATCCTTGCCTCGCACCGATTCGCCGGAACGCACGTAGATCTCACCGTTGGCGAAATCATAGGCACTCATCGGAAGCAGCTCGGTCCCAAGGGCCGCTGCTACTTCCTCGGCCAGCTCGGGGTGCGCACGCCCGGAAGCCAGTACCAACTTCTTATCGACGGTATAGGTCAGTTCGCTCATGGGATCGCTTTCTCACTCAGACTGGGGATCGAAAATAAAGTAGTAGGTTACTTTGCCTGATCCGCTGATCCGGCGGCTAGGCCAGAATCAAGTGCGGACTTGAAAGCAGCGTCGGCAGCCGGGGAACCCGGACGCTTAGTGATCGTCCAGCCCTCCGTATTGCGCTGCGGGGCCACGGTAAGGGCGAGTGCCCCTGCCGGAACGTTTTTGCGTACGATCGCACCAGCACCTGTATACGCGCCGTCTCCCACGCTAACTGGGGCAACAAATACGGTGTTGGAGGCGGTGCGAACATGCGAGCCGATTACGGTGCGATGTTTGTTGACGCCGTCATAGTTGGCGGTGATGTTGCCACAGCCGATATTGGTGAATTCGCCAATCTCAGCGTCACCGGCGTAGCCGAGGTGTGAAAGCTTAGAACCACGGCCAACAACAATGTTCTTGGTCTCGTAGAAGGCGCCAATCTTGGCGTCCGGACCAAGAATGGTCTTCGGGCGAAGGTAGGCAAAGGGGCCCACGGAGGAACCCTCGGCGATGCTTGAATCGGTGACGTCCGAACGGACTACCTTGGCACCGCGACCCACCTGAGTGTTGGTCAGAGTGGTATCTGGACCGATCACAGCGTCGGTGCCGACGGCGGTGGTTCCGTGAAGCTGTGTTCCCGGCTTGATGGTGACGTCGTTGGACAGTGCCACCTGAACGTCAATCCAGGTGCTGTCCGGATCAATGATGCTCACTCCGGAGCGCATCCACTTTTCCAGAATGCGGCGGTTCATTTCCTTGCCAAGTGCGGCAAGCTGGACACGGTCGTTTGCACCTTCGACCTGCCACGCGTCCTCGGTGACAACGGCGGCGACGCGTCCCCCGGTAGACCGGGCAATGCCCAGAACGTCGGTGAGGTACATTTCGCCCTGCGCGTTGTCGGTAGTGACCTCGGCCAGTGCCGAGCGTAATACCTGAGCGTCAAACGCGTAGATTCCTGAGTTCACTTCGCGGATGGCACGCTCTTCGTCGGTCGCATCCTTGTGCTCACGGATTCCGGTGACGGTTCCGTCCTCGGCGCGCAGAATTCGACCATAGCCGGTGGCGTCCTGAAGAAGTGCGGTGAGAACCGTGACGGCATTGCCTTCGCGGTCATGAGTGGCAACCAGTTCGTTGAGCAACTCGGTGGTCAACAGCGGCACATCACCGTAGGTCACCACGATGGTTCCCTCAAGAGCGGGGTCCAGCTGGTCCAGACCCTGCTGAACGGCCCGTCCGGTACCGGGAACTTCATCCTGGTCGGCGATGACAAGATCCGGCTTGATCTGGAGGAGGTGCTCAACGACGCGTTCACGTTCGAAGCGGACCACTGCTACAAGAGTTTGCGGGGCTAGTCCCTCGGCCGCGGCCAGCGCGTGGCCGACCATCGAACGACCGCCGAGTTCGTGCAAGATCTTGGGTTTCGCCGATTTCATCCGGGTTCCCGCACCTGCGGCGAGAACGATGACAGCGGCTGGTGCGTTGGCTTGAACGCTCAAGATTGGTACTCCCTGTACATTTGGCTAGCCGGACCGGCCGGGCCAGGCCTCATCATTCTATCCCGGCAAAAATTCCGGGACATCGATGAGTGTTGCGTTCCGCCCATAGGATTCGAACCTATACTCCACAGCTCCAAAGGCTGGGGTGCTGCCATTACACCAGGGCGGAATGTGCGTTGAGCTCGCCTCAGCGGCACAGTGAACTATTCTGCCACGACTCGGGGCATCGATGCGACTTGACGGGCGGCAACCTGTTCATTCTGCGTTCATACGGCTGTGACAGAGCATGGTTAACCCCACATTTGTGCTTAGTATGTTGGCTATGAGCCCCACCGCACGACCTCGCACGCGCATGACCGGAGTCCAACGTCGGCTGCAGCTGATGGATATTTCTCGTCAGTTGTTTTCTTCGCGTGGCGTAGATGGGACAACTATCGAGGAAATCGCGCGATCGGCGGGTGTCTCAAAGCCCATCGTTTATGAGCACTTTGGTTCCAAGGAAGCGCTCTACATGGAAGTGGTGACCAACGAATACCGGGAGTTATTGGCCCGAATCACCGAGTCACTCTCGGGCGAAGATACTTCGCGCGTTTTGTTGGAAAAGGCCGCGCTCGCCATCCTGACCTATATCGAAGACAACACCGCGGGGTTCCGGATCCTGGTCCGAGATGCCCCACCGTCCGAGCCGGGCGGGACATACGCCACGCTGCTCTCCAAGGTCACCGAACAGGTCGAGGAGATCCTTGCTGACGAATTTGCGCAGCGTGGATTTAGCTCCGAGGACAGCTCCATCTACGCTCAAATGCTCGTGGGTATGGTGGCGATGACTGCACAGTGGTGGCTGGATGCACGAGTACCGGACAAGCGAACGGTTGCCGCTCACGTGGTGAATCTCGCCTGGTACGGGCTTACAGGGCTTCGAAAGGAACCAGGGCTCCGCGATTCTTGAGATCTTCGGCGTCCGCTAACTCGCCCTGACCATGGGCCTGAGCAATCGAGTCACAAGGCGCGATGCCTAATACGCACCGCTCGGACGAATCATCGCCTTGGCTGTGTGGCACATGATTACCAGATCATCCACCAGTGACCAGTTTTCGACGTAATAGAGATCGAGTCTGACGCTGTCTTCCCAGCTCAGGTTGCTCCTTCCACTAATCTGCCAAAGACCCGTTAGCCCTGGGCGAATCAGCAGACGCCGAAAGGTGTGACGTTCATAAGTCTCAACTTCGCATGGCAGCGGCGGTCGTGGCCCCACGAGAGACATGTCCCCCTTGATGACGTTGATCAGCTGTGGGAGCTCATCTAGAGAGGTCTTACGGAGCAGCTTGCCGATCTTCGTCACTCTAGGATCTCCCTTCATTTTGAACAGCGGTCCGGCACCTTCATTTTGATCTTTGAGTCCATCCAGCCGTGATTCCGCGTCAACGCACATCGTGCGGAATTTCAGCATGGTGAATTCTTGACCCCGTTTGCCGATACGGCGCTGCGCGAAGATTACAGGTCCCTTCGAATCCATCCTGATGGCAATAGCAATCATCAAGAACACTGGAAGCAGGATCGTCAAGGCAATCGTCGTCAGGCAAATATCCACCGCACGCTTGATACGCATCTTCATGCCAGACAATGCAGGGCGTTCAACATGCATCAGTGGTAGTCCATCCACTTCTCTGATGTGAATCCGAGAACTGGCAACATTTGTCAGGTTCGAAGCCAAGATCATTTCGGCTCCTAGTCTTTCCAGTTCCCACCCCAGGTTTCTCACTGCATCCTTGCCGGCGTTCAGCTGGCCCGCAACGATGACCGCATCTGCACCATGAGTGCTGATCATGTGTTCTAGGTCTTCCGGGTTGTGCGTCACCGGAACCAGTGGTTCCAGCTCCATTGATGTTCCGGTGTCTTCAATGAGTGCCACGATTTGGTAGCCCGCAGATGATGCCTTGGACACTCGGCTGACCACGTACTCGATATCGCTGGCACATCCAATGACAACCACTTTTGATAGCGTGGCCCCGCTTTTCGCCCGATGGCGCAGCAATCTCCGCAGCAGCCACCGTGCCAACAACAATGCCGGGGGGCCCGCAAGAAGTGCGGAAAATGCGACCTGCCGGGTGCCCTCAAGTCTCAATTCCATGCCGGTGAATGCCATGAGGCCCACCGCGAGCAGGCTGGCCCCGATAACCCTTCGATATTCATCCACCCCGCGACCCAGAACTTCCGCTCGCCGTGCTCCCCCGACACCCAAGATCACGAACCACGAAAAAGCCATAATCGGAAGGTAGGGGAAAAGTCCTCCACGTTCGACACCCACGACGGTATTCCACGCGAAGAGCATGACTGAGGAAATGACCAAAGCATCGACGATTGTCAGGAGCTTCACCCACCGTCGACGTCGCGCTCTAGCGGGCAATGACGCTGCAGCGTTGCTATCGAGTGCACGTCGGGCGCCTCGCCATGGAGGAGCTATACCGAGCACTGATTCAAGAACCCCGTCACCCAGTTCAGCGGACATCAGCGCAAACTTCCCTCAACAACGACGGCAAAACTCCCCTTGCTCCCCCACTGGCGCCGCTGCGGAATGCACCTTTGATTTCGGTACGCAAAATTCTCCATCCTTGCCTGAATCTATGCGGCCCCAACACCCAAAGCGAGAGCCCCCAAGTTCGCCAATTTGCATGGCTATTTTTCTACGCTATGCAACACACCAAGCTGAAACACGGGTAAACAGTACGCTGATCCCTACGGTGTCCGGCCGCTCGTGCTTCTCAGTCGAGACCCGAAACCACTTGCACAAGACGCGAACCATACGCGACGTCGGACTGCACCCCGACGCAGAAATAAGTGGACCCACAATCGAGGATCCAACTTCACGATTACGTGCGAAAATCGTGGAAACAGCATGCGAGAACGGCAATTCCCAAGCTTGATTCACTCCACGAAGGAAAGTGACTTTTGCCACTGCCCTCCGAAGCGAAACGCTCGAAAGACGGGGCGTAAGCACACTTCAAAGGCGCGATTCGAAGGTTTCGCGACCTCAATGTCACGATTTGCTAACGAAGTTGGTGCATGAAAAGCTCAATGCGTCTCACAACGATATTCGTTCCCGTACCCGTTCCCCGCATCCTAATTGGCCCGTCTGGGTGGTCAAGCGCATATTTGGAGACCCCCATCCCCAATGTCTAACTCAAGCCAAGATTCATCCCCCACCCTTCGCCAGTTCAGCTTCAAGGTGCCCGCTGCCATCCTCATGGCCGCGATGTTGACTACCGCGGGCTTCACCGGCCCAGTATCCCCAGCAAATGCTGCCACCATGAAGGCTGGAGATCCGATTGTCGACGATTCGATGACTCGCACTGTCACCGGCTCGTGGGGCAAATCGCCAAGTGGTGTCAATTACTACAGCACTGCCAACAACCTCTCGGTTTCAGCCGGCACGGCGTTGATGCCCCTGTCGTCCGCCAGCAGCACCACCACCGTCCGGACCAGGTACGACCTGATGGATTCCGAATCTTCGGTCAAGGTCAAGGTACCTGCGCTACCCACAGGGTCAGCCGGTGTGTACACCTCGCTCTTTGGTCGCGATAGCGGTACTGGAAACTACCGTTCAACTCTGCGCATCTTGCCCACAGGAAAAACCGTAATTGAGATCTCGCGTTGGAACTCCGGTGGTGGAACCACCCAACTTAAATCAGTTTCACTGCCGTTGACGGTAAAGGCTGGCCAGCAGTTCAACCTCAAGCTACGTGTTACCGGAAAGCCTAAAGTCGTTGTCGAGTCCAAGGTCTGGGCGGTAGGACAGACCGAGCCAACCGAATGGTCGGCCTCGTTCACTGATTCCTCTGCGAGTGCCATCACGACCAAGGGCATGACCTCGATCAGCGGATATCGAGGCAGCGGCAGCCAGGCCATGACACTTGCCTTCGACGATCTGAAGATTCTGCCTCTAACCCAAGTCAGCGATCCGGTTCCGGCGCCAACGCCGACTCCAACTCCTGCCCCGACTCCGGCACCCCTCCCTGATACCGATACCGATACGTCAAACGCCGGCTCGCAGTGGGGCACCCCGGTCTTCTCCGACGATTTTGGGACAACTAGCCTCAATAAGTGGATCGTCCGTGACGATTCGACGCACGGCGTCCTTTCGTATGATCGCGCGGTAATCTCAAAAGACAACGCCAGCACTTCCAACGGGCTCCTCCACTTAGAGGGCAAGAAGCTCGCTACTCCTGTTGTTAAGAGCGGCGAACGCTGGTTCTCTACCGCCTACATCGACACGATTGGCAAGTTCTCACAAAAGTACGGACGCTGGGAAATGCGTGCCAAGCTCCCGCTCACAGCCAACAATTCGAAGGGCATCTGGCCGGCATTCTGGCTGCGCCCCGATGGCGGTGCTACGGGCGGAGAAATCGACATCATGGAGGCCTATGGGACCCCGACGTCGGTGTCGTTTGACCCTCAGAATCGGGCAGAAGGCACGCTCCACTACGACCAAACGGGGAAGAGCAAGACGAATTCCTGGATTCCAGTCACTTCCACCTTATCCAGCGAATTCCATACGTGGACCTTCGAGTGGACCCCCCAAGGGATGAAATGGCTGTTTGATGGCAAGGAATTCAAGTCGGTGGACCGCGCTGGCAATGCAGCCTACGAGGCAGCCTTCGAAACCAATGCGAAATTCCATATGCGACTGAACACTCAGTATGGATCCCCGTATTGGGGTATGCCAGACGTCACCAATTCTTCAGTGACCAAGGACCACTCCGATTTCCAGGTTGACTACGTCAAGGCGTGGTCGTACAAGGGCTAAACAACACAGTTCCATGGTGGCCGCGAATGACCGCGAGCCACAAAAGAGGGCCGACCACCGTCCACTCACCCTTCGTGAGTCGATTGTGGGCGGTCCTTTGTCATGTTCGGATTAGTTGCATTCGGCGGAGCATCTGGATGCTGCTCGTCGCTCAGGTCAATCAGGTGGTGTCCTACCGCGATTCACCGCGCTATTTCCTGTCTTCAATATCTGGATATCCCCCCTCGGACACGGCGTCCGTTGTGCAAGCCCGCCGGCATCCATGTCCCGTTTATCCGAGAACCCCGGCTCTGGTGCGGTCTGTTGGGCGCTTTCCCGATGAGCGACAGATTCAAAGCCCTGCCAGACAGGCAAATCAACATGCCAGATGTCGCGCTAAATACCGATTCAACGAATAGGGCGAACAGCCAACTTCTCTTCTGTACTTGCTACGTCCTGGGACGAAGCCGTGGTTTTAAGATTTCGGGGGGCGAAGCCACACCTCTGCCGTGTCACGAGTCCGAGCTACTTGTCATGTGTATTCCCGCTGGAGGGGGTCGGCGACGTCTGGGGGGCAAATCGAAATGTCTCACGATTTCGATTGCACGCCGCCGGCCCGTCCTGAGCGCAAGGAGTGAGAGCCGGGTCTTAACCCGCTAGCCCCTTACGTGCCAAAAATTAACTACCTCTAATTTCTGGCCGTCGAAGCGGAAATCGACACCTCTAACGCTATTGCTCCTCGGGCGTTGAGCCACGAGTATTCCTATCTCGAAAATACGGCAGAAACTCTTGTCCGGGACCTGTCCAAAGGAGGACAGATACTCGTTAAGCACTTGGATCAGGGGCTCCGCTCACTCGACTTTCTTGATCACCCATTCATGCAGTCCTAAGAACCCTCAACCGACCTTGAAGTACCCTCTGCATGCGCCCTACAGTGCAAGGGCACGTGGTTGGGGGCTCACCACAGCATCGGTTGCGAATAAGCGTGGGAACTTATCCGCACGTAGACCAACGAGGAGTTAAAGTGCAGGAAAAGGGACCTTCGTCCCGGGGCTTTGGGGAGCTCGGCGACGGTGCAAAACGAACACACGGGCAATCCCGTTCCACCTGGCGTCAATGGGGGATATGGGTTGGCGGCTTGTCCATTGCAGCGTTCATTGC
The DNA here is from genome assembly GCF_012271785.1 of Paeniglutamicibacter terrestris. GTDB lineage: Bacteria > Actinomycetota > Actinomycetes > Actinomycetales > Micrococcaceae > Paeniglutamicibacter > Paeniglutamicibacter terrestris. The sequence continues at coordinate 193,310 of NZ_JAAWVT010000005.1, read as the reverse complement.
AGTGAGCACAGCTCAGGCAGCATCACGAGGCGATCCAGAGATACCCGAGGGCAACAGCCAAATAGCGAGCAGCGCCCTGCCATCCAGCTCAGCAGCTCGCCAGACGGCCCCAGCGGCTGAGGCCAGTTCGAGCCAAGCTTCGACGGAACCAAAAACCAGCCGTGCACCGGCAGCGAAGCCAATTGCTCCCGTGGTAAAACCAGCACCCACAACGACACTGAAAGCGGAACCATTACCGTCGTTCCCGCCCGTGCCCAAGAGCTGGCCCAAAACATCAAATGCGCGTTCTGCCCAAGCTTCCGAATCGGAGCCCGTGCAGAAGTTCATCACCGGGGCACAAGGAATTTCACCCGGTCGCCAAGTTCCGGAAAAGGCCATCAAGGTACCGGACTATTCGAAAGTCGCCTCCGGCATCGCCGAATTGGAATTGCAATCCCAGTTCGCTGAATATGCATCCAATGGGTGGTCTCAGACAGGAAAAGTTCAGGTGGTTGGTGAGCCCCGAGTTCAAGACCTCAACGTCAAGGGCGCCAAATCAATACGAGTTTTCGTCTGTCTCGACTCCAGCGCAATCAAAGTCACGGAACCCGACGGGCACATTGTGACCGATGCGACTCCACCGGGTACACGCACCGCGGTGAACATCTATGACCTCTCATTCAAGGCTCAATCTTGGGTAGTCGTCAATCACCAATTTCCCAATGATTCGTCTTGCTGAGGAAGAACGAGGAACCACTCATGTACTCGCGCATTAGAAAATCACGTCTAGCTCCGAAATCCGCATGCGCCGTTTTCGGCGTTATTGCTCTGGTCGCAGGATTCCTGTTGGGTCCCGTACCCGCACAAGCAGCCGAAGTTATCCATGACGGCTCTACACAGTTAAATGCTGCCGCTTCCTGTTGGGAAGCCAAGCAGCTCGATCCTCAAGCCGACAGTGGGCTCAACTGGCTATATACCCCCGCGATGTCGGCTCCGGAGCAGTTCTATTGTGACCAAGTAACCAATGGCGGCGGTTGGGTGTTGATCGGCCGAGGAAGACAAGGATGGAAAGAGAACTACGAAGGGTTGGGCACAACTGCGCAAGTGAACTCCGTCGTCACCGGCACAGGTGCTTTTACGCCGCGCCAGCTGCACTCGCGCACCATTGATGGATTACTCAACGACACATCACCCGCGGCACTAACCGACGGGATCCGGCTGCGCAGAGCGGCATCAACTGACGGGACGACCTGGCAAGAATCGACTTTCAAGGTCTCCAAAAAGAATCGCTGGTCGTGGGCTTTCTCGTCCGCAACGCCGGTCACTTCATTTACCTTCAATGGGAACCAGAACGGTACGGGTGGAACTAGCGCAAGCTTCGGGCTGGACAACACGCTCCGCCGTGTCATCACCTCCGAAAACCAGAACCAAAGCTGGTACCAAGGGTGGGCCTTCGGCTCGCAGGCCCGCGGTGTCAACTCCGCTACCAGCTACATTTGGAGCGCTTCGGCCACTACGGGACAACCGCTGCCGTTCACCCAGATGTTCATCCGTCCCCGCCTGTTGCAAAGCAATTTGGCCTTCGCTCCGATCCCCAATGCCGGTCTTCCCAAGATGGAGAACAAGGCAGTGCAGAGTACCGGTGCCCAGCCCACCGTATGGGGTGTTAACGGTCTGGCCAACGGAACTGGTGAGCTGAATACCGAAATCCAGTCGTTCGCGCAATCAGGGCAAACTGTCTACGCTGCAGGAAATTTCCTGCAGGTACAACGTGATTCTGCGGGGACCGGTCGGGTCACCCAGCCGTATCTTGCAGGTTTCAACGTCACCACCGGCGAATTCGTGACTACCTTCAGACCGACCTTTAACAACGAGGTCAAAGAAGTCACGGTGCTGCCCAATGGCACCGTCATCGCCGGCGGGGAATTCACCGTTGCCAACGGAAAAGCGGCTAATGGAATCGTCGCGTTGAACCCGGTCACCGGCGACACCGTCTCAACATGGGATGTCCAGTTGGAAAACCGGATTTCCGGCGGTGCGGTTCAGGTCAGGAGCCTGAGTGTGGAGGGATCGTGGCTGTACATTGGCGGGGCATTCACTCACCTCACCGGCGGAACGACAACCAATTCGGTCTACTCACGTGCCGCAGCACGCGTCCAGATTTCCAATGGAACTCCCGACGCTAGCTGGAACCCCGCGTTCGCCGGCACTGTCACCGATGTTGAAGGCTCCGATGATGGAACCCGGCTTTACGCATCGGGATACTTCATGGCCTCGAATACAACCACCACTAATACGGCCGCTGCCATCTCCACCGCGGCGGGAGCGGCGGTCATCCCCTGGGACTGGACACCGAGCGCTACAACCCATTTCCAGTTCGGTCTGGCGGAACAGGGTGGAAGAATCTGGCTCGGCGGCTCCGAACACAATCTTTTCAGCTACAACCCAGCCAACTTTAATCGGCTCTCTGCCAACATCACTCGTCAGGGCGGCGACTTCCAAGATGTGAGCTCCGCCAACGGGCTCGTGTATGCCGGATGCCACTGTGGCCATTGGAATTACTCCGGAGCCACGCTCTGGCCCAGCCTCGGAAACGACTGGACCATCGCCGACAAGATTAACCTGGTCGGCATCTGGGATGCAGCCACCGGCGCATACGTACCGGACTTCAACCCCATCATCAAGGGTCGAGTGGGCTACGGGGTGTGGGGCAGCTTTGTAGACAGTACCGGCACACTCTGGACCGGCGGGGATCTCGTTTCATCCGTTCGAACTAATGGGGCGGGGCAATGGAGCGGCGGCTTTGCTCGATTCGCAATGAACGATCACACGGCGCCGGGCACCCCCGGATCGCTGACGGCAACCTCCGACGGAACCACCGACACGATCTCGTGGGGGGCATCGAGTGGCACCCCGGCCGGCTATCAGGTCTTGCGTGGTGACAGGGTCATTGCGACCACCACCACCGCTCGGACCGTTCAGGTTCCGGCACTGGCTCAGGGCCGCTACGCGGTTCGCGCGATCGACACCGCCGGAAATATTTCGGCCAGCACTGCGGTCGTAGTCGTCGCCGGGGCTGTCATCCCGCCGCAGACACAGCAACTCATCACGGCGGGTAGCAACTGGTCTTACCGTTACGAGAACAGTGAACCGGCTTCCGGCTGGAAGCAAACCTCCTTCGACGATTCCACGTGGGACATCGGAGCTGCCCCGTTGGGTGTGGGCTGGACCGGACTTGGTACCACCTTCCCCACCGTTGCAACTCGGCCCATCGCTTCGCAATACCGCAAGAGCTTTACGCTCGCTAATGTCTCGGACATTAATACCGTCCAGATCACCACGCGGGCCGATGACGGGATTGTCATCTACGTCAACGGCACCGAAGCGAAACGAGTGAACATGCCCGCGGGGACAATCACGAGCACCACGTACGCGACGGCTGCCCCATCGGTCGCCGTCGTCAACGCCAATCCAGTCGTGTTCGAACTCCCGGCGAGCGCCTTCGTCACGGGCCAGAACGTGATTGCGGCCGAGGTCCATTCCAACTACCGGACAACGCCTAGCCATTCCTTCGAACTCGAGGCTCAGGCCACGCTGGTCGACGGCGCCCAGGCCAACCTACTGAAGAAGGCCCCGGAGCTACAGAAGCAGGAGTCCACCACAGCGGAAGCAACTAAACCAAGTGTCGCCCCGGCGCCGACCAAGCCGAGTGTCACATCCGCTGCACCATCCACGAAGAGCGCACCCGAACCATCAAGGAAGCCGTCGGTGCTGCCGAGCCCCTCGGTAGCCAAGAGTTCGCCTTCTGAGTCCACCAGTGCAAAGCGATCGGAAGAAGTTCCTTCGCAGTCGGTGTTGCCTCGTCCAGGGACCGAGCTGAAAATCCCGGTACCAACGGCTGAGACTCCGGCATCCAGTGCACCACCGAAAGAAGACACCAAATGATCGGTGACGCTTCACCGATCATCACCGGTGGGTCCCCCTCGAGGAGACCCACCATTGGTGGTGTCTTGATCGAACTACGATCAGCGCAAAAGCCCGGGACCGGTGTACCGGCCTACACGCGGTGGCTCAATCGGCGTGCGGCACGGTTAGCTGCTGCCGTTGCAGTGCGGATGGGGCTCTCCCCCAACACCGTGTCGGCGATTTCCGCGGCATTCTCCATCGTGGCGATTGTGGTTCTGCTCCTTTCCCCGGTTTCCGTCGTGACCGGATTGCTTGTGGCTGGGCTCCTTGCCGTCGGCTACTGCTTGGACTCGGCAGATGGTCAGGTCGCCAGAGTCACTGGCACGGGGAGCCCTGCCGGCGAATGGCTGGACCACGTCATTGATGCCGCTCGAACTCCTGCCATTCACCTTGCGGTCTACCTCGCACTGAGTTCCGCCGCGTTGGTTCCGGCTTGGGTCCCCTACGTTGCGCTCGGGTTCGTGGTTCTTTCCGCGGCACAGTTCATGAGTCAAATTCTGGCCGAGCAATTACGCAAGAGCGCCGTAAATTCTGTCCAGCAGACTAAGGCAGCCGCGGCGGAAAAGGGTGCCAAGGACGTCCTGCGCTCCGTGGTACTTCTACCAACGGATTCGGGCACCTTGTGCTGGATCTTCATCCTCTGGGGGTTTCCACATGTTTTCGCCGTTAGCTACGTTGCACTTTGCATCATTAACTCGTTCGTGGCTGCGCTATCAATGCGCCGAAAATACCTTGCCCTTTCTCGATGAACAGCCAAACTCCGGTCTGAGCCCATGGACACCATCCGTCAGCGCCGTCATCACCACGTGTGGGCGACCGGAAATGCTCAGAGATGCGGTCCGATCTATCCTCGCCCAGGACTACCCCGGCAGCATCGAGGTCGTCGTCGTCTACGACAAAATTTCCGTTGATCCTCTCCACGACATCGAGGTCGTTAAGGGCAGAACTCTGCGGACCGTGAAAAACTCGCGCACCACTGGTCTCGCCGGGGGAAGAAACACCGGAATTTTGGCAGCTTCTGGAGAGATCATCGGGTTCTGCGATGACGATGACTTCTGGTTGCCCGACAAGATCACGCGGCAACTTGAGCTATGGAACGAGCACCGCTCCGCGATCGCCATTAGTTCGGGCATTCGTCTTCGAACCATGAAAACCGAAGTGGACCGTTTGGCTCCGGCTGTTTCCAATTTCGATGACTTCCTTCGTTCCCGAATCACCGCCATTCACCCATCAACGATGATTTTTCTTCGTAGCGGCTTCACCCAAATCTACGGATTGGTCGACGAATTACTTCCCGCTGCCTACGGTGAGGACTACGACCTGCTCTTGCGAGCCACTCAGCATGGCCCCATTCATGCGGTTAACGAAGCCTTGGTGACCGTTCGCTGGGATCGGCCCTCGTTCTTCAGCGGCCGTTGGATGAATATTATCGCTGGCCTGACATACGTACTTCAAAAGTTCCCCGAGTTTGAACAAGACCCACGGGGACTTGCCAGGATAGCTGGCCAGGTCGCTTTCGCCCATGCCGCGTTGGGAAATCGAACGGATTGCCTACATTGGGTTCGAAGCACCCTGGCTCGCGATCCGTTCCAGCCGCGTGCGTGGAGTGCCATTGTTGTCGCCCTCGGACTCATTAAGGCCGACACTCTCCTTGAGATGGTGCAGCGAATGGGCCGTGGGTTATGACAATTTTCAGTACCAAGGCGCGGATTCCACCGTACTCTCGGATGACGGGGCCAGCCCACAGAATGTTCGAGGGAGAGGTAGGGAATCTTCCGGCTTACCCCGTATTGATCCTGTTGGCGGGTTTTCCTGTCTGGTGGGCGCTGGGAGCAACACCCTTTATGCCCATCATGCTTGCCGCGCTCATGGCCCTCATCTTGTTCTGGAAACGCCATACGATTCTTGTACCGGGTATTCTTCCGTGGGCCGCCTTCCTCATATGGATATTCGGGGCAGGAATTTCGATCCGAGGTTCGGGGGCCATCATGGCCTACTCCCAACGCGTCGGGGAACTTGTGGCCGTCGGAATTTTCATGCTCTATGTGGTGAATGCCAGAAAATTCTTGCCCCGCCGCAAGCTGGTTTCCGGGTTATTGATCGTGTGGGCAACCGTCGTTATTTTGGGTTTTGCAGGAATGATGTTTCCCGAATTCAGGCTTCACACGCCCATCGGTGCCATACTGCCCGGTTCTTTAACTTCTAACGAGCTGGTTTCGGATCTGGTAAACCCTCCGCTGGCTGAGGTACAACAGCCGTGGGGTGCGCCCGAGCCCTATGTTCGACCATCAGCGCCTTTCCCCTACGCCAATAGTTGGGGTGTGGCCTTCATCGTTCTATCGCCAGTGGTCTTCTCGCGAATCGTTTCCGATCGTCGCTGGTGGATAAAAGTGGGACTCTTTATGGGTTTCGCGGCGTCTCTGATCCCTGCTCTCGCTACCAGCAACAGGGGAATGTTTATCGGTCTTGCGATATCCATCGGCTACGTCACGCTTCGGCTTCTACTTCGCAGAAAAGTCCTTCAAGTCGCGGGAATCTTGGGTGTTGTCCTCAGCGGTGCGTTCGTCCTGCTGGCGAGTGGAGCGATTTCTGAAATCCTCGGGCGTCAGGAATACAGTGACAGCACCGGAGGCAGACTTGCCCTGTACGAAGCAACGTTAAAGGAAGTCGCTAAGTCCCCTTTTCTCGGATTCGGCAGTCCCCGGCTGGAGGAAACTATCGGGGTTTCTCTCGGCACCCAAGGGTATGTGTGGATGCTGGCGTTCTGTTATGGGCTTGTGGGCCTTGGCCTTTTTTGCCTTTTTCTGGTTTCGTCGTGGCTGAGAACTATGAGGCATACAGGTACCGATACGCACTGGTTACATTCTGTGCCGCTCGCCGTCATGTGCACGATCCCCTTCTATAGTTACGCGACGATTCAACTCAGCTGCGTGGTCATCATCATCGCCCTGCTACTTCGAGAGCGTTATGTTGAAAGCTCGGATTCGTGATGGCTCGTTCCTCGATAACCACCAATCAAAAATCCACTGTCGCTTCGACAAGCGTGTACAGCTTCGCCTGTGTCATCGGTGGAGCCATCCTCGCATTCGGCACCACGTTGCTGGTCAGCAATATCGCCGGTGCAACGGTGTCGGGCCTGTTTTTTCAGGTCGTGGCCCTCTTCGCGGTCATGACCGTTGCCTGCGTTTTTGGTAGTGACACAGCCCTGGTCCGCTCAGTTTCTGCCGCGTTGGCGATTGAGGAGCATTCTTCCCTGTGGAAGTTACTGCGCTGGTCAGCAATTCCAGTGGCTGCACTTTCGAGCATGGTCGGCATCACCCTGTGGTGTCTTGCCCCGACCATAGGGCTGATCACCGACACGCCTCAACTCGCCGGCGCCATCCGGATCGCTGCCGTGACAGTTCCCGTGGCGGCGCTAATGACCGTCGCCTTCGGTTTCATCCGAGGAACCCACCGAATCATCTCTTTTGCGCTCCTGCAGAACGTCATCTTGTCGTTATTGCGGCTCCTCGCAGTGGCAGTTGCTTTGTGGGCGGGTGCCGCAGTGGCAAATCTTTCCGCGGCGTGGGCAACTCCCGTAGCAATTGTTGCGATATTGGCTTGGGTTTTGGTCTGGCGAGCGCTAAAGGTTATTCCTCGGAGTGCGCCCTCACCGACGCAGGGTATTGGCGCCGAGGCAGTCACCTTTCGCAGGTTCTGGGCGTTCGCTTCCGCCCGCGGATTCGCATCTCTGGTGGAGATCCTTCTGGAGTGGATTGATGTCATTGCGGTTGCCATTTTCCTCGGACCCACAGCTGCCGGGGTTTACGGAGTGGTCAACCGGTGCGTTCATTTGGGCTCAATGCTGGAACACACCGCCAGGATTGTCACAGGACCCATGCTCAGCGCATCGCTCACCACCGGTGATGCTGCAGCCACACGACGTATCTTTACGACCACAGCGAGAATCCTTCTGGTCACGGCTTGGCCGTTCTATCTAACGCTGATCGTTTTTGCGCCGGTTGTCTTGTCGTGGTTCGGCGAAGAGTTTGTTGCCGGAGCGCTTCCCCTATCAATCATCTCTACCGTGATGATGTTCGCCGTGTCCACCGGGGGTGTGCAGTCATTATTGTTGATGGGCGGCAAGAGTCATTGGCAGCTCATCAACAAGTGCTCGGCCCTTGTCGTCGCTGTTACGTTCAATCTCTGGCTAGTTCCTATGTGGGGTCTTATTGGTGCCGTCTCGGCTTGGTCTGCCGCTGTCGTCGTTGATTATGGTCTTGCTACGCTCGAAGTGGCTCGGGGACTCCGAATTCGCGTTGCGTGGGCCTCGATGCTCTGGCCAGCACTCATCTCAACAGTTCTTTTCGGGGGGTTCGCGCTGTTTGTTCGAATGCAGCTGGGCGCTACGCTCCCTGCCCTCGCTGTGTCCGTTGGTGTCGCAAGCATGTTGGCAGCGGGAATTGGCTGGAAAATGCGTCGTTATCTGGTTCAGGCGTAGTTCTTTGGTTCGGGTGCAGAGTGTGCCGATCACAGACCCCCTGCATTGCGATATTCCTGTTTCGAGTTGTCACCCAGTTCTACGGCTATTTTGCGCACGGTTCGTTCGCTGTGCGTCTTATCCTTCATCGGGATTGAGGCCGGAGAACTGGCCTTCCGAGAACTCCCCGGGGTTGGCGGAGACTTCAATCTCTTCGACAACGAGCGGGACAGAAAACTTATTTCCCGGGACGGTACTGCCATGGGCGAGTAAATGGTTCAGGGCAAGCATGGTCGGGTCAAATTCCAAACAGTGGACGTCCTCGGAATGAACTAGCGGCTCCAAGTTGTAGATGCTCCAGTCACGTGCGTCTGCCACAGTCATTTGACCATCGGCAGGGAATTCTGCACCGACGGATTGGCTGGCGGCCCCAGTACCGCCGTTCAAGCCAATGACGGAAGAAATCGTGTTATTGGCACGATACTTCACGGATTAATGGTGGCCCCACATCTGTCGAAGCCGGCTGATCATCGCATCATGTCGCTGATGGCTCTCAAGTGTGTCAAGCGCGGCAGCAAGTAGTCCGGCCGCATGCCCGGCATCTGCGTGTCGTGGGGGCGTCGAAAAATGATTCGGATCCGCCAAGATCAATTTCAGTAGTCTATCCATGTCATCAGCCGATTCAGCCAATAGAGCTTCCCCCTGGCTCGCCATAAATCTAGCGAAAGCAATCTGATGCCCATCAACGACTTCGTCGAGTTCTGGTCGTCGCGGAATTGCGATCGGGATTTTACCCATTTCCCTGACGTCCAAGATGGACCCCGGTCCTCCTTGCACTATTACCGCATCGGCTCCAGCGTACAAGTCCAGCAAGTCGGTCCGAGGCATTCGGTCAACCCCGTTTCCTTGACGAGGCTGTCTACTGGATCCATGCTGAATCAAACACCTCGGTTGCGTTTCTTGGGTTTCGAGCCAATCGTCGATCCAATCGACGGCCCGATCGAATCGATGGTGGTCAGTCCCGAGGGACACCACAATATTTTGATCGCCATTTTCCAGTTTCATAACACTGGTCCAATGTTCAGAGCATCTCGGTAGTATTTCTGCTGCTCCGCCCATTGCACACAGAATAGATCTGCCATGGGGTAGCAAATTCGACCACTCAATGTGGGCATCGTGATGCGATCAAAACACTCAATATAAACGGTCTTGATCCCAAGAAGTTTGGCAACTAGGAAGAATGGGACGGAGACCCCCGCTCCAATGGAGACCACAACGTCGGGGCGCTCGTGCCGTAGGGTCGGCCACGCTAAGAAGAGGTTCTTCACGGCGTTTTTTGCGTTTCTCGTCGTCGGATGATGTGCCCAGACAACAGTCTCGCCTTCCAAGGCAGCTTCGACTTCTGGCAGTCTGAAGGTTACCCAAACTCGTTCATGTTCTTGCCACCACGATTTGAGCGGCAGTAGTTGAGCCAGGTGACCGCCAGCTGATGTGACAAACAGGATTTTCATGTTTCTTTCCTTCCGGCGATGAGACGTTGCCCTGCGTCCAACTTCCGCTCAATTGATTTCAGCGGGTTGTTAACTGGCATGTCCTGTTGGCTTACTTTCGATTCAAACGGCGAAGGGTCCTTCAAATTTTGTGGTTCTGTACCGCTTGGCGTGGTTGTTGTTTGTGGTGTGTCGGTTGCTCTTCGCCGCGGACGTCCGTCGTAAAAAACTACGATGAGCCTCATATGGGGCAGATCCCGTGCTTGGCCAACAACGGCTATGACATCTTTTATGTTGGTCTTGTGATGTACGACCAGTACGAGGGATTCCAGGAAGCGCTCTGAGATACTGGCCAGTCTCGAACCGGCGACGAATTCGGCGAGTTCCATCAACACCAGGTCCCTTGAGCCCAATTCGATTCGATCGATCTCCAAAGGCCAACCCGCGTCGAGAGCTTGACCGTTTAGAACATCCTTATCGACCGTGCATGAATCGAGTCCATGGGCTTGTGCCATGTCACGGAGCTTTAAAACGAGCACGCTTGGATCCGCAGGCATCAAACCCAAGAATCCTGCGGGCCTACCTGGACGTTGGTTGGGCTCGTAGGACCGTGTCAGGAACCTGAGGATCCAGCGCAAAGATTCCTCTTCGTCATCCTGGTTGAGGGTATAGACCGTTGCGCCAGTAGCAGCAACGAGGCGATCCGCAAAGCGGACTTTACGGTCCCATCGATCACGCAGGAGAGACAAGGCCAGACCTAATAGGAGCCCCCCGACAAGCCCGCCAACTAAGAAAATCTTGGTGTCTAGGGAAGACTTTTCTGTTGGCGGAATGGCCAATCCGATGACTTGACCTGGCGAGAGCGCAACTAGCTTCAAGGTCGTTCGCTGGGCCCGGAGATCCCAAAGCTGCTGCCGCTCCTGTGAATCTGCGTTGGCTTTGTTCTCGATTTCCTTTATTTGCCCGTCCAGATCGGCGATAAAGGCGTCGGCGATCTCTTTGGCCCCATCCGCCCGAAAAATCAGATAGGCACTTGCCAAGGCATTTGCTCGCGCCGCAGCCTTTTCCGCGGTGTCAGCCGAAACTGTAACTTCAAGAATCTGGGACCCCTGAGGTGCAGCGACCTCCGAATGGCGCATCAGTTCTTCGGGCCCAATATCGTGACCAAGCGTCCTAATTGCCAAGGTTGCGACTTGCGACGACCCAAGGATCGCGCGCTCTGTGGTGATGTTGATTTGTTGGTTCACGGCTGCCGAGGAAAATGGGCTCGTCGTAATGGGCGAAACTGTCAAAGTGGCAACCGCAGAATATTCTGCGGGTATCAACTGCGCGCCAGCGGCCGAAAGAGCCACCGTGACCGCTACCGTCACCAGTAGCGTTCTCCACCGCCGCCGAAGCTGACGAAATAGGTCATTTACCCGTAAGAAATCGCTCCGCCCCCCATTAGCCATGTTGCTCTCCTTCGCTCTTTTCGAGGATCAGCGTGTATCTTCGTGCATTCGCTTTATCGGGTAGCAAACACCCTGAACGCCCAAAAGATTCGAACCGTTCCTACAATTCACATAACTTGCATTAGTTTTAGATTGATAAAATTTTCAAACATTAATACGTTTACATTGAAGCTTTTCAGCTCTAAGTCCCCAATGGTCGAGACGTAGCCGATAGCGCGTCTAGGGCATTTCTCAGTCCGGTTGATGATGTGTGAACGGTATAGGGGAAATATTCGACAGCCACCCCTACCTCCCCGAATCGCCGCTCCAGTTCAAGACCACGAGCGGTGCCGTACCAGTCATCCCCTTTAAAGAAGACGTTGAATCCAACCTCGCGCCAGGTATCCAAGCGATCGGGCCACATATCAGCAATGGCCGAATCAACAAATTCGATGCTGGATACAATTTCGAGCCGTTCTTCGAGCGGAACAATCGGCCGTTTGCCCTTGGTCGCTTCGCAAATTTCGTCGGAGACCACGCCCGCAATCAGGAAATCACACCTACTCTTGGCCATACGTAGAATATTGAGGTGACCGACGTGGAAAAGGTCAAAAGCTCCCGCCGCATAGCCTATGCGAATCATATTTCTCGTACTCCCTCATTAAAATTCTCGAGTTCGCTTCGATCGTCGATTCCAAGCTTCGAATAAATGCGATAGAGGTGTCCCTCCACAGTTCGCCGTGAGAGCGTCAGCTTGCGGGCGATTTCCTGATTGCTTATTCCTCGAGCAACCAGAGCAGCGATTTCATGTTCGCGTTCGGTCAATCTCCCCAAATCAATCGCCTCTCTAATTTCCGGCAATAGTTGCGAGCCGAGAAGGTCCCGTAGTGCCATCAATCTCCGTACTAAACGCCCCTTGGACCGTGGCTGATCCACCATATCGGGGTGACGAACTGCTCTCGCGAGAGCATAAATCGCCCACTCAATCTGACCGAGTCTGGCTGCTTCGTCACCCGCTTCGGTCAGCGACCTAACGAATGAGCTATTCCATTCCCGGCTGACGACGTCAGCAGCCGAATACCACGGGCCGTCGGGCCAATCGATTTCCTCCACTCGTAGGTCTTCATCAAGACGCAGCAGAAGAACGGAGGCCTCGGCGGCAAGCACATAATCACCGCGCCCTTGATGCAGGCTGGCAAAATGCCGAAGTTCGATGCGGCTTGATGCCAAAGGATCTTGGTAACTGTCCGCCGCCAAAGCATAGAGCGAAGCCAAGGAGGCCAGAAAACCGCGGTCGGGCCCGGTGGTTGACGTATTCTTCGAGCCAAATTCATCATTCTGACAGTCGATCCAACGACTAATAGACTCCGCAACTAACTGAATGCCAGACTCCCGAACTGTCTTCCTGGCCATCACTGAGTTGAAGGCAATTTTCGCGTCAGAGAGCCGTCCAGATCGCAAGTCCAAAAGGCCAATCACCAAGTCAAGTTCCGCTGCCAGAACGGGCTGCATAAGGTCCATCTCCGACAGGCAAGCGGCCACAGCGCGACGCACCTCAACTTCGTGTCCAGCCAATGCCCAAGAAACCGCTCGGATCACTTGCCACCGAAGTGACTGGTCTAGGGGTTCACAGCCTGTGCTTGTTGCAGCAAGTTCCGTACGTAGACGTTCCCCGAGTTTCACGTGCTCCCCCGGAACCGGATCTCCCGCCGCATTCAAGATGATGAGCACGTCTTTCACCAAATCTCCGGACTTGTACCTCTGCCAGGCTTGAACAAGTCGCAAAGTAGAACCGAGGGTGTCCGATTCTCTAGCCGTGATACGCGCTATTTCTTGGGCTAGAAACTCCCCACTGCTGCTGTCCTCCACTAGGGCATTAGCGGCATAAAGTAAGGCGGCCTCGGCAATTTCTGGTTTGTCTGCTGACGAGATTAGGTACTCCGTCCATGCCCGGACGCGGAGGTGGTCCCCTTGTTGGGCAAGCGCACCGAGTATCCGAAGCCCTGCTTCCGAATCGACTTCCCAAGGGTGAACCTCATCGTCACGGTTTGTGCCATTACCTGCCAAATCTTCAGCATCTGGGCCCAATGATTTACCGACCAACGACAGTTTCGAAGAAAGCGCATACCCCAACAGCTCCGAGCTGAGATGGAGGAATCCCTCGCGAATGGTGACCATTCCCGAGTCAATGAGGCGGGTCACCGAAACTCCGCCGCTTTTTTCCACGTCGCCTATTAAGCAAGTGCCGTGAAGAGCCAGGAACCTCAACGCATCCTTCTCCTCTGGCCTGAAGCGTTCTAACACTCCGATAGTCCATTGCTCAACTTCTCCACCCGGATTGATCTTTGTGGGACCCAGCGCCCACACATTTCCATGGCGCGCGAGTGAGTGGTTGCGAACTTGATCATTCAGATAGGCGACAGCCAACGCGGGGATCCCGCCGGAGAGCCGCGTGAGCACATCAAAGGTAATTTCCGTGGCAGCTCCGTCGAGAATTTCCTTGGCGACGGAAACCATCTCATCGACATTCTTGGGCGAAATTTTTCTGATTCCGAATAGCTCAGATTCAAACAAAGACTCCACACCTGCGCGGGATTTCACTCCCGCCGTCAAAGTCAAGACCAAAGTTGCCTGTCCAGCAAGAGCAATCTGATGGAGGACGAAACAACTTGCTTCATCGAGCTGTTGGGACTCCTCAACGATGACAACCGGTCGGGGTAAGCGCCCCGTAGAACTACGCGGCGGCTTGATGTTTTCCAAATATTGCTGAAACTGTTGCACCACGTCAAAGACTTCCGCCTCAACTATGGAATGACCGAGCAAAGGCACAAAAGCCGTGTATGGCTCATGCGATGCATCTGCCAGGGATCGAATGAGCACGACGGCGTGATCCACACCCAACGATCGCGCCAGATGGCCAATTACATAAGACTTCCCGGAACCAGGTCCCCCGACTATAAAGATGCCCGCTTTTGTCGGGTCTTGAAGCAAAGTCAACAGTGACGGATCCACTGCCCCAGGTGCCTGCACTTGGCCGTTCATGAGTTCACCAGAACTGGGACTCTAGGTTCTACGGCTCCGACCATGGTCTTGAGGTCGGCCCGACCGTGGAGGCTTAGCTTCGAGTAGATTTGGTAGAGGTGCCCCTCCACGGTTCGTACCGATACACCTTCAAGCGACGCAACTTGGGCGTTTGACAGCCCCTTGGCCACTAAATCAAGGACCCGATTCTCCTTGTGCGTAAGTGCTGCCGCCCAATAGTCATGACGCCCTTCGAAGCTCTCTGGCGCCGTCAAATCGAGGCCCAAGGAGAGCTGTTCCCGGGACAGCCTTTGCATCTTCCCGGAGAGAATCCGCTTCGAGCGTTGCCCCAACCGGGCAACCACGGCGTTGCTTCTGCATCGGACAACATGTGCCATCCCGCCCACAGCGACGGAGAGCAACGCCTCGACAATATCGGTTTCATCCTCACTTTTCAGCGCCACCGTGAGATCCGCCAAGGCCAGTGTCAGGGCCGATTTACCAATCCCATCCTCATCTGGCGCCACATCAGCAACGTACTTCTGCTGCGTCAATTGCAGCGCCAAATCGACCCTGCCGCTGAAGGCTGGTATGGCGGAGAACAGCTTCAGTTGCTCTTCAATCTGCGAAACGTCTGTCTGGGCACCACTGTTGCCCAGCAAATTAACGGTCAGCAGTAAGTAATAGTTTCGAATCATCTCCGCGCAGAATGGTGCCGGTGGTCCGCCACCATTCGCTGCCATGCAAAGACCTTCGCTTTTGAGCATGTCACCAAGTTGGGCAGAGACGTAGGCCAGGAGCGCTTGTGTCGAGGCACGTAAGGGAGTTTCAAGATACGTCGACTGTACGAAAATCGGCTCGATCAACTCCCGTGCAATGTCCCACGCGCCGGCGTTGGTGGCCATCACTGCCAACATGAAATGTGCTTCTTCCAACGAACGTGTATCCGCGTATGGAGCATCCACCATCCGCAAGGCCACTACCTGAGCGCGTTGCCAGTCTCCGCGTGCAAAGTGGGCGGTGAGCATGGCGCGATCAAATCTTCGCAGCCTATCGTGGCTGGGATTTTTTGCTCCACCGAGGATCGCACCATCGAGGCGTTCGTACCGCCTTTCAATGGCCGAGGCCAGAACGGAAAAATGTTCTTCATCGTTGCTGAAAGCAGCCACCTGAGCTACTAACGAGGCTGCCTCCAGCCACTCCACGTCGTTGATCCATGGACCATTTTCTAGAGTGGACGAACCGACACTGAAAATACTGCACGAATTTTTTGCTTCGGTGAGCAATCCGTCTTCGAGAGCCAGAGCAATAGACAGGATTTCCAGTTGCCCCAGCAGCCACGAGTCCGCATCGTGTTTGCTAATCTCTGCGCCATTTCGCATCAGGCTATTGATGTTCACTTGAAGACGCTGTCGAATGATGGCGCGCTCGAGAGGAAGTTCGATCTTGTGGACCTGATTGATAAACCGGGCAACATCACTTGGGTTGCTGGGAGCAGCTGAATGCAGCGAATCTAGACTTGAACTCGCTTCAACGCTCGACCATTCCAAACTCGAACTCACGGTGTCTTTGACGGCCGATTCTGCGACGCCCTGAAGCACGGGCGCAATCACAAAGACCCCTTGGTTTTCGATAAGGGACCCGGATTGCTGCATCGATATCATCGCTTGATGAAGCTTGCCCAGAGCGCCATGGGACAGCTCCCAGAGCAGTAAGACCGCAGCCGGGGATACTTTTACGCTCAGCCACCGTTGAAGAATTTTCCCTGATTCGGCAAGTCCGACGGGGCTAAGGTCGATCGAAGCGTACGTCCCGTTGGCTAGTTGGCTTGCGGTTTCAGGATCAAGTGGGTGGTGGTTTTCACATAAAACAACCACACGAGCCCCACCTCGGCTGGCCAGACGCATGATAGCCGTGCGCGAGTATGGATCGAGAAGATCGGGGCGCAAGACTTGAATGACGCGCGAACCACTGGCTGATTCCTGTTCAATCCATTCGTTCAGGGCACTACAGACGTGCGAAACGGAAGAATCAGGGTTCAAACCAAATTTCGAGAGCAGAAACATCAAGGCTCCCCAGCGGATATTTTTTGCATATCCGGTGCCAACCACGTTCATTACGGTTGACCAGCCGAGGGATTCCAATGCGGATTGGATGACCTCCGTGTGTCCGGCACCAGCACAACCTCGGAGCACAACTCCACGGTTTGCCCGCAGGGCAGAAGCCAAGTCCTCAACTGCGCCGGAAAAGGTGTCCGATCCACCCCGTACATAAGCGTATGACGATGCAGAAAAACCAACGATTGCATTCACGTAGTGCCCCCAGTAATGCATTTACTTCGTGATACCACCCCCACGGATGGCCGAAGTCTCGACTAACGCATTGTCAGAATCCTTGGACGGATTGCCTCCGTATCGTGACATACGAAGCACTACATTTATTCAATCACCGAGTTCCCAACGACACGTTCTTGCCATGACCAACCCACCCCAAATGGATATGATCACAATCACATAAAAGCAGTCTGCCTTGAGGATGTCAAGGGTAATAAATACACCGTTTAGTGATTCCTACTCACCCAGAGTCTCCGCGGCTTCAAGCCAGACCATTTCCAATTCTTCCTTTTCCGCCTCAACACCCCGCAAGGTGGCGTTGAGCGTGGAGACCTGGTCAAACTTCATGGATTCGGAGGCCAGTGCCATCTCGGCGTGAAGCTTCTTGATCAGCGTTTCAAGCTTGCCCATTTGACGCTCGAGACGATTCATCTCTTTTCGAGCCTCACGCTTCTCCGCTTCGCTGGGCCCCGAAGCCACAGCATCGGTGGCGGAACCCGATTTGTCGGTCGGCGCGCCGGTATTTCCACTGCTCTGTGCACCAGCCCGTAGCTCTAGGTACTGGTCAACGCCGCCGGGCAACCCGCGCAGCTTTCCATCGCCCAATAAGGCAATCTGGTGATCGGTGACGCGTTCGAGCAGGTAGCGGTCGTGGCTGACGACTACAAGCGTGCCGGGCCAGCCATCGAGCATGTCCTCAATGGCCGCGAGAGTATCGGTGTCCAGGTCATTGGTCGGCTCATCAAGCATGAGTACGTTGGGTTCGCCGATGAGCAGGCGCAACAGCTGCAGGCGGCGGCGCTCACCACCGGAGAGTTCCTTCACCGTGGTCCACTGTTTGTCGGTGCCAAAGCCCAGTTGTTCGGCGAGCTGCCCGGCCGATATTTCCTTGCCGCCAACCTCGAAGGACATCCGCTCGGACTTGATGACTTCGATCAGGCGCATGTCCTTGACCTCGTCGAGTTCCTTGACCTCCTGGGTCAAGATGGCGGTTTTGACGGTCTTGCCACGCTTCATAACACCGGAGGTGGGTTCGATTTCGCCGTTCAGTAGGCGCAGGAGCGTCGACTTTCCGGCGCCGTTAACACCCACAATGCCCACTCGTTCACCGGGTGCCAGACGGAAGGTGATGTTGTTGAAGATTGGTTTGCCGGTGCCGAAGTCCAACGAGACGTGTTCCAGATCGAGCACGTCCTTGCCCAAACGCGCGGTGGCCATCTTGTTCAGTTCCACGGTGTCGCGGGCTGCTGGCACGTCGGCAATGAGCGTGTTGGCTGCCTCGATGCGGAACTTGGGCTTGGCGGTGCGGGCCGGGGCACCGCGGCGCAGCCAGGCCAGTTCCTTCTTCACCAATTGTTGGCGTTTGCTCTCCACCACCGAGGCGGTGCGGTCGCGCTCGGCACGAGCCAGCACATAGGCGGCGTAGCCACCATCAAACGGGTCAACGATACCGTCGTGAACTTCCCAGGTCCGTGTGCAAATTTCGTCCAAGAACCAACGGTCGTGGGTGACAACCAGAAGACTATTGGAGTTGGCACGCCACCGGTTTTTGAGGTGTTTGGCCAGCCAAGCGACACCCTCAACGTCCAGGTGGTTGGTCGGTTCGTCAAGCATGATCACTTCATGTTCACCGATGAGCAGCTTGGCCAACGCGACACGACGCTTCTGACCACCGGAGAGCGAGTTAACTTCGGCGTGCCAATCCACCTCGCCGACCAGCCCGCCCATGACCTCGCGGACCAGCGGGTTGGAGGCCCACTCGTGGTCGGCGGCCTCCCCCACGATGGCTTCACCGACGCTGAGCGCTCCGTCGAGCACGTCGGTCTGGTCCAGGTAGGCCACGCGCACGTCTCCGCGCTTGGTCACCCGGCCCTCATCCGGGCTCATGCGGCCGGCCAGCAGACGCATGAGCGTGGATTTACCGTCGCCGTTGCGCCCGACCATGCCGATGCGGTCCCCGTCTTCCAGGCCCAGTGAGAGCTTGTCCAAAACGGTACGCGTACCGAAGGACATGGAAACATTTTCGGCGCCGAGCAGATGGGCCACGGTTGGGTGCTCCTTGTTAGAGGGATTCGGGGTGTGCAGGCAGGATGATGGCGCCGGAAACCGGGCCATGAACCTGCAGTGTTGCTACGCCCGCTTCGTCGGAAAGTTGGTTGATGATCTGAGCTCCATGGGCCTCATTACGTGCCAGCAGCGCCAGCGTGGGCCCCGATCCGGAGACCAGCGCGTGCAACGCACCGGCCGCCTCGCCCAAGTCGCGAACCACACCGAGTTCCGGTGCCAGTGCCAGCGCGGCGCGGGTCATATCGTTGGCCAGCAGCGGTGCCAAGGCATCAAGGTCACCATCGAGCAGGGCGCCGACCATCATCGGGTCGACTTCCGTGGGAGTTTGAACATCCTCGTGGGCGCGGAGCCGATCAAGCATGCCGTAAACCCGCGGCGTGGAAAGTCCATAGGAGGCAGGAACCAGCACCCAGTCGGTACGTGTGCGCAGCAGCAGCGGTGCCAGTTCATCACCCACGCCCAGACCCACGGCAGCACCGCCCTGAAGTGCGAAGGGGACATCGGCGCCCAGCCGGGCACCAAGACGAGCCAACTCCTCGCGGTTCAGTCCGGTCCCCCAGAGCGCGTTGCAGGCCACGAGGGTGGCAGCGGCATCAGCCGATCCCCCACCCATGCCTCCGGCAATTGGTACGCGCTTGGTGATGCAGAGATCTACTCCGGCGTAGTGCCCGGTGTGTTCGCGCAGCGCCATGGCCGCCTTGACCACAAGGTTATCCGGACCCAGCGGAAAGGATTCGGGTTCCGAGACGACGGTGGAGTCAGGATGCAGGGATACCTGAATCTCCTGATCACTCCGGGCTGTGGCCGCGACGTCTTCGTACAGCGAGACGGCAAGGTAGAGGCTGGCCACCGAATGGTAGCCGTCTTCCCGTGGCGGGCCGACCCTAAAGTAGCAGTTGATCTTTCCCGGTGCGCGGGCAATGACGGTGTGGGTCATTTGCCTTCGGGCTCCACGGCGACCTTGGCTTCGGCGATGGCGATGAATTCGTTGATACCGAGCTTTTCGCCGCGGGCCTGCGGGTCAACGCCCGCTACCTTCAGGGCTTCCTCGGCCAAGGTCGGGGAGCCTGCCCAACCGGCAAGTGCCGCACGCAAGGTCTTGCGACGCTGTGCGAACGCAGAGTCGATGACCGCAAAAACTTCTTTGCGGCTGGCGGTGGTTACGGGTCGTGGCCCGCGTTCGAAGCTGACAAGACCCGAACGGATTTTGGGTGCTGGCCAGAAAACGTTCATGCCAATGACGCCGGCCTTGCGCATGGTGCCGTACCAGGCGCCCTTGACCGAGGGAACGCCGTAGGTTTTGTTCCCCGGATCCGCGACCATGCGGTCCGCCACCTCGTCCTGCACCATGACCAGGCCATGGCGTAGCGAGGGGAAGTGTTCGAGCAGGTGCAACACCACGGGCACGGCAACGTTATAGGGCAGGTTGGCCACCAGTGCCGTGGGTTCGTGCGGAAGCTCGGTAATCTTCAGCGCGTCCGAGAGGATGACCGTGAGGTTCTCGGCCTTGGCCGGTCGCATCTCGGTCACCGTCTGTGGCAACCGGGCGGCCAGCTTTGGATCGATTTCCACCGCGACGACGCGGGCAGCGGCGTCGAGCAGACCTAGGGTCAATGAGCCCAAACCGGGGCCGACCTCGAGCACGGTTTCGGTGGGATCAAGCTTGGCGGTGGCCACGATGCGGCGGATGGTATTTCCGTCGATGACGAAGTTTTGACCCAGCGTCTTGGTGGGGCGGACGTCGAGTTCACCGGCGAGGCGGCGGATCTCGGTCGCTCCGAGCAGTGGCGGCGGGGAAGATTCTACGGAAGTCACGTTTCAATCTTAGTTCAGGGCCCGACGCGCCCCGACCGATCCCGCGTGCGCGGTGCGGTGAGGTATCCGACGGGAATGTGAAATGGGTCCCGCCAGATGCTGGCGGGACCCATTGTGGTTGGTGCAACAGTGCTTGGTCTGGGCCTAGCGCAGTCCGAGCTTGGAGGAGCAATGTGGCCAGTGACCCCAGCCGCCGTTGGCACGAAGCTTCTCTGCGGTAGCTACCTGTTCCGAGGGAGAGGCAAGGTGCGGCAGGGGCGCATATTTGCCGCCACCTGCGCCGAGCCAGCTGCTGGCGGAGAACTGCAGGCCGCCGTAGTAGCCGTTGCCGGTGTTGATAGACCAGTTTCCACCGGATTCGCACTTAGCCAGTGCAGCCCAGGATGCGGAGACGCTGCCGGGAGTGAAGGTCTTCTTGGGCTCAGATTTCGATTCGGAGTCCGAGCCGGAGTTCGATTCGGTCTTGGCTTCTACCTTCGGCTTCGGCTTGGCTTTGGTGCCGATGGACACCTTCTCGTCGACGGGCTTGGTGGTGACCTTGTCGCTGTCGAGCTTGCGCTTGGCTTCTTTACCGTCTCGCAACGTCACGGTGTAGGTGAGAGTGCGTTCGCCGTCTTTGCCCTTGGTGAGCGTCTTCTCGGTGCCCACCAGAGCGTCGGAGTCCTTGACGGTGTCCGTTTCGTTCTTGATGGTCTTAGTTTCGGTGACCGTCTTGGTGCTCACGCGAACGATCTTCAGCTTCAGTCCATCAACAATTGCGTCGGTGGCCTTGGCGTTGAGTTCGTCCTTCTTACCCACGGTGATTTTCGCTTCGCTCAGGGCATCGGCGACGGTTTCAACGGTGGTATTCAACTTCTTCGTCTTGCCATCAACCTTGATCGATACATCCTTGGGAGTGGAGATATCGATGGGGTTGGACAACGAGGCCAGGGCAAGTGCCGCACCCTGATCAACCTGAGCAGACTTGGAGAGGTTGAGCTGGTCGATGACATCTGCGACGGTCAAGCCGGTGGTGTGAACCACGCGGTCCACGCCATCGATGTTCACGTTGACCTCTTTGTGGCGCTTGATATCAATCAACTCGCCGTCGGCTACGGGTGCATCCAGTGCCGGGGAAACTTCATCCCGCTCATCGAGCGTAATCGAGGAGTCCTTCAAGACATCGGCCACGGTTGCGGCACGGGTGGAGACGTTTTGGTTCTCTCCGTCAATGGCTACGGCGATAGTCTTGCCGGATCCGACGAACATAACCAGACCGAGGATCAGCGCGGTCAGCACTGCTGCTTGCGCGCCGATTTTCACCCAGCGATTCTTTAGGACATTCTGCACAGGATTCCAAACTTAGGTTTTATCCAGGCACGGGTCAGATCAAGGTGAATACGGCGGGTGAACGGTGCGCTTAGCAATGCTTCGCGCTACCCTCCGTGTGCCACCTTGATTGGTACGAGTACGATCCGATTCCGCCCATCCGAAAGATGGTCCCGCGCGGCCCGTACCTTTTCAAAGGCTGGCTGCGCGCAGAGTCAAATGCACCCGGGAACCTTCCCCGATCCCGGCTACTAAAAGTTAACCGTAACCGAATCGTAATAAGGTGGCAAGCACTTTGTGCTTGCTTTGGGCATAACTTCGCCTAAAAAGCGCCGTAGACACGCCGAGTATTTGCTGCCAAGGTGCGGCAGTATTCCTCCAGGTCTATCCCCTTGGTTTCGGCCATGAATCGCACCGTCTGCGGGATCAAGTAGCTGGCGTTCGGACGTCCCCGATAGGGGTGCGGAGTAAGGAACGGAGCATCCGTTTCAACCATGACTAATTCCGGTCTGGCTACCATCAATGCATCACGCAGATCATGCGAATTCTTAAATGTCACCGTCCCGGAGAAGGAGAGATACCAGCCGTTCTCATTGCAGATCTCCGCCAGTTGCGCATCGCCGGAAAAACAGTGGAAGACCACCCGTTCGGGCAACTGTTCATCCTTCAGGACGCGGACCACATCGAGATGTGCATCACGATCGTGTATCTGCAGGGCTTTAGAGTGCTCGCGGGCAATGCGGATGTGCTCGCGGAAGGAGCGTTCTTGTGCCGGTCGGCCCGGCTCCTTGGTGCGGAAGTAATCGAGCCCGGTCTCACCAACCGCCCGTACACGCTCATGTGCCGCCAGCTCCTCGATACGACTAATGGCCGCCTCAAGGTCACCGGTTTCGGCCAGGCGTGCCGCGTCGTTGGGATGAATGGCCACCGCAGCCAGGACGCGTGAATCCTCCGCCGCGGCACGAACGGCAAATTCGGAGGACTCGACATCGCAACCCACCTGAATAACACCTGGAACACCTACGGCATTTGCCGCATCCAGCGCCTGGGCAACGCTCACGTTCACGACTCCGTCGCGGAAGTCGAGGTGGGTGTGGTTATCCGGCACACCGAAGGGCAGAGGTAAGGGAGCCGGAGGGTAGGCAAGATTGCGCTTTTGTCCCGAGTCGTCCTGCTTGCTGCGGACCAGATTGTCGGCGGATGCGCCCGCGTCGGGGGCGGGCAGGTAGGCGTGCGGGACACCCTGGTCGTGTGGGGTTCGGGCCGGGTTATCTGTTGTTGCCATCGCTGATGACGCCTTCCTAAGTGTTGCTCCCCGTGGGTGGGGCCATGGGCTTTCGCCCCTACTAGGGTACGTGGCCCCGCGCCGCACGTACCCGAGAGTGACCGGCCGCACAACTATAAAGGTATTCTTTGAGGAGAAGGAAGCCACCGATTGACCCTACGGCTGTCGTCCAGGAGGACATTGCATGTCGCTTTCCACCGAGTCCCAGATTCTTCCGGCCGACGAGTTCGGAAAGATTTGTGAAAAAGTGCTGGCCGGGATCGCGACGGTGATCGACGGCAAGGCGGAAGTGGCACGCACCGCGCTGATTGTGTTGCTGGCCCAGGGCCACCTGCTGCTCGAAGACGTTCCGGGCGTCGGCAAAACCATGCTGGCCAAGACGCTGGCCAAGTCCGTTGACTGCACCGTACACCGCATCCAGTTCACTCCGGACCTCTTGCCCTCGGACGTCACGGGTGTCTCGATTTTTAACCAGAACACCCATGAGTTCCAGTTCCGCCCCGGCCCGGTCTTCGCGCACATCGTGATCGGCGACGAGATCAACCGGGCCAACGCCAAGACCCAGTCCGCTCTGCTTGAATGCATGGAGGAGGGTCAGGTGACCGTCGATGGGATTACTCACGCACTGGAGAGTCCCTTCATGGTGATCGCCACCCAGAACCCGATTGAGTTGGAGGGCACCTTCCCGCTGCCCGAGGCCCAGCGTGACAGGTTCATGGCCAAGATTTCCATGGGCTACCCGGATGCAGCCGCCGAAATGGCAATGCTTGAAAGCCACCAATCGGCCTCCCCGCTTGATGATCTACGCCCCGTGCTCGACGTGGCCTCGCTGCATACGCTGATCAACACCGTCGCTGCCGTTTATGCCTCCGAACCGGTGAAGGAATATGTGGTGGCGCTGGGTCGAGCGACCCGCGAACACCCGGATATCCGCCTGGGCGCATCTCCACGTTCGCTATTGCAGCTACTTCGTGCCGCCAAGGCCGAGGCGGCGCTGAACACCCGCGACTACGTATTACCCGAGGACGTGCGCAATATCGCCGCCAAGGTCCTCGGTCACCGACTGATCCTGCACCGCCGCGCCGAGGCGGCTGGCTCCAATGCCGAATCGATCCTGGTGGCCATCCTCAATTCGATTCCGGTGCGTGCCGGGGCTCGCGGCTAGGGCAACGGCGATCACGGAGCGTGGCCATGGAACCGAACAGCACCCCGAGCGCGGACACCGAAGAGTTCCGCGAGGCACATTCCTTTTCCCACTGGGAACTTGACGAGCCGCCAGCCACACTGCGCGAGCGGCTTCATCTTGGCTTTCTGACCGCCCGCGGGTGGGGACTTTTTGCCGCCGGCGCCGCTGCCCTGTTTTTTGCGTTTCTCATGGGCAGGCGCGAACTGCTGGCCATTTCGCTGGTCCTGCTGCTGACCCCGCTGCTCGCCGCCTTCCTGCTGCGCTTCGGGAATTCGGCGCTCGCCGTGACTCGTACCTTTAATCCGCCCATGGCGGTGAGCGATTCCAGCGTGCGCGTGCGTCTGAACATCGCTCATCAGGGTCGCAACGCCGCAGCAATTCAACTCAGCGACACCCTGCCCGCGGATTTTGGCAAGGGACCGGTCCTGCACTACCCCTCGCATACCGCCACCCACACCGGGAGCGAATCCTCGAGCTGGTACGAATACCGACTGCGCCCGGCCACCCGCGGCATCTACCCGATCGGCCCCCTGCGGGCCAGCGTCGGCGATGTGTTTGGTTTGGCCGCCCGGCCGGCAGCGGTGGACTCCCCCAGCGCGTTGATCGCGCTGCCGCAATGTGAACAGCTGGAACCGGCGACCCTGCCCGGTGAACATGGATCGCATGGCCAGGCCTCCTCCAACCGCCGGCTGACCCCGGACTCCTTCGAGGTGATGACCCGCGAATACCGCCCCGGAGACACGGTGCGCCGCATCCATTGGCCAGCCACCGCGCGACGCGGATCGCTGATGGTGCGCCAGGAAGACTATCGCGCCACCCCAAGGGCGGTCGTGTTGATCGACCGGTCGCGCTCGGCATTCCTGGCCCAGGGAGTGGGAGCCGAACCGGTCATTTCCATCCCGCAATTCACCGCCACGCCCAAGGATTCTTCTCGCCGCTTCGAATGGGCATTGCATGCCGCGCTGGGCATCGGCTCGCATCTGTCCCACACCGGGTTCGGCATCGATCTGATTGACGACCGCGGAGCGGCCATCAATAGTGTTTCGGCCTCCGCTGCCGCCAATGGGCTCGAACCCTTCACCGGAGTACACGCCACCACCGAAATGCAGCAGGCGCTGGCCGCCGTGGGCCTGGCCGAACCGATCCCCGAGCAGCTCAGTGAGGATCGGATCGAGGTGGCCGAGTCGCTCAAGGCACGGCTGCGCGAGTCGGGTGACCGCTTGATCCTGATCTTGGGCGAGACCAGCACGGCCCAGGCCAACACGTGGCTGAGCATCGTCGGGACCACTACCAAGGTCACGGTGCTGTGTGTGGTCAACCATGCCGAACGACTGGCCACGGTCATGGCCAGCTTTCGACAGGCCGGCTGGTCCGCGCTCGCTGTCACTCCCACCATGGCGCTCAACGATATCTGGAACGAACTGGGGAATCAGAAATGAGTGCCGATACCCTCCAGCGGACCGAGTCCTCCGCCCCCGCCCCGACCCCGCGATCCAGGGCACGAAGGCGCAGCGGATCTGCACGCGTACACCTCGCTGCCGGATTAGCCACGGTAGCTGCCGTGCTCGCAGCGACTGCCTCGATCCACGGTGTGATCAGCGATTGGGGATGGATGCTCCAAGTGGGCGTGGTGGTGCTCGGCATCGTGCTGAGCACCACCGTGGTGCGTTACCTGAGCCCCGCGCGTTACCTGCCCACCGCGGCCGGGATACTCACAGCGGTGCTGATACTGACGGTGCTATTTTTCGCCAATACCGCCGTCCTAGGGTTCATCCCCACCGGATCCACCGTCCGGGCTCTGCTGCGCGTGTGGGCGCAGGCCAATGCGGAAATGGGTTCCCAGGTACCGCCGGTGGCCACCACCGGGGTCATCACCTTCTCCGTCTGCCTCTGGGCGGCGGTGATCACCCTCGCCGTGGATACCCTAGCCTTCGCGATTCGCGCCCCGGCGCTGGCCGGTATCCCGCTGGCCATGTTGGTAGCGATCGCCGCGCTCTTCGAACCGCACGGTGCCGGCATCGTGCCCGTCGCACTGACCATCCTGGGTTTCCTGCTGATCCTCGCCGCGGAGCGCAGTTTATCCACGTCCACTCGTGCCGGAGTGCCACGCGCCTTGGAAATCGCCAACCCGACGGAGCCGAGCGCGCGGTTCTCCGCCGGCGCCCGACGCAGTGGTGTCCTCATCCAGGGAGGTCTCATCCTCGCCGGTTCCATGGTGGCCCTGCTGGTGCTCCCGATCCTCATCCCCGGATTCTCCAAGGGCATGCTCTCCGAGGGCACCCGGCCCTCCTGGGGCCAGCAGGCGACCAACATTGACCCGTTGATTTCCCTGGGCAATGACCTGCGCAGCCGCTCCAGCGGCACGGTATTGCACTACTTCACCGATTCCACCGAACCGGTCTACCTGCGTACCTCTGTCATCGGGAATCTCACCGCAGAACGCTGGGAACCCGATGCGGCGGCCTACCGGGTCCCGGCCACCGAGTCCCTGATGACCCTCACCTTCCCCGGTGCCTTCGAGGCCAGCGAACCGACCTTTACCCGGGTGATCACCGACAGCTATCGGGGAGTCTGGATGCCGCTTCCAGCAAACGCGATCACGCTGAACGGGCTAGATGAGAGCTGGCGTTGGAGCGCGGAGAACGGGACCCTGCGCGCCGCCGAAAATTACACGCCGGCAGCCGCCGACATTACCGTGATGAGTGTGAATCCGAAGATCACCGCGCGCGGGCTGAGCGAGTTATCCGGCTCCTTCCCGGACGGTTACTTCTCCGAGGTCGACGGGCAATATCTCGATCTACCGGCGGATGCGCCAGCGTCGTTGGCTTCCGCCACCGCGGAGGCGATCAAGGACGCGGATCAAGATGCTTATAGTCAGTCCGTCGCGATTCAGGATTACCTGCGTTCGCGTGCCTTTAGCTATTCGGAGCAGACTCCGGTGCGCGACGGTTACGACGGCAGTGGGATGGAGGTGATCGATGCGTTCCTGCGGGAAAAATCCGGATACTGCGTGCACTTCGCCTCCACCATGGCGCTGATGGCCCGCGAATTGGGGATCCCCAGCCGCTTGGTCACCGGATACGCGCCGGGCACCGCCACCGGAGAGGTCATCTCCGGGCAGAACCAGTCGGAATTGGCCGAATTCACCGTCAGCTCCCGCAATGCCCACGCCTGGCCCGAGCTATACCTGCCCGGTGCCGGGTGGGTGGCCTTTGAGCCGACGCCAGGGCGCGGGGTTCCCCCAGAATATGCTCCTGCACCTACCGTCCCGACGGCCAGCAATGGGGAAGACCCGGAGCTGTCCACCTCACGCGGTGCCGCATCATCATCGACACAGTCCTCCAGCTCTTCCGGCGCGGCGCTGGGTGCCCCGGGAACCGGTGAAGACTCGAGCCCGGTCTCTGCAGCCCCGCTACTGATCCTGCTCGGCCTGGTAATGCTCGGCGCGCTGCCCTGGACACTGCGCCGGATCCAGCGCGCCAACCGGCTGACCCGGGTGCGCCGTACCGGTGAGGCAGTGTTGAGTTATGGCAAGGAAAGCGGTGCGGCGGCGGCCTGGGCCGAACTGGTGGCCATGGGCTTGGATCATTCCTTGCCGATGCGGCAGGACGAAGCGGTGGGGCACTATGCGCGCCGGCTCGCCCAGCTCATTCCCGCGCAAACCAGTGAGCTCGAATTCTTGGCCTCGGCCTATGAGCGCCTGCGTTATGCACCGGTGGGCGCACCCGGGCCCACGGAGGACGAGCTGTTGAGCGCGCTCGCTACTCTCAAGCATGCTCTGGCTGCCCGCGGTGATATGGGCCAGCGGATACGCCGCGCCCTGTGGCCGGCATCGCTGTTCGCCCCGCGCCCGCTGGAACCGGCCGGCTACGCCTCCCGGAGCTAAAACGGGAGGGTACCGGCCCGCCAGCAGAAAGCACGACGGCGCCCGAGCCACCCACGCTCCCGCTCATCTCTTCTACGAGGAAGATGACCGGGGGGTGTGAGTCACTCGGGCGCCGAGTTGTGCGTGTGGCGACCTAGCGAGCGGCGTACGGGTCGGCGATGCCGATGTACTGGGTGGTGGTGTATTCGGCCAGGCCCTCGGCGCCGCCCTCGCGGCCCAGACCCGACTGCTTTACTCCGCCGAACGGTGCCGCCGCGTTGGAAATGACGCCGGCGTTGAAGCCGACCAGACCGAATTCGATCTGCTCCGCGACGCGGAAGAGGCGGTTGTGATCGCGGGTGTAGATGTAGGAGGCCAGACCGTACTCCGAGGCGTTAGCCAAGGAGATGGCGTGTGCCTCGTCGCGGAAGGTTGTCACCGGGGCGACGGGACCGAAGATTTCCTGGCGCAGGATCTCGGCGTCGTTGGCGACGTTCGAGAGCACCGTCGGTGCGTAGAAGTAGCCCGGGCCCTCGATCGGGGCGCCGCCGGTCTCAACGGTGGCACCGGCCTCAATGGCCTTGGAAACCAGCGCGTGGATGTCATCGCGCGCACCGGAATCGATGATCGGGCCAACGTTGCTGGTGGCCTCGGTACCGCGGCCGGTCTTCAGCGCGCCCATGGCGGCGGAGAACTTAGCAATGAATTCCTTGGCCACCGACTCGTGCACCAGGAAGCGGTTGGCAGCGGTGCACGCCTCGCCCATGTTGCGCATCTTGGCGGCCATGGCACCCTCAACTGCGGCATCCAGATCGGCATCCTCGAAGACCAGGAACGGTGCGTTGCCGCCGAGCTCCATGGAGGTACGCAGCACCTTGTCCGCTGCATCCTTCATCAGCATCTTGCCCACGGCGGTGGAACCGGTGAAGGACACCTTGCGCAGGCGATCATCCTGCATCAGCGGGCCGGAGATCTTCGAGGCGCTCTTGGAGGACACAACGTTCAGCACGCCGGCCGGCAGGCCTGCCTCCATCATGATGGAGGCGAAGAGCTGAGAAGTCAGCGGGGTGAGCTTGGCGGGCTTGAGCACCATGGTGCAACCGGCGGCGATCGCCGGAGCGACCTTACGGGTGGCCATGGCCAGCGGGAAGTTCCACGGGGTGATCAGCAGGCACGGACCAACGGGCTTGGTGTGCACGATCATCTTGTTCTTGCCCTCGGGCGTGGTGAGGTAGCGGCCGTAGTCGCGCACCGTCTCCTCGGAGAACCAGCGCAGGAACTCGGCGCCATAGGTGACCTCGCCGCGGGCCTCGGCCAGCGGCTTACCCATTTCCAGGCTCATCAGCAGCGCGAAGTCGTCCGCTCGGGCCGTGACCAGGTCGAAGGCGCGGCGCAGGATCTCGGCGCGCTCACGCGGTGCGGTCAGTGCCCACGTTGCTTGGATGGCATCCGCGGCGTCGAGGGC
Organism: Paeniglutamicibacter terrestris; assembly: GCF_012271785.1. Taxonomy (GTDB): domain Bacteria; phylum Actinomycetota; class Actinomycetes; order Actinomycetales; family Micrococcaceae; genus Paeniglutamicibacter; species Paeniglutamicibacter terrestris. Next base: position 163,641 of record NZ_JAAWVT010000005.1, on the reverse strand, counting down.
TGCCATGGCGTCCTCAGAGGTGGCGGAGGCCAAGGTGGCAAGCACCTTGCCGGTGGCCGGGTCCAAGACGTCGAAGGTTCCGCCGTCGGAAGCTTCACGCCATTGCCCATTGATCAGCAGGCCGGTGGGGACGGAAGCGAGGAGTTCGGCTTCGCGTTCGGGGGTGATGGTCATAGTCGTGCGTTCTCCCTTGAACATGGGGGTGCAAAATAGTGGGTCGTGTTGCACCCCACGGTAGTGGCGCGAAGCCATGGGTGTAAATTTCCAGCTGCACTATGACGGGGTCCCGTTTTTGTGCACTTATCCCATGAGTCCCCTGCCGGGAGAATGTGCTCTTATCTTAAGCGCGGGCCTCAAGGACAGCCGCATAGAGCTCACGCTTGGATAAGCGCTCGGTCTCCGCCACCGCGGCGACCGCTTCCTTCAGGCGCAATCCATCGGTGACCAAGGCCTGTACCTGCGCCACGTGGTCAACAGCGCGCGCTGGTTCCCCGGCCGGGGCACCGGCGATGACCACGGCGATTTCGCCACGGACCTCACCCTCGGCCCAGACCAATAGCTCGTCGAGGCTGCCGCGGATCACTTCTTCATACATTTTGGTTAATTCGCGGGCGATGGCGCCCTTGCGGTCCGGGCCGAAGGCCTCGCGTAGCGCGCGGACCATGGCGTCGAGGCGATGCGGTGCCTCGAAGAACACCATGGTGCGTTGCTCGGTGGCCAAATCCTGGAGGCGTTTGGTGCGCTCCCCCGCCTTGCGCGGCAAGAAACCCTCAAAGGTGAACCGGTCCGTGGGCAGCCCGGAGAGTGCCAACGCGGTGAGCACGGCGGAGGGGCCGGGAACGGCGGTGACGGTGACGCCGGCTTTAACGGCGGCCTCCACCAGCTTGAAGCCAGGATCGGAGACCGCTGGCATGCCGGCATCGGAGACCACCAAGATCGTTGCGCCGCCGGCCACCAGTTCCAGCAGTTCGGTGAGTCGGTGCGTTTCGTTGTGCTCGTGGTAGCTGATCAGTCGGCCTGGAACACGCACGCCCAGACCCGTGGCTAGGTGCAAGAACCTGCGGGTGTCTTCCGCCGCGACGATGTCGGCGCTCTTCATCAACTCGATCAACCGAGGGGATGCGTCGGAAAGGTTGCCAATGGGCGTTGCCGCCAACACGATCTGGCCCGGTGTTTGTTGAGTTTCCACGTCTCAAGCCTACGCCCAGCGCGCGCCGCCGAATCCCGCTAGGGGCCGCCGGTAGAGTGTTGTTGGTGACTACAGCTTCCACGCAGACCCGGCGCCGCTGGGTACTAGCCCCCGCCGACGCCTTTGGTTTAACAGTGCTCAGGGACCGATTGTTGGGCCCCGTGTATCGCGCAGGGATGCTGGGCTGGATCGTTCCGCTGGCGATGATGCTGCTCGGTGCGGTGCTGCGCTTCTCGAATCTCGCCCACCCGCACCTGCTAATTTTTGACGAGACGTACTACGTCAAGGATGCCTACACCATGATGCAGGCGGGCTACGAGTTGGAGTGGGGAGATGACCCCAACGAATCCTTTATCGCCGGGCAACCTGCCCCCTCCACCGCCGCGTCCTTTGTGGTCCATCCCCCGCTGGGCAAGTGGCTCATAGCCGGTGGCATGTGGCTCTTTGGCACCGACAATGGGCTGGGCTGGCGTTTTTCGTCGGCGCTCTTTGGCACGCTGGCGGTATTGCTCTGCGCCCTGGTCGCCCAACGGTTGTTCTCCTCGGTGGTCTTGGGCGGAATTGCGGGGTTGTTGGCCGCGGTTGATGGGCACCAGATTGTCACATCCCGGACCGGGCTGCTGGATATCTTCCTGATGTTCTTCATCCTTGCCGCGTTCTATGCCCTACTCATTGACCGCTCCCACGGACGCGAAAAGCTCGCCAGCATCTTGGCCACAGCGGATGGTTCACGCCCGGCGGACCGGTTGTTGGCCTACGGGCCGTGGCTCTGGTGGCGACCGTGGCGTCTGGTGGCAGGCATCATGCTGGGCTGCGCTGCCGGGGTGAAATGGTCGGCGCTGTCCTTCATTGCCGTCTTCGGACTGATGACGGTGTTGTGGGATCTTTCCGCCCGCCGCGGCGTGGGCATCCGGCATTGGATGCTCGGTGGGCTGCTGCGTGATGGAATTCCCGCATTCTTGTTGATCATCCCCACGGCCGCCCTAGTTTATGTGGCCACCTGGAGTGGCTGGATATTCTCCAGCGGAGGGCGCTACCGCCAATGGGGTGCGCAAAATCCCTCGGAAACATGGGGGTGGGTGCCAGATGTGTGGCGTTCATTCGGTGAATATCATCGCGCCGCTTATGCCTTCCATCAGGGCCTCAGCTCACCGCACAGCTGGGAATCTTCGCCCTGGAGTTGGCTCTTTGCCGGACGTCCCGTGCTCTTCTTCTATGAATCGCGCTCGAACGGCGAGTATGGCTGCACCACTGCCGACTGCGTTCAGGCCATCACCGATCTACCCAACCCGATCATGTGGTGGGCGGCAACGCTGAGCCTACTGCTGGTGCTCTTCTATTGGATCGGTGCGCGGGACTGGCGTGCCGGTGCCATCCTTTCCGCGTTGGCCGCGGGTTTCCTGCCGTGGTTCGCTTACCCGGACCGCACCATGTTCTTCTTTTACACACTGCCCTTCGCCCCCTTCATGGTGCTCTCGCTCTGCTACGTCATCGGTCGCTTCCTGCCCAGCGCCGATCAATCGCTGTGGCAGCGGCGCCGGGCGTTCTGGGGCATTGGCATCTTCTTGGCCCTGGTGGTGGCACTCTCCGCGTTCTTCCTCCCGGTATGGACCGGGGACATGATCACCTACACCAGCTGGCGCAACCACATCTGGATGCCCAGCTGGGGATAACCCGCGCTTCTGGCTGGCTACACCCGCGTTTTGCCGTCCAGCGCCCCAGGATCGGGTGTGCCTGGTACCGCGCAACGGGTGCAAGAGTCAGTGTGGTCATCACCGGACCGCCGACGCCGCGATGCCACATCCTGAGCGTTCCGGCAACTTTTTGTACGGGCAAAAAGAATCCCGGACCGGGGGAAAACGCTGCCCTTCATCATGAAGTACTGCGTCACTCCCCCCGACCCGGGATGAGTAGAGAACCTAAACCCTTGGGCTAGAGCCCGAATACCCGCTTTTCTTGGCGCAGGCGCGCCAGCTCACGACGCTTGGCGGTGGGCCAGGTGGCGATGAGCGTGATGATCGAGGTAATGAGCACCAGCCCGGCGATGCCGATGGCGGCATCCACCCAGAACTGCGGCGGGTAGAGCCGGATCAGGGTGTCGGAGTAGTTGAAGGTCCAGGTGCCATTGGCGAAGAAAATCTTGTGGAAGCTGGTGAAGAACGTTTCCCAACCCATGACCGCGACGGTCACCAGCCCGGCCAGCAGCACAATCGTGGCGATGGATCCGGCGAAGAGTCCGCGGCGCGTCCCTCCGGAGTAGCGCTTGCCCAGGTAGATCAGGGCGAAGAGCACGATGACGCCCAAGATCGCACCGGCAAGATAAGTCAACGACATCACGTGCTTAACATCGGCCATGTGCTGGACCTCGGTGGCCAGGAACAATGGGTTTCCGTTGATATCCCGTAACTCGCCCAAGTAGCGGTTATCCGCGACGTTGTTCAGGAAGTCCACGCCAAAGGATCCGTAATTCAGTCTGTCCGCGGTGCTGAATCCGAAGCTATCGGCCGGGAATCCCGGGCGCTGGTAAGCGATCCAGAGGAAGATCGGGCTGGCGATGAGCCGAATGACCACGATGAGCAGCAGGAACGGGTAGCAAATGGCCAGCAGCACCTGCAGGGTACGTGCCAACGGTGGCTTGGCCTCAAGGGCTGCCTCGCGGCGGCTACGGCGTTCACGGGCTGCGGGTGTGGGTTCGGGGACCGGGGTGTAGGCACCAAAGACGCGGCTGCGGGCCTCGGCAACAGCCGAGGCGGTCTGCTCGGCGGCCTTAACCTTGGGTTCGGCCGAGGTTGGCCGCGGCAGGACCGTGGTGGCGTCGGCATTTTGCTCGGCCGGAGCACTCGAGTGTGCGGCGCGCGGCTTTTCGGTGACGGCCACCTTGGTTGTGGCGGGCGGCGGCTCAACGGGGATCTTCGCGATGATGTCTTCGATCTCCTCCGGTTCCGTCACTTCCTTGACCTGGGGCTTTTCCGCGGGCTTAGCGGGGACGACTGTGGGCGCGGCTGCCGGTTGTGCGGCCGACGCGTCTACTTTGGCCGCGGGAGTCGCGGATGCTACGGGTGCACTGCCGGGCGCTGCAGGAGTCTTGGGAGCTGGGGTGGCCGCTGATGTAGCGGTCGTGGCCGCGGGGGCCACAGGTGCTTTCGTCTGAGGCTGTGTCGCCTTGGCGGCGGCAACTTTAGCTGCGGTCGCCTTCGCGGCTGCAGCTTTTGCAGTGGCCTCTTTGTCGGCCGCGGCCTTTGCAGCAGCTTCCTTATCGGTGGCAGCCTTGGCAGCGGCGGCTTTAGCGGCAGCTTCCTTGTCGGCTGTGGCCTTTGCAGCGACGTCCTTGGCGGAGGCTGCTTTAGCGGCTTCCTCTGCAGCGGCTTCCTTGGCGGCAGCGGCCTGAGCACGCGCTACCACCATGGATGCCTCGATCTTGGCAGCGGCCGCGGCAGCGGCAGCACTGAGCGTGCCGGGCTCCTGTACCGGTTTGGCGTCGGCGTTGGCACCGGCCTCGGCGGGCGTGCTCGATTCCGCTTTGCCGGTCTGCAGTTTGTCCTGCTCAGCCATGCTTCTCCCTCAAAAAACTCTGACATGCGGTGCGCTTGTGGTGCGGTTCAGCCGGAACCAGGCTCCTGACCTCACACACACCATGACCAAGACTATCCAGCACAGTGGGCGCCAGCGGGCCACTACGGTGTTTTGACGCCCGCGTGTCGGTCCCGCAATATGACGATGCCCGCAGGTAGACACCCTTCGCGGGGTGTTCATACGGGCATCGGTGAGCTGGTCTTTTGTGCGCTCCGGCCGCTGCTTCTGCAGTGCCGCCGGTCCGCCGAGGTGGGTCCCGGCGCCACTATCGCGGTCGACTTCGCGGTGTTAACCCAGCGCTGATGCGGCTGCCTAAGCGGGGATGATGGTTGCTTCGGTAGCCAACATCAGCGGTATTCCTTCGTCGATAACGTAGGAATAGGATTCCCCGTTGGGACCCTTTGATGTGGAGAGCAGGGTGTCGCCGATTTGAGTCAACGGGGAACCGGTGATGGGGCAACGAAGCGCGGTGGTGAGCAGTGAGGAAAGATTCGACATGATCCCAGTTTAGGGCTCCAGCGTTCCTTCGCGCAGCACGCGCAGGTGCCGACGGGTCAGTGCCTGGGTGTCACCGGGTTCGATGGCCGGCGGTGCTGATCGCGCCGTCGGAGTTTCATTGGCCGGAACCACGGGGGGCTGTTCTTCGTTTTCGCGTACGGCATTGGCCAGTGCGTAGAGGTCATCGTTGCGTAGCCGGCCCTGCTCGGGCAATGCCAGTCGCAAGACTTCCCATCCCAGGGGCACGGTCAGTCGTTGCGCATGCTGTGCGCACAAGTCATAACAATGCGGTTCTGCGAAGGTCGCCAAGGGGCCGAGCACCGCCGTCGAGTCGGCGTACACATACGTCAAGGTGGCGATGGCCTGCTGGCCACACGCCGAACGTGAACAAAGTCTGGATGATCCCACGATTACACAGACTACCTCAGCAGACTTCGGGCGCATGGTCCGCACCGCCGGGCAAGGCCCGGTGGATCGTGTCACCGTGGCGTGGCTTAGGCTTGGAACATGCTCGGAAAACTGTCGATCGATTTGGATACACGCGACCCGCGATCCTTAGACAGCGGCGTGGCTCGGAGCTTTGAGACGCGCAAACGCAACCGCCACGGCCGCGGTCGACGCGGTCCGATGCTCATGGCGCCCCTGCCCGGAGCCCGCACGCGGGCCGAGCGCTTCGAGGATCTCTTGGTCGAATCGGCCGAGCGTCTGGCGGACCGGTGGGGCGATCGCGTGACCCGGATCGATTTCCGCATCTTGCAGGCGCCCGCCGCCAAGGTCATCACACGAGCAGAGGCAGCTGGCATTCGCGTGCCGTGGGCCACCAGCAGGTCAGCACGACGGGGCGAACCAGAACGCATTACGCTCTATCGCCGCCCCATCGAGGAGGCCAGCCATCAGGGCACCGACCTGCTGCCCGAATTGATCCACTTTTCTATCGTGGAGCAACTGGCCGAGCTATGGGCCATGGACCCGCAGGCGGTTGACCCCGGCTATGGCGCCTGGGGCCCGGAACGCTAGTCCCGCAGTAGAACCGTGACGCCCTCGCGCCCAGCGGGAGCCTCGCTCACTGGCAAGGCAGCAATGCCATAGGAACCCTCTTGAACTACCGCTGCACCGTAGCTGGGTGATCCGGTGGCCGAGAGCATCACAGCCACCGTGCCCTTGCCAAAATCGTTGCCGGAGAGCACCGTCGATTTACCGCCGGTCAGTTCCACGGATCGTGCCGCAGAGAGCTTCCCGTCGCTATTCATCGAGCGCACATTCACCGTGGACTCGCCGTTTGGTGCGTTGAGCACCAACCGGGCCGAGCCCACCGTGGGAAGTACCAAGAGGTGTTCGCTGCCCAAGCGCTGTGCCGCCGTCGCCCAGGCCTGGTCAATGGGATCAGCGGCCTTGGTGCCGCGTACCATCTTCACGCTCGCGCTGACCGGAGAATCGGCGTCAACAACGATCGTGTAGTATCCGGCGGGTAGTCCGGCCAGAGACAGGCTTGCGGTGGCGTTCGAGGCCACCACAACCTCACCGCCACCGGGAATCTCTACCTCGCCGTTGGGTCCCATGGCCTTCACCTTGACGGTGGCGCCCTCGGCGGAGGTTGCTGCCAACACCACTTGGGCGACCGCGTTAGCATTCGCTGCGGGTTTGGCCAGGTCCTGAGCCAGTGCCGGGTCCAGGATTCCCACGCCGGGGATCACTTGGGTAGTGCTTGCCGTGGCAGCAGCCCCCAAGTAATCGATACCGCCGGGAACCAACCCACGCAGCGTGCTCTGCTGGATGGTCGCGTTCACCCGTCCACCACTGGCGGTCACCTTGGCCGAAAGCGCCGTTTCGTTCGATGCGTAGCCCGCCAAGATGATGGACTTGGTTTCACCCGGCGCCACGGCCAACTCGGTGAGGTTAGGGGCGGAAATCGCACCTTCGGCACCTCGCAGGTCCACCCGGACCGCGGCGACGGACGCCGAGGAGTTCACTAGGTTCAGCACGGCGGTTGAACCCGGGGTAGTAATCGCTCCGGTGAGCCAGGTCTCGGCGGCCGGCGCCGTGCAACCGGCAACGGCTAGGCCAGCGAGGTCCCCGCCATTGGCACTATAGGTGCGGACGGCCGATGCCAGTGTCTGCACTCCGCCCAGCGGCTGGGCATGCAGGGTCAGGGTCTCAGCGAATGAGCTCACCGGACCGAGTACTCCCTTGAGTCCCGAGCTGCCATCGGCGCTGGAGCCGGTGGAGGTTTCCGCTTCTTCGGCGCTGATACGTGGGGCGATACTCTTATCGACCTTGGCATCGCTCTTGAGCAGTTCGCCACCGGGGATCCTGCCGGCCGCATCGGAGATGATGGCTGCGCGCACAGAAGTTTTGGCGTCCTTGGAGGCGGGCTCAAACTCGGGGTCGACCCCGGTGCCGGCTCCGGTGAAAAGCTTCATAGTTGCCGGGCAGGTGGCCAGCGAGTCACCGGCAGGCAACGAGGTTGCCGCTACTTCGACGGCGGTATCAGCGCCGAGGTTTCCCGGTGGAATGAGGGTGCCAGCGGTGATGGCGCCCGCGCCGAGGCAGAGCACACCGATGGACCCCAACATTCCTAAGCCGCGCCGCTGCTTCTTGGTCTTTGAGCTTTGTTCCTTGGCTGCGGAGCGTTCCGAGGTTGACGCGCTGCGCGGTGCTGTGGCCCCGGCATCGGGGTTCGCGGCATCCTGCGCTCCGGTACTGGCCGGAACCGGTGGTTCAGCTGCTGCGGGAGCGGGCGTTGGCTCGGGATTTTTGGGCGCTGCGGTGCCGGGAGCTAATCCAGCAGCTTCACGGGCTGACTGTGCCAGGCGTTCTTCCTCACGCCGTGCCCTGCGGGAATCGTTGCTCACTTTTGCTCCTTGCCCTTCGCGGCATGAGTGCCACGGTCAAGCTCATCGATGCTTTCGGCATTGCCGCTGGTACGGTACTCAGCCAGTCGGCGTGCAGCAAAGCGGCGGTTGCGTGGAATGGGGATGACCAGCAAGAGAGCCAGCAGCAGCACCACGAATCTGGCGATCGAAAGTGGCACCTCATAGGGGCTCTGGTAGCTCAATTCCAGGGTGCCTGCTCCGGCACCGAGTTCAAAGCCTTGGGCCCAGGGTGCGGCGCCGGTGGTGTTCTCGGCACCCACCGTCACGGATTTAAGTTCAACACCGTTCAGGGTTGCCACCCAGCCGGCGTTACTCCGTTCGGCCAGCACTAGGGTGCGGCCCTCGGCGCCGGATTCAATGGGTGTCGCGGTGACCTGACCACGGTTTGAGGCCAGCAGTGCGGTGGTTTTTCCGTCCTGGACGATGCGCACCCGTGAGGTTGAGTCGGTGGCGTTATCCACGTTCTCGATAACCTGTTGTGGGGCGACGCGCCATAGCCAACCGGCTTCGGTTCTACCGACCGAGACCAGACCGGGCACCGCGTCGAGGCGCGCGACCAAGGCGGAGGCGGTCTGTCGATCATCCTTGAGCACCACAAATCCGGTACTTAGTGACGCAAGTTCTTCACGCGGGTCAAGTTCGGAGTCCGAGACAAGTGTTGCCACAGTCCGTTCGATGAGCTGGTCGGCGTCATCGGATCCGCGCAACGTCGGTGCCAGCAGCGAGCCGATCAGCCGGTTGGCGGTTGTGGTTTGTGACAGGGCATCGGCGGTGGTGCCGGCCCCGTTCATCAATGCGGCACTGACTGCCCCGTCCCCGGTCTGGGTCAGCACTAGGGTGCGTTCTTCATAGTCTCCCAGTCCGCGGTCCGCGGCGGTGGCGGGCAAGGTCCGGGCTGAAATAGCTGTCAGCTCACTGGTGGTGCCCATTTGGGTGGTGGCTCGCGCATCGGCGGGTGCCGGGAGTTGAGCCATGATCCAACTGGATCCAGCCACCAGGACCGAGAGGCCCAACAGTGTCGAGGCGCCGATCAGCACTCCCTTGTTCGCCCGTGGTATTGCCGGGGCAGCATCAATTCCAAGGCTGGAGCGTTCACCACGGAACACGGAGATGCCCAGTCCGGCAGCAAAAATTAGTCCGAGGACAAAGAAGGAAACAAAGGGGCCAGTAAACGCGGTGACGAGGACGTTCCCGTCCACGGCCGCTGGAATCAGCGAAGCACCATAAGCGGCGGCTAGCATCAGCACGCTCAACAGCCACAGCATCCTGGCTAATGGCAGCGAAGCCTTGGCTCCCCCGGCAAAGAGTCCCATGGTGGCGAATGCCAACAACGGCAAACCAACCAACAGCACCAATACCAGCGCCCACGGGCCTTCAGGCAGGAAGGCGAAACCTGCGGGCGTGGCCAGGGGCTCAAAGGCGGTGGGGAATCCCAGTGCCTGGGCCCAGACCGGGGCGGGATTGAATGCCAGCGGAATCCCCGGGTCAGTGAACAGCACCCGCGGATTACGCAGGGCGTTGATCAGCAACGGGAGGTGGAAGACCACCATGGGCAACGGCACCCAGAACAGTGTCTTGGCCCTCGAGCGCAGCGCGATGGCAACCACGACGATCATCACGAGAAGGGTCAGTCCCACAGCCGGGGATCCTGCGGCGATGGCAGCAAGCAGGAGCGATGCGGCGGCAGCACTTGTCCAGGAGGGGATGGATCCGGTGCCCGGGCGTGAGGAGCGATCGCCACGGGCCCTAAAGTCGACGCCAGCGCCGACCGAGCGCATCAGTGTCAGCAGCAGCAGGGGTGCCAGCACGTGCACCAGCACGCTTCCGGCGCGTCCCGAAGCCAATGAAATTTGCAGTGCCGGGGCAAGTGCCCAGAGCAGAGCTCCGACCATTCGCGCCGCGCGCGAACGGGTGACGGCCCCCAGACCCAGCCAGGCACTCAGTGCGGCTAGCGGCATGCTCAACAAGGTGAGCACCACGGCCACGACGTTGGCGTTGCCGCCACCGAGCAGGGCAGTGAACCAGTAGAGGAAATCGATGGGATCCCCACCCCCCGGACTTCCTGCGCCAAGGTTGGCCCACCAGGAGGTGGCATTCCTCAGAATCTCCGCGGGGTTGGTGGAGATCGGCAACATTGCGCCACCGCCCACGGCAGAAGCCCCAAGCAGGGCCCGCAGACCGAGCAGGGAGAGCGCCAGGGTCACCACCACAGCGATGATGGCGCTGACGAAGGCAGCGGTGCGAGTGGGGGCCGCGAGCGCGGCAAAGTCATTACGAGTGTCCCCGGTGGGGTCCTGGGTTGCGGTGGCGCCGGTGCCGTCGCCGTAAACGCTTTCGCCGCCCATCGAATCGATCATGTGTCTGCGGTGTTCGCGGACGATATCTTGGTCGGTCAGCAGCCGGGCGATGGAGTTGCGTGGGACCCTACGGGTGCTTGCAGCTGCGGCACGGGAGCGGGCCAGCTTCATCGGTGTGCACACCGCTCGCAGGGTTGCGCCGAGTTGGCCGAAGGCGTATCCGGGGTCCTTGGCAAGTAGGGAGCCAAAGAAACTGAAGATTCCACCGAGTACGGCACCCACCACGATAAACGGGATAGTCCAGGCGGTTGCGTGCTTCAGACGGAGGAAGACCTCGGCCCGGCGGGTTTCGGAGGGACCGGCCAGGGCGTGGATCACCTCGGCCTTGTGATAAATCTTTGCCGCGGGAACGATCACTACACGGTTGCCCATGAGCCGGTTGCGCCAACACAAGTCCATGTCATCGCCGAGTCCTGGCAGTGCTGGATCAAAACCGTCCAGGGCCTCAAAGACGTCGCGGCGAATGAGCATGCCGGCGCTGGTGACGGCAAAGGAGTCCGTGCGAGCGTCGTACTGTCCCTGATCAACCTCGTCGATTTCCATCAGGGATAGCCGCTCGGCATATTTGTTCACGCCTAGGCCTACATCAAGCAGGCGGCGTGGTGAATCTAGATCAAGTTGCTTACACCCGGCGATGGTCACGGATTCGGTGGCTTCAACCACCGTGACGAGTTTTTCCAGGGCGTTAAGCTCGGGTACCGAGTCGTCGTGAATCAGCCACAGCCACTCGGTCCGTCCGGCGCGGGGCGCGCTCAGGGATTTGACCGCAGTCATCACCGAGTGGCCAAAGCTATGTTTTGGGGCAGAGAGCAGCGTGGCGTCGGAGGGCAGCTGATCGCGCAACAAATCGGCCGATGTATCGGTGGACGATGCGTCAACGCCGATAAAGCGGTCGATCAAGCGGGTCTGACCACGCAAGGCAGAGAGAGTTCGGGGCAAAAAAGTCGCGCCATTGTGCGTAGCAACAATGGCGGTGACATGGATCGTGGGAAGAATTAGATTGCTCGTTTCCGCAAACGACGACGTTCGCGCTCGGACAGTCCGCCCCAAATGCCAAACCGTTCATCATTGGTCAGCGCATATTCAAGGCATTCGGATCGCACGTTGCACGCGCCGCATACTCGCTTGGCGTCCCGCGTTGATCCGCCCTTTTCGGGGAAGAAGGCTTCGGGGTCAGTCTGTGCGCACAACGCTTCGGACTGCCAGCCTAGTTCGCCTTCTTCTTCTTCGGCCCCTAAACCGATCCAGATGGCCTGCGCAGGGCTCTTGCCATCTGGTGAAGCGTCAAGGCTAGGTGCCCACGAGGGGGTGGGTTCCGAAACCAGTTCATTGGCGGCGTCATGCGCCAGCAGGAATGCGGCCGTCTCTTCGGCAGGGCTCAAGATCCGCTCTGCGCTGCCATCGTGTTCAACCCCGGCCTCTGCGGGATCGACAAACCAATCAGAAGGCACATCGCGTGCCCCGTTGTGGGAGGGTGCAAGCGCCCGCGCTGCGGCTTCGTCGTAGCTTCGTTCCATGTTCCCCATGGTTTACTGACCTTCCGCCGTTACGAACATAAACCCAATGTGCTGCCAAGATGAGCGACGTCAACGGCTTTCAATAAAAAGCCGTCCCGAGACAAAATCACTCTCTCGGACGGTGCACTATCTAATTACACTGGTGTAACTCCGGTCGCGTCAAGTGCGGTCGAAGATTTTAGCGACACTTAACGTCAAAATAGAGTCACGCCACGCCCGAGTTTTCACCGAGACCATACCGAAATACAGCCGCCCGCGAATTCCCGGTGAATTCACAGGCTTGACAAGGAGCATCCCATGATCATTGAAACCAATTCGTTATCTCCCGTCGAATCCCTCTTGGCTCCGCTACGCCATTCAACTCGCCCATTCTTGACCTGGTACTCAAAATCCGGGGAGCGCGTCGAGCTCAGCGGCCGTGTATTTGATAACTGGGTGGCTAAGAGCGCCAACCTTTTGCACGAGGAATTTGATTTAGCCTCCGGCGCTGTTGTGGCCACCGATTTACCCGGGCATTGGAAGTCCGCTGCACTCGCGCTGGCTATTTGGCATCTGGGTGCCGAACTGCGTTGCGTGGAGCCGGGAACCAACCCCGGGGATGTCGATATTTTCATCACCGCCGACACCACAACTTTAGCAGTGAACGGAACCGTGGAGGTCCTGGCCGTTCCTTTGCCATCACTAGCGATGGCCTACGACGGAGAGCTTCCCTTGGGTGCCACCGACTATGCTTCCGAGGTTCGATCTTACGCCGATTCCTTCTCGCCCTCCCCCATCGAGGTCACGGCTACGGCGCTTGATTCTGCGGCCGGAAAATTCACTTATACCGAGCTATTTACCGCCGATGACATTCAGGTACCTGAGGGAAGCACCCTCGTGGGCACCTCCTGGCCGCTGGCACGTATCCTTCAAACCCTTATCTCCCAGTGGAGCGCCGGAAACTCGGTGATCCTCGTGGAGCAGGCAGTGGAGATCACCGATGCGTTGCTGCGTGGCGAGCAGGTGGCCCACCGCCTGGACCAAGAGGCGTAAGCACCGCAGCAGCTCCGCCAGCGCTCAGCCACAAAAAGCCCCGATACCGTAGCGCACTGCTTGGTCCACCCGTTCTGGGTGTTCCAAGCAGTGCGGCATGGTTTCGGGGCTACTGATGGGGTGTGGCCCAGAGGCCAGCAAAGGACTTGAATCTACTCGTCGATACGAGGTGGCACCTGGTTGGCCTCGGCCTTCGGCGCAGCATGTGTTGTTGACTCGGAACTAACATGCAGTAGCTCGCGGTCCGAGGAGAATTCGGGATCCTCGTCAAGCTCGGCGCTGAAGACCCAGAAGCGGTAGGCGAAGAAGCGGAAAATGGTGCCCAGCACCAGACCCACTACCGAGCCAGCGATGAACACGCTAGTGGTATCCGTCAGTCCGATCCAGTATTTGGTCACCCAAACACAGGCCGCTGCGATACCTAGGCCGATGGCGTTCATGATGGCAAACATCACTACTTCGCGTACAACGTTGGCCTGGCGACGATGGCGGAAGGTCCAGAAACGGTTGGCCACCCAAGAGAACACCGTGGCGACAACGCCAGCGATGATCTTGGCTTTAACCGCTGAATCTTCCATGGAACCGTGGAGCAGCCACAGGTAAATGCCGGAGTCGATAATGAACGCGACACCCCCGACTACGCCAAACTTTGCTACTTCGCGCCACATCATGGACGCCAGGCCCATGAGTTTGGCCCAGATCTGTACCAGCATGTTTCTCCATGGTTCGTTTCGATTTCACTACGCCGCCACGGGCGCTGGCATTGTGTGCCTTCGGTGCGGTCGAACCGCAACTTCTTGGAACGGCCAACCTAAGTATTCTAGTGCGGTTCACTGGAAGTTAACCGTCAATAGTGTCCCAACTCGCCTTGGTTCCACGCGGCAGGCCGCGCGTTGGGTAGGCTAGGCGGGTGACGTTTCCAGTGATTGGCGTTGTTGGCGGAGGCCAACTCGCACGAATGATGGCCCCTGAAGCATTGAACCTCGGCTTCGAACTACGCATCCTGGCCGAGGGCCCGGATGTCTCTGCAGCGCGCAGTGTTGCCACTGCGCCCGTAGGCGACTATACGGATTTGATGGCCCTGCGTGAATTCGCACGCGGCCTCGACGTGCTCACCTTTGACCACGAGCATGTCCCCAACGCCCACCTGCAGACATTAATTTCCGAGGGTGTGAATGTACAGCCGCGCCCAGCGGCCTTGATCCATGCTCAGGACAAGCTGGTGATGCGCAGAGCAATTGCCGAACTCGGACTGCCCAACCCGGCTTGGGCCGAGGTGCACAACGTGGCTGAGCTGCTGGCCTTTGGCGAGGAGATCGGCTGGCCGATCGTGCTCAAGACCCCGCGTGGCGGCTATGACGGCAAGGGGGTGCGCATGATCGATAGTCCCGATGACGCCCGCGCCGCCGCCGACTGGTTTGTTAATGGCTCACTCTTGGCCGAGGACAAGGTCAATTTCACTCGCGAGCTTTCCGCCCTGGTGGCACGCACCCCCAGCGGTGAAGCCAAGGGCTGGGACGTGGTGCACACCATCCAGGTTGATGGAGTCTGCGACGAGGTCATCGCCCCGGCCAAGGACCTCTCCGAAGACGTTGCCGCCGCCGCACGGTCAGCTGCCTTGCAGATCGCGGAGGCCTTCGGGGTCACCGGCGTGATGGCAGCGGAACTCTTTGAAACTCCGGGCCACGGCGCAGGATTCGTCATCAACGAACTTGCCATGCGCCCGCACAACACCGGGCACTGGACCATGAACGGGTCCATCACCAGCCAGTTCGAACAGCACCTCCGCGCGGTCCTTGACCTGCCGTTGGGCGCCACCGACGCGCTGGCCGAGACCACCGTGATGAAAAACTACCTCGGCGGAGCCAATCAGAACCTCTTCAGCGCCTTCGCTGCGGCGCTGGCCGCCGAACCGCGCGTGAAGGTCCATGCCTATGGCAAGTCCGTACGCCCGGGCCGCAAAATCGGCCACGTCAATGTGGTCTCCGAGCCCGGAGAGTCGGTCGACTCACTGCGTGCCCGCGCCAACACCGTTGCCTCGATCATCCGCGACGGTGCACCGGCCACCGCCATCTCCGAAGGACTGACATCTTGAGCACCCCCGCACCCCTGGTTTCCCTGGTTATGGGCTCCGACTCGGATTGGCCGGTCATGCGACTGGCCGCCGAGGCACTAAGCGAATTTTCCATTCCCTTCGAGGCAGACGTCGTCTCGGCGCACCGCATGCCCGAAGACATGATCGCCTATGGCAAAGCCGCCCACGACCGCGGCATCCGCGTGATCATTGCCGGCGCCGGCGGAGCAGCCCACCTTCCGGGCATGCTCGCCTCCGTCACCCCGTTGCCCGTCATCGGCGTCCCCGTGCCGCTGAAGACTCTCGACGGCATGGACTCACTACTTTCCATCGTTCAGATGCCAGCGGGTGTCCCCGTCGCCACTGTTTCGATCGGTGGGGCTCGCAACGCCGGCCTGTTGGCCGTGCGTATCCTGGCCACCGGCACCGATGAGCTGGCCGCAAAACTGCGCGGCCAGCTCATCGACTTCGCCGCGTCCCTTCGCACCGTCGCCTCGGACAAGGGCGCAGTACTGCGTGCGGCGGCCGCTTCCGAATTCACCGGTAACTAAGGACCTCAATGAGCGAACCGCACCGCCCGAAGGGCACCACTAACCTGCTCCCGGATCCCGAATCCGCAACGGCACCAGTACGCACCAAACGCGCACTGTTCTTGCTGCTGCTGACCACGTTCTTCCCCGGAAGCGCCCAGTGGGTTGCGGGACAACGAGCGCTGGGCGGATTCGTCATGCGCGTCACCATGGTGTGCTGGGGCCTGCTCATCGTGATCCTGCTCGCCGCGCTGTTAAAGCGTGATTGGCTGCTGAACATTTTTGCCCAACCATGGGTGCAATTGGCTACCACCGTGGCACTGATCGTTTTAGCAGCCGGGTGGCTGCTAATGTTCCTCAATACCTTGGCCATCATCCGGCCCAAGTATTTGGCCCCCGGAGCCCGCATTGGGCTCACCGCCACCTTGCTGGTGGTGGCATTGGGGATCACCGGGTCGATGAGCTACGGCGCGTTTGTGATGAACAAGGGCCGCGAGACCATTTCCAATGTCTTCTCCTCCGGGCCCGCCATCAAGGCCGTGGATGGGCGCTACAACATTGCCGTGTTTGGCGCCGACTCGGGCGCTAACCGGGAGGGCATCCGCACGGACTCGATGTCATTAATCTCCGTAGATGCCAAAACCGGCAAGTCACTGTTGATCTCCATTCCACGCAATATGCAGAACGCACGATTCTCTGACGATTCGCCCCTGCGTGCGGTCTACCCCAATGGTTTTAATTGCGGAGACGAATGCCTCTTCAACGCGATCTACCGCGACACCACCGATAACCACGCGGAGCTCTACCCCAACTCGGCCGACCCGGGGGCCGAGGCCACCATGGACGCCATTGAGGGCAGCACCGGACTGAAGGTCCAGGGCTACGTGATGATCGACATGGCCGGATTCGCTGGATTCATCAACGCCATGGGCGGGGTCACCGTCGATTCTGGCGGTTGGGTCCCGTACAACGGCAAGGCGTGGCCCAACTCCTCGGTGAACACTCACTGGTTCTCCCCCGGCGTTCACACCTTTACCGGCAAGCAGGCGCTGTGGTTTGCCCGCTCGCGCGACTTCACCACCGATTACCACCGCATCGCCCGTCAGCAATGCTTGCAGCAGGCCATGATCAAACAGTTCAGCCCGCAAACGCTGCTCACTCGCTTCACCGACATCATGGATGCCGGAGAAGAGTTGGTGCGTACCGATATCCCGCAGCAGCAGCTCGGTTCCTTCCTGAACCTAGCCAACAAGGCGCGCGAGACCCCGTTCGAACGTTTGACCCTGGGAGCCCCGGACTTCGGTTCGGCGGCGGATAAGTTCTCCACCTACCCCGACTTCGATAAGATCCATACCCGCATCCAGTCACTCATTGCCGAGGAATCGGGCACTACCGCTGCCCCAAGCAGCAAGTCTGCCAAGGCCTCGGCCGGTTCCTCCGCATCGAGCGCCCCCAAGTCCACCACCTCGGACACCGGGCGAAACACCGAACCGGACAAAATCGTGGAAGAACCCACCGATTCGCCCACCGCCCAGCCCGATGGCTCGGCGTTGAGCGAGGAATATCTGGTCACGCTCGAACAAATTGGCCGTACCGACCTACTCGGTGAAATTGCTGCCAACAACAACGATTGCTCGGTGCCTTAACCCCCGCTTTCCTGCGGGTTGGCACATCGCCCCCACAGCTAGTTCGAAGGACCATCATGCATCGCCTGAGAAACACCATCCGTGACTATGCCTGGGGTTCCTCCGGCGCCATTTCTGACTTGCTGGGCACCTCACCCAGTGGGCTCCCGGAGGCTGAGATGTGGCTCGGCGCCCATCCCTCGGCACCGTCGGTGGCCGAGGTTCCCGGCCAAGGAGATACCGGACTGGATCAGTTGATCACCGCTACCCCCGATGCCCTGCTGGGTACCGAGGTAAACGCTGCCTACGGCCGGCTTCCTTTTTTGATGAAGGTGCTGGCAGCGGCCAAACCGCTATCCATTCAGGTTCATCCCTCCGCGGCGCAGGCTGCCGAGGGCTTCGCCGCGGAGAACCTTGCGGGTCCCGCCCTCGATTCCCCGCAGCGCAACTACAAGGACGGCTCGCACAAGCCGGAGATGATCTATGCGCTGACTCCGTTCACCGCGCTCAGTGGTTTCCGCCCGCCGGCCGAGTCTGCGGCACTCTTCAGCACTCTGGCCGAGGTCCTTGATGAGCAGGGCGCAGCGGCCTGCCTCAAGATCGTGACTCTGCTGAGGAATCCGGATGAGGCCGCCGCCCTGAGCTCAAGCTGCGCTTATCTACTGAGCGGTTCCGCGGAGCTGAGCCCCACGGTGATCGGTGCAGTGGCAGCCATCGAGGCTAACCCAGCGCTGGCCGAACATGGTGCCCTGGCGGAACTGCCGGGGATCAATGGCCACTATCCCGGAGACGTCGGAGTGCTGGTCTCGCTGCTGCTAAATCTGGTGGAGCTGGAACCCGGACAGGCGATGTACCTGGACGCCGGGAATATGCATGCCTATCTGCGTGGGCTCGGTGTGGAAGTGATGGCTAATTCGGACAACGTGTTGCGCGGCGGACTGACGCCCAAGCACATCGACGTGGCCGAGTTACTGCGCATCACCGAATTCCGCGCACTAGGAGTGCCGCTGCTTGAGGCCACGGAGACCGAGTACGGCCAGCAGCTCTTCGTCCCGCCCTTCGCCGAGTTCCAGCTCCAGCACCTTGAGCTTGGGCCAGCAATCGATTCGACGTCCATGGGTGACGGGGATGTGGCGGTGGCGGCCAACGGACCGGTGATCATTCTGTGCACCGAGGGCGAGCTGTTGATCGATACTCCCCACGGCGATGAGCTATTGCGTCGCGGTGATTCGTTGTTCATTGGTGCCAACGAAGCCCCCGCCGTGGCCAGGCGCAGCGCGAGGGCCTCGGGTCGTGCCTTTGCCGTGACCCCGCAGCCACTGGCCTAGCACCACCAGGTACAGAGACAGCAGGGCCCGGCGGGAAGTGATTCCCGCCGGGCCCTGCTGTCTCTAAAATGCTATTTCACAAGGTGCTTCTTAGCGGGTGTAGGCTTCCCACTTATCGGACTGGTGCTCGCCCTCAACAAAGCGGATGGTGCCGGACTTCGAGCGCATAACGATGGACTGCGTCTGGATGCGGCCGTTCTTGTAACGCACTCCGCGCAACAGATCACCATCGGTGATGCCGGTGGCTGCGAAGTAGCAGTTATCGCTGGTGACCAGGTCGTTGGTGGTCAATACGCGGTCCAGGTCGTGACCGGCGTCGATGGCCTTCTGCCTCTCGTCATCGTCGGTCGGCCACAGGCGGCCTTGGATGACACCGCCGAGGGACTTGATGGCACAAGCCGTGACGATACCCTCCGGGGTGCCGCCGATGCCCATCAGCGCGTCCACGCCGGTGCCCTCGCGGGTTGCCGCAATGGCCCCTGCAACGTCGCCGTCCATGATGAACTTGGTGCGAGCACCCGCGGCGCGGATCTCCTCAACAAGTCCAGCGTGACGCGGGCGGTCAAGGATGCAGACGGTAATCTGGGAAATCTTCTTGCCCTTGGCCTTGGCAATCAGGTGCAAGTTCTGCTTGACCGGCAGGCGCAGGTCGACCAGGTCGGCGGCTTCGGGGCCGGTCACCAGCTTCTCCATGTAGAACACCGCTGAGGGATCAAACATCGAACCGCGGTCGGCAACTGCCAGAACCGAGAGCGCGTTGTTGATGCCTAGGGCTGCAAGCCGGGTGCCGTCGATCGGGTCAACAGCGACGTCGCATTCGGCGCCGTTGCCATCGCCCACGTGTTCGCCATTGAACAACATTGGGGCTTCGTCTTTTTCGCCTTCGCCAATAACAACCACGCCGTTAAAGGACACGGTGGAGAGCAGCGAGCGCATAGCGTCAACGGCCGCGCCGTCGGCGGCGTTCTTGTCACCGAAACCGACCCAGGGGCTTGAGGCTATGGCTGCGGCCTCGGTGGCACGCACCAACTCAAGGGCCAGGTTGCGGTCGGGTTCCGCATCACTGACAGACAGTCGTGGGGACAGGTGGGCAAAATTCGTGGCTTCAGTCACGGTCTTCCTCGTCTTTGAGATCTGTTCGTTTGCCGGGGGCCAACGCCTTCCATCATACTATCGACCGGTCGATGACCTCCTTTCGGCACCGGCTTGTATGACGTGAGGCCCGGGTGTAGTGCCCGTTTAGATTCTGCGCGGGCAATGCGCGAGAATGGAAGGGTGAGTGAACACCCCGAAGGACCCGCCGTGCCCGCTTCATCCTCCGCGCCCGCAGATGCTCAGCCATCCGTGGAAGCGGAGCAGAACTTCAAGCCGGTACTAACCCCTGCGCAGTCCAAGCGAGCCAACCAGACGCTGAAGGGCATGATCATTTCTGTGCTGCTCACCGTTGCCGTGGTCATCCCGGTCATCCTGATCAACCCCGCCAACAAGGCTGAGACCTTCAGGGACCCCGTTAACGTTGCGGATGTCGCCTCGCAAGCGGCCGCGGATGCCAACTTCGTCCCGTGGGCTCCAAACTTGCCGGCGGATGACTACGTCAACTTCGCCCGCTGGGTTTCCGGAAACGTTGATGGCATCAAGTACTGGGAGTTCGGGGTTGTGACATCGGACGAGAAGTTCGTTTGGGTTCGCCAGACCGCCGATTCCAACCCGTCGTGGCTGGCCACCGTCACCGAAAACGCCGTTCCGGCAGGCACCCACACCGTGGATGGCACCGACTGGGAACTTCGCACCAAGGACAAGTCCCAGGTGTTAATCTCCACCATCGGGGATTCGACCTTGGTTTTCAGCAGCGACAGCGGCCTGGAAACCCTTGATTCGATCGCCCGCATGGCCCAGCAGGAGATCCCCAAAAAGTAGTACCTGACCCGGTAACCGGGCAGAAGTGAGATCTTACCCACATTCTTGTGTTTTGGGCGCGCCCCACAATTCGCCGTGCACATTACTTCATGAAAACGACGATTTGCGGCTCCGGACCACTGGCTGCGTCTATGCTAAAAAAATGACTGAAGCCACCGTGCAAGAACAACCGAATTTGACTCCCGCTCAGGCTTGGCGGAAATTACGTGATGGCAACTCCCGTTTTGTTGAGGGCAGCTCCGATCACCCCAACCAGGACGCGTTGCGACGTCAATTCCTCGTGGATAAGCAGCACCCCTTTGCCGTGATCTTCGGCTGCTCGGATTCGCGACTGGCCGCTGAGATCATCTTCGATCTCGGACTGGGTGACGCCTTCGTGGTGCGTACCGCCGGACACGTCATAGACTCCGCCGCACTTGGCTCCCTGGAGTACTCCGTGGCCATGCTGCACGTGCCACTGATCGTGGTCCTGGGACACGACTCCTGCGGCGCGGTCACCGCCACCATCGATTCGGTGGAAAGCGGAATTATGCCCCCGGGCTTCATCCGCGACCTCGTTGAACACATCACCCCCTCGGTGATCACCGCCCGCCGCAATGGTATTCAGGACGTGAACACCACGGTCGTCGAGCACGTCCAGCAGACAACCCACCGCTTGGTCGAGCAGTCACGCCTCATTTCCACCGCCGTGGAGGAGGGACGCACCGCCGTCATCGGGGTGACCTACCGGTTGGCCGAGGGCAAAGCGGAAATGGTCTCCGGCTTCGGAGCGCTCTAAAAACGTGTGCCGGTCGGCGCCACATTATTCCCGTGTTCGCCATTGGGCCGAACTGTGCGCCGGGCCACTGCCGAAGTAGGTAGATGCGGCGTAGCGTGTCTGGCATGGACACTTCCGTAGAATTCCGCATTGAACACGACACTATGGGCGAGGTTCGCGTTCCGGCCGCCGCCCTGTACCGCGCACAGACCCAGCGCGCCGTTGAGAACTTCCCGATTTCCGGAAAGCGTTTGGAGCCGGCGCATATCAGGGCGCTCGCCCAGGTGAAGAAGGCGGCAGCGGCCGCCAACTTGGAACTTGGTGTGCTTGATGCCGAGCGTTCCGGTGCCATTGTGGCGGCGGCCGATGAGGTCGCCGCCAATAAATACGACGAGCATTTCCCCATTGATGTGTTCCAGACCGGCTCGGGCACCTCGAGCAACATGAACATGAATGAGGTGCTGGCCGAGTTGGCGACCCGCGCTCTG
Organism: Paeniglutamicibacter terrestris; assembly: GCF_012271785.1. Classification (GTDB taxonomy): domain Bacteria; phylum Actinomycetota; class Actinomycetes; order Actinomycetales; family Micrococcaceae; genus Paeniglutamicibacter; species Paeniglutamicibacter terrestris. Next base: position 141,883 of record NZ_JAAWVT010000005.1, on the reverse strand, counting down.
GCTGCTTCGGGCTCCGAGACCGTGGTGCACCCGAACGATCACGTTAACGCTTCCCAGTCCTCCAACGATGTGTTCCCCACTTCCGTACACGTCGCCGCGACAGCGGGGCTACTGCAGGACCTCATCCCGGGACTCGACGTGCTGGCCGCCTCGCTGGAGGCCAAGTCGGTGGAGTTCAAGGATGTGGTGAAGTCCGGGCGCACCCACCTGATGGATGCCACCCCGGTGACTCTGGGCCAGGAATTTGGTGGTTACGCCGCGCAGATGCGTTACGGCGTGGAACGCATTCTCGCTTCGCTGCCGCGGGTGGCCGAGGTCCCACTGGGTGGCACGGCCGTTGGCACCGGCATCAACACCCCCGAGGGGTTCCCGCAGCGCGTTATCGAATTGCTTGCGATCGACACCGGGCTCCCATTGACCGAGGCCCGCAACCACTTTGAGGCACAGGCCAATAGGGATGGATTGATCGAGGCGTCGGCCCAGCTGCGCAACATTGCCATCTCATTGATGAAGATCAACAACGATTTGCGTTGGATGGGTTCCGGGCCGAACACCGGACTGGGCGAGATTTCGATCCCGGACTTGCAGCCCGGATCCTCGATCATGCCCGGCAAGGTTAACCCGGTGATCTCCGAGGCGGCGATCATGGTCGCTGCCCAGGTGATCGGCAACGACACCGTCATCGCTTGGTCGGGCACCAACGGGGCGTTCGAGCTGAATGTGGGCATCCCGGTGATGGCCGCAAACTTGCTCGAGTCCATTCGTCTGCTGGGTAATACCACGCGGGTCATGGCGGAGAAGATGGTTGACGGGATCACCGCGAACGTGGAACGTGCCCGCTTCCTCGCCGAGGCCTCCCCCTCCATCGTCACCCCGCTGAACAAGCTCATCGGCTACGAGAGTGCCGCGAAGATCGCGAAGAAGGCGGTGGCCGATTCCCTGACGGTACGTGAGGCCACCGTGGCGTTGGGCTTTGTGGAGCGCGGCGAGGTGAGCGAGGAACAGCTAGATGCGCTGCTCGATGTCACCACCATGACCGGGAAGCACTAGCCCACCAGGCACGTATCTCCCCAGATCGCCGACGCGGGATCACCAACAGCGGGCCACCGAGTTTTTCGCTCGGTGGCCCGCTGTATGTGGATACGTTCTACCAACCGGCAACTCCGAAGCTCCGCCCCTCAGCCATGAACCGATCGACTTGCCCGCGTTTAGCCGCGATTCTCGTTTTTTGGTGAGGTCCGGGCTCGGAAAACGTGCCCCGCCGCCCTATTGTGTGCCAGCTTACAAAACTTGCACTTATGTTCAAATAGTGCAAAACTGCACTTTGTGAATAATAGTGCAACAGAGGTTTCGGTAGGCTCGGCCACGCCACCAACGCTCAGCGCCCGGATGCAAAAAACCCGGCTGTCGATCACGCGCAACGCCCGGACGCTCACCGTCGAAAACGGCTTTGCCGGGTTTACCGTCGAGGAGCTCTGCGCTCGTGTCGGGATCTCTCGCCGCACCTTTTTCAACTACTTCGCCACCAAGCTTGATGCCGTCTTCGGACACCAGGATGATGGACTGCCCGCCGAGGCGCTGGCACGCTTTATTGCTGCTCGCCCCGCCGGAACCGTGGGGATCTCCCCCACGCTGCTAGCCGACCTCATGGACCTGGTCCTTGAGCAATTGCGGCGCGAGGAGTCCGAGATTCACAGCATGCACGGATTCTTCGACGCCATGCACCGCGAACCGGAACTGCTGGCGAAAATGATGCAGGTCGGCCCCGGACGTCAGGCCGAGTTCATCGCTCTGGTGGCCAAGCGCGAGGGGGTGGCACCGGATCACGATGGCATTGCGATGCTGGTGCACAGCCTCCAATTTGCTGTCCACCGGGCCATCGATCGTTACCTCGCCGTTCCCGAGGGGCCATCGCTCGCCGATGAATTCATGTCCATCATGCACCAGAGCCTGGAACTTCTTGGCTCCGATCTACCTCGAGCCAACCCACCCCCGGCGCGCTAAGACCCCACCGCGGTCCATCACAGACTTCGCCCCACCACTCACAAGGAAATCATTATGTCCACCACCACCGCGTCCCGGAAAACCCCGGATTCGGCGCCGCTGCTGCTGACGCAACGGCGTATCTGGATCATCTTCGCCGCGCTGATCGCTGGCATGATGCTCTCCAGCCTCGACCAGACCATCGTCTCCACCGCCATGCCCACCATCGTGGGACAGCTCGGTGGAGTCGAACACCAGGCCTGGATCACCACGGCCTACCTGTTGGCCACCACCATCGTGATGCCGATTTATGGCAAGTTCGGCGACGTTTTGGGACGGCGCAATCTGTTCCTGATCGCCATTGCGCTCTTTACGCTGGCCTCCGTCGGCGCGGCATTTGCCGGCACCTTCTGGATGTTCGTCATCTTCCGTGCCATGCAGGGGCTGGGCGGCGGCGGTTTGATGATTCTGTCGCAGGCCATCATCGCCGACATTGTTCCGGCCTCAGAACGCGGCAAGTACATGGGACCGTTGGGCGCCATCTTCGGCCTCTCGGCCGTCGCAGGTCCGCTGCTCGGCGGCTTCTTTGTTGACCACCTCACCTGGCAGTGGGCGTTCTACATCAACATCCCCATCGGCATCGGCGCCTTCCTGATCGCCTGGTTCGCGCTGACCATCCCGAATAAGAAGTCCACCAAAAAGATCGACATGCTCGGGGTGCTGCTGCTTTCGATCGCCACCACCTGCCTGATCTTCTTCACCGACTTCGGCGGGAACAAAAACCACGGCTGGGCCGCTCCCGAGACCTGGGCCTGGGGCGTGGGCATGCTCGCGGCCATCGTGCTCTTTGTGATCACCGAGGCACGTGCCGAAGACCCGATCATCCCGCTGGCGCTGTTCAAGAATCCGGTCTTCGTCAACGCCACGGCCATCGGCTTCACGCTGGGTCTTGGCATGTTCTCGGCCATCGCGTTTGTTCCCACCTTCTTGCAGATGTCCTCGGGAACCTCGGCTGCCGTCTCGGGTCTGCTGATGCTCCCGATGATGGTCGGACTGATGGGCACCTCAATCTACTCCGGTATCGCGATCACCAAGACCGGAAAGTACAAGGGCTACCCGATCGCCGGTGCCCTAGTCACGGCGCTGGCCATGCTGGCATTCACCACGCTCTCGGCGACCACACCCCTGTGGCTGATCTGCGTGTACTTGTTTGTCTTCGGCGCCGGACTGGGTTTGATCATGCAGGTGGTGGTACTGGTGGTACAGAACGCCGTGGATCCGTCCATGGTCGGTACCGCAACCTCCACCAACAACTACTTCCGCGAAGTTGGTGCGTCCCTGGGCGTGGCGATCTTCGGTGCGATGTTCACCAACCGCCTCTCCGAGAAGCTCACCGAGGTCTTCACTGCCTCCGGAGCCAACGCTGCTGACGCCGGAACGGCCACCGCAACGCTAGACCCGCAGACGCTCGCACAGCTCCCCGATGCCATGCGTGAGGGCATCGTGAGCGCCTACGCCGACTCACTGGCTCCGGTGTTCTGGTACCTGATCCCCTTCATCCTCATCGCCTTCGTCCTGGCGCTGTTCCTGAAGCAGGTCAAGCTCTCCGACACCGCTGGCATGGTAGCCCGTGGCGAGGCCATCGGCGGCGATGAGGCTCAGGCGCTGGAAGACGCACAACGCCACGCCACCACCGGGGCCACGGCGAGCGCAGCACCCGTCACCGCTTCGGATGCACCAGTGGTTGAGGTCAACAAGGCAAACGACCTCTAGCCTCTAATAAGGCGTCCCCGTCAATGCCCCGCCGTTCCATCCATCCTTACCCTTGGGGGAAGGACGGATGGAACGGCGGGGCATTGGTGTCTCGGGGCGGCACCGGTGTTTCTCTGAGCCAACACCGCTTGCCAAGGTTTAGAGGTTGGTGCCCAGGGTTTCTGCGGTGATGAAATGGCCACCGGCGCGCGGTTCCACGGCCCAGTTGATCGCCCGTTGATGTTTGGGCGGCAGTGCGGGCAGCACCGAAAGATCAAACCATCCAACCTCAAGGTTCTCATCGTCGTTCACCAGCGCCTCCCCTCCCAGATAGCGTGCGGCAAGAATGATGTCCAGATACTGAGCCCTATCCCCATTCGGATAGATGGCCTCATCGGTGGTGGCCACCCCCACCAGCGCGGTGATGGCACAATTCACCGCCGTCTCCTCAAAGACTTCACGCACCGCGGCGATGGCAGGTTCCTCGCCGGGTTCCAGGATTCCTGCCGGTAGGGTCCAGCGCCCGTTGTCGGCCCGACGTACCAGCAGCACCTCGTTCTCGTGGATGAGCACCACCTTCACCCCTGGTAGCCACAGAGCATCGTGGCCAATCTTCTTGCGCATGTTAATAATGAAGTCGGGGGTTGGCATGGTGTTGGTGAACTCCTTTTCCCTCTAGGCTAACCGGCCACGGCGAGCGCCACAGCGCCACCGACCAGCATGAAGGGGCCAAAGGCAACGGTTGAGCGAAGCGTGACTCGGCGAACGAACAGCAGCGCTAACGACCACAAGGCCCCCAGCATAAAGGCCAACGCTGTCCCCCAGAACAAATGGGTCAAGGACAGAAACCCCAGGTACAGACCCAATACCGCCGCGAGCTTCACGTCGCCCAGCCCCATGCCGGCCGGGACGATCAGGTGCAGGAGCAGATACGTGGCAAAGAGGATCCCGGCACCGAGCAGCATCCGTACAATGATCGCTGGTTCCGCCGCGAAAAGGGCTGCGGTGCCCAAGAGCACCAGCGCCGCAACAAACCACGGGCCCAGGATTCGGTTGGGCAAAAGATGCGACCTAAAATCGATGATGCTCAGGCGCACGGCGTTGATCAGATACAACACCAGTGCCAGGGCGGCCAAGAGAGCTGCGACACTGGCTCCGGGCGTGGAGGCGGCAAACCACTGGAGGATTTGTTGCGGCATGGGGCACACCCTACGTGTTGCCCGGCCACACTGCCAGCACCGATTGATCTTGTCCCCCGCTCTGGAGCATTCCCCAGGGCCCGTGGTTACACTGAAGTCATGACTCAGCATGATGGCGAGCTAGTATTTCCGCACTCGGAGCACGCCCCCAGCAAGGAATTGATGGGGAAATTCCGTCGGTTGGCCAGATCCTCGCCGTGGTTATGGGACTCGGTGCAGCTCGATGTCAGTGCCACCGATACGGAAAATCAGGCGCTGGCCTTTGACGCGGCAGATTCACCCACGCGGCTCACCGTACTGATACGCCGTCCGGACGCCATCCGGGTCGAGGACGAACGGGGCGCGGTGCTCTTTCGCACCGAACACATCAACGATTCCAAGGACGCCAGCTTCGTGGCGGCCACCCGCAAGAGTTGGCTTTTGCCCCCACAGCTGCTTGCCCCCGTTTATGGGGACGATGGACTGGTCGCCAGGCGTCCCGAGGCCGCGTACCGCAACGAGTTGATGCCCGTGGGACTGTGGAGTGCCTTCTTGGATCCGGTGGAGCTCGCCGGCTTTGTTCCGGGGCCGGCCGATCTGCCGTTCCCGCACCCCACGATGATCCACAGCGTGTGTGAGCTCACCGACGAATCGGGGCGCCCCTGCCTTGAGGCCGAGGTATCGCGCGGTCATTCCTACGTCCCGGTGATCAGCGATGCCCCCTTGCTGGGCATGGGCATGACCCGGATCCGGCTGGATCTAGCCACGGGCATCTGCGTGGTGCGTCAGGTGCTGGACGCCGAAGGCAACGGCATCGAACATCGGGTCTCCATCACCGCCGTGGATCAATACATGATTGATGGCCTCTTCACCCAGGAAGAGGCGTCCTTGAGTGATATGCGGTTGGCACCGCTGTGGCCGATCCCGCCGCTGGCGAGTTCGGCGGCAGCACATCTAGCGGCCCGCCACCGGGGAGCTAGCGCGGGCTAAGTCCGGGCCAGCTCCCCCAACGGTGCTGCCTAGTGAATGCGGTCCTCGAGCAACTCGGTGACCAGGGCCGCGATCTCGGAGCGTTCCGAGCGGGTGAGCGTGACATGCCCGAAGAGGTGGTGCCCCTTGAGCTGTTCGACCACCGCAGCCACTCCGTCGTGCCGCCCCACGCGCAGGTTATCGCGCTGGGCCACGTCGTGGGTCAACACCACCTTGGAGTTCTGTCCAATGCGCGAGAGCACCGTGAGCAGTACATTGCGTTCCAACGACTGGGCCTCATCGACAATCACAAACGCATCATGCAGTGAACGCCCACGGATGTGCGTCAGCGGGAGGACCTCAAGCATTCCTCGGCTGAGCACCTCGTCGATGGCGTTCTTGGAGACGACCGAGCCGAGGGTGTCAAAAACTGCCTGGGCCCACGGGTTCATCTTGTCGCTCTCGCCACCGGGCAGGTAGCCAAGCTCCTGGCCGCCGACGGCGTAGAGCGGCCGGAAGACCATGATCTTGCGGTGTTCGCGGCGTTCCAGTACCGCCTCGAGGCCGGCACAGAGCGCCAATGCGGACTTACCGGTTCCGGCACTACCGCCGAGCGAAACGATTCCGACTTCCTTGTCCAGCAGAAGGTCTAGCGCCAAGCGCTGCTCCGCGGAACGCCCGCGCAGACCAAAGGCTTCGCGGTCCCCTCGCACGAGGTGCACGAGGTGATTGCGATCTACCCTGCCCAGTGCCGACCCACGCGGAGAGTGCATGATCAATCCGGTGTTCACCGGCTGATCCGCCACCTCCGCCAGTTCCAGGGAAGCGTCGGCATACAGCGTGGACATGTCCTCCTCGCTCACATCCATTTCGTGCACGCCGGTCCATCCGGAGGAAGCAATGAGCTCGTTGCGGTATTCCTCCGCAATCAGTCCCATGGCCGAGGCCTTAATTCGCATCGGCAGGTCCTTGGAGACCAAGGTGACATCCAGGCCCTCATCCAGCAGGGACTTTGCGACCGCAAGTATCCGTGTGTCGTTATCGGCGTTGCGGAACCCCACCGGCAACACATCGGAGGCAATGTGGTTCAGCTCGATTCGAAGCGTTCCTCCCTGCGTGCCGACCTCCATGTCCTTGGCCAGTCCACCCTGTTTGCTACCCATGGTGTCTAGGGTCCGCAGCGCCTCACGAGCGAAGAATCCCAAGGTCGGGTCGTTGCGTTTGTGCTCGAGTTCGGTGATGACCGTCAGCGGCAGCACCACGTGATGTTCGGCAAAACGCAGTATGGCGTGGGGATCGGCGATCAGTACCGAGGTATCAAGCACAAAAGTGCGGCGCGGTTGTTCCGCGTCCGGGAGCCCGAGCGTCTGGGGGGACGCGGTGGGTGCAGATGATGCGTGTTTCTGGTTCACTGCCACGTGTGACTCCTCGCGGGGAGAGCTGCCCCGTTCAGCGAGCAATGACGGCTTCATCACCCGTTAGACCCAAAGCTACGCCGAAAAACTCGGGACGTCATGAGCCGAGAGCAAATGTCTGATGGACAGAGGGTAAATTATTGGCGCCTGCCGAGTTTCGGGGATGTTGCGCCCGGCCCAGGGCGCAGCTTTAGGAGCCGAAGCGGCGCTTGCGATCGGCAAAGTCACGCAGCGCACGCAGGAAATCCACCCGCCGGAAATCCGGCCACAGCGCCTCGCAGAAGTAGAACTCGGAATAGGCGCTCTGCCAGGTCAGGAAGCCGGAGAGCCGTTGCTCACCCGAGGTCCGGATCACGAGGTCCGGATCTGGTTGCCCCTTGGTGTAGAGGTGCGTGGCAAGCAGTTCCGGGTCTAGATCCTCGGCAATTTGAGCGGCGTTCAGACCATTGGCGTGGCCCTGAATCAGCAAGGCCTTGACCGCATCAACGATTTCGCGTCGTCCACCGTAGCCGACAGCCACGTTGACGTGGATGCCCCTGACATGGGCGGTGGAGGCCTCGAGTTCACACAGCTTGTCTGCGAGGTAGGTGGGAAGCAGCTCCAGGGCGCCGACGGGTTTCACGCGGACAGTTTTGGTTTCGCCCAACCGGTCCAAGGTGTTGGCAATGATGCCCATCAGGTCATCAAGTTCCTGGCTGGAGCGGTTCATGTTGTCCGTGGAAAGCATGTAGAGCGTGACCACATCGATGTCGAGTTCTTGGCACCAACCCAGGAACTCAAGAATCTTGTCGGCACCGGCCTGGTGACCACGTGCCGTGGGCTGGCCAGAGAGCTTGGCCCAGCGACGGTTTCCATCCACCAGTACCCCGATATGGGCAGGTAGCTTTTCCGGGCTCAACATGCCACGTAACCGCCGCTCATAGAGACGGTAAACGAAGCCCGGTAAATCCACTGAGATACTCCTGCTTGGTACGAAGGGTGGGTGGGAACGAGGAGCAAAAGTCCTTGTGCACTGCCTTAACGCTACCGGGTTCACCCCCCGGCCAGGTACCAAGACGCGGGCAATCTTCCTGCCAGTCTGCCGTGCTACCTCCTCGCATGGATTCCCCGGGCCGCTGCACAGAAGCTTCGAGACACCGGGTTAGGCTTGGGCCATGACCCAGCACCAACCTGCCGCGCCGCATTCGATTATTCCGGCCCAGCCCGAGAAGCCGTTGCTGCGCGGCTGGATTCATGCCGTGACAGCGCCGCTGGCGCTGGTCGCGGGAATTGCCCTCATCGTCGTGGCTCCGGCTGGTGCGGGCAAGATCACTAGTGCGATCTTTGCCTTCACCGGGGTTCTCCTCTTTAGCGTTTCGGCGTTTTATCATCGAGGCAACTGGTCACCCATGACCACCCGAGTGCTTAAACGCATTGACCATACCAACATCATGCTGCTGATCGCCGGCTCCTACACGCCATTGGCTTGGGCACTGCTTCCCGCCTCATCGGCCACCGTCTTGCTGATCGCGATCTGGATCGGCGCGCTGGCTGGCGTCGCTTTCCGGGTCTTTTATACGGATGCACCACGCTGGCTTTATACCCCGGTCTACGTTTTGTTGGGCCTAGCGTCGATGCTTTTTATCGGCCAATTCTTTGCCGCTAATCTTCTTGCCGCCACCCTGATCTGCGTGGGTGGCGGCTTCTACATCGCCGGGGCGGTTTTCTATGCGCTCAAGGCGCCGAATCCCATCCCCGGAGTGTTGGGATTCCACGAGCTTTTCCATGCCTTTACACTCATCGGCTTCGCGTGCCACTTCACCGCCATTACTTTGGCTGTGCTCGGCACAGCTTAATAGAGCTTTTCCGTCCACCCCGAAGCGATCTTTCCGTAGCCAATGATGTCGGCGCCCGAGCTATCGTCGTTACGCTTGTCGAGGTAAAGGTACACATCGCCATTACCAAGGACTCCCAAGAGCATCCGTGGTTGATTCGGCTTGCCCCACTCGCCGCAGGTTGCACTGCCAAGGTACTTAAAGTTGCCCCAAGTGGCTGACTTCAAATCCCTGCGCGACCACTGTGCAGGCTTGTCGTGGGGAATCGTGTATTCGACCAATCTGCCGTCAATGGTGGTGGCCAACAAAACGTCCGCGGTCCGGGTGGTACCAGCCACGACACCTTCGCGATCGAAGGCGAGGGTCTTGATTCCCTGCCATCCAGAATTTCCCACCACAACGCGGGATTTTGGTCCGCCGGCACCGTTGAACACGTAGCGCCCCAGCGCCCCGGAATCCGTGAGGCCGTAGATGAATTGTCCGGCACTGGTTGCCTTGGAGCTGGCAACCATGAGCCGGGTCTGTCCCCAGGTCACGGCCATCCGCGTAGCGGTGACCTTGACGTCGTTATAGCTCTTGGGTCCGATGGCAGTGACCGAGTAGAAGCCGCCATCACTGGAATTTGCGTAGAAACTTTCGTTGACGAATTCGATGCCTCCGGCTCCACCTGGAGGTAGCACCGCGCGCGGCACAAAGCTGAGCCGTCCGGGGTTGTATTTCTCCGTGCTGATGGTGGCAACACTATCGCGCGTGGTGTAGTGACGTTCGGTGAGTTGGCCGCTAGAGGTTACACCTCTTGCCTGCCAGTTACAGGTGAGCCCCGGAATCGCCCGAGCAGCTGAGGTAGTTTGGCCATCAACCGCGTTGGCTGGCCCACCGCCCAGAAGGGTGCCTGCCAATGCGAGTATCGCGACTATCGATCCAACGGTTTTTTTCTTCAGCATAATTTTTTCCGCCACTCATCAGGTTTCGTACGGTGCGCACGATCACGATAGTAACAATGTTTTAGATAATAAGTACATGAGTTCTATAGATGCGGGCTCTCCAGCGATCCCCGGCCGAGGTGATCAGCTCTCCACGGAGTGCCCTGCTCCCAATCGACGCAACACACTGCGCGAAAGTCCAGGAACGATCAGTGCAGCCAGGGCAGGCAAATCGCTGACCGGAGCATGGCATGAACCACCGCGACACACATAGATGCGTAGCTGGCCCTTGGGCCCGGCGGGGTATCTGGACACCACCGATGCATCGTTGTGTGCACCGAATTGTGCCACGCCGGAGAGCACCCCCAAACGAACTGCCACTTCACGTTCTGTTGCAGTTCCACCGGAGATGACCAGCTCGGTGCTCGAGCCATAGGAGAATCGGGTGGCAACGCCCAGCGCGCTACCCACGGCGGCCGGGGCCGTGGGCGCGATGGAGGGCACAAAGCCCAGCAGCATTCTTACCAGCGCCAGGTCGTCCTCGCTGTCTCGGTGAACAGGCGCCTCGCCATCGATTTCATGCACGTGATCATGCTCGCTCGACTGCGGCCAGAGACCAGCGGATAGTTGGCTACGTCCAGCTCGATTCAGCAGTGCGGCGGCCAGCATCGAGGTCGCGGCTGGTACTGCATCATCCAACGCCTCAGCACTGCTGACCCCGGCACGCAGGGCCAACACTCGCGGATCATTCCCGGCGGTGTCCCGTGGCACATTGTTGATCAGGAAGCGGGATTGAGCCACCGAAAGGATCTCGTCGGCTCGCTCAAACCAGAGAGGATCCCCCGTGGCAACGCCAAGTTGTTGGAATCCGAGCACCACCGCCGCATAGTCTTCAAGAACCGCGGTGATCGAGGTATTAGCCGCACCGTCGTAACTAATGCGATGAAGCCGAGCTGCCACGTCATCACCGCCGGAGTCCCAATGCACCGCATGCACATATTCGGCCACCTCGACGGCGGTCAGTGCCATCTCCGGATCGCTCAGCAATACCGAAGCCTCGGCCAGCGCGGCGATCGCCAGCCCATTCCAACCGGCAACAACCTTCGCATCTCGGGCCGGCTGGGGCCGCTGTGCGCGGACCGCCGCGAGTTTTTCAAAGGCTCCCACGAGCTCTGGCCACTCCCCCAATTCTGGAACGTGTGCCAAGGCAATGGTTAGCGCAACGTCATCGCCCGGTAGCGCCGCCGTTGGGGCACCGTGCACGTTCGGTGCGGCACCGTCCCATAGTTTCCAAAAGCTGCTCCCGTCGGGTTCACCCAGGATCGCTGCCACTTGCCTCCGAGTGAAGGTGTAGGTGGCTCCCTCCGCGTGGGATCCATCGGGCATCAGGGTGTCGGCGTCCAGCGAAGAGGCAAAACCGCCACCTGGCAGCAGCAATTCCCGCCGGAGCCAGCGGTGAATACCCTGGGCAGCGCGACGGCACAGTTCTGCGGTTTGTGCGTCCGGAAGTTGAACCGCGGCCCTGGCATAAAGACCCAATAACTGGGCATTGTCGTACAGCATTTTTTCAAAGTGCGGGATCTTCCACCGTTCATCAACGCAATAGCGCGCAAAGCCGCCACCCACATGATCCGCGAGGGCACTGGAGGCCATCACGGCAAGCGTGTCCGAAGCCTGCGATCCGGCCAGCGACGCCGCGGAGCCTAAAGCCAGTGCGCCGCGCAGCAAGAAATCTAAGACGGGGCTGGGCGGAAACTTGGGTGCCGGAGAAAAGCCGCCGGTGGGATGAGCCGTGTCGGCAAGTTTGCGGATAGCCGACTGGAGTGCCGGGGCCAGCGCCGATCCATTAACGCTGGTGGGTAGGGGCAGCGCCTTGGCAAACATTTTGGTTTGCCCACCTGCCACCGAACCCAGATGTTCGGCCAGCGTTGCGGCCTGCAGTTCCAACGCCTCACGGCGGTGGGCCCAGGCATTGCAGACGGCCTCTAGTACCTGCATAAAGGAGGGTGTGCCCGGCCGTGGCGTGGGCGGGAAATAGGTCCCGGCATAAATGGCCCGTCCGTCGGCGAGCGTAAAGACGCTCATGGGCCAACCTCCGGCGCCGGTCAGTGTTTGGGTGGCCGCCATGTAGGCGTCATCAACCGCTGGGTGCTCCTCGCGGTCGATCTTGATCGGAATAAAATGTTCGTTGAGATAGGCAGCGACTCGGGGATCATCAAAGGACTCGCGCGCCATCACATGGCACCAGTGGCACGCCGAATATCCAATGGATAGAAACACCGGAATGTTCCGGGCCGCAGCCTCGGCAAAGGCCTCATCGCCGTAGGGCCACCAGTCCACGGGTTGATGTGCATGCTGCCGCAGGTAGGCAGAGGCGCTGGCGGCGATTCGTTGTCCCATGGTGGCACCCTACGCTATGGCTCCCGGCTGCCACCCTTAACGCCTGCTCCTGCGAGACTCTCGGCCGGTCCAGGGATGCAGAAACGGCCCCGTGAGAACACGGGGCCGCCGGAAAAGTTTCCGCTATCAGCGTGCGGGCAGGTCCCCGGGCTCGTCCGGCTGGATATCCTTACCCTTTTCCACCAAGAGCGCCTGGCGCTCTTCGGCTTCGCCGCGGTAACGGACCTTGCGGATTCGACGGGTCATGTCGCGAATCAGGAAGATGGTGACGATGACAACGGCCGCAGTGGCCACAAAGCCGACGAAACCCGGGCCAATGGCCTGAGCCGCATCACCGACGGATTCTCCGGGAACCGGGGACGGACTGACAGAGGCTGCATAAAGCAGGAACGAATACACGCGCGAGGCTCTTTCTAGAAGTTGGCGACCGGAATCACCGGTACGGTACCTATCTTAGACCGGCAAACAGGTCGTTCTCTGGGAGTGTGGTCGGAACCGAAGACTTGATCATGGTGAAGTCCTCCCACGGCCACACCTTAGCTGTGATGGTTTCCGGGACGGCGAAGAAGAATCCGTTCGGATCAATCTGTGTCCGATGGGCCAACAATGCTTGATCACGCTTGGTGAAATAGTCGGCGCAATGGATTTGTGTGGTCGTGACGTGCGGAGTCACCCAACCGAAGAACTGCTCGTCGGGGTGCTCTTCCCATGCCTTCACGCGTTCGGCAAAGGGAGATTCCATGCCGGCTTCAAGCATGGCGTAGTGCAGGGTTTTGAAGCGTTCCGGAGCGAATCCGCGGTCGTAGTACAGTTTCGAGGTTTCCCAGCTCGGACCGAGTTCCGGAGAGCTCTGCTCATTCGCCGCGTGCTCGTAGGCGTACATTGCCACCTTGTGGGCCTGAATGTGGTCCGGGTGCGGGTAGCCGCCGTTTTCATCGTAGGCCATGATCACGTGCGGCTTGAAATCGCGGATCAACCGGATCAGTGGGGCTGCAGCCCGCTCCAGCGGCTGTAGCGCAAAGGCTCCGAAAGGTAGCTCCGGCAGCGGGTCACCCTCGGGCAGCCCAGAATCGACAAATCCAAGCCAGCGGTGCTCGATGCCCAGCACCGCTGCGGCCTCGGCCATTTCCGTGCGACGCACCCCAGCTAGGTCACGGTGGGCGTGAGCGAGTTCGCCCACCGCCGCGTTCAAGATGTCGCCGCGTTCACCTCCGGTGCATGTAGCAACCATGACGGTGGCCCCCGCAGCAACGTATGCGGCCATGGTGGCCGACCCCTTTGACGATTCATCGTCGGGGTGTGCATGAACAGCCAGCAATCGCAGGCCCGTTGAATCAGCGATGTGCTCCACGTTGTGCTCTTCCACGTAGGTGACTCCAACTTCCTCTTGCTCGGTGAAGGGTTCCCCTTAGCCAAGGCTTAGACTGGTAGGGATGATTTCCCGGCCACGACGCCCACGAATCGAAAGGGGCGCCAATGTCCAGCTTAACTAATAGGTACGGATCGCCCAAGCGACGCCTCACTAAAAGAACTCGCGCGACGCTCATCGTCGTCGGCTTGGCCGCTCTGATACTTGGTGCCCTCTATTTGACGTTCGCCAGTACGTCCGGCATGGACTACAAGGACAACTCCTTCGAGGTCCACTCCGCCACTAGCGCCACCGCAACCGTTGATATCTCCAAGGGTGCCAGCGCCACAGTGCTGTGCGATGTGCGGGCCCTGAATGAGTCGTACGCCATCGTTGGCTGGAAGACGCTCGTTCTTGGACCCACCGAGGGTAAGGGCATGACCACCACGCGGGTGGTCGTTGACCTGCGCACCGAAGCGCTCTCGACCACCGCCGGCATCGAGTCGTGCCGGCTCGCCAAGGACTCTTAGGCCGCGATCGAGCCACACATCTTCGGGCGCTGCAACTCCGCGAGCCGCGGAGACTCGCCGCTACGCCAAAAGCTCAACCTCTTGGGCAATTACCCAGTTGACGGCTAATATCTTTCTAATACGTTAATGCCCCGCTACAGACCGTGACGGACAAAGTTCTTCACCCACTGTGCGGGGTCTTTGCTTGCTAGATGTTGGACGCGTCATCGCGCGGGACCGTCACGGCTTGTTGTTCCTTCCCGGAGCAGCGGCCCCTGATAACACAAGGAGTACCCAGTGACCACGACAAATCACGAACCCGCTGATTGGCTGACCCAAGAGGCTTTCGACCGCCTCACGGCCGAACTTGAGCACCTCTCGGGGCCCGGCCGTGCCGAAATCGTAGACCGCATCGAGCAGGCACGGTCCGAGGGCGACCTCAAGGAGAACGGTGGCTACCACGCTGCCAAGGAGGAGCAGGGCAAGGCCGAGGCCCGCATTTCCTACCTCAAGAGCCTGTTGCGTCGCGCTCTGGTGGGTGCAGCACCGGCGGATGACGGAATCGTTGAACCCGGCATGTTGGTTGAAGCCATCATCGCCGGCGACAAGACCACCTTCCTCTTTGGAAGCCGTGAGGTCGCCGGAGATACTGACCTTGAGGTCTACTCGGAACAGTCCCCCATTGGTGCGGCAGTTCACGGCGTCAAGTCCGGCGAATCCGTCACCTACACCGCGCCCAACGGCAAGGAAATCACCGTAGAGATCGTTTCCTGCAAGCCATACAGCGCTTAGGCATTTTCGCCCGGTCCTCTAGCGGAGGCGGGGCACTTAGCTGGCCATCGATGTTTCGAGTTTTTCGTGGTTTTCCCTCTGGGGGAAACGTTGACGAACCGACCATCGGTGGCCAGCTGTCGTTAACCGGCAGCTGCGCACCACGGCGTTCATAAAAATAATGCCCCGCCGTTGCCCTGGCTCACCGACTGATTTCTCGATGGCTGGGGACAATGACGGGGCGTGATGTCCTGGTGAGGGAGCTTGAGACTTTTAGTTCATCACCATGGGTTGGAAGCCTTCGGCCCGCAGGTTGTTCAGAACCGCCTCCGAATGTTCGTGGCCCTTAGTTTCCATGTCGATGGTGATTGCCACATCGCCCATGGATAGCGAACCACCCACCCGAGTGTGGTCCAGTCGGGTAACGTTCGCGTCGGATTCGGCGATGACCCGGGATATTGTAGCCAGCTCGCCGGGACGATCATCAAGCATCATGCGCACCGTGAGGTAACGTCCCGCCGCGGAGAGACCACGCTGGATGACCTTCAGCATCAAGAGCGGGTCGATGTTTCCACCGGATAGGATGACAGCGGTTTTGGTGGGATTGATGCCCAATTCCTCGAGCTTGCCCTCCAACAGAGCTGCAACACCCACGGCACCGGCCGGCTCAACCACCAGCTTGGAACGTTCCATCAGGAACACCAAGGCTCGAGCCAGTCCGTCCTCGGAAACAGTGACCACTTCGTCAACCAGTTCGCGGATGATCTGGAATGGCAGCTGGCCCGGACGTCCCACGGCGATGCCGTCGGCGATGGTGCGCACGGTATCTAGCGGGACCAGGGCGTCGGCGGCCAGCGACGGAGGGTAGGCAGCGGCGTTCTCAGCCTGCACTCCGATGATCTTGATCTCGCGGCCAAGTTCCTTGGCGCGGCTCTTGATGGCCACTGCTACCCCTGCCAGCAGTCCGCCGCCGCCCACGCCCATCAATACGGTGTCGACGTCCGGCAGCTGGTCAAGAATCTCCAGGCCGATGGTGCCCTGACCGGCGATGATGTCTGGGTTATCAAAGGGGTGAACGAAGACCGCTCCAGTCGCCGTGGCATAACGTTCGGCCTCGGCGAGGGCCTCGTCAACATTGTGACCGTGGAGGATGACCTCGGCTCCGTGGTCACGGGTCGCGGTGAGCTTGGGCAGTGCCACGCCCAGCGGCATGTAGATGCGGGCCTTGATGCCCAGCCGACGAGCGGCCTGGGCGACGCCCTGGGCGTGGTTACCTGCGGAAGCTGCCACGACGCCACGGGCGCGCTCCTCGGCACTAAGTTTGGCCATGCGCACGTACGCGCCACGGACTTTAAAAGATCCCGCGCGTTGCAGGTTCTCGCATTTGAGGTACACCTCGGAGCCGATGGCAAGCGAAAGTGCCCGCGAGTGCTCCATGGGAGTACGGACGATGATGCCCTCGAGTAGGTCCCGCGCGTCTTCGATGTCTGACAGGCTCACCGGGAGTGTGGTCTTCTGGATCATGGGATGACTTTCTTCAGGGCGTGGGGTGCAAACACGCAAATGCATTCGGGGGCGAGTACCTATGGGCCAGGCCTTGGGCAATAACCAGTGGAGCGTTATTGCCGCGGATCAGCTGCCGGGTCCGGCTCTTCTCCATCAAGGTCGGCGGGAGCCGGTTCCGCAGTGCGGACCGGCTTGGTAATTCGTTCGCCCCCATTGGTGGCCATGGCCGCGGCGGCGGCCTCTGGGCCAAAGAGCGGATCGTGCTCCCAGCCTCGGTCGGCAATGTATTTGACCACGGTGTTAGCCACTGCCAACACGGGAACGGCAAACAACGCCCCTGCCACACCGGCGACGATCGACCCGCCGGTAACCGCCATGACAACCGCCAGTGGGTGCAAACTGACTGCCTTACCCATGATCAGCGGCTGGAGGATATGCGATTCGGCCTGCTGAACAAAGAGAACTATCAAGAGCATAATCATGGCGTTGACCGGGCCGTTAGCCACCAGGGCCAACAACACCGCTACTGCGCCGGTAAGCAAGGCACCGACCACGGGGATGAAGGAACCGACAAAGACCAGCACGCCCAGCGGGAGCGCTAACGGAACACCGAGAATCAGTGCGCCAACACCGATGCCCACGGCATCGATGAAGGCAACAAATACTTGTACGCGAACGTAGGTGACCATCGAGGTCCAGCCGCGGCGCATGGCGCCGTGCGCTGCCGGACGTGCTTTACGCGGCAGGATGTTGACGAAGAAGCGTCCGATCATCTGGCCGTCGAGCAACAGGAAAATCAGCGAGAAGAACACCAGAAGCATCCCGGCTGCCAGGTGCCCGAGGGTGGTTCCCCACGACAGAGCGCCGGAGAGGATGGAGGAAGAATTATCCTTGAGTTGATTCAACGCATCTTGGAAGAGCCCATCAATGTCTTGGTTGCTCAGGCCCAGCGGACCCGTCGAAATCCAGTTCTGGATTTGACCGATGCCGGTGAGCGCTTGGGCCCATAACGAGTTGAATCCCGTAGCCAGGCGATGACCGACCAACGACAGGCCCCCCACCACCAGACTCAGGAAGGCCAGCATTGTCACACCCACGGCGAGTCCCTTGGGGAAACGCAGGTTGCGGTTCAGGAACTTCACCACGGGGCTGAGCAGCCCGGCCAACAATGCGGCGATCATCAGCGGGATCACTAAGAGAGATACGTGCGAGAGCAGCCAAACAAAGATGCCAACGGCAATGACGATAACAATCAGTCGCCAAGCCCAGGAGGCTGCGATGCGCACACCGTAAGGCAAATCTTCGGCTTCAACCGGTTCGGCGTAGTCGATCATGTAGTCGTTCAGCACTGCTTTTGGTCCGGCGGATTCTGCAACTCGCTTCGCGGCCTCGGCCAGCGTCAGGCGATGAAAAAAGTTCGGCAGTTTCATAGCACTCCCCCACTTGAATCTGCGCATAAGCACCGCTGGTTCCTCTTTGCAGGTACTCTGCCTAACTTAGCCATGAACATACGGTATCCCTTGGAAGTTACCTGTGCGGCAAAGATGACGCCCATATTGCAGAAAAACCGCGGGGCAGTACCCAAATAATGGGTACTGCCCCGCGGTCACACAGCAAATTGACTAGTCGTCGCCACGCAGGATGGCCAGAATGCGCAGAATCTCCACGTACAGCCAAATGAGGGTCACGGTCAGCCCGAACGCCGCAGACCACGCCATCTTGGCCGGAGCGCCCTGGCGCACACCGTCGGAGATATTGGTGAAGTCAAGAACCAGCGCGTAGGTGGCCAGCAACACTGCCAGCACACCGATACCCAGGCCCAACAGGCCGCTGCGCATACCGAACATACCGTCGATGGTCCCGGTCATCATCAGCACGAAGTTCAGCAGCGAGAATACGCCGTAGCCGATCATCGCGATCATGAACATGCGGGTCATCTTCGGGGTTGCACGGTACTTACCGGAGCGGTAGAGGACCAAGGTCACGGCGAAGACCGAGAAAGTAGCGAGCACAGCTTGGACGGCAATGCCCGGGTACATGTTCTCAAAGAACCTTGAGAGGCCGCCGAGGAACAAGCCCTCAAAGCCTGCGTACAACATGATCAGCACCGGCGACGGCTGACGCTTAAACGAGTTGACCAGGCCAAGGACCAAGCCGACAATAGCGCCAACGAGCATTAGACCGGACATCTGCCAGCCAATGCCTGCACCAATGAGCACTAGGCCGAGGCTAAGCAGCGTCTTGTTGATGACATCGGCGTAGGTCATACGGCCGGTGTCCTGCGGCGAAGCAGACGGCTGCGAGTACATATCCTGCAACGCTTGCGAGCTCATCGGCTGAGCATAAGTCGTGGACGCGGCACCCGTTGCGCCGGCCGCACGGGTCTGCTCGCGGTAATTCTTGGAATTAAAGACCGGGTTTCCGCCCAGGGCCATGATTATTCTCCTCGGTAGGGTTGTCTACAAATAGCCTACGTTGGTTCAACGGTTGGCAGCGCCGAATAAATCCCATTCTGACTACATTTCAACAACTTTTCGTGCAATCAACGGTTTTTGAGAAGTCACTGCCGCGTTTCTACGCTCCCGGCCAGTGATTTTCCGCATCCATGCGGCTGATGGTGAATCAAAATGGCAGCGCCCGCCAAAAGCTGTCCGGGTTTTTCTCAAGGTCAGCGGGAAGCAGCTTCGATGCTCCCCCCATGCTCACGGGACTCATTTCGCTGCTAATATCAACTCAAAGATATTCCAACCAATGGAGTTAGTGTCGATGAAAAGGATATTCTCGCTTCTTTTGGCTTTGGCGCTGCTGTGCGGTCTTAGTGGCTGTAGTGCCGATGAACGTGCGGAGAGGATCTCCGCCGGGTGGACCGAGGCGTTGTTGACAGCTCCCGGCGTCATCAATGCACGGTCAAGCTATCACATCACCCCTGGCATGAGCCAAGGTGGCATGGTGCAGGTCACCATGAAGCCAGGCGACCGCACTCCGGAAGAGGTCATGGCCAATTCCATGCGCGCACTGGCACCGCTTTTGATCAAGAACGACAGGCGCTCTGCGGGTTTAAATTACTCGCTTGTTGTGGAGGGCTCAGATACCTTGGTCTATCCCGAGATCTTGGGTATCGATTCTCGACCGTCACTTCAAACGATTATTGATTACGCGGCAGAAAACCCGGCACCGTAGCCCAAAGTCGGCATGAGGGGCACGACAAAGGCTCCTACTCCCCCGTTATCACGGAGAAGTAGGAGCCTCATGTTTTGTACCCCCAGTGGGACTCGAACCCACAATCCTTTCGGAAGCTGATTTTAAGTCAGCCGTGTATGCCAATTCCACCATAGGGGCCTACATATCCAAGCCTACAAGATCGTTTCACTAGTAATGAAACGAGACGTCGGCGATTGCCCGAAATAGGGGCCGCACCACCAGTCGTTCCAACTCACGAACCGTGGCCTATCACTATTGGCCCGTGATCGTCGGTGCGGTGGTGCCGCCCCTACTTAGTGCAAATAACTATGCGCGCGGCTTCGGGGTCGCGGCTTCGACGAACGTAGCGCGCGGGGTCTCGAGGTTGTTCAGCTGCAGGGTGTCGCGCGTGAAGACCATCGCAACCATCCAGTCGCCCAAGACGCGGAACTTACGCTCGAAGGTCGGCATGGCCATACCGTGGTAGCCACGGTGTGCCATCCAGGCTGGCCAGCCCTTGAGCTTGATGCCGACAACCTTGGCCACGCCCTTGTTAGCACCGAAACCGGCAACTGCGCCGAGGTTCTTGTGCTTGTAGTTCTTGACCTGGCCAACACCGTAGCGCGTGGCGTACAGGTTGTGTGCCAGCAATTTGGCCTGGCGCACTGCGTGCTGTGCGTTCGGAACGCAGGTACCGTCGGGCAGGCCGCCGGTAACATCGGGCACTGCCGAGACGTCGCCCGCAGCCCAAGCACCCTCAATGGCAACTCCGTCTTCTCCGGTGATACGCAGGTCGGTTCCGGTCATGACACGACCGCGAGCTTCGATCGGGAAGTCGGTGGAGCGAACCATCGGGTTGGCCATGACGCCAGCGGTCCAGATCAGGGTGTCGGTCTCGAAGGTCTCGCCCGGAGACTTGTCTGCCATGTTCATCAACTGCATGACACCGCCCTCGGCGTTCGCCAGGGAGGTGTTCAGCAGGACCTCGATGCCACGGCTACGCAGGTGGTCAACAACCCACAGCGCCTGGTCTTCGGTGACCTCCGGCATGATGCGGCCCATGGCTTCAACCAGAACGAAGCGCAGCTCACCCTTGGCGATACGACCGTTGAGGTCGGCCGCGTGGCGAGCCATGTCCTCAATTTCGGCGATGGTCTCGATGCCGGCAAAGCCGCCACCGACCACGACGAAGGTCAGCGCGCGCTTACGCTCAGCGGCGTCGGTCATCAGCGACGCGGATTCGATGCGTTCGAGAACCTTGTTGCGCAGGGCAACGGCTTCCTCGATCGACTTCAGACCAATTCCCGCGTCAGCCAGGCCGGCGATCGGGAAGGTACGAGTCACTGCGCCTGCGGCCATAACAACGTCGCGGTACTGAAGCTCGAAGGGTTCTCCGACAACCGGCACAATAACTGCCTTGTTGTTCTTGTGATCAATGGCCGAAACGCGGCCGGTGATCAGCTCGGAATCCTTCAAGTGCTGACGGTGCGAGACAACCGCGTGACGGGCCTCGATCTGTCCGCCGGCAACTTCGGGGAGGAAGGGCTGGTAAGTCATGTAGGGCAAGGGGTCAACAACGGTGACGATACCGCCGTGCGCCTTAACCTTTTTCTGCAGCTTCATTGCGACGTAAAGTCCAACGTAGCCGCCGCCCACAACAAGAATGCGCGGACGATCGGAAAATTGTTCAGTGATAGGCATAGCTCCATTCTATCCCCAAAAACGTCGATTGTGAAAATCTTCACTAATGAGTTTTGAGCTCTAGAACACTCTCTTCAACATACGAGCGGAGCTTAGGAGTCGGAGCCAGATTCGGGCAGCTCATCAAAGATATCTTTTGCCCCACTCGAGCCCACCAAACGCAGTGCAGCGACGGAATCACTAGCGGTTGATGCGCTAATGGTGGCCCGGCGCCGAGTCCTGACGTAGTGCAATATCCCACCCAGGGCAGTGACGAACAGCAGCCCACCAAATCCCAGTACTAACAGCGGAGGAAGAGCCCCCAGACTCTGTTGCGGAGCTTGTGGCGCTGGTGCGGCGATGGATTTGATATCCGATCTCTCCGTTGAAATGCCCGGATCGGTGGTGGGCGAGGACAAGCTCTCCGGTCCCCTACGGTGTACCCGGATCCACTCGGTGATGGTGTTCATCGGGTTGGCTTCCACCTGCGGGACTTTAGCCGTTAATGCCGCATAAGCATCAAGGATGCCATGGCCATACAGGTTGTCAACGCCTGGCTGACCGGCAGGCCGCGCGGTGGCGAGAATCCTGTTGATAACCTCTGGAGCTTTCATCTGGGGATATTTAGAGCGGATCATTGCCGCGACGCCGGCGACCAGTGGCGCAGCACCGGAGGTACCCGACCAGTCGGCGTAGCCGCCGCCGGGCAGGCCACCGACCAAAGGATCGGCAGGGGCGGCAACACCGATACTGATGCCCTCGGTGGAGGAGTCAACACTGGCCTTGCCACTGCTGTCGATGCCCGCCACGGTGAGCACACCCGGGATCGTCGCCGGGGCTCCAACTTGCTGCATGCCGCCAGCACGATTTCCTGCCGCGGCCACGATGACCACGTCCTTGTCCTCGGCATATTTGAAGGCGGTGTCCCAGCTCGTTGGCCAATCTGGCTGCGTGGATCCCAAGGAAATATTGATGACCTTGGCTCCGTTGTCCACCGCCCACTTCACGGCGGTGGGAACCTGGTCTTCCACGGGGATTCCGGCGGGGTTCTCCGTGCCCATCCACAGCGACACCGAGAGGATTTCCGCTTCCGGAGCCACGCCCCGCATTCCGTCGGCGCCCGGACCAGGTTTCGGAATTTTGATGGGTTCGGGTTCCTTGGGCGGATCCTTCTCCTCTTTCACTGCCGTCTCGACCGCCTTCTCGTAGGCGATCTTCTGGGCTGCGGCATCGGCCTTGGCCTCCGCAATTTTGGCCTTGTTGTTGCCCCTGCCCGCCAAAAGGGTTGCCACCAGCGTTCCGTGTTCGGGCAATGTACCCAGCGGCTTGGAACCGTCCGCCGCACCGGCTCCGGAGACGTCTTTTCCGTTAGTGACCACGCCACGCAAATCCGGATGGCTGGTGTCGATGCCGGTGTCAATGACAGCTACCTTGACGCCCTTGCCCTTGGAAACCGTCCAAGCCTTGTCGATTCCCGAGGACTCGAGCCACCATTGACCATCACGGGCGGCGTCAGCCTGCGCCGCCGGTGCCATGGTGAGCACCATCGAGGAACAGAGCGCCAGGCTCAGAAGCGCGGCAGCAATGCGGCTCAATCGTTGGCTCAAGTTTTCTCCTGCGTTGACTATTAGACGGCGATGGGCCCAGCGGAGCTTAGCTCGTGGGCGCGAGGCCCAAGGCGATTCCGTCCAGAATATCGTGTTCGGATGCAGTGGCCGTGTTGATGGCCCCGGTAGTGGCAGTGGCCAAGCGTTCGAGGATGCATGCGTAAATCAAGGCACCAGCTGCAATAACATCCACCCGACCAGGATGCATGAATCCAAGTGAGGCGCGAGATTCACGGTCCGCGGCGAGTATCCAGGCAATGGCGTTTTCGAGCTTCTCGAATGCCACCTCGGCACCGTGAATCTTTGCCGATTCGTATTTTTCTAGTTCCAGCGCGGCGGCCGTGAGCGTGGTGATGGTTCCAGCCACTCCCACGAGGCGATCGACCCGGGAAAAATCAACCATTGTGGCAGCCTCGTCGAGAACCGCATTGATCTGGACGCGTGCCTCGGTGATGGTCTCGAGCGTGGGCTGTTCCGAACGCCAGAAGCGCTCGGTCAGTCGTACACTGCCCATATCCATACTGCACGAGGCGATTGGTCCACTCTGGTTGCCCAGAACAAATTCGGTGGATCCCCCACCCAAATCAACAACAAGAATGTTGCTACCCGGTTCCGGCGGCGCCACGGAGGTGGCACCGGCGAAGGACAAAGCGGCCTCCACCTGGCCCGGAACAACTTCCGGCTCAACTCCCAGCCGGGCGCTAACCCCGGCGACAAACTCGGCGCGGTTCTTCGCGTCTCGGGTTGCGGAGGTCGCCACGAAGCGGATCGCTTCGGCCCCGTGTTCGGCGATCAAAACCGCGTATTCATCGATCGCTGCGAAGGTACGGACGAGTGCCTCGGGAGCAAATTCACCGGTGGCATCAACCCCCTGGCCCAGACGCACGACGCGCATTTCACGCACCACGTCGGTCAGTGTTGGACCCGCTGGACTCTGCTCGACATCGGCGATGAGCAACCGGATGGAGTTGGTTCCGCAGTCGATCGCTGCGACACGCCTCATACTTCGGTGCCCTTGGGGGAAGCTGCGTCAGATTCCAGGGCTGCGGCCTCGCGTGCTGCGCGGGCTGCGGCACGTTCGGCCTTCTTGAGCGCCGGATCAATGGCCTGCGTCTTCACATGGCGTGAACGGTCCTGGCTCGGGGCCGGTGCCTGTGTGTCCCAGGCGCCGGTGCACCGGCAGATATCCTTGGTCCACCACTCGGCAATGTCTTCCAGTGCTCGATCGCCCAGCGGGTTAACACCCTTTCCGGCGGCCAAGGAGTGACCCACCAGAACGTGCAGGCACTTCACACGGGTGGGCATGCCACCGGCCGAAACGCCGGCGATCTCCGGGACCGGACCGGTGCCGGAGCGTTCGCCGATGGCCTCACGCACGGCCAGATATGCCTCATGGGCGTGCGCATAGGCTGCCGCCAGGTCGGTGTTCTCACCGAGTTCGGCGTTCATTTCGTTCATCAGGCCCGCGGCCTCGAGGCGTGAGACGGCAGAGGTGATGACCGGGTGCGTCAAGTAGTACGTGGTGGGGAACGGGATCCCGGAGGATAGTCGCGGCGCCGTGGTGGCTACCAATGGGTTTCCACAGATGCAGCGAGCGCCGATCTCCACCACGTCACGCACCGGGCGATTCAGCTGGCGCGAAAGCGTCTCCAGGTCCGATTCGCTGGGCACTCGGGCCGCAGCATCAAGTGCTTCGTGGTTTGTATTCTCAGCGTCCACGGTGGGGAGCTTCTCCTCGAGTCGGTGGGGGCAAGGCAGGGTGTGTGAAGCGGATCAGTCGGTGGCTGCGCGCTGCATCGAGTCAAAGAGCGCATCAACCCAAGGCAAATCCGTGCGGACTTCCTCGGGGCTCTGGTTCACTTCACCCTCGACATCATCTGCCGGTTGAGTGCCGACGACCATATAGTTTCGCTCGCCGGGCATAACCAAGTTTATCCGGTCGCGCGCCTGCTGTTTGATATACAACGGATCATCCCACCGGGCAATCTGGTCCTTGAGTGATTCCTGCTCGACCTGCTTGTCCTCGATGGAGGTTCGTAGCGCCGATATTTCGTCATGCTGGCGCGAATACGTACCAATACTGGGGACCAGTAGCACGGCGAATACCGACAGGGCAATGCTCAACGCCAGCAAGCGGCCAGAAAAACTCCGTGCCGGAATGGGCTTCTTGGGGCCACCGGGACTCTTGCCCGGGGCCTTCTTCGCCGACTTCTCGTCCTTGCGCACGGCACCGGAAAGCAGGTTCCGGTCTTCGATGCGCCGTTGTGAGGCGCTTGCCTTGACCTTCGGCTTAGCGGCTGGTTTGGCAGCCGATTTAGGTGCGGGCTTAGCCGTGACTTTCGGGCTGGAGGACGACTTCGGGCCGGAGGAAGGCTTGGCCGCAGCTGTCCGTTTCTGCCCGGGGGCCGTAGTTCCGGCCGATTTCACCGGGCCCAGCGGAATGACCTTGGCTCGGTTTTCTGCGGGGCGTGCGGCAGCGGTGCGTTCACGAGCCGGAGTTCCCTGAACTGAAGCTCGTCGTGCTGGATGCGCACCGCTCAGAGGTTCCTCGTTGCGCGGTCGCGCACGTTGCTGCGGGGCTTCGGAAGCTGCCGTCTTCTCGCCGGTGGCCTGTTGGGGGTCGTGACCCGACGCCCCAGAGCGTGGCATGGGGGGACGTCGCGCTGCCATTTGACTCCTTGCCCAGTTGTGCCGGGTTCCTGTCTCCAGGGCCCCATCGTGATCTTGGTGTTCACGAACTTTTTGCCGGTGATACACAAAAGCTCGTGGGGGAACCAAGAATAGTTCCCCCACGAGCCTACGTGTAATTAGGGCTGTTTATGCACCGAAACGCGGGAAGGCACCGGCACCGGCGTAAACCGCCGCGTCGCCGAGCTCTTCTTCAATGCGAAGCAGCTGGTTGTACTTGGCAACACGCTCGGAGCGGGCCGGAGCACCGGTCTTGATCTGACCTGCGTTGGTGGCAACACAAATGTCAGCGATCGTGGTGTCTTCGGTCTCGCCCGAACGGTGCGAGGTGATGGTGGTGTAGCCGGCGCGCTGCGCCATGGACACTGCGTCCAAGGTCTCGGTCAACGTACCGATCTGGTTCACCTTCACCAGCAAGGAGTTGGCGGTGGCCGTCTCGATGCCGCGGGCCAGACGCTCCGGGTTGGTCACGAACAGGTCGTCGCCAACCAGCTGGACCTTGTCGCCGATGGCGTCGGTGAGGGTCTTCCAACCGTCCCAGTCATCCTCGTCCAACGGATCCTCGATGGATACCAGCGGGAAGTCGGTGACCAGCTGAGCGTAGTAATCACTCATTTCCTGGGCGGTGATCGACTTGCCTTCGAACTGGTAGGTTCCGTTGTCGAAGAATTCCGAGGAGGCCACGTCAAGTGCCATGGCAATGTCTTCGCCCGGGGTGTAGCCGGCGCGAATGATCGCCTCGGTGATCAGTTCCAGTGCAGCGCGGTTGGACGGCAGGTTCGGCGCGAAGCCGCCCTCGTCGCCAAGACCCGTGGACAGGCCCTTTTCCTTCAGCACGGACTTGAGGTTGTGGTAAACCTCAACACCCCAGCGCAGGCCCTCGGAGAAGGTCGATGCGCCGATCGGAGCGATCATGAATTCCTGAATGTCAACATCCGAGTCGGCGTGCGAGCCACCGTTGAGGATATTCATCAGCGGAACCGGAAGAACGTGGGCGTTAGGGCCGCCGAGGTACTTGTACAGCGGCAGGTTTGCGGATTCCGCAGCGGCATTTGCCACGGCCAGAGAAACGCCGAGGATGGCGTTGGCGCCGAGCTTGGCCTTGTTGGCGGTGCCATCGAGGTCCAACATCACTGCGTCAATCGCACGCTGGTCGGTGGCGTCCAAGCCCTCGACAGCACCGGCGATGTCCTCAATAACTGCTGCTACGGCACCCAGGACACCCTTGCCCTGGTAACGCTTGGGGTCTTCGTCACGGCGTTCTGCTGCCTCAAAGGCACCGGTGGAGGCACCGGAAGGTACTGCTGCGCGGCCCATCGAACCGTCGGTCAGCAAAACTTCAACCTCAACGGTTGGGTTGCCACGCGAATCGAGGATCTCGCGAGCGTGAATGGCTTCAATCAATGCCATGGGAAGGTACTCCTTCAAGGTGTGGATGATAGTCAAACGTGAACTGCATGATGCAGGCGCCGTTGCCTGCCCCCTAGCCTAGCTTGCATGAGAGCTAGTTCACGAAGTTGTGTTGCGCGTTTTGGCCTAGGTGCGTCCAACGCGTTGTTGCACCACGGTTCGCAGGGCCCGCTCGGCGTCGAGCCCGCGTGCTGCTGCCGTGGCGCAGAGGGCGAGCAAATGCTCGCCCAGCTCCTGTTCATTTTTCGGAATGAACCCCGCGGGGGCCGCCGAATCGGGAACGGAATTCTTGGTGTTGTGCTGCCCTGATGTCTCGAAGATATCGGGCGTCTCGGTGATGGCCGCATGGCGACGTGTTCGTGAAATGAACATCTGGGCATAGTGCAGGGCCGGGAGATTGGCCGGCATCCCGGCGGCGGCCGAGGTGTTCTGCGGCTTCTCCGCACGCTTGGCCTTGTCCCAGGACTCGATGATCTCCTGGATCGAGCTCGGGAAGGACTCGCGCAGGCTGCCATCGGGGAAAAAGATGTGGGTATTTCGGCGAACCATCTTGGCGCTAAGGTAGCCGGCGATGGAATCAAAATCGAAGGAGTGACGCTCCGCGCCAATCGCGGCATGCAGCACCACCTGCAGCAGGATATCTCCGAGCTCTGCCTCAAGTTCGGTGTCCGGAGCATGCGTCTCGATGGCCTCGGTGAGCTCGTAAGACTCCTCCAGGAGGTAGGTCACCAGGGACTGATGACTCAGCGCCGCGGTCCAGGCGCAGTGTTCACGCAAGAGGGAAATGATCTCAACGAGTCGGTCGACCTGCTGGCTCATGGATGCCTTTCCCTGGTGCACGCCGCGCATCCGCCTAGACCTATCCGTTGCGGGATGACCTAGTGAGGCGCAAAATGATGCGGGCGTCGTTGCCCGCACCCAAGAATATCCGATGCATCCCGCGCCGCGTGGGGGCGACGGCTTTTAGCTGCGTCACAGTGCGGACCCCGGCACTGCTGAAAAAACACAAAAGCCGGTGTGTTGCTGCCCCAAGACGGGCACCAACACACCGGCAGTCGGTGAACTACGACGCTAAGGACTAGTCCTCGTCGTCGTCCTCATCTTCGATGCCCTCGTACTCAAGGTCATCCTCGTCCTCGTCGTTCAGCGCGTCGTAGGCCTCGTTGATGAAATCAACCAGTGCTTCGCGTTCCTCCAACGGGAGGAACGCTGCCTCGGCGGCGTTCAGGGTGAGGTCAAGGATGTCTTCGAGGTCGTAGTCGAAGGCCTCCACCAGGAGCTCAAATTCGTCGGACAGGGTGGTGCCGCTCATCAGCCGATTATCCGGGGAGATGGTGACGTTGAATCCGGTCTGCACCAACAGATCCACGGGGTGGGTCTCGATGCCCTCGCCGAAGGCGGCGGTAGCGCCGGTCTGCAGGTTGGAGGACGGGCAGATTTCCAGGGCGATGCCGCGATCGCGAACCCAGTTGGCCACCGGGCCGAGGTTCACCAATCCGGTGTCCTCATCAACCTCTTCGCCGTCGTCATCAATGCCGCCGTACTGGATCTCGATGTCTTCGGCGATACGCACGCCGTGGCCCAGGCGCTGAGCGCGACCCACCAGCAGTGCGTCCTTGATGGAATCCAACCCCGCTGCCTCACCGGCATGGACGGTGGTGGGGAAGAAATTCTCGGCCAGCAGGTCGAAGGCTTCCTTCAAATTCGAGGGCGGGAAACCGTCTTCTGCACCGGCGATGTCGAATCCAACCACGCCGCGCGAGCGATGACGCAGGGCCAACTGAGCGATCTCGGTGCCACGATCAGCGTGGCGCATGGCGATCAGTAGCTGACCGACCTGGATCGGGGTGCCGGCCTCGGTGAGCCGCAGCGAAGCTTCTTCGAGTCCGTCCTGAACAGCCTCCACCACGTCGTCAAGGGAGAGTCCCTCACGCTGGTGCTGTTCCGGAGCCCAGCGGACCTCGGCATAAACCACACCGTCGTCAACAAGGTCTTCAACAAATTCGCTAGCTACCCGACGCAGCGCGTCCTTGGTCTGCATCACGGCAATGGTGTGGTCAAAGGTTTCCAGGTAGCGCTCCAGCGAACCGGAGTCGGACGCAGCCCGGAACCAGGCGCCAAGTTCCTCGGCGTCGGTGGAAGGAAGTTGGTGTCCCGCTGCTTCGGCCAGCTCGATGATGGTTTGCGGGCGCAATCCCCCATCTAGGTGGTCATGCAACGAAACCTTGGGCAGCGCCCGGAAGTCGAAGGAAGGGTCATAGGCAAGGTGAATCAGCTCGTCAGTCACCTGCCCAGCCTATCGGGGCAATGCGGCTTCCGACAGTGGGTAGGTGCAGTGTTGGACCAAATGTTCACCCAAGGCCGTGCAGCTGTTCTACTGGCCGCCGGGCCCGAGGCCCAGTTCACCATTTTCGTCGCCCGGAACTCGCACCGGGCGATCGAGCGTACCCGTCTGCGGGATACCGTCGCTGGTCTGTCCTCCACCGTGGCTGCGACGTCCGAGCCGGACCAATATGGCGTGGCTGAGCTTGTCGATCAGTGTTCCCATCACAATTGCCAGAGCGACCGAAAGGATGATGCCTAAGAGTTGGTTGTCGTGGAACCAGGCACCTGCCACCACACCGATGGCCACCGAATAGCTGGCCCAGGTCAGGCAGCCAATAACATCAAGCAGGGTAAAGCGGCGCAGCGAGAATCCGGTGGCGCCGGCACTGAGGTTTACCACCACACGCCCGATGGGCACATAGCGGGCGGTAAAAATGAGCATGGCCCCGCGCCGGTTCAGCTCGTGCCGGGCAAAGGCAAAGAGCTTTTGGGTGCGCGGTCTGCGCATCCACCCAAAACGTTCGGTCCCGATCCGCCGACCCAAGCGGTAGGCCACCTGGTCTCCCACGATCGCCCCGACGGCACCGGCCAGGATCAGCAAGTAGACATTCGGGATCCCGGTCCCCGCTGCAACAACGCCCAGTGCCACCAGCAACGTCTCGGAGGGCAGGATCGGTAAAAATCCGTCGATGAAACAGAATAGGCACACCACCGGAAGGATCCACCACGCATTTGCCGCGTGCACGATGGCTTCATTGATCAGGTCCACTCACAAACCGGCTTTCCATAACGGTGATGTGTGCTCCGGGAAGAGATAGCCGGTGCACACAAGCGTGGTCCCAAGAGCCACGTGACTCTTATTCTCCCGCACTTTGTGTACCCGGCGCATCATTCCGCAGGCTGAATAGTGTGGCGCATCCCTCCTCCTTGCGGATCACGGAGGGATGGTTGTTCACCGCTTTAGGAGGCATCGATGCGATCGAGCACCAGACTCATCTCCGGACGGCTGCCCTCCGGGGAGATGGTGGCCGCCCCGATCAGCAAGTCTCGTGCCCGCTCGAAGCGCTCCGGCGTGTCGGTGAGCATCGTGGCCAATGGTGCACCACGGCGCACCACATCCCCGGGCTTGGCGTGCAATCGCACCCCGGCACCCGCCTGCACCGGGTCCGCCCGGCGGGCACGCCCGGCACCCAAGCGCCACGCCGCAACGCCCACATCCATCGCATCTAGGCCGGTGAGCACCCCATCGGCTTGGGCGTAGATCGTTTCGGATTCCTTGGCCACCGGCAGCGGCGCGTCGTTGTCCCCGCCCTGGGCGGAGATCATGGCACGCCACTTATCCATGGCTCGGCCGTCTTTCAGGGCGGCCTCCACGTCAACATCGCGCACCCCGGCGCCCTCAAGCATCTCGGTGGCTAGCCTGATGGTCAGTTCCACCACGTCCGCCGGTCCCCCGCCGGCGAGTACCTCCAGGGATTCCTGGACCTCGATGGCGTTGCCGGCGGTGAGTCCCAGCGGGGTGTCCATATTGGTCAGCAGTGCCACGGTGCGCACCCCGGCGTCGGTGCCAAGGTTCACCATGGTGCGGGCCAATTCCCGGGCGTCCTCAAGCTTTTTCATGAAGGCACCAGAGCCGACCTTCACATCCAAGACCAGGGCACCGGTGCCCTCGGCGATCTTCTTACTCATGATCGAGGAGGCGATCAATGGGATCGACTCCACCGTGCCGGTAACATCGCGCAGCGCGTAGAGCTTCTTATCGGCCGGGGCCAGGGAGGCGCCGGCGGCGCAGATGACCGCGCCCACTTCGGAAAGCTGAGCCATCATCTCCGCGTTAGACAGCTCGGCCCGCCAGCCGGAGATTGATTCGAGCTTATCCAGCGTGCCACCGGTGTGTCCGAGTCCACGGCCCGAGAGCTGCGGGACCGCCACACCGAAAACGGCAACCAATGGGGCCAGCGGCAGGGTGATCTTATCCCCCACACCGCCGGTGGAGTGCTTGTCGGTGGTGGGCAGCGCCAACCCGGCCGGAGTGCGCAGCGTGGAGAAATCCATGCGCTCCCCCGAATTGATCATGGCGGTGGTCCAGCGCGAGATCTCCGCGCGGTCCATGCCGTTGAGCAAAATGGCCATGTTCAGCGCCGCCATCTGTTCCTCGGCGATGACACCACGGGTGTAGGCGTCGATGGTCCAGTCGATCTGTTCTGGCGAAAGGGTGCCGCGGTCGCGCTTAACGCGGATGATGTCAACGGCGTCGAAGGTCTCGGTGCTCATGAATGCTCCGTTTCTGTAAAAAAGTTGCCCCGCCGCGCCATTCTGTGGCGGGCGGGGCAGATGATTTATAGGTTGTGCGGGCCGAAGGCGTCGGGAAGCACCTGGTCCATGGACATGATGCCGCGTGGGGTCATCAGGCTCATGTTCTCACCGCGATGCTCGGAGAGCAGCTGCCGGCAGCGTCCGCAGGGCATCAGCGCGGTGCCGCTGGCATCCACGCAGTAGAACGCGTGCAATTTACCGCCTCCGGTGGCAAAGAGTTCACCAATCATCGAGCATTCGGCGCACAGCGTCACCCCGTAGGCGGCGTTCTCCACGTTGCAGCCGGAGATCACCCGTCCGTCCTCGGTCAGCGCCGCGGCGCCCACCTTGAACTTCGAATATGGTGCGTAGGCGCGGTCTCTGGCCGTGATGGCGGCCAAGCGCAGCACCTCCCAAGCTGCTTCATCCACGGGCGGCAGGGAACTAGTCGCATCGGTGATCACGCTAGGCCTAGCCCTTCACATAGGGTTCGCCGGCGGCCGCCGGGCCCCGTGATTTACCGACCAGCCCGGCCACGGCGAAGATGGTGACCACGTAGGGCAGCATCGCCATGAACTGGCTGGGTACGGCGGTTCCCGCCTGCGCCAGAACATATTGCAGGTTGGTGGCGAAGCCGAAGAGCAGGGCGGCGAAGAACGCGCCGAGCGGGTTCCAGCGGCCGAAAATCAGCGCCGCCAAGGCGATGAAGCCCGCACCGGCAGTCATGTCTCGGGAGAACTGGCTGACCGAGACCAGCGTGTAATAGCTACCACCCAGTCCGGCCACGGCACCACCGATCAACACGTTGATGACGCGGGTCCGATTCACATTGATACCCACGGTGTCTGCAGCCTTGGGGTGCTCACCCACGGCACGCACCCGCAGTCCCCAGCGCGTCTTGTACAGCGCAAACCAGACGATGGCCACGGCAACGAACATGAGGTAGCCCAGCAGGGTCTGACGGAACAGCAACGGTCCCAGGATGGGAATGTCGGCCAGGCCGGGGATCGAGAAGCTACGCAGCCGCGGCGGGGAATTGAGCGCGTCGGCGTTCGGAGCCAGCAGCGTACCGAACAAGAACGCCGTTAGACCCGATACCAGCACGTTGAGCACCACGCCCACGATGATTTGGTTGACCAGATACTTGATGGCGAACAGGGCCAGCAGTGCCGAAACCACCACACCGCCGACTGCTGCGCAGATCAGGGCCACATAAACGTTCTGCGTGATCGATCCGCCGACGGCTGCGGCGAAGGCACCAAGCAGCAGCTGACCTTCGATGGCAATATTCACCACGCCGGAGCGTTCGGACAAGACGCCGGAGAGCGAGCCGAAGACCATCGGCAGGGCCAAGGCGATCGAACCGCCCAGGAGTGTGATCAGGGAAATGTTCGGGTTATTCGCCGAACCCACCACCCAGATCAGGAAGGCCATCAGGAAAGCCAGGCCGTAGGTTAAAGCCAGCCAGCCAGGGTTCTTCCGCCCGGCGCGCAGATTGAGCCAGGCATACACGGTGGCTGCCACCAGCAGAGCCGCCAGTACCCAACCGGCCGCCGCCGAGGGGATCGCCAGCGGCGGTAATTCAACGGCGTCCCCGGCAGAGGAAAGCCTGAAGGTGGCCAACGCCGAGGGGGCACCGATGGCAAAGAACAGCAGTGCGATTAATGCGCCGATCCCGTAACCGATCACGGGTTTCCTATCGCGCACCAAGACCGGGACGACGGTTCCGGTGTTTTTGCCGGAGGCGCGGTGCCCGGGGGCAGCGTGAGTTGATTCGGTGGTTTTCACAGGGTGCTCCCGGAGGTGACGGTGCCGCTCGGCGGGGTCGGTGTGGTGTTCTTGGAATCATCGGCTGCTGCCGCGCGTGCCTTGCGGGCGTTCATTCCGAAGATCGAACGCACCAGCGGCGGCGCCGCAATGAAGAGCACGATCAGTGATTGAACCACAAGCACAATGTCGATGGGTGTGCCGGTTTGAGTTTGCATGGCCACGCCGCCGGCGCGGAAGGCACCAAAGAGTAGGGCAGCTACCAGTACACCCAGCGGGCGGGAACGGCCCAGCAGTGCAACGGTGATGGCGTCAAAGCCGATACTTGCCGCCACACCGCCCACCACAAAGTGTTCGGTGCCGCTGACTTGGGATGCTCCGGCCATGCCGGCCAGAGCACCGGCCAGCACCATGGCAAGAATTGTCACGCGGGTGGTATTGATGCCCGCGGTGCGTGATGCCGAAGGGTTGGCGCCCACTGCCTTGAGTTCAAAGCCGAGGGTGGAGCGTTCAAGCAGCCACCAGACGCCCCACGTTGCCAGCAGGCCAAGGATGAGTCCGAAGTGAACCCGGAAGTCGGGTCCGAAGATCAGCGGGTATTTTGCCGAATCGTGAATGATCTGACTGACCGGGTCGTTGGAACCGGGGCGTTGCATCATCGGCGTACTGAGCAGGAAGGCCAACAGGTATACGGCCACGTAGTTGAGCATGATGGTCACGATCACCTCGTGGGCACCGGTGCGAGCCTTGAGCAAGCCCACGATGCCGCCCCAGAGGGCGCCACCGAGTGCCGCGGCAAGAACCACCAGTAGGATGTGAAGCGGCCACGGCAGGTTCAAGGTGAAGCCAATGTAGCCGGCGAGCACAGCACCGATAATCAGTTGACCCTGGGCACCAATGTTGAACAAACCGGCCCTGAAGGCCAGAGCCACACCCAGCGCCGCAGTGATCAGCGGGGTTGCCATGGTCAGGGTTTCGGTGATCGGTTTGATCATGCCGGTGAAGGATTCGGCCTGATAGTTGAAGATGGCGCCGCGGAACATGGCTGCGTAGGCACCTGCCGCTGCCTTCCATGCCGCGCTGAGGGTGTCGCCGGGGGCGGCAAAGAGGTACTTTGCCGCTTTGGCGGTCTCCTCATCGGTCACGGCGATCAAGAGTCCACCGACGATCAGGGAAAGCACGATGGCGAGCAGCGACACCAAGAAGAATGAGCCGCGCAGACGCGTCCCCAGGGTGGTGTTGTGTTTCTTTATGGTGCTGGTCATGCGATGCCTCCCGGCAACGTCGGTTCGTCTTTGATCGTGGTCGGAACCTGCTGCGCAGCGACCTCGGCGAGGGCTTCTTCGGCATTTGCCCCGGCCATCATCAGGCCAAGAATATCGCGGCTGGTGTTACCCGGCACGATGCCCATCAATTGCCCGTGGAAGAGCACAGCGATGCGGTCCCCAAGCTCCATGACCTCATCGAGTTCGGTGGAGACAATGATGACCGGGGTGCCGGCATCGCGTTCGGCCAAGATCCGGCGATGCAGGAACTCGATCGAGCCGACGTCCACGCCGCGGGTGGGTTGGGCAGCGATGAAGAGCTTCAGCGGGCGTGAAAATTCCCTGGCCAAAACGATCTTTTGCTGGTTGCCACCGGAGAGTGTTGAGGCGAGGGCCTGCGAGGACCCTGCTCTGATGTCGTATTCGGCAACTTTTTCCTTGGCGTTGGCGGCAATCGCCGGCAGCTTGAGTGCCACGCCCTGAGCCATCGGCGCGTGGTCGTAGCGGTTCAAGATCAGATTCTCGGCGATGGTGAAGGAAGAGATCAGCCCGTCGGTACTGCGATCTTCTGGGACGTAACCAACACCGGAATTGATGATGTCCTTGACGTTACGGCCTAGCAGTTCAGCGCCGCCCAGCAAGATGGATCCGGTGGCCTTGTCTTGCAGCCCCATGATGGCCTCAACAAGTTCGGTCTGTCCGTTTCCTTGGACACCGGCAACGGCGAGGATTTCCCCAGCATGCACGTCGAA
Organism: Paeniglutamicibacter terrestris; assembly: GCF_012271785.1. Lineage (GTDB taxonomy): Bacteria > Actinomycetota > Actinomycetes > Actinomycetales > Micrococcaceae > Paeniglutamicibacter > Paeniglutamicibacter terrestris. The sequence continues at coordinate 106,346 of NZ_JAAWVT010000005.1, read as the reverse complement.
GGACACCTGATCAACCGCGGGGATGCCGGTTTCGCTCAGGACGTTGAGCCCGCGTACCTGCAAGATGGCATCTCCGGGGATGGCCGGGGTGCGACCAAGGGAGAGATCCACGGCTCGACCGACCATCAGCGATGCCAGTTCGGTGGCGGGCGCATCCGGGTTCGCGGTGCCCACGACCTTGCCACGGCGAATCACGGTGATCTTGTCCGAGACGGCTTTGACCTCCCGGAGCTTGTGGGAAATGAAGATGATGGAGGTTCCGGAATCCGTGAGCTGGCCAATGATGGAGATCAGCTCGTCGGTTTCCCGAGGAGTCAGCACGGCTGTTGGCTCATCCAAGATCAATAGGTTCGCCTTGCGAACCAGAGCCTTGATGATTTCAACTCGTTGCTGGACGCCTACCGGCAGGTCCTCAACCAGCGCGTCGGGATCAACGTCGAAGCCGTAGCGGTCGGAGATTTCCTTGATCGAACGGCGCGTTTCCTCGAGATTCAGGATGCCGCCGACCCCGGTACTTTCGTTGCCTAGGGCAACATTTTCGGCAACGGTGAATACTGGAATCAGCATGAAGTGCTGATGCACCATGCCGATTCCTGCCGCCATGGCATCGCCGGGGCCACGGAAGACTACCGGTTTCCCGTCCACCAAGATCCTGCCCGCAGTGGGCTCGTAGAGCCCAAAGAGCACATTCATCAGGGTCGACTTGCCAGCACCGTTTTCCCCCAGCAGACAGTGGACCTGTCCCGGTTCTACGACGAGATCAACACTGTCGTTGGCCACGAATCCGTCAAAAGACTTCGTGATCCCTTGTAATTCCAACTTCATTCCGTGTTCCGCCCTTGGAAGGTGGGTTGCGTGGTTCGTTTTCAGCTTACCGATGAGGCGGCTTTGGCCGGGAGGGCGCAGCCCTCCCGGCCAAAGCCGTGCTCGGTGTACGTGTTACTTGGCGGCGGACATCTTAATCTTGCCGTCAATGATGTCCTGCTTCAGTGCATCAACCTCGGACTGCAGATCGGCGGGGACCTTGTCGGCGAAGTTGTGGAACGGCGAGAGTGAAACTCCGCCGTTGGACAGGGTACCCACGTAGGCCTCGGACTTGAACTTATCGTTCAGTCCCATCTCGATGGATTCTTCGACGGTCTTGCCCATTTCCTTGATGACCGAGGTCAAGACGGCATCCTTGCCGTTCTTGGCGTAGTCGAACCCATCGGTGTCAACCCAGACAACGGCGTCGGTCGTGGAAGCAGACTCGTTGACGGCATCTACTGCCGTCTGACCCAGCGGACCTGCCACCGGCATGATGACGTCCACGCCATCGGCCAACAGGTTGTCAGAAATCTGACGGGCCTTCACGGTGTCGGTGAAGTCGTTGACGAAGGACTTGGAGCTACCCCATCCAACAACCTTGACGTCCTTGTTCTTGACCTCGTTGAAGTGGTTGACGCCCTGCAGGAAGCCCTCCATGAAGATGGTGACGGTCGGGATTTCGGCACCACCAAAGGTCCCGACCTTCCCGGTCTTGGAGTATGCGGCTGCCGAGTAGCCGGCCAAGAAGGCGGCTTCGTCGGTGTTGTAGCTCAACGAGCGAAGGTTTGCCGGAAGCGTCTTGTACCCGTAGTCGACGATGGCAAAGTTAACTTCTGGGTACTTCTTGGCAGCTTCCAAGGTGGCATCGCCGATGTTGAAGCCGGCGGTCGCCACGATGTCGCAGCCTGCGCTGACCATCGATTCAATGTTCGGCTTCATGTCGGTGGCGGAGTTGGACTCGGCCTTGTTGATCTTGACACCCAAGTCGGTTTGGGCCTTCACGAGGCCCTCGTAGGACGCCTGGTTGAACGACTTGTCGTCGAATCCACCCTCATCGGAAACCATGCAAGCCGTGTAGTCGACGGTCGGAGCCGAGGAACTAGACGTACTTGCCTCGGGGGCCGCACCGCAGCCGGAAAGAACGAGGGCAGAAATGCCGAGAATGCTTGCGGCCATGCCGGCCTTGCGCTTGATGATGCGCATATGGGTTTCCTCCATTGAGTTACGAGCTACAAGTACCGTGGCTTCGAAGTCTCAGGAGTTACCGTTCCGAGTTCTTGCTCACGATGGGGGTCATTGCCGCCAGCAACCTGTGGTGCTGACATGAATCCGGGATCCTTCGGTACGCGCTGGGAACCACCGGGTGGCCCCCAGCACATTCGGAAAGAACGGCTTCACAACTACATAGCCTAGCGCCCATTGTGACCGAGTCGATAAAGAAAGTGTTACAAGCAGATAACGCTCCGGGACCGCTCTAACTCTCCTGCGCCAACTTCAGCTGCGCGATCGCCCGCAGTGATGCCGCTGCCATCACCGTCACGCCGACCTCGATGGCTGCCTCGTCGGGAATGTAGTCCCCGCGGTGCAGGTCATAATCTTCGCCTCCCGGGGTACGTGTGCCCAAGCGCATCATGGCACCGGGAACCTTGTTGGTCATCCAGGCGAAGTCCTCCCCGCCCATGGATTGCGGCGTCAGAACAATGGCCGCGGACCCTATCTCGGCACGGGCCGAGTCCTCAATCAGGTCGGTTTCCTCTTCGGTGTTGATCACTGGGGGCACACCGCGGATGTGTTCGAGCTTCACCTCAACCCCGTAGGGACTGGCGACCTGACGTACCACTTCGTCCAGCAAGTCCCCTGCTCCGGCCCAGGCTTCGCCATCGAGGCAGCGCATGGTGCCCGCCAAGTATCCGGTGGCGGGGATCGCGTTGGGTGCGCTGCCGGCGTGGATCTGTCCCCAGACCACCGAGACGGCACTACGCACGTCGATGCGTCGGCTCAAGACCGCCGGCACATTGATAGCGATCTGGCTCATGGCAAAGACCAGGTCTTCGGTCAGGTGCGGACGGGAGGTGTGCCCGCCACGACCGGTGAGTTCAATCTTGATGGTGTCCGAGGCGCTGGTGATGGCACCAATACGTGTGCCAATTTTCCCGGCATCGATGCGTGGTTCGCAGTGCAAAGCCAAAATGCGTGGGACCTCGTCCAGGATGCCGGCGGCAATCACCGACAACGCGCCACCTGGCATCTTTTCCTCGGCCGGCTGGAAGATCACCCGAATTCGTGCGCCCAGTGGCTCCTGGTCATCCATGGCCTTCAGCGTCAGGGCCACCCCGAGCATCACGGTGGTGTGAATATCGTGGCCACAGGAATGGGCCACCCCGGCAACAACCGATGCGTAGTCGAGCCCGGTTTCTTCAAGAATCGGCAAGGCATCAATGTCGGCGCGCAATCCCATGGCGATGGGCCCGGTGCCGATGTCAACGTACCCGCCGGTCTCCGCATCCCCGATCTCGGCCAGGGTCACGGGCGTCAGACCCGCCGCACGAAGCTTGCTCATGATGCGTTCGGTGGTCTTGTACTCCACAAACGACAGCTCAGGGTTGGCATGGACTTCGCGACGGAAGTCCACCAGTTCGTCGAGCATGGGCTTCACCCAGGGCTTGACGGAAGGCAATGTCAGGTCTTGATTCATACTCGTGCGCACCTAACCGACAATACGCGTTTCTGCCCACGCTTGTGCAGTGCGCTTCCTATTGTTGCTCCGATCACTTCTTTAGCTCCAAACCACGCCCCGTCCCTCATGCCAGATGCCCCGATGCCAAACCACGAAGATCATTCATGGAGGCACCGGGGCATCTGGGTTGGGGCAGCTCTTAGCCGTTGGCCTTGATCAGTTCGGCACACCGCTCACCGATCATCATCACCGTGATGTTCGGGTTCACCGTGACGAGGGCCGGCATCACCGAGGCATCGGCCACGCGCAGGCCCGAAACGCCTTTCACGCGCAGTTGCGCATCAAGCGGGGACATCTCATCGTCGTCCGCCCCCATGCGCACCGACCCTGCCGGGTGGTACACGGTGTTGTGGGTGCGTTTGATGTAGTCGGCGATCTGCTCATCGCTCTGCACCTCCGGCCCCGGGTACAGCTCGGTTCCGGCCCATTCGGCCATGGCCGGCTGGGAGACGATCTCGCGGGCCTTGCGGATTCCGGCGATCATCACCTCCATGTCGTGGCCCTGCTCATCGGTGAAGTAGCGCGGGTCGACCTTGGGCTTATCGCGGAAGTCCCTACTGCGCAGCCGTACCGTGCCGCGGGACTTGGCCCGGGTCACGTTGGGGGTCAGGCAGAAGGCGTTCTCCGAGGTCGGGTAGCCCTGGCGCAGCGTGTGCATGTCAAAGGGCACCGAGCCATAGTGCATCATCAAATCGGGGCGGTCCAGGCCCGCCACGGTGTGGGTGAAGATCCCAATTTCCCACCACTGGGTGGATTCGGTGACCATGGGCTTCTTGGCTTCCCACTGGATCACACCCTCGGGGTGATCCTGCAGGTTCGAGCCGACGCCCGGGGAATCGGCGAGCACCTTGATCCCGTGCTCGGCCAGGTGCGCTGCCGGGCCGATGCCCGAGAGCATCAGCAGCTTCGGCGAGTCGATGGCGCCGGCAGAGAGGATGACCTCGCGGCGGGCGCTCAGCTGTGTGGTGCGCCCGAAGGCACCCTCGAGAACATCCACGCCGATGCAGGCCTTGGCCTCGTTGAAGCGCAGCTTGCTGGCTTGGCGCCCGGTGAGCAGCGTGAAGTTCTCCCGCTGCGCGATCGGGTGGATGTAAGAAACCGAGGAGGAGGACCTGGTTCCATCTTCCAACCTGTTGATCTGGAAGAAGTTTGCCCCGTTGAGCACCGTCTGATTGTTGTTAAACGTGGCCCGCGGGATTCCTGCCTGTTCGCAGGCATCGAGCACCGCAACCCCGCAGGGGTCATTCGGCGGCACGTTCATCAGTTTCACCGGTCCCGAGTCCCCGTGGTGGGGAGCCTCGGGCCCGGCATCTTCGTTATTTTCCAGCTGCTTGTAGAGCCGGTACCCGGTTTCTGCGTTCCACCCGGTGGCCCCGTGCTCGGTTTCCCAGGCGTTCAGGTCCTCGGCCGGAGCCCAGAACGCGATGCAGGAATTATGGCTCGAGCATCCACCCATGACCTTGGCGCGCGAGTGGCGCATGAACGAGTTGCCGTTTTCCTGCTCTTCGATGGGGTAGTCCCAGTCGTAGCCCGACTCGAGTAACTCCATCCAGCGATCCAGTTGCAACACTTCATCAATGCCGCGGTCATCCGGACCCGCCTCGATGAGCGCGACCGTGACGGACGGGTCCTCGGAAAGCCGGGCTGCCACTGCTGCGCCGGCAGATCCGCCACCCACGATGATGTAGTCGAATTCGGTCTCAGGAGTCGATGCGTTGTTGTTGCCCACGTTGAGGTTCTCCATTCCTAGCTGTCCGTATCCTGTGCCTGTGCGCCAAACCAACCGGTGACCTGAGGGTCGAGGTTCTGGTAGATGTGTTTGGCTTCCTGGTATTCGGCCAGGCCCGTGGGGCCCAGCTCGCGGCCCACGCCGGAGGCGCCGAAGCCGCCCCATTCTGCCTGCGGCAGGTACGGGTGGAAGTCGTTGATCCAGATGGTGCCGTGGCGCAGACGCCCCGCAACACGCTGGGCGCGTCCGGCGTCCTGGGTCCAGAGCGCCCCGGCCAGCCCGTACTCGGTGTCGTTGCCGATGGCCACGGCCTCGTCCTCGGTACGGAAAGTCTCCACCGTCAGCGTCGGGCCGAAGGCCTCGTCGTGGGCTACGCTCATCTCCCCTGTGACCTGATCCAGGATCGTGGGCAGGTAGAAGTGCCCGGATTCCAGGTCCTTGCCGTCTTGATTGGTGGCCGCGCGGCCACCGCAGCGCAGTCGTGCGCCCTCGGCGATGCCGGCCTGCACGTAGGCGTCGACCTTGGCCAGATGAGCTGCGGAAATCAACGGGCCGCTCTCGGTATTTTCGTCGAAGGGCCCGCCCAAGCGGATCAGCTGGGCGCGTCGCACCAGTTCATCAACGAAGGCCTCCGCAATGGATTCCTCCACCACCAGCCTGGCCCCGGCGGAGCAGACCTGGCCGGAGTGGACAAAGGCGCCGTTCAGGGCGTTGTCCACCGCGGCGTCGAAGTCGGCGTCGGCGAAGATCACGTTGGGGTTCTTGCCGCCCAGTTCCAGGGCGACCTTCTTGACGGTGCCTGCCGCGGAGGCGGCGATAACGCGCCCGGTGACCAGTCCCCCGGTGAAGGAGACCATGTCCACGTCGCGGTGAGTCGACAGTGGCGGGCCGACCTCGGACCCAGCGCCGGTGACTAGGTTGGCCACGCCAGCCGGCAGGCCAAGTTCTTCGAGCACCTCCATCATCAAGATGGCGGTGGAGGGGGTCAGCTCGGCGGGCTTGAGCACGAAGGAGCAACCGGCTGCCAGAGCGGGGGCGATCTTCCAGGCGGCCTGCAGCAACGGGTAGTTCCATGGGGTGATCATCGAGACCACGCCCACCGGCTCGTAGACGATCTTCGAGACCACGTTGGGGTCCCCGGCGTCCACGACCCGGCCCGATTCCTGGCCAGAAAGCTTGCCGAAGTACCTGAAGCTCGCGGCGATGTCCTCGATGTCTAGGCGTGCCTCGTACATGCGCTTGCCGGTATCAAGGGCCTCGGCGCGGGCAAATTCTTCCTGACGTTCGAGCAGCCGGTCGGCGACCTTCAGCAGGAAGTTCCCGCGCTCGGGGGCGGGGACCGAGGCCCAGACACCTGAGTCGAAGGAGGCTCGCGCCGCTGCGATGGCGCGCTCTGAGTCTGCGGCGCTGCCTTCGGAGACGGTAGCGACGTGCTCTCCGGTGCCCGGGCAGGTGATGTCCCTGGTTCCGCCGAGCGCTGCCGGGGCCCAAGCCCCGTTGATGTAGATGGTGCTAGTCATGGCGTTGCTTCTTCCTTGGTGGTCTCGGGGTTTTCGGGGGTTTGTTGTGGTGCCGCGGTGTCCTGCACGTTCTCAAAGTCGGAATCCCAATCGGTCTTGGGAATGGTGGCTTCGGCGATCCGGCTGGGCCCGTCGGCATTTTCTTGCTCTCGCAGGAACGAGAGGTGAATTTCGTATTGGTCAAGGACATCGCAGATGATCTGTTCTCGCGTGCAGCCCATGAGGTCGTACCCGTGGCTGCCCTCCTGGGAGAAGACCTCCATGCGGTAGTACTGCTCCCCGGTGGAGGAATCCCGCGCGAAGCTGGGCACCTTGAGCTGCACCGGATACACCTGGTACTTGAAGGGGCGCTCCCCGCCGTGCTGCACCACCAGGTCCACAGACTTGACACCCAGCTTGCCGACCGGCTCGTCCACCAGCACGCCAATGACTCCGGATTGGGCGAACTCGTTGTTCACTTCTTCCAGGGCGGGACGGACAATTTCCTGCATAAAACGCTGCGCCTGACGCTGTCCCGGGTAGGACATGGTGCGGGCCAGTCGCTGTCGCCAACTGCGTCGCTGGTCCACGCCCGTCGAACCGGGACGCGAGGTGAGCACGGTGTGCAGAGAGTTCTTATAGCTGCCAGCCAGGGCACGCTCGACACGCAGCGCCTTGTAGAGCCCGAGCATGATGAACACCAACACCACCGAGAACGGCAGCCCCATGATCACGGTCGCATTCTGCAGTGTCGGCACCCCGCCGACCAAGAGCATGGACAGCGTCAGTAGGCCGGTGGCAACCGACCAGAAGACGCGGACCCACTTCGGACCGTCGGACTCTGCGTCCTTGAGGTGTGAGGTGAAGTTGGCCATGACCAGGGCGCCCGAGTCGGCGCTGGTGACGTAGAACAGCAGGCCGGTGAAGGTGGCGATCGCCGCGATCAGTGGCACTGCCGGGTATTGGGCCAGCAGGGCATAGAACGCCTGTTCGGGGTGGTTCATGGCGACATCGCCGAAGGCCGTATTGCCGCCGCGAACTAATTCAAGGGCGCTGTTGCCGAAGATCGAGATCCACAACAGGATGAAGGCGAAGGGGACTACAAGCACACCGGTGACGAACTGGCGGATGGTCCGGCCGCGTGAGATGCGGGCCAGGAAGAGCCCGACGAACGGGGCCCAGGCGATCCACCAAGCCCAGAAGAACAGGGTCCAGCCGTTGAGCCAGTCATCGGGGCGATCGTAGGCGAAGGTGTTCAGCGCCATGCCCGGGAAGCGCGAGAGCGTATCTCCGATGTTCAGGATGATGCCGTCAAGCAGATAACGGGTGTTGCCGGCGACGAGCACAAAGAGCATCAGGCCGATAGACAGGATCACGTTGAGTTCGGAAAGCCGGCGGATGCCCTTTTCCACCCCGGTCAGCACCGAGATCGTGGCCATCACCACGGCAATGGCGATGAGCACAATCTGCACCGCGGGGGTTTCCTCGATGCCGAACATGAAGTTCAGACCGAAGTTTAGTTGGGCGACGCCGATGCCCAGTGAGGTAGCGATGCCGAAGATAGTGCCCAGCACCGCGGCGATATCCACTCCGTGGCCCAGCGGTCCGTGGATGCGCTTGCCCAGGATGGGGTAGAGCGCCGAGCGGATCGACAGCGGCAGGTTGTGACGGTAGGCGAAGTAGCCCAGGGCCAGCCCCATCAGGGCGTAGAGTCCCCAGCCGAGCAGGCCGTAGTGGAACAGCGTCCAGGCCATTGCCTGTCGGGCAGCTTCGACGGTGCTGCCGTCCCCTGTGGGAGGGGCAAGGTATTGGGCCACCGGCTCGGAAACCGAGAAGAACATCAGGTCGATACCGATGCCCGCAGCAAAGAGCATTGCTGTCCAGGTAAAGAGATTGAAAGTGGGCCGCGAGTGGTCGGGGCCCAGTCTGGTCTTGCCGACCTTAGAGATGGCGATCGCTATAACAAAGGCCAGGACGGCCACGACCACCAGCGAGTACCACCAGCCGAAGGTGGAGCCGACCCAACCGACGACCGCGCTGATGACGCGGTCGGCGCCCTTTTGGTCCAGCATGGCCCAAAGCGCAAAGCTCAGGATCGCCGCGGCGGAGCCAAAGAACACCACTTTATTGATGCGGTTTGGGCCCGCATCCGGTGGAATGGAATTTTCGGTGTTGTCTGTGGGTCGTACAGGGCCTTCGGAATTTTTGACGGCACTCATGTTTCGAGAGCCTAGCAAGCCTTTCGTGCGCACGCACCCACTGGGGCGCGTATACCATATGAGCTATCGTGAGAATCTTCACGGGTCTTGCAACCGCGCCGGAAACTTGTTAGTAGCAGGTAGGTTTTGGGTTTTAGGCAGACAAAAGCCCCGCACCATCCTGGAGTCGCCGCGCCAGAAATTTCAAGGGACGATCCTTCACTGAAATAGGTACGGGGCCGCGGAGAGACCCGCAATTTGCCGGCTGCCTCAAGCTATAGGACGTCGACGGCGCCGTCTTTCTTGAGTTTCTCCACCGTGCTTTTAACCGACTGAGCGTGTTCCTTGGTGGTCACCAAGAGCGCATCCGGAGTATCAACCACCACCACGTCATGGATACCAATAAGGGCTATCACGCGCTTGGAGTCGGTAACGACCACACCGGTGGCGTTATCCGAGTAAACACGTGCATTGGCGCCGACCACCGTCACACCGGTCTTCTCACTCGCCGGGTTCAGGCGGCCAATGGCCGCAAAGTCTCCGACGTCGTCCCAGTTGAAGACCCCGGGAATCACCGCGACATCCCCTGCTGCTGCTGCGGGTTCGGCCACGGCATAGTCGATCGCGGTTTTGGGCAAGGTGGGCCAGATCCGGTCGATGGTCTCAACCCGGTCACCAGATTCCCAGGCCGCAGCTATTTCCATCACACCCGCGTAGAGCAATGGCTCGCTGGCTTCCAGGTGCTTGAGCATCAGGGATACCGGCGCAACAAACATGCCTGCATTCCAGAGGTATCCTCCGTCGGCCAAATAGCGGCGCGCTGTGTCCTCATCAGGCTTTTCCACGAATTCGACCACATCGCGTGCGGTCGGGGCCCCGGAAACGTTCAGGCGTTCCCCGGCTCGGATGTATCCGAAGCCAGTGGACGGAAGTGTTGGGCGGATGCCGATGGTGACGATCTTTCCCGTTGCAGCCGTGTGGATGGCCTCACGTACGGCATCTTGGAAGACGGCAACCGGGACGATGACCTGGTCGGCGGCAAATGATCCCATGATCGTCTCGGGGTCACGCAGGTAGAGAATCGCTGCGGCCAGACCAATGGCTGCAGCTGAGTCCTTGGGATCCGGTTCTAAGACCAGATTCAGTTCGCTGATCTCGGGCAGTTGCGCCAGCACGGCGGTACGGTGGGCCCGTCCGGTAACCACCATGATGTTGTCACCCGCCAACGGAATCAACCGCTCGTAGGTGGCGCGAATCAGTGTCGATCCTGAGCCGGTCAGGTCGTGAAGGAATTTGGGGGCCGCGGCACGCGAGAGCGGCCACAGTCGAGTACCGACACCTCCAGCGGGGATAACCCCGTGGAATCGTGCTAAGAGTTCAGCGTTCATCCGACTAAGGCTAGTGGATGAAACCGAACAATGCCCGATTGCCCCATTGAAAATAGGGTACTTAAACCTTTTGTATTTCGCTGATTTCATGGATATTTAGGCAATTAATGCCCTCATCTCGTGACCCTACTCACAGGCTTGCCGCAATGAATGGGCATGCCTACCTATGGTGGTCTAAGATCGGGCAAGGAACGCTCGCACTACGGCGTCAATTTTTTGTGTGGAAGATACACATGCGCCCTTGTGAGTCATGGAGGTTAATTCAGTGTCGAAGACTTCGTCAGGCACCCTCTACCGCGGCCATGAAGGCATGTGGTCTTGGGTAGGACACCGCGTAACGGGTGTCGTAATATTCTTATTCCTTTTGGTTCACGTGTTGGATACGTCATTGGTCCGGGTTTCCCCGGGCGCTTATGACGCCATCATGGGTACCTACAAGAACCCGCTGATGGCACTGGGCGAAACCGCTCTGGTCGCCGCCATCGTCTTCCACGCGTTCAATGGCTTGCGCCTGATCCTGGTTGACTTCTGGAAGTCGGGAACAAAGTACCACCGCCAGATGCTTTGGGGCGTTTTGGCCCTGTGGGTCATCACCATGTTGGCATTCTCGATCCGCCACCTGTCACTCGCCTTTGGAGGTCACTAAGCCATGTCGGCAGATATTGCTGCTCCGCGCAGCCAACGAATCGATCCGAAGTACAACCGCGCACGCACCTCGCGCGGCAGCTTCGAAATGGTTGCATGGCTCTTCATGCGTCTCTCCGGTGTCGCTCTGGTCATTTTGATCTTCGGGCACCTCTTCTCCAACCTCATGCTCGGCGACGGTATTAACGCCATCGACTTTGGCTTTGTAGCTGGCAAGTGGGCCGATCCGGTATGGCAGTTCTGGGACCTGGCGATGCTTTGGCTCGCTATGCTCCACGGCACCAATGGTGTTCGCACCATCATCAATGATTACGCCGAGAAGCCTGCCACTCGCACGTGGCTCAAGGGCATCCTCTACGTTGCCACCATCGTCATTGTGGTCCTGGGCACCCTGGTGATCTTCACCTTCGATCCGTGCATCCCCGGTAGCACCCTTCCGGTCTGCCAGTAATCTTCGGCACCCGTTCGCCGAAGTAACGAATTCAAGAAAAGAGAGCATCAGGTATGCAGGTACACAAGTACGACGTCGTGATCGTCGGAGCAGGCGGCGCAGGCATGCGCGCAGCCATCGAATCCGGCCAGCGCGCACGTACGGCCGTTCTCACCAAGCTTTACCCAACTCGTTCGCACACCGGTGCAGCGCAGGGTGGCATGTGTGCGGCTTTGGCCAACGTAGAAGAAGACAACTGGGAATGGCACACCTTTGACACTGTCAAGGGTGGCGACTACCTCGTTGACCAGGACGCGGCCGAAGTCATGGCGAAGGAAGCCATTGACGCGGTACTCGACCTGGAAAAAATGGGCCTTCCGTTCAACCGAACCCCCGAAGGCAAGATTGACCAGCGCCGCTTCGGTGGCCACACCCGCGACCACGGCAAAGCCGCCGTGCGCCGCGCCTGCTATGCAGCAGACCGCACCGGCCACATGATTCTGCAGACGCTGTACCAAAACTGCGTCAAGCACAACGTTGAGTTCTACAACGAGTACTACGTTCTGGACATGCTCACCGTCGAGGAAGATGCCTTCCGCGAAGACGGCACCGCCTACAAGCAGAAGCGCGTTGCTGGCGTTGTTTCCTACGACCTGGCCACCGGCGAACTTCACGTTTTCCAGGCCAAGTCCGTCATCTTTGCTACCGGCGGCGCCGGCAAGGTCTTCAAGACCACTTCCAATGCGCACACCCTCACCGGTGATGGCATGGGTATCGCCTTCCGTAAGGGCATCCCGCTGGAAGACATGGAATTCGTGCAGTTCCACCCGACCGGTCTTGCCGGCTTGGGAATCCTGCTCTCCGAAGCTGCACGTGGCGAAGGCGCAATCCTTCGTAACTCCGAAGGTGAGCGCTTCATGGAGCGCTACGCACCGACCATCAAGGACCTCGCACCTCGTGACATCGTCGCCCGGTCGATGGCCAATGAGGTCCGCGAAGGTCGCGGTTGCGGCCCGAACAAGGACTACGTCCTGCTCGACCTGACCCACCTGGAGCCGGCTCACATCGATGCCAAGCTCCCGGACATCACCGAGTTCGCACGCACCTACCTGGGCGTCGAGCCCTACACGGAGCCGGTTCCGGTCTTCCCGACCGCCCACTACGTCATGGGTGGCGTTCCCACGAACATCGATGCCGAGGTCCTCCAGGACAACGACACCGTCATCCCGGGTCTCTTCGCCGCTGGCGAGGTTGCCTGCGTTTCTGTCCACGGTTCAAACCGTCTGGGCACCAACTCGCTGCTGGACATCAACGTGTTCGGTAAGCGCGCAGGTATCTCGGCCGCCAAGTATGCACTGGGCGCCGAGTTCGTAGAACTTCCGGAAGATCCGGAAGCCTTCACGGCCAACCAGATCGAAGCCATGCTTTCCTCCACGGGTACCGAGCGCGTAGCAGTATTGCGTAAGGAACTGCAGGAAATCATGGACGCCAATGTTCAGGTGTTCCGCGACAAGGACTCGATGGACCGTGCACTGGTGGTCATTGAGGAACTGCGCGAGCGCTACAAGAACGTTTCCGTCCAGGACAAGGGCAAACGCTTCAACCTGGATCTGCTCGAAGCCATTGAACTTGGCTTCCTGCTGGACATGGCCGAGGTCATGACCGCGGCCGCCATGTACCGCAAGGAATCCCGCGGCGGACACTACCGCGAAGATTTCCCGAACCGCGACGACGAGAACTTCATGAAGCACTCGATGTCATACAAGGACGATTCGGCATCCACCGAGGGCATTTCCGGTATCCGCATGGAAACCAAGCCCGTTATCTTCACCCGTTACCAGCCGATGGAGCGTAAGTACTAATGAGCACGGAACTTCCGGAACCAGCATCGAAGATTGAGCTGAAGCCAGGCGTTGGCGGCGGCGGAGAAATCCCGCAGTTCAACATCACCTTGCGCGTTCGCCGGTACCTGCCGGAGACCACCGCAGACGCGTACTGGGAAGACTTTGAGCTGACCATGTACGGCACCGACCGTGTGCTCGATGCCTTGCACAAGGTCAAGTGGGACCACGACGGCTCGCTGTCATTCCGCCGCTCTTGCGCCCACGGCGTTTGCGGCTCCGATGCCATGCGCATCAACGGTCGCAACCGTCTGGCCTGCAAGACCCTGCTCAAGGACCTGGATCACTCCAAGCCGATCACCGTTGAAGCCATCAAGGGCCTGCCCCTTGAAAAGGACCTCATCGTTGACATGGAGCCGTTCTTCCAGTCCTACCGCGAGATCATGCCGTTCTTGATCAACAAGAGCCACGAGCCTTCGGCGGAGCGCTACCAGTCGGCAGAGGACCACGCCAAGTTCGAGGACACCACCAAGTGCATCCTCTGCGCCGCGTGCACCTCTTCCTGCCCGGTCTTCTGGACCGATGGTCAGTACTTCGGCCCGGCAGCAATCGTCAACGCTCACCGCTTCATCTTCGACTCGCGCGACGATGCAGGGGATATGCGTTTGGAGATCCTCAATGACAAGGAAGGTGTGTGGCGCTGCCGCACGACCTTCAACTGCACCGAAGCATGCCCGCGTGGCATCCAGGTGACCCAGGCAATTGCCGAGGTCAAGCAGGCCATCTTGGCTCGCTCCATCTAGTTTCTAACTAGACCCTAGTGTGGTCCGGATTCCCTTGGGGGAAACCGGACCACACTGCTTTAACCAGTATTCCCGCCCCTTTCGTGGGGACTTGGTCGGGGAACCGGGTGAGGAAGTGGAAAAGACCTCGCTGCATCGCGGTGCTGCAGAAATGATCTTGTCTTTAGGGCGCCAGTGGCCACCTCAGGGCACGACTGAACCGGCCGCGCCGATCGATGGGCGCGCCTAGTTGCGCTTGGCTCGCAGTCGCTGAACGTCTGCCGACCGCACAGCCACGATCGAGGCTGAAAGCAAGTATGTCTGGCCCAGCAGGTTGAACCAGACAAAGAGTCCTAGGATCACCGCGAAGGGCGCCAGGACCACGTTATTGGTCAGTGAGGCCAGGAGCGTGGCCGAGAGGAAGCGCAGTACCGTGGCCCCGGCCCCTGCCAGAAGCACACCGGCCACCAGTCCCCCATCAATGATCTTGGCCCGCGAGGCGACCCGCAACAGGACCCAGGCGGTGGCGCAGTCCAAGGCAAACATTGCCACGATAAAACCAACCCGACTCAACGCGCTGGTCCACCAGCCACCGAGATTCAACAAGTGTCCCAGTGAATCGATCATTGAGGATGAGACGACGGCCAACGCACTGGATGTCACCAGGGCCACAGCCAAGAGCAGCAATAACAACGCATCACGCAGCTTGGAGATGACGGGGTTAGAGCGGTCGCGGTGCAATCCGAAAATGGTGCGAATGCCCTCGCGCAACCCCGCCAGCCAGCCCAGCGAAGTAAAGATTAAGGCTCCCACCGAAATCATCAGGGTCAGCCCAAAGCCGCCAAGCCCCAGAAGATCTTCGGGCTTAGCTAAACCACCGTGCCCGGTGTTGATGAGTCCCGGTGTACTCGCGGCGACCATGTTGATGATGCCATCGCGCAGCACCGGGTTGTCCGCGGCAAAGATGCCCAAGAGAGAAAAGCCCGCGACCAACATCGCGGCAATGGAGAAGAACATGCGGTAAGCGCCGCCGGCCGCCAATAGCGGACCGCGGCGTCTGACATACAAGTTCCACACGCGCATTGGGTACAGCGCATAGCTTTTGGCCGTAAGCAGGATGAAGAAGGCCTTGATTCGCTGCCATGAAGATCCCGAGGCGCGGGCCATATAAAGTTCTTGGGCCTTAACTCGAATAAAGGAGTCAAGGGCTCGAGGGTCCAGTGGAGATGGCGGGGCCACCACGGGCGCGCCAATAAATCGTCGAGCCACCAAGCCCGGTGCCCGCGTGCCCAGCTCGGCAGCAACGGGGTCAATAGTAGTGGTGTTGGAGTCCTCGAGTGCGAGTCCGTCCGACGCTACGTCCCAGTCGGGCTCGGTGGCCTGCTTAGTTCGCCGGCCCGCCAAGGCCCAGCTCCTCGCGCAGTGCCCATGCACCACTGGCATCAAGGCCAAAGAGGCCAATGGAATCAACGGTGAAGCTCAAGGATTCGTCGCTCAATTCTTCTTGTGCCAGATCCATTGCCGCTTCGTCGACCTCGTGGGCGATCGTCAGATGTGGGTGGTATCCATAGCTGACCTCGTGCTCAATGGGGCCGGCAACCAGCGCCGCGTGCAGCCCTTCACATACCTCCGCGCCTTCCTTGACGTTCAAGTACACCACCGGATTGATGGGCCTAAAAGTCCCGGTGCCGTGCAGGTGCACGGTAAATCTCGAGGCCTCGGCAGCTACCCGATGTACGTGCTTAACCGCAGCAGCCCAGTCGGTGGTGTAGCCGGAGACCAGGGTGATATGCGGGGCGATGAGGGCAGATTTTTCCCCACCGTAGCGCTGGCGCCAGCTCCGCAGTGAGTCCTCAAGCGGGGCAGGGATCTCGATGACGACCCCCAGCGCCGTCGCTGATGCGGCGTCGCTGGGAGTCTGTTGCCCTGCCTCGGTGCCCATGGTTAGCGGATCCCGCCCAAGGGAGCCATGAAGCCAACACGCTCATAAACATCGGCCAAGGTCTTTGAAGCGACCTCTCGAGCCTTTTGGGCACCGGCAGCCAGGATCGAGTCCAGTTCGGCCGGGTCTTCTAGCAGTTCCAAGGTGCGAGTACGGACCGGAGTCAGTGCCTCCACGACGGCATCCGCGACGGCCACCTTGAGGTGTCCGTACATTTTGCCTTCAAATTCGTTAACCAGCGTCGGGATTGGAGTCCCGGAAACGGCAGAGAGGATTTCGAGCAGGTTCGTCACCCCGGGCTTGTTGGCCCGATCGTGGGCCACCACGGTGTCGGCGTCGGTGACGGCCGACTTGATGCGCTTAGCGACGATCTTGGGGTCATCGAGGATGTTGATCAGACCGTTGGGGCTCGAAGCAGACTTGGACATCTTGGAGGTGGGGTTTTGCAGGTCGTAGATCCGGGCACCCTCCTTCTGGATGAAGGCCTCGGGCACCACAAACGTCTCACCGAATCGATGGTTGAAGCGGTTGGCCAAATCGCGGGCCAGTTCAACATGCTGGCGCTGGTCATCGCCCACCGGAACGCCCTGGGGCTGGTAGAGCAGGATATCGGCAGCCATGAGGACCGGGTAGGTGAACAGACCAACGCTGGAGACATCCGCTCCGCCCTTTGAGCTTTTGTCCTTGAACTGCGTCATGCGGCTGGCCTCACCAAAGCCGGTCAAGCAGTTTAATACCCAGGCCAGCTGCGCGTGTTCGGGAACCTGCGACTGGACGAAGAGCGTTGACTTTTCTAGGTTGATGCCACCGGCGATGTATTGCGCCGCCGTGACGCGAGTGCGCTTGCGAAGTTCAACCGGATCCTGCGGGACCGTGATGGCGTGCATATCGGGGATGAAGAAAAACGCCTCAAAGTTATCCTGGGCCTTGACCCAGTTGACCAGAGCGCCGAGGTAGTTGCCCAGGTGCAGGGAATCTGCCGAGGGCTGCATTCCGGAAAGAACGCGGGGACGTGCGGAGGTGGCGAGGGAATCGCTCATGATGGAGAAAAGTCCTTTAGAACTGGTAGTCGACGACTAGCGGTGCGTGGTCGGAGAAGCGCACGTCGTAGCTTGATGCGCGGTCAACGACGGATTTAGTCGCGAGAGCAGCGAGTTCCGGGGTAGCCATGTGGTAATCGATGCGCCATCCGGTGTCGTTAACGAAGGCCTGGCCCCGCCACGACCACCAGGTAAACGGACCGTCAACTTCGCCGGCCAGCTCACGGGCAACGTCCTTGTATCCAATTTCATCACCGAAGAAGCGGTCGAAGTAGGCACGTTCCTCGGGCAAGAAACCCGAGCGCTTAACGTTGCCCTTCCAGTTCTTGATGTCTAGGGTCTTATGACCGACGTTCAAGTCACCAACCACCAGCACGTAGTCCTTTTCGGACTTCAACGCTGGCAGGTGCTCGATCATACGGTCAAGGAAGCGGAACTTGTCCACCTGTTTGGGGGTATCTACCTCGCCGGAGTGCACGTAGGCGCTCACGACGGTCAAGATCTTGCCATCGGCTAGCGCGAAGTCGGCTTCAACCCAACGACCAGTGGTTTCGAAGTACTCGTCCCCAATATGGCTTCGAGTGGCCACTGGTTCCACGCGGGAAAGCACCGCAACACCGGCGCGGCCCTTGTCGCTGGCCTCGGCATGAAGAATGTGCCAGCCGTCGCCGATGAGCTCGCGCAGGATCGCATCCGGTGCCCGGACTTCCTGGAGGCAAAGAACGTCAACATCACGTGCCGCAATCCAGTCGGCCATGCCGCGCTTGTAGGCCGCACGGACCCCGTTGACGTTAACCGAGGCGATTCGTAGCGAACCGTCGGACTTGGCCAGGATCTCTTCTGAGGTAGGTATCACGCCATCAACCTTACAGATAGTTGTCTAAGGCTTCACGGCTACGTTGCCGGGGTGTCGCCAGAGTGACGAAACGGTGCCGAACTAGTCGATAACTTCGCCAGTCATTGGCTCGCTGCGACCCGATGGCTTCATCATGTCGCGGGCGTTGGAGGCAGTGATCTCAATGGTCTCCAGGGCGCGGTCCACCATGCCTGCTGCCTCGGCACCTTCTTGCACGCGGTACTCATTCACAACCTTGGTCTGCACCTGAATGATCTTGAACGAGTGGTCGAGTTTCAGATCGCGGTTGCGTGTTGCCTCGTCAACCGTGACGGGGCTGGTGGCACCACCCTGTCCGCGGGATGCGGCTGCAGCGGTGGCGGCCTTGAGCTGGGTCGTCATTTTTGCTGCGCCACGCTTTAGACCAAAGACCAAGAAGGCAGAAAGCAAGAGCCAGCCCAGGGAAATCACCACGACGAGCCAACCAATAACGTCGTTTTGGTTCGCGGCGAAGACCACAGCAACTAAGAAGATCGTGACCATGACGGCCAGCGAAAGCGTCGATGCGTTGAGGGTGATTTTTTTGCCCTGCGCGGGGGCCGAGCTACTACCAAGGGGTTCCATGAATCCATTCTCTCAAATGCTCGCGGGCTGGACCGAATTCGCGTAAGAATTGCGATTGTTAGCTTAATTGCCGCGCGGCCCACCGTGAGAATAATGAGCAGCGAACAGCCGGCGAAAGGGACGTTCGTTCCTTTCACCGCCGGTCACTATTTGAACGGGTTCCACGCCGCCGCCGGAAACAGAAATCCTAGCGAAGAGCGTGCCATCAGGAAGCCCACGATTCCCACAACCCAAAGCAGCGTCTCGCCCGAGGCGCGAGTAAGCCACGACGACAGCCTGTCCAATGGTCCTTGTAGGCGCTCACCGGCGGCGGCCCGTACACCAATGGCAAGGAACCCAGGAATGAGCATCACCAGGCAGTAGGCGGTCAATAGCCCGGCTTGGGCTGCTAAGCCGTACGAGCTCTGAGCCAGGAGGCCCATGGCGCCGAGGTACGGCAGCATGGTGGGCAGTTCCAAGAGACCTGCGGTGATTCCCAGTCCAACAATTCCCCACGTACTACCGAGTGCCGTATCGATTCGCCACGCCCATCGTCCTTCAGCTTTCGGAAACTCCGTGGCGGCACTGCCGTGAGGCTCGCTTGCCAGCGTGGAACCTGATGATGCGACCCGCCCGCTCGTGGGCGCCATGATGCCCTGCGCCCCCTGATCCTGCTTCCGAGGGTTTTTACAGATCGCCCAGATGAGCATGACTCCCCCGAGCACCAGCATCATCCAACGGATCACCGGCGACTGCGCCAAGGACCCGGTGATGACGTCTTCTAAGAAATGTACGCCACGCAGCAGTGCCAGCCCGATGGCGAGATAGAAGGCACCTATGACACATAAATAAAGCACGGCGGCACGTAGATCGCCGCGCTTCCTGGCGCGCAGGACCAGCCAGAGAGGGATCACCAGAGTTCCAATGCTGGTGGCATCGATCAGGGCGAGCACGCTTAGGGAAGCAAACAATCCAACGGTTCCTAGCATCATGACTCAAGCATCCACCGCGATGCGACAAGACAGCGTCCTGCGTTCGACTCATCTGGTGTCATACCTTCGTAGGATGGACCGTTCAATTCTGGGCAGCCGCGATCAAGGAAACGTGAGATATCTGGGCCTCACGATGGCTGGATCCACGGCTGATATGCGGTACTTGCTGGGCCTGCGGACAGCATCACCGAGCCACCATAAGACTCCACTCTGTGGCAACCCATGAACAACAGGGCCAGAATAGTCCTTGGTAAATACGCGCTGACGTACGACGATGAAGGGGTGCCAGCCGATACATACACCCCAGCGAAGGGCCGGCCACGGCTTTTCCACTTGATGCGTTACGAGGATCTCGGACCGGCGTTGGTCTACGTTGGCATTACGTGGTTGCTCCATGCACTGTCGATGAGCAACGACGCCCTGTGGGGATTCAGTATCTTTGGCGGATGGTGGCCAGTAGTACTCGGCGTTGGTTGCCTCGCCATCATCCTTCGGAGATGGCATGCGCCCACGTGCGCTGCCGTCATGGCTTTCACTGGCATTGTGTTGTTGCTGATCGGAAGCACCGGTGGTTTCTTCCTGATTTTTGAGTGCATTTTCACGCTCGTTTTACTGGGTGGTCAAAGAACGTCAAAGCTCACCGAACATGGAGCCTTGGTGCTGACGCTGTTGCTGGCCGTGGGGATGTACTTTGTCACCGGGTCAGCGGGTATCAGTGTGACTCTTGGCTTGGCCGCAACCCTCACTCTGGTCATGCCCGCTCAATGGGCAGCAAATGTTCGCCATGCACGTGAGCTCGCATCCAGCGAGGCCAAAACCGCTGCGGCAGTCACCGAGGCAGCGGCAGCACGTGCGGCGGCCCAAGATGCCGAACACGAGCGGTTGATGACTCTGGAACGAAGCGTTATGGCCCGCGAAGTTCATGATGTTTTGTCGGCCAGGCTCTCCGCCATCGCTCTGCAAAGTGGCGCGGCATTAAATGCTCCGCAGAATACGGCGCTCAACGATCGAGCCATGGAACAGATCCGCGCGCAGAGCGTGCAGGGAATCGAAGAACTCAGGACGATGATTCGTTTACTCCATGACGGAGTTCCGCTGGAGCCGGCCGGAACCCTTGCAGATGTGCCAGCACTTATCCAGACCTACAGCGGCACCGGCCTCAACATCACCTATAACAATCACCTTGCACCACGCGATGTGATTGCCCATGCACTAGTTCAGGCAACGCTGTATCTGAGCATCAACGAGGTCCTCATCAACTTTTCAAAACATGCACCCGACGGGGAACTGACCATGGAGTTGGCTCGCCTCGATGACTCCGTGCACTTCACGGCGAGCAACACGGTAAAGGACACCCACGATGGTTCTCGGACAATGCAGGGCACGGGCACCGGCCTGCGAAGCATGCGCGCACGCGCCACCGAAATGGGGGGATTCTTTGACTCCGCAACGGAAAACAACAGGTTCACTCTTTGCGTGCAACTGCCGATACAGGGCGGATTATCCACGGATGCGTCCGATTCAGTGGCCGAAAACAACAAGGGCCTCCCTCTCGCACGTCGAAAGGCCCCACAATGACCGATGAGACAGACGAGCAGTGCACTCATGCCCCAGGGGTGCGGGAGCAAACCATCAGAGTCCTGCTAGTGGATGACCATGAAGCCATCCGTTTAGGCATGCGTATGGTAGTGGAATCGGCGGCTGGGTTCGAAGTGGCTGGCGAAGCGAACAACGGAGTAAATGCGGTTACCCTGGCAACTGCCGTGCGCCCCGACATCATCCTGATGGATCTGCGGATGCCCATCATGGATGGGATTGAGGCCACAAGGCTTATTTCGGCCCAAGCAATCTCAAAGGTCTTGGTATTAACGACCTTCGATCACGACGACTACCTATTCGGCGCTTTGTCAGCGGGAGCTAATGGGTTCCTGCTGAAGAGTGCAGCCCCACGCGATATTATCGCGGCCATGCATGCAGTTCTCGAGGGAGACCAAGTACTGGCGCCGGAAGTCACTGCCACCATTGTCAGGGCCGCACTCGACGCAAAAACCTCGGCTCCACAGAGCACTGCAGATTGCGATCCACGCGAACTACTGACCGGCCGTGAATTGGATGTCCTCAAGGAACTTCGAACGGGTTGCACCAATTATGCGATCGGACGGAGCCTGGGAATCAGTGAGACCACGGTGAAGACCCACGTGTCGCGAGTCATGAGCAAGCTCGGTGTTTCTTCTCGGGTGCAGGCTGCGCTGATCGCACACGTCACGTTCGAAAACGACTGAGGCAATTTTGCATCACAGATTCGTGTCGAACCGTGTTTTGGCCGGTTACCAGCTCACCAGACAAAAGGGGTGTTTCTGTGGATCGAGGAACACCCGAAAGCTCTTGGAGCCCGAAGCCATGGATGTCGCACCCATGGACAGGACCTGAGACTCGGCAATATCAAGGTCTTTAACTCGAACGTCAATGTGCGCTTGTTGAGGATGCACATGCCCTGGCCATTCCGGAGCTACATAGGGATCCACCCGCTGAAAGGCGATTGCTGGTCGATCCGGGGCGTCGCCAATGCCAACCCAGTCGTCCTCGTTTTCAACACGAACCATGCCCAGCAGCTCTTCATAAAACGCTGCCAAGGAATCCGGATTTTCGCAGTCAATCACCAACGCTTGCCATGAACCAACCATGTCCGCACGCCCTTCAGTTGCCTACATTATGGGAGATTTCTTGCCCCATTAGTATGCACCGGTTGTTACTAAGCAGCCAGAGCTACCTTCGAAAAACTGGTCTCGCGGTGGCGTTCATTCTCGTGCGTGATCCTTCGACGGGCGCCGTTATCGAAGGTGGTCTACTCCGTCGAACTGGAACTGAGCCGTTTGTATTCGCCAGCTATCTACCCCTAGCGATTCGGAGACGGTCGATGTAGCTCCAAGGCAAGATCAAGCATGGCTTCGGCACTTTTTGAGAGCTTGACGCTCGCCTGCCAAATCATGGAAATCGGCACATTGCGGGTGGCCGGATGGATCGGGCGGACAGCAAGTGGCAGGCCCTCGTAGGAGAAGTCGGACGCTGGACGCTGGACTAAGATGGCGTATCCCATGCCGCGAGCAACCATCGAACGGGTCACTTCAAAGTCGGTAGTACGGTATCGAATCACGGGTGTCAGACCAGCTGCCGAGAACATCATCTCGGTGTTCTCTCGGCTCGGATTCACATCCAGCAGGATCATCGGCTCGCCAACAAGCTCGGCGAGCGCAATCCGTTCTTGGGCTGCTAGTCGATGGTCAGCTGGCAGCACGACGCTCGGCACCGCTTCGCGTAAACGTGTGCGGTTCAACCCCTGTGGAACAGTAAATTCATAGGCAATGGCCAGATCCAGCTCCCCGGACATCAATTTCTCGTGGATCTCTTGCTGCGTTCCGGCGAAGAAGTCGAGTTCCACCTCCGGATGGCGGCTACCGTACTCGGCCATGAGCTCGGTCAGTATGGTGGGCGCCAAGGACGAGTAGCACCCGATGGATAGCTTGCCGCGTAAGGTGTTCCCGGCTTCGCCGGCCATCACTTCTAGGTCCGTTGCTGCATGTAACAATCCCCGTGCCTGAGAAAGTACATACTGACCCGAGGGTGTCAGGAGAACCCCATGGGCTTTGCGACGAATCGTCAGTTGAGAATTGAAGGCACGTTCGAGTTCATTCAGTGCTCCGGTGATGGCCGAGGGCGAGAGCAACATGGCTTCCGCGGCGCCGGCGATGGAACCGTGCTCCCCCACAGCAATAAAACACTCCAATTGCCGCAACGTATAGCGCGCCATAACACCTCACTAAAACCGTGGATACTTCACTGAAACTCGTACTTTACCCGATGTTATGCGACAGCTCACACTAGAGGTCAAGAAGCCGACCATATCTCGCAGGAGTCCGATCACCATGAGTACATCCAATGCCCCGACCGGCGTTTGCCCCTTCTCCGGTGCCACTGGCCCAGCGGAAACGGACCCACCAGCTGAACCGGTAGCGGCCCCGCCTATTTCCGCGTCACCCGGTACCTTTGCCGAAGCACCCGTGGCCGGATGGGTGACCATCCCTGACCTTTATAACGATCCTTTCCCCATCTACCAGCGAATGCGTGCCGAATCGCCCGTGCACTGGGTTCCTGCGGTTAATAGGTACATGGTGACCTCCTACGCTGCCTGCCACGAGATCGAGCAGGATGAAGCGCGGTTCTCTGCCGATGAAAACAATTCGCTGATGAAACGTGCCATGGGGCATTCGATGCTGCGCAAGGACAATCCAAAGCATCAGGTGGATCGCGACTCCTACGGTTCGACGCTGCGCCCTGGCACCATCAAAAAGCACTGGAACCAGATCTTCGCGTCCAACCACGCCAAATCCTTGGACGCCCTGATCGCCAAGGGACCAGGAGCCGACTTCGTCTGGGACTACGCGGCTCCATACACGGCGGAGAACCTGCGACTGATTTGCGGTTTCCACAACGCAACGCAAGAGGACCTGCAGCGCTGGAGCCAGAGCATGATCGATGGAACGGGAAACTATGCCGATGACCCCGAGGTCTGGGCCAAGTCCGCCGCCGCATCGGAAGAGGTCAACGCGGCCATCGACGAGATGCTCCCCTACCTAGCTGCTAACCCTGACCATTCATTGCTCTCTGGCCTCGCTTCCTTACCTATCCCCCTGGAGGCGATCCGAGCCAACCTGAAGATGACCATCGGCGGTGGGCTGAACGAGCCACGCGACGTGCTGGCCACCACCGTCTGGGCACTACTGAATCACCCCGAGCAACTGGCCGCCGTCAAGAGCGACCCCAAGCTGCATGCTGTGGCCTTCGAAGAGTCGGTGCGCTGGGTAGCACCCATCGGCATGTACCCCCGCGAAACCACCGCGGATGTGGTGCTCGAGGGAGTGCATCTTCCCAAGGGCTCCCGGCTAGGCGTGGTGTTGGGTGCGGCGAACCGGGATCCCAGGATCTTCGAGGATCCGGAATCGTTCAACATTTTCCGTCCCAAGAAGCCACATCTTGGTTTTGGCGGCGGAGTGCACTTCTGCGCCGGCACGTGGATCGCCCGGGCACAGGTCGCCCAGATCGCCATGCCAGCGCTCTTTGAGCGAATCCCCGACCTTCGCCTCGACCCCTCCAGTCAAAGTATCGACGCCGGTTGGGTCTTCCGCGGTCTGACCAAAATGCCCGTGACCTGGGGATAGTCCGTCCCTCCACGCCCAGCAATTCTTCCCACTCGAATTTCTCCCCATACTTCAGGAGCGTTGTTCCTCATGCCCACCATCACCTTTGCCCAGTCCAGCGGTGCAACCACCGAAATCACCGTCGCCGAAGGTACCTCCCTCATGCGCGCAGCAGTCACCAACTCCGTGGACGGAATTGTCGGCGAATGCGGCGGCCAGGGCATGTGCGCCACCTGTCATGTCTATGTTCGCCCGGAGTTCACTGATCAGCTACCCGAGCTCAGCGACGACGAGGACGAGATGCTCGATTGCACCACCGCCGAGCGCACCGATTCATCTCGCCTGGGCTGCCAGATCAAGATGTCCCCAGCTTTGATGAATATCGTTGTTGATGTCCCCGCGGATCAGGTGTAATCACTATGGACGCCAAACGCGCTGAGCACACGGTCATCATTGGTGCCGGGCAGGCCGGAATCCAGGTAGCCGATTCCCTGCGAGCCGAGGGCTACCCCGGAGCCGTCACCGTTCTTAATGACGAATCTGCCGTTCCCTACCAGCGACCTCCACTGTCCAAGGACTACTTGAGCGCTGCCGCCGAGGGTACCGCGCTGCCGCTGCGCGGGCCCGACTTCTTTGAATCCAAGAACATCACTTTGCACTCCGGCCGCGCCGTCGCGGTGGACACAGATGCACGTAAGGTGAGCCTTGATGGCGGCACCGTACTGAACTACACCCATCTGGTTTTCGCCACCGGGGCGGCGAACCGGCCACTGTCCTGCCCGGGCGCCACCTTCGAAGGTGTCCATGCTCTGCGTACACTGCGTGATGCGCTGAACCTGCAGCGCGCTCTCGCAACGGCTCAAAGGGTTGTTGTCATCGGGGCCGGCTTTATTGGCCTAGAGTTTGCCGCCGCCGCCCACGCCCGCGGGCTCGAGGTAACGGTGCTGGAATTTGCTTCCCGCCCCATGGGCAGGGCCCTGTCGGCGACGGCCTCCCAGTGGTTCGCCGAGCGACACCGTACCGATGGAATCGATCTGCGTTTGAACGAGGGGGTAGCCTCCATTGAACGTGATGAGGCGGGACTGGTGGTCATCTCCACCACCGGCCGTCGGTATCCGGCGGACCTTGTCCTCTATGGCGTGGGAGTTCTTCCACGCACCGAGGTGCCGCAGGCGGCCGGGGTGGCCACGGACAACGGGGTCTTGGTGGACGCAGCGCTTCGTACTTCGGTTCCAGGAGTGTTGGCCGTTGGTGACTGCGCCTCGTTCCCCAATGTGCACACCGGTACAAGGACCCGGCTTGAATCGGTGCAGAACGCCACCGATCAGGGACGCCATGCGGCCCGCAGCATCATGGGTGAGAACAGCAGTTACGCTCAACTCCCGTGGTTTTGGAGCACCCAAGGGGCACTACGGCTGCAAATCGCCGGGATTTCGGAGCCGACGGATGAACCGGTGATCCTAGGCGATCCCAGCAGTGGCAAATTCTCCATCGCGCTGCTGCGCAACGGAGCGTTGGCGGCCGTGGAGTCGGTGAACTCGCCCGCCGATCACATCGCTGCCCGCAAGCTCGTGGGACAGAACATTTCCGTGGATCCAGCCACCTTGACCCACCCCTCATTTAGCCTTAAGGCTCTGGCCAAGACCCTGATTCCGGTCCCCTCGTGAGTCGCGGGTATTTAGTTGCGGCTCCAGGCAGCATCCATCGCCAATTTTCCGTGTTCCAGCAACGCCGCTGCCCGCGGCCCGAGCGTGGAGGTCCGTGGCCAGATCGCCACCACCGAGGTGGGACTGTTCGGTGGCGTAAGTTGCCTAATGGCCACGGGCAGTCCGTCCAGGGTGTGCGGTGGATTGTTGGGCCGAGCATAGAGCAGCCCGTAGCCCAACCCACGACCAATCATGGCGTTGACCAGCACTACCTGTGGCAGCGAATAGGCAATAGTGGGATTCAGCTCGGCCTCGGCAAAAAGTCTGCGGGTGTTTTCGGTACTGGGTTCGGATTCATAGTTCACCAATGGTTCGCTCTCCAGTTCGGCCAGCGTAATCGAGTCTTGGGCAGCAAGCGGGTGCTCGGGGTGCAACACCACCTCGAGCTTCGTCTGATAGAGCGTGTGTTTGGTGAAACCACTGGGCAGCAAAAGATCGTAGACCAGGGCGAAGTCCAGTTCCCCACTATCAAGGGCCGGAAGCAGATCATCGTGAGTGCCAACACTCACGCTGACATCAATCCCCGGCTGGACGGCGCGAAAGCCTTCGAGAATCGAGGGCACCACGTGGCTGGCGAAGGACGCGAAGCAGCCCATCGACACCGGACCTCGCAACGAACCATCTGAGCGGGGAAAGGAATCTCCCAGCTCGTCGGCGTCGGCCACGATGCGTGCCGCCTTGGCAGCGAAGTACTGTCCCGCCGGGGTCATCCGTACTCCGTGCGCTTTGCGGCGCACACATAGCTGTTCTCCGGCGATCCTTTCGACGGAGGTTATCGCTTGGGACAGTGCGGATTCGGAGATGTTTAGTTCCGCGGCCGCTGACCCAAGGGTTGAATGCCGTGGGAGTTCGGCCAGCAGTTCAAGTTGGCGCAGGGAGAATCGTGCCATTCTTCAGTCCAATCAAAAATGTTGTACACCTATTTGAAGTTTACTCAATCTATGTGGTCTGTGACACTGGTTAGTGATCTGGCTAACGTGAGCAGGTCCTTACAGTCCGAGCAGTCCGCTCAAAGAGGAGCACCATGAGCATTGCCCAGAGCCAGACACCAGCCCAGCGAGCCAACTCGCGCCGGGTGGCGTTTGCCACGATCATCGGCACCACCATTGAGTGGTACGACTTCTTCATTTACGCCACCGCCGCTGGCCTGATCTTCGCCGAGCTGTTCTTTAAGCCCGCCGGCGCACAGATTGGTCTCTTGCTGGCCTTCGCTTCAGTGGGTATTTCCTTCCTCTTCCGGCCTCTTGGCGCATTCCTGGCCGGGCATTACGGGGACAAGATTGGCCGCCGTGCCATGCTGGTGATCACGCTGATCATGATGGGTGCGGCAACCACGCTCATTGGAGTCTTGCCCACCTACGCCACGGCCGGGGTCATCGCCCCGATCATGCTGCTGCTGTTGCGCATCTTGCAGGGAATCTCCGCTGGCGGCGAATGGGGCGGCGCGGTCCTTATGGCGGTTGAGCATGCTCCGAAGGACCGTCGCGGACGTGCTGGCGCCTTCCCGCAGCTCGGAGTCCCGCTGGGCATGCTTTTGGCTTCGGGTGTAATGGCACTGATGACGGGAGTCATCTCCCCCGGCGAAGAGTTCATGGCCTGGGGCTGGCGCGTACCGTTCCTGCTGAGCATCGTGCTGATCGCCGTCGGCTACATGGTGCGTCGCGCCGTGGAAGAATCGCCGATCTTCGAGGAAATCGCCGCCAAGAAGCAGCAGACCAAGGTCCCGATCGTTGAGCTCTTCCGCAAGCACTGGCTACTGGTCATCATTGCTGCTTTGGTATTCGCCGGTAATAATGCCGCGGGCTACATGACCACCGGCGGCTTCCTGCAGGCCTACACCACCAACCCGGAGGGTCCCATCGGGTTCGAGCGGACCGACGTCCTGGTGGCCGTGGTCTTTGCCGCAACTATGTGGTTCTTATTCACCCTGCTCTCGGGCTACCTGGCCGATAAAATTGGTCGCAAGCGCACCTACCAGATCGGTTTTACTTCGCAGGCGTTGGTGGTCTTCCCACTGTTCTGGTTGGTTAATACCGCTTCACTGCCCATGTTGTATCTGGCCTTCGCGCTCTTCGCCGTCGGTCTAGGCTTGGCCTACGGCCCGCAGGCGGCCCTGTATTCCGAGCTGTTCCCGGCTTCGGTCCGTTTCTCCGGCGTCTCGATTTCCTACGCTCTTGGTGCGATCATCGGCGGAGCGTTTGCCCCGATGATCGCCACAGCACTGGTCCAAGCCACCGGAACCACCACCGCGGTATCCGTCTATCTGTTGTTCATGACGCTCATCTCTTTGACCGCGGTCTCCTTGCTGCGTGACCGCGCGGGAATTGATCTCTCGATCAGTAACCAGGCCGAGCAGGAGGTCGGGGCAACTATCTTCGACAAGCGTCGAGTTGCCCCCGCGGTTCAGTCAACCTCGGTCAAGTAGCAAAACACTACCCTGAGCCCCGAACCATTCGGGTCTCAGGGTATTAACGACGTAGGGTCGGTCTTCCTCACGGAACACCGACCCTACGTCGTTAAATTGATTTTCCTACTCGGCCGGGAAGACCACGCCCTCGCCCACGACCCGTAGCCTGAGCTCCATTCCGGGACGTGCCATAGCGGCATTCCAATGGCGGATGGTAATAATTTCCCCACCACCGGCAATTGAGGGAACCGGGGCTAGCCTGATACGAACGGTGGTTTCTGGACCAAAGAATACGGTGTCAACAACGGTTCCCTTGATGTTCCCATCGGCCACGATGCGGATCTGCTCGGGACGCAGCATCAATCGCACGGCCCCCTGAATCATGGCGTGACGCACCGGAATGCCGCCGAGCGAACAGGTGGCTAGTGAGCCTTGGAGCTGAGCGTCAAGCATGACGGCGTCCCCCAAGAATTCCGCGGTGTCCAGGTCTGCCGGCCGAGTGTAGACGGCGAAGGGCGTTCCAGTCTGGGCCAGGGTTCCACCACGCATGACGGCGACTTGGTCAGCAAAGGACAGTGCCTCGCCCTGATCGTGGGTGACCAGGATCGTGGTAATTTCCGCTGCGTGCAGGACATCTGCCACCGCCTTGCGTGTAGCCACGCGCAGCCCGGCATCCAACGCAGAAAACGGCTCATCCAGCAACATCAATTTTGGCTTCCTAGCCAGGGCTCGAGCCAGAGCTACGCGCTGTTGCTGCCCACCGGAAATCTCATGCGGACGACGCTCTCCCATGTCCGATTCAAGGGAAACCATGTCCAATAATTCGGCCACACGGCGGGCATTGGCCTTTCGGCCAGCGATTTTCCAGGCCGGCCCCAGACCGAAGGCAACGTTTTGAGCAACACTGAGGTGTGGGAATAGCGCCCCGTCTTGAGCGACGTAACCGATTTCCCGTTTGTGTGCCGGAATCCAAGCATCTCCGGCCACCATGCGGTTATTTAGCTCGATGGTCCCGGAATCGGGATTTTCGAATCCAGCGATCAAGCGCAGCAATGTCGTTTTGCCCGAACCCGAGGGACCGACGATAGCGGTGGTTCCACCCTCGCTCAGGGCGAGGTCAACACCTTTAAGGACGTCCTTGGAACCGAAGCTCTTGACCAGATTGCTGGTGCGCAGGAATTTAACGGAGGGCATGAGTCCGTGAATCTTGTGGGCCTTCGGTACGGGGATGGTCACTGTCCGGCCGCTTTCTTTGACTGCTGGAAGAGCAAGTAGGTCATGGGGATGGAAATCAGGATCATCAACAAGGCGTAGGGAGCTGCCCCCGCATAATCGATTTCGCTACTCTTAGCCCAAAAAGCTGTGGCCAAGGTGCGGGTGCCGTTGGGAGCCAACAGTAAGGTCGCCGTCAGTTCATTAACTACGGCCAAGAACACAAGCGCCGCCCCACCCGCCGCAGCGGGGGCGGTCAGTCGCAGAGTGACGCGGAAGAAGGCCCGTGCGGGCGACTTTCCCAGTGAGCGAGCGGCTTCCTCAAGTTCGATGGGCGCTTGGGACAACCCGGCCCGCAAATTCACCAGCGCACGTGGGAGGAAGAGTAGAACGTAGGCCGCAAGCAGTACGTAGGAGCTTTGGTAGATTCCGGGGACCAGACGGATCGCCACGGTAACAAAGGCCAGACCCACGACGATGCCCGGCATCGAACTGGTGACGTAGTTGGAGAGCTCCAGGAGCCTGCTGAACCAGTTGGGGTGACGCACAGCAATGAAGGCCATGGGGAAGGCCACCACACAAGTCACCAAGGCACCCCCCAAGCCGTAACCCAGGCTTTGGAAGAGTGCCGGGAAGAACTCGTCCGGTTCCCAGATCTCTGCTCCCCCGGCAATGGTCCACCGCGCTACGGAATACAGAGGAACCCCTACCGACAAAACAATGAGAGCCAACAAGGCCAGCTGAGCCGGCAATTGATACCAGCTCAGGCGCAGTCGGGTTGCAAGTCCCTGTGCCCCAAACCCGACTCGGGAATACCGTGCGTTGCCGCGAACTTTGGCCTCAGCGAGTAGCAACACCATGCACATCAATACCAGCACGCTGGCCAGCATGTTGCCGGCGGCACCGCTGAAGGCCGATTGGAACTGCACCATGATGGCCGTAGTGAAGGTGTCGAACCGGATCATCGCAAAGGCGCCATATTCCGATAGCAAGTGCAAGGCCACGAGCAACGAGCCTCCAGCCATGGCGATGCGCAGCTGCGGAAGAATCACGCGGAAGAATACGGTCCATGGTCCGAGCCCGAGCGAGGCTGCTGATTGTTCAATGGCCGGATCTAAGCGTCCGAGCGTGGCTGCAACAGGGATGTATACCAGCGGGAAATAAGACAGCGTGGCGATGAGGGTTCCGGCGCCTAAACCTGCAAGCGAAGGAACGGCGGAGGCCCATCCATAGCTATTAACAAACGCCGGGATCGCCAGCGGCGCAGCAAGCGCTAGCGCCCACCAACGGTGTCCTCTCAAGTTCGTGCGCTCGACCAACCATGCCCCACCGACTCCCAACACGAGGCACATCGGCACGGTAACCAGTATCAGCAAAACAGTGTTCAGCAACAGCTCACCAACACGCGGGCGGATGACAAGTTCTACGACAGTGTCCCATCCTGTCACGACCGTCATATAGACCACGTAGCCCAGTGGGATAAGAGAGAACAGAGCGATCAGGGTCGCTAGAAGTGCCAGCGTCGAAACGCCCAATGGCGGGCGGGGCATTTTTCCCCCGCCCGCCATACTCGGTTCCTTTAAAGCGTTAGGAACCAACTTGGTCTTGCTCATATTGGTTACAGAAGTCCTGCCGTGTTCATCAGCTCGGTGACCTTAGCCGAATTCAGCTTGGCGGCATCAACCGTCGGTGCTTGAAGTTCCTTCAGTGGTACCAACTTCTCGTTGGAGGCCACCTTGGAACCAACCGGGTATTCAAAAGAAGTTCCCGTTTTCAGGATTTCCTGGCCGGCCTTGCCGGTCACGAACTTCAGGAATTCTTGAGCCTGTTCGGCGTGCTTCGAAGAGCTAAGTACACCTCCGCCGGAAACCGAAACGAAGGCTCCAGGGTCCTGGTTCTTGAAGTAGTACGGGGTGACGTTCTTCGAGTTTTCCCCGGTCTGGGCCTGGTCGCCATAGTAGTAGTAGTGGTAGATCAGAGCGGCATCAATTTCGCCGGCGTTCACTGCTTTCATGGCAGTGGAGTTGCCCTTGTACGCGGTGAAGTTTTCCTTCATCCCGGCGAGCCACTCGGTCGTGGCAGCTTCACCCTTGAGCTCCAGCAATGCAGCAACAATGGCCTGGAAGTCAGCTCCGGTCGGGGAGGCCGCCCATTTGCCCTTCCACTCTGGCTTTGCCAGATCCAGCATGGACTTCGGCAGCTGGTCCGCGCTGATCTTCTTTGAGTCATAAACAAAGACGGTCGACCGGGCAGCGATACCCGTCCACTTGCCGGTGGAGGGGCGGAAATCGGCCGGAACCTGAGCGATGGTTGCCTTGTCCACATCCGCGAAGAGACCTGCATTCTCAACCTGCGCCATTGCGGGAGAATTTTCGGTCAAGAAGACGTCCGCCGGTGAGGCGGCACCTTCTTGGATGATCTGGTTGGACATTTCGGTGTCCGAGCCATTGCGGATGGTGACCTTGATGCCGGTTTCAGCGGTGAAGGCGTCGACCCACTCCTGGGCCAGGCTTTCATGCTGGGCGTTGTACACGGTGATCCCAGCATCGTCCGACGCGTCCGAGGTTGGAGCGCCGGACGAGCATGCAGTCAAGCCGAGGGTGGCCGTGGCAACGATGGCCAGGCCAGCCAGCATATTTTTGCGAATTGTCATGAGTGTGGGGACTCTCTTTGGAGTGAAACATTCGGTTGGCCCGGGAGGTTTTGGGTGGGCCACCAACATAGCTTAGGTATGACTTACATAATTCACCAAACAAAACGCGTGCCAATACAAAACAATGCATCTTCAGTTTTTCATTATTAGCACACAAGGCCACTAGAACCCCTACAATGCACTGCATTCAAGATCTCCCGGCTGAGCAGATCCCCCCTTATGAAAGCCTGTTCTTCAAGGGGACACCTCGGTCATTCACAAAAAACTAGGCATCGCGGTGGCCGGATACGCATGCCTATAGACCACCAATGAATTCGGCGTCATAAATTGCCGCAAAACCGCATTTACATATTGACCATGAAAAGAACAAAGCCCGCGGCGCCGATTGGCGCCGCGGGCTTTGTGCATTACGTGTACTGAGAAGACTCACTCAATCTCAGGCGACCAAGTGTTCCGCACGCTTAGTGGAGGCGGAACTCAGAAACCATAGGGCAGTCGAACGGGTCGCGGGCGGAGAGCCCTACCTTGTTCAAGTAGGTGATGACCTGGCCGTAGGACTGGGTCACCGAGGTGACCGTGTAAGGGACCTTCAACTCCAAGCAGTATTCACGCACGATCTCTGCGACACCTGCGAGGTTGGCGCGCGGCATCGAGGGGAAGAGGTGGTGCTCGACCTGGTAATTCAGACCACCGAAGACGTGTGAGAGTACGCGGTTGCCGAAGCGCGTGCGACCCATGACGTTTCGGCTGGTCAGGACCTGGCGCGAGAAGAAGTCGATGCGCGAGTCCTTGGGGATCATCGGCATGCCCTTGTGGTTCGGTGCGAACGAGGCGCCCATGTACACGCCGAAGACGGCAAGCTGAACACCAATGAAGGCCGAGGCGATACCCACGGGCAAGAAGATGTAAATCGCAGCCACATAGAGGGTCAGGCGCACCATGATGGAAATGATCTCACGGCGACGATCTTTAACCCGGTCACCGGTGAACAGGTAAATCATCGAACGCATATGCAGGTTGAAACCCTCGAGGGTCAACAATGGGAAGAATAGGTAACCCTGACGCTCAGTGATCCACTTGAGGAATCCCTTTTGCTTCTGAGCATCCTCGGTTTGGAATGAAATGGTGTCCCATTCAATGTCCGGATCCTTACCTACCGTATTGGGCATGGCATGGTGTTTGTTGTGCTTGTTCATCCACCATTGGTAGCTGATGCCAACCACGAAATTGGCCAAGAATCGGCCGAACCTGTCGTTGGCCGGCCCCGACGTCAGAATTTGACGGTGGGCTGCCTCATGGGCCAGAAACGCGAACTGGGTCAGGATAATGCCGATTGCCGCTGCAATCAGCAACTGGAACCAGCTGTGCCCCAACAACACAAATCCGGTGACTGCACCGCCCAGCAGTGCTACCAAAACGCTGATGAGTCCGATGTAGTGGCCCTTACGGCGACCCAGCAGACCCGCGTCACGGACACGGATTTTCAGATGACGATAGTTGTTTGCCCCGGCGGAACCACGCGATACGCGTTGCTCAGAAGTCGAGGCGGACAAAGTGGAACTCATACTGCTCAAGGGTGGCTCCCGCGTAGCGAGTAGGGCGACAATTTCAGTCGAAAGAACTGAAAGTCTCGGTTCCTATGTATCAGAGCTTACGTGCAATGCATGTGTATCGCCTGATCGTTGCGAAATGCCACCATTTAGTGGATTCAGATCCACGTATGAATTTTTCACTCACCGTCCGAAAAGATGGTCATTTCCGCATGATGACGGTGCAATTTCATCGAGCGTCAAACCAAAGACATATAGCCAAGATAGCATGTGTTACCTGCGTCACGTCAACAGATTGTTAAGTTGAAGGTGCCGATCCCCCAGCTCGGAAAGTTATCGGATCGGCACCAATTACTGCGTACCGTTGCCCCTATTTCCGGCCGATGCGCAGCACCTCAAGGCGTTGACGGTACTCGGTTTCGTCGATTTCTCCGCGTGCGTAGCGCTCGCGCAGTACGCCTTCGGCGCTCATGGGATCGCCCTGCATCCGGTGACGCCAGAACATGCGGCGACTGAAGAAGATGAAAAAGCCGATGAGCAGGATCCAAAGGAACGGGAACAGGACAAACCAGCCCGGTCCGTTGCCATTTCCCCAAGCGTGGGCAGGCAGCGCCGTGAGGACCGGAATAATTGCAGTAGTCATGGTGGGTAACTCCTTATGGAGCAGATCGTGGATTACAAGGCGTTTGCCTCTTATTTCCACTATCCGTCGAGGTTACCCGGTGGCGCATCGGCCCGTGGGAGACACCTGCGAAGGCCTTCGGTACTCCAGCAGGAGCAGCCGATCCTGTCTCCGGAATTAGTTCCCGTGCTTCCCAGCCGCCGTATCACCGGGCTGCACGCCGGGTGTGATGAGCCCGCTCTCGTAAGCAATCACCACCAGCCCGGTCCTGTCACGCACCCCCATTTTTCCAATAATGCGTGAAACATGAGTTTTTGCTGTCAGCGGCGTGATGAACAGCTGCTCGGCGATCTCGGCGTTGGTTTTGCCCGCTCCAATTAGCAAGAGCACCTCGCGCTCGCGCTCGGTCAGGACGTCAAAGGCTGCCGCATGCGTGGGCATCCGCGCCGGTTTGGTCGCAGCGACCTGAGCGAGCAACTTCCGAGTCACCGAGGGAGATAACAAAGAATCCCCCGCGACAACGATGCGCACGGCAGCAATCAGCTCCTCCGGCTCGGTGTCTTTAACCAGAAAGCCCGAAGCTCCGGCGCGGATGGAATCAAGGATGTAGTCCTCTAGCTCAAAGGTGGTGAGCATAATGACTCGCGTATGTTCAAGACCCGGCTCAGCCGTAATGGCCGCGGCCGCTGTAATCCCATCGCCCTGCGGCATGCGAATATCCAGCAGTACAACATCCGGCTTTAGTGCTCGGGCCTGGGCTAATCCCTGCAGCCCGTTGGATGCTTGGCCAAGAACCACCATGTCCTCTTCGGCACTCAGTAATGCGGAAAATCCCGCCCTGATGAGTGACTGGTCATCAACGATGAGAATGCCGATCATGTTTTTCCTTGGCCTTGGGTCGAAAGCTGGCGTGGTTTCAGGCATGCGGTACCTCGGTGGCGGGAAGCCATACCGACACGAGTGTGCCCGGGGTTTCTGCCGCCGCTGGCCGCGCGTTTGTGATGACCAATGATCCTCCTCTGGCCGCCAAACGTTCGCGCATGCCACCGATCCCGTTGCCCTCTCGTCCCGGCCCCATGCCTATTCCGTCATCGGAGACCCGAATGCTCGCTTGCCCCTCATCGATGTCGACATTCACCTCCACATGGTTGGCGTGGGCATGGCGTACAACATTGGTGAGGGACTCCTGAACCACCCGATAGAGGATGTTCTCCACGCGTTCATCCACCCAGTCCGGGGGTGGCAGGATGGGCGGTGTGTAGGTGATCAAAAAATTTGCTCCACGCACTCTGGTAATGAGATCTTCGAGCTGTTCGAGGCGTTGACTGGGAACGCGGGGTGCGTCCTGACGCAACACGGCAAGAACCTCCCGCACTTCGGCCAGAGCCTCTTTGGATCCGATCTTGATGTTTTCCAAGGCTTCGCGCATGCCGGCTGCGTCCGCATCTTTCCTATCTAGGTGCAACGCGACGGAGGCCTGGACGTGAATCATCGAGAGCGAATGTGCCACAACATCATGAATGTCGCGGGCCAAGACCAAGCGTTCCTCGTCGCGCTGGTGCGCGGCTCTTTCCCGGGCGGCCCGACGGAATTCCTCGCCCCTGATCCTAAAACTCCGGGCCAGCTCCCCCACTAACAAGATGACAACCAACCACACCAGGACAAAGACGAACCGTCGGCCCTCACCCTGCTGCAACGTCACGCTCCACCCCGCCAGTGCCGCCGCGGCTGCACTGCCCCAGGCCCACCACCGGTCACCTGCCACAACGGAGACGATCAGCCCGATGGCAAGACACAAGGCGAAGGGTCCCCAAGGGAAGCCAGCGGCGATGTAGCCGAAGCTCACCAGCGCGATTCCGGCAACCATGGGTCCAGGAGCGCGGCGTCGTAGGAGCAACAGTGCTGGCCCCGCCAGCAGAAGAAGCACGGCGAACCACGTCAGTGGCTCGCCGAAGCGTAGTGCCGCAAAATACGTTCCGACAAGCTGAATGATCGCCACGACGACCGGCAGGATGGCCAGCGGAGGGCGGCGTCGGTTGATCATGAGACGAGACTACTCGCTGAACTCCTCTTGGATCATCCGGCCGCGGTGGTAGTCCCGTCTACCTCGCTGGAAGTACGTCGCCTCGCGTCTGACTGCAGAGTCGCTGTCCTCGCTTCGTCAAGGAGCAGATCCGTTCCCGCACAGCTCAGGACCCACGGCTGTGCGGCTGTGTTGAGGGCGCAGTCTTCGGGACGCACCGCATCGATCCCGAAATCCTCGTTCTGCGGGTCCTGAACGAACACGAACCGTGAGTGGGGAACCCACACAGACAAAAGAGACCCATCGTATCCACTGCGCTCAATCAGCACGCGCTGCCCGTCTGCCGCGATGATCGGTTCTAGTGGATTCACGAAGGCCGACAGAAAAACCACGAGGCAGGCCACTGCCCGTACCGAGCAGCAAGGCCAATCCGATCAGACTTGCCAGAAGCGTGAGGGTTAGGTCCAACACCCAATGGCGAAGATTTAGTCGCCAGATATACGGACCAAGTAACAACAGCACTAGTGCTCCCGTAGCAAGTCCGCCGAGCACGAAGGACAGCACACTGATGTGGCCTTCATGAAACCCAGCATAAAAGAGAAGTTGGTTGCCGGCCGCATCGTGAAACGACCCACTCAACAGCCATCCGAAGATCGCATAGCAACTAGCAGCGAAGACCAGTAGTCCGCAGCCCCAGCGCACACGCACCGAGAAGGGTCGCCGAAGAATCGGAGCGTTTAACGTGCTCTTGCGGGCCAGCTTATTGGGGCAAACCTGTCGCGCGCTGAGAAACCACAACGGCCCGGGTATTCCTCCCCCTTTACAGAGAAACGAACGCCCGAGCCGTTGTTGTTTGCCGTGCTGTACCTAGATTCCGGCCGCGCGTTCGGCTGACTCGACCACGTTGGCCAAGAGCATGGCACGAGTCATCGGACCCACACCACCGGGGTTCGGAGAAATCCAGGAGGCGACCTCGTAGGCTGCCGGCTCCACGTCTCCGGTCACAACGGCCTTGCCGTTTTCGTCATTGACACGTGAGACACCGACGTCCAATACGATCGCGCCGGGCTTCAGGTCCTTGGCCTTGATCATGTGCGGCTGTCCTGCAGCTGCGATGACCACGTCTGCCTGCGCCAGGTGGCTGGCCAAATCGGCGGTGCCCGTGTGGGCCAGGGTAACTGTCGCATTAACGTCGCGACGGGTCAGCAGCAGGCCGATCGGGCGTCCGATGGTCACGCCGCGGCCGACGACCAAGACGTTCTTGCCGTCCAGGTCGATGTCGTGGCGGGCCAGCAGCTCCACGCACCCCTTGGGGGTGCAGGGCAGCGGGGAGGTCATCGGGCGGTTCACGTTGGCCACCAGACGACCGAGGTTCATCGGGTGCAGTCCATCCGCATCCTTCGCCGGGTCCATGGCCTCGAGGATGACGTCCTGGTCAATGTGCTTGGGCAGCGGCAGCTGGACGATGTAGCCGGTGCATTCCGGGTTCTCGTTCAGTTCGCGGACCTTAGCCAGCAGGATCTCCTGCGTGGTGTCCTCGGGGAGGTCTACACGGATCGACTTGATGCCAACCTCGGCGCAGTCCTTGTGCTTGCCGCCGACGTACCAGGTCGATCCGGGGTCCGAGCCAACCAAAATGGTTCCCAATCCCGGGGTGACACCGCGCGCGGCAAGGACTGCCACACGCTCGGTCAGTTCGGCCTTGATGGCCTTTGCGGTTGCCTTGCCGTCAAGAATCTGTGCGGTCATAAAGTGTTACTCCGTTTCAAGAAATGCGCTCGTGCACATCATCGTGCCGGGTGGTGCATGGGTGGCTGGGTGCCGTTTACCAGTTTTCGAGGCCCTCGTAGAGCGGGAAGCTGGTAGCAAGTGCCTTCACGCGCGTCGAGAGCGCTGCCGTGTCCGCGCTCAAGCCGTCACGCAGGGCGACGCCAATGATGTCGGCAACCTCG
Source organism: Paeniglutamicibacter terrestris (assembly GCF_012271785.1). Lineage (GTDB taxonomy): Bacteria > Actinomycetota > Actinomycetes > Actinomycetales > Micrococcaceae > Paeniglutamicibacter > Paeniglutamicibacter terrestris. Next base: position 67,558 of record NZ_JAAWVT010000005.1, on the reverse strand, counting down.
GTAAAGGCAGCCGCGTCGAAACCGCGCGTGGCCAGTGCCGGGGTACCGATGCGCAGACCGGAGGTGGTCATCGGTGGGCGGGGATCAAACGGCACCGAGTTGCGGTTAACCGTGATGCCAATTTCGTGCAGCAGGTCTTCGGCCTGCTTGCCATCAAGCTCCGAGTTACGCAGGTCAACCAGGACCAGGTGTACATCGGTGCCGCCGGTGAGTACCGAAACTCCCGCTTCGGTGACATCCGAAGCGGTCAGTCGCTCGGCCAGAAGCTTCGCACCCTCAAGGGTGCGCTGCTGGCGTTCCTTGAACTCCTCGCCCGCGGCAATCTTGAAGGCCACTGCCTTACCGGCGATCGCGTGCATCAGCGGTCCACCCTGGTGTCCGGGGAAGACGTTGGAGTTGATCTTCTTGGCAAGATCGGCATTATTGGTCAGGATCAAACCCGAGCGCGGGCCGGCCAGAGTCTTGTGCACCGTGGAGGTGACAACATCGGCAAACGGCACGGGGTTCGGGTGCAGACCGGCGGCAACCAAGCCAGCGAAGTGAGCCATGTCCACCCACAACAGCGCACCAACTTCGTCGGCGATGGAGCGGAAGGCTGCGAAGTCGAGCTGACGCGGGTAGGCGGACCAGCCGGCGATGATGACCTGCGGCTTTTCGGCGATGGCCTGGGCACGGAGCTTGTCCATGTCCACGCGGAAGGTTTCCGGGTCCACCTCGTACGCCGCGACGGCGTAGAGCTTGCCGGAGAAGTTCAGCTTCATGCCGTGGGTCAGGTGGCCACCGTGAGCCAGCGACAAACCAAGGATCTTATCCCCGGGCTGGATCATGGCCGAGAGTGCTGCGGCGTTGGCACTGGCGCCGGAATGTGGCTGGACGTTGGCGAACTTGGCGCCGAACAAAGTCTTGACGCGCTCGATGGCAAGGTTCTCGGCCACATCCACGTGTTCGCAACCGCCGTAGTAACGGCGGCCCGGGTAACCCTCGGCGTATTTATTGGTCAACACCGAACCCTGAGCCTCGAGGACGGCGCGCGGGGCGAAGTTCTCCGAGGCGATCATTTCAAGGGTGTCGCGCTGACGGCCCAGTTCAAGGGTGAGGACTGCGGCGATTTCCGGGTCGAGCTCGGCCAGGGATTGATTGGTCACGGAATTGTTGCTCATCGTGTTGAACTCCAGTGGGTGAGTGTTGTTCTTCGGGCGGGGATTTAGCGTGCACTTCAATTAATCCCTAGACCCAGGCGCGCGGTCCGTGGTGTGTTCCTGTGTCGCTCCCCGGTGGTTCACCCCACCCAACGCCAGTTGCGACACGTCACCAATCTTAGACGGAATAGGCGCGCGGGCCAGACTGTTACAGGAGATGACCGTTGCATTTTCAGTCACAATAATCGTCCAAGGAGCACCAGCATCCATGCCGTCCCCCGGTGAGCAGCTATCCACGATCGTGATCGGTGCCGGGCAGGCTGGACTCTCCGCCGCCCATCATCTTCGACGCAAGGGTTTGGTGCCGTTCCAGGATTTTGTGGTGCTAGATGCCAACGATGGACCCGGTGGCGCCTGGCGCCACCGCTGGGATTCGTTAACCTTCGATCGAGCCCACGGCCTCCATTCGCTGCCCGGCATGGACCTGACTCCCCCGGATCCAACCGAGCCGGCCTCCGCTGTAGTGACTCGCTACTACGGGGACTACGAATCCGCGTTCGCGCTACCGGTCATCCGCCCGTTTAAGGTCAAGACCGTCACCGGATCTTTAGCCAACGGATTCACCGTGACGTCCACGCAGGGCCGAGTCCTGAATGCTGCGAGCATCATCAACGCCACCGGCACCTGGGATAAGCCTTATTGGCCCTATTACCCCGGGGCACGCGATTTCGCGGGGACCCAATTACACACCCGCGACTTCGTGGCGCCCGAGCAGTTCCCGGATAAGCGGGTATTGGTGGTCGGCGGCGGAACCAGCGCCGCACAGTTCCTCCTGCAGCTCGCTTCGTTAGGCATCGATACTCTGTGGTCCACCCGTCGCCCGCCGCTGTGGCGCGAAGCACCACAAAACAAGGCCTGGGGCATCGAGGTAGAAGCCAATGTCAATTCACGTACCCACTCGGGTTTGGTGCCCACCTCGGTGGTCTCGGTGACGGGGTTGCCGCTCACCGACTTTTATCAGGACGGCATCGACTCCGGCGTCTTGGTTTCTCGCGGTGGCATTAAATCTCTTGCCGACCATGCCGTCACCTTCACCGACGGCACCACCGAGAATATTGATGTCATCTTGTGGGCTACCGGCTTCCGGGCATCGTTAGACCATCTGGCGCCGCTGGGCCTGCGCGAAGCCGGAGGCGGAATTTTCATGGCCGAAGATTCGGTTTCCGTGAGCAAGGTCCCTGGATTATTTATGGTGGGGTACGGGGCCTCGGCCTCCACCATCGGGGCGACCAGGGCCGGACGTGCTGCGGCAGCGGCCGCGGGGAAACTGCTGACCCGTCTCCCGGAAGGCGCTGGCGTCCACGGCTAATGAGCGCAGGTAATACGCCATGGTTTCGGCGGCCGTGGTTTGGGCATGTAGCGTAATCACCGTGAGCACCAACGAATTTATTGTGTCCCTGTCTTGCCCCGACCGACCGGGCATTGTCCATGCCGTTTCCGGCGCGTTGTTAAGCGTGGGTTGCAACATCACCGAATCGCAACAATTCGAGAGCCCCGAGACGCATAACTTCTTTATGCGCATCGCCGTGGCCACCGATCGTGACATTGAATCGGTGCGCGAAGCATTGGGCCCGGTCCGCGAGCAATTTGGCATGGATCTGAAGCTCACCGCCGCGGGGGCTCTGCTGCGCACCTTAATCATGGTGTCCAAGGAAGCTCACGCCCTGAATGACCTGCTCTTCTCCCAGCGTGCGGGGACCCTACCGGTGCACGTTCCGATCATCGTCTCCAACCACTTGGATCTCAAACCGTTGGCAGATTTTCATGGCATCGAGTTTGTGCACATCCCCGTCACCGCCGCAACGAAGGTTCAGGCCGAGGCGAAACTGCTGGAACTGGTTGCTGAGCACAATATTGAGCTGGTGGTTTTGGCCCGCTACATGCAGATCCTCTCCGATGATCTCTGCCGGGCACTGAACGGCCGCGCCATCAACATCCACCACTCGTTCTTGCCCTCTTTCAAGGGAGCCAAGCCCTACCACCAGGCCCACGCCCGCGGCGTGAAGCTGATTGGAGCGACGGCCCACTACGTGACGGCGGACCTCGATGAGGGCCCGATCATTGATCAGGAAGTGATCCGAGTGAGCCATGCTCGCACGGCCGAACAATTTGTGGCCATGGGCCGGGACGTTGAGGGACGCACGCTCACGCGGGCCGTGGGATGGCATGCCGAACGCCGGGTCATGCTCGACGGGCACCGCACCGTGGTGTTCTCCTAAGTCAGCTCAGCCAGCACGACGGCTGTATCAGCGTTCGGTGACCCATTGCTCGTGCTCATCAAGATGATGGCGTTTGCTGATCCCGGAAGCGCTCCCGGCCTCATCAATTTGTGCCATGCGCTCCATCAGATCCCCCGCCACCGTCCAGGTTTCCAGCGTTGAGGGCGGATTAACACCCGCGGCTCGAGCCATCTTGTTGCGCCACTTATTGCTGAAGGCCATCATCTGTTCCCCGCTGATGTCCCTGTCCCAGAGCCAGCGAGCCAAATCCTTGGCCTTGAGCATCCTGTTGGCCTCGGCCTTGGCACCATGGCGGAAGGGATCGATGGCGGGTTTCGCCGCAACCTCTACCGTTTCGGCATCGTCAATAGCACTCGTCGCGGATGGTGCAGCTGGCACCGAGAGCCCAAGTTCTTCGGTTTCCAGCTCAGGCAGGCCGATCGCCACAATCGGGGCTCCGTTATTGACGGCGTTCACCGCGTGATTAATGATCCCGTTCAGCTGAGTCCGTAGCTGCGGATTAATGGTGGGAGCGTTACGCTCCAGCGTGGCGCGGAGCTCCGCTACCATCTGCTCGTAAACCTCGACCTTGTGCTGCGGCCACATCTTTCCAGCTGCTCCTGAATTCTTGGCGTCCGGACATCGTCGCCGTTCTTTGTCTCACCTGCATCGCGCGGGCGACAGCCACAACGCCGTGCTGAGTCTGGTGCATCCTCGGCCCGGTGCCGGTCTCTGGCTACGATCATATCCTCGGCTCGGCACCAGCACGGGCGCTGTCTGCACGGCTCCACCGCGGGAGAGCAAAACCGCGGCTGGCCTCCCGGTGCCGCGCGTCCATTTTCGGTGCTGAGCACAGGCTAGAGTGGTGTTATGGCTCACATCATCACCATTGATTCGAAAACTCCGATCGTTGACCCCACGGCTTTTGTGGCACCGACAGCAACGCTGTCCGGGGACGTGTCACTGGGCGCAAACGCTAGTGCCTTTTATGGCGTTTCGGCCCGCGGAGACTCGGACACCATCACCGTGATGGCAGGCACCAATCTCCAGGACAACGTGGTGCTGCATGCCGATACCGGGTACCCCTGCACCATCGGCGAGCGCGTCTCGGTGGGTCACTCGGCAGTGGTCCATGGTGCCACCGTGGGTCATGACTGCCTCGTGGGAATGAGCGCAACCATCATGAACGGGGCCGTCATTGGGGAGAACTCCCTGGTGGCCGCCGGCGCCTTGGTGCTTGAGGGCACCATCGTCCCGCCGCGTTCGCTGGTGGCAGGAGTCCCCGCAAAGGTCCGCCGTGAGTTGAGCGATGAGGAGGTTGAGAACCTGAAGGAAAACGCCGCCCACTACTTGGTGTTGGCGGCAAAACACCGCGAGGCAAACGCCACGCTCTAAATTCACCCGCCCACTGCATAGGGAGCACACACGCGATGGAAATCAACATCCAGGCACCACCCACCGCCCACCCGGGAGCCCCCTCACCGATCAAGGCCACGGGCCGCTCACTGAATTGGGGCATCGTCTCTACCGGAAGCATCGTCGGCAAGGTTGTTGCCGATCTGCAGTCGCTGGAAGACGCGAATGTGATTGCTGTTTCCTCACGCTCCGAGAAGCGTGCCCGCGCGTTCGCTGATGAACACGACATTGAATGGGCCTACGGCTCCTACGAAGCGATGTTTGCCGAGCCGGAGATCGAGGCCGTTTACATCGGCACCCCGCATGCGCAGCATTTTGAGATCGCCATGGCTGCACTGCGGGCCGGCAAGCATGTGGTCTGCGAAAAGTCGTTGACCATCAATGCCGCCGAGGCCCGGGCATTGGCTCTTGAGGCCCACGAACGTGACCTCTTCCTGATGGAAGCCGTCTGGTCGCGCTTCACCCCGGTGTTCGCTCGAGCCTTGGACATTCTGGATTCCGGCGAGCTCGGCGAACCGACATGGGTCCAGGCCGATCTGGGATTCACCGCCGAGTACGATCCACAGTGGCGTATCTGGGATCGAGACGCCGGTGGCGGAGCCCTGCTGGACTTGGCTGTTTACCCCATGACCTGGGCGATCGCAGCCTTCGGCTTCCCGACCTCGGTGCAAGCCCTCGGTGAGGTCAACGATGACGGGGTGGATGTCCAGACCGCCGTCACGTTGGGTTACCCGGAGGGACGCCATGCGCAGCTGATGGTTTCGCTCAATAGCACCTCCACGCGGGAAGCCCGGGTGGCCTGTACCAATGGCTGGTTGGGTACCAACGCGCCGCTGCACAATCCCACCAAGCTCTTCATCCACCCGGCCGATGGCCCGGCCCGGACCGAAGTCTTTGAAGCCGTGGGCGCGAACTACACGTTCGAGTTCCGCGAGGCGACACGGTGTATCCAACAGGATCTCAACGAGTCTCCCACCATGCCGTGGGAACACTCGGTGAATACCATCGCCGTCTTTGACGGGATCCGCCATCAGTTGGGGATCCGTTACCCCAACGATGTACTCGTGGGCTAGTAACTTACACAACGGGTGGTGGTGCCGGAATTTTCTGGCACCACCACTTTTGTTTGACAGATCAAGAGAAGAAGGACGTGACGTCGTGCTGGCACGGGACCTCATTCCCGAGGAGTTCCATTCCCTGCGGATGCTTCGACTCTTCCTGCCCGTTGTTAACGAACCGGGGGCGGCAATACGCTGGTCTGCCCTGTTGCCGGTGGGGGTCGAGCTCACCGCCTCAACCAACTTTTATGAACTCTGGGCGCTCTACAGCGCCGATCATCCCGGCGCCGTGACGCCGAGTCCCGCCTTGGGCTCCTTGGATCCACTCACCGCGCACAGCCTGCGCGAGCTCCTGACAACTCAGCTGGGCCCGGACCAGCTGTTGCCCACGCGCAGCTGGGCCGGATATTCGCGCTCATCTGCTCCGGGGATGAGAACCAGCATGGTCAACGGCCAGGAATATGCGCACGAGACACTGACGATCCACGAGATCATCGAGCGTGGGATCAAGGGTAACGTGCCCGATTTTGTCGCCGATCCGGGGATGGCCTTTGCCTGGGGCACGTGCCTGTATCCCGATTCGCTGTTCATCGCCGCGGCCCCGGAGCTATTTCGTGCGCTGCATCAGGATCCGTTCCTTGATGTTGCTTCGGTGCTCGCCCACCGCGATATTCTCCCGCAGACCTTCGAGGGCTAAGCGCAGCGACGGTCAATCCGGTACCGCTTAGCGGGCGACTGGCTGAGCAGCCTCGGTCTCCCGCGCGGCATTCTTGGCGCTACTGCGGCGCCAGATCGCGGCAATGATGGCGCCGGAGAGGTTGTGCCAGACCGAGAACACGGCGCCGGGCAATGCCGCCTCCGGGCTGAAGTACGTCCTGGCTAGGCCGGCGGCCAACCCCGAATTCTGCATGCCAACCTCGATGGCCATGGTGCGGCGGGTGGCGATGGGCTGCTTGAAGAGCTTGGCGGTGCCGTACCCCAGAGCCATGCCTCCGGCGTTGTGCATGATGACAGCCAACAGGATCAGCGCCCCGGCGCTGAAGATGGCCGCGGCACTGCCGGCGACCACGATCAGGACCACCGCGGTGATCGCCAGAACCGATACCCACGGAAGGGCAGGTAAAACGAGGGTGGCGAAACGGGGCAATACCAGACGCAGTACGAGCCCGAGCGCCACGGGGATCAGCACGATCTGGACGATGGACATGGCCATCGAGCCGGCATCAACCGGCAGGTACTGCCCGGCCAGCCACAGCGTCAGCAGTGGGGTGAAGATCGGTGCCACCAGCGTGGAGATCGAGGTCATCGTCACCGAGAGCGCAACATCGCCCTTGGCCAGGTAGGTCACGACGTTGGATGCGGTACCACCGGGGGCGCAACCCACCAGAATGACACCCGCAGCCAGAGCCGGCGGAAGCTGAAGCAACATCGAAATACCCAGCCCCAGCAGCGGCATGATCACGTACTGCGCCACAACGCCCAGCAGTACCGGAAGCGGCTTGCGCACCACCAGCGCAAAGTCCGGCAGGGTCAGCGTGAGTCCCATCCCGAACATGATGATCATGAGCAGCGGATTCACCGCCTTGGAGAATCCGCTGAAGGTCTCCGGAGTGAGCAAAGCCAGTGCCCCGCCGGCCAGAACCAGCAGCGGGAATACCGTCACGGCTATTTTTGCGCTGCGTTCTTCGGCATCCAGGACCGGCTTGTGCTGTACGTTTCGATGGGTAGACATGCAATGATCATGACAAAATGATCAACACTTTTCCAATCGTGACCACAATCTGATCATGGGCTACCGTTCATCGCGCGATCACTACCGTCTAGCGCAGTTGCAGCACGATTCGTTGGGATTTTTATCGCGCATCCCACGCTTTTAGGCAGCGACCCGTTCCAAAGTAGCGCTACGGGCCGCGGTTAGACCTAGCTCGAGATCAGCGATCAGGTCCTCCACCTGCTCGATGCCCACCGAAAGCCGCACTAAGTTCCGTGGCACCGCCAGCTCGGTGCCGATGACCGAGGCGTGCGTCATCTCCGCCGAATAGCACACCAGCGATTCGACCCCGCCAAGGGAGACCGAGAGGGCAAAGAGTTCGGTGGATTCGGCGAAGGCCCGGGCTGCGGCCTCACCGCCAACAAATTGCAGTGAGACGATTCCACCAAAGCCGGAGGATTGAGCCTTGGCCAGCTCGTGCCCCGGGTGGGTGGGCAGTCCTGGATAGAGCACTTTTTCCAGTTCGGCACGCCCGTCCAACCACGTCGCGATCCTCGCGGCGTTGGAGCAGTGACGTTCCATTCGCAGCCCCAGGGTCTTCAGGCCGCGGGCGGCCAAAAAACAATCCTGCGGCCCGGCCACGGCGCCCCCGGCAAATTGCTGGAGGCCCACCGCCGCTGCCAAGGTCTCGCCACGGAACGTTGCATCGGAAACTATCACCGCACCGCCCAACACATCCGAGTGCCCGCCAATGTACTTGGTGGTCGAATGCACCACCACGTCCGCGCCCAGTCTCAGCGGCCGCTGCAGGAAGGGTGTGGAGAAGGTGTTATCCACTACCAACAGGGCGCCAGCAGCGTGGGCGATGGCTGCCCACGCTGCAACATCGGCAATCCCCAGCAGCGGGTTGGACGGGGTTTCGACCCAAAGCAGCGCGGTTTTCCCCGGCTGCACTGCGGCGGCAACTGCCGCGGTATCGGTGATATCCACCGGGGTATTGGTGATCCCCCATTTTCCGTGCAGTCGATTGATCAGCCGGTTGGTTCCGCCATAACCGTCGGCACCAAGCACGATGTGGTCCCCCGGGGCCAGCACCGCACGCAGTAGCGCGTCCTCCGCGGCGATGCCCGAGGCGAAGGCGAATCCGGCGTGCCCCGCCTCCAAGGTGGTGAGCTGAGTTTCGAAGCCGTTGCGCGTGGGGTTTGAACCGCGGGAGTATTCGTGTCCGTTGCGCAGCACGTTGATGCCGTCCTGGACAAAGGTGCTGGTCTGATAGATCGGCGGGATCACCGCGCCGGTTAATGGATCCGGTGCCTGTCCCGCGTGGATGGCCTGGGTATTAAAGCCGTGCTGCCGTTCGCTCATTGTGGTTCTTCCTTTCGTGGTGGGGCGGTTGTTTAGGCGTTGCTGGTTTCCAGCAGATCTGCCGCTGGCTGGGCCGGCGTGGTGCTGAGCGCGTCCAGCGAGCCAATGAGGTCCTGCAGCAGATCCGCCGAATCCTCCAGCCCCACCGAGATACGCAGCGTGCCGGGGCCAATACCTGCCGCCCGAAGCTGGGCGTCGGAGAGTCGGCAGTGCGTCATGGCCGCGGGGTGAACCACCAGCGAGCGGGCGTCCCCGATGTTTGCCGCCAGCGCGAAGAGCCGCAGCGAATCAACGAAAACCGGTACGTTCCCCGGATCCACCAGGTCAAAGGAGAACACGCAGCCGGTTCCGCGTGGGAAGTCGCGCTGGGCCAACGCATGGTCCCGGTGGGTGGGGATGGAGGGGTGATGCACGCGGGCCACCGCCGGATGCCCGGCCAGGCCCCGGCACAGTTCCAGCACGTTCGCCTGCGCCTTGGCCACGCGCAGCGACAGCGTCTCGATGCCGGTGAGAATTCCGGCGGCGGCGGGGGCCGAGAGTGTGGGCCCCAGATCGTGCAGGAATTTGGAGCGCACCAACATCAGGTATGCCTTGGAGCCATAACGCTCCAATAGTGAATCCCCGTAGTAGCGGGCCTTGGGCGCGGCGATCTGCGGCCACCGGGCGGCATCGGAGAAGTCAAAGGTGCCAGCATCGATGATCAAACCGCCCAGCACCGAGCCGTGACCGGACAGCGCCTTGGTGGCCGAATGCACCACCACATCGGCCCCGAAGTCGATGGGCCGGTAGGCAGCGGGGGTGGCCAGGGTGTTATCCACGACGACCGGGATTCCGGCGGCGTGCGCCACCTCGGTAATGGCCCGCAGGTCCACCAGCGTGATCAGCGGGTTGGAGACCGACTCGAGCAGAAAACCCCGGGTCTTCTCCGTGATCGCGGCGGCCCAGGCATCCGGGTCCTCCGGGTTGATAAACGTGACGGTGACCCCGAAGTCGGCGAAGGTGTCGGTGAGTAGATCAACGGTGCCACCGTAAAGCTTATTAGAGGCCACCAGATGGCCCGGGCCCTGCAGCAACGCCAGCAGCGCGAGGGACACCGCCGATTGTCCGGTGGCCGTGGCGATGGCACCGATCCCACCCTCGAGGGCCGCCGCACGTTCCTCCAAGACGGCCACCGTGGGGTTACCGGTGCGGGAGTAGGTGAAGCCCGGCTGCCTGAGTGAGAAAAGCTGCGCGGCGGTGGCGTAGTCGGGGAATTGATAGGCGGCGGAGGAGTAGATGGGCACGGTCATGGGGCGGTGCGGGGCAGCGGGTGTGTAGCCTGCGTGAATTTCGGTGGTGGAGCTGTTCCATTGCCTGGAGGCCATGATCGTGCCTTTCGGGCCGAAGAGGTAAGTGAATGCGACGTGGGGTGATGCGGAGGGGGCGGCACTTGGGTGGCGCCCCCTCCGCGATGGTGGGCCTAAGGGTGGTGAGGCTAGACGCTCAGGCTCAGGGTGCTGCGTGCGGCAACCGTGGCCGCCACGAGGTTAGCCAGCGACTCGCGCGTCTCGAGGTAACCGCGGGTCTTGAGTCCGCAGTCCGGGTTGATCCAAAGCTGGCGGGCATCTAGGGAGCCCAGCGCAATGTTGATCAGTTCGGCAACCTCGGCCTCGGAAGGTACACGCGGGGCGTGGATGTCATAAACACCCGGACCGATGCCGCGGGAGAAGCCGAAGTTCGTCAAATCCTCGGTGACCTCCATCCGGGAACGTGCTGCCTCGATCGATGTCACATCGGCGTCCAGGGCGTCGATCGCGTTGATGATCTCCCCGAATTCGGAGTAGCACAGGTGGGTGTGGATTTGGGTGCTATCCACGGCTCCGGCGGTGGATAGCCGGAAGGAATCCACGCTCCAGCCCAGGTACTTTGTCTGATCCTTGCTCCGCAGCGGCAACAGTTCGCGCAATGCCGGCTCATCGACCTGAATGATGGAGATGCCGGCGGCCTCGAGATCGGCGATCTCATCACGCAGGGCCAAGGCCACCTGGTTGGCGGAGACCGAAAGCGGCTCGTCGTCGCGGATGAAGCTCCACGCCAAGATGGTGACCGGACCGGTGAGCATGCCCTTGAACGGCTTGTTGGTCAACGATGCCGCGTAGGAGATCCACGGGACGGTGAACGGGGCCGGACGGGAGACATCTCCCCAGAGGATCGAAGGACGTGTGGCCCGCGATCCGTAGGACTGCACCCAACCGTTGGAGGTTTCGGCGAAGCCGTCGAAGTTTTCCGCGAAGTACTGAACCATGTCATTACGCTCGGCCTCGCCGTGCACCAGCACATCCAGACCCAGTTCTTCCTGCAGGGCCACCACGCGGGCGATCTCCTCCTTCAAGAAGCCCTCGTAGGCGGCGTCGTTGATGGTGCCCGCGCGGTGCGCGGCACGGGCGGAGCGGACCTCTACGGTCTGTGGGAAGGAACCGATGGTGGTGGTGGGCAGCAGCGGCAAGTCCAGTGCCTGTTCCTGCGCCACCTTGCGGGTGGTGGCGTCCGAACGGGAGAAGTCGGCGGTAGTCAGGTTGGCCAGGCGGGTGCGGACAGCGGGCACGGTGGTTCCGGCGAACTCGGCGCGGTTCTTGATGGCCGCGTCGGCTTCGGCCAATTCCGTTGCCACTGCTTCTTGCCCGTCGTTCAGACCCTTGGCCAGCGTGATGACCTCGGAGACCTTCTGGTTGGCGAAGGCGAGCCATTCGGGGAGGTGTGCCGGCAGCTTGGTTTCCAGGGCGACATCGTGCGGGACGTGCTGCAACGAGGTGGCGGTACCCACGGCGAGCGTCCCGCCGGCCTGCTGGACCTCGGCGCGCAGCCCCTGCAGGGTCTGCAGTGAGGTGGTGAGGTTGTTGCGCCAGATGTTGCGTGAATCAACGATGCCCGCCACCAGCGTGGAGCCGGCCAGATCGCCCAGGAAGTTTGCGGTGGGCAATGCCCCACGGATGAGGTCGGCGTGCACCGCGTCAACACCGGCGCGGGCCAGCAGGCCCTGAGTTTCACCCGGGCGTTCGACGTTGCCCGCGGTGCCGTAGCCCAAGGTCACTAGCAGGGCCGGGCGCTTGGTGGCTGCGGCCAGCGTGGTGTAGACGGATTCGGCCAGCGCGCCGGGAACGGCTAGTGCGGCGCCGCGGTCGGTGACCAAGGCTGGCTCATCAAGCTGAACCCACGGGGCACCGGCAGCGGCCAGCGCCGCGAGAATCTCGACGTAGGCGTTCACCACTTCATCCAGGCGCACCAACGGATCGAAGTCGGCTGCTGCGCCGTCCTCGGCCTTGGCCAGCAGCAGGTAACTGATGGGTCCCACGAGCGTGGGTCGGATGGTGGTGCCGTTAGCCTGGTGGGCGGTGAAGGATTCCACCAACGCTGCGGCGTTGGCCTTGATCGGGGTGCTTTCACCGATCTCCGGCACGAGGTAGTGGTAGTTGGTATCGAACCACTTGGTCATTTCCAGCGGGGCACGGGATTCATCGCCGCGGGCAAGAACAAACGCGCCGGCGGTATTGATGGTGCCGTCGGTTGCGGCGAGATCCGCGAAGCGGGTCGGCACAGCGGAGAGCGCGATGGTCGCATCCAGTACCTGATCGTAGTAGGCGAAGTCTCCGGGCAGCGATGCGTCGGTGGCACCAAGTCCTAAGGTGGTGAGCTTCGCGAGGTTGTTTCTCTGCAGTTCGAGAGCTGCGGCGTGCAGCGTGGCTTCGTCGGTCTGCTTGGCCCAGTGCGCTTCGAGGGCCTTTTTCAGTTCGCGGTTAGGACCGATGCGTGGGTAGCCAAGGATGGATGCGGCGGGGAAGGTCTGCTTCGACATGGTATTTCTCCTGATGGTTGTGATGCTTAAAAGTTCGGTGGGTGGTGGAGCTGGTGGGGCGGTTCTTTAGGCCACGGCGCGGGTGGCCCACGTGCGGGTGACCTTGGCCCGGGTGCGTGGCAATTCCAGTTGTTCAACGACGTCGAGGGAGCCGCGATGATCATTGAAGGTGTAGAGGTGAACTCCTGGAGCGCCATCGTCGAAGGCGCGCCGAGCCAGGTTCACCGCTGCTGCCACGCCGATGCGATGGCGTTCGGCCTCCGAATCGGCGGTTTCCAGTGCGTGGGCCAGTTCCGGATCAGGGCACACCCCGGTCATGGAGGCCAAACGATTCAGCCGCTTTAGCGAGTTCAGCGGAATGACTCCGGGAATGATCGGGATGGTGACACCGGCACGTTGTGCCGATTCCACCAGGTTGGTGTATTCGATGGCTTGGAAATACACCTGAGTGATGGCGTAGTTGGCGCCGGATCGTTCCTTCGCCAGGAGCACCTCAATGTCGTGGTCAAAGGAGGGCGATTCCGGATGCCGAATCGGGTAAGCGGCCACGCCCACACCGAGTCTGCCGCCGGCCAGGGCCGCCGAATGTTCGGCCTCGACCTCACGGATCAGTTCGATGAGGTACCGGGCGAAGGGAAATTCTCCGCGCCATTCATCGGTCTTGGTGGGCAGGTCCCCGCGCAGGGCGAGCACTCCTCGCACCCCGAGGGAAATGAAGTGGCGCACCAGGTTCTGTAGAGACTCCCGACTCTCTCCCACACAGGTTAGGTGGGCCAGTGGACGCAACCGGGTGTCGCGGATCAGATGGTCAATCAGCTCCAGTGAGGCAGCGCGACGCGTCGGAGATCCGGAGTAGGTCACCGACACATAGTCTGGATCGGTGCTCTCCAGCGCGGCGATGGTACTGAACACACTTTCACTGGCATCACGACTAGCCGGTGGGTACAGCTCGTAAGACAGCGACGGTGGTGCGACGCTTGTTGCAATGCTCATGTGGGACTCCTCGTTGATTCGAGGGAGGCCTCAGCGGGGTCGACACAAAAGCCGCTGGGACCCACATTTGGGGTGCCCTGCGGCGATGGTGAGCGAACGCTGAAGCGGCTCCATCGCTTCTGGCCTTAGCACCCTCATTGATGGACATCCTCTTGAAGGAGGAATGCCATCACGTGATGGTTGCTGCGGCGTCAACGAGCCAGATCTCTCAGCCGCTCTTGATGGTTGATGTATCCATCTTGAAACACCATCAGCACGCTGTGCAAGGGGCGCTCGACGGTCCTCGTCACGAAGGGCAAAAACACTTCACATGAACGCGGGGCGTCATCTTCGGGCGGTGCTCGGGGACACATTGTTACAGCCCGGTCACTCGCTATTTCCTTTGTTCGGTAAGGATTTTGGGATTTTATGTGACGGTGGACAGATCACTGTGAAGCGTCCGTGACGTCTCACGGAACCATCGGCGGGAGGGTGGCCGAGAAACTCCAGGCAGGACAAAACCCCAAAAAACTGATGGTGTGCGGGAGCGATCAAACGGATTGACCGACGCTTCACTGTCGCTCCATTAACCAGGCGAAGCGTGATGCCATTGAGGCTTCGGGCAGGGGCGAGCTGCTCAGGCGGTGTGCTCCGCCAGTAACGTTCGCAGCCGATCGGCGGTCTGCGTACCTGCCACCGGCACGTACATCACCAGATGCAGTTCCGGTGCATCAGAGGGCACCAGCCGGTGCTGCTCAAAAACCAGCTCTCCGGCGAGCGGATGCAGGAACACCCGTTGCCGGGAGGCAAAGCGCTCCACGCCGCGGTCGGCCCAGAGTTTGGCAAACTGTTGACTGGATTCACCCAAGCGCCGCAGCAGCGTTGTATGGGCGGCGGAGCCGAGTCGGGCTCCAGCCTCGGCACGGAACTCCGCCACAAAGTGCCGCGAGGTCTCTTCCCAGTCCGGCAGCATCTTGCGCAGGTACGGGTCGGTAAAAATCAGCCAGAGCAGGTTCCGGTCCCCCGGATCCACCGCCGAGATGCGGTTGTACAGGCCGGTGTAGGCACGATTCCACCCGGCGATACCCCAGTCTGGGGCGACGGCAAACGCCGGGAAATCAAAGGCATTAAGCAGCCGCTGCAGGTGCTCCGGAGCCTGCTCAATCGAGCTGACCTCGGTGACGGGGCTGGGCGTATATCCGCCCATGGCCAGTAGGTACGACGCTTCGGCAGAGGTCAGGGTGAGCACGCGGGCGATGGATTCGAGCACCTGGCGGGAGGCGTTAATGTCTCGCCCTTGTTCAAGCCAGGTGTACCAGGTGACACTGACCGCGGCGAAGGCGGCAATTTCCTCCCGGCGCAGACCCAAGGTGCGGTTGCGCCCGATCGGCGGAAGCCCGAGTTCCGCGCGGACGAGGTGACTGCGTCGATCTCGCAGGAACTGTCCCAGCTCCTGCCGGCGTTCGGTGCTCATGAGTCTAAATCTATCACTGCCACTACTAGTATTACGAGCGACTTCCGCCTTGGGACCGGTACTGGATAACATGTTCTATGCCTCCATTTCGTTCACGCACAGTCACCCACGGCCGCAACATGGTCGGCGCCCGCGCCCTGCTCCGAGCAGCCGGCGTTAAAGGCTCCGACTTCGGCAAACCGATCATTGCCGTAGCCAACAGCTTCACCGAATTCGTTCCCGGCCACACCCACCTCCAGCCCGTAGGGCGCATCGTCTCCGAGGCGATCATCGAGGCAGGCGGCATCCCGCGCGAATTCAACACCATCGCCGTGGATGACGGCATCGCCATGGGACACGGTGGAATGCTGTACTCGCTGCCCTCGCGCGAACTGATTGCCGACTCGGTCGAGTACATGGTGAACGCGCACTGCGCCGACGCACTGATCTGCATCTCCAACTGCGACAAGATCACCCCCGGCATGATGATGGCGGCACTGCGCCTGAATATCCCGGTCGTTTTTGTTAGTGGCGGGCCGATGGAGGGTGGCTCCGCGGTCCTGATTGACGGCACCGTGCGCAAGGGCTTGAACCTGATCTCGGCCATCGCCGACGCCGTGGATGAATCCGTCTCCGACGCCGACCTCTTGACCCTCGAAGAGAACGCCTGCCCCACCTGCGGCTCATGCTCGGGGATGTTCACCGCCAACTCCATGAACTGCCTCACCGAGGCCCTGGGTCTGGCCCTGCCGGGTAACGGCACCACGCTGGCCACGCACACGGCCCGCCGCGCCCTGTATCAGGATGCCGGCAAGGCCATTGTCGAGATCACCAACGCGCACTACCTTGAGGACGACTACTCGGTCCTGCCGCGCTCGATCGCTTCACGTGCCGCGTTTGAGAACGCGATGACCATGGACATCGCGATGGGCGGATCCTCCAATACGATCCTGCACCTGCTCGCCGCTGCCCAGGAAGCCGAACTCGATTTCACCCTCGATGACATCGACGCCATTTCACGCCGCACCCCGTGCCTGTCCAAGGTCGCCCCCAATGGCGTCTATCTGGTCGAGGATGTCCACCGCGCCGGTGGCATCCCCGCCATCTTGGGCGAGCTGGACCGCGCCGGAATGCTGAACCATGATGTCCGCTCCGTGCACGGCCCCGATCTGCGCTCCTGGCTCGATGATTGGGACATTCGTGGTGGCAAGGCCACCGAGACGGCCATCGAACTGTTCCATGCAGCCCCGGGCTGCGTCCGCTCGGCCACCGCCTTCTCGCAATCCGAGCGCTGGGACACCCTGGACACCGACGCCGAAAACGGCTGTGTTCACTCCGTTGAGCACGCCCACAGCGTCGAGGGCGGGCTGGCCGTGCTGCGCGGCAACATCTCCGTTGACGGCTGCGTGGTGAAGACCGCTGGTGTGGATGAATCGATCTTCAAGTTCTCCGGTCCAGCCGTGGTCTTCGAATCCCAGGACGATGCCGTCACCGCCATCCTGAGCAAGACCGTGGTCGCCGGCGACGTCGTCGTGATCCGCTACGAGGGACCGCGCGGCGGGCCGGGCATGCAGGAAATGCTCTACCCCACCTCGTTCCTCAAGGGACTGGGTCTCGGCGCCAAGTGTGCACTGATCACCGACGGGCGCTTCTCCGGAGGTACCTCCGGACTGTCGATCGGCCACGTCTCACCCGAGGCCGCCGCCGGTGGCGCTATCGCGCTGGTTCAAAATGGTGACACGATTTCCATCGACATCCCGGCCCGCTCCATCACGCTGGAGGTCAGCGACGATGAGTTGGCTCGCCGCCGCGAATTGCTCGAATCGAGCATCGGCTACCGGCCCCGCGACCGCGAGCGCGTGGTTTCCCCGGCCCTGCGCGCCTATGCTGCCTTCGCTCAGTCGGCGGACAAGGGTGCCGTGCGGCACGTCCCGGAAATCTCGGTTCCACTGCCGGCGCGAGTCTAAGGACCACCGCGTTCGCGCGCTAATGTAGTTTCAACAGCGGGTGCCCATCCACAAGGATGGGCACCCGCTGTGTTTGCCCCTGACCGATCTATGGCGATGGATCGCCCGTGATTGTGTCGCGTCGCCCCGGGCAGAGCCATCAGGTGAATTAGGCTGGTGCGCACCATGGACTACAGGAACACGACCCACCAAAGCGGCGGCAGGGAACGGTCAATCGACGAGGACTCGCGGCCCGGAGAAGACGAATTCCGCGTCGACATCGAACGCATCCGTTTCTCCCCCTACTTCTCCCGGCTCTCGGCGGTGACCCAGGTGATCCCGCAGGCAGGTGCGGGCACCGTGGTGCACAACCGGCTCACTCACACGCTCAAGGTTTCCGCGGTGGCTCGCTCCATCGCCATCGGCTTGCGCACCGCCGATGAACCCACCCGCGCCTTGGTTGCCGAGCTCGGCGGTTGTGATCCGGTGGTGGTGCAGGCAGCGGCCGCCGCCCACGACCTGGGCCACCCGCCCTTCGGACATCTGGGCGAACAGGAACTTGACCGGGCGGCCCGCAACATCCTGGGGTTGCCCGACGGTTTTGAGGGGAACGCTCAGTCTTTCCGCATCCTCACGGCACTGGACAGCTGCGATGCGAGCCCACGCGGGCTGAACCTGACCCGCGCGGTGCGCGCGGCGGTGTTGAAGTATCCCTGGACCCGCAATGCTTGGCGCACGCTGGCGCCCCGACCACCGGAGCTGCTGCCGCGTGGCGTGGGCATTGGCGGTGGCAGTCCCGCCCTGAAGTTCTCGGCCTATGACATTGAGTCGGCGGAGATGGCCGATGTGCTCTCGGTGTTCCCGCAAATCGCCGAACACCAGCAGACCCTGGAATGCTCGGTCATGGACATCGCCGATGACATTGCCTATGCGGTGCATGACCTCGATGACTTCTATCGGGCCGGTGTGCTGCAGTACTCCCTCGTATCCACCGAGCTGCGCCGTTGGCTTGATGCCGCCTCCGAGCTGGCCGCATTGGACGCGCGCGACCTTGACCGACGTTTGCCCGGCCATGAGCTCGAGCGCGCCTGGCGCCGGGTTGCGGCCAAGGACCCGTGGATCTCCGATGCACAGGCTTTCCGTGCCTCGGTGCAGCGGGTGGACAATGATCTGGTGGAGGGGCTGTTGTCCCTGCCCTATGACGGCGGGCTGGATGCCGATCGCACCGTCACAGCCTTCACCCGGCGCTGGATCGACAGGCTGCAGGGCTCGATCGCCGTGGAGAAGAATCCACAAATCCGCAGCGGACATGTCCGGCTGGCCGACGAGGCCTGGCACGATGTGGTGGTGCTCAAATTTGTGCACGAACGCTTTGTCCTGGAACGCTCGGATTTGGCGCTGTACCAGCGCGGGCAAACTCGCATCATCAAGTCCTTGGCCGAGGGCTTGTCCGCCTGGCTGGATGATCCACAGGACTCCGCCCGCGCACCGCGCCGACTGCTGGACTCCGTCGAGGCGGCAACCGCCGAATATCAGCAGCTGTTCATTCAGTCCCCGAATTCCATTCCCAACGCGTCGGGAAGTGAGATCCGACGCCTGGGGAGATCCCGGGCGATCGTGGATTACATTGCCTCGTTTACCGACGCCCAAGCGGTGTCGGTGAATGCCCTGCTGACCGGCTCCTCCGAAAGTATTTGGGAGGTTGGACGCGGGCTCTGATCAACCGCAAACGGCACGGGCCGCCACCTTCCGAAAAGGAAAGTAGCGGCCCGTGCCGTTTGTGCGCGGAGCGCGTGAAACTACTTCTTGAGCAGTTCCAGCGCGGTGTTCAGCGTTGCACTTGGGCGCATGATTGCAGCAACCTTGGCCTCAACCGGGCGGTAGTAGCCACCCAGGTCAACCGGGGCACCCTGAACTGCTGCGAGTTCGGCCACGATGGCTTCCTCGTTGCTGCCCAGTGCTTCGGAAACGGCCTTGAAGGCCGTTGCCAGCTCGGCATCCTTGGTCTGCGCGGAGAGCTCTTCGGCCCAGTACTTGGCCAGGTAGAAGTGGCTGCCGCGGTTATCCAGCTCGCCAACCTTGCGCTTGGGCGACTTGTTTTCCAGCAGGAAGGTGCCGGTAGCCGCATCCAGGGTGTCGGCAAGGATCTGCGCACGCGGGTTGACCGAGGTGTTGGCCAGGTGCTCGAAGGAGACGGCCAGGGCCAGGAACTCGCCCAGGGAATCCCAGCGCAGGTGGTTTTCGTTCACCAGCTGCGCCACGTGCTTCGGAGCCGAACCACCGGCGCCGGTCTCGAACAGTCCGCCACCGGCGATCAGCGGCACGATGGAAAGCATCTTGGCGCTTGTACCCAATTCGAGGATCGGGAACAGGTCAGTGAGGTAGTCGCGCAGCACGTTGCCGGACACCGAGATGGTGTCCTCGCCGCGGCGAATGCGATCGATGGTGTACTGAGTTGCAGCAACCGGCGAGAGAATCTCGATGGTCAGTCCCTCGGTGTCATGCTCAGCCAGGTACTCGTTAACCTTGGAGATCAGCACGCGGTCGTGCGAGCGGGTCTCGTCAAGCCAGAATACGGCCGGGGTGGCCGAGGCACGGGCACGGTTGACGGCCAACTTAACCCAGTCGCGCACCGGCACGTCCTTGGTCTGGCAGGCACGCCAGATGTCACCGGCGAAGACCTGGTGCTCCAGAAGCACGCCGCCCGTGGCATCAAGGATCTGGACGTGGCCGGCGGCCTTGATCTCAAAGGTCTTGTCGTGAGATCCGTATTCCTCGGCAGCCTGAGCCATCAACCCGACGTTCGGGACGGTACCCATGGTGGTCGGGTCGTAGGCGCCATTGGCGCGGCAGTCATCGATGACCACCTGGTAGATGCCCGAGTACGAGGAATCCGGCAGCACGGCGAGGGTATCGCGCTCCGCACCTTCCTTGTCCCACATGTGGCCCGAAGAACGAATCATGGCCGGCATGGAGGCGTCAACGATGACGTCCGAGGGGACGTGCAGGTTGGTGATGCCCTTGTCGGAATCGACCATCGCGATGGCCGGACCCTCGGCAAAGCCCTTGGCGATCAGTGCTTCAACACCGGCGCGAACATCGTCGGCCAGCTCGTCGAGCCCACCAAGGATGGCGGCAAGGCCGTTGTTTGCGCTCAGGCCTGCGGCTTCAAGCTGCTCGCCGTAGGTCTCGAAGAGTTCGGAGAAGTAGGCCTTCACCACGTGGCCGAAGATGATCGGGTCAGAGACCTTCATCATCGTGGCCTTCAGGTGTGCGGAGAAGAGCACGTCTTCGGCCTTGGCGCGAGCGATGGCGTCCTTCAAGAAGGCGTCCAGTGATGCTGCGTGCATGACGGTGCCATCGATGATTTCGTCCTTCAGGACGGGAAGGGCCTTCTTCAGGACCTTAACTTCGCCGTCTTCGCCAACGAAGCGGATCGAGAGAGTCTGCGCTTCGGTGATAACTACTGACTTCTCGTTGGCGCGGAAGTCATCTTCGGCCATCGTGGCAACGTTAGTCTTGGACTCTGCAGTCCAGGCACCCATCGTGTGCGGGTTCTTACGGGCGTAGTTCTTCACGCTCAACGGGGCGCGGCGGTCCGAGTTGCCTTCGCGAAGAACCGGGTTCACTGCTGAGCCCTTGATCTTGTCATAACGCGCGCGGGCGTCGGTCTCTTCGTCGGAGGACGGGTTGTCCGGGTAATCCGGCAGGGCGTATCCGGCTGCCTGAAGTTCGGCAATCGCTGCCTTGAGCTGCGGGATGGATGCCGAGATGTTCGGCAGCTTGATGATGTTTGCGTCCGGGCTCTTGGCCAGTGCGCCGAGTTCTGCCAGGGCGTCGGGAATCTGCTGTTCCGCGGTGAGGTGGTCACCAAAGACGGAAATGATGCGGCCGGCCAACGAGATATCTCGCGTTTCGATCTCTACACCCGCGGTCGAGGCGTACGCTTCGACAATCGGCAGGAACGAGTGGGTTGCCAACATCGGAGCTTCGTCGGTGTGGGTATAAATAATCTTGGCCATAGGTGCGGCGTCTCCCTGAACGGTCTTCTCGGATATGTGTACTCCGACTTGATCTCAACAGCCCTAACTTACCCGATTTACTGCGCACACACACTTTTTGTGGCGAGAGACGCGTTCTCCCCCACACCTATTTCACCGCGAAAAGACGCGGCAATCAGCGCTATTGCAGCAGTGCGTCGTTAAGTTAACCCGTCATAACTGAACTCAGGGGCGCTGCTGCTCAGGCTCGAGGAAAGAGCATCCCCAACTCACTCACGGTTTCATCAAAGATGGCTACCGGATCGGCGTCGATGCCATCGATTTCCCGCTGGCCGAATGTTTGCCAGGCAACCCGCCAGGCGGCAGTAACTACCTCGGCAACTAGCAGCGCCCGAAGCTGGCCCAGCTGGCCACGTTGCGTCAGCGCCTCGCTGAGCGCCTTAACCAGGCTTCGCTCCTGATGCATAGCAATCCGCAGTATCTGCGGCTCCTTGACCATCAACCGCGAAATCCGGCGAAAATCGCTCTGTTCAACTTCGAGCGCAAAAAGTTCGCGGCACCGTGACAATAAGTCCTCCAGGATCCCCGATGCGCCGCTCGAGGTGCTTTTGTGATCCACCAGAGCTTCGATCAGGTTTTGCTGACCGGGCATCAGCACATGCTCCTTGGAAGCGTAGTAGCGAAAAACCGTGCGCTCAGAAATCCCCACACGGGCCGCAATGTCGCCGACCGTCGTGGCATCCAGGCCCCGCTCCTCCACGAGGTCCAGCATGGCCCCCTGAATCTCGCGCAGCATCTGGGCGCGGTGATCATCACGAATACCCAAGATTCATCTCATTCCCTGTAGCGGCCGCCTCGACAGCCACCGAGACCCTCCCACTATATTTCATGTCACACTCTGACAGGTTTAGCTTACAGAACCTGTCAGACCATGACATGATTTTGTCAGTTCAAAAACTTACAGAAGAGGTAGCCTCCGATGGCTCAGACCGCAGACGACACGATGTCGCCGCCCGAAACTCCTACCCGGCAGGCTCCGCCAACGTTGCCAACCAAGCAACTGACCGGAATCATTGGCGCGCTAGCACTCGCCGCGTTCATGATGATCCTCAACGAAACGGCACTCAGCGTTGCGCTGCCAGCGGTCATGGCGGACCTGTCCGTCTCCGCGGCCGCAGGACAGTGGCTGACCACCGGATTCTTGCTGACCATGTCCGTAGTCATCCCGACAACCGGCTACCTACTACAGCGCTTCAGCTCCCGCAGCCTCTTCATTTTCGCGCTGTCCAGCTTCATTGTCGGCACCGTGCTCGCCATTTTTGCACCGAGCTTCGCCGTGCTGCTGGTGGCCCGCATCATCCAGGCCATCGGTACCGCGATCGTGCTGCCGTTGCTGATGACCACCACGTTGTCCCTGGTTCCCATACATAAGCGCGGGGCCATTATGGGCTTAAACGCCATCGTCATCTCCGTGGGCCCGGCCATCGGTCCGACGGTTTCCGGTGCCATCGTGAACGCCTTCACCTGGCACTACATCTTCATCATGATGGCACCGTTGGCCGTGATCATTTTGGTACTGGGCCTCATCTTCATCAAGGTCCCGTCGCAGGCCCGCAAGATTCCGCTTGATGTTCTTTCGGTCGTGCTCTCCGCGCTGGCCTTCGGCCTGCTGGTCTACGGCATCTCCACCCTTGAACATCTTGGCGAGAACGTTGCCTTGACCGTCGGCTGCTTCGTTGTCGGCCTAACTGCCCTGGGCCTGTTCATCAAGCGCCAGGTCCGTTTGACCCGCGAAGGCAAAGAACTGCTGAACCTCACCCCGTTCATGTCCCGCACCTTCACCTTCTCGCTACTGATGATCATGATTGCCTTCGGCACCCTGCTGGGCACCATTGTGATGCTGCCGATCATCCTTGAATCAGGTTCGGGCTTCAGCACGCTGTCCATCGGCATGATGCTGCTGCCCGGCGGTCTGGCACAGGCCATCGTCTCCCCGATCTTCGGACGCATCTACGACCGCTTCGGTCCGCGTCCGGTGCTGATCCCCGGTGCTGCCATGTTGGCGGCGGGCCAGTGGATGTATGTCACGGTGGATTCGGACACCGCATTGTGGATGTTCATGCTTAACCACGTCGTCTTCTCCATCGGACTCGCCCTGCTGATGACCGGGCTGATGTCCTCGGCATTGTCCACCGTCGAGCCGCGGCTCTACGGCCATGGTTCTGCCATCTTCAACACCGGCCAGCAGCTCGGTGGCGCCATCGGCACCACCATCTTCGTGACGGTCATGTCCCTGTTGTCCACCGCGAAGCTTGAAGCGGGATCCGACCTGGCCCACGCCCTGTTCTCCGGCGCCCATGTCTCCTTCATCATCGGTGCCGTCTTGGCCACCATCGGTCTGGGTATTTCCTTCTTCGTCAAGGTACATAAGACGCACTAGCGAACACCTCAACAGCCGTTGACCATGGTGGCCCCGGGCGAAGAATTCGCCCGGGGCCACCATGGTCAACGAAAAACTGCCACCGCTTTCCCCTGTGCAGGGAAAAACGGCGGCAGCATGATCACTGGTGATCAGTGACGTTTTCTCTAGTGGAAGAAGTGGCGTGCACCGGTGAAGTACATGGTGATGCCGGCCGCGTTTGCTGCGGCAATGACCTCTTCATCGCGGACCGATCCGCCGGGCTGCACCACTGCACGCACACCGGCGTCCAAGAGGATCTGCAGACCGTCGGCAAACGGGAAGAAGGCATCCGATGCAGCCACCGCACCGCGGGCGCGTTCGGCAGAAACACCCTCGGCTCCGGAAGCGCCGCCGGCTGCATCTACCGTGGACTCCACGGTGACGCCCAGGGTGTTGGCGCGCTCTACGGCCAGCTTGCAGGAGTCAACGCGGTTGACCTGCCCCATGCCGATGCCCACTGCTGCACCGTTGTTGGCAAGCAGGATGGCATTAGACTTCGCGGCACGCACTGCGGTCCAAGCGAAGGCCAGGTCCGTAAGGGTGGCAGCGTCGGCTGCTTCGCCTGCTGCCAGGGTCCAGTTTGCCGAGTCGTCGCCATCGGCGTCGACCTTATCCGATACCTGGACGAGCACTCCGCCGGAAACCTGGCGAATTTCGCTCGGGTAGCGGCCGTAGCCCTCGGGCAGGGCCAGCAGACGGATGTTCTTCTTCTTGGAGAGGATTTCCACCGCTTCCGGCGCGAAGTCCGGCGCAATAACAACCTCGGTGAAGATGTCCTTGATGGTGTTGGCCATGCCGGCGGTCACGGTGCGGTTCGCGGCAATAACACCACCGAAGGCGGAGAGCGGGTCCGTTGCATGAGCCTTGGCGTGAGCGTCGGCGATCGGATCCGTTGCATCGGCCGAAGCCACTGCGACGCCACACGGGTTGGCGTGCTTAATCACTGCGACGGCCGGGGCCTCGAAGTCGAAGGCTGCGCGCAATGCCGCATCGGCGTCAACGTAGTTGTTGTAGCTCATGGCCTTGCCGTGGAGCTGGTCGGCCTGGGCGATGCCGGCCGGTGCTGCCTTGTCCACGTAGAGAGCTGCCTGCTGGTGCGGGTTTTCGCCGTAGCGCAAAACCTCTGAGCGTTCCAGGGCCAAACCCGAGTATGCGGGCCAGTCGATGACTCCGTCGCCGTCCTCGTCGAGGAACTGCGCTGCGGTCCACGAAGCGACAGCGGTGTCATAGGCTGCCGTGTGAGCGAAGGCCTTGGCGGCCAGACGCTGACGGGACTTCAGATCGAAGCCACCGACCGATGCTGCGGCGATGACCTCGGAGTAGTAGGCCGGGTCAACGACGATGGAGACGGCCGCGTGGTTCTTGGCTGCCGAACGCACCATGGCGGGTCCGCCGATGTCGATCTGCTCAACGACTGCGTCATTTTCCGCGCCGGAGCGAACGGTGTCGACGAACGGGTAAAGGTTCACCACGACGAGGTCGAAGGCCTCGATCTGCATGTCGTCGAGAGTTTTCATGTGTTCCGGCACGCGACGGTCGGCAAGGATTCCGCCGTGTACACGCGGGTGCAGGGTCTTGACTCGACCGTCAAGCATCTCCGGGGAGCCGGTAACTTCCTCAACCTCGGTGACAGGGATTCCGGCGGCGGCAATGCGCTTGGCCGTGGAACCGGTGGAGACCAGTGCGACTCCTGCGGCGTGCAGGCCTGTTGCCAGTTCCTCCAATCCGTTCTTGTCATAGACGGAAATCAGAGCCCGTCGAATCGGGACGCGATCAAGGACAATACGGCTCACAAGGGTCTCCCATGGTGCAGTTTGAGGGGGGTGCAGGTCCCATCTTAGCGCCCAGCCCCACGGCAGCCCGCTTGTGTGGCGGCGGGGTTACTTGACCATTTCGCCCTCGGGCGTGACCACGTACCAGATCCCTTGCACCGCTTGACCCAAGGTATCCCCGGGCTTTGTATCCTGCGAGAAGTAGTACAGCGGCATGCCGTTAAGCGTCAGTTGCTTCTGACCGTCGGGACTAGTGATGGTTCCCACTTCTCCGGTGACACCGTCCATCGTCGGCGTGGCATTGGCGGTGGTGGCGATGGGCCAAGCATTCAGGCATTCTCCGGTGCATGCGCTGGTTTTGGTGCCTTTGGCATCCTTGGTGAAGACGTACAGGCTGATGCCCTTTGCATCCACCACGATATTGCCCAGGCTTGTCTGGGCGGTCTTCAGATCCGTGCCGGCCATCGCCGTGTCCGAGGCGCTGGGTGCCGGTGCCTCGTATCCGCCGCCGGTGTCGGGCGACGTTGCGGCGGGGCTTTGTCCCGGGGTGGTGGTGTCGGCGCAGCCCGACAGCAGCAGCGCTGCGCCGAGGAAAAGTGCAGCGGCCGCGGTCTTGGTGTGGTTCTTCGGGTTCATGATGCAATTCCTAACACTTGGGGCGGGAC
This sequence comes from Paeniglutamicibacter terrestris, assembly GCF_012271785.1. Taxonomy (GTDB): domain Bacteria; phylum Actinomycetota; class Actinomycetes; order Actinomycetales; family Micrococcaceae; genus Paeniglutamicibacter; species Paeniglutamicibacter terrestris. The sequence continues at coordinate 41,488 of NZ_JAAWVT010000005.1, read as the reverse complement.
GTGGGCCCCCGTTGCCTGGGGGCCAGGAGCTCCCCGGGGGCTGGTTTCAGGTACTCCCGAGGCATCTCTCACTGACTAAGACGCATCAAGGTGTGTTGGGGTTCACACCGTGGCCAACTTTTCTGCGCATACTTGGAACGTGGTTGAACCGATTGAAGTAACGATGCGTCTTAGTGGGGTGAACCCATGTTCCCGAAGAGACCCAATGGACCCCATGTGCCACTAGATGCGCAAGCGGTGTCGGACATCTACCGCGACCACGGAGAGGACCTCCGACGCTTTGTGCTGCGTGTAGCCTCCGACCGCGACGAGGCGGACGACGTGGTGCAGGAAACCGTGCTCAAGGTGTGGAAGGCCGCCCCGGAGTTGACCGGATCGCTGCGCAGCTACTTGTTTGCCACCGCGCGCAACGTGATCATCGACCGGCACCGCCGAGCCGCCGCACGGATTTCCGCTTCGGCGCTGGGCGACCAAGATCCCGAGGCTGCGGGCGCTCTTGCGGGCATGGAAGCGGTCCTGGACAGGATTCTCATGGAAGAGGCCTTAATGCGTTTGACCCTAGAACATCGGCAGGTGGTGATCCACATGCATTATCTAGGTTCCACGGTGGCCCAAACGGCCTCAAGCTTGGGGATCCCCCAGGGCACGGTGAAATCACGGGCGTACTACGCGCTGAGGGCCCTTCGCGGGATCTTGGCAGAAATGGGGGTGGAACAGTGAACGAGCACATGGACCTGGGTGCCTATGCGTTGGGCGGGCTTGACCCCGACGAGGCACGTGACTTCGAGGCGCACCTGGCCATCTGCCAGCAATGCCGCGAGGAGCTTGTCTCCTTTGCCCCGGTGACAACGCGGCTTGGCGCATTGGATACGCAGGCGGCCCAGGCGCTGTTGTTCGCTAAGCCCACCGTCACGGTTTCGGATCCCGGGGTCGAACTCCTGGACCGACTGCGGGCCAGGCGCCGAACCCGTCGCGCCCTGCTGGGTACCGCAGCGGTGGCGGCGGTCGCCGCATCCGTGGCCGGGGGCGTGTTCCTGGCGCCGGTGCTGCGTCCCGCGCCCGCACCCGATGCCAGCTACGAGGTGGTCTCGGCCGCCGGGCCGCGCGTGGATCTGGGATTGAATGCCAAGGCCTGGGGCACCGAGCTGCAATTCAGTGGCACCGAATTGCCCACCAGCGGGACGCTTTCGCTGTGGGTGGTCGATCGCTCCGGCCAGGTCGACAGGGCTGGCTCCTGGAGCGCCACGAAAACGGGCACGGCCCGTCTGAGCGGGGCCGTGCCCACGGAGCTGGGACGCATCTCGACAATCCAGCTGCGCGACCTGGATTCAAGGATCCTCGCCGAACTCAGCCTCCCGGAAGGTCCTGCGCAGCTGCCGGGCTAATGCGCGAGTTCCGGGAAGTGTTTCGCCAGCTGAGTGTCGGTAAGGCACCTTCGCAGCAAGGCATCGCCATGCTCCTCGTCGGAAAGGTAGACGACGATATCCGCGTTTCGCCCTTTGGCAAGGGCTGAGCGCAACGATTCGGTGATGCGGATGAGCATTTCGTAATACAGCTGGTTGGTCTTCTCCCAGCCATGATCTTTGGCCACACTGGTCAGCGCCTGATTCCAAAGAGACGTTGCTGACTCGTCAAAGAGCTCAATGGGACTCCACTGCCAGTCCGCTGGATTCCATTTGGAAGAGAAATAGCCCTGTTCCGCATCGGAAGTCAGGGCGTCAAATTCCTTCAGCACCTCGTCGATATCTTCATCGTCATCATCATCGATGGGAACGTCGTCTTCATCGTCGTCTTCATCACGAATCACATCGTTGTCGTGGAGATGCGTGTCCCGGTCGGACCCATTGTCATCACCGTCGGCACGTTCCTCGAAGCCTTCTTCGTCGTTCTCGTCGTCGAAGTCCTCTTCAACTATTTCCACGTCGTCGCCGCTGAGGGCACGTGTTAGTGCTTGTTCGGAGTTCAGGGCCAGAACCGGCAAATCGATATGATCGGTTTCGTCGGCACTCACCCCATCGAGGGCGATCGCGTAGAACACTTCGTCCGGGTGGTGGTTAATAATCTCTTCCGCCTGGCGAAGAGCCGACACCCGTATCGCCTCTTCGAGAGCGGTCCAATCTACTCCCATATTCAGAGCCTACCCCGGGATGCTCTGCACCGGAACAGCCTTTGCACACGGGTCTGAATCAAAATCTGAACCTCCAGAATTTGCCGTTTCACGACACAAGAAGCAAGAAAATGTCAAGGGATATTCTGTGCAATCCCTATTCAGCGCGTAGCGTTGATCCCGGTTGCAGAGGACCGGTTCCTCCCACGCCGCACGTACTGCCCAGCCTTCATAGCTCAACTCGTCCCGCGCCAAACCGCACCTGTCAAAAGGCCTCTCATGAACAACTACCTCAAGCTCCCCACTGGCGAGTCAATCGTCCAGAATCTCCCGTGGAAGTGGGGTGTCCAGGGGAAGATATTTGTCATTGGTGGACTGGGATTCATGTTTGATGCCTGGGATGTCACGCTCAATGGCGCGCTCATTCCTTTGGTCGCCGCGGAGTGGGGTCTGGACCGCACCACCGCGGCCCTCCTAGGCACGGGTAACCTGCTGGGTATGGCGCTTGGCGCGTTCCTCTGGGGAACCATTGCGGATAAAATCGGGCGCAAAAAGGCATTCACTTGGACGCTACTGATCTTTTCGATCTTCACCGTGGCGGGTGCCCTGGCTCCCAGCTTCGCTTGGTTCGTTGCCTTCCGCTTTATTGCCGGAGTGGGTCTGGGTGGCTGCATCCCGGTTGATTACGCTCTCGTGGGTGAGTTCACCCCAGCCAAACAACGGGGACGGGTGCTCACCGCAATGGATGGGTGGTGGCCAATTGGCGCTGCGCTCTCATTCTTCATTTCCGGCTGGGTTCAAGCAACCACGGGTAATTGGCGACTCATTCTTGCCGTCATGGTGCTTCCTGCCCTACTGGTGTTTTGGATCCGCAGAAGTGTTCCGGAGTCACCGCTCTATCTGGTCCGCGCCGGCCAACGTGACAAGGCGGCCAAGGTCATTGATGATTTGGTCACCCGAACAGGTGCCGAGGCCAAACCCTATACCCTGCCGGATCCGGCGTCGGCTCCTCGTCTCTCGGCCGGGTCTTGGCTCGATCAGCTGGTGAAAGTCTGGCGATTCAGCCCCAAGATCACATTGGTTTCTTGGTCATTGTTCTTGACCATCCTCTTGGTTTATTACCTGGCACTGACATGGATGCCTTCCATCCTGTCCGATGCTGGCATGGCGCAATCCACGGCCCTCTTCATGACTTCGGTGATGGCGCTAATGGGCTTGATCGGTGTCGCCATTGCGGCGCTGTTGGTCGAAAAGGTTGGCCGCAAATGGTTGCTGGGCGTCACTGGCCCTCTATCTGCCTTCATTTTGGTTCTGGTGGCAGTGACCATCAACGCCCCAACCATCGCACTGGTCTGGATGTTGGTCTTTGGCGTTGTCATTCAGGTTGCCATCCCGGTGCTGTATGCCTATATTTCAGAGCTTTACCCCACGGAATTGCGCAGTTCGGGCTTCGGCTGGGCTTCGTCATTCAGCAGATTGGGCGCAGGCTTTGGTCCTCTACTTTTTGCCGCGTTGTGGCCAGTCTTCGGCCTCGGTAATTTGTTCCTCGCTGCGGGAGCCCTCGTGGTCGCGGCGGTCATCCTGATGGCGTTCTTCGCTCCCGAGACCAAAGGCCGTGCACTGCAATAGGCCCGCCCAATGTCTTGGACCGCACCACTGCGCCCTCCGGTTCCCGCTGACGGGAGGCCGGAGGGCGCAGTTATGTGCGGTTGGCGCTGTCTAGGTGTTTTTTGCGGGCAAGGGGCTGAGATCGGAAATGAACTTCGTCCCCTCCACCGGGTCAAGGGCCAGAAAACGGATGTCAACAAGCCCGATGGCACCCATTGCCACCCGCAGTTTCTCCTGGAAGACCGGCTGGTGCGTTCCCACGCCACCGCCGATGATGACAGGTCCGTTGGTTTCCAGCAGGGCGGAGAGGTCTCCGAGCATCCGGCACACGTGCCTGACCGCCTCCCCGACGATCACCGCGCTGTCCGAGTCCCCGGCCAGCAGGGCCTCGAAGACCAGCGGGGACTGCTGGGCCCAGTAGCGGCGGTCGGTGTCGCCGTGGAACAGCGCGATCAGCTCATCCGGGGATTCCACGTTGTTGGCATCAAGCACTCGGCGGCCCAGCTCGCCGGGAACTTGTCCCCGGTTGAACTCGCGAAGCGTGTGGCGCACCGCTTCACGCCCCATCCAGTAGCCGCTGGCCTCGTCCCCCAGCAGGTACCCCCAGCCCCCGGCCCGACCCTCCTTGCCCTCGGCATTGACGCCCCAGGCAGCCGAACCGGTGCCCAGGATCACTGCCATGCCGGTGGAGGCATGGCCCGCAGCCAGGATCAGCCGGGTGTCGTGGACCACGAGGATCTCGGCGCCTGGGGCATGGCTCGCGATCAGGGACCGCAGGAACTCGGCGTCCGACTCGGTGTCGATGCCTCCGGCACCGGCCACGACCCGGTCGATATGGCCGGCCCCGAGCGCCGCGAATACCTCGGCGATATTGGCCTTGGCGGTCTCGACACTGACGTTCTGGACGTTGGCACTGCCGCTCTTGGCCTCGGCGAGCTTCGTTTCACCACTCCAGCGCATGGCGTGCGTCTTGGTGCCGCCAATGTCTAGGCCCACCAGGGCCAACGGGGTCTGCCCGGTGTTGCTCATGGATATTCCTTCTCGTGCCGGATGCTAGCGCATCGCCTTGGTGATGATCTCCGCCCATTTCCAGGGCTTAGTGGTGCCGCCCGGCTGGGAGGTGAAGTACTCCCACCCCATGACCCCGCCGAATTCCGGGTACTTGTTACTCAGCTCCTTGACGGTCTTGGCCAATGTATCCACCTCAACGTACCCCCTGCATAGGCTCGGGTCGGTGAGCGTTCCGGCAACAACCTTGTCCGCCGGGTAAACGCCGTAATCCATGATGGCGTCGTAGCCGGCGGTTGTTTCCAGGGTTCCCCAGCCGCAGTAGAACTGCGTGTTGAACCACTCGATGTCGGCGCCGCGTGCTGCGTACAGCTCATCGTAGTTGAACCCGGAGATGCTGGTCCCGCCCTTCAGTGCGGTGGCCACCGGGGCCAGAGTGATGATGAAGTCCTCGCCGAAGTCGGCCTTGAGCTGGTCGATCAGGTTGATGACCCCGGGCAGGGACATGTCTTCCTCAACGTCAAGGTCCAGTCCATCCAGCCCGTAGGTCTGCACCATCTCGCGCAGGTGCGGGTAGTAGGTGTCGAAGGTGTCCAGATCCAGGCGGTCGAAGGTCCCGCGGGCTGCACCTCCGAGCATGCCGATCACATCGACACCGGCATCCTGCATGGTTCCGAGCTCGTCCCACATCCGGTTGAACTTGGCATCCGCGGGAAGGTCGTCGTTCAGCCGGATCTCCCCGGGAGTCTCGTTGACGTGGATGGCCCCGACGATCAGGTCGGTCAATCCGGTCTGGCGCTGGACCATCGGCAGCGGAGAAACGTACGTTCCCTCGTGGTACTGGGTTTGGTAGTACAGGACCGTGCGGCGGGTATCGGTGCCGTCGGCCGGGGCTGGCTGTGCCGTGGCCGCAGTGGGGGCCTGGGCGGTTGGCCCGGCGTTGGCCGCCAGCGGAGCTGCCAGGGCGATGGTCCCGGCGAGCAGTGCTGTGGAGGCGATGGCGGAAAGGCTCCGGAGGTTTTGCTTGGACATGCGGGGTCTAACTCCTTTGGTTGGAAAACGGGACCGCCACTTCTTGTGGCGGTCCCAGCCTTGGAACGAAGAGTTGGGCGTGTCTAGCCCTTGACTCCGCCTTCCTCGACGCCCTTGAAGAAGTGGCGCTGCAGGACGGCAAAGACGATGGCGATCGGGATGAACGCGATCATGGCACCGGCGGCGATGAGCCGCTGATCGGTGGCGAAGGTTCCGGCGAGGTACTGCAGGCCGATGGTCAGGGTGAAGTTTTCCGGGGTGGTCAACACGATCAGCGGCCACAGGAAGTCGTCCCACGCGCCGATGAAGGAGAAGATCGCCACCACGGCGATGGTGCCGCGCACCGAGGGGACGCCGATGTGCCACAATCGCTGCCAGGCGTTGGCGCCGTCGATGACCCCTGCCTGGTCCAGTTCCTCGGGCATGACGCGGAAGGCGTTGTACATCAAGAGCACGTTCAACGGCGCGACCATGCCTGGCAGTGCAACGCCGAGCAGGGTGTCGGCTAGGCCGAGTTCGCTCACCAGCAGGAACTGGGAAACGATGGTTGCCTCGCCGGGCAGGATCAGCGAGGCAAGCAGCAGGCCCAACACGATCTTGGAGCCGCGGAACTTCAGGCGCGCAATGGCGTAGCCGGCCAGCGTGGCGAAGACGATGTTGCCGGTGACTCCCACCGCGGCGACGAACAGGGAGTTGCCGATGAAGGAGAAGATCGGCACGGCCATGAAAGCCCGGATGTAGTTATCGATCGTGGGGCTGGCGGGGAAGAACGAGGGAACATCGGTGTAGATGTCCTCGTCGGCGCCCTTGAGCGAGGTGGAGAACTCCCATAGGAACGGCCCGATGCAGATCAGCAGCACGACGATCAGCAGGACGTAGCGGATCCACTTCTCGGTCGGGGACATGGTCCCGATGCTGCTGAAGCCGCGCTTGGGCTTGCGCCCGGCTTTCTTTTTGGCCTCAGTCGCGGCGGCCTCGGGTGCCTTCCGGGTTTCTTCGAGGGTGCTGTTGGGGGTGCTCATGATTCGTTCACCTTCTTGTTGATTTTGCCCAGGATGAGCAGCGGCACCAGGGTCACGGCAAAGAGCAGGAGGCTCAACGCCGACGCGTACCCCAGGTCACCCGCGAAGCCGCGGGCGTACTGTTGGATCAGCATGACGATCGACATCGCTTCGCCGCCGGGTCCACCGGAGCCGCCGGTGAGGATGTAGAGCTCGGAGAAAACGCGCAGTGCCGAGACGCAGACCAGCACGGCGATCAGTGCCATGGTGTTGCGCACCCCCGGAACCGTGACCGACCAGAAGCGGCGGATCGGGCCGGCCCCGTCCATGGCGGCTGCCTCGTGCAGGTCCTTGCTGACGTTGGCCAGGGCAGCCAGGTAAATGATCATGTAGTAGCCAAGCCCCTTCCACACCGTCAGGCTGATGGCGCTGAAAATGACCAGCCAGCGGTCAGTCAGGAACGGGATGGGCTCGGTGATGAGGCCCAGGGCCTGGGCCATGTTGTTGACCAAGCCCTGCTCGTCAAGCAGCCAGGTCCAGATCAGTGCGACGACCACGGCCGAGGCGATCACCGGGGTGTAGAAGGCAGTGCGAAAGAAGGAAATGCCCTTCAACTTCTTTTCCAACAGCATCGCGATCAGCAGCGGCAGGATGGTCAGCAGGGGCAGGCAGATGAGCATGAAGACTAGGCTGTTGAGCAAAGCATTCATCAGCTGAGGGTCGCGGAACATGTACGAGAAGTTGCTGAGCCCAACGAATTCCACATCCCCGCCAAGCGGCTTGGCGTTGGTGAACGCCAGGATGATGGTGTTGATGGACGGCCAGAAACTGAATACTCCGAGCCATAGCAATGCGGGGGCGACGAACAGCCAGGGGCTGATCCAGCTTTTAGTCTTCATAGTGTGCAGACTTTCTTATAAGGCGCGTGCTAAGGACGGCGGGCCCGGGGTTTGGCCCCTCCACCGGAAAGCTGCGGCTACTTCTGGCGTTCGAGCATTTCGTTGAGGCGTTCGACTGCCTTGTCCAGTGCGTCTTGGCTGGAGATGTCGCCGCGGATGGCCAAGGCGATCTGCTGCCCGGCGTAATCGCTCATGGCGCTATTCACCTCGTACGGCTGCATGTTTTTTGCCGTCTCGAGTGCCTTGAAGGCAATGACCTTGGAATCACTGGAAGCTGTTCCGTCGCTCTTGGAGAAGAATGGGTCCTCGGCCGATTCGATGGTGGAGGGGAAGACATTGACCAGGTGGGCAAACGCGGCTTGGTTCTTGGCGTTGGTCATCCACTTCGCCAGTGCCACGGCCGTGGCCTGGTTCTTGGAATTCGCGGAGACCGACAGGCCCTGCGCATAGAGCGGGGAGATGTCCAAGGCGGGGCTAGCAACTACCGAGCCCTTGAGGCTGGGGTTGTCGCGCTCGAAGTCCGGGATGGAGGTGGCGCCGCCGGTGGTCCAGGCAACTTCGCCCTTGGTGAAGAGCAAGGAGTTGCCCAGGTAGTCGCTGGAGAGAACCGAGGAGGGCATCAGTCCCTTTTGGAAGGCCTGGGCGTACTGGTCGACCAACGCTGCGGCTTCCGGGGTGTTGAACTCGAACTTGGTTCCGTCTTCGCTGAGGATCGGTGCACCGGACAGGGCCAGGTCGCCGAGGCCCGGCTTACGGCTGAGCAGGTATTCCTTGGGGCAGGCTTCGTGCATGATCGCTGCCTGCTCGAAGAGCTCGGAGGTCGTGGCCGGAACCTTGGCCGGGTCCAGTCCACACTTCTCTAGCTTGTCGGTGTTCCAGTAGTTCACATCGGTATTCAGGTACCACGGGTAGGCGTAGGTGCCTTCTGAACCGCGGAACTGGTACGCCGCCAGGGAGCCGGGGATGTAGGTCTGCTCGAGGGTCGGGTCGACCGTGGAGACATCCAGCAGCATCTTCTGTCCGACCAGCGGCAAGGCGAAGTCCGGCGGAAGGTTCACCACGTCGGGCAAAGTACCCGATGCGGCCTGGGTGAGTACCTTGTCGGAGTAGCCGTCACCCGGCTGGTCAATGAGCTTGACTTTGGTTCCGGGGTATTCCTTCTCGAACGCAGCGACCGTCTCGTTGAGGAAGTCGGTGAACTTCGGCGTCAGCGACCAGGTCTGCAGGCTGACTTCGCCGGTGATTTCTCCGCCGCCGGTCTGCACCGGTGCGGTTTGTCCGCCGCCGGTGCATGCAGTCAGGGCCAGCAGTGCCGCGGATGCGGCCATGGCCAGCGATATGCGTCGTCGCATGAGGGATCTCCTATTTAAAAACGTCAGGCGACCGGCGATTGGCCAAGGGCACCTATGAACACCTACGGGTGGAAAACTTCGTGATAAATCGTTATAGCTCTTGAGTAAAGTTTCCACACCGCACTGTGGCTGTCAAGGCTTAATCCACGGACAATTCTATGGTTGGATAAGCAAAGTAGCTAAAAAACCACTAAAACTGGTCTCCACCGCTACAAATCGGTGAAAATGATTTTCGAAGGACGCGACTTACATGCCTAGACAGCGCACCACCATCAGCGATATCGCCCGCGCGGCCGGCGTTTCGAGTGGGGCCGTGTCATTTGCCCTGAACGGGCGACCCGGCGTCAGCGAGGAAACACGTGCCCGGATCTTGCGCATTGCCGACGAGATGCAGTGGCGACCCAACAATGCGGCGCGAGCCCTTCGTGATGCCCGCAGCGACGTCGTGGGGTTCGTCATCGCCCGCCCCGCCCGCACCCTAGGCGTGGAACCGTTCTTTGCGCAACTGATCTCCGGGGTCCAAGCCGGCCTCTCGCGCTCGGAGATTGCCCTGCACATGCTGATCGTCGAAGACACCGAGGCGGAAATCCGCACCTACAAACACTGGTGGAACGAACACCGCGTCGACGGCTGGATCCTCATCGACCTGCACGAGAACGACCCGCGGATTCCCGTGTTGGAGGCCCAGCAGATGCCCGCAATCCTCATTGGCGGGCCCACTGAACACAGCAACATCCCTGCCGTGTGGACCGATGACCGCGAGGCCATGATGACCATCATGTCCTATCTGGCCACCCTGGGACACCGCAGGATCGCCCACGTTGCCGGCATCCCGGGATTCGTGCACACCCAGCGCCGCATGGCGGCAGTGCAGGACGCAATCGAGGAATTCGGCCTCGAATCCGCGGTTTCCTACACCACCGACTTCAGCGATTCACAGGGCGCCTCGATCACCCGGCGGATCCTGTCGCAGCGCAAGGACCGGCCCACGGCCATCGTCTACGACAGCGACGTCATGGCCGTCGCGGGTTCCGGGGTGACGCGGGAAATGGGAGTATCTGTACCCGATGACATCTCCATCGTCGCCTTCGACGACTCGGCGCTCACCAGCCTGGTCTACCCGGGAATCACGTCACTGACCCGCGACACCTTCGCGCTGGGCGAGCAAGTGGTCGGTGCGTTGCTGGAGATCATTTCGGGCAAGGACGTGGCGCTGGACATTGCCGCGGCAGCCCCAACCTTGACGGTTCGCGGCAGCACAGCAGGGCCCCACAGGCACGACACCTAGGCCATCTTTACAGAATCCGGATTGCCCGTGTACGGTTCTTACTAAATCGTATTAGTTTCGGGCGAGTCCGGACCATGCCCGGCGACGTGCCGGCACTGCCGCTCCGCCATGAAACCCTCGATGACTCCACCTGACCGTGCTTCACTCAGAACAGGGCACCCATTGAGCAACAGGATTCTCCAGGACTTTTCTGCCGACACCACGCCCGTGCAGCGCGGCGGGGCCCCGCTGCGCTTCGGCGTGAACTACACCCCCACCCGCGGCTGGTTCCACCACTGGCTCGACTTCGACATCGACCAGGTCTCCCGAGACCTGGACAGCATCGCTGAACTCGGAGCCGACCACATCCGGGCTTTCGCCCTCTGGCCGGTATTCCAGCCCAACCGCAGCCTCATCCGCCCGCAGGCCCTGGCCGACCTGGCCGCCGTCGTGGACGCCGCGGCCGAACGCGGCCTGGATGTCAGTGTCGACGGACTGCAGGGTCACCTGTCCTCCTTCGACTACGTTCCTGCGTGGGCCCAAACCTGGCACCAGCAGAACCTGTTCACCTCGGAGCTGGTGATCGAGGGGCAGTCGGCCTACCTCGAGGCCATCGCCTCCACCCTGGCCGGGCGCCCCAACTTCCTGGGCATGAGCATCGGCAACGAATTTAGCCAGTTCGCCTCCCCGCTGCACCCCAACCGCAGCGAACTCACCGTTGCCCAGGCCGACACCTGGATCAGCACCATGCTTGCGGCCTGCGCGGCGGGTGCCCCGGGCCTAGAACACCACCACTCCGAGTACGACATGTGCTGGTTCGGCGGCGAGCACAGCTTCACCCCGGCCCTGGCCGCGCGCCGCGGACACTCCACCACCATCCACTCCTGGATCTTCAACGGCACCTCCAAGCTTTACGGGGGCATGAGCGAGCAATCCCTGCGCCTGGCCGAATACCTCATCGAACTGGGCCGCGGCTGGTCCACCGACCCGAACCGACCCATCTGGTTGCAGGAAATCGGCGCGCCAGCACCACATGTCTCGGCCGAGGACGCCCCGGCATTCCTCGAAGGATCGCTGAAGTACGCGCTGGACACCGAAAACCTCTGGGGCGTCACATGGTGGTCCTCCCACGACGTGGATACCGCGCTGGCGGATTTCCCGTCCCTGGAATACTCGCTGGGACTGATCGGCAACGACCGCACCATCAAGCCGCAGGGACACGCCTTTGCCAAGGTGGCCGCCGAGGTGCGGACCGCACCGGCCCCGGCTCGGCGCAGCACCGCCCTGGTGCTAGAAGTTGGGGACGAGACCCTTGCCCCGGGAAGGGCCACCTGCGAGCCCGGCGGGGCTTTCTTCGAGGCCTGGATGTCCCTTGCCATGGATGGGGCACGACCGTCGGTTATCCTTGCATCACAAGCAGGCGATGCCTCTTTCCTCGCCGCCCGCGGCATCACCACGGTGCTGACTACCAGGGAGGTCTCGGCCGGCAGCGCCATCTGACCTGCGGCCCTTGGTGCCGTGCACTCCCCCAGCCTTCATTTTTGGAACAGATCTATCCCCACCGGGCCTTGGGTCCGGCGAAAGGCATTCATGCATGACGACATTCCCTTGACCCTCGGACGCGTCAAGCGGGTCCTCGAAGAACGCATCCGCCCAGCCATCCACCCCGTATCTCTCCCGCTGGACATCCAGTGGCACGAACTCCCTGGCGAGCCGATCGCCCCGGCCGAGGCCATGGGCCTTGAATACACCGATTATTCGGTCGGAACCATCTGGGGCGCAGCCTGGGGCACCACGTGGTTCCGCCTGCGCGGCACGGTCCCGGCCGAATGGTCCGGCAAGCGTATCGAGGTCCTCGTGGACCTGGGTTTCGACAAGAACATGCCAGGCTTCCAATGTGAGGGCTTGGTCTACCGCGCCGACGGCATCACCGTGAAGTCGATCAACCCGCGCAACCAGTGGATCCCGGGCGTGGACGTTGCCGAGGGCGGGGAGGAAATCGACTACTTCATCGAGGCAGCCGCGAACCCGGTACTGCTGGACTACCACCCGTTCCTGCCCACCACCGAGGGAGACATCCAGACCTCCTCCTCGCGCAAGCTCTACACCACCCGCCGCATGGACCTAGCGATCTTCGAGCCCGAGGTCCACGAACTCTCGCTGGACCTCGAGGTGCTGCTGGAACTGCAGGCCGAGCTGCCCGAGGGCCCGCGCCGCATGCGCATCCTGCAGGCCATGGACAACTCCCTTGACGTGCTGGATCTGCAGCGCATCACCGAGACCGCACCGGCGGCCCGCGCCGAATTGGTCGAGGTGCTTTCCAAGCGCGCCGACGAGTCCGCGCACCGCATCTCCGCCGTGGGCCACGCCCACATCGACTCCGCCTGGCTCTGGCCGGTGCGCGAAACCATCCGTAAGGTCTCGCGCACCTCTTCCTCCATGGTCGAGCTGCTCGGCGTTGACGAGGACTTCCTCTACGGCATGTCAAGCGCCCAGCAGTACGCATGGATGAAGGACAACCGCCCCGAGGTCTATGCCCGCGTCAAGGAGGCAGTTGCCGCAGGGCGCTTCTTGCCGCTGGGCGGCATGTGGGTCGAATCCGACACCGTCATGCCCTCGGGCGAATCACTGGTCCGCCAGTTCTACTACGGCCAGAAGTTCTTCCGCGAGGAATTCGGCGTCACCTGCGCCGGGGTCTGGCTGCCCGATTCCTTCGGCTACTCCCCCGCGCTGCCGCAGCTGATGAGCCGTGCCGGCTTCGAGTGGTTCTTCACGCAGAAGATTTCCTGGAACCAGCAGAACAAGTTCCCGCACCACACCTTCAACTGGGAGGGCATCGACGGCTCACGCGTCTTCAGCCACTTCCCGTCGATGGACACCTATAACTCGCAGCTCTCCGGCGAAGAGGTGGCCCGCGCCTCGCGCCAGTTCCGCGAGTCCCGCCACGCCACCGGCTCCATTGCACCGGTGGGCTGGGGCGACGGTGGCGGCGGCACCACCCGTGAGATGACCGGCAAGGCGCGCCGCTTGGCCGACCTCGAAGGCAGCGCCACCGTGAAGTGGGAACACCCCGACGAGTTCTTCAAGCGCGCCAAGACCGAGCTGCCCACCCCACCGGTCTGGGTTGGCGAGCTCTATCTGGAGCTGCACCGCGCCACGCTGACTTCCCAGCACCAGACCAAGCAGGGCAACCGCCGCACCGAGCATCTGCTAGTGGAAGCCGAACTCTGGGCCGCCACCGCTGCGGTGTACGCCGGCTTCGAGTACCCGCACAACGAGATCGACGAGCTGTGGCAGCAGGTGCTGCTGCACCAGTTCCACGACATTCTGCCGGGTACCTCTATCGCTTGGGTACACCGCGAGGTAGTGGTCCAATACGCACGGGTCACCGCCGCGGCCGAGGCCATCATCGCCAGCGCCCAGGCACTGCTGGTTGGCCAGGGAGACACCCCGATCCAGCTGAACGCGGCACCGTTCACCCGTGCGGGCCTGCGCACCGGTTCAGCGGCCGCCGTGGCCGAGCTGGCCCCGGCCACCGACAAGGTCACCGCCACCGAGTCGGCGGACGGCATCGTGCTGAGCAACGAGCTGGTTACCATCACCATCTCAGCCGAAGGCCTGATCACCTCCGCACTGGACCATTCCACCAGGCGCGAGAGCATTGCCGCGGGCACCGAGGCCAACCTGTTGCAGCTGCACCAGGACTTCCCGAACATGTGGGACGCCTGGGACGTGGACAAGTACTACCGCAACCAGGTCACCGACCTGCGCGAACTGGACTCGCTCACGCTGTCCACCGATGCCGATGGCACCGCCCGCGTTCTCATCGAGCGCAGCTTCTCCGCCTCCACCGTGCGCCAGGAACTGACCCTCGCCCCGAGCTCCAAGGTGTTGCAGATTGAGCAGGTCACCGACTGGCACGAGACCGAGAAGTTCCTGAAGGTCGCGTTCCCGCTGGATATCCGTGCCGAGCACGCGATCGCCGAGACCCAGTTCGGTTACCACAAGCGCGTCACCCACGTGAACACCAGCTGGGAGGCCGCGAAGTTCGAGACCTCGATGCACCGCTTCGTGCTGGCCGAGGAGCCCGGCTTCGGGGCAGCGCTGATCAACGACTCCATCTACGGTTTCGATGTCACCCGCGATTCCACCAAGGCCGGGGTGATGACCAATATGCGCCTCTCGCTGCTGCGCGCCCCGCGCTTCCCGGATCCGGAAACCGACCAGGGCATCCAGAGCCACCGCTACGGCCTGGTCATCGGCGCGGACATCGCCGCGGCCACCGAGGCCGGTGCGTTGCTAAACAGCGACGCACGTACCATCAACGGCGCCAACGGGTTTGACCCGCTGGTCACCGTCGAGGGCGAGGGCATCGTGCTCTCCAACGTCAAGTTGGCCGGGGACAAGAGCGGCGACCTGGTCGTGCGCGTCTATGAGTCCCTGGGCCGCCGCGCGGCGGGCACCGTGAAGGTGCACCGTCCGGTGGCAGGCGCCTCGGCGATCTCCCTGCTGGAAGATCCCCTTGAGGGTGAAGACGGCGTTGCCGAGCTCGCCGACGGCGCGGTGAGCCTTGCGTTGACCGCCTTTGAGGTGCGCACCCTGCGCTTCAAGCTCAAGGGCTAGTCACCAAAAATAGCCAGGGGCGCCTTGTCTTGCGGACCAAGAGGTCTGCAAGACAAGGTGCCCTTTTCTTTAGGTGCGTTCGGGCAAGTTTTGCCGTGCGAGGGTAGGGCTATGCGCTTCAACCAGCAGTCCACCGATGGATGGTAGATCTAGCCGACCCCGACACCGTGCCCAGCTGGCTCGATGAGAGTCCCAATCGACAGGTTCAGGCTGTCGTAACAGTCAGGCTCTGCTGTCACCCCCTTGGAGCGGACTCGATGGCGGTGCGTATGACGTTGCCTCGATGTCCGGTCTTCGCCAATGCCTGAAATGTCAGGGGCCGCTGCTCGGCGGCTACACTTCGGATGATGAGGGACGTGGAGAAGAATTGATCGAGAGTAGACCCACGATCTCACCACTGGATTCGCAACTGAGCGCATCACACGACACGTTTCTGGCCGAGCGTTCCCTCGCGCTGGGGCGCGAAGCACTGGGCATTGAACTGCTACCCGAGCGTGGAGTACCTTCAACGACGGGTGCCCGGAGCACGCACGGTCGAGGGCGAGGCACGGGAGCTGTTAAGGATCATCCGCCGCATGACCCCGTCCCAACCCGACGCGGGCATCAACCTCATGCTCACTTCCCCGCCATACATGACCGCGGAGCATCACGAGGCCGACCCACTCACTTGATCCGCGATTGCACCCGCGTGTTCGAGCAGCACCTCAGCTCTGTGGGAGTCATCGGGATCGTGTGGGTTCAATACCCCCACGATTTGGTGTCCGACGTGTTGCTCGTGTTTCAGCGGCCTTCTGTTGCGCGGCCCGTGTAGTCGAGACCGATGTTCCCCTATTCCGGGCCAGAGCGACGGCCGGCCATGATCAAGGTGCGCTCCGGAGGCGGTGGTTAGGTGTCCGTAGCGAAGACCTCCAGCTGCCGCAGGGTCATCGCGTCGCGTGCCGTGAAGCGCAAACCGGTCACCTGACCGAATGACTGACCAAGATCCGCTGCAAGGCGGAACACACGGGTCTGACCTGCCCAGTTGAATTCCTCGGTGGTGCGCCGCTCGGTGGCCAGGGGCTTCCCGTCGACACCGAACAGGTCGATGCGCCAGCCGAGGCTGCCCGGGACCGCTGCGGTGAGCGTGTATAAATCCACGGCGGCGCCGGCAACGAAATCGATCTGAACGCTGTCCCCAGCCCCCAGCACCACGGGTGTTGCCCCGGTGTCGTCAATCAGGGTGCCGGCTCCGGGCACCCCGGACACAGCGCGCGCACCGGCCGTGGCATCGAGCAACAGCGAGCTGAACCCGTGCAGGGCGGAGGCCGAGGCCGGCCGTGTTTCCGCCGCCCAGCCCGAGGGCTCCGCGCAAAGCGTGAACTCCAGGTGCGCGCCGGAAGCCAGCAGGGAGTGCGGGACCGAGATCTCGTTCCATTCCTGGCCGTTGATGCGCATTGATTCGATGTAGCTGCCGTGCGCCTGGGGATTGGTGACCTCGATGGTGATCGCTTCTCCCCCGGTGGGGCGCAGCACCGCACGCTCAATTGACGGAGGGATCAACACGTAGCTGCCGGAGGCCGGCGCCAGCGGGTAGAGACCGAGGGTGGCGAAGATGTACCAGCCGCTCATTTCCCCGTTATCCTCATCGCCCGGGGAGCCCTGGCCGATGTCCGAGCCCACGAAGAGCCGGGAAATAGCCTCGCGCACGATCCGGTGCGCGTCGTCGTGCCTGCCGGCAAACATGTACATGAACGGGATGTGGTGGGCGGGCTGGTTGGACAGACCCAGCATCCCCATGCGCACATCGCGGGCCTCGGTCATCTCGTGGATGGCGAACCCGTAGGACCCTGACTTGGACTCATCCCCGGTCTCGGGGGTGTCGAAGAAGGTATCCAGCGCCTGGCCCAGGCCCGCTTCGCCGCCGTGGAGCTCGGCCAACCCCGCACCGTCGTGCGGGACCGTGAAGGCGGTGCCCCAGGCATTGGTCTCGGTGTAGTCGTGTCCCCATTCCGCAGGGTCGAATCCGGCTTCCACGCGCCAGGCCCCGCCGGGGTTCCTGCCGATGAAGAAGCCGCGCTCGGTGTCGAACACTTCCCGGTAGCTCAGGGAGCGGCGGGCGAAGTACTCGTGTTCGGCCCCGTAGCGGGCGGCGGCCGCCGAGCCCGCGGATGCCTTGGCGGCCAGCAGTGCGGCCATCTGGGCCAGCGCCCAGTCGTTGATGGCGTTGTCCAGCGTCCAGGACATGCCCTCGCCGGTGGCGGTGTCGATGTAGCCGCGGAAAATGCCGGGGTGAATTCCCTTGCGCCCGACCTTCTGGTTCGCGGCCGGCACCGTCGCGTTCTTCACCGCCGAGGCGTAGGCCTCTTCCAGTTTCAGTCCTGGCACGTTCTTGACCAGCAGGTCGGCGAAGACGGTGTCGCTGGTGGTGCCGGTCATGCAGTCCTCGGCGCTCGGGGCGCTCCAGCGCGGGGTCCAGCCGCCGTCGTGGAAGTGCTGGACGAAGCCCTGGGCCAGTTCGCCGGCCTCGGCCGGGGTGAGCAGACCCAGCAGCGGCCAGGCCGTGCGGTAGGTATCCCAGAAGCCGTTGGTGGTCGAGAGCTCCCCGTCCATGATCTCGGCCCCCGGTTCCTCCCGGACCGGTTCGGTGAGCACTTCCCCATAGGGCGAGCGGTAGCGTTTGGTGCCATCGCTTCCGGGTTCCCCTGCCCGGTTCGGGTACAGGAATAGCCGGTACAGGCCCGAGTACAGGCTAGTCAGCTGGTCGGCGCTGGCTCCTGCAACCTCGAGGGTGGAAAGCTTGCTCTCCCACTGCGCGCGGCAGGATTCCAGCATGGTCTCAAAGCCGCCGGCGGCCGTGAGGTTGGCCGCGGCCTGGGCATAGTCGACGGTCGAGATGCCCAGCAACACATCCACGCGGCCCTGCGCATCCGGGGTTGCCCCCACGTAGCCGCGCAGCCGACCCTCGACCAGCCGCAGATGGTTCCCGGCGGCTCGGGGAATGCGCACATGCAGGTAGTGCGGGGGCGTGTTTTCGCGGTCATCCAGGTGCGCCTCGAGGACCAGGTCTTCGCCATCGGCACGCGTGCGCATTTCGGTGACCGTGCCGTGGTGGTCGACGATGATGGAGGCGGTGTCACCGGGGAAGGTGAAGCGCATGCCCAGTGCGAAGGCGCCGGCGGTCAGCTCGGCGCTGAGACCGCCCTCGAGGTCGACTCCGTAGCGGTGCGGGCCGGGTCGCTCCGCGCCGTGGGTGAATCCCAGGGCGCGGGCCTCGCGGGAGACTTCGGGGACAGCCCGGGGGCTAGGCATGATCTGAAAGACGCCGCGGTCCCCCATCCACGGGCTCGGGATGTGGGAGGTCGCGAAGGCCTGGATGGTCGGCTTGTTGTCGGTTGCCCGGTTGTCGGCATGGTAGGAATAGGGCCAGTTGCCGCGAGCGGCGTTGGTCATCGGCAGACCGAAGACTCCGCCATGCGGAACGGCGACCAGCGGGGCGTTGTTGCCCCGGGAGAAGCGGTCCGAGGACTGGGTCCCGCGCGTGGTCACCACGGCGTCCAGCGCGGTGGCCGGCGCCGGGGCGGCCTCGTGGATGTCGATGTCGTCGAAGAAGACGCGGATGTCGGTGCGCTCGGATCCCTTGATGACCGCCAGGACCCGGGCCACCTGCTTGCCGATCACCGCGTCCAGCCCCACCGCGCGGCGGTTCCACTGGTCGACCCACATGGCCTTGGCCGCTGCCTGGGCATCGGGGCCGAGCCCGGCACCGTACTGGTCTGTCGCCTCCAGCTCGCTGAGGCGGGTTCCGTCGGTGAACTCGATGTCGATGGCGGCCGCCGTGGCGTCCCAGAGCTGGGGCACGGGTCCCGCACCTTCGGGGAAGAGAACCCACTGGATTTCTTCCCCGGCCCGGATCACCCGGTTCTCCAGGGCGCCGGGTACCACCAGCACACAGGTCCCTGCCCCTTGTTCCACGTCCGCTCTGAAGGCCTCGAGCGAGGTGAAGCCGACCCCGTTCCTCGCTGCGACGGCAGTGCCGGGCCCCCCGAGGCGCTGAAGTTCGGTTAATACTCTCATCTGGGGTCCGTTCCCTTGTTTCCACCGCGAAGGCGACCAGCTGCGGCGCCTGTTGCGCGGACATTTACTTGTCCCGACACGGCTTCACACGAAACTGATAAATCGATTTATCTACCCCATCGTTCCGTACTCGCCGGGTCGGCGCAACCCCTTGCGGCCAGGCTCATTCCTATGAAGACGCTGTCCGGATCCGCGCCAAAGGAACCGAAGGGCCAGCACGGCCTGAAGCCGTGGCGCCGATACAACCTGCGCGCGAAGGCAAAGAAGTCGTCGCTTCCCGTTTCCAGATACAGCCACCCGTCGAAGCGGACGCGCGTCTCGTCCATGATTCGTCCCAGCAAGCGGGCGGCGATGCCTCGAGTTGATCTTCCCGGGCAAGGGGTCCAGCTCTTTCAGGGCGCCGCAGGCGAGCAGGGTCCGCGCCGTCCCACGCGGTCAAGAACGTGATCTCTGGCGCGCAGAGGCGCGGTGGTCAAGGGCGTGGACGCTGTTCCTCGGGGAGGCGGCGAACATGTCCGTCGGGTGTTCGTCCAGCAGCCGCCGGGCATTCGGGGTCATGCCAACTCTTCCCCGGGAACGCGACCGGCGGCTGGTCACCTTCCGCCGCGGGGGCACGCGGAGCGATGAACACCGCCGGCTGTTTGCCGGCTGGGCCTTGGAGTGCGCCGAGCCCGTGTTGCCGCTCTTCGTGGACCGTCATCGAGGTCGGCCGGGGCTGGATCCGCGGCGAGGTGCCGGTGCGCGAGGCACACCGGGAGGCCTTTACGGCCGATGCCGCGGCACGCGGGATGCCAGATCCGGTGAAGTTCGCGGCGCTTGCGTCAGGCTAGGCCGTTATCGTGGCCCACGTGGCAGCCCACGACGTGGGCGCCACAGCATGTGCTGGAACGCCTTGATCGACTAACCTGACCCGTAGACATCACTGTCGATGCCGGGCGGGCCTCCTGTTTTCGAAAAAGCGGGTGTTACTTCGCGGCCAGATCTGCCAAGGTGGCGATGAGCAGGCGGCGCTCAACGAGCTTGATGCGCTCATGCAGCGAATCTTCGGTGTCATCGGGGCTGATGACCACCGCTTCCTGGCGCAGGATCGGACCGGTGTCCACGCCGGCATCGGCGATGTGCACGGTGCAACCGGTGACCTTGACACCGTAGGCCAGCGCGTCGCGGACCCCGTGGGCGCCCGGGAATGAAGGCAGCAGGGCGGGGTGCGTGTTGATGTAGGTGCCATCAAAGGCGTTGATGAATTCCTCACCGACGATGCGCATGAAGCCCGAAGACACCACATAATCCGGCGCGTAGGAGAGGCACTTTTGGGTCAGTGCGTGGTTCCAGTCGGCACGCTCGGCGAAGTCCTTGAAATTCACCACAAAGGTTTCGATCCCGGCCGCGGCGGAGCGTTGCACCCCAAAGGTCCCCGCCTTATCCGCACCGACAGCGGCGATCTCAACATTTTGTAGCGAGCCGTCGGCGACGGCGTCGATAACTGACTGGAGGTTGGACCCGGTGCCGGAGACAAGAACTACGATGCGCATGGCTTCAAGTTTAGTGGGCGCGGGCCAGTTCCTCGGACAGGTCAAGGGAGCTGGCGATCAATCGCGCGGTATAGGGGTGCGCCGGGTTGATGTAGATCTGTTCGGTGTCCCCGGCTTCCACAATGCGACCATCCTTCATGACGATGACTCGCTGGCACAGATGGCGGATGACCGAAAGATCGTGGGAGACCAAAAGTAGCGTCAACGCGTATTCGTCCACCAGATCAGCGATCAAGTTCAACACCTGGGCTCGCACCGAAACATCCAACGCGGAGACCGGCTCATCTGCCACCAGGATCCGCGGGCGATTTACCAGGGCACGGGCGATGGAGATGCGTTGGCGCTGCCCGCCGGAGAACTGATGCGGATAGCGGTTCGCTGAATCTGGCTCAAGTCCCACCGAGTTCAACATCTTGAGCACCGTGGCACGCCGAGCGGCCGCGTCCAGACTCTGACCCGGTACCAGCAACGGCTCGGCGACAATATCTGCCACTCTCATCCGCGGGTCAAGAGAACCCAACGGGTCCTGGAAGATGATCTGCAGCTCGCTACGCAGCGCGCTCAGATCCGCTTCGCGCGCACCTGCTATGGAGGTGCCGGCCACGACGGCGTCGCCGCCGGTGGGGGTATCGAGCCCGGCCAAAATGCGTAGCAACGTGGATTTGCCCGAGCCAGATTCCCCCACGATACCCACGCGTTCCCCCGGCACCACGGTGAAATCGATATTGGCCAGCGCGTGAACCACCGGACGCGGGCCCAAGAGTGAAGTGCGCGCGCGGTGGTAGCTGCGACTCAGGTTGCTGGCGGTGATCAATGGTGCGATCGCGCGGTGAGTTGGCGTGGGGGAAGACTCGGTGGAAAAAGACGCAGCGAAGGGTCGGGGATTCGGGATCGCGACTACTGGTTCCGGCGCGGCCGCACGGAGCGCCGGCGGTTGGTAGTTCCCCGCCGTCGCCACGGTAAACAGACGCCCACGCTCATCGGTGGCCGACATGTCACTGGCCGCCAGCAGCGCCCGAGTGTAGGGGTGATTCGGGGCGGAAAAGACGGTATCGATCTCTCCCTGTTCAACGATCCGCCCCTGGTTCAGCACCAAGACCCGAGTGCACATCCGCGCGACCACCGCCAGATCGTGAGTGATAAAGAGCAGGCCGGTGCCGCGCGCAGTGACCTGCTCCGAAATCAGCTCCAGCACCTGGGACTGCACCGTGACATCTAGTGCGGTGGTCGGCTCATCACACAGGAGCAATTGCGGATCGTTCGCTAGGGCCATGGCGATCATGACCCGTTGCCGCTGCCCGCCGGAGAGCTGGTGCGGGTAGGCGTTGGCGGCCTGAGCGGGATCGGGGATCTGCACCGATGCCAACAACTCGATGGCCCGGGCACGCGCTGCGGCACGGGTACCCAGGGTGCGATGGATGAGCAGCACCTCGGCCACCTGCGCACCGATTTTCATCAAGGGGTTCAGCGCGCTGAGTGGCTCCTGGAACACCATCGAAATTTCATCGCCGCGCAGCGGGGCCATGGCCCGTTCCGGGGCGGTGAGCAGATTGTGCTCAAAGCCGTGCAGTCTTCCGGTCCCGGACACGCTCAGTTCTTCGGGCAACAAGCCCAGCAGAGCCGTGGCGGTGAGTGATTTGCCGGACCCAGATTCCCCGATCAGCCCGATGCGTTCCCCGGTGGCCATCGAGAAGGAAAGATCTGACACCAGCGTTCGTTCACCGGCGGAAATGGACAGGCCCGAGACCTCCAAGAGTTGGCGCTCACTCATGCCTTACCCCGTCCCAACTTCGGATCAAATTTATCGCGCAAGCCATCGCCCAGCAGGTTAAACCCCAGCACCGCCACGGCAATGCTCACCCCGGGCACGATGGTCAGCAGCGGGAAGGTGCCCCAGTATTGCTGGGATTCCTGCAACATCCGGCCCCACGAGGGAACCGGCGGCGGTGTGCCCAGCCCCAGGAAGGACAGCGCAGCCTCCGCCAAGACGGCCAGGGCGAAGGTCACCGAGCATTGCACCAGCAGCATCCCGGTGATGTTGGGCAGCACGTGGCGCAGCGCTATACGCACCGGCGGTTGGGCAGCGGCGCGAGCGGCAAGCACAAATTCGGCATTCATCACCTGGAGCGTGCCGGCCCGCGCCACCCGGGCAAAGCCCGGCACCGAGGCCAGCCCGATGGCGACCATCGCGCTGACGGTTGATGCACCGTAAATTGCCGCGAACATGATCGCCAGCAGCAGGGCCGGGAAGGCCAACAGGATATCGGAGGCGCGCATCGTCACTTCCTCCACCGCGCCACGTTTCATCCCCGCCCAAATGCCCAGCGGCGTGCCAATCAGCGCGGCGATGGACACCGAGAGCACCCCGACCAGCAGAGTGATTCGCGCGCCCACCAGGATCCGCGAGAGTAGATCACGGCCCAGCTGATCGGTGCCCAACCAGTGCGTGGCGCTCGGGGTACTCAAGCGCACCGAGGGGTTGGCCTGCACCGGATCATAGGGGGTGAAGACCAAGGACAGCAGCGCGCTCAGCAGCACCACCGCGACCAGTATCGATCCCATGAGCAAGGTGGAGTTAACCCCGGAGGCCGGCGATCCGGCAGAATTTTTAGCGCGGGACAAGAACATCTTTTTCATTCTTTAGGCCGCCCGAATGCGCGGGTCGAGGATGGTATAGAGCATGTCCACCAGCAGGTTAACGATCAGCGTGATGGCCACCAGCACCATCACCACCGATTGGACGGTGAGCAGGTCGCGGTTGCCCACCGCGGCCAGCAGCATTGAGCCCAGCCCCGGAATAACAAAAACGCGCTCGATGACCACCGCGCCAATGATCAGCGCGGAGAATTGCACGGAGGTGACCGTCAGCACCGGAATCGCCGCGTTACGCAATCCATGTTTGGCCAGCGCACGCAGCGGGGAGAGACCCTTGGCGCGGGCGGTACGCAGATAGTCCTCGTGCATGATGCCCAGCACCGCCGATCGTACGTAGCGCACTAAGATGGCCGACTGCACACCGGCCAGCGCCATCACCGGCAGCACCAGCCTCGAGAGGAAGGAGGAAAAACCTTCCACCGGGGCCACCCAACCGTTGGCCGGCAGCCAGCCCAGCCGCAGCGCAAAAAATGAAACCAAGACGATGCCCAGCAGGAACCCGGGGATGGCGATGCCCAGCTGGCTCAGGGCCGAGATCAGCGTGCCGCTGGGTTTGTTGTGGCGTACCGCGGCAATGGTGCCGGCCGGGATGGCGATGGCCAGGGCCAGCGCCATGGCCAGGGTGACAAGAATCAGCGAGACCTGCACTTTGTCTGCCACCAGCGGTGAGATATCCGTGCGGGTCACATACGAGATGCCGAAGTCCCCGCGCCAGAGCCCGGAGAACCAATCCCAGTACTGCACCACCAGCGGGCGATCCGTTCCAAATTGGTGCGCGAGGGAGGCAACGATCTGCGGTGAGGCATTTTCTCCGGCGGCAATCACCGCGGGATCCCCGGGCAGCACCCGCATCATCGCGAACACAGCGATGGTGGCTACACACAAGGAGAGCACAAATCGGGCCAGGTTCGAGCCCAGTCGCAGCAACATCTTTTGTCCCCACCTACCCCTAGGACCAAGCGATGGTGGAGAGGTTCAGCGCCTCGGTGACCGAGTTGGCTCCCAGACCGGTGATCCCCGCCTTGGCTACCGAGATGTTCGGGAAGATGAACAGCGTATCCACCGGCGCATCATCGGCAATGGTGCGCACCACGTTTTTCATGCCGGCGATGTAGCTGGTGGTATCCCCGGCATCGGCCGCTGCCGCCTCCGCGGAGATCTTCGAGTTGTCGTAGCCGATGTAGTAGTCGGGGTTGTTAAACATGGTGAGCACGTCGCGGGCCTCCACGGCGAGCACCACCGACATCTGATAGTTGTGCTTATTAAAGACCGTGTCCAGCCAGACGGCGGGGAATTCGGCGGAGGTGATCTTCGCGTCGATCCCCACATCACGCAATTGCGACTGCACGATCTCCGCCACCGCACTGGCGTAGGGGCGGGTGGGTACGGTGAAGGTGATCTTCACATTTTCCGCGTCGGCGTCCTTCAACAGGGCCTTGGCCTTGGCCGGGTTAAAGGGGTAGAGCGAGTTCAGGTCCTCGTAGTACGGGTCGGTCGGCGGCACCGGAGCGCCCACCAGGGTACCAAGTCCGTTCCACGCGGTATCGCGCACCGCCTGCCGGTCGATGGCATAGAGCACCGCTTGGCGCACCCGCTTGTCATCAAAGGGCGCCACCTTATTGTTCATCGACAAGATGATCTCACCGTTGGAGGTGCCCTCGAGGACCTGGTAATCGGGGTTGGTACTGAAGGTGGAAAGCAGTTCCGGAGCCTGCATGTTGTAGATGACATCAACGTCCCCGGTGCTCAGGGCGTTGGTGGTAGCGATGGCGTCGGCGAAGTAGCGCAGCTTCACGTTTTTGATGCTCGGGGCGGTGCCCCAATAGTCCGGGCGTGCGGTCAGGCTGATCGAATCCCCGCGAGCCCACGAGCTGAGCGTGTAGGGTCCGGTGCCCACCGGCGTATTGGCCAGATCAGCAACACCCGATGCATCAAACATGGCACCGACCAGCGTGGTCATCGAGTACAGCCAAGCCTGTGAGGGGCGCGAGAGGTTAACCGTGACGGAGGTCGGGGAATTGACCACCACGTTCTTCACCACGTCCATCTTGGACTTGAGCCCGTTAAGCCACGCATCGGATTTAACCCGTTCGATGGAGAACTTCACGTCCTGCGCGTCGAATGCCGCACCGTTGGAGAAGGTGGCGCCCGCCACCAGCGTGAAGGTATAGGAGGTGTTGGCTTGATTGGTTTCCCAGCTGGTGGCCAACAGCGGTTTGATGGCCCCGGTCTGGTCCACTGCCACCAGACCCTGGTAGACGTTGGACATCAGCGCCTGCGGGATCGCTGCCCCGGCCGTGGTGGTGAAGTCGAGGTTTACCGGTTCCCCGGTTAACGCCACGGTGAGCGAGTCGGGATCGGTGCTCTGCGGGCCGGCACCGGCGCTACAGGAGGAAAGCAGCAGGGCTGCGGTGAGTGCCGCGCCGAGCAGTGCGCCGCGGATACCGCGTCGGGCCTTGGTTCTTGCCTGCATCAGCCGTTGTTCCTTCACATCGTCAATCGGGGCGCGGGGGGACCGCGAGTGTCAAAAAGTACCTGTGACAAACCATTATCGTACGCAGCGGCACCGAAGTGTGACCGCCGGGGCCATAAACGTTGCACCATTGAGGTCTAGGGTGGTTCATATGCCTTCACACCCTTCCCCCGATGCCCGCGCCGCAATGACTCGGCTCCTGCCCTGGGCTCGCGCCACGATCATGACAATGGCTGGCACATTAATCTGCTGGTACCTGCCCCTACCTTTTAACCTCATCGGCCTGCTCTTCGCCGCCGCGGGTCTAGTGTGTGGCATCGTGACCTGCGTTATCGCCCTACGGACTCCAGCCTCCGGGATGTTGCGTATTGCCGCGCCCATCGCGACGCTGGGCTGCGTCCTGGTGGCCCTGCCATTGGTGGTGCAGCTGGTGTTTTACGGACCCACCGTGGCCTTCAAGGATTGCACCACCGATGCCCTGACGCTGCGTAGCCAGGCGCTCTGCACGCAGCACTATCAGGAGCAGCTCATGCCCGCGGGTATGAGCACCGGTGAGATCAAGCCATGAGGCCATAACCGCCTGATGACTCCAAGGATTCGATCATCGTCCTAACCCAGATGTGCGGGCAATGCGGGAGCGATCTCGGGTCTTGACCCCGCCGGCGACCTGAGCACGGGTATGGGAATCGCTGAGTCCCGAGCAGTACTCGCGGCGCGGTTACAGGTCCAACGGCTCGGTATTCACCGTTTGAGCGCTGGCGCAATTTACCTGGCACGCCGCCGCACACCACCTGCACGACGATCTGGGAGTGAAGCTGCGCTCCTAGCGGTCAAGCACCGGATCGTGCTCAAGTAACGGGGACACGAGGTAACCGATGGCCGTGCCCAACGCGACCTGAGCGGCCAGGAGAACGGCGGTGAGTAGCACGTCGGGCCCCACCTCGGTGAAGCGCCCGATGCCCAGCGATCCGCCGGCCAGCCAGGATCCCACCACCGAGAGCAGCCCGGAGATGATGCCTACAAACAGGCCAAGGGCCACCGTGGACAGTCCCAGGGACAGCCATCTGGAGCCGACCCGTGTGGAGACCCAGTCATCAAAGTGGTTCTCCCCCACCCGCAGGAAGTACCAGCCGGCCATGAACCCGGCAAACACCGGCAGCAGCATAAAGGCCCACGCGTAGCTCAAATCCCCGGCGGGCAGCGCCGCGAGCACCGGAACCGCTGGCAGCGGGCCCACGGTGGTTTGCAGGGTGGAGAGCGTACTGCCTACTCCCAGGGTGAAGCCACCGCCGGTGATCCAGGCCAGGGTCCACAGCGCCAGGTTCGGCATCACGCCGAGCTGGCCCAGGGTCAGTACCGCCGAACCGATCGGACCGGGGCGCAGCTGCTGGTAAACGTTGGAGACATCCACCCAATGCACGGCCAGGTTGATCGCCAGCAATCCGGAGGCGAGGGCAAAGGTCAGCAGGTAGGCCAGGGCGCCCCCGCACAATGCGGCCCAGACATAGGACCCCGCCCAGCGCGAGTGCTGTGAGGTCTTGGCGATCCAGGCTGCCGCATCAAAGCCGATGAGCCGTACCCAGGACCCGGCCTCGCGGCGGGCCCCGGTGATGACTCCGGCACCGGCGGGGAGCAGAGGAATCAGTGTCGCGGCCAGCAGTGAGACGCTGGCTTCCTCGTTGTTCACCAGGAAACCGGTGAATAGCCCACAGAGCAGGTAGACGCCCAGGGCGCCGATGATGCCTTGCCACAATTGGTCGGTGTAGGAGGCTCGGGCGATGCGTCGTCCGGCACGCCAGCAGAGGAAAAACGGGATCAGGGTCAGTCCCAGCGGAATGAAGTTCAGCACCGCCGATCCGTGTGATGGGTCAATGCCGTCCCCCACCTGCAGCAAGTTGAGGGGCACCCCGTGGATCAGCAGCCAAATCTGGCCGCCCATTTTTAGTACCGATTCGATGCCCCGGTCGGCAAAGCCGCCGCTGAACCAGACGGCGAACCACGGAATGACCACGAGGAACGCGGAGAATAGGGCCGCCTGCATGAACTCGAAGGCTCCCTGCAGGAATAGTGGCATGGGCCATCCGGTACTCAACCGTTGGCGGGCCGCATTTAGTGCAGCTGCGGCGGGCGGCTGCTTTTTCTTCTCACTCATCGTGTCCCATCGTGCCATCGAAGTGCCTTTGATCCCCTGATTGACGCGGTTTAGAGCCCCGAGGCCTTAGAGCGCGCGCAGTCCACTGATGAGCGCGGTAATCGCTCCAAGGAAGGCAATACACAGGACAAAGAATCGGGCGTGCTTGTCACTAACCACGCGCTGAACGCGCTCACCGATGAACACCCCGACCCAGATGAAGACAGCAACTCCGATCCAGGCCCAGGGCGGCATCGCGGGCAGCGCGGCGGGGGTGGTGATGAATTTCATCCCGATGGAGATCAAACCCGTCACCACAAAAAACGGCTGCAGGGTTGCGGCGAAGGGCCGTTGCGGCCAGCGGGCCAATACGGCGTAGGCGCTCACCGCAGGTCCACCCACACCCGCCATCGCGTTGGTTAGCCCGGAGAGGAAACCTGCGCTGGATTTGGGGAGCTGACCACGCACCGTGACATTGGCGCGGGACAGGATCAGCGAGAGCAGTAGTGCCGCCAGGACCACCGCCCCCACCACGATCGACAGGGGTGCCGAAGGCAGCGCCCCTGCCAATAGGGCCCCGATGATAGAGCCAATGACGGAAAAGGAGCATAGCCAGCGGAACATCGACCAGTCGATATCGCGATAGACCCGGGGCATGATGATCGCCGAGGAGACCACTCCGCAGATGTTCACCAAAAAGACGCCCTCGTGGGCGCCGAGCATGATCACGAGGAAGGGGGAAACGAGCATGGCGAACCCGAGGCCCGCAACTCGCTGAGCGATGGCACCGATGACGACCATGCCGAGCACGACGAAGATGAGGGAGAGTTCCATTAGCCCGAGTTTATCGGCTGTTCACCGTGACGGGTGACCCGCGGTGAACAGCCGATCGGCCACATCGTGATAACTTCCTTCATCCTCCGCTTAGTAGCTGGCGGGAGTTCCGTCCGCGCTTTGGCTTCCGGCACCGAACTTGGCGGCCAAGGCTTCGGAGCCACGGGCCAACATCGCGACGTCTGCACCGACCCCGACGTAGTGGGCGCCCGAGGCGATGTAGCGCTTGGCCGAGGCCTCGGTGAAGGCGTTTACCCCCACGTACTTCCCGGCCTTGAGCCCCGCCGCGATGGCGGTTTCCACCGCGTTGATGACCTCGGGGTGTTCCTGTTGACCGATCACACCCATCGAGGCGGCGAGGTCGGAGGGGCCAATGAAGATGCCGTCAACGCCCTCGGTGGCCACGATCTCATCAACATTGCTCACCGCCTGAGCGGATTCGATCTGCACCATCAACGTCACGGTTTCACTCGCGCGTGTGAGGTAATCCGGAATCCGGTTCCACCGTGCCGAGCGTGCCAGGGCCGAACCCACACCACGGACCCCCATGGGCGGGTAGTGGCAGGCCGCGACGGCCGCGCGAGCGTCGTCGGCGTTGTTAACCATCGGCACAATCAGTGACTGCACCCCCAGATCCAGGTACTGCTTAATCACCACGGTGTCATTAACCGGGGGGCGAACCACCGGGATGACGGGGTAACCGCGGACGGCCTGAAGCTGGGCCAGGATGGATTCGAGTCCGTTGGGCGAATGTTCGGCATCGATGAAAATCCAGTCGAATCCGGCTCCCGCGCAGATCTCGGCGATGAGCGGGGATCCGGAGCAGACCCAAATTCCCGCGAGCGAATGATCCGCGTCCCGCAGTGCGTCCTTCAGGGACGGATCGGCGTCTAGGCGAAATGACATGTCACTGTCCCCATGCGTCCGTAGTCGGCAAAGACCGTGTCTCCCTTGTCCACCCACATGGGGCGGGTGAAGGAGCCGGCAAGGATGATTTCCCCGGCGTTGAGCTTATCTCCGTGGGCGGCGATCTTATTGGCCAGCCAGTAGACTCCGGCGGCCGGGTGGTTCAGCACTCCGGCGGCGACGCCGGTCTCCTCCACCACTTGGTTTTTGAACAGGATGCCCGAGACCCAGCGCAGGTCCAGATCGGAGGGCTTCATCGGGTTGCCTCCGATGACCATGGCTCCCATGGCGGCGTTGTCGCTAATGGTGTCCACGATGGTGCGGCCCTCCATCTCGATGCGCGAGTCAAGGATTTCCAGTGCCGGGATGACGTATTCGGTGGCATTCAAAACATCGAAGATGTTGGCGTTGGGGCCCTCGATGTCCTTGTTGAGCTTGAAGGCCAGCTCCATTTCAACGCGCGGGTGGGTGTATTTCTCCCATTCGATGCTGGCGCCGGAGTCGAGCACCATGTCATCAAAGATGATGCCGTAGTCCGGTTCGGTGATTCCCGTGGCCATCTGCATGGCACGGGAGGTCAGTCCGATTTTGCGCCCGGTGAGGATGCGGCCGTTGGCCTCCGAACGCTGGCGCCAGAGATTCTGGACCCGGTAGGAATCTTCGATGGTCATCTCGGGGAAGCGGGCGGTGAGGCGCTTGACCGGCACCCGGTCTTGGCCCGCTTGCACGAGTTCATCGGCGATCTGGGTGATGGTCTCATCATTGAGCATGCTGGCCGCGGCCCTTCTAAAGTTCTGGATGCGTGGTGTGTGGAATCCGGCGCCCCGTCATATGAGGACGCAGGTCACACTCTGAACATCGTATCCAATGGGTAGCGAACCTCACATTTGCGGGTCAATTGTTTCCCCCGCGCCAGCTACCTGCTCCGGCTCGGCGGGGATCGAGGACCGCGGTTTGATGATTCGGGGTAAGACAAAAAGGAGGAAAATGGCCGCCAGCATGGTCAGTCCGCCGATGATGGCACCAATCGCCCAGCCATAGAGGACCTGGATAACAAACCAGACGCACCCTGCCACCAGCATCCCCACGCCCATGATCACGATCTTGGAGATAACGTGTCCCATGTGAACGGTGGTGACCTTCACCCGATGTCCGAAGAGGTGGCGGTGCACGGCGACAGGGGTGACCAGCAGGATGATCAGCAGCGCCGAGAAGACCAAAAGCACCAGGTAGAAGATCCGTTCGGCATGCTCAAGATTCACGAATCCGGCCTGAAAGGGCAAGACCACTAGGAAAGCTGCCAGAATCTGCGCACCCGTCTGCATGACTCGAAGCTCCTGCATGAGCTCGTTCCAGTTCCGGTCCAGTCGTTCCTCAACGCTCTCGCGGCGTCCGCTCATCGTTCTCCCCCCCCATACCTTAGTTGGTGTTCGGGGCCGGATCTCTCTGCGGAAAATGATCCCTCGAAGGTGGCATCGGTGGCCCGCGTCCCGACCTCCTCCCAACCTATACAACTTGGCCGCTCATGGGCCGAAGAAAACCAAAATTCTCTGGGTCTTTACCCATCGATCGCGTCTAAGCTGGCTAAATGAGTGTCCACCCCTATGATCAGCTCACCGTTGAGCAATTGCGCCACGCTGGATCTCGGAAGTGGTCCGAGTACCCCCACGCGCTCGGTGCGGGACTGGCCGAAATGGATTTCGGAACTGCTCCTGGCGTGGTCGAGGCCGCCCAACAGACCCTGACCCATGGGCTGACCGGTTATGCACCAACGTGGTTGGTCCACGATATGCAATTGGCCACCGCGTCCTGGTTGGACAACAGATTTTCTTGGTCGATTGACCCTCAGCAGGTGAGGCCACTGAACTCCATCGAGGCAGCGCTCGAAGCGGCGATCATGCATTTTTCACCGCGTCACCGTCGCAATGCCCCGCTGGTTTTGCTCACCCCTGCCTACATGCCCTACATCGCTGCGGCATCACGCTTTGGCCGAGAATCCATAGAAGTGACGATGCTCCGGACCGATTCCGGGTGGGAGATCAATTGGACGGCGTTAGAGCAAGCACTTTCCGGAGGGGCACTGCTGATTCTGGTCAATCCGCACAATCCGATCGGCAAGGTCTATTCGCGTGCGGAGCTGCTCAGAATCTGTGACCTCGTTGAGGCCACGGGTTCGCGAGTTTTCGTCGATGAGGTCCATTCGCCGCTGGTTTTCGACGGTGCTTCGCACCTTCCCTATGCCACAGTATTGCCGGCCGCGGCAGCGCATAGTGTCACGGCTGTTGGCGCTACCAAGGCGTTTAATCTCTCGGGCCTCAAGTGCGCGCAACTCATTTTGAGCAACTCTGCGGATCTCGACTTGTGGGCGAGGGTGGGACAGATTCCGGAGAGTTGCGTAGCCAATGTTGGGCTCGCTGCCACCACTGCCGCTTACAGTACCGGCACTGGGTGGCTTGACGGGGTGGTCGACTATCTTGATCACTCACGGATGTTGCTCGGCGAGCTCATCAATCGACATCTTCCCCACGTCGGATACCAACCCCCGCAAGGGACTTATCTCGGCTGGCTCGATGTTTCACAACTAAACCTCGATCCCGATGCCGCAAGGTTCTTCCTGGCCGAGGCCCAGGTCGCACTGATTAACGGCAGTGATTGCGGTAGCGGCGGCCAGGGCTTTGTGCGGCTGAACTTTGCCACCCCACATCCAGTGCTAGGTGGCATGATCCACCGCATGGGAGCGGCAGTGGATGGCTGCGACAACAAGGACATCACCGACCCGGAGTTCGCGCAGTAACTCGGACCCATAGAGTTTGCGGCAGAATGGACCCTCAATATCCAGCGTGCGGATCGTATCGATTAATCAGTTCTTCGCCGTCGAGAAAACGTCGAATGTTTTTGATGAACAACTCCACGAGCCGGGTGTTCTCCGCATCAACGTTTGCTGCGCAATGTGGTGAGAGAACAAGGTTCGGAGCCTTCCACAGCGGGTCACCTTGCGGCAGCGGCTCGGGACTCGCAACATCAAGCACCGCTCCCCCAAGATGCCCGCTCACCAGCGCCGCTAGGAGCGCATCTTGATCCAGTACCGGACCCCGGGCCAGATTCACCAGGATGCTCCCCTTCTTCATGGCGGAAATTTGTTGCTCGCCGAAAAGGCCCCTGGTTTCCTGGGTTAAGGGACAGGATAGGACCACGACGTCATAGCTTTCCAGCTGGCAATCGTTGAGATTCACCGAGTTTTCAAATGGTTGCCCGAGCTCTCGCCCGCTCCGGGTGGTCCCGTCGCAGCTCACGCCCATGAAGCTCAACGTTCTGGCCACCTCGCGCCCAATGCTTCCCGCTCCCACCATCAAGGCTCTGCGGCCATACAAGGTGCTCGAATGCCCGCCTGACCAGACCTCCGTCTGTCGTCGGGCTTCCAACGCTGGTAGGTCTCTGACGAAGTAGAGCAGTCCCGCCAACGCAAATTCGGCCAAGGGCTTGGCATGAACTCCCGCTGCGGTGGTAATCAGCATCGTATTGTCGTGATGTCCCAGGGCTTCGGCCCGTGCCCCCACGCCTGCTTGGGTTGCTTGTATCCAACGCAACTTGGGACTTTTTTCACGCCAGTCTTGGGGTTCCCACCAGTCGAAATCGAACATGATCGTAGCGTTGGCAAGATGCTCCCGCCATTGTTCCAACTGGCTTGAGGTTAGCTCTCGAACATTGCCCCAGTGATCAGCGGAAAATTGTGGAATGGGCAACAGTTCGGGGCAATAAATGACGTCAAACTGAGGCACTTCGTCGGTGATCCGTTTGATGAGTTCCGCATCAAGAAATGAGCAGATGAGTACCTGTGGACGCATGGATATCCGTCGTACCTTTCGGTCAGAAGCATTCGGGCGGCGGCAGTTCATGGAGGTATTTTGCCTTTCGTCATACCAACGACACGACGAAGGGCAGAACCACTCTTCCGACAGGCTACCGTCACCGGTTGGTTAGGTGCGTCTGTGACTTCCCACGCAGCTGAACCCACGATTCTTCCTGGGGTCAAAGTTCCAGAGCATCATCGATTATTCGTCTCGCTGTTTGGTATTTACGGTCATCGATTTTGCGTTTGAAAAAGCGTGGCATCGTCGATAGTCGGCAGATCAATGGTCGAGACAGGTACACGCTCGCCCCATGCCATCGAAGCGTAAGACCCGCCACGGGATTCGTTTCTCGCAGATTCGCATGTGGTTTGGATTAGGCACCGCTGGGCCAGAACATGGAGACGGGGCGGTATCCGGTTCAACCGGATACCGCCCCTACGCCATCACTAGAAGACGCGCAACATTCACCGCCGTGAGCGGGAAGCGGACCTCGCTACTTCGACTGGATATTTGCCAGTAATTGTTCGAACGGCAACGAGCTCATCGTGTCGCGTGGATTGGCGTTTTCGCTCACGCGCGGAGCGATGGAGCGGGTGTCCCCCAAGTCCTGTGTCAGGACAGTCGCTCCATTGGTTCCCGCGATGGAAAGTGCCATTTCTGCGCCCGCGCGCAGTTCCCGTTCTGCCAGAGCGCCCTGCCCCTGGTCAGCGCCCCAGTCTTCGGGGGAAGCGAAGACGGACGTGGGCATGATGCGCGCTCGCAGGTAAGCGAAGATCGGACGCATGGCATAGTCAACCACGAGGTTGTGTCGAGCACTTCCCGCGGTTGCAG
Organism: Paeniglutamicibacter terrestris; assembly: GCF_012271785.1. Lineage (GTDB taxonomy): Bacteria > Actinomycetota > Actinomycetes > Actinomycetales > Micrococcaceae > Paeniglutamicibacter > Paeniglutamicibacter terrestris. The sequence goes on along the minus strand of NZ_JAAWVT010000005.1, from coordinate 7,325 downwards.
CAAGAATCACGGGCTTGTCCTCAAGTGCTTTTGGATCCAGAACATCGATGAACGACTTGAACAGCCCCGACACCGAAGCGGTGAAGACCGGCGATACGGCAATCAAGCCGCTGGCCTGCGAAACGGCTTCGATGGCCTCGGCCAGACGCGGTGGGGCGTAACCGGTGAGAAGGTTGTTACTGATATCGACGGCATAGTCGCGCAATTCCAAAACCGTCAGATCTGCTTGGATACCGTTGGCGGCCAGTTCCCTCACTGTTGCCTCCCCGAGCTGGCGACCCAGCAGGCCCGAGGTTGATGGAGTGCCAAGGCCTCCGGAAATGACTACAATGTTCTGGCTCATGGTGCGTGCTTCCCTCTCAAGAAATACATGTGTTTGCATGTAAAACCACGAAGGATGAAAATTCATTCCCGACGGGGTACTTTTTTATTAACGGGTGCCGGCCTTCGCAGGACCGAGCATGTTCCGCACGGGAACTACGCTGAGGCTCGTCGTAGTTGATTGGTCCTCACGCGAATTTATGTGACCCGAGAGATCTTGGCTGCCAAGAACCACCGACGATAGAACTAGGCAGTCCGTCGACGAAGGCGGCTGACCCACAGAACTCCGGCGCCCACGACACCGATAACCGCGGCAATCAGCGCAATGTAAAAGGCGACGGAGAAGTAGCCATTGGGGCTGATATTCGGATCAAGGAACGGATACGGGTACCACGCCACGTTGGTGCGCGGATCCAGAACCAACACACCTCGGGCCAAGGTATAGCCGGCCCAGAGTATGGGGAAGGCGATGATCCCCCACAGTGCCGTTGATTTTAGCGGCCGGCGACCAGGCGCAATCAGCCAATCTAGGACAATGATGGCCGGGGCAATGACATGCAGAACCTCATTGGACCACGGAACCGTGGCTCCTTGCGGCAGTTCAATGCCACGCAGCAACAAGTTATAGACCACACCCGTGGTCGCCATGTAGGTGGTCACTGCCGCCCTGATCATGCTCCAGCCACGAGACTCACCACGCTTCGACAGCGTGAAAATTCCGACGAACAGCACGACAGCCGCCAACACGTTGGATTCGATCGTAAAGAACGAGAAGAAGTTTTGGACAACAAACTCGACTTCTCCCGTGCCGGCTTCCTCATTCGTGATGCTTCGTTGCACTTGAACGACGACTGCGGCAACGATGGCCGCAGTTCCCCCGATGCGCAAAAGGTATGCCAAGACGCGTCTCATATTAGGTGCAGGTCCCTTTCGTGGTCCGTCTCCACAGCCTAATCGGATTCGGCCCCACACCCGCGACAAAACACCTAGCCCACAACAGCTATTTGGATTGTCCCTTTAATTCGACGTAGGTCATCGACCGGTCGAGGAACCGACCGGTCGATGACCTACGAATCATTGATGCCCGGTGCCAGTTATGCTGCCGGGTGCTTATGCTCGGTGTCTCCAAAACCGAAGGCCGTGGGTCCCCGGAGAATGCGGAATACACCTAGAAGGGCGACCAAAACGCCAATAATAAATCCGATCCATAGCGGGCTCAGCGTGCCTCCGACGGCGACGGCACCGGTGATGATGAACAGTAGGAACAACAATGCTGTCAGTCCACCGCCGATCAACAAACCATTGGCATGGTGTTGCCGAGGTACTTTCGGATTGGCCACCGGCTCCTCACGTGGTGCTGGAATGTGTGCGTCCTGAGTCATGGGATTTCACCTCCCCTCAATGTCCAAAGTGCTTGCCTTCCGCGGCGTTCGCAGTCACGGAAATGAACCGCGACCATGATCCGCGGTGTATTACCCCGCGTCGAAGCGCCCCTCGTCATCGGCATCCGGATGCTTGGGGCCGTCATTACCGGAACCATCGGGTAGCTGATCGGTAGCGATCTTCCGTCGTTTGCCCATATCAGGGGACAGAGCGGCTTCTACTTCTTCTTCGTGGCGTGAGTTGATGTTGGATTGAATGTTCATCGCTATCCTCGATTTGAACGAGTGCCAAGTGGTCCCCAAGTGGGTGCGCTGTCAGGTGGCGAGACGATGCCAGGTCACTCGGGCCGGTTCACCGCGGCCATTCTTCGCCGAACGTGGATATCCAGAGGAAACTCCGCTAACTAGAGCGCACTTCTATGGGGTATCAGTTCCATGGCTCTTTCCATGCAGTCACCAGGCTCCCACTAGCGGTCGGATCCCGACATTCAGCCGTCCGAACTATCTCCGAGACTACGCCTGGCGTCATGGACTTTCTAGGTTTTTCCGGCACGTACGTGGGACCAGACGATGTCGCCCCAAGCTGCCGGTCCACGGTTCACCATGGTTCAGGGGCGCACTCCCAGCGTCAGAATTCTTCCTAGAGACAATCTTGAGGTTTACCCCAACCGCCCAACAAAAGAGGCATAGCCTGATGCCATGGAAAAGATCTATGAGTTCTACATTCAAACAACCCCGGAAAAATTGTGGGAGGCGCTCACCGACCCAGCTCAGACGCCGAAATACTACTTCGGCAACACCTTCGTCACCGATTGGATGGTTGGTTCCGAATACACGACGGTAAATCCTCATGCTCACGGTCCGCTGGGACGAGGCACCATATTGGAGGCCGACGCACCTCGCCGCCTGTCCCTGACGATGACCGCGCTCTGGGACGAAGCGGTCACCGCCGAGGGTGCTTCCCGGGTCACTTATGAAATCAGCCAGGTCGAGGATTCTTGCCTGCTAACGATCACCCACGATCAGCTCAGGGTCGACGCTAACGAACAGCTGTTCGGCGGCTGGCCAATGATCCTATCCGGCTTGAAAACATGGTTGGAAACTGGGCGCACCCTGACCACTCCCGGATCGCTCATGTACACCTAGCTGGCTAACCGGGGTGAACTACTCGACCGAGAACTGGACACGCTGCCAGCCACTGGCCCCGTTTGGTACTGGATCAGCCTTGTCGCTGGTTTGCATCTCGCCCTGAGCATCGAAGGCCCGGACGCTGACGGTGTGGTTTCCCGAGGTACCGCCGTCCCACTCATAGCGCCACTGCCGCCAGGTGTCCACAGAGGCCTCGGCGCCCAGCTCAGTGTCCTTCCAATCGCCGTCATCGATTTGTACCTGAACCTTGGAGATGCCTCGGGTCTGCGCCCAGGCAGTTCCGCCCATAACTACTTTCCCGGCCGGAACACTGGCGAACGAACGCGGCACATCCACCCTCGAAGACAGCTTAATGGGTCCTCGATCCGACCAGCCGCGCGTGGTCCAGTAAGCGGCCTTGTCTTCGAATCGAGTGACTTCTAGGTCAACGACCCACTTAGTAGCGGACACATAGCCATAGAGTCCGGGAACCACCATACGGACAGGGAATCCGTGCTCTAGCGGCAACGGCTCTCCGTTCATGCCGATCGCCAGCAATGCCATGCGGTCATCTGTGAGGATCTCAAGCGGCGTCGAGGCGCTGAAACCGTCGATCGAGGTCGAAAGGACCATGTCGGCACCTTCCTTAGGCACCGCGCGCTCCAGTAGCTGGCGCAGCGGATAACCCAACCACTTTGCGTTTCCCACCAGCTGCCCACCGACGGGGTTTGAAACACAGGTCAGAGTCAGATAGGTTTCCACGAGGTCCTCGGCCAACAGCTCGTCGAAGCTCAGGGTGAATTCCTTTTCGACCATGCCGTGGACGCGAAGCGACCATTCGGAAGGGTTGATCCGCGGTACCGAAAGTGCCGTATCAATCCGGTAAAAATCCTTGTTCGGGGTGATGAATTTCGGCATACCCGACAGCTCGATCTGTGCATCGGCCGGTGGAGCCTGAGCCAAGACCTTCGCCGGTGGCAGTCCGAGAGCCGCACGGGCTGAATCGGCAACGTTCCTTGCGGTGGCCAGCGACTTACCCACGCCCGTAGCTACTGCGGCACCTACCAGGGAGAGGACGGAACCCAACAGAAAGTTCCTCCGTGAAGAGCCTGAGGCTGGAACCGCATCCGAGCCAGTGGACCTGCTCTTAGCTGCAAGCTTGGTGAGCCAGCGCAGCGTGGCCAGACCGGCCACCGCGCCGAGGATGATGGGTGTCAGGTCAACAAGTCCGGTTGCGGGCCGGGACAGCACAGCCCCACCGATCACCGCTGCAAGGACCACAATGGAGCCAGCAGCCAAGGCAAAACTACGCCTTGCCAAGATCCCCAGCAGTACCGCGGCGATGGCCACGACCACGCCAATGGAGATGAATAGTGCCAGTTTATCGTTGGTCCCGAAGGTGGCAATGGCGAAGTCTTTAAGCCACGGTGGGGTCAGATCGATGAAGACCGATCCCATAGCCACCAGTGGCGCCGAAGAGGTCGCGAAGAACGCCGACATCAATTGAGCTACGGAAAAAAGCACCGCGGCCGATGCGAAACCTGCAAGCCCGAAGGCTCCCAGGTCTCGCAGCTTCTTTGCTGGCAACTTGTTCATGAATCCACCCACCCGTACGTTGTGATGCTTTTGCCCCCTGCTCTTGCGGGGAACATCTAGTCACTACGTATTCGGAACGCTACCATTGGCGGATTGGAAGTCCGAGGCCTTTTCCCGAGGGGCCTTAAAGCTCCTGGACCAGAATGGGATCGGTGGTTGGCGCCGGCGACCCCGTGGCAGGTTCCACGGTGATTCCGAAGTGGGTCACGCCCTCCATGGCCCCAGAAACCATCACCATTCCATCGGCATTGGCACCATTAACAAGCCCCGCAGATACCGCCCCCGTGCCGGAGATCAGCCAGAGTTCATATGCCTTGTCGCCGGGCAAAGCAGGCAATCCCGCGGTGGTCACCGCCATCTTGCCTTCGGTGGCCGAGTAGGCCAGAGTGACTCGGGCTCCGTCGTCCATTTTCTGGGTCTTTGACCTGACATCGGATGCCGTCAGGATGCGGGTCAGCTCTGATTGTTGGGTGCTCAAGGCAGCCAACTGTTCCTCAAGCTTTTGTTGCTGCGCGTTTTGGTTGACCACCACTCCGCCCAGCACTCCACCTGCCACCAGCAGCACTCCGGCAGCCAGGGCAAACATCCGCTGGTTCGATTTGGCCGGGGCGGATGGGGCCGGTTGGACGGCAGGTTCGGTTGACTGCTGAGCGATACGATCATCTACCGGGACGGAACCCGAGGGTTCCTGGGCATCGTGGGCAGGAACGTCCCGCTGAACGTCGAGGGGCGGTAGCTGTGGGGTAGTACGAATGGAGGCCATAATGTTGGCCTTGAGGCTAGCCGGAGGGGTTACCGGCTCGGCGGAAAGGCCAAGAAGGGCAGCGGTTTCCTGCAATGCGTCAAGTTCACTTTGGACCTCGTCCGAGGCTTCGGCATGTCGTAGCAGTTCGTCGCGTTCCTCCTCCCCCAGTGCGTTCAGGGCGAAGCTGGCGGTCAGCTCGTTCTTGTGCTTTTCCATTACGCCACTCCCATCAGGTCTCTAAGTTTGTTCATTCCATCGCGTATTCGTGTTTTTGCGGTTCCCACCGGGATCTTGAGTAACTCAGCCACCTCAAGGTGGGTGAATCCGCCAAAGTAGGCCAACCGGATGGCGTCGCGCTGTGTCTCGCTAAGCCGTTCCAGGGCTTGGTTCACCCGGAGACTTTCATCGTGCAGGATGGCCGTTTCCTCAACGTCATCGTAGCTAGCCTGAAAGTCCTTGATCCCTTCGCGCAGATCGCGGTCTTTACTAGCTTGACTGGCCCGAACTCGGTCCACAGCTCGGCGGTGTGCCAAGGTCAGTAGCCAGGTGATGGCCTTACCTCGGGACTCGTCGTAGCGTGCGGCCTGTTGCCAAGCTTCGACGAATACCTCTTGCGCTACTTCTTCGCTTTGCGCCTGATCTTTCAGGATGCGTCGGACCAGACCAAAGACCTGGGGGGAGACACGGTCGTAGAGTTCCTCAAAGGCGTTCTCGTTGCCTGTCGCGATCCGGAGCATCAGTTCTTCTGTAGTGGGCGCGGAGGTTTGGTCCGTTCCACCGGATAGATGTGAGCTCATGCGATAAAGCGTCTCATGCATTCCAAACCCCGTCCGTCATCTTTTCTGGTGCGTCGGGAAGGAAAACAAGTTTTCCGCCCGTCCGCGCCAACCAGTCGATGTCCATCGACCACAGGGGGCCGGTGTTTGATGGAGGGGACCATCAGACACCAACCCCCTGTTGGGTTGCCTTACCGTTGCGTCAGTCGCAGCAGTTACTACTTGGCCGGCGGCATCAGCACGGTGTCAACCAGGTACACCGTGGCGTTGGCGGTCTGGACGCCACCGCAAATGACCGAGGCGCCGTTGACCATGAGCTTGTCGCCGCTACCGGTGACCTTCAGGTCCTGGCCTTCTACGGTCTTGTGGGATCCGGCGATATCACTCGGGGCGATCTGGCCGGGGACCACGTGGTAGGTCAGAATCTTGCTGAGCGTGTCTGCATCAGCAACGACTGCCTTGAGATCCTTTTCAGGAATGGCTGCGAAAGCCTCGTCAACCGGTGCGAAGACCGTGAACTCGTCGCCATTGAGAGTATCAACCAGGTCGACCTTCGGGTTGAGCTTGCCGGACACCGCGGCGGTGAGGGTCTTCAGCAGGGGGTTATTGGAGGCTGCAACAGCAACCGGATCCTTGGCCATTCCAGCTACCGAACCCTCGCCGCTGGGTACTGCCTTAGCGTAGGCGGCGCAGCCCGAACCAACGAGATTGGCTGCCGGGTCCATGGCCGATTCGCTGGCCATGGCCGAGCTGCTCGGGGCTGCCGAGGCGCTGGACGAAGGAGCCGATGAGCTCGGTGCCATCGATTCTGCGGTTTGGGATCCCGACGAGCAGGCCGTCAGACCTACGGTTGCAACTGCGATAACTCCGAGTGCTGCAGCAAACTTGCGGTTCATGCGCTTCATGACATTCTCCTTGTCTGGCGTCGACCGTGGTCTCCGCACCTTCCCAATCCCCTTGGTTGGGGCGGGCTGTCATGAAGCATTCGGTGCCGGTGGGGAAACGGATTGGAAACTTCTCAAAAAAGTTTTCGCGCCGTGAATATCTTGTGAATCCGCTGTTTTCTTCCGCGTTGGACATGGAAGAAGCGGAGAAGATGAATGTTCTTCTCCGCTTCTTGTAAACGTTCTCCAATCATCAAGTTGCTCAGTGTTTCTTGATGTGGGCTACCTGTTCCGATTCAGTCATCGGCGCGTTCTTCGAGCGCTTCTCCGCGCGTCGAGCCTTAATGGACTTACCGGCAGGCTTCTTGTGTTCATGTTTGTGTGGGGATTTGTCTGGCATCAATTACCTCTCACCCTCGGGCTGGGATCTCTTACGACCCTGGTTGGTCTCCCGAAACCGAGAATACTCCTGAGAGTCCTCAGATACCAGCAT
>NZ_JAAWVT010000004.1 GCF_012271785.1 Paeniglutamicibacter terrestris | reverse complement strand
CCACCTGCCACTTGGTGGTCGTCACCTCTACGAACACACCAATACGCCCTTCCGAGGTGCTAACGCACCGCGGAAGGGCGTATTGCGTTAACTATCCACAGGCAATGTGGATAAGTTTGTGTTATCCACATTGCCTGTGGATAACTAAGTGAGCGTAGTCGCTGCATGAAAAGAGAAGTCCGTGCGTGCTTCTTAGCAATACTCCGGCCACTTGCGACAATGGGACGTCTATTGGGGTGCCTTTTCACCGCTGGAGTAAACAACGGCAATAATCTCAAATCCTTCTTTCAGACGCGTAAAGTGATTCGTTGAGACGTGTAACACCATGTGCATGCCCGAGCGTTCACCGCAGGGTCGGCGTCAGCCGCCCGCCAGAGTGAAGGATTCGCAGGTGTGAGCACCAAAGAATGGATAGGACAGATATGAGCACCGATTCGTCAATTGCCACAAACTCCGCAGAGCCAACCGCTGAAGTGAACCACCGCGACAATAATGTCCGCGCACAGGATGACTTGTACAGGCACGCCAACGGCGCCTGGCTCTCAACGGCACAGATCCCTGCCGATCAGGGGAGCTACGGTTCGTTTATGGCCCTGCGCGATGATTCCGAGGCAGCGGTCAAAGCGATCATTGAAGAAGCTCAAGCGAACAGCATGGCTGACGACGGATCTGTTGACGAACGCAAGAAGCGCATCGCAAATCTTTATTCGAGTTTCATGGATGAGGAGCGCATCGAGGCAAACGGGGTAGAGCCGATCCGCGAAGACCTTGCCGCTATCTACGCCACCGAGTCCATTACCGAGCTCATTAAGCTCAGCGGATCGTTTTACCGTCGCGGTGTTTCCGGCTTTATCCAGGCCGGAGCCAGTTCTGATGCTGGATCGCCAGAGCGCAACCTACTGACCCTCATGCAGGGCGGACTGGGCCTGCCCGACGAGTCCTACTATCGCGAAGAGCAGTTCGCCGAACTCCTTCGTGAGTACCAGGAGCATCTAGGCCGGCTGCTGGCGCTTGGCGAGCTCACCGATACCGAAGCTGCCGCGGCCGACGTCGTGGCCCTAGAAACCCTCCTGGCGTCCCATCACTGGGACCGTGTGAAGTGCCGCGATGCCCAGGCCCGCTACAACCTCTTGACCGCAGAGGGATTATTGGAAGATATTCCGTCCCTTGCCAGCTGGCTGGACGGCGCCGGCATCGAACCGAAGTACTTCGCCGAGGTCGACGTATGGCAGCCAAGTTACCTCAAGGGCCTCGAAGATGTGCTCAACGCCCAGCCGCTAGCTGCCTGGCAGCATTGGCTGGCCGTGCAGTTGATCCGTTCGAATGCTCCCTACCTGTCCAGCGCCTTTGTTAATGAGAACTTCTCGTTCTACTCGGCCAAGCTTTCCGGCGTTCAGGCCTTGCGCGAACGCTGGAAGCGAGGAGTGGCATTCACCGAGGGCGCCGTTGGCGAAGACATCGGTCAGTTGTACGTTGCTGCCCATTTCCCGCAACGCAGTAAGGACCTGATGGAAGCGTTGGTGACTAACCTCATTGATGCCTACCGACTTTCCATCGGCGAGCTGACGTGGATGAGTCCGGAAACGAAGAGCAAGGCCCTGGAGAAGCTCTCGATGTTCCGCTCGAAGATTGGCTACCCCAACGAGTGGATCGACTACTCGTCACTATCCACCGTTGATGGCAATGTCATTACCAACATTGCGGCTGCCAACGAATTCGAGTTCCTGCGCGAATTGAAGAAGATCGAAGATGGTGTGGACCGTGAGCTGTGGTTTATGTACCCACAGACGGTCAACGCCTATTACCACCCGCTGCTGAATGAAATCGCGTTCCCTGCGGCAATTCTTCGCACTCCCTTCTTTGGCGCGGATCGTGACGCGGCATCTAACTACGGTGCCATCGGCGCAGTGATTGGACACGAGATCGGGCACGGTTTTGACGATCAGGGTTCCCAGTTCGACGGCACCGGAGAGCTGAAGAACTGGTGGACCGATGAGGACCGCGAAGCATTTGAGTCGCTGACCGGAAAGCTTGTGGAGCAGTACGACGCCTTGGTCCCCTCCGAGGCCCCCGATCACCATGTCAACGGCAAGCTCACCCTCGGTGAGAACATCGGTGACCTAGGTGGGCTGAGTATCGCCTACACGGCATACAAACTGGATCTGGCCGCACGTGGCCTGGACTCCGACGATGTGATTGACGGACTCAACGGCGATCAGCGGTTCTTCTACGCGTGGGCGGAAGCCTGGCGCACGCTGACGCGACAGGAAACCATGATCACCCGCATCACCACCGATCCGCACTCACCCGGTGAATTCCGCTGTAACCAGGTGCCAAAGAACATGGACGCGTTCCACGAGGCATTTGGCACTAAGCCAGGGGACGGCATGTGGTTGGATCCGGAGGATCGCGTCAGGATCTGGTAGAAACGCTGCCGCAACTGCCGCCACCTTCTTTCCTCGGATGGAAGGGGGCGGCAGTTGCGTGTCAGGACCCCGACTGCGTGAAGTAATCTCCAATGTCATCAAGTAACGCGCCGAATGCGGCTGGCACGGACCCGTGTATGCCCTTCGGGGTTTCCAAGTAGGTGGATCCGGCAACGACCTCATGGAGCTTCAGCGCGGTGGAACGGAAGTATGCAGCGCTTTTAGAACCAGCCATAAAATGGGTGTTTTTCGGAAGAATGGCGAAGCTGTTTGCCGGCTGCGACTCCTCGAGTGCCGCCCGCAATTCGCCCACTCCGCTGGGCAGCAGCGTGCGTGCCAACTTTCCCGCTTTGGTTCGTGAGGTTCCGGCCAATAGCGCGGCCAGGATTGGCTCGGGGACGCGGCTGAGCGTCGCGGAAAACTTCATGCCCCTTTCCAGACGGGCCAGCGCCCGGCTATTGCGTCCGGCGGCAACGTCGTCGGAGAACGCCTTTAACCATTTCGTATCGATGGCGGTATCGAGGTTGATCGCAGGGTCGTAGACAGCGAGGCGTTTCGGGACCGGGCCGGTGGCGGTTTCCTGAGGATCTATGAAGCTTCGAACCGCGTTGAGCACCACCGCGCCACCGAGGGAATGACCGAACAGGGACTGGGCGCCTGTGTGATTGAGCATAAGAGCGACATCGGAGATCTCGGTATCCATGGAGTAATCGGAGGGCTGATCGGTGGAATTTCCGCGACCACGACGGTCATAAACATCTACGGTCCATTCATCACCCAGCCGCTTGCTCAGTGCGGCAGCGAACGGCCGGTAGATCATCGCGGTCAAGAAAGCGCCGCCAACCACTAGAATCCGGTGGTGTCCGGGTGCGTCGGAGGCTCCGTAGGAATAAAGTGCAAGGGATCCGCCGTCACTGGTCGGAAGAATGCGTTCGTTCATGATCCCTCCATTCTATTCTGGGAATGTTCTCGCCCGTGTTGGTGGTGCTGCACACCTCTCAGCGCGCGCACAGAGAATCCAGACTAGAATTGCCTATTGTGACTTCCGATAAAACTTCCCCCGCAGCCAACAACCCCAACGACCAGCGCCAGGTGCGTATGGATAAGCGCGCCGCATTGTTGGCTCGCGGAGCTGAAGCCTACCCGGTGGGCGTAGCGCGTACACACTCGCTGCACGAGATCCGAGAGCTATTCCCCGAGCTTGAGCCTGACTCCACCACGGGGCTCCAGGTAGGCGTCGTGGGGCGAATCGTGTTCCAGCGCAACACCGGAAAGCTGTGCTTCGCCACCCTGCAGGAAGGTGGCCCCGAAGGCGCCGGCACCCGGCTGCAGGCCATGCTATCGCTGGCCAACGTCGGCGAAGAGAAGCTCGCGGACTGGAAGGCCCTAGTCGACCTCGGTGACCACGTCCTGATCACGGGCGAAGTAATCGCCTCACGTCGTGGTGAACTGTCGATCATGGCGACCGACTGGCAGATGGCCTCGAAGGCGCTGCGCCCGTTGCCGGTGCTTCACGCCGAACTCAACGAGGAAACTCGCGTTCGCCAGCGCTACGCCGACTTGATTGTTCGCGACGAAGCCAGAGAAATGGTTTACAAGCGCGCAGCCATTATTCGTGCAGTGCGAGACACCTTGCACGCACACGACTACGTCGAAGTTGAAACCCCGATCCTGCAGCTGGTCCACGGTGGCGCTTCAGCCCGCCCGTTTGAGACCCATCTGAACGCATTTGACCAGCCGATGACGCTGCGCATTGCCCTAGAGCTATATCTCAAGCGCGCGGTCGTTGGCGGAATTGACCGGGTCTTTGAAGTCGGACGTATCTTCCGCAACGAAGGCGTGGACTCCACGCACTCCCCGGAATTCACAATGCTGGAATGCTACGAAGCCTATGCAGATCAATTTGTGATGGCGGACCGCATCAAGGAAGTCATTCTTAATGCAGCGGATGCTGTCGGTGCTGGGCGCCAGATTGAGACCGCCAAGGGCACCATCAATCTTGACGGAGATTGGGCATGGTTGGGTGTCTACCCGGGTCTTTCCGCAGGTGTTGGGCAGGAGATTACTCCCGATACAGATGCCGAAACTCTTCGTTCAATTGCTGCCAAACATGGTGTGAAAGTTGATCCAAAGTGGGATTCGCAAAAACTAGTCATTGAATTGTTTGGTGAAATTGTCGAACCGACACTTATTGATCCCACCTTCGTCTACGATTACCCACCCGCTGCTCAGCCGTTGGCCCGCCCGCACCGGAGCAAGCCTGGTGTCATTGAAGCCTGGGATCTGATCATTGGCGGCATGGAGCGAGGCACCGCATTCTCCGAGCTTATTGATCCTGTAATCCAGCGCGATCGACTCACCGCGCAATCCCTGATGGCAGCAGGTGGCGACGATGAAGCCATGCAATTGGATGAAGATTTCCTGCGGGCCCTGGAGTATGGTGCCCCGCCGATGGGTGGTATCGGATTGGGTATTGATCGTATCGTGATGCTCTTTTCTGACACTGGAATCCGCGAAACCATCCTCTTCCCATTGCTCAAGCCGGAGGCCTAAATTGCCGTACCTCGAAGCGATTCTGCCCACCATTGTTGTCGGCCTAATCTTCTGGTTCGCCATCCGTGCGGTGTCCAATGTTGACCGAAACGAACGTGCTGCAGAAGCCGAAGTTGACGCTCAAATTAAATTGGATGGTGAGGGCGCAGACAAATGAGCAGACAAATGAACGGCGAAAGCTGTTAATTGTCTGATGACCTGCATTCTCACTTGCGTAATGTCTCTTAGTTGTGTTTATGATGTGTGTGCGCGCTTGTTCCCAAACCGTTATATGGGTTCAAGTGAATTCCCACTGCAACTAGGAGTACCCAATGGCCCGTCAGGTCCAAATTGCTTTGATCGATGATATTGATGGATCGGAAGCGTCGGAATCCGTCGTCTTTGGTCTAGGTGGACAGCATTACGAAATTGACCTCAATGAAGAGCATGCTGCGGAATTCCGTGAAGCATTTAAGCCCTACATTAAGGTTGCTCGTACTTCGAAGCAGTTCACTCCGAAGGAGGCTCCGGCCATCCGCGCTTGGGCCAAGGACAATAACGTCAAGGTGAACGCCCGCGGGCGTTTGCAGGCCGACGTCATTGCTGCGTACCACGCTGCAATGGCCAAGAAGTCGCGCTCGAAGTCCAAGTAACGTTCTCGAGGCTTGATGGTTTAACCACACGTGGGGGTGCGGTGGCCGCGGCCGAGGAGCATTAGCGAAGGGTGTTCGGATCCAATTTATTGGAACCGAACACCCTTCGTTCTTTAACGCCTAATTGAACGCCGTGGGCGAACACTGTTATCCCTTGGGCGAACATCCAACATGAGCTCTTGATTGATGCGTAGCATCGAAATACGTGTTAGCTAGGAGTGTGCCGCATGTTTGAGAGATTTACCGACCGTGCCCGTCGCGTTGTCGTGCTTGCCCAAGAAGAGGCGCGCATGCTCAACCACAACTACATCGGAACCGAGCACGTATTGCTCGGCCTCATCCATGAGGGCGAGGGAGTAGCGGCCAAGGCCCTTGAGTCGCTGAATATTTCCCTTGGCGCCGTGCGTGAGCAGGTCCAAGAGATTATCGGACAGGGCCAGCAGGCCCCCTCCGGTCATATCCCCTTTACTCCGCGAGCCAAGAAGGTTTTGGAACTCTCGCTGCGTGAGGCGCTTCAACTGGGCCACAACTACATCGGTACCGAGCACATCCTGCTCGGCCTGATTCGCGAGGGCGAGGGCGTTGCCGCCCAGGTTCTGGTGAAGCTCGGAGCCGATCTGTCCCGTGTCCGCCAGCAAGTCATCCAGCTGCTCTCGGGCTACCAGGGCGGCAAGGAAACCGCAGGCGCTGGTGTCAGCTCCGGCGGCCAGACCGAAGGTACTCCCGCTGGTTCGGCAGTGCTGGACCAGTTTGGACGTAATCTCACCGCTGCTGCCCGCGAGGGCAAGTTGGACCCGGTTATTGGGCGCGAATTCGAAATGGAACGCGTTATGCAGATCCTTTCGCGACGCACCAAGAACAACCCGGTGCTCATCGGTGAGCCAGGCGTCGGCAAGACCGCCGTCGTCGAGGGCTTGGCCCAGGCCATCGTGCGTGGAGATGTCCCGGAAACCATCAAGGACAAGCAGCTCTACACCCTTGACCTTGGTTCCCTGGTGGCAGGTTCGCGCTACCGCGGTGACTTCGAGGAACGCCTGAAGAAGGTCCTCAAGGAAATCCGCACCCGCGGCGATATTATTCTTTTCATCGACGAGATCCACACCCTTGTGGGTGCCGGTGCTGCCGAGGGCGCTATCGACGCGGCCTCGATTCTGAAGCCGATGCTGGCTCGCGGTGAGCTCCAGACCATTGGTGCAACGACTCTGGACGAGTACCGAAAGCACATCGAAAAGGACGCGGCCCTCGAACGTCGTTTCCAGCCGATCCAGGTCAAGGAGCCTTCCGTCGAGCAGACCACGCAGATCCTGCGTGGATTGCGTGACCGCTACGAGGCGCACCACCGCGTGTCCATCACCGATGGCGCCCTGGCTGCTGCCGCGGAGCTGGCTCACCGCTACATCTCCGACCGCTTCCTGCCTGACAAGGCCATCGACTTGATCGATGAAGCCGGTGCTCGCCTGCGCATCCGCCGCATGACCGCCCCTCCGGCGCTCAAGTTGATGGATGAGGAAATCTCCACGGTTCGCCTGGAGAAGGAAGCCGCAATCGACGCACAAGACTTCGAGGGTGCTGCGTCGCTGCGCGACAAGGAGGGCAAGCTTCAGGAAGCCCGTGCCGAGAAGGAAAAGGCCTGGAAGAACGGTGAACTCGACGAAATTGCCGAGGTTGATGCCGATCTGATTGCCGAAGTCTTGGCCAACTCCACGGGTATCCCGGTCATCAAGCTGACCGAGGAAGAATCCACACGACTGCTGAACATGGAAGACGAGCTGCACAAGCGGGTCATCGGACAGGATCAGGCAATCAAGGCCATTTCCCAGGCCATCCGTCGTACCCGTGCCGGCCTGAAGGACCCGAACCGCCCGGGCGGTTCGTTCATCTTCGCCGGCCCGACCGGCGTCGGCAAGACCGAGCTGGCCAAGGCCTTGGCGGAGTTCCTCTTCGGTGAAGAGGACGCGCTGATCACCTTGGACATGTCCGAGTACTCGGAGAAGCACACGGTTTCGCGTCTGTTCGGTGCCCCTCCGGGCTACGTCGGATACGAAGAGGGCGGCCAGCTGACCGAGAAGGTACGTCGTCGTCCGTTCTCCGTGGTGCTTTTCGACGAGGTCGAGAAGGCTCACGCGGATCTGTTCAACTCGTTGCTGCAGATTCTGGAAGACGGCCGCTTGACCGACTCCCAGGGCCGCGTGGTCGACTTCAAGAACACCGTGATCATCATGACCACAAACCTTGGTACCCGCGACATCTCTAAGGGTGTGATGACTGGTTTCCAGTCGTCTTCCGATACCAAGACCGGTTACAACCGTATGCAGGCCAAGGTTCAGGAGGAATTGCGTCAGCACTTCCGCCCTGAATTCCTGAACCGTGTTGATGATGTTGTGGTCTTCCCGCAGCTGACTCAGGACGAGATCGTGGAGATCGTGGACCTGTTCCTCGGCCGCCTGCAGAAGCGACTCGATGGCCGCAACATGACCATCGAATTGTCGCCGGCAGCCCGCATTCTGTTGGCCACCCGCGGATACGACCCGGCCATGGGTGCTCGTCCGTTGCGCAGGACCATGCAGCGCGACATCGAAGACCAGCTCTCCGAGAAGATCCTCTTCGGCGAGTTGAGCTCGGGCCAGCACGTTAAGGTTGACGTCGAGGGCGAAGGTGACGAGGCGAAGTTCACCTTCCACGGTGAAGGTGGAACCCCGCAACTCGAGGGCGAACCCGCACCGGTAGCCATCGAAGGCTAAGCAAAAGTACACAAACGACGAGGGGCGACATCCGAAAGGATGCCGCCCCTCGTCGTTTGTGCTTGTCACACGGGCAGGTGGTGCTGTTCACGCAATGCGGCAGCGGTACCGCCGCCAGGCTTAGGATTGAAATATGGAACCCATTACCATCAGGCGTGCAAAGACCAGCGACGTGAAAAGCATCCGGGAGCTCGTCAAGCCACTGGCTGAGGAGCGCGTACTGCTGGAAAAGGAAGCTGTCGCCTATTACGAGAATTTGCAAGAATTCTTTATTGCCGACGACGCTGACGGCAACGTCATCGGCTGCGGTGGGCTGCACGTCATGTGGGAAGACATCGCCGAGGTTCGTACCCTAGCCTCCAACGAAGCCTGGCGCGGCCGCGGTGTGGGCCGCTTGCTACTGCAGCGATTGCTGCAAGAGGCACGCGAGCTGGGCGTATCTCGAGTCTTCTGCCTGACCTTCGAGGTCGACTTCTTTATCCGCAACGGATTTACCGTGATGGCTGAGCAAAGCGCCGTCGACCCAGAGGTCTATTCGGAACTATTGCGCTCCACCGATGAGGGTGTCGCCGAATTCCTGGACCTTGCGCGGGTGAAGCCCAATACGCTGGGCAATACCCGAATGATCGCTCACCTCTGAGTAGTCGATCCGGCCGCGGAAACGAGGACAGGGGCGCCCGTGCGGCTCCCCCGCAAATCGATGCCCCCGGAAACCTGCTGAAGTTCAGCGCCCGGACTGCGCCAGCGCGCAGATGTCCAGCAGCATAGCCGCCGGTCCCTGCGTCGGGGCGGATCCGCGCCAAATGGCCTGCAGGTTCCGCACGAGGTTTCCCTCGCGCAGGGGCACCTCGACAAAGCTGCCCATGCGCAGGGAGTTTTCCACGGCCAGCCGACTCAGCATCGCCGGGCCCATGCCGGCGGAGACTGCCTGGCAGATGGCCGAGTTGCTATTGAACTCCACGATGGGCGTGGCCCGTGCCGTGCCAACGCGTTCGTCGAGGAAGGCCCTGGTCCCTGAACCCGCCTCGCGTTCGACCAGGTGCGTCGCCGCAACTTGTTGGATAGTGATGGGTTCATTGCGGGTTGCCCAGGGGTGGCCGTGCGGGGCGATGAGTACTAGCTCGTCGCTCCATACTGTTTTGCAGGATAGCTGCGGGGGGACATCGGGGGTCTCGACGAATCCGAGAGCGACGTCCCGGTTTTGCACCACGGCAATGACCTCACTCGAGTTCATAACGCGCAGTCTGGTCTTGATGTGCGGGTCGGCCTCCTGCAGGCGCCCAATCCACGTCGGCGCCAAGTGTTCGGCCACCGTCATGCTGGCCGCGAAGGTGAATTCCCTGTCCGCAGGGGCGGCCAATGCTTGCGCTCCGGTCCAGAGAGTGTTCAGGCTCTGGAGCGATTCGCGCGCCCATTCGACGGTCAAGGCACCTTCCTGCGTGAGCTTCGAGCCGGTGGTGGCACGGGTCAGTAATGGGTATCCCAAGCGCCGTTCTAGGGTCTTTACTGCCCGCGTCGCGTTCGACTGGGCCATGCCCACGGAGCGCGCGCCGGCGCTGAGACTGCCGTGGTCGGCGATGCCGACGAGCAAGGCCAGCGAGGACATTTGTATCCAATGCTCTATCCCGGGTGCGGAGTCAACGATTCCATCCATATCAACATCATATGTCCGCGATGGTCAGGCTGTGTCTACCCGTGACGGACCGGGCGTGAAAACGTCGTAGTATGCGAAAAGAAGACATATCACTCGAATCCCGGAAGAATCTTCCGGCACCGAAAGCCGTGGGGCCGACTCAGGAACCGGGGCTCGAGTCGGGGTTCCGCCGCCTGCTGCCCGGCCTAGTTGCCTGCATCATCGGCGGGGCTATCGCACTGGTCGCAGCCAAGCTGCTGCCCGGGGCCAGCCCGCTGCTGATTGCCATCCTGCTCGGCGCGATATGGCGCAACACGATGAACGTGCCAGCGATCCTGATGCCCGGGGTGACGGTCTCTTCGAAGAAGCTGCTGCGCACCGGCATCGTGCTGCTGGGTCTGCAGCTTTCGCTCTCCCAGATCTTGGGCCTCGGCCCGGGGGTGTTGTTGGTGGTACTGCTCAGCGTCGGCGTGACCTTTGGCGCCACCATGCTCATCGGCAAGTGGCTGGGCATTGAGCTGGCGCAGCGCCTGCTGATTGCCGCTGGCTTCTCCATCTGCGGCGCGGCCGCGGTGGCGGCCGCCGAGGGTGCGACCAAGGCCAAGCAGGACCAGGTGGCCACGGCCATCGGCTTGGTGGTCCTCTTCGGCACCCTGATGATCCCGATCGTCCCCGCGCTCGGCGCGCTTATGGGCATGAACGATGAGGCCATTGGCATGTTCATTGGTGCATCGACGCACGAGGTGGCCCAAGTGGTCGCCGCCGGCGGCGCTGTCAGCTCCAGCGCCCTGGCCGTGGCCGTGACGGTCAAGCTCGCCCGCGTGGTCACCCTGGCCCCGATCGTGGCTGGCGTGAGCATCTACATGCGCAAGAAGCACGACGTGACGGATGCCAAGAAGCCGCCGCTGGTGCCGCTGTTTGTCCTCGGATTCATTGCCATGATGATGCTGCGCACCACCGGCTTCTTGTCGGAGGGGCTGCTCGACGCGGCCAAAGTGGCCCAGACCTTCCTACTTGCCGCCGCAATGTTCGGGCTCGGACTGGGCGTCCACCTCAAGAGCCTCATGCGTTCGGGCAGCCGCTCGCTGGTGCTCGCGGCCCTGGCAACGCTGGTGATCCTGGTGGTTTCGGCCGCCGGAACGATGCTCTTCCCGCCGCTGTCCTAATCGAGGGAGGCTGCTGGAAGCCATCCTCTGGGGCCCGATCCAACACGTGGATACGAATCCCGGCACACCTCCTGAAACGGGGCGTGTGCCGGGATTTTGCGTTGCCCAGGGAAGACCGGACGGGACCCCGGGCGCTCGGCATCTCTGCGCGCCGAGACCCGCGTCGCCTCGGAGCCGCAGGCGGCCGTCACGCTGTTTGTAGACAGCGCTGCGGACGTCTTGCGACTCCCCTAGGCCAAGGCCGCCACGTCATGTCCTACCCGAGGGCGCCGGGGCAGGCGATTAGGCACCCCTTCAACGGGCGCGGTGACCCGCGGAAGGTTCGGGAGCGCTTCAGCGCCAACGCGGAAACGGGCCGTTGCAGGCCACAAAACTGACTAGCGCGGCAGTTGAATGCCGGTCGCGCCTTGCTGGGCGAGCCCGTCTGCCAACAAGGAATCCAAGGCACGGACTCGCTGTTCGGCCGGTGCTTCCAGCGCGTGCAACTCAACCCACGCACGGTGGTCCGGGGAGGCTTCCCGGGCAGGGTTCAGCTCGATTGCGGCTTGCGAGGCTGCGGTCAAATCCACTGTGCCCAGCAAATCGGCGCGTTGAACCGGGGCTGGCGTGTGACGTAGTACCGCCATCATGGCTCCGCGTACCTGCCGGTCGGTGCCGTGCCAGGGCTGACCCTTGGGCTTGTAGTGAGGTTCGGGTCGCCCCGCGGCGATCCACGCACACTGATTGATGACCGGGCAATCCTCACAGCGCGGGGAGCGTGCCGTACAGACCAGGGCGCCGAGTTCCATCACCGCGATGTTCCACGCATTGGCCAGTTGTGCATCTGCGTTATCTGCGGATGAGACAGCGGGCATCAACCGAGCGGCAAGGGCCAGCTCACCGGCGGTCTGAGATTGCTCGGGTAACGCTTGCCCACTAACCAAACGTGCGTGAACCCGACGGATATTGGTATCCACCACCACTGCTGGCACATTAAAGGCAAAGCAGGCGATGGCCGCGGCTGTGTAGGTTCCGACTCCCGGCAGAGCCAGGAGCTGTTCCTGCGTTGCGGGAACCTCGCCATCGAACTCGTCGGTGATCACCGTTGCCGCAGCGTGTAGCCGCAGGGCCCTGCGCGGATAACCCAGCCGTCCCCAAGCCTTGAGTGCCTCGGACACTGGCTCGGCGGCCAGCGCCGCGGGGGTTGGCCACCGTTTCATCCAGGTTTCCCACACCGGAAGTACGCGGACGACGGGGGTTTGTTGCAGCATGAATTCGGAGACCATCACGGCCCACGGGCTTGCCGAGGAGCTGCGCCATGGCAAGGCACGTGCGTTCAGTGCGTACCAGTCGGTGATTTTGTGGTGGATGGTCTCCAACTCGGGGTGCGGCACGGCGGGGTAAATCCTTTGTGTGGCGGGTAAATGCTGGCGATATCACTCTAGCTGGCGGCGTGGGAGTCGACCTCAACCGCTTGAGCTTCGTAGCCTTGAGGTATGGCACAAAAGCAGGTCCGTTCAACCCAACCTTCCGCACGGGTTTTTCGGCGTCGTCGTCTCGCGGTTTTGATCAGCCTGCTCGTGGTGCTGGGCCTCTTGGCGTGGGCAGGATTTGGTATTGCGGCTTTGCTGCGCCCCGACTCGGCACCTGGATCTGTTACTGACCCATCGGCAGTCGGTGCCCCTGGCGCTACAACTGGCACTACAGAGGAGCAGCAGTCCTCGAGCGAACCCACCGGATGCCTTGAGGGGGACGTGGCAGTGATTGCCTCCACCGTCCAGAGCACGCACGGTCCGTCGGAGAACCCGGTGCTCGTGATGAGCATCAAGAATCAGGGAAAATTCGACTGCATGGTCGATGTGGGCACCAGCCAGCAGGAGTTCGCCGTGATGAGTGGCAAGGACCGAATCTTTGCCACCTCGGACTGCGTTCAGGACCCCACCGACACCAACATCGTGATCAAGTCTGGTGCCAGCGAAACAGCGCGTTTCACCTGGACCCGGGTGCGAAGCGCCCCGGGTTGCAAGGTGGTGAATTCCAAGCCGCGTCCGGGAACCTACGGCTTCACCGCGAAGCTGGGAGAGATCAGCAGTGAGACGGTAAAGTTCGAGCTGAAGTAGCTCCGGACAATAACCTCGGTTTAGAGGAAGCGGTCCAGAAGTGAGGACTCCGCGACACGAGAGAGACCCTCACGCACCGTACGTGCGCGCTGATCACCGATGCCGTCAACGGCCATCAGATCCTCGATGTTTGCCGCCATCAGACGTTGCAGGCCACCAAAGTTATTCACCAGCCGGTCGGCCACGGTGCGCGGCACCGAGGTGATGGCTGCCAACAGGCGGTGACCCTTGGGGGTCACGATGGCCTCGAGCGAGTCGATGCCGGGGGTGATGCCCAGAACGGCAGCGAATTTACTCAAATCGATCAGGTCGGTGGAATCCAGACTTTGGAGCTTTGCCAGCGCCGCGTCGATGTCCAATTCCTGAGTCCCGAGGTTCGAGTAGTCCTTCAGCAAAAGATCCGCGCCAGGACCAAGCCCGGCGGAGAGCTCATCAAGTTGCAGGGCCAACAATCGTCCGTCACTGCCCAATTCCAGCACGTACTGGGCGATCTCCTCGGAGATGCGCCTGACCATTTCTTGACGTTGCAGCACGGCTGCCACATCGCGCACCGTCACCACGGCTTCGATCTCCGCTGCGGAGAGAGCGCTGGTGACCTGGTCCAGGCGTGAGCGGTAACGTTCCAGTGTGGCCAGGGCCTGATTGCCGCGGGCCAATACCGGTTCTGAACCCTCCAAGAGGTAGCGGATGCCTTGGACGTAGAGGGCAATGATGTGCATCGATTGCGAAACCGAGACGACGGGGAACCCGGTCTGGATGGCAACTCGTTCGGCGGTGCGGTGTCGGGTGCCCGTCTCCTGGGTGGCAATGGAGTGGTCAGGAACCAGCTGCACCCCTGCGCGCAGGATATTGGAGCCATCCTTATCGCAGACGATGGCCCCGTCCATCTTGGCCAGCTCGCGCAGGCGGGTGGGGGAGAAGACGATGTTGATGTCGAAGCCTCCCGAACAGATCGAGTCAACGACCCTGTCGTGCCCCAGCACGATTAGCGCACCGGTGCGGCCGCGCAGGATACGTTCAAGACCGTCCCGCAGCTCCGTTCCGGGTGCAACACGGGCCAGAGTGGCGCGCAGCGCATCTTCGGGGCTCTTCGACATGGGGCCAGTTCCTTCCAAGGGGTAACTACTCTATGGTATGGCCAAGGAAGGGACTTCAAGCCCGAAAATGAGCTTCAGCGAATGACTTCGGTACTCCTTTGTAATGCAGAGAACATTCAGGACCCTGTTTTGACGCGCTGTTCGAAGGCGATGTCCAGAGCCTCGTGCACCGAGGAAACGGTAAAGACCCGAATCGAGTCGGGGATGTTCTTCGGAGGTTGTGGTGATGCGGGCACCATGGCATAGCGGAATCCCAGCCGCTCGGCCTCGATGATACGGCGCCCGATTTCGGGAACCGGACGCACCTCGCCGGCCAGCCCGACCTCACCGAAGGCCACAAAATGCGGCGGCAATGGGTGATTGTGCATCGAGGAGGCAAGAGCAAGTGCGGTGGCCAGATCCGTGGCGGGCTCGCTGAGCTTGACCCCGCCAACAGTAGCCACGTAGGAATCCAAGCCCCCGAGCTCCATCTTGGCCCGCGACTGGAGCACCGCCAAAATCATCTGGGTTCGGGCGGCATCCAAGCCGCTGGTGGCCCTGCGGGGGATAGCGCTGCTGGCCCGCGAGAGCAGTGTCTGTACCTCGGCCACCAGGGGGCGACGACCCTCGAGGGTGACGGTGATGCAGGTTCCGGGAACTGGATCCTTGGTGCGTGTGACAAAGAGCCCTGAGGGGTCCGCCAGGCCTTCGATACCTGCCTCGGTCAGATCAAAGCAGCCGACCTCGTCGGTGGGTCCGTAACGGTTTTTTAGCGCACGCAGGAGGCGCAGGCGGGAATGGCGCTCGCCGTCGAATTGGCAGACGACGTCCACCAGGTGCTCAAGCAGCCGCGGTCCGGCGATTGATCCGTCCTTGGTGACATGCCCAACCAGGATGGTGGTCATGTTCCGGCGTTTGGCCGCGTTGATCAGGGAGGCGGCGACCTCGCGCACCTGAGAAACGCCGCCGGCCGTCCCATCGACCTCGCTCGAGGCAAGTGTTTGCACCGAGTCAATGATCAGGAGGTCTGGGTCGATCTTTTCCACCTGGCCCAGTGCAATGCCCAGGTCGGTTTCGGCGGTGAGGTAGAGCGTGGCCGCCATGGCATCGATGCGTTCTGCGCGAACCTTCACCTGCGCGGCGGATTCTTCCCCGGTGATGTACAGGACAGTGCGGTCCTTACGGGCTGCACGTGCAGCAACATCGAGCAGCAGCGTGGATTTACCTACGCCGGGTTCTCCTGCCAGTAAAATCACGGCTCCGGGAACCAATCCTCCACCCAGTACCCGGTCCAATTCCTCCACGCCACTGGTGCGATAGGAAGCGACGGATGCATCAACGTCACCGATAGGCTGGGCCGGCACGGCAATGCTGGTGGCGGCGGTGGTCTTCGCGGTGACCGCACCCATTTCCTCCACGGTGCCCCAGGCTTGGCACTCACCGCAGCGTCCTACCCATTTCACGGTGCTCCACCCGCATTCCGCGCAGCGGTAAGCGGGGGAGGATTTGGTACGGGTGCTCTTTGCCATGTCTTTGATGCTAGCTGCCTGTACCCACGCTTTGGACGCGTATCCGTACGTTTCGCTACAGGCGCGGCAACAAGGCGACGGCTTCCTCATGGCTGGTGCCGGTGGCCTCCAGGAGGTCGATCACCAGGGGGCGTAGCAGCAACACCATGCCCTCGCCCTGCAGACCGCTGACCTGGAGGCTCGTGGGGTCCAGCTGTGCGGCACATTCGGCAAGCTCGCGTCGGGCCCGCCCCATCGCCTTGCGGTATCCGGAGTCTTTGGTCTCCAACACCGCATAGCCCAGGGCGTTGGTGGCCTCAGACAGTTCGGTCAACAGGCTTGAGACGGATTCGACCCCGTTGTCGGTCAGAGCTCCATGGGTGATCACTGTGGCTAGCCTCCGGGCCAAGACCCGGGAGTTACGTACCGCTAGGTCGGTCTTCTCCGCAGTTATCTTCAGCCGGTCCAGGTCCGAGCGGTGCCTGCGGTGCGCCGGGGCTAGTGTGGCCACCTCTCGGGCCATATTCAGGGCTGTTGGTAACGAGTCCATAAGCCGCTGGGTTCCGCGGGCGCGGACCAGTGCGTGGAATGCCAAGGTGGTGTCTGAGGCGCCCACCGCGCGTCCGCATTCGTGCAAGATGCCGGCGAGCTCGGCTAATAGTTTGCCCAGCTCGGCGGTGGGGGTGCGGCGCGGATCGCGGGGGAAAATCATCATGATTAACAGGCCGCACAGCGAACCGATCACCGCGTCGATGGAACGGCTAAACGGGCCAGCGGCCCCGATGGGCAGCAGAACCACGAGTACCGACTGTAGGCCGAGTTGGGTAGAGAAGATGGGGCCAGAATCCAGGAACCTGGCAATCGTCAGTGACAGGAAGAGAACTAGGGCTGCCTGCCATAGACCGCTCCCGAGCAGCGTGAGCAACAAATCACCTACCGCTACGCCCAGGGTGCAGCCAATGGCGACCTCCATGGAGCGGCGAACTGTGGTCGCCGTACCGAATCCCAAGACCAGCAGCCCACTAGTCGCGGCAAAGATCGGGTCGACGTGCCCCAGTAGCTCCTCGGCGATCCAGTAGGCCAATACCGCGGAGGCAGTCATTTGAATGATCTTGGGGAAAGAGGTTCCCACCCGGCGCACGCCAACGCGATTGCGGCGCATGATGAACGTCCACGCGCCGCCGGCTGATGATCCGATACTCATGGGCACCAGTCTTCCACGGCATGGGCGTAGCACCGGTAAGTGTTAATTGTGACGCGAAACACTGCCGCGAAACGTCCTTGTTCACCTTATGTTCACCTCCATCGGAGCCACTGGTTACCTGCAAGGAATAACTTCGTATTGAAGCGATGTGCCGGGGTGTGCATCGCAAGGGAGCGAACCATCATATTTCGTTCCATACACTCAGGCATTTGAAAGAGGATTACTCGTGAAGCTTCATCGCATCGGCAGCGCGGCTGCAGTTCTTACCGTCGCCGCACTGGCCCTGACTGCCTGTGGTTCTGATAGCCCGACCGCCACTGCCGGCACGGATGCCGCCACCAGCGGCTCCGCAGGTGGCGCAGTCACCGGCACGCTGACCGGTAGCGGCGCATCCTCGCAGAAGTCCGCCATGGAAGCCTGGAAGGCCGGCTTCGAAGCCGCCAACGCCGGCACCATGGTCCAGTACTCCCCGGATGGATCCGGCGCAGGCCGCAAGGCCTTCCTCGCAGGCGGTGCACAGTTCGCTGGCTCGGATGCGTACCTGAAGGACGAAGAGATCGAGTCCTCCAAGGAAGTTTGTGGTCCGGATGGGGCATTCAACGTTCCTGCCTATGTTTCCCCGATTGCGGTTGCTTTCAACCTGCCGGGCGTAGAGACCCTGAACCTTGATGCGGCTACCATCGCCAAGATCTTCAAGCTCGAAATCACCAAGTGGAATGATCCGGCCATCGCCGCAACCAACGAAGGCGTGAGCCTTCCGGACACCGCCATCACCGTGGTGCACCGCAATGACGAGTCGGGAACCACCGAGAACTTCGTTGAATACCTTGCCGCTACTGCCAAGGATGTCTGGGACTACGAGGTCTCCGGCGACTGGCCCAAGGATCTCGCCAGCGAAAACGCCAAGGGAACCTCCGGCGTTGTGGCAACCACCACCGCCACCGAGGGTGCAATCACCTACGCAGACTTCTCCGCAGTGGGCGATCTGGGTACCGTGAACGTCAAGGTCGGCGACGACTTCACCAAGATCTCCGCCGATGCGGCAGCCAAGGGCGTCGAGGCAGCCACCCCGGTCAAGGACCGCGGCGCACTGGACATGTCCCTGGATCTGAAGCGCGACACCACCGAGTCGGGTTCCTACCCGATCATCCTGGTTTCTTACCACGTGTTCTGCTCCACCTACAAGGATCAGGCCACCGCTGATTTGGTCAAGAGCTTCGGCGAGTACGTCCTCTCCGACGCCGGCCAGAAGGAAGCAGCAACCTCTGCAGGCAACGCTCCGCTCTCGGCCAAGATGAGCGCAGCGGCCATCAAGTCCGTCGAGCAGATCACTGTCGCCAAGTAATACAGCACTCACCGCCTTCCGGGCATTGGCAGCTCTAAGCATCGCCATTGCCCGGAAGGCGCAGTAACATCTGCATCACCCCCCCCTTCACCATCCCAGCGCAAACGGTCATCCGATCCCCCTTGTACCGTTTGCTCAACTCCTTAAGGCTCACCCATATGACAACCAACGCGCTACGGCGCAACGGCTCCAAGGGACAGGTCGGAGACAAGGTATTCTCCGGTGCAGCGCTTGGCGCTGGCATTCTGATCCTCGTCACGCTCTTAGCTGTGGCGGTCTTCCTGCTCATTCAGGCCCTGCCGATCTTCTCGGCAGACCCAGAACTAGTCTCTGGTGGCGAAGGCTTCGCCACCTACATCTTCCCGATCGTCATCGGCACTGTCATCGCAGCGGCCATCGCCCTGGTGATCGCCACTCCGGTGGGCATCGCCGTCGCCCTGTTCATCTCGCACTACGCACCACGCCGGTTGGCCGCGGGCCTGGGTTACGTCATTGACCTGCTGGCAGCGATTCCCTCGGTCATCTACGGCGCCTGGGGCTACCTCGTCCTGGCGCCGGCACTGGTTCCGATTTACGCATGGCTGGCCGAGAACCTTGGCTTCATCCCGATCTTTGAGGGTCCCGCCTCACAAACTGGCAAGACCATTTTTACCGCGGGCATCGTATTGGCAGTGATGGTCCTTCCGATCATCACCTCGCTGAGCCGCGAAATCTTCTTGCAAACCCCGAAGTTGCATGAAGAAGCGGCACTTGCCCTCGGAGCCACTCGCTGGGAAATGATCGTTATGTCGGTCATTCCCTTTGCTCGCCCCGGTATCATCTCTGCGGTCATGCTCGGCCTGGGCCGTGCGCTCGGCGAGACCATGGCAGTAGCCCTGGTGCTCTCCACCGGCGCGCTGATCCCGTCGCTGATCAAGTCCGGTAACCAGACAATCGCCGCGGAAATCGCCTTGAACTTCCCCGAGGCCTTCGGACTGCGCCTCTCCGAACTGATCGCCGCCGGCCTGGTGCTCTTCGTGATCACCCTGGTCGTCAACTTGATCGCCCGGGCCATCATCGCCCGCCACAAGGAATTCTCGGGAGCCAACTAATGAGTGCCGTAACCACCCGCAATCTCCCGAAGAATTCATCCCGGAAACCGGGGTTGACCCCGAACGGTCGCAAGCGTAACTCGCTGTCCAAGGGTCACCTGCCCCGCTGGGCCACTCCCGGAATCGCCGCCGGATCCCTGATTCTTGGTGCCGCAGCCTCCACCCTCGGTGGATTCTCGGTCGTCACCTTCGCGATCTTTACCGCAATTATCTTTGTGGTGGCCTCGGCCATCATCACCACCGTCGTCGAGGGCTCGCGCCGCGGCAAAAACGCACTGGCCACACATCTGGTTTACGCAGCGTTCCTGCTGGCGCTGATCCCGCTGGTCTCCGTGCTGTTCACCGTGCTCCAGAAGGGGCTGCCGGGCATCAACATGCACTTCCTGTTCCACTCCATGAATGGGGTTACCGGAGCGATTGACAACGCCAGCGTCGAGAACGGCACTCCGGTCCTCGGCGGTGCCTACCACGCTGTAGTCGGTACGCTGCTGATCACCATGTGGTCAACCCTGATCTCGGTTCCCGTGGGCATGCTGACGGCCATCTACCTGGTGGAATACGGCAAAAACGGTCCGCTGGCCCGCGCCATCACCTTCTTTGTTGACGTGATGACCGGCATTCCTTCCATCGTCGCCGGCCTTTTTGCCACCGCGCTCTTCGCGGTGATCATGGGCCCCACCGCACGTATGGGCATCGTTGCAGCCGTCGCCTTGAGCGTGCTGATGATCCCCACGGTGGTTCGCTCCACCGAGGAAATGCTCAAGATCGTCCCGAACGAACTACGCGAAGCCGCCTATGCGTTGGGCGTGCGCAAGTGGCGCACCATCGCCAAGGTCGTCATCCCCACGGCCATCTCCGGTATCGCCTCCGGCGTCACCCTGGCCATTGCCCGCGTCATCGGCGAAACCGCACCGATTCTTGTCACCGCCGGTCTGGCGAACAATATCAACGTGAACGTCTTTGGCAACTGGATGGCCACGCTGCCGACGTTCATCTACTACCAGATCCTCACCCCGACCTCGCCGACCAACGTGGACCCCTCGATCCAGCGCGCCTGGGCTGCCGCCCTGCTGCTGATTCTGATGGTCATGGTTCTGAACCTAGGCGCTCGCCTGGTTGCTAGCTTGTTCGCCCCCAAGAAGGGCCGTTGAGCCTTTAGGCTCCGGACTCTTCACACCCACACTCCTAAGGAACAATCACATGTCTAAGCGCATCGACGTCAAAGACCTCAATGTCTACTACACCAATTTCTTGGCCGTGGAAGACGTCAACATCGAAATAGAAGCCAAGTCGGTCACCGCGTTCATCGGTCCTTCCGGCTGCGGTAAGTCCACCTTCCTGCGCACGCTCAACCGCATGCACGAGGTCATTCCCGGCGGTCGTGTTGAGGGTGAAGTCTTGCTGGACGGAGACAACCTCTACGAGTCCGGTGTTGACCCGGTAACCGTTCGCTCGCAGATCGGCATGGTCTTCCAGCGCCCCAACCCGTTCCCGACGATGTCCATCCGGGACAACGTGCTCGCCGGAGTCAAGCTCAACAGCAAGAAGATCTCCCGTTCCGACGCCGAGGATCTGGTGGAGAAGTCCCTGCGTGGGGCCAACCTCTGGAACGAGGTCAAGGACCGTCTGGATAAGCCGGGCTCGGGACTTTCCGGTGGCCAGCAGCAGCGCCTGTGCATTGCACGCACCATCGCCGTCAAGCCTCAGGTGATCCTCATGGACGAGCCCTGTTCGGCACTGGACCCGATCTCCACGCTCGCGATCGAGGATTTGATCAACGAGCTCAAGAACGAATTCACCGTGGTGATCGTGACCCACAATATGCAGCAGGCAGCGCGTGTGAGTGACAAGACAGCGTTCTTCAACATTGCTGGCACCGGCAAGCCGGGCAAACTCATCGAGTACGCCGAAACTGCCACGATCTTCTCCAACCCCACCGTCAAGGCCACCGAGGACTACGTCTCGGGCCGCTTCGGATAACACCTGCCAGGTGCGCAGGGCACCACAAGAATTCGCCGACGGGACCTGATTGGTCGCGGCGGCGGTACCGGAAGGGGGATCTTCCGGGGATCCCTGGAGGGGGATCGCAACGGCGGAACCACACGCGAGTTATTCGCGACAGGTTCTGCCGTTGCTGCGTTTAAGCGCCTTGGGCTGATGGCCAGGCAGCGTGAGCGGGCACCTAACCTCGGAGCCGGCGGCCGGGGAGGCGCGGGTAGGCTGGGAAACCAGTTACAAATCCCAGAACGAAGGACGCCACGTGAACCGTCAATCTCCCGCGCTGCAATACACCAGCACCACGGCGGCGCTGCACGATTTGGTGCTCGAGGCCATGAGTGCGGTCGGTGCCTCCGCGCAGGACGCCGCCTACATGGCGGATCAGCTCATCGATTCCGAACTGGCCCAGCACCCCTCACACGGCATGCGTCGGCTTCCCGAGTATGTGGACCGCGCGCTGAGTGGCTATGCGAAGCCCGCGGCGCAGGCATCGATCGAGCTTGATACCGGCTCCCTACTGCGGATCAACGGAAACGGCACCTACGGGCACCTGGCGCTGCGTGACGCCACGGCGCTGGCCATCACCCGTGCCAAGGCCTACGGGATATCCGCGGTGGCGGTGCGCAACAGCGAGTACGCCGGACGGTTGGCTCCATTCTGCGAGGAAGCGGCCCAAGCCGGTGTGGCCACCCTCATCTTCGGAAACAACAATGGTGCCGGACAGGTGGTGGTGCCGCCCGGTGGTACCCGGGCCAGACTGTCCACCAACCCAATCGCCGCGGGAGTCCCACGCGCGCTTTCCCCGCACCTGGTAATCGACTTCGCCACCAGCTCCGTGGCCAGCGGCCGACTGGCCGAGGAGCGGGACCGTGGCACCGAGCTGCCAGACGAATGGGTGACCCCCGACGGGCTGTTGAAGCCCTTTGGGGGCTTTAAAGGATTTGGGCTTTCACTGCTCGTCGAGGCACTGGGCGGGGCACTTTCTGGCTCAGCGACGGTTTCGGAACGGCCATCGGCCGATGCCCAGGGAACCCTGATCATCGGAATCGATGTGGCACAGCTGCGTGAGCTTGACGATTTCACCGCGCAGGTGGAGGAGTTCATCGCCCATGTGAAGTCCGCGGAACCGGCCGAAGGCGGTGGGCCAATCCGGGTGCCCGGGGAAGGGCGCGTGCCGGAGGGCAACGATCCTCAGCAATCCTCGATCACCGTGAACGCGCGAACCTGGTCGGAACTGGAAAGGATCGCCACGGCGCTTCGCTTGCCGATGCCCGAAGCGCTCCGAGTTCCTTAGCTCAACAGTGGGTGCATGGCCAGGAACAGCGTTCCGCCGGCTAGGACACACACTACGGGGGTGGCCAGCCAGTGGCGCAGTACGCGGCGCACATGCAGCCACATGACCGATTCAAAGGGTTGGTTGGAACCTGCGCCCACAATCGAGCTGGTGACGGCCTGGGTGGTGGAGATGGGCAGGTGGATGAGCATGGCGCCGACGAAGAGCATGACCGCGGAGACGGATTGTGCCACCATTCCGCGCAGCGGGTCCATGCTCACCAGCCGGTAGGCGATGGTGTGGGCAATGCGCCAGCCGCCAAAGAGGACGCCGGCCGACAGGCAGAGGGCTCCGACCAATTGGGGGCCCAGCATGATGCCGTCCGGATGGGCGGCGCCGGCCGTGACCAGGGCCAAGGTCAGCATTGCGCCGGTGCGCTGCCCGTCCTGCATTCCGTGACCCAGCGCCACGGCGCATGCGGCAATTGACTGTCCGGCCCTGGAGATGCCGTTGACGTCCGAGGAACTCGAATGGCGCATCATCCAGGTTGCGGGTATCACCAAAAGGTAAGACAGCGCGAAGGCCAGTAGCGGAGTGATGAGCAGCGGCAAAAGGACGCCGCCAGCGAGCATCCGCCAGGCACCGTGCATCGTTTCGTCCCCCATCAAGGCCGAGGCGCCACTGGCCCCGGCCAGCCCGGCAACCAGGGAATGTGTTGAGGACATGGGTAATCCGCGCCACCAACACAGCAGCCCCCAAGCGCCGCCTGCAAGCAATCCGGAGAGTAACAGGGTCAGTCCGTGCGTTCCGTTGGGTAGGGCGAGCTCCACGGTGGAGATCAGGTACACACCAAAACTTGTCGAAAGCATGGTGCCAACAAAGGTGAAGAATGCGGCGACAAGGACAGCAATGCTCGGGGTCAGCGCCTTATTGCGGACAGCAACGGCCACAGAGTTCGAGGCATCTCGGAATCCGTTGAGGAAGGCGAAGGCGCAGATGCAAACGAGCACCACGACCATCAAAAAAGATTGGCCAGTAACCACGTGCGGCTCAGGATTCCTTGACTAGGACGCGACCCAGGTGGTCGGCGATGGCGCGCTGCGACTGCACCGAAGCCATGAACTGGTCGGCGATCGAACGGTGGCGGATGATGGCGCTCGCCTTGTTCAAATCGCTGATCTCGCCCAGCCAGGTGTTGTGTGTGCGGTGGGCCCGTTTAGAGACGCGCACCAGATCCAGCCAGAGATCTTCCAGATCATCAAGCTGCTGAAGATTGCACAGAGCGCTGGTGGTCAGTTCCGCTTGCCGTCCGATGAGCTCGAGCTGGTCGGCGGCGTGATGGGAAAGAACCAGATTCCCCAGGTGCGAAATCAGCCCTCCAGCGGCTACCAGCTGCTCGACGGCTTCGTTGAGGAGTCGAGAAAAGGTGTAGATGTCCTCGCGCGGCAGCGGGTTGACGTAACTGGTGCGCAGGTGAGTCAGCACCGCATAGTGCAGATCCGTGGTCCTGATTTCGGCGGCGCTCAGCGCCTCAAGGTGTTCGGTGCGATCCTCGCTGGAACCGAGCATTTCCGAGAGCACCTCAACGCAGATTTTGACCTCGGCGGCCAGCTTTTGCAGAAGCTCTAGCCCACGCGTGTCCGAAGGGAACAATCTTAACTTCACGTAGCAACCACCGGATGGAATTGGAAGAGCGGGACGGAGAACAGTTTACGCAATCAAGGTTAACAAGTTCGGCGCTCGGCGCTTCAGAGTTCTCCCCGTGTTCAGTTTGGGGGAGGGGAAAGTAGTTAGCCGATGCCGAACCGGGAGCGCCTCTCGGCGGAAGGCCGCTCGTAGCGGCTGAAAGTTGGAGCCCGGGGCTGCCGCGGTCCGGCATCGTGCCTCTAGTTTTCTAGAAGAGAGCTACCGCTGTCAACACCGGGGGCTCCTATTCGCCCTCGGCGTGAAGGAGATCTCAGTCCAGTTCTCCACGTCGCCACGATAGAGCCGATGCTTCTAGGTCCTCGGCCGTTTTGACCAGGGCGAGCGCACGCGACGTCATCAGTGTGGCCCTCTCGGTGTGGGAAAGTTCTGCGGCATCGGCCTGTTCCGCTTGGCCGAGCGCGATGACGCGGCAGTAGGCGGCAGTGCGCTCGAGCGCAACATCAAAAGCACCGTCAAAGGCTCCGGTAAGGATAGAACTGGTCATTTCGCACAGTTCCTCGGCACCCGGCGGCTCTGCAGCGCCGGCAACCACGCGCTCAGCCTGCGCCTGGAGCGCTCCCGAGGCAAAAAACGAGGCCATGGCGGCCGGATTGTTCATGGTGGCTGCGCGGATGGCGTAGAGGCGCCAGAGGGCTCCGGGAAGTGAACGTGCCGGGGCGTTGGCCCAAAGCTCGGCAATGACTTCTAGGCCTTCGTCCTCGGCTAGACGGACCAATCGTCCGCGCACCTCCGGGTCATCGTTGTTTTTTCCCGCCTGCACCAGGGCATGGGCGGAAAGGTGTGCGGCCTCGGAAATTCGTGCGGGATCCGCACCGCCCTCAAATGGATCGAAGTCCATGGGTGCAAAAGGTTTGGGTTTGTGGTGTCGGAATGTACTTGCCGGGGGAGTTGTAGCTGGATGGCCCTTCATGGGCTCGAGAATACTCCGCCGAGCTGGATACTTGCTCATCGTGGTGCCGTAGGCGAACTGCGAAGGTTGGAGACGGGATGGACGTCGATTGTTCAAATACCGGACATTTTCGGCGGGGTGTCAAGACGGGCTCCGATTTTCCGCTAATATTGGTGTTGGCCAAGTGCCGATGCGCCTTTAGCTCAGTTGGTAGAGCACTGGACTTTTAATCCATTGGTCGCGGGTTCGACCCCCGCAGGGCGCACAGAAAAGCGGTTCCGGACTGTAGAAATACAGTCCGGAACCGCTTTCTGTTTAATGGTTGAGTGCCTATCGTGTGGACGTGCCCGATATGCTTCGGGCTGATCGCCAGCTGAGCTGAGATTCCCGGTGTTACGCGGGATTTCTAGCGGATCAAGAGATCGAGGCCGAGGAAGATCAAGGCAAAGATCGGGAACATCCACGCGACAAGAACGCCGGTGATCCGCGAGGTCTTTTCGTTTTTTCGACTCGTCGCCGAAGCCTCCAAGGGTTCGCGAATCGTGTCATTTTTGATATTCATGGCGTCGATGGTTCCCGCGATGGAGACGGCTATCATCAGCACTGAGCTCACGATCAGCACCACTGCGGGATTTACCAACAGCCAGGCGTTGCCTTGATCTCTCGGGGCAGTGATGGCCGCAAAGATGCCGGAAGTAATGCAGACTCCGAAAAGTAGAGCTAGAAGCCAGAAGTTGCGGAGCAGTTTCTCCAAGAACAACGGCAGGCAAAGGACCGCGAGCACGGGCACCGATAGCAAGATGAGCTGCAGGACGCCTACGGCGAACTTTTCATCATCGAGCCATGGCACGATGGCTTGCGCGAAGGCAAGAAATGCCAGGACCCCAATGCTTGAACGCAAGATAGTCCCGCGAAGAGAGACGGTCTCAGCGACGGATGACAGGTCGAGACTCTGGGCATATTCGGCAGGTGTGCCGAATGCCAGCTGAGCCTCTTCGCCAGAGTCTGTGAGAAACTCCTTCACGCTGGCGATGGCATCGCCGATTCGCGCGCCGCTGACATCGCGCAGACGCAGCTCGAGAATAAGAGTGTCGATCCATTTCTGGTCTTTGGTGGTGATCATGGTTGCTCCCTTGTGCTTTTGCTGCTTACTTGGCGAGAAATGTAGTGGTGATGGATGTGAAGGCGTTCCAGGCTGTGCGTTGGCGGCCCAGTTCGGAGCGGCCGAGCTCGGTGAGTGCGAAGAACTTGCGCCCCGGTCCGCCCTCGCCCGGTCGCCATTCGACCTCGAGCCAGCCGGCGGTTTCGAAGCGAGTCAGTAGCGGGTAGAGCGTTCCGCCCTTCACTTTCCCCAGTCCCGCCTCGGCTAGTTCCGCGATGATGGCGTATCCGTAGGTGGGCCCGGCTTCAAGGGCTTGCAGGGTGCATAGCCCGAGTGCGGCGCGGAGCCAGTCGCTTGGCCAGTCGGCAACTTCGGTTGCTTGGGGAAGGTTGGTGGACATAACTAGACTGTATGTCTAACTAGTCGGTGTGTCAACGAGCTCGGGCGGGAAGGCTTGTGGGGGTGGCGAGGGCGCCTCCTCTAAGCGGCTCGCCGTGTCCTATGACCCTCTCCTGTACGCGTCTTGTTACA
This sequence comes from Paeniglutamicibacter terrestris, assembly GCF_012271785.1. Classification (GTDB taxonomy): domain Bacteria; phylum Actinomycetota; class Actinomycetes; order Actinomycetales; family Micrococcaceae; genus Paeniglutamicibacter; species Paeniglutamicibacter terrestris. The sequence continues at coordinate 311,820 of NZ_JAAWVT010000004.1, read as the reverse complement.
ATTGGTGTTGCGCATCACACGGTGGCGCGGTTATTGTTGATGCGTCAGGCGGAACGTTTCTGAAGTTCTGGCCGTCGCTCTAAAAATGGGCGAAATCCGGGCGGATCGCCCGAAGACGAATATGGCCTTTTATTTGCTGCATTCGAAAGTCTCAAAAATGTCTTCAGTTTCTGCTGCCGTTTCCCGCGCCCTTTTAACCTGCACCTCCGAAATCTTCGGCGTCATGGGAAATGGCAATGCCCACTTCCTTGACGCCGCCGTGCGTTCGGGGTTCGGTTTCACCGCCGTTCGCCACGAATCCGCGGCCGTCAGCGCCGCGGATGCCTACTACCGGATCACCGGAAAGCTGGCGATCGCTACCACCACCTACGGTGCCGGGTTTAGCAACGCCATCACCCCACTGGCCGAAGCCGCCAAGGCGCGAGTTCCGCTGGTTCTCCTCACCGGGGACCAGCCCTCCACCGGCGCCAGAGGCTGGGATATTGACCAGACAGCCATCAACAACGCCGTCGGAGCGACAACCTTTGTCATTGACGCGCAATCCCCGATGGCCACCACCTTTGCCGCGGTTGCCTACGCGCTGCGGGAACGCACGGCTGTGGTCATCTCGATTCCCTATGACATCGTCGCCGACGAAGCTGCCGAGGAATCGCAGATTTCGCTGGCCGACTTCCAGCACGAACCCAGCTACCAGAGCGTCGATAATCAGCTAGTGACTCGAGCCGCCGCCGCGCTGAATGAGGCCAAGCGTCCACTGGTGATTTACGGCCGCGGTGCTCGCCTCTCGAACGCGGCCCAAGCCATCACCGCGCTCGCCGATTCACTCGGGGCGCTGAGCTCAAGCACCGCACTGGCGCCGAATCTGCTGACCAATCGCCGAGGGGACCTGGGTATTACCGGTGGATTCTCCTCGGCCGAAACCGCCGCCCTGATCCATGAGGCGGACGTGGTGCTGGTCCTCGGGGCATCACTGAATCAATTCACCATGCGATTCGGCGATCTGCTGAATGCATCAGCCCACATCCTTCAGGTTGATGTTGCCCCGGCTCCGACTAATCCTCGCGTTGATACCTTCGTGCGGGGCGATGTTTCTGCCGTTGTTCAGGGACTGCTCCAGCAGCTGACCGAACGCGCTCCCGGAAACCGGTGGGTGGATTCTGTGGCCCCGCGGCTCACGCGGATCAACGATCATGCTCCGGGTGACCCGATCGCCGCGGACGGCCTGCTGGATCCACGCGCGGTGGCTCGCATCCTGAACACCATTATCCCGGCGGACCGCGTGGTGGTGCAGGACGGTGGCCACTTCATCGGATGGGGTCCGATGTACTGGGATGTCCCGGGGCCACATGCCCTGAGCATGGTGGGAACCGCCTACCAGAGCATTGGGCTGGGTCTGGCCTCCGCGGTGGGTGCGGGTGTGGCTGCGCCGGATTCGACGGTCGTTCTGGCCAGCGGTGATGGCGGCTTCCTGATGGGCCTGGCCGACCTGGAATCTGTTATCCGCACCGTGCGCAGTGGCATCATCGTCATCTACAACGACGCTGCCTATGGGGCAGAAATTCACCAGTATGGATCCATCGGCTTGCACGAGGAGCCCATGCTGATCCCCGAGGTCGACTTTGCCGCGGTGGCTCGCGGGCTGGGTGCACGGGCAACTAAGGTGCGCGCCCTGGAGGATCTGGCAGAGCTGGATCGTTGGGTCACCGAGGGGGCGCGCGGAGTCTTCCTGGTGGATTGCCGCATTTCTGCGGACGTTCGAGCCCCCTACATGCAGGAAATTCTTGAGGCCAATCGCAAGGCAGCGCACGTGCGCAAATAGGTGCCGCAGCGGCTGAGGGTATTGCGCCGGAAGAAAAACCCACAGGTTGAGTAATCCCAAACCTACCGGAACGTAGCTTGAGCGCCTTAGTGTGGGAGCGTGCGATACTCGATCCTGAAGGCCCTGCTGGCCGTAAGCCTCACGGCGGCCGCGGTGAGCGGAGCCGTTCCGGCGCAAGCACAAACACTCAGCGCTGTGAAACCCTCCATCGTGCAACCACCGATGGTATCGACGCTGCCCTTCACGGATTCCCGAGAGTTAATGGCCCCCTCATCCCTGCGTATATCGACGTTTAACGCCTCGCTGAATCGCCCGAATGCCGGCCAACTGGCATTGGACTTGTCCACGCCCTTGGATGCTCAAGCCAAGGCCGTGGCCGAGATTATCCAGCGAAATGCGCCGGATGTGTTGTTGCTCAACGAGTTTGACTACGACGCAACCGGAGCTGCGGCCCAGAACTTTAATACCAATTACCTGAACCGTTCCCAACGCGGAGCGAACCCCATCGATTACCCGTACACCTACACCGCGCCCTCCAACACGGGCATCCCCAGCGGGGCAGACCTTGACGCCGATGGCGTCATTGGCGGACCCGGGGACGCGCTGGGCTTCGGTGACTTCGAGGGTCAGTACGCCATGGTGCTCTATTCCAAATACCCCATTGACACCGATCATGTTCGCACCTTCCAGAACTTCCTCTGGAAGGACATGCCAGATTCCTTGCTGCCCACCGACTACTACGGCGAGCTGATCCAATCGGTACTGCCCTTACCGAGTAAGTCCATGTGGGATGTGCCCATCTCCGTGGATGGCAAGCTAATCCACGTGATCGCCGCGCATCCCACCCCGCCGGTCTTTGACGGCAGTGAAAAACGCAACCAGCGCCGTAACCACGATGAGATCCGTCTGCTGAACGACTATCTCGGTGCCGACGGGGCCGGTGAATACATCTATGACGATGCCGGAGCGCGCGGCCCGCTGGCGAAGGGCAGCACATTTGTGGTGCTGGGCGACTTGAATTCCGACGCGGCATCCGGCGGCTCCAACCCGGCGGCCATTACCGCCTTGCAGGAAAATCCGTTGCTTGTTGATCCACTGCCCGCCAGCCAGGCTCAGGAGCTCAGTCCGGAGCTTCGCCGATTGGCCGCCGCCCACAATCCGCTGGGCACCGCCGACTTCGGCCCGAGTACCGGAGTGCTGCGCGTGGACTACGTTCTGCCCTCGGTGGGGCTGCCGGTGCGCGATGCCGGGGTCTATTGGCCGGCCGCGGGTCAGGTGGGAGCCGACCTGGTCTCTACATGGCCTCCGGCCAGCAGCGACCACCGGCTGGTCTGGGTGGATATCAAGCTCAAGAGCTAAATACCCGAACGTACAAAGATGGCTGCGTGCTCCGATTCTTTCGGAGCACGCAGCCATCTTTGTATTCGTCCTAGGAAACGCCGTGGTGTTCGGATTCCTCGGTTCGCTGGGCCGCGGAGTCATTCGGGGTGCTCCCCGCTGAGCCACGGCGCTGCGAGCGGCGCTGAGCCAGCGCATTGAGCACACCAATGACAACGGTCAGTCCCAGGGTCATCAGCAGCTGCGTCCGGCTGGCCGGATCGAAGAGAGCAAGAACCACGATGCCAGAGAGCATCAGCAGCGCCAGGATCGACAGATACGGGAACAGTGGCATGCGTACCGGCAGGTGGATCGAGGGATCTCGGTCGGCACGAATGCGCAGGATCAACTGCGAGAGGGCAATGAATCCCCAGGTGACCAACAGCGTGGAACCCACCGCGTTCAGTAGCATCGGCATCACCACATCGGGTGCCACATAGTTCATCACCACGGCACCGGAGCACAGAATGACCGACGCGGCCACGGCGACATAGGGGTTGTTGCTTCGGCTGCGTCGCTGGATCACGCGCGGGGCAATGCCCCGTTCGGACAGTGAAAGAAGCATGCGCGAGGCCGCATAGATGTTCGCGTTCATCGCCGAAAGCAGGGCAACGACCACCACCAGGGCCATGATCGAATCGATCCACGGGATGTTGGCAAAGGTGAGCACCGCGACGAACGGGGATGCGGCAAGCTCCGGCGACGCCCAGGGCAGTACCGAGACCATCACCAGAGCGGAGCCGACGTAGAAGACCAAAACTCGGAAGAGCACTCCGCGCACGGCCTTGCGGATGGAGGTGCGCGGGTCATCACTTTCCGCCGCGGCGATGGCCACGATCTCGATACCGCCAAAGGCGAAGATCACCATCAGTAGCCCGGCGCACAGGCCCACCACGCCGTTAGGCAGGAAGCCGCCGTTGGCCACCAGGTTGGAAATCCCCGTGGCTTCAACACCGGGTACTAATCCGAAGACCAGCGCGATGCCCACGGCCAAAAATGCCATGATGGCGGCAACCTTGAGGAAGGAGAACCAGTACTCGAATTGGCCGAAGCGCGCCACATTGGCCAGATTCACCGCGGTCAAAAGGGCAACAAAGATCAGTGACCACGTTCCTTGAGAAACATGGGGGAACCAGCTTCCGACGATGGCAGCGGCTCCGGTAGCTTCGGCCGCGATCACGATGACGCCCTGGATCCAGTACAGCCAGCCGATGATGGCCCCGGCATTGGGACCCATGGCCCGGGTGGCATATACGGAGAATGATCCCGAGGACGGGTTGGCGGCAGCCATCTCACCGAGCATGTTCATGATCAAAATGACCAGCAGTCCCGCCAAGGCGAAGGCCAGGATGATGCTGGGGCCGGCGACGGCTACGGCTTGCCCTGACCCGATAAACAGGCCGGCACCGATGGCGCCGCCGATGCCCATCATGGTGATTTGTCGGGTACTCAGACTGGTGGTCTTGGGCCGAGCGGTGGTGTTAAGCATGTGTGGACGCTTCCTGCAGTGCGCTGATCACGGCACTAGCGATGGCCTGGTTGGCCTCGGGGGAACCGATGGAAATGCGAATGCCTTCCCCGGCAAAAGCGCGTGCCCAGATCCCCGCGGCACGAAGTTGTGTATCAACGTCTTCGGTTGCTGCCCCGGTGGGTAGCCAGACGAAGTTGGCTTGTGAATCAATGACGTTGATATCGGCAGCGTGCAGTGCGTTCTGCAGAGTTTCGCGTGCCTGGATGAGCTCGTTGATGCGCAGCTGCAATTCATCTTCGTGCTCGAGGCTGAGGACGGCCGCGCGCTGGGCGAGCGCACTGACTCCGAACGGAACTGCTGTCTTGCGCAGGTTTGCTGCGACCTGAGGTGGTGCCACGGCATAGCCGATGCGCAGGCCGGCCAGCCCGTAGGCCTTGGAGAAAGTGTGCAGCACCGCGACGTTGGGGTAGCGACGGAAGAAGTCCAAGCCCACGGCCGAATCTGCATCGGTGTTGAAATGGACGTAGGCCTCGTCGATGACCACCAGCACGTGCGCTGGAACCTTGGCCATAAATGCGTCAACCGATGCGGTATCCACCACCGTCCCGGTGGGGTTGTTGGGGTTACAGATGAAGATCAGGGCGGTGCGTTCGGTGATGGCCTCGGCCATGGCCAACAGATCGTGGCCGCCGGCGGCATCCGAGGGAACCATCACCGGGGTGGCCCCAGCGACATGGGCGAGGATGGGGTACGCCTCAAAGGAGCGCCAGGCGAAGATCACTTCGTCGCCGGGATTTGCCGTCGCGTGGATCAATTGACCGGCGACCTCAACGGATCCCGCACCCAGCGCAATGCATTGGGCCTCGACGTTGAGGCGGCTGGCCAGGGCACCGATCAGTTCGGGGGCCGCCGCATTCGGGTACTGGTTGATGGTGCCCAGCTCGGCAGCAATCCCACTCATCACCGATTCGAGCGGAGGATAAGGGTTTTCGTTGGAGGAGAGCTTAAAGGCCTTCTCGCCCTGCCCCGGTGTTGCTCCCTGCTTGTATGCGGGGATAGCTTGCAGGGATGTGCGCTGGACAATGCTCATGGGTGGTGCCTCCAGAAGAATAAATCGCTTGCACGTCGCCGGTGACGTGACTCACATAAGCTAGGGAAATGTGTCCATTCGGGTCAACTGCACCGCAAAACGCCGCACAAGATGTACACAAGGCGCAGCTCGCGGCGCGGATTACTGGACATTCTGACCACTGGTCTTTCCGGCTGCATTCAGCCTACCGCCATTGCGCAGCGAGTCGATTCGCACTTCCTGCGCCTGCTCAGTTGCAGTTTCCGGGCCCTGTTGTGCGGCCTCCCTAGCCAAGGGGATGATCCTGTTCTCGAAGTGGGATGCCAGAACGATGGAGGAGGAGCTTCTGCCCATACCCTCGGTGGCGGAGATCGCATCCAGTACGCGCTGAAGATCGGCGGTGGATCGAGCAACAATCTTCACGAAGAAGTCACTGGACCCCGAAACCGTGTGCAGTTCGAGAATCTCCGGGATCTGAGCAAGCTTTTCGGCCATGCCTGAGTGCCCGAGATTTTGTTGGATCCGCAACGAGCAGAACGCCGTGACCGGGTATCCCATGGCGGCGGCATCGATGTGCGGGGCGATGCGAGTGATGACACCCGACTCGTGCAAGCGGTTTAGGCGATTTTGTACGGTTCCCCGGGCAACGCCCAGACGTTTGGAACACTCCATGACTCCAATGCCCGGAAAGTCGGTAAACAGCTCGATCAGTGACACATCCAACGAATCGATTCTCATGCGCCCAGTATGCGACGCATCGGATCACGAGCGCGAATCGATGCCAGATTCTCTGCGGAACTTTTGGCAGGTGCGAGCCGCTAGATTGGTTTTATGGATGAGGGAATCTACTCGCGGCCCGAAGACCAGCGCGCGGGCACCGACCTAGTGGTTGTTTTGCATGGTTATGGTTCAAACCCCGAACGCATGCTCGGCTGGTTTGATCAGCTGCCGGCCACCGCTACCGGTGTTGCGCTGCGCGGGCACATGGACGTCGGGGGCGATCACGGGTGGTTCTTGTTGGACTACTTCCTGACCAATGATTTTGCCCAGGTGGTTGCGGCCGCCCAGAAGGTCTTTGATTGGCAGGATAGGTACGCGCTGGGTTATCGCTCCATTAGCCTGCTGGGCCACTCCCAGGGCATGGCCATGGCCACCACCTTGCATCGATTGCGACCCGGAAGCTATGCCACGGTCGTGGGGCTCAGTGGCTTCGTGTTGTCCAACGAACTGCTCTCGCTCACAGATGTTTCACCGCAGGACGGGGCCGGTGTCCCGTTCTTCTGGGGACGGGATCCCTGTGATGTGGTGATCAATTCCGCTTCCGTCGCATATACGCGTGAGTGGCTGCAGGAAAACACAATACTGACGGCACGCACCTACCCGGAAATGGGTCATGGTTTCGGGGATGACGAACGCCGGGACGTACGAAGTTTCTACAGGCATTACTTGCCTGGAGACAGTGCTTCCTGACGTCGCGAGCGGGGCAGCAGGATCAACCGGATGGTTGATCCGGGAGAGGTCATCACCGGGCAAAGTGAGAGGTATAGAGCGGTTGGGCCCAAGCCCGAGGGGCCCTGGTCGCTGAAACCTCATCGCCCGGGCAGTACCGACAGGAATACACTCACCATGTTGAGATTGATGTATACGGCCTTTGCCTTTGGAATCAGCGGAGTCCTCTCCGGTCTCTACTACCGAGAGCTGACGAAGTTTAACGACTTTACAGACCGCTCGGCTTCCCAGCTGCCACTGGTCCATACCCACCTGCTGGTGCTGGGGTTCGTGTTCCTGCTCATCGTCTTGGCACTGGAGAAGCTCTTTTCCCTCTCCGCCGCCGCGCCGCGGGCCTTTTCCTGGTTCTACTGGATGTGGACGCTCGGTGTGGCCCTGACCGGCGCGATGATGCTGGTGAAAGGAACACTGGTGGTGCTGGATGTCGATGCTAGCTCGGCGGCCTTCGCTGGCATTGCCGGAATCGGGCACATCGCGCTGAGCGTGGGGGTGGTGCTACTTTTCGTTTCCTTGCGTGCGGCGCTGCGCAATACTCAAATTAGCGCGTTACCCACGACCGTGCGAGCAAGTCGCTAACAACCCATCTCGGACAGACTCAGGAAGACAGACAGTTGGCGCGGCAATATTCAAATGATATTGCCGCGCCATATCTGCCTGAGGGGTGGGACTAGGCGAGGGCCTTGGCCTTAAGAATGCCGAATTCGGCTTCCGTGATCGTTCCAGAATCTAGAAGTGACTTGGCCTCGAGGATCTGTTTGGCCGGATCGCTTGTTCCTGCGACCGAACGAAGGTATTCCGTGGTGCTGTTGGCGGCTTGCTCGGCACGGGATTGCTGACGCAGAGCCATCGAGCTACCGCGTAACACCAGATAGACGAGCGAGGTGAGAACCGGTAGGGCGATGAGTAAAAGAATCCACAGTGCCTTGATCCAACCGCTGAGATCCGAATCCCTCAAGAGGTCGCCGACAATTTGGAACATCACCACCAGGTAAGACAGGAAGAAAAAGATAACGATCATTGACCAAAGCGTTTCTGCGAAATTCACGGGGTGACCTTTTCGTGGGAGCGAAAAACCTGATGGCGTGGGGTGAGAATTCCAGCGTATCTATAAAACAGTAAACGGAAAGGTTTTTACGGTTTTAGTTTTGCTCAGCAAATCGTCAGCCAGGGATTGTTTACTTATGCCGAGCGAAAATTTCGTTTTCCGTAGCCACCCAGTGCCGATAGAGTCGGAGCAGGATGAAAAAGAACCCCATTACCTCCAGTGTCATTGGTCCCAACGGCAAACCTGCTCCGGGACTACAGGGTGCCATCATGAAGGCAGTCAGCGTGCAGCGGCCCCTGGTCCTGGCGTACTTGCGCCGCTTGCGCCGTAAGAACCCCTCCTTCACTGCTGCGGAACTCGCCAAGATTGTTGAACGGGACTACCTGCTCACCATCACCGGGTCCGGAGCTGCTGTGGGTGCCACGGCAGCTATCCCGGGTGTTGGAACCGTTGCTGCGTTGGGCTTCTCCGCCGCCGCAACCGTCGGTTTCCTCGAAGCGAGTGCACTCTATGCTCAAGCGCTCGCCGAGTTGCACGGGATTACGACCGAAGATCCAGATAAATCGCGGCTGCTGGTCATGGCCATTCTCATGGGTGATGAGGGAAGCTCGATGATTTCTGCGCTAACCCATCAGGTCGCGGGTCGTGGTTCGGGCCCCGTCAAGGGGTGGGCCGCGATGTTTGGGGCCAACAAACAGTCCAGCCTATGGACGACCATGCAAGGCACCATGCAGCGGACGTTCATGAAGAAGATGCTCGCCACGCAGGGGGCCTCGATGTTCGGTCGGATGGTTCCGTTCGGGATCGGAGCTGCGGTAGGTGGCTTCGGCAACCGATTCTTGGGCAAGAAGGTAGTTGAAGCTGCGGGGTTGGCCTTTGGCAGCATGCCCACCAGCATCCCCGGGCTATTGGCCGGAGAGTTGGAAGCAGGAACAGCGCTCGCCGAGGTTGAGGCAGACATCGAAGCAGAGCGCAGCCGCCGCGCGAGCAGCCTCGGGACCAGCGAAGAGCGCTAACGAAGTAGCGCGTTGGCCAGGCTGAAAATTACCAGCCCGGCCAGGGAGCCGACGACCGTACCGTTGATGCGGATGAACTGAAGGTCTCGGCCTACCTGCAACTCGATCTTTTCGCTGGTTTCTTTTCCGTCCCAGCGTGCAACGGTGTCGGTGATCAGCGACGTGATCTGCCCCCGGTAGTTCTCCACGACGTAGCCCACGGCGTTGAGCACCCAGGTATTAACCTTGAGAGCCAGGTGTTCATCGTCGTGCAAGCGCGAGCCAAAGTCGCGGATGGCGGCAATCAACGAACGGCGAAGCTCGGACTCGGGGTTCTCCATGGCGTCAACGAGTGCTGCCTTGATCGAGGACCAACTGGTCGCGGCCAACTCGCGCAATTGGGCGTCGCCCAACAATGAGTGTTTGAGTGCCTCGACCCGCTCGATCATTTCTTCATCCGATTGCATGTCCGAGGCGAACTTTTCCAGCCACGTATCGATGCTCAGGCGCAGAGAATGCTCGGGATCGTTGCGGACTCCCTGGGCGAACTTCTGGAATTCCCGATAAAGCTTTTCGCCCAACAAGGTATCAACCACGGAGGGAACCCACGAGGGGGAGCGCTCGGATACCAGGGAAACGATCATGGATCGGTTGGCGGTTACCCATTGCTCGGCCCGTTCGGCCAAAAGGTCCACCGCAGGTTTGTGATGCCCGTCGATGATGACCCGCTGCATGATCCGACCCAACGTTGATGACCACTCGGGTGCGAGCATGTGCTTTTTGGCCAGCGACTCCAGAAGGGCCAATACGTCACGATCATCGAGTACCTCAAGCACGGCTCCCACGGCTGTAGCAACCTCCTGGGCGACCCTGGTGGCTGATTCCTCCTTGGCTAGCCATCCTCCGGCGCTACGGGCGACATCAAATTGGTGAAGCTTCGTTTCGATCACGTCGCGGGAAAGGAAATTCTCCTGAACAAACTGGCCCAGGCTCTCGCCAATCTGGTCCTTTTTCCGCGGGATGATCGCGGTGTGAGGGATTTTTAGGCCCATCGGGTGCTTGAAAAGTGCCGTCACCGCGAACCAGTCGGCCAGTGCGCCCACCATGCCGCCCTCGGCCGCGGCACGCACATATTCCAGCCACGGATAACGCCCTTGCAGGGCGAAAGCCACAGCGAAGATCACGGCCATGATGATCAAAAGGCCCGTGGCAAGGCGTTTCATCTTTCGCAGGGCGACTGCTTTGGCTGCGTCGTTAACAGCGGCCAAGCCGAATCCGGATGACGTCATGGGTAGTGGCTCCCTCTGCCTGGACGGCGTGATCGGACAGGATTCAACGATAGTTCACCATCGAGTTGGCGCGGCACACGGCACGGGAGCTGGCGGCCAGCGGTAGCGTAAAAGGCATGCGAACCCTTGTTTACGCCCACCGCGGATCATCGAAGGCCTATGCAGAAAATACCCGTGCCGCCTACCAACAGGCACTTGCTGACGGCGCCGATGGCATCGAATGCGATATTCACCTGAGCGCCGATGGCTTTGTGGTGTGCCATCACGACCCGACGGTCGAACGGACCTCGAACTCCAGCGGAAAAGTCGGCGACAAGACTCTCGCGGAACTGCGAGCGATGGATTTCTCCTCGTGGAAGAACTCGGAGATTCCCGCCGCCTACGGTTCGATTCATGAGCAGTTGGTGACCCTCGGTGAACTCGTCGGGTTGTTGCGGGCAGCCGGGCGCTCGGTGGGCCTGGCGGTTGAGATTAAGCACCCGAGTCCCTTCGGACGCGCGCTGGAGGACGCCATGTTGGTGGAGCTTGAGGCACTGGGTTGGGATGCGAAGACCTCAATGGTGGGAGAGGTCTACATTTCATTTATGAGTTTTGACCCAGACTCGGTGCGATACCTGATGGAACGAATTTCTCCCCAACACCTTTGCCAGTTGGTTACCGAGGTTGATGAGGATTGGATCGGGGAGCTGATCAAGGTGGGGGACAAAGACAGGGCGGCGGTGGCCGCGGTGTTGGCACAGGCCATGACCGACGGCGTTGAACTTCTTAATTCCGGGGCCCCGCAACTGGCTGGCCCGGGAATTGCCTACGTGCGTAAATATCCGGAGGTGACCGGACAATGGCTGGAACGCGGCGCAACCTTCCGGGTGTGGACAGTGGATGAGCCCAGCGACGCCAGCTATCTTGTGGGGCTCGGAGTCACCCAGATCACCAGCAACGTTCCCGCACTCATCAAAAAACACCTCGGGCTCGCCTAGTCGCGATCCAACGGTGCGGGCGGCTGCGCCCAAACGAAAGGCATAGACTTTTCGCGTGAAACAACTGAACGCATACTTTTCCGACACGTACCTCTTCACAACAGAAGCCACGGTCATCGCCGCGGGTAAAGACGACGCCGGTGAATCTTGGATCGCCGTGAGTCCAAACATCTTCCACCCTCGTGGTGGCGGGCAGCTCGAAGACAGCGGAACCGTGGAGGATCGCGAGGTCACCGTGAGCCGCCAAGATTCAGGACTCATAGTGCTCAGCGGCGCCGGCACGTACGCCGTGGGAACCCTGGTGAATACCGCGATTGACCCCGAGAAGCGCCTACTGCACGCGGCCCTGCACACCGCAGGACACCTGATTGGATTCATTGGGGAGCAGCGCGGCTGGGAGCACAGCGGTCACAGCCACTTCCCGGGACAAGCTCGGCTGGATTTTGATCCCACCTCGGTGCCCGAGGACCTGAGTGTTCCCGAATCCCGCGGCAACCTCATCGCCGAGCTCCAAGACCGATTTGTCGCCTTGGTCGGTACCAGAGCAGCGGTGAGCAGCAGCCTTGATGAGGCGGGAATCCGCACGGTGGTCATCAACGGAGTTAATGCCGAGCCCTGTGGTGGTACCCACGTCAGCGATCTGGGGGTACTGCAGGACGTCCGGATCATGGAAGCCAAGATCAAGCGCGGCGCCCTCAAGGTTCGCTACGAGGCATCCCACGCATAAAATTGCCGAACCCGCTCGGGCCCGGGACCAGCGCTTGTCATGAGCCCGAGCGGATCAATGGCTAGGCTAGAGATCGTGCCATCAACATTTTTTACCCCCGCAACCAAGATCGGCCTCTCCATCTCGGTTGCCACCGGGCTGTACGCCATCTCCTATGGGGCGCTCGGTGTTGCCGCTGGCCTGAACATATGGCAGATCGCCGCGCTGAGTCTGCTGATGTTCACCGGTGGCTCTCAATTCGCTTTCATCGGAGTCATCGCGGGAGGCGGAAGCCCCGGGGCAGCCTTTGGCGCGGCAACTCTCTTGGGTGTTAGAAACGCCGTTTATGGCATGCAGGTCAAATCCATGATTAGGCCGCGAGGTTTAAAGAAACTACTGGCGGTTCAACTCACCATCGATGAATCCACCGCCACGGCCGCCGGACAAGGTGACCCCGCGGAGCAAAAGCGTGGTTTCTGGGTGGCTGGCATTGGTGTATACCTCTTGTGGAATATCTTCACCATCGTCGGCGCTCTCCTAGGTGACGCCATGGGTGACCCCAAAACATGGGGTCTTGACGGCGCTGCCGTCGCAGCATTCTTGGGCCTGCTGTGGCCCCGCCTAAAATCTTCGGAGCCAATCGCCGTCGCCTCGGTGTGTGCCTTGGTCACGGTCCTGGCTGTCCCATTGGTGCCTCCGGGCGTGCCGATCCTTGTGGCTGCGATCGTGGCGGGCGTGTGGGGGTACTTCGGGCGCGGTCCCTCCGACGAAGGACTCGAACCCGACATCAAACCGCGCGGCACCCGAGAGGAACTCGCATGAGTGGGCTCTGGTGGTGGATTCTTGCCGGGTGCGCCGTGGCGTACGGAACCAAACTTTTGGGCTATCTGGTTCCGGAACGGATTCTCGAGAACGAGCGAATGACCCGCGCTGCCGGAACCCTGACCATCGGGTTGCTGGCGTCATTGACCATCGTTAACACCGTGGCCACCGGGACCTCGGTGGTCTTCGACGCGCGGATCGCTGCGCTGGTTGCTGCGGGAGTCGCCCTGCTGCTGCGGGCTCCGTTCCTTGTGGTCGTCATGGCGGGTGCCGGAGCTGCTGCCCTGTCGCGCTACCTGGGGTGGGGCTAAAAACTTGGCTCTCGCGTGAGGTCGAGCGGGGGATTAATCGTAGTTCAATGACGTTTTGGTGACACGCGCGGGTGACATGTTGGTTCCACGGTGGCACAGTGGAACCATGATTGTTGCCTTTTCGCTAGCGCCCAGTACCGACAACACCGACGGGTCGGTCCACAACGCAGTGGCCGCCGCGGTCAAGGTGGTCAGGGACTCCGGACTACCCCATTCCACCTCGTCAATGTTCACCGAAATTGAGGGCGAATGGGATGAGGTTATGGATGTCGTCAAGCGCGCGACCGAGGCCGTATCCGCCTATGGATCCAGGGTTTCACTGGTTCTTAAGGCCGATATCCGCCCGGGCTACACCGGCGAATTACGCGGAAAAATTGATCGTCTAGAAAAGGCCATCAGCGAGCAGGAGTGATCATGATGGAGCCCCCAACCGAACCAGTAACCCCGACCGACATCGACACCTATTTAGTCGCAAAACTGCTTGAACCGGATCCCGCCATGGCAGCCGCCCGGGAACTGGCAGATGAAGAAGGTCTGCCACATATCGAAGTCAGCGAACTACAGGGTAAGTTCCTGATGCTTCTGGCGCAGATGTCTGGCGCGAAACGAGTGCTGGAAATCGGAACCTTGGGCGGGTACTCCACGACCTGGCTGGCGCGCGGTGTTGGCGTAGACGGGCACGTGACCACGTGCGAGTTCGAACCGCTACACGCGCGGGTGGCCGCGGATAATCTGAAAGCCTGTGGGGTGGGGGATCGCGTTGATATTCGTATCGGTGCGGCCCGGCAGACACTCGACGCGATGTTGGCCGAGGACTGCGAACCGTTCGACCTGATCTTCATCGACGCGGACAAGGAAAACAATCCGCACTACATAAACTCAGCCATTATGCTCGGTCGGCCTGGAACCGTGCTGGTGGTCGACAATGTGGTGCGGTCCGGCGCGGTGCTGCATGCTGGCGACGCGCTGAGCGATGCTGGACGATTGATCAACGGAGTTCGCGCCGGAATTGATCGCCTTGCGGCGGACCCGCGGGTGGACGCCACGGCGCTACAAACGGTGGGGGCCAAGGGCTGGGACGGGTTTGCCCTCGCTTTGGTGCGTTAAGACACGCGGATCTGGCGGGAGCTTCATCACCGTTTTCGTCCGCGGGGTACACCAGCACATAGGCTTGCCCCTGTGACTACAGAGCCCTACAGCATCCGCCTTGCTACGCCCGAAGACATCCCCGCAGCATTGGAGATGAAACTTCGCGCCTGGGAAGAGACGTATTCCGCCCAGCGTCCGGCCTCCTTCTTCGAGAATGCTCGTGCCTCGCTGGAGAAACAAGCCGACTGGTGGACCCGCGGTTTGGCCCAGGGCGCCGAACTGTGGATCGCTACCACGGCTGACGGTGAGGTTGTGGGTGTTGCAGGGGGCGGACCCGCCTCCGACGACGATGCAGATACAGGTATCAGCATTGAACTGCAGCTGCTCTACGTGCTGGCGCTAGCCCACGGCACGGGCCTCGGCGCACGACTTCTGGAAACGGTACTCGGCCAACGCGACGCTGTGCTCTGGGTATTGGAGAACAACCCGCGCGCCCAAGCTTTCTACGCCAAGCAGGGTTTCGTGGCCGACGGCCGCGTTGAGGCCCTGCTGGATGACTGGGCAGGACTCAACGAGGTCCGGATGGTTCGGCGCGGTGGCACTCGTGGCTAAGGGCAAGAACAAGCGGACCAAGAATAATGTCGCGGTTCTCTCTGATGCCCCCGCGGCACCTGAAGACGGCCCGCTCGAAGGTATTTACCCTATCGACACCGGCACAGCCGAACTGGAACGTGACCCCTATTCGCCCACCGGGTGGTTACTGCGCATCAACGACGTGCCCTCCTCCCATGTGGACCTGGCAGCGCCGGGACACCTCGACTTCGAGTACATGCGGTGGATCGCCGCACTCATCCGCTCCCGCTTCAACCCGGGGGAGATCGAATCCCAGGGCTATAAGCTCCGGGCCCTACATCTGGGCGGTGGGGCTTGCTCCATGGCTCGCTGGGCCGACGACACCTACCCCAACGCCCGCCAGTTGGTGGTGGAGCTCGACGGAAAGCTCGCCACCTTGGTAAGGGCCTGGTTTGATCTGCCACGTGCGCCATTGCTGCGGATCCGGGTGGGTGAAGCCGGCGAGGTATTGGGCACGCTCACCGAGGCCACCCGCGATCTGATCATCCGTGACGTTTTTGCCGGCGACCAGACACCCAAGGACCTGACCACGCTGGCCTTCACCGCGCAGGCAGCCCGAGTGCTGGATACAGATGGCCTGTACATCGTGAACTGCGGGGACACTCCCGCTCTGGAAAATGCCCGCCGCGAGGCAGCCACCATCGGTGCGGTCTTTAAATACGTGGCCATCGTCGCGGACCCGACCATGCTCAAGGGCAGGCGCCACGGCAACGTGATCATTGCCGGCTCCAATGCACCGATCCCGGCCGGCGCCGTATTCATCCGCGAACTGCTCGGTGGTGGGGTTCCGGCACAACACTGGGATGACACCACGGTGCGCTCCTTCTCGCGCCACACCGTAGCCAGCTAGCCAGCTACCCACCCCCGCATCTCACCACCACGTCGAGCAGGAGCCCCAGCGCCGTCATGAACACACCCGTCACCGTTTCCTGGAGCGTCGAGGGCCAGGAGCGCACCGCGCTTTGGTGCTCATCCAACAACGCGGCACCGCCCAAAAGCATCCTGCAGGTTGATGACACGTTGGGGGCCGACGACGCCTACAAGCTGGCCACCTCCGGCACCGGCATGCTGTTCACCGGGGATTACCACAATGCCCGACAACTGCTCAGCGCCATCGCACGCCGACTCCCGGACGGAGCCAAGGCCAAGCGCAATACCGCACCGCCGTCCACCGCTGAGCGCTTCTATAAGTACCGCCAGGCGCGCACACACCGGGCACGGATCCTTTCCATGCTGCTCGTGCCCCTCGGCGCCGGTCCAGTCGTGTCGCTGCGCCGGGCCCCGGATGTTACCGAGGCCTGGACCAACGCCTTCGGTCGCCTGGAGGCCGATGCAGTGGTGCCGTTGCAGGAATTGCTCGGTGCCATCGGCGCTCAGCAGTGGCGCTCCACCGGATTGCACATCGCGGCGCTGGATGCCAAGATCCACCCGCATTACGGCACCTTCGCCCCGGTCCGTGGGGAGTACCTGGATCTGGTCGCTCGGGCGGAGCTGCCCGGATTGCGGCGAGGCTTCGACATCGGCACCGGCACGGGCGTGCTGGCGGCGATTCTCGCCCAGCGTGGTGTGAAACAGGTGATCGGCACAGATTCGCAGGATCGCGCGATCGCCTGCGCCACACAGACGTTCCAAACGCTGGGCCTTGAGGACCGGGCCGTGGCCATCAAACAGGACATGTTCCCCGAAGGTCGGGCGGATGTTGTGGTGTGTAACCCACCGTGGTTGCCGGGCACCCCCGCCACACTCCTTGACTACGCGATCTATGACCCGAAGTCCGCGATGCTGCGCTCCTTCCTCAAATCCCTCCCCGAACATCTGGTGCCCGGTGGCGAGGGCTGGCTGGTCATTTCCGATCTAGCCGAACGGCTGGGACTGCGCAGTCGAGAAGAGCTGTTGGGGTGGATTCAAACCGCTGGACTGGTGGTGCTGGGACGCGATGACACCGTCCCATCCCATGGCCGTGCCATGGATACCTCCGACCCGTTCCATGCTCAGCGTTCCGCCGAAGTAACCTCGCTGTGGAGACTTGGCGTGAAGTAGCCAACGCATGTCACGAAAAATGCAGCGGGCCGTGGGGAACTTTTGTTCCCCACGGCCCGCTGCATTTGTCCTGCGTTTGAGTGCTCTAATTAGACGCCCATCGCCTGTTCGATGACTCCAATGCCGAAGAAGAGCGCGAAGGCTGCTGCAACTGCCCACATCAACGGGTGAACCTCGCGGGCGCGGCCCTGGATGGCGCGGATGAACACGAAGGATACAAAGCCCGCACCGATGCCGTTGGCAATCGAGTAGGTGAAAGGCATCAAGACGAAGGTCAGGAATGCGGGGATAGCCACGCCCAGGTCGTCCCATTCGATCTTCGAGACGTGGGAGATCATCATGAAGCCGACAACAACCAGGGCCGGAGCCACGGCCTCGAACGGAACCAGGTGGATCAACGGGGTCAGGAACATCGCGGCGATGAACAGCACGCCGGTGACAATCGAGGCCAGTCCCGTGCGGGCGCCCTCGCCGATCCCGGCACCGGATTCAACATAGATCTGGTTGGAGGAAGCCGAGGCGCCGCCGCCAACAACTGCACCCAGAGCGTCTACCAAGAGGACCTTGTCAACGTCCGGGATGTTGCCATCCTTATCGACGGTTCCGGCCTCGTTGGACAGGCCCACCATGGTGCCCATGGCGTCGAAGAAGATCGAGAGCAGAATGACGAAGGCCAGCAGCAATGCGGAGGTGGCGCCCAGTGTGCTGAAGGCGCCAAAGAGATTGGCCTGCCCCAGCAAGGAGAGATCCGGCAGCGCCCATTCGGGCAGTGCCGGGGCCACCAGCGACCAGCCCTGCGGGTTGGCGGTGGTTCCGTCGAAGGAGGGGCCGATCTTGAAAACTGCTTCAAGGATGTTGGCCAGGACAGCGGAGACCACAATGCCGATCAGGATGGCGCCACGTACCTTGCGCACCACCAGTGCCACGGTGAGCAGCAGTCCGATGACAAAGACCAGGATCGGCCAGCCGGTCAGCGCCCCGTCATAGCCCAAGCCGACGGGGACGGTGGTTCCTGCTGCATCGGGGATGCGGCGTACGAAGCCGGAGTTGACCAAGCCAATCAGGGCAATGAACATACCAATGCCCACCACGATGGCGGACTTCAGGCTCTGCGGTACCGCGTTAAACACCGCGGTACGGAAGCCGGTGAGGACCAGCACCAACATGGTGAGGCCGGAAATGACAACAAGACCCATGACATCTGGCCAGGTAAGGCCCGGGTTGGTGGCAACCGTGACGGCAATAAAGGCGTTGACGCCCAATCCCGCGGCCATGGCGAAGGGGTGCTTGGCCCACGCGCCCATCAGAATGGTCATCACGCCGGCGACCAATGCGGTGACGGCGGCTACGCGGGCGGATCCCAGAGAGTCACCATTTGAATCGGCTCCGGCCAGGATCAGGGGGTTGAGCACCACGATGTAGCTCATGGCGAAGAACGTGGCGAAGCCGCCGCGGATCTCACGCGAGTAGGTTGATCCACGTTCGGTGACCTTAAAATAGCGGTCCAGACGTGACACTTCAGACTTTGGGGGCAGGGTCTTTTGCTGAGAGGGCATAGGGGAATTGTAGTTCGGTCTTACGCCTCTAGGCGAAAATATCGCCGAGAAATGCGCCACGCTCGACGATAGATAGACCCACGTCACACAGTGGTGAACAATGGGGGTGTGGGGCCTCACATGAGGACGCCCGTGATGACTCAGTCCGTGACACGAAGGAGTGAAGACGATGAGTGAAAACAATAGGGCCCAGGGTGACGCCGAGGCTATCGAGGGAATTGTTGTCGGTGTTGATGGTTCCGACCAGGGCCTGTGCGCCCTGAAGTGGGCCGCTGAAGAGGCTAAGCGCCGCGGAAGTGTGCTGAACATCGTCACTGCCTATACGATCCCGGTTTTCGCTGCATCCTCAATGGATGCCGGCTATGCCACTCTTGACGATCAAATGATCCGTAACGGCGCCGAGGAGGTGGTTCGCCAGGCGCGGGCCACCATCACCGATGAGGGCCTCACGGTCCGCACCTACATCGAGTCTGGCGACCCGGCGGGCGTATTGCTTGATTTGAGCAGCACAGCTGAGCTCGTGGTGGTGGGTACCCGCGGCCGCGGAGGATTTGTCGGCAGGCTGCTCGGCTCGGTATCCAGTGCGCTTCCGGCCCATGCAAAGTGCCCCACCGTAGTGGTCCCGCTGTATGTCTCCAAGCGCGACGATAACGCCGTCCAGGTGCTGGATCGGATCGTCGTTGGTGTTGACGGATCAGACCGAGCACGATTGGCCGTGCTGGTCGCCGCCGAACTGGCCGCCACCCGGGGATTGGCACTGCGCGTGGTGTGCGCCTTGGCTCCCATCAGCGGAGCGCTGGCCTGGATGCCGGCAACGGTGGATCAGGAAGCCGTCACGGCCGATGTGCGCCACCAGATGGGCATCGGTAAGGCCTGGCTGCAGAGTTTGTTCCCAGGCCTTGAGATCGAGACAGACGTGATCGACGGATCCCCGGTGGAAATCCTGATCCGCGAATCCCAAACAGCCCAGCTCTTGGTGACGGGTTCCCGTGGCCGCGGTGGTTTTGCCGGAATGCTACTGGGCTCAACCAGCCAGGGCGTGCTGCACCACTCCAAGGGCCCCGTCATGGTGGTACCGGACGGGGAAGACCCGCGCTTGGCTACCCGTCAGGAGTTTGAGGACAAGGCTAACGGCGCCTAAATAAGACCGACTCAAAACCAATAAAGGAAGTCCTCGCAACCAATGGTTGCGAGGACTTCCTTTTGGGTAGGGAAGCTATCCCTTAGTACCGTGCCGCGTAGGAGTGCAGGTTGTTGACCCAGCTCAACGGCGTCACCGAAATGCCAGAGGCGGGGTTACGTGCATGGAGCACCTGACCGTTGCCGAGATAGATGGCCACGTGATAGAACGAGCTTCCGCCGTTGGATGACGAGAAGACCAGATCACCACGTTGCAACTGACTGAGCGGAATATGCTGCGGGGCCGAGGCATATTGCTGTGACGAGGTCCGCGGCAGGCTGATGCCCGACTTGGAGAATGCTGCCTGGGAGAAAGACGAGCAGTCGAAGTTGTTTGGGCCATTTGCACCAAAAATGTAGCCCTTGGAGCTGTCGTTGGCAATCATGGTGCCCCAAGAAATGGCGGCGTTGTAGTTGCCGGATGACGAAGGGGCTTCGGCCTCTTGAGTCGGCTCCGGCTTTGGCTCCGGCTTCGGAGTGGGCTTCGGGGTCGGCTTCGGCTCAGGCTTGGGCGTCGGCTTTGGAGTTGCCTTCGGCTTTGGAGTGGCCTTGGGCTTCGGCGTAGCTTTCGGCTTCGGCGTTGCCTTTGGCGTCGGGGTTGCCTCAGGAGTGGGGGTGGCCTTCGGCTTTGGTTTTGCCGTTACTTTTGGTTCTGGAGCCTTCGTTGGTTCCGGTGCCTTGGTTGGCTCTGGAGCTCTTGTCGGTTCTGGAACCACTGTCGGTTCCGGAGCCGGGGCAGGCTTGAGAGTTTGAGGCTTAGGGTCCGGTACGGACACCTGAGGCGCCTTCGGTACTGCGGCCTTGGGGATCAATGTTTGGTTCTGGTTGGTCTCGTCCGGAACGGCTGGCGGGGCAGCCAGGGGCACTACCTCGGTGGTGTCCTTTTCCTTGACCGTGAGCGGGGCCGCTTGTGGCATGTTGTCGATTAACGACTGCAGCCGTTCGGCCTCGGCGTCAGCTTCCTTTGCGGCAATCCGCTCGGCTTCCTTCTGAACATCAACCTCGTGGAGGAAGGCGAGCTGACCAATGATCTCTGCGCGCAGCTTTTCCTGTGGCTCAACGGAGCCCTGGTAGCTGGCGAGTGTCGTGGATGCTGTGTCGGCGGCCGTGCGCTGGGCTGCGGTAGCTTCGTCTGCGGCAGCGGCTGCTTCCGAGGCATAGTCCTGCCAGGCGGTCCACAGTGCTGCAGCGTCCTCGGCATTGCTGACGGTTTGCGTTCGGTTGGCGCTCAGCGCATCCATGGTGGAGGCCTTGTAGAGAACGTCGTTTTCTTTGCCGTCTTCCAACATGGTGGTCACGCCGGGGCTCACGCCACCATTGCGGTACACGTCCGAAGCCAGGGCGCCAACGTCCTTCTTGCTTGTGAGCAGGTACTCGGTGGCTTTGCTGGCTTCTGCTTTCGCGTCGGCTGCAATCTGGGTACGTTTCTCAACCAGTTCATCTGCGGCCAGCAAATTATCCTGAGCGTCTAGCGCCGCGGCTTCGGCAGTGATGATGTTTTGGCGTCCGGATTCAATTCCGGATTCAAGCTGTGCAACTAACGCTTTCAGTGCTTCGGGGTCGGATTTGGCGGCTTCGAGCTCTGCCTGCGAGGGCAACGACGAATCGTTGGTGCCTGGCGATGCCAATACGGTGACCGAACCGGGTGTGGTCAGCGGTGCTGCAGCTGCCGGGAGTACGCCCGTAAAGCAGGTGGCTGCCAGCGCGATTGCGCATGCAGCAACGCCAAGTGTTTCCCTGATTGCCATGCCGTGTAATTCCTTACCGCGGCGATCCGTTTGTAGTTCTCCAGAATGTGCGAGAAGTATGGCCAGAACGGTGTGGCCTGATCGCTGCTACCTATAGCACCCTATGGGATAACTATTCACACTGGCAACAGCAGTAACAACAAAAATTACAATAACAACCGTGTAATTATACCGAGATTTCCCGTATATATACGAGTGCAATGGACAGTAATGTGGCGGTCCTGCTCGGATCATTCATAGTCAGAGCGGAGTGTCGGGATCGTCGTCGCGAGGGCACGCATCAACTAAACAGCACGTTTCGCGACGGTCAGGTTGATTAAAGATGTTACGAATTGGTGCACTATTCATCTTAAGTAGTGAGATATTGGCCCGCTTGTTTGCGGGCAGAGGTTCTATTGGAGCTCGTGATGTACAGCGCAACGTGATAAAAAACCGTTCACGGGTTGATGTCTAGCTTGCTTGGGCCGAGTTCCCCTAGCACTGCGCCCTGACGTTTCACTGCAGACTTTTGCCACCCTTGACCAACACCTACCTGGAGTAACCCGGAGCAGTTGAAATAGGTCGGACTGCCGGGCTCAAAGGGGTATTCGTATCTGCAGTCCGCCGGGATATCCTGGGCCCACGTTGGCCCACGTTATTGAGCGGTTGAATTGAGTGGAGCGCACTGTAGAGTCGGCCCGGATGGTGACAGCGGAGGATGTCCTGCGGCTTCAGGAGCGGGGCGCTCAGCGGGTTAGAGCACGTCGCGGCTCTAGCGCCCTGCCGGTCGAGGGACTCTGCGTTTTTTGCCGGGAGGCGACCGGTAGTCTGCTAACCCCAGCCGAGTTGGTGCAGCCTGTCGTCGTCGATGCCGAAGTGGTGGGCGATTTCATGGACGATCGTTATGCCGACTTCTTCCTCGACCTGTTTCTCGGTTGAGCAAATTTCGAGAATCGCATCCTTGTAGATGGTGATTCGGTCAGGCATGGCTCCGGCGCCCCACCCCGAATCGCGATCCGTAAGGGCGGTGCCTTCATAAAGCCCTAGGAGTTTGGTGTTGGGATCTTCGCCCGGAAGCGGGGTGTAAGCGTCTTCTATGAAGATTGCGACGTTTTCCATCATGGACAGCAACGCTGCGGGTAATTGACCCAGAGCTCGTTCGGCCACCAGTTCAAACTCATCTTCGGTCATTGTGTACCCCATGTCGTGAACTCTACCCAGCATTTGTCGACTTTTCTCGCTGTTGCGCGAAGGGAGGCGTTGCCCCGAAAACCGGGGAAAAACCGACCGTGTCGAGCGTCACTGCCGTTTCGTTTTGCGCGCTGGGAAATTTACCCCTATAGTTATTTGAGTCCACTGCGGCGGAGTAATCCAACGCGGTGGTTCCTGAGCCCCCATCGTCTAGCGGCCTAGGACACCGCCCTTTCACGGCGGCGGCACGGGTTCGAATCCCGTTGGGGGTACGCATGAAACATGGATTATGCGAGAGCGAAAAGCTCTGGTAGAGTTCTTGTCTTGTGAGCGAGGGAGACTTCGCGAATAAGGCCCTGTAGCGCAGTTGGTTAGCGCGCCGCCCTGTCACGGCGGAGGTCGCGGGTTCAAGTCCCGTCAGGGTCGCTTTGGTTTTCTGGTTCGCCGGAAGATCGGGTGATCATCTAGCCTGATGATGCCAGGCTCTGTAGCTCAGTTGGTAGAGCGTTCGACTGAAAATCGAAAGGTCACCGGATCGACGCCGGTCGGAGCCACCATCTAAAACCCTCTTGGAAACAAGGGGGTTTTTGCTTTAACTATGCGGATGCCGAAAATAGCGCCTATATATAGGTATCGCGAGACGGCATCACTTTGAGTCCGATTTGCGCGTCGACTCTCGTTTTTCGCGGCGCTGACCACCGTTCCCGCGAATTAATTCTAGCGACGTCCGTCACGTTCGGTTGTAGGCTGGGATTAAAGCCGAGGAACGAGCGGCAAGCGCAAAGGGGGCCGTAGCCATGGACCGAACACAATTAGTGCACAACGTGCCCGAGACTGAAGTCAGTGGAACAACCAAAATCACCGATCTGGCCGTTGCGAAAGTTGCTGCAGCCGCCGCACGCGGAATTTCAGGCGTTCATGCAATGGGTTTGGGAACTTCTCGAGCTTTTGGTGCCTTGCGGGGCGCGGTTGGATCCTCCCAGGAGCCGGCTCATGGCGTCAGTGTTCAGGTGGGCACCCGGCAGGTGGCAATCGACGTAGTGCTCACCGCGCGTTACGGCGTCAAACTTCACGAGTTGGCCGCAGCCGTTCGCGAAGCAATCTTCACCGCAGTACAGGAACTGACCGATTTCGAAGTCATTGAGGTCAATATCGAAATCGGTGACGTGTACATCCCGTCGTCCCGCTCGGGGTCCGAGAAAATGCGCGAAACAACAGTGGAAGGTTCGGCATGAAACCAACACTTATCGGAGCACTCCTAGGAGCCATCTTGGCCTGGGCCGCGCTGAGCTATGGAGTAGGCGGGTTCCTGCTCATGGCGTTGTTCATGGCCCTTGGCGCCCTGTTGTCGCGGATTGCCGGTGGCAGGGTCGATTTTCGGGCCGTGCTCGACGCACTGACTGGCCGCCGATCCTCGTCATGAGCGAACAATCTTTGGCCCGGGTACCCGTATCGGTGCCACGCGCTGGATACACGAGGGTCAGCGCCCAGGCGCTGACCGGAACCGCTCGTGCCGTCGCGGCGGAAATCTTTGGCGTCGACCCGGTATTGGTACGAGCATTCTTGCGTGACGACGCCGGATATCTGGCACTGACCATCCATACGCCGCTCCCTGTAGGTGAAACCTCGGGTGGTGCTGGGCTCCCAGTGCTCGATCGAGTCCGTGCTTGGCGCGGCACCATCGGTGAGCAATTTAGCAACCTCACCGGCTCCCTCGTCAGCCAGGTTGATGTTCGAGTCACCGGGATTATCGCACCGGACACGGATCGGCGACGCTGATGGTCTCAAAACTAGACGAAATTCGTGAACGGGAGCTCACCAGCGGGCGGTCACCAGCTGTGCTCACCGGAGCCATAATTGTCATCCTAGTCTGCCTCTATGCCTTATTCGAGGCGGCGCTCAAAGCGCTCGGTCAGGAGCCGATGGTTGCCGCTCCCGAAACGTGGTGGAGCTGGATTTCGATCATGCCGGGCACCACGGAACCCGCGGCGCTCGCTCTCCTGGGACTGGGCATCGGGCTCATTGGCTTGGTCCTGCTGAGTCATGGTTTACGCCGAGGGCAACGCGCCAGGCACAGCCTGGCCTGTGAGGATGCGATATTGATCGTTGATGATCAGGTACTGGCCGCAGGTCTGGCGCGCCGTGCGAGATCCGCTGCCGGAGTAGGCCCGGGCCAGGCGCTGGTCACGGTGCACCGGGAACGAGTTGAGGTGCAGCTGAGTCCAACCTCGGGATCACCTATCGATCCGGCAAGCGTCGCGGCAGCCATCGAGGACGAGCTGCGTGCCAACCTGGTTGAACCGCAACCTCAGGTCCACATCCGAGTGTCCTCGAGCGGGGTGATTGGCCAATGAACCAGACACCGCGACTGGTGAACCGGATCCTCCTGATTCTGATCGGGTTCCTTCTGCTACTTTGCGGAGCACACCTGATGCTGACGGCATTTGCTGCCGATTATGCCCAACGTTGGCAGGTCATCGCCTCGGGAGCGGGCGCGTGGTTCGGCAATCTGCTGACGATTAACACGCTACCGGGGCAAAAGGACTCCTGGGTCTGGATTCTGATAGCCGCATTCCTCATCTGCATCATCCTGTTGATGTTGTGGTGGATAACCGTGCAGGGTCGGGGGCGCGGGGGCGACTATGTCTCAAAGTACTTTGCCGATGAGAATACTCCCGGTCGCATTGAGATTTCCCCCAACGCCGTGGATCAAATGCTCAGGCACTTTTTGGGCAGGCGCAGCGACATCATCTCGATCAACATTAGCGTGTGGAATCTGTTGCCGGAGGCGGGGCTGCGCGTGAAGGTGCAACCGCGCAAGGGTACAGCGCCGGGCCCGTTGGGTCGCGATGTCGCCCGCGCGGCCCGGCTTGCTCAGGAGGCGCTGGGTGTCAGCGGGCCGGTGTTGGTCTACGTGGTGGTCGGGACGCGCTCGCGCTTCGCGAGAACCGAACGGGTGATCTAGGACGGCAGGGGCGTCGCGCTACTGATTGTTGACGATCGCCATAACCAGAAGCGCTGTCATCGCCACAAACGGCAGGAAAAGCATGACGTGCAACCACTTGTGCTCAACCAGCACTGCCGCGTATTCGCGTAAGAAGGCACTGGGCAGGTAGTACTTAGCCGTGGGAGAGCCGACGACCTCTGCATCAATCTTCAGCCGGCGGGCCAACAGAGCTGCGCGCAGCACATGGTAATTATTGGTGACAGCCAGCAGGGGCCCGCTGCGTCCGGCCTGGGCAAAGAGCTTTGCGGAGAGTTGCAGGTTCTCTTCGGTGTTCACTGCTTGATCCTCCACCACAATATCCTGGCGGGCAGCCCCTGATTCGAGGAGGTATTCGGCCATGGCTGAGCCCTCGGCAGTAGATTCGTCGGGGCCCTGACCACCGGAAGGAATCAGCAGCGGGCGTGGTGTGGTGCTGTTGTAGATTTCCAACGCTTTGTCCAAGCGGCTGCGCAACAGCGGTGGAACCTTGCCATCGATGAGTCGAGAACCAAGCACCACGATCCCTTGCGGTGTTTTCGTGAAGCGCATGCGCCCGTAAGCGAGGGCATAGGCCAGAAAGACCACGAACACGACTCCGAAGTAGCTGCACAGGAAAAAGAGCAGGGCCGCAAACCCGACGGCCAACGGATTCAGCGTCAGGACCAGCAACAGGGCGAAGGCGGGCAGGAATACCAACAGCAGCCCCAGCAAAAGAGAGATCATGTTGCCCAACCGGCGCCCCTCCGACTTGAACATCACCACGCCGTTATGAATGAGGGCGGCAGAGAGGGCCAGAACTGCGACAGGTGCCAGCGCGAGCACGGCGAGGAAGAGGTATTCCGCACCCGGAACCCACTGGGAAAGCAACCGGCCAATTTCTATCAGCAGCAAATAGCAGGCGGCGACCAGTACCACTCCGTTGCGCAGCATCCGACGGTCCCGGTGGCGCAGATAGAAGTACAGGGCAAAGAGGAGTGCTGTTGGAATTAGTGACACATCATCGAGACTACCAAGGCAGGGAAGGTCGTCTTGATAGTTCGGCGTTGATGTCGCCAAGCCAAAACGATCAAGCTTGCGGGAGGCCCTCATGGTGCTCGAGCAGCACTCGGAGCAGGTCTTCGAGGTGAGAAAGCTGCTGGGAATCCATGACCGAAAGCATGGCTTTTTCGTTTGCAACGTGCTCTAGAAGTGCGGCGTCGATCAGTTCTAGGCCCTTTGCGGTCAACGCCACACGAATCGTGCGTCGGGAGTGCGGATCTGTCTCGCGGGTAATGAGCTTCTTGGCCAGGAGTCGGTCGAGCCTATTGGTGATCGCGCCCGAGGTGACCATGGCGCTCTCGGCGAGCTGGCCTGCGGTTAGCCCGATGGCTACGGTGTCGGCGCGCAGCAGTGTAGCGAGGATGTCAAACTCTCCCGGTTGCAGTCCATGACGGCTGAAGACGGTGTGCTGTTCCCGCTCGAGGAGCCGGGTCAAGCGGGAAAGTCGTCCCAGTATCCCCATGGGACTGACGTCAACCTCGGGTCGAGCCGTTGACCACTGATCCAAAATGCTGTCGACGCTATCTGCCACCATCTACCTTTCAGCGTTGAACTATTTGACGATGCAACTCTACCAGCGTAAGCTCCTTAACGCTAAACTGTTTAACGTTAAGGAGTTTTTTGTGAATCGGATCCAAACAACACTGATAACTGCCATCGCACCAGTGGTGTGGGGCACGACGTATTTGGTGACCTCGGAGCTTCTACCTACCGGGCACCCACTATTTGCCGCGTTGATGAGGGCTTTGCCTGCGGGAATCTTGGCCATCGCATGGACCCGCGCGCTGCCGCAGGGGTCCTGGTGGTGGCGCGCGGCGGTGCTTGGCATATTGAACATCGGAGCATTTTTTCCTCTGCTCTTTATCTCCGCCTATCGTCTGCCCGGTGGAATTGCCGCGACCCTCGGTGCTGCGCAGCCGCTCATTGTCGCCTTCCTTGTGGTGTGGGTGCTTCGTGAGCGGCTCTCCGCGTGGCGCCTGTTATGGGGCGCTGTCGGGATGGTCGGCGTTGCATTGGTGGTGCTTCGATCCACCGCCGTCCTCGATACGATTGGCCTGGTAGCCGGGTTGTTGGGCGCTGTATCCATGGCATGCGGTGTCACCCTCACCAAGAAGTGGGGTCGTCCGGCCGGGGTTCCAGCGCTGAGTTTGGCCGGCTGGCAACTTACCGCCGGCGGCTTATTCCTCTTGCCTATCACCCTGCTTTTTGAGGGCATTCCGAACCACCTAGGCCTCACTGCGTTGGCTGGGTACCTCTGGCTGGGGCTCGCTGGTGGACTGCTAAGTTACACGCTCTGGTTCACCGGAGTCGGCAAACTCCCTGTGGCCTCCGTCGCCGCCCTTGGTCTACTCTCACCACTGGTTGCCGCGAGCTTGGGCGCGTTGATCTTGGGTCAAGATCTTGAGGCTTGGCAGTGGGTAGGGTTCGGGCTTGCCCTCGTGGCGATCTTCGCCGGGCAGGTGGCACCACGAAGACGGACATCGGATGGACCGTGCGCCGACAACGACGACTCATCTCGTGCAGTGACCAAGGTCCTGAGCTAGTTTGCTCGTGCCAGTTGGCGCACGGCCAGCCAGCGGCTGGAGAGCCTGCGGTAGGAGGCCGCGGCTCCGGTCATATCCGATTCCGCCAGCGATTCGATGCCCAAGCGCAGGTCATGGGGCGAATCATCGGGCCATACCAAGGCCGCAATGCGCCCATAGTCCAGCTCGACCACCGATTCGGCGTCAAAGAGCTGAAGCCATTCGCTCAGTGCTGCGAGTTCGTCCAGCAGATCCATCTCCGGCGCGTGGATGGCAAGGGTTGCCGCCGCATAGCGAACCCGATCCAGGGCCTGATGCATGGGCGTGTAGATCCGGCTGGCGAGCAAGTCATCGCCGTCTTCAATGACGTCAACCTCATCGTCTTCGTGCACCAAGATTAGCCACCCAAAGGGCACGCCCCAGGTGGCCGTCCGGGTGTGCAGATGTGCCACGTCATCGGTGAATCGTTGCCTGTCCACGCGTAAAGCATTGGCTTCACGCGCGGCACTCGGAATCAATAGTTCTAGCAACTGCGGACGCATGGAGCCATCGAGCTGTTCGGAGGCCAGGATGGTCCTGGTGGCCAACTGGTCGGGGCAGTACAGCGTATTGACCGTGCCGTCCCAGGTTGTGGTGACCAGCTTCCGGAAAGACTCCAGATGCAGGTGAGGGAAGGGGTCTGAGAGTGGTCGGGTCAGCCGCTTCAGTGCGGCGGCAGCCGTCGCATCCTCCAGTACCTCGCGACTGATCCGACCAGTGGTCAACGCCACCGCCTGGTCTGCCTCCGAGAAGGCGCGCAATGGCTCAAAAATGCGCAGGTAAGAGGTCGGCGGGAGGGCTTTCCGATTGGTTCCGCTGACCTGAGCCATGACCTAGCTCAGCTCCACGATCACCGGGGTGTGGTCGGATGCGCCCTTGCCCTTACGCTCTTCGCGGTCAATGCTGGCGCCGATGACCCTGTCCGCTAGTGCGGGGGAAGCCAAGGTGAAGTCGATGCGCATGCCCTCGTTCTTCGGGAAGCGCAGCTGCGTGTAGTCCCAGTAGGTGTAGGTTTTGGGCGTATCGGTGTAGGGGCGCACCACGTCGCTAAAGCCAGTTTTCAGGAAGGCCTCGAAGGCTGCACGCTCGGGAGTAGAAACGTGGGTCATGTTGTTGTCTCGGAAGAAATCAATGTCCCAGACGTCCTCATCGCGTGGGGCAATATTCCAGTCGCCCATCAGGGCTACCTGCGCGCTGGGATCTTCTGCCAGCCAGCTTGCCGCCTGCTGATTGAGGTTCTCGAGCCACGAGAGCTTGTACGGCATGTGTTCGTCCTCCAGTGCACGACCGTTGGGTACGTACAGGCTCCAGATGCGTACGCCTCCGCAGGTGGCAGCGATCGCGCGTGCCTCTTGGACCGGGTCCTTGCCGCCCTTGCCGAATGCTGGTTGGTCAACAAAGGTGCGCTCCACGTTGTCCAGGCCCACGCGGGAGGCGATCGCCACGCCGTTCCACTGACTGATCCCGAAGTGGGCTACCTCGTAGTCGTTGTTCTCAAAGAGTTCCCATGGGAAGTTCTCGTCTTTGCACTTGGTTTCTTGAATGGCCAAGACGTCGACGTCGGAGCGTCGCAGCCAGTCCTCGACGCGGTCGGCACGGGCACGAAGGGAATTCACGTTCCAAGTAGCAATCTTCACCTTCCCAACCTATCAACTTCGGTGATCGGGTTCAGGTTTGCGGCAGAAAAGTCCGGGAAAAATAGTGCCCCTAGCAATTTAGTAGGAAGTCCGAGTATATTTTTGGATATCAGACGTGGCGCCCATCACATGAAGCTGCCGCGTGCTAGCGAATTCTGCTGAGGAGCAAGCATCACATGACCCGCGAACTGACCCATTATGTGGGTGGCGCCCACGTCGACGGCACCTCCGGCCGTTTCGCCGATGTCTACAACCCCTCCATTGGAGAGGTGCAGGCGCGGCTCCCGCTGGCCTCGGGAGACGAAGTCCGTCGGGCCATCACCGTCGCCGAAACAGCGCAGGTCCAGTGGGGTACGACAAATCCGCAGCGGCGCGCCAGAATTCTGAACAAGTTTGTCGAGCTCGTGTATGCAAATATGGACGAGCTAGCAGCCCTGCTGACCAGTGAACATGGCAAAACCTTCCCCGACGCCAAGGGCGACATCCAGCGCGGGCTCGAAGTCATCGAATTCTGCGTCGCCGCCCCACACTTGTTGAAGGGGGAATTCTCCGACAGCGCCGGAAGCGACATTGATGTCCACTCCATGCGCCAACCCCTCGGTGTGGTCGCAGGCATTACCCCGTTCAATTTTCCGGCCATGATCCCGCTGTGGAAGGCCGGCCCGGCGATCGCCTCGGGCAACGCCTTCATCCTCAAGCCCTCCGAACGCGACCCATCCGTCCCACTACGGCTGGCCGAACTCTTCACCGAAGCGGGCCTCCCCGACGGCATCTTCAACGTCATTAATGGGGACAAGGAGGCCGTTGATGTGCTGCTGGAGGACCCACGGGTCAAGGCCATCGGATTCGTGGGTTCCACACCGATCGCCCAAAGCATCTATGCAACGGCAGCAGCCAACGGCAAGCGGGCACAGTGCTTCGGTGGCGCAAAAAATCACATGGTCATCATGCCCGACGCTGATCTGGACATGGTCGCCGATGCGCTCATGGGTGCCGGATATGGTTCCGCGGGAGAACGCTGCATGGCGATCTCTGTGGCCATCCCCGTGGGTGAAAAAACTGCCGACGCGCTGGTGGCCAAGCTGGTTGAACGCATCGCTACCCTCAGGGTGGGTGACGGCATGGACGAGACATCAGATTTTGGCCCGGTGGTAGCTCAAAGCGCCAAGGAGCGCATCGAAGACTATGTCCAGATCGGTGTTGACGAAGGTGCATCACTGGTGGTCGACGGCCGCGGATTAACCGTGCCCGGCCACGAGAACGGCTTCTGGGTTGGTCCCACTCTCTTTGACAACGTCACCGAAACCATGCGGATCTACAAGGAAGAAATTTTCGGTCCCGTGCTTTGCATCATCCGAGCCAAGGACTACGAGGAAGCACTCCGCTTGCCCTCCGAGCACGAATTTGGCAACGGAGTTTCCATTTTCACCCGCGACGGGGACACCGCACGGAACTTCTCCTCACGCGTGCAGGTCGGCATGGTGGGAATCAACGTTCCCATCCCGGTGCCGATCGCCTATTACACCTTCGGCGGATGGAAGGCCTCTGGCTTTGGGGATTTGAACCAGCATGGAGCCGACGGATTCCGCTTCTACACCAAGACCAAGACCGTGACCACGCGCTGGCCATCGGGTATCCGTGAGGGTGCAAGCTTCATCATGCCGGAGGGCAGTTAATAATATGAGTGAACCCGAAGTACTTTTTGCTGTCCGCGGCACCCTGGGCGTCATCACGCTGAACCGCCCGCGTGCGGTGAATGCCCTGACTGCCACCATGGCCACTGCCATGCTCGAAACCCTGCTCCGCTGGGCCACCGATCCGGCGGTACATCAAGTGCTGGTGCGCGGCTCGGGGGAACGTGGACTCTGCGCCGGCGGAGACATCGTGGCGATCTACCGCGACATCACCTCCGGTGGTCAGGAAACCGAGGAGTTCTGGAGCACCGAATATTCACTGAACTCCCTGATCCAGTCGTATCCCAAGCCCTACATCGCCTACATGGACGGGTTGGTGCTCGGCGGGGGAGTGGGGATCTCGGCCCACGGCAGTCACCGGCTGGTTACCACCCGGACGCGCAGTGGTATGCCCGAGACAACCATCGGGTTTGTCCCCGATGTCGGCGGTACGTATCTGCTTTCACGCTCCCCGGGCGAAAGTGGCACTCACGCCGCACTCACCGGAGAACACCTGGGTGCTGCCGAGGTGCTCTATCTGGGACTGGCCGATCACCTCATCGATTTCGCCCGAGCCGAAGAGCTCTTCGTGGCGCTGGAAACGGCGCCGGTTGACGACATTCTTCCGGGATTCATCCTTCCGGTGCCCGCCTCAAATCTCGAATCCTGGCGTGCGTGGCTTGATGACGCTTACGCACACTCGAGCGTCGAAGAAATCATGGCGGACCTGAACGCGTTGGCAGCAGCGGGTAACGACGAAGCCCGTGCAGCGGTGGCGACGCTGGGCAAAAAATCGCCCAGCGCACTGAAGCTCACCCTTGCCTCGCTACGCCGAGCCAAAAACCTTACCGACCTCAAAGAAGTCCTTAAACAGGAATATCGAGTGGGGCTCCGTGCCCTGGAATCTAGTGACTTCCCAGAAGGCATCCGAGCCCAAGTTATCGACAAGGACTATGCGCCAATGTGGAACCCCGCCACGCTTCAAGCGGTGGATATGGAGTTGCTTGAGGCCAGCTTTGCTTCCCTGGGCAATCGAGAACTCAAACTCAACCCCCGCGCCCTCAGTGGCGCCGTCGAATAGCAATGGAGGACTGACATGACCGAAACGACACCCGCAGCGCCGGGCCGTATTGCCTTCTTGGGACTTGGACACATGGGGGAACCCATGGCCGTGAACCTCCTCAAGGCTGGATTTGATGTAGTGGGCTTTGATGTGGTCCCGGCCGCCGTGGCAGCGGCCACCGCCGCCGGTTTGCCATGTGCGACCACTGCGGCAGAGGCCGCCACCGGCGCGGCCATCGTGCTGACCATGTTCCCTTCGGGGGCGATCCTGCTTGACGCCTACCGCGGAGTTGATACACCGGGACTGCTGGAGGTGGCCCCGCCAAACACCCTCTTCCTCGATTGCTCCACCATCGATGTGGCTCAGGCCCGCGAGGCTGCTGAACTCGCCCTGGCCGCCGGACATCGATCCGCCGACGCACCGGTATCCGGTGGTGTTGTTGGCGCTGAAGCCGGGACACTAACGTTCATGATCGGTGCCGACGCCTCCGATATGGACCAGATCACCGTACTGCTGGAGGTCATGGGCAAAAAACTAGTCCATTGCGGTGAGCACGGCGCTGGGCAAGCCGCCAAGATTTGTAACAACATGCTGCTGGGTATCTCCATGATCGGGGCCGCCGAGGCCTTCGTCCTGGGGGAAAAATTGGGGTTGAGTCATCAGGCGCTGTACGACGTGATCTCCACGGCCTCGGGACAATGCTGGGCAGTCACTACCAACTGCCCAGTTCCCGGTCCCGTACCTACCTCTCCGGCGAATCGAGATTATGTTCCCGGATTCGCTGGGGCGCTCATGGCTAAGGATCTAGGTCTAGCGCTCAATGCACTAGAAAACACGGGAGTTAGCGCGCAACTGGGCCCCCTTGCAGCGCAGATCTACCGCCAATTTTCCGATGAGGGCGGGGCAGGACGCGACTTTTCCGGAATCATCACCGAGATCCGCAAAAACTCTGGAAACTAGCTACAGCGCAGCCTAGAGGCGGAGTGCCACGTCGTCCCGGAATGCCTGCGTCAATGACACGAGAGTTCCGGGACGACGCTCCCCAAGCAGCAGTTCAGGAATGTCGGCCAATGGTCATGATCGGAAGGCCACGAAAAAATTCCTGAATAATGCCATGCCCACAGCAATCGACCATATGGTCGATGTGCGAGCATCAGGAACGTCGGAGGATGGGAGATAAGAAGGGGAAAGGCCAACGGCAAATCCCCGAATCATCCACCGAAAGAGAACCCCGATCATGTTCCTCGCCATTCGAGATATTCGCTTCGCCAAGGGCCGCTTCGCCCTGATGGGCACGGTGGTGGCGCTCATTACGCTGCTACTGGTCATGCTCTCCGGACTCACCGCAGGTCTGGGCGATCAGTCAACCTCCGCCCTCAAGAATCTTGGATCGGCGGCCAAGCCCGTAGACAGCATTGTCTTCGGCGCCGCCAGCGGCAATGAACCCAAGGCCTCCTTCACCGAAAGCCAGGTCACGGCCGAGCAGGTAGCCACATGGGAGACTCGTGAAGGCGTCGCTTCGGCCCAGGCCATCGGCATCACCCAAACGCGTTTCCAGGGCTCGGCTGTTGGATCTGAAACCAGCACCGGAACCACGAACGTCGCGGTCTTCGGCCTTGAGCAGGACAGCGCCCTCGCACCATTGCCGATAGCCAAGGGAGAAGTCGTCATCGGTGAATCCGTGGCGGAAGACCTGTCGCTCAAAACTGGAGACATGATCTCCATGGCCGGGGTCGATTTACGTATTGGGGGAGTAACCGCAGATAACTGGTACTCCCACACTTCGGTTGCCTACACGGATCTAGATTCTTGGACCAAGCTCGCTCACCTAGGAGATCAGCATCAGGCCGGAACCGTCATCGCTGTGACCAATCAGGATGGGGCAACCGTTGATACAGAGGCGGCGAACGCTGCCGCATCCACGGTGAGCACTACCCGCACCGGGTCATACGCCGCGCTAGGTTCTTACAAGAGCGAAAACGGATCCCTGTTGATGATGCAAGGCTTCCTCTATGGCATATCTGCCCTAGTGATCCTTGCCTTCCTCACTGTATGGACGGTACAGCGTACCCGCGACATCGCCGTGCTCAAGGCGCTCGGCGGTTCCGGTAGCTACGTGCTGCGAGACGCCATCACCCAGGCGAGTATCGTGCTCCTGCTCGGTGCAGGAATCGGCGGAGGTGTGGGGATCCTCGGTGGTTCCCTCGCCGCGGCCGCGGCTCCCTTCCTACTGAGTCCGGCCACCACGCTGCTGCCCATTGTTGGGGTGGTAGTGCTGGGCCTTGCCGGAGCTGCGCTCGCCGTCTCACGCGTGACCAAGGTCGATCCACTGATCGCCCTTGGTGGCAACTAGTTCACCGAGTAGTTTTCGCAACAATTTCTCTCCCCACACGAGTGAAGGATTTCCATGAATACCCCCAACACCAACATGCCACTGCAACTGATCGACGTCACGCTTGAATACCCAGACGGAGACGGCACCATCAAAGCTCTGGACGCCGTGAACTTGAGCGTCGGTGCCGGGAAGATGCTCTCGCTCATCGGCCCCTCGGGCTCGGGCAAGTCCTCCCTGCTGGCCGCCGCGGCAACACTCATTCGCCCCACTAGTGGTCTGGTGATCATCGACGGAACCACCGCTAGTGACCTGAACGATGCCCAGCTGACCGCGTTACGTCGCGAAAAGATCGGCATCATCTTTCAGCAGCCCAATCTACTGGCCTCACTTACAGCGGTGGAACAACTCATGATCTCTGACCATCTGCGTGGCAAGTCGCTGAAGCCAGCCAAAAAACATGCCATGGAGTTGTTGGATATCGTGGGCTTGGCCGACAGTGCCAAGAAGCGCCCGCACCAACTCTCCGGTGGTCAACGTCAGCGTGTGAACATTGCCCGCGCCTTGATGGGCGAACCGAAGGTGTTGCTGGTCGACGAGCCGACGGCGGCGTTGGACAACGCACGTAGTGAATCAATCGTGCGTCTGTTGGCGCAGGTCACCAAGGAATTCTCGGTGGCCACCGTGATGGTTACCCACGATACCGAGTTCATTTCGTTCACCGACTCGGTTGCCGCCATGCGCGATGGAGTGTTGGGAATTTCGGAACTGGTCGGTAGTTAGGCCTCAGCTGCCACGCGGTGTATCTCGAATGTTTGCTGACTCCGAGGTAGATTCTTCCGCCGAGAAATCCCCAGCGTCACGGCGGAACTTACTAAAGATCCGGATCAGCGTGGAGATGTCTCGGTCGGAGAAGCCGGAGTCGGCAAAGACCTGAGCGTTTAGCTCGAGGGTGGCTGCTGCGGATAGTTCGCGGCCCTGCGGTGAGAGTGCGATGAGCGTGGTGCGTTTGTCGGTCGGGTGTTTGGTTCGGGCGACCAACCCTGCGCTCTCTAACCTGTCCACGGCATTGGTGACCGATGTGGCGTGAACCTGCAACAACGCGCTGGCTCGATTCATCGCCAGCTCACCATCGCGCGCAAAGCTGAGCAACGCCAACATTTCATAGCGTGCGAAGGTGAGACCGAATGGCTTGAGCACCGTTTCAGCGCGCTGCAAGAGAATCTGCTGCGTGCGCATCAGCGCGGTGATCGCGGCCATGGGTTCGGCAACGTCCTCCCATCCATGACGTTCCCAATTGCGTTGCGCTTCTAGGATCGGGTCGCGCGATAGTGGCTGGCTCAATTTTCCCTCCGGGTATAACGAATGCCCTAGCTTATCCAAACCCCGCTCGGGCTCAGGACTTCAGCGACGGAAAATCGTCGTCGCGGTACTCTACGCCGAGGGATTGGGTTCCCGCCGTTGTCTCGTGGCGCGCCACTTCGCTGTTACGCAGTTCCACCCGCCGGATCTTTCCGGAAATGGTTTTGGGAAGTTCGGCGAATTCGAGGCGACGGATCCGTTTGTACGGTGCCAGGTGTTCCCGGCAGAAGCCGAGGATGCTTTCGGCCAGCTCCGCAGAGGGTTCGTGGCCAGCGGTGGTGACCACGAAGGCCTTGGGAACCGAGAGCCTCAGTGCATCGGGGGAGGGGACAACGGCGGCCTCGGCCACTGCGGGGTGTTGGATCAGCACCGACTCCAGCTCAAAGGGGCTGAGTTTGTAGTCACTGGACTTGAAAACATCGTCCCCGCGCCCCACATAGGTAATGACTCCTCGCTCGTCCATCTCGGCCATATCGCCGGTGTGATAAAGACCGTCTCGGAAGGCTTCCGCGGTCTTTTCCGGATCTCCGTAGTACCCCTTCATGATCCCCAACGGTCTAGGATCTAAGCGCAGACAGATTTCCCCTTCGCTTCCTGCTTCTCCGGTGGCGGGGTCGATGAGCACAACATCGTAGCCGGGCATGGGGCGTCCCATGGCGCCGATGGTGATGGGCATTCCGGGCGGGTTGGCGATTTGCACGGTGGTTTCGGTCTGCCCGAAACCGTCACGAATGGTTTGGCCCCATGCGCGGTTGACCTGGTCGATTACCTCGGCGTTCAGGGGTTCCCCTGCCGACACCAGCTTGGCCGGGGGATTTTTTAGTGCCGTGAGGTCTGCTTGGATGAGTAGGCGCCACACCGTTGGCGGCGCGCAGAAGCTGGTGACAGACTCGGCGTCCATCTGAGCCATCAGGGCCTTGGCATCGAAGCGTTCGTAGTTGTAGAGGAACACCGTGGCTTCGGCGATCCACGGGGTGAAGAAATTACTCCACGCGTGTTTGGCCCAGCCCGGGGAAGCGACATTGAGGTGCACATCGCCGGGCTCCAGCCCGATCCAAAACATGGTGCTCAGGTGTCCGGCTGGGTAGGAGGTATGAGTGTGTTCCACCAGTTTGGCCTTTGACGTGGTGCCGGAGGTGAAATACAGCAGTAGGGTCTCATCGGCCTTGGTGGGGACCTCCGGAACAAATTCCGTGGATTGCTCGGCGCTTTCGGTGTAGTCAAGTGCGGTTGACGAGGCATCTTTGTCCACATTTATCAGGCTGAATTTGCCCTCAACCTTGTCGAACTTGTGGATATCACTCCTGCCAGCCAGGGCCCAGCTGGCTTCTCCGCGCTCCACCCGGTCCTGCAAGTCCACGTGTGTCATCTGTGTCGTCGTGGGGATCATGACCATGCCCAGCTTGATGCCGGCGAGCAAGATCTCCCAGAGTTCGACGCGGTTGCCCAGCATCACAATCATTTTTTCACCGCGCTTCATTCCAACCGAGCGCATCCAATTGGCAACCTGGTTGGAGCGTTCCGCGAGCTCAGCCCAGGTGCGACGCGTGGAGCTGCCGTCCATTTCCACGATGACCAAGGCGTTGGTTGCGGCGCGGGAGGGATCCTTGGCGACCTGATCAAACCAGTCGAGACCGAAGTTGAACTCGGTGAAGGCCGGCCAACGGAACTCTTCGAGGGCGCCGGTGTAATTGGTGCGCAATTCCATGAGTCGATCGCGTGCCGCACGGAATTCTTCGGTAACGGTCATTGTCATCCTTTCGACCGGACACCTAATTAGTAGGAAGCCCTAGTGATTTGAGTCACTGGCAAATATACTTTGATATCCAAGGGTTTGGAAGGGTTTACCGCCCGAGAGCCAAATAATTCACCGGACAAGGAGCTATCCCCTCTCATGCCACTCAGCGAGAACCACCCAACTCTCACTAAAGCGCACTCGAAGCACATCGGAAAGCAACCACCATTTCCGGATGCCGACCTCATGCATATCTGGGCGCAACTGGACCCCGCCGAGCGCCACCGTCTGGAAGGGATCCGAACATTCTTCCAAGAGAACGTGCGCCACGACAGCATCGAGTATTGGAACCGTGAGGAATTCCCGCACCATGTGCTGCCAGCGTTAGCCGCTCACGGACTGGGCGGAATTCAGCTCGACGGCAGTAGCGAACTCTTTAAGGGGCTGGTCTACGTTGAAGCGGCACGCGCCGATGTTTCTCTGTCGGCACTGATTGGCATCCACAATGAACTTATCGTCGGCATGATCCATGAATTGGGATCGGTCGAACAGCAACAGAAATGGTTACCGGACCTGACCCAATTCACTGCCGTTGGCGCTTTTGCGCTCACCGAGCCCGATCACGGATCCGACATCGCTGGCGGTTTGTCCACCACCGCCACACGCGAAGGTGACGAATGGGTCATCAACGGGGCTAAGCGCTGGATCGGAGCCGCCACCATGGCCGACTTCTCCTTGGTGTGGGCCAGAGATACCGCGGACAACGCCATCAAGGCCTTTATTGTCGAATCGGATCGCCCGGGATTTAGTACCTCTAAGATCTCCAACAAGATCGGCTTGCGCATCATGCAAAACGCGGACATCATCCTAGATGAGGTGCGCGTTCCAGAGGCCAATAGGCTCCCCGGAGCCAAGAACTTTGCTGCAGCGAACGAGCTTTTGATGCACTCCCGGGCCTGGGTGGGATGGCAGGCCGCGGGGGTGCAGTTGGGGATCTTTGATGTTGCGCGCGACTACTCGTTGGCCCGAAAACAATTCGGTCAGCCCATTGCCGGGTTCCAGCTTGTGCAGCTGCCCTTGGCCGAAATCCTCGGTAACGCCATGGCGAGCCTCTCGCTCATGTCTGACCTTGCTCGAATCCAGGGCAAGGGGGAACTGCAGATGGTGCAAGCAGCCATGGCTAAATCGACGACAACTCGTTTGGCGCGTGATTCAGCGGCCAAGGGGCGTGCCCTGATGGGCGGAAATGGCATTACCAGTGACCATGAGATGGCTAAACTGTTTGCCGACGTCGAAATTCTCTACACCTACGAGGGCACCTATGAAATTAATTCCCTCATTGTCGGTCGAGCCGTCACCGGGATCTCGGCTTTCGTTTAACCGACGCGAACAAAGGCGGTGGCCGAACCGGGGACAATTTCGGTGCGACCGGCATCGTGGATCAGCGGGCCCTGAGCCGAGCGGGATAGCTTTTTGAACGCCTTGGAGTCGAGTCGTTGAACCGAGAGCTGGCAGCCGGCCGCACGCCAAGCAGCAAGATCTGCGGGTTTTCCCTCCAACACCCACGCGAACAGGGCATGGGCGCCCTGGGCTGCAGCCTTGCCGGTGCTCATCCCGAGTCCATCATTCAACGCGATGTGCACCGGTGTAAGTTCCATCGGTTTTCCGGGCGGAAGTGTAGTTCCGGAGACCTGCAACTTCGCCAATCGTTTGGGAAGCGAATCGGCAGGCATCGGCGCGAAGGCCAGGGCACGCGCGCTCCCCAGTTCGGCAACGGAATGATCCGGGAACTCTGCTGCGACCTTGGCAAACATCTTTGCATCCGCCCGTCGGACGCTCTTGGCAAAGGCGCCTTCGGCCCATGGGCGCCAATAGGGGTGCCCGGGATTGGCCAATAACGCATTAACCGATGCCAGCGCCGCGACGGCTATCCCCGAATCCTCGTCACACGGTTCCTCGCGGTCCACCAACAAGATAATGGGCTGGACCAATTCGCCCGTTGGCTCCGGGAGATCCGCATAGGGGTTCTCTGAAACTTCGGGCGCGGCTGTTGGTTCGTTTAAGGTGCTATCCACAAGAACCAGCCTATGTCGTTTCGGCCTCGGTTACTTTTTCCACCAGGTGTCAAAGATCGTGACGGGGGTGGTGCGCTTATGCCGTGAACGCAGGTACTTGGTCTCTAGGGCTATCGCTGCGTCCTCGGGAATCGTGCGGCCCTCGAGGTAATCGTCGATGTTGTTATAACTGATGCCCAATTCGTCCTCATCGGTGCGAAGCGGTTTGCCGTCCAAGAGGTCCGCAGTGGGCACCTTTTCCCACAACTGCGCGGCCGCACCCAAGTGACGCAGTAGTTCGCGATTCTGTCGCTTGTTCAGTCCAAAGAGCGGGAGGAGGTCGGCTCCACCATCACCGAATTTCGTGAAGAATCCCGTAACGGATTCGGCGCCGTGGTCGGTTCCGATCACCAAAAGATTTTCTTCACCGGCCAGAGCGTATTGGGCGATCATGCGCATGCGAGCCTTGATGTTGCCCTTGTTGAAATCCGAGATCGGAGTTCCTGCAGCCTCTTGGAATGCGGATTCGAGTCCGTCGACACCCGCCCGCA
This sequence comes from Paeniglutamicibacter terrestris, assembly GCF_012271785.1. GTDB lineage: Bacteria > Actinomycetota > Actinomycetes > Actinomycetales > Micrococcaceae > Paeniglutamicibacter > Paeniglutamicibacter terrestris. The sequence continues at coordinate 271,022 of NZ_JAAWVT010000004.1, read as the reverse complement.
CATTAAACGTCCGCTCCACATCGGCCGCCACAAAATTCAGCGCCGCCTGGGCATCCGCCTCATCTTGTTGGGTGCCGTAGGGAAGCCGAACGGCAACGAACTGCGCCTCGGTTCCCTGGGCACGAAGTTCTTCGGTGGCAAGCTGCGCCAAACGTCCGGCGAGCGTTGAGTCCAAGCCACCGGAAATGCCCAGGACAAAACCTTTGGTGCCCGTGGTGAGGAGGTATTCCTTGAGGAAGTTAATACGGGCGCGCACCTCCGCAGCGGGATCGATCTGCGGCTTGACGCCCATTTCTTCGATGATGACGGCCTGTAATTCGCGCATGTTCAATAGCCTATCCCGAGTCGGGGAGCACGTGGCGAAGAACCGCCTTTATGCGTCGGCAGGTGGATTCTGCGGATCCCAGCCGAGGTTGACGGCCATCTTGCGCAGTGACGCTACGGTGGTGGAATACTCCACCGGGGTGATCCCGGCACTGGATTCCTCACGCATGGCATCAACGATCTCGGTCAGTCGTTCGAGGGACACCATGCCTCGCTCGGTGAGCGTGAAGGTATGGCCTTCCTCGGCGACCCAGCCCGATTCAACAAGTTCGGCCAGATGTTCCGAGGGACTGGTTGGTTCGTCTTGTGCTTGGGCCTGCCCAAAGAAGGGAGCCAGCGCCGCGGTGAGCTCACCTCCGGTGGCTGAGCCCTTCGTCAGGACATTGAGCAATTGCCATTGGCGACGGGTGACGCCATGCTCTTCGAGGGAGTCGGCGAACTGCTCCGAAATGAGCGAGTCAACCAATTTGAGCCAGTAACCCAGAGGGCGAGAATCGGTCATGTCCTCAGCCTAACCCCGCAACCACCTGCCTGTCTGTAGCAAATGTGGCAGCGACATCTTTCGCCCGCCAGCGGCGGGGTTTCGAGGAAGAGTTGTGACACAAAGGCGCGATGATCACCGGCACGGCAATCACCAAACTAGAATTGAGACCATGACCAATACTGCCGCGCGCGCCCGCTTGCTCGAACTCATCAAGGAACTTGCCGTGGTCCACGGCAAAGTCATCCTTTCCTCCGGTAAGGAGGCCGACTATTACATCGACCTTCGCCGCATCACTTTGCACCATGAAGCAGCGCCGCTGGTCGGTTCCGTCATGCTGGAAATGCTTGACGAAGCCGGCATCGAATTCACCAATGCCGGCGGGTTGACCATGGGGGCCGACCCGGTGGGCACCGCGCTCATGCACGCGGCCGGTAGCGCAGGACGTTCGATCGACGCTTTTGTGGTGCGCAAGGCGCAGAAGTCCTACGGCATGGGCCGTCAGGTCGAAGGCCCCTCGGTGGAGGGACGCAATGTTGTTGTCCTCGAAGACACATCCACCACCGGCGGCTCCGCCTTGACCGCCGTCGAAGGTGTGCGCAAGGCCGGCGGCAACGTCGTGGCAGTTGCAGTGATCGTTGACCGCGACACCGGATCCAAGGAACGCATCGAGGCCGAGGCCGGAGTGCCGTACCTCTACGCCTTCGGCAAGGACGAACTGGGCCTCTAGAAAGAATCGACTCCGCACGCCCCAACAAAGACGTTCCGCCGATTTCACCAACAGTGGAATCTGCGGAACGTCTTCGTGTTCCAGAAGCCAGTTGGGCCTTGGCAGGCCCATGAGCGCACCAAGCACGGCCGTGAAATCAGCTTGGGAGCACGGTGCAGCACTGCCGTCGAAACTCGCCGGTGCGGGACTTCTGCTTCTGCTATTCTTGCCATATCCACGGACCTCCCGGCGCATCTTCCCGCCGGTTGCAGATAACGGGTGGCGCAATGTTTTTACCACTGTTGAGAACTGGAGCCCTAGATGCATTTAACCCCGCGTGAGCACGAAAAGCTCATGATTGTCGTGGCCGCCGATCTGGCACGTAGACGCCAAGCCCGTGGACTGCTGCTCAACCACCCCGAGTCCGTGGCAATCCTTACCTACGAACTCATCGAGGGGGCCCGCGACGGGCGCACCGTGGCGGATTTGATGAGCTACGGAACCACGATCCTGGCACGCGAACAGGTCATGGAGGGCGTCGCCGAGATGATCTCCGACGTGCAAGTCGAAGCGACCTTCCCCGACGGAACCAAGCTCGTCACCGTCCACAACCCGATTCGCTAGGCAAGGGAGAGAACAGCATGAAACCGGGAGAATACATCCTTCGCGACGAGGCCGTGCTCTGCAACGCGGAACTCGAAACCCGAATCCTAAACCTGGTCAACCACGGGGACCGCCCCATTCAGGTTGGATCCCACTACCACTTTGCCGAGGTCAACCCGCAACTGGACCTGGACCGGGTTGCCGCCCGAGGCTTCCGCCTGGATATCCCCGCTGGCACCGCCGTGCGCTTCGAGCCGGGGGACGCACGCACCGTGCACCTCGTCGAATTTGCCGGTCGCCGGCATGTCTACGGATTCCAGGACCGCGTGAACGGGCCGGTCGGTGAGACCATCCCCGCGAAGGAAACCGAGGCCATCGGCGGTTCCGCCGGCATCAACCCGGTCACCGAGGCCGAGCTGGTCGCCGACTACGACATCGACCTGCCCAACCTCGGCCGCGAGACCAAGGGCTTCCACACTGATTACGGTGTGGACCCGGTTGATGAAACCCTGCCGCCACACCCCGACGAGGCCAGACGCGCCACCGAGGAAAGCGAAGACACCGTGAACGAGGATCCTGAAGCAGAGGGCGCCAAATGAGCTTCGAGATGAGCCGCAAGCACTACACGGAGATGTACGGGCCCACCACCGGAGACGCCATTCGTTTGGCCGACACCGAGTTACTGGCCGAGATCGAGTATGACTACACCAACTATGGCGACGAAGTCGTCTTTGGTGGTGGCAAGGTCATCCGCGACGGCATGGGCCAAAACGGTCAAATGACCCGCGACCAGGACATCCCCGATACCGTCATCACCAATGTGGTGGTGCTTGACTACACCGGGATCTACAAGGCCGACGTCGCATTGCGCGACGGCCACATCTTCAAGATCGGCAAGGCAGGAAACCCGGATATCACCAACGGGGTGAACATCACCATCGGCGCGGCCACCGACATCATCGCCGGTGAGCACAAAATCCTCACGGCGGGCGCCATCGACACCCACGTGCACTTCGTGAGCCCCGACCAGATCCCGGTGGCACTGGCCTCCGGGGTCACCACCATGATCGGCGGCGGCGCCGGACCTTCCGACGCTTCCAAGGCCACCACCGTGACCCCCGGTCCCTGGCACATCTCCCGGATGCTGCAGGCCGTAGAAAACCTGCCGATGAACATCGGCTTCCTGGGCAAGGGCCACGCCAGTGCGCGCGGCCCGCTCGCCGAGCAGATCCGTGCCGGTGCCATTGGCCTGAAGATCCACGAGGACTGGGGCGCAACCCACTCCTCCATCAACGAGTCGCTGAAGATCGCCGACGAATTCGACGTGCAGGTCGCCATCCACGCCGACACCCTGAACGAGTGCGGCTTCGTGGAGGACACGATTGCGGCCATCGCCGGCCGCGTCATCCACACCTTCCATACCGAAGGCGCCGGTGGCGGGCACGCCCCGGACATCATCCGCATGGCGGGGCTGCCCAACGTGTTGCCGGCCTCCACCAACCCCACCCTGCCGTACACGATCAACACCGTGGACGAGCACCTGGACATGCTCATGGTGGCCCACCACCTCAACGCGGACATCCCCGAGGACGTGGCCTTCGCCGACTCGCGGATCCGCGCCGAGACCATTGCGGCCGAGGACGTCCTACACGACATGGGTGTGTTCTCCATGACCTCCTCCGATTCCCAGGCCATGGGACGAGTCGGGGAGACGGTGCTGCGCACCTGGCAGGTCGCCGACGCCATGAAGCGCCAACGTGGCAAGCTGCCCGAAGATCTAGAGGTTGGTGACAACTTCCGGATCAAGCGCTTCGTCTCGAAGTACACCATCAATCCGGCTATCGCCCACGGCATTGCCGATACCATCGGCAGCATTGAGGAAGGCAAGTTCGCTGACCTGGTGCTCTGGGACCCGGCGTTCTTCGGAGTTAAACCGGACATGATCATCAAGGGCGGGCTGATCGTTCAGTCACTCATGGGAGATTCCAACGGATCGATCCCCACCCCGCAACCGCGCACCCTGCGTGCCAACTTCGGAGCCCTAGGTACCGCGGTACACGCCTCCTCCATTACCTTCCTGTCCCAGGCGGCCATCGAGGAGGGCGTGCCCGAACGCCTGCGGCTGCGCAAGGTCATTCGGCCGGTTCATGGCATTAGGACACTGACAAAGGCTGACCTGAAGTTCAACGGGGAAACCCCGGACATCCAGGTTGACCCGCAGACCTACCAGGTCACCGTCGACGGGGTGCTGGCCAGCTGCGAGCCCTCCAGCGTGCTACCCATGGCCCAGCGCTACTTCCTCTTCTAAACCGACGTCGAGCATGACAAGGAGTTTCATGATTATCGAGCAGCTCATGGGGAACAGGCGTGATGTTCCCGCGGCCGAGCTGGCACAGCTGCATGAGGAAAAGGTTGTGCTGCCTTCCTCGGCACTGGTCAAGCGGATCCAGCGCGTCACCACCGACCACGGGCGGGAGTTGGGCATCCGCTTGGCACCCGGCGCCGACTTGGTAGATGGGGATATCCTGCTGCGCAATGAGAAGGAAATCATCACGATCTCGGTCCTGCCCACCGACGTGTTGGTCATTGCCCCGGGCTCCATCTTCGAGATGGGGCAGGTGGCGCACGCGCTGGGCAACCGCCACCTCCAAGCCCAGTTCTTCGACACCGCCTCGGACTATGCCACGGAGGTCATGGTGGTGCAATACGACCACACCGTGGAGGACTTCCTGAAGCACCACAACACGCCCTATCAGCGCCAGGAACGTGTGATGCCGGTGCCGTTCCGCCATGCCGAACACACCCACTAGCCCCACAGCGGGGCACCTGCTCACGCTGCTGCAACTCTCCGACTCGGCGCTGCCCACCGGTGCCTTCAGCCATTCGCTGGGATTGGAAAGCTACCTGGATACCCGGGCGGTGCACGACGAAGCCAGCTTCACGCTGTGGCTGGAACGTTTCCTGACCCAGTCTCTGGCCTACACCGACGGACTGGCGGTCCGGCTGGCTCACGAGGCCGCCGGCGGAGCGGAGCTGGCGCGCATCGACGCGCTGGTGACGGCCGCAGCGGTGCCACGGCAGATCCGCGAGGCCGGGGTGAAGATGGGTGCACGCATGCTGCACGTGGCCACCAGCGTCTTTCCGACCCCAGAGCTGGAAGCCTACCGACTGCAGGTTCAATCCGGGGCATGCTCCGGACATCCGGGCATCGCCTTTGCGCTGGGCGCGCGAGGTGCCGGTGCCCCGTGCGCCGACACCGTGGCGGCCTACCTGTTCTCCACGGTGACATCGTTAACGCAGAACGCCATCCGGGGAATCCCCATCGGGCAGAACGCTGGGCAGCGGGTGCTACGGGCCATGCATGCCCAGGTCCTGCAAACGGTAGAAATGATCTTCGGGCTGGATCTTGATGATTTGGGGGCGGCGGCTCCGGGTCTGGAAATAGCGCAGATGCGCCACGAACACTTGCGTGCCCGCATGTTCATGTCCTAGGTGGACGGAACGTGCGGCGCGAGAAATTTACGACAGAAGGAAGTGCATGATGGAACCGATTTGTATTGGCATCGGAGGACCCGTGGGAGCGGGCAAGACCCAGCTCATCGAGCGGATCACCCGGAGGCTGAACGATGAGGTGTCGATGGCCGCAATCACCAACGACATCTACACCATCGAGGACGCCAAGATCCTTGCAGCCAACGGTGTGCTGCCGCTGGATCGGATCGTGGGCATTGAAACCGGCGGCTGCCCGCACACCGCGATCCGCGAGGACACCTCGATGAACTCCGCGGCGATTGAGGAACTCAAGGCCAAGCACCCAGATCTTCAGATCATCTTCGTCGAATCTGGGGGAGATAACCTCTCCGCCACGTTCTCCCCGGAGCTGGTGGACTTCTCCATCTACATCATCGATGTGGCGCAGGGCGAGAAGATCCCGCGCAAGGCCGGCCAGGGCATGATCAAGTCCGACCTTTTCATCATCAACAAGACCGACCTGGCCCCGTATGTGGGGGCGGATCTCTCGGTGATGGAGCGGGACTCCAAGGAGTTCCGCGGCACCAAGCCCTTCTGCTTCACCAACCTCAAGACCGATGACGGACTGGACACGGTCATTGATTGGCTTAAGCACGAGGTGCTGATGCTGGATCTGGGCTAGACGGGCATGAAGACAACGACGAGCGAACCCCCGGCGATCCGGGAACTGGGTCCCTCGCCCTTCGCGGGCACAAAACTCGTTGGCGAGCTGCGCCTGCGGGTGGGCAACCGTGCCGGTAAGGCCATTGCCACCCGGCAGTATCACCAGGGGGCACTGCGGATCCTGCGCCCGCACTACCTCGATGACACCGCCCAGGTCTGTTACACCATCGTGAACCCCGGTGGCGGGTACCTAGGCGGGGATAACTACGGCATCGAGGTTGCGGTCGACGAGGATGCCTCGTTGTTGCTGACCACCCAGTCGGCCACCAAGGTCTACAAGACTCCCGGCAGCATCGCCCGCCAGGACATGGTGGTTCGGCTGGGACCTGGTGCGGTACTCGAATACGTGCCAGATCAGCTTATTGCCTATCGCGGGGCCAGCTACCGGCAGTTCACGCGCGTGGATATGCACCAGGATTCCAGTCTGCTGTTCTGCGAGGTACTGACCCCCGGATGGAGCCCCGATGGGAAGCTCTTTCGCTACGACGAGGTACGGCTGCGCACCGAGGTATCTCTCGACGGACGCATCGTGGTGCTCGACAACCTGCTGGTGCGCCCCGGGGCGGATTCGTTGGACTCGCTGCTCTTCCTGCAGGACTACACGCACGTGGGTATGTTGCTGGCCGTGGATGCAAACATTGGCCCCGGCGACGTGGAGCGGATTCGAGATTTGGCCTACGCGATTGGCGCCGCCCAGGGTATTGATGTGCACCTGGGTATTAGTCAGGTGTCGGGTCCCGGTGTCGCGGTGCGGGCGCTGTCGAACTCCACCGAGGCCATCAATGCGGTCCTAATGGGCGTGATTAACGATCTGCGCCACCACTTGCGGGGTCAAAAGCCGCTAAACCTGCGCAAATACTAGGCTCTGCTCTCCACCGTGTTTCAGGCGCGCTGACCACACAGTTGCCGAGAAAGCCTCCCATGTTGCGGCCCAAGGTCGGCCGGCCTTGGGTCGCAAGCCATACGGCACTCTTGCCTACGGCTACCAACTTTCGGTCGGAGCTGAGTCCGGCCAGGACCGTGGACACCGCAACGATGCCGACTGCAACGATCAGAAAATCTTTTAGATATTGATTCAGTTAGCTGTCATGCCGTAGTGGTCGGCGATTAGTTCCACGGTTTGTGCTTGTGAGCGACGCGAATGTCCCTGAACAACCAGCATCACCTCGTCGACATCGGTTTGGGCATGAAGCTCCTCCAGGCCCTCTGCCACCTCGGCGGCAGTTCCGTGAATGGCGCGATCGGTGTATTCCTCAATGATGGCTCGCTCTTGCTCATTGGCCCGGTAGGCTTCCACTTCCTCGGGAGCAAGCAGTGCGAAGGACTTGCGCTGGAACATTCTCAGCATCGCCATGGCAGCGGACGTAGCCTGGCGCCGTGCCTCGGCGGGATTCTCATCGGCAATCGCCCCGATGCTGACCAAGCTGTATGGCTCCGCGAGGTACTGGGACGGGCGGAAGTTCTCGCGGTAGATTCGCAGGGCGGTCAGCACGTCGGCAGCACCAAATTGCAGTGCAAAGGCATACGGACGACCCAGTCGGGCCGCAACTTGTGCCGAGTAGGGCGATGATCCCAAGATCCAGATATCGGCGCTGGTCGCGGAGCGGGCAACCCGGTTCTCATCGGCCTGCCATGGCCCCGGAACGGCGGGAACATCCTTGTAGGGGTGATCGTGCGGGAAGTTGTTTTCCATAAATCCCAGCAGCTCGGCGATTTGTTCCGGAAACTCTTCGTTAGCCGTCTGGTTGCGGCGCAGCGCGGCGGCGGTGGCGCCGTCGGTGCCAGGTGCGCGACCGAGTCCTAGATCGATCCGTCCAGGGGCAAGTGCATCGAGCATGCCCATTTGTTCGGCGACAACTAGGGGGACGTGGTTGGGCAGCATGATCCCGCCCGCTCCGAGCCTGATGCGCTCCGTCTCGCCGGTTAGCCGAGCCACCATGAGCTGTGGGGACGGGATGGCGGCACCGGGCATTGCGTGATGTTCGGACATCCAGAACCGCTGAAAACCGCGGCGGTCGGCCAGCTTCGCGAGGGAAATCATCTCTTCGAAGGTTTCCTCAATCGAGTGGCCTACGCCGGTAAAGGCGTTGTCGAGTATCGATAGAGCGAAGGGTGCTGTGCCGGAAGTGTGCTGATTGGTCATGGACTACCTCACTTATTACGGTAAAACGATTGTTTTGGCGTGATATTTAACAGTAGGGGTTTATCACGCCAAAGCGCAACTGATACCGTGAGTATTATGATTAAGGTCCCACTACCTCACGCTCCCGGAACCGATGAGCATTCGTGCCTAGCGTTGGCTAACAGCAGCGTCACGCTCCCGGGCGGGCAACGTATTGATGAACTCAACAGCCCGGAAAGTGCCACGGCATGGCTCGTCGCGTACGAACTTGTGCCAGTTGGAACCGGGCTGCTGGCCTATTGTCAGCTTCGACTCACGGATCTGCGGCAGAGCCTCCGGCGGGTTTTGGCGTCGCATGCAGCAGGTGTCGAAATCGACCCCGGGGCGCTGGGGGCCATTAACCGTGCGCTGACGGCGGTGCCCAGCGCAGCATTGCTGCAATACGACCCCGACAAGGGGCTGCTCCGCGTTCCGAGCCATCCGGTCACCCAGCTTGTTGATCATGCCATGGCTCAAATCGCCGAGGATGCCGCCGCGTTGTTGACCGGCCCGGACGCAGATCGCATCGCGCAGTGCGCCTCCGCGCCGTGTGACAGGTTCATGGTTCGCACTCACGCGCGGCGACAGTGGTGCTCAGAACGCTGTGGTGCCAGGCAGCGGGCCAACCGCGCCTATGCCCGAAAAATGGACCAGTCACTCGCCGGATGACCGGCACTGATTCAACGTGCATGCGGCCGTAGGCCAAGCTGGCATGTAGGCACCTAGCCTCGGGTGAAGCGGGCCCGGTACGAGGTTGGGGTTGTGGCATAGGCCGCGATGAAGTTCTGACGGAAGGTCACCGCGCTGCCGAAACCGCAGGACTCCGCAATGCGGGAAACGCTCCAGCTGGTAGTTTCCAGTAGTTGGCGGGCGTCGTCGAGTCGCTGCCCGAGTACCCAGCGCGCCGGCGAGAGGCCGGTGACTTCCTTGAATCTGCGGGTGAAATTGCGCTTACTCATCGTGGCGTGAGCCGCCATGGCCTCCACCTCTAAGTCCTGATCCAGGTTTGCCTGCGCCCATTGAATGGTCCTGCCCAGTGGCCCGTCCAGCTCGGGGTCCGGCAATGGGCGGGCGATGTATTGCGCCTGCCCTCCTTCGCGGTGCGGGGCGATGACGATTCGTCGTGCCACTGCTGCCGCGGCCGCCGCGCCCAGGTGGGTGCGCACGATGTGCAGACAGGCGTCCAAAGAGGAAGCGGTACCGGCTGAGGTGAGCACGTCGCCGTGGTCGATGTAAAGTGCGGAACTATCGAAATCCACGGCATGCGGCTTGGCGGCCATGTCCTTGATCGCCTCCCAATGCGTCACTGCTGTGCGCCCGTCAAGCACGCCGCTGCACGCCACCGGATAGGCACCCAAACACAGCCCGGCGATGGCGGCTCCCCGTTCATGGGAATCTCGTACCAAGCGAAGCAGATTCTCGGACGGTTCCGGCAGGTGCGACAGCCAGGATGGGAGCACTACGAGGTCGGCATCGCGAACGATCTCGGGACCGTAGACATCCCCGATCACGTACCCTTCGGCACTACGCACCGGCTGACCTGCCTCGCTGAAAACCCTCGCCTCCCAGTCCTCGGCCAGGCCAAGTCGGGACACCTCGCCGAAAACGAGCAGCGGAGCTGCCAGATGGAACATGGTCATTCCATCGAAGGCATGGATGGATATTTTCACGTTGGCCCATTTCCATCGAAAGTGTGCATATACGCCACTCACTGTAGCGCTCCGAAGGCTGGCAGGCTGGAATCCTCAACCAAAACCACCAAGGAAACGGGGCCCACCATGGCTGAAACGCGCCGCGCACTGATCGTCATCGACGTACAAAATGACTACTTTGCCGAAGAAGGACCTCTGGCCATCCAGTACCCGGATCGCTTCGAATCCCTGGCAAACATCACTCGCGCCATCGACCTTGCGCACAAGCAGGGGATGCCGATCGTCTCCGTTCAGCACGAATACCCGGCTGGAGCGCCGGTGTTTGCGCAAGGCTCTGAGGGATGGAAGCTGCACCCGGAGATTGCCTCGCGCCGCACCGATTCGTGGAAGCACCTGGTGAAGAGCTATTCCAGCGTGTTCGCCGGCACCGACTTCGAGGCTTGGCTGCGGGAGAACAAGATCGAGACCATCACCATCGTCGGCTACATGACCAACAACTGCGACCTCGCCACCGCGGTGGAGGCCGAACCGCGGGGCATCGCGGTGGAGCTGCTCTCCGATGCCAGCGGCGCGATCCACCTGGCCAACGAGGCCGGTACGGCCAGCGCACAGCAGGTGCACGAGACGCTGATGGTGCTATTGCAGTCCAGCATGGCCGCCGTGGCCAGCACCGATGACTGGGCGCAGGCCGTTGCGGCAGGCACCGCACTTCCCAAGAGTGACCTGGGTACCTCCGCAGTCCAGGGCCGGGCGGCCTTCGCACCCGTCGCCTGATCATTTTCGGGATTTTTGTCTGGGGGGTCGTATCCGGATACGACCCCCCAGGTGTCCCTGCGTGTGCTTTCAAGAGGGCAGTAAACCAACGCTAAAACGAAGTCATCAATCGGCCCGATGCTCAGCCGGGGTTTGGCTGATTGATCTGCGTCAGTTCCAGCATGGTGTGGGCAACCGTAGCCAGTGCGGCACCATCGTGCGATGCGATCAGCACCGCGGCGCCACTGGCTGCGCGGTCAGCTAGCAGTCCCATGATGGATGACGTGGTCCCGGGGTCCAGTTGGGCCGTGGGCTCGTCGCAGATCAAAACGTCCGGTTCCAGCGCTAGGGCTCGGGCCAGCATGGCGCGCTGCAATTGACCGTCGGAAACCTGATGCGGATAACGCCACAGAAGTGCCGGGTCCAGCTGCACCCATTCGGCCAGCTCAGCCAACTCCCGCTCATAACGTTGCGGTCGTGGGCGCAGCGAGCCATCGCGGAAGGACAGCGGCGCGCAGATCAGGGCACCAAGGCGCAGCCGTGGATCGGCCGCGGCCCTGGGGGACTGCAGAACCACACCCATGGACCGGCGGATGTGGCGCCCAACCGGTGACCCAGGTCCATACTCCTGCCCCTGGATGATCACCGAGCCAGCATCCGCGGGGGTCATCAAGGCGGCTATGCGCAGCAACGTAGACTTGCCCGCGCCCGAAGGAGCGCCGAGCCCAACAATTTCCCCCGGAGCGACGCTCAGCGACAGCCCGTCAAACAGCCTCCCGGAGTCAGGGCCGGCGCTCGGATGGTTGAAGGAAATTCCTCGCAATTCAAGGCTCATGCCGGTACTCCCAGCAGTGAACCGGTGGCGGGATGCTGGGGATGACCCAACACCTCCGCGGCGGTGCCCGATTCAACAACCTCGCCGTCGTTCAGAACCGCCACATAATCGGCGATACGCCGAGCCAGAGCCAGATCGTGGGTGACCATGATGATTGTTATCCCGGCCGCGGCCTGTGCCCGCAGGAGTTGTTCCATGAGTTCCACCGTGCGGGCATCCAGGGCGCTGGTGGGCTCATCCACCAGCAGGATCCGCGCCCCAACGGCGCAACCCAACCCGAGAGCGACCCGTTGGGCCTGCCCGCCGGAAAGCTCGTGGGGGTAGCGCCCGGCCAACGATTCCTCCACGGCCGCGGCGCCCAGCGCATTAAGGACATCGGTTCGGGAGGAAGACCGCTTGGCCGCCTTGAGCGTTTGCCGCATCTGCGTGGCAATGCTTCGCACCGGGTTCAGCGAGGTGGTCGCCGAACCAGGAACTAAGACCGTTTCTGTGCCGCGCGCCCGCGAAAGCCCCGCTGCATCGCGGGGAGAACCATGAACGCTGATGTTTCCCGAGAAATGGGCGCCCACCGGGAGCAACCCGGTCAGGGTGCGCAGCAGCAGCGACTTTCCGGCTCCCGAAGCCCCGAGGATCACGTTGATCGCCCCGGCTTCGGCCCGGTAATTGATCCCGCGCAGGACCCTCGAAGTGGTGCCCGGATCCATGCTCGAGGGGAGAAAAACGTCCAGTGAGCTGGTCTGGATCGCCGCGCCGACCTGCAGCTCGCCAACCGGCAACTCGGCGGTGGCGGAACCGGCCGCCGACAGCGTAGCGCGGTCCCTGGCGAAGAGCCGCGCGAAGAGCTTGGGGAATGCACGACGGCCGCGCCGCCGTCCCGCGGTATCCACCAGTGCCGCCGTGGACCAACTGACCAACACCAGCAGCCCGGCGGGGAAGACCAACAACCACCAGGCGCCGGCCAGCAAACCGCCGCGCGCATCCTCCAGCAACAGGCCCAGCGAGGCGGATTCGGGCGGTAACCCGACGCCCAAAAAAGAGAGTGAGCTTTCGTGCCAGATGGCGTGGGGCAGTTGCAGTACTAGGGCGATGGCTGCCTGTGGTGCCACGGCCGGAATCAGGTGCGTGCACCAGATGGCCGCACTCGATGCCCCGGAGGCACGAGCCAGTAGGACATAGTCAGCGGTGCGCTCGGCCAGCAACCTCGAGCGCACAATCCGGGCCACCTGCGTCCAGTGCGTTAACGCTATGGACAATACAATCGCCCACCACTGCCCGCGCCACAGAGCCACGATCACCACCGCCAGCAGGAGGTGCGGCAGGGCGTTGGTGACATCCACCAAGCGCATGGCTATTCTGTCCACGACTCCGCCGCGCCAGGCGGCCAGCAATCCGACCCCGAGACCCAGGACGGTAGCGACGACCGAGGCGAACAACGCCAGCAGTAGGGACATGCGCAGTCCCTGGGCGGAGCGGATCCACACGTCCCTACCCAAGAGGTCGGTGCCAAAGAAATGCTGGAGCGAGGGGGCTTGAAGCACCGCGGACAGATCCACGGCACGCGGATCCAGAGGTTGAAGCCACGGAACCAGTAGGGCGTAGGCAAGAATCAGCCCCAGCAGAACCAGGGGTAATGGGCGGGGCCTAGACATCGCTGACCCGCGGGTCAAAGACAAGGTAACAGGCGTCGGCCAACGCCGAGCCGGCAAAAACGACCGCGCACGAAAGCGCGGTCACCGCGGCAAGTAGCGGAAAATCCCCGGCGATGGCCGAGGACACCGTTGCCGAAGCCAAGCCGGGCCAGGAGAACACCGCCTCGATGAGCAATGCCCCGGTGACCAACTCACCCAAGCGCGAACCCACCACCGTGATGAACGGCAGCAGCGCCACCGGAAGTACCTGGGTGCGTAGCACCGTGAATTCGCTCAGTCCGCGTCCGCGCGCGGCCAGCACCGCGTCGGATTCCAGCGCCTCGAGCACCGAGGCCCGAAGGTTTAATACCAGCCACGGCAGCAGGGTCACCGCCAGCACGCCCACGGGCAGCACCAGGTGCAGGGCGATGCCTGCCGGTGTAGGATCCAGACCGCCCGACGCTGAGCCTCCGGCCGGTAGACCCAGCCCAATCGCGAAGATGGCAATGGCCACTAGCCCCAGAACAAACGGCGGGATTGCTTGGGCCAGATGCACCAGTCCCAGAGCGACGGTATCTAGAGGCGAACCGGGGCGCCGCGCCGCGCTAACCGCCAGCAGGACCGAGAGCACCATCGCCACCAGCAGTCCGAGCCCCACCAATAATGCCGTGTAGGGCAGGCGCTCGGAAATCACCTGGGTCACCGGTTGGCCGAAAACCCGTGAGGTACCCGCCTCACCACGCACCACCCCGGTCATCCAGCGTCCCCAGATCGCGTACCAGGCGTCGTTGAGCCCCAGCTGCTCGGTCAACGTCGCGCGTTGCTCAGGGGTTGAATGTTCGTATTGCGTGCCCAGATATTGGGCCAGTGGATTGAAGGGAGCCAGGGAGGCAAGCCAGAAAACAGCGGCGGTGATCCCGACGGTGGCCGGAACACCCACCAACGCCCGGCGTCCGAGCAGGCTCAGCACTTCGCGTGCGCGCGAGCGCCGCCGTGCGAGGCCCAGCGTAGCGTCGTGCGTTCTCATGGTTTCGGGACCCATTGGCCGAGCTTCACCCACGGGCCCCACGTGGTGCCGTGGTCGTGCGGCTCAAGTAGCGTCCCGGTTCCCTGCCAGGCAGTAGAAACGGAGGTGCGCTGGATATAGGTGTGGTCGATGAACGCGAGCAGCACCATGGAGGGGTTCTCGACGTAGCGGCGCTGAACCTCGCGGTAGGCGGCGGCCCGTTTGGTCTCATCAAGGGTGGTGCGCCCGGCTTCTAGCGCCTTGTCCATGGCGGAATCCGCGAACTTGCTCGGATTGTCGTAGTACGCGCCCGCGGAGGGATAGGAGGAATGCAGCATCTTGTACAGCTGAGTGTCCACGTCATACGGGGTGTCACCCCCGCCGAGCATGATCGCGTCGGTTCCCGCCCGCGGCTCGGCCATTTCGAAGGTCGCCGCCTCGACCGGTACATCGATGCCCAGCAGCTTCATCTGTGCGGAGAAGGCCAGCGACAGGTCCCGGCGCAGCGAATCGCCGGGGTTGTACATCAGCGTGAACGCGGCCGGTCTCCCGTTTTTCGAGCGCATGGAATCGTCCCCGATCAGCCAGCCTGCCTCATCGAGCAGCCCCGCGGCGCGCTGCGGATCGTGGGCAAAAACGGCGGAGGGGTCAAACGCGTCGCCATATTCGGCTGGAACAAAGGTGTTTGCCGCACGCCCGGCACCCGCCAGCACACCGTCAATCAATGACTGCCTGTCCACCGCAAGGTTCAGGGCCAGACGCACCCTCGGGTCGGATGTCAGCGGGTTATCCGCGGGCAGGGAGAGCCCGCGCCAGTCCGCGGAGGTGGCCGTCACCAGCTCGAACTCGGGGTTGGTGCCGAAGGTGGCAGCGAGCCGCGGGGGTAGCACGGTGCCGTCAAATTCCCCGGCCAGCATGCGCTGGGCCCGAGCGTTATCATCGGGAGCGGCCTCGTAGATAACGCGCTTCAGCGCGACCTCACCGTCGCGGTATCTCGGGTTTGCCTTCAGCACTAGGCGCGCGGGATCCAGCGAATCCACCAGGTAGGGGCCGGTGCCGATCGGGGCTCGGTTTAGCACCGAGTTCTCCACGCGCTGCCCGGGCACAATGGATTCGGACGGGGCGATACCGATGAGCATCGCCGTCTTGAAGGAGACCTGGGCTTCGCGCAAGGTGAATTCGACGGTGTGTGAGTCCATGGACTTGACGTCCACGACGTTTGAGAGCGTGCCGAGGATGGGGGAGGCGCTCGCCGGATCCATGATGGCCTGGTAACTTGCCACGACATCCGTGGCGTCAAGGGCGGTTCCGTCGCTGAACCGGACATCGCTGCGCAACTTGACCGTCCAGGTGCGTGCATCGGGGGAAACTGTGGGCTCCGCCGCCGCCAACAGTGGCGTGATCTGCGGCAAGCTTTCCGCGGTGCCGGTAAGCGTGTAGAGGGATTCGTTGATTTTTCCCGTGCCGTTGTTGTCGAATCCGGCCAGCGGGTTAAGTGTCTCGGGAAGAGCAGCGGTGAGCAGTGCCAGCGAGGGCTCGGCGGACTTGGCGCCGCCGATGCCCGACCCCACGGGCGCGCATCCGGTGCCGACCAATAGGATGGAGGCAAGAACTGCCAGCGTTCTCAGGTGTTGTGGGTTGCGCACGGTAGAGGTTTCGACCTTTCATCCTGGTTGCCGGCGGGCATATGGGATAGGGCAACGCCCCTACTGTACATCTGTCCAGCCAGACAGATATGGGAACCGGGCAATGATTCCGGTGAGTTTACGCACCAGCCCGGAACAGCGGAAGGAATGAGGACGACATGTCGGAAACGGAACACGGCAAGATCGGAGCGGACGCTGTAGCCGCGACCGAGCCGAGCATGCCCGACTGGATCGACGTCTTTGCCTTGGTTGCCGATGCCACGCGGATGAAAATCCTCATCGCCATGCATGCCGCCCCAGATTCCTCGGTCAGCCAGTTGGCGGCCGCCACGGCGCTGGGCGCCAATACCGTCACCCAGGCGCTGGCCACCTTGCATAAGGCCGGCGTTGTGAGCGTGCGTGCCGACGGCCGCTACCGCCGCTGGACCCTGACCGATCCCGAGGTTCACCAACTGCTGCACCAGATGCGGGCGCCGCATTCAGAGCTGCACCCCGAACACCCGGCGCACTGAGGCCCGATATGAAATGCCAGTAGCCAGTAGCCTGAGCAACAACGAAAGCCGCCCCGGTGACAGCTTTCGCTGCTACCGGGGCGGTCACATATTTAGGTCGGGAGGCGTCTACAGATCCGTCCTTTTCCCTGATCCATAGACGGTCTTGCGCAGATCGAACCTAGACTTGCGCAACACGTCGAACTCTGGATCCGTGCGCAGCTCCATGACCAGAGATATGCCCAGGAGTGCCACGATGATGGTGAAGGGCAACGCCGAAAGCATTGCAGCCTGTTGCAAGGCAGTCAGCCCGCCGACCAACAGCAGGAGCACTGCACTTACGCCGGTCAAAACGCCCCAAATGGTCAACACCGGCCGGGTAGGCGACAGATGCCCCTTGCTGGACATCATGCTCAAAACATAGGTGTTCGCATCGGCTCCAGAGATGAAGAACAAGGCAACAAGGATCATGGTGACCACAGATGTGATTTGAACTAGAGGCAGCTCGTTGAGCATCGCGAAGAACGCAGAGTTCAGGTTCTCCGCAGTTTGCGCAGCGATGGGGGCGCCGTCCATCTCGAATTTGATGGCGCTTCCGCCGAAGATGGTGAACCACGCGAAGAACACCAAACTGGGGACACCCAGGACGCCCGCCACGAACTGACGGATAGTTCGGCCCTTGGAGATCTTCGCCAAGAAGACTCCGACGAATGCGCCCCAGCTGAGCCACCACGCCATCATGAAGTAGGTCCACCACTGCATCCATTGCAGGTCATCGGGGGTGGACGGGGTAATCAGGGAAACTTGGAAGAAATCGTTGACGTACTGCCCGATAGAGCGAAAGAAGATATTGCTGATGAAACTAGTCGGCCCCATCAGCAGCACGAAAAGGGCGAGGCCGGCCGAAAGGGCCATGGTGATCTGGCTGATGTACTTGATGCCGCGATTGACCCCGGAAAGTGCCGAAAGGGTGAATAAGACGGTAATGATGGCGATGATTACGACTTGGACACTAAGTCCGGTTGGTAGCCCGAATACCCGGTTCAGTCCTTCCTCGATCTGAGCGGCGCCTAGGCCAAGGGACGTTGTGGTTCCGAACAGCGTTGCCAGGATGGCAAATACATCGACGAGTTTTCCGAACCAGCCATCCACCAGTCGTCCCAACACAGGACGCAGCATGGGGGAGACCAGCCCGGGACGCCCCTTGCGGTGGGTTGAGTAGCCGATGGACAGACCAAAGACGCCGAATACCGCCCAGGCATGTGGGCCCCAGTCGAAGAAGCTGAATTGCAACGCTCGCACGGCGGCATCCATGGTCCCGGGCTCTGCCAACGCATGCGGGGGAGCCATAAAGTGGGAGATCGGTTCGGCGACGCCGTAGCTGATCAGACCGATTCCCATTACGGCCGAGAGGATCATCGCAAGCCATGCCCACGTGGAGAATTCCGGCCTGTCTTCATTTGAGCCGAGGCGGATGCTGCCATAGCGGCTCGCTCCCAAGTAGACCATCAGGCCGATGCATCCCAGCGTTACCAGCAGATAGCTCCAACCGACGGATCGTGCAATCCAATCCATGCTGCTGGTCATGACGTTGCCGAGGCCCTCTGGCGAAATGCTGGCCCAGAGCAAGAACCCAGCCAGAAGTACCAGGGAGGCCCAGAACACGGCACCTACCCGGGGTTTGTCGGGACGCTGCGACGCTGGGTTCGGTTGAACCGAACCCGGACTGGACTTTTTGACCAGTGTCTTCTCGACCATGATGGTCTCCTACTTATCTCTTCTGGTCCGCCGGAACGCGCGGTCCGTTTAGTTAGTGTTGCTCTGGCTTGGGCTAAAGTGAAGCCAAGTTTGCGCCGTCGTAGAAACGCCCCGCCTTGTAGACCATGGGTTCGATGTCGGTTCCTTCTGCATGGCGAACGCGGCATACGAAGATCGTGTGTGTCTTGGCCTGGAAGCGCTCACGGATTTCCGCTTCGATCATGGCGGATGAGGAGTCGATTAACGGGCTGCCTTCCGGGCCTTGATGCCATTCGATGTCAGCGAACTTGTCGCTCGACTTCGAAGCAAAAGTGGATACGGTGTCCTTCTGTTCGCGGGAAAGGATATTGATTCCGAGGTGGGTGGAGCCGAACAGCGCCGGGTACGTCGACGATGTCTTCTGCACGCACACCATGACCAGCGGCGGTTCTAGGGAGATTGAGGAGTAGGCGTTGACTGCAAGCCCTCGGGGTTTTCCGTCTTCCATCGTTGTCACAACGGTCACGCCGGTGACAAACTGGCGGTTAAACGCCTTCATAGCCTCAAGATCGGGTTCCCCCGACAGATCTGCCATCACAACTTCCGTTTCCGGCGACTTCTCTGCAGCGATCGCATCGGATAGCGAGCGAATTCCGAGTGCATTGAGTAGTTCGGTTCCATCCCACGTGACCGTTTCACGGTGAATCAGACCCTCGCGCAGATCGATTTGATTCGACCCTTGGGTCACCACCGACTTGCCGGTAGCGGGCACACTGAGGAACGTTTCCGTGTGAGTGCCCGTGGTTTTCCAGAAGATGGCCGCCCGCTCTCCATCGACCAAGATCGAATCAATGGTGGTGGTAAGGTCCGGGAATCCCTGACGAATGGCGCGAATCTCCGCTTGGTATTGGTGCAGATTCATCGATGATCCGCCTGATTTGCCATGACGGGTGTAATTGGAGGTGGAGATGGCGTTGAGAGCTTCAACTTCACCGCGATCCCAAGCAGCGGTCCATGCTTCCTTCAGTGTGTCCTCAAATTTCTGTTGCATGCTACAGACTGTAATGCCCGTCACCATTGCCGTCAACCAGTTCGCGAATATTCCTCTAAATCCATGTAATCTCTGGAGTTTTGCAAGAACAATTTAATACAGATTGACTTGATCTTGCATGCATCGTAGTGTTCTTGTATGCAAGGAATAGCGGAAGTTAGCAATCTCGGGGCGCCACCTCCATCGGACGATTCATTGCTCGCTCGGATACGGGATTTGGTGCTGGGGGGAACGTATCCTCCGGGCGAGCCGCTCTCCGAGATTTTCTTGGCGCAGCAGTTTGACGTCAGTCGAACTCCGGTGCGCGAGGCCCTGAAGCAGCTCGAGCGAGAGAGCCTGATTGAAATCAGGCCCAAGGTTGGGACCTACGTCCGTGAACCCACCAAGCGGGAAATCGTAGAACTCTTCCAGCTCAAGGAGGGCCTAGAGGGCATGGCTGCCGGCCTGATGGCCCGGCGCGGCAGGACACCCAGTCTTGAATTCTTGGAGAAAAACGTCAAGGCATCGGAAGCCGCCTCTGTCGCACACGATTCGGAACGCTACGCCCAGCTGGTCCATGAGTTTCACTGGGCGCTGGTCAATGGTTCTGATAACACTAAATTGGTCGAGCACTACAGGTTGCTCATGAATCAGCTGGCCTTCCATCGGCTGGTGCTGAAGACGGTCGAGAATCCCCGGCGGATTTCGGCATCCAGCGGCGAGCATCGACTGGTGCTGCAGATGATCCAGGACAAGGACCATTTCGGCGCCGAGGCCGCGATGAGAAATCACGTCTACGCGTCTGCCCGCGAATTGCTGGGTGGAGGCCGCAACTCGTAGTACCTGGGTCCATCGCACGGTATCGGATACGGCGCCCTGAAGCGCCACTGATACAGGGAAACGACCGCTAGAACTCGCCTTGATTCAGTCCGGCCCGGCCTTTTTGTTTGTTTTGGACTCAGGTTAGGGTCCCGACGGAGGAATCGGGGGTCTAGAGTCTTTCTGCTGTGACGCCGTGGCCTTCCTGAGTTGCGAGTGAACGCGAAATGGTCACGTGTCGTTTCGGGGTTCGTTACCGTTGGAAATGGTTTGCCTAAATGCGTTCCATGACGGCTGGCTAGGTATTACAGGCAAGCCGCCGCGGTGGACTTCTTCCGGTGTACGCATGTGGATCCGGTGACGGTTGATTGCCCACGGCACGGGTCTCGATCGAGTGGTGCGGAGTCCCCGGAATCGGATCTGGAGCGCTTCCACGGTTGGCATCCGACGAAGCCGACCGCCTGCCAACAATGCCCTAGATTCACGGTAACGGCCGACGAAGCCCCCAGAAGCGCATGGTGACCGGATTACTGGATCCACCTGGAAAGTCGGTCGCGAGTCCCCATTCCGCAGGAAAACCCAAGCAATGATGCATGCATCAAATGCCAGTACTGCCTGTGCAATGTCGAACAGTTTGCGGATATTTCGCTGAATGAAGACACTTTTGCAGTGACCTGTTGCACACTGGTGCTGAAAGTACTACAGTTCTTGTATGCAACAGGTTGAGGTGCGGCAGCATTGGTCCTGAGACGCGGTGATGGAATCCACTGAGCCGCAGATGCTTGCTCGCCGGGCAGGGAATGATCTCTCAGGATGCGGTGTGAACATTGGAATCAGTAGGGGTCCGGATCGAAGGTGCACCGGATGCTGCGGCGCACGCCAGAGAAGTCAGCCGCTCGGAGCCGGGGAGGTCAGGCAACCTATCGGGCGCAACGAATCGCGATCGATCACGCATATCCCTCCAAGCCACAAGAGCGAACCAACGACGCCATAGACCAGAAAGCTCCAAAACATGACAACAACTCCACTTGAGGCGAAGCGAGTAGTCGATCTCAGCGCGCGTTCGACCCTGGGTAGCTATGACGACATTGCTGCTGCCATTGGACTTCGCAAGATTTCGACGTTCAGCGAAGAAATTCCCCATACCGATGGGCGCTCGATCCTGCGGGCCACCTCCACCGCGGTGATAGCCAATCCCTGGAAGGGGACCAGCACCGATTTCGAGCTCGCCCCAGAAGCCGAGCGCATCGCCCCGCTGCTGTCAAAGCTCTTGACCGACCGGCTACTTGAGGTGCTCGGCGGCGCCGAGAAGGTCGAAGCCTTCGGCAAGGCAGCCCTCGTCGGTGCCGGCGGGGAAATCGAACATGCCGGAGCGCTGATCCACACCCCGTACTACGGGAACCTGATGCGAGAGGCGCTGGAAGGAACGTCCATTTTGTGCTTCGCAGACGGATTCGGCCAACCGGGTGAAATGCTGCGGATTCCGATGTGGCACAAGACCGCACCGGCAACGCGAAGCCACTACCAGACCATCGAAATCTTCTTGTCCGATGCGCCGAACGCGACGGAAATCGCCGTTGTTGCCGCGGCATCCACCGGGCCCCGCCCGCACGCGCGGATCGGGGACCGTAACACCGACATTCCCGTCACCTCCGAGATCCTGAAGGAAATTACCCTGTGAAATACCGCAAGCTTGTGACCATCGTTGAGGAAACCACCCGCGAGGGAGGGCGCGACGTAGCCCCCGTCGCACGAGTCGCCATCGTAGCGGCGATCATTGATAACCCGTGGGCAGGTCAGGGCTTCGTCGAAGACCTGAACGCCGGCATCGATGCCGTCGCCTCCGATCTCGGTGCGTTGCTAGCACCCAAGGTCATGGAGGCACTGGGCGCGCCGTTGGAGGCTTACGGCAAAGCGGCCATCGTGGGATTGGACGGGGAAATCGAGCACGGTTCCGCGCTGATCCACACCCTGAAATTCGGCAACCACTTCCGCGACGCCGCTCAGGCAACCACCTTGTTGCCGGCCGTAGAGAAGCGCGGCCCGGCTGGGGTGCACTTCGATATCCCGCTGAAGCACTTCACCGATGCCACCATCCGCTCGCACCACCAGAGCGTGGAAGTCAGCATCGCCGATGCCCCGCATCCCGGGGAGATCATCATCGCCCTGGCTGCTGCTACGGGTGGACGTCCGCAACAGCGCCTAGCAGCGCTCTCGACCGAGCTCTAGGAGCCACTGGTAGCAATGAGTGCCCTCGAACCGCAGACCGTGCTCCTGCACGGGGTCGGCCTGGATTTGAGCATGTGGGAGACGTTCCAGGAAATCTGCGACCGGCCGACCGTGGCATTGGACCTGCCGGGCCACGGAGCGCAGCCGCCGCTGAGAGAACCACAGACGCTGGAAACCCTGGCCCGTCACGTGATCTCACGGCTTCCCGAAGGACCGATTCACCTCGTCGGCTTTTCTCTGGGGGCACTCATCGCCCAATACATTGCACGCTTCGCACCAACCAAGGTCCTTTCGTTGACCTCCGTTAACTCGGTGTGCCGACGCACTGCGGAGGAATCCGCGGCGGTGGCGCGCCGGTTGGACACCGCGGGAACGGAATTCGCCGCCGGGGTGGACCTGGCCATCGAACGCTGGTTCCCCCACGCCACGACCACCGTGCCTGCCCAGAGCATCGCAACAGTCCGTCACGTCCTGGCCGCAAACGACATTCAGTCGTACCTGCACGCCTACCGGGTGTTCGCGCAGGGGGACCAAGAGATCGGACCCGAATTGGGAGCCATCACTCAACCCGCCCTGGCCATCACTGGCAGCGACGACCCGGGATCGACCCCGGAGATGTCGCAGCGTCTGGGGCAAGCGATGCCCGACTGCCGCGTTGTCGTCGTCCCGAAAACCCGACATATGCTGCCCATCGAGAACGCACTGGCCCTAGCCGAGGCGCTTTCCACTTTGATCGATAACCCGAAAAGGATGAACCGTGACTGAACGCCTCAACCACTTCATCGGTGGCGAGCACGTGGCCCCGTCCGAGGGGACCTATTTCACCAGCACCAACCCGTCCACCCTGGTTGTCCTCTACGAGGCCGCCCGAGGCAACGCCGAGGACGTGGACCGGGCCGTCAGCTCCGCCCGACACACCTTCGAGTCCGCTGCCTGGAAGCGGATCGGGGCCACCGCGCGCGGGCACCTGCTGCGCCGCCTCGGCGACCTAGTCGGCGAGAATGCCGAGCAGCTGGCAATGTGCGAAAGCCTAGACAACGGCAAACTATTACGCGAAATGCGCGGCCAGATGCGCATGCTGCCCGAGTACTTCTACTACTACGCCGGGCTGGCCGACAAGATCCAAGGCTCACAGATTCCAAGCACCAACCCGGACATCCTGAACTACACCCAGCGTGAGGCGCTCGGGGTGGTCGGGGCGATCACCCCGTGGAACTCGCCGCTGACGCTGACCACCTCGAAGATCGCCCCGGCACTGGCAGCCGGCAACACCGTGGTCATCAAGCCCAGCGAATACACCTCGCGCACTGTGCTGCTACTGGCCGAGCTAGCGGACAAGGCAGGGTTCCCGCCCGGCGCCATTAACGTGGTGACCGGGCTGGGAGCCGAGGCCGGTGCGGCGCTGGTGAGCCATCCGAAGATCGCCAAGATCTCCTTCACCGGCTCCACCGGCACCGGATCGCATATCGCCGCCCAGACAGCGGCCCGATTCATCGGATGCACCCTGGAACTCGGCGGGAAGAGCCCGAACATCGTCTTCGGGGACGCCAACGTGGCCAACGCCGCGATGGGCGTCGTCGCGGGCATCTACGCTGCCGCCGGGCAGACCTGCATCGCCGGCAGCCGCGTCTTCGCGCACAAGTCGGTGTACGAGGAACTGCTCGAACGCGTCACCGAACGCGCCCGCTCGATCCGGATCGGCGACCCGCTGCTTGATGAGACGGAGCTTGGCCCGCTGGCCTTCAAGGACCAGCTGGAGAAGGTCGAATCCTACGTGAAGATCGGCGCCGCGGAGGGCGCGACGGTGCACAGCGGCGGCGGACGCCCGACGGGTCTGGAGTTGCCCGGATACTTCTACGAGCCGACCGTGCTGACCGACGTGGACAACAACATGCGCGTGGTCCGCGAGGAGATCTTCGGCCCGGTAGCTGCCATCATGCCCTTTGAGCGCGAAGACGAGTTGCTCGCCCTGGCCAACGACACCGAGTACGGCTTGGCCGCCGGGGTGTGGACGCAGAACCTGGCCACCGCGCACCGCGTCGCCCGGAAGCTCGACGCCGGCACCGTGTGGGTCAACACCTATCGGGCCATGTCCCCGATGTCGCCGCGCCAGGGTTTCAAAAACTCCGGCGTGGGCATCGAACACGGCATCGAGTCGATGTACGAGTACACCCGGCTCAAGAGCATCTGGATCAACACCGACGAGGGTCCCGTGGCAGACCCCTTCGTCATGCGCGGATAAGGACGGATGCCCCATGCCACTGATTGATGTTTCCATTGCCCGAGGCCGCAGCCCGGAACAGCTACGGGCCCTCATAGACGCGCTGCACCAGGCAGCGGTCACCACCGTCGACGCAGCACCCGAAAATATCACCATCATCGTCAGGGAAGTCGAACGCGCTCATTGGTCACGCCACAACGTGACCATCGCCGAGCGCGACGCTTCTTCTGCAAGCCAGTAATTTCTGAAAGGACGCCAGATGCGTTTTTCGCTGTTTGTTCACATGGAGCGCTACGACGATTCCATTTCCTACGAGGACCACTGGGCGAACCTCGTCGAACTGGCCCTGCTGGCCGAGGAGGGTGGCTTCGGTACGATCTGGATCGGTGAGCACCACTCGATGGAGTACACCGTCTCGCCAAATCCGTTGCCGCAGCTGGCCTACCTGGCGGCCAAGACTTCGAAGATCCGGCTCGGCTCCGGCACCATCATCGCCCCGTTCTGGAACCCGATCCGGGCCGCCGGAGAACTGGCCCTGCTCGATGTCATCAGCGGCGGACGCGCCGAGGTGGGCGTGGCGCGCGGGGCCTACCAGTTCGAGTTCGACCGCATGCTCGGAGGCCTGCCCGTGGCAGATGGCGGTGACCACCTGCGTGAGATCATCCCTGCCATGAAGGCATTGTGGGCCGGCGACTACGCCCATGATGGAAAGGTGTGGCAGTTCCCTACCTCCACCAGCGTGCCGAAGCCGGTGCAGAAGGAGCTTCCGGTTTGGGTGGCCGCCCGCAGCCCAGAATCCCACGACTTCGCCGTCGCCACCGGCTGCAACGTCATGGTCACTCCGCTGATGAAGGGCGACGAGGAAGTCGCATCTTTGGTGGAGAAATACGAAACCGCCATCGCCAACCACCCGGAAATTGAACGCCGCCCGGACATCATGGTGCTGCGCCACACCCACGTGCATTCAGAAGCAGACACCGAGGGGTGGCGTCCGGCCGCCGAAGGAATCCAGAAGTTCTACCGTTCTTTCGACGCGTGGTTTGGCAACAAGAGTGTCCCGGAAAATGGTTTCCTAGACCCCAGCCCGGTCGAGAAGTTCGAGGCACGCCCCGAATTCTCGGTGGAGTCCCTGCACCAGACCGCCATGATCGGTACTCCCTCCGAGGTGGTCGAGCGCCTGCGCCGCTACGAGGAGCTGGGGGTCACCGAGTACAGCTTCTGGGCCGACAATACCCTCAGCCATGAGGAAAAGAAGCGCTCGCTGGAACTGTTCATTGAGCAGGTCATGCCGGCTTTTAGCGAGCAGGCAGCGCCCGCACTCAACAAGTAGAAGAACCGCACTAACACGAGCTCTTCTCGGAGCCCCTGCCCGAACTGATTCAGCTCGGGCAGGGGTCATTTAAGCCCCCACGAGCAACCGCCCGGGCACCGCATTCACCGCTGTTCCCCGAACACCCGGAGCACTGACCGGGTCTCTGCCGGACGACAACCGAGCGAGCCACACCGCCCGGAACGGGATAGCCCACGTACGCTGGAGCCGTGAACACCGCAAAATCCGGGGGACAGCTACCGGGGCCTTTCCGCTGGCTGTGGGCCGGTGCAGCGATGAGCAACCTCGGGGACGGGATGCTGCTGGCTGCCGGACCGCTACTGGTCACCACCATCACCCGCGACCCGTTGGCCGTGGCCCTGGCGCCCTTCGCCCAACAGATCCCCTGGGTACTTTTCGGTCTGCTCGCCGGTGCCGTTGTGGACCGTGTGAACCGGCGCCAGCTGATGATCATGGTCAACCTTCTGCGGATGCTGGTAATCATGGCCCTGGCCGTCGTCATCTTCTCCGGGGCCCTTGGCTTGCCGGTGCTCTATGGATGCTTGTTCTTACTGGGCACCGCGGAGGCCTTTGCCGACAACGCTGCCACTTCGCTGATCCCCACTCTGGTGCCCAGCGCTCAGTTGGGGCTGGCCAACTCGCGGCTCTTCGGGACCATTACCGTGACCAACCAACTGGCCGGCCCGCCGCTGGGGGCCATGCTCTTTGCCTTGTCCCATGCACTTCCCTACGCGGGGTTTGCCGCGCTGCTGGCCCTGGCCGTGGTGCTCTACTCGAAGGTCGCGCTCCCGTTACCGGCAGCTGGCAGCGCGAGACCGCCGGGGACCTCCATGCTCCGTGAAGTCAGGGAGGGGATCGGCTGGATGCGCAGGCACTTCGCCGTGCGTACCCTGGCCATCCTCATCACCTCCTTCAACGTCACCTTTGGGGCTACGTTCGCGATGCTGGTGCTTTACGCGACCGACCAGTTGGCGCTCGGGAACATTGGGTACGGCCTGCTGATGAGCGCCAGTGCGGTGGGCGGAATTATCGGATCGCTGCTCTTCCCCTGGCTGGAGAGCAAGTTCAACTACGCCGTCTTGTTGCGCACCGGTCTGGTCTTGGAAACCCTCACGCACCTAGCTCTGGTGCTCACCCACCAGGCGTGGGTGGCCATGGCCATCTTGTTCCTCTTCGGCATCCATGCTCTGGTCTGGAGCTCGGTTTCCTCCACGGTGCGCCAGCGCGCGGTGCCCGATCGGCTGCGCGGCCGGGTGAACTCGGTTTACATGCTGGGGAGCGTTGGCGGCATCGCCGCCGGTTCTCTGCTCGGCGGTGTGCTGGGCCAAGTCTTCAGCTACCGGGCGCCGTTCTGGCTTGGATTCGTGGGTTCGTTCATCATCCTGCTGCTGGTCTGGAAGTCGATGACTCACATCGCGGCCGCTGGCAGCCATGGGGACGAAGAATAGGCAACGGCATCCCAAATGCTCGCCCCTGCCACCGCCGCGTGGAAGAGTTGTTCCGCATAACACCAAAGTTATGCGGCAGGTCACCGGCAAAGGGGAGAAACGCTGTGCTTATCAGTAACGTGAGGCCTTGGGGTCAGACACCCATTGACTTCGAAATCACCGACGGGAAGATCAGCTCCGTTTCCCCGCACGACGCAGCGCTCCCGACGGCCGGGGCAATCGATGGGGGCGGGCGGCTGGCGCTTCCGTCATTCTCAGATGTCCACGTGCACCTAGATTCAACCCGGATCGGGCTCCCGTTCCGTGAACACACTGGGGCACCGGGTGTCTGGGGCATGATGCTCAATGATCGCAACAACTGGCGCGATGCCGAGGTTTCGTTGCCTCAGCGGGTCGCCGAAACCCTGGGACGCATGATTGCCCACGGCACCACCCGGGTGCGTAGTTACGCGCAGATTGATATCGACTGCAAGCTAGAAAAATTCGAAGCAGTACTGTCCGCCAAGGAAAAGTTCGCGGAGCATGCCGACGTGCAGATCATGGCCTTTCCACAGGCCGGGCTATTGCTTGAACCTGGAACTGTGGCTTACCTCGAAGAATCCTTAAAACTCGGTGCCACGGTGATGGGCGGCATTGATCCCTGCCAGCTGGATCGGGATCCGGTACGGCACCTAGACATCGTGTTCGAGCTGGCCGAAAAATACCAAGTGGATGTCGATATTCATCTGCACGAGCCGGGGCATCTGGCACATTTCAGCACCGAGCTCATCATGGAACGCACCCGCGCCCTTGGCATGGAGGGACGGGTGACACTCTCGCACGCCTACGAACTGGGCAACGTTTCCGCCGCCGCCACGCAACGGGTGATGGAGGGCATGCGTGAGCTAGATATTTCTTGGGCCACGGTGGCGCCAGCTGTCAGCGGCAAACAGTTTAATCTTGCCGCAATGACCGAGGCCGGGATCCGGGTTGGCCTCGGCGAGGATGGCCAGCGCGACTACTGGAGTCCCTATGGGGATTGTGATCTGCTCTCGCGCACCTGGCAGTTGGCCTTCACCCACGGGCTGCGCCAGGATGAGCTGATTGAGCATGCGGCAGCGATCGCCACCTGGGGTGGAGCCAGCATCATGGACCGCAACCTCACCCGGCTGCGATCAACTAGCGACCGCCCGGGGCTGGCCGTGGGGGATAGGGCGGAGCTTGTCCTATTGGGCGCCGAAACTGTCACCAGCGCCGTCATGGACCGCGGATCAGACCGTACCGTCATTCATGATGGCCGCGTTGTTGCCGATCAGTTGAAGCTGCTTTAGCGGCCCAGCCGCACTAAAGGTGCTGGCCGCGTCCTCGTGAACGGGAGCGGCCAACACCAACATGCAAAAGCTGTGCCTTAGTCTTCGTGCGGACCGGACGCCTTGCCCGGTGCGGCCTCCGGCCCCTGAAGCAGCTCGTTGAAGATGTCGGCGACCGAGCTACGTTCCAGATCGGGGCGGAACGGGAAGGACGCCACATCACCGGGCTTGGTGATGCCGGTATGCACCAACAGCGTCAGCAGCCCGGCTTCCATTCCGGCAATGATGTCGGTGTCCATGCGGTCACCAATCATTGCCGTGGTCTCCGAATGCGCGTCGATTCGGTTCAGGGCGGAGCGGAACATCATCGGGTTCGGCTTGCCCACCACGTACGGTTCGCGACGGGTGGCCTGAGTGATCAGCGCGGCCACGGATCCGGTGGCGGGCAGCAGTCCCTCGGGGGAGGGTCCGGTGGCATCCGGATTGGTGGTGATGAACCGAGCGCCGGCGGCGATCAGACGAATGGCCCGGGTGATGGCCTCAAAGGAGTAGGTGCGGGTTTCGCCCAACACCACATAATCGGGGTCCTGATCGGTCAGGATGAAACCTGCATCGTGCAGTGCGGTGGTCAATCCGGCCTCGCCAATCACAAACGCGCGTCCGCCCGGACGCTGACGGCGCAAAAATTCGGCGGTGGCCATGGCCGAGGTCCAGATGTTCTCTTCCGGGACGTCCAGTCCGGAGGACAGCAGGCGTGCCCGCAGATCCCTCGGGGTGTAGATCGAATTGTTGGTCAGCACCAGGAAGCGTTTGCCCGTGCTCACCCAGTGCGCGATCATCTCGGCAGCGCCGGGGATGGCCTGATTTTCGTGAACCAGCACCCCGTCCATGTCCGTGAGCCAGCATTCGATGTCGTGAACGCTGCGTGGTTCATGAATCGCCATGAGTGGGAGTTCCTTTCAAGAGGTAAGAACCTTCGGGTAACAGTCTTTCAGGTTCCGGTGCATCGAGTGCTGCGCCACCGCGGGCTAGAGCCAATTGTTCTTCTTGAAGATGACGAAGAGGCCCCCTGCGAGCACCAGCATCAAGCCGAGCGCGGCCGGATAGCCGAAACGCCAGTCAAGTTCGGGCATATGGCTGAAGTTCATCCCGTAGATGCCGGTGACAAGGCTCGGTGCAAAAATGATCGCCGCCCAAGAGGAAATCTTTTTCATCTGCTCGTTTTGGGCCAGACCAGCCTCAGTCGCCGCCTGGGAGGCCAACGTTGAGGACAGCGACAGGGCATTGGTCAGCAACGCCCGGAAGGATGCGATGCGCTCCGTCATTCGGATCGCGTGGTCGTGGACGTCGATGAGCTTTCGATCCAATTCTAGGGCGTCGGACTCTTGGACGTTGCTCAGCCGTACGTCTCGGCGCAGTCCGGAAATGACCTCCTCCAGTGGGGCCAGAGCGCGCTGGAAATCAATGACTTCCCGGGACAGTTCGTAGATGCGCCGCGAAACGTTGGTGGTCCCGGAGAACAGCTCGTCCTCGATCTCATCGATGTCATTTTCTAAGCCGACGAACACCGGTTCATATTCGTCAACGACCTGGTCAATAACGGCGTAGAGAATTGCCAAGGGGCCGATGGCCAGAAGGTCTGGATCAAGTTCGAGCCGATGGCGAACCTGAGCCAACTTGGGGGATTCGGCATGCCTGACCGTGACGACAAAATCGGTACCTGCATAGACATGAAGCTCGCCGAACTCAACTTTTTCTTCCTCGTCGAGATAACGGGCGGGTCGGAGCACGGCAAAAAGATGATCTCCGTAGTGCTCCAATTTGGGTCGCTGATGCCCAGCGAGCGTGTCCTCAACGGCAAGTTCGTGGAGTCCGAGTTCGTCGGCAACCTCGTTCATTTCCGCTTGGTCGGGACGGTAGAGCCCCAGCCACGACATGCCTCCGGTTTCTTTCATCGACTCAAAGGTGGAGGAGAGATCCGGTGGATGGATCACGCACTTTCCGTTGACGTAGATGGCATTGTCGATGATGGGCATGGGTGCCGTCCTTGCATGAAGACCGAAGTGTTTCCCGGTTGGGCAATGTACTGCACTGGATAGTTTGTCATCATCCGTCCTTCTCGTGTGCCGTTTTGTCTGCCCAAGCCCGGTGCCGGGGCGCTATTCCGGGGGATTGTGGAGCAGCGACTACCCTTGAGGAGTGACTTTCGACGTTGAGCCCCCAGCCCCAGAACCCACCGAGTACGATCCCATCCACGAAGAACGCCCAGAAGTTGGTGTCGGTCCGTGGGAGGGTGAGCTGCCGAGTGAGGGGCACTACGACCCCGAGTTGCTCAGCAACGGGGACCGACGCAACGTTGCTGACAAGTACCGCTACTGGTCCATGGAAGCGATTGTTGCCGATCTAGATGAGCGTCGGCACGACTTTCACATTGCCATTGAGAACTGGCAGCACGACATGAATATTGGCACGGTGGTGCGCACCGCGAACGCCTTCTTGGCCAAGGAAGTGCACATCATTGGCCGCCGTCGCTGGAACAAGCGTGGCGCCATGGTCACCGATCGATACCAGCACGTGCGTCACCACCCCACGGTGGAGGACTTCGTGGTCTGGGCCAAGGGCGAAGGGCTAGCGATCATCGGCATCGATATCTTCCCCGATTCCGAAAAACTGGAGACCTATGAACTGCCGCGTAACTGCGTGCTGGTCTTCGGGCAGGAAGGCCCGGGGCTCAGTGAAGAGGTCCATCAGAATGCCGAGGCAACGTTGTCCATCGAGCAATTTGGTTCCACCCGATCAATCAATGCCGCATCGGCCGCCGGAATCGCCATGCACGCGTGGATTCGTCGACACGTCTTTGACCAGTCGGTCTAAGGCCGCCCGTAACTTTGAGTAGAAAGCCCAACGTTTAGCGAATTACCCTTTTCTCTTCGCGCATCGTGAGTTAGCGTGAGTTTCGGACGTTCCATCCCGTGCACAGTTTCGGTGTCGTCACCGGCCGCATTGTTCGGGGAATGCCCGATGGTCCGCGCCGGCAACGGCCATGGTCACGCGACGCGAAACGGAGCTAATCACAGGTGAAGAAGCACCAGGTTAATCACTCAATGCCGGTGCCCAAGAGGCGCGATTTACGTCGCACATCCAAGGGCTCAAAGAGCGCAGTACTGGGGATCGCGATCATCACCACACTTGCTCTTGCTCCTTCGCCAACTCCCGATGGGCGCCTCATTGACGTAGCTCCTGTTGCCTTTTCGCCGCTGAGTGTTGAGGCAGCCTCCTTTAACCAACCGGTCGAGGTATCGCTACTTAGCGGCGCCGATGCGATCCGCTGGGAATCTGAAAATATCACCAGCGCCGCCGCAGGCGATCAAGTCTCCGATGCCTCCGACCCCGCTTCGGTGCTCAGCAGTGGCGGTTCAACCACCCAGCTGGTGGGACAAAGCGTTGGTCCGCTGGGGGTTTTGCCAGCAGGAATCCAGCTGATCCACCCAGTTTTTTCTAGGCACATCACTAGCCCGTACGGGTGGAGGAATAACCCGACAGGTGCTGGCACCCAGATCCATATTGGACAGGACTATGCCATCCCGTGTGGATCGCCGGTCTATGCCACTGCCGATGGAACGGTGATCCAGTCGGCTTGGGCGGGGCACTCCGGAATGCGTGTGACAGTTGACCATGGGTCATCGGTACGCACCGGCTATAGTCACAACTCCTCGTTGATTGCCAAGGTTGGTGAGCGCGTTAAGCAAGGGCAGTTGATCGCCCTGAGCGGGACAACCGGTAACTCCACCGGCTGCCACGTACACTTCGAAGTCATCATCAACGGCCGCTGGAACGACCCCCGAAACTTCCTGCCCGCCATCCCGGGCCAGCCAAATCCGATGATTGATTCGCGCCGCACAACGATTGCAGCCGAACCAATTCGCAACACCGGTGAACCTCAAGCGAACAACGATAATGGGCACGATATTGAGGTGAATCGGCCCGAGCCGAGCAAGCCCGCACCGTCACCAACGGGACCGCAAAAGGAAACCACTGCTCCAAAGCCCACGCACGAAACCAAGCCGAGCAGAACTCCGAAGCCCACCCAAGAGACAAAACCCAGCGCAACGCCGAAGCCAACACCAACGCGGAAACCATCTCCTGCCCCTTCGGACTCGACGAAGCCCGATGAAACTCCGACGGTCACTCCTCCGACGGACGCGAGCTCCCCGACTCCTCCAAGCACTGTGCCCTCCGCTCCAGGAAGTACAGCACCGGGTAGTACCGCGCCGACAAAACCACCGACGGAGGTCTCCGAATCGACGTTCGTCGAATCGCCGAGCGGCACGTCGGGCCAAAGCGATGGAACCTCAACGCGAATGCCATCTTCTGAAGGCTCAGCCTCCAGCTCGCTCGCGGAGTAGTTTCTACCTGAGAAGAGCGCAAAGCGTGCCGCTTAAAGTCTGATGCACCTAGTCGTTGCTTGTTTTCTACGTCATTTGGACTTGTGAAACACAAGCTGGGGATCCGGGGGATCATCCATCCGCGGTAGTCGCCGGAGAGTGAAAGCAAATAACACTTTGTGATGGCGGCAAATAGCCCTTTATTACTCACCGTCGGTGAGCTACGGTGAAGCCTAAGTGTTCAGTTACTTGGGGTGACACGGACAACTCGTTGGCTTTAGCCAGCCCGCCATCCTCTTTTGGCTGTGCAAAGAATTCATGGTGACTCAATCAGGGGGTTGTTGCCGTTGAAAATGCATCAGGTCAATAGGGGTCCGCTGCCGGAAAATAAAGGCAGATTTAGGAAAAAGATTCCACCTATGTCAGCGTTTGGTCTTGCTGTGGCTGCTGCCGTCGCAATATCGGGTACGCCGGGGCTCGGGGTGGCCTCTGACGAGATCGCACCACACAGAGCCCATGCGCCGAGTTACCAGGTTGCCAGCTATGTTCAGCCGGTCAGGGTGGCTCTTCTCGGTGGCTTGGACGCCATTAGGTGGCAATCGTCCAACATAACCAGTTCGCCCGCCGGATCCGACGGCGACGGGGCGCCCGCGCTACAGGCGTTCACCGGTGCCTGGCGAGCAACATCTACTCAGCCCAATGCCGCGGGCATCTTGGTTGGACAGAATGTGGGAGCGCTTGGGGCGCTTCCCGGTAAGATCCAACTCATGCATCCGGTGGCGTCTTTGCACATCACTAGCCCCTACGGTTGGCGCCACAACCCCACCGGGCCGGGCACCCAGATCCACGTTGGGCAAGACTATGCGATTCCTTGCGGTTCTCCGGTTTATGCATCGGCAGATGGAGTTGTCATCCAGTCTGCTTGGGCCGGACACTCGGGCATGCGTGTCACGATCGACCATGGCTCCTCAATCCAGACCGGATACAGCCACAATTCCCAGCTCATTGCGAAAGTTGGAGATACTGTCAAACAGTGGCAAGTCATAGCGCTTAGTGGAACAACGGGAAATTCCACGGGATGCCACGTGCATTTTGAAGTCATTATCAATGGACGCTGGAACGACCCGAGAAACTTCCTCCCGGGCGTGTTTGGTCAGCCTAATCCCATGATCGATTCGCGAAACACCACCATCGCTGCCGAACCAATCCGCAACAGTGGCGCACCTCGGTCCTCGGTGGAAGAAACCATTAATTCCTCGATACGGTGGGTCACCGCCCCCAGGGTAAGAACCTCGTCGCCCACGCCTAACAAGAGCAAGTCACCGGCAGTTGCACCCAAGGCCGATCCGAAACCGGCCAAGAAGCCGACGGCAACCGCCAAGCCATCCACACCGACGAAACCTAGGACCGAACCTAAACCTGCCCCAACTAAGCCGTCTCCAACGAAGTCGACGACGAAGCCGGCTCCGACCTCTGCGGCGCCAAAGCCGGCTCCGACCTCTGCGGCGCCAAAGCCGGCTCCGACGAAGCCGGCTCCAACCTCTGCGGTGCCATCGACAGCTCCTCCGACTAGTGCAGCACCTACGTCGGCAGCACCCACATCGGCGGCTCCGACTAAGGCAGCTCCGACTAAGGCAGCACCGACAACTGCGGCAGCACCGACAACCACTCCCGCGCCGACTACTGCTGCACCGACTTCGGTAGCACCAACGACAGCTGCTCCGACAAGTGAGGCACCGGCACCAAGCAGTGAAGCTCCACCGCAAGAAAATCAGGTGCCTGATGTCAACGAGCTTCCGGACCTTCAAGTGACACTTCCGGAAAGCGGCGCAGCAGATCCATCTGGCGATACAACGAAGGAGTCTACGGAACCTGACGCCCCAAAGGCGGATGTTAAACCAGAAGTTGACGCCCCTCAGGACGGCGATTCCACCAGCAAATTGGTCGTTGGTAAACCGGCGAAAAAGGACTCCAAACAAGAAGCGGTGGTTGCTAAGAAGGTGCCGGCCGTGAAACAGCCACCCGCCAAGCAAGCGCCGGCTCCTGCCGCGAAACCTGAGCTCAAGAAGGTAAAGGCCCTCAAGAAGGTGGCCACACCTGTGAAGGCTAAGCCGAAGAAAATCGCGGTTGTTGCAGCGGCTAAACCCAAAGCAGCCGCCACTCAGAAGGCCGTAGCCAAGGTCGTCACCGTGACAAGACCGAAACCGCTCGCGCCGAAGGCTCCCGTGCCCCAGATGAAAATGGCTGCGGTGCCACCCAAACAAGAAACCGTTAAGCCGATAGCCCAGAAGTCACTGGCCGAAACCGGAGGTGAAGCGGGTACAGACAAGTAAATGACAGGCAAAGGGCGCCGGATTCGGCGCCCTTTGCCTGTCATTCACAAACGTGGCGCGTCATCCCGTAAGCGATCCAGCACACATTGTAGATAGGATGTGAAGCAGCCAACGAGGTCTACTCCCCACAATTCCTTATCTACACAGGAGTCAGTATGCCCATCGCAACACCGGAACAGTACAACGCAATGATTGATTCTGCGAAGGCCGGCGGATACGCCTTCCCCGCAGTGAACGTAACGTCATCGCAAACCCTGAACGCCGCCATTCGCGGCTTCGCCGAAGCAGAATCCGACGGAATCATCCAGGTGTCCACCGGCGGTGCAGCATATTGGTCGGGTTCCTCCATCAAGAACATGGTCACCGGTTCGCTGGCCTTCGCCGCTTTCGCGCGCGAAGTTGCCAAGAGCTACGGTGTGACCATCGCCCTGCACACCGACCACTGCCCGGCAGATAAGCTCAACGATTTTGTGCTTCCCCTGCTTGCCGCCTCCGAGGCAGAAGTTGCAGCTGGTCGTAATCCCTTCTTCAACTCCCACATGTGGGACGGTTCGGCCGAGACGCTCGAAGAGAACTTGCGTATCGCCGCCGAGTTGCTTCCGCGCACCGCAGCCGCCAAGCAGATCCTCGAGGTCGAAATTGGTGCCGTCGGTGGCGAGGAAGATGGCGTCGAAAACGCCATCAACGACAAGCTGTACTCGACTGTCGAGGACGCGCTGGCTACCGTTGCCGCGCTGGGCTCCGGCGAAAACGGCCGTTACATCACCGCATTGACCTTCGGTAACGTGCACGGTGTGTACAAGCCGGGCAACGTGAAGCTGCGTCCGGAGATCCTCAAGGACATCCAGGAACAGGTTGGTACCAAGCTTGGTAAGGCCAACCCGTTCGACCTGGTCTTCCACGGCGGCTCGGGTTCTTCCGACAAGGAAATTGCTGATGCAGTGGCCTACGGCGTCATCAAGATGAACATCGACACCGACACTCAGTACGCCTTCACCCGCCCGGTGGCGGGCCACATGCTCTCGAACTACGACGGTGTCCTGAAGATTGATGGTGAGGTCGGAAACAAGAAGACGTACGACCCGCGCGTCTGGGGTGCCGCAGCCGAAGCATCAATGGCTGCACGCATCGTTGAGGCTGCACACCAGCTCGGATCTGCCGGAAAGTCGTTGAAGTAACCATGGCTGAACTTGGAGCAAACCTGCTCGGTATCCCGGCAACACTTTTGCCGGAAGAAACCGAGGTTACCGCCCGGTTTGACGCTGGCGATGAAGCAGTAGACGTGGCCGCGACCTTCCCGTCCTCATCGCTAGCGTGGGCCCTGTTGGCCAACGAAGCGCACGCCGAGGGTCACATCGTTGAGTCCTACGCCTACGCCCGTGTTGGTTACCACCGCGGTCTTGACGCGCTGCGTAAGGCAGGCTGGCGCGGACAGGGACCTGTGCCGTGGGCACACGTGCCCAACCGTGGCTTTCTGCGTGCTCTGTACGCGTTGCAGCGTGCCGCAGCCGCGATCGGCGAAGCCGAAGAGGTGGACCGCATCGGCCGTTTCCTTAACGATTCGGATCCACTGGCTGCTGCCGCTCTCGAAGCCGAGTAACTGAGCAATAGACACTTCGCTCGTGAATGACGATTGTTCGTACCGAAATTATTCGGTACGAACAATCGCTGTTTAAGCGATATTTGGCCGCCTGGTGAGCCACAAATCTGAGCCAAAAGATGTTCGAGATGCTGTTCTGACTCCGTGTCCGAACTGTGACTAGGCAAAAGCGATCAACCGAAATATATTGGTTTGACCTGCGGATATCTTCGCGCAGAGCAGGTGGGTAGCCAGCCGAGGGGACATCGGGCCGGCGTCACTTGCCGCATTCATCGCACCGAGACCTTGGGACAGGACCGACATGGCATCCAGAATACGTACGGCACTTCTGACGACGGCAGTGGCTTCGGGACTGTTGCTCACGAATGCACCTGCGCAGGCCCAAGAAATCGACGCAGCCCTTGCAACGCAACGTTCCGAGACGACCCCGTCCGAGACTTGGACCCCTACCCCGAGTGATCTCGGTGAGGGCGTCGATACCGAAAGCAGTTTTGTTCAGGACGGCCCTTCCTCAAATGATGTTGACGTACCGGCCATGGAGCCAAAAACAGGTGACACCACCAAAAATGACATTGATGAGGCTGCAGCTTCGGGGGCCGGCGATGAAACCGAGGATCTCGCCGTGCCACCGGAATCAACGCTGCCCGCCGGTATTTCGCCGGTGCCATTCGATGGGCTGGACGAATCGGATGAAACAGATGTTCAAGGATCGTCGGAAGAGAGCACACAGTCGATTTCCACGCCCGATGAGACCTTAACCATTCCCGGAGAGAGCGAAGAAACCGAGAAGGAAGAAGTGCCCGTCACCGAATCGGGGAAAGCTTCAATCGAGAGCGCCGAGAGCACCGAGCCAACGATTGAGGAATCTGACGAGCCAACATCGTTCTGGGAGCTCGTTGAGGACATAGAAGCTCCTGAAGGCTCTGAATCCTGGAGCGAAGAAGAGTGGATCGATTTCTTGGAGACTCCTGAAGGAATGGATTTTACCGATCAGATGCTCGACGGGTTGGTGGGGACCGAGGAATTCGACACCATCGTGGACATCGTTGTGGACTTCATGGAATCGGGCGACGAGGCTTACCTCGATGAGCTGATGGATTACTTCCTGTTCCTCTTAGACGGTAACGAAGAATGGGCGATGGAAGCCTACAACGGAGTCATTCAAGAGCTGATCAATGGGGGATTCTTGGATGAAGAGGAAGCACCCCCTGCCGATGAAGGTGCAAGCACTGAATCCCCGGAGGCAGCACCGTCGGTGGAAAAGCCGGTGGTTAAACCGGCCGGAAATATCACGAAGCCGGTGGTGGATAAGAAAGCCGTCGCTGAGTCGGTAATCAAGCCCCTTGCTGCGACCGCCAACCCGCAGCTGGCCGAGACGGGTTCGAACTCCGTGGTGGTCTTCGGTGGCGCGGGCTTGCTGTTGGTGATGATCGGCGCGCTCACCTTGCGGCTTCGCCGCAAACCACGGGCTCACTAACCGTTTCATTTTTGTCCGCGGCGTGGCACGATTCGGCTATGACACAGTTTCAGGTTTTGGATATTCAGGAGCTGATTCACCTCGCGCCGGATCGAGTTTGGGAGCTGCTGACCGATTGGGTTGCTGCCCCGCAATGGATGCCCGGTGTTGATTCAATGGAGCCCGAGCAGCTCACCAGCCCTGGTGCGCTGCTCGACTACCGGTCCGGTGCCCACGAACGCCAATTGCTCATTAAAGAGCTGCGTGAAGGGCATGCCGTTACCTTGTCATCCGGCGGTGGAGACATCAATGTGCTGTATGGCTACGAACTCTTGGCGGAATCTGGTCAAACGCGCGTTCGATTAACCATCAGTGTGGAAGCTGCCGAAGAACTCCGTGAAGAAGTGGGCGAACTGGTAGCCGCCATTGCCGATTCAGAGGCGGCTACCTTAAAGTCGTTGCGCTCTTACGCCGAGTCTGCGCCGTAGCGGCAACTCGTGATTGGGGGAGCGAGTTCGATTCCTTGCTGACCGGTGATAAATGCTCAAAAATGATGTTTGTTTGCGTGGATGAAAATGCCGGGTTGCCGCCGAGATGTTCGGCGACAAAGTCCCGAAGCGATTCGACCGAATCGCTGATGACGTGGACCAGGATGTCCGGTGTCCCGCCGAGAACGAAGACGTCCTGAACTTGCGCCAGCTCCCGCAGGATGCGAGCAGACTCGAGCATCGCATTGCGCGCTTCGGAACGCACCACCACCGAAACCATGGCGGAGATGCGAAGGCCCAGTTTTGCCGGGTCGATATCGGTGTAGAAGCCGCGAATCACGCCCGTTTCCTGCAGTGCGCGTACGCGACCCAGACACGTTGAGGGCGCTATCCCGGCGCGTGAGGCCAAGACGTTGTTGGGGATACGGGCATCAAGACTCAGCTCGCGCAATATCGTTAGATCAACGTCGTCGAGCCGAACCGTATTCTGCTGGCTGTCGTATTTTCTGATGGAATCTGAACTTAACACGGATTTTATCCTTGTTCCTGTGCACTTATTCAGTGACCTATCTTGGCCACCGTGAATAATTCTATGATGGGTATACCTTTCCGCAGGGTACAACGGCGTAAAGGTGCCGGTAATCATTCGAGAAAGGTCATCACACAGACCATGAGCACATCCATCCAGACGGACCGCACCAGTCTTCAGGCCGCAGATGCAGCAGACCCATTGTCCGCGTTCCGAGACCGTTTCTCTCTGCCGGAAGGCGTGATCTATCTTGATGGAAACTCCCTGGGCCCGCTTCCGCGCGGTGCCGCTGAACGTGCGGCAGAGGTCATTAACAACGAATGGGGCCAAGGCCTGATTCGTTCGTGGAACACCTCCGGTTGGTTCGAGTTACCCAGTCGGCTGGGGGACAAGCTGTCCAAAATTATTGGCGGAAACGATGGCGAAACCGTTGTCACTGACACCACCAGCCTGAACTTGTTCAAGGCTCTTGCCTCGGCGGTGCGCATTCAGCAGCAGGATGCACCGACCAAACGGGTCATCCTGACCGAGCGCGACAACTTCCCCACCGACATCTACATTGCTGAGGGCATCAGCGACTTCCTGAACTCGGTCAACGCCGAGACCAATGAACACTACGAAGTTCGCCTCATCGACGAGAACCTGCCGCTGGAGAAGGCGCTGGATGATTCAGTCGCGGTCGTCGCGCTGTCCCACGTCAACTACCGCACCGGAGCCATGTGGGACATGGACGCGGTGACGGCCGCCGCGCACCAGGCGGGGGCTCTCATCGTCTGGGATCTTGCGCATGCTGCAGGGGCGGTGCCAGTGGACCTCAATGGGGCCAATGCCGACTACGCGGTCGGTTGCACGTACAAGTACCTCAATGGTGGTCCCGGATCCCCGGCATTCATTTGGGTCAATGGTCGTCATCAGGGCCGTTTCTGGCAGCCGCTGACGGGGTGGTGGTCGCATGCGGCCCCGTTCGCCATGTCTGACAGCTACACGGCGGCCAATGATGTGCGCCGCTTCTTGTGTGGAACCCAGCCCATCACGTCCATGGCCATGATCGAATGTGGACTGGATGTTTCCTTGGAGGCAGACATGGATCTGGTCCGTGTCAAGTCGCTCGCATTGGCGGACTTGTTCATCGCATTGGTGCGGGAGCGCTGCGGAGAGTTCGGTCTAGAGCTGGTGACGCCCGAGAGCCACGCGGAGCGCGGTAGCCACGTAAGTTTCCGCCACCCCGAGGGTTACGCCATCATCCAGGCGTTGATCGACCGTGGCGTCATTGGAGACTACCGCGAGCCCGAGGTGCTTCGCTTCGGCCTGACGCCGCTCTACCTTTCCTACACTGACATCTGGGATGCGGTAGAGATCCTGCGGGACATCCTGGAATCGAAGTCCTGGGATGCCCCCGCATATCGCGCTCGTCACGCTGTGACCTAAGCTCAGGGGTCGGGTGGCACCGGAGCCACGGACGCTCGTGACGTATTTTTAGCACCCCGGCGCGAGATCCACGCGGATCAGAGCGCCGGGGCTTTTCTCGTTTCGGATGCGGCTCGTTCTCCGCTGAATTGTTTCAGCACATAGAATCGTCCACTGGGTCTAATGCGAAAGGAACGATGTGGCGAAGCTGTATTTCCGGTATGGGGCAATGAACTCCGGCAAGTCCACGGGACTGCTTCAAGCAGCGTTCAACTACGAAGAGCGTGGTCAACGCATTCTCTTAGCGAAGCCCGGGATCGATACCAAGGGTGATTCCCGCGTCATCTCGCGCTTAGGCATGAGCCGGGATGTAGATTTCCTCATCCCGCCTGCAGCCGGTGCTCGAGAGCTGTTTGCTCGGAAAGCAGCGGGCGACGATCCCGATGCGTTGGTTCAGCACATTGACGCACCTCCCGTGGCGTGCCTGCTGGTGGACGAGGCTCAGTTCCTGACGACGGAGCAGGTGGATGACCTATTCCGTATTGCCGTCTTGGACAACGTCCCGGTGATCGCCTATGGCATCCGCTCGGATTTCCGCACTCATGCTTTCCCTGGATCGCGGAGACTACTAGAAATCGCGCACAGCCTAGAGGAACTTAAGACCATCTGCCGTTGCGGTCGAAAAGCTGTTTTTAACACGCGGCGCGTCGGCACCGAGATCATCTTCGACGGCGATCAAGTTGCTATCGACGGTGATGATGTCTGGTACGAATCGCTCTGTGGAAATTGCTACCTTGAGGCCTCCGACGGACGACTCGGCTCCTAGTTTTTCGGATACTCCGCGATGATCCCGCGCAGGATGACTCGAACTCCGTAATCAAAGGATTCTTGACCCCAGGTATCGGAGCCAGCCGTCGGCTCCGTTCCGGCAGCCAGGGCAAGGGATTCCTGTTGCGCGCTGATGGATCCCAGCAAGTGGTTCACCAACACGTGTCGAGCCATCGGCGCATCACTTTCCGGGACGCCGCAGATCTCCAAGAACTCCAAAAGCCAACCCAGCGGATCCAACGAGTCGGGTCGCATGGACTGTGCCAGCTGCATGACCTCTGCCGAGTCTGGAATGGTGATCAGCGCCGTGCGCAGTTGGCTCAGCAGTGCAGCGATCGCCATCGGAGCAAGATTCACGGCCGGGGAGTCCGGCTTTGGAACCGAATCGAGCAACTTCGCCGCTACCTCGACCAGTAATTCTTGTTTTGATTTAACATGCCAATATAGGGCGCCGACCTGGACATCGAGTTCTCGGGCCAAGCGCCGCATGGACAAATCGGCAAGGCCGAATTCGGAAAGAATGCCCACTGCTGCGTCGATGAGCTGTTCGCGGGTCAGGGCCATACCGCCAAGTCTAAACGGCCACCGGCGTTACGCCCGTCCGTGACGTCACGCTGCCATTCATGCACACGTCGTGTTGTGCCATCGACCTCCGAACGCTTTGGGTCAGCGAAACCAGAAAATCCGCATGCCGCTATCGCATTTTTGTGTCCCGGCGAAAAAGACATTGACTCCAGCTCTCGACGCGGGGGCTGGTCGAGAGGTTTGATTGGGGCATGAGTATGCAATTTCCTAGACCAGAGGCAATGACCGAGTTTCAGCGG
Source organism: Paeniglutamicibacter terrestris (assembly GCF_012271785.1). Classification (GTDB taxonomy): domain Bacteria; phylum Actinomycetota; class Actinomycetes; order Actinomycetales; family Micrococcaceae; genus Paeniglutamicibacter; species Paeniglutamicibacter terrestris. The sequence goes on along the minus strand of NZ_JAAWVT010000004.1, from coordinate 228,586 downwards.
CTCACCCGTGCCCTGCTCGGTGAGGGAGTTACTGCCGGAAAGATGTTTGGCAAGGACGCGCTGAAGTTCGAGTCCAAGGCCATCGCCTGCCTGCTTGAGGACACCATGGGGTTTAAGGTCGGGCGTTCGAGCGAAATCATGCGCACGGCGCTAACCTATCCAGGCGCAAGCCTTTTTGACCCATCGGGGCAGGGGCGACCGTTCCGAGACTGGGTGTCGGTTCCGGATACAGCAATAGGGCAGTGGGAAAACCTGCTGCGCGCTGCGTTGGCGGCGGCGATCGAGCCCGATGGCGAGCCTAAAGTCGCATAATCCAACCTATTGTTGATCGATCGGGTAAACTTGTGACGTAAGAGCCCCTTACTGTTCTTTTCTGATCCATGCTTGGGCCAGACGAAGAGCGAGGGGCATTTCTGCGCCCGGCACCGCCGGGACCCGGCATTTATGTATTTTGCCGGCCGCGCTGAATCGAGCAAGGGGGAGGATCCCATGCCAGCAATCGTGATCGTCGGAGCCCAGTGGGGCGACGAAGGCAAGGGTAAGGCCACAGACCTATTGGGTGGCAAGGTTGACTTCGTGGTCAAGCCAAACGGCGGCAATAACGCCGGACATACGGTCGTAGTTGGCGGTGAAAAGTATGAGCTCAAGCTCCTGCCCGCCGGTATTCTTTCGCCCAACGCCACACCCATCATCGGCAACGGCTGCGTTGTGAACCTCGAAGCGCTCTTCGAAGAAATTGATGGCTTGGAAGCTCGCGGCGCCGATACCTCGAAGCTGCGCGTTTCGGCCAACGCGCACCTGGTTGCCCCGTACCACCAGACCATGGACAAGGTCACCGAACGCTTCCTGGGCAAGCGCGCCATCGGCACCACCGGGCGCGGCATTGGCCCGGCGTACATGGACAAGATCGGACGCCTGGGCATCCGCGTGCAGGACGTCTTTGACGAGTCCATCCTGCGCCAGAAGGTTGAAGGTGCGCTGCGCCAGAAGAACGAACTTCTGGTCAAGGTCTACAACCGCCGCAGCGTTGAGGTTGAAGAGATCGTTGAATACTTCCTCTCCTACGCCGAGCGTCTGCGCCCGCTCATCATCGATGCGACGCTAGTGCTGAACAACGCCCTAGATGAGGGCAAGGTTGTCCTCATGGAGGGTGGTCAGGCTACGTTCCTGGACGTTGACCACGGCACCTATCCGTTCGTGACTTCATCGAACCCGACCGCAGGCGGCGCCTCGGTAGGTTCGGGAATTGGCCCGACCCGCATCAGCCGTTCGATCGGCATCATCAAGGCCTACACCACCCGCGTGGGTGCAGGACCGTTCCCCACCGAGCTCTTTGACGACATGGGCGAATACCTGCAGAAGACCGGCGGCGAGTTCGGTGTCAATACCGGTCGTCCGCGCCGCTGCGGTTGGTACGACGCGGTTCTGGCCCGCCACGCTTCGCGCGTGAACGGCTTCACCGACTACTTCGTGACCAAGTTGGATGTGCTCACCAACATTGAGAAGATCCCGGTGTGCGTGGCCTACGACGTTGACGGGGTGCGCCACGACGAAATGCCGATGACGCAGACCGAATTCCACCACGCCAAGCCGATCTTCGAATACTTCGATGGCTGGACCGAGGACATCACGGGGGCACGTACGCTCGATGACCTGCCCAAGAATGCCCGCGACTACGTGCTGGCCCTTGAAGGTATGAGCGGTACGCGCTTCTCGGCCATCGGTGTTGGCCCGGATCGTGAGCAGACGATTGTCTGCCACGACCTGATCAACGACTGATAACTAAAACACCACGCGAGGGCGTGGCACTGAGCTTGGTGAAGACATTTTCACCAGCCGGTGCCACGCCCTCGCTGCGTTTTCCGGCGGTCGTGCGTTGAGCCGGCACGGAAAGGGGTCCGGAACAGAAAACCCTCCGTCATATTTGCGCCGTCGCCGGTTTCGGAGGGCAACGCGCGAGTGCTATTTTGAGGTTTGTCGCTAGGCTGGTTGGAAGTATTCAGCGACGAAGGGAATCGCCATGAAGGTCAGCGTTGGTCAGTTCGCCCCTACGGGGTCACTCGAGGACAACTTGGAAACCATCGCGCGCTTGGTAGCCAAGGCGAAGGCCGAATCCGCGGATCTGGTGCTGTTTCCAGAGGAAGCCATGCTCGCGGTTTCCCAGGTCAGTGGCCCACTGAACGCTGCGATTGAAGGCAACTGGAGCACCTTCGTCCAGAAGCTCTCGTTTATGGCAGCGGAGAATAACATCGCCATCGTTGCCGGTGGGTACGAAAGCAGTGGCGAGGAACGCCCCTACAACACCCTCGCGGTGTTGGACGCCACCGGGGAGATCCTTGGTACGTACCGCAAGATTCACCTCTACGACGCGTTTTCCTATCAGGAATCCAAATCCATTAAGGCCGGGGACGTCGCCGAGGTGCCGGTCTTTGAGATCGCCGGGCTAAAAGTCGGCGTGCTGACCTGTTATGACCTGCGCTTCCCCGAGATTGCCCGACGCCTCGTTAACGAAGGTGCGGAACTCTTACTGGTTGCTGCCGCGTGGTTCAAAGGTGAGCACAAGATCGAGCACTGGGAAACGCTGCTGCGTGCACGTGCCATCGAAAACACTGTATGGGTAGCGGCTGCCGGAACCAGCTCGCAGCACACCATTGGACACTCCGCGATCCTTGATCCCATGGGCGTTCCCGTCGAGTACCTCGGGGACGACGATGAGGGACTTGTGACCACCGATGTCACCCGCCGCCGTATCGATGAGGTACGTGAATTCCTGCCGGTACTGGCTAACCGCCGACTCTAGTCATAATCATCGGAATCACCCGTGTCAGGATCTCTTCGAGGTCCGGACACGGGTTTTCTTTTTACCCCGGAACTCCGTTCAAGCAGTTCCTTCGGAGTAACGGCCATTGCTCAACGAACTTCACACTATTTCGGCATATACGGGTTGGGCTCGGCGCACTAATATTGGTGGTCGAAACATCTCCGAAAAGGCAGGAATAGGGTAGTGGGCAACACTGATACGCAAATGAATGAAGCCATCGTTGAGGAGTGGGCAGAGGCGACGGCGCAGGCCTACAACGACTCGCTCTCCGGACTGGATGTGGCCCGCGTGCCTCACGCCGTGCGGACATTCATTGAGCTCTATGCGCAGAGCAAGGACATGATGTTCAGCGGGGAATACTCCCCGACCGACTACTTCGAGGAACACCCTGCCTCGGCGATCGGAATGATCCTCGATACCCCCGAGGCGCTAGAACTATTGGACGATCACGAGGAAGAATCCCTCGAGGATATCCTGGGTTTTGTTGAGGCATGGGCCGAATTTGACGCTAACCAGCAGCCAGATCTGGGGATCTCAGAAGCCGACGACGAGGACGACTCCGAGTGGTAAATTGTGCCGCTTGATCCCGAGTTGCGTGACTGACTGGCACAATAGCGGGCGGGTGTAAGAATTCCCTTTCGCAGGGAGCTTGCGCACGCCCGCTGGTGCGTTCCCGATGGTTCCATCGTTTCTAGGGTCCGGGTTATGCTCGCACGGGTTTTCAAACGTCAAAGTTTGCAGCATGCCGAGACCATTCTTGTTGCTGAGGCAGGGTTCGTAGTGGCCGGTTGGCAATCGCCAGAATGGTTGCGAAAACGCAGATCCCCGCGCAAAAAAGCAACAGTCCACTCCAGCCCCAAGCGGTGTAGCCAAATCCGGCAATCAGTGGTGCCAGCGGCACCGCGGCCATGGATAACAATGCCGATGCGCTAGTGGCCCTCCCCAGCAGGGCACTGGGTATGGCGGTCATCAAGTATCCGCCCAAGCCCGCGTTGATCGTCGGCGCGCCGATAATCGATATCCCAAAGAGCGCGCAGATCCAGGGAACCGAGGTAGTGAACGGCATGAGGGACATGGCTCCGGCCGTGAAGAGCAGGCCAACGCATACCGCCACTCCGGTCGGCAGCCATTTGAGCAGGGCTGCGGCCGGCAGGCTGCCTAGCAGCATACCCACGCCAAGACTGGCCGAAACCACACCGATGATTCCTGCCGATTCCCCGCGTTGCTGCAAACCGAAAATCACCGAGGTGATCGAGGCGTTAATCCCCAGATTCAGCAGGGTCGAAATCATCAGCACTCCACGCAAATCCCTACGCCGTAGCAGCCAGGTCAGCCCGCTCAGCCCCTCGGCAAGAGACTCCTTGAGGGCACCGAGTGGCCCGTTCTTGGATTTTCCTGACGACCGTCGATCGGGTGCCGGAAGACTCAGGGGAGCGGTTGCTGGAAGGGATTTGGCGCAGGTGGCTGCAACTACGTGCGCGAGAGCCAAAGCCCCGAACGTTACGGCCTGAGAAACTGAGAGCAACAGGCCGCCTAATGGGCCACCGGCCAGTGAGATGACGGCGTCTCGGCCCTGGTTCGCGGCAAGTGCACCAGGCAGCTGGGATTCTGGGACGATGTCCTTGAGTGCGGCATCGGATGCGGACCCGAAAAGTCCGTTGCGCACTGACATCAGCAGATGCAGGATTAACAGGCTCCAAAACCCGAGGTGCCCACCGAGCGAGGTGATCATCAAGCCGACTCCACCCACCGCGCCGAGCAGCCCGCCAAGGATCATGAGTGTGCGTCGGTCTTTGCTGTCGGCGAGAATCCCTCCCGGCATGGTGCACACTACGCGACCCAGCTGGCCGATCGCGGTGATGAGGCCCGCTTGGGTGGGGGAATTGGTAACGATCAGTGCCACCAAGGGAACGGCAAACCACTGAAGGCTCATGCCAAGAGCCGATCCGGTGTCGGACCCCAGCCATAAAAGGTAGCGGCGTTGGCGCCACAGGGGAATGATCCGAGTGTTCGTTGAACTGGTCATGGCACCAACGGTAAATCCGCAAACTTATTTGCGCAATATTAGTTGTGCAACTATTTTTGTGGATTATGTAGACTGTAGGAATGAGTGAAAACGTGCCGGCGAGCGAGCAATCGCAACGTCAAACCATGACCTCGCCGATGCTCAAGGCCATGGCCAATCCGTTGCGCCGTCGCATCGTCGCGACCCTGACCGCCGTTGAGTCGGCGCGGGCCACGGATCTTGCTCAGCGCCTTGGCGTGCCAGCCAATTCACTGAGCTTTCATCTGCGCGTATTGGCTGAGGCGGGAATTATTCTGGAGGCGCCCGAACTTGCTCGTGATAAGCGGGACAGGGTCTGGAAGGTGTTACCCGGAGGGCTGAGCGTTGGATCTCCCAAGGAACCTAGTGCTATCGAAGACGCACTAGCGCTGAAGGCCTACCTCGGCCAGGAAGCAGACGATCAGATCCGGCAATTGAAGGCAGTGATCGCCTGGGGTAGCGACTACGCCACGGGCTCGGAACCGGATGCTCGTGGGCTACTAAACATCACAAGTCTGATGCTTAATGCCACGGAGACCGAAGCCTTGGAAGACGCGGTGCTAGAAGTGTTGCGGCAGGCGAAACGGGCTAGCGTCGCCGCTGCAGCGGATGGCAGTGAGCGCAAGCTCTGGAATTTTTCGATGGTCATGGCCCGCGAGGATCTGCCGGGGCTGCAATAGCTCTACGCAGCGCCCGCGCAAAAGAAGAGGGTTCGTGTTCCAAAACCACATGGTTTTTGGAACACGAACCCTCTGGCTGTCGCCGAGTTTGAAGCTAGGCGAGCAGTTGGCGCTTGGAGGAAATGACGCCGGTATTAAAGCCGGCCAAGCGCAGTCCGCCGTGGAAGCGAGCGTGTTCGATCTTCACACATCGATCCATCACGATGTTCAGGCCTGCCGCCTCGGCGCGCGCTGCAACTTCTTCGTGCCAGGATCCCAGCTGCAACCACAGCGTCTTGGCCCCAACGGCTATGGCCTCGTCCAGGACGCCGGGCAGATCGTCGTGCTTGCGGAACACCTCAACGAGGTCGGGGACCTCGGGCAGATCCGCCAGTGACTTGTAAACCGGCTCGCCAAGAATCTCGTTGAGTACCGGGTTCACGAAGTACACCTTGTACCTCGATGAAGAGAGCAGGTACGTGGCCACAAAGTAGCTGGCGCGGGAGGGCTTATTGGAGGCCCCGACGATCGCGATCGAGGTGGTGTTGCGCAAGATGTCCAGGCGCTCGGCCGCGTTGGGCCCCTCCCAGGTGCGGGCTTCTACTGCGTTGCTCATTTACTTGGCTCCCGTCACGGAGGCCGCGCGGGCGGCGTCGATGGAGCAGGCGGCCCCATCGTAGGTTTCCTCGGCCGGTGCTGCCGCGGCCTGCTGTGAGGCGGTGAGGGCCTGGTCAAGGTCCCACAGGATGTCCTCTAGGTCCTCAAGCCCCACGGAGAAGCGGATCAGGTCTTCCGGAACACCGGCTGCAACCAACTGCTCCGCGGAGAGCTGCTGGTGCGTGGTGGAGGCCGGGTGCAACACCAGGGTGCGCACATCCCCGATGTTGGCCAGGTGGCTGGCCAACTGCAGCGCCTCGATAAAGGCGTTGCCAGCGGCTCGACCGCCCTTGACGCCAAAGCTGAAGACGGAACCAACGCCGAGCGGCAACAGTTCCTTGGCACGTTCATGGTGGGGGTGCGATTCCAGACCCGCGTAGTTCACATAGGTGATGCGCTCATCCTTTTCGAGCCAAGCGGCAACGGCCTTGGCGTTGGCCAAGTGGGCGTCCATGCGCTGGGGAAGGGTCTCTACACCCTGCAGGAGCTGGAATGCGGACTGTGCCGGCAACGCCGGTCCGATGTCGCGTAGCTGTTCGGAACGCAGCTTGGTCAGGAAGCCGTATTCGCCGAAGTTATCCCACCAGGAGACGTTGCCGTAGGAGGCCACCGGCTCGGTCATCGAGGGGAACTTGCCGTTGCCCCAGTTGAAGGTGCCCGATTCCACCACAACACCACCCAAGGTGGTGCCATGGCCGCCGAGGAACTTGGTCGCCGAGTGAATCACGATGTCGGCGCCGTGCTCGATGGGACGAAGCAGGTAGGGCGGGGTGAGCGTCGAGTCGACAACCAGCGGGATGCCCGCGGCGTGGGCGACCTCGGCCAAACCCTTCAGGTCGGCGATGTCGCCGGAGGGGTTGGCCACAATCTCGGTGTACAGCGCCTTGGTGTTCTCCTGAATGGCCGCGGCGTAGGCTGCCGGGTCGGTGGAGTCAACAAACGTGGTCTCAACGCCAAAGCGACGCAGGGTCACATCTAGTTGGGTGATGGTGCCACCGTAGAGCTTGGAAGACGCCACGATGTGGTCTCCTGCGCCGGCCAATGCGGCGAAGGTGATGAATTCTGCTGCCATGCCCGAACCGGTGGCCACTGCGCCTAAGCCGCCCTCCAAGGACGCGATGCGCTCCTCGAAGGCGGCGACCGTCGGGTTGCCGATGCGTGAGTAGATGTTGCCGTACTTCTGCAGCGCAAAGAGATTTGCGGCATCGTCGGAATCCTTGAAGACAAACGAGGTGCTCTGGTAGATCGGCACGGCACGGGCACCATGCTCGGCGTCGGGGGTGCCGCCGGCGTGCAAAGCTCGCGTTCGGAATCCAAATTGGTGTTCGGCCATTAGGCGCGAGCTCCTTCGAGGTTGGTGATGGGTAGAAGATCGGTATTCAGTTCCGTGCCGTTTTTACGGGCCAAATCGGCCTCGAGCTCGCGCACCAACGGAAGCACGTCGCGGCCGAAGGCTGCAACCTCTTCCTGGAAGTGCAGGTAGCCGGTCAGCAACAGATTGACGCCGATCTTCTTGAAGTCGATGATGCGCTCGGCAATCTGTTCCGGGGTGCCGATGAGCTTGGAGCGGAAGCCGTCGTTGTACTGGACCATGTCCTCGAAGGTGGAATCGGACCACATGCCCTTGCCGTCCTTGGTGGACTGGCCGGCTTCCTTGACGGCGGCGGCGAAGCCCTCAACCGCGGGGCGGTGCGCCTTGGCAATGATCTCGCGCAGCGTCTCGGTGGCCTCGGCCTCGGTCTCCCGGGCGATGACAAAGCCATTGATGCCGAAACGCGGCTTGACCGGAGCGGTGCGGGTGCCGGCTGCTGCTGCCTTGAGCACGCCGGCGATGTTCTCCTCGAAGCCTTCCAAGCTGCGACCATTGGAAAAGTACCAATCGGCGGTGTTGCCCGCGGCGCCCTGAGCGGCCGTCGAGTTGCCACCAAAGAAGATTTCCGGGTGTGCCCGGCCCGGGATATCCAGCGGGGCGGGGGAGAGCGTGAAGTCGTTGATGTTGTAGTACTTCCCGGCGTAGGAGAAGTCCTTTTCGGTGAGCAAACCACGCAGCACGGAGATGAATTCCTCGGTGCGCACGTAGCGCTCGTCGTGCTCCAGCCAGTCCAGCCCGAAGTTCACAAATTCGTCCTTGAGCCAGCCCGAAACCACGTTCACGGCCATGCGGCCGCCGGAGATGTGGTCGGCGGTGATCAGCCATTTGGCGAGCACGCCGGGGTGCCACATGCCGGGGTGCACAGCGGCAATGACCTTCAGGCGTTCGGTCGCACCGAGCAGGGCCAGGCTAATGGCGGTGGCTTCGTGCTGTTTGTCCGCGCCATAGCTGGCCGCATAACGCGTCTGCGAGAGAGCGTATTCGAAGCCGGAGTCCTCGGCGATGCGAGCCAGCTTCTTGTTGTATTCGAAGTCCCAGCCGGTGCGCTGCTCAATGGTGGAAACAACCAGACCGCCGGAGACGTTGGGTACCCAGTAGGCAAACTTGAGGGGAGTCTCTAGATCTGCGACGGTGCTAACTGGCGTTGTGCTCATATGTTGTCCTCAGAAATGGGCGCAGTGGCGGGCGGGCGTTCGGTCATTGGCTACGGAGTGGGAGCAGCATCGATGGGCTACCGATGAGAAAACTCGCCACCAGCAGCTGCATCAGTTCCACTGGGATACGGAATAGTGCTGCTGTGTCATCGCGCGTGATCTCGCCGCCGCCCCGGGCTGGCCTTCTCTATTGTGGCAATAAATGGGCACTTCATCAAAGAATGTTGAGCCGGATTGCTTTTTGTGGGGAGTATGCCGAACGATCTGCGAATTTTTCCCCACGGCTATGCTGGAAGGATGGATGCACAGATTGCCCTGGTCCGGCATGGACAAACCGAATGGAACGCCGAGGGGCGGCTCCAGGGACAGGTCGATATTCCGCTGAACCGTCAAGGCAGGGCGCAGGCCCGCACCGCGGGCGCCGAACTCATCAGCATTCAATGGGACGTATTAGTCTCCTCTCCGCTGGGTCGGGCGGTGGAGACAGCGTCGCTGCTCGGCGCGGATCTAGGGCTAGAAATTTCTGAACGCCTCCCGGACCTGATGGAACGCAACTATGGAGCCGGCGAAGGCCGGGTGGTGTTGGGGATGTCCCGGGAGAAGATTGACGCCATTTTGGAGACTGCCGAACCCGAGGCCATGGTGGCCGCTCGTGGCATTCGGGCCTTGGGACATTTGGTGACTGCGCACCCCGGAATGAATCTGGTGGTTGTTGCCCACGGGACGCTGCTGCGGCTGACCCTTGAAGCGGTGCTTGGTCGGCCGCATCCACGCATCCGCAACTGTGAGGCAGTTTTATTAAACGTCTCCGACCTCGAAAAGGTGCTGCGTGATGCCGGGGACCAGGAGCTGGCCCCGCGCGGCTAGGCCCCTGTCATTATTGGGGTGTTTGAATTTAAAATGAAACGTGGCCGCCCCCGAGTATTCGGTGGCGGCCACGTTGTTTTCAGCCGGTGACTACTTCTTGAGTTCGAAGCGGTCGGCGTCCATGAGCTTGGCCCATGCGGCGGCGAAGTCGCGGCCGAACGTCACCTTGGCGTCGTCCGCGGCGTAGGCCTCGGCGAGGGCGCGCAGCTCGGAGTTCGAGCCGAAGACCAGATCCACGCGGCTGCCGTTGAAGCGGCCGTCCGTGGTGGCGTAGGTCTTCTCTTCGGCGTCCGGCGTCCATTCCAGACCCAGTTCCATGAGGTTCGCGAAGAAGTCATTGGTCAGCGCGCCCGGGGTGTCGGTGAAGACGCCCAGGTTCGAGCCATCCCAGTTGTTGCCCAGCACACGCAGGCCACCGAGCAACACGGTCATCTCCGGGGCGGAGAGGCCCAAGAGGTTCGCGCGGTCGATCAGCAGGTATTCGCTGGGCATCTTCAGGAAGCCCGAGTCGTAGTTGCGGAATGCGTCGGCAACCGGCTCAAGCCACGCGAACTGCTCCAGATCGGTCTGTTCCTGGGTGGCATCAACGCGACCCGGGGTGAACGGAACGGTGAGTTCCTGGCCGGCAGCCAGAGCCGCCTGCTCGACGCCCACGTTGCCTGCCAGCACCACGACATCGGCGAACGAGGTCTTGATCAGTGAGGTGGCGTTGAACTCGTTGACGATTTCCTCGAGCTTCGCGATGACCACCGCAAGCTGCTCCGGCTGGTTCACGGTCCAGGAAACCTGCGGCTCAAGGCGAATGCGGCCGCCATTGGCGCCGCCTCGCTTGTCCGAGGAACGGAAGGTCGAAGCGGCCTTCCAAGCGGTGGAGACCAACTGCGAAACGCTCAGGCCCGATGCCTTAATCAGTGCCTTCAGCGTCGCGATTTCCGCATCCCCCAAGGTCACGGCCGGAGCGGCCGGCAACGGATCCTGCCAGAGGAGGTCCTCTGCCGGAACTTCCTTACCCAGGTAGCGGGACTTCGGGCCCATATCGCGGTGGGTCAGCTTGAACCAGGCGCGGGCGTAGGCCTCGGAGAACAGCTCCTGGTTGTCCTTGAAGCGGCGGGAAATCTCGCCGTAGCTCGGGTCAAAGCGCAGGGCCAGGTCGCTGGTGAGCATGCGCGGTTCGCGGCGTGCAGCAGGGTTATGGGCCATCGGGACCAGATCTGCGCCGCCGCCGTCCTTCGGACGCCACTGCTGGGCGCCAGCCGCAGAGGTGAACAGTTCCCACTCGTAAGCGAAGAGGATATGGAAGAACTCGTTATCCCAGCGGGTCGGGTGGTAGGTCCAGGTGACCTCCAGGCCCGAGCCGATGGTGTCATCGCCGTGGCCAGTTCCGAAGCCGGACTTCCAGCCCAGACCCTGCATTTCCAGCGGAGCGGCCTCCGGCTCGCTCCCCTTGAAGGACTCGGCGTTGGCGCCGTGGGTCTTGCCGAAGGTGTGGCCGCCGGCGATCAGCGCGACGGTCTCCTCGTCGTCCATGCCCATGCGGCGGAAGGTTTCGCGGATGTCGATGGCAGAAGCGAGCGGATCGGCAAGGCCGTCCGGGCCTTCCGGGTTCACGTAGATCAGGCCCATCTGGACTGCTGCCAGTGGAGCCTCAAGATCACGGGTGCCGGTGTAGCGCTCGTTATCCAGCCACACCTTCTCCGGGCCCCAGTACACGTCGTCGTCGGCTTCCCAGACGTCCGGGCGGCCGCCGGCGTAACCGAAGGTCTTGAAGCCCATGGTCTCCATCGCCACGTTGCCGGCCAAGATCATCAGGTCGGCCCAGGAGATGGACTGGCCATACTTCTTTTTGACCGGCCATAGCAGGCGGCGAGCCTTGTCGAGGTTCACGTTATCTGGCCAGGAGTTCAACGGAGCGAAGCGCTGCTGACCAGCGCCGCCGCCTCCGCGGCCGTCGTGGCTGCGGTAGGTGCCGGCCGAGTGCCAAGCCATGCGGATGAAGAATGGGCCGTAGTGGCCAAAGTCCGCCGGCCACCAGTCGTAGGACTTGGTCATGGTCTCGGCGAGATCGGCCTTCACAGCATCCAGATCAAGTGCCTCGAAGGCTTCGGTGTAGTTGAAGTCCTCATCCAGCGGGTTGGAGACCTGGGTGTTCTTGGCCAGAATCTTCAAGTTGAGCTTATTCGGCCACCACTCGGTGTTTGCGTCTCCGCGGGTGGGGTGCGTGCGGCCACCGTGCATTACGGGGCACTTGCCGGTTACAGCTTCAGACATGACTTCCTTCGTTAAGGTGATTAGTTGGTTTAGTAAAAAGTGAGAGCTTTGGGGCGGGAGTTTCGGGTCATCGGTGCAATGGGGCGAGAATCAGCCAGCGTTTTGGCACTGAGGGCATAGTCCCCAGTACATGACCTCGGCCTCGTCGATGGCGAAGCCATGATCGTTGGAGGCGTGCAGACAGGGGGCGCCGCCCACCGCACAGTCGACGTCGAGCACCGTGCCGCACGCACGACAGACCAGATGGTGGTGGTTATCTCCAACACGGGTCTCGTAGCGGGCGTTGTGCCCATGCGGCTGGATCTTGCGCACGATGCCCAGCTGGGTCAGCAACTTGAGCGAGTCGTATACGGCCTGATGCGATACGGCGGGGTGGGCTTGGCGTACCGCGTCGCGGATCGTGTCGGTATCGGCATGAGGGTTGGCCGTCACCGCAGCGAGCACGGCGACCCGTGGGAGCGTTACGCGCATGGATGCCTGGCGCAATACGTGCTCGAGCTCGACCGGTTTTGTCATGCTTCACATTTTTCCGGTTTATTTTGAACTAGTCAAGATAGAAACTGAGCTGGGGAAAATATTTCGTGGAATCGGCCACCGACCACCCAGTCCCGATGCGGCATCACACTGGTATCGGGACGTTGCGCGAGGGACCATGAGCGTATGGGTGAAAAATTCTTCGGCAACTCAACTTTTTATGACCGACGAGCCAAAGCTTATGACGCGATGATCGCCTCTCCGATATACAACAGAGTCCTTTGGGGAACTCACCCGGCACAATATTCGGCCTTCGCGGCGCGAGCCATCGGCTCTGGTAACGGGCCATTGCTAGAGGTTGCGGTGGGCACCGCCCAGGCCACCGCGCTACTACACGTGGCCAGCCGACGTCCAACGACGCTAGTGGATATGAGTGCGCCCATGCTCGATCTGGCCAGGGAATCGATACGCCTTGCCGCGGGTGGAGATGTTCCACGCAGGATCACTCTTGAATGCCGCGACATGCTCTCGGCGCCCGAGGGGCAGCGCTACGAAACCATTCTGGGCCTCGGTCTATTGCATCTGGTCCCGGACGTTGGTGCGCTGTTGACCGGCCTGAGCGAACAGCTGCAGGACCGCGGTACCCTCTTTTTGGCCTCGCTCGTCAAAGGATCTGCCCGCTCGAATGCCTATCTGAAATTGCTCAAGGCACACGGGGACATAGCCCAGGCACGTACCGCCGTGGAACTTTACGAGCTCGCGACAAAGGCAAATATTGGTCGGGTCTCCGTGAGCCATGAGGGAGCGATGGCCTACCTGAGGATTTCATCCTAGGCGGGCCATCGCTTGTGGCAGGTCGGCATGTTTACTGACCGCCCAAGGACCTAGGCTTCGCAGATTTCCTTAATCTGCGCGATGCACGGCTCGTTTTGCAGGCTGGTGGTGTCACCAAGCGTGCCCCGCTCAAAAAGCTGTGTCAGCAATCGGCGCATGATCTTGCCCGAACGCGTCTTGGGAACATCTGGCACAAAAACGATCTCGCGTGGTTTGGCGATCGGCCCGATCTGAGTGGCCACGTGGTTGCGTAACTCGGCTGCCAACTCGCGCTGCCTCAAAAGAGCATCACCCTGCAGATCGGCGCCCACGATGCTCTTGTCCAACGGCACCACAAATGCCGTGGCAGCGTGGCCAGTTTTGGCATCACTGGTGGGGCAGACCCCGGCCTCGACCACCGCGGGATGGGTGACCAGTGCGGATTCAATTTCGATGGTGGAAAGTCGGTGACCGGAAATGTTGATCACGTCGTCGGTGCGGCCCAGGATCCAGATGTCCCCGTCCTCATCAAAGCGGGCGCCATCCCCGGCCAGGAACCAGCCCTGTGATGCGTACTTCTCCCAATAGGAGGTGTAGTAGCGCTCGGGGTTGCCCCAGACGGTGCGGGCCATCGACGGTCCGGTCTTGGTGAGCACGATGTTGCCCTGAATGTTCTTGCCCACGGTCAGTGCTTGGTCATCAACGATGTCCACGCTCACCCCGGGCAGCGCCCGGGTGCCGCAACCGGGCTTAAATGCGGGGTCGTCATGGCGCGGGGAGAGGATAGTGGCACCGGTTTCGGACTGCCACCAAGTATCAACCATCGGAATTCCGTCGGCGGTGTCACGCCCGATCTGCGCGCGCAGCCAGCGCCATGCTTCCGGATTTACTGCCTCGCCGACGGTTCCGGCCAGCCGGATCGAGGAGAGGTCGTATTCGCCCGGGATGCCTTCGGGGAACCAGCCCATCAGCGAGCGCACTAGGGTGGGCGCGGTGTAGTAGCTGGTCACCCCATAACGCTCGATGATTTCGAAATGGCGACCCGGGTGCGGGGCGTTGGGAACACCCTCGTAAATGACCTGGGTGACGCCGTTGGACAGTGGCCCATAGATCTCATAGGTGTGTGCGGTGACCCAGGCAAGGTCGGCGGTGCACCAATGGACGTCGTTGTCGCGCTGGGCCGCATCCGGATTCGAGAAGAGGAACTCATGGCTCCAGGACGTCTGGGTGAGGTAGCCGCCGGTGGTGTGAACCAGGCCCTTGGGTTGGCCCGTAGTCCCGGAGGTGTACATGATGAACAGTGGAGTCTCGGCGTCGAAGGCCTCGGAGGTGTGTTCGGTGCTCGCGGTATCGACCGTCTCGTGCCACCAAACGTCTCGGCCCTCGACCCAGTTAATGTCGGTGTGTCCGGTGCGGTTGATGACCAGCACGTGCTCGATGGCGTTCTCGCCAGCGACGGCCTCGTCGGCGTGCGCCTTGACGGGGACCGAGACGCCGCGGCGGAATTGGCCGTCGGTGGTGACCAAGAGTTTGGCCGCGGTGTCCTCAACACGGAACTTCAGGGCCTCCGCGGAGAAGCCGCCGAAGACCAGCGAGTGCACCGCGCCGATACGGGCGCAGGCCAAGGTGATGACGATGGTTTCGATAAGAACCGGAAGATATACCACCACACGGTCACCCTTGGTGATGCCCAGCGACTCCAGCGCATTGGCTGCCTGAGAAACGCGATCCTGTAGATCCTTGTACGTGACGGTGGCTCGGTCCCCGGGCTCGCCTTCGAAGTGCAGCGCCACCTTGTCTCCGCGGCCCGCTTCCACATGGCGATCCACGCAGTTGTAGGCAGCATTAAGCTTGCCGCCTTCGAACCAGCGCAGCGCGGGTCCCCGCCGGGCGGCGCTATTTACCTCAGTGCTGGTGTGGATGGTGTGCCATGGCTCTGACCAACTCAGGCGACGAGCTGCCGCATCCCAAAAGGCGAGACGTTCGGCTTCACTCCACGATGACTCGCTGGAAAGTGCTGGTGTAAGAGTTTCGGTCATGCTCTGCTCCATCGGTTCTGGCGTTAGCACCACTACGTGACAGGCGGTTGCTGCGGCGTCATAGAGCCAGATCTCTCGGCCGCTCGGGATGGGTGGTTCTTGTATCAAAGTCGATGATCGGCCATAGGGGCAAACCGGTCGTAATGTGACGGAACGTTCGACACTTGCCCCCCATTTCATTGCGCATCGAAGAAACTTCTATATATTCGATCTACCTCGAATATTTAATGCGTGTTGTGGGTGCCTGTTCGGCGGGTAGAAATCGCCGCCTCGTTCCGGAGAAGGTCCGGCCCTGCGGCGATTGTCCCACCGGTTGTCTGCAGTGAGGGTCACCAGCCAGCAGCCGATGTTGCACCAACATCGAATCGAACGAATCGACCGAAGAATGATCAGCCTCCGACTATTGGCCTGACGCAGCTAAGTCCTATGGCGCCACCGGGCTGTGATGCAGACTTCGTTTGTGACGTAGTGGGTTGTTTGCGTCGCCCGGAAGCGTGTAGAAATATGACCAACAACCATCCAGAGCGGCCGAGAGATCTGGCTCTATGACGCCGCAGCAACCCCTCCCCTTAATTGGGCGGTAGGTGCTCACGCCAGACCGATGGAGAGAATTCATGGCTGCCGATTCCTTTACGCATGCATTAGAAGTCGAGACCGACCCCAACATCTTTGGTGCCGTTAATCTCAACTCGTTCACCGGCACCACCCCCGCTCGCCACCTACTGAAGCTCACCCCTGGCGTTCCGCGCGATGAGCACTACGACGAACTCGCTGCAATCTTCCGTCCGATCTTCGCCAAGATTGCGGCTGGGGCCAGCGAGCGTGATGCCAGCCGGACCCTTCCCTTTGAGCCAGTTGGCTGGTTAAACCGGGTGCGCTTCGGCGCCCTGCGTGTCCCCGCTAACCAGGGTGGCTACGGTGCCAGTGTCTCGGACTTGTTCCGCCTGCTCATCGAGCTGGCCGAAGCCGACTCGCAGGTCGCCCACCTCTGGCGTTCCCACATTGGCTTCGTCGAGGCGGTTCTGCACCTTGAAGATGATGCCTTGCGCCACCGCTGGGTCGAGAGGATCGTTGCCGGGCAGATCGTTGGCAATGCCTACACCGAACGCGGCGGCAATCAGCTGGGAACACTCAACGCCAACGTGGCCCAACACGGTGAACGGTGGATCCTCAACGGCGAAAAGTATTACTGCACGGGCACCATCTATGCCGATTGGGTGGCCGTCGCGGTGTCCCACCCCACCCGTGCGGGGCGCCAAATCGCCGTGGTCTCCACCCAGCATTCAGGGGTGAAGATCTTTGATGATTGGGACGGTTTTGGTCAGCAGCTCACCGGCACCGGATCTACGACATTCGAAAATGTCCCGGTTGATACGTTCCTGCCGGAGGAACAGCAGATCAATGATCCGGAATCTGCGATTTTCCAGCTGGTCCTTCTTGCTGTGCAGGCCGGCATTACCCGTGCGGTGCTCAACGATGTCCGCTCCGCGGTGCAGGCGCGAACCCGCAGCTTCAGTACCGGAACCGGAGTTCCGGTACGCGATGAGCCTCAGGTGCTGCAGTTGGTGGGAGAGATTTCTGGCACCGCGTTTGCCGTTGATTCCATTGTTCTGGCCGCCGTTGCCGAGATCGAGGTGGCTCTGGCTGACCCCTCGCTAAGTGCGGCGGAGCGCTTTGCTGTCTGTGAACTCTCCGCGGACCGGGCCCAGTCCGTGGTTCAACCGCTGGTGCTCGGGGCAGCCAGCAAGCTTTTTGACGGACTGGGTGCATCAGCCACCGCGAAGAGCTGCAATTTAGACCGGCACTGGCGCAATGCCCGCACCGTGGCGACCCACAACCCGGCGATCTACAAGTCTCGCATCATTGGCGATTACGAGGTCAACGGGACGGCCCCACAGCAGCTGAATGCCATCGGCGATGTGGGACAGCACAAGGCGACCGAGATCGTACAGAACCTCGGCTAAACCCCACCAACTTTCGTCTCCGCATAGCCGCGGACCTAGACATTTCCCACACCTCGCGAAGGATCACTATGAGCACCACTCCTGCCCCTCGAAAAATCCGCTTTAACGCCTTCGACATGAACTGCGTGGGACATCAGTCCCCGGGATTGTGGAAGCACCCCAAGGACCAGTCCGCACGCTACAAGGACCTGTCCTACTGGACCGATCTGGCCAAGACGCTGGAAAAGGGCAAGTTTGACGGCATCTTCATTGCCGATGTGTTGGGCACCTACGACGTGTTCGGCGGCTCCAACGAGGTTCCGTTGCGTGCCGGCACCCAGGTCCCGGTCAACGATCCGTTCATGCTGGTCTCGGCTATGGCCTCGGTGACCGAAAACCTCAGCTTCGGTGTCACGGCAGGCACCGCCTACGAGCACCCATACCCGTTCGCTCGTCGTTTGGCGACCCTTGATCACCTGACCAAGGGCCGTGTCGGCTGGAACGTAGTCACCGGATACCTGCCCTCCGCGGCGCGTAACATGGGCCAAGAAGACCAGCTGGAGCACGACGAGCGCTACAACCACGCCGATGAGTACCTGGAAGTTGTTTACAAACTCCTCGAGGGCTCCTGGGAAGAGGACGCGGTGGTGAAGGACGTCGAGCGCGGCATCTTCACCGACCCGTCCAAGGTGCACGAGATCAAGCACGAGGGCAAGTACTTTAAGGTCCCCGGCATCGCCATCACCGAGCCCAGCCCGCAGCGCACCCCGGTCGTTTTCCAGGCCGGAACCTCATCGCGTGGCCTGAAGTTTGCCTCGGAGAACGCGGAAGCAGTCTTTGTCACCTGCCCCACCAAGGAAATGCTCAAGGCGACGGTCACCAAGATCCGTGACGCCGTTGAGGCCGCAGGACGTGGCCGCTACGACGTGCGCATCTACGCCATGCAGACCATCATCACCGACGTGGATTCTGCCGCCGCGCAGGCAAAGTTTGAAGACTACAAGTCCTACGCCGACATCGACGGCGCCCTGGCGCTGATTTCCGGCTGGATGGGCGTCGACCTCTCCACCTACGGACCCGACGACGTTATCGGCGCCAACGTGAAATCCAACGCCATCCAGTCCTCCGTCGCGATGTTCCAGAAGGCCAGCGGCGACGAAGGCAACCCGTGGACGATTCGCCAGTTGGCCGAATGGGTGGGTGTTGGCGGCTTCGGCCCCGTCACCATCGGTTCGCCCACCGAGGTGGCCGACAAGCTCATCGATTGGGTTCAAGACACCGACGTGGACGGCTTCAACCTGGCCTACGCCATCACCCCGGGCACCTTCGAAGACATTGTCGAGTTCATCGTTCCGGAGCTTCAGGCCCGCGGCGCCTACCCGACCGAATACGTTGAGGGCACACTGCGTAACAAGCTCTTCGGCAAGGGCGACCGTGTCCAGGACTCGCACCGTGCGGCGAACTACCGCTTCGACAGCGCCAAGGTTAGCTAGCTTAAAGCCGTCACGCCGTCCTAAAAGCTCCGGTGGTGGTTCATCCGCGAGGGTGTGCCACCACCGGCGTTGTTTAAGCGGCCAGACTGACCACCAGGTTGATGGTGGTCGCCACGATGCCCGTGCCAAAGAGGAACGCCAAGAGACTGTGGCGGAGCACCGCCGAGCGCATCTCTCGCGTGGTGATGTTGGTATCGGAGACCTGATAGGTCATTCCGACGCTGAAGGCCATGTAAGCGATATCCGTGTACTGCGGTGGTTCGACCTGATTAAATCCGATGCCACCGGGAACTCCGCCGTAGTAGATCTTCGCGTAGCGCAGCGTATACAGGGTGTGCACCATGAGCCACGAGGAAGCGGTGCACACCAGCGCCAGCAGGGCCAAGAGCAGCCGTGCGGATCCGGAGACGTCTTTTCCGCCAGCAATCACCATGACAACGGCGGCTAGAGAACCAATGGCCGCGGCCAAGATCAGTAGGTCGGTCGTCTGGAACCCCGGGTCTTCTTCTTGGGCGTGCTCGGCGGTTCTGACGGAGTCCATCGGGGCGATGCTGATCCACACCGAGGCGTTGTAAATCAGGGCGGCAACACTCCAGCCGATGGCCGGGGCATAGGTCCAATGACCCAGAAGGCCACTGAGCGCTGCCGCGGCGCCGCCGCCGAGGAGCATCCCCAGTACGCGCAAACGCCGATGTTTGGTTCGCAGTGTCCGTATTTCCGCCATGAGGCGATCATCCCACGTCGGCGAGCCCGCGGGCCGGCGAATTTCAGGGTGAATAGGGTCGAGAGTGCTGACTGCGGGGGTTATGATTGCAGATTTCCACGCCCCAGACTGGTTCTTCTTCGTGCATTATCCACATGACGCGGCGATGACACAAGCATTTAAAAATTGCTGCTTCACAATCGGTCTTGTGACGATTGGTGACGCATTTAAGCCATCAAGTCATGATTTTGCGTCCTTTTGTTTCACGTGTGGCGGTCAAATCTTGGTCGTATCGAAGAATCTGCGACACACTTAAATCGTTCGGGAACGACTAACGGTCAACCATGAACACACCATCCAGAGCGGCTGAGAGACCTGGCTCGTTGACGCCGCAGCAACCACTTCCTTATGACGGAGGCCGGTGCTACCGCCAGGACCGATGGAGATAGCCAACTCTGCGCCGGTCCACCGAATACCGCCACCTAACAGGTAAGGGTTCGAATGATCAGCCATGCCGCGGCATTCCTCGGGTACACCGAGAGGGAATGAACAATGGGCAACAACAATCCACCCACAAAGCACAGGATTCGCGCGCGCTTCGGCGTGAAAGTGCTAACCGTCCTTTCCGTCGCCACCTTGGCACTAAGCGCGTGTGGCTCCGGGGCGCAGACGCCGGTCAATGCCGCACCAACGGGTAGCAGCGAGCCGGTTCAGGGCGGAACCTTCGTTTACGCCGAGGTCACTCCCATCAACAACTGGCAAACACAGGCGGCCCGGTTTTACGAGAAGTCCAACGTGCTCAATAGTGTCTTGGACCGCCTGACGTACTTTGACGCGGAATCGGGGAAACTCGTTGGCTGGATAGCGTCGAAGTTCACGGCCAACAAGGACCAGACCGAGTTCACGTTCACGATTCGTGACGGCGTGAGCTTTTCGGACGGTACCCAGCTGGATGCGGCAGCGGTCAAGACTAACCTTGACGCGCTCGGCTTGGGAGTTGAGGCAGCCCAGATCGCTCCAAACGTCGACTTCTCCGCGTTCAAGTCCGCAGAGGTTGTGGGAAAGAATCAGGTCAAGGTCACACTCAAGAGTCCGGACGCGAATTTTCTGCGGGCCACCTCGTCCGTGACCTCAGGACTTGTTTCCCCAGCCACGCTCAAGCTGGACAACGCCGGGCAATCTGCAATTTCCAAGCTCGTGGGCTCGGGTCCATTCGTCTTCGAGTCGGAGAAAACCGATGAAGAAGTCACCTTCGCCAAGCGGACCGATTACAAATGGGCACCTGAGACCGCTGAAAATCAGGGCGCTGCATATCTGGACAAGCTGGTGGTGAAGTACCTGCCCGAGGTCTCAAACCGCGCCGGCGCAGTGCAGACAGGCCAAGTTGATCTGGCCCGTGGCCTGCAGCCCGTTGACGAGATAGCGCTGAAGGACAGCGGCAACCAAGTGCTGCCGGCCAAGGGCATCGATCTGACCACCAACATGGCCGCTGTGCGGATTGGGAGCGAAAAGCTCTCCGACCCCACGGTTCGCCAGGCACTCCAGGTGGGCATCGACCGCCAGTCGATCAAAGACACGGTTTTGTCCGACAGCTATGTGGTTGCCGGCTCGGTACTGAACCACGAAGCCCCCGGATTTGTTGATCTGTCGGCCGACCTCGCCTACGACCCTGAAAAGTCAAAGGCACTGCTGGACGCCGCGGGTTGGACCGTCGGTGCCGACGGCGTGCGGGAAAAGGACGGGGTCAGGCTCGAAATCACCGTCACGAGCTCGAACAATTCCGTGGTGATTAAGCCGGCCTTTGAGCTGATCGAACAGCAGTGGCGTGAAATCGGCGTCAAGCTCATCAACCGTGCCGCCGACAACACGTTCCTGGCCACCGCGATGATCGATCCGAACAACGAGCTCTTCGGAACCCGCCAGTTTGCCTACGGTGGATTGGGCCCGGTCTTCGGCCCGGCGAACAACACCCAGACTTTGAATGCCGACGCGGAGCTTAACGCGCTGTTTGCCAAGGAACGTGCCGCCACTACCGAGGCGGCACACACCAAGCTAGTTGAAGAGGAACAGCGCCAGTTGGTCAGCGAAAAGGCCTTGTCGCTTGTCCTTTGGGACGAGGTTCAGGTCTACGGCGGCAACGCCGGTGCACACGTCGAATTCACCTCTGGCACCGCCCCAATTTTCCAGGGTGCCTGGAAGACCGGAAAGTAGTCACCCATGGCCGCCTATATCGCGCGACGTATCGGACAGGCGCTTCTGGTCATCTGGCTTGCCTACACCTTGGTTTTTCTGGCCGTGCAGCTGTTGCCAAATGACCCGGTAACGATCTTCCTTTCCGCGGACGCGGCGGCCAACCCGGAAACCATTGCTGCCATGAAGGCGCAATACGGCTACGATCAGCCCCTGCTAGTGCAGTACTTCAATCAGCTGACCGGTCTTTTTCGGGGCGATTTCGGGTACTCGCTGGCGTCGGGACAGCCCGTGTCGGAACGCATCGGTTCGGTGGCCTCTTCGACCTTGGTGCTCGCGTCCAGCGCATTTGTTGCAGCTGTGGCACTCGCTGTGTTGTTGGTGGCTTCAGCCACACTGGTCCGCCAGTCGTGGCTGAAGCGCTTCATCATCAATTTGCCGCCGCTATTCGCTGCGGTTCCGGTATTTTGGCTGGGACTGGTGCTCCTACAGCTGCTCTCGATCCAGCTGGGAATCATGTCCCTCTTCCCCGATGGTTCCTTTGCCTCCATTGCGGTCCCGGTGCTTGTCCTGGCGATCCACATCTCGGCGCCAATCGCCCAAGTGCTGCTTAAGAGCGTCGACAACGTTCATGCCCAACCCTTTGTGGATGTGTTGCGTGCCAAGGGGGCCTCGCCATCGTGGATCTTCTTCCGTCACACCTTAAAAAATGCGGCTGCGCCGGCGATGACTATCAGTGGCATCACCGTGGGGACGCTTTTGGCAGGGTCGGTCATCACCGAGACCGTCTTCGCCCGTTCGGGCCTCGGTCAGGTCGTGCTGCAGGCAGTGACTGCGCAGGATGTTGCCCTGGTCCAGGGGATGGTTCTGCTGACGGCCACGGCATTCGTCCTCGTCAATCTCGTTGTTGATTTGCTCTACCCGCTATTGGATCCACGAATCCTCAAGAGTGGAACGCACGGGGCACCGCGTGCACTCGTTGCCTAGGCTTGAACGGAGAACACCCATGAGCATCAAACTAGAGGAACCGTTGCTGCAGACGCTGGGCGGCGGGGCGGATCCCGGCCCAAATAACGGAACGGCGCAAGGCCACGCAGCAAAGCCCAAGCAACGTGCCATTCGCTCGGTCTCGTTCTGGTTGACGTGCGCGCCGTTGATCGTGGTCGTCGGGTGGGCGCTCTTTCCCTCCTTGTTTAGCGGCTATGACCCGATCAGCGGTGTTCCTGCCCAAAAGTTCCAGGGGCCGGGACTCGAACACTGGTTTGGGACCGACCATCTGGGGCGCGACGTCTTCGCCCGCGTCGTGCATGGAACCAGCCAAACGTTGCTGAC
The DNA here is from genome assembly GCF_012271785.1 of Paeniglutamicibacter terrestris. Classification (GTDB taxonomy): domain Bacteria; phylum Actinomycetota; class Actinomycetes; order Actinomycetales; family Micrococcaceae; genus Paeniglutamicibacter; species Paeniglutamicibacter terrestris. The sequence continues at coordinate 205,757 of NZ_JAAWVT010000004.1, read as the reverse complement.
CGCCGGACTGGCCGTGTGCATCGGGCTGGTGGTGGGCACCGGACTGGGCCTACTGGCTGCGACGGCTGGACGCGCCGCCGATGCCGTCACTATGCGCCTGATTGATGTCCTTTTGGCCGTGCCGGGATTCTTGATTTCGCTGATTATCGTCACAGCGTATGCCCCTGGACCGATTTCCCTGGGTGTCGGCGTTGGCATTGCCTCGATTGCCTCGTTCGCCCGGGTGGTCCGGTCGGAGGTCCTGCGTGTTCGGAGCCTCGACTATGTCGAGGCAGCCTTCATGAACGGCGGAACCTACTGGTCTGTGGTCTTCAAACACATCCTGCCAAACTCCTGCGGCCCGGTTCTGGCCCTCTTGGCCGTGGACCTGGGGGTGGCCATCCTGGCAATCTCGGGGCTCGGTTTCCTGGGCTTCGGATCCCCACCACCGACCCCGGAATGGGGCCTGCTCATCGCGGAGGGTCGACAATACTTGGCCTCCGCCTGGTGGCTCACGACTCTTCCGGGCATAGTCATCGTCTTGGTGGTCGTCCTGCTGGCAGGCCTCGGGCGCCAGCTCCATAAAATCTTCCGTTTCTAGTCAAGGGGAATAGCATGAGCACCATCGCCTCGGCATCCGCGTTGCTGGACATCAGCGGACTCAGCATTACTTATGGCCACGGTGACGAAGCAGTCGTCGCGGCCCAGAACATCGATCTGACACTCAAACCCGGGGAGATCGTTGCCTTGGTCGGTGAATCCGGTTCGGGCAAATCCACGCTCTCCAAGGCCATCATCGGATTGCTACCCCAGTCCGCGCGGATCCTAGGTGGCAGCATCAATCTTGGCGGCGAGAACCTGCTGTCCCGTTCCGAGAGGGAACTGGCATCGATCCGCGGTCGACGCATCGGCATGGTCCCACAAGATCCGGGGGCTTCGCTGGACCCCGTGAAGACCGTGGGTTCTCAGATTTCCGAAGTTTTCCGCCTGCACCCGCAGGGGCACAAGCTCTCCAGAGTTGAATTGCGCGCCGAAGTCATCCGGCTACTGGAATTGGTCGGGATCGACACCCCGGAACAACGCATCTCTCAATACCCGCATGAGCTTTCCGGCGGACTGAAGCAACGGGTGCTCATTGCGATTGCCTTTGCCCTGAAACCTGAGCTGCTGATTGCCGACGAGCCCACCTCCGCCTTGGATGTAACGGTCCAACAGACCGTCTTGGAGGTCTTCACTAAGCTGGCGCGCGAGCTCGGAACCGCTGTCATTTTCGTGACCCACGACCTTGCCGTCGCCACCGACATCGCCGACCGCATTGTGGTCATGCAACACGGACAGATCCGTGAGGACCGTCCGGTGCTTGAGATTCTGCGGTCTCCCGAAGATGCTTACACGAGGATGCTGCTCACCGAGGCCACGGCCTCGGGCGACGCGTCCCGAATCGCCACTGGCATGGGCGCCATCACCGTCCCAGCCATCGAAGTGGCTGGGCTTACACAGATCTACGGCAGGGGCAAGACTGAACGCGCGGCGGTGGACGAGGTGTCATTTGCGGTGCGCCCCGGCACAACGTTCTCCTTGGTGGGGGAATCCGGATCCGGGAAATCCACGACGGCCCGGATGATCATGCGGTTGCTGGAGCCCACCGCCGGAACCGTGAAGATCCACGGACAAGACGTTACCCACGCGCGCGGGATTGACAAGCGCGAGCTGTGGCGCAGCCTGCAATTGGTGTATCAAAACCCGGATTCGGCTCTGGACCCGCGCTATTCAGTCTCCCGAATCATCAGCGAGCCGCTGGAGAACTACAAGGTGGGCAGCAAGGCCGAACGCAGGCTGCGAGTTGCCGAGCTGCTGGACGCGGTCAACCTGCCCACCCGCATGGCCGCGCTGGGCGCCAAGGAACTCTCCGGCGGACAGCGCCAACGCGTTGCCATTGCCCGGGCATTGGCCCTGGGCGCCAAGACGCTGGTGCTCGATGAGGCCCTGTCCGCGCTCGACGTGTTGACCCAGGCGCAGATCTTGGCGCTCTTGGAGGACCTGCAGGTCAATCAGGGGCTGTCCTACCTTTTCATTTCCCATGACCTACACGTGGTCGAGCGTATTTCCCATGATGTGGGAGTCATGCGCCAGGGCCGGCTGGTCGAGGTCGGGACGGCCACACAGGTTCTGAACAATCCCACCAGCGAATACACCCGGCTCCTGCTGGATTCAAACCCCGGGGCGCTGCTGCGCGAAATGGCAACGAACTAGGTCTTGGTCAATATTTTTGGATCTCATGAAGGTGGAGGAAGACAAATGACTGCAACGTACCTGAAGGAACGCACCGACGAAGCCCGTTACGCCGAGCTGAGTGCACGCTTTGCCCCAGTATTTGGGCGTATTGCCGAAGGAACCGTGGAACGGGAGAGTAACCACGTTTTGCCCTTTGAACCGGTGAAATGGCTCAAGGAAGCGGGTTTCACTACGCTGCGTGTCCCGGTGTCCCACGGTGGGGATCCGGTTAGCCACGAGCATCTTTTCCGGCTCATCGTGGAACTTTCTGCAGCCGACTCCAACGTCGGGCATTTGTTGCGCTCGCATTTTTCCTTTGTCGAAACCATCAACCTGCAGCCCGAGGAATTTCGGCTGCGTTGGTTCCCGCGGGTGCTGGCTGGGGAGATCTTTGGCAATGCGGCCACGGAAAAGGGCGGCAACGCACTGGGCACCACTAATACCAAGCTCCGTGAGGAGAACGGCCAATGGCTGCTAAAGGGGGAGAAGTACTACACCACCGGGTCGATTTTTGCCGACTGGGTAGTGGTCATGGCCAGCACCGAGGGCGTTGAAGGCCGCCAGTACGCCATCGTTCGCGCCGACGATCCACTGGTCCGGATTATTGACGACTGGGATGGTTTTGGTCAGCCGCTCACGGGAACCGGCACCGCGATCTTCGACGATGTGGTGGTCGATTTCGCCGACATCATTCAGCGCAAGGTTTCCTCCACGCTTGAGCCGGCGTTCTTCCAGCTGGCGTTGTTGAGCGTGCTGGCAGGAATCGGCCGTGCCGCACTGGCGGATGCAGCACTGTTGGTACGCGAGCGTACCCGTACCTTCAATACCGGTTCGGGGGATCTGTTCCGCAACGACCCGTTGATCCAGGAAAAAGTTGGGCGCATCGCAGCGGCCGTCTACGCCGCCGACTCGATCGTCTTCGCCGCTGCCCGAGACCTAGACGCCGCGGTGGATCCGGCCCTGGGCCTGGATCCAACCGCTGCCTTCATACGCGCCGAGATCGCTGTCCAGCAAGCGCACGTGAGTGTCCCAAAATTGGTGCTCGATGCGACCAGCGAACTGTTTGACGTTACCGGCGCATCCTCCGTTTCACGGGGCAAGTCCCTGGACCGGCACTGGCGCAACGCCCGTACCGTTGCCACCCACAATCCGGTGGCCTTCAAGGCACGCTCGGTGGGCGACTACTACATCAACGGCACCATTCCCACCGGGCTTCACTCCATCGGGGACGCCAAGGATTCGACATTGGAGAACAAATAAATGGGTACCTTTGACGTGCGGCCCCGGCTGCTGCTGAGCGCATTCCTGATGAATACCCCGAGCCACATCCTCGGTGGCCAGTGGCGCCACCCTGAGGCCCAGCAGCACCGCTTCAACGAGCTCAAGCTCTGGGTGGACTTGGCAAAGCAGCTCGAGGACGCCAAGTTCGACAACATGTTCTTTGCCGACGTGGTGGGTCTTTATGGCAACCATGAAGGTGGCTGGGCATCGATGGTTCGCAAGGGCATGCAGGTTCCCTCGCACGACCCGTTGGTGTTGCTCTCCGCCCTTGCCGCGACCACCAGCGAAATCGGACTGGCGATGACCAGCTCGGTGGTACAGGCCGCACCGTTCCAGTTCGCGCGTCAGCTCTCCACCCTTGACCACCTCTCCAACGGCCGTGTTGCGTGGAACATCGTGACCAGCGTGCTGGAGAACTCGCACCGGAATTTCGGGGCCGCGGGGCTGACCGCCCACGACGACCGCTACGACTGGGCCGAAGAATACGTGGAGGCCACCTACAAATTGTGGGAGGGCTCATGGGAAGACGATGCGGTCTTGGCCGACAAAGAATCCGGAATTTTTGCCGATCCGGCCAAGATCAACAAGATCCACCACCAGGGCAAGCGATACTCCATCGAAGGCCCGCACTTGGCCCTGCCAAGCCCGCAGCGCACGCCGTTCCTTTTCCAGGCAGGTTCCTCCGCACGCGGCAAGCAATTCGCTGCCGAGCACGCGGAGGCGACCTTCCTCTTTGCCCCGCATCCGGAGTACGTGGCCAAGCAAGTGGGCAAGATCCGCGAGCTTGAGGCGGCTGCAGGGCGTGCCGTGGGAGATGTCAAGGTCTTCGCAGGACTCTCCTTCGTCGTCGGCAGCACCGAGGAAGAAGCCAAACGCAAGGAAGCCGAGTACGACGAGTACCTCGATCTGGATGCAATCGTTGCCCACATTGGTGGCGGAATCGGAATCGACCTTGGCGGGCTGGATCTTGACACACCGCTGGGCGACGTTCAGACCGAGGGCGCTCGCGGCGTCCTCGAGGCGGCCATCGCCTCGGTGCCCGGCGGCAAGCCAACCATCGGCGACCTCGCCCGCTACCGAGCCAAGGCGCAGCAGATCTCCGGCACCCCGGAACAGATTGTGGACCAGATCGAAGACTGGCAAGATGCGGACATGGACGGGCTGAACATCATGAACCAGATCCTCCCCGGCTCATACTCCGACTTCATCGAGGGGATCTTGCCCGAACTGCACAAGCGCGGCTTGGCGCAAACCGAGTACACCCCGGGAACCCTGCGCGAAAAGGTCTTCGGGCGTGGTCCACGCCTTGAAAGTAGCCATCCGGCCGCGAAGTTTCGGGGGGCTTTTGCGGAACACTCAGCAGCAGCGGGGGATTAGGAAGGGCCATTGGCCGTTCCTAATCCCGCTGGCGTGAGGCAATACGAAGAATCCGTCGGCGGTACAGATGCAGAAGATGGCGATAGCGTAGAGACCATGAGCAACGAAACCGGCGCAGGCCACGTTAATGATCCGGCGGTGATCCGCCGTCTGCTGCAAACCCGTGGGCGGTGGGCGGTAGTCGGCCTGAGCAATAATCCACGCCGCGTTGCCCCAGGCGTTTCGCGCTTCTTGCAAGATGACTTGGGGATGGAAATCATCCCGGTATCGCTCAGTGGCGAAGATGTTTTTGGAAACCGCGGATATACACGATTGGCAGAGATCCCTGGGCAAATCGATGTTGTGGATTGTTTTGTGAACTCGCAAAAAGTGGGCGATATCGTGGATCAAGCGATTGCCATTGGGGCGGGCGCGGTGTGGCTCCAGCTCGGTGTTCGTGATGAATCGGCTGCCAAAAGAGCCAAAGCAGCGGGCCTCGAGGTTGTCATGGACACGTGCCCCAAAATTGAGTATCCCTTTCTCTAAATTCTGCTGGTAAAAAAGTAGTCCGCTCCTTTCCGTGGACGTGGCCCATTAACTGTGGTTACATGGTGCCCAGCACAAGCAATGCAAATTGGGAGCTGGGGCCCCTAGTACATGCTGGGCGAGGTTCAGACTTGGGGTTTGGACCAGACCAACGGATAGGCCAAGGCCACATCGTAAACAGCATTTATTTGAGAGGTTGCTGCACCCCTGGGGGTAATTGGGGTACTTAAAGTGTTCGGCACACTTGGGGAAAATGCTGCACGAAAACCACGGAGTCGCCGCGCCATGCGCAAGGGCTCACTTTTGGCCACGATCTGGCAGAACGGGATTGTCCGCTCCATGGTGGGAGCTAGCGCGACGACTGCGCTTGTAGCAACCATGATGTTCGGCGGCGGTGGCTTCAATCCCGCAGTAGCATCAACCGCAAACGATCAGGCCGTTCCCACTGAACAGCCGCTGGTGAAGGCCACCCAAAGCGCCGAGGCCACGCCCGAAGCGAGCGCTGCGAAGACCATCGCCATTACACCGTCAGCTGCTGCCGTGGAGTCCGAGGAACCAGTAGAGAAGAAGGCTCCCGCCACGAAGGCTCCCACGACCGCACCGGATAAGGTTTCAGACCCTTCGGAATCTGCGGCCCCGGAATCCAAAAAGCCCGTACCGGTGAAGCCTACTGAAACACTGAAGTCGGATACCGCCGTTGCCGAGGCCACCAAAAAGTCCGAAGAAGAACCGGCAGTTACGTCGGCTAGGACTGAGACCGGTGAAACGACGGGAGTATCGGCTCGAGAAGGCGTCGCTGTGGCTGCCGTTGCTGGCGTTTGTGACACAAACCTCGGGGGAGGGAAAATTGGCACCTTCATGCAGCGCTCTGACATCACAAGTTTTGCCAATGGCAATCTCTCCCAAGGGCTTTACGAAGGAGGCTACGTTCATCAACGTGTTGAGATGATCGAGATGCCACTGGGCGAGAATGAACTCGTATTCACGTATCAGGTTCGTCAGGCGGGTAAATGGGCCTACGACTTTATCGACCAATATTCGATGACCGGTGCCACGATTACCAACACCCAAGTGGACGTTGGATCAGGAAACGATCGCGTTGATACGGTCCACCTAACTTTCAATGTAACTGCCCCTTCAGTGACACTTTTGTTCAGTGCCCATATTGCCTCAGAACTTGACCACGGACCTGGAACGGGGGCATCTTCCATCAACGGTTCTCCGTACCACGTGACGTTGTCGTCGATGAATTGCGCCTCCACGGGAAGTCGTGACAATCAGATTTCGGCTAGCTCCGTCCAAGCTGGATTTGTGACGATCATCAAGGATGCTGTACCGGCAGACGGAACTGATTTCAATTTTGAGTTGAAGTCTTTGAAGACTTCGGACACCGTGGAATTTCAGCTGGATGACAGTGCCGTATCCGACACCGGTCTGACGACAATTCCAGATCGCTCCACGTACACGGTTGCGCCTGGTGGAGTAACCATCTCTGAAAAGGATCTACCCGCAGGTTGGAATCTCTCGAACCTCTCCTGTGTGGGCGTGACCTCGACAGTCGACCTCGCGGGGCGTACCGTTTCCTTCACCCTGCTGGATAATGCGGCAGTGACGTGTACCTTCACGAACAATAAGACGACGTATAAGGACCTTACGGTTTCCAAGACTGCAATCGCTAAGTTCGATCGCGACTACGACTGGACTATAGAAAAGAATCTTGCTGCGGGCCAGGAGGCCACGGTGAAATCCCCAACTGGGGCTGTGGATGTCGACTACAGCGTATTGGTAAAGGCTGGGGCCCCCAAAGACAGCAATTTTGTTGTTGACGGAGTGATAACTGTGGTCAACGCCAATACTGTCGCCATAAACGCTGTGACGTTGAGCGACACTCTGCCGGGTGCCCAATGCTCGGTCTCAACAAGTGCCGGAATATCAGTGGGCGCACCGGTCTCCATCCCGGTTGGCACTTCGACATTCAGGTACACCTGCGCCATGCCAGCAGGGACGAACGCCGCGACTCAGGGAATCAACACCGTCACTGCCACATGGAGCTCGGCTTCCTACTTCGGTACAAGCGGCCAAGCAGTTGCCACTCGGAGCTTTACCTTTGTTGGAGTCAGCCCTACTGTCACCGATGGTTCAGTCACAGTTACTGATACAGAATTTGACCTCGCGACCATTGCTGGTGGCAACGTGGTCACAGTCGCCTCCTCCCCACGCACATTCGATTACTCGATAACGTGGCCGGGTGTTGTCGGCGAATGCTCCCCATACATCAATACAGCAACCTATCTTGAGACGGACGGCGGCACCGGCAGTGATTCTGCAACGGTTGACGTCTGCTTGGGAGCAGACCTTGTCGTCACCAAAAACGTCACGGGTGCCTTCAACCGCTCGTACCCCTGGGACATCGAAAAGACAGCAGTGGACGGCGATGGACCTTACGAAACCAATGCCGACGGTGAAGTAGTTGTTGACTACCAGGTGACTGTCACCCCGGGCACGCCCACCGATAGCAATTGGGCGATGACCGGTGTCATGACCGTGGAGAATCCCAATGACTGGCAGGACATCACCGCCACGCTCAGTGACTCCGTGGATGTGGGAGGCGGAGCACAATGTGTTGTCACCGGAGTAACCGGGGATGCCACCGTCGCGGACCTAGTCCCGGGCACACCTGAATTCGATGCCGTCATAGCGAAGAATTCGACGATGGACTTCGACTACAGCTGCACCTTCACCTCGCTGCCCTCCTACACAGGAATCAATACCGCGACGGCGACGTGGGATATGGCAACTGCCTTTACGCCCACGGGAACCGCATCGGGCACTGCAGCAGTCTCGGTGGGAACCTGGACGGAAACTGCCTTGAACAAGACGGTAACCATCACCGATGATCACCACATCTTCGACCCGGCCTGGACCATTACGTGGACGCAGGGAATGCTGCCGCAGGTCAAAAACTATTCCATTACCTGGACAGTCCCGGAAAACGCCGAAGGAAAGTGCGCCGACTTCACCAACACCGCAACGGTGACAGGCAACAACGGTTTCACGGACACCGATAATGCAACTATCAGTGCCTGCTACCCGCCAAAGCTCAACGTGGAGAAGACCTCTGATCCGGTTACCGGCAGTTATGTGGAACCGGGCAGCACGGTGGAGTACACACTGAGTTTCGAGAACTCCGGTGGTCTGCCGGCCGACGTGAACTACGTTGACCATCTCGCAGACGTTTTTGACGACGCGACGTTCAACCTCGGTAGCCTGAACGCTGAAACCGGCCTGACGGCGGTACTGGTCGGCGACAAGATCGTGATCGACGGATCTGTGGCACCGGGAACTACCGTCATTGTCAGCTACTCCGTGACGGTCAAGACGGCTGAATTCGGTAATGGCGTGGCCATCAACTTCCTGCTTCCCGATGGTGAGAACCCGCCGGAGACCTGCGATCCAGAGGTTGTCGAATGTACCGAACATCCGATCCTTGGCTCGGTGCTTTGGGAGAAAGTCGATGTCCTAGGCAATGCGCTCTCAGGTTCCGAATGGGAAGTGACCGGCCCAGGCGAGACGGCACCGCAGTCTATTGAGGACTGCATCGCCGCCAGCGCGGCTGACTGCACCGATCTGGACATCGATCCAGCCGCCGGCGCATTCAAAATAAAGAGCCTCGAGTGGGGCGTTTACGCCTTGAAAGAGACCAAAGCCCCCGCCGGATTCATTCTGGATCCGACGGTAAGAACGTTCACCATCGGTGGAGCGGCCCCGGCACAAATGATCTGGGACTTCGATCCGATCGAGAACGAACAACAACCAGGTCTGGACCTGCCGTTGACCGGAGGAATGGGCTCGCAAACATTCCTCTTCGCCGGTGGGATTGCCTTACTCGCGTCCCTCGCGCTGGTCGCATGGCGTCGCCGGAAGGAGGGGGACGTGGCTTGACGAGAGGCACGAACACATGACAAAGCACTGCGATTGACGAAACAAATCCGAAATTTTAGATGTGATGCCGCTGGGGATGCGTCGTCACTATTCAAAAGGAGCACAGCTCGAATGTTTGAATTCAGGAGTACTTGGGGGAAACGGGCGCTTGCCGGTATGGGAGCACTCACTCTGGCAGCCGCGGGAATGCTTGGAGGCAGCGCAGCTGCTTCCGCGGCGCCATCATTCGGAAACATTGATGAGACTGCCGATGGCAGCATCATCATTCATAAGCACAAGCATCAGGTGGGCACGGACGCTGTGCAGAACCCGGCCGGGGACGGCGCCGCCATACCCTCGGCAGGAATCGCTGGCGTGGTCTTCACCGCATTCAGAATCACGGATCTTGATTTGACTGACCCCGCCGTTTGGGACAATTTGGATCAATTGGATCCGGCTGGCGTTTGCGACCTTCCGGATAACACCTTGGGAACCGGAATCGTTTCGGCGGCGACGGATGCGGACGGCCTGACAACCATCGACGTGCCCACCATTGGCGCCTACCTGGTCTGTGAAACCTCAGCACCGGATGATGTTGTTGAACGCGCACTTCCGTTTGTCGTCACCATTCCGTTCCCGTGGCAGGACGGCTGGCTCTACGACGTCAATGTGTACCCGAAGAACGGTACCTCCAGCATCACGAAGACCATCACACCGCAGACCGAGCTTGGCTTGGGAAGCGTTGTATCGTTCCCGGTGACCACCGAGGTTCCGGCCGTTCGTCCCGACGGATCACTGGCAAACTATGTCATCTCCGATACCTTGGATCCACGCCTGACCCCGGCGGGCATTGCCAGCATCACCGTTGACGGTGTGGCCGTTCCAGCTACGTACTACGACGTGGACACTGCGGGACAGACCATTTCGGTGACCTTCAATGCCGATGGGTTGGAATGGCTGAAGAGCCAAGCACAAAAGAAGATCATCACCACCTTCAAGGGAACTGTTGTCGAAGTTGGCAGCGGTACCATCACCAACGAAGCGGTAGTGCTGGTCAACGACCACGAACTAACGTCTAACGAGGTCACCACCAACTGGGGAGATGTGAAGGTCCTCAAGACCGATGTCTCCACTCCTGCCGTCGGCCTGGCCGGCGCGGAGTTTGAGGTCTACAACGCAGTTGCTCCGTACGGGGACTGTGCTGCTGCAGTTTCCACGGGAACCGCCTTGAGTGTTGAAACGGCTGGCGACGGCGGTCAGACCGTCTTCACCTCGAATGCTGCCGGTCTGGTCTACATTTCGGGCCTGTTCGTCAGCGATAGCGTGAACCCGGTCATCAACGCCACCGAGCGCTGCTACGTACTCAAGGAGATCAAGGCCCCGGCAGGCTTCATCACCCCCACGGGTACTGCAGCCTTCACCCCGGTCGCCGTCAAGACCGGTATGACAGCCGAGGGTACCTACGATGTGACGATCGCGAACACTCAGCAAGACGTTCCTGAATTGCCACTGACCGGTGCTAATGGTCAGATGATCATGATCGCCGGCGGATCAGCAGTCCTGCTGATCTCCGTGGGCCTCGTGCTCGTCAATCGCCGCCGCGCTTCAGCCTCTGACAAGGTCTGAATTCCAGCGTCGTAGCTAGCAGCGATGGTGGGAAGGCCAATACCTTCCCACTATCGTCGCATCACCTTCATTTCGTTCCCCCCACCCGGGGATACCTGAGAACAGCTGCAAACCTGCCACGGATAGTTAGGTTTCTCGATGACCCTCGCCACCAGCCCAGCTCCCGAAGAGGCCCCGTCCCTCGCGCTGTCGGGGAGCAAAAAACGCTGGCGCCCCGGGGTACTGACCATCATCAGCACACTCCTAGCGCTGATCGGTCTGAGCGTGGTCATTTACCCGTCCGGGTCGAGTTGGGTGGCCTCCTATAGCCAATCTCAAATCATTCGTGGCTTTTCCCATGAGGATGATGGCGACAGCGCGGCCATCGCCGAACAGCTTGAGGAAGCACGGGATTACAACGACGCGCTAAGCACCGGGGTCCGGCTTGATGCCAACACCAACGTTCCTACCGGCAGCGGTGTGCTGAGCAACAGCTCACTCATTTACAAAAACATTCTTTCCATCGGAGCCAACGAGGTGATGGCCAGAGTGCGCATCCCGAGCATCGATGTCGACCTTCCGATTTATCACGGCACCAGTGACGAGGTCCTTCTCAAGGGTGTGGGGCACCTGGAAGGATCGCACCTACCCGTTGGCGGCAATGATACGCACGCCGTGCTGACCGCCCACCGTGGTTTGGCCCAGGCCACCATGTTCTCCAACCTCGACAAGGTCAAAGTTGGGGACAGATTCACCATTCAGGTCCTTGGTGAGGTTCTGACCTATGAGGTCAAAGAGACAAAAGTCGTTGAGCCCGAGGACACCGACACCCTGTTGGCGGTAGCCGGCAAGGACCTAATTACCCTAGTGACGTGCACACCCCTGGGCATCAATAGCCACCGGATTCTTGTCACCGGCGAACGGGTCACACCGACACCCATCAAAGACATCGAAGAAGCCGGAGCCGATCCGACGATTCCAGGATTCCCATGGTGGGCGGTTGGTTACGGCGGGGGATTGCTCATCATCGGAGCCTATTTCTGGGGATCCGGGTACGGCGATGGTCGACGTTCACAGGCCAAACGTCTGCGGGTCGGATTCGCTGACACAGCGTCCTAAAGATCTGCACCCAGCATTACCGCTGCTTGGCTCTGGTCGAATCGGCAAAACTCCGAAACCACCACCCGAGCACCTTCGAGTTCTCCTGCGACCAATCGAAGATCTTCGAGGCGTCGAGGATGAGCTCCGTCAGCTGGCCGGTCCTGCCAACACCTCCCCCCCAGGTGGCGGGACCGGTCATTTTTATGCCCAGCGGAACTAGGATGGGCGATGTGGACTATGAAGCATGGCGCAATATTCTCCTGTCGATGCCCGGGGCATACGAGGACTTTCCCTTCGGCGCGGACGCGGCGGTGTTTAAAGTGGCCGGACGTCACCGTGAAAAAGCGAAGATGTTCGGACTGCTGATGCACCGCGGCGAGGTGTTAAGCCTGAACCTGAAGTGCGATCCTGCGCTCGCCGAACAGTTGCGCGCAGCCAACCCCCAAATCACCCCCGGTTATCACATGAACAAAAAGCACTGGAATACCGTCACCTCGGGCCTTCCCTTGGAGCTGATGCGGGATCTGATCGAGGACTCCTACGACCTGGTGGTTGCCTCGCTGCCGCGCCTCGATCGTGAAGCGCTCGGCTGGAAGGGCATCGTTGGGCGTGGCTGAGTGATACTCGATAGGCTTAGGGCATGTACTTCATCGTTGTGAAATTCCAGACCAAGCCCGAATACACCGCCAATTTCATGGATCTGGTGACCCCGTTCACCACCGCCACTCGCGCCGAAGCCGGGAACCTCTGGTTCGACTGGTCACGCAGTGTTGAAGATCCGGCCGAGTTTGTCCTCGTCGAGGCCTTCGCCGATGACGAAGCCGCTGGCGCCCACGTCAACTCCGAACACTTCAAGGCCGCCATGGACACCATGCGTCCGGCTCTGGTGTCCACCCCGAAAATCGTCTCGCGCAAGGTTGAGGGAAATGACTGGGGCGACATGGGCGAGTTGCAGGTCTAGGGCCCGAATATCATGTTCTCCTCGCTGCGCACCAAGCTCCAGCAAACCTTCTCCGCCCAAGAGTCCTACGACCCGGCATGGGAACGAGCGCTGGATGCTGGTGCGGATGCGGGGTACTTTACCCATGATTCTGCCGTCTGGACGGTGCACGGCGGGATGAGCCCGATCGCCGCCGGAATTCGTGCGCTGCTGACCCAGGCACTGCATCCGGGGGCACTTGCCGGTGTTGCCGAACATTCGAACTATCGAGCCGACCCGCTGTCCAGGCTGGCCGGCACCATCCGCTGGATCTTCACCATGACCTATGGCGACACGGTGGCAGCGGATGCGGCGTGCGCGTGGGTAGCCCGCCGTCACGCCCCAGTCACCGGGAAGTATCTGACGGCTTCCGGGGCGCAGCTCGACTACACGGCCTCGGATCCGGGCCTCTCCGACTGGGTTCATCTGGCCTTTGCCGATGCCTTTTTGCGCAGCCACGAGATCTTCTCCGGCCCCCTCGGACCGCGCGCCGATGAGTATGTGCGGCAATGGGCTAAAGCCGGCGAGCTCATGGGGGTGGCCAATCCGCCGCGCAGCGAGGAACAATTACGTCAGGCCATGGCCGGGTACGAAGCCCGCGGAGAGCTTTCCGGTGGACCACGAGTCGCCGAGGTCGTCTCCTTCCTGAAAAACCCGCCGCTGGACCCGGTGGTATTGCCCGGTTACAAGTTGCTTTTTGCCGCAGTCGTCGCCACCCTTCCCGCTAACCACCGAGAGATGCTGGGACTGGAGCTGCCCGTCGTGGGCCAACGAGTGGCCCGTATCGGCGGCAAGGCAGCACTGGGACTGGCCGGGCTGGCATTGGCCAAGCGCGGTCCTGCCGAACTTGCCGCACGCCGCCGGCTGTTCCGCCTGGGCGTTCTTGATGACCTCAGCTACCCCGACCGTGGTCTCACCCAGAATCCGGGAGTACCCAACGGCTACGAGCAGATTCTGCGGCGCGAATATGTGGGTCATGGTGAGGCGGTTTTCCAGTCGCTGGCTTCCGGAATCATGAGCTGGAAATTGCACGAAGGTGCCGGATTACGGGTGCTCGCCGACACCCCCGAGATGCGCGTGGCCACCCGAGTTCGCCTCGGCATCGGGGTGGGGCAGCTTCGCTGGAATATCCCGTGTCGCGTGGTGAGCCTCATCGAGGAAGAACATCGGCGCGGCTTTGCCTACGGCACGCTGGCCGGGCACCCCGAATCCGGTGAGGAATCATTCACCGCGTGTCTGGAACCCGACGGATCGGTGTATCTTCAGATCCGTGCCGTTTCCCGCCACGCCAGCCAACTTTTCCGTCTCGCCTCACCCCTCACGCACCTGGCCCAACAGCTGGCGACCGACCGTTATGTTGACGCAGCGCGCAGGATCGCCTCGAGCGCGGAGTCTACGGGCAGGTATTAATCGGGCTCTTGTTCGCTAGTCGGTCCTGGGCCCACGCAAGAAGGTCGTTGATCAGCGGAGAATCATCTGCCACCAGGGGCAGGTGATCAAGGCCCGGATATTCGCGATATTCCATGGCTTGGCCCGCAGCACAGCGCTGCGCCACCCATTGCTCCTGCATCGTGGGAAGTACCAGCTGGTCCGCCAGCCCCTGCGCCACAAAGAGCGGGTAGTCGATGTCCGCGGTGACCGAATTTTCGCGCAGTTTATCGCCCAACGGTCCGTTCAGTGCGGCCTCTGGAATCACCGCATCAAAGAGCTGGGTGCCGGCGATGATGCCGGAGAGGGCATCACGTCCATCAAAACAGCGCTCTCCAATGCGCTGAACGGTTCTGGCGTAGCCGGGAGTGATCATTGAGGCGACATCGAGCTCCGGGTAGACATCGTTCCACGCTGCGGCGATGTAGGAAGAAACCACCTTGCCGGCCGCTGCATCCTTCACCCCGAGGGCCAGGTCCACCAGATTGGTGGCCGGAGCCAGCGCCGCGACGCCCAGAACGGAGATTTCTGGTGCGTACGATTTAGCGATCGCTGCGCTGAAGAGGGCTCCGTGCCCACCCTGGGAGTGGCCCCAAATGACCGTGTCATCGCGCAGGGTGAACCCCTCGCGCAGTTGGTGTGCGGCGCGGTAAGCGTCAAGGACGTTGCGACCCTCGGCCGCACCTATCAAATACGGATGCGGCCCGGCGGTGCCCAGGCCCACATAGTCGCTGGTGACCCCCACCCAGCCCGCCGAAACCAGCTCGCGTAATGCTGCCGCAGGTCCGTCGGACAGCGGCGTCGCCGAGAGTGACGGGGCGCAACGTGGGGTAATTCCCTTGGTCCCGTGGGCAATGGACACCACCGGGAGCGCCGCGGAGCCGTGGTGGCGCGGTGCCACCACCGTACCGGAGGCCACGGCCGGGGAGTCATCGGGGTTGGTGGTGGTGTAGAGAATGCGCCAGGCATTGGCGTTTTCCGGGATGCCGTCCATCAGCGGTTCGGCGCGCAGTAGGGTGCCGGGTGCACTCGGAAGATCGCTGGGTGGGGTGTAAAACGCATCGGGGACCAGTCGTGGATCCCCGGCATGGAGCCACGAAGTCATCAACACCATGATGATGGCCAGCAGCAGGGCGAGGCTTGAGGCAGTGAATTGTGCGAAGCCACGGAGCCCGCGAGCCCGCCTTTTGGAGTTTGGACTCGCGTCGCGGGCCAGGAACTCGAGGATGAGACGCAGGCCAACAAAGAGGAGCCAGCCGCCCAGAAAAACACCGAAGGCCCACAGGCTGAGCTTGGGCCAGAGTATGACCAGTCCGCCGGTGAGCAAGGCTGCCAGTGAGCCGATCGCCGCGCGGGCTCGGTGCTTGCTTCCGCGCCTAAAGACCGCCATCAATGACACGGCGCCGGAAACCAGCAGCGTGAGTGACACCGCCAGGGCGAGCATCGGCAACGTGGATTCGCGCCACAGCAGCGTCGCGATTCCGGCGCCGACCAGAAGGAATCCGCTGACGTAGGCGATCCATGGCCAGGCATCATCCGCGGCGGAGGTGGGTGTGAACGCGTCGACGATGCGGGCACCGCCGGCAAAGACCAAGCCACCACCGATCAGCAGCACAAAAAGTTCGATGGAGGTGGCCGCATGCAGTGCAAGAACGGAGCCGAGGATCACCAGAAAAATGCCCAACAGTGGGCGCACCCACCGTGGGATTCGGGTGATGAATTTTTTCATGCGGTTCCTCAATCAATGGCAGCACTTCGCGTACCTGCCCTTGGAAGCATTCTGCCGCATGGTTTTCCCCGGAACCAATCCACCGCTGCGCTCGGTGAAACGCGGGAGTCCCTCCGTAGACTGAGTCGGGAGAGCACAACAAACACTTGCAGGAGGTTGGGATGAGCGAAACAACGTTAACCGAGGTGCTGGCGGAACTGGCAACGCTTGATGATCCGAAGGTACGCGCGGTCAATGCGAAGCACGGCGATGACCACGGGGTGAACCTTGGAAAGCTGCGCGCTCTGGCCAAGCGGCTGAAGACTCAGGAACCGCTGGCCCTGGAACTGTGGGCCACCAAGGACACCGCCGCCCAGCTGCTGGCACTGCTGATTTGCCGGCCCAAGGATTTCAGCCGCGATCAGCTCGATGCCATGCTGCGCCAGGCCCGCGCCCCCAAGACTCATGACTGGCTGGTGAACTATGTGGTGAAGAAGAGCGCGCACGTTGAGGAGTTACGCGTGGCCTGGAAGGCAGCCGCCGATCCCGTGGTGGCCAGTGCCGGATGGGCGCTGACCAGCGAACGAATCGCCAAATCGCCGCAGGGCCTGGACTTGCCTGGCCTGCTCGATGTCATCGAGGCCCAGATGAAGGAAGCACCCGATCGCCTGCAGTGGGCGATGAACCAGGCGCTGGCCACCATCGGCATTGAACATCCGGAGCATCGAGCACGCGCGCTGGAGATCGGCGAACGCCTCGAGGTGCTGAAGGACTACCCCACACCGCCGAATTGCACCTCCCCGTTCGCGCCGGCCTGGATCAACGAAATAGTACGGCGGAAGGAAGGCTAAGCGCGGGCCTCGGCAAGACATGGGGCACCTGCCCCATGCCCGATCGCACTTTCGCTCCTAGTCTCAAATCATGAGGCAAAGGAGCCGATCATGAACACGATGACACCACAGAAATGCGCCAGCGAATCCGAGGCCACGGCGGTAGTGCCTCCGGGCACCGCGGAACGGTTTTCCGGGTATGCGCTGATGGGCATGGCCTTTGAAACCGGCTACTACCTTGCCTACCGCCGATTCCCCGCCAGCTCCATTGGCCCGGGATACCACGCGGTCTGGTTGCGTCGTCCCGACGGGCACTGGAGCATCTATTCCGATGTTCCGCCGGAGTTTAATTGTGCGCGGTACTTCGGTGCGGCTTTCGGTGCGAAAATTGCTGCTCCCGTCACCTCAACCTTTATCGGCGCCTTTGACCTCACGATCACGGTTCCGGGAATCCTGGCCTGGAAAATTCGGCTTGAGTCCTCCATGGCCACGGCCGGGCTGGGTGCAATGGCCAGAAAAATGCCCGCCGCCATGTGGAGCAGCGACAAGATGCTCGGCGCCATGGGGCTGATGATGGGGCCAATGCTGGGTTCCGGGAAAATGGCACTGGCCGGGCTGGTTCCCAACGGGCAGTCCTTCCGGGCGCACCCGCGACGGGTGTGGATGGTGGAATCCGCCCAAGCGACCATTAACGGCCACGATGCAGGGATTCCGCAGGCTCTCCCGATACAGGAGCACTTGGCCGACTTCTGGCTCCCGCAACGCGGCGTTTTTGTGGCAGATCTGGACATCGAATTTCCGTCAACGGCGTCCACGGTGGTGGCCGGCGCTCGGTCCGGTGACGGCTTCTGAACCCTCCACGACCGAGGTGTACGGTCGTAGACTACAAGGGTGGCGAACTCGGGATCGGGTACCTTCGAACGTTCTGGACCGGCCGGTGGACCGACTGGTCCACAACCGCGGCTCAGTGAACTTCTGGCGGCACTCTCGTTGGCCATCGATCTGGGGCTCGGCCAGAAAATGGAGCACATGTTGCGCGCCACCGTGTTGGGGCTGCGCATCGCCGCGCTTCTGGCGCTGGAGCAGAAGGTGCGTGAGCGGATCCACCACGCCAACCTGTTGGCCTGGATTGGCTGCCACGCCGACTCCTTCGAATTGGCCGCACAGTTCGGTGATGACATCTCCTTCCGCTCCGACTACTACTTGATCGATGCCAAGGGCTTGCCGATGCTCTCCATGATGCTGCGGCACACCGGAAATGACATGCCGCAGGTGCCGCGCCTTGCCTCCCGCGCGGTGTTCAGTCTGCGGGCCCAGACGGTCATGGCGGAGTTGATCTCTTCGCATTGCAGCTCTGCCGGACAGCTGGCGGCGCGGGTGGGCCTTGACGCGCAGCTGCCCGGGATTTTGGCTCATACCTTTGAACGTTGGGACGGGCGCGGACTGCCCGCCGGGATTTCCGGAACACAGATTCCCCTTGAAATGCGCATTACACAGCTGGCCGACGCTGCCGAAGTGCACCTGCGCCGGCACGGCCTGGCGGGGGCCGTGAGCATGGTGCACGCCAGACGGGGCACCCAATTTGATCCGCAATTGGCCGACCTCTTCTGTGCTCGGGCCCAGGACCTGGTGCGCGGATTATTGGAGGATGACCCGTGGGCGTCCATGCTGGCTCTGGCACCCAAAGATTTCCCGCTTGAAGCGGAGGATGTTGATGCGGTTTTGGAAGCGATGGGCGATTTTGCCGACCTGAAGTCGCCGTGGACCGTGGGGCACTCCAGGGGCGTGTCGGTCCTGGCCGTTCACGCCGCCGGCCAGTTATGGCTTGGTACTGCCGAAACACAGGTGCTGCGCCGGGCAGGCTGGGTTCATGATCTGGGACGGATGGGGGTATCCAACGCTGTATGGGACAAGGCGGAGCCGCTCAGTGCCTTGGAGTCCGAGCGACTGTCCCTCTACCCGTTTTTGACCGAGCGGATACTTTCGAGGGTGCCGGGGCTGCGCCGAGTGGCCCAGGTGGCCGGGGCGCACCGGGAAAGGTTAGATGGCTCCGGGTATCCGCACGGGCGTAATGCTTCGGAGCTTGATCCCAGCCAACGCCTTCTTGCCGCAGCAGATGCCTATCAAAGTTACCTGGAGCCGCGGCCGCACCGGGCGGCGTTGCTCCCGCGAGCCGCGGGGGAGCGGTTGCGTGCCGAGGCGGCGGCCGGGCGCCTGGATGCCTCGGTGGTTGATGCCGTGCTCGCGGCCGCTGGACCCATGGGGCCCGCGCGACGCTCCGGCGGTCCGGCCGGTTTGACCGGGCGGGAGCTTGAGGTGCTGGCCCTGATCTGCCGCGGGATGAACAACAAAGACATTGCCGCAGCACTGGTGATTGCCCCAAAAACCGCGCGCAACCATGTGGAACACATTTATCTGAAGATCGGTGCGACGAATCGGGTGACGGCAACGCTCTTTGCGCTCGAGAACGGATTGTGGGATCGCGGCACCTCCCGGGCATGAGGCGGGCCCCGGAGCGCATGCTCCGAGGCCGGCCTCACCAGAGGCGTCTTAGACGTGCGCTCCCGAGTGGATCTGCGCGAAGAACTCGCCGAGTTCGGCCGTCGCACCAAGCGGCAGCACATTGGCCACGTACTGGTCGGGGCGGACCACCACCATCACACCGTCACGGGACAGTCCGCGCACATCAAAGATGTCGTTGCCTTCAACCGTTCCGTAGACCTTCTCGTACTCGGTGAGCTTGAACGGCCCGACCTCCGGCTTGAAGATGGTGGGCACGGCGTTGATATCGATGTCCTCGTGCTTCTGCTGGTAAATGACCTTCACATCGAACCAAGCATCAATGTCGAGCCCCGCCGGGGTGGCGGCGATAGGCGATTCGGGTGCGGTGGCGAGCCACTGCGCCAGTTCGCTCACCGCGGACTGCTCGCCGGGGAGCGCGCGATCGGCGAAGACATAGATGCGCCAGCGGCCATCTGCCGTTGCGTGATGGCCGAGCTGCTTCGGGTTGGTGTCGCAGACCCGTGAGGCCATGGCCGACTTAAAACGCTTGCCCAGCGGGAAGCCGGTGGCCAGTTCCTGATGCACCGCGGAACCGGTGAGCACGGAGGGAGCGTACTCGGTCATGAATCCGGCCGGGAATTCGGCGGTGCGCACGTAGAAGTCCTCAAGATCCGAGGGGTTCTCGAACTCCTCGGGCTTCTTGGCCATCAGTGTTGACCATTCCTTGTCGAAGTCGATGAGGTTTTTGGCGACCACCTGGCGCTCGGCCGAGTAGGTGCCCAGCAGTGTTTCGGGGCTGCGGCCCTGAAGCACGTGGGCCAGCTTCCAGCCGATGTTGAAGCCGTCCTGCATGGACACGTTCATGCCCTGGCCGGCCTTGGCACTGTGGGTGTGGCAGGCATCCCCGGTGATGAAGACGCGCGGGTTCTGGGTGCCGATGTTTTCGGGCAGCACGTCATCGAAGCGATCGGTGAGGCGGTGGCCGACCTCGTAGACGCTGCTCCAGGCGACGTTGCGGACATCGAGGGAGTACGGGTGGATGATCGCGTTGGCCTGCTCAATGATGTGCTCGATGCTGGTCTTGCGCACCGCTCCGTTGTCACCCTCGGGCACAACACCCAGATCGACATACATGCGGAAGAGGTGGCCGCCCTCGCGGGGGATCAACAGGATGGAGCCGCCATCGTGGGACTGGATGGCGCACTTGAGGCGAATGTCCGGGAAGTCGGTGGAGGCCAGCACGTCCATGACTCCCCAGGCGTGGTTGGCTTGGTCTCCGGCCATGGTGCAGCCGATCGATGCGCGGACCTTGGAGCGCGCACCATCGGCGCCGACGACGTACTTGGCGTGCACGATGCGTGTGGTGCCCTCATCCGCGCCGGCGCTGCGCACTAGGGTGACCTTGACCGGGTAGTCGCCGCTGGTTTCAACCTCGAGGCTCTGGAAGTCCCAACCGAAGTCCGGGGTCAGTCGGCTGGGGGAGTTGACCGCGACCTCGGCGAAGTAGTCGAGCACGCGGGCCTGATTCACGATCAGGTGCGGGAACTCGCTAATGCCAGCGGCGTCATCCAGTGCCCGGCCGCCGCGAATGATGTTCTGCGGGTTTTCGGTGTCCGGGCGCCAGAAAGCCATCTCGGAGATCGTGTAGGCCTCGGCGATGATGGCCTCGGCGAATCCGAACGCCTGGAACGTCTCGACGCTGCGGGCCTGGATGCCGTCGGCCTGGCCGATCTCTAGGCGTCCGCCGCGGCGTTCCACGATGCGGGTCGTGATGTCGGGGAACTGGGCGAGCTGTGCTGCGGTGAGCATGCCAGCGGGGCCAGATCCAACAATCAGCACGTCGATTTCGTCAGGAAGTTCCTCCGGACGGTCGATGCCAACTCCGGAGGCGGGCTTAATACGCGGATCTCCGGAAACATAACCCTGGTGGTGGAACTGCACTGGCTTTCCTCGCTTCATAGAAACTGTCGGCGGCCATCTACAAGTGTTCTATATTAGAACAGTAGATTCTATAGTAGAACTTTGGCCTGTGATGTAGAACTCTACGGCAACGTCTGCTGGGTCACAAGTACGAGTAATGGGCAGCACAAAACTATGTGAGTTTGGTCAGTCGAGAACTTACTGCGGGCATGCGGGTCTCAGAGTGCGAGCGGCTTCCCTCATGTTCCGCAAAAGAGGTTCTAAGCGGTTTTGAGAAATTACTTCATACGCCCTCACCACCTGTCGTATTCAACGCATGGAACCTGAGCTGAGTCCCTCAAACCCTGGATCTGGTGAGCCCCCCACTTTTCCTGACAGGCAGACAATTCGAAACTGAGGCTTGTGATCTTTTGGTGGCGAGGACAAAGTGGTCTCATCACGCTCGGTCGTTGATGCTCAGCGGGCCCCACGCGCACGTGTGAATTCGCAAAAGGCCTCGTTTATTCGCCCGAATACGGCGAAGTCGCTTTTACCGTCCCAGATATGGCCGATTCTATTCGGCGACGGAATCTGGAACGGTAGAGATTTTAAGTAACCTTGGGGCAGCGTCATCCCTCCTGATGCGGAGATCAGCTGGTGAGGATGTTCAGCGAATCAGTCCACTGGGAGGAAATCAATGAACCAGAACGCGGCAATACACAGCAGGACCAGAACCGGGATGATGCAACCTAGCAGGGGCTTGGACGGCGAATCCACCTGAAATGAACGGTGCGGATCCACAGGGTTGTAAGCCACCTCCAGCGCCGAGCCCGGAACCGGCGCATTCACGTAGGAAACTTCGGATTCACCGGTATAGACGGCACCATCCTCACCCACAAATTCGTAAGTAGGCCAGTGGCGTATGTTCCGTGAGGAGTTCCCTACCCCGCTGGTCCAGCCCTGTCTGCTGCCGGTGACTCGCCCCTGAGCCTTTGGCCAGCTGGCGATCAAGCGCTCCTGGGCTCGGCTCTTCTTAACGGAATGGATTATGGCCCACAAGGCAGCGACCATAAACAGTGCCCAGATGACGTATAAAACAAGCTTCACTGAGGTCTCCTCGGGGAATTTCACGAAAATTGTCTGTCCACTAACCACTGGGACGTCTTGATTAAACAACTGCGGGGTATTGGAAGGAAAGTTCCTACCAATACCCCGCAGTAAATAGAGATGCTTAGCCGAAGTACTTCGGCAGTGTGGCCTCGTGAGCCTCACGCAATTCGTTCAGATCCAGATCGAACTGGCCCTGAACCTCCAGCGAGTTACTCGCTGCGTCAACAACGCCCAGACGAACCACCGGGAACTGACGGGCGGTGGCCATGTCATTGAAGCGAACCTCTTCGGAGCGCGGAACAGCGACGACGGCGCGGGCCTGCGATTCGGAGAAGAGCGCGGTGAACGCATCCACGCCGTCGCGCTCGCACAGATCATCCAGTGCCACGCGGGCGCCAACGCCGAAGCGCAGTGCCATCTCGCCCAGAGCCGCGCCGAGGCCGCCCTCGGACAGATCGTGAGCCGAATCGATCATGCCATCGCGTGAAGCGTTGATCAGGATCGCACCCAGTGTCTTCTCCGCTGCCAAATCGACCTTCGGCGGCAGTCCACCGAGGTGACCACGAATGTTCGCGAATTCCGAGCCGTCCAGCTCGTCGAACGTGGTGCCCAGCAGGTACAGAGCCTGACCGTCGGCGTCCGCGCGCCACCCCGAGGGGGTGCGACGATCGACGTCGTCGAACTTACCAAGCATTGCCACGACCGGGGTCGGGTGGATCGGGGTGGAGCCGGTCTGGTTGTACAACGAGACGTTGCCGCCGGTGACCGGGACGCCGAGCACGAGGCAGGCATCCGAGAGGCCGCGAATGGCCTCGGCCAGCTGCCACATAACATCCGAATCCTCGGGGGAACCGAAGTTCAGGCAGTCCGAGACGGCCATCGGTACGGCGCCGGAGGTGGCGACGTTGCGGTACGCCTCGGCCAGAGCCAACTGAGCGCCGTGGTACGGATCCAGGAAGGTGTAACGGCCGTTGGCGTCGGTGGCCAGGGCCACGCCCATGCCGGTCTTCTCGTCAACGCGAATCACGCCGGCATCATCCGGTGAAGCCAGCGCGGTGTTGCCGCCGACGTAACGGTCGTACTGGTTGGTGATCCAGGACTTGTCACACATGTTCGGGGATGCCATGAGCTCCACGAGTGCGGCCTTCAGTTCAGCACCGGTGGACGGCAGATTCGCGCCGGCCTCCGAGGACTTGAAGGTATCGGCCTGTAACGCATCCTGCCATTCAGGGCGGGCGTACGGGCGGTCGTAAAGCGGGCCGTCGTGGGCCACGGTGCGCGGGTCAACATCGACGATGACTTCGCCGTCCCATTTGATGATCAGCCGTCCGGTGTCGGTGACCTCGCCGAGCCAGGAGTACTCCACGGCCCACTTGTCCATGGTCGCCTCGAAGGCTTCAATGTTCTCCGGGGAGACAACGGCCATCATGCGTTCCTGCGACTCGGACATCAGGATTTCGCCCGGGGTCAAGGTCGGATCGCGCAAAAGCACAGAAGTCAGTTCGACCTCCATGCCACCGTCACCATTGGAGGCCAGCTCCGAGGTGGCGCAGGAGATGCCAGCGGCACCGAGGTCCTGGATGCCCTCCACGAGCGAACCCTTAAAGAGTTCCAGGCAGCACTCGATGAGTACCTTTTCGGCAAACGGGTCGCCGACCTGGACTGCGGGGCGTTTGGAGGGCTTGGTGTCATCGAAGGACTCCGAGGAGAGGATCGAGGCACCGCCGATGCCGTCGCCACCGGTGCGTGCGCCGAAGAGCACCACCTTGTTGCCCTTGCCCGACGCGTTGGCCAGGCGGATGTCCTCGTGGCGCATGACGCCAACGGCCAGCGCGTTGACCAGCGGGTTGCCCTGGTACACGGAGTCAAAGACCATTTCGCCGCCGATGTTCGGCAGGCCCAGGGAGTTACCGTAGCCGCCGATGCCGGCAACGGCACCGTGGATCACTCGTGCGGTATCCGGGTGGTCGATCGCGCCGAAACGCAACGGGTCCATCACGGCGACCGGGCGGGCGCCCATGGAGATGATGTCACGAACGATGCCGCCGATGCCGGTGGCAGCACCCTGGTACGGCTCGATCATCGTGGGGGAGTTGTGCGACTCGATCTTGAAAGTCACGGCCCAGCCGTCGCCCAGGTTGGTCACGCCGGCGTTTTCGCCGATGCCAACGAGCATGTCCTTCTTCATTTCCTCGCTGACCTTGTCACCAAACTGGCGCAGGTGGTTCTTGGAGGACTTGTAGGAGCAGTGCTCGGACCACATGACCGAGTACATGGCCAGTTCCGCCGCGGTGGGGCGGCGGCCCAGGACCTTCACAACTTCGTCAAATTCGTTTTGCTTCAGGCCTAGTTCGGCCCAAGGGAGTTCAGTGTCGGGAGTGACCGCGGCGTTGGCCACGGTGTCCATGTTGAACTTCTTCTGCTGCGTGGACTGCTCTGCGGCGCTCACTTCTGGCCTCCAACAAGGTGGGTCAAGACGGAGGTGAAGAAACCCAGTCCGTCGGTTCCGGTGTGGTCGGGGCCGAAACCGGCCTCCACTGCGTGCTCCGGGTGCGGCATGAGGCCCACCACGTTGCCCGCGGCATTGGTGATGCCGGCGATGTTGCGGCGTGAACCGTTCGGGTTCCAGCCCACGTAGCTGAACGCCACACGGCCCTCGGCCTCGAGGGCGTCAAGGGTCTTCTCGTCGGCCACGTACTGGCCGTCCTGGTTCTTGAGCACGATGGTGATTTCCTCACCCTGAGCGTACTGGTTGGACCAGGCGGTGGTGTTGTTTTCTACGCGCAGCACCTGATCACGGCACAGGAACTTCAGGTGATCATTCTTGATCATCGAGCCCGGCAAAAGGTGCGATTCGGTGAGGATCTGGAAACCGTTGCAGATGCCCAGCACGGGCAGCTTGGCATCGGAATTCGCTGCATCAACGATTTTTGACATCATCGGTGCGAAGCGCGCGATGGCGCCGGCGCGTAGGTAGTCACCATAGGAGAATCCGCCGGGGATCACCACGGCGTCAACGTTGGACAGGTCGGCATCGCCGTGCCACAGGGACACCGCTTCGGCGCCGGCCATGCGGATGGCGCGTGCCGCATCGCGGTCATCAAGGGTGCCTGGGAACGTGACAACACCGATGCGAGCGCCGGAGAGTGCGGCGGCGGGCGTCGAGTAGTCGCCGATCAGGGGGAGTTCGGTTGCGCTCATTAGTCTGCGACAACCTCGACGTTAACAACGTCTTCGATGACCGGGTTGGAGAGCAGCTTTTCGGCCGCCTCGCGAGCCTGAGCCAAGATTTCCTCGGTGACCTCGCCGTCAACGGTCAATTCGAAGCGCTTGCCCTGACGGACCTGGCTAAAAGCGGTGAAACCAAGTCGGGGAAGTGCGCCAACGATGGCCTTGCCCTGCGGGTCAAGGATTTCGGGCTTGGGCATAACATCAACAACGATCCGGGGCATCCGGTGACTCCTGTGCGCGAGGGGTGGTTAATCGCCCGCGGACGTGCCGTCTCACGCCAAGGGTGGGGGCGTTCCGCGAGCTTGCTTGCCCAGTCTACCGGCACGGAAACGATCCACTGATTTTGTGTCGGGTTTCGCAGCGACTCGCAACGACGCTACTGCCGGGTATTTTGCCCTTCCGTACGACGCATAAGCTGGGTTGATGCACAAAGACACCCGCTGCCCCTGCAATTCCGGGGAAACCTATTCATCGTGCTGTGGGCGATATCACCAGGGCTTTAATGACCCGGAGGTCCCCCTATGGCCGGGCACCGCCGAGACGCTGATGCGTTCACGGTTCAGCGCGTTCGCCGCGAATCGACCCGATTATCTGCTGGCCACCTGGTTCCAGGACACCCGCCCCGCGGAGCTGGAGCTGGATACGGACATGGTGTGGCGCTCGCTGGAGATCGTGAACACCGAGGCCGGGGGGCCCTTTGATAGCACCGGTGTTGTCGAATTCATCGCGCGCTACAAGCAGGGGAAAAAAACCGGAGCCCAGCACGAGGTCAGCTCCTTTGTGCGCGCGAATGGCCGCTGGTACTACCTCGACGCCGCCGACTAACTCGCGGCGCGAGAAAGCGGGAATACGCTCCCGCCGCCTGCGTGCCCGGCTAGCGATCCAGCGTGACGGTGCGCAGATCCAGGCGACGTAGCACCCGGTCCACCAGTTCCGGGTCGTTTCCGGGTTCGTTGCGCGCCTTGAGCATGTCGCCACGGGCGGCATTTAATGCCTCGCGCTGCACATCGTCCATCGTGGTGAGGATCTGCTTGATCCGCAGCATCTTCTCCGGATCGTTTTCCAGGTCGGTTGCCAAAATGGTGTGTAGCGAGGACATTCGGCGGGCCAAGGCCTCACGGCGCTTCTGTGGCAGGGCGGAGGCGGACTTTGAGCGCTTCATGGCCTCCAGTGCGACCTTCTCCGCCCGGATGGCGAGTTTGCGCTCGGCCTTTTCCTCGGCGGCATGATCGTTGGGCAACTTCAGGGCCCGCATCAGAGCCGGCAGCGTCAGGCCGGGGACCACCAGCGTGGTGACAAGCACCGCGCAGGCGCAGGCCACCACAAAGTTGCGACCCTCCAGGGGCTGTCCATTGGTCATGGTGGTGGGCAGTGCCAGTGCTAGTGCCAGCGTTGCTAACCCGCGCATGCCGCACCAGGTGAGCACCAGGACTTCCTTCAGCGACCCCGGGGTCTTATTTTTCCGCTCGGTGCCGCCGATCTTGTACATCGCCATCATCCAGAAGAACCTGACGAGGACAACGGCGACGCAGATGGCCACGATTCCGGGGATAAAGGTGAAGAGGTTCGCGCCCTCATCCTGAATGACGTAGCGCATTTCGATGCCGACTAGGCCGAAGGCGACACCGGTGGTCAGTAGCTCCACCACGTCCCAGAATGCGGTGCGGGTGAGGCGTTCCTCGGAGTCCTGCGGGCGGGCGCGGCGGCCCAATTCTAGGGCGGTGACCACGACCGCGATCACGCCGGAGAAGTGCAGCTCTTCGGCCAGCAGATAGACGGCATAGGGCGCCACCAGTGTGGTGGCCGAACGTGCCACCAGGTTGGGGACAAAACGGTTCAGCGCCCCGACCAGCCAGGCCATCGCCAGACCCAGGACGATGGCTCCGGCAGCTCCGATGAGGAAGCGCGGGACGACCTCAAAGCCGACCTCTCCGCCACTGACCGCCGCGGCGACTGCCGCCTGGAAGATCACGATGGCCATGGCGTCGTTAAAAAGGCCCTCGGTTTGCAACACGTTGATGAGCTTGCGCCGCATCTTCACCTTGCTGGCCACCGCTTCCACGGCCACCGGGTCCGGTGGAGCAACGATGGCGCCCAGCGCGATGGCGGCCGGCAAGCCCAGTGCCGGGATCAGCGCCCAGGAGATTCCCGCCACCACGGTTGCGGTGGCCGCCACCAGCAAGACCGCCAGCAGGACCAGGGAGCGCCAACGTAAACGGAAAATTGACCAGGAACTGCGTTGTGCCGCGGCAAAAAGCAGCGGCGGCAAGAAGAGTGGGAGGATCAGCTCGGGATTGATGTGGATCTCGGGAATGAACGGCAAAAATGCCGCCGCCGCGGAGAAAACCAGCATCAATATGGGGTACGGCAACCGGATTCGTTCTCCCAGCCCGACCACCAGCACGGTCCCAAAGAGCAGGCCGACCAGTAGTAGCAGGAAATCCATGGTTGTGTCCCCTTTGTAGTTTGTGTATAACCATTTTCCCACACCCGTGTTTCGCGCAGGTTCTGTGACACCTCACGACGGCGCACAAAGCGGGGCCGTACGCTTTTGGCGTACAGCCCCGCTTGAGTGTGGTGCCTAGGTGGTGACGACCCGGATTTAGCCGATACCGATGGCACCGATGAGTACGCCCGTGGCCAGCATGACCAGGGAAACGATCAGTGCGCGCCAGAGGACCTTCTTGTGGTGATCGCCCAGGTCCACGCGGGACATCGAGACCAGCAACAGGATGGCGGGAACCAGCGGGGACTGCATGTGCACCGGCTGGCCGGTGATCGAGGCGCGGGCCATGTCCACGGCGGGGATGCCGTAGTGGGCGCCGGCCTCGGTGAGTACCGGCAGGATGCCGAAGTAGAACGCGTCGTTGCTCATGAAGAACGTGGCCGGGATCGAGATGATGCCGGTGAGGATGGCCAAGTACGGGCCCATCGAGGTCGGGATGACATCGACCAACCAGGCGCTCATCGCATCAACCATGCCGGTGCCCGAGAGCACGCCGGTGAGTACCGCTGCGGCCAACACCATGGAGACCACGGCGATGACCTCGGAGGAGTGCGAGGCAATCATCTTGGCCTGATCGGAAATGCGGGGGAAGTTCACCAGCAGGGCGACGGCGGTGCCGATCATGAACAGGTAGGACAGTGGCAGCAAGTCCAGAACCAGCAGCACCATGATGGCCACGGTCATGGCCAAGTTGAAGAAGAACAGCTTCGGACGCAGGGTCTCGCGGTTCGGATCCAGCGCGGTGCCATTCATGGTGACGGGTTCGGTGCCATCGCCGCGGACGGCAACCTTTTCCAGCAGCGCAACGCCGCGTCCACCGCTGGGGGTCTTGGTGTTGGTCGAGCCCTTTGAGCCCGACGGAGCGGTCATGACCGAGCCCGGACCCCAGCGCAGCGGATCTTCGCGCTGCAGGCGCTTGCGCTCGGAGACGCCCATGGCCCAGGCGAAGGCGAAAACGACAACAAGTCCCACGGCCAGAGCCGGGATCATCGGGACGAAGACGGCGGAAGCATCCACGTGCAGTGCGGCCGCGGCGCGGGCTGTTGGGCCACCCCACGGAACGATGTTCAGGGTGCCGTTGGTCAGACCGGCAACACAGGTCAGCACCACCGGGCTCATGCCCAAACGCTGGTAGATCGGCAGCAGTGCGGCAGTCACAACGATGAAGGTGGTGGAGCCGTCGCCGTCCAGGGAGATCAATCCGGTCAGCAGCGCGGTGCCGAGCACCACCTTGGCCGGGTCGTTGCCGACCAAGCGCAAGATGCCATCAACCAGCTTGTCGAAGAGACCCACGTCGATCATGATGCCGAAGTACATGATGGCGAACATGAGCAGGGCGGCGGTGGAGGACATCGACTTCACGGCCTCCATCACCATGTCGCCGATCCCCAGGCCGGCGCCGGCGAACAGGCCGAAGACCGTCGGCACGATGATCAGTGCCAGCAACGGTGTCATACGTTTTGTCATGATGAGGGCCATAAAGGTGGCCACCATCAGGAACCCGAGTGCTACGAGCATGGGGGGTCTCCTTCTAGGTGATGCGTTCTGCGTGAATGATGTGGGGCGATGTTTGCAGGCGGGCTACCTCGGCCACCTGTTGATCCGCGGATACTCACGTTACGTGGCGCGCATCACGGCGGTGTGGTTGTGCCCACAAAGAGGAGTTCTTCCCCTAAATCCTTTTTTGCTCATAAAGCCCAGCATGTTCGGTGGGGGTCTTACACTTGGTTTCATGCCCCACGATCACAAACCCGCGCGCGGATTCGCCTCCCGCATTATGAGCCTGCAATTCGCGGTGGTGGGTTTGATGATCCTGATCGCTGCGGGCGGCGCCATGTGGGCAACGGTCCAGCGTGTTGATGAGCAAGCTCAGGAACGTGCCCTCGCCATCGCCCGCACCCTGGCGGCGGACCCCCAGCTGCAAGCGGAGGTCCAAAAATTGGCCGCGGGCGACGGGCTTGACCCCATTGCGCTACGCACCGGCCCGGTGCAATTGGCAGCCGAGGCGGTACGGAATCGTACCGGTGCGTTCTTCGTGGTCGTGACCGAGGACCGCGGCATCCGGCTCTCCCACCCGAACCCCGCCTTGCTGGGCCAGCGGGTCTCCACGGACCCGGTGGCGCTCTCCGGTGCCGAAGATGTCTCGCGCGAACACGGAACATTGGGTGAATCGGTGCGCGCCAAGGTCCCGGTGTTCGCGCCGGGCTCCACCAACACCGTTGTTGGCGAGGTCAGCGTCGGGGTCGGCGGGCAGGAACTTGCCGCCCTGCTGCGGGTGGCGGCCCTGTGGGTGCTGGGCTTCGGACTTGGTGCCCTGGGGCTTTCGGCGTTGGCCACCCGCTGGTTGGTGCGCCGACTCAAAGCACAGACACTCGGGCTGGAACCGGCGGAAATGGCTCAGCTGCTGCGTGATCGCGATGCCGTGCTGTACGGAGTACTTGATGGGGTCATCGGGATCGGTCCGGACGGGCGCGTCAGCGTGCGCAATCGTGCCGCGCGCATCATGCTGGGGCTGCCGCATCGAAACGAGACCGGCGACATCATCGGACTGCCCTTTACCGATGCGCAACTGCCCACGGCGCTGGTGTCAGCGCTCACCGAAGCCCGGCCGCGAACCCTGCGGCTGGAAACGGAGCAAGCGGCGCTGGTGGCCACCATCCACCCGGTGCGCCGTGACGGAATTAATCTCGGACAGGTGGTGCTGTTGCGTGACGTCACGACTATCGAAACCCTTGGCTCACGACTCGATGCGGTGGAGACCATGGCGTCGGCCCTGCGCGCCCAACGCCACGAGTTCGCCAACCGGCTGCACACCATTTCCGGGCTACTGCACCACGGGGACGTGGACGAGGCGCTCGACTACCTCGGTGAGGTCATCGAGTCTGGTCCGGTGCGTGAGCCGGTGCAGAACTTGGCCGCGATCGAGGATACCTATCTGCGGGCTTTCTTGGGTGCCAAGGGTGTCCAGGCCTACGAGCGGGGCGTGGTGTTGCGCGTGGGTGATGCCAGTGCGCTGTACGGGAGCCTGCTGGATGCTCAAGACGCCACGGCGGTGCTTGGCAACCTCATTGACAATGCGCTGCGTGCGGCGGTGGAGGGTCCGGCCCCGCGCTGGGTGGAAGTGGACCTGCTCTCCGAGGGCTCCACATTGCACCTGGCAGTCGCCGATTCCGGGGCGGGTGTGGCCCCGGGACTCGATGTTTTTGCCGAGGGAGTCAGCACCGCATCGGTGCCAGATGCCCCCGAACACGGTCACGGTGTGGGGCTACCGCTGGTCCGCCGACTGGCACGCACCCGCGGCGGAGAAGTCTGGATCGCCGACCCGGGCGGAACTTCCGCACAAGAGGCGACCGCCCACCCCGCGGGCACTTCGTCGGGCGCGGTATTTGCCGCACGCCTGCCCGGGGTACTTTCCGCCGATGCGTCAACCACTTTAAGGAGTTTTGAACGATGAACCCGAGCACTGACTACAAGGTCCTGGTGGTTGACGACGACTTCCGGGTAGCAGCTCTGCACGCCGGATACGTGGATGATGTCCCCGGATTCAGTGCCTTGGCACCCGTTCACGATGCCCGCATGGTGCCCCGCGCCGTGGCGGAGGGCAAACCAGATCTCCTGCTGTTGGATGTTTACCTGCCGCAGGGTTCCGGGCTCGACTTGCTCGCTAGCCTCGACGTGGATGCGTTTGTGCTCTCCGCTGCCACCGAGGTCGACGCGGTACGCACGGCCATCAGGCGCGGTGCTCTGGGGTATCTGGTCAAGCCGTTTGATCCGAAGATGCTCGCCGCCCGGTTACGCGGTTATGCCCGCTACCGGAGGCAGTTGGAGAGCGCGACAGGTCTTGACCAGCAGGGGATTGATCGGGCGCAGCGTGCCCTGTTGGCGGGGGAAGATGCGGGTGTTGTTGCAGTGACTCCCACCGAGCAAGCGGTGCTCGCCGCGGTGGCTGCGGCAGGGGAGCCAGCCACGGTGATGCAGGTGGTCACCGCCGTGGGAATTTCTCGCGCGACGGCCCAGCGCTACCTGGCCAATCTTGTCCAAGCCGGATCGCTGCGCCTGGAATTGGCGTACGGAAGTCGTGGTCGACCCGAACACCGGTACCTCGTTCAGGGTTAGGCGTCTATTGTGACTGCCCGTTCGGCCGTTCAACCAGCAGGGGCAGGGCCGCGGTCCAGTCGGCAATTCCGCAGCCATTACTCAGATTGAATGTTCGCGC
Source organism: Paeniglutamicibacter terrestris (assembly GCF_012271785.1). GTDB lineage: Bacteria > Actinomycetota > Actinomycetes > Actinomycetales > Micrococcaceae > Paeniglutamicibacter > Paeniglutamicibacter terrestris. The sequence goes on along the minus strand of NZ_JAAWVT010000004.1, from coordinate 173,285 downwards.
CACGGTACGTCCTTTGACGGTTCCGGTGACTTCCGCAGTGGCCGGGCCGCCGTATTGCATGGTGCAGACCCGGTTGTTGTCATCGGTAGGCAGCGTGAGCATTTGAGGTTCGGCGGCTAAGAAGAGGCAGGCTTCCGCGGCCCGCGGGTGGTCGCTGGCCTCCAGCGACGAGGAACCTGAACAGGACAAGTGGTACTGCGCGCTTTGTGTTTTACCGTCGGCCTTGATGGAAATCGACAGTTCAGTTCCGGTGCTCTGGCTGCTCGGTGTTGTCCCGGTGGGCCCGGCATCGTTGGCGCATCCTGCCAGCAATACACCGGCACCGAGTAGCAGTACCGGAACGATTAACTGTTGGTGCTGCCGCATGTTCTTCACCCATCCCAAAAAATCACCCACGGCCTGCTGTCGGCGGCCTTTTCTAAGTCTGTGCCACTGGGACGCTTTGGGCAACGTTCAGCAATCGTTGGCGCAGCAGCTCCGCGCGTTCGGCAAATTTCTTTTGCAGGCGTACATATTCGGCCTTCCCCGCCGGCGTCTCGATGCGAATGGGTTCCTGTCCCCAATCGGCGAGGTCGTAGGGTGATGCCTGCATGTCCATGGTGCGGATGTCCCACGCCAATTCAAAACAGTCCATGACCAGTTCGCTCGGAACCGCGGGAGTGAGCTTATAGGCCCACTTATAGAGGTCCATGTTGGCGTGAAGACATCCCGGCTGCTCAAGATCCCGTTGGGTTTCGCGGGTTGGGGTCAGCTCGTTAAGCGGTATTGCCTCTGGGGTGTAGAAACGGAACGCATCAAAATGCGTGCAGCGTATTTTGCTTTCTTCCACCACGGCGTCGGTTCCTGCCGCACCAAGTCGAAGGGGAAGGTACTCGTGGCGAATCCCGTTGTCACCCGACTTGTAGGCCATGGCCCATTCGTGAAGGCCAAAGCAGGCAAAGTTGGCGGCTCTGGTTGCGGTACCAGCCAAGATGATGTTGGCAAAGGTGACGGCCTCGGTGCGGGCTTGAGCAAATGACTCGAGATCCACAGTAAAGCCGCGCTCGCCGGTCAGCGGGTGAATCACCTCGCGGTAGAACTTCCAAGTTTCGCGCTCTTGGGCAGCTTGTCCACCCAGAACCACGCCGGGTCCTGGGTGCCAGCGATAAAGCTGTCCGGGCTTTTGCGTGTAATAAGTGAAGAGGAAGTCATCGATGGGATGCTTTTGCCGCTTCATTCGACGCTCGGTAAAGGGCTCACCAAAGCGTTTTGCTCTTACCTGATGCGCAGCGGCCGAGGCGAGCCATTGCTCTTCGGGCAGCCAGGTGAGCGATGAAGTGAACATTAATCCATTATCGCTGGGTGCGCGAGAAAGGCTCAATTTCTGAGCATGGTAGCCCCGGTCTCGATGGTTTTGTCGAGGGGTCAGCGCCGCACTGTGGATAAACCAAAAGCACACCTGACCTGCCATGAGAAGTTATCCACCACTGCCCAGCACCTCACAAAACGAGGGATCCCCGGCGTAGAATGGAGATATGTTCGAAGAATATCCCAGCGGAGATTCACTACACGAACCTCCCAACGAAGAAACACTCCCAACCCCTACTATTACCGCCACACTCGAGGTCGAGACTGTTGTTGAGATCCAGGGTGTGGTTGTCCCGGTCCCGGGCCGCAGCCACACCGAAGACCTCTGCTTCTTGGACTACATGCGCCGCTCCCTGGCGCTGCTTGAACTCAGCGGCAACGCCAAGGAACATCACGAGATCTTGGGAAGACTCGAAGAGATCAAGGGGGCCGCCGCTGGAGCGCAAGTCCTATCCGCGACCCTCTTCGAAGCGGACGTGATCACCCAACGCACCGACGCCGGAGTACGGGAAAACAACCCCTCCTACGGTGTCGGTTCCCAAATCGCGTTGGCACGCCGAGAATCCCCAGACCAAGGACGCTCCTTCCTCGCCTACTCCCGCCGCTTGGTCGCGCATCTGCAATTCACCCTCGCAGCCCTCCTTGCCGGGCAGATTAGCTGGGCTCAAGCCCAGATCATCGTGAAAAACACCGAGCATCTCTCCGCTGAGCACTGCGAAGCCGTTGACCAGGACCTCTTACGCGATCCGCAGGCCCTGGATGGAATCTGTTCTCGGGCCTTAGAAGATGAGGTCCGGCGGCTCTCGTTTCTCTATGACAGCTCCGATGCACTCAGCCGCATGGAACAAGCTAACGCCCAGCGCTATTGCTCGTTGTACCCTGCCCGTGATGGGATGATGCAACTCTCGGGCATGTTCTCGGTACAAGATGGTTTGGCGATCCGCCAGACACTGATGAAGGATGCCGCGAGTTTGAAGGTCGGCGGGGATCCCCGGTCCCTGAATCAGATCATGGCTGATCTGGCGGTCGATCGCCTCACCGGCAGAGACCCGGCCCAGGGCACGCAGGTGATGGTGAATCTGGTGATGACCGATCGCACGCTCTACCAGGGAAGCGGTGAACCGGCTTACCTTCAGGGGTATGGAACGGTGCCAGCGACCTGGGCACGAGCCGTCATCAAGGGTTCGGAGGCTCCGGATCATGCGTGGTATCGGGCTCAGGTATCCCTGCGGCGGCTCTATACGCATCCGCAGACGGGGGAGTTGCTGGCTATGGATTCTAGTTCCCGCTCATTCCCTAAGAACCTCAAAGAGTTCATCCGGATTCGTGACCAGTACTGTCGCACTCCCTATTGCAACGCACCGATCAAACACTTTGATCACGTGGTGCAACATGCTCGAGGGGGAGCGACCAGCGCGGTAAATGGCTCGGGGCGCTGCGGGGCATGTAATCAGACCAAGGAGCAAGAAGGGTGGGAGGAAAAAGTGATTGAGACCGGTGGTCGTCATACCATCGAAATCACCACGCCTACCGGAGCGGTTTACACCTCTACCGCACCGGCACTGCCCGGAACTCCCGCCGCATAAGCTGTGCACCAGTGCGTTCGGGGCACTGTTCTGCCTACTTAACAGAAATGGTCCATGACGCTAAGAACCGCACCTAGGTGGGAGTCCTTAGCGCCATGGACCGCGCCATGACGAAAGACTGATCTTAGCGGCCGGTTCCACCGTAGACGGTAGCTTCGTCCTCCACGTCAAGATCGAAGGCGGCGTGGATGGCCCTGACCGCGTCATCCAGCTTGTTGGCATCGGTGACGATGGAAATGCGAATTTCCGAGGTGGAAATCATGTCCACATTCACACCGGCCTGGTGAAGCGCCTCGAAGAACGTGAAGGAGACCCCCGGGTTGGAACGCATGCCTGCGCCAATGAGGGAGAGCTTGCCAACGTTTTCGTTGTAGGCAATATCCGCGAAGCCGATTTCTTCCTGGGCATCTCGCAAAGCTTCCTTCACGTGCTTGCCATCAACCATCGGAAGAGTGAAGGAAATGTCGGTGCGTCCAGAACCGGAGGTTGAGATGTTCTGGACGATCATGTCGATGTTGGCGTGTGCACCAGCAATGACGCGGAAGATCTGGGCGGCCTTGCCCGGGATGTCGGGGACGCCGACGATGGTGACCTTGGCTTCGGATCGGTCGTGAGCGACACCGGAAATGATTGGCTGTTCCAAGGGTTCTCCCTCTTGAATCTTGATTTGGTCGTCGGGACTGGGCATGACCCATGTTCCCTCATTGGTGCTAAACGAGGAGCGGACATGAAGCGGGACCCCAAAACGGCGGGCGTATTCAACGCAACGCAGGTGCAGAATCTTGGCGCCCGAAGCCGCCATCTCCAGCATTTCCTCGCTGGAGATGGTGTCGATCTTGCGGGCGGTGGAGACAACGCGGGGATCCGCGGTGTAAATCCCATCAACGTCGGTGTAAATCTCGCAGACATCCGCGCCCAATGCGGCGGCCAAAGCCACGGCGGTGGTGTCGGAACCACCGCGACCCATGGTGGTGATGTCGTTTGATTCTTTGCTGACGCCCTGGAAGCCGGCGACAATCGCCACATAGCCGCGGTCGATAGCTCGACGCACGCGTTGGGGGGAGACCTCAATAATGCGGGCCTTGCCGTGGATGGCATCGGTCACCATGCCGGCCTGCGAACCGGTGAAGGATGCGGCCTTGGCGCCCAGACCATCGATGGCCATGGCCAGCAGCGCCATGGAAATGCGCTCGCCGGCGGACAACAACATGTCCATTTCACGTGAGGGGGCATCCTCGGTCAGCTGCCCGGCAAGGTCAAGAAGCTCATCGGTGGTGTCGCCCATGGCGGATACAACCACGACGACGTCGTGGCCGGCGGACTTGGTGTCAATAATTCGACGGGCAACACGTTTGATGCCCGCGGCATCTGAAACGGAGGATCCGCCGAATTTCTGGACAATCAGGCTCATGCGTCAGCACACTCCATGGGACGGTTACGAAGATACGGAAAGATGGGCGCGGCGGAAGCCGGCGCCGTTCCCATTTTAGCCATTGTGATGAACCAAAACCCCAATGCGTGACCGTTCTAGGTCATATAGCGGACCTCGGCTGGTCTAAATGCTCGGTTTAGGGTCAGGGGAATCACAGAGCTTGGGGTAGCCGTCGCAGGTGTACCGCCCAATGCGGCTCTTTGGTAACGGATCCGCCAAAAGCGTGACTTGACCTAGGGCATTGCGTAGCTTGAGAACTATGGAACAGGTACCTGCTCAGGGGCAAGAAGCGGGAAAGCCCATGAAAACAATGACCACCGGCTCGGAACGAGAACCCGAGAAGCTTCCGGGCGGAGCCACTGGAATCACAGCGCTGGGACTGGCTCGATCATTCGGTTCCGTAAGTGCTGTGAAGAACATTGATTTTCATGCCGCTCCCGGCGAGGTGACAGCCTTAATTGGTCCCAATGGCTCGGGCAAGACCACCTTGCTCTTGATGCTGGCGTCCCTACTTCGCCCCGATGCCGGAACCATTAGGATCCACGGCATTGATCCGATAAAGGATCCACGTGCGGCCCGTGCTCGACTGGGCTGGATGCCCGACACCTTGGGCGTATGGGAAGCCTTGACCAGCCGCGAAATCCTCGTCACCATGGGCGCGCTCTACGGCCTAAACAAAGCGACGGCTCGCATCCGTGCCGGCGAACTACTGGAAATCGTGAACCTCACCGAGTTGGCTGACACGCCGGCCCGAGTGCTTTCGCGCGGACAATCGCAGCGTCTTTCACTGGCCAGAGCCTTGATCAACGATCCCGAGGTGTTGCTGCTTGACGAGCCGGCCAGCGGGCTAGACCCAGGTGCTCGGGTCCAGCTGCGCACTTTGTTGCGCCAGCTGGCCACCAGCGGAAAGACCGTGGTGATCAGCTCTCATGTGCTGGTTGAACTCGACGAGATGGCCGACTCCGCGGTGTTTTTGACCAAGGGGCGTTCGGTACGCAGCCAGCGGCTCGACGAGGCCGGGACCCAGGGACGCAATTACACGGTCACAAGCTTGGATCTCCCCGCGCTGCGACGTGCATTGGAGGCCGGCAATGTTGATGCCGTATACGTTTCGAATTTCGAAAATGTGGGTGGAGACGCCAAGGTCAAGGTGGCAGGGGAAACTCAAGCTGCGGCCTTGCTAGCAAGCCTTGTTGCGGCAGGTGTTCCGGTCACCGCCTTTGCCCCGTCATCGGGTCTGCTCGAAGAGACCTACCTGAGCCTTGAGGATGAAATGCCATGAGTATCTCCACCGACCAGCGGCCCGCGGGAAGCGCGCCTACCCTGGGATATCTTTCCGGCATTGGCACCATCTTTGGATTGGAAATCCGACAGCGGATCCGCAACCGAGGTTGGTACATCATGCTCGGAATCTGGTTCGTGGTGGTCGCCGCCGTGGTGGGCCTCGCTGCGCTGAGCGTTGGCGTGGATGAGTTCGGCCCGGGGCAAGTGATGTTTGAATTGGTCATCGCCTTTGTGCTTTTCTTTGGCATGCTCATCGCTCCGGCTCTGAGCGCCAATTCGATCACCGGCGACAGAGCCAGCGGGACGTTGGCGATTCTGCAAAATACGCTGCTAACCCCCGGTCAACTGATGTGGGGCAAATGGTTAGCATCGTGGGTGGCCTCACTGGGATTCCTGGTGGTGACGATTCCGCTGATCGGATGGGCCATGACCTATGGGGATGTGTATCTTCCGGGAGCGCCGGTGCTCCTGGGCATGCTCGCTCTCGAACTGGCCATGGTCTGCGCGCTGGGTGTAGGGGTATCGGCACTGGCTAATCGCACACTTTTTGCCGTGATGGTCACCTACCTGCTGGTGGCCCTGCTCGGCTTGGGAACACTGATCGCCTACGGGCTGAGCATGCAATTGGTGAAAACTGAGGTTCAAATCTCGAACCAAGTTTGGCCCGAGGAATACATGGGCGACGAATACTACGGCGAGTGGGACCAGGACGCTTACACCTGTGAATCTCGTGTCTACCCGCAGGAAACCTTTGCCACCGATCGCATCACATGGCTGTTGGCAGCGAACCCATTCGTGGTGGTGGCAGACGCGGCGCCAAGGGTTCCGCCACCACCGGGAGACGATGAAATGAATTCTTCGGCCGGTCCGATGGGGGCCATCAGCGATGGAGTCCGCATGTCACAGGCGGGGCCCGAATATCTCATGCCCTGCCTGAACGGAGTCAAGAGCGACATGACCCTGCCGACGTCAACACCACTGTGGCCGCTGGGCTTGGGCATCCAAGCGCTGTTTGTCGGCGGCATCGTGGCAGCGGGACGCAATAAGTTGAAGACTCCGGCGGGGAAGCTCTCCTCCGGTACTCGTATCGCCTAGTCGTAGCGGCCTGAGGCGAGAGGTCGCATCAAGTCAGCGCCTATGCTGGAAGAAAACGACGGAACAAATTTGAGCGTGAAGGACGGAACACCCGTGGCAGTCCATGAATCACATCCTCCGGAAACGGACGACGACGATGCTGCACCCGGTGTGGTCCAATCCGTGGACAGAGCCCTGGCAATCTTGGAGATTCTTGGGCGAGAAGGAAGCTCAGGTGTCGGCGACGTCGCCGAGGAACTTCAGATCCACAAGTCGACGGCGTCCCGGCTCTTGGCTTCGTTGCAGGCCCGAGGTATGGTCCAGCAGAACACCAATCGCGGAAAGTTTGAGCTGGGATTCGGTATTTTGCGGCTGGCCAGCACCATTCCCGGTCGACTCTCTCTGGTGGGTGAGGCTCGTCCGGTCCTTGAAGAGTTGGCGGTGGAATTTAAGGAGACGGTCAACCTCGCGGTGCTACGCGAGGAGTATGCGGTGAACGTAGACCAAGCCATGGGCCCCTCGACGCTTGCCACCTACGACTGGCTGGGCAGCCTCACGCCTCTGCACGCGACGTCCAGCGGCAAGGTCCTGCTGGCGGCGCTCGGCGCCGATGAACGCGGACGAATTCTGAAGGCTGCGGGGCTACCTCAGCGCACGGCCAAAACCATCCGATCGAGGACTGCCCTAGAAAAGGATCTGTTGCAGGTGGTGAAGAACGGCTACGCTCAGGCCCGCGAGGAATTCGAGGTAGGCATCAACTCGGTGGCAGTGCCGGTGCGCAATCACCTTGGCGCGGTGGTCGGAGCCATTAGCGTCTCGGGCCCGGCCTTCCGCTTTGACCCGGAAATAGAACCAGGCCTACTTGAAGGACTTCAGCAGGCTGGGCTGCGCGTCGGAGCGTCGTTGGGCTACACCGCCGGATGATTCGCCGGAGCACCGCTCCAACATTACGGTGACGATGTGTGCCCACATGGTGGGCTCTTCGTTAAAAAGAGGGGCCGCTGCACAGCCCAGATGAACTGGGTGATGCAGCGGCCGCTCCGAGCTGCCGAGCGGGGTTCGAGGGGTGCCCCCCGTGATCCTTGGCCGAGGGCTAGTTGTTGAGGTAGCCGTTTGGGTTGAGTACATACTTCGTGGCCGCACCGGCGTCGAACTCCGCATACCCGCGCGGTGCATCCTCGAGCGAAATGGCCTCGGCGTTGACCGCCTTGGCGATCTGAATCTTGTCGTGCAGGATGGCCATCATCAGCTGGCGGTTGTACTTCATGACCGGGCACTGGCCCGTCGTGAACGAGAGAGACTTGGCCCAACCGGTACCCAGAGATAGGGACAGGCTTCCCTTCCGGGCCGCTTCGTCGACGGCTCCTGGGTCGCCCGTGACATAGAGTCCGGGGATCCCCAGGGAGCCACCGGCGGCCGTGATGTCCATCAGTGAATTCAGAACGGTTGCGGGTGCTTCCTGCGCGCCGGCCCCGTGTCCGTGTCCGCGGGCCTCAAAGCCGACGGCGTCGATGCCGCAATCGACTTCGCGCACGCCGAGGATCTGCTCGATCTGGTCGGCCGGGTCGCCCTTGGCCACGTTGATGGTTTCACAGCCGAAGGACCTTGCCTGGGCGAGGCGGTCCTCGTTGAGGTCTCCCACGATGACCACCGCAGCCCCCAACAAATGGGCGCTGGCCGCCGCGGCGAGTCCCACGGGACCGGCTCCGGCAACATAAACGGTGGAGCCGACGCCTACGCCGGCGGTGACGGCTCCGTGGAATCCTGTCGGGAGAATGTCCGAGAGCATGGTCAGGTCCATGATCTTTTCCAGGGCCTGATCCCGGTCCGGGAACTTGAGTAGGTTCCAGTCCGCATATGGGACCAAAACGAACTCTGCTTGGCCTCCGACCCAGCCGCCCATGTCGACATAGCCGTAGGCGCTTCCTGGACGGTCCGGGTTCACGTTCAGGCAGATTCCGGTCTTGCCCTCTTTACAGTTTCTGCAGCGACCACAGGAAATGTTGAAGGGAACCGAGACGATGTCCCCGACCTTGATGAACTCCACGTCGGGTCCGGTCTCGATGACTTCACCGGTGATTTCGTGCCCAAGTACCAATCCGGCAGGGGCGGTGGTGCGGCCGCGGACCATGTGCTGGTCCGAGCCGCAGATGTTGGTGCTCACGGTGCGCAGGATGACTCCGTGAGGGACCTTGCGGCCGACGTTGATGGGGTTGACGCCGGGTCCGGCCTGAAGTTCAAAAGTGGGAAACGGGGTATCGATGATTTCCACGATTCCCGGCGCTTTATAGGCGACGGCTTTATTACCTGACATTGAATGGCTCCTTTGAGTGGCGATCAAACATGGTCGGTGACGCTGGTCACACTACACTACCTATGAAGGTAGTTATTGCAAGTTTCGGTGAAGTACTTTGGGTCAATTGCTCAGTGCAGTGCCGTTGGCTGCAACTGCATCATGGAGTTCACTCCGATCTGTGCGGATTCTGGATCTTTGCAGACGGGGGCGCGGGACGCGGTTAGGCATCGATGACCAAATCGGTCAGTGCGCTCGAGCAGCAGGGAAGGAACTTGCCCGCCTCGATTTCCCGGGCGCGGATACCGCCCTGATGGTTCATCTCCACGTCTCCGGAAAGCTTGACGATTTTGCAGGATCCGCACATGCCTTCCTGGCAGTTCGCTCCGATCTTGACACCTGCCCGTTTGGCCACCCCGAGAATGTGTTCCTCGGGGTCGATACGCACGTTGATGCCGGTTCGCACGAAGGACAACGTGAGGCTCCCCGTGCCAACGGAGTCGAACGTCGAGATGTCGGGCAAACCGGCGTCCGGTAGTTCTTCCGAACCACTGGAAGATGAATTGGAGTCCTCCTCGATCGAGTCAACCGTTTCGAGCGGCAGGCCCGTGGCTTCTAGGGTTCCCTCGTTGTCATAGCCCGGTTCATAGAGTCCGAACGCCACGGGCTGGCCTTCGTAGTAATCTTCTGCCGACTCCGCGATTTCTTCGGCGATTTCCTCGGCAATGTCCACTGCCAGCGCGATCTCCGCCTGGTATTCGAGGATCGTCTGGCGGTCTCCGGAGAAGAATTCCATGTGAATGGAGGTGTCATCGACGCCGACTTCATTCAAGAGTTCGGTAGCGGTGTTCAGGTACCCCTCGGGGCCGCAGGCATAGACCTGGCGTCCGTTGGCATCGGGGGCTACCTCATCGAGCATTGCCGCGGTTAGCCTTCCGGTAAGCCCTTCCCATCCTTCTGACTTGCTGCGATTGCCGAGTGAGTAGAAAACTTTCACACGCGAATCAACGGAGGCGATATATGCCAATTCCTGGTGGAAGGCGAAGCCTCCGGCCTCGGCACCGTGATAGAGGACTACGACGTCGGCTTGTCCCGGCAGGGAGTGAATGGTCCGCAGCATCGACATGATGGGAGTGATGCCGGCACCTGCGGCCAGCAAGAGGTATCGCGCCCGTCTATCGGCGTCGGGTAGGTGGAAGGCGCCGACAGGTCCGAGCATGTCGAGGATCGTGCCCGGCTTGACGTTTTCGTGAACCCACGGTGAGACCAGCCCCGCCGGATCGCGCTTGACCGTGACGCTAAAGGTCCACGGCTCGGTAGGTGAACTGGACAGCGAATAGCTGCGGTCTACCGGGTCCTGTTCCTCGCCATTCACGGGAAAGGCGATGTTCAGATACTGGCCGGCTCGAAATGCCAGTGGTGCACCGTCGGAGCGGCGGAATAAGAAGGTCTTCATTCCGCCGACTTCTGGAATCGTCTCAACACATTCTGCCGTGAATTCCTGCGGATGCCAGGGCCCCAGGGCTCGTGCGGCACCGGCAGGCCCGTCGGTGGTCCCCATGACTCTGTTCCATGGCATTTCAAGCCCACGGATGCGCTGCGGTTCCTGAACTGCGGCGATGGTCGTGCTGGAGATCATGCCAAGTGCTCCTGCACGCGCTGGATGTACCAGTTGATGAATGCCTCGACCTGGTATTCACTCTTCATGTAAGGGCCTGGCTCGTAGACCGGGCTGCTCGCGCCCTTCTGGCACAGCTCCACGAACGCCTTGTCCTGCAGGTTCGTCTGCTTCCAGGTGTGGGTGAGCTTCTCGAGGTCGTAATCCTTGCCTTCGACGGCGTCGTCGGCCACCAACCAGGTGGTGCGCACCAGGGTTTGGTGCTCATTAACGGGGAATACGGCGAACGTGACGACGTGGTCACCGAGGAAGTGGAACCAGCTATTGGGTTGCAGGTGCATTGAGCAGCGACCGAGCCGGAAGTCGCGCAGGTCCCCGAGCAGTTTCTTAGAGAGCCGGTGCCCGTCTGGCGAGAACGATTCGCCATCACCGTCGAGGGATTCGCGTGAGATACGAATCCCGGCCACGCGGGTGTCGAGCTCCTCCACGACCTCAAAGGGAAGGCCGTAGCGCCGGCAACGATCTTCGAGTGCGGCTTGGGCCGCCTTGTTGCGGTCCCACACCTCTTCAAGGTGGGGTGGGATGAGGCCCTCCGTCAGGCCCCAAGTGGGAAAGAGGGAGCAGGCGAGTTCCGGGTGCCCATCGCAGTGGTAGCACTCCCGGTTATTCTCCATGACGAGCTTCCAGTTGCCCTCTTCAATGATGTTCTGCTGGTAGGCAATCTTCGACTTCGACAGATCGTGGGGTGCAAGGTAGGGCTCAAAAATCTTCGCGGTATCGTCGAAGTCTGCCGGAGGTTCATCGGCGATGCAGACGAAGATGAGTCCGGCGTCGACGCGGCTGTGGGCGCGCTTGAGGCCGAAGCAGCTCTTGTCGAATTTGGTTTCACCGGGGGCGGAGGCATGAATCAAATCGCCATTGGGTGAGTAGGTCCAGGAGTGATAGCCGCAGACCAAGTTGCCGGTGGTCCCGGTGGACTTGGTGAGGACCCGGGCTCCGCGGTGGCGGCATACGTTGTGCATGACGTTCACTCCGCCATCGTCATTGCGCAGCACGATCAAGGAGTAGGGCCCGTAATCAAGAGTCACGTAGTCACCGGGCTCCGGGAGTTCTGCAACGCTCGCGGCAAAGATCCAGTGCTGGCCGAAGATGGCCTGCATATCGATGCTGAAGATCGTCTGATCGGTGTAGAACGGTGCGTCGAGGGAGTAGCCTTCGCGTCGGTATTCGAACAGTTCGGTGATCTCGGCGAGCTGCTGCGCAGTTAATGACGACGCGAGTTTGCCGCGTGAATTAACTGGCACGTTCACTGAAGCAGCCATGGTGTTTACTCCTCGGAGGAATGGAATAGATAGATTGCCCCGCAGCGGTGTCGAGCGTCGTTGCATTAGGAGCCGTTGAAATCGTTCTACTCCTGAGATTAGGGATCCCCGACCTGCAATAAAAGCGCAAGATTGTGGAGGTAATGGTGCACAATATGTGCATGATCGATCCACGACTCACCACGCTCAGAGTGTTCGCTCGATGCGGCACCGTTGGGGCAACCGCCGAGCTCACGGGCTACTCGCCTTCGGCGGTCTCCGCGCAGCTGCGAGAACTGCAGCGTGTGCTCGGAATGCAGTTGCTCACGAAGGACGGGCGGGGTGTACGGCTGACGGCCACCGGCCGATTCATGGTGGCGGGCTCCGACGCGTTGATCACGGAATGGGAGCAGCTGCGGGCCGCCGCTCTGGAGGCTGGAGACCAGGTGCAGTCCCATTTTGGGCTTGGCGGTTTTTCCACCGCGGCCGCTCAATTGCTCGCGCCGTTGGCGGCGGCTCTGCGGAAGTCACGTCCCTTGGTGGAAGTGCAGGTACTCGAGGCGAATCCAGATCGCTGCTTCGATTTGCTCGTTGCCGAGCGAATCGACCTAGCGGTTATTGTTGCCATGCAATCCGAGACGCACGTTGAGGAAGATCCACGCTTCGAGCAGACGACCCTGCTGAACGATCCACTGGATGTGATCCTTCCTTCCGATCATCGCTTAGCCGCACGTGAAACGGTGACGCTCGAAGAGTTGGCGACGGAGCCGTGGATTACCGAAGCTCCTGGGTCGACCTATCATTCCCTGTTCGCCGCCGCCTTCACGGCAGTCGGTGTGACTCCGCGGATTGCTCATGAAGCCGTCGAGTGGGAGACCCAGATCGCCTTTGTCGGCGCGGGAATGGGCGTGGGCCTGCTGCCCCGCTTGGCACGCATCGGAAGTGCCGAGAACGTGACTCGCCTGCGCATCTCGGGGCAGGGACAGCCCAGACGCAGGATTGTCGCGGCTGTGCGCAAGGGCAGTATCGACTCACCACTCATCAAGGAATCCCTCGGCATCTTGCAAGCCCGGGCGAAGCGAATCCTCACAGAACGGTTGGAAGAGGAAGTCTAGGGACTCGTGCCGAGAGGTTCACCCTTGCTTACTAGTCAAGTCGGGGGTGCGGTGCCCCCAGGATGAAAATCACGCGATGCTGCCGGGGGCTCGTTACCCAGTATCCGGTGTGGCTCTTTGACGTGGATGTCTCCGTCGAGAGGCACGGAATCGCATCGATAAAATCATGGCGGCCGAAGTCTCTGTGGGGCTGCTCGGAGGGGTTTACCCAGCGATTCCTGGGGCGATATCCCAGCCCCAGGTGAAGTCGCATCCCTGGTTGAGGGGTCGAGCGATTATTTTTCCAGCATGACGATCGTCTTATTTTGCACGCCCGCTTCATGGGCCAAAAAACCCTTGACTTTTGTTCGTGACGTGAGCCACGATTGTTGCTCGAGACGCATGCTGTTGATTTATGCGAAACTATTTGACCACTTTTGATGCCCCACCAGCTTTGGAAACGGACGAGACGAGTGCGAGGTAGCGGATGCAGGCTGAGTCACAGCTCACGGGCAGAAGATCTGGAGTGCAGTCGATATAGCCTCCGACTAAATGCGAGCCACGACAGTTTGCTTGCGGACCGAGGAGCTCGGGCAAAATACCGCCCCGACTTTGCCGTTCGTTTTCATCAATAAGAACCCTGCGGACGATGCAGCAATCGTGAATTGAAAAACCTCCCAACAACTGACCCCTCTGCCCGAACAACAACCCGGCGAAAGGCGCATCGCTTCCACCCCACGGCACCACCTGGCTCCAAAGACGCAACTCGCATCCCCAGTCAAAGGAAAATCCCATGGCAGTGAACACCGACGAACACATGTCCGACGAACCGGACGGCCCGGACACAGAACTGGCTGAAGACCCGGAAACGGTGCTTCCACCTCCCGATGACACCGCGATTCTGCAGGAGTTAAAGGACAGCGAATTGGAGCGGAAGGCAACTCGCATGATTCCGCGATTGCCCGAGGGTTTGGACAAAGTGACCTTTGGTGTTGCTGGGGTGTTTGCGCTCGCCTTTGTCATCTGGGGGCTAGTAAACACCGATTCTCTCTCGTCCGCCTCTAACGCGGCGCTCTCCTGGGTCACCGAAAACACTGGCTGGTTCTTTGTCTCCTTGGCCTCCTTCTTCGTAATTTTCGTGCTGTGGCTGGCGCTGGGACGATTCGGAAACATCCCATTGGGCCGCGACGGTGAGAAACCCGAATTCCGCACTATCTCCTGGATATCCATGATGTTCAGTGCCGGAATGGGCATCGGACTGGTCTTCTACGGCGTTGCCGAACCTCTTTATCACTATGTCTCCCCGCCACCGGGAACTGTAGATGGGAGCACCCCCGAGGCCATCCAGACGGCCATGGCAACCTCCATCTTCCACTGGAGTATCCACCCGTGGGCGATGTTCGCGGTGGTCGGCATAGCGATGGCGTACTCCACCTTCCGGCTCGGACGTCGTCAGCTGATCTCCTCGGCTTTCACCTCGTTATTCGGGGCTAAGGTCGACGGTCCCGCGGGCAAAATTGTCAACATCTTGGCCATCTTCGCCACGCTTTTTGGCACTGCCGCCTCACTGGGTCTCGGGGCCATGCAAATCGCCAGCGGCGTTGAATTTAATGGCTGGGTAGGAAAAGTCGGTTCGCCCGTGCTGGTCGGGGTCATCACGATACTGACCGTCGCCTTTGTGCTCTCCGCCATCTCGGGCATTTCCCGCGGCATTCAATGGCTGTCGAACATCAACATGGTCCTGGCCTTGCTGCTGGCGGTACTGGTCTTCGTGCTGGGGCCCACGTTGCTGATTCTTAATCTGATCCCTTCGGCCATTGGTGACTTTGTCCGAGATCTACCCACCATGGCTTCGCGCACCGAATCGGCCGGCGACGAAGCTGTTCGGGAATGGATGTCCAGCTGGACCATCTTCTACTGGGCATGGTGGGTATCTTGGGCGCCGTTCGTGGGCATGTTCATCGCACGAATTAGCCGCGGACGTACTATCCGCCAATTTGTTACCGGCGTGCTGTTGGTTCCGAGCCTGGTGTCGGTGATCTGGTTCTCGATCTTCGGCGGAGCAGCATTTGACGTCCAGCTCCAGGCGGAAGCTTCCAATGGGGCCACCGGTTCGATGGTGACAATGGTCGATGGGACACCTTCTATCAACTTCGAGGGCGCCATGTTCGACCTGATTCAGCACTTGGGAGTTTCTCCCGGCGTGACGTTGGCTATCGCCATCCTCGGCATGGTGTTGGTGGGCATCTTCTTCGTCACGGGTGCCGATTCGGCCTCGATCGTTATGGGCTCCCTCAGTACCAATGGACGCATGGAGCCGGCGAAGGGTGTGGTCATTTTCTGGGGCGTGTTGACCGGCGCGGTGGCAGCAATCATGCTGCTGGCCGGTGGAGATGATCCCGGGCAGGCGCTGAACGGACTAAAAAATATCACGATCGTCTCCGCACTACCCTTTGCCGTTGTCATGTTCATCCTGTGCATTGCACTGGTCAAGGACCTGCGTCGTGACCCGTTGGCTTTGCGCAAGAAGTTGGCGGACTCGGTCGTCGAACGGGCCATTCGGACCGCGGTTGACGAACATGGCGGCGTGCCCTTCGAACTGGTGACCAAACACGACTGCACGGACGCCTGTGATGTCGAGGGTCGCTGTCCGGCCCGCGGCAACGAAGCATAAAAATCAGCACAATTCACGGAACACTAGCTAACCAAGGGAGAAAAACGTGTCCACCATGACCAGCGAACCGGTAGCATCACCCGGTGCCCCACATCCGAGCACTGTCCGCTTCATCCTCACCCTCTCCTGCCCCGACAAGCCGGGAATCGTCAGGGGCGTCACTGGATTCCTCGACGACCGTGGATTCGACATCGCCGAGCACCAGCAATTCGACGACCACGTCGGCGGCAGGCTTTTTCTGCGCACCGCAATTTCCGGCGGGGAACCGGGGGAAACCCTCGAAGGGCTGCAAGCCGCGTTTTCACAGTTAGCGGGTGAGTTCGACATGGACTTCACCTTCCACGATGGGCGCGCCCAGCGCGTACTGGTCATGGTCTCGAAATTTGGGCACTGCCTCAACGACTTGATTTACCGCTGGCGCAGCGGAACGCTCGGCGCCGACCTGGTCGCGGTGGTCTCCAATCACGAGGACCTGCGCCCCATGGCCGAGGCCGCTGGGCTTCAGTTCATCCACATCCCTGTCACCGCCGCTACCAAGCCGGCCGCCGAGGAACGGCTCCGGGAAGTCATCAACGAATACCGCGCGGACGTGGTGGTGCTGGCCCGCTATATGCAGGTGCTTTCCAACCAACTGACCAACGCGTTGCATGGACGAGCCATCAACATCCATCACTCGTTCCTGCCCGGTTTTAAGGGCGCCAAGCCCTACCACCAGGCATACGCACGTGGCGTGAAGATGGTTGGCGCCACCGCGCACTACGTCACCGAGTCCCTGGATGAGGGACCAATCATCGAGCAGGAGGTGTTCCGGGTGGACCATGTTCCGGACGCCGATGCGCTGGCGCGGATCGGCCGTGACGCCGAAGCACTAGCCCTAGCCCGGGCCATCACCTGGCATTGCCAACACCGCATCTTGCTGAACAACACCCGCACCGTCGTTTTCCGCTAAACACCCCCCCGAGAAGGAGCTATTCCATGAACCAAGCACCCAGCGTCGTCATCATCGGGGCCGGCATTGTCGGAGCAAACCTGGCCGACGAGTTGGCAGTCCGCGGCTGGACAAACATCACCGTTCTCGAACAGGGGCCGCTGCACTTAGCCGGAGGATCTACCTCCCACGCCCCGGGACTGGTCTTCCAGACCAACGCCTCGAAGTCGATGACCCAGTTTGCCAGTTACACCGTTGAAAAGCTGCTGTCCCTCACGAAGGATGGCACCTCATGCTTCAACCAGGTGGGTGGGCTGGAGGTCGCGACCACCGTCGAACGCCTCGAAGAGCTGAAACGTCGGCATGGATTCGCCACCTCGTGGGGGCTTGAAGCGCGGCTGATTGATCCGGCCGAATGCAAGCGGATCTACCCCCTCATCGATGAAGCGAGCGTGCTGGGCGGTTTACTTGTCCCCTCCGATGGGTTGGCATCCGCCGCGCGGGCCGTCCAGCTGCTGATCGAGAAGTCCACGGCCGCCGGGGTGCGGTTCCTGGGCGATAGCACCGTCACCGCGATCGAGCAGGACGGCGGGAAAGTCACCGGGGTGCGGATCGGGGAGGACGAAGTGATCGCCGCGGACATCGTGGTCTCGTGCGCAGGGTTTTGGGGGCCGGCCATTGGCGAGATGATCGGGATGTCTGTGCCACTGCTGCCCTTGGCCCACCAGTACGTCACCACCGATGCGCTGCCCGAACTCGCCGGGCACAACGAGGGGCCCAACGGGGCGTCGTTGCCGATCTTGCGTCACCAGGACAAGGACCTGTACTACCGCGAACATGGGGATCGGATCGGCATCGGCTCCTACGCGCACCGCCCGATGCCGGTGGGACTCGACACGCTTGAAAAGGTGCCGGCTGAAAACATGAGCGAGCATCAGATGCCCTCACGGTTGGATTTCACCGAAGAAGACTTCACGGCCTCCTGGGCAGACTCCAAGGAGCTGTTGCCGGCCCTGAATGGCGCCTCGATCGGCGATGGCTTTAACGGGATCTTCTCCTTCACCCCGGACGGCGGCCCGCTGGTGGGCGCCGCACCTCAGCTGGAGGGTTTCTACGTGGCTGAGGCGATCTGGGTGACGCACTCCGCCGGTATTGCCCGGGCCGTGGCCGAGCTCTTGATCGATGGGCAGTCCTCGATCTCCCTGCACGAGGGCGAGGTGACGCGCTTCGAGCCGGTGCAAACCACCAAGGAATATGTCTCGGAGACCTCACAGCAGAACTTCGTGGAAATCTACGATATCCGCCACCCGCTGGAGCCGCGTAGATCACCGCGAGATCTGCGCTCGAGCCCCTTCCGCGCCCGGCAGGACGAACTAGGCGCCTTCTACCTTGAATCCGCCGGCTGGGAGCGGCCGCATTGGTTCGAGGCCAACCGGCAGCTACTGTCGAAGCTGCCCGATGAATGGCGTTCCCCGCAGCGTGATCAGTGGTCCAACCAGTTCCACTCGGAGATCTCCGCGGCCGAGGCGCATCGCACGCGCACCGCCGTGGCCATGTACGACATGACTCCGCTGAAGCGTCTGGAGATCACCGGCCCCGGAGCCCTGGCACTGCTGCAGAAACTGAGCACCGGCAACATCGCGAAGAAGCCCGGGGCCGTGACCTACTGCCTGTTGCTGAACGCGGACGGCGGGATTCGTTCGGACGTGACCGTCGCGAGGCTGGGAGAGGAACGCTTCCAACTGGGGGTGAACTCAAACATCGACTTTGACTACTTCACGATTGAAGCGCGCCGAGCGGCCGCGGCGGACCCGGGGGCGTGGGCCCACGTTGTGGACATCACCGGGGCCACCTGCTGCATCGGGCTCTGGGGGCCGCTGGCCCGCGAGGTTATGGCCAAGGTCAGTACAAACGACTTCTCCAACGACTCGTTGAAGTACTTCCGCAGCGCCGAGGTGGTCATCGGCGGGATTCCGGTCACCGCGATGCGCCTGTCCTACGTCGGTGAGCTCGGCTGGGAGCTTTACGCCAGCGCCGAGACCGGGCAGAAGCTCTGGGACGTGCTCTTCGCCGCGGGACAAGAACACGGGATCATCGCCGCCGGACGCGGCGCGTTTAATTCCCTGCGCCTAGAAAAGGGCTACCGGCTGTGGGGCACCGACGTGACCCCGGAGCATCACCCCTTCGAATCGGGTCTGGGGTTCTCCATCGCCAAGGATAAGACCGGCTTTGTGGGGGCAGAGGCCGTGGATGTCCTGCGCAACACGCCCTCAACGCGGGCGTTGCGCTGCCTGACCATCAACGATGGGACATCGATGGTGCTCGGCAAGGAGCCGGTATACCTCGACGGTGCCCCGGCCGGATACGTGACCTCGGCGGCCTACGGCTACACGGTGCGCACACCGCTGGCCTACGCCTGGCTGCCGGCTTCCACTGTGGAGGGGGACCAGGTCGAGATCGAGTACTTCGGCCGCCGGATTCCCGCGACGGTAGCGGCGGATCCGCTCTTCGACCCGAAGATGGAACGCCTGCGCGGCTAGCGAAGTAGGGCGCGCCCAGCGGGGCTGCCTAGGAAGCGGAAATCGGTTCCGAGGTGGTGCGTGGGGTGCGCACCAGGGGAGCGACGGGGGCCGTCGGAGCGGTATTGCGGCGGCCCTCGATGGCACGGGCCAGGGTGACCTCGTC
Organism: Paeniglutamicibacter terrestris; assembly: GCF_012271785.1. GTDB lineage: Bacteria > Actinomycetota > Actinomycetes > Actinomycetales > Micrococcaceae > Paeniglutamicibacter > Paeniglutamicibacter terrestris. The sequence continues at coordinate 153,969 of NZ_JAAWVT010000004.1, read as the reverse complement.
GGCGTACTCGAGGTCCCCGCCCACCGGCAGGCCGGAGGCCAAGCGGGAGATCTTGATGCCCAGTGGACGCAGCGTGCGCACCAAATAGGTGGCGGTGGCCTCGCCCTCGAGGTTCGGGTCGGTGGCCAGAATGATCTCGGTGATGCGCTCGTCGCCCAAGCGGGTGATCAGTTCACGGATGTGCAGCTGCTCCGGGCCGATGCCATTAATCGGATTGATCGCTCCGCCCAGCACGTGGTACCTCCCGTTAAAGGCGCGGGAACGCTCGATGGCCACCACGTCCTTCGACTCCTCAACCACACAGATGATCTCATCACTGCGGCGTTCGTCGCGGCACAAGGTGCAGGTCTCGGCCTCCGAGACGTTGAAGCAGATGGTGCAGAACTTCACGCGTTCCTTGACCACGGAGATGGCCTCGGAGAGGCGCTTCATGTCCTCGGCGTCCGCCTCCAGGATGTGGAAGGCAATGCGCTGGGCCGACTTGGGGCCGATGCCCGGGAGCCTGCCCAATTCGTCAATCAGTTCCTGAACTGCGCCTTCGTACACTTGGATTCACACTGCCTAATCTTGCTGTTCCTTGCAATTACGTACCGTGAAGCAGACACTACACGCTCACTCCGACGCTAGACGTGGGTGGATCAGCGCGGCCGATTGGGGCGCTCGATCACCGTGCCGTGCGCATCGCGTTCCTCGATGATTCGGCCATTAAGGAGCCGTTCGATGGCCGGGACACCGATCAACGAGGAATCCTCAATCTCGATGTCGTCGTCACTGGGGACAAACTCTGTATCCTCCGATACTACCGGAGCAGCGGGTGCCGGAGCGCTGGGAGTGGGGGCCGGAGTTGTCCGCGGACGGGCGAAATCCGGGGCATCTGCGGGGTTGCCCCAGGCACCCGCGGCCGGGTCGGTGGTGATCGGGATGTGCGCCGGTCGCGGAGCGGCATCAACAACGCCGTTGGCCCGGTTCATGAGCCGCTGGTAACGCGATAACTTGCCACCATTGGCCGGTGCACCGGCACCCGAGGAGGACGCCGGAGCGGAGGTACTTACCTGTTCCGGTGCCTGTACGGGCATGCCCCACGTGGCCGCGGAGGCACCCGGAGGAGGCGCCACCGGACGGTCGGCAGCACCGTAGGACGGGGCCGGAGCCACATATCCCTTGGGCGTGACAGGTGGTGGGGCAGCCGGCAATGAAGCATTGTTAGCTGGCGGTGCGGCAGGCTCCGGGGCTGCGGCCTCGGAATTTCCGGGCACGAAGGAGCCAGCTTCTGATTCCCATTCGGGCACCGGTACCGAAGAGGCATCCCAGTCTCCGCCGCCGTCGTCCCATGGCTCCGAATCCCAACTGGGTTCCTCGCCGTAGCCCGGATCATCGGAAACGGCCTCGTTGGCGACCTGCGTGGGCGCGGGTTGCGGTGCTGGAGCTGCGGGTGCCTCGAGACGTTGCGGTGCTGGAGCTGAGGGTGCCTCGACACGTTGCGGTGCCGGCGCAGCGGGCGTCGTGACAGCTGCTGGTGCGGGAGCTACGGGCGCAGGCGCCGCAGGGACCTCGGATGCCGAGGGTGCTTGAACCGGGGCATGCACAGGCTCGGCCGCTACACGTTCGGGTCCGGCGGGCTCACTGGAAGGGGCATGGGCGGCATACTGCTGTGGTGCGTTGTGCGCTGGACCAGTGGTCACCGCCGGCTCGGGCCGGCGATCAACTTTTGGGCCAGAACCACCCGCGGGTGCGGACCCTCCCGCTGCGATGACCAGTTCAATATTGGTGCCCAGTACCTTTTGGATGCTGTGCGCCAGAACTGCGACGTTTTCCTGCCGTGCGGTGAATGCCGTCATGGCCCCCGTGTGGGCAAAGCTGACGGTTAAGGTGCGGCCGTCGAAGCCCGTCACCGAGGCATTAGGCGCCACCATCATCCAGAGGAACTTCTTGTTGGTCTTAAGTTCCTCGAGGATGTCGGGCCAGGCTCGGCGGAACATTTCCACCGATCCGGTGCCACCGGGCTGCGCGGGGCGAGCCTGCGTTGGTGCCTGTTGCTGCGGCGGCATATGGCCCTGCTGCTGAACAGGAGGTTGTTGACGCTGTACCGGGGGCTGGGCAGCCGCTGGTCGCTGACCCTGTTGCTGCATGTTCTGCTGCGCCGCGGGAGAATGCTGTTGCTGTTGCTGTTGCTGTTGCTGTTGCTGTTGCTGTTGCTGTTGCGCTGCACGCTGTTCGGCAGCAGCACGTTCTTCCGTGGCACGCTGCTCTGCTGCGGCGCGTTCCGCGGCAGCACGTTCGGCAACGGCTCGCTGTTCGGCGGCTGCCTTTTCTTGCGCTGCCCGTTCGATCGCTGCCTGTTCGGCGGCTGCGCGTTCGCGTTCTGCCTGATCTGCTCGAGCCTTCTTGGCAAAGTCGGCCATGGCCTGATTCTGCTGGATCGGCGCGGGCTCAGACGCTGGTGCTGGCGCAGCCGGGGCACTCTCAACGTCATCTTCCGGGCCGCGATCGGGCAGGATGCTAAACGGCGGAACATCAGCAGGCGGGTGCACCGGAGTGCCCTGTGCCGGTGAAACCGGTTCGGTCACTGGATTGCTGGGTCCCTCGTCCACGGGGCCCCAGGTGCCACCCCAATCGGCGGGATTCGGTGTCGAATCCTCAACGGTTGGTGCTGGTTCAACCGGTGCCGCACTGGCCACCGGTTCGGGGTCGGTAACCGCGGGTGCTGGGGCTTCCTGGGTCTGCGGAGCCGAAGCCTCGCTCGGGGCAACCGGAGCTTCTGCCGCACCGCCGACCTTCTGTGCGCGGGCAGCGCGCAGGGCTTCACGCACTGCTGCGGCACCAGCCCCGGCGTTTTCTCCCTCGTAGCCGGCGGAGGCAGCCTGTCCACCATCGCTGGAGGACATCGGCGGAATCTCGTCTCCGGCAAAGGATAGTCGGCGTTCGACGCGATCCATGCGCGCGTTAAAACCGCGTTCGGTGGCATCGGAAGCGGGCAACAGCAGGCGAGCGCAGAGTAACTCGAGGTGCAAGCGTGGTGAGGTAGCGCCGCTCATTTCGGTGAGTCCGGCGTTGGTCACATCCGCCCAGCGGCTGAGCTCGGCCTGGCCGAGTCCCGCGGCCTGGGCCTGCATGCGGTGCAGCTGATCTTCGGGTAGCCCACGAATGATCTGCGCCGCGTTTTCGGGCACTGCCCGCACAATAATCAGGTCGCGGAAGCGCTCCAGCAGGTCCTCGACGAATCGTCGCGGGTCGTGCCCGGTCTGCACCACGCGGTCAACTGCGGCAAAGACGGTGGCTGCGTCGCCCGCGCCCAGCGCGTCGACCACATCGTCAAGGAGTGTCGCGTGGGTGTAGCCCAGCAGGGAAACGGCCAACTCGTAGTCCAGGCCATTGGGTCCGGCGCCAGCAATCAGCTGGTCAAGGACGGAAAGTGAATCGCGGACGGATCCGCCACCGGCGCGGATGACCAAGGAGAGCACACCGGGTGCCGCCTCGACACCCTCGGCGGTGCACAAGTACTCGAGGTACTTGATCAGCGGTTCGGGCGGCACCAGCCGGAACGGGTAGTGGTGGGTGCGCGAACGGATCGTCCCGATGACCTTGTCGGGCTCGGTCGTCGCAAAAATAAACTTGATGTGTTCCGGCGGCTCTTCGACGATCTTCAACAGCGCGTTGAAACCCGCCGAGGTGACCATATGGGCCTCATCGATGATAAAGATCTTGTAGCGATCACGCACCGGGGCAAAGGTGGCGCGCTCGCGTAGGTCTCGGGCGTCATCAACGCCACCGTGAGAGGCCGCGTCAATCTCGATCACGTCGAGGGAACCCGGGCCGCCACTGGCTAGTTCAATGCAGCTAGGGCAGGTGCCGCACGGGGTCGGTGTCGGACCCTGGGCACAATTTAGGCAGCGGGCAAGGATGCGGGCAGAAGTGGTCTTGCCACAACCGCGCGGACCCGAGAAGAGATAGGCATGATTGACCCGGTTTTTTTCCAGGGCCGTCATCAGCGGCGTGGTGACATGTTCCTGCCCGATCACGTCCGCGAAATTGTCTGGACGGTAGCGACGGTAAAGAGCTGTACTCACGATGGCCACCCTATCGGTTTTCCGGTGCCAACGGCATTCGGATCGGTTGAGAATACCCACGGGTCGGTGGGCAATAATGCGGGGTCAAAGGCCGTCAGCGCCTCCTGAAGCGAGCCCGTGGGCAAGCCCAGTGAGGTAAGAATCATGGCCCGGGCGGATTCTACGTTGATGCCCGATGCCGCCAGCTGGGCCAGCGTGACGGCACCATCACGTTTGGCCAGACGTCTTCCCTCGGCGTTCAGTGCCAGCGGGACATGGGCATACGTTGGCGGCTGGTAGCCCAGTAGCTGCGCCAAGTACGACTGCCGTGGGGCTGAGGAAAGTAGGTCATCGCCACGGACAACCTGATCGATGTTTTGCGCCCCATCATCAACGACCACTGCCAAATTGTAGGCAGGGACCTCATCGTTGCGCAGCACCACAAAGTCATCAACGACGCCCGTATATGAACCGTGCAACTCGTCGTGGACCGTGAAGCTGTCCACCTCGGTACGCAGTCGAAGGGCGGACGGGCGCAACTCGCGCTTTGCGGCTTGATCCGCCTCAGTGAGGTTTCGGCAAGTCCCGGGGTAGGTGCCGGGGGCGCCATGCGGAGCGCTGGAAGCTTCGGCGATGTCGCGACGGGTGCAGAAACATTCATAGAGCAGGCCTCGAATGCGCAGGTCCGAGATGGCCTGGGCATAAAGCTCGGAACGTTCGGATTGCCTGACGATCTCGCCGTCCCAGGAAAGTCCCATGGCCGCGAGGTCGGCAAGCTGGAGGGATTCGGCGCCGGCGCGGGCCCGGTCAAGATCCTCGACCCGCATCAGGAACGTGCGGTGGGTTGAACGGGCGAAAAGCCAGGCCAAGATCGCCGTTCGGAGGTTACCAAGATGCAGTTCCCCTGACGGGCTGGGGGCAAACCGTCCGGCACCCATGAACTACTCCTTTTCGCCCTTCGGCTCCGCGAAGAAATCGGTCATCAATTCCCCGGGCAGATAGTAAAGGCCCCTCATGCACCTGCCAGAGCCCATCTACCCTTGCTACCTTCCGGTCCTGGGGGAGTTCAACAGGATGACACCACATGAGGGGCCGACAAGTAGTCTACCCGAGGTAGGCCCCTGCCCCGAAATCCACTTTCTTGGAGCCACTCACGGCACCTCTTCGGGGCCAGCTGGAGGCTCCGGAAATCCCGGAATATTATCTGTTTCATCCCAGCCGAGGAGGCGCCGCGTGGGGGCATCGATGCTGACTCCGGGGAGCATTAACTGGATCGGCGGCGAGTCTGGATTCAATGGACGTGGATAGAGCAAGCCGTCGGGTAGCTCCAGCTGAGTCACGCCATGGGGCGTGCGCCACTGCAGCGAACCGTTGCCAAGATGGACGACCTGCCAGCCCAACACGTGCTTGTAGATCTGATGCCTTTTGCACAAGAGCTGCGCATTGTGAACCGAGGTTTCCCCGCCCCGACTCCACTCGTCTATATGGTCAAATTCGGAGAGCGCGGGGGGACGTCGGCAACCCGGAAAGCGGCAGTGCTCGTCCCTGACACGCAAAAAATCACGCAAGGCTTTTGACGGTTTGTAGCGCTTGCGGCCCAGATCCAAGATTGAGCCGGTCCATGGGTCAGTCAGTATCGGCTTGAGCGCGGGCGCCTTCACGGCGAGCTTCATGGCAACACCGAGCGGGATCGGCCCGTAGCCCTCTAAATTGGCGATGCCCCGTTCGGGGTTGGTGAGGAGTTCCAACGCCGGAATGGTCAGTCCCACAAATAAAGCAGGTTTCCTCCTCGGCTGACCTGGCCAGCCATCGATGAGGGAATCTCGGAACACGTCGGCACGGAGCTGGCCAAGAGGGCGTTTCTGTTCGCTGGAGAGCAGCAAATTTGCATGGGTCGAGACCGTGTTGAAGATCGTCAGCACGTCCTCTGCCGGCAAGTAGGCCTGCAATACTGCCATTCCGTCTTCTTCAGGCCACCACAACAGGGACCGTCCCATTTCTGCTCGGGATCGACGATCGGCCACGGGCTGAGGATGCAAACGGTCGCGTGCCCGCTTGATGCGCAGCGCCATCGCTGCGTCCGAAGCTGTGGTTGCGGTGGGCAGCAGACTTGCCTCGATCTGTTGGGCGGTTGCTCGGGGGATGCCGCGGGTCTGTTTCACCAACGTGGCCGCCGTGCGGCCGGTAATTTTCCCTGTGTACAAGGCGAAGAGCGAGCGCTCGTGAACATAGCGCAGGCCCTGGGCCACGGCCAAGCGGTTGAACGTGGACCGCTCGGAGGTCCGGGTTGCCATCGCGGCCTCCGCGACAAAGGACGATCGGTTGAGGTCCTGATCTGCGCCCGAGACGGGATACCCGTGCTCCTCGATCTCCCGCTTGTAATCAAAAAGTGTGGGGTTCTCTTCCGACAGGGGCGTGGGCATGCCGCGTTGCACCATCTCGCTGGTGTCGGCCAGCAACGTTGATTCCAATCCGTCGAGCATCGCCCTGATCCGGCCAAGTTCTCGGAGCTGAATGAGGCCTTGGCCCGGGTTTTGGGGGCATTGCATCGATGTGAGCTTCGCAACGGCCAGCATCAGGGGATTTCGTTCTAGTTGTCCCTCGATGCAGGCTGTCCATGCACCATCCAGCCCAGCATAGTATCGAGCTCCGGGTGGTGGGGCGCCGCAATCCTCGGGCCCTGAAATGCTTTGATGTTCGGCGAACTTACCCATGTTCCAGTACAGCGCGGGGCAACTAGGTGTGATTCATTTCCGGTGCTAACTGTGGAATCGAGAACTTTCGTCTGGAGTGGTGTGGGGGAAGGTGGCGCTTTGGCCGCAAGGTTATTCGGACGGGGTGTTTTGATGCCGATTAGTTGTCACCAAAAATGTCCGCTATGCTAGAACCTGCTCTTTGGAGCAAGCTGGAGGATTCGCCTAGCGGCCTATGGCGCACGCCTGGAACGCGTGTTGGGTTAACGCCCTCAGGGGTTCAAATCCCCTATCCTCCGCAACGAACACCCCCGGAATCATCACGATTTCCGGGGGTGTTTTTTTGTTGTGCTGACTTAACCCTTGTTACTGCTGACTTTTGGTGCCACACTGTTGGTATCCAACCGAAAGTTAACCGAGAAGGGCATGACAATGAACCGACTAGAGATAGTCCTGGTAGCACTTTTCGTAGTGTGGCCCATCGTCTCCGTAGCCGCAGCGCTCTGCGTCGGCAAGCTGATCGCAGCCGGACACGCAAGCTCAGACCTTGACATTGATCTTCTGACTACCAACCTAGTGAGTGATGGTCGATGAGCGCTCAAACAACCGAATCCCAGACGACACCCGATGCAGACCAGTTGCTCATCAAGAAATTGCGTCAAGACATCGAAGCGCTCGTGGCAACCATCGAGCGGATCCGCGTTATCGCCGATACGGAAGTTCCGCCAGCCGGTCGCGCGTTCATCATCGAAGCCATTGGAGAAAACCTATGAGCACCCCACTGCCTGACCCAACCGGCAAGCCTGCCGATGCGCTAATGCTCGACAGCGCGAAGAGCACGCCAACTGGGTTTGACATCCAGATGCACGCAGGCGGGCCGAAGACTCAAGAGACGCTGATCTTCATTGCCGATTCCATGCGCGGTGCATTGGATGAATATGAAGCCCCGAACTACTTGGAAATGAAGCTACAGGCAAGCGACGGAAAGAAATATGTGATGACGCTCCAGCGCCAAGGCGATGCCGTCACGCCACATGAGGCGCGGCGGGAAGCAGAAGCCCGCGCCGACGCCGCCGAGAGGGAAATCGCACAAGTGCGACTCTCGGCAATCGGAGAAGCGAACCGTGCCGAAGCTGCCGAGCAGGCCGTGGCGCGTGTGCGGAAGGCGCTGCCGCCGTACAACCAGATGTTGGATTACGTTGTCCCAGCAATTGATATTCTCCGCGCGCTGGATGGTGCGGCATGAGTGAACGCTCCCAGCGAGTCCTAGCCGATTCCGCCCGCCGCCGTAAAGCCGGATTCTTTCAAGACCTAGGATTCAAGCCCGGTGAGCTAAGCGACGGGGAAGAGCTAGCGGTGGAAATTGAATCCCTCGAAGCCACCATTGCGCGAGTGCGCGAGCTGCACAACGCGGACGGCTACCGGACATTTGCCCGGAACCGCGCCACAGGACTACTGCCAGACCCAGACGGGGAAGCCTACTGCACCCACTGCCAGCTCGCCGCCCCCTGCCCAACCATCGAAGCCTTGGGCGGTGCCGCATGAGTACCGAAGAGCCAACCGCACTAGCTTTCTCCCGGCAGGAAATTCGCGCCGGCAAGGCGTCACCCATCACCGAATCCTTGGTGCGCATCATCGACGCCCAAGCCCGAGAGCTTGCCGACGCCAAAGCGCAGCTCGCACGGGTTGAGGCATACCGCGACCGACTGGAATCACAGACCCCGCAGGCCCGCTTCTACGCAAAGGGAATCCAGAAAGCCTTGGACGGTGCCGCATGAGCGAGATTCTGCCACCTGTCGTCCGCACGCTCACCGCCAACGTCATAGAAAAGACCGCCGAGGGCTACGACTTCACCGGATGTGACAGCCGGTCTGCAAGCCACTGCAACTGTGAATCGTGGACGCCCGTTCTCTGCTCATTGTGCGATCAGGAAATTGCAGACGGGCAACTTATCCACACGATCACCATGCCCACCAATCCCTATTTCGACATGCTCAGCATGGATCAGGAATGGGAAGAAACGACATGGCACGTCGAGTGCCCGGAGCCGGAGGAATCATGAGCGACCTTGAAGCGCGGATCGCGGAAGTGCTCGGTGAGCATGCAGTCGGCGCATTTAGTGGCGACTCCACCGGATGCCGGTGCGACCGCGTGTGGCGCAAGAATGCCGACTACCGCGCACACGTCACCACCGCACTCGCTGCCGCACTCGCCCCGGAAGTTGCCGCGGTCTTCGAGTTGTATCTCCGTAAAAACGACATCTAGAACATAGGACCAGGAGACACGTCATGGCATGGATCAAAGAAATTACCCGGAAAGATGGTGGTATTACCTACCGCGTGTCATGGCGCGAGCCAGGCGACGCCAAAGAATCCACACTCACCATCCGCGACGACAAAGGCCGCGCCGAACTAAACGTGCGCCTACTCAACGCCAACGGGCAATCCTTCACCGCAGTGCAGCGTGCCGTCGCCCAAGCCAAAGTTGGCGGCATCAGCGTCCGCGAAATGATCGAACGGCACATCGACCAGCTCACCGACCCCGCCGAGGGCACCATCAATAAATACCGCAAAGCGGTGCCGCTCTACTTCAATGGGCACATCGGCAACATCCCCGTGCAAGCCCTCACCCAGCAAGACGTGAAGGCTTGGATCAAAGAGATGATCAAACGCCCGAGCTGCCGCGGTGGCACCATCTCATCTAAAACCATCAGCAACCAACACGGCCTCCTGAGCGCCGCCATGAATACCGCCGTCAACACACCCGGCATCAAGCTGAAACGGAACCCCTGCCAGGGCGTGAAAATGCCAAGCGACAATCGCACCGAGGAAGTCATGCGATTCATGAGCGCCGCCGAGATAACTGCAATGGCGGACGCCATCAGTCCCGCCCGGTATCGCACCTTTATCCTTTTCCTGCTGGTCACCGGAATGCGATTCAATGAGGCCACCGCGCTACGTCCGGGCGACATCCGCATGGAAGCGGGCCAATGGGTTGCACGCGTAGAGCGAGCATGGAAGAACAAGGGCGACGGCGCGTACTATATCGGCAAACCGAAAACGAAGAAATCCCGCCGTTCGGTATCCCTGCCGCCGTCGATGATGGCGCTCTTGCAGCCGCTCTTGGACAGCTCAGACCCATTCCAGTGCGTGTTCCGCACCAGCACCGGGTCGCCCATCCGGCACTCAACATTCTTCAAATACTGGCGTCGCGCACTCGACGCCCTCAACTACCCAGCCGGCGCGGGTAACCGTCCCCGTATCCACGACATCCGTCACTCGCACGCATCAATCATGCTGGCTAACGGGATGAACATTTACGAGCTGTCGCGCCGCCTGGGCCATGAGTCGATCCAGACGACCATCGACCGGTACTCGCACCTGTCACCAGACGCGAATTTCCGCAGTGCGAATATTGCCGAGGAAGCGATGTCGATCAAGGCGGCACCGATGATCGAGGGCGAGACGACCGCCGCTTAAGTGAATACACCAATGCCTCAATGGGGGTAGGGGCATTGGTGTATCCGCAAATCACCTTACCTCAGCTATTGCAATACCTCACTTCCGAGCGCACGATACAACACACAGACAAGGGGAAAAATCATGAAACATTCGTTAGGTATCGTGCTTGGGGTCGCATTGATGCTGGTCTTGAGTGCGTGCGGTGGCACGGCGAAGGATGCCGCCAAAGAGTCGAGGGACGCGGAGTATGCTGCGTGCATTCAGGAATGGGCGCAGGACATCGCCAACTACGAAGGCGGGACGGCGGCGGATCATACGAGCGATCCGGGCGTGATTGCGACGTGCGAGGGCTTCCGTGATCTTGACGAAGCGATTGATGACGGCCCCGTGTACACGCCCGCGCCTGCTGTCGAACTGGACCAAGAGTGCCTGCGCGAGTGGGCCGAAAATAGCAAGGGTCTATTCGAGGGAATGACCACCGAGGAAATCATGGAAGATCCGATGGCGCGTATGAATTGTGAATAGTCGTTAGGCATAAAAAATGACCCCACCTTTATGAGGTGGGGTCTTTTTTGTGTCAAACTTTTTGCTAAAATGGGTTGCGTACTAAACCGGGTTGGGCTATGCTTATTATATCAACAAGGAACACCAACCCCAAAGGACAACATGCAATGCGTACCGAAACCCAGGCCACCCTAACCGGACTCGCCAGCCTCAGCGCCGCAGAATTCGCCGCAGCATTTGACGAAGCCATCGAATGCGGAGACAACATGCGAGACTTTCATATTGAACAACGCCGCCGCCGCAACCACTAAAGGAGTGCACGATGACCGACCAAACCGCCCCACCGCTTGACCTGACCGAACTAAAGGGCTGGGTTGAATCTGGAATCCGAATCGACGTAGAGCACGCCCTACAAGTGATTGCCCGCGCTGAATCCGCCGAAGCGAAGGTGGCTCGCGTAGAACACCTTGCAGCTTTCATGGATGAACATGACGGCGGAGACTCACGAGTAGTAAAAGCTATCCGTGAAGCACTAGGCGGTGCGGCATGAGCGACCGCAAAGAAGTCGATGACGACGACACGCTCAACCTCGCTGGCCTCGCCGATGCCGTGCGGCAAGCCGAGACGATCCTCGCCGAACACCGCGCACGCCGCGATCGAAGAATCGTAGATGCCGTCAATAACCACGGCTTCACCATGTACGCCGTCGCCAAAATCACCGGCCTGTCTCAGCCCATGATCAAAAAGATCATCACCGAGAAACAGACTTAACGCACGAAAGCCCCCGACCAGTGAAGGTCGGGGGCTTTGTGGCTAGCGGCGGTACAGGTCGATGTGGCCCGCGACGGCAGCGCCGGCACTCGCATAGGTAGCGATCGCGATAGTAATCGCAGCGGTCAGGGAAACGATGAGCTTGCGCATAATGAGCGCCTTTCTGTAGGGGGAACTACTTGTGAAGGTCGATGTGCCCGCGGTCGGTGCCAGCGGTGAATTCAGCGTTACCAACGGACGTAAGCAGGGACGCGAGACCGACCAGCCCCGCGACGCTCAGGGCGTTGCCCCAATCGACATCGAGGATGCCGAGGGTGCCAGCGGTGAGCATGCCCGCGAGGGTCTGCGCGAAGGTCTTGATGGCGCGCTCAGACGCGCCCTTGAGGAATGCCAAAGTGAAAATCATAGGAGTACCTTTCATTGGTTGCGCGTGTGATACCACGCCGTTAGGGGACGTTCTGCGGCGGCGGAGATACCGTGAACGAAGAGGAAGCCGGACGCGATGCCGAGCAGCGTCGCTGCGGACAACATCAGCGTTCCCGATAGGGCTGGTCTGCGATACATCATTAGAGGCCAAGGCTTTTCCGAGTCTTGTCGCCAGCGATACCGTCTACGAAGAGACCGTTACGGCGCTGGTAATCCTTGATGTTCGCCACGGACTGTGCGCCGAGGAAACCATCTACGATCTGCTTCGTGTAGCCCTTACTCTTGAGCGCTTTCTGGATCCGCTCGTTTAGATCGAAGACAGCCTGCGTCTTGGCACCCCACACGCCATCGTCCTTTAGACCGTGGGCACGCTGGAAGACCTTGACGCCTGCCTTCATCAGGTCGCCATCCACGCCATCCTGACGCCCTACGTTGATGCCCATCTCGGTGAGGGCGGTCTGAATGGCGGTGTTGTCTGCGCGAGTGTTGCCACCGGTGGAAGGCTTCGGCTTCGGCTTGGTGGTCGGCGTGATGACGGCGACGGGCACAACATCGATCGCCGGGGCGGATCCGGGCCGCACGTGATGAGCGTCGAATGCCAGGCGCGGGTTATAGTCGGAGAAAGGATCTTCCCAGTCGCTCCACATCTCGAAGTGAAGGTGCGGGCCAGACTGATTGCCGGAACTGTCGTTGTAGCCGATCAGCTCACCAGCCGCCACCTTGTCACCGACCTTCAAGCCGCCGACCGGGCGCACGTGGTTGTACCCGTTGCCCTCACCGTCTGGATTCGAGATGAGCATGCCGTTGCCCGTGCGCTGCGGTGCCCACGTCGAATTGCGGTTGCCGTGCGCCGCCGTGCGGTAGATCCGACGCACGACGCCGGCGAACGCGGCATAGACCGGGCATCCAGTCTGCCCCGGCTTCGGCGGTGCAATATCCATGCCGCGATGCCCAGCATAACCACCCGCCGTATGATGGTTGGCGGTGAGTCGCCCCTCGAACGGGCTTACCATCGTCTGCATATGGGCCTCCTGTGGGTCTGTGAGTTTGAGAAATTCTTGCCAGCGCTCAGCGGCTCGCATGGTGGATGGGCAGTTCTTGCCAGTCCAGTGGTTGTGCTGCACGACCGCACTACGCCCCAGCCCGTGGGCCGCGCGTAGGTCGGCGACGACTGCCGCGGCGTTCTTGAATGCCTTGTCATAGTCGCCGTCCGCATTCACGCAAATCTCCACGGCGATGGAATCCGCACCCTTGGTGCCGGCGTGCCAGCAGCGCGCGGTATCCGGGTATGACCGGATAGCTTCGGCGTCGTCAACAGTGATATGCCAAGACGCCTGCCGCACGTTTCCGTTGGCTTGCAGATTGGCATGCGCTTGAGCGTCGGCACCGATGCCAGGGTTTGCGGTTTCGTGGATCGTGATGCTCGCGCATCGACTAACCCCGCCATACGTTTGCGTGGCGCTCGTGACTAGTTGTTCCCTCATAGCGATCCTTTCGGGCATAAAAAAGACCGCCACAAGGGACGGCATAAATAGTTATTTGTCGAGTAGATCCGGTAGCCACGGGGGTGGCTCGCGGGGTGGTGGCGGTTCGCGGTTGATCACCTGGGCTTGCAATCCGATATTCCAGATCCACATGCCCCGATTGACCAGCTCGGCCTTTTCTAGACGGTCTTCAAGGTGCGTCATGCGCGTGTTTTGCACACCTCGACGTGGTGCCAAGAATGCCAGCAGTGCGGTGACGATGACGCCGAGCGAGGCAATGATCGCTGCGATCACAATTGGATCCACGGGATCACGCCCCCAACTTGACGCGCATCGGAACCCACGCTGAGCCAGTCCACCGGAAGTTCGTAAAGACTTCTGTCACGCTCGGCACCCATGCAGTGACCGTATGTGCACCGTTGGACCCCAGCGCCCACGATGGACCAGACGTGCCATCTGCGGCAATCGCCTGATATGCCAAGCCGTTGAAGTTGTTCCCTCGAATGCCGGTGTCAATGCCGGTCCATCCAGCAGGGAAAGGTGCTGCGGCGGTGGCGGCAGTCTTGAAGTAGAAGCAACCCGACAGCACCATGTCGCCAGCGACCACCGATGTGGTTGCCGCTGTGCTGGTGCCGGTGTTCATTGCGCCGCCACGGTAAGACGCGACCCCGGAAAGCTCGGTCACGATCGCCACATAGTTCTGTGAGGCCGCGTGCGTCAGGGTCAAGCTCGTGATCGCACTCGCATTCAGGCAGTAGTAAACCTGCCCCAAGCGCTGCGAAGTGGATCCGATAGTGCTGGTGTTCAGGGCGAGGGTCCACGTGTTCCCCGCGGTGTCGGTCGGCGTCAGAACGTTGCCAACCGACACGTGCACCACGAGTAGATTTCCCGCGGTCGAAGCGTAGGGGATGTCCAGCGTGGTGCCGAATCCGTCTAGCTTCGTTGTGCCAACAATTGCGATAGTCATCCGCTACCCCCCGTAATCCCAGAATCGTATGTAGTCCACCAGAAACTCAGAATTCGCTTGCGTCTGCGCACTCGGCACCGGCGCTTGCGTCCAATACGCGTCGCCCATCTGCACTTGCAAGCGCATGTGCCAGGGCTGCTGGTGGTTCGGTCCCCAAATCCAAGGATGGCTAGCGGGCGTGACCCGGACGGCTTGCGTGCCGTCATGGAATAGCGCTGCATAGTTTGGTGTTCGCTCGAAAGTCCACACATGGAAAGCGCCGGCGTTCGCGGGCCGCGTGGTCCCGTCCACCTTGTTGGCTTCCGTTTCCGTCCAATACCCTGCCTTCGCGAGACCGCCGTTGGTGGACTCGTGGAAGGTGAATTGTGAGTAGCCGCTCTTGTAGGAGCTGACGCGGGCGGTATCTACCGGTGTGCCCCATTCCTCCATGAGGTCAATTTCGCCGACGCTACTATTCCGCAGCCAGAAGGCGGGCCAGATCCCGCGCGACGTGCCCACGGGCGTATTGTTTTTGCATCGGATTTCCCAGCGCCCGTAGAGCGCCGAATGCATCCCGGCCCCGCGCGTATCGATGTATGGTGTATCCCACCAGCGATCGCGCCCGTCTGCGCTGTATGGTGTCGCTCGCTGAGTGACCGCCATGCGCAAGTATCCACCGGACACGCTGACCTGCCCCGCCTGAATGTTGCCCCAGTCGTAAGACAGGTTCCCGAATGTGGAGCGGTCATTGACCCGCCACGCATCAGTGTCCAGTTCGTTGCCCTCGAAATTGTCTTGGAATGACGGAAAGCCCCAGCCCTCCACGTATCCCACATCCTGCGTGCCAACGATTCGCCCTCCGTCGAAGGACCGCCACCCATCGGACGCATAGTGGAATGTTTCTGTCATGCCACGTTCACCGTCCAAATGTCATTCGTGATCATCCCAGATGGTGGCGTTCCTTCGGTGCCGCCGATCCAGTACACGGTGATGTCAGTTCGGGACGTGGGCCGCGCTGCCCATCCTGCGCTGTAGACGACACTCAGGAGTACGCCCGCGGGCAGGTCGGCGATCGGTGGCGTGTAGTTGCCCGCCTTCGCCGTGGATCCGGTAGTGCCGATGGCGAGGTTTGACGTTCCGTTGCCCGTACCCGCGCCGATGGCGGAACGCGCCGCAGCCGCATCCGTGGCTACAACCACGGCTCGACCTACGGTTGTGCTATCGCTGATCTGCGAGGCAGTGTGGGAATGGGTCAGGGGCGTACGCGCATCAGACAGCCGCGAGTCGTTACCGGCTGCGGCTGTCGTGCTACTCGTGCCCAAGGCCAGGTTGGAAGTACCGGCACCGATGGCAGTCCGAACCGCCGCGGCGTCGGTGGCGGTCAGGACAGCGCGACCCACCGTAGTGGAATCACTGACCTGTGACGCCGTGTGCGTGTGCGAGGTTGCAGCCTTGCCAGACAGTGCGGTATCCAAACCGGTCACGTCGCTGGTGGCGTGCGCGTGAGACGTTGCCGCCTTGGTCGCCAGCCCAGACGTGAGCGCTGTATTGGTAGCAAAGTCGCCCGATGCCTGCTTGGCATCCAGTGCACCTTGCAGCCCCGTCACGTTCGCAATGGTGTGCGTATGTGAGGTCGCAGCCTTCCCGCTCAGCGCCGTATCCAACCCAGTGACATCGCTCGTGGCATGTGAATGGGTGGTGCCCGCCTTGGTAGCCAGGCCCGCGGTGAGTGCCGTGTTCGTGGCGTAATCGCCCGTCGCCTGCTTCGCATCGATGGCCGCTTGTAGACCGGTGACATTGGCAATCGCGTGGGAGTGTGCCAAGGGCGTGCGTGAATCGGTCAGGCGTGGATCATTGCCCGCCACAGCGGTGGTGCTGGTGGCTCCAATAGTCGGCGTGAAGGTCAGCGGCTTGTCGGCAACATCGTCCCAGTCTGGTGTGCCACCCGCGGCGTCGATAGCTGCCTGTAGCCCGGTGACATTCGCGATGGTGTGCGTATGCACGGTATCCGCTTTGCCTGCCAGCGCGGTATTTGTCGCGTAGTCACCCGATGCTTGCTTGGCGTCCAGAGCGCCCTGCAACCCAGTGACATTCGCGATCGTATGCGTGTGCACGGTGGCAGCCTTGGCGTTTAGGGCAGCTTGCAAGCCTGTGGTGTCGGCGATCGTATGCGTGTGCGCTTCGAGGGTGGTGTCAATGACAATCGCTCCACTAGCGCCATTGATGGAAGACACGAAAGGTACGGTGCCTACGACCGGGGGAACCGACACAACAGACGGCACCAGATCCAGATCGACAAGTACCTGACCCACAGCAAGCGAAATATTCAAATCACGTTTGGGGAGCATTGGACCCGCCTTGGAAATGCGACGCTCCACCGTGACGGTGTACCCCCAACCGGTCACAGAATGCCCGGCAGCGTCCACGAAGCCCGCCTGCGAATCATTCGCCAGCACCATTACTGCGCCATCCGCGCTCCAGTCAGTCACCACCAGACCAGACAAGAACGGGGTGCCGGTCGGCTCATGCGTGACCGGCTGCGCCAACGATGCCCAAATGCGCACCTCGACCGCACGACCATCAGCGATAACACCACCGGACGCGGTAAGCGTCGAAGTCAGAATTCCACTAGGAAAGCTCATTAGCCCTCACTTCCATGCCCCGCTTTTGCGGACATAAGATCGAATGCGCAACCACTTGCCACCCCGGCGAATCATGTAGGGCGTAATGAGCGCGCTCACGGATGCACTATGCACTCGCAGGTTTTTGACTGGTGCGACAAAGGCACGAATGTGCGCTTCGTGAAGCCGCAAGTTATTGACTTCCGGGGTGACGGGCCATCCGATTGTCATCGTCAGCGACGTGACAGCCGCGGCAGTCGTCAGGTTCAACGCGCCGGTTGGCCCGGTTTCAGCCGGTCCGTACGTGATGCCCGTAGCCGCCGAGAATGATGCAGGCACGGATCCGAAGTTGCCCAGGGTCCACCCGGACGGGACGCCCATTGTCGAAGGCGGGGATCCCGAGCGGTGCCCAAAGAGTCCGAATGGAAGGATAGTTCCGGTGCCACCCGCGGGCAGCGGGTGCGTGGTTGCCGCGGGTGAGGTGGTGGTCGAATTGACCGAGGGCACGCCGGATAGCCCGCCCCAGACCTCCAGCACCATCGGCGCACGCTGAGCCGTCGCGAAGGTAATTTCCACATCGCTGCCCGGATCGGGGCCGGTGAGCGTGCGCCGGAAAGCGACCAGCCGATAATCGCCCAGCACTGATTCATCAATCAGCGTCCACCCCGCAAGGGTCAACGCCGCCGCGCCCGTGGTCGGCTGGTAGTAGGCCATCGCGATGAGGCCCACGTCGCCAGTTTGCGCCGTCAGTGGGATCGTTACCCGCCGAACGGTAACCGAATCGGTATTTGAAAGACTTCCGCCGCGGCGAATAGCTGACATGTCGCCCCCTTAGATGATTCCGCCGACGACAATGCGCAGATCGGCCCGGTTGGTGATGAGCGCCTGCTGGGCTGAGGTCAGCGTGAACGTGTATGCGGTCGTTGAAGCGGGAACGTTATTCACGATCCATGAGGCAATCGTCGTCGCGCCCTGCCGCAAGCTCACGCTTGCCGTGGGCAAAGCATCACCCGAGAGGCGCACGGACACGCTAATATCCCCGGCACCGACCTGCCCCATACCAACCATCATGTTGACGTACGTCGAGGTGAGCGCCGGCGATTCCATGTAAGTAGTGTCGAAGTCATCCGACACCGCATCAACAAATGAAGGGCTACCGCTAACCGTCCACGTGTTTTGCGTGAGCAGTGAGACCGGCCCGGCTTCCTCAAGGGCTACCGGACCAATCCACGTAGTGCCATAAGCGATGTCATCGAGGTAAGCATTCAGCGTTACCGCTGTGCCCTCGACGCCGTACCGCAGGAACGTGAACCCTGCCGCCATGCCCGAGGTAGCGCCGGATCCTTCCAGCTCCGAAAAGTACGGATTGTAGGAGTCGCCCGCATAGACGCGCACACCCCACACACCGGACTGGGAGAATTTCGCCTCAATCCGATACCACGTATTCACGAGCAGGGCTTTAGTCGCCAGCCCCAGGACAACGCCCGCCGTGCCTTGGTATGCCTGAATGATGCCCGTCGAGGTCAGGCGCACCGAGAATCCGGTGCCGCCACCCTCAGCGCCGCGCGCCTGCATAAGGAAGACGTTGCCGGTGTGAAACGCGGTGAATCGGAAGTAGCCGCGCATAGCCACGGTGGTATTCGTCGCCGCCGCATCATCCCAGCCGAGGGTCGTACTGTTGCCGCCCGCGAGCGTCATCGTGCAACCCTGTAGGCCATGCATGCGCGTGGTCCCAAATTGGATCGTGTTGCCCGCAGATCCGAAGACGGAATTCAGGTAGTCGCCAGCGAGACCGCCCGAATTACCAGATGCCGTATTGGTGATCGTTGTTCCGGCAGTCCATCCAGACTCAAACGTATTTTCCTTGACAATTGCCATTAGTACCCCAAATCCCACACCTTGACGTAATCGACTTCCATAGTTGCCGGGAAGTTCGCGAAGTAAAGACCGGTCATATCGCACGTGGTCGCATCGCCAGACGGTAGCGCCTGGCTGCGCGAGCACCGGTTAGGGATCGGCAGGAATCCAAGCTGCTGATCCGGGCAACCTACCCACTTGCCACCCACCGCAAGGTTGATAGCCAAATCCCACACTTGCGACTTGCCTGCCGCGGGGGCCACGCCCGTGGTGCGGTCAATCATGTGCAAATCGCGAATGGTCTGCTCATTGGTCAGCTTGTAGTAAGACGACTGCACGCCGTCGAGCTTCGCCATGAAAATGACCGGATCCTTTAGGGGATTGGCATTCTCAAGCGCGGGGCGAATCTCCATAGACCACGTGTGGAATCCCGAGGATCCCGAGGTGGGAGTCTCGAAGAATTTCCGCTGCTGTGAAGCATTGGTGCCGATGGAATTCGGGAAGTGCAGTGAGGTCTTAGTTTCGCCGGGCCGGTAGTTGAAGAAATATTCCATGATGTCTACCTCAGCCCATGAGGCACCGCCCTTGCGCCGCAGCCAGAAGGCAGGCAGTAGACCTTGCCCGTGGGGGATGGTGGCCCGCATCTCAAATTTTGAGAAGAGAGGGAAATATGTTGGAATGCCCGCATTGCGGGTGTCGATTAGGCCCGAGGTGTACGCGCGGGATCCAGCCGGCAAGCCGGTGCGCGGCGATGCATGATTGACGCCATCAGCCGAAACGAAGCTCATAGCCGGGGCAGCGCCCGAGGAACCGGTCTTCGTCTCATGCTTAGCAATCAGCTTCATCGTGCCGCCACTGATGACGACATTATCTGGGTCGTACCAGTGTTCCTCGACGTTGCCCGACCCGTAGGTCGTGTCATCGATATACCAGCGGTTCGGATCCAGCGGCGCGGAGAATTGCTCATCCAAGAGCAGATTATCTTCGGGCACGATGACTAGCGGTGTTCCGCCGTACCGTTCCCACTTCAATCCCTTTTTTACGAATCGTGTGCTCAATCTAGACGCTCCCAACGATCATTTTCTAGGGCCACGGTTCCGGGGTCGGCGGTGCCGGTGAAGACGTACCGAATGGTGGGATCCGAGGTTGGGCGCGTGTAACCGGACCCGACTTGCTGGACAGTGACCATGACCCCGGCACCGTAGACAGCGCCACCCGAAGACGGCGTGACCCATGCGGTGTCGTAGCTCGTGCTGGTGACCTTCGACAGGACTTGACCGGCAGAACCGCCCGAGGGGATGCCCTCAGCTGCCGACCCCGCCGCTTCGGCAGCAATGCGAGATAGATTCGCCGATGACGCCGCCGCCTCCGCGTCTTCCTTCAATCCCGTATATGAGTGCAGCAGGCCCGACATGGTGCCGCCGTACCAAGCCACGGATGGGATTTCAGCTTGGAACGCCGGGCCGAAGCCCAGCGAATTGACAAGCACGGGGTTAGGTAGTGGAAGACCGGTAAGGTCTGTCAGCGGGATCGGGGTTTGTGTTTCGTCGCCCGGTGCCGCGATCGTTACCTCTGCGTCTGCCGCTACCCGGCTCGGATCCTGTGGATCAATTGCCGAAATGGCATCAAATGGATATGACATAGTGGGCACCCCTAATCTGCGGCATTTACAGCGATCCAGGTCACGCCAGTTGTGGACGTGTTATTGCGGGCTACCCAAATTCGGCAGCCGGTTAGCGTCACGTCTGTTGCGGACACGGACCGCACGCGGCCCGGAACTTCCGTATTCTCGGAACAAGTGACGCGTGGAATGGACGTGAACCGCCCCGCGGGGAAGGTGATGAGCTGAGACCCGCGGTAGTAGGTTTCGCCATCATCGGTCACGAACGTGTTTGGTTGTACGGAGACAGCGCCCGCGGCGATATTGCCGCCCATGCGTGTATTCACTTTTGAATCCACGTAGTCGCGGCGGGCCGCGTAGTTCGGCCCCACGTTGGCGGTTCCAAGCGTGATACCACCGTCAAAGAAGACGGCGACTAGCGCCCCGTTATTGCGACCCACAACCTCGTTGTTATCGACGGCAATATTGAAACTATTTGTCGCGCCAACCTGGAATCCATGCGTGGTCGAGGTTGCCGACGCATCACCGGTGCCAGTGATGCGAACAGAAGGCGTGGTGACAGCATTTGCCTTGATCCATTCTTCAACCGGGCGAACCCACTCAGGCGCGCCGGTCGTCGCGTTGTAGCGGCGCTGCCAAAGCACACCCTTGATTTCAATGCTCGCGCCAGGCCATCCGACATACTGCCGAACCAAGTCATCGACAGCAGTCATGCCGCCCGGTGCCACCCAGATACGCAGGTCCACAACTTCGAGCACGTTGGAGGATCCCGAGGCGACGCGGATCAACGCGAGGGGCTGATCATCGAGCACACCATAATTGGCGTTGCGCGAAGGGATGACCTTGCTTGCGCCACCCTGCACATACGTGAAACGGGTTCGACCCTTGCCGTTGCTACCCGTCGCGCTCCCGGTCACGTCCGCCCAGTCGCGGCGCGCCACGATCAAATCCCAGCGCGTACCCGACGAAATGACCGGAACCTGCACCGACTCAACTGCCGTAGAGATGTCCACAACACCAGACCCGGCACCGGTGCCCGCGGCAATGTTTACCGTGCGATCGGTGCCCGTCTTGATGGTCACCTTCCACGCGTCGTAGTTGGCTACGGAGTACCGAGCCGAACCCACGGTTGCCAGACCCTTGGCCCATTCTGAGACCGTCCACGGTCCGTCATACCAGCTACTAGTAATCGCCATTGCGCTACCTCCGTTGGATTGTGTTCAATGCGCGGCGCAATGCCTGCGTGATCTTGGCTTGTTTCAAAGCCGGGGTGTCTTCCATGTCGCCAACCTGCGGCGTCGCGGTCAAACCGTTGTCAGGGGTGTAATCGATCGTCGCCGACCGAATGATGTCCGTGATCGTGAAGGCCCGTGCGTTCACCGTCACGCGCGTACCGACTGGAGCCTTCGCGTATCCGAAGTGCTCCGTCTCGGCTAGCTCCACGTTCAAGCCCTCTTTGGTGGCACCCTCAAGCAGAATCTCGCTTCGGCGCTGCGCAATTTCGTCGGCGTCGTCGCTATCGCGGGCATCGACAAAGCCCTCCAGCTTGTAACCCCAAAGGGTTTCGCGTGCGGTGCTGATCTGCTGGCCTAGGGCGCGTGCTGTGCCCTCACCCTGCCCGCCGCTGACGACGCGGGTCACGGTGGGAGCGGATCGGGTGTAACCCCATGACCGCAGCGTGCCCGCCGCTTCCGACAGTGCCACCGGGTACGTCGCCGGCTCGTAAACATCGAAGCGCAAACCGTTCGTGCCGTCTTGGTAGCACCGCATCCCCAGCCCGGCTTGCTCCAGCGCGGGAATGAGCTTGTCGCGGGTTGGATGGAATCGGAACGCCAGCCCGCCCGCAATGGTCGTGCCACGGTTCAGGTTCGGGGCCACCGTCAAAGGGATGCCCAGCCGAGTTTTATTCTCGGTGACCATATCCTTGACGATTTTTTCGGCACTGCCCGTATACACGCGATAGGCGGTGGTCTGTGAACCAATCGCCGCGCCAGGCACGGGCCACCCGACGATGCCAAAGATGTGCATAAGGTCATCACGAATCGTGACCTCAGCCCGGTTGGCGGCACCAGCCGCCCGCCCCGCCTTCACGCTCATAATCGGGCCAGACATCAACGGCAGGGACAACCCGTAGCCCTCAATCACCAAGCGGGTGCCCTCGGTAAGAAGGGCACCCATCATTGGGTGATCATCGTCTACCGCGACCGTCATCTCGCCCACCTCATTGAAGATGATTGTGCCGCCCACCGAAGTGGCGCGACCGATCCACCCGAGACGCACGAAGGCTTTGCTGTAGACCGTGATTTTTAGATCATCCGCCATGCTCACCAAGCCCTTCGGAAACGTGGTCGAAGCTCTACGGCAACCGCACCGGTGCCAACCAAGGAAAGCTGTAGCTTGCGATTTTCACCCGCGGGGATCGGCGCGAAATTCGCGGTCCCCAAACTGGATGTCACATCGACGCCGTTCTTCCACGCCATCTGCACGGTCGGATCCGTATCAATCACCAGCACATCATTAGACGTAGCTAGCGTGATGGGTGCCGTCACCGTGCGGCCCGCAACACCCACCGTTGCGGATGTCATCGGACCATGAATCGTCCATACGGGCCACGCCTCAAGGTCACCCGTATTCGTGATCGTGGCATCTTCCAACCGGTTCGCCGACGACAGGAAGCCAAGCTGTGAACCGGCAGTCCACGCATTCAGGTCTTGCGAGGTGGACGCCTCCCATTCCTGGGTGATCGATTCCCCATACCAGAAGGGATCGTCAGCGGTCAGCGCCACACCATAAGCGGTCCAACCGCGCCGCCCAGGGTCGTAATCGAATTTATGGTTGCCGTCACCTTCAAAGCGACAGGTGAGCCGACGCGTACCGCTCGGCGTCTGCACTTCCCAGACCCCGTAAACATCCGGCACCATGCTGCGCCAGAAGTCGGTATCCTCAGCGAACCAAGCGGTAGTGCTCACCCGCGAGTAGACCATCACCGGCCAGAAGCACGGGCGCGGCTCGTAGCGACCGCCACGAAACCGCTGCCCATGCTGTGCGGGGGACTGGGAAAGCCAAGGCGTGTAGCCCGTATTTCCCAGCCCCTCGATACCTTCTGGCATCACGAAGACACCAGATTCAGGGTCGGTAAGCTCGCGGCGTTCGCCGTCCGCTCCCGTCCACCACATGCGCGTCTTGATCCACGGAGACGGGCGAGATGACTCGCCCGCCGCAGATCCAAAGACGACCCGAGTCGTCATGCTCATGGGCACCCCTTAGTTATTGAGACCGGCGATGACTTGCGCGCGCCGCTCTGCCTGCTCCATACGACGAATCACTTCGTCGGGGTCATACCCGAACTGTGAACCGCTCATGTCGATGGACTTGCCACCCTTTGCCGCGAGTTCGATCGCCTTTTCAGCCGCATCCCACTCACTAGGCGTAAGAATCGCTTCGGGAACCTTGAGCTGATTCATGCTCAACGTGCCCGGTGCGTGCCAACCGCCCTTGTCGTGCAGGTACGTCATCGGATTCAGCGCCCGACCGTTTTGCAGCGTCTCGAAGTGAAGGTGCGTACCGGTTACATTGCCGGTGTGGCCCTGTGTACCGATTCGCTGACCAGCCCTCACGTGATCGCCGACCTTGACCTTCACACCGTCATACGGGTTGTGCCCGTAGTAGGTTTGGAAGCCGCCGCCGTGATCCAGTCGAATGCCGTAGCCCGTGCGCCCTGGCAATCCGCCACCGGTGCCGATGTACTTTACGAGACCGTTTAGGGCCGCAAAGGTAGGACCGCCACCGGCGATGTCAACGCCCGCGTGGAATGCTCCCCAGCGCGGACCAAACATCGACGTGTACGGACCCTGTGACGGACGATGGAACGCACCCTTCGGACCACTGAACACGGCCCCAGTGCCACCACCACCGCCCCCAGTGTCGGGTGCGGTGTCGTTGCCCTTGATCCACTTGATAACCCGATCAATGGCATTCATGCCCAGATCCTTGCCCAAGCGAGCCATGCCGCTATCCGGCAGGGACTTGTTAAGCAGGCTCCGAACTGGAGACAGAACAACCTCAGCGGCCTTCGCCAGACCGCCACGGATCCACTCGGTTGATTTCTTCCAAGCGCCGGCCAGTGCCCCGCCGAGTTTCCCGCCGAGACTGCCGAGCCAGCCGCCCTGTGGAAGCATGCCCTTGCCGTTCTTATCGAACTGCCGCACAGCACCCGTGGGTGCCTGCTGCTGGCCGGCTTGCATCAGCTTTGTTTGAGCTGCGGTGTAGACCATCCCAGGGCTGGCAAAGTTCACCAGCTCCGGTCCCTCTTCACCAACTAGGGTCCAGCCGCGCGGGGTGTGTCCACCCTTTGCGCGAGCATTGAACTTGGTCCCGCCGCCGCCAAACTTCTGAGCGGAGTTACTAGAACCGCCACCACCACCGACGCCGAGCTTGCCCAGCGTCTTGAGGCGGGCCTTCGACCCGATAGCCTCAGCTACCTTGTTGAAGGTGCCGACGATGCCCTTGTTATATACAGTTTCAATAATGAAATTGATAGGCGCAAGTGCAATCTTTTTCAGCTTATCCCAGAATCCAGCAATAATATCGACGCCCTTTTTAAATGCAGGGCCTACAACATCTTTGATGAAATTACCGAGCGCTCTAAAAATGGGCTTGATTTTATCATTCCACGTATCTTTGATGACCTTACTTAGCGCATCCCAGACAGGCTTCACGATTTTGTTGTAAAGCCACTTGAAAATCGGCCCGAGCACGTCACGCACAAAATCACGGATAACGTAGAAGACGGCCTTCATGAGCGCCCAGCTATCCTTGATCTGCTTGACGATGCTCGCGAAATACGGCTTGATAATCTTGTCGTAAAGCCATTTGAAAATCGGGCCAACAACATTTTTGACCGTCCATGCGATCAGATCGAAAATCAGAACCATAATGTTCCATGCCGCGTCGATCGCAAAAGCAATCAGATCCCAAACGGGCTTGATAATTTTGTCGTACAGCCACGAGAAAATCGGACCTAGCGTGTTCTTGATGAACCCGACTATCGCCTTGAAGACCGGCTGGATGACCTTCTGCCATGCCCACCGAACCGCGCTATAAACCGCCTCCCAGACAGGCTTGATAATTTTCTCGTACAGCCACTTGAAGATCGGGCCTAGAACGTTTTTCACGAATCCAGACACGGCATCAAATACCGGCTTGATGACCCGCTCCCACGCGAACTTCACAGCATTCTTGATGCCGATCCACGCGCCGTCGATAATCTTCCGCGCCGTCTCATTGGTGTTGTAGAGATACACCAGCGCCGCGATCAGCGAGATAATCACGCCGATGATCATCATGATGGGGTGCGCCTTGAAGGCCGCGTTCAATGCGAGCTGTGCCGCCGTCTGCCCTTGAATCAGCTTCGTGACAATCGCGGCAATCTTCTTATAGCCGGTCGTTGCGATGTTGTAGAGCTTCCAAAGGACAGTGCCCGTACCAACAGCGATACCGAGCGCCACAATCCAGTCACGATTCTGAATAACCCAGCCAACAAGCTCTTTCAGCATCGGGATGACCTTGTTTTTCAGGATGTCCCAGGCAACCGCCGCAGCGTAGCCGAGACGTTCCATGAATCCGGGGAAGCCCGACGAAGTGATGTCACCATCTGCATACTTGAATGCCTGCCGGAACGCCTCGAAACCGCCCGTGATTTCCTTGAGCACACCCGGCAGCTTCGCCGAGAATGCAGCGACAAGCGGCTTCATCGCATTTGTCACATTGTCGATAATCGGAATGGCTTTGTTGAACCCATCCCGCAGCAAATCCAAAACCGGCTTGATGACCGTCTCGCCACCACGACCAAGAGCCGCCATGACGTTGGCCCAGGCACCACGGAAAGTCTTGCCCGACTTTAGAGCGGCACCGCCCATGCCCGACTCGATAGCATCCTGCAAGTTGGCGAAACTGATCGTGCCATCCTTGGAAGCATCGTAAATTTCGCTGGCAGTCTTACCCATCGATTCGCCCAAGAGCTGCACGATCGGAATGCCCATATCGCCGAGCTGCGCGAGGATGTCACCCTGCACCTTGTTCGATGCCGCAGCCTTGTTCATGATTGCCGACATGTCGCCGAACCCGACGCCGGCGATAGTCGCCGCGTCACCGGTGAGCTTTAAGGTGCGCTGCAAATCCTTACCCGGCTTCACACCGGATGCGACAGCCGAAGCCGCAGCGGATGCCGCGTCTCCCAAGCCGAACGCCGTACCCTTGACCGACGCCAAAGCGTCCGCCATGATCTTGTCCACGGTCTTGGTGTCGTGCCCCAGTCCGTCAAGCTTCGCGCGCGCATCCTCGATAGCCAGCGCACGCGAAATGCCACCAGCCGCCGCCAGACCGCCGACCGTTGCCGCGAGACCACCAATGCCTAATATGCCAGCTTTAGTGACCTTGCCGATCGCGCCGCCGATGCCCGACAGCAGTTTGCTACCCGACTTCTTAACGGCACCGTCAGTCTGTTGCCCCAGCTCACGCATCGCGTCTTTGACAGACGCCTTCATATCCCTTGTGCTGGCTAGCAGCGAGAGGTAAGCCTTACCCAGCTCCACGGACTCTTCGGCCATGACACCACCTCCCGGCGATAGCCCGCGGGGCACCGTAGTGCCCCGCGGATATGTTGTTACTCAGGTGCCGGGGCGAATCTGGCCCGGATCTTGGCGTATGCCTCATCGAAATCTTCAACGTTCTCGAAGCCTTCGGATTCGCCGATGTTTTCCGTCTCGCCGTTACTGACGCCCGGACGCTCAATCTGTTTAGGCTTAGTCGCCGAGTTCGCGCCGGCAAGCTTCGCAGCCTCGTAGCGGCGCATGTTCTGCACGTCGATCATCGCCGCCATCAGTTGCTCGTTTAGGCTCCATTCATGATCGGGATTGAGCTTGCGATGCACCGCGCCCTCACTGGGCAGAGACACCGCGTAGTCGCTCAAATCGCGCGGCGATAGCTCAACCAACGCCGCATCCAGACCCAATGAATAGAACCGCCGAAAGTCTGCCTTTAGCTCGGCTCGGCACGTCGCGAGCATGTGCAGGAAGATCATCAACCCGCGCGCTTCCTGCTCCAGAATGACCCGCGTAAACGCCATGACATTCTGACTCGAAGACGTACCCGTGGCGGCGCGCATCAGAGACCGCAAATCGTCGTGGCATTCCGGCTCCAGCAAAAACCACAACAGCCGCAACCGACCACCCAACGAAATGTCGCTCATCAGAATCAGCAGTCTCGGATCATCGAACGCGTCAAGACGAACCGGCAGCGACCATTCGCCAGCGTGTATGCAGGAGTCGTAATACTGAACTGTCAGATCCACGACCACGGCGGGTTAGCCCCGCGCTTGCAGTTCCGTTTGGAACTGCTTCATCACTTCGTAGAAGAACATGATCATCGGTTCAACGCGGATCCGCCCATCATCTCCGCGGAACTTCGCCTTCACTTCCTCGTGCACGTCAGGGCCGAGCATGCTACGCAGCACCAGCACAACACGCTCACGCTCCCCGTCATCGACGCGGGCGATGTTTTCCATCAGGTCGTAGTCGTCCAGCTTGTCGGCATCCAAGGTCACCTCGAAGCCATCAACCGTGATGGTGACCTGTGCCGGTGCCTCATCCTGCTTGGGCTTGCGGTCCTGCGGTGCCTTACGTGCGGCAGTCTTCGCGGGAGTCTTGGTGCTGGTCTTTGCGGTGGTTGCTCGTGTGGTGGTCATTGGTGTGCCTCCATGTTTAGGGGTGTGTGGTGTGCGGGGGAAAAGAAAGGTGGGGCGCGGGCACACCAGCAGCGCGCCCCACCTGGTCTAGCTAGACGCTGAAAATTCCATCGTCTGAATACTCGTAGAAGAAGTTCCCGAGCGCATCCGGGAAGCAGGTAAGCTGCACCGGAATCTCAATGGCAGATTCGCCCGAATACGTCTGGGTGAAGTCCTCGTTGGTGACCTGCGCATTGGCTGCGATCACGCGGCGCAATGCGTTGGTGGACGGGTTCACCATGTCGAAGGCCCACACGCCATTCGGAAGCTCATCACCCTTGTAGGCAAGGGCAATCTTCGTACCGGTCGAAGACGTTGCCGGGGTGACCGTGACGGCACTAGCGCCGAATACGGTCTTGGCAACCACGCCACCGGTGACGCCCACAACCTCGATAAGCTTGAAGTTGATATTCACGCCGACCTCAGTCTGCGGACGCAGAACGGTCTTACCGCCCCATTCCTTGATTTCGGTAAAAGCCTTGGTAATGGCCTTCGTCAGACCTTCCGAAGACGCGTAACCGTGATCGACGTAAGCCGCAGCCAGCGCCGTGGTTTCGTTGACCGGCAGCGCAGTTCCGAGCGGTGCCTTGAAAATCGCGCCGGTAGCCTTCGGCTTACCGACCTGGACATTTAGTGCATTACCCATTTGGGCCTCGCATTCGTTTTAGGTACAAGAAAGGCGGCAGGCTATTCGCCTACCGCCTTGAACTTCATGAGTGCCGAATCGCTCGGCGTCGGAAAACCATCACCCGCGCCCGGTGAACTTGTCAGCCACCCGGCATTTAGCCATTCCGAAATATCACCGCCGATTACCTGCTTGAGACCTACAATGGTCGGATGGTAAAGCGTGGTTACTTGGTTCATGCTGGGATCCCTCCGCTCATGATGTGCACAGTGAATTGGTATCGGGGCGCGTGCGTGATCGGATCGGGGAACCAGATGATCGATGAGACTTCATCTTCGTTTCCGATCCACGCGCCCGTCTCGGTCATCTGCTCAAGCCAAGACACCGCATCCGCGGCAAGGTCGAAAGCGCCCGTCTTAGACCCCGTATCCCACGCCTGCACGGCTAGAAATACCCGCTCGTGCATGACGTTGCGCTTTGTTCCGCCGATGCGCTCAATGGTCACCTCGCGCGCGGCACTGGTGCGATTAGTGCGCGCCTGCACCCCACCCAGCTTCGACGTGAGGTACATCGCGACGATGCCCTCTACGTCTTGCCGCACCATGCGGTTACCCACTACGACTCCGGTAGTTGTTCGCCTGCTTGTTTGAAATCAGGCTTGTGCGCCCCTGCTTCGAGCGGTACACGGTGTAGTCACTGCCACCAAGCGCCTTGAGCAAAACATTCTGCTCAAAGTTCGCGCGGCGAGCTTCGGGCGTGCTCGCGGAAACCTGCACGCGTGCACGCGACTTAGCGCGACTGCCACGCGTGACCATTGCCGTGACCTTATGCCCCGGCCCTGCGCTGTTTGCGATACGTTCGCCCTGACGCTTCAACTCATCGAAGACCATAGGCGAGGTGCGCAGATTCATCATAAAATCTCGCTTCCAAACAAACTTAGGAACCTTAGCCAATGTCCACCGCCCTCTTCACTTGGATTGCATAGCCAGGCGCGAAATTGAACGGCCCATGCGTGAAATCACGCGGCCCCCCGTGCACCTCGTACTCGACGCCGGCCAGCACGATACGATCGCGTGGATCCAGCCAATCCGCATCCGGTGAAAGCACCATCTGAGATTCAATGATCACGTCACGGTCATTCCTAATTTCGTCCTCCGGTGCCGGTGGACCCCAACCGAAAACCATCCGCGGCACAGCAGCCGCCCAAGTCTCAATCGGGTTATTCTGCGTATCGACCGAACCCTCAACAAAGGCACGATGACCAATGGGCTGATTCGCTTGAACAAGAAATTTCATCCACCTCAACCCCCGTACATTGGAGCCGTGAACATTCCCCCGCGCGGGGGGGCGAGGTCGCGGCGGTCATCCTTGCCCAGATACACACGGCCATCAGTACGCGCGAAGGTCAGATTCTGCGTGAACATTCCCGCGGTCATGCTGGCATTCGTAACGTCCTGTAGCTCTTTCGGTGCCTCCAAAGCACGATTGACCATCCGGCACACCACATCCGCAACAAGTTCCGGATCTAGTTCGTCGGAAGCCATGCGCGCGTCGAGGGTACGAAACTGATTCCGCACTTTCCGCGACGCCTGCCCTAGCTTCGATTCCACGTCCGCGGTGTCGGCCTCTAGGACTTCACCGTGACGCTCGACGTACTGCGCAAGGGTCGCCAATGGCTCAGCCATGAGCGCCCCTACTCGGCAGGCTTAGCCGTAGCGGGCTTGGCTGCGGTAGCCTTCCCACGCCGGGCCTTGGGTGCATCAGGAGCACCCGTGAAGTTCAGTGCACGCGCGGGCGCTTCGATCTTTGGGGCATCTTTAGACGCATCACCAGCGGCAGGCCGCGGCGGCATACCCTCCGATTCAGCGTCCGATTCAGCCGTAGATTCAGCCTCAATATCCGAACGGGCACCTTCGATGCAGTGGTCGCCGACCAGGCCAATTGCCCAATCGGGCACATTGTCGCCCGGATTGAACCACGTATGGTCACCGTCATCATGATGAACGGCAACGCGAGCTGTAAATTTAGGCAAAGTATCCTCCTGGGGGAACCGCTGGGGCGGGGCGCGAGAATGCGCCCCGCCCGAGCATGGCTACTGCTAGTAAGCGCGGCCCACGAAGAGCAGCTTGGGGTTAGTCAGGACCGGCATGCCTACCGCATCAACGAAGGTGTTTTCGCGGTACGGGGGGTGTGCGCTCTTGTCAACTACGCCGACAATGCCCGGTGCTTCCGAGAACGCGAAATCGACCTTGGCCGAATTCACCAGCTCCAGCGCGGTCGCAGAAACGCCCCACGCGGTGTAGCCGAGGTCGCTCGGATTGGCAGGCGTGAAGATGACCGCGTTCTCAGGAAGAACGCGAGTATCAACATCGTCCACATCGACACGAGTGTCATAGACCCACTTGATCGGCGGCAGGCTGAAAGCGTCCAGAACCGCATCCAAAGCCGGGCGCGTAACCAAGCTCGGCGCACCGGAAAGCGAAGCGGCCAGTGAGCGGATTTCAGCATTCCGCAGCATGTAGCCCAGAACCTTGTCCGAGATTGCCATGCCGCCGGGGCGCTGACCATTCGTGACCACATAGGTACTGACCCAAGTAGTCAGATCCTCGATGATCTTCGCGGTAGCCGGGGTGGACCAAGCCGCGGCGGTGGTAACAAGGTGGTTGGACGGAACGCCGAAATCGGCTTCCAAGGTCAACCCGTTCTCGCCGGCCAGGGTGAACTTTCCGTCTGCCAGGACATCGCCGCGAGCCAGCTCCATACGGGTGAGGATTTCACCAGTCAAGAGGGTGGCATCGTCGTAGATCTGATCGATCAGCGCGGAATTGGAGCTTCCACCCTGACGGGCATGCTCCAGCTCCAAACGCTCACGCTCGCCAACGCCGTTCATCGAAGACAGCGGCGGCAGCTTGACCGTAGAGCTGGTCAGCGTATCGCGCTTGGTCGGCACGATAGAACCGTCATAGGCGCGGAACTTCGCGGCACGGTTGGTGCGAGTCAGCTCCGAGAAATCGATCTGATTCTTGGTGAAGGTGCGGTTCGGCAGAAGCTGATCCAGCACATAGTTCGCCGGCGTCGGAACGGACCGGACAAAAGCGGTTAGGGCGTCAGGTGTGACATCCCCGTCAAAAACAATAGCCATTAGTCAGGCCCTTCCTAGACGAATCGGATCCACGCGGCAAGGTCAGCCTTGCCCGCGGTGTCGATAGTGATTGGCAGCTTGGACGCCTTGATAACGCCAGCGAAGAAGAGTGCCGCGCCCGCGTCCCGGCCCCCAGCAGGTACGGGCGTGAACGCCGCAAGCACGCCAGCGCAAACTTCGCGTCCATCGGAAGCGGCGTTATCGTATGGGCCGAAGAGGCCGGTCGCGGTGATCTTTCCCAGCGGGGTGCCGGACCGAACGTAACCATTCGGGTAGTGCGTTCCGGCAGTGAAAGCCGAGATGTCGAGCGTGATCGATTCCGCATCGTATCCGCCGTCCTGGTGCCGCCACGAAAGGTTTTCCACCTGACGTGCGTTCTGGGTAACTCCAATATCCATGAGTAAGCTCCTAAGCTTTGTGAAATTTATTCGGTGATGAATCCGCGCTTGCGCGCCTGGTCAAGCCCGGCATCGCGAGCCGAAATGACTACCCCTAGGCCCGTGCCAGATCCCGGCACGACCTCCTGTGTTTTCGTCTTGCCTGCTGCTGCGGCTTCGAGCTTGCTGATTCGCTCAGCGGATGCGAGGAAACTCGCTGCATCCGTACCGACGACAAGATCTTGGTTTTCTTTGGAGACGGAATGTGTCGCCAGAGCGGTGAGCCGCATATTCTCGGTGGCAAGTCGGGCATTTTCGGCCTTGGTGTCATCCGTGACTTTCTGCGCCTTTTCCAAATCGGAAAGCTTGGCCTCTTCGGCTGCGTCCACGATTGCCTTGAGCCGGGCGCTCTCCGCGGCCTGCGCGTTTGCGCGGGCTTCGGCTTCGCGAGCTTTAGCACGCTCGCCCTTGATGGCGTTCTTTCCGGCGTCGCCCAGACCCTCGATCTTGTCTAGGTCTGTATCGTCGGCATTTCCGCCCGCCGCCCCAGCCGCTCCAGCATCCCCGGCAGGCGCTCCGTTACCGCCAGCACCACCGGAAGGATCGTCTACGAATCGTGCCCACTTCATGCCAATCGCTGACATATACGGCGGCATCGGTTCGCTAAATACGCGTGGCTTCAAAGCCATAACCAACCTCCAATTGATAAGCCGCATCGCGCGGCAAAACCCCGCGCGCACCGAGCGTGCAGGGGGTACAAAAAAACCCGCGCCGACTCGGCACGGGTAAGAATTAGTGATGTGTGGAATTAGTGGATGTGCTCAATGACGCCATCGGTGAGCAAGTCGGGGAATAGGCGGCGCATCTGATAAGTGACCTCGCTGCCCGAAGACCCCGAGCCGCCCGCGGCCTTCCAAGCTTCCCGATACATCGAGTAGGCACCTTGAGGGTCGATACTGCCTTCGGGATAATCGCCGATCGTGTTGACCACCACGGCCTCACAATTGCAATCGCCGTGATATTCCTCGCCGCCTTGCCGCTTGTCACCAGCGGACTGCGCCGACTCATAGAGCCAACCCATCGAACGGCTTGCCAGCATCAGGCAGAAAGCGCACGTCTTAGCGCCCTTCGGCACCCGCGCCCACCGCTGCCCGAAAGCCTCCGCATTCGAGATGATGGTGTTCCGGCCCGACTGCCGAACATACTTTCCGAGCGCCTGACTGATACCAGCCAAAGCCAGATCCGGGGCCGCGGTATCGCCAAATAGGTGCCCCGCAAAGAAACGCACCTTCGCGTCAGTAACGCCCACGGGATAGACGGCGGGCGCGGCCACAGCAGCCCGCGACCCGCCCACCACATCGTCGTACCATTCGGCGGCAATCTGCGCCGACATCGACCCGTACTGATCCACCAGCAACGGCACGAATTCCAGTAGCGCATCACGCACCCGCGCCGGATCCGTCATCGTCATAGACCAAAACATGCTGTCCAGCAGGTCTTGCACCATTGACACGACCTCAGCCTGGGCATCACGCAATTGCGCCAATTCGCGAGCACTAGCCACGACGCCCCCTACTCAGTTGCGGGCGACTCAACAGCCGCATTAGACGTACCCGGTGGCACATCCGCAGCTCGCGCACGCTTCGATTCAAGAGCCAACTCAATCAATGAACGACTCTGCGTTTTAGCGACATGCGCCTCAGCCTCAGTCATTTCCTTCTCAGTCAACCCAGACCTACGCCACGCCAAACGCGACCCCGCCAACTCCGGATGAGCGGTCACGAACTTTTGACCACTGTCGGCAAGCTGTGAACTAGTCGTATTCGCTGGATCCCCAAAGTTCGCCCGCATCTTCCGAATATCAGCCAACATCGCGGGCGTCTCGCCACCGTGGAAAACTGACAAAATGTTGCGCGCCAAGTCCAGCCGCATCCGCTCAAAGAAAAGCAATTGATGCTGAACCAAAGACACCAAACCATGCTCAGAAGCGCGGATAGCCTCAGCCGAAGACGGGTTATCCTGCACGACACCAAGCTGACCCATAGGAATATCGGTAGCTGCATGGAAAGCGGCGGCGATGTCACGATTGGATTCCGTGAACGGCTGGAAGGATGCCTGCGTAAGCTGCTGCATCTTTGGCACGCGCATATCGCCGGTCTCTTCATCCCGATAGCCCGGAATGCCCAAAAGGCTACCCATCATCGCCTTCAACGGATTGATGCGATTGCCCCGCGAGTCGAGGAACATAGATTCGTCGGCGTCCATCAGCGCGACCAGTGGGGCCGCGTAGAAGTCCGACGCCACATCCTGCCGCAACATGCCCAGCACCATCCGGTCAATCAAGCCCATGACAGTACGCGACACACGAGATGAACCAAGCGGGCGCTGCAACGTACGACCCCACACGTAAGGCGTGCACATCACACGACCGACGACAGCCTTGTATTCCTCCACGACGACCCAATCACCGGACGGCGCTTGCTGAATATCCAACGTGAGGCCCGTATTCAGATAGAGAAGAGACTTTTTAGGCTCCACTAGCTCAAGGGCGGACACCACACGACCTGTACGCGAATCAATATCCGCAGTAGCCTCCGTAGCATCACGCACAGCCACAATGACCCGCGGCTCACCCTTCGCAGTCTCCCCAGGCGTCACGAAAATGAAAGAACACGACTGACCAAGCGCCGACTCCGTGGCGAGCATTTCAAGCTCGCGCACATGCGACTCAAAATAGACGCCATCCAAATCATCAAGCAGGGTAGAGCCGCCCGGAATCGTGAAATCTTCCGGGTTGATACGAGACGAAGGCACATACACAGCCTTGTGCGCCCAGCCCAACGGCACCGCCAGGCGATACATCTCTTCGGGGATGGAATACGAAATGCGCTGGAATTTAGCCTGCATCGCAATGTAGTCATGCTTCAAGCGGTTGCGCTGCTTTTTCTGACCAATCCGGCCATACAGGCGA
Source organism: Paeniglutamicibacter terrestris (assembly GCF_012271785.1). Lineage (GTDB taxonomy): Bacteria > Actinomycetota > Actinomycetes > Actinomycetales > Micrococcaceae > Paeniglutamicibacter > Paeniglutamicibacter terrestris. The sequence continues at coordinate 118,641 of NZ_JAAWVT010000004.1, read as the reverse complement.
TTGAAAATCACACGCTCAGCGTCAGTCAACTTGCGAATCATGCGCACCCCCTAATTGGCGACAATCGCCGATCGCTTACCACTAGAATCCGAGCCACCCGGACGAACCTGCCGCGCAAACTTGATAGCCCCAAAATGTGCGCAAGTCGCACTGACACCGGGGGACATGTCCACCGTCAGATCGACGCGGCCAAACTTGAAAATCCCGGTTTCCTTATTCACGATGTCGCGCGTGAACCCAGCAAACGACGCATCCACGCGAGGTTCACCAAAGTGCACGATGGTCTTGTTTACCGTCACATCGTCGTAGAAGTTCATGCACGCCTCGACCCACTCACCACCGGATAGAACGCGCACCATCATCTTTTTCTTGAGAAGGTGCGGCACCAATGTCTTAGCCTGCGAGAAACCCTGAATGACCACCGGGCGATTGCGCTTAGCGTGCGTCCACAGGAAGTCCACGAGCGCCTGTGTGCCGCCGTCATTGAAAGGCTCCTGCGCGACCAGCTCAAGACAGACACCGGTCTCCGTGAATGACGAAAAGTGAATCGACACCTGTGTGCGCTCAATGTTCATATCCACGCCGATAGCTGCCAGCGGCCAGTCGCCCGTATCCTCCGGATCAATCCCCAAATCTGACCAACGGCCAGGCGGGAAAATTGTTGGCTTACCATTCGCCCGCGGCCACATATTCAGCCGCTCGCGCGCGAAAGACCGAGCCGAGAATTGCACCAGCTCACCATCGATAGTCGAAGGCAAAATGCGGATGTTGTAGGCAGGGTTAGCGTCGGCGTGATGCTTCGGCATGCGCACGAAGGCTTCCAGCTCAATGTCGGTCATATCCTCGACGTACGCGCGCGCGGAGAATTCCACCCACGCCACAGCGCCGATACCCTCGATCGCGTTCTTACGAACACGCACGAACGGTTCCCCGATACCCTTTTCCAGCTCCGCAGCATCAGGCGGGGTGCCCATGTAGATGGTCACCGGATTACCAGACGGGGCAGCGGAAATAGTGGGGAGCAATGCCTCTAGCTGCTCGTCTTGCAATTCCTGGGCCTCATCGAGTACCAGCACATCGACGGTGAAACCACGCGCCGAGCCTTTCGACCGGGCCACGAATTCAATCTGTCCACCGTTGTGCAAAACGATGGCCTCTTGACCATTCGTAGACCGAACCTCACGCACCATCGCGTTGAGTTCAGGGAATCGGGGGTTTGCCTCATTCGGCTTGTCACCGAAGAAATATTTCAGACGTACGAACGCCTTGCGCGCGGTCTTGACCTCATGCGCAGTATGCAAGAATTTGAGGCCCAACTCGGCCATGCCGTACAGCTCAACAATTTCGAGTGCACCATTCTTACCGTTCTGACGCGGCACCGTTACCACCCAAGTAGGGGCACACCAACGCCCATCCTTGCAACGGCGCATCCACGCTTCACACGTGGTCTCCTGCCACGGATCCGCAATCAGACCAAACTTGCTGGCATAGAAAACCGCGTCCTGTCCATCATCAATATTGAATCCAGCAGGAGACGGGGCGGTGTTGAAGCGGGGAACCTGATTGCCACGGACAGCCATAAGACCACCCCCGGCACCATCTACTGAGCTTTGCGCCGCTTCTCACGTGCGCGCCGGCGCGCGGCCAGCTCGTCGGTTGCGGTCTTTGTCTTGGTTTCCGGTGCCGCTACTACGGCGGGCACGGCGGGACTCAGCGCTTCGACCGCGCGATACAGCTCGGTGTACCGCTGTTGCTGTTGGCGGGCTTCTGCCAATGGGGCACCAAACTTAACTTCCACATTGATATTTGTATCCGTGCTCGTCTCGACATGGGACAACACCCGAAATTGCATCAAGTTCAGAACACCCTTGCCCTGAATGATGTTATCCAGCTCATCGAGACGATCAGCCGTCCGCGCCAACTCCACGACCAGACCAAGCGCCGCGGGATCCGTGACCCCCGGTGCCTTAGCCTGAAAAATCAGCGAACCACGCTCACCCAACCCAGGCGGCTCAATCATGACGACCCCCTAGTGCGCTAGCGCGTAATCCGACTGCCGATCCTCACGCCCACCGAAGACCACCTGAACAAGCGTGCGGATGACCCGTGATAATTGCGACTCAGGTGCAGGCGGGCGCAAATTCAATCCACCGTGCGGGGCAAATAGCCCCTCCAAAAAACGATCCTGCGGAACCATGACGCCCCCTAGAAACTATGCAACGGACCACCGGACGTAGCCAGCGTAGGCAACACGCACTCAAGTACGCGCTCAGTATGTGAACCTTTCGCAAGGTACACATGGCCGGCACTCCACCCGCGGAGACTATTCGGTGAACCGGCTGTGAAGAACACAACCTGCCCACCAGACGGCAGCCCGATTGCCTCACTACCTTTCGTAGCGCGAAAATTCACGCCGACCCACTTCTTCGGCTCAGCCTTGGAAGCCGCCTGCAAATGCCCGAAAGCTGACCGTGCCTCAAAACCCGACTCGGCAACAAACAAGACCAGCGCCCCAGCAGTGGCATGCACTAACGCACCCTCGACGGCACGCTGCAAATTCGATGCAATCACGGGCACCCCCTAGAAAGTGATGATGCGAGAATTGCCGACAAAAGCCGCCAAGATTTCCGCGCCCTGATGCCCATGCAAAAGGTGATCCGCAATAAACAGGACATCCGCCGACACCGCGCGCCCGCCAGTAGCGGAAGCCGCGATGAAATACAGCTCCCCGCCGTCTGTGGTCGTGATGCGCTCATCACCGTTAACCGCGCGCACCTCTCGGATCCAGACCTCAGAACCGGCAATGGCCTTCCTCGCTGCGTGGAATCCATCGCGCTTATCCGCATGACAAGCGGCCACGAAAACCACGCGGCCCGAGTGCTCCAGAAGCTCATGTACCGCCGCCGCCGCCGCGCGCGACACCCGATTATCAAACTCGTGCACACTCATAGACATGGGGACTCCTAGGGAATAATTAGCGGCTCCAACCTCAAGGGCGAACCACGATAACGACTACCAAGCGCGATATACCGCCCGGTTGAATAAAACTCCAGATTGCGACCGTCGCGGATCCGGCACCCCGGCCCCGCGTCCCGCAAACCCCAGATATGAATGCCCGTGCCCGACTCGGAAAGCTCGGTGAACGTAGCCGGATTCAGCGCCAAGATTTCCTGCGCCCAATCCGCCACCACGCCAGCGCTCACGCAATCGTCTAAGTCGATGCAACCGATACCATCACCAGCGAGCACAAAACCAATACCATCGCCCTGCCGAGACGCACGCGCGACTGCCATAGATGACCAATGCGCGGGATTCGTCACCGACGCCGGATAGCCACCGACCGCAAATGGGCGCTTCTGCTTGCCGTCGCGAATCCACCGGATCCACCGATGCATGCCCGCCATAGTCGCCGGCACCGCCAGGGACTTACGCGCACGATGGGCCGCGACCCGGCACTTGCCAGAGCAGAATTCGGCCTGCGCATTCTTGAAGCCTAAATCGGCCCCGCAATGTGAACATGTCCTAGTCATACCCAATTTTACCACCGTTTCATGATTTGTAACGGTTTTTACCCCAGAATCATGCGGATGTGCCAACAGGGGCACAGTTGAGCGGCTAAGGCACTTTTAGATAACGCCTAGTCAGCGCGATTTGAGGGGGCTAGAAATTGTTGTTGAACAATCGGGGGGGGATGACGCTATCACCTTGGGGGGCGACCTGCGGGTGTAGGGGGAGGGTATACCCCCACCCCTTTATTTTTTTCCGCCGCCCTCTTGACATTCTTGCGGGACTGGTATTCGTTTCCCATTCATTACAACCATCGGCCTGAGTTTCGGATTGGTGCATGAAACTCTTGCTTTTTGGGTTTATCGCGATTTCCTCGTGATTCATTGCAATGAAGGCAAATGATTCGACAGTTACTAATCGTGTCTTTGCCACCATGCGAATGAGGAATGATGTGATCACCACTAGCACCATTAGGCCTTGTGCAGTCGTCGTAGTCCAGTACGACACCACATAGCGGGCATCGATAGATACCAGCCTGTTGGGCCTCGTACTTGGCCTGCCTAACGACCTTCTTCCATTGCGCTGTCCCTGTGCGTGAGGTTGCCATGTCATCACCTCATGCATGCGTGTACCCATGCGTACACATAGGCGTATGTGTATGCATGGGTACATCATTGTGTCTATTGCGTGTGTTGTTCCCTATGTGTGGTGCATGGTGTATCCCTCACTACTACCTTGCAATCATTGGGGTCATACACTGCATCCCATGCTGCATACACCCCCTGCTCTACGACTACCCCCTCAGCGTTGGTGCTGATGGTGAGGGTGCCATTGTCAGCGAACCCCCACCCTGTTGCGTTGGGGTACTGGTATGTGGTGTCGCCTAGGGTTACGTGTACGCTCATGCGGATGCGCCTGGGGGTAGGGCATCATTCACGGGGGCGTGTATCTCTTCCTCTAGGTATGCCGCGATGGCTGCCTTGTTGGCGTCTCGGCAGTGCCCACACATCAGCAGAATGCCGCCGCTCTTGAGGATGTAGGTTACCTTGGGTCGCGCTGTCGGGCAGCGGTCGCAAAAGTCGGTAGCCCACCAATTCGCCTTGATTACCTCGGCCATGTCAATGCCCTGCGGCAATCTCTGCGTCTATCTCGTCGGCCCATGTACGCATCGCTTTGGCGAGTGCTGGCATGAATGATTCCGCGATCAGTTCGACGCGTTGCTCTTTATGGGCTTGGATAATGACATTGACGGGCAATTCGAGGTCCATGCACGCTACGGCTGGTCCGCCGCATTGCTTCATGGTTAGCTCTAGTGCCACCTTCACTGTTCCGGCTGATGCTGCCATGACGTGCCTCCTACGCTGCTATTTCTTGTCCGCCGATAAGGGCGCGTCCGTTGCGGATGCGGTATACGAAGGGCCAGGATTCGGTGTCGTTGTAATACGCCATTCCGAAGCCTTGCTGCCAGTCCTCTACGATGCGCGCGGCGGTTCCGTCTGCTCCGATTGCGCCGTGCACGGATGGCACTGCGCCATCGGTGCGGCATAGGCATCCGGGGTTCGCTGAGTAGGATTCAACTGTTTCGCCTCTTGCGCCGAGCACGCTTTTATACGTGATTTCGGTGCGGTGCGTGTGGCCTGCCCATGTGTTGATGTGGGGTAGGTCGGTCACGTATTGCGCTGTGGTTGAGCCTTTGGAGTTGGCTTTGGTGCCGTGGATGTTGCGTGTGAGGTCGTTATCCCAGTCGGTTGCGGCTGGGTAGGCATCGACGTATTGGATGTTCAGTTCATCGAGGCGTAGCAGGTAGGGCAGCGACATGACGGGCCATGATTCGGGTAGGCCGGCGCGCTTGAGTCCGAACGCTGCCAATGCGTTGGCTTCGACAAAGTTTTGCATGCGCTTGTCGTGGTTGCCTTCGATGATGACGATGCGTGCGTTCGGGCATGCCGCGCGAAGGATAGCGAGGAATAGGTGCCCGCGGTCGAGGGATGCTTGGGTGGTGAGCGCGAACCCGGCTTCCTGTGCGAATCGGCCCTGTGAGGCGAAGTCTAGGAAGTCGCCTAGGATCTGGATTACGTCAGGCTGAAAGTGTGCGCATGCCTCAACGAAGACGGCCATTGCGGCGTCGTCGTGAAATGGGTCCATTGTGCCATCTGCTAGGCGGCGGAAGCCGATTTGCGTATCAGCGCCCTTCATTGCGAGCTTCATAGTGCGGACCGGTTGGACGGTGGGCCGCTTGATCTTCACGATGACGGGTTGCGCGGGCTGGATAACGGGCCACAATGGGTCGCCGCTATCCTTCGCGGTCTTGGGACGTACGCCCCAGATTTTATTCCAGAACCCTCCGTGTGGGTTCGACGTGACGCCCCATGCGAAGGTAAGTGTTTCGGGGTCTTGGCCCTTGTCTGCAATGAACTTGCAGAAGTCTTCATAACCCCACGGCTTTTCGCTCATGGTGGTGTATTGATTGGTGCCTTCGTTGGTGCCTGCCTCGTAGGGGGCGAGGGCCGCGGTGGTTGGGTCCATCGGGTTTGCCGTGTCGGTCGTGTTGGCGCATGCGCATTGTCCTGCGCGGTGGCGGCGGGCGCTGCGTCCGGATGCCTGTGCGGGATTGCTCGCGGCGATACATGTAGCCATTTGGTCCTCCTGGGCACGTTGGTGCCTGCGGCATCCACGTGGTTGATGGATGCCGTTGGACGGCAAGATGTGTAGCTTTTTTCTTATACGGGGTTAGAGGTTGTTATATTTGCCCGGTTTCGGCGTTTGGGTGCCGGTCAGTCTTGACAGGTGCACCCTTCGATGAAGTACGGGCAGGGTATGGGTTCCTCGGCGGCGATGCTAAACAGGATCGCGGCGCGTGCCTTTTGGCGTTCGGCTTTATGCTCTTGCCGCTTGATTGCGCGCTTGATGCCGTTGCAGCAGTATCCGCAGCCGCATTCCCCGGTATATGCGGGACTACGGGTGAAGCCTGCAAGTAGGATCCACGGGTTGTGTTTTTCACTGCGTGACAACGTGACCTCCTGTGAAGTATGCAGCGCTATATCGGGCGCTTCCCGCCCACCCTTGTAGCAATCGGGGTGGGTACTGATAGCAACTTGTCTATCGCAGGAAATACCGGAATCGAACCGGTGCATTCGGGTTTGGAGTCCGACGCTCTACCACTAAGCTAATTCCCCCAGATTATTTTGATCCCCTCCGTAGATCGCCGACAGGGTGGCGTCGGTGATGTGATCACGGTCTTTGCCGTGGCGTCATTCGCGATGCACCGCGAAGGGTGTTGTCCGGCTCTAGACACCGGGCGGGTGTTGCTGGTGCGTCATGATGGCTTCCCGCGGGTATGAATCATCCGAGGTGCTTGAAAGCCCGTGTCATGCCGCGCGGTGGGTCGCTACCCTGTGATGCGTGTTGAGCATGTGCCGCCGCACTGTTTCCCGTGGGATGCCGCGGGGTCGAACCGCGTCTGTGATCGCCATGCACGGGGTTAGCCGCCGATCCATCCCTCCAGACGGCTCTTATCTCGCCTGGCTATTCAGTTATGTCGCACCATGCCCCGGACTTTCACCGGCTTGACGTTGCTCGGCACACCGTCTAGCGGCGTGCAGCTCAACATGGTGTCGTGGGGTGGTTCGGATTTGAACCGATGCACCGAGTAGGTGCCTACACTTTGTGCAGTAGGTCGCGCCTGGTTACTAAGACCTACATTCCGCACCCCGGTCCTATTTCGTACGCGTCCGTACGTCCGGTCATAGGTGACCGCCCTTTGCCATGATTGCTTCCACCTCATAGAAGTGGGCATTTGTTCCGCAATCAGCGGGCGCGAAGGGAAGTGTTGGTTTTAGTTGGGCGGTTGCGCTAGGTTACGCCCGATGTATCCCTTGTCGGTGCGTACGCCGAAGCCGGTGGCGACGAATTTCGCGTGCGCGTCTTCGGCTTTGCCCGTGGGTTCGTCTGGGAATGTCGCATTGGGCACGGGGTCGGCGGATTGGTAGACTTTCGCCCAAGCTCCTGCCGCGTACGATGCGAGGTTGCCTTGTTCGCCGGTCACGTGAAGTTGGTTGTCTGTATCGATAACCCATATCTTGCCGGACGGGTATGTTTGGTCGTCGTATTGCATGTCAATTACTGTGATTGCCATGTTGCCTCCATGATGATGATTATTATGATGGGGGCCGGTGTGTCTAACGACTAGCGGCAATGCGCTTTGACCCTGCGCGGGAGATGAGCCACCTGAACCTTTCGAGTCAGACTAACTTCCTATTGATCCGCGTTCGGGGCGGGAGCGCGGTCGCCATCACGGCGCTTGTTTGCTCGACCACCCCCGAACGGGGCTTGTGGTGCCCTGATTTTGGGCATAAAAATAAGCCCCAATCTGAGAAAAGATTGAGGCTTAGGCGCATCTTCGGGCACAGTGATTGTGCCGTACTGTCACACTTTACTCTTCTTTGAATGCCTTTGCAATAGATCCTTTCGTGCGTATATGAGTGTTGCGGCGGGGGAATACGTGGGGCGTCCGTCCACGTTGGTGCGGGTGATGTGCCCACGTTCCGCCCATTTGCGGATCCGGAATGGGTAGACGGTCATGTGGTGAACATTCTTGAGCCACAACGACAGGTCTTTGCCAGATAGAGCTTCGGGCACTTGCTCGCGGATGTCGATTGCGGCCTGTTGGATCCTCGCCGGCGTCGGCGCGTCACCTTCGGGACCACTGATGACCTTTTCCGCTTTCGTCACCCATTCTTGAATGAGCCATGCGATACCCGCGGCATTCTGGTCTTCCGCGTAATAGTCGGCGCTGGATGCCAGATTTTGAAGGTGCCATTTCAGCAGCATCGCATCGACATTCAGTGGTGCGGATGACCCGGCGCTCTTGGTGCCGTTATTGCCCTCATTGCTCGCGGGGCGCACTACGTCGAGTCTGGCGATTGTCACCTCCAGATCGGGTAGTAGGATGCGCGCCTTGACCAGCCAGGCGTCGAGGTCTTGCACGCATTGGGGGCATAGGTAGAGCACCCCCGATTCGGCCCCGCAATCATTGGTCGTACAGATCATCGGCGGTCCCTTCGGTTTCGTTTTTCGTTCCACTTGCTGATCCAATCGAGCACGGCGAAGAATCCGACGACTCCGAGCGTGGTTCCGATAAGATTCGAGATTAGAAGGATGCCCAGCACCACCCAGTGCGTGCCGATCGGTACTCCGATAATGTCTTCGATCACAAGCCCAGCCTTTCTCCGATTTTGCGCATGGCCTCTTCGTAGATGAGGTCTTTGAGGTACTGGTCTTCCACGTAGTCGATTTCGCCGACTGCGACGCGAGCTACCTGCACGGATCCGAGCAGCCCGAAGAGTTTGCGACGCCGCAGGTCTAGGACCGGGAAGCCGCGCTTATTCCATGCAGTCGGTACGCGGTGCGGATCCCAGAAGTACCCAAACGGCAGATCGGGGATGTCTGCGCGGTCAGTCATTGTCGCCCTCCCAGATGTCATCCAGCATCTTGAGTGCCGAGTGGTGCAGGCCGATGGATTCGTGGATGGATGGTGAGCTGTCGAGCATCCTGTATGCGGTCATGTTGTCGTCTGGATGTGTCATGGCCGTGATGAGCGACCAGTCCGTGATGAGTCGTGCGTCGTCGGGCGCTCGTCCTGCGTTCACATATTCTTGTAGGGCAGCACTCACTTTTTCGGCGGCTTCTGCCCGCGCTTTCATAGCGGTATCGTCGCTCATCTGCTGGCTCCGTGGGTGTAGTGGCGGTAGTTAGTCAGGGCGGTGATTGCGGTGTCTATGGCCTCTACGTTGTTCTTGTCCTGTTCCCATGCGCGTATAGCTCCGATGGTTCGGGAAAAGATTTGGTTGTCGGCCTGCACCCTTTGTGCTCTGACTACTGCCGGGTCGTCCAGGGGCAGAAGGTGGGGAGTTGGCGACCATGCGCCTCTGTCCCCGATTTCTCTGTGGTCGGCTTTGCGGAAGCGTCGGGCGCGGTCAGGGGTGCCGGGTCCACCTGTGATGAGTTGGGTATTGGTTTCCCGTGTGATGGTGACGGTTTCGGCGGTAGCTTCGCCGTAGTGGTTGATGTAGATCGCTACTTTCTGGCCGGGCTTGAGTTCGGGCTGGTCGCTCATTTCAGATCCTTTCAAAAGTTGTGAGCGCGGCGGGGTAGGAGATTTTGCACCGCATGCAGTAGAGCTTGCCGTCTTTGCGTGCTAGGTCGCGTACCCAGTCGCGCCATTTGGGGCAGACGAAGAGTGACGCGATATTCGGGCAAAGGCATCCGGCGTTGTACTGGATCCATTCGCTGTCGCCCTTGTGACGGTCGGCGGCGGCGCGGTGCTGCGAGTGCTCACATGGAAGCGGGACGTTCACGATGGTGGATAGGTCAACCATGTCGAGCACGCCCACATCGGCGCTCACTGTTCCTCGATGGTTTGTACCAGGCTGGCATTCACCGCGTACGTGAGCCGGTCGGTGGGTCCATCGGTTGCGACCCAGAAGGCGACGATCTGACCGGATACGTTGATCGAATGAGCCTCGACGGTGAACGTGTCGTCATCGACCATTAGTAGGTCGAATTTCCGTAGCGGTCGGGGCGGTTTCGGTTCGTCAGGTTTGCCGGGGAAGCTCATAACCAGATCCTTAGTTTCAGGTCGTGCGGTTTGCATGTGATCTGCGTTCCGTTGGCGAAGATCACGGTGCGTTGGATGAGCGTTTGTGATCCGTCTGGGTTGGTGCGGGTGACGGATTCAAACGTTTTCAGGCGGAACGGGACCGACCAGACCCCACGCCATGACGCGGATGCTTGTTTGTCTAGGTGATCGCTGGACAATTCGGCGGCGGTAATCTCGATCATTGGTCCGCGTCCTTCCGTGCCTGCTCTTGCGCATATGCAATGGCATCGGAATGTTCATCGAATCGGGCTAGCCAGTCGCCGCGTGGAAAAATTCGGCCCCGGTCATCGCAAACGCACCAGCCCCAAAATCCGGGGATGCGGTAAACGCCGATGCGACCGGATGATTCAAAGCTCCATTCAAGCGAGCCAATATGCCGAGGGCTCATGGCGTGCCATCCAGTGCCTCGCGTAGGGAGCTGGTCTGGATACTGTTTCGATATTCGATTGGGGCATCTTCTGCTGTGACAACGAGCGCGTTCACTGCTGCCACTTGCGCTTCTGCCCGTACGGCGCGGGCTTGCCAGTCGGTCACATCCGTACCGTTTTCGGTACGGTTTTGGCTTTCGTTGGGCACGGCCATGATTGCTGTCTGGTATGCCCGACTGAGCGCCGCCCGATCCGCCTCGCTCATGCCGGGGATCGCTACGGGTGCGGCAACCAATGCGGATTGATCTTCGAGGGTGGGAAGGTCGGCGGATCGGAGCCGATGATCCTCCACGAAGGCGAACGTGCCGTGGTCCCACTGCACGCCGAAACGCGTCGGCTCACCCTTTGTCACAGACCATTGATTGGTGACGGTGCCTAACCCCGTCCCGCCCGCAATCCGCACGCGGTCGTCTTCTTTGAACCTCATGACGCATCCGGATGGCTCAGAAGGATCGGCTTCATGTGCGGCCACAACGTCACGATTCCATCCGGGGTCACGAGCATGGTCCACCCCTTATCGATCACAGCGATGTCCCCGTTCTCACGGGATAGCACCTCGTGGACGGCGAGTGATCCAACGCGAGCGGCTGCGCGAAGTGCGCTTTCTTGTGTCGGTGTCATAACAGTTCCCGCAATCTTCTCTTCCAGCACGGTGCCCGCGTCGAGGTCATCAAGCAGCACTGAAAGCCGGTTGAATTCTCGGTATCGGGCCGGCGTGCGTGGCTTGGTGGTCAGTGTTCCGATTTGGGCGGCGGTGCGATCTGCCGCCACACGCAAACGGCGGGCCGCATTTGCGGTCCGCCGTAGTTCTGAACGTTCTTCAAACGATTTCGCGCTCACGGTGCCTCCTGAGCTTGTAGTGATTCCTCACGGTCTAGATACGCCTGGGCAGCTTCGGACACGGCACCGGGCAGGTTTAGCCCGGCAAGGTCGCGCGCCTGCTCGGCGTCGTGAATGAGTGCGTGGCCTAATGCGCTTTCGGTGCGCCAGGTCACGAGTGTGGAGCCGTCATTGTCACGGTCGTGGAAGTTGAATGTGATCATCGTCGCCCTTGGTGGTATTGGGTGCGTCCCAGCGCTCGGGTTTGCGGGCGCTGGTGGTTGAGCTGCTGCCGGGAAAGTGGTGGGTTGACCCAGACGGGCGGCTTGGGTGGTATCTGGAAGACGGCCTGTAGGTGTGCGAAGCTCTTGTGATCGAACTGCGCCCAGGCTTTCTTCGCTTGGTCGATGATCGCCTGCGCGCTCGCAACATCCATGTGCGCATTCCGGGCCAGCTCCCATGCCGCGTGATCGTACTCAGCCACCTCATCGATCACCGCGTAATATGCCGACAGCTTGCCGTTTCGACGTGGGTGCGACACGAAGTGGTGGGGTGTGTCATCCGCGCCGATCGCATCATTCGCCGCCCGCATCACAAAGGCGGACGGCATGATGCTGGACTTGAAGGCGTCCGCCAAGTCGCGCGACATGGCGTTGAATACCTCTCGCACGCGCCGATACGACTCATTCAGCCGCGCCATGAATTCGCGGGACGAGTATTCCCAACGGAGTTGATCGTAAATCGGTGTCTCATTCATCGCTTGGCCTGCTGATCGTCGTAGATGACGAACGGGGTAATTGCTACCAACACGCTCAGGATCCAGCCGACACAGAACCACGCGGCACTTCCGAATCGGTCAAGCAGGAAAACGCCAACCCACACGTAACCTATGGTGACGATGAGCACCCAAATGGTGCCTAGGATCGTATTTTTCATAATTCCTCCTGTGGGTCGAGTTGGATAAAGTAGCGGTCTTTGGATCCCCAGCAACGACTCTCCGCAGTCTCACGTGCCGGGGGAAGCGGTGACCATTCGAGGCCCGCAATCATCGCCGCATGACGCTGAGACACGTCATCGATGAGGTAGCTCGCGATTATCAGATCAGCGCGGGTACGATCCACGAGTAGATCGAATATCGGTGTGCTCATCCTTGATTCCTTCCATAAGTTGTTTGAGTGTCCGCCACGAGTGCGACTTACCAAGCTCGGCGATGCAATCCTCCATATTGCGGAGACGCGACGAAGCCTCACTACGAAAAGCGGTCCGAATCTGGTCCATGTCGTGCGCATCGTAGATAGCGCGCGCAATCACCTCGGCGTCGATCGCCCGTAGATGATCACCGAAGCCGCGGTTAGGGCGACGGTCAGAACGCCGAAGCTTTTCGTAGGCTTCCCCCACCTCCGTGAACTTCTGTTCCAGTGGGTTAGCCTGCCGACGCAAATATTCGACCTGGGCCGCGTCCCGCTCATCTCGCTGCTGAACCATCCGGTCGTAACTGGACTCAGCATTGGTTACCCGCCGCTGTAGCTCAATCGACTTATAAGCCTGATGAGAAATCAGCTTCCCCAACACCGGCCCCTTATCCGCAGGAGTCAACACCGGCGCTTCCTTGAGCACCGTCATCATGCGACGATTCGGATTCGTCGGCGGCGTACACACACCCCAGTCCTCGGGTATGCGATCCATCAACCCATCCACAATCGACGCATCACCGACCGCCAACCACCACCGGTCGCAATACTTCAACCACGGCTCACACTTCGTAGGATCCCGAAGCTCAGACAGCAGATCCGACCGGGTGACTTTGATTTCGTAGCCGACCATGTGCGCGGTGCGGGCAACCATCCATATGGCGTCTGCACGCCGGTCAGAATTGGGTGCCTGCACTTCGGGGATCAGTAGCCCGGACGGACGGAATTCGTCACGTATCAGGTCATTCTCTAGCGCCTTCAAGACGGCCATTGCGTCTAGCTTGCTCATTCGTAACCCGCCTCGCTCGCATGGGGAAGAGTGGCGAACCGGTGGATCGCTAAGAGGCGGGCTTTGATCCATTGCACGTGCGGGTCGATCTCTTCCGGCACCCCAGCCTCGAACGCCGCCGCACACTCCATCTCGTACAGTCCGCGTGCCCGCTGATACTCTGCGGCCAGCTCGGCGTCGCCCAGATGTTTCTCTCGCGCCCACCGATTCACATGCGCAAGCGTGACCCGCGTATCCCGCGGCAACCGGTAGCCAATCGGAAACGACATATCCAGCGGATAGACCGTCAGCACTAGCTTCGGGCGGTCATCCTCATTTCGTGGCGCGCTCATAGCATCGTCCCGCCGCTAGACTTCCGAGCCATCCGCACCGCATACCGCATAGCCTTCGGATGGCGCTTGAAATACTTCTCTTTGCCGAACAGATGATCGGGCGACTTGACGATCCACGGTCTCTTCCTTTTCGCAATCCGCACGCCCGTCACCCCATAATCCCGATTACCAACACGCCACCGCGCATCATCAGCCCAAATCGAATCCGCAAATGCCTTGATCATGGTTTCCACGCTTCCCAGCCCGACGCCGGGCCTGCATTGACAATCGAATACTTAATCCCGCGCATAGACTGCGCAATCACCGGCAACGCTGAACACAACACCGCCGCCTCCAAAAACCGCGCCCTGGCAGCCGGCCCAAGCGTCTTGTTATCCGTACCGACCTGCACCAGCGCCAACCCATATTCCGGGTGAGCCATAGCGAGGTCAGCCGGCCCCTTAGATGCAGCCGCCCGCATGATCAATACCCAGTTATGGGCGATCATGTGATCACGCACCTTGTACTCACGAGCGCGCCCCTGTGAAGCTGTACTCATCGGTCCTCCTTATGTTTGGCCCTCGATTGGCGGTCTTCCCGGCAGTGATCACAAATGCAATCGGGGAATAAATGCACCCTGCAATCCGGGCACAATCTGCGTCGGTCGTCGCCGCGGCTGTGGAAGTGGGTCTTCATGAGCACGAGATGGGTCGGCGTCTCCAGCGCCAGGCACTCTTCGCATTGCAGCGTGTAGACGTTCCGCCCTTTGGCATTCGTGGTCATGCCGACGATTCCGCGGACGCATCCGGGTAGGTCTGGCAGTCGCTCGGGTGGCAGCGCGTCGAGCACGTCTAGCTGGCCCGGCAGGACTGGAATCGGATCATCGGTCATGTGCTTGCCTTGTCGATGGCGGCGAGGGTTCGGTCGATGGTCGCGGGCTTGAGGTCGAAGCGGTACACCGCACCCGACCTAGTGCGAATCGTGACATCGCGCAAGACGGTGCTTGTGGGGTGTGGTGCATCGGTCAGCGATTCGATTTGTGACGGATCAAGCCATATGTCGGCAATGTTGATCACGGGGTGTCCTTTCGGGCATGAAAATAGCCACCGGGTGAACGGTGGCTTAGGTGTCTAGTGGTGGGTGGGTGTCGCGCCATGTCCGCCAGTTGGGCGGTGGTGGGTGTGGTTTGCCTGGTCGTTGCTGCCCCTTGCCGACTGCATCAGGTTCGCGGTCGCCGGCGATCACATCAGCGAGGCAGGCCCGGCAATGGTGTGCGTCCTCTTCGGGATGCTCTGGGCATTTCGGGGATGGCGGCAATTTCGCTTTCGCGGCTTCGGGCCAGAACCGGGGATCCGTGAAGATCAGGCCCGGCGTGAGTACCGTCGCGTCTCGTGCTGCGGCGATGGCTGCGGCGGCAACATCCCCAAACGGTGCGGGGATCCCATGATTCTTTTGAAGGATGGTCATCATGGATGCCGTAGACCATCGCGGGCGTATTTGATTCAGCAGGGTGGCGAGTGCTTGGGCTTGGGTTTGGTTGATCAAAATTTATCCATCCCTCAATCAAGCGTCCGCAGCCCTCGCGTTAAGTACTTGACGATTGATTGATTTGTCTTAGATTTCTTTTTTAGAAGATGAGTAGAGACTTAGGTTCTTGTCGCACCTACTTAAGTAGGTATCTATAATCTGCACTGGCTCTTGCTACGTTTTAGGGCGGCAAAAATAGCGGCAAATGCTACTTTTTTGCCACTATTTGCCACTTCCCTAAACACCCTTTTCGACCACATTCGGGTCTTTGATCCAGTCCAAATTACCCACCGCATCATCTTGACAATAGGCACACGATTCGTCGTAGATAAGCCTGTTGACGTGATTCGTCGTGTGTCCACCGCGCGCGCCTGCTGTCTTCCTTTTGGCAATGACATCGGGGGATGATTGGTGCTTTTCGTAGTCGTGCACCCGATAGGTGCCGGAATCGACCTTAATTAGCAGCCCTTCCGCCACCAGCTCGCGGAAGGGTCCATCGCCACGAATTTTGCAGGCGCGCGCGGTCACGGTCCCGCTCTTTTTCTGTTTGAAGCTGCGCATGATCAAACCGATGTGGAGTAGCTGCGCCGAATCGGTCAAATTGTCGATCTTCGGGTTATCGAAATAATCGACTGACAGCTTGATCCAGAGCCTACGATCTACCTCCGGTTCCGCCATCCGTATTCCACTCCCTCCGCAGCTTGTCCCAGCGGTTGAGGATTGCGGCGACGCCCCCCAGGATGATGATTGCCGCGACGTCCACGACTGCCTGTGTGATGACGCTGGTGGTCTGCATCATTCGGTGCATGGTGCGTCCTGCGCTTCGAGGTATTTCACGGCGTCTTCGCGCTCAAAGAAGCTGAGTGCGTGGGTGCGTGATGCGACTGTGACGATGCGCCATTTGTAGCCGTCGAACATGATGCGTGGATCGGTGACGGGTTCGGCGGCTGGTGCAGGCTTCGGCTTGCTCATGCGTTGATTCCGAAACTTGCGCAGACCATCAAAGCGATCCAGAAAATTGTGCATGCCCAGATGAAATGCTTGAACGTGCTCATGATTCTTCCTTTTTGTAGCGGTCGTCGTGGTTGGGGTGCTCATCCATGAAGGCGAGTAGCGTTAGTGCGTGGAATGCGACTGCGGCCATGTGTGGGGATTGTGTTTCGGCGTCGATGTCTTCGCCGCCCCAGAAGGCTTGTGCGTGGCGTTGTAGGGCGTCGAATGATTTGGACCATTCGTAGCCTTGACGCCATTGGTGCTTGTCGTATTTCTCGGCTCCAATTCCGTAGTGGCGTGCGACCTGCGCAAGTGGCTTGGTGGGGATGAGTGAGTGCATTTCAGGCTTGACGCCTTTTTGCCCTCCGGTGGAGGATGTCGTGCGCACCTCGCCCGTCAGGTGACTGTCTGCCGCGAACCTCATCTGCTCGGCGGTCAACGGGCGAACCCGTGGCGTTCCATCCCCCCAGTGTGTTGCGGAGATGCTTGCGTTGGTCTCGCCGGTGCCTGGCCTGTCGCGTCTCGGTAGGTATCCGACCTGCCGTTTGGCGGGGGCCACGAAGACCGGTGTGTCTTTGTCGGGCGGCGGGTATGCCGCGCTGTGCATCTGCCCGCCTCCGAATGCACCGGTGTGCCCGGATTGCCCGATGGTTCCAATCCTGTCGCCCGCCTTGACGGTGCCGGGTGTCTCGAAGTGGATGTGCGCGCCCTCGGGTTGCTTGAGGTATTCGGCGTTGACGATGCACGCGCCGACAGGGCGACCATCCGCGTGTGCGAATTCAGCGCAATCCAGCCCACGCCCTTCCTCGGGTCCGTGGTCGTGAACCTTACGCAAGTCGGACTCGGGTGCGGCGTGCTTGAGTAGTCGAATAAGCTCTCTATCACGCTTGCCGTCCGGCCATTGCACGATTACGCACCCTGCGGCACCATCGGCGCGCACGACCGTGCCGACGAAGCCGTGTGCGCGATCTTCGTACTCCACACGGTCGCCCTTTTTGAATACGCTCATTAGAATTCCCCCTCATTGGGTGCCAGGACTAGTGCGGCGGCTGCGAAGTACGCGGTCAGGCCGGACGGGAATTTCACCCGGTAGCAGACAACAAACTCCGGGTCGCGGTCGGTGACGATTCCCACTTCATCAAAGTGGTGTTCGTTTGGATCGATGACGCGCACCGGATCTTTTAGCTTGAATTTGCACATGGTGTTCATCGGGCCTTTCTCATGCCGCGTGGGTGGTGTGGGGAGTTGAAGTTGAATGCTGGTTTGGTGTCGGGCTTTTCGGCTTTGTGGTGGTCGCATTCGTGGTGGAAGTAGCAGACGCCGAGCGCGCGGTTGCAACAATTCCCGCGGCATTCTTGAAGTGCTTTTTCGTAGGGCGTCACGGTGTTATCTCCGTAGCGTGGGTCGCCGCATGGTCTGCATGATCGCGCCGGAACTGTTCTAGCGTGTCCTTGGCGACGTTGGCCCGATTGCGTGCCGGTTGACTGGTGGGGTATCGGTCCAGTTGGCGGACGGCCATGCGCATCTCGTGACGCGCACCGTTCAAGGCTTCGGCGGTGGACTTGCAGTAATTGCACGCGCTCATGGCGTTCCTTTCGTGAATTCTTCGAGCTTGTCTGGGTTGAATCCGTACCAATGGGCGACCAGTACGCCGTCGATATGGACGGTCACAACGGGCGCTTGCGAGTAGTTCCATGCATGGAATTGAGCCATCAATGCCGGATCGACATCGGCAAGCGAGATTGCCGTGTAGGGGATCTTGCGGCTGTCTAGCCAGAACTTCGTCGCCATGCACTGTCCGCACCCGATTGGCCTGGTGTAGACGGTGATCGTGCGGCTCATTCGGTGTCCACTACGTGCACCAAGACCAGCTCGGCACCGGCAAAGGCGTATGGCCTTTTTTCGATGTCGCCGAACTTGAGTACGGCGGCGTATTGGCCGTCGCCGTCATCGTCTTGATATTTGACCTCGGCACCGTACTGCGTCACCGCGTTGACCCATGACTGCACGGAATCGAAGAGAAGTTTCACCTCGTAGGGCTGGTCGGGATGCGTGAGGCCTGCGGGCGGTGAGGCCACTAAATCGGCGGCAAGCGCAAGAATGCCGACATCATGTTTCTGCATTTCAAACCTTTCGGGCACGAAAAAAGCCACCCGACTGGATGGCTTGGAAGTGGGGGTTGTATTGGCAAATACAATGCTGTGACGCTGTATATCTCTATTCCTGATACCAGCGGAACGGGTGCAGGCATTGACCGCACACCCGCCAATCGCAATCCGCGACCTTGCAATGCGGTTTGCCGTTGATGGCGGCAATCGCCTTGCAGTTGGGGCAGCGGATCGTTTCGCTAGCCATTGTCTTGCGGTGGTGTCGGGGTGCCAACTCCAGCGGCGGCTTTGATGCGGTTCAGTTGGTCTGGTCCCGCGCCTGCTGCCTCGTATTCGTCGTATAGCGCCTTTAGCTCAGCACGGCTCTTGCACTGCGCAATTTCTGCGCCCAGCGCGTCACCGGGGCCGGTCGTGGGAGCCTCAGATGGTGCCGGGGCGGTCTCTGGTGCCGGGGTCGGTTCTAGTTCCTCCACGGGCTGCGTAGCGGAATGTTGACGCGGTGCCGTGTTGCCTGGCTCCACGTATCCGAACGCCTCCCATAGTGCCGCGAGTGTGAAGTTGGGGAACGGTTTGTGTTCACCCAACGGCACATCGTGGCGCAGCGAACGCGCGCCCGTGATCCGGGCGGCGCGCGGTGCCTCAAATTCCACAATCACACCGACATCGAACGGTAGCGACTTGTGCCCCTCGTGCTTCCACGTTTTTTCCGTGGTCGGTTGGCCGCGCTTCATGACCGTGACCTCATTCATGCGCGCCGTGATGATCACCGGCCCGTTGTGCCGGTTGAGCTGCGACATGACCGCTTTCCAGTGGCTTGCGGCCTTGTTCCAAAGGTCCATTGTGATTTGACCCTTGTTCTTTTCGCGACGGTCGGCGATGAGCTGCACGTTATCTACGATGAGCTGCCACAGCATTGACCCTGAATCGAGCACGATCATATTGGGTCGCGCGGGGTTGGATGGCTCATTCACCGCGTCGGTGACTGATTGCAGAATCTCTTGATAGGTGCCGTTGTGCACACCAATCTCGAAGCGCGCACCGGGAATGTTCCGATATTCGTCGGGGTCATCCTCGCCAACACCGATCCACAAAGTGCGGTCGATGTGCTGTGACGCGGACGCCTCGGCGGCTGAGAATGACTTGCCGGTTTTCTGAATGCCAGCCACCAGGATGATCGGCCACGGCGGCTTGCCGGTTGGTTGCCTAGATTTGAAGGCCATGTCTCTACTCCACTATTTCGTGAACGGTTGCCTCGGTCCAAGGCGGGAGGTCGATTTTTTCGCGGCGCGTGTATCCGGGCCAGATGCCGGTCTCTCGGCATCGGTTCCAGACGTTTATCGCGTGGTCATTCATGCGCCGGCCCAGATCGCGGGCGTACTCGGTGTGCCGGTAGACGCCCACACGGTAGGGCGGGTGTGACTCCACGACGATGAAGGGGAAATCGAATTCGGCTCCGGTGATCAGGTGTCCGATGTCGTTGTACCAAGGGTCTTGCGCGAAGTATCCGAAGTTTCCGGATGACTTGCGGAACCCGTCACGGGACGCGTCGGCGGCTGTCTTCACATCGGGCATGAGCTTGTTTTTGACAGACATTGCATCGGGGCGTGCCCGAAGTGCGGTTCCCATGTGGTCGGCGAATAAGGACACCTCGCGCTGCTCGCAGGCTTCGAGGATTTCGCGGGCCTCGGGGTCTTCGTAGATCGCATCTCGCATTTCGTAGATGCCGTCAAGCTCCGAAGTCTTCATGGGAATCTTGCCAGCGGCTAGGGCGTCGTCTCGCTCAGCCTTTGCGATCGCGGTTGTGTAGGCCGGGTGTTTGATTTCTACGACATCACCCAGTGTTCCCTCAAGCACGAGTGAGTGCACGACAGTGCCCAGCTCGAATACTTTCTTGCGATCCCGCGGGTGTTTGGTGAAGTAGTGATATTCGGCTGGGCCTCCGTCCTCCACCAGCTTGCGGGCGGTGGACGACGAAAGCACGTCCGTATGCGCGTGGTATTCGGCGTTGGTCATGTCAGGGTAAATGCCTGGCTTGGTTGGTTCGCGGGGGACAAAGACCACCTCGGGGATCACGCCCTTTGCGGGGGCCGCAGCCTTGGGCGGGGTGTATGTCTTGGAAATAGAAACGGGCGGCGTCTCCACCTTCGGAGTTGCCGCCCGTGCACCTGTTCTGATCATGCGTCCAGCTCGCCTTCTACGAAGAAGTATTCTTCCTCGCCCTTGGTTTCCCGAACAATTTCGATGAACACTTGGAAGTCGGTTGCCTCTGCCATGTCTTGCAGGATCGCCAGATTTTCCATGTCCAAAACGTTCCCGTCACGAATGACGATGACGCGTATCTCGGGATCGGTTGCCATGATCATGGCGGCGGATAGGATGAGCTGCTTCGCTCCCGATGCGCGGCTGAACGGTACGCCCTGATACAGCACGCCCTCTTCATCGAAGCTCATGCCCTCGATGGGCATCTCGGCGTTGGCGAGGCCGTCAGCCTTGCGCTTGTCGATGGCTTTGATTTCATCGGTCAGTGCTTCGTATGCTGCTCGAAGGCTTGCCTTTTCCTCGACGGCGCTGCGTGCGTTTTCGTTTGCGCGAATCGCGGCGTTGGTTTCCTCGATGGTGGAAAGTTGGGCGTCGAGTGCGGCGGTGTCGATGCGTCCCGGCGCGCTTGCCAGCGTATCTTTGACGGCGACTAGGTTGCGTTCAGCTATTTCGAGTGATGCTTTGAGGTGTTCCACTTCGTTGGCCCAGTGCTGCACCGAGTGTTCGGCGATGTCGATCTGCTCGTTGGAAGCGTGACCCGCGCGGATGGCGGCAATCAGGTCCACGGCGCTGGTCTGTTCGGTGGGTAGGCTTGGATCCACGGTGAAGTCACCGATCGCCTTGCCAGCCTGCCCAATCTGGAGCCGCTTGGATTCGAGGGCTTTGCGCTCGGCGTCCAGCTCGGCGGGCTTGAACGGTAGATCCACGATTGACAGGAGCGCGGCGAGTTGGTCCTTTTCGCCCATGCTGATGAACTTGCGCCCGTCGATGCCCAGGCTGCTCAATCGGGCGTCAATCTCGCGTTGCCCGAACTTCTCACCCGCAGCATCAATGCCCCGAAGTGTGGATCCCGAAGGCGTATACCCACGGATTAGCGTGGATCCATCGGTAAGCTTGAGTTCTATCGACGCCTTACCGTGCCCGTCTTTTATGGGCCGCTTGATGTCGCGGCTGCTATGTCCGCAGATGGCGGCTTGTAGTCCGTCGAGCTTGGATGTTTTGCCGGATTCGTTTTTGCCGCATATGGCAATCAGGTTGCCGGATGGGTGTATTTTGGCGTAGCTGACGCGCTGGAAGTTGACCAGTGTCGCTTCTGAGATTGTGGTTCCCAAGGGGTGTCCTTTGGTCGGTGTGGGTGGTTAGTCTTCGGGGATGCCGCGGATTGAGGCCATGACCATGAGCATGGTCATGTCTTGGCGTGCGAGCAGTTGGCGGTATAGCGGGCGCGTTTGGCCCTGGAGGTTTTCTAGTGCTTTCAATGCGTAGAAGCCGTGACCCTCGGGGTAGGTGGCGACTACATGGACGGGGATCGTGATGCCGTTTTCTGACGTTGACGTGAGGTGGAAGCTGAGTGTGTCGGTTGCTGGCTGGTCAGTCATCGTCGTTTTCCTCTTCGGGGTCGGGTGGCTTGTGTCCGAAGATCGCCCATAGGAGACGTTCGCCGGGGGTTAGGTCATCGGGCATATCGTCGGGGTATCCGTCGTCTTCCTCGGTGTCGGTGTGACAGCCGCAGCCTTGTGAGCATCGGGCGTAGTCGTCATCCGGGCGGGTCATGGCTTCTCCGTGTCGGGGTTGTGTCCGCAGCGCATGATCCAGTGCCCGCCGTGTGATCGGCTGGAGAATCTGCCGCAGTGCGGGCAATTGGATTGTGGATAGTCCGGGCGCGCCCAGTCGGAAGGCAGCGGGGTCGCAATCACGGCCCCTTCTTCCATTCGCGGCGCATCGCGTTTTCCACGATCTGCCAATCGGTGACGGCCTGCATTGCCTTGAGGGTTTCCTTTCGGGCGTTATCTGGATGCCATGAGCCGGTCGCGTACAGGAGCGGACCGCCTGGGCTGGTGTTGATTCCCCCGGCCATTACCTGCGACCACGGGGCGTTCTGCGTGGTCGTCAGGCCCACGCGTCGAGCTGCTGCCCATTCCTCGGGGCTGTACTCGCGCCCCAATGGGTTGAATTGATCGCTCATTCGGTTTCCCTTCGCGTGGTGCTCCCCATCTCGGAAGGCACCGTGTAGCCAAGCGACTGGGCCAATTGACGCCGAGCCGCCGCGTGCCCCTGCCAGCGGTTGTAGTCCCCTTGGTTATCAGTGCCGCGAGTCTGCCTAAGCGCCTCGACGTACTCAGTGCGCGCGTTGATGAAGGCGGCAACTATCGGGTCAAGTTCGGCAACCTCGGGGGTGACCTTGGCCTTGTCTTCGGCGGCAATGACGGCGGCTCCCAGATGCATGCACCACCGCACACGCTCATCCTCGGGGGCCATGTAGACCCAATCGAGTGCCTTATGACCGGTTGCGGCCCAGACGGCTATTGCTGCCCGCTCAGTGCGCAGGTCGGTGCTCATGACTTGCCGCCGACGCGAAGGGTGGTTATCGGTGCATACTTTGCGAGCTGGTAGGAGTCAAGCGGCGCGCATTCGTAGCTGCACCACACGCCACCCCGTAACTGGAATATGTCATCGGAAGCGTCGGCTACAACGCTCCTGTCCGGCAACTTCTCAAGTGCTGCGGCGACCATATAGCGCGCTTCTGCGGTGCTCATGGCTTGACCCCGTGCCGTTCGCGGGCTTTGCGAGCGACGCGCAGCCAAGCTTCGGCAAGATGTCCGGGCATGCGCCCGAATGCGGGGTAGGGGTGGTCGTCGGGGAATGCTGCGGTGTACAGCTCCCACGCATCAGCTTCGAGTGCCGCGCGGTCGGCGGCTGCCTGGGCCGTAGCCTCGACGGCACGGGATGCTTTATGCAGGTACTCCACGGCTACCGCTATGAACGCTTCGGGCGATCCGGACAACACATACTTTCCGTTGGCGGGCGTCGCTTCGAGGAATGCCAGCGCGATGGCCGTCCTGTCTTCTGCCTTAAGCTCGATAACCCTAGCCTCAGTTTCCGAATCCACGATCCATACGTCAACGTTGGATTGGGGACCGCTCTGCACTTCCAACTGCCGATTGCTCGACCGACTATTGAATATCTTTCTCATAATTCCTCTTTCTGGGCATAGAAAAGGGCGGTGGTCATTTGACCCCGCCCGATGACTGTTCTTTAGGTACGTCCACCATTACGGCTCCAGCGCAACCTTCGCGCCGGTTCCGGTGGTGGTAGACGCCACCACGCGGCACTTCCCTGCCGCACGCCTGGCACATGACCCGCTCGGCCATATATTGCCGCCGACATTCCCAGCAACGACCGCGCTTACTCTTGGTGACATCATGACCAGCGGGGCAGTGGGTGCGCAGTGATAGGGCGAACGGCACATGGGTGACCGTTGGTGATTTGAAGGCCGCGCAAGAGTCACACAGTGGCGTACCTAGCCGCGTGTGCTCCAGAAGGCCGGCGTGTGTCCCGTGATCTAATCCATCGCGGGAAATCGGCTGACTCCCTCGATACACATAGCCGGGCATTAGTCGATCGCCCCCGGCGTCTGCTTGAGCGCTTCGATTTCATCGTCGGTCAGTGGCGGTGCAAAGATCGTCATCGCGTCTATGATCGCGGCCTTCTGGTCCGCAAGTTCTGCAAACCGTTGATCATTCGCTGCGAGGTCGGCAATGTATTTAGCACGGGCGACCATGAGTGATGCGCGGGCGGTCTGCGCGGACGTTAGTTCACGCGTGTTCTGATTCAGCGCGTTCACGAGCATCTGGTTTACGTGCGCGTTTGGGTGCGGCTCGTGGTTGGTCATGATTCCGGCTCCTGTCGAAATGCTTTGAGGTGCGCATCGTTGAGCAGGCACGCGATCGCCAACGCGCGACCCGGCAGCATGCTGAGGTGCGCGATGGACATTTGATCGACCTCGCTAGTCATGATGCCCAGATCCAGCCGCACCATCCCGTCGCGTACTGTGACCACGGCATCGTCTACCGGGATTGATTCGTCAATAATCGAGTCACACATAATGGTTATCCTTCGTGAGCATGTCGCCCAGGGTTGTATCGATTTCGGAATTGAGGAACGCCACCCACGAATCGGATTCGTCGGCGCATTCAGACAGTTGCACGGTCAAAGCCCAAAGCTGCCCCAGCAGATAGGGGTCGGTTGGGCCTACCTCCGCTTCAACCCGTGCGTGTAGCTCGGGGAATGTGGTGCCGTCAGCCTCGAAGGTGACGACCGCGGATAGTAGCGACAGGCGGGGATTGTCGGTCATGACGTTGCCTTGTGCATCGCTGTCACAATTTCTTTGCGAAAATCGCCCAGCATCTCGAAGGACTGCCCACTGAGAAGCCGAACGCGCGTGGTGTGCTCTTTATACACAAGCGAGTACGTGACGACGATGGACTCGATTTGCGAGGCCCGAATACTCAGCCCATCCAAATCCTTCGCCGCCTTGCCGAAATCGATCATGCCCGCATGCTCATTCATCACGACACCACCAATCGACCGTCGAGCGGCGCGCGGTGCATATACAGGTATTTCTTCACGCGGATGTTAGCGGCGCGTACGGCGGCGTCGAAGTCGCGGTGCCTGGCATACCGCGTGTCGCTCGGAACGCGCACCGTCTGGAATGGTGCCTTGTCCAGATTGCTCGGCACGACAGCGACGGTGAATGGTCGCCCGGCGTTGGGTGTGCCGGTTACCTTGTAGCTCGGTGCGCCGTCGATCACGTTGTGATCGCCGTCCATCTGCCCCCACACGTTCACGACGCCACTTCCTTTTCAATCAGCGCCGCGGCCTTCGCCAGTAGCGCTTCGGCCTCAGCCCACCGCCCGTAGAGCATGGCGGCGAAAGCATGATGGCAATAGGTGCTTATGGTGCACGGATTTCCTTGGACCCTAGACATGACATTGATTCCTTATTCGGTTGGTGTGAGTAGGTTGATAAGTTCGGCCTGGACCTGAGTCTCAGCATCACGCCGCGAAACACCCGCAGCGATCAAACGGAAAACCCTAACTTCGCGGGAAGACTTAGCACTCATGGCGATTAGCTCCTGATTTTGGGTACGAAAAAGGGGGCCAGCAACATTGCTGGCCCCCTCGTGGGGTATTTGCTTAGTTCGCAGTTACGGGTGCCGGCCATTGACCGGTGATTCGGGCCTCTGCAAGCGCCGCGCGTTCTTTCTCTTCCGTCTCCATCGTGATGATGGATGCCCGGTGATGATGCATTGGAATAGTGCTGTCGATCATCTTTTCATTCCCCCAGAATGAGCGTTTAGGTGTTTGGGTACTGCATGTGCCCCGTTGAGGAATCGAACCTCAACTGCGATAAAAATCGCTGAAACCATCCGGGCCGCACCCCATACCGCCTTGCGGCGTACTGTCGTCCAATTGAGTTAGGAAAATAGGGATGCTACATTGTGCACACGCCGATACATGTTTGGCGACTGATCGGTGTGTAAGTAATCAAAACGATACATCGTGTGACCTAATTCGTAGCGATTAGATCCATCCCACCCCGTTGGGTGAGTGCTCCACCGACTAACTCGGTGATGTGGTCGATAGGCCGCTCGCACTCCCCACGGGCCGGGCTTACCCCCGGCGCAGACATTCCGCGGCTGTCTGCCAGTGCACCGTGATCACGCCACTTACGCGACCAGCGACCCGAACTAGGGTGTAACCCCTGTACTGTTCGGAGCGGAACCTTGCCTTAGCCCAGGCCCGCCGTCCAACTTTCCCTATGTGGCCCCGCCATCGCTATCCCCGCTATGCCAGCCGGTTTATGATTCACGATCTAACGGGACGTTATGAGGTCCAAAACATCTTCCAAGTGGAAGACTTATATTGCCTGACGCTTACCACGTTTCTCAACGCTCACGGGCTTGGCCCGCATCTGCTCTTGAATTTCGCGGATGTCCTCGGCAGTAAACCGATACGATCGACCGAGACGGTGGTGCGGCCACTGCTTGTCGCGGCACTTCCGCCAGACGGTGGTGATAGTGAATTCGGTGAGGTCGGCTACTGCATCGGCCTTGAAAAACTGTTCCATCACTGCCATCCCTAGTCGGTTGATAGTTGGTTGATACGGATAGCTTGCACCAGTTTCAACCGAATTACAACCATGTAATTATTCAACAACCGTTTCATATGCGGTTTTGGCGCGTGATTCCGCGGAAAAATTGCTCAAAAAAAGATGCAAAACCAACCCACAAAGGGGCTAGAATTGCGAACATGAGTAAACTCGACACAACCCAAAGTCGCATAGCCGAGCTAGCCCGCCTTGAGCGCGGGCGACGTTCCCGCGACACTATGGTTGCCGGCGAGGACTTGCACCGATCCGTTTACCAAGATTTTGAAGCGGGCAACCGCTGGCCCCGATCCGCCACCCTGACCAAGATTGAATCCGTACTTGGCTGGCCCGATGGAATCATCGAGGCGGTGTGCAAGTCCGGCATCCCCGCCGACCGACTATCTTTGGGGCACATGCGTGGCGAGCTGGCACTCACGCCGGGCGCAAATAAGCTCAGCGGGTTCACGACGCCCGAGCTATTGCAGGAGCTAGCCGTGCGTGCTGCCCTGGACTCGCAGGGCGGGCAGGCGGCGCGTGATCTATTTGAGCGCCTTGAGGGTGAGGCGTGATATGCGTAACTCAAATCAAGTGCGACTAACTGGGCACCCTATTTTCAACCTAGTTGGTGGCTCGCTGATAAAGTCAGTGTTTTTCGTAAGTGGAGTACACCCAACCGAATCCAAGTGCCCCCGTGATCACTGGATATACCAACTCATAACCGACATTCCGGCAAGTTCGATAGGGGTTCAAATCCCCTATCCTCCGCGGATACGGTATCGGTCTTGACTTGAGAAATCTCGTCAAGGCCGATTTCGTTTTAAGAAGTGACTCGCATGCTGATCTTGAGGCCATAATCGTTAGACTAACGATTATGGCATTGCGAATCCTCTGATTCGTCGACCGGAATCAGCGGAAAGGTGAGCGTAGTGAATGAGAGTCGAATCGCAGTGGTCATAGAGGACGACGCGGATATTCGTGGATTGCTTGACATCGTTCTAAGTCAATCAGGATTTGATGTTCACTCTACGGATTCCGGAGTCACGGGCATTGAGCTGGTGAAGTCTCATGAACCCGATTTGGTGACGCTGGATATTGGGTTGCCCGATATCGACGGTTTTGAAACCGCTCGTCGTATTCGGACGATTTCCGATGCGCACATTCTGATGCTGACGGCCCGCACAGATGAAATCGATACCGTGCTAGGTCTTGAATCGGGAGCCGATGAGTATGTCACTAAACCGTTTCGCCCTCGCGAACTTCGTGCACGAGTCGATGCGATCATGCGCCGACGGGCTCATTTTCCGAGCCCGCTGAACCTCGAGGTTCCGATGTCTGCCACCGCGGCTGAGGAGACTCCTGCCGCTTCGTCTGACACACCGGCACGTACGCTCAACGGCTTGGTGCTGAATGTAGAAACGTTTTCGGTCCACGTTGAGGGCGAAATTAGGAGTGTTACTCCCACGGAATTTGTTCTGTTGGATGCGCTGCTCAGCGCCAGAGGACGAATCCGAACTAAAGCCGATCTGGTTCGACGTTTGCGAGACGAAGACCGTGATGCGGGCACCTATGTGTCGACAGCCGATGAAAGATCCGTGGAAGTCCATGTGGGAAACTTGCGCCGTAAACTCGGCGACTCGGTCGTAGAACCACGCTGGATAGAAACGGTGCGCGGAGTGGGCTATCGATCGGTGGCTAGTCGCTAGAATCCTGGAGATAGGATTTTAAGGCTTGCTCGGCAAAGCCCGGTTTGGTCAGGATCTGAAGGACACCGAATCCAGCTTGTTTGATTTGCTCGATCAGTTCACACTGCATAGTCACATTTTCATGTCTGAACGCGGAATGAAGAAGTAGCGCTAGCTGGGCCAGCTCCTTGGCTCCAGCCATGGTGGCTGCGGTTCTTAGCGAAAGTGCGGCATCCTCTCCCGCGTGGACATCTCTAGTGGCGAGCGCACTAATGAGTCTCGAAACGCGTGTTGGCCACATCGACTCGAAATTGGTGATGAACGTATTTACTGAATCCGCGCCGAGCTCCGAACCCAGTTTGCCTAAAGTTTTGGAGCTTAGCGTCTCATTTGGGCAAACCGGTTGGGTTGTCATGCAACTTATCATTGCTCATGAAGCTCACGAACGGCTCCAGATGACTGCAAATCCACCTCAAGGTATGCCCATGAAATCTTGAGGTGGATTTGCGTGATTATTGCCTGTTCCAGGACGAAATATTGACGGTAATAGTGAATAGTACTGAGTGGTCGGCGTTCGTAGTTGTCTGGATTTGGCCAAGTGGCAATGGACGCGGGGTGTGATCAGTCCTTTGCGGCCAATGGTTGGTTCGTCGCTCGCTACTTGGGGGTGTGAGCGAACAACTGTGAACCAACATGCGGGGGTCCTAGACGCAAATGGGATCCCCGCTCCAGAAATGCTGGCGAGAAGCTACCGCAATCCTGGAGACGCTTGGGGGCGCTCAACGTTCTCCGCAGGAGAATGCTGATGATCGTTCGGGGACTTGCGTGGCAGCGTGACAGTCATTCTCGTCCCCGTACCAAGTTCACTTTCGGCAGTTATTTGTCCTCCGTGTGCCTCCACCAGCTCATGGCTGATTGCCAAGCCAAGCCCGACCCCGGGTAGCCCGGAGCGGCGAGCCGCGTCGGTTCTGAAGAAGCGGGTAAAAAGTCCCTTCAAGTCCTCTGCTGACATGCCGTGTCCGGTGTCCGAGACGGTCAACGAAATTTCCTTGCTGCTGCAATTCATTTCAACCATGACCGAGCCTCCTGCGTCGGTGTACTTGAGCGCGTTAGATACTAGGTTGTCCACAACCTGGCCCAACCGCAGGGCATCGCCCAGCACGGGTTCGTGGCAGAGAGATCCCTCCACCAGTTTTATGCCGGCACTCGCTGCGCGGGGCAACATTGATTGAACTTGGCTGTGGATCACTGCACCAAGGTCGATTGCGGTGATATTGACTTGTTGATGGACCGCCGCCGCGGTGAGCAGGTCGTTGACCATGCGCAACATGCGTTCTGCGTTACGCGAGAGCACTTCCACTGATTGATGCTGGGATTCACCGAGCTCGGGGTCCTCTTCCAGAAGCTCCAGATATCCCAGAATGGAAGTCAACGGAGTGCGTAATTCATGGCCCACGTTGGCCAAGAATCGGCTCTTAGTTCGCGAGGCTTCAATGAGCGGTGTGATGTTCTTGAACATCACCACTGCACCGTCATATTCTCCATCCTCGTCGAAGAAGGAGCGCGCTGAGATGGAGAGGTACATCGGATCATTAAGCGGTCCCATGGCGAAGAGTTCGTCGGTGAATTCTTCCTGTCCGATGGCGCGCTTTACCGGTCGTTCCTCGGAATCCAACAGTCTTGGAAGGGTCTCGTAGGCCATGGAGACGGCGCGGACCAATAATTGGGACTCGTTGGGGTCTTCATTTTCCGACGGTGTAGCGTGCCGATGCTGGAACCGCTGGATATCGTTCATGAACACATCGTTGCCATTGCGATCCACTACCACCACGCCGATGTTTGCCGCGTTAAGAACCGCATTAAGCAGGTGTTCTTGGTGTCGACTCGAGTCCAGCGTGGTGCGCAGCTGACTCTCCGCAAGGGCGGTGTTTTGCTCGACAATGACTGTGCTCGTGGCTAGTGCCAGGATGGACAGCGGAATCAGCAGAGGCTTGGCGAACATCCCCGGTTCCATTAACTGGTCGCTATGCCAAAGTTGCAACCACGTCGCCGCCAGCGGAACAACGAAGGATAGACACAACGTCAGCCGCGGGACGAGCCCGGACCACGCGAACCAGAAGACGGGAAAAGCAATAAGGAGGCTGACCCCGCTGAGCCACGTGTACGCACCGATGGCACACAAGGCGGCGGATAGAAGCCCGATACCCGGAACCAGCAGATATAGCTTCCGCGAAGGCAAAGACTCCCATGGAATCGTCCATGCCAATGCACTGTTGACCAACGTCACTAGGACCCCGGAGACAAAAAGCGGGTCCCCGAAAAGCTGTACTGGGGCGACGATGGCAGCCAAAAGGCAGCACATGAGCACCGCTATCAGCATCGGCATCTGCGACAAACCGACTTTTCGATTCAGAGGCAACGCAGAAAAAGGTACACCACCGGTCACGAGCCGAGGTATTCGGAGTGATAGGCACTGGTCCTTTGGCTGCTTCTGCGATGATGCGCTCATGGAATCTAGTCTAGGGAGTGTCTCTCCGCAAGCAGGGCCATGGCGCATTCAAGTGAATGGTGGTGGGAGTCCAGTTCAAAAGGAGTCCCACAACCATCTACTTGGCGCATCGGTTCTACTTCACGAGCTGCGGGTAGTGCGCCTTGGCCGTCTGCGGGTGGGCACGGAGCCAGCCCTTGAGGACGTTGGCACCGTAGGAGGCCAACATGGGGTTCTGCGGATCGTCCGAGACGCCACGAGCATCGGCTGCCAACTCGGCAGGCAGTGGCACAGGGTTGATGACGGAGTCCAAACGTGGCGAGAAGAAGAACGGCACCGAGTAGCGATCCACTCCCGCAGGCGGGGCAATAACGCGGTGGATGGTGGCCATCAGGTATCCGTTGGTTGCAACCTCAAGCATTTCGCCGATGTTGACTACCAAGGCGCCCTCGATTGGCTCTACGGAAATCCATTCGTCTTGGCCGTAGGGCTTGACCTGCAGCCCGCCGACAGCGTCCTGCAATAGCAGGGTGATGAATCCATAATCTGCGTGGGCACCCACACCCTGGTTTCCTGCCTCGGGGACGAGGCCGCCACCGACGTAATGCACCAGCTTGCCCATCCAAGCCGGGCTCTGGGCGAAGGGTTCGTCGAAGTACTCTTCCGGGAGACCGAGTCCCACGGCCAGCGCCGAAAGCAGCTCGGTGCCGACGGTGTTCATCAACTGAGACCAGTCCATTGCGGCGGTTTCCAAGCGAGGGAAATTCGTCGGCCACTGGTTCGGTCCCTGCAAGTTCAGGTAGGGCGCGTCGGCCGGGACATCGGTGAGGACCTCACGCTCGGGTCCATAATCGATTTGTTCTCGCGAATCGGCGCGGCCACGGGTGATCTCGGCACCGAGCCGAGTGTATCCGCGGAACTGGGCCGAGGTTCGGTTGTCGAGCTCAAGCTTCTGTTCGACTGGCAAGGCGAAGAAATCAGCCAAGGTCTTAAGCAGGTTCTTCGTCGTGTCCGGGCCGGCACCAAAGCCGGTGATCTGGAAGAAGCCCACCCGGTGGGCGGCATCACGCAATGCCGTAACGAAGTGTTCATCAAACGTGCCATCGGCACGACGTGCTGTAGACATATCTAGGACCGGAACGGTGGTGAGAACTGTACTCATGACTCAAGGATGCACCCGGATGACATGTTTGTGACAGCAGAAGTTACCCCACGTTCCGTACTGTGAATCCATGCGTCGTGACCCTTGACTTGGGTCACCAATTCACCTATTTACACAACGACTCGCACGAAAAACGGCTAATCGGTCTAAAATCGCACCGAAGTTTCCTAAGCTGGGTGAGTGATCTTCAAATCCGTCGGCGATTCGCGCCCGTACCCGGAACACGGCTACGAGACCCCCAAGGACTGGGCCTCCGTGGCCCCCATGCAGGTTCGCCTTGATGAGCTGGTGACGACCAAGAGTATCTTGGACCTCTCAGCGCTGCTTGCCGAAGACTCCACCTTCTTCGGTGACCTGTTCCCGCACGTCGTGCAGTGGAAGGGCACCCGCTATCTCGAGGACGGTTTGCACCGCGCTGTTCGCACGGCACTGCATCAACGTTCGATCCTGCATGCCCGAGTGCTGGTTTTGGAGGACTGAGGGGAACATGGGGCACAATCCGGACCCGAAGGAGTGGCATGGCCACCACATCATTACCGAAGACGAATTGGCCAGCCCTGAATTCACCATTGATGCGAAACATCGTCGTCGGAGAATCATCCGGCGACGGGTCATTTTGTCGCTGACGCTGCTGCTTCTGATTGCCGCGTTGGTCATGGCCTACCTCGTGAACACCCGCACGGTGGTGATCGATGCCCTCGAACCACAACCGGTGGCGCAGGCTCCCATAAAGGTGAATGAATCCTGCCCAACGCAGAAGTTCAACTACGCCGATCCGAAAAAAATGACGGTGAACGTCATGAATGGCACGCAAGTTGCTGGCCTTGCCGGGGCTACAGCAACAAAGCTCAAGAAACGTGGTTTCAAGGTTGGGAATGTGGGTAACGCCCGGCTCTCCAAGGCCGATGTGGTGGGGGCGATAACCTCCGGCCCTGACGGCTACGCGCAGGCCATGACGGTGCAACGCAATATCAAGGGCCTGACGTACGTGTATGACGCCAAGCGCAAGGGCAGCGCGGTTGATGTGGTCATCGGGACCGAATACGGGGACCTTGTCGAGGAAAAGAAGGTCAACAAGAAGCCGGGAAAGCTTGGCTGTACGCCCAAGAAATAAGCTGTGGCGGCTCCAGCGCGTGCCGGAACCGCCACAGCTTGATGACGGCTATTGACCCTTAGTTGCAACCCTCAGGGCCGCAGGTGGCACCATCTGCGGACGGTGTGCCAAGCATCTGCAGGTCCTCACCGCCGATTTCCTTCCAGACCTGGCCGAGGGCCTGCGCAAAGACCTCGGTAGGCTGGGCGCCGGAAATCCCATATTTGTTTTCCAAGACGAAGAACGGCACCCCGGTCACTCCCAGCTCACGGGCGCGAACTCCATCGGCACGTACGGCATCGGCGTACTTGTCGGTGCCGAGAACTTCGGCGGATTCTGCCGGGTCAAGTCCGACAGTGTCGGCGATGATTTGCAGCGCTTCTACGTCTCCGGTGTTTACACCCTGTTCAAAGTGTGCCGAGAGCAGTGCTTCCTTCATCTGATTTCCAAGACCGCGTTCCTTGGCCAGCGCCAGCAATCGCAAGGCGGTAA
Source organism: Paeniglutamicibacter terrestris (assembly GCF_012271785.1). GTDB lineage: Bacteria > Actinomycetota > Actinomycetes > Actinomycetales > Micrococcaceae > Paeniglutamicibacter > Paeniglutamicibacter terrestris. The sequence continues at coordinate 85,203 of NZ_JAAWVT010000004.1, read as the reverse complement.
AGGAATTGGCGACGTGGAGAGATTCGAAATCATACGTCAACCCTTCGCCCGCGGCCTGGGTGGTGACGTGCTCCAGCATGCCGGCCACCTGCTCAGTTCCCATGCCCTTGATCTGCGACAGATATTGAAGTTCGCTGCCCTCAAAGTGCTCGGGCAACGAGGGGTCCAGCTGGAACGCATGCCAATTGACATCGACCTGCTGACCAAAGGGAAGTTCGGCAACGGCCTTCTCGAAGCGACGCTTGCCAATGAAGCACCACGGGCAGGCAATGTCGGAATAAATATCAACGCTCAAACGAGTTTCAGTCATGCCTGTGGCAACAGTGGGCACATGGTGCGTATTCCCGCTGCGTTCTGGCGGGCTGACACAAAACCACCACGACTTCCTCGCCTGGTCCATGCATAGGCGGTTTGGCTCGTTGATCGTATCCACCGCAGGCCTCACGCGATCATAAAACTGCCGCTTAAAAAGCGTAAGCCGAGCAGCTCGGTGAGCTGCTCGGCTTACGCTTGAAAAATGAGATGCGGTTTGGCGGACCCGTTAGTGCGCCTCGGCGGGAACCGACTCGCGCCCGGTCTCGTCGATAAGCTCGGCGCGTTCGTGTCCCTTGCCGCGCACCCACACCTTGTAGGCAACGAACAAGAACGCGATCCATACAGCGCCCACGATCAGTGCAATCCGCGTATCGGGGATGATGCCCAACAGCACAATGACAAAGCCCATGAAGGCGAGTGCCACGTAGGATGCAGCGGGCCACCAGGGGGAGGGGAACTCGGAGGCCAGTAGGCCCTCGCGCTTAACGGTCCGCTTCATGGAGATGTGTGAAAGCAGAATCATGACCCACACCCAGACGGTGGCGAAGGTGGCAATCGAGGCGATGATCAGGAACAGTGATTCGGGTAGTACCGCGTTGAGCACCACGCCGGCCAGCAGCACGATGCCCATGGTCAGTACCGTCATCCAGGGAACCCCATGACGGGAGATCTTGGAGAAGGAGGCCGGCGCGTGACCCTGCTGGGCGAGGCCAAACATCATGCGCCCGGCACCGAAGATATCGGAGTTGATCGCGGAGATTGCTGCGGTGATGACCACGGCGTTCAGGATGTGCGCGGCGGCGGGAATACCCAGGGAGTCGAAGATCTGCACAAACGGGCTACCCTCGGTGCCGACCTGGTTCCAGGGGTATATCATCATCAAGATGCCCAGCGTGCAGACGTAGAAGAGCAGAATTCGAATGGGTACGGTGTTGATGGCTTTGGGCACCACATCCTTGGGATTCTGCGCTTCACCGGCCGTGATGCCAATGGTTTCGATGCCACCGAAGGCAAACATCACGATGGAGAAGGACGCCAGCAGGCCCCAGAAGCCGTTGGGGAAGAATCCTCCGGCAGCCAACAGGGTGCCGAATCCGGGGTTCGCCTCGGCGGGCAAACCGAAGCCGAAGAGTACGATCAGCACGCCGCCGAGGATCATGGCGATGATGGCTGAGACCTTGATCAGCGACAGCCAGAACTCGGTCTCGCCGAACACCTTGACCTTCATCAGGTTCAACGCGGCAATGAAGAAGACCACGGCCAGGATCCAGATCCAGCGCGGAACATCGGGGAACCAGAACCCCATGTAAATGCCGAAGGCTGTCACATCGGCAATGGCCACGATCGCCATTTCAAAGGCAAACGTCCAGCCGGTGATGAAGCCGGCGAACGGGCCCAGATATTTGGATGCGTATTGGCCGAACGAGCCGGAAACCGGGTGTCGCACCGCCATCTCGCCCAATGCGCGCATGACCATGAAGACTGCGGCTCCACCGACCATGTAGGCCAGCAGGACCGCGGGGCCCGCTGCCTGGATAGCGGATGCGGAACCGTAAAACAGACCGGTACCGATGGCCGAACCGAGGGCCATGAACCGGACGTGGCGGACATTAAGTCCGCGGGCAAGCGCCTGGGCAAATTGGGGCACGAAAATAAACCTTAAGTTGGAGGGGCTTATCTAATGGTAAGTCGAGGGCTCTGCTCCGCCATGATCCGGTGGCAGGGATCACCCGCATGACCGCTGGTGCGAGGCCTAGACTGTGAAGAAGATCCGGCTGTTGCCAAGCGGCAACGGGATTTTCAAGAGCAGCAGGTGCCCGGCTGGGTGCACAACGTCGTGTCAGGGCACGGATGGAAGTGAGTGTAGGTGGCACGGTCTTTGGGCAGGAAAGCAATGGCCTATGCCGGTGGGTTAACCGCCATTGCAGGTTTTATTGATGGCGTGGCATTCATCCACTTCGGTGGGTACTTCGTCTCGTTCATGAGTGGCAATTCAACGCGCTCCAGCGCCGAACTGGCCCGCGGGAACTTTAGCGCGTGGGCCATGGCCATCGCCCTCGTGATCTGTTTTGTCTTCGGGGTGGCCGCAGCTACGCTGGCCAGCAATGTTCCCTCGGTACATCGGCGAGGTGCAGTGTTATCGGTGTCCAGTTTCTTCTTGCTCGCCGCGGCACTGACGGCGCTTGGACCTGCGAGTTTCTTCACGGCCCTGCTGTTGTCCACCTCGATGGGAGCAATCAATGCCACCTACACCAGACGCGGCGAGGTCAGCGTCGGGCTGACCTACATGACCGGGGCACTGGTGAAGATGGGACAGCACCTTGCCGCTGCGCTGGTGGGCGGTCCGAAGTGGGCCTGGCTACCCTACGGCGCACTCTGGATCATGATCACGATCGGATCCTTCGTCGGAGCACTGGTGTACCTGCGACTGGGGCTGTTGGGACTTTGGATCGCCGTCGCAGCATTGCTGGTGTGGACGGTCGTTGCCTTCGTGCGGGACAGCCCCGAACGTATCTTCCGCGCGAGCTAGAGCGCCTGGCGGCGAGCCCCGCTCTGGTGACGTCCATGCACCATGTAGTAGACGCCGATGCCGAAGACCACCAAGAGGGTCAGCATGCCGAACATACCGGTATATCCCAGATGCGGGATGAGCAGGCCCAGCGCAATAGGGCCAAACCCGATGCCGACATCGAGCATCAAGAAGAACGTTGAGGTGGCCACGCCCAGCTCGGCAGGTGGAGCCGCTGACACGGCAATGGCCTGGGCGCACGGCATTAATGCGCCAAAGCCGAGACCGGCGAAGGCCGCGGCAAGAGCGACAGTGAGGTTGCTGGGTTCAAACGCAAGTGCTGCCATGCCAATGACGAACACCACCAGCAAGGGGTACATGATGGCGTTATCTCCCTTGAGGTCCTGAATGCGTCCGGCAAAGAGCCGAGAGACCAACACGGTGGCCGCGTAAACAATGAAGAACCAGCTGGCTGCCGCGGTCATCGACTTGGAAAGGAGATACGGAGCGAGGAAGGACACCACGCCGGAGTAAGCGATGCCGCATACCAGAATGACCAGGGAGATGGGCAGTGCCGAGGGGCTGACGATGGAACGTAAAAAGCTGCCCTGGCGCGTTGCGGAGGCGCTCAACTGTGCCGTTCGCGGTGGTTCGGGCATACGGACTAGCAACGTGAAGACCAATGCTGCCGTCGAGAAGATGGTGCAAAAAACGAAGACCGAGGTGTAGTTGCCACTGCCAGCGAGCAATACCGCCAAAAATGGTCCTACGGCGGTAGACAAAGTGGTTGAGAGACCGAAGTAGCCGGTACCTTCACTTCGTCGCGACGCGGGAATCAGAGACTGCACGGCCGTGGCGATGGCGGTGTTGGCCATGCCAAACGCCATGCCGTGGGCGATGCGGACCATTAGCAATAGGGGGAGCGTTCCGCTGAATCCGTAGAAGACCGATACGACTGCGAAGAGGCCAAGAGCAAAGATCGCCAGTCGTTTGCGACCCATGATCTGCAACAATTTGCCGGCAAAAAGCCGGGAAATGACGGACCCAATAACAAACGCGCTGGAGGCAAGTCCCGCGGCGGTATCCGAGGCCTGAAACCTGTCCACGGCATACAGCGCCATCGAGGTCATCAACAGGTAGAAGACCATGGAAATGAAGAGGTTGGCGAGTCCCGCAAGTAAGAAATCTCGGGTGAAGAGTTTCGTTGGCGGAATGTCAGGCTGGCTCACCGGGCTCCTTCAAGAAGTGATAACGACGGATGGCCGCGCGGAGGGCCAACTCTTCATTATTGACCTGTAAGTGGGCCATTGGAGGGCAAATTCGAATTCCTGGTGGTGCTCTTGGCGACAGGGTGGAGAGTTTTTCGTCTCGTTCGCGACCCTTTGATCCGCACCGCCAAAGAATCGTCCCCACCCGGTATTGCGTGGCCGGGTGGGGACGAAAGGAGGTTATGAAGTTGTATCTTGGTGACGGAATCCAAGGGATGATCGCGTCATTGCGCTGGTCCCTTGACCCCGCCACCACAGATTTTCTAGCGTGTTGCGGCTTCCAGTGACTTGGCCTCGCGGAGGTAGCGGTTGTAGGCCTGAACGGTGAGGAAGGTTGGGAAGTCCTCCCGCAAGGCACATGCTTCAAAGATTTCGCGTGCGTCTTCGAAGCGATCTCCCTCAAAGCGTGAGAGCTTCTCGAACTCTTCCTCGGTCATGTCCTCAACCCACGATCGAGAAATCAATTCGCCGGTGTCGGTGATGGCTGCCTGCTGGATCCACTGCCAGATCTGTGAGCGTGAGATCTCCGCGGTTGCAGCATCCTCCATGAGGTTGTGGATGGCTACTGCGCCGTTGCCTCGCAACCAGGCTTCCATGTAGCGGATGCCCACCTCGATGTTGTTACGGATGCCTGCCTCGGTGATCTTGCCTTCGGTCCCGGCGATGTTCAACAGCTCCTTGTCATCCGGGGTGACGTCTTCACGGGTCCGTTCGCGCTGGTTGGGGTTTTGCCCCAGAACAGCGTCGAAGACCTCTCGAGCAACCGGAACCAGGTCGGGGTGGGCCACCCAAGAACCGTCGAAGCCGTCGTTGGCCTCGCGGGTCTTATCGGCACGCACCTTCTCCAGAGCCACGGTGTTGACTGCTTCATCCTTGCGGTTGGGGATGAAGGCAGCCATGCCGCCGATGGCCATGGCACCGCGGCGGTGGCAGGCCCTGACCAATTGCTCGGTGTAGGAGCGCATGAACGGGGCCGTCATGGTCACCAGGGAACGATCCGGGAGAACAAAGCGCGGGCCACGGGAACGGAAGTTCTTGATGATGGAGAAGATGTAGTCCCAGCGGCCGGCGTTCAGCCCCGAAGCGTGCTCGCGCAGCTCGTAGAGGATCTCTTCCATTTCGAAGGCGGCGGTGATGGTTTCGATGAGTACCGTGGCGCGGATCGTGCCCTGCGGAATGCCCACCAAATCCTGAGCCAAAACGAAGACATCATTCCAGAGGCGAGCCTCCAGGTGGTTCTCGATCTTCGGCAGGTAGAAGTACGGTCCGCGGCCCTGGGAAATCAGACGCTGAGCGTTGTGGAAGAAGTGCAGACCGAAATCGACCAATGCGCCGGAAATCGGCTTGCCGGCTACCAACAGGTTCTTCTCCGGCAGGTGCCAGCCACGCGGGCGGACCACGATGGTGGGCAGATCGGTGAGCTTCTGGCCGGTGAGCTTGTATTCCTTGCCCTCGGGGGACGTGAAATCGATGGTGCGATCCAGAACTGCACGCAGATTCAGCTGCCCGTTGATGACATTCGACCAGGTGGGGGTCGAGGAATCCTCGAGGTCCGCCAGCCAGACCTTGGCTCCGGAATTCAAGGCGTTGATGGCCATCTTGCGGTCCGTGGGGCCGGTGATTTCCACGCGGCGATCCTCCAGACCGGGTGCGATGGGGGCAACCTGCCAGCTTGCATCGTCGCGGATGAACGCAGTCTCGGGACGGAACTTCGGGTCCGAGCCGTTGGCGATACGAGCGCGGTTCAGTTGACGGGTCTGCATGAGTTCAGCGCGGCGTCCGTCGAATGCCTTGTGGAGCTGAGCCAGGAAGTCCAGCGCTTGTGGGGTGAGGATTTCTTCCTGCCGGCGGACTGGGGCAGCGACCAAAGTAATACCGTTCAGGGTGATTGGATCGTTCATGGCTGTGACTCCTTCTTGGATCAAATGTTTATGGGTGGGATGTGTGCCTGGCGGCAGGTGGGCCAAGGCGGAGTGGCCCGGTGGGGCCGACCGTGTTCGGTCGACCCCACCGATGCCGTGGGCGGGAAAACGCCCGGGGTGTTTAGTGGAACTGTCCGGCTTCGGTGGATCCGGCCAGGGCCAGGGTCGAGGCGTTCGGGTTCAGAACGGTGGCGATGTCGTCGAAGTAGCCGGTGCCGACCTCGCGCTGGTGCTTGGTGGCGGTGTAGCCGCGTACCTCGGAGGCGAATTCCGCTTCCTGAAGCTCGACGTAGGCGCTCATGCCGTCACGGGCGTAGCCGTGGGCCAAGTTGAACATCGAGTGGTTCAGGGCGTGGAAGCCGGCGAGGGTGATGAACTGGAAGGTGAAGCCCATGGCACCGAGTTCGCGCTGGAACTTGGCGATGGTTGCATCGTCTAGGTGCTTCTTCCAGTTGAAGGAAGGGGAGCAGTTGTAGGAGAGCATCTGGTCCGGGAAGTCGGCCTTGACTGCCTCGGCGAACTTGCGTGCCAGTTCCAGGTCCGGGGTGCCGGTCTCCATCCAGATGAGGTCGGAGTACGGTGCGTAGGCCTTGGCCCGGGCGATGCAGGGTTCGATGCCGTTGGTGACCTTGTAGAAGCCTTCGGCGGTGCGCTCGCCGGTGATAAACGGCTTGTCGCGCTCATCAACGTCCGAGGTGATCAGGGTTGCTGCCTCGGCGTCGGTGCGAGCGATGACGACGGACGGTGTGCCGGCGACGTCTGCTGCAAGGCGAGCGGCGTTCAGGGTGCGAACGTGCTGCTGGGTCGGGATCAGGACCTTGCCTCCCAAGTGACCACACTTCTTTTCGCTGGCGAGCTGATCTTCCCAGTGGACACCTGAGGCGCCCGAGGAAATCATCGACTTCATCAGCTCGTAAGCGTTTAGCGGGCCGCCGAAGCCGGCCTCTGCATCGGCCACGATCGGGACGAGCCAATCCTCGACTGTCTTGATGCCCTCGGCGTGCTCGATCTGGTCGGCGCGAAGCAGTGCGTTGTTGATGCGGCGCACCACCAGCGGTACCGAGTTGGCCGGGTAGAGCGACTGGTCCGGGTAGGTCTGACCGGCGAGGTTGGCATCTGCGGCAACCTGCCAGCCGGAAAGGTAGATGGCTCGAAGGCCGGCCTTGACCTGCTGTACAGCCTGGTTGCCGGTCAAGGCGCCCAGTGCGTTGGTGTATCCGCCGGTCGGTGCTTCCTCGGTGAGCTGCTTCCAGAGCTTCTGTGAACCTCGCTTGGCCAGCGTGTGCTCTTCCTGTACCGAGCCCTGGAGCTTCACGACGTCGGCTGCCGAGTAATCACGAGTAGTTCCGGTCCATCGCGGGTTGTTTGCCCAATCCTCTTCGATTGCTGCGATGCGGGTTTCGGTCGAATTTTGCTCGGTCATTGCCTTCTCCTTGCTGGATTGCCGGGTGCCGGGCCGGGATCGTCTTCGTGATCCCAGTAGGTTCTTCCGGCGTTCTTTCTGCGTAAGAACTACATTTCCGCACTTTTCCAGAGTCAGGTAGGGGGTAATCGAGGAAAGATTTGCACTTCTTCTCTTAATCGCAAAATGTGAGCTGCCACGCATCAAAGCGATGAAGAAGCATGGAATATGGTCTGGACTACACGGAAACGGCCGAAGAAGCACAGGATTTATCGGAAGCTACAGAATGCCCTGTTCATTGCGGCTCAAGTCGGCGTTCGGTTGGGGCTGACGAGGCAGCTCGGATGCGCAAGGGGAAGAGCGAGGATCCAGTTGAGCGGATATAGCACCGGTCGAGTCAATTGGCTCAGGACGCTCGAGAGACGACCCTGGCGATATTGGACAGTACCTGCTCAGGGTCCGCTGACCCGTCAATGATGTGCCAGCCCTTGTCCTGCGCAATTCGGAGGTACGCTTCGCGGGCGGACTCCAGATACAGCAGAGTTTCGCTGTCCTCGCCCCGCAAAATAATCCGGGCCTGGGCTAGCTCGGCCGGAAGGTCGAGCAGCACGATGGCTTCCGGACGCGGAAGTCGGGCGATGAGCCACGGTAATACGTGTCCCCGGGGCAGGCCGCGGACGGATTGCAAGACCAGCTGGCAGGCAATATGGCGGTCCATCACCGTGGTCCCATGAAAAGTCGTGGCCTTGAGATGCGCGCGCAAGACGTTAACGCACCGCACCACGGACTCAATACGATTGGCCCAGGACGGTGAAAGCGAAGTGCCGAAGCGTTCGGCCACGCGCGAGAGCCAACGGCGACCGGCAGGGTTACGGAGGAGCTGGGCCGGCGTGCCGGAAAGTTTCAAAACTTTAACCAGCGACTCTGCGGCAGTGGTCTTGCCCGCTCCGTCTATGCCCAGCAACACGATGGTCCGACGGCGCGACGAATCATCCGCAAAGGCACCGATATGCCGCGGATTCGGCAGGGTGCCGTTTCTCGTTCGTAAAGCGGTGGACATTAAGGCAAGGACTCCGTTGGTTGATTCGGTGAGATCTCTCTGTCAGTTCAACGAACAACGCGACGGATTCGATGCCAACCTAGACTGTGGATTTCCCGTGAACCTGACGGCTGGCATGGCCGGGTAGGGTTACTGCCCGCGCCTCGATAGCTGGTTGGGGCCATTCCGCCTTCATTGCTGTGAAACGCGTATCGTCCCTTGACCTGATGCTTGAGAAAGTGTTGGCGATAATCGTCGACGGCCGTGGGAACGTGCGTCTTTGTGCCGAACGGCTTTTTGGGTGCTGCATAAGTCCCACACACGCGCCGGAGACGTGGCGAGCACTTTTCATGCCTCTCGCCGTCCCCCTATCGCAGCCGGTGTGCGTCCACTAGGCTGGCCGCGCCGGGGTCAAGCGCCCCGTTCACTGGCCACGGAGGATGCATGAATGCAAACGACTGGGAATCTGTTCCCTTGGCTTACCCGCCGCTTGGTGCGGTTGAGGTACCGAACAGCGGATTCGGATTCCTCGCTATCGCTAGTCTCTTGAAACTGGGCGTGCCCAATGTTCTTTTTCGTCTCCCGCGCGAAGGCAGGGAAACGGAGGACCTGAACCTGGGTGTGGCGGCTAAAGAGATCGCTGCCTACTTGACCGACGCTGGCGTTCCCGGCCCGCCGAACCCGGCGGCGGACTGCTGGTTCATCGTCCCGCCGCCCTCGCTGCCCACGGAGGGATTCTGGGACGCTTTGAATGAAGCGGAGCCGCTTCGTCAGGCCATGCCGGGAGCCATGGGACGTCGGGAAGGCCTGCGTGCGGCGCTGCAAGTTCTCTATTCCAACAGCTAAGCAAGCCGTACAAATGCGTCATCAGCGAGCCATTGCGAGCTTTTTGTGCCAAATGTGAAGGGCTGCTTTTGGGTGCTAAAACCCAAGTCATCGGCCAGCCTATGGACTTGCGCGAAATAAAACATGCTGTGATTTGCACCACAGGGACTCGCCGCGTAAGTTATGACTGCAGACACAAACAACTTGCCGTTGACACGTGGCGGGAGAGTCCCGTTCACACCATGGACGGGCGCCGTAGGAGCAATTCCTCCCCAGGAAACTCTCAGGCCCCCGTACCGCCACGAAGAGGCAAATCTGGAAAGCAGCGCGGTTTAGCCCGCGCTCACCGAAGGAGCAAGTCCTTTTCCCTCACGGGGTAAGGATGGAAACTCTCAGGTACGTATACAGATTGGGGAGGATCCAAGAACAGTGCGGCATCTGCCGCGCGTGATTCAGGAGTTCCTCCAAGATGCTAACCACCCACGCCACTGCCCGGTTGCCCTTCGGCGCGCCCGCTGGCCAAACTCCGGATCCCGCTGTGCTGGATCCGGAGTTTGGCCCGCGCACCGCCGCTAGGCATTCCTGCAAGCGCACCGGCTCGGGAATGGTTGCCTCGGAGAACCACGCGGAGGACTCGATTCGGAGCCTCGCATCCACACGGTGATTCCCACTAGGGAGTCGTCCATGGCACGCCACCGAAGCACCAGCACCCATTTGGAAGGCAACAGCATGAGCAATACCACTTCCGCGCCCCACCTCGAGCGTGGGCTATCCAACAGGCACATCCAACTGATCGCGCTCGGCGGGGCCATTGGCACCGGATTGTTCATGGGCTCCGGCAAGACCATTTCGGTCGCTGGTCCCTCGGTCATTTTCGTATACATGATCATTGGTTTCATGCTCTTCTTCGTGATGCGCGCCATGGGTGAAGTGCTCCTGAGCAACACGAACTACAAGAGCTTTTCCGACTTCGCCGGAGACCTCCTGGGTCCGTGGGCTGCCTTCTTCACGGGTTGGACCTACTGGTTCTGCTGGATCGTCACCGGAATCGCCGACGTGGTGGCCATCGCCCACTACGTAGCTTTCTGGTGGGCGGATCTGGCCTTGTGGATCCCGGCCGTCGCCTGCATCCTGCTGCTCTTGGCACTAAACTTGCCGAGCGTGAAGAACTTCGGTGAAACCGAATTCTGGTTCGCACTCATCAAGATCATTGCGATTGGCGCGCTGATTGTTGTCGGTCTGGTCATGATCATCACCGGTTTCGAGAACAACGGCGCCACCGCTTCCTTCGCGAACCTTTGGAACGATGGCGGGATGTTCCCGACCGGCTTCATGGGCTTTGTTGCAGGCTTCCAGATCGCCGTGTTCGCCTTTGTGGGTATCGAGCTGGTCGGCACCACCGCCGCCGAGACCAAGGATCCGGAGAAGACGCTGCCTCGTGCCATCAACTCCATCCCGATCCGCATCCTCTTCTTCTACGTCGGTGCCCTGATCATCCTGATGGCGGTCCAGCCATGGAACCTGTTCAGCGCCGACGAATCCCCGTTTGTGGGCATGTTCGCCCTCGCTGGCCTGGCCGGAGCGGCAGGCGTGGTCAACTTCGTGGTGCTCACCTCGGCAACCTCCAGTGCCAACTCCGGCATCTACTCGACCTCCCGCATGATCCACGGACTGGCAGAGGAAGGCGACGCTCCCAAGGCGTTCAGCAAGCTCTCGCGGACCAAGGTTCCGAAGAACGCGCTGCTCTTCTCCTGCATGTTCCTGCTCGCCGGCGTGGCGCTGCTCTACGCGGAGGGCTCCGTGGCCGAGGCCTTCACCCTGGTCACCACGATCTCGGCATTGTGCTTCATGTTCGTCTGGTCGATCATCTTGATCAGCTACATCGTCTTCCGCCGTCGTCGCCCGCAGCTGCATGCTGAGAGTAAATTCAAGATGCCTGGCGGGGCGTTCATGCCCTACGTGGTGCTGGCCTTCTTCGGCTTCATCATCTGGGCACTAACCACCCAGGCCGACACACTGATGGCGCTGATCTTCACCCCGATCTGGTTCGTTGCCCTGGGAATCGGCTACCTGATGCTGCGCCGTAACCCTGCGCACGAAAGGCTGCGCAGCGCCCACGAGGCAAAGGTCGCCTCCGAACGCCAGAGCGCCGCGGCGTTCAACGCCGGCCTTGACCTCCGTGAGATGGTCTCGAAGTAACAAGCAGGGCAGAGCAAAACCGCTTCACACACTACAACGGCGGGGCCACCCCAGCAGGGGCGACCCCGCCGTTGTCTTGCGGCTAGGGGGCTGACTCGTCGGTCAATAACCGACTACAGGACGTGGGAAGCGATGAGCTGGGAGAGTGCCCGCACATCAACCTTGCCCTTAAACTCGAGGCGGACCTTGCCCAGGGAACTGAACCACAAATCCAGCTCGGCATCGAGGTCAAAAGTGCCTGCGGTCTCCACGGAAAACGCCTGGACCTTGGAATAGGGCAGCGACGTGTAGTCGCGCTTTTTGCCCGTGAGGCCCTGAATGTTCACCGCTATGAGCCGTTTGTTGGTGAAGACCACGTAGTCGCGCGCACCCTTGAAGGCGGCGAGCAGCTCCTCGCCCTGAACAAAGAGGGGAGTGATTTCGCCCGCCACATCGCCGGGATTGCACGGGCTGAGCTTAAACACTGAGGCATTGTTAAAATCGATCATGCCCCGACCCTACCCAGTGGCAGGGAAGGTTGGGGGAGGACCGCGGTGTACCAGAGCCGCGCCGAGTCGAGAGTGAGGTCTCGCTGCACAAAGCTCATGGGTGAGGCGATGAAAATGCCAGTCATGAGCCAGCGGCAATCGAGGTGCCAAGCGCGCTTTTGGCCCCCAGCGTGCTTGGCTACGACAATCAGCTCGTGGAGATGGAGGCCGTGGCCCCCATTAGCGCCAGCCGAGCCCCGGTGCCACATGCGTCAGAATCGAGGAAATGACGTGAGTGTTGTACTCGACGCCGAGCTGGTTGGGCACGGTGAGCAGTAGGGTGTCCGCCGCAGCGATCGCCTCGTCCTGCGCCAACTTCTCAATCAGCTCATCCGGGGCGCCAGCGTAAGACTTACCAAAGACCGCGCGCGTTGTTGGATCGATGTTGCCCACCGAATCCGAGCTGTGCCGGTCGCGGCCGAAGTATTGCCAGTCGCGCTCTTCCGTCAGGGCAAAAATGCTGCGACTGACCGAGACCCGCGGTTCCCGCTGGTGCCCGGCCTCCTTCCAAGCCTCCCGGTAGAGAGCGATCTGCTCGGCCTGCTGGACATGGAAGGGCTTGCCGCTCTCGTCGTCCTTGAGCGTGGAGCTCTGCAGATTCATGCCCAGTTTTGCTGCCCACACCGCGGTGGCATTGGATCCCGAACCCCACCAGATGCGCTCGAGTAGACCTGGCGAATGTGGCTCCACGCGCAGTAATCCCGGCGGGTTAGGGAACATCGGGTTGGGGCTCGGTTCCGCGAAGCCCTCGCCGGTGAGCACCTGGAGTAGGCGTTCGGTATGCCGCCGGCCCATGTCTGCGTCCGACTCACCCGCGGCCGGGGAGAAGCCGAAGTGACGCCACCCATCGATGACCTGTTCGGGTGAACCACGGCTGATGCCCAGCTGCAGTCGGCCGCCGGAGATGAGGTCTGCGGCGCCGGCATCCTCCGCCATGTACAGCGGGTTCTCGTAGCGCATGTCGATGACGCCGGTGCCGATCTCGATGCGGCTGGTCTTCGCCCCGATCGCGGCGAGCAGCGGGAATGGGGAGGCGTGCTGCTGGGCGAAGTGGTGGACGCGGAAATGGGCGCCGTCCGCCCCGAGCTCCTCCGCCGCAACCGCGAGATCGATGGCTTGGAGCAACGCGTCCGACGCGCTGCGCGTGCCAGACTGCGGGTGGTCGGTCCAATGACCGAATGATAGGAATCCGATGTTCTTCACAATGGAGGCCAACACCGCGTTGGCGATTCCTATTCCGGACGGATCCGCGGCCCCGTCGGCCGTTCGGCGAGCCGCGCCGCCAAGAGGCCGCCGATGGAGAAGGCGAGCGTCGCCGCAAGCACCAGGGCTAGCGGCATGGTCCAGGAACCGGTGGCGCCATTGAGCCATCCGGCCAGCGGTGGGGCGCAGGTCGCGGCAAGATAACCGCCGGTTTGGATGCGGGCCGACGCGCTGGCGGTGTCGGCGTTATTGTGTGCGACGCGCGGGATGATTGAGAAGATGGCGGTGAACCCGCCACCCTGGGCCACTCCGCCGATGATGGCCCAGAGCACAAAGGCCTCGGGAGCGGCAAGTAGCCCGATCGGAAGCGCCACCCAGAACATGGCGATGACCGCCGTGGCAATCCAGAGTTTGGTACGCGAGGCCAGCAGTGGCACGCCAAACGCACCGATGACCGCGGCGATTTGGAACAGTGAGGACGCCGCGCCCGACGCTGCGGCGTCCAGTCCCCGAGTGTCGGCCAGGAGCAGCGGCAACCAAGCGGTGGTGGCGAAGTAGGCGGCGGACTGACCGCAAAAGGCCAGCACCAGCAGGGAGACAACACGTCGAAAACGTCTAGTTTCGGCGGTGCGGGCGAGCTGTGCGGTCGAGGCACCGGGTCCGTTGTGGGCACCTGGAGTGGCGGATTGCTGGAGCAAGGTGGTGTCGGGCGTATCCGCGCGGTCCTTGCGTAGCAGCCAGTAGAGCAGCCCCGCGGCCGTGACCACACCCCAGGCCGCGATCGCCCAGCGCCAGCCCAGTACTGCGGCCAGCGGCGCGGTGCCCAACAACGTGGCCATCGAACCGATGTTCATGGTGGCCGAGTACAGACCCGTGGCGGCGGAGATCCGTTTGAAGGGCACATCGCGGCGGATTAATACCGGAACCGCGATGTTCCCCAGGGTCATCGCCGCACCGATCACCATGGTTCCGGCCAGCACCACCGAGGCGGGTCCCAGCGAGCGGATGATGGTTCCGGCCAGCACTCCTGCTAGACAGAGAACGATGGTGCCTTCCGGGCCAAAGCGGCGGATGCTCCGTGTAGCCAGCGGTGTCATCAGCGCAAAGAGCAGGACCGGTAATCCGGTCAGCAGACCCGCGCCGACGGCGCTGAGTCCGGTTTCGGCCTGGATGTCGGTGATCACCGCGGTGGGCGCGATGATCGGAGCGCGCAGGCTCAACGCCACAATCACGATCCCGACGATGACCCAGGGCAAGGTTGAGCGCGTGGCTGGGTGGCGGTGCGTGGTGGGCTCCTTCTGCACTGTGGTCCTGAATTCAGCCTATCCGAGCCCGTGCCGGTGCTGCGGACTCGTGTGGGGAGACACGAAATTCGCCGTAACAAACATCAGACGTCTAATGTTTAAATATGAACTCCGAGACCACTCAGCAGCCGCCCCACCCGTCGCAGGCGGTCGAGGATGTTGCAAACGAATTAGTAGAAGTTGAAGCGGCAGTCGGGGCACCGGGAGCCAGAGTGCAGCCCGAGACGCGAAATCGCTGGGCAACAGGTGCCTTAGCGGTTGCCGCGGTGGTGCTGGTGGGACTGAACCTGCGCGCCGGAATCGCTTCGGCGGCGCCGCTGTTCCATGACTTGGAGAACCTGCTCGGCTACGGGACGCTCGTGGCCGCACTGCTGCCCACCATCCCGGTCCTGTGCTTCGCCTTCGCCGGAGCGGGAACCGCCTGGCTGGTGAAGCACACGGGTCTTGAACGCGCGATTGCGCTCGCTCTGCTGCTGCTCACTCTGGGCCTGGGCGTGCGCGCCTTTGAATCCACCTGGCTGTTGTTGGCCGGCACCGTCTTCGGCATGTCGGGCCTGGCCATCTGCAACGTGGCCATGCCCTCGTTCATTCGGGAACACCACGCGCGGCGCACCGCGGCCATGACCGCCACCTACACCGTCACGATGTCGGTGGGCGCGACCACCGCCGCGGCACTGAGCGTGCCGATCGCCGCGCAGCTCGGCTCGCCAACGCTCGGCTTAGCGGCCTGGGCCATCCCGGCGGGAATCGCACTGCTGGTCATCGTGCCGCTGGCCCTGCGCGGAAGCCGCGTCGCTGGCCCCACGGCGCCACATATCTCCCCATGGCCCATGCTTGGCACCCGCAAGGGCCTGCTGTTCACCTCTGTTTTCGGGGTGCAGGCGCTGCTGGTGTACACACTATTGAGCTGGTTGCCGCACATCCTCATCTCGCGCGGGCTTGATCCGGCCACGGCCGGCTTCATGCTCGGTCTGGTGCAGGCCGTCAGCATCCCCACCGTGGTGTTATTGCTGTGGATGGCCTCGAAGCCGCGGCTCCTGCGACCGGCCTTCATACTGACCTGTGCGTGCTCGCTCGCCGGGTTTAGCGCCCTGCTGGTACTTCCGGTGACACTCTCGATCGTGCCCGCGGTGCTGATCGGCCTGGGATTCGGGATTTTCCCCTTGGTGATGCTGATGATCAGCCGTAGCGGCGAGAGCGCCGCGGAAACCACCGCGCTATCCACTCTGGCGCAGTCCGTCGGCTACCTCATCGCAGCCACCGGGCCGTTCGGGCTCGGCTTGTTGCAGGGCGTTCTGGGTTCCTGGAGCGTCCCGCTGGTGATCCTTATCGGGTTCTCTGCGCTGCAGTTCGTTCTGGGTTACCGGCTCGGTGGCAGCGGGCGCAAAGCGAACGCCCCGGCGCAGGTGCGCTCATGAGCACCCCGGTGGTGCGGCCCCCGCTGGCCGACGAGGTTGTCGCTAGGCTGCGCGACGCCGTCACCTCGGGCCGCTGGGGAGTGGGGGAGAAGATCCCCTCCGAACCCGAGCTGGTCGCAGAATACAAAGTTTCTCGTGGGACCCTGCGCGAGGCGGTCAAGGCGCTTGCCCATGCCGGTTTGTTCGAGGTCCTGCGCGGGGACGGAACCTATGTGCGGGCTACCAGTGAGATCAGCGGCACCGCCCAGCGGGTTTATCGCGAGCACTTAGATGAAGACGTACTCCAGGTGCGCTTCGCCCTTGATACTCAGGCAGCGCGGCTCGCTGCCGGCTCGGCGGACACCGCGGTGATCGCCGAGCTGCGGGTGTTACTTGAAAAACGACGCGAAAGCTGGGTATCGGGTGATTACGAAGCGTGGTCGGCGGCCGACTGGGAATTCCACCTATTGGTGGCGCAGGCCTCGGGTAATTCACTGTTGCATGAACTCTATGAAAGCTTCGGGGATGTCTTCCACGGGACCAAGATGGTCCAGCGGCTGGAAGCAGGCTTTGACGGGGCCCTGGCCACCGGTCATGAGGAACTACTTGACGCGATCGAGGCGGGCGACGGCGAGGCCGCGGTGCATACAGTGATCGCCAACCTCGACTACTGCATGGGGTGGATGCCGGCGAAATAGCAGTGCCAGCGGCGGTGCGTGGGGCACAATGTGCCGCCGTTCACCGCCGCCGGCGTTGATTGCTAGAAGGGATAAACCGGGATCTGGGGGCTGATGGTGATCCATTGGGTTTCGGTGAAAGCCTCGATATTGGCGCCCGGACCGCCGAGCCTCGAACCGGTACCGGAGGCACCGACACCACCGAAGGGCGCGTTGGCCTCGTCCGCGACGGTCATCTCATTAATATGGATCTTGCCCGAGTGGATCCGGTCGGCTATTTTCATGGCCTCTCCCACGTCTCCAATGATGGAGACCGAGAGCCCATACTCGGAGGCGTTGGCGAGCTCGATGGCCTCTTCGATGGTGGCGACCTTCAGTACCGGGGCGACGGGACCGAAGATCTCCTGGATCCAGGCGGACATGTCCGCGGTGAGGTCGCAGAGCACGGTGGGCCGGTAGAACTGCCCCTCGTGTGTCCCGCCGGCGGCCAAGGTGGCACCTGCCCCGACGGTGCTCTCAACGATGGATCGGATGCCCTCGAGCTGGCGTGAATCGATGATCGGGCCCAGGTGCACTGGGCCGGCGGAAGGGTCTCCGACCACGAGGGCCTCGGCGCGTTCGGATAGTTTCCGGACGTACTCGTCGTGAAGGTCCGCGTGGACGATGTGGCGGCCGGTACTCATGCAGATCTGGCCCTGGTGGAAGAAGGAACCCATTGCGCCGACCCCGGCCGCAAGGTCCAGGTCTGCGCCGGGGAGCACGATCAGGACGTTATTGCCGCCGAGCTCCAGATGCGTGCGCTTTAGGTGCCTTGCCCCAGCCTCGCCAACGTGGCGGCCGGCGGCAGTGGAACCGGTGAAGGACACCACTCGCACCTCGGGCGCCTCAACGGTGGCGGCGCCGACATCTCCGCCGCCGGGCAGGTACTGCAGCACGCCGGCAGGCAGCCCGGCCTCCTCGAAGATCCGTGCGATGAGCGCTCCGCCCACCACGGAGGTGCGAGGGTCGGGCTTGAGCAACACCGCGTTGCCCAGGGCGAGCGCTGGGGCGACCGAACGCATGGCCAGCAACAGTGGGAAATTGAAGGGCGCGATCACGGAGACCACGCCGGCGGGAACCCGGCGGGAGATGGACCAGTGTGGGGCGTCAGAGGGCAGATATTCGCCGTGCGGGTGGGTGGGAAGCGCGGAGGCCTCGAAGCACTCGTTGGCTGAGTAGTAGACCTCCATAGCGGCCTTGTCGGGGATTGATCCCGTTTCCGTCACGACCCAGTTGATCAGCTCCTCGGCGTGGGCCTGGAGCAGGTCACCGGCCTTGCGGAGCACCGCTGCCCGCTCGGTGGGTTTGACCGCGGCCCACAGCTTCTGGGCCGATGCCGCCCGCTTGGCGGCATCGTGAACGTCATCGGGTGTGGAGAAGCCAATGCTGGCGATGGTTTCGCCCGTCGAAGGGTTGCTTACCTCCTGGGTTCCGCCGCGGCCCTCGCGCCACTGGTTGGAGTAGATCTTGCCGGTCCAGATTGATTTCTCGAGCACAGACATGGTGTTCCTTTCGGGTCGGTGGGGTTTCAGAAGACGAGGATTGGTTTGATGACGTCGCCGGATGCCGAGGCATCGAAGGCGTCGTTGATCTGCGAAAACGGGAAGGTCTTGGTCAGTTTCTCCAGCGGGAACTTCCCCAGCTTCCACAGCGCGATTAATTGGGGGATGAACACCTGCGGGACGGAGTCGCCTTCGATGATGGTGCGGAAATGCCACCCTTTCAACAGGGAACCGCCGACCTCGAAGGAAACTTCCGTGCCGGGGGCAGGGGCGCCGACCAGGGCGACAGTGCCCCCGATGCCCAGGATGTCGGCCGCCTGGCGGAGCACTGCCGGGATGCCGGTGGTGTCCAGCGTGTAGTCCATGCCCCGTTCCCCGGTGATGCGGGCGATTTCCGCGGCCACATCGGTGGTGCGGCTGTTGATGGTGTGGGTGGCGCCCAGCTCCTTCGCCGTGGCCAGGCGTGCGTCGATGATGTCGACGGCAACGATGGTGGTTGCACCAACGGCCGCGGCCGCCATGAGCGCGGCGGATCCCACGGCACCGGTGCCGAAGACAGCGATGGAGGAGCCCGCGCGGACCTCGAGGGAGTTGATGACGGCCCCGGCGCCGGTCTGGAGCCCGCAGCCCAGCGGACCCAGCAGTTCAAGGGGAAGATCGTTCTCGACCTTCACCACGCTGCGCACCGCGACATTGACGTGGGTCGCGAAGGATGACTGGCCGAAGAAGTGGGAGGAGACAGCCGTCCCGTGGTCGGAGAGCGCCGTGGATCCGTCGGTGCGGGTTCCGGCGAAGTTGCGGCCGAAGAAATCGATGCAGTAGGCCGGGCGCCCAGTCAAGCATTGTTCGCAGATTGCGCAGGAGCTCGCCGAGAGCACCACGGAGTCCCCGGGGCGCACGGAGGTGACCATGGAACCGACTGCTTCGACCACCCCGGAGCCTTCGTGACCGAGCACCGCCGGCAACGGCGTGGGATAGACCTGGTCGCGCACGATGGCATCGGTGTGGCAAACACCCGTCGCCACCAATTTGACCCGTACCTCGTCGGGACGCAGGTCATCGAGCTCGAGTTCGCGAAGTTCGAAGGGAGCACTTGGGGCGGTGGCGACGGCGGCGGTGATTTTCATGGACGGACTCCTAGATGCGTGTCTGCGGTGTGGAATGCCTTCGGGATCCGAAAGGTCCGTGGGCGATGAGCTTTGTATACTGTGACACAGGACATACTGGACGCGGTTGTCGAATGGCGACATCGCAATTGTCCATCCACGCCAACGCGGCCATTGGAGAGCAGGTACTGAAGATGAGCGCTGGAACGGTGGCAGAGGACTGGCACCACGACATGGCATCGAGGTTTGTGGGGCTTGAGGTCGAAGCTGTCGGGGGCTCCAGCGAGCTGGCCAGAGGGAGCGTCTCGTCCACCGACCTCGGTGGCGTGAAGATCTTCGGCATCTCGGGTTCGCCCCAGCGGCTGGTGCGCACCGCGGCCACGGCCCGCCGCTTGCCCGCAGAGTCCCTCAAGGTGTGTGCCGTGCACCGAGGCCGCGGTGTTATCGAGCAATCCGGCCGCGAGGTGGTGGTTGGGCCCGGTGAATTCACCGTGTACGACACCTCGTTGCCGTATCGAATCACGTGGCCGGACTCGTTTGAGTGCGATGTCATGACGGCGCCCGCTGCGGCCACCGGCGTTCAGGTTGCCTCGCTCACCGGTGTTGACGCTCGGACGTGGTCCACTCGAACGGGAACCGGAGCGATGTTGTTGAGGTTCATGAAGGACTGCGCCGCCATGCCGGCTCCAAGCGCCGTGGCGCGGGAACACCTGGGCTCAGCCGGGGTTTCCCTGCTCACCGGAGTGCTGCTCAGCGATTTTGAGCCGGTGGCCGAGGACGCCGGGGAGCTCTTCCACCGGCAGGTCGAGGCGTATGTCGCTCGTTTCCTCCGCGACCCCCGACTGGACCTTGCCGCTATCGCCACGGCGCATCGGGTCTCCGTGCGCACGCTTCAGCGAACGTTCGCCGGCACCGGCAGGGGCCTGAGCGGGCTCATTCGTCTCCGACGCCTCGAGGCCGTTCGCCGGGACCTGATTGACCCCCGTCTTGCACATCTCACGATCGCCGAGATCGCTGCAGCGTGGTGCCTGCACGACGCCCAATGGCTCGCCAAGGCGTTCAAGGCGGAATTCGACGTGTCTCCCTCGGAGTTCCGCCGATCCTGATCTGTCAGTCGGCTGAACCGACTCCGTCATTGGCGACGCGGAGGCCAGCAGGTCATGCCCGGCGTCGCTTTTTCTGGACGTCCAGAAATTTGGCTCCGTAACCTCCGGAATAGACTGGGAGCATGCCGATTCTGAACAAGGACACGACCCTTTGCATTTCGTTATCAGCCCGACCCAGTAACAACGGGACGCGGTTCCATAACCACCTTTACGACCAGCTGGGGCTGAACTGGATCTACAAGGCCTTCGCCCCCGCCGACCTGACGCAGGCCATCGCCGGGGTCCGCGGTCTGGGTATTCGCGGCGCGGCCGTTTCGATGCCGTACAAGGAAGCGGTCATTGCTCTGGTTGACATGCTTGCACCTTCGGCGGCCGCCATCGACTCGGTGAACACCATCGTTAATGACGGTGGAGTCCTCACCGCCCACAACACCGACTATTCGGCAGTGCTTAATCTGCTCAAAAGTCACCAGGTTTCCCCCACTCTTCGCACCGTGGTGCGGGGCGCCGGGGGCATGGCCAAGGCGGTAGTGGCCGCGCTGCGCGATGCTGGTTTCCGCGACGTGGTGGTGGTGGCCCGCAATGAAGAAGCAGGCCGTAGCTTGGCCGAGACCTATGGGTACGCATGGGCGCCGGAGGCCCAGGACGGGGCCGAACTCTTGGTGAACGTCACGCCCATCGGCATGGCAGGCGGTGCCGAAGCTCAGCAACTGTCGTTCACGCTCGAGCAGGTGGCCGCGGCCCAAATGGTGTTTGATGTTGTGGCGCTGCCGGCCGAGACACCCTTGATCGGTGCCGCGCGCAGCGCCGGTAAACAGGTCATCACGGGGGCCGATGTGGCTACGTTGCAGGCCGCCGAGCAATTTGTTCTTTACACCGGCATCACCCCAACCGACGAGCAAATCCAAGCCGCCCGCGACTTTATGCTGGAGGGCGCACCCTCGGTTTAACCTAACGGTCCGCCCATTACGGGTGCCGCACCGCGTGAAGAAGCCGCCGGGTTTGTGGACCGAATATGTCCGATACACCCCGGGCCAAACACCCCCATGTCGGTGAGCTGTCTTTGGTTTTAGCGCTCTCGACTTTTGCCGCGAGTGTGAGAGGCGGGCAGCCGGAACGTTAAACGACGGTGGTGCGCCGCGGCCGAAAGGCTGCGACGCACCACCGATGCGTTGGAACGTGTGGAGCGCGGTATTACTCGGTGACCTCGAAGCTCAGGGTCTGAGTAAATTCGCGGCCGTGCACGTCGGTCGCGGTGACCTCTGCGGTGTGCGCGCCAACGGCAAGCTCGGAGGGCAGTTCCAGGCGCCACAGGTGCATGGTGCGGTCCGCGAGGCTGCCGCCATTAACCAGCTGCTCTTGTGCGGCGACCGGGTCGGAGAACTCGGCGCCGGAGAGTTGGGCCTCGCCTTCCATCGCCTGCGTGCGTGTGGCTTCGGTGCTAGGAGCGCCGTCGATGCTGATGTTGACGGTGGAACCGGTGGAACCCATCCAGAAGTTGGTGGTCAACCACGTTTTATTGCTCAGATCCGACTTCGGAACGGTCAGCGGGTTCTCAAAGGCGGGAGCCTTGCCCTTGTTAGCGAGGTTCGCGTCGAACCATGCGCGGTAGGCAGGAGTGTTCAGCCCGAGGGCCATCTGCACCGAGTCATCTTCGCCACGAACCGTGAAGCGCTCAACCACATCGGTGTTCTTGATGTCTAGGGTCAGCACACCCGGACGTCCGCCGTCTCGCTGCAGGGCCAGCGGGTAACCGTTCTCACCCTCCCGTCCGGAGAACCAGTCACCGGAGATTGCGCCGGCGGTGATGTGAGTGAAGGGCAACCCATCAACGCCGAAGGCCTCATTCCATCCGGCAGTCTTGTCGCCTTCACGGAGGTTTTCGAGGCTGTGGGTGTGTCCGCCCAGAGCCACGACCTCGCGGCCTTCTAACATCTTGTAGATTTCGGCGACCTGAGCAACTTGGTGCTTGGGATTTGACTGGTCCGCGTAATCCAGCAGCGGGATGTGTGCGGCGATCACAATGACCTTGTTCTTGGGCACCTGAGCGATATCGTTGCGCAGCCACTGAAGCTGCTGCTCATCGAGGGCTCCGGTGTAGTCACCGTGAGCGGCGGGCTGCTTCGTTGGATATTCGACGGTGTTCAGCGCAACCACGTGGGCCTTGCCTGCATCAAAGGAGTAGTACTCCGGACCGAGGTTGGCCTTGAAGGTGTCGAACGCATGCTCACTGGTGGTCGCGTCGTAATCCAGATCGTGGTTTCCGGGCAAGAAGCGTGCCGGGCCGTTTAGAACGTTGGTTAGCTCGCGTGTCTGCGGGTACAAGGAAAGATCGTCGCCGACCACGTCCCCAATAAACAGTGCCCCGCAGCCCTCGTAGTCGGTGCGCTGGGCCAGATCGGCGAAGGCACCATGGCGGGCGTATTCGACCTCGTCCTGGTCGTAGGTCTGAACGTCGCCGCCGATGAGGCAGTGCTGCTCAGTGGACTTGGTCAGCTTGCTCTTGGCCAAGGGGAAGTTCACGGCCTGAGGCAGGGCACCGGTCGGGTCCAGACCGCCGAATTTCAGTTCCGGGGAACCTTCGGAAAGGTGGTGGTAGGAGAACTGGGCGACGTTGTTGTGATCAACGGGGACCTGGTAGCCGCGCGGCTGGGTGACAAAAACGCTCATGTTATCGAAGGCTGGCAGCTCGTAGCGACCCTGTGAATCTGTGGTGGTGACCTCACGGCCGTTGGACACACTCACGCTCTTGAGGCCAGGTTCGTTGGTGTCCTGTGTGGAGTTCTTGTTCTCATCTTCGAAGACGATGCCATCGATGAGCTGCTCGCCGGTGATTCCTGTCGATTTTACGACGTCGACGGTGCCGCGGTAGGCGTCTGCATCCCAGTTGCTGGGAGCTGGGTCGGCACTGGCGGCGGGGGAGAGCAAGGCGACTGCGGTCAGCATGCTGGCTAGGGTGGCGGCTGTGACGGCGATCGGTCGGGCTTGGCGTTTTTTGGACGAATGGGCAAACGACTGCACGATGTACCTCCGGGTTTGAGTGAAACCTGCCAACTAATAGGTCGACCCAACAAACGTTCCAAGCGCAGATGAATGGGGAACCCGGATCGAGATCCGGGGAGGAGGCATGCAGGTGAAGAATTGCCGACCTATGGTGCGAGGTTCAAGCGCTGCGTTAGGGGATGCAAGGTAGTGGTAGCAAGCGACCCGCCCGGGCGCTTCGAGGCGGCCCAGCGCTGACACAACGAGGGGGAGTCCCGTAGCTTCGGGGCTCGCGGCCCTAGTGATTGGAGTCTGGCTGGTGGAGCGCCTGCACGATGGACGCCAGCGCACTGAGCAATCCGCACCAGATGGTATTTATGTCAAGGTATGAGCCTCGTTGAGCCTTGTAGGTTCAGTCATCGATTGACCCAATGGGTTGGCGCTTCCTGAACTGTTGGGAACGTGATCGGCGAAGGGCCAGAAGCCACGTGGGTAGCCTCCAGCCCTTCGCCGATCCTTCGCACCATGTGAATCGATTGACGTGGATTCCGTGCGGAATCCTCAGCGTCCAAAGATTTTGCGCATGAAAAGCCGCAGTCCGCCGTGCGAACCCAAATGGCCTTCGAGCTCCCAGGGGTCGGCGGCAGCGTCGGATAGACGGCCATCTTCGCCGTATAGGAGATGCTTGGTACCGGGCCCGGGGATCTGAGCACCGGCCAGATGCGGAAGCCCGAGGCTTGACGCTGAACCATGCAGGGCGCTGGGCCCCATTTTCGAAGTCTTGCTCGCCGAGTTATTCGGGTGGCGGATGGTTTTCTTCATATTGATCACTGGGTCCTCTGTCCGTATCTCAATTCTAGATTTCCTCGACTCATCGGAGCATGTAATCGGTGAACCTCTTTGGCTGCCGCCCGGCGTGTAGGTCCGATGGATCCACATTTTGATTCGGCCGGTTCGCGGTTCACAGCAGCAGGAAGGGAAAACAATGCTGACAATGCTTGGTATGAATCTGACGGCTAAGCACCACGGGAACTGACTGGACTGGCCATACGATCGCGACTTGCGCGAAATTGACGACGAAGAGAGACGAATCCTTGCGACATATGACGTGCTGGCGATGACCGGTGGTCGTTTATGACTGCATCAAGAGGTGAAGAAGACGCCCAATGACGTCACGAGGAGTTGCTTCCTCGCCATGTTACGACCGTATTTATTCGAATGAACTCGAGTGCTTAAATCGAGGAGTACCCATCCAGAGCGGCCGAGAGACCTGGCTTGTTGACGCCGCAGCAAGTTCACGAAGCAATCCGTGAATAGTGCTTCAGCCAGGTCCGATGGAGATCTCGCGATTCCGCCCATGGCACGCACGCACCAACTTTGGGACGGTTTGTTTACCGATTTCTTCTCCGCCTAGATTGTTGAAGGAACTCGATTTATGGAAATTCTCCAGACCCACAGTGCGCGGTCTAGCAATGCGTTGCATCGCGCCATGCTGAAGGGCGCAGCCATCGCGGCCGCCATGACACTGCTTGTCACCGGCTGCTCGCTCAAAGAACCCGTGGCCGCTTCCGCGCCAATCTCCACCGGTGGGGGAACCGCGGTAGCTGGCGCCCCGTCGGCTGCCGCCGACCCGCTGGCTGGAGTTCCGTCCTTGGCAGGCAAGACGGTTGGCATCGCTGCCAAGGACATCGTCCACGACTTCAGTCGCGTCGTTTATGAGGAACTTCAGACGAAGATCAAGGGCCTTGGTGGCACGGTCATTGCTACTCAGGCTGAGGCCAAGGACGACAAACATGTCAGCAATGTGGAGAACCTGCTCACCCAGAAACCCGATGCGATCATCGTGATCCTCGGTGACGCACAGACGTTGAGTCCTGCTCTGAAAAAGATCAACGAGGCTGGTGTTGCCCTGTTCACCGTCGATTTTCAGTCCGAATACAGCGCCAATAACGTCACCAGCGACAATTGGAACATCGGTTCCACCGTTGCGCGAACGCTTGCTGAAGATATCGGCGGTAAGGGCAAGATTCTCGTCTTTAATGGTTTCCCCGGGGTGACTCCCTGCCGCATTCGGTACAGCGAACTCAAAGTGGTGCTTGAGGACTACCCAGGAATCGAAATCTTGGATCCGGAGCTGCAGGACAAGTATGAGGGCACTATCGAAGATGCCAAGAAGCAGATCCAAGACCAGCTGCGCCGCCTTCCCGCCGGAGAGGTCGACGCCATCTGGAGCTGCTGGGATATCCCGCTGATTGGCGCCGCCCAAGCCATCGACCCCACATTGGGCAATGACATCAAGCTGTACGGCGTTGACGCCGAACCGGGCGCCTTGGACCTGATTGCTGACCCTGAAAGCTCCTACACCGGCACGGTGGCACAACAGACCAAGGGCATGGCTGCCGCATCTGTGGCAAACGTCGCGCTCTTCCTTGGCGATCGTGCCGATGAGGTCCCCACCACCAGCTACCTAGACCCCGTATTCGTTAACAAAACCAACGTGAACCAGGTGCGGCATGACCTCGGTATCTAACGATCGACTGCTCTCGATGAGCGGCATCACCAAGTCCTTCGGATCGGCCCAGGTGCTCTCCGAGGTTTCCCTCGAGCTGGCCTCTGGACAGATCCTAGGACTGGTGGGTGAGAATGGTGCCGGGAAGTCCACCCTGATCAAGATTCTCACGGGGCTCCACACCGCCGATTCGGGCAGCATCCTGCTCGACGGCAAGCCCGTGGTGATAACCTGCCCCGCCGATGCCGAGGCCCTAGGGATCCACGTGATTCACCAGGAACGGTATCTGGCCCCACAATTGAGCGTCGCCGAACAGCTTTACCTGGGCCTTGGAAAACTGGGTGGGGCTTGGGTCCGGCGCGGCCGGCTCGAGGAACGGGCCAGCGCAGACATTAAACGGGTCACCGGGCAGAACATCGATGCCGCGCTCCTGGTAGGGCAACTCACCGTTGCCCAACAGCAGCTGATCCAGATCACCCGGGCGGTGCTTTCCGAACCGCGCGTCTTGATTCTCGACGAGCCCACAGCACCATTAGCGGCCGGCGAGGTCGAGCAACTCTTCGGCACGTTGCGCCGTCTGCAGGAGGTGGGTGTGGGCATCATCTACATTTCCCACTACCTGCAGGAACTGAACACCATCACCGACAGAATTACCGTGCTGCGCAATGGCCGAAACGCCGGTGAGGTGTCGCTGGGATCCGGGGACACCCTTGATGACGTGGTGGAGTTGATGGTTGGACGCAAGGTCGTGGAGTTCGACCATGGACGCACCCCTCGTAGCCCCCAGACGGAGGACGCCGCGCTGAAAGTTACCGGGCTTGGTGTGCCACGAGCCTTGAACGGATTGGATTTTCAGGTCTTGCCCGGCGAGGTCTTGGCTGTCACTGGTCTGGTGGGCTCCGGAATTGAGATTTTGGCCGATGCCCTCACCGGCATCACCAAGCGGCATGGAACCGTCGAGGTGAAAGGTGGGCGCGTACGTGACGTGGCGGATTTTGTCGCTCGCGGAGGAGCCTACGTGCCCTCCAACCGACGCCGCGATGGAATCTTCCTGCGCAACACCGTGGCCGAGAACATCTCCGTGACCGCTCTAAGTAAGATTACCCGGTCACTGGGCGTGATCGCCCCGGCGCTGGAAAACAAACTTGCACAACGATTGATCAACAAACTTGATGTGCGCCCGGCCAACGGCTCTGCGATTGCCGGAAGTCTGTCCGGCGGCAACCAGCAAAAGGTGGTGCTGGCCAAGTGGCTGGCGAGCGATGCCTCGGTGCTAGTCCTGGATCAGCCGACCTCCGGCGTCGATGTTGGCAGCCGCGCCCAAATCTACGCCCAGATCAATGAACTGGTGGATGGCGGCGCGGCCGTGTTGCTGATCAGCGTGGACCTCGAGGAACTGGTCGGCATCGCCGATCGGACCCTGGTGCTCTACCGCGGGAACATCGCCGCCGAACTCTCCGGCAACGCTGTCACCACCGAAAAACTCCTGGCCATCGCCTCTGGAACCAACGGCGCCGCAGAGCTTTCTGCCAAAGCCACTAACCCCATCAACGTCAGGCAGGACGCATGAGCACCGCAATTCTTGAAATCCCTGGGGATACCGGTGCGCCGACGCCGACGCGGAAACGCCCGTCGCTGCTCGCGTGGGCTGGCTATGGCGTTGTCGTTCTGGTCCTAGGGATCTTTGCCCTCGGATCGCCATACTTCCTGCAGTGGGAGAACCTGTCCTCGGTGCTAAACCAGGCAGCGGTATTCGGCATCGCCGGCATCGGATTGGCCGTGGTGATCATCACCGGGGGTGACGATGTCTTGGAGGGCGGTATCGACCTGTCCGTCGGCGCCACAGCAGGTTTGGCCGGGAGCGTTACCGCGGTTGCAGCTGCAGCCGGTGCGGGAAGCCTGCGCGCGGTGTTGACCGGTCTGGCTGTGGCCGCAGCTCTGGGTGCGCTTAACGGTGCGGCAGTGATTCTGGGTCTGCGGCCGCTCCTTGCGACGTTGGCCACGATGGGCATCGCTACATCTCTGGATCTAGTGGTCAGCGACAATATCAAGGTCGCGCTCGATGGGGGTGTCTTCCTTTGGCTGCGCCAGGGTAGCATCGCCGGGTTACCTGCCTCCGTGCTGGTCTTGGCCGTCGCCGCGTTGGTGTCGTGGTGGGCAGTGGCCAGGACATCGTGGGGTGTACATAGCTATGCGGTGGGACAGAATTCCATTGCTGCCTCAATTGCCGGCCTGTCCGTTGCCCGTCACCGCTTTATGAGCTACGTGATCAGCGGCGTCCTCGGCGGCATCGCCGGGGTTCTGCTGGCTTCCCGGCTCTCCGCAGCAGTCCCCGGAATCGGCGGACAAATCCTGCTGGACATCATCCTGGTTGCCTACATGTCTACCGTCTTCTCGCGTCGACTGGTGGTGAATATCCCCGGCACAGTAGTTGCCGCGATCTTTGTGGCAGGGCTGGCCAATGGGCTGACGCTGCTGGGAGTCGCCAGCCAGTGGGTCGGTGCCGCCAAGGGCGTGTTGATCCTGTTGGTACTCGCCGTCGTGGTTGTTCGCGGAAGGAACACTGCCAAATGACTATCACCCAACAACCCCAAAAAAATCTCCCCGCTCCGCGGTCAGAGACGCGTGAACTATCTCCGGTCACCGTTCCCCGCCGTTGGCGATCCCTTGCTCCGCGATTGATCGCGCCGGTGGCATTGGCAGCCATTCTGCTGGGCTTCTCGTTGCTCTCCCCAGTCTTTCTGAGCGTTGGGAATCTGGTAGGGGTGCTGGGTCAAATGGCGATCCTTGCGTTGGTGGCTACGGGTTTGACCGTGGTGGTCAGGGCCGGCGGCATCGACCTCTCCATCGGTGTTGCCGTGGACCTTGCCGCACTGGCGTCGGCTGCGCTGATCGCAGACGGCTATAGGGCGTGGGTTGCCATTGTCGTGGGATTGTTCTTCGGACTATTGGTCGGAGTCGTTAATGCGGCATTGATCGTTGGCCTACGCATTCCGCCCTTCTTGGCAACACTGAGCGTTTGGTTCATCGGCAGCAGCGTCCAGCAACTGCTCACCGGTGGTGGGGCGCCCATCTATCTCTCGAAGCCGCGAGTACCGATCGAATTCGCGCTGCTAGGCCGCGGCTACCTGCTCGATGTGGACGGCGTCATCGTCAGTGCTGCATTGGTCGCACTGTTCATCGGAGCGTTGCTTGGAACGACACGTTGGGGACGTTCGGTCACTGTCACCGGGGAACAGCCCACCGCTGCACGGATCTCCGGGTTGCGCATCAACCGGATCACTGTTTCGGCGTACCTGCTCTGTTCTCTTGTTGGCGGGTTTGCCGGGGTCATTCTGGCCTCCCGGACCAACGGCTTTGTTCCCGGTTCCGGCCAGGCCTACCTGATGGACGCTATCGGCGCGGTCTTCATCGGCGCCACGCTCTCACGCTTCTCCCGAGTCTCGGTGCCCGGAACCCTTATGGGCGTGCTGATCTTCGGATTGCTGAGCAACGGGATGAACCTGGTCGGACTCTCCTTCTTCTGGCAGGGGTTGGGCCGCGGTGTGGTGTTGCTGGCCATTCTGTTGCTCGGGGTTCTACTTTCCCGGAACCTTCCGTCTGGCACAGGAATCTTGACTCGGCTGTTCACTCGACCGGCAGCGCGCTCCACCGCGAGAACAACTACCTAAAGACAGGGCTCGAGCACCCATGGCACAACGTATCTCCCTCAACGCCTTCGACATGACTACCCCGACGCACCAGAGTCCAGGGCTCTGGCGCCATCCGGAGAACCGCGCTGACGGCTACAACACCCTCGAATATTGGACATCCCTCGCCAAGACCCTCGAATCTGGTGGCTTCGACGCTCTCTTCCTTGCGGATGTGTTGGGCATCTACGATGTTTATCAAAACTCCAGCGCTCCGGCATTGTTGGATGCCGACCAGGTCCCGCTCAATGACCCATTTATGCAGGTCTCCGCGATGGCGGCTGTCACCAAGAATCTCGGGTTCGCGGTGACTAGCGCGCTGACCTACGAACAGCCCTACGCCTTGGCGCGCAAGTTCTCCACCCTTGACCACCTCACCGGAGGCCGGATCGGTTGGAACGTGGTGACCAGTTACCTTGAGTCAGCGGCCCGAAATCTGGGATACACCCGCCAGCTGGATCACGACGAGCGCTACGATCTGGCTGACGAATTCATGGAAGTTGTGTACAAGCTCTGGGAAGGATCATGGGAAGACGGGGCTGTCGTCAAGGACAGGGAACGCGGGATCTATACCGACCCTGCCAAGGTCCACCCGATCAACCACGACGGCACCTACTACAAGGTGCCAGGCATCCACCTCTCAGAGCCGTCCATTCAGCGCACCCCCGCCATCTTCCAAGCCGGGGCCTCGTCCCGCGGCCGTCGTTTCGGAGCGACACACGCCGAAGGGATCTTCCTCAACTCGATCAACACCACTGTCACCCGCCGGCAGACCGAGGCGATCCGCGACGAATTTGAACTGGTGGGGCGCCCGCGCGATGCCGCCAAGCTCTACGCGTTGGTCACCACCGTGGTGGCCGACTCCGATGCCAAGGCCGAAGCGCTGTACCGCGAGTACCAGTCATATTCCTCCCGCGAAGGTGCCATGACCTTCTATGGTGGATGGTCGGGTTTGGATTTGAGCAAGTACGCAGGTGACGAGGAACTGAAGTACATCGATACCAACGCCGCGCGCTCGGCACTGTCCATATTCACCACCGCGGATCCCACTAGGTCATGGACCCCCAATGCGATTGCCGACTATCTCGGCATTGGCGGGATTGGACCGGTCTTTGTCGGGTCCGCCGAGACCGTCGCCGATGAGGTGGAGCGTTGGGTTGACGAGTCGGGACTCGACGGCATCAACCTGGCCTACGCGGTGACTCCTGGATCCTTCGAGCAGTTCAGTGATCTGGTGGTCCCAGAACTGCGTAAGCGCGGGCGGGTGTGGGAAAACTATGAGGGTTCAACCCTCCGCGAATACGTCGCTGGAGAGGGCAACACCAAGGTGGCAGACACTCACCCGGCCGCCGTCTACCGCGGCGCCTACGCCAATAAGTCTTCCGCTGCCGATGCCGCGGCAAGCGCCACTCCCGAAGCCGTCTTGGCTGAAAACCAAGCCTAGGAAAGAAGCAGAACCATGATTGCCCAACCCCAAACCCTGCGCCGAACCCCCTGGACCTCTCAGGCTGATGAAGCGGAGATCTCCCACTGGAGCACCATCGCTCAGTCGGTCGCCGAGACCCTTGCCGCCAACGCGCTGGAGCGCGACCGCGCCAACGCGACACCGCGCGCCGAAGCCGAATTGTTGCGTTCCTCGGGTCTGCTGAACCTACTAGTGCCCGCGGAATTCGGTGGCGGCGGGGGACACTTCGAATCCGCCTTCCACACCGTGCGCATCCTGGCCACTGCCGACGGATCGATCTCGCAACTGTTGGCTTACCACTACTTTAATCAGGCAGGCATCGGCTTTTATGCTGCCCCGGCAAACCAAGCAACCTGGTGGCGTCGGACCGTGGAGGGCGGCTGGCTCTGGGGCGACTCGGTGAACCCCGTGGACCCGACTTTGGTGCTCACCGAAGATGGCGAGGGTTACCGACTTAACGGGCTGAAGCGCTTCTCCACCGGCTCCGGTGTTGGCGAGGTCATCATCGTCAACGCGGTCATCGATGGCGGGGCAAACCACGGCAAGGTGTTGGCTTTTGTGCTGGATACCGGGCGAGAAGGATTGGAGCTACTGGGGGATTGGGATCACCTAGGACAGCGGCTGACGGCTTCTGGTTCGGTGAAGTACACCGATGTTGCGGTGCACCCGCAAGATATCCTTGGCGAAGTCACCGACGAGCCCATCGCCTCGCTGTTGACACCCGGTGTGCAGTTGGGCTTCGGCAACTTTTACCTCGGTGTCGCTCAGGGCGCACTGGCCAAGGGACGTGAACTACTGCTGGCGCGCAAAAACGCCTGGTTCCTCTCTGATGCCGAAAGCTACGCGCACGACGTGATTTTCCAGCGCACTATCGGGGAGCTCAAGGCGCGAACTGCAGCAGTGGAGGCGCTTGCGGAGAAATTGAACCGTCGCTTTGATACCGAGGTCGCCCGCTCGCACGAGCTCACCGCGCAGCAGCGCGGTGAGTATGCCATTGCCATTGCCGAGCTCAAAGTTGTGGCCACCGAAACCGGCATTGAGGTCGCGAACCGCATTTATGAGGTCACCGGCGCCAGCTCAACAGCCAATTCCGTAGGGTTGGACCTATTCTGGCGAAATGTACGCACGCATACCCTGCATGACCCCGTCGACTACAAGAAGATCGAAGTTGGGGCCCACTTCTTGCATGGCGAGTTGCAGCCACTATCGCTCTATACCTAAACCCTCCGCCGGACCGGTGGCCGCCGACTTAGTCTCGGTGCCCGAGTCGGTGGCCGGGGCGACTCGATCTAGTCTTTTGGAGCGACTGGAGGACGTTGTTGTCGCCACGGATCCGAACGTTGACCCGGAGTTCATTGTCCACCCAGTGGTGGCTAACGCTGACCTTCGAGGGGGTTAGCGCGACCAGTTGTAGGGCGTGGTGGTGGAAACCTTGATCAGTCCGGAACGTTCCAGAATAGGCCGGGAGTACTCCGTCGAATCGCTGTGGACCAATTTTTTGCCCGAAGCCATGGCCGAACGCGCACGCTCAGCAGTTAGCGCGCGGTATATCCCGCGACCACGGTAAGCCTCCAGAGTGGCTCCTCCCCAAATGCCGACGAAGTCGGTGTTCGGAACGGGTTCGAGCCTGCCCGCGCTGACCATGCGACCATCGGTCTCGGCCACCCATAATTCCATGCCGTCGTTGCGTGCCAGACGCCCGATGAGGGCATCGGCAAGGCGGGTGCTGGCGGGATCGCCGAATGCCTCCTCGACCATTTCACTCATGGCGCGAATATCGCTATCACCGGTGACGCGTCGCAGGAGAACCCCCTGAGGGGTTTGAACCCCGCGACATAACCCCTCCAGAGCGCCGATCATGATCGATTCTGGTTCATCTGGCCGGAATCCGTGATCCAGTAGTGCTTCGTGTAGACCCGGGGCTCGGTCGTGCCCACGGGTTTTCCACTCGACCTGGGTAATGGCCGGATCGGCGCGGTAGTAATTCAACGCCCGATTCACGAGCTGGTTGATTCCACCGGCGTCGAGCGTTCCAAGATCTCTGTAGGTGACGAAACCGCGCCCACCGGCGAATGTCACCAGCCGGACGGGGCCTTCGACCTCCACCCGGATAGCGCTGGGTGTTTCAGCATCTGTGCGTAGTTGCTCATCGTAGGCCGCGAGGTATTTCAGCTGGTCAGTCATCGGTTTCATGCTTGCAGGGCGAATGTCCGGGCGCAACCCCGGGTTTCCTGCCGAATAGATGTCCACCGAACCTCGTGAGGTTTACGCACCAACGCGGGAGCCAGGACAACTCTGCCTTCTTTGCTAAAAACGCATACTTCGGTGTTCTATTAACGACTTACTCGCCGCTTTGCTGGAAAGGTCTTCACTTCTTCGCGTACTCTAAAAATGTGAGCACCCCCACATGGAACCGGCCAGCAACACCGGAGAAGAGCGTCCTGTCGCCGGAAGATGCCGAGCAACTGGACATCATTTCTCTGGGCCGGCGAATTCGTCATCTGCGCAAGGCCAAGTCAATGACGCTTGATGATCTCTCCGCAGCGGTGGGCACCGCGCCCAGCCAGCTGTCGCTGATGGAAAATGGGAAGCGCGAACCAAAGCTCAGCATGCTCAAGGCACTGGCGACGATCTTCGGCGTAGGTCTGGATGAGCTACTCGGCGCCGCGCCACCCACCCGGCGCGCTGCTCTGGAAATCGAGTTGGAGCGCGCCCAACGCGGTCCGCTCTACCAATCCCTTGACTTGCCCAAGGTGAGGATCTCTTCGAGACTGCCCATGGACGTGCTTGAATCCCTCGTCGGGTTGCAGGGAGAACTCGAGCGTCGACTCAACGAGCAGTCGGCCACGCCCGAGGAAGCCAGACGCGCCAATGCCGAACTGCGCGGAGAAATGAAGGAACGCAACAACTACTTCCCAGCGATCGAGAAGGAAGCAGCGGGGCTGCTCAAAGCCATCGGCCACACCTCCGGACCGCTCTCGCATCACCAAGTTGCCGACATCGCATCGCACCTGGGCTTTTCCCTCCACAATGTTTCAGATCTGCCGCACTCCACTCGGTCGGTCACGGATCTCAAGAACATGCGCGTGTATCTCACGCAGTCCCAGCGCTCCGAGCATTCCACCCGCTCGGTGCTTTTGCAGGCGTTCGGGCACCACGTATTGGGCCATGCTCCGCCCACCGACTACGCCGATTTTCTGCGCCAACGCGTAGCTACCAACTACTTTGCCGCGTCGCTGATGATGCCGGAGAAGGCAACGGTGGACTTCTTGCAGAAGGCCAAGAATGCACGCGAGCTGGCCGTCGAGGACATCCGTGACGCCTTCTCGGTGTCCTATGAGACGGCAGCCCATCGCTTTACCAACCTAGCCACCGAACACCTAGGCATCACCGTGCACTTCCAGAAGGTCCACGAATCGGGCATCATTCACAAGGCGTATGAAAACGACGGAGTGAACTTCCCGATGGATCACACCGGATCGATCGAGGGGCAGGCGGTATGCCGCCACTGGACCAGCCGCGAAGTCTTTGACGTGGCCGACCAATTCAGCGCCTA
Organism: Paeniglutamicibacter terrestris; assembly: GCF_012271785.1. Lineage (GTDB taxonomy): Bacteria > Actinomycetota > Actinomycetes > Actinomycetales > Micrococcaceae > Paeniglutamicibacter > Paeniglutamicibacter terrestris. The sequence goes on along the minus strand of NZ_JAAWVT010000004.1, from coordinate 50,662 downwards.
CAACCAGTACACCGACACCACTGCGGGTACCTTCTGGTGCACCGCGCGGACCGAACGATCAACGGCAGGAAAGTTCTCGCTCAGCATCGGCGTGCCCTATGTGCACGTGAAGTGGTTCCGTGGCCGCGACACCACCGAACGATCCATATCCACCTGCCCGGATGAATCCTGCTGCCGCCGTCCGCCACTTGATCTGCAGAAGCAGTGGGCTGGCCAAGCCTGGCCCAGCGCACGCGCCCAGACCCACCTCTTGGCGGCCATGCCACAGGGTGCCTTCCCGGGTGTAGACGAGACAGAAGTGTATTCATTCCTCGCACATCACGCCGGGGACAAGTAGCCCGAATCGTACCCGTGGCCGACGTCTATCTCGGATGCGGTGCGTCGACGCAAACACGGCAGAATGGGTGAAGCCCCGCAACGTAGCGGGGAATGAACGTTTGGAAGGAACGCCGTGATGGGCGATCGAACACGGGACGAGAACGCACCCGAGTTTCATGGGGAAGGCACGGTCCGCCCGGGTACAAGAGCATGGCTGCACACCCGTTGGCCGGGTTTGGCCGCCTGTGCCGTGGCGGTGGTGCTCGCCTTCGTGGTGCATCGGTTGCTACCCTCCGTTCCGGTGATGACCACCGCGGTGGCCCTTGGTGTTCTAGCAGCTAACCTTCCCGGCACCGGATCATTGGTCGCTGGACCATGGCGTTTGGGCCTGAAATTCGCGTCCAAGAAGCTCATGCACACCGGGATTGTGCTGCTTGGCCTGAAACTGAGCATCATAGATGTACTGGACCTAGGCTGGGCGACCTTTGGGGTGGTGGCGGCCATTGTGCTGCTGGCCTTCGGCGGAACCTACCTATTGGGTAAGGCCTTCCGGCTGCCGGGGGATCAGCCCCTATTGGTGGCCACCGGATTCTCTATTTGTGGCGCCTCAGCGGTCGGCGCTATGAGCGCCGTGCGTCGGTCCAAGGATTCGGACACCGTGATTCCCGTGGCCCTGGTGACACTTTGCGGAACGTTGGCGATTGCGGTTTTGCCGCTGCTGCGTGATCCATTGGGTCTGGGGCCGGTTGCCTTTGGGCAATGGGTGGGTGCCTCGGTTCATGACGTGGGTCAGGTGGTCGCCACCGCACAGACCGCGGGGGCCTCGGCCCTGGCCATTGCCATCGTCATCAAGCTCACCCGGATGCTGATGCTCGCGCCGATGGTTGCCGCAGCAGGAATCATAGGCCGCCGCGGGCAGCAAAAAATCAACGGACAAGGGCTCAAACTCCCACCCATCGTTCCGGGATTTGTTGTTGGGTTTGTTCTGCTGGTGGCCGTTCGTTCAATCTTCGATATCCCCACCGAAGTGTTGGAGGCGGTGACCCTAGTGCAGGACGTGGTGTTGGCAGCGGCGCTCTTCGGCCTAGGCTCGGCCGTGCGGATCCGCCAACTCTTTGCCTCAAAGGGCGCGGCAGTGCTCATGGCCCTTAGTGCATGGGCATTGATTGCCGGGTTGGCCTATGCCGGAGTGCTGTTGTTGCAGCTCTAATTAGGTGCTCCGTCCAGCCGGAGACCCATCAAAGGGTATCTATGTGCTCGCTTCGTGGAAGCGCGCGATGACCGGGGTGAGAAGGAAAGAACGCCGGAGCAACGACTCAAAGTTGGGTGTAGGAGAGCAAATGTTGTAGTTCTAGAGGATGTCACATGAACTTCATGAGTTCTCTCACCAAATCCTCGCAACGCGCGGAGCCGGAGGCTATCGCCAATATCGGATTCCCGCGCTTGCCGTCTCTACCGCCGGAACCGTACTGGCCGCCTACGACGGCCGACCTAACCTTGATGACCTACCCAACACCATTGATCTTTTGATCAGGCGCAGTCTCGACCATGGGCGCAGTTGGGAACCTCAGGCCAACATCCGTTCAGGGTCTGGACTCCAAGGCTTCGGCGATCCGAGTCTCCTGGTAGACAAGCTAACCTCCAGAATTTTCTGTTTTCACGCCGCCGGAACCCACGCCGGTTTCTTCGAGGCCATCGAAGGGCTTGAACCCGAGGACTCCGTTCAGCATGTGGATCTCTCGCATTCGGATGATGACGGGTTGACCTGGACTCATCGGCGGATCACCGCGCAGCTCAAGTCCGAGGGCATTACCGGTCTCTTTGCCGCTGCCGGAACGGGCATTCAGCTAGAATCCGGGCCATACGCCGGGCGCCTCGTTCAACAAATGGTGCTTTTGGCACACGGTGAGATCCGGGCCGCTTCAGCTTATTCGGATGACCATGGTGAATCTTGGACTCTGGGTGAACTCACCGCGGTAGAAGCCAATGAAAACAAGGTCGTAGAAATCAGCGGGGGAAGGGTACTGCTGAATTCGCGCGCAAAGGGCATGCGGCTTCAGGCCGTCTCGACGGATGGCGGCCACAGCTATGGGCCGCTTCAACCGGTGCCTTCACTGCCCGACCCGAGCGACAACGGCAGCATCCTGGCGACGGGCATGGGAAAAGAGCGAGCCCTCCTGATGACCAATAACCGCGACACCGAGCTGCGCCGGAACACGGTACTTAGTCTCTCCACCGACGAGGGGTTCAGCTGGCGACCCGTAGCGACGATTTGCGCGGGCAGCAGCGCCTATTCCAGCGGAGCCATACTTGCGGATGGTTCCTTGGGGGTGCTCTATGAACGCAATGGGTACTCGGAGATCGTTTTTGCGAGACTGGACCCTCAGGGGGTGTCCGCGCGGGCGCTGGAGTCAGCGGCGGCTGCGTATCGAGACAACGACGGCGGAAGCTTTGCCATGGTGTTGCGCTCGATCACCCCGGGACGACCCGAAACATGGGTCAACGTGGGTGACACCCACGTCATCTCCGCCTCGGCCGGAACTTGGGGCGTGCACACGTGGAAGGAAATTGGCCAGGGATACGGTGACGGTGAACAAGAGCTGGGCACACGCGAAGCTCAAGACGTCAACTATGGGCCGCCAGCCCCTGGGCTCCGAGCGGGAGACATTCTGGCCTTCACCGGACGTTTCAGGAACCAAGGGAAGGAGCCGATAAGGGTGAAACTGATGGGCAACTTCGACGGCGATGTCACCAAGTCATTCCCTCCGGTCGACCTTGCGTCCGGAGCCGAGACCCTGTATTTCACTCCTACCTATACGGTAACTGCCCCTGACGTCGCACTCGGCAGGGCCATCGTAGAGTGCGCGGTGGTTTCGGGATCCGATCGGTGGGAACGAACCTTTCTGGTCGACACCGCCACCGGGCTCGTGAGCGAGATGATTGAGCAATAGCGTCGAGTGTTGGGCCAGGCGGTATCTTCCGTAACATCGGCAGGAATGTGCCCTCCGCTGCCTGTCGGTGGGCGAGTGGTGGGGCCGCCCGCGAGAGAATGGAGGCATGAAAATCGGATTCATTCGTCATGGACAGACCAACTGGAACGCGCAGGACTTCCTGCAGGGCTCAACCGACATTCCGCTGAACGACGTGGGTCGACAGCAAGCTCGCGATGCGGTCGCGATTTTGGGCGCAACAACTTGGGATGCCATTGTTAGTTCACCGCTCTCACGGGCACGCGAGACGGCGCAGATTCTTGCCGATGGTTTGGGTATTGAGCTAGGCCGTACCTACGACGAGCTGATAGAACGCGATTACGGCCAGGCTGAAGGCATACGACTGGAAGAGTCGGAGAAGCTCTGGCCCAACAAAACCGGCGGTGGAATCGAGACTTTAGACTCGACTGTGGCGCGCGGCCAAGCAGCTATAGCCAAGATAGCCGCCGATTTCCCGGGCAAGAATGTCGCAGTGGTATGCCACGGAACCATCATCCGTTACACCTTGTCGGCGCTCGCCGGGTACACATTCGACACCATCTTTAATGCCTCGGTGTCGTTGATCGACAATAACGAAGGCACCTGGAAGGTACGCAGCGTCAATGGTGGAGTGATCGAGGCCGAAGCCGCCCTGTAGTCGGCGCGAAGGCACTTCAGCTCCATGACGCGGGGTGCCCGGTGAAGTCGGGATCATCATCATCGGTCTGTGCGAACTGGAACTGAACCGCAGAGGGGCCGGCAAGTTCCAACACCAACGGCTTGATCAGAGCTTTGGGAACGGAAAGCCGCGAATCAATTCGGATCAGCCCCTCGGGACGCAGCTTTTCCAAGCGCTTCCACGACGCGTTGATGGCTTCGGGATTTCCCCGTGGATCGTCGTTTTCGAGTCCGCGGATGGGGTGTTTGAGTACGGCAACGTTGATCGGTTCAACTGCCGCTTCCAAAAGAAAATAGCGGGTCAGATAGCCCGTCTCCACGCCTTGGTAGATTGATTCATCTTCCACGGAAACCGAGCGGTACATGCGTTGCGCTACGCGTCGGACAGCTATGGCGAGGTGGCGCGTGGGGTCTTCGAAGGCCAAGATAGCCTGCCTGCTCGGATAGGCGCGAGTGGTACTCAGATCGATGAGACCGGCCCCCACCATTGCGTCCCAGTACAGCGAGAGCCTCGTGACATGCCGCGCGCTGGTGAACACCGTTGGATCATCATCAGATGACCCACTCTTCGGTGACCCTACGGGGTCGTAGACGGCTTCGACATCCAGTGATTTTTCCGCCTCTTGAACAAGTTTCCGGGTCAAGACCTTCGCACCGGTAATCTCTCGCCTCGGACCGAACCATCGAAAGAACGACTGCATTCGGCGCGTCAGGGGCAGATTCGCGATGCATTCATAGACTTCCTCTTGGCTCAGCCTCGGGACCGTAACGAGCACCCCATGGAGCTGTGGGATCTCGGAATAGTCGGGTTCGAGCTTAGGGAAGCTGAAGCAATCTAAATAGGACGAGACACGCTGGAATTCTTCTGGGGTCCCGGTCCAGGAGTTCGTGTCGTGCAGGAATTGGAGGTAGGCACCCAGAACATGAGACATTTCTAGGAAATCGTTCGTGGGTTGGCCGAACATCAATTCGTCAAGCGTTAATGCGAGGGCCGGAACGTCCAAAAACGTGATCATTCGGCTGCCGCTAACTCGCCCGTAGTTTTCCAGAACCGCCGATATTCGATTCGTGAGCTCGGAACCGTGCCGATCAAAATGGGTTTTCTCGCACCAAGCTTCGAAGGCCGGCAGGACGCGTGGCAGTTCGTGCCGTAGCCGCACCTCGTCGAGGCGGACTACCGATGGACTGGAAGTATTACCTCGTGACCGCTGCGGTTTGGTGAATGATTTCGGATATTTGGGGGACATCGTCATTCCACACTGTTGAACCTCTGGATGATGCCTGGAACCAGAGCATCGCAGTTGATGGCTTGAGCATACTAGCGCGCTCCGGCCGATGGTACCGGGGGAAGAAATTTCTGGTTTCTTTAGGGAGAAATGTTGAGGATTTGGTTCCACAAGAAGTCTTCGCCGACGACTGGAATGCCGTAGGCGCGGGCTTTGCGTGCCTTGCCCGATAGGCTGTCCGGATCGGCCGCGACGAGTAGCTTGACCTTCTTCGTAACGGCCGAATGGGGGATGTATCCCGAGGATTCAAGTGCCGTCTCGATGGTGCTGCGGGGTTGGGTCATGTCCCCGGTGAGGACGATTAGGTCGCCGGGTTTGAGTACCGTCCGCGGCGAAGCTGCCACGACGGAATCGACGGCGCTGCGACGTGGTTTTGTGCGAGAAGCGACTTCGAGTTGTGCTGGGGGAATCCGAAGCAGATGGGCAATGGTTTCTAGATCCTCGAGTTCTCTTATGGTGAGAAGTCCATCGTTCCATGCGGTTGCTGCCACGGATGAGAAGTACCGGGAGTGCAGTTCGATGACGGTCGGCCGGCTAATCTGCAGCTCATCGGCCAATGCGATCAACGCTGATTGCTCATGTGCCGAGAGTTGGCGATCCAGGAGCGCCCGGTCCAACAACGCCAAATACTCCTGATGCTCAGTTGGTCCGCTGATTTCGGGAAGCCGATCAACAACTCGATCAACAAAATGAACTTCCTTGGAATCGGAGGTAGACCTATGCGTGGGTTCCAGCAGCTGCCGCGGAGGATTAGGAACCCACATGGTCTGAGCCGCTTCGTTGAGCAGAAAGTCCCAATCGCCCAGGTCGGGGTCCAATTCCATGTATCTTGCCAAGAGCACCGCGGTAGCTTCGGCATCGTCCCCGGCACTGTGAGCATGTCGCAACTCGATGCTGAAGGAATCGCAGCAGTCTTGTAGGGAGCGCCCGGCGCCCGGGAGATATTCATGGGCCATCTGCATCGTGCATAAACCGCGGGGTAAGTAGAACTCTGGAAGGGTGAGCCCAGCGCGACGGAATTCAGCGTCAAGGAAGCGGGCATCGAACCCGAGATTGTGCCCGACGACAATAGTTCCAGACAGCCGCCATTCGAGTTCTGAAGCGATATCCATAAACCGCGGAGCGCTGAGGATATCTTTGGCTCGTATGCCGTGGATAGATTGCTTGCCCAGATCGCGTTCTGGATTGATGAGGGTTTCCCAGCGGTCCAAGACTGTGCCAGAACGGTCCATGGTGATGACAGCAATTTCCGCGATGCGGTCATGATTACCAGGAAATAGTCCCGTGGTTTCGGTGTCAATAACTGCAAAGTGCCCCAAGTTCATCGATGTCCCCGTTCCATTCCAGAATTCAACAATGCCCTCTGATCATAAGTGGATTGGCACTGCCCGGGGCCGAGCGCCAGCTGGGGTGTGAACAATTCCCGAGGACTCATACCGGGCATATCAATCATTCCGTGGATCCCGTTGCCTTTCGTTAACCTAGCTCCGGTAAAAGGAGAGGATGCTCGGTAATAGTGAAGAAACTGTCGGACCCAAACTTCAACGTCGATTGGGCACCTCTGACGCGGTCATGATCGGTCTCGGCGCGATGGTCGGGGCCGGGCTGTTTTCAGCGTTTACACCAGCCGCCGCAGCGGCAGGTTCTGCGCTTCTCATCTCGCTAGTTCTTGCCGCAGCTTTGGCGTATGCCAACGCTCGCTCGAGCGCCCAGCTCGCGGCTCGTTACCCGACTTCCGGCGGCACGTATGCTTACGGGCGAGAGGTCTTGGGGCAGTGGCCGGGCTTCATCGCTGGCTGGGGATTTGTTGTCGGGAAAACAGCTTCTGCAGCAGCCATGGCGCTAACCTTTGCGACATATGTGGTTCCCGATGCGTGGGTCAAACCAGTGGCCGCAGCTGCAGTGCTGCTGCTGGTGAGCGTTAACTATCTTGGTGTCACGCGAACCGCCGTTGCCGCACGCATCATAGTTTCGTCAGTGCTGGCTCTTTTGGCTGTGATCGTGGTGATGATTCTGGCTGGCGGACATTCGGGGCCAGACTATGTACCAGGGGCCGGAACAGGAATTCTCGGAGTGTTGCAAGGAGCAGGGCTGCTGTTCTTCGCCTTTGCTGGTTACGCACGCATTGCGACACTTGGTGAGGAAGTTAGGAACCCACGAACGGCAATTCCCCGTGCCATCGGGATTGGGCTGGGAATAGTAGTGGTGCTCTATGCAGCGGTGGCCGCGGTGTTGATTAATGTCTTGGGACCCGGAGGGATCGCCCAGAGTACTCGACCGTTGGCTACTGCATTAGGTGACTCGTGGGCCTTGCCGTTGGTCCAAATCGCTGCGGCGCTGGCGTCTCTGGGTGCCCTTTTAGCGTTGATAGCCGGATTGGGGAGGACCGCGATGGCCATGGCTCGAGAGCGCGATTTGCCTCATGCGTTGTCCGCCATCCACCCTCGTTTTTCAACACCGCACCGAGCCGAACTCGCCGTTGGAGCGGCAGTACTACTGCTGATCGTCTTCTTCGATTTGGGCACGGCCATCGGGTTCTCGTCCTTTGGGGTGCTGGTGTATTACTTGATCGCCAACATTGCGGCGGTTAAGCAGCCACGCGGTGAACGTTTGAATCCAGTCTGGCTGGGGGTCGCCGGAGCTATTGGCTGTGCAGTACTTGTGGTGACGCTTCCGACGAGTGCTGTCATCGGCGGTACTGTCATGTTTGCTTGTGGCATCGGATATCGATTGATCCGCTTACGGGCCCTTGGCTGACTCGGCCGCCTAATCCATGTGCAGTTCAACAAGTCCGAGCTGGGTGGCGCGGATCAAGACTTGAACCCTGTCGCGAACGCCGAACTTCGCCATAGCGCGGCTCAGATGAGCTTTGACGGTTGCCTCGGAAAGGTGCAGCGTGGCGGCAATCTCCGGATTATTCAAACCCCTCGCTAGCAATCGTAGAACTTCTAGCTCTCGGTCCGACAGTGCCATCGTGCCATGACGATTGGAATTATTGGCCTTGACTTCATGCGCGTCACGAATCGCACGAATAAGGTCCTGTGAGACCGAAGCAGAAATGGCCGCGTTTCCATCGTGTACCGCCTGAATGGCTCCGAGGATCTCCGTTGGTTCAGCGTCTTTTACGAGATAGCCGGCTGCGCCCGCGCGCAGGGCGGGAACGAGGAATTCCTCGGAAGAGAAGGCCGTGATGGCCAAAACTCCGATGCCAGGATAATTGGTTGTAATGATCCCGGTGGCTTCCACGCCGTCCATGCGTGGCATCTGCATGTCCATCAAAATGACATCAGGGGAGTTTCCCACGCAGAAATCAACGGCCTCAATTCCATTAGTGGCTTCCCCCATCCAGTGGAATCCGGGGGCGGCCTCGATGATAATTTTCAGGGCTTGGCGCATGAGTGGTTCATTATCGACTACAAGAATCTGGATATCTGTCACGTTTTGAGTCTAATGAACTTCGCTCACCGGATAGTGGCGACGGGCCTGTCATAAAGAATTCATTGAGATTTATCTGTTGACTTTGAGAAATAGGTGCAAGAATGAGCAACATGACGCCAAAAACTCGCATTCTCGCTGCTGTAACCATGTCCTTGGCCTTGCTTCTTCCTGCTGCCATTCCCGCCCAAGCAGCGGGAGCACAAGGTCTATCGCTCCCAGTTGCCTCACCGGCCGGTGCTTCGGATGCCTTCAATGACTGGATGTGCCGCAACCTCGGGGCCCTGTGCCGCTGATTTCTTTTAGAAAGTAGAGCTCACAGACATGCGCCCTACTTTCCGACAGAATGGGGTAGTGAAACTATCTCGTTCTCCACTGACCGTAAATGAACCTTCGTCCGCGCCGCTAGGGCGGACGATTCTTCTCATCGCCAGCGGTATTGTTGCTTTGCTGCTCGTCACTGATGTGGTGAGCTTGCTCAGCGAATCTGATCCTGCCGAGCTAAGAGTTCGCGCGACGGAGGTCATGGTTAGCGGGGCTTTCACTTTGGCCTTGGGCCTGCTGTGGGTAAGGACTCGAATAGCTGTCGTAGCCTCAGTGCTGGCCATGATCTTGGCGTTGCTCGTCGGCAAGTACCTCTTTTCACTTTTGGTTGTTCCGCTTCTTTTGGGCTTGGTGACGCTGACCCAAGCCCGAAAGTTCTCTTTAAGATATTTTTGCCTGACGTTGGCTTGGTCGATTTCCATCGTTGTGGTGCGGTCGTACGATGTGGGATTCATTATTATCATGATCCCGTTGTTGTCCGCTGCTTACTTCGTTGCGCTTTTTGCACGGAAATATCAGGAGCAACGCGAAGCTGACCGGAAGCGCATCGAAGACCTGCGAATCAAGCAACAAGAAGCCGTTGATGCAGAGCGCAAGGCCATCGCGAGGGATCTTCATGACATCGTCGCGCACGACATCACCGTCATTTCCATGCAGGCCAAGGCCGCGGGATTCTCTGGTGATCCAGCGGTGGCCCAGGCGGCCCTGAAGGTTATCGGGGCAACGTCAAGGGAAGCGCTGCAGGATTTGCGGGTCATGCTCAATGTGCTGCGCAAGGACGGCCCCGCCACGCGTGTGGATGGATCGCTCGTCGATTCGGCGGGAAATGCGGCCAGCAGTCTGGAGATCCTGATTGGTGTTGAGGTTTTTGCCGAACGTTTGATGGATCTAGGGCATCCCACCGAAACCAAGGTTGACCCTAAGCTTGCATCGCTGCCGCAATCCGCGCAGACGGCGTTGTATCGTGTATTGCAGGAATCCACGACAAACATCGTCAAGCATGCGGAACCGGATGCCCCTTGCCGGATCGAAGCGTTGGTTGTCGGAAACCGCATTTGGCTGGAAATTGCCAACACGTTGCCTCGACTAAGCACAGATCAAGGCTTTGGCGACGGTGAGCACAGCTCGGGGATCGTTGGAATGGCCGACAGGATGGCAACTTTCGGGGGCACGCTTTCGGCCCAACGTGTTCGCGGTGATTGGGTTGTGCGCGCGGAACTGCCCGCAAGTACGCTGGGAATGAGCAAGGGGCACCATGCGGCACAGTCAGGTGGGCAAAGTAGTTAGTGAGGTTACCTCACCAACTATGGCCAATAGTCTAATGTGCTGTACTGCCGGTGCGGATAGTGTTGTTACTAGATCGGCGGCATAGCCGATTGGTGGAACCCGGAAATGTTTTGCGAGTGGCGTTTCTAGGTACCACCTCCAGCACGCCAGACGACGCCAGTCCCGCTGACCAAGCCCCCAAGTTGGTCAGCACTAGGGGAATCGTGTCAAATGCTTTCCCCCAAGGAGCATTTGACGCCCGAGATTCCTGGTAGTTTCTACCCCCAAGGGAAGCTACCTTCGGCGCCGTCGGGCGTGCTGACGTTTAAGCACCTTCAGCCGAATTCGGATCGAGTGATCCGGTTATCTGCTCTAGCGGGAATGAATTGGTCTTGCCAAGCGGTTAGCCATCAGGAGATGACTACCGAATCCCGCATGGAGCACAACATAAATGAGCATTGAAGCTGTCACGAACGTGTACGACCAGCTAGTTATCGACAAGGACACGGCAGACAAGCTGTTCCTTGAAGCCCGCACAGCCAATACTTTTTCGATCGACGAAGTCTCCGAAGAGACCCTTGAAGCCATTTACGAGCTCACCAAAATGGGCCCGACGATGATGAACAATCAGCCGCTGCGCATCACCTGGGTCAAGAGTGCAGAAGCCCGCGAGGCTGTTGTTGGTCAAATGATGGAAATGAATCGGCCCAAGTCCCTATCTGCACCCGCGCTGGCGGTGTTGAGCTATGACGCCGATTGGCACGAACAGTTCCCCGTGTTCTTCCCACACGCGGCCGAACGCAAAGCGATGTTCGACGGAGATGCCACGATGCGTGCCGAGATCGCCAAGAACAACGCATGGATGCAGGCCGGATACTTCATCATGTCCGTCCGCGCCGCAGGCCTGCATGCCGGCCCCATGGGCGGATTTAACGCAGCTGGAGTGGACAGCGTCATCAACGAGGGAACAGCTAACCACGCCTTCCTGATCGTCAATGTGGGCACTCCAGGCGAAAACCCCTGGTTCGACCGGTTGCCGCGCCTTGACACTGAAATGGCCACCCGCAGCATCTAGGTACCTGAACCTAACATCGTCGGGCGGAGGACGCGTATCTGCGTTTCCTCCGCCCGACGTCGTTAAGGACGAAGGGCTAGGCCAGAATCTGTTCGGCCACACGCGTCAACGCGCGTTCCAAAGAAGCTCGAAGCACGCGTGGCACTCGGATATGCTTTCCGATTCTTACCAACCCTTCAGCCTCCATGGCACGCAACAACGTCTGTGCGGCAGGAACCGTCTTTTCAAATAGTGGCTGGAGGTGTTCTTGTTCGGGTGCCAATTCACCGGGTGCGGGAATCGAGAACGCTGCTTCTGTCCGCGGCGGGTTGGCCGATCCAGCCTTTCCGAGCAGTGCCGCTGACATCTGGGTGACCATGTTCCCGTGCTTGGTCTCCACGCCGTTGAGCAGCATGTGAGCATAGATGCCTTCGGCCAAAAGATCCTTGACACCACGGGCGCTGAACCCAGAGTCGGCATTCAACGCGTCGGCGACGGCCGGGGTGGGTACAGCCTTCTCTTGCTGTTTAGTCAGCAGGCCAGCGCGCAATAGTGCATCCCAGTAGGCACCAACCTTGGGAAGCTGCTCGATGGAGGCGATGGCCGTTCCAGCTTCCGGAATCCAAACCGCTGCCTCCGTGGCCGTAGCATCCAGACTGACCTCCAGGCCAATGGCTGCGGCAGCTGCCACGAGGTCAGCTTCCAATAATCCCCCGTTGGGTTGGACTTCGCGGCCCTCGCCGACCCACTCGAGTAAGGCTCGTGCGGTGTGAACCATCGGCAACTTGGCCCAACGTTCGTCCGCGCTGGCATCGTCAAGTTCCGGAACTTGCACGGGGGATTGCCCGCCCTGGGCGGTGATGAGGTCAAAGACCGCCTGGAATTCCTCGACGGATCCGCTCCAACGCCCGCTCTCGGCGAGAAAGAGCACAAACTCGCGCAGCATGCTGGCGCAGGTCACTGCTACTTCGTCGCCGATCGACCGCAGATCCTTGAACTGAATCGCCAGCGCATCATGGTTCAGCTCGGACACCGCCACCTTTTCGCGCAGCCGAGCGTGCACCGTCAGCAAGGTGACCAGCCCCTCGATTCCCGCTTCCGTGTCGGCGGGGGAGTGCTGCTGATTGAAGTACGCGCGCAGCGCCGCCATGTAGGGCAGCATGGCCCCGCGAACTTGGTCTTCAAACTTCGAGGCCCCGGCACTGGGATTGCGGGCGGGGTGCCCTGCATGGGCCTTGTTCTTGGCAGACTTTGCTTTTGACATGTCTTTACCGTCTCCCTCTAAATGGGTGCAATCATTGGATTTATGCTGGGGGTGGTGCTGCTCGTAGGTGTTAGTCGGCGAAGAGCGAGCGCACATCATCGGCGCTGATCGCGGAGGCGAACGCCGCATCATCGTCAAGCACCGCGGTGAAGAGCTTGGCCTTTTTGTCCTTCAACGCCATGACCTTTTCTTCGATGGTGTTCTTGGAAACCATGCGGTAGACCATAACGTTGCGCTTCTGCCCAATGCGGTGGGCGCGGTCAACGGCTTGGTTCTCCGAGGCCGGGTTCCACCACGGGTCCATGAGGAAACAGTAATCAGCCTGGGTGAGGTTTAGACCGAAGCCGCCGGCCTTCAGCGAGATCAGGAACACCTGAACCTTGCCGGAGGTAAACGATTCGATAACCTTGGCACGCTTGGTGGTGGAACCATCAAGATAGGCGTGCTCGATTCCTGCCGCGTTGAGCCGATCACTGGCCTTGGTGAGGAAGGAAGTGAACTGGCTGAAGACCAGGGCATTGTGGCCCTCGGAGGTGAGATCCTCGAGTTGCTCAAGCAGGGCATCAAGTTTGCTGCTGGGCACCGAGGAGTACTCGTCGTCGATGAGTGAGGCATCCAGCGAAAGCTGGCGCAGTTTGGTGAGCGACGAGAACACGGCGAAACGGTTCTTGTCCATGTCTTCGAGCATTCCCAGCACCTTCTGGCGCTCGCGCTGCAGGTGGCGCTGGTAGATCACTCGATGTTTGGGGCTGAGATCAAGCTCAAGAACCTGCTCTTGTTTCTCCGGCAGGTCGGTAGCCACCAATTCCTTGGTGCGGCGCAGCATGAGCGGACGGATGCGGCGGCGTAGGCGCTTCAAGGCCTCGTCGTCTCCGTCCTTCTCGATGGGTTTCCGGTAAGTCTCGTCAAAGCGCTTAAGCGTGGGGAAAAGCCCCGGCGCAGCAACGGCGAACAAGGACCAAAGTTCCGATAGATTGTTCTCCATCGGAGTGCCGGTGATGGCCAGCTTGAAGGGTGTGGGGAAGTCGCGGGCCTGCTTGGCCGCCTGAGTCGCCGGGTTCTTCACGAACTGCGCCTCATCGAGGATCAACCCCGAGAACTTGGTGGCGGCGTATTCGTCCTGATCGATGCGGAACAGGCCGTAGGAGGTGATGACGATATCCACAGCTGCCGCGATATCTTGCAGCGGGACACCACCGCGGCGGACCGTTTCGGTGATGTAGATGCTGCTCAGCTCCGGGGCGAAGCGTCTGGCTTCGGCTTCCCAGTTCGAAACGACGGAGGTCGGGGCGATGACCAAGAACGGTGGCATCGGTCCCGTGGACTCGTCGTGGTTGTCCTTGGCATGTTGGATCAGGGCCAGCGTCTGCAAAGTTTTGCCCAGTCCCATGTCATCTGCGAGCACCCCGCCGAGTGAATTGTCGTAAAGGAAGGAGAGCCATTCAAAGCCCTCGCGCTGGTATGGACGCAGCGTGGCATTGATGCCAGCCGGCACCGGGGCATGCTCGACGGTCAAGATGTTCGTCAGTCCCTCGGCGGACACCTTCCACGCTTCGGAGGCCTCCACGTTGGTGGCGATGTCTTTGAGGTCCTCCCAAAGAGATGCCTGATGCTTGGAAATTCGTATGCTTCCGTCCGCGGTCGCATCCGAGAGGGTGCGCGCCTCCTCGATGAGCCGGCGCAACTGCTCGTATTCCGGGCGGTCCAGCGCAAAGTACTTCCCGTCGGGCAGCATGAGGTATTGATCCGCGTGCGCCAGGGCTTGGAACAGCTCGGTGAACGGAACATTGTTCCCATCGATGCGTACCTCCACACCAAGATCGAACCAGTCATTCGATTCGGTGTTTTCCGTGGAGATGGTGATCAATGGGTCGGCCGTGAGTTCCTCATAATCCGCGGGCACACCCTCGACGGTGACTTCCAAATTCTTGATGCGACGCAGGGCGGGCAGCGCGGTGTTGATGAAGTGTGCTGCCTCAACTCCGGTCAAGGTAACGACGGTGTTCTTGGCAACGGCATGGTGCTGCGAATTTGTGAACACCGAGTTGAAGGCGCCCGGGAAGTCGGCCATGGCGGCGCTTGCCTCGCGCTGCAGCACCATTTCGGCCTTGGTGTTTCGCTCGATGCCGGCAGTGGGCTGCGCGCGCAAGGGTAGGAGAGTGTCGCCATAGGAATAGCCCCAGTGCAACTCAAATCCGGGAACGGAGGCCTTGTCCTCCTTGCGCTTACGCGGCGTCTCGGGGCTCCACAAGACGTGCCTAAGCAGCAGCTGCATGGTGGGTTCCATCGAGGTTGGAACCTGAATGGAGTGGTCAACTGAGGAGAGCTCGGAGGCCTTGGCTAATTTAGGAAGGTATTCCTGCTCAAAGTTCTCCCGAGCGTTGGCCGGGATGAGTACCTTTTTGTCCGTGCCGAGCAGGCCGGTAAGAATCGGAGGAATACGTGCGCGGGTCGGTGCCAAATTGAGGTTCACGTGTTTCATGCCCTCGGTGGCGCTCCACCAGAAAACTCCGTGGTCAGCGACGCTGCCGATAAAGTCGGTATTGAAGTCCGCGGGAAGTATGTCAACGAGGGGACGGACGCGAAGCTTCTTGCCCTCGGTGAGAACATCGGTCCTGATGGCGACGGGCTCGTGCAGCTTAATGGTGGATTTTGCCGATGGTCCACGTAGTTCGATGCCGAGCCCGGCGGCCGAGCGCAGATGCTCCCACAACATGGGGGAGAGGAAGTCGCTGGCCGAGAGATGGGTGCCGTTCCAGGCGGTAAATGAGTTTAACTGCAATAGTGCGCAGAACCATTCAATATGGTCCGGGTCGTAGGCAAAATCGAAGGGCAAAACCGGGATGCCGCCGGTGCGGGTGTAGCGAAAATGCTGCCATGCGAGATTGCCGGAGACCCAGCGACCCTTGTCATTAAGCTGGACGGGGCGGAGCACCAACTCAAGCTTTGAGGTGTGCGGAATTTCCCCGCCCTTGATCTTCGCTATCGCTGCGGCCTGATACCGGTGCAGAGTCCTTGGGCGAAGCTCAAACTGAACCCCTAGTGTGCGTTCTTCGAGGTTTTGCTTCTCGGTGCCGTCTTCACCCATCAGTGAGAGCAGGGTTCTTTCCCAAGGGGCCCGTGGATCGACTTCCTCGACTTCGGTGGATCCGCCCCACATGTAGGCCAAGAGTGCAGCCGCAGCATGTTTGCAGTTTGAGCCCACGGGGCAGGTGCAAATGCCGTGTTGTGGCATCAGGTAGCCGTCGCGGATTTGGGAGTGCACTGCCGTCCGGTAAATGTTTCCGCCCGCTCCGAGGACGCTGGCTCGTACGATGCTCATCGGTGCGATCCAGTCAACGTCCAGAACCCGGCCCTGAGTCGCGTAAGCTGCGCCGCGATCGAGGCTGAGGGGGCCGACCAGATTTCGAATCAGGGTGGTCGACGAGATCATGGGTGCAGCAGAAGACATGCAATCAGTCTAAAGGGGTGCGCCCACGTTACAGCCCTTTGTGCCGTCGCCGTGGTGCACACCATGGTTGCGACTGTTTGGTCTGCAGCCTAGCGGGCTGGAAAACGAAAAAACACGCTGCGGGAGAACTAGCTTCAGCTCTTGCTCTTCGAGCCGAATGGATCGAGGATGAAGGTGGGATAACACCGCGGTGTAACGGGTCAGAAATCAGCGCGTTACATGTCTTATTGTAGAAACTGCGGCTAAATCAGGTATTTGTTGCAGTTATTGCAGATCGAGTGTTGTTGTGTCGTGAGTCACCGATGAAAAGTGAACTGGCGTTGCATCGCATCAACTTCCCGGCCAAAGTTGAGATTAGATATTTGAATTTTCTTGAACGGGAGAGTGGATTATGGCCAGCACAGCAACGCCAGAACATGTAGTTATTGTCGGTGCAGGCTTCGTCGGTCTGTCTGCGGCTTGGTACCTGCAAGAAGAGGGCGTTAAGGTCACCGTGGTTGACCGTGGCGGCGTGGCTTCGGGATCTTCGTGGGGCAATGCTGGTTGGCTCACCCCGGCGCTGACCTTGCCAATTGCCGAACCGTCGATCTTCACCAACGGCTTGAAGATGATGTTCGACCCGGCCTCCCCGCTCTACATTCCGCTCAAGGCCGACGCCAAGCTGCTGCGTTTCCTGGTGGGCTTCGCGTGGCACAGTACCCCGAAGAAGTGGCAGGAAGCCATGCGCGTCTACTCGGAGATCGGGACCACCGGTCTGGATGCCTTTGACGAGATCGCCGAAGGTACCGGCGCGGGCCCGGGAGTCGCTGAAAAAACCAAGTCGGCCGACCCGTTCCTGACCGGATTCAAATCATTGAAGGACCGCGAAGTCCTGTTGCACGAATTCGAGATGATTCATAAGACTGGCGGCAACGTCGAATTCGACCTCCTCACCGGAGACGAACTGCGCGCCATCGAGCCGACTCTCTCCGATGATGTAGCTGCCGGCGTCGCCATCAAGAATCAACGCTTCCTTAATCCGCCGAAGTACATGGAGTCCCTCGCCGAATCTGTGGTGGCTCGCGGTGGCGATATCGTTGGCGCCTTCAATGTCACCGATATCCGTGACAACGGCACCTCGGTGACCGTCATTGGTTCCGAGGGTCGCGCGATGACCGCGGACCACGTGGTCATGGCCACCGGAGCCTGGATGAATGACCTGACAAAGAAGTTTGGTGTCAACGTTGTGGTGCAGGCCGGCCGAGGATACTCGTTCACGGTTCAGCCCGAGGTCATGCCGACGCATCCGATCTACTTCCCGTCCCAGCGTGTTGCCTGCACCCCGTTGGGCGATCGTTTCCGCATTGCGGGCACCATGGAATTCCGCGACGTGAACCATCAGTTGGAACCCAAGCGCATCGAGGCCATCGTGGCTGCCGCGGCGCCGGTTTACAAGGGCATCAATTGGGAGAACCGCAAGGAGGAATGGGTTGGCGGTCGTCCCTGCACCGCCGATGGTCTGCCGCTGGTCGGCGCCACTCGCTCCCCACGCGTTCATGTGGGCGGCGGCCATGGCATGTGGGGCGTTGCTCTGGGTCCGCTCACTGGCAAGATGCTCGCCGCCGGGATCGTCGGCAAGGAAAAGCCGGCCGTGGCGCGACACTTCAACCCACTGCGTAAGGGCTTCTGAGCCACTCTTTTGTCAATGACGTGACGAGGAGCCCCAAAGGTTGGTGCGGAGGTGATTTCCGCGCCGTTCCTTGGGGCTCCTTTGACTTCACGACTGTTGACACAAAATCTGAATCTTAGCGGCCGTGGTTCTTCTGTCGCTCGGATCTGAAGCCTCGAGGACGGAGGGCGCTAGGGTCGATTGTGGTGCCGTCCGAACGAG
Source organism: Paeniglutamicibacter terrestris (assembly GCF_012271785.1). Taxonomy (GTDB): domain Bacteria; phylum Actinomycetota; class Actinomycetes; order Actinomycetales; family Micrococcaceae; genus Paeniglutamicibacter; species Paeniglutamicibacter terrestris. The sequence goes on along the minus strand of NZ_JAAWVT010000004.1, from coordinate 32,747 downwards.
GAAGAGCTCAATACCGTACGTAGCACTGGTTTCTAGAAATTCCATGCCTCGCGCTATGGGTGAAAGCGGCGGAATGCCAGGATACTGAGGAGTAACGTCGGGATCATGAAGGGATCGTCCGTTGGGGATGAGGGCGGGACAATCGGTCTCGGCCACCCATGGACTCCCGAGAAGGGTCAGCTCTCCATGAGAACGTACGTCGTCACAGGATCCGCTTCTGGCATCGGTGCTGCAACCGCCGAATTACTTCGCGAGCGCGGCCATAAAGTTATCAGCGTGGACCTTCGGAACGCCGAAGTGAACGCCGATCTTTCCACCGCAGCCGGACGTGCAAGCGCCATTGCCGACACTTTGCTTGCCAGCGCTGGAAAGATCGATGCGGTCATCGCCGCAGCAGGTGTCTCCGCACCCAAGGCGTTCACCGTCGCGGTCAACTTCTTCGGTGTAACGAGCTTCCTCGAAGGTCTGCTGCCCGCGCTCTCCGCATCGTCCGCCCCACGGGTTGCCGTCGTTTCCTCGATGGCTTCCCTGCAAGCGAATTCCGAAGCGCTGGTCGAGGCGCTGATGTCCGGTGATGAGACCGAAGCTCTCCGCATTGGTGGCGAGCTGGAAGCTGCGGGACCGCGCGCCGGCTACCTGAACTACCCATCATCGAAACGCGCGATTTCCCGCTGGGTCCGCCGCGAATGCATCACCGAGGCATGGGCGGGTGCAGGAATTCCACTTAATGCGGTGGCGCCCGGCACCGTCATTACCAATATGACCCGTGAATTGCTGGCCACCGAAGAGGGCCGCAAGATGGCGGACGACAATGTGCCGATGCCGCTGAACTACCACTCCGAGGCCGTGGTGATTGCCCGCATGCTGGCCTGGCTGACGAGCGAGGAAAATACCCACGTCACCGGTCAAACGATTTACATTGACGGCGGCGCGGACGCAACGCTGCGCGGGGACGACATCTGGTCAAAGTAGTACCCAGTAATCATGATCAACACCCGCGAGCTGTGGTGTGCACCTACCCTTGGGTGAGTACCACGGCTCCCGGGTGTTGGGCGTTAAGCCATCGGGTCATCGCTCCACTGCGAGGTTAAGGGTGGCGTACGCCGTGGCCGCCCAGCACGCTCGCATATCCTTCGCGGTAGCTCGGGAAGCTGAACTCGAAACCGGTTGCCAGCAGGCGTGCGTTGGACAAGCGTCTGTCGCCTCCCCGGTTCACCGTGGCGGCGCCGACTTGAGGTTCGGGCAGCCCGAGTTGGTGTGCCAAGAATGTCTGGACCTCGGATAATTCGGCGGGTTCATGATCTATCCCCAGGTAGAGCTGCGCCGGGGTATTCTCCATGGTGCAGAGGTGCACAACGGCGGCGGCGGCATCGTCGCGGTGGATCCTGTTGGTCCACACTGAATGTTCGGGTTTACGGGCGGCCCCGGTTTTTACCTGGTTGATCAGGTAGTTGCGCCCCGGACCGTAGATGCCAGCCAAGCGAAGGACGATGGCAGATGGGGAGAATTGATGCAGCAGCGTTTCTGCCTCGGCGAGGATCTGTGCCGTAGCGGTGCGCGGGGCAATCGGGGTGTCCTCGTTGACCCATCCGCCATTCGCATCGCCGAATACGGCGGTGGAGGAGACCATGAGCAAACGCCGGGGGGTAACTCCGTCGCGCTCCAGCGTCTGGATGAGGCGGCGCGTTGCTTCTAAATACGTGCGGCGGTAAGCTTCTTCGCTGCGTTCGGGCGCCGCGGGAGTGAAAACTATGACCTCGGTGTCGGCATCGATCCGGGGCCATGTGGCGGCATTCGTGCCCAAGTCAACCCGCGCGCTGGCAAAGGTTGAGGGGAGTACTTCGGGGCGGCGGCGCCACGCTGTGACGTGGTGGCCTGCGGCCTGAAAGCGGAGTCCGACCTCGGTGCCGAGGTCTCCGGCACCGAGGACGAGTACCTTCACTTTGCTGCTGGACGCAATCCGGCGCGCGCCATGGCGTCCGTGTAAGCGGCAACCATTTCGTCGAACCATGCCTGCTGCTTTTCTGCCGAGCCTAAGAAGGCGCGATCAGCGGTGGAGCGGACTTCGTAGATCTTGATGCCACGCTGGTTGATGACCTGCTGGCCACCTGCCTTGATCCAAGCCTGCACCAGGCGCTTGGCCTCGGTGCCATGGGCGATGATCGCTGAGGTGCGGTATGCGATGCGCATGAGCTCCTTCAGCGGTCGGATACCCGCCTTCACCTGATCGGGCGTTAGCTTGGTGCCCCCCTCGGGTAGTTCCCACGGGAAGACATTCCACGGGATACCAAAACGCGGCTCCAGCCCGGCAGCCTCATAGACTGCAGCAAGCCGTGCCGCGGTGGGATCGTCGTTGCGCAAAGACAGGAAGCCCGAAGACGTTCCGGGGCCCGGCGCGATTTGCAGGGAAATAACCCGAGCTTCATCTACGTCGTGCACTGGGTCGATGAGCGGAACCCGGGAACCGGGCTGCTGGTCCTGCAGCTTGCGACATAACGCAGTGAGTTCGGCGACGGAATCGTCCTCCACCTTGCTCAGCTGTTCTTCAAAGTATTCAGATTGGCTCATTATTCACCTTTCGCCCTCTCGTTGAGCCTACGCCGATTATGGTCGCGGCGCATTCCGGCGGGCAGTCGCGCCGATGGATCGAGATAATCTTTCTGCCGTTCACCGACCGAGATGCGAATTCGTGGCCCGGTGTCATGGGTTTTTGGCCTCTCTTTGCGAGATCCGTAGGCGGATTTTGAACGGCGAAATGGATCGAATATGGCATTTGCGGCCTAGGAAAGGCCCTCATACCACAACCAATTCGGAACTCGGTGTCCGATTGTGAAACGCAGTTTCAGCCTCTAGTCTGGAAATGACGGTTGTATCGCGCGTCACACGAAAAGCGAGTCTCCCGCAGGGGATGGATCATGATCGGAATAGAGGACTACATGGATGTGCAGCCACTGGCCAACTACTCGGAGCTGACGCCGCTGCGATTCCTGCAACGCTCCGTGGAGGTTTACCCGTCCAAGGACGCCATCGTCCATGGCGCGAGGACCTATAGCTATGCACAATTCGGTGCTGAGGTTCAAGCGTTCGCGAAGGCGCTTGCCGCTCGAATCAAACCGGGAGATCGGGTGGCGGTGCTGGCTCCCAACATTCCCGAAATGCTTTTCGCTCACTATGCTGTCCCGCTTGCGGGTGGCGTCCTCGTGGCCCTGAATACCCGGCTCTCCGCCCGAGAGCTGGGCTACATCATGGAACATTCGGGAACAAAGATACTTCTTGCCGACTCCGAGCTGCTCGCCGCAACCGTTACGCTGCGCTCGGAGATTCCAACCCTCGAGGCTCTCATTGAGATCCAGGATGCGGAGTTCACCGGCAGCCGGCCAGAGGTAGCGGTTGATGGCACCTATAGCGACTTCATATCCGCGGGTACCGGGGCGGATCTTGACTATGCGATTGCCGATGAGCGCGCTCCGATCACGCTGAACTACACCTCGGGGACCACTGGCAAACCCAAGGGTGTGCTGTACTCGCACCGCGGCAGTTACCTGAATTCTCTGGGGGAGGCCTTCCACCAGGGCTTCGATGCGCACACGCGGTATCTGTGGACGCTGCCGATGTTCCATTGCAACGGGTGGTGCACGCCCTGGGCTGTCACTGCGGCGGGCGGCACGCACCTGTGCCTGCGCGGTGTCCGCGATCAGCCGGTGTGGGACGCGATTGATGATCTCGGCGTCACCCACCTCTGCGGTGCCCCGACCGTATGCTCCATCATTGCCGACTCAACCCGGGCCCACGCGCTGGAGCGCGGCATCAAGATCACCACCGCCGGGGCGCCGCCCTCCCCAGCAATCATTCAAAAGCTGCAAAAGCTGAGCATCGACGTGGTCCACGTCTACGGTCTCACCGAGGTCTACGGTCCCTATACGATCTGTGAGTATCAGGACGCCTGGGACGATTTGGATCAAGAGGCCAAGGCGCAGAAGGTCTCCCGGCAGGGCGTGGGCATGGTTCAGGCAGAATCGGCGCGCATCGTGGATATGGATATGAAGGATGTGCCTGCCGATGGGGAAACCATGGGTGAAATCGTGCTGCGTGGCAATAACGTGATGATTGGCTATTACCGCGACGACGAAGCCACAGCCACCGCGTTCGCCGGAGGGTGGTTCCACACCGGGGATTTGGGTGTGATGCATCCCGATGGCTACATTCAGCTCAAGGACCGGGCCAAGGACATCATCATTTCCGGCGGTGAGAATATTTCGACGATTGAGGTCGAGCAGGCTATCGCGAGTCATCCGGAGGTCCTGGACGTCGCGGTGATCGGTGTGCCGGACGAAAAATGGGGCGAAACTCCGGTGGCCTACGTCATCCGGGCCAGCGGATCCGACGTTGATGCACCAACTCTGCAGGCTCATGCCCGCACCCAATTGGCGGGCTACAAGGTTCCCAAAATTATCAAGTTCCCGCAGGATTTGCCGCGTACTTCCACCGGTAAGGTGCAGAAAAACGTGCTGAGGCAAAACGCTTACGCGCCGGAACCGAGGACCTAGAAACCGCGTCAACCCAGCCGAAACCGAACATTAGGCGGGTTGACGTGGTGCTATTTCTACGCAGTCACATCCGTGACACCAGCAACATTAGCCACATAGGGTGTACCCAGCACGAGTACTTATCCGCAGGAAATAGGCGACTCCCCCGTCTCCTCCTTGGCTGAAAGAGTAGATACCATGCGTCCTCAACACGTTTCGTTGAAAATCGCGGTGGCCACCTTTGGTGCATCGATGATCGTTGGAGGCTTGCCGCTGGCAGCCGCCGAGCCGGCACCGGCGATGAAGCCCTCCCTGGAAAAGATCCGCGCGAAAATATCAATGACTCCGCGCACGCGCAGCGTCACCATCACCCAAACCACCGATAATTTGAACCTGCGCCAGAAGCCGGGTGCCCAGCACAAATCTTTGGTAGTCCTGAAGAAGGGCGCCATTGTTGCCCCGACGGGAAAAACTTCCGGACGTTGGCGGGAAGTGAAGATCGGCTCGCTGACCGGGTGGGTGAGTTCGGTCTATCTGACCTCTCGAACCAATGCAGCTCCGGCACCAGAAGCCAGCACTGGACTGCGAACCACTGTGAACCTCAATCTGCGACAAAACGCGGGTGCCCACTTCACCTCGCTGACAGTGCTCCCGAAGGCACCGTGGTCTCTCGGACGGGGGACATTAAGGGCGCTTGGTGGGAGGTAAAGGCAGGCTCGGTCACCGGGTGGGTGAGTTCTCATTACCTCACGGGCTCATCGGACAGCGCTCCAGATCCTTCTCCTGATTCGCCTCCCGATCCGGAAGCGGTCGCGGGCGCCGACCGCTGGGTGGACGGAACTCAGCCAATTTATGCGAAGGCGTCGTTGACCTCTAACCGTCTTGCGGTTCAAACAGGTGGGTCCAAGGTTCGGCTGATCAAGAGCACCGGAGCATGGTCATACATCGATACGACAGCGGGTCACGGATGGATCCCCGTTTCATCGCTAGTGGCCAATGAGCCGCAAGGGTCGGGTAATTCCACCTCGTATCGCTGGACTGCTTCAGCCGCTAACGTTCGAACCGGCCCAGCGCTCTCGTACGAGTCGCTGGGACTTGTCGCTGGGAATGAAAAAGTTTCCTATCTGCAATCTTCCGACGGCTGGTCGAAGGTGGCCACTTCGAAGGGGACCGGGTGGATTAAGAACACGTTGCTGAGCAGTGTTGAGTACCACGCGCCAAAGCAGCTGCAGCCCATGACTCGGTCGATGGTCAAGGAGGTGCAAGGTCGCTTCGACGCCAGTATCAGCGCAGTCGGCGGATCGCGCGCCGGTTCCACCGGTCATAGCTCCGGACTGGCTGCCGACTTCATGATCAAGGACTACACCTCGGCCTCGGGTATCGATGCGGGCGATGCCATTGCCGCGTACTTGGCGAAAAACCATGAGAGGTTGGGCATCAGCTATTTGATCTGGCGCGATCGACTGTGGCTGGCAGAAGATGGCCAATGGGGTCCCTACTCAACCGGAGGCTGGGGCAAAAACCTGGAATCATCACGCGGGTGGAACGCAACCACCAAACATATGGACCACATTCACGCGGAAATTTCACCTTCCCGGGCCGACAAATAATTCGCTAACCGCACGTGGCGCCGGGCCCAAGGAATCCGCGACTCAGGCGCATTAAGGTGCTGCGCCCGTGTAGATCTTCCCCGGGGCACGGCCGCCGTTCGACGGTTAGGCCGATGCTCCGGATTGCTGCTGGATGCCGGCGTAGCTCCGTGACTTAGTGGGTGACGGGGCGGCTACTTGATCTAGAATCACGTAGTGTCCGGGCACGGATATGCCGCGCATTAATCCTCACGGGATGGGGTAGCGGGGATTACCCGTGTGCGCTTCCGCTGGTAGGCTGAGTATCGAATCTTTGTTCTAGAAAAGGCGGTGCTCGTGTTCGGAACAGATTTGCCGCAGCCACAGCCGCCCTCGCCCGATTCACAAGGTCCGGTCGGTGCCGTAGAGGCCATGGGGTTTCCCTCTCCGGCGCGAGATTACTACAACGGTGGAATCGACCTGAACCGCCTCCTCATTAAGGACCGAACGTCCACTTTTCTCATGCGCGTCGCCGGCAATTCAATGGCCTCCGCGGGGATCAGCCACGGAGACGAAGTCATTGTGGATAGAGCCCTGGCGCCACGCGATGGATCAGTGGTCATTGCCATCCAAGACGGAGAACTGGTGATCCGCAGGTTGGTAGAGTACCGGGGCGCCCTCGTCCTCGTCAGTGACGAAGTGCCAGCAGAACAGGCAGAAGCCGTCGCCGAAGAGACCATCGTGTGGGGCGTCGTCACACGATGTTTGCACCATGTGTAGGAAATCAGTCATCGCGCCAACGCGTCGTGGCGTACCTGCCAGAACTTGTGCCGGCCAGCCTCATCCGAGCGACACCACCGTGGCGGCGTCGGCTACAGAGGTTCCACTTGGATTACAGCGTTCCTTGGCGAGGACATCATGAGCGAACGAATTGCGTTGGTGGACGTTAATAACTTCTATGTCTCCTGCGAGCGGGTCTTTGACCCCAAACTCGTCGGCCGACCGGTTGTTGTCCTGTCCAACAACGATGGTTGCGTTGTGGCGCGCTCGCAGGAGGCTAAGAGCCTAGGAATTACCACCGGTGCACCTTTTTTCCAGGTCAAACAGTTCATGCAAAGTCATGGCATGGTCGTGCGATCGAGCAATTATGAACTCTATGGGGACATGAGCGCCAGGGTCATGGAAGTGCTCTCGCGCTACGGGACATGGCAAGAGGTTTACTCCATCGATGAGTCGTTTATCGGTGTTCAAGGTAATCCCGACCAGCTCGGCAAATTAGCGACAACTATTCGTGCCGCCGTAGCCCGCAGCGTCGGGGTACCGGTGTGCGTGGGCGTTGCGCCCACCAAAACTCTGGCCAAGTTCGCCAACCACGTCGCCAAGCACAATGCCCATCTTGGTGGGGTATGTTCCATGGATTCCATGGACCCACAGCTTGTTGCGGACATCCAATCCAGGGTTCCGGTCACGGATCTATGGGGCGTCGGCTCGCGCACCGGAACCCGGCTCGCCGGGTTGGGCATCACCAGCATCGCTGACCTCAAGGCCGCCGATGTTACTGACATTCGCAAGAAATTCTCCGTTGTGCTTCAACGCACCGTGCTGGAACTTAACGGAACACCGTGTATCGCCCACAATGAGGAGCGAGCTGACAAGCAGCAAATCATGTACTCACGCTCGTTTTCCAGCCCGGTGCGAACCATCGAGGAGATGGTTGAGGTGATGTCCATTTATGCCCAACGCGGTGCCTCCCGATTGATGAACGACGGTCTCTGGGCCACACTGCTCACCATCACCGCTGGCACCAGCCGCTTCGCCTCCGGAGAAGCGTCATTTCCCTCGATCACCCTCAAACTTCCCGCGCCCACCCAGGACCCGATTCTGCTGACCCGGCTGGCCGTCGGGGCCATGCGGGAAATCATGCTTCCGGGCGCTTCCTACGTACGCGGAGGGGTCATTCTCTCCGGATTGCAGCCCGAACCCGAACAAGCGGTCTTTGGAATCTTTGACGCCGGATCGGATGAGAAACACGTTGGTGATGTGCTCGGAGCGGTCAAGGCCCGGTTCGGGAACAAATCAATTGGCTTAGGCTCTGGGGGACTAGCCACGGAACCCGGATGGTCGATGAAGCGAGACTATTCCTCGCCAAAGTTCACTACCGAGTGGGCTGAGATTCCGGTCGTGAAGGCCTAGTTTTCACGGTCATGAGCGGGGGAGCAGGTTTCCTCGGGGCAGCCCTGCCACGTTTTAGAAAAATGCGCCACGATCTGAAGACCGCGCTCAAAAGCGTACCTTTCGGCGGGGTGGCCATTCATGGCGGTCGCTGAATGGCGGATGGCAAGGAGGAAGAACTGGCACACAGATTCGTACTTCCATAGGTCCATCGCCGTATCAATGACTTCGTTATGGGTCATGAAATCGGGGTCATCAACCACATCGTGAGCAATCGCGGCGACGATGTCCCTATCTAGAACATGGTGCCGACCGCAATCGCACCATTCGACGCCCCGCGATGGAAGCTGCCAAATATCTGATTCGTGATCAAGCTCGGCCGGTTCTTTCGGGGAGTCGGCCGGGAACCCAGCAATGAATTTTTGGTTGTTAGACAGCGGCGAAGTTTCCACGGTTCCTCCTTAAAATGCTCTTGGGCTCAGCATAGGCGTGGCCACCCACGGGTGCCCGAGATACCGAGAAGGAGGGACACATTATCGAGCGCGGCTGGGTAGGGAATGCCAAGCGGGGGAGTACTGGTAGTGAATTTTCTTTCTAAATTCGGAGAATCCCACAAATCTCTGACAGGCTAAAAGTCGAGGGAAAGGAGCGGGCCGTCATGAACCGCAGGAGAACAGCGATGCACCAGCGTAGAAAACGCCTGCCGCTGGTGATACTCCCGGCACTGGTTTTAGTTGGTTGCACCGCAGCACCCGCGCCAAGCACGCAGACGCACAGCTCTTCCGCATCGTCCCCCAACACCCGCGCTCCCATCACGATCCCCACGCCCACCCCGGTGACCTCGAGTGCAGACACCTCACCCCGCGACCCCGGAACCACTGCCATGCCGAGCCCTAGCGCCAAGCCGTCAGCTGTCCCGCTAGATGCCGCGCATCGGCAGCTGGACACGATGAGCAGGAAAGAAAAGATTGGTCAGGTGCTCATGGTGGGAGTCCCCGCCACGGGGAGCAACTCCGCCGATTTATCAATCATCACCCGCAACGCGTTGGGGAACGTGTTCCTCAAGGGTCGAAGTAGTCGCGGGAGTGCGGCAACGGGCGAGGTCGTCGAGCGCATTAATACGGCCATCGTCAAGGGAACAGCCGCGGAGATCACGCCATATGTTGCCACCGATCAGGAAGGCGGCAACGTCCAGGTGCTGAGGGGTGCTGGCTTTTCCACCCTGCCTACGGCCTTGGTCCAAGGCAGCTGGGACGCCACGACACTGACTCACCGCGCCACCAAATGGGGCAAGGAGCTGGCCGCGGTCGGCATCAACCTCAACCTCGCCCCGGTGGCCGACACCGTATCCTCGGCGTCCTTTGCGCCATCCAACGGTCCCATTGGACAGTGGAAGCGCGAATACGGTTATACCCCCAAGGCCGTCTCGAGGGCGTCACAAGCCTTCACCAAGGGGATGGGGGCGCCGGGAGTTGATTCCGTTATTAAGCATTTTCCAGGACTGGGACGCGTCACGCAGAACACCGATATCGTCAAGAACGTTATTGACACCAAGACCACCCGCAATGATCCGTATCTTGCACCCTTCCGGGCGGGCATCGCTGCTGGTAATGAGTGGGTGATGGTCTCCAACTCCTATTACTCGAAGATCGACGCCAAGAACATTGCGCCGTTCTCTTCCACCATCATGCGGGGGATGCTGCGCGAAGACCTCGGTTTTACCGGCGTCATCATTTCCGATGACATGTGCGACGCTACGCAACTTTCGCCGTGGAGCTATGCGACGCGCGCAGTGCGCTTCTTCGAGGCGGGCGGAACGATGATGCTGTGTGTGAATGCTGGGAAGCTGGACCAGATTTCCGAAGCTCTGGCAGAGCAAGCGAAAAAGGATCCAGGATTCGCCCGCCTCATTGATGCCGCGGCGCTCAAGGTGCTCGAAGCCAAGCAAGACGAAGGTTCCTAGAGAACCAAAAGATATCCTCCGGCCCTTTCGCGCAGCGACGCCAACAGAACAAGACGCTGCGCTTCGAAGCCCAGCCGGGACTTCTTCGAAATCCAGCCATGTTGATCGCTATGGCCCGATTCCCATCCCTCAGCCCACGAGCGTAAGTCTGCGATGAGCTCAGGATCGAGCCCCAGCCGGTGCGGATCGATCTCGCGCCCCGATGCGGGGTCCCACAATGGCCAGCGCCGCCCATGCGCTGGCTCCAAATGAACCACCAACCGCTCTTGAACACCCAAATGCTTGATGAGTATGGCCTCAGGGTTCAGCGTTCCGGATGACGGACAGATGATGGAGGCGCCGACTCCTGTGGCCAGGGAGCTGAAGGCGGCAGACTGGTAGCCCGGACCGCTTCCACCATGACCCCACAAGCGCAGGGCAGGATCCACCATGATCCCCATGGCATATTTGGGTGCCCTCCACGGTGCCTGCGCATCGACAGCTACACAGCTGAAAAGGAGTTCGCGGGCCGCGACGGATAAGTAGTCGCCGCTCACGCCCGTCGTTGACTGCAGGATGGCTTGGAAGCGGAGCACGTCGCTCGGCGTGGAGAACGCCGCGCCGGCCGGGCCAGCCCACAAGGTGGAGTAGCCGGTGGGACTCAGCGAGGTTTCGGGTAGTGGATAGCGTGTTGAGACCATGCCCAGCGGCGTAAAGACTTCGCGTTCCAGCACGAGGTGCAAGGGTTCGGCCAACAAGGATTCCAACAGTGCGCCCAATAACCAGTATCCGGTGTTGCTATAGGCGAAGGATCCGGGGATCCCGGTGGATGAGATGGAGGCGATCTGTCTCAGGTCCCATGGCTGGTCCGGCTGCTCGTGGACGGCGCGAAGATAGGCCGGAGTGTGGGCATAGTCGCCGAGTCCCGCGGTGTGGTTCAGCACCGCTTTGATGCTGCCATGCCCCGGAGCTCCGGGAAGGAATTTAGCGATCTTGTCGGTGACACGCAGGGCGCCGGCATCCATCAATCGCAGTATCGCAGCGGCAATAAACATCTTGGTCAGGCTAAAGACCGGAAGCGCATCTTTGACTCCGAAAATACGCAGGACTCCGGATTCGCTGGGATCCCGCCAGGCGGCGGCCGAGCCAGCGGGTAGCTGTGCCACCAACGATTCAAAGGCCGCAGCACTACTCATGGCAATGAGCATAGGTCAGCATTCGCACGGCGCAAGCAAAAGGCGCGGCCCGGGGACACCTGCGGTGAAATATTCACCGCGCCGTCCCCGGGCCGCGCCCGTAAGGTGCCAATAGCTTCATCGGAACCAGTGCTGTAGTGCTACTTGCGAGGCTGCACGTCCAATACCTGGGCGCGCTGTCCCGAGGAATTGTGCAGGTGCAGGAGCAGTGCCTTGGCCTTGGTATCGGTGGAGGCTACCGTGGCTTTTAGCTGGCTCTTGTTGAGATCGGCGAACACCGTTCCCTCACCGGCGAAGGACAATGCCGGCTTGATCGCGTTGAAGTCGATCCAGTCGGTGGCGTCAACAGGAACGTTGGCGCCTGTCTCATCGGAGTTGTACTGCGAGTAGGAGTACACGCGGTAGGAGATCGGTGCGTCCGAGCCAGTCAAACCCAGCGCAGCGAGCGAGACCGGGAAGCCGGCTACGTTGGTGTCGAAGGTATTCGAATCAACATCTCCGCCCAGTCCGTTCAGGAGCTGCAGGTCAACCTGCTTCACGGGGTTCAGGCTGTAGGTGGCTACCAGATCGGCGTCGAGTCCGTCGGCGACGGTATTAAAGGTGACAAAGTCTGCCTCGCCGTCGCCATTGGTGTCGATCTCGATGTCGATCTCGGTACCGCCGGCCAAATGCGCCCAGTTGCCCCAGGTGCTCACACCGAAGTTCAGCAGACCATCCGCAGCTCCGGTGCTGGGGGCGGTGGTGGCCGCACCCACGTGCTGCAGATCCATTTCGCGTGCGCCCGGAACCTCATCGGCGCTTGCCGGGAGCTTGGTCGACGATGCGCCAAGTTCAAAGGCGGAGACCAGCGAGCGTACCTGAGTGGCACCGGATCCCGCCACGACGTCGTCGCCGGCAAGTTTGATGGTGCCGGTGGTGGCGCCCTTAGCGAAGGATGCCTTCTTTGCGGCCATGTCGGAAACCAGTTTTGGTGCCGCATGGACGGGAACACGCAAGGTCGGTGCGGTGGAGCTGGTGAGTTCCACTCGACCCGAAACATCGGCAACCCAAGCCCGCGGCAGACCAAGCTGCTCGGTGTCCATGGTTGGATCGATGGTCTTCGCGTACTTGTTCGCATCCACGTTCAACGTCACCTTGACGTTGGTGGTGGCGCCCGCGGCGAGCTTGACCGATTTCTGGCTCAGCGTGTAGCTGGCGCCCGGAATCTTCGTGGCCGGAAGGTAGGCCACCTTGTAGGTCTGGCTCTTATCGGACTTGTTGACCACAGTGATGGACTTGGTGGCCGAGTACTTCTTCTTGTCCACCTCGATGACACCGAAGCTCACGCTGGTGAGGTCCGGGTCCGCGGTGGCGAAGGCGTAGACGGGAGTCTCCAATGCGGCGTCGGCGATCACTCGACCGGAACCCACGCGGTTGGGGCCGTAGGCCTCGCCGTTGGCGGCCAGCACATCCGCGGTGGCGGTATTCATCATGATCGACTTGATTTGGTACGCGGTGTAGTTTCCGCTGCCGGCGACAAGTGCGGCGATGCCCGCGGCGTGCGGGGTGGCCATGGAGGTACCCGACATGACTGCCGGAGCGTTGCCGGTACCCACTCCGACGGAACCGATGAGAGTTCCGGGGGCAGCAATATCCGGCTTCACCACGCCTTCGGAGCCGTGGACACCACGCGAGGAGGACGAGTTTAATGTGTCTCCCAGCCCGGAGTCACTTGATGCGGTGCCAACGAGCGCCGGATCCAGGGTGACGTTCAGGGTGCCGGCCTGGGCTGCCGGGCGCAAGCTATCGGAGTAGGCCTTGGTGAACTGTGCGCCGGGGATGGTCGCGTTGCCGGCGATGCCGGCCTCGAAGACTGAGACCTCGGAGTCTAGGATGACTCCGGTGGCGCCGGCTGCCTCGGCATTGTTAAAGCGGGTTCCGGAGCCACAGGGGAACTCGAGGTTTTCGCTCCACTGGAGCCACACCCACTTACCGGTAAGCGAGCCCGCCTCAAAAGGATCGCAGCCGAAGGCGTTGGACTCCGGGGCCATCACCACGGCGCCGCTTAGCGCAGCGGGATCGGCAGCGGTGTAATTGAAGTTGGAGGAATACTGACCGGCCGCTGTGCCAGCGTTCTCGGCAGGAGCATTGACGGTGATGCCATCGAGCGTGACCTTGGTGGCCACGGAGTTAGCGACGGTCAGTGCGGAACGGGCATTGCCCGGGGAGCCTCCGACGTCCGTCACGTCACCGGCGTTGCCCGAAGCCACCACCGAGAGGATGCCCAAGTCGGTCAGCGAATTAACAATGTCATTTTCTGGGTCATCGGCTGGGGAATGATCCGAGCCCAGCGACATGTTCACAATCTGGGCGCGGTCATCGAAGTTGCCATCGTTGTTGGGGTCCAACACGTAGTCAAGAGCCTGACCCACCACAGAGGAAGAACCGCCACAGCCGAAGACACGAATGCCAACTAGCGCGGCTTCCGGGGCGCTGCCGGGACCGATGCGCATGGCCGCCACATCGTCGGCCGTGAGTTTGGTGTAGTCGCCGGTAAAGGTGGAGCCGTCAGCGTTAACGCCGTAACCGGCAGCCGAACCTGCGACGTGGGAGCCGTGTCCGGCGGCCGCACAGTCCAGCGGGTTGGCGTCGGGCTGCGGAACCGGCTGGTAGTCCTCGGCATCGGGGTCGGCGTTGTAGTTATCGCCCACCAGATCCCATCCGCCGATGAACTTGGCCGGATCGTAGAGTCCGGAGTCAGCAGCGGGGAGCGCTGTCGAGTCCTGTGCCTGCTTGTATCCGTCGACGGTTCCGGGTCCACCGAATCCGGCGTGGGTGTAGTCGATGCCGGTATCCAGAACGGCAATGGTGACGCCTTCGCCGGTTTCTTTTAACGCGCTCCATGCTTGCAGGGCGCGGGTGTCGATGTCGGCGTTCTTGTTCTCGGGTGACTTGGGAACAATGGCGGTGATCTTCTTGACGTCGCTGCGGGAAGCCAATGCGCGCAACGCCTCCGCGTCGCCGCGCAGGGCTACGCCTGGAATGGAGTTGGTGGTCGAGTAGATGACATCTGCCTTGGCCTGCGCTGCCGCAGACTTTCCCTTGGCCTTGATGTCGTTACGGATTTCCTTGACCTTGCCAGCGTTCTTGGTGGTCTTGCCGTGGGGCTTTTTGGCGCTGTCTGGCTGGGTGGCGGTAAACGCGCCCTGTCCCTCGAACTGCACGAATACGGAAACTTCTCCGCTGGCAGTGGACAGGGGGCCAGCTACCTTCAAGTCCTGCAACGACTTGGTGGCTAGTCCGCCGATTGATGGGGAATCGCCATTCGGGGCGACGTCGATCGTGGGAGGTGCTGCAAGAGAGGGGACGGACATGGTGACGGCCAGGGCTAGCCCGGATGCCGATGCCAAAATCGTCCGCGCAAGCTTGTGGCGACGCGGGGTAAGCATAGTTCTCCTTGAATGGGATGGGAGCGATGCGAGAAACACCCGTGAAACAGGGGATTCCCAAGCGACATCCTATGTGAGTTCAAGCACATATCAAGGGGTTGTTTGATATTTTTTACAAAAAAGACATCGTGCCGACCCAAGTGCCCATGCGTGTGAGAGTCGTTGGTGAGGAAAGCTGGGGACGAAGTGTCGGCGCTGGTTGTTAGCGTGTTTTCAGGTCGGTGGTTCTGTGAGGAACCTCAGCCGATCAGCATGAGCGCCGGAATGTATCACCGGGTTGCGGGTGGCCCTGGGCAAGGATGTCGACCGCAATTGAGGGACAAACATACGGTGTGGCTCGGCCGTTTCTTGGGGAAACGGAAAACGCTGGTCCCATGCAATGCATGGGACCAGCGTTTACTCATCGCCGAAGGTATTCAGGATTAGCGTGAACCGCCCTGCCACAATGCATCAAAGGGAGCCGCCGAGGAAACGCGGTTCTTGATGCCCTCGGTAACAAAGGCCTTTGCGTTGCGAGCAGCCTGCAAGGGTGTCTCACCCTTGGCCAGCTCTGCGGTGATCGCAGCAGCTAACGAGCAGCCAGCACCAGAGACTGCCACCTCGCCGACCTTGGGTGCGGAGAGAATCTCGAGGGTTTCACCGTCGTAGTAGACGTCCACGGCTTCGCTGCCAGCAAGGCGGATTCCGCCCTTGGCCAGTACCGTTGCCCCCGAGATGGCATGGATCTTCTTGGCGGCCTCGGTCAGGTCCTCAACGTTGTTGATCTTCATCCCGGAGAGGGACTCGGCCTCAAAGTGGTTGGGGGTAACAAAGGTGGCAAGTGGCAACAGGTTTGCTTTGAGCGCTTCGTCGGTGTCCAGCGCGTGGCCCGGCTCCTGGCCCTTGCAGATCAACACAGGGTCGAGCAGAACGTTGTCCCATTTCTGGGACTTTAGAGCCGTTGCGACGGTGTTGATGGTGGCCGGGGAGCCCATCATGCCGAGCTTTACGGTTTTTAGATCTGCGGCGTAACAGGTCTGGATGGCTTCCAGCTGATCGGCAATGACCTGTGGTTCGACGGGAACGAAGCGATGGTTCCAGTTGTCCTTCGGGTTGAAAGATACGATGCACGTCAACGCGACAATGCCGTAGGTGCCCAGTTCCTGGAAGGTCTTCAGGTCGGCCTGGGCGCCGGCGCCGCCGGTTGCTTCAGATCCGGCGATGGTCAAAGTGATGGCGGGACGGTTCCCGGTGGAGACAGAGGTCATGAATTCATTTTAGGCGCGCTTTTCCATGCTACGGCGCAGCCACGATCATCGGATGGCCAGATCGATAGTCGCTGTTAGCGTTCAGGACCGAGTGAACGTGGTCAACTGAGTGGCGTTGGACCACCCCGCGGGCCGATGTTCGCGTGTGCCCAGAGCGGTGTCGGCGCAGATCACCATAAACAACACCGCCAAGCCCTGGCCCGCAGCGGCGGCCGAGAGATTGGCCAAGATGGCCGCACGGAATTGCTCAACGTTTGCGGTGGCCGTGATGCTGGGATCGGCCAATAGCGCAAAACCGTCGCCGAAATGGACTCGACCCCGACCCGCGGTTGCATCAAAATCGGCAATTTCAACCACGTCATAGTCGTTCATGGGAGCTTCAAAGAGCGTGGCCGTTTCGGGCAACTGTGCCACCTGTTCCACATCGCTGGACAGTGCAGCCAACAACACTCGGCGGTCGGTGAGTGTCCACCCGCGTGTGGCCAGATCCCGACCAACCTCTGCATCGGGGGTACCGAGGAACGTCAAACGTGTCTGGGAATCGGGGGAGTCTGCTGTGGTTTCTTCTAACAGACCGTTGAGATCGGAAGCAGCGGGCCATCTGCTGGTGATTTCATAGTCACTACCGTCTTCGGAAACGCTGTGGAGTTGGCCGTCTTCATCTCGCAGTACCGTGCGGTCTCTAAGTACGGCAAATGCCTGAACCCAATGCGGGAGGGTGGTGGACTCGAACGACATTCAGGATGCTCCTATTTCTCATAGAGGTCATCGCAGGAACACGAAGGACGCGACGTGGCAGACCAACCGGTGGGGCTGCCGCTGACTATTCCTCCCCATTTCCTACTTCACTACCGACTCTACGCCTGCTGCGGGTGGTTCTTGGGACACTGCGAGGATCACCCGCCACGCTGATCACCGGGAGATGGAACGAACCAAGGAGAGCAAGTCATCGAGGATGCTGCGCACCACGGGTAGGCGCGAAAGGACGACCAAACGGGCGATGACCGGCGAAATGTTTTTGATGAGTCGATGGCTACGCGATGCCTCGTCCGAAGTGTCGTAGGCCCAAAAGAGGAAAATGCCACGTTGGATCAACCAGAGAAGTTCGGGAAGGTCATGACGAATGGCCAGCGGCGGCAACGGACTACTGGCAGACACCACTTGGCGCCACAGCTCAAATTCCATGCTTCGTTGCGCTTCGTTGGGTTCTGCGGGAGATTCGGCAAAAGCCGCGCGGATAAAAGCGGGGCCAAATTCGTGGAACGGCGCCAGAATTTTCAAGCCGTTGCCCAGCGCCAAGCGAATGTTGGCTTCCAAATTGTTCCCCGGGCGTAGCAACGGTCCAACGCTACTTCGGTGTTTCTGCACCAATCCACGAAATAACTCGTGGACGATCTCATCCTTTGAATCGAAGTAGTAGTACGCGTTGCCCAAAGAAAGGCCGGATTCTTGGGCGATACTGCGCATCGTGGTGCCAGCAAACCCTTGGGCAGCGAATAACTTCATGGCAGTGTCCAGCAGCAGCTGACGGGTTTCAATGCCCTTTGCTGTTTGCTGTCCCATGACTTTCCCCTTACTGGATCTTCGCTGACACTCATTATAGTCATTTTTGAACGTGTTCAAAAATGCGCTGTTTTGGTCAAAGCCCGAGTTCCCCTGCGGGTCTTTAGAGGTTTTCGGATTTCCTCGGGAAACCGCAAAGTTCATGTGCGTAGACACAGAACGCATAGGAAACGGCTGAACGATTTTCAACGGTTGACGGCACGTCCCCAGCTTTCGGGGCCCGGCCATGAGGGAGCGATGACATGACGGATGGGAGTCGACTCAACGCGGGTAATGGGGTGTGCGGACATTAGCAGTGGAGCTGTTGATTCCGGTACAGCGGCGCCGCCCACCCGACATGGGATACTTGAACCTCAAGTGCTAATACAGCGAGTGGTCCTGACCGCACATATTTTCCATCGGCGTACCTCGTCGTGGAGATCGTTGCTCTCAAAGACCAACTTGGCGAACCACTTCTTCGATTGGGTACAACCATGGGCGAAAAATCCGCCTCCATCAAACTACGTCCACAGGCTTCGCGCGCCATTTTTGCGTCCGCGGGAAGCCCCTATTTTTCCACGGTGCTGGCACTGATGGCCGTCGTGGTCATCCTGTCCAACATCGGCGCCGCGAAGGGGGTGACCTTTGGTCCGATCGTCACCGACGGCGGATTCTTCCTTTTCCCACTGGCCTACATCCTCGGCGATGTCATCTCCGAGGTTTACGGCTTCAGGGTAGCCCGCCGGGCCATCATCACCACCTTTGTGCTGGCAGCCTTCTCCACCCTCTGCTTCTGGATCATGATCGAACTGCCCGCCGCCGATTGGTATGACGGCCAGGCCGCACTCGAGCGCACATTGGGACCGGTCTGGTTGATAGTCCTAGCTTCGTTACTGGGGTTCTTGGTGGGGCAAACACTGAATTCATTTGTCTTGGTAAAGATGAAAGAACGCTTTGGAGAACGCGGGCTGGTGGGACGCCTCATGGGTTCCACGGGGGTGGGCGAATTCGCCGACACCTTGATCTTCTGCTCCATTGCTGCTTCCGTCATCGGGATAACCGACCTGAAAACGTTCCTGAACTACCTGGTGGTCGGTTTCGTTTACAAAACCGCGGTGGAGTTCCTCTTTGTCCCCGTGACGACGCTGGTCATCCGCTGGTTTAAGCGACGTGAACCTAGCTATGTCGCTACCGGCTCGGCGGCCGATAACGCCGTTTAGCCGTGCACCACTAACAAGGGGCTGCAAGCCTACCTTTCACCAATGGCACATGCTCAAGGGGAGGTTTGCGGCCCCTTGTTGTGTCCACAGTTCTCATCCGAAATGCTGAGGCTTGTTGGTGCGGAGCATTGGTAGCATCGGGGCATGGAGACCACTCACCGCGAGCTGCTACGGGCCAGCGGACTAGTCGCTGGCTATGGCGGCAACGACGTGTGCGGCCCGCTAGACCTTGTGCTCGAAGCCGGCCAAGCGCTGGGTATTGTCGGGTTTAATGCCGCAGGTAAATCCACGCTGCTGCGCACCCTGGTGGGATATCAGGAACCAGTCAGCGGAGAATCTGTCATCCTAGGATCGTTCACAGACGACTCAAGTTTCATCTACCGAAAAGCTGTTTCGGTGGTATTCGACGAAGATGCGTTCTTCCCCTCACTGAGCGTGGAAGAACATCTGCAGTTGATTGCCGGCGGCCACCAGATCGAGGAGGCACAAGCCGCAGTCGAGGCGGAATTGAAATTCTTTGACCTCACCGCGGCTCGAACCTCATATCCTCACCGCTTGTCCTCCGGACAGCGCCGCAGATTGCTGTTGGCCGCGGCACTGCTACGCCCATCCCTTTTACTGGTCCTGGACGAACCCGAACAGCGACTGGACCCGGTCATGCGCGCCGCATTAGGGCTGCGTCTACGACGTCTGGCCGATGCCGGCACTGCGCTGCTGGTCATAACGCATGACCCCGAGTTCCTCACCATGGTGGCTGACTCCGTGCTGCTCATCGTGGATGGACAGGTCATTCCCGCAAGCGTCCAAGACGGGGCGGCATCAATTGCCCACAGCTGACGCGCTGGCGGCTCTGGATAACGCGCCCGTCGACTTTGACCCATGGGCGCGAAACCGCGTGGCGGAAAAGTTAGCTCGCCGCGATGACTTCTGGGACCGTTTGGGCGATTTTTATATCACTATGCTGGGCGCAGCGATCATTTTTTCCTACGCCGCGGGTCTGGCCTTCGCCTTCGCTGACCAACTTCGATCCGCGTCCGACGGAGGATTAATCCGTGATGGCCTTGGGGTGGTGCCTGGCTCATCCGCCGCCTCGACGCTGGTCATGCTCGGCTTATTGGGTGGTTTGTCGCTGATTGCTCGGCTGGGCCCGGCCGCAGTGGATCGGGCTCAAGGGTTTTGGTGGTTGAGTTTGCCCGTGGTGCGCACCGGGTTCTTGGCTCGATTGCTGCGTCAGCGTTTGGTCAGTACCTTCGCCATTGGTGCCTTCCTTTGGTTGCCCATCGGCTATGGAAGCGTGATGGCAGGCATTTCGCCCGGCTCAGCGCTGGGAGTGTTGCTCGGCGCCGTGACTCTAGGGATGCTTTTTGTGCTGCTCTCACTACTGGCGGCGTTCTCGCAGACCCGCGGGCGGGGGTCAACCTTCCTTGCCGTGCTGAATTGGATGAGCGCAGCGGTGCTGGTGGCTTATCTGGTGGACGTGCTCTTGCGTGTGGGCGGAAGCGGCACCATGGAATGGTTCTGGTTTTCGCTGCCTTCCCGGTTGCCCGTAGTGGCTCAGGCAGGAGCGTGGTGGGTCCCCGTGGCTCTGATCGTTGCGGCTCTTGTCGGGTTCGCCGTACTGAGGGGCCAGCTTCAACGTATTCCGAGTGCGGAATTAATCTCTCGAGGGGCGTCCAGTGCGCATGCTGGTGCCGCGCTGGCACTGCTAGACGATAAGGCACTAGGTAGTGCCATCGGCGCCGCGGGCGCCGCGGGCGCCGGGGACAGCAAGCGGGTCATGCTCGTACTGGAAAGAAATAAGCAACGCGGGGGAGATCCCTTCTCACGTATGCTTCCGGCGTCATGGGTCCGGGGCCCATTTTCGGCCTTGATCCGAGCCGAATTGTTGGTACTCCTGCGCACCAAGAAGACTTGGAGCGGTCTATTGGCGGGATGGAGTGTGCCGCTGGCTGGCGTCTTTGCTGTCCAGGGCGCGAGCGCGGTGGTGCTCGGAATATTGGTGATCGTTGGAGCGATTCTGGCGGCGCGGGCAGCCTCGGCGGCGGCTGCTCAAGCCGCGGATGTACCAGCGCTGGATTCCATCATTCCGCTGAATCGCGGGGCGGTGCGCCAGACCCACGCGCTAGTCGCAGCGCTGCTGCTGGTCCCCTGGGGGATTTGCCTTGCGGCATTCCTGGGCTGGGCGGTGCACTTAGAAGGGACGGGATTTTTTCTGATGCTCGGTCTCGGTGCACTCACGGGAATCGGTTTGGCCGCGGGCGCCGTGAGAATGGCTTTCCGACCAGCACTGGATTGGGGCTCTGTTTTGCTCATGTCCGCCGTGGGAAAGGCCGCCGGGCCCATGATTCAGCATCTACTCTACGGCTACGACGTCATGGTGCTCTCGGTCATCGGACTGCTGGCAGCGTTCGTCTTAGTTCCCGTACCGCCCACCTTGGTCCTGTTAGCCGTGCTGGTTGCCGTTGTTGCTTGGGCGGCGGGAACATCGACGGCGGTGCGCTCTCACGCTCACCGTTCTCAGCTGTAGCACGAAGCAACGATCGTGAAATCTGTGGCTGATGCCGAATCTGCCCCTACGATGGGCTCATGGAACTCCTCACGGCAGCTGGGCTGAGCTCGGCAGCAGGATTAAACGCCTACATCCCTTTGCTCATATTGGGGTTGTTAAACCGCTTTACCTCATGGGTGGCTTTACCCGAGGGGTGGGGCTGGCTGTCCAACGGTTGGGCGCTGGGAATACTGGCCGTGCTCCTGGCGATTGAGGTGGTGGCGGACAAGATACCTGTCGTTGACTCGTTTAATGACGTACTGCAGACCGTGGTGCGTCCAGCCTCGGGCGGGCTAGTTTTCGCCTCCGGAGTCGGCGCGCAGACCATCGCAGTAAACAACCCCGATGACACGTTCGGAACCTCGCAATGGGTACCGTTAGTGATTGGTGCGGGGATCGCGTTGATCTTCCACCTGCTGAAGTCTGGGGCTCGACCATTGCTGAATTTGGGGAGCGCGGGAGTCGCCGCGCCGGTGGTCAGCACCGCCGAAGACGGAGCCTCACTGGGCCTGAGCGTCTTAGCCATCGCTCTGCCGGTCGTGGTGATCATTGTGGTCGTGGGCCTGGGCGTAGTGCTTCTCGTCGGGGTGGCGAAGTTGCGTCCACGACGAATGCGGAAGGAATTATAGGGCCACAGGGCGGGGGCGTTTAACACCAAATTCGCGGCCTTCCTTTCAAGGAAAACCGCGAATGTGGTGGGTGGCTACAACGCGAGTTTCTTTTGCGGGTGTAGCCTCATCGGGTCCGGAACCCGACGCTGCTGCGGCAGCGCCCTTCGGTTGTTACTGTGCCGAAACAGAATCCTCAGTCGCATCAACAGCGTTGATGTTCTCTCCGCGCTCGGGGTCTTGTGGGCCCAAATTCTTTCGGTTCCGCCATACACCGAGACCGACAACAACTCCCGCCAATGCTGTGGAAAGCAGCAAGGATTCACGAGTTGATTCAAGGATCAGCATGCCAATGACCAGCGCGACGATGCTGGCAATGGCTGTCCACGTAAGGTACGGAAAGAGCCACATTTTCAAGGGAAGATCCTTGGCTGCGGCGCCCATTCGGCGGCGCAAGATCAACTGCGAGGTGGCAATGACCAACCAAACAAATAGCGCAATGGCACCCGAGGTATTGACCAAGAAGAGGAACACCGTATCGGGGGAGATGTAATTCAGTCCGACGGTAATGAATCCAACGATGGTCGAAGCCAGGAGCGCGGGTACTGGTACGCCAGACTTGGAGGTTTTGGTCCAGGACCTGGGAGCGTCTCCTCGGCTGGAAAGGGAGAAGAGCATCCGGCTGGCCGTGTAAAGGCCGGAATTCAGGCACGAAAGCACCGAGGTGAGCACCACGATGTCCATGATGGTGCCTGCGCCCGGGATCCCAAAGAGCTCGATGACCGCGACGTAGGGACTCTTGGCGACGCTGGCCGAATTCCAAGGGAGGAGCGTTACGACGATGGCGATGGAACCGATGTAGAACACCAAGATGCGCCAGACGGTGGACTTGACGGCCTTCTTGACAG
This sequence comes from Paeniglutamicibacter terrestris, assembly GCF_012271785.1. Taxonomy (GTDB): domain Bacteria; phylum Actinomycetota; class Actinomycetes; order Actinomycetales; family Micrococcaceae; genus Paeniglutamicibacter; species Paeniglutamicibacter terrestris. The sequence continues at coordinate 9,842 of NZ_JAAWVT010000004.1, read as the reverse complement.
CTTCCACGGGATTCGCTGATTCACCAGCGGCGATCGTGGCGATTTCTGCACCAAAGAAGGAAAATACCACTACGAGGATGCCAGCTAATACGGCGCCGGGTCCGTTCGGGAGGAATCCGCCGTTTTCTACAAGGTTGCTCAGCCCCGGTGCAGGTACCCCGGGAACCAGACCCAAGATGGCGGCGATGCCGAACAGCAGGAATAGCACGATGGCGGCAACCTTGATGGAGGCAAACCAGAATTCGAATTCACCAAAAGATTTGACCGAACCAAGATTGGTTGCCGTCAGGACAAGCATCAGGAGTAGAGCCCATACCCATTGTTCAATGCCGGGTACCCAGCGGTGCATGATGGCTGCGCCGGCCGTGGCTTCAATGCCTAAAACGATGATCCAGAACCAGGCATAGAGCCAACCGATACTGAATCCGGCCCAGCGGCCCAGTGCCTTATCGGCGTAGGCGGAAAATGATCCTGTTTCGGGATTGGCTGCCGCCATTTCTCCGAGCATCCTCATGACGAGGATGACGACAAGTCCTGCTGCCATGTAGGCCAGCAAGATGCCGGGGCCAGCAAGTGCGATGGCTGCACCGGAACCGACGAATAAGCCAGCACCGATGACACCAGCGATGGCGATCATGGAGAGGTGTCGGGGCTTCAGCGTCTTTGAAAGCTGTGCATCCGTGTTCATGTTGGGGCTCTTTCGATTGTGGTAAAAGGACAATCGGATGTTGAACAGGACATGAACCGCATCACTTGGACGAGGTTAGTGATCGTGATCTAAGTCGGCATTGATCATATGACTAACTGCAAGACAATCGCATGTGCACTTGCATGATTGGTTGCGGTGGATCAAAAATCGAACAGGCAGTTTAGTTCGCGTAAATTTTCATCCTGACGTGGGAAAATAGACGATTTTATGCCACGTCGGGGGACGGCCGTGCTAATCGGCGAACCCTTTGGCTAACGCGTAATTTTGTACCAAAAGATTTAGGACTATTTCACTTTTCAGACATAATCGGTGCTGAGTGCGATGTAAGTTACAGTCCTTGTGGGTCCGGTGCTCCCGCGTAGTAGCGCGACATGACCAAATCCTTGAGCTCGTAGAACGTGCCCTCCTCGATAGCCAGACGGGCATCATCAACCATCTTGACCACAAAACGTTCGTTGTGGATCGAGATCAACGTATGGCTGACTAGTTCCTTGGCCTTAAAAAGGTGGTGGATGTAGGCGCGGGTGTAGTGCTGGCAGGTGTAGCAGTCGCACTCATCGGAGAGCGGAGTGAAGTCCGTCTTGTAGCGCTTGCCCGAAAGATTAAAGCGGCCGTTCGGCGTGTAGAACGCCGAGTTGCGAGCCACTCGCGTGGGGGAGACGCAGTCGAAGGTGTCAGCACCGTTTTCGATCGCGGTGAAGAGGTCATCGGGTTCGGAAATACCCAGCAGGTGGCGCGGCTTGTTCTCCGGAAGTTCTTCGGCGCACCAGCCCACGATGGTACCGAGATTTTCCTTCTCCAAGGCACCACCAATGCCGAAGCCGTCAAAAGCCATGGCCCCTAGATCTTGGCAGGCCTGACGGCGGAGATCTTCATACTGGGCGCCCTGGATGACACCAAAAAGTGCTTGGTAGTCCTTGCCAACGCGTGAATCGGTCAGGTTGAAGTGCTCGGCTACGCATCGTTCGGCCCACTGGCGGGTGCGCTCAAGGGATTCGACTTGGTAACCGCGTGAGTTCTGCAATGTGGTCAGCTCGTCGAAGGCGAACATGATGTCGGCGCCGATTTTGTGCTGCACGTTCATCGAGATCTCGGGGCTGAAGCGGTGCTTCGTGCCATCGATGTGGCTCTTGAACCAGACGCCGTCGTCGTCCACGTTGGCCAAACGTTCCTTGCCGGGGGCCACAGCGTCGTCTGGCCCCGACTGGTCCACCGACTTCATGTCGATAACCTTCTTGAAACCAGAGCCAAGGCTCATGACCTGGAATCCACCGGAGTCGGTGAATGTCGGTCCAGACCAGTTCATGAACTTGCTCAGCCCGCCGGCCGTATCAAGAATGTCTGGACCTGGCTGAAGGTAGAGGTGGTAGGCGTTAGCCAGCACCGCCTGTGCGCCGAATTCTTTAACGGATTCCGGAAGAACCGCCTTGACCGTGGCCTTGGTGCCTACAGCGATGAAAGCCGGGGTTTTGATCGTCCCGTTCGGGGTGGTGATCACACCCGTACGGCCTTTTGACACCGAGCCATCGGGTTGTGTCAGCCGAGTTCCGAGTTCAAAGGTGAACTCGCTCTGGCGCGAGTGGGGCACTGAGGCGTCAAAAGAATCATTGGGCACCTACCTAGTGTGCCGCATGGTCCCGGTGAGAAGGCAAAATGTGGGCGTGCATTGGCTCACCTCGGGGTATTTCTTCGCTCACATCATCGACTATCAGCACTGTGTTCGGCGTAGCGTTGGAATGAGACCTGGCAGGATCCAAGACAGCGCAACAGAGAGCGGCTACCAAGCAAACATGGGCAAAAATTACGGCAGTCTGTTGACCCTTGGACCAGCACGCAACGATCACTGGATTGCTCTACGCACCGGAATCGGTGTTTTTGTCCCGCTTTTTGGCCTTCTTGCCGTTGGCCGGCTGGATCTGATGATCTTCGTGATTTTTGGTGCCTTCACCGGTGTGTATGGACGAGTTCCTGGATATCTGAACCGGCTGGTGGCTCAATCGAAGGCCGGTGCATTGTTTCTCGCGGTCATCCTTGTAGCTGTGCTTTCCTCTGAATTCTTGGTTGACCATGAGGACCTGGTGCGTGGAGCCTGGACGATCGTCATTTTGACAACGGTCGTTTCGGGTGTTTGTAACGTTGTCACCTCCTACCTCCAGCTTCGGCCCGGTGGCTCGCTCTTCCATATCTTCGCTTTTGCTGCCATCGCCTCGATGCCCACTCAACCGCCGATGCTCGAATCCATGGTGGCAGCATTGGCGGCCGTGGTCTTGGCCATCATCATTGGTTTTTCCGGCAGCATGTTGCCCGGTAATCAGGGATGGGGTGAACGTGTGCAGCTCCCAGCGCTCTCCGCTAAGGTGCGTACAGCGATCTGGTGGGAATCGCTTTTCTACCTGCTGGCTGCAGGGCTGGCCGGAACCATTGCTACGCTGCTCGCGCCAGTACTCTCCACGGGGCACAGCTATTGGGCCATGGTGGCGGCAGTTGTCCCGCTGGTGGGGCACACTACGGGCCTGCGGGTGCGCCGTGGGCTGCACCGTATCTTGGGAACACTCACCGGCATCGTGGTTATGGCGGCCATTATCGCGTTCCAGCCACCGATCTGGGTGCTTTTGATCGTCATCGGGATGCTGCAGGTATGCGCCGAGCTGTTCATCGCCAGAAACTACTTCATCGCCCAGATCTTCGTGACACCGTTGGCGCTGGTGGGAGTCTCCATCGGAACCGGATTGAGTACCAAGCTGCTCTACGACAGGGTGCTGGAGACAATCATTGGCGCCGTCGTTGGTGTGATTGTGGTGTTGCTGGGTTCGCTCTTTGGCTCTTGGTACAAGCGGCGAATACTTCCGGCACAATCATAGACATCGGCCGGCGAATTACTGCGGCCGGCATCCTGTCCTACGTGTTACTCGTAGGTAAGGTCAAGCGTGTTGAAGGATAACTAAGACAACACCACAAAGGCCTAAGCCCTGTCGCATCAACATGCTGTTGCGACAGGGCTTAGGCCTTTTTATTGGCGTGGGTGGTGTTTAGCGGTTGTAGCCGACGTGGGCGAGGGCCTGTCGAACAAGATTCTCGCGACCGCCGGCGAATTCTTCTTGAATATTTGGGCTGAGCGCTTCTTCCGGCGTGAGCCAGGTGAGCTCGAGTGCATCCTGACGCGGTGAGCATTCTCCGCGAACCGGAACGATGTAGGCCAGTGCCACGGCATGCTGTCGTTCGTCGGTTAATCCCGTTTCCGAGGGAGACGGGAAGTACTCCGCCACGGTGAAGGGCGCGGGGCTCGGCGGCAATTGCGGCATGGCCAGCGGGCCAAGGTCCTTTTCGATGTGCCGAGTCAGCGCGGCCCGAATGGTTTCCCGGTACATCACCCTGCCCGAGACGAAGGTGCGCAGCATTCGCCCCTCGGGATCGGCAGTGAGCAATAGCCCGATCTCCATGACGTAGCCGAGCGGATCCAGGCGTACCGGGATCGCTTCGATGTAGAGCATGGGCAACCGGGCTCGGGCCTCGTAGAGGTCTTCATCGGACAACCAGCCGGGATAGGGATCCGGAGTGCGAACGTTCATGTTCCCATCTTGACCCATCGAACCCGTGGCTGGCCTCGCCGTGGGCCGTGTTGTGAGATTCCCAGAATGTTTTCACTTTGGGGAATGAACCGTGGACACCCAGCGCTAGAATGGAATGTTCATCAACGCCAGCCCCCCTTTTATGGAAGAGGCCACTACCCGTGACCGAGACCAGCACCAAACTCAACCCCAAGGATCTTGCCACCATCACGGTGCTGATCGTTTCCGCGTTTGTGGTGATCCTTAACGAAACCATCATGAATGTGGCACTGCCGGTGCTCATGCATGAATTCAAGGTCAGCGAAGAAGCTATTCAGTGGCTCTCGACGATCTTCATGCTCACCATGGCCGTTGTCATCCCGGCCACCGGATTCCTGCTCCAGCGCTTCAGCACCCGCGGGGTCTTTATGCTCGCGATGATCCTGTTCACCGCCGGAACTCTGTTGGCTGCTGCCGCTCCAGGCTTCGAACTGCTGCTCGCCGCCCGCGTGATTCAGGCTTCGGGTACGGCAATTATGATGCCGCTGTTGATGACCACGGTCCTTGATCTGGTGCCGGCCGAGCGACGCGGAGTCATCATGGGCAATGTGTCGATCGTCATTTCGGTGGCTCCGGCCATCGGCCCGACCATCTCCGGGTTGATCCTGCAGTTCCTGAACTGGCGCTTCATGTTCCTGATCATTGCTCCGATCGCCCTAGCGGCGCTGCTCATTGGCGCACCGCGGCTGAATAAGGTGGCCGAGGCCTCCAAGATGCCGCTGTCGATCGCCTCGGTAATCCTCTCCGTTCCGGCCTTCGGCGGTCTGGTCTTTGGACTCAGCAGGCTCTCGGCCAATGGACTGAATACCCAGACGGTGGCGATCCTCGTGATTGCGGTGCTGGCGCTGGTGTGCTTCACGATGTTGCAGCTTCGCCTGCAAAAGAAGGACCACGCGCTGCTTGACCTGCGTACCTTCAGCTACCGACCCTTCACGCTGTCGCTCTCGCTGATGATTTTGGCGATGGTGGCACTGTTCGGGGTGATCATCCTGTTGCCGATGTACCTGCAGAATGTACGTGGGCTAGACACCCTGGCCACCGGCCTGATGCTCTTGCCCGGTGGATTGTTGATGGGGCTGTTGGCCCCGTTTGTTGGGCGACTCTTTGACAAGGTGGGCCCGCGCCCGCTGGTGATCCCGGGAGCCGTTATTTTGACCCTGGTGCTCTTTGGTTACTCGCGCCTGCTCGGGGCCGAGACGGCCATCGGCATAATTATTGCCTTGCACCTGGCGATGTCATTGGCGCTCTCGCTGATCTTCACCCCGGCGTTCACCACCGCACTGAACCCGTTGCCGCATTCCCTGCACTCACATGGCTCGGCGGTACTTTCCACGCTGCAGCAGTTGGGCGGGGCCGCGGGCACTGCGCTGCTGGTTGGTGTCTTGGCATCGCGCATCGGCGCCGGAGCCGAAGCCGGAATTGATCCGATTCAGGCTCAGATTAACGGATTCTCCGCGGGCTTCATGGTCGCGGCGATCTGCTCTCTCGGAATGATCATCATTTCGCTCTTCCTCACCAAGGCAGAGACTCCTGCCACCGCACCGGTCCACGCCCACTAATCGAGGGTCAATTCTGATTCGGTCCCGCTCGCGCTGGGCCACACACCACCCCGTTATCCCTTTTGCAGGGATCACGGGGTGGTGTTTTTAACCGGCAGTCCACAGGAGCGGATCAGGTGACGACCTCTCCGGTAGGACGCCCCTCCGGATCCAGCATCCAGCCCATGCGCTTGAAAGCGTGCACGCCCACGCAGGCCTCTATGATCTCCACGCCCGGGACGCGAACGGCCAGTCTGGCCTCCACATCCGCAATGTCGGCAGGGGTACGCAGCTGCATCATGAAGGTCATGTTTGCCGCGCCGGTCGTGGAGGCGCAGAGACGAAGTGTTCGCTGTTCCATCAGGAATGCGGCCACGGTGTCGGCGGTGCCGGCCGGGACCTTGGCGAACCACTGCACCGTTAACGGGTAGCCGGTGTAGTGACTCGCCAGTTCGCAGCGCAGGGTCACCATCCCGGTTTCTAACGCCACCTTCAGGAAGCGACCAGTGGTGGAGGGATGCTGTCCGGTGGCCTGAGCGATCTCCGCGGCGGTTGCCCTGCCATCGTGCATGAGGACCCGGAGCATGGGCCAAAAGGTATCGGGGATGATGGTCGGCTGAGCCAGCGGCGGATGGGTGAGCCGTTGGAGCTGGGCCTGCTGCGCGGGAGAGAGTACGTCCAGTCGCCATGCGTTGCCAGTGGCATACAGCTTGGTGCACAGCGAGACCTTGGTGCGTTGGACGCCGCGGGTTCCGCGGATGCGAGGGAGGACCTTACGCGCCATGTCCAGCCAGTCGGCGGCCAGGCAGGTGAGCCGGAAGTCTGCCGTGCTGGTAGCGTCATCCACGGTCAGCACCTCGGTGATCGCGCAGAGATCCGCCTGCACCTCCTCGATGAGCGCCGGGTCCGCCACCACGTCGATGAAGGCGGTGCAATGCTGCTCCGGGCGCCCACTCAGATGTCCCAGAACCCAGGCCATGCGGTCTTCGCGCAAACGCGCCCAGCGGGCAGAAAGTGTTGCCGGGTGCCGCCCGAGGATCGTGCCCAACTCGGACCAGCCGGCCCGCGGAGCAATTTGCAATGCGTGCACCAACTGTAGGTCTTCGACCGGTAGTTCCATCGACACACCTTTCCTTTCATTGCAATAAAACGTGGTTTGAAAGCTAGCTTGTGCAATTTTTCGTGAATGTAGCTCCATTATCCTGCCACGGCCCCACTCTCGATAGTGACATAGCTCACCGAATGGTGGGCGATGGAAATCAGAAGGAGGGCACGGGGCATGAGCACCGCTACCACCGCTATTGTGCAGGATGCAGTCGAACTCCTTCCGGAGATCACCCGCCTGCGCCATGCGCTGCACCGCGAACCCGAAACCGGGTTGCAGCTGCCACGAACCCAGGAACGAGTGTTGCAGTGGCTTGAGCCCCTCGGCTACGAGCTTTCGCTGGGAACCGACCTCACCTCGGTGACGGCAGTACTGCGCGGAGGATCCTCCACGGCCCCGGTCGGCGAGCGCCCCACGGTATTGCTGCGCGGTGACATGGATGGACTGCCACTGCAGGAAAAGTCCGGTGTCGAGTTCGCATCGCAGACCGGTGACACCATGCATGCCTGTGGGCACGACCTGCACACAGCGATGTTGGCCGGAGCCGCAACCCTATTGGCCGAACGCCGCGACTCCCTCGCAGGGGATGTGGTGTTGATGTTCCAACCCGGCGAGGAAGGCTGGGACGGTGCGAGCCATATGGTGCGCGAGGGCGTGCTGGAGGCCAGCGGAAAGAAGGTCGATGCCGCCTTTGGCTTGCATGTGATGAGCTCGATGGGATCCACCGGAGTATTTACTTCCAAGGACGGCGCGGTGATGAGCGCTTCGGATGGATTGTTCGTGACGGTGCGCGGTGCCGGCGGGCACGGCTCGGCACCCTTCGCGGCCAAGGACCCGGTGACTGCCGCCGCGGAAATGGTGACGGCCCTGCAGGTGATGGTGACCCGCCAGTTCGACATCTTTGACCCGGTGGTCATCTCCGTCGGGGTGTTGCGGGCCGGAACGGTGCGCAACATTATTCCGGACACCGCCTACTTCGAAGCGACCATTCGTTCCTTTAGTCACGCAAACCACGACAAGCTCCAGCTTGTGGTCCCCGCCTTGCTACAAGGCATCGCCCAGGCCCACGGGCTGGAGGTTGAGGTGGGATACCGCACCGAGTACCCCACCACGATTAACGCCGAAGCGGAAACGCAATTTGCGGCAGACGCGGTACGAGAACTCTTTGGGACGGATTCCTTCACCACCATGGCCAGTCCACTGGCAGGTTCCGAGGACTTCTCCCGAGTACTTCAAGAGGTCCCCGGTGCGTTTATCTTCCTCTCGGCATTGACACCCGGTGTGGACGGTCCATCTGCCGCCTACAACCACTCCCCATATGCACGTTTTGATGATTCGGTGTTGGGCCGCGGTACCGCGCTCTACACGCAGCTGGCCACCACCAAGCTCGCTTCCCTGGCAATACGCTAACCCCTCCCTTCTCCACTCACGCACTCACTCACTCGAGGATTTACGACATGAGCATCAAGGTCCAGCAGGTTCCCTCCGGTGGCCATCAGGCCCCCCAGCCCACCATCACATCCAATGGCCATTCGGTTCCCGGTCAGTCCACCGTCAAGACCCTGTTGGGCATTGGCGCGGGCAACGCGGTGGAATGGTTCGACTGGGCCATTTACGCCACGTTCGCCTCCTTTATCTCCGGCCAGCTCTTCTCCAAAGCCGACCCGACCTCTGCGTTCCTAGCCACTATGGCGATCTTCGCCGTCGGTTTCGTCGCCCGCCCCTTCGGCGGTGCCTTCTTCGGGTTGATCGGTGACAAGGTCGGCCGCAAGGCGGCCATGACCATGGCCGTGGGTCTGGCCTCGGTCGGTTCGCTGATCATCGCGATTACCCCGACCTACTCAAGCATCGGCGCCGGTGCCTCGCTGATCCTGCTGGTGGCCCGTCTGTTGCAGGGTCTTGCTCACGGCGGCGAGATGCCCAGCGCGCAGACCTACCTCGCCGAGGTGGCCCCGGCCCAGAAGCGTGGGTTCTACTCCACGCTGATGTACTTCTCCGGTACCGCAGGCATCGTAGCCGGAACACTGCTCGGTGCGATCCTGACCGTCACCTTGACCAAGGAACAGATGGGCGCCTTTGGCTGGCGCATCCCCTTCGCCGTCGGTGCGTTGATGGGCTTGTACACCTTGATCATGCGTTCACGACTTAAGGAAACCGAGCAGTTTGAGGAACAGAAGTCGGCCAAGGCTGCTGCGGGTGCCAAGGGCCCCTCGGTATTCTCGCAGATCATAGCCAATTGGCGCCAAGCTGTGCGGGTCATCGGTTTGACCGTCGGTTTGACCGTGGTCTACTACATCTGGTCCGTCTCGACCCCCGCCTACGCGATCGCCAACCTGAAGATGGATCCGGCCACCGCGCTGTGGACCGGCGTGGCCGCTAACTTGGTGTTCATGGCGGCCCTGCCGTTCTGGGGCAAGCTTTCGGACCGCATCGGTCGTCGTCCGGTCCTGCTGATCTCAGCACTGGGTGCCGCGGCCCTGCAGTTCCCGATGTCCTCCCTGGTGCGCGGTGAGGCCTGGCAGCTGTTCGTCGCAATGTCGGTGATGCTCATCTTCATCGCGGCCTCCGCCTCGATTGTTCCGGCCGTCTACGCCGAGCTGTTCCCCACCGCGATCCGCACCATCGGCGTGGCCATCCCCTACGCCATCGCGGTGGCGGGCTTCGGTGGCACCGCTGCCTTCCTGCAGGCCGGGTTCAACGCCTGGTTCGGGCTCTCCACTGGTGGCACCGTCTTTGCGATCTACTCCATCGTCCTGCTGCTGATCAGCGCGCTCACCATCTACAAGATGCCGGAGTCCGTGGGCAAGGATCTACGCGGCTAAGCACCCTCGCAAGGGCACTGCCGCAAGACATACAGAAGGTGCGGGCCATCGGAGGAAATT
>NZ_JAAWVT010000031.1 GCF_012271785.1 Paeniglutamicibacter terrestris | reverse complement strand
CTGGTGAACACTGCCCCAACAACCGGCTTCCAACGTTTCATCGGCACCACAAAGCACCGAACAAAATGTGGAAGGGGATTGAGTAGAAATTCGGTCGCCCGGCGATTCTCTCCGCGGTATTCCCGCGGTGTCCCTCGCGGCGACTTAGAAAACTATACACACAAAACACCCCAAGAGGAAATCGCCGATGACCTACCCAGCAACCC
>NZ_JAAWVT010000030.1 GCF_012271785.1 Paeniglutamicibacter terrestris | reverse complement strand
TCTTAGCTTCCGGGTTCGGTATGGGACCGGGCGTTTCCCCCACGCTATGACCGCCGTAACTCTATTACCGCGCAATCCTTATTCAGGAGTACTGGTGGCTTCTCGAGTCACAGGCAATGCTGTGGTTCTTCAGTAAATAACTATAACGGACTGGAAGCTACAACGCCAATCAAGAGCGGTCTTTTGGTCAGTGACAGCTGTCACTGACCAAAAGACATTGATCCATCAAAGACGTCGATCGAGGCGGGTAGTGATTGCAGGAAATTGCAAAGCTATCGAACCCAGAGACTGGAGCCGAGAACCCTTGTCTCATACTCATATGCCTTGGCACGGAAAGGTGGTGAGTATTCCGCTACTCCACGATCATGGGCCAGGTCAGACTGAGGCGTTCTCGCAGGAATTCACACAGACAATACTGCTTCCTGCAGACGGTCGGAATCATGCGTTTGACCCATGCCGGCATTAGGGCAAA
>NZ_JAAWVT010000003.1 GCF_012271785.1 Paeniglutamicibacter terrestris | reverse complement strand
TGCCGCTCATCTATGACTCTTGACAAACCTTCTTACATATCAGTCAGAGATACCGTCCGTATTGCTTGTTGCTTGACCAGCAACGCGCGCTGTTGGCATGCTTAGTGTTTTCTCGGCACTTCAGGAAGGCGCGATCCATGCGGAAGCTCGTGTACTACGTGGCCACAACCCTTGACGGCTATATCGCTGGTCCGGACGGTGGTGATCCAAGCGCAGAGGATTACTTCCCTCTCACGCCCGATGTCATCCAATTCATCATCGATCAGTACCCCGAGACTCTGCCCGGACCTGCGCGGGCAGCCATGGGCATCGATGGCCCCGGCAAGGTATTCGACACCGTTCTAGAGGGGCGGGCATCCTATGAGATAGGCCTTGAAGCTGGTCTGAGCGATGCGTATCCTCATCTTCGCCATCTTGTGTTCTCAACGACTCTAGAAAGCCAGAACGCGGCCGTCGAGATCGTTCGCGAAGACGCGCTAGCCCGAGTGCGCAAGCTGAAGGCGGAGGAAGGCCAGGACCTGTGGCTAGTGGGAGGCGGAACGCTCGCCCACTCTCTGCTGCCAGAAATCGACAGGCTCGTACTCAAACAACACCGTTCCATCATCGGATCTGGTATCCCGCTCTTCAGTGGCCCTTTTCAGGCTCACATGTTCCAACCCGTCCATGAAAATCTTCTCGAGTCAGGAATGCGAGTTCTCACTTACGACCGTGCCTAACGGAACGCCGTCGGCGCTCAAGCAGAACGCCGGCCAGATTATTCAGTTGCCTCAGGAGTTACCGCAGGCTGCTCGTCGACACCTGAGGTGTCCGACGCGAAGCTGTTTTGCCAGCCGTGATTATTTGTCGCATGTCTTTGCGAGGGACAGTAATAGCCAAGTGACCATCGGCGAACCTTGGAATTCAGGAGGCTGAACTGCAGGATCGCGCCTACTTGCTTCACCCGCCCACGACCTCGTGCGGCCCGAACGACGTGGCCACAATTCGGAAATTTCCGATCATGACATCGAATTCAGCGACGGCGAAACAGATACCGCGGTACGTCCTGATTGAAATTCCGTGGATAGTTCACCTTCGCCGACACTACGTAAATTGATCGTCTTCCGCTGTTTCTGCACCGCCTATCCCAACCGCCGGATTGCACGATGGCCGTCAATGGAGAGCAGCGAATTCTCATAGTTTTTAGGGCATGTTCCGTTCGCTAGGATTTCGCGCGGGACAGTCGGCATTGACGCAGGTAGGGTCGGAGAATGTCCATCACTTTCGTTCCCATGACACCGGCTGACACCGAAGGCCTACTCGACTTCCTGACCTCAAATCGTTTCCCATTCCACGTTCGGGCTGCTCCACAGGCGGCTACCATACGGACGAAGATTGATGACGGACATTTTTGGAACGACGACAGGCAAGGCTATTGGGTCCACGCGGACGAACAACGTATCGGCATGGCCGCGCTGGAAGATTTGCAAGTAGGTGACTCTCCACTCTTTGACCTGCGTCTTGACGAGAGCCAGCGAGGCAAAGGGCTGGGAGTTCAAGTGCTACGTGCCCTCTGTGACATGGTTTTTCAGGCCATGCCACGTACGCTCCGCTTCGAAGGACAAACTCGAGAAGACAACATCGCGATGCGCAAGACCTTCCTTCGCGCAGGATTCCTCAAGGAAGCGCATTATCGATTGGGATGGCCAACCAATGACGGCGGGCACATCGCTTCCATCGCCTACTCGATCCTCCGTCAAGACTGGGAATCTGGAACTGTAACCCGTTTCGAGTGGGAAGATCTCAAGATCTAAACGTCTCCCATCGCAACTTCCAAAAGTATGAATTACTGATACCTAAAGGGAATCTTCTATCAAGACGTTTTCTGAGTTAGCAGGCCAAGCGGCGCCGAGCGAGCTCGCGATCGATTCGAGTGCCAGGCTGGTCGGGAAGCACCGACTAGACCCCGACGCATGGAATAGCAGTCGGCTACGAGAAACTGCTCCTGACCAGGTGCCGAAGAGTTGAGTCTGAAACTTCACGTTGGACTCTGTCGTCAGATACAAGACCTTGCGAAAATCTAGTCCCTTATCTCTGCGATTAACATTCAAAGCGGCAATATCAGCACTTGTGGCAAATCAGGCAGCCGGTATGCGGGATTCGGGATGCATAGACGACCTTAACGCTGAAGTTCTCCCCTAGGACGCCCGATGAAGGACGCCGTCCAAAGAGCTAAGTCCCCGAGTCCTAGACTTACTTGCATGATTGACTCTCACGTTCGACAGGCCTACGCGGCGAGAGCTTCCGAGTACACGGCCATCCTCGGTTCCATCGATGACATGCATGTGCTGGATCGGAACCGAGTAGAGCTGTGGGCTCAGCAGATCAGCGGTCGTATCATCGATGTAGGATGCGGACCGGGTCATTGGACGGACTTTATTCACCGGCTCGGTGCAGATATCTCCGGCATTGACCTTGTACCCGAGTTTGTCGAAAGTGCCCGTCGTCGATTCCCCGACGTATCGTTTCAAGTTAATTCGCTCCGCGCCCTTCACGAAGCCGATGAAACCCTCGATGGAGTGCTCGCCTGGTATTCACTGATTCATCTGACACCAGGCGAACTACCGCCGGTTCTCGCCGAGATCGCTCGTGTACTTTCGCCGCAAGGGCACCTGCTGGTCGGGTTTTTCGACGGCGATCCCGGAGAACCGTTCGATCATGCTGTCACAACTGCCTATTACGTCGCCGTCGATCACATGAGTAGCCTGCTCAATGATGCCGGGTTCGACGTGACCGACGTGGAAACACGCCAAGATCCAGGCAGCCGGCCCCACGCGGCAATTTGCGCAATCCTCCGGTAATCGCTTCGCTTGCAGCAGGGCAGCGGTGGCGCGAGTTTTTGGGCATCTTCCACTGGCAATATCGCTGACAAGCAACTGGGTTAACAAACCACGAGTGTGCCCACGACAGACTGAGCTTGAGCACCATGCATCATGACACCTGCGGCCATCGAGTAGATTTCCCAATCTCGTTTCTGTGGGATCGAATATTAGGGGGCAGCCTTCATCCTTCTTGCAGCTTCTCTTCTCGATACGCGCACCCTTTTGCACGATCAGTTACTGCGCGAGCTGGGACAGTTGCTGGCAATTCAGGGTGGCAGATCGGGCCTCGGCAAGATCCGCCCCACGATGCCCACGTAGTGTGGGCGTTATGCAGATTCGCCCGCTGGACCTTCACGACGACCAGAGCATGAGTGATGCCTATTTCATCGAATGCGCAGCCAACCAAAAGGTGCGGCCCGGGTGGGTACCACTCAGCCAGAACGCACGGATACTCGGCTGGCGCGCGGACGATGGATGGCGCAATCATCTGATCGGAGCCTGGGACGGTTCAGCTCTGCTTGGTTTCGCCGCAGGGATGAACGCCGTCGATACCCCCGAGACTACGTGGGTATTTGCTTGGGTTGCGCCTAAATATCAGAAGACCGGCATAGGTTCCGCGTTGGTGCGCTCAGTCGAAGCCACCTGTCTAAACTCCACGACCAGATTCTTATCGAGCGCATACCGGCCATCAGCCGCCGAAATGGAACAACTCATCCAGCGTTTCTCGCAACCACTGGGATACGTTCTGGCGACCACCGAGACAGTGGTGGAACTGGATATGCGTGCCATACAACTACCAGAGACGTATGAGGTTAATGGCTACGACATTTCCACCTATGTTAATGGCGTACCGGATCGGTTTCGGAGCCAAGTGGGTCAGATCAAGGGGCTGGTCGATGCAGAAGCCCCCAACGGAGAGCTTGGATGGGCCGAGTCCCCTGTATCACCAGAAGAATACGCCAGCGAGATTGAGCTTTGCATCGCCCAAGGGCACACGGTATTTGAATCAATAGCGGTAGACGCTCACGGAAACGTGGCGGCTTGGATCTGCCTTCTGGCCGATGATGAAACCAACCGTCCGGCACTAATCGAGGGAACACTCGTTGTCACAGCGCACCGGGGTCGAGCTCTCGGAAGAGCTATCAAAATCGCTTGCCTCAACGAGGCGGGTGGCCGCAACAACGTGCAAAAGGTGCGGACCAGCAGTGATGACGAGAATGTGTGGATGCGATCGATCAACACGAAGTTGGGTTTCCTACCTGTGGAGACGGAAGTAGTCATCCAAAAGCAGCGGGTACACCTCTGACCTTCGCTCAAAACAAGACGAAGGGCAGAACACGCGTTCCAGCCCTCAGCCATAGTTTTCATTTGCTTAGGGATTCCTGCTTTCGCATCGCCTGGCTGGTCTGGCGACTAAGTACCAGTTGACTGTCCTGAGAAGAATGTTGTTGCCAATCGGGCGCAACTCGAAGAAGTTCGCGCAGTAACTGCGCGGATGGACAATCCGCCGGAAGTTACTCCGCGAAAAATCCGCAACACCGTGCCCACGAGCTGTGAACGGCCGAGTGGAATCAAGAAATCAGTTGAAGAACCAGTACCAATACTTGAACTACTTGCACTTATGCAAGTGGTGTGTGAAGGTTTCATAAACCAACGTCAGGGAGAGCGCGATGAACGAGTCTGCTACCAATGAAGCTTTAGAAATTCCTCGCGCACCCAAGCGGGTATTCACTCCGTCCGATTGGATGATGTTGCTCGGTGCTCCAGTCGCTCTTTACGTGGGAGGACTAGCCGCAGCCGGGGGCTATACGAACGGCTTGATTCTTGTCGGCTTTGCAGCGCTCGCCATCGTTACACTCCAGGTATTGCGCGAAGGCCGTAGGAACGAACCCCGAGTGTCAGAGTGGACGAAATTCGGGGCGATCGCCACCGCGGTGTTTGGTTTCGTATGGTCATGGTCTTTCCTTGATCACCCTTTGACGCCGGCCATGGGGCAGTACGTCTGGCCAGCAGTTCCCGTGGTGGTCTACCTCATTTTCGTGGCGGCCACGTTTGCGCCCAGAACAGTACGATAACCGAAGTGGATTTACAAAGGGCACTCTTTTCCCCACCTCGTTTCAAGACCCTCGGCTTCTTAGTACAAGTCGAAGAGTCTGATTATCCCTCCATCCAGAAGTTCACAGGATTGTCACTTCCTGATGTCTCACGAGCAGTCGGTTTCTTAGACGAGAATAATCTTGTCCAGGTCCGAAAAGAGCGTACGGGGCGGTACTCGGTAACTGTAGTCCGAGCTTCAGAGGAGGGCAGAGCGGAATTTCACCGACTTCTCAAGTCCTTAAGGAAGTACGGGGCAGGCTCTAATTAGAAGTGCGTCAAGTATGGAAGACGTGGCGTAGTCACCACGGAAAATGTCCCATTTCACGCAGTCAAGCAATCACGCAATCACGCAATCACGCAATCACGCAGCCAGTATGGAACTTGTCGGCTGACTGATGATCATTTCCCCAGAAGTTCATCATGCTCAGCAAGCGAAGGGACCACGAAGCGTTCCGTTGGCGACGGCGCCGACAGTGTGATTGCTTTCGGGCGGAAGGAAACGGCCACATTGCCCGCCTGATCGGCACTACGTACCTAGACAGCGCCATCATTTCAGCGTTGCTTGCAAGTCGCTCCTGCTATTTCATCCAACTCTGTTGAAGGCGATTCGTACCTGCTTGGGCAAGCTGAGGGCAGGTGGGTTCGGCCGAGTCATTGCGACAATGAATTGTGCTGCTTGGGCCACCTTCCTTGTCGGGCAGTTACATCGACAGAAGATCGCCTAGGCTCACTAGAACGCCTACCAGAGTGCCAGCGGCGACTTGGGTCGGAGTATGGTGCCCTATCCGAATCCTGGCCCATCCAACAAGCGCGATGAGGGCAACGGTCATTTGAACGCCACCAGGCAAAAATGCGAGACAGTGAAGAGCTGCAAAGGTGATCAGCGCCGCGTGAACCGACAGCTTCCACACGAGATTGACCACACCAACGATGACCAGGCCCACGAGCATGAACAGCACTTCAGCCAAGATTTGGGCCGGTGCGGAAATAGCCAGCAGCACACCAACTCCACCGAGGATTGAAATAAGGGTAATGAGCAAAATTGGCCAACGTTGGTGCCGTTGAGTCACATGCAGGTCGGTGACACGGCCTCTGACCCGCATCCAGATGAGGGCCGCCCAGGGAATCAAGCCAACAAACAACGTCGACACCAAAGTTTCTGGCCACGCTACGTTCAGATGCCTCAATGGCGTGCTGAGCAGTACCAGAATGACTATGTGAGGTGGTGAAGTGATGTCACTAATGACCTTGGCGTATTTTTCCACCACCCGAGCCTAGCCCATGAGCTGCTAGGGCCAATTCGGCCATGGGACAACGTGGTGTAAATGACCGGTGGGCTCCCCCGTGTCAGCTTTTCACCGCCTTGCCGAAGTCGCCAACTGACATTACGCGTCGAGAGCACGCTAAGTCACGATCGCCTATGAGGACCGGTCAACGAGGTCATAACGACGATCGGTAGGGTTGGCGCAATCCCCCAAACGAGCGTGATCTTTAGCGTCACCGGATGACAGATTGGCGGTTCACGAACGGTCACCCAATATCTGCGCCTATTACCTCAAGTTGAACACTAAGATTCAGCGTTTTTTCGCGAGGCGCAAGTCGAGACCACTTCGAACTTGTGGCCATTCGGCGGCAATAATCGAGAAGATGACGGTGTCGCGGAGCGAGCCATCGGGCATGCGCTTTGTTGCGCGAAGCACTCCGTCCTGCTTCGCACCCAAACGCGCGATCGCCTCCCGGGACTGCATATTCATCCAATGCGTACTGAACTCCACGGCGACACAATTTAGCGTTTCAAACGCATGGGCCAGCAGGAGTCTTTTGCTGTCCGGATTCGTTCCGGTTCCCTGCACACTAGCTGCGTTCCAGGTGTAGCCGATTTCCACGCGCGGCAGTTCCTCGTTGATGTCGCAATACGTGGTCATGCCAATTATCTTGCCCGGTTCACCAGTAGCCGGGTCGTTCAAACGAGTCGTGAACGGAAGCATGGACCCGTCCTCCTGCATGGCCAGCCGGCGCTGAATTTCGCCGCGCATTGCTTCGGGACGCGGTACCGAGGTGTACCAAAGATTCCACAATTCACCATCGGACGCCGCCTCGACAAGACCATCGTGGTGATCCTCGCTTAAGGGTTGCAAGGTGACGTATTTTCCGCGGAGTGTCACTGGGGAGATCCTAGTCATACGACAACTTTACCCACGCAACCTTTGGCCTCCCGGTAACGTGATTTGGAACGCGAGTCGAGCCGGAACTGCAAGAGGTTTACGCATCCACACAACGAGGCCGGTATCCGTTCCACATAGGGTTGGGATCAGGATCCCAAGCCTAACCCCGCCGGTAGCAGTGTCGCGAAGTTATATGCTCCAATTATGAATGAGACCATTCGAGTGCGACGGCACGTCGATCTTTCGTCAATAGATCTTGAGATGCTCGAGGAGCTTTTTGATCGGGAGTACCGGCATCTATTTGGATCGTGGAACCCGGATGCGCCTTACGGGTATTCACCCGCGGACATCCACGTTCTGGCATTCAGCGGTCAAATGCTTGCCGCACATGTGGGCTTTCAACGTCGGCTCATCACCGTGGGCTCGCGAGAAGTCATCGTGGCCGGCACCGGAGGAGTCTTGGTCGACGAGCACTTTCGAGGCACAGGCCTCGGCGGACGAGTCATGCGGGAAGCACAAACGTTGATGCGGGGAAACTCCGGAATCGAATTTGGCTTCCTTGGATGTCGACAGGACGTCGTGCCGTTTTACGAATCAACGGGGTGGGTGCAGATCGACGCCACGGAACGTTGCTTATCGCGTCTAGACCAGAAATCCATCATCGAATCTCACCGCGGTCCGAACCTCATTTGCTCCGCTCAGCGAGATTCGAGCCAGTGGCCGATAGGTGACATCGATCTACAAGGCACACCCTGGTGACCACAAGGGGCATCCCCATGCGTTCCTCTTACAAAACAGGAACTAATCGACGAACGAGGATGAGGGTGGGCCCAGTCCAATCAAGATTGCGGTGCTCCTCCAAGGGCAGGAAATCTGTTGCCCGATAGAAAGACCTCGTCTGGGCGTATGAGTCGCTTTCGTAGGATGGCCCGACGGTGTGAACCGAGAACAACAGGCAACCATCTTCTTCGAGACCTGCTACTGCGCATTCTATGAGCGCTTGTCCAGCTCCCTGGCCGCGCGATTTAGGATCGATTGCAATGAGGTGCAACTCGGCGGATTCCGCAAAGTGTCGCCGGATCATTGCCACACCAATGGTGGTACCTCCTTGGCGCGCCAGCAGACTCACAAAGTCGTTGTTTCTAGCATCAGAAACATACTGGTCGATGGATTCCGGATCGCCGAACCACTCTGGCAACGCCTCAAGAATGCGCCGGACTGCAGCGGGATCTCGAGCATAGTCAATCCTGATGGTCATACCGTATATCGTCTCATTTCTACATCCAACTACCGGCAGCCATGATTGCGATCCGCGGTCATCGGGACCGAACCGAGGTTGTTCTCACCAGCTACGATTTAGCTACAAATTTGAAATCCCGGCTTCACCACGAGGAAGCTTCAACTGAAGTTCCCTGTCGGGAGTGCCTATATACCGAGTTGCTGACGCATCCTGCAGGAGTGCACCGAACATCTCCGTAATGTAGACAGCAGCACCGGCATGTTGAGCCATCAAATCGGCACCGTCGCCCAATGCCACAAGCAACGGATCCAGCGCAGGCGTTTTGGGGTCAACGGCTGCGGCTTGCAACAGTGCTAGGCGCTGCTGTCCCGAGGTGTACCCAAGTTCAAACAAGACCCAGTGGAACAGATGCATGAGTGCGGTATCGCGGTCGTAGCCTTCATGGGTGAGCATGGATAGCTCTTCCTCGGCAGTGAGTTCGAAGCCGCGGTAAAGCGCCAGTCCGAAGTCCGTGAAGAGCAGCCTGCCCTCATCCACGAGGATGTTCCCCGGGTGCACATCGAAGTGTTGAAATCCCTGCGCCTTCATCCAGTCTGTGGCTTCAATAATCTGGGTAACGACGTTGATAAAGTCGGTCTCGCCTGTGCCGGCAGCTCGACTCCTGCGCACCCACGCTCCTAGCGTCTCTGGAACGTATTCAAGGAAAAGCACGACGCTCTTGGACGCGTTCTTCATGGCAGCAAGCTTTTTCTGAATTAGAGTCCAATGACTCCCCCATTGGCGTTGGGGAACGTCGCCCTCAAATTCGCTCAGGTCCGCATCGCATTTCCGGTCTATCACTCGCCATCCCATCAAAAGGGGGAAGAATTCCGCAGCACCTTCTTGTACCCACGTGGATGTCACATGATGTGCAGCAAGCTCCCTTCCGACTCCGTGGGAGGGACTTCCTATCCCGTAGTGGCTGACAAAGGGGAGATGAATTCGATTGGCAGTCGAAGTTGGATCCGCCTCTTCAATGTTGGTCAGCGGTAATTGCTTCACAAAAACAGCTGCGCCTTCAATGCTGGCCTTCTTGGTTGTTCCGCCAATGCCTACGCCAACCTGCTCGGCAGCATCAACGAGCGAGAGTATTCCGGCTTCATCGAGCCCAGCGATGGCATGGGAGATGGTGAGGGCTCGTTTCGTACGTGCAGTCATCACTCCAGCTTAGGTGCGGGCCCTTGCCTCGATGGGTATCTCCGGGCACCTGTCCATCGTCGAATAGACCTTCGCAGAGTGTGATTATGGCGAGGCCGAGCGAAACGCTTCAGGAATTCCGGAGCGAAGCCTCACCCGCGATACCTTTAAATGATGAATGATGATCAGAAGCTCATGCTCATTGCGGGTGTGGTGTTTGTACTTTTTATTTCGGTCGTGTTGGTGCTCACGTCTGGTGTGTTAGCGACCATATTCGACCCGGAGCCGGAAGCATCACTACAGAGGATTTTCTCTCTGGCGTAAAACTCGCCCGGGCTCTCCACTTTAATAGAACTAATCGGGGGTTGTTCAGCCCAAAAAGAGCTCACGACAAAGTCGTTCACCCACTCTTCACCGTCACGTTCCAGTAGCTGCGCACGGTGGCAACCTGCAAGGGTGATGGTTGAGGCGTGAAAGTTGCCATAGTTGCTGAATCGTTCTTTCCCGAGATGAATGGGGTTACCCATTCGCTGCTGAAAATCTTGCAGCATCTGGATGCGCGCGGTGACCAAGTCTTGGTCATCGCTCCATCAACACTGGAAAATGCGCCTCCTACACTGGAAGGTGCCGTTATCCGACGACTACCGGCCATTCCCCTTGCCGGTTACCGGAATATCCGGGTAGCCATGGGCGGGGTGGTGAGAGTAAAGGCCCTGCTAGCTGAATTCAATCCCGACGTTGTCCACTTGGCGTCACCCTTTGTCCTGGGTTGGCGTGCAGTCCGCGCCGCAGCGGCCTTGGGTATTCCCTCGGTAGCGGTCTACCAAACCGACATTCCCGGGTATGCGGCCAGATACGGCATGCCATTTCTGGAAAATTGGGCCTGGCAGCGTGTGAAACGGATCCACTGTGCGGCGACAACAACTCTTGTTCCCTCAAGCGACTCATTTCAAAAACTCGAGGCTCATGGCATCCCGCGAATGGAATTATGGCGCCGCGGTGTAGATATCGAACGATTCCATCCGGAGAAACGTAGCGCCGAATTCCGTCAGATGGTTGCCCCGCAAGGGCAGAAAATCATTGGATACGTGGGCCGCCTTGCCCTCGAAAAGCAGGTGGAGGATCTTGCAGCATTAGCCGCGATCCCCAATACCCGGCTAGTCATCGTCGGTGATGGACCGCAGCGTGAGGTGCTCGAATCGCTTCTTCCGGAGGCCTATTTCGCAGGCTTCTTGGGCGGGGATGAACTGGCCAACGCCATTGCCTCCTTTGATCTGTTTGTGCATCCGGGCGAACTCGAAACCTTTTGCCAGACCATCCAGGAAGCCATGGCCTCGGGGGTCCCAGTTGTAGCAACCGGTCGCGGAGGCCCCGTGGATCTAGTGGATTCTTCCCGGACTGGATGGCTCTATGAACCGGGCGACCTGACTCAATTGCGTGAATACGTGATGGACCTAATTGGTGACGACGCCAAACGTGCGGCCTTTGCTACTGCTGCATTCCAACAAGTCCAGGGTCGCAGCTGGCATGTTGTATGCGAGCAGCTGATGGGCATCTACGCTCAGGCCATCACCGAACATCCTCGGGTTCCGGCCACACTCCGAGCCAGCAAATGATCACTTCAAAAATTGGTGTACGTCACCGCCGCTCCATGTCGGTGTCCACACTGAGGCCAGAGCGTTATCCGGTTGACGGTCGCTATGCGAATTCCACACGGATCCTTCAGTCGAAGCCGATCGAGGCTGATACGCCGTGGCCGAACGTTGGGACACAGCGGTCCAGTCCCACCAACAAAACGCATATATCGTTCGGCCCGAGGTCTATTGCGGCTCTAGCGCCACGCCGATGCTTGGCTCCTCCACGAACAACCGTTTAGCTTCGCATGATGGATCAAGGACCGGGCCGCTACGTTGCCCTGGGTGACTCCTTTACGGAGGGGGTCGGGGATTTCAGCAAGCGCCGCCCCAATGGTGTTCGCGGCTGGGCTGACAGAGTTGCCGAAGCACTCGCTAGCGATAGCCCGGGCTGGGAATACGCGAACCTGGCCATCCGCAGCAAGCGCCTCCGGCACATCATTGCGGAGCAGCTGGAACCCGCCATCAAGATGGAGCCAACACTCATCACGCTGTATGCCGGCGGCAATGACGTCATGGATTTCGGAACCAAAATTGCCGATATTTTGGCCGAGTATGAATTTATGGTTGAGCGTCTGGCGGAGACTGGCGCAACATTGGTGCTTTTTACCGGGTACGACGTTGAAGTCTCGCCGATTTTGGGACCATTACGCCGTAAGAACCATGCCTACAACGACGGGGTTCGGCTCATCGCTGCCAAATACGGTGCGATCCTCGTGGACTACGCGAACTTCAGCGCCTATGCCACATCTCGTATGTGGGGACCCGATCGGTTGCATATGTCCAAGGTGGGGCACAAATACTTGGCAGCGAGGGTTCTAGATGTTCTTGAGGTTCCGCACGGCATCACACACAAGAACAAACGGTCGGCCGAGCTCAGCGTTCGACAACGAGCGAAAGAACATCGAGTGTGGGTCACCGAGTGGGTTCTACCCCTCTTCGGCCGTAAGCTCCGGGGTACCACGCTGGGTGATACCCTCAGTCCGCGCTGGCCGGAGCCGGTACGTGTGCCTCCGAGAAAAGGATTGAAGAAACTGACTCGCTAAGGGTGGAATTCCGGGAGTCGTCCCACCGTTGTGGACCAGCTAAGCGGTCAGCCGCTCGGCCAGGGCCACGAGAATGCCCTCCGGCCCGCGCACGTAGGCCATGCGCCAGCTACCTTCATACTCGCCAATGCCACCGACCAGCCCGTAACTCTGAGCGGCCATCCGATCGACCTGCGCTTGAAGATCATCTACTTCGAACGACAAGCTTCGCAGCCCCAACTCATTGGCCATGGCATCGGGTGACCCTGGTTCGGGATCCGGTCGAACGAAACTTGAAAGCTCCACGGCGCTATCACCACCGGGCGTTCGCAACATGACGATTTCCGTTCGAGAATTGGGGATCGCTATGACGGTGTCGATGAAATCGCCCTCCACAAACGTTCTTCCATCAATTTCCAGCCCGAGTTCGACAAAAAATGCTGTTACCTTATCGAGGTCTCGAACTGTTACACCAACGTGGTCAAACCGAATGATGCGCGTCATGATTACAGCCTCCAAGAATTAGTTGGATCTAGCCTGTCCATGGCCGATTCTACGGCGGACGGAGTAGGTGCGGAAGACTCGGGCTGCGCGCGGCTAGAGTCCATCAAGGCCAAGATATTCTCTGCCGCGGACCCAGCAACGCAGCCCTACAACACGTCCCCAGCAACAGACTTTGGGCCAGAAATCTCCTGATGTCGCACCTCTCCCCTATCTTTCGGAAGCCGCAATCGGTCATTCATCTGCCTCTTGCTTCAGGGCCCAAAGTTGCCAACTCTCCCCCACTCAAAAGCTGTCCGCCGTTATTAATCCCTCTGGGGACAATCCAGACCGCCTCAGCCTGCGACCGCAAGAACTAGAGAACACACGATCCGTGTTTGTGACGGATCCGAACAACGACGAATAGATGACGTACGACTTCAACGACATGCACCATAGCGATTTTGACTTGAGGTGATGCGACCAGCTTCGCCGGCGCCGGGACACCCCCCGCCGAAGTATGACCACGGTTGTTGTTTCTTTTGCCGCGGCATCACTATAATAAACACCAACCTCCTGAACGGCGTTCAATTGAGCACTGTTCAAGCTGGCCCCGTTCACCATTATGAATCAAAAGGAATCTTCCCATGGCCCATCCAGAACCCCTGCCAAATCGTCAAGACCGACGACGACTCGATGCCAAGGGCCTGGCCCGGGTCGCTGTCTTCGCCGCGATCGTTGCCGTCCTTGGCCTGCCCGGCGGATTCACCCTCGCGGGCGGCGTTCCGATCACCGTCCAAACGCTCGGCGTGATGCTCGCCGGAGCTATTCTGGGTCCATGGTTGGGCGCACTGTCGATGATGGTGCTGCTGGCACTGGTAGCGATTGGCCTTCCCCTGCTGGCCGGCGGACGCGGTGGCATCGGCGTGTTCTTCGGCCCATCGGCCGGATACCTCATCGGCTGGGTTCTTGGCGCGTTAGTGATCGGTCTGATCGTGCATGCCGCAGGGCGCAAGCCGGTGGTTTGGCGGACCGCGCTCGGCATTTTCGTCGGGGGAATCCCGGTCATCTACGCCGTGGGGGTCCCGGTACAGAGCATGATCACCGGACTGCCGATCGGCCAGACCCTCCTGATGAGCTCGGCCTTCCTGCCCGGTGATCTGATCAAGGTCGTCACCGCGACGTTCATCGTAACAACTCTTCTCCGGGCGTATCCTCGAGCCTTCGCCCGCGTATGGGCGGCCACGCCAAGCCGGGGCTTGGAGCGGGTCTAATGATCATTCCCCTCAACGGTGCCGAACCCGATCTGCCGCAGCGCCTCGGGCAGATCCGCGCAGCCGGCGATATCCCCCTGGTCGGTGACCGCCGGTGGAGCACCAGCGATTGGGACGCCATTACCGCGAAAGCGCGTTCTGCCCAGGTGCCCGAGGCAACCGCTTGGGCGACACTGACCTCCGGAAGCAGTGGGGCGCCGCGGATCGTGCTGCGCAGCGCCGCATCGTGGGCAGACTCCTTCGCAGCCGCCAGCGAATTCTTGGATGCCGGGCCGGAGACCCAGGTGGCTCTCCCGGTCCCGCCGGCATCCTCACTCACCCTGTTTTCACTCGCCCATGCCCTCTCCGGTGGCCCGAAGCCACTGCTGGGCAGCACCGTGAATGCCGACGCCCTGCACGGCACCCCGCAGTCATTGCGCGCCATGCTGGACGCGGGTGTTTCACCACGATTGCGTACGGCTTTGATCGGCGGTTCCCACCTGGATCCTGCGCTACGCCAGCGCGCCGAAGCCGCGGGGATCCGCGTCACC
The DNA here is from genome assembly GCF_012271785.1 of Paeniglutamicibacter terrestris. Taxonomy (GTDB): domain Bacteria; phylum Actinomycetota; class Actinomycetes; order Actinomycetales; family Micrococcaceae; genus Paeniglutamicibacter; species Paeniglutamicibacter terrestris. The sequence continues at coordinate 403,635 of NZ_JAAWVT010000003.1, read as the reverse complement.
GCCTACTACGGTGCGGCAGAACTGTCCTTTGTGGCGTGCGATACCGGTGACGGGTTGCGCGCCTTCCCGGGTGCCGAGCTGGAGATCCGCGACGGCGAGCTATGGGTGCGCTCACCCTTCATCGCCTCCGGATATGCCGGTGCCACCGGTCCCCTGCGCCGCGACGGAGACTGGGCCACCGTCGGTGACCGCGCCGAACTCAATGATGGTTACCTGCGCCTACTGGGCCGGGCCGATGACGCGATTCTCAGTGCCTCGGCCACGATCGTTCCCGAGGAAGTCGAGGCCGCACTGCGCTTAATCCCGGTGGTTCGCGACGCGCTGGTGTTCGGATTTCCGCGGGAGCGCATTGGTTCTTTGGTCTCCGCCCTGCTGGAGCTCGAAGACGATGTGCAGGCAACGGTGCCAGATATCAGCCACGCCCAGCTACTGCCAGCTCACCGACCGCGGCGTTGGTTCAGCGGGAAGATTCCACGCACCGCGTCGGGCAAACCCGCGCGGGTCGAAGCCCTGCGTTTGGTACTGGGCGGGGAGGTGCAGCCTCTTGGCCGCTAATAATGATCCGGTGATCATCGCCGCCCGAAGAACGCCGATTGGTACCCGCGGCCGCGCCCTGGCCCACTTGCGGGTGGAGGAACTCGCCGCGCCGGTGATCCGGGCTGCCCTGAACGATGCCGAAGTTACGCACGGTGCTCCGATCAACGTGGCCGATGTGATCCTGGGCAACTGCATGGGCCCGGGTGGAAACCCCGGGCGTGTCTCAGCGCTGGCGGCCGGACTTGGCCACGAGGTGCCCGGTGCCACGGTGGATCGACAGTGCGGTAGCGGGCTCGCCGCACTACTTGATGCCGCGGCAGCGATCCGCGCCGGCGATCCGCGGATGCGCATCGCCGGAGGTGTTGAGAGTGCCTCCACGGCACCGGTGCGTTCGATCAACGGCAAAGGCTACGACAAGGCACCCTTTGCCCCTGCCGGCTTCATCGACCCGGAAATGACCCGGGCCGCCGAGGACTTAGCGGTGCACGATCAGCTGTCGCGCTCCCGTCAGGATGAGCACGCGGCCCGCAGTCATGCCCGCGCCCGGGCGGCACTGACGGCCGGGCGCTTCACCGCCGAGCTGGTTCCGCTGGGCGGGCTGGAGCATGATGACGCGATCGGCGGCGCGGAACGACTACTCACCCGCCTGCCACCACTTTTTCCCGGTGGCACCCTCACCGCCGGCACGGCAACACGCATCGGAGATGGCGCGGCAGCCCTGGTGCTAGCCGGGCCCGGTTCCGGACCCGGGCTTGGCCTGAGAGCCTCGGCAGTGACGGGCTGCGATCCGGCCCTACCTGGCATCGGCGCCGCCGGAGCCATCCAGGCCGCCCTCGACTCGGCAGGTTTGGAGATGAAGGAGATCGCTGCGTTCGAAATTGTGGAGGCCTTCGCCGCCCAGAGCCTGGCGGTGCTCGATCGGCTCGGACTCAAGGACGATGACCCGCGACTATCTGCCGATGGCGGTGCTCTGGCACTCGGTCATCCGTGGGGCGCCAGTGGAGCCATCGCGGTGGTCCGACTCTTCAGCCGGCTCGTGCGCTCCGGTGCCCCGGCCGGGACCTTTGGAGTGGCAGCTGCATCAATCGGTGGCGGCATGGGGATCGCCGTCGTCGTGGAGGTGGTTCGATGAGCGCGCCGGCTATTCGACTCAAGGACGTCGGGGTGCGCCTGGGCGAGGTGGACGTGCTGCAAAATCTGTCCCTGGATCTTCAAGCGCGCACCGTTGCGGTTATTGGGGAGAACGGCTCGGGTAAATCTACCTTTGCTCGACTGCTCGGTGGCTTGATTAACCGAACCTCGGGTGAACTGAGCATCATGGGCATAGATCCTGCACGCCGGGCCGCCGAGTTGCGCCGCCGCATCGCGATCGTCTTCAGCAACCCCGACGCACAAATCATCATGCCGACCGTTGCCGAGGACGTGGCCTTCTCGCTGCGCGCTGACCGCCTCCCACCGGCGGAGCTGACCCAACGGGTGGGCGCAGCCATGGAACGCTTCGGGCTCACGGAGCTGGCACAACGCCCCTCGCACGATCTTTCCGGTGGCCAGAAACAGCTGCTCGCGCTCTGTGGTGCCATGGTCCGCAACCCGGAACTGGTCATTGCCGATGAACCAACCGCGTACCTTGATGCCCGCAACGCCCGCCGCGTCGCCGAACACCTCTTAGAGGACGCCGGACACCGCCTGGTGCTTGTCACCCACGATCTTGCGCTGGCGGCACGGTGCGAACAAGTAGTGCTGTTTGCCGGCGGAGCGCTGGTGGGCCTCGGCGAACCGGAGGAGATCATCTCCCAATATGAGGCGGTGCTGGCATGCTGACGCTGTACCGGCCCGGGACCGGCTGGCTTCACCGGATGCCCGCAGGTCCAAAGCTGCTGCTGATTTTGTCGGTGGTACTGGTCGTGTCCTTGCTGCCGGCCCACTGGTCCACGGCCGCCATTGCGGCACTCGTGGCCATCGTGGGCTACACGGTGTCCGGTCTGGGACCGGGTCTCCGTGGGATCCGGGAGCTGGGACACCAGATGTTTTCGCTTCGCTGGATCATGGTGATCACCCTGGTCAGCCAGCTGATTTTTATGGGTCCTGAGCCCGCGGTGGCCAATACCGCCCGGGTCACCGCGGCGATCGTTCTCGCCGCACTGCTGTCCCTCACCACCCGGGTGACCGCGCTGCTGGATGCCATTGAGCGCGGGCTGCGCCCCCTGGAACGGTTGGGCCTGGACGCGGCGCGATGCGCCCTCTTGCTGACGGTAACCATCAGCACCATCCCGGTGCTCGGACGCCGGGCGGCCGAGGTACGAGATGCGCAGCGGGCCCGCGGTGCGCGGAACAACCCGCAAACCTTCGTGATCCCCTTTCTGATCGTCGCACTTAAACACGCCGATGAACTTGGAGATGCGCTGACCGCCCGTGGTGTGCGATGAGCCGGCAGCGGCCGCAGGTCTTGGGCCCGGTGGTTGATGAGCAGACGCGCTGCATTCACTATCGGACGCCGCTGGACGTGATTGCTATCAAGTTCGTGTGCTGCGGTGAGTTTTATCCATGCCATCTCTGCCATGGCGAGGCCGCGGATCATGTGGCAGAGCAGTGGCCGGTGAATCGTCGTGCCGAGCGGGCAGTGCTCTGCGGCGTCTGCGCGTGTCAGCTGACGATCTCTTCGTATCTTGGGCTCGGAAGCTGCCCCGAGTGCGCCGCGGAGTTTAATCCCGGATGCAAGCTCCACCTTGAGCTGTACTTCCAGATTTGATGGCTTGACGGGGCCATACCTCGTAGCCATGGTTCACCTTCTCATCAGGTCATGGCCGACACTCAGCTCGAAGCTCAGATCCAGTAGAGTGCAAAGCCAGCGGAAAGAATCTGGAGGTGAGTGTGCGCGCAGCACTTTTGGGTGGGACCGGTGCCATGGGCGGGGCCACCGCGATGATGCTGTCCGAGGCGGGCTGGAGCGTCGATGTGACGGGTCGCGATCCTTCCCGGATGCCGAAGGCTCTCACCGAAGCGGGCGTGAACTTTCATCAGATCGATCGACACGACATCCGCGAGGTTCAACACCTCATTGGCGATGGGGCCGACCTGCTGGTGGACCTCCTCGCCTACTCTGCTCCCCACGTTCGTGCGCTGCTGCCGGCGCTGAGCGACGTCAACAACATGGTCCTGATTTCCAGCAGGGCCGTCTACACCGATGATGAGGGGCGGCACCTCAACGGCGATGCCCCACCACGCTTTACCTCGCCATTGAGTGAAACGGCTCCCACCGTCCTACCGGCTGCCGATGATGTAGACCCGTATACCCGCGAGGGTTATGCGCCGGGCAAGGTTGCGGCCGAGCTAGCCGCCCTGGAATCGGGGTTTCCGGTCACAGTGATTAGATCGTCAAAGGTGCACGGTCGGTGGGCGCGAAATGCCCGTACCAGGAGTGTTATACAGCTGCTGCGTTCCGGAGTTGAACGTCTTGAGCTGGCTCAGGCCAACACGATTGACCACCTGAGCGCCGCCAAAAATGTTGCCGCTCTCATTCACACGGTGGCGCAGCTTCCCGGCAGACGAATCCTCAACGCTGCAGATCCTGACACTCCGACGGCCGAGGACATCGTGCGGATCATTGCTGCCGAGCTGTCCTGGAACGGGCACATTGAACAGGCTATCGAAGGTGCGCAGCTCTTTCACCACCCGTGGCAGACGGGCATGACGCTAGATACTACGACTGCGCTCAAGATTGGGTACCGTCCCGTCGGAAATGCCGTTGACCTGATCACCGACGAAGTCCGCTGGTTGTTATCCACCGAAAAGGCTCGATAGAGCTTTCACTTCCCGGGCCACCTCACAGTGACACGAAGTGTCTTGCTTCCTAGGCGCGGGCCTGGACCAGATTGGCGAACGGCAGCCGACCATAGATGTGTTGGAACTGTGCGTGATAGGTGGCCTGTGCGACGTTGAGCGATTCTGCGGGCAATTCCTTCCATGCCACCAGGAGCTTGCCCGCGTCGACCAATTGCCAGATGAGGCGACCGTCCCAGTGTCCGGGCGGTTTACCGTTGCCGAAGTCAACAAATTCCTGAATCTGGCGACGTAGGCCGCGGTTGCCCTTGCTCCCGGTACTGGCCTTGCCAATGAACAGGACATCGGCATCTTCGACCCACTCGGCGGTGAGACTGGCGACCGGCAGCGAAGGATTCTTCTTTTTGAAGACTCCGGCGGTGCTTTTGGGCAGGAAGTTTGGTTCGAAGTCCGCCGGTCGTAGGACGGCGAAGATACCTTGGTGCTGGGGAATCCGGTTGATCTCGAGCGTCGCGATGGGCCGAAATCCGGTGAACCCGTCGTCTTTGAGTGATTTTTTGTTCAACGGTATCGGAATCCTTGAATAATAACGGTGGGGCTAAAACATGGCTTTTGCGGGGGTGCGCAGAATCGCATCTACGATGTTACCGCCCCGGGCCGCGGCCCTGTGGTTCGGGGCGGGTCCTCTGGCTCTTGGACACTGGGCAGGGGCAACTAATGGCCTGCTGCCTAACACCCAAACAAGCGCGAAGTCACTTTAGAGATAGTCCTCGTGATGATCACGAGCAATTTCTAGAAGTGTGGACTGAAATGCCACCTCGGCCGGTGCATAGATCTTGTCTTGGCGTTGCGCGAGAAAAACTCTGCGCATGGGCGCTGCATCTCCCAGGCTGATGACTCGGACGTCCGGATGCTGGAGGGCAACGGCAGTCTTCGGCACCATGGCCACACCCATCCCGACGCTCACCATGGCTTGGGCTTCTTGGTAGTCGTTGGCCAAGAACCCAATGGTCGGTTCAAATCCGGCATCATGAGCCGATCTCTGCAACACCTCGACCACGGGGTGGGCCTCGGCACGGACGATCCAGGATTCGGTACGCAGTTCTTCCATTCGCACCTCGTCCCTGTCGGCTAGGCGATGCCCGCGGGCCACGAGGATGACGGTGCTTTCCTGGAAAACTTCGGTGACCCGGATGGAATCGTCACTAAAGCGATTCCATGGGTAGTCCCAGAGCAAACACAGCCCGGTGACGCCAGCCTCGAGGTCGGACACCAGTTCATCAAAGCGCGCGCTGCGCACCGATAACCCAATGGCCGGATATCGCTTTTTAAAGGCACGGATCACCACCGGCAAGAATGAACCGGCCAGCGTGGGAAATGTACCCACGGTCAAAGAACCGCGACCCAGACCGGCGATCTGATCGAGATCGGACTGGGCCGCACGCATCTGACCAATAATCTTCCGGGCATGCCCGGCTAACAGCTGGCCTGCCTCCGTGGGTGCCACGCCACGAGAGCGGCGGTTCAACAAGGGTTGCCCAACTTCTTGTTCAAGTTTGCGCATCTGCTGCGAAACAGCCGACGGCGTGTACATCATGAGATCCGCCGCGGCGGTGATTGAGCCCTGCTCGACCACCTCCACCAGCAGCGCCAACCTTCGGATATCAAATAAATCTTGATTGTCTTCGTTAAGCATCACTTCACCCTGCTGTCTGTTTAGTTCATTCAATAAAAACAGATCAAAACCAGTCTGATCTCAATCACGTATTTCACTAACCACCGGTGAACAGACGGGGATTTTCGCCCCACTTGACTGTGACTTAAGCAAGTCTACATACCTCGATAGAAATCGAACATTGTCTTCATCTGTGATCCACCTCATTCTGATACCAAGCCCTGAACATACAAGCGGCACGAGGAGATGCAGAAAAGACAATGAAGATTGAATCTGAATGGATGCGCGGCGGCACCAGCAAATGCTGGGTATTCGAAACCGAGCACCTCAACGAGACACAAACCAGTCTCGATGAATTGCTTCCACGACTTTTCGGAAGCCCCGACCGGAGGCAAATTGATGGTGTCGGCGGAGCCACGTCAACCACCAGCAAGGCAATAATTCTTCACCGCTCGACCCAGCCAGGTATCGACGTCGAATTCACTTTCGCTCAGGTCGGCATCGAAGAAGCCACGGTGGACTGGGGAAGCAACTGTGGAAATTGCTCCGCGGTCGTGGGGTTATATGCCATCGAGAAGGGCTGGGTCCTCCCACACGCAGAGACAACCCGGATCACCACCCGCAATACGAACACCGGGCAGATCATCGTTCAGCGCGTGCCCACCCCCGGAGGGGCCCTGCCCATCGTTCCAGAGGCAAATATGCCCGGCGTTGCGTTCCCCGGGTACAAGGTCGGGCTCGGTTTTCAGAATCCGGCGGGAATGACCACCGGCAGCCTGCTGCCTTCGGGCGCGGCCAACGATGTGCTCACCGCTGACGGAACCAACTGGACCGTATCCATGGTCGATGCTGGAGCTCCAGTAGTCATCGTCCGCGCCGAGGACCTTGGCTTGGACGTCGCCCGATACGACACGTGGGTCGGCGGAGTCGAACTGCAGTTGGACACCTTGGACAAGATCCGCCGGCAGGCAGCCGTGCTCATGGGACTCGCGGCCACCGCCGCCGAGGCCGCCCGGGCCATCCCCAAACTCGCCATCGTTGGCGCCCCGGCAGCTGACTCGGATGCCGATGTCAACGTCATGATGCTCTCGATGGGCAGGCCCCACCCGGCACTGGCCATCACCGGCAGCATCGCTCTGACTCTGGCTACACGAACACCGAACACGATACTGAGCAACATCACCGGCGACACTGCGCGAAGCACGCTGCGCTTACGCACACCAGCCGGAGTAATCGAGACCTGGAGCGCGGAACACGACGGGTCATTAGTGGTCGGTGTCGACCGAACGGCCCGCACCATCGCCAGCACCACCATCTACCTCCCCGAGGCACTCGGCAGCGTCGCCGAAGCCTCCCTAGCAAGCGCAAGTTACTGAGGAGACACACCATGACTAATACAGCCGTAAAACCTGCTCCACCTGCAGAGCAGGAAGTTCACGAAACCGCTTCGGCGCGACCGACCAGCAAACGCCGTGTCATGATTATTGCCGTAGCCTCGATCGCCTTCATCACTCTGCTCGCCCTGATCATCGGACGGGCCATATTCGACCCAGCGGCTGCTTCTGATACGGAGACGCCCATGACGGCCACGCAGGTCATCCCCCTGATAGCTCTTGTTGTGATGTTTGTGATCGCCACCAAATGGCCGGTGAACATCGGAGTGATGGGACTGGTCGCCTCCTTCGGCATCGGCTACTTCATGCTCGGAATGAGCGACAAGGAGATCCTGGCGGATTTCCCGGCCAGCATCGTGCTGACCATCGTCGGGGTCACCTACTTCTTCAGCATGGCCCAGCACAACGGGACCATCGACATCATCGTCAGAAATTGTGTGCGCGCCGTCCGCGGTAAGACGATGCTCTTGCCTTGGGTCTTCTTCCTCGTCGCTGCGGCACTGACCTCACTGGGTACCTTCTCACCGGCCGCCGTCGCGTTACTGGCTCCAGCTGCCATCGGCTTCGCCTACGAATCGCGCATTCATCCGGTACTCATGGGTGCCTTCATTATCAATGGCGCTCACGCCGGCGGATTCTCGCCATTGTCCGTCGCCGGCGTCTTGGTGCACGACATCGCCCTTGAAAACGGTTTCCCCGTCTCCCCCGGTGCACTCTTTATCGCTAGCTTCGTGATCAACCTGATTCTTTCCGTGCTCACCGTGGTGGTCTTCGCGCTAATGGGCAAGTTGCGGGAGGGTGACGGCATCAAACACGTCGATCAAAACGCATCCGACAGCGTCCGTCCCCGGGGACAGCAGATCTTCACGCTGGTACTGATTGCCGCGATGCTCGTGAGCACCTTGGGCTTCCACCTTCCCATCGGCTTTGTTGCCCTCTCTGCCGGGCTGCTGTTGGCACTGGTCAATATCAAGAAGCACCAGTCCTTCGTCGCCGGCATCTCCTGGTCAACGGTCCTGCTGGTGGCGGGCATGATCACCTACGTCTCATTGCTCGAGCATGTTGGTGTCATCGACACCCTTGCCCACAAGGCGCTGGCCTTGGGCGCACCCATCCTGATCGCACTGGTGTTGTGCTACGTGATTGGTGTCGGCTCGGCCTTTGCTTCCTCCACTGCCTTGCTGGCAGCCTTCATCCCCCTTGCCGGCCCACTGTTGGCCGTCAGTTCCCTGAGTGCCTCCGGCACGGTGGCGGCCATTGCCATCGCCGCCACCGTCGTGGACGTTTCGCCCTTCTCCACCGCCGGCGCCTTGGTAGTGGCTAACGCCAGGGAAGATGATCGCCAGCGCGTCTACCGTCAGCTGATGATGTACGCCGGGGCCGTGGTCCTGGTCGCTCCGGTCCTCGCTTGGGCCTTGCTCGTACCCACCGGCATCATGTAAACGTTCCGCCTTCTGCACCACCAGAATTCACAAAGTATCGGCCCGCCACATTGACGTGGCGGACCGATACTTTGTCATGTCACCAATTGCAGGTTTTGAGATTCAGTAACACCCAGGAATCAAAGCTGCCGCGTGAACATTGCTATTCGATGAATAGCTTGAACCCCACGTGTGAGGCGGTGAAGCCCAATCGTTCATAAAACTTGTGAGCCTCCGTGCGGGACTGGTCGCTGGTGAGTTGCACCAGTGCGACGCCACGACGCTTACCTTCCGCAATGGCCCAGCGCATCATCGCCGAACCAAGTCCGTTGCCCCGCAAGTTATTCTCGACCCGGACGGCCTCAACCAACAACCGTGTGGCGCCCAATCTGGCCATCCCCGGAATGATGGTTAGTTGCATGGTGGCAACAACGACATCCCGATCATCAGTCACCACAATCAACAGGTGTGCCGGATCCGCTTGGATCGCATGGAAGGCCTGAAGATATTGACCTCGATCCTCGGGTGTACTCGAGTTTTCCGCCCGGCGCACCGCATCGTTGGCCAGCAGCTCAACAATGTCCTCAACATCTGACTCAACGGCCCGACGCAGCTTGAAGTGGCCTCCGGATATAACGAGGGTTTCGGCGATCATGAATTCATCCTCCCACTTAGTTAGTTATGGTTCATGCGGCACAAATCTCGCCGGATCACGGGTTATCTAAGGACCGATGTTGAATCAAACGCCACCACGAGCCTCGTGTGACGATGGAGAACACCGACCTACTCTTCGGGCAGCAGCTCGAACTCGGCCCGCTCGGACTCAACACCGTTTACCTGCACAGAAATCGCGTGGGTTCCCGGGTGATAACGCCGGGTGGTGATCGCCCGGAACGAGTGATCGCGTTGAACCTCGAAACTTTCTCCCGATTCGAGAGTACGAGTGGCGAGCTTAAAGGTCTTGCCCGTCTGTCCCCCGTTGGCCTTGCGGTGGTAGACCGTGTAGTCGATGGCCACGCGCGCCGGTTCATCCGCAAGGTTGAGAAGTGTCGCACTGAAACCGATACTCTGCCCGAAACCGATGCTGGCACGGCCCAGCACGGGACCGGTAACCTCCACGGAAACGGGGCCGAATCCCAGCAGTTCAAGCGCCTGAGCATTCCCCTTTTTGACCAACGTCCGCAGGGCGTGTCGCACTAAACGCTGCGTGTTCTCATCGGGGTCCGAAAGCCAGCCTCGCGCAGTGTCAACGACCAGTCCGGGCTCATCACGGCTCAGGTCGTTGAGGTGGTTCGCCACCGATCGACGCACATACTTTTCCGGGTCCCGATACAGCGCGTCCAAGACCGCGATCGTCACTCCGGGCTGTTCGGTGATTTCCGGAACTCTGGTTGCCCACGGTAGGTACGGTCGAGTGCCCTCGGTGGCCAGACGTCGTACATCCAGATCCTCGGATGTCGTCCACCCGCCGATGATTTGAAGGGCACGAGACAGGTCGTGCCTCAATAAGGTCCGGATGGCGAATTCGGCACTCAGCCGTCCGGTCAGCTCGGCAAGCAGCGCCATCGCGTCGTCAAATGCCTCGGCAGTGCCTTGCGCCACGGCCTTAGTGGCAATCGCCGAGGTAACTGGCCAAATGAGCCATCCTCGGAAAGCGTCGTTCTGGCTCGCCAAACGGATGCTCCGAACAAATGCGGCATAGTTCCCCGGAAGGTCTTCGAGCAACGCATCTCGTAGAAGGTCGGCGCGCTCCCGCAAACTCAGCATGTCCATCCGTGTTGCGGCAGTCTTTAGAGTTGGCAGCTCCACCGGTGGCAGCGCCAACTCCAGAGTTGTCACGAGGCTGCGCGCGGTTGATTCATTAATCAATTGATCGGCGAATGGCATCGGCGGATCACTCGCCGCTCGTCTGGTCAACTGACCGTGGCATGGGGTAAATGCTCACATTCCCGCGAGGTCCACCGGCCGCGGAACCATCGGTTACTGGGACGCGAGATCCTAGAAAAGCACCACGCGATGTGTGCTTGAGTGTCTTCTTCATGCTGATTCCCATCCTCGACCACCGAATTCCCCCGGTTGCTATCCGTCATGTCTCACGCCAGGTGGGACGTCATTCAGTCCAGCGAACGGGACTCGTGACAACGCCCGCTACTACGAGAAGTAGAATATCAACATGACTTCTCGTAAGACGTGGATCGCTTACTTTGCGATCGATCTAGCACTCGTTGTGGTGTTTGCCTTAAGCGGTAGGAGATCCCACGAGGAATCCCTGACCCTCCTGGGCGTATTCCAAACTGCAGCACCATTCCTAATTGCACTGACGGCGATGACGCTGATTTCACGGCCCTGGGAAAATCACTCTCGAATCTGGCCCACCGGCGTGCTGGTGTGGATCGGAACAGTCGCCTTGGGTCTAGCCCTGCGGGTACTCTTTGGTGCCACCGCTGCCGTGCCGTTTATCATCGTGGCGGCCATTGTCCTAGGTATCTTCTTGATCGGTCGCCGCCTGATCACCACTTTCATCGTGCGTCGCCAAGCGCGCACCACAGCATCCTGAACTAGGCTCAAGGCAAGTTTCCTGGAGCCATCACCCAATAACCATCTGGAGGTATAAACGTGGTCACAGCATTCGTCATGATCCAAACGGCTTCTGACAGCATTCCCGAGTGCGCCGAAAAGATTTCGGACATTGAAGGCATTTCCGAGGTTTACTCGGTTGCCGGCGATTGGGACCTGATCGCTATCGCACGGGTTCGTCACCACGAAGATCTGGCTGAAGTCATCGCGAACAAGTTGTCCAAGGTCCCCGGAATTACGGGCACACAGACACATATTGCGTTTAGGGCATATTCCAGCCACGATCTGGATGCTGCTTTTTCGCTGGGTCTCGAGTAAACATTTAACTCGGTTCCATGCCGATTTGCCTGCGGTCGTGTGTCCGCCCCTTGTGAGGGCGGATGCGCGATCGCTTTGTCGCTTAAAGGCCGCTCAGGACGACGCTACTGGGTGTGAACTCGTCCCGAGGAGAACGACTGCTGGTGCCGAATAGAAATTTTCCACACACCGTGAGTGAAAACTTTTTCGTTTCTGATGCTTTGTTACGCTCCCAACAGCGTTTCGGAGCCGAAACGGACATCACTGCCCTCGCGAGCGGGCAGATCCTTCAGCAGTGCGGAAGCCACACAGGGAGTCCTGCTGCGCCCGAAGCACCCCGGTGCGCCAGTTCCTAACAAATCGACCGCAAGGGCGTAGAAACAGCGCTGGCGCGCCGCACATCCCGTGGGATGCGCCGACGCGCCAGTCCAAGTTCACCAAATATCGTAAAAGCTAGGCCGTGGCGGCGATCCATTTCTCCAGCACCAGGCGCGCGGCCCCGGAATCAATGGATTCAGCGGCGCGGGTAACCGCCGCGCCTAAGCGGTCGTGCAGTGACCCCTCGGCAGATTCGTCGTAAGCGACCAGCCCGGCAGCCGCATTAAGCAACACGGCATCACGCACCGGACCATGGACACCATCGAGCACATCGCGAACTACCTGCGCATTATGTTCGGCATCTCCCCCACGCAGATCATCAAGTGTCACGCGTGCCATCCCGAGCTCACGGGCATCAAAGAGCGACTCAACAACTTTTCCGTCGCGCACTTCCCAGACCTTGTTATCTGCTGTTGTGGTCAGCTCATCGAGGCCATCTTCGCCGCGGAATACCAGTGCGCGAACGCCCCTGGCGGCCAGCACTCCCGCCATCAGCGGCGCCATTCGCAGGTCCGAGCAGCCGATGGCCGAGGCGGTGGGTTCCGCGGGGTTAGTCAGCGGACCCATGAAATTGAAGGCGGTGGGAACACCGAGTTCACGTCGCGGGACGGCGGCATTGCGCATGGAGGGGTGGAAGATGTTGGCGAAGCAGAAGGTGATATGTGCCGCATCCAAGACATCGCTCAACCGCTCGATGGGAACATCTAAGCGCACGCCCAGAGCCTCGAGAACGTCGGCGGAGCCCGATGACGAAGATGAGGCCCGATTGCCGTGCTTAACGATCAACGCGCCGGCACCGGCGCAGACAAGTGAGGACATAGTGGAAATATTCACAGTGTTCTGTCGGTCACCACCGGTACCCACGATGTCCAGGTGTTCACCCTCGATGGCCAGCGGTCGAGCGTTGGCAATCATCGCCTCAACCAGGCCGGTCAGTTCGTCTACCGTCTCACCTTTACAGCGGAGCGCGACAAGGAAACCAGCTACCTGAGCGTCGCTGGCATTCCCCGTCATCACCTCGCCCATGGCCCAATACGCTTGGTCCCTATCGAGGTCGCTTCCAGCGATCAGCGTAGAGAGAATTGTTGGCCATGTGGGGAACTTTTGGTTCGTTCGATTCGTTGACACACCTCAAGGTTATCTACGAATCGTAGAAAGTCTGAAATGTTAATCCCGCGTGTTTCCGCGGCTGTAGGCCTGAAGGTGTCAAAAATCGCGCCACGCGGGGGTCAATGCATTGGTGTCAGAGGCACTTTTATAGACATAATGGCTCTGTGACAACTGCGACTCATGCCCTAAATGCCCCGGCGCAAGCTGCGCCGAACCGTCCCAACATGGTGTCGGTAGGAACTGTCGTCTGGCTTGCCAGCGAGCTTATGTTCTTTGCCGCGCTTTTCGCCATGTATTTCACGCTCCGCGCTGCATCGCCGGAGATGTGGGCGAGCGAAACTGAGAAACTCAACGTTCCGTTCGCACTTATCAACACGATCATCCTGGTGTCGAGCTCATTCTCCTGCCAGTTGGGTGTCTTCCGTGCCGAGGATCTTAAGCCTCGCCGTACCGGCGGACTGTTCAACTTGAAGGAATGGGGAATGGTCGAGTGGTTCGTTGTGACCTTCATCCTCGGTGCCATCTTCGTTTCCGTGCAGGCCTTTGAGTACACCGAATTGGTTGCTCACGGCATTGCCTTGAACTCCAACGCCTACGGCTCGGTCTTCTACATGACCACCGGCTTCCACGGCTTGCACGTGGCTGGCGGCCTCATCGCTTTCCTGCTGATCATCGGACGTGCCTTGATTGCACGTAAGTTCGGTCACTTCGAAGCAACCAGTGCGATTGTTGTGTCTTACTACTGGCACTTCGTCGACGTCGTGTGGATCGCGTTGTTCGCGATCATCTACTTCCTGAAGTAGGCAACCCCTAAGTTGCCTACCAAAGGCAACCCCCGTTCTAAGAAATAAGTGAGGAACCAGCAAGTGAAGGCTCTTTCGCAAAGGCGTCGCCATCCACTCGCCGCCGTCGCACTGCTGCTGATGGGCCTGCTCATCACCGGAGGCCTATACATGGCAGCCGGCAGCGTCAACGAGGCCAAGGCGGCCACCGGATATAGCGCAAGCGACATCCAGGAGGGCAACAAGCTCTTCGTGGCCAACTGCGCTACCTGCCACGGTATGAATGCAGAAGGCTCCGCAGATGGGCCTTCGCTCATTGGTGTTGGTGCCGCTGCAGTCGACTTCCAGGTCGGAACCGGTCGTATGCCGATGCAGATGCAGGGGCCCCAGGCTCAGGCCAAGCCGGTACAGTTCGACGACGCCCAGATCTCGCAGCTCGCTGCGTATGTCTCCAGCTTGGGTGCCGGACCGTCCATTCCGTCCGAAGACATGCTTGACACGTCTCAGGGCAACGCCGCCGCCGGCGGTACGGTATTCCGCGTGAACTGCGCAATGTGTCACAACGCCGCCGCTGCCGGCGGTGCTCTTACGCGCGGTAAGTTCGCCCCGTCCCTGGCCGAAGTCTCGGAGAAGCACATCTACGAAGCCATGGTTACTGGCCCGCAGAACATGCCCGTCTTCAATGACTCCAACGTGACCGCCGAAGAGAAGCGCGACGTCATCACCTTCTTGAAGGAAATCGAAGCTCAGGGCTCCCCGGGTGGAGCCAAGCTTGGCTCACTGGGTCCGGTCTCTGAAGGCCTGTTCATCTGGACAGCTGGTTTGGGCATCATCATCGCCTTCACCATCTGGCTCACTTCGCGTCCTTCTTAATCTGCTGGCGGTCCAGACCGCCATCATCACTACGTACTAATGAATCTTGAGAAAAGGATGAGAGACAACATGGGCGACCATAGTCACGGCAGTCCGGACGACTCGGGCACCGTTGCTAAGGCTGGCGCGGGAGACCTGGACAAGTTCCAGGATCCCGGCCTTCCGCCGCATCGGAAGCGCTTGGCAGATACCGACCCGCATGCAGAGAAGCGAGCAGAGCGTCAGGTAGCGCTGCTGTTTATCATCTCCATCATCGGAACGCTGTCGTTCTTTATTGCTTACTTCGTTCTCGGACGTCCGGAAGATATTTCGGAAATCCGTCTACAGAACGCGATGCTCGGCCTTGGCACCACCTTTGCCATGCTTGGCATTGGTATCGGCATCGTTCACTGGGCTAAAACCCTGATGCCGGACCACGAAATCTCGGAGCTGCGCCACGAGATCCGCCCCGAAGCGGATCGTCAGGACGCCGAGCAGATCATCAACCAGGTGGTCGAGGAAATGGGCATCGCACGCCGCCCATTGATCCGCAACACCCTCATCGGTGCCATCGCCTTGGCCCCGATCCCGGCCATCTTCATGTTCCGAGATCTGGACCGTTCCGGCAAGAATGCCGGCGCCATGGTTGAACAGCTTCGCCACACCATGTGGGACACGAATGTTCGACTGACCAGGGATCCTTCGGGCACTCCGATCAAGGCTGCGGATGTGCAGCTCGGTTCGGTCTTCCACGTCATTCCCGAGGGTTTGAACGATCTCGAAGATCCGCTGAACGAAAAGGCCAAGGCCGTTGTTCTGTTGATGCGCCTCGACCCGGCATTGATGCACGTTTCCGAAGAGCGCAAGGATTGGCACCACGACGGAATCGTTGCTTACTCGAAGATCTGCACCCACGTTGGTTGCCCCGTTGCTCTGTACGAGCAGCAGACGCACCACCTGCTGTGCCCGTGCCACCAGTCGACCTTCGACCTCACTCAAGAGTGCAAGGTCATCTTTGGTCCGGCCGGTCGCCCGTTGCCGCAGCTGCCGATCACGGTTGACTCCGATGGCTTCTTGGTCGCTCAGAGCGACTTCCACGAGCCAGTCGGACCTAGCTACTGGGAGCGTGGTTCAAACTAATGAGCACCACAACTGAGTACACTCCGAAGACTTCCACCGGTCGCATTGCCAACTTTGTTGACTCTCGCGTCGGCGGTTCGGCCATGGTCAAGGAATTTGGTCGCAAGATCTTCCCCGACCACTGGTCCTTCATGTTTGGTGAGGTGGCGCTGTACACCTTCGTACTGCTGCTGATCTCCGGAACGTTCCTGACGTTCTTCTTCGACCCATCGATGACGCACGTTATCTACGATGGTTCATACAACCCGCTTAAGGGCATCGGCATGTCAGCCGCAATGTCTTCGACCATGGATATCTCCTTTGATGTCCGCGGCGGTCTGTTCATGCGACAGGTACACCACTGGTCGGCACTTCTGTTCGTTGCCTCCGTTTCGGTGCACATGCTCCGCGTGTTCTTCACCGGCGCCTTCCGCAAGCCGCGCGAACTGAACTGGGTTGTCGGCGGTCTCTTGCTCATCATGGCAATGGCTGCAGGCTTCACCGGCTACTCGCTCCCCGATGATCTGCTCTCCGGTAACGGTCTGCGCATCATTGACGGCGTGATCAAGTCGATCCCGCTGGTTGGCACCTACATTTCGCTGTTCCTCTTTGGCGGCGAATTCCCCGGCACCGTGGTTATTGCTCGCTTGTACTCACTTCACATCATGATCGTCCCGGCCATCATCCTCCTTCTGGTTGCTGTCCACCTCTTCATGGTTGTTGTGCACAAGCACACCCAGTACCCCGGCCCGGGTCGCACCAACGACAACGTTGTTGGTTTCCCCGTTGGTCCGGTTTACGCTGCAAAGGCCGGTGGATTCTTCTTCATCGTCTTCGGCATCGTTGCCTTGATCTCCGGTTTGTTCACGATCAACCCGATCTGGAACTATGGCCCGTATGACCCGTCACCGGTTTCCGCTGGTACCCAGCCTGACTGGTACATCGGTTTTGTTGATGGCGCCCTGCGTTTGATGCCCGGTACTTTGGGCAACTTCTCCCTCGACTGGAACATCCCGTTGCCGTGGGGAGATAACTCCCTGGTGCTCAACGTGCTACTTCCGGCGCTGGTTCCGGCCGGCATCATGTTCACGATCATGTTTACCTGGCCGTGGATCGAACGCTGGGTCACCAAGGACGAACGCGAGCACCACCTGCTCGATCGCCCGCGTAACGCTCCGTTCCGTACGGGTATGGGTGTTGCAGGTGTTGTCTCGTACTGCGTGATGTGGGCAGCTGCATCCTCTGACTTGATCGCTACACACTTCCATGTGTCGCTGAACGATGTCACGTACTGGTTGCGCGCACTGTTCTTCATCGGCCCAATTGTTGGATTCATCGTGGCCCGCCGCATTGCACTTTCGCTGCAGCGCAAGGACCGCGAGATCGTCTTGCACGGCCGCGAAACTGGCGTGATCCAGATGTCCCCTGAGGGCACCTTCACCGAACGCCACGAACCGCTGGATCCGTACAAGTTGCACCAGTTGGTCAACTACGAGGATCGCCAGTACATCCCGGCACAGCCCGATGCGGCTGGCCACATCTCGGCGGATGAAAAGCGCCGCGGTGCCTTGTCCAGGTTCTTCTTCGAGGATCGCGTTGCTCCGGTGACGCCGTCCGAGTTGGCTGCTCAGCATGCAGCACACGGACACGGCCCGGCAGAAATCGAAGATTCCTCCACGGAATCCATCGAGAAGTAGTAACTGCCAGGATCTTTTCCTGACCGCTGGGGCTCACCATTTGGTGGGCCCCAGCGGCGTTTAAGGTCCACAGGGGAAATTCGCCCATACCGTTCTTGAATCGTTGGGACCCCGGTCCGCGTAGCTTCAACGGTTTTCGCCCCAGAAGACCACCATCTGGCAGTAGCGGCAGGAGAACCCCTGCGAGCTCGTTCGGGCGCTCAGCGGCCATGGTGGAGCGTTTGGCAAGGAGTACGAAGCGGGCTCACTCCCCCCGGCTCGATGAATGCCAGTCTTCGAGCCAGATATAGGGGCACTGCATGGTCCGAGCGTTCTGGTGCGCAGCTGAGATGTGGAGCTACCCGTACTGGCTCCGGCCCGCGCGGTATCTTACGTTGATCCGCGCGGCATGCTCCGATAGTCTCGGGCCACGCACTCCACCCTGGATATTGGTGATCGAGGGCTCTTGCCACAGACTCACAAAACTGATTCAATGACCAACTCGTGATCCCGATGGATCAGGGTCGGTCGGAGTTGCCTGTGTTCCGCGGCGAAATCTCCACCGGCCGGCCGTTGGGCAGCAGCCACGCGGTGTAAAGTTCACGGCGCCGATGCATGATCCTGATGACTACAAACATGAATGGACTCATCGCGGCAAGCAGGATGGCGCATGTCGTTGAATAGAGCACGAATTCGGGGCTGGAGGCAATTCCCGCAACCAGTGCCCCGGAGAAGAAAATGATCGCCGCCAGATAGCAGGAGGCGATGCCGTCCCCCAATTGATGCCCACCGACCCGGAACATGTCGCGCCCGTTCCACTGCGGGAACTGCACCGTGCCCGAGCGGTCCCTCTTCAGCTTCAGGAAACCGTGGACAAAGCGCACCAGCGCGATGCCCCTTGCGACGAGCACCGGAATAATCCACATGACGGAGTCAAATCCCAGCGCGCAACTCATGACCAGAAGCGGGAAAAAAAGAAAACAAAAAGCGGAGCGTAGAGCATCCATGCCTAGACACGACCTCGGGTCCCGGCGTATGCGGCCGCTTCCAGGTCGAAATCTGTAGGTTCGGTGTCGAAGATCTGTGGATCGGGAATGACCTCACGCACCACCCGCCGAATGGGTTGCGGCGTGGTCACACGTTGGGCCAGGTGTGCTGCGTAGATGTCGTCTCTGTCCATGCGCAGCTTGCGGGCGTGGAGCAGGCCATGGAGCTCGAGCGTTATGGCCACCCACATGCCCACCAGAACGCTCGCCACTCTCGCGAAGTCGCCTTCACCGGCCATGTACAGGTCGACCACTGTGAATAGCGCAACCGTCACAGCAATGCCGATGGCGGCGGCCTTGTCACTCCGGATCGATTGGTCGGGCGCAGTGCCACGACTCCGGCCACTCCCCCGGAGATGAGCGCGACCACGATGCCAAGATCACTCATCACCGCAGCTCCCCCTGATTCGATGTGGGTGAGCCAACGTACGAACCATGCCGCCGAAGGGGCCTATGACTCCTTGTGCTCCGATGGCACCCGCACGAAGGCATCCTGGTTGTGGAGCACTCAGATGAGAGCATTCGGCGGAGCTCTATTTTGTAGGGCTCGACGTATCCGTTGAACGACCCCCACAGTGCAACGTTGTCGGCCACGTTGGTCAGCACGTGAACCCGAAGGATCGTGGGACGTCTACTCCGAGACCATCCGTACAGACACGCCAAACAACGTCGAGGTTCCCTGGCCCGAATGGAGGTGTAGATAGCCGGCGGCTTCGAGCGTGAGCCCAACCCAGCCCCCGGCCACGTTGTTGGAACTAACTAGGACATCAGCTTGGAATCGTGGTCTGACCAGTAGCGGAACAGTGGTTGGTGCAAAGCATGTGATCGTGGCCCGGGGGAACGGTCCATCGGGTGCCATAATCGGGTGGACTCCGGTTGGGCATCAGCGATCACTGGCTCTTGTAGGAACGGGTGTCTTGGCCGAGATGGCGGTCAAGCACCGCGCGTCTTCAGCCGACTAGGCGTACCGCGTCCTCGGCGGTGCGTCCCCTTGGCGCGGGCGTCCCCTTGGCGCGGGCGTCCCCTTGGCGCGGGCGTCCCCTTGGCGCGGGCGTCCCTCGTGGGCATGCTCGAATCCCTGATGTCCGCGCAACTTGTCGATGACGTCAACGACACCCGATCCAACAAGACCCGCGAATCATGGGGCTAGAGGCGGCGAACATTATCACTGGGTTCATCGGCGGCTGCGCGATGTTTGACCAGACCATGATCAATATCAAGGCCTCCAGTGCCCGGACGTGAATCTCCACCTTCCTGGCCGGTGTCTCCCGAATCATCTTGGTGGTCGCCTTGAGCGACATCGTTGCCCTGATTCCGGTGGCCGCTTTGGTGGTCGTGATGATCTCCGTTGCGATAGCCGCAGTCGACTGGAACAGCATTCAACCCTCGACGTTGCGCACGATGCCCAAGAGCGAACCCCCGTCATACTCATCACCGTCTTCTTCACCGCCTGGACCCATAGCCTTACCATCGGCGTGGGCCTCGGGGTCCTCACCGCCATCGTCCTCTTTGCCAACCGGGCCGCGCACCTGGTCGCCGTGGAACGACGCGTTGAGGAACGCTTCGGCGTATAGATCTCCGATTACGGGGCCAACGGGAAACTATTCTTCGTATTCTCGAACGACCGCTACACCCAGTTCCACTATGTTGAAGACCTCGACCGCGTTGTCATCGACCTGCACGCCTCCCACCTGTGGGATGCCTCCACCATCGCCGCCTATGACGCCATCACCGAAAGATGCAAGCAGCACGGAAAACACGTCGACATCATCGGGCTGAACACCGCCAGCCTGAAGATGCGCGAACGCATAGGCGGGAAACACGGTGGAAGCCACTCAACCTATGCCGTAGGGTTGAGGATAGGTGAGCCGGGAAGTCTGGTCGGCAATGTAATTGTCGAACCCACTGTAAGGACCTCTTTCCCATGAGCACTAACCCTCCGTCTCCACGTCCCTTGATCGGGCGCGGCAGCTACCTTGAAGCCCTGCGGATCGGTGAGATCCTGCGCAAGGAAACCGTCGGCGGCACCCTGCTGGTCATCGCCGCGGTCATCGCCCTGATCTGGGCCAACTCCCCGGCCTCCGAGAGCTACTTCGCCCTGCGCGACTTCAAGATCGGCTTTGAGCCCTGGCACTTGGAGCTGAGCCTGGGCGCTTGGGCGGCCGATGGCCTGCTGGCAATCTTCTTCTTCCTCGTCGGGCTGGAACTCAAACGCGAAATCGTCGCCGGGGACCTGCGCCAGATCAGTAAGGCCATCGTCCCGGTGGCAGCGGCCGTGGGCGGCGTTATCGTTCCGGCCCTGATCTATGCGGCCATCAACTGGTCAAACCCGGACACCATTTCCGGCTGGGCCATTCCCACCGCCACGGACATCGCCTTCGCCGTCGCAGTTCTGGCGGTCATCGGCTCGCACCTGCCCACCCCGCTACGCATCTTCCTACTGACCCTGGCCGTGGTCGATGACCTCATGGCCATCACGATAATCGCCTTCTTCTACACCGAGACGATCAACACCCCGGCGCTGCTGCTCACCCTCATCCCGCTGGCACTCTTTGCCTTCCTGGCCCGGAAATACCGGGGCTTCTTCGGGATGAAGCCGGCGGCGGCCTGGTTCATCCTGCTGCCCATCGGCTTCGCGGCCTGGGCGCTGCTGCATGCCTCGGGCATCCACGCCACCGTTGCCGGCGTTGCTTTGGCCTTCATGATCCCCGTCCTACACAGCGCCAAGCACGGGCGCCACACCGACGGCCCCGGACTGGCCGAGATCTTCGAACACCGCTTCCGCCCCCTCTCTGCCGGATTCGCTGTGCCCCTCTTCGCGTTCTTCTCCGCCGGAGTCGCCATCGGCGGGGCCGAGGGACTGCGCTCAGCCCTCACCGACCCGGTGGCCATCGGCATCATCGCGGCCCTCGTTCTCGGAAAACCTATCGGTATCCTGGCCGCCACTTGGCTTACCGCCAAATTCACCAAGGCCACCCTTGACCCCGAACTCAAATGGGTGGACCTGCTGGGCGTGAGCCTGCTGGCCGGCATCGGCTTCACCGTGTCGCTGTTGGTGGCCGAACTCAGCTTCGGACTCGGAAACCCCTCCAACGACCATGCAAAGGTCGCCATCCTCGCTGCCTCCGTTCTGGCCGCAGTGCTCGCCTCGATCCTGCTCGGCAGCCGGAATCGGCAATACAAAAAACTGCTGGCAGCGGAAGCAATCGATGCGGACGCCGACGGCGTACCGGATGTCTACCAGCAAGACGACTAGGGGTTTGTGACCAAGGGTTCCCATGCCTCAGGGATCTAGGGGGTCCCTGGAGTCGGGGCCGGTTGGTCGGCTGGTGTTCCGCAAATCAGTCTTCGAGTAGAAACACGCCTGCGGCAGTCCACTCATCCGCCAAGGAATCAATGATAGAACCACACTTCACCAAGGACACCCATGAAAAGGTCTGTGTCCCGGCCTCGGCCTCCCGATAGCCTGACGGTGACGCCATTGACTGGACGCTGATGCTGAGGCATCCCTGGATCGGGGTTTCGCGCTGGGGGCGTCCCGGATACGAGCTAGGCAGTTGTCCGGTTGTGGTGTTTGCCCTTTCCACATTCGATGACCGTCGTGGAACGCTTCACGGATACTGCATCTAGGTAGAAGGGAACTTCACCCCGAGATGGTTCGCTCACGGGTGGGCCGCGACTTGGCCGTGAGCGAGGAAGCTTTTAGATACTGGGCCAGTGGACGGGCCTCAGCCCCTCCTGACCTGCGGGGTATGAATCCGCACGATTTCTACCTCGTCGAGGGATTATGTGCACCCAACCTCCCGGCCCCGGACTCCACCCTTTAACGGGGATCTCTTCCCCAAACGATTGTGGCCGTCTCCCTGAACTGTTGGGGTGTCTCGAGGCTGCGGGCAAAGGCCGATCCTGGAGCTTGGGTCAAGACTGTCTGCCTGCCTGCACAAGTCTGCCAAGGCAGCGGAGCACAACAAATCGCCCCTCCCCCCATTATTCCCCTCGGCCCGTGGCCGCAACGTGTTCAAGGTGGAAGAAACTTTCGCCCGCCGCAGGGCAACGAGTTGTCCGCTATTGCTTCTGCCGAGTTGCCTCGCCGTCGGGATTTCGGCGGTGCCTGTGGCGTGTTTCGTAGCTGTTAAAGACCTCGGATGAGGTGGGCCCAGCGTGGCCGAATTTTCCGCGCAGGACTTCGGCCAAATCTTCGAGTGCTGCATGTAGCATGCGGCCAGAGAACCGCAGATCGGTGTTGGTGCTGTTCAGTGCAGCGGTGACTAGTTGCTGGGCGTAGGTTAGGGTGGCAGGCAGGGATCCCCGCTGCTTTGTTTCGTTGAAGTAGTAGGTTTCGTTGAATGCCAGCAGGTCAATACTGACCGTGGAGATGTTTCTGGCAAGTGATTCGAGCAGTGCCGCGGCATGCCCGGGTTCCAGCGCAGAAACGCCTAGGGGTCCGGCTGCCTCCCGGATCAAGTTCAGGTCGTGGGCCAGCGATCGTCGACGGCTCAGGGCGGGGTAGGTCTGCAGAATCCAGGAGACCGTGGCCGTGAGCAACCCGAAGCCCGTCACGGCTTGGGCTGCCATGACCAACCGCAGCCAGGGTGTTGCCGGAACGATCTCGCCGTAGCCGACGGTGGAGAGGCTCACCATTGAGAGGTAGATGGCTTCGGTGAGGTCTCCGGCTTGTGGCACGCCAGAGGAATAAACGAAGCCGTCCGGCAAGTGCGGAAGGTAGATCAGGGCCCACCCCATAATCGAGAGGGCTGCCCAGGTTCCAATCACTGCAGCCATACCCACGGGTGCGGCCACGGGGGAAGCCCGGCCACGCAGTCGCCTGGAAAGTAGCCAGAGTCCGCGCATGATGGCCTTGCAGACCGGCCCCATGCCATGGGGGTAAAGGAGTGTGTGAAAGACGTCGGCGACCATCAGCAGAATCAGTCCTGCTCCGGCGGCAGTTCCCACGATATCTGTGAAGCCCATGTCTCAGCTTACGGTCCAGGTACTCTCCCTGCCTGTCCACAGCGCGCAGTGGTGCCGGACGTGGAGCGCTCCCGCGAGCAACCACTCAAACCTCGAACGACCTGACGGATAAGTACGGCGGACGCCACACTGCCGTCATTGGGGGTCCACCGACGGCAAATGCCTGCTCCTAGTGCGGCATGGAGAAGGGGCCGGAGGGTCTTCTCCATGCAGGTCTGACTCATCCTGTGAGGTCGCTTCGACCGATAAAGGCGGCTGCCAGTCCCGCTCCAAGCACGGCGAAGGCACCGGGCATCCCTGCGGCGGCGAGGTCAAAAGAATCCACCGGCATGGCCGCGGAATGTCGGAACGGACTCATATCCGGGAGCCACATCGGCAACCCCAACAGCTCCCAGAACTTGCCCAAGACCAGGCCGACAACCAAGATGCCCCATCCCGCTGGAACATAGATCCTGGAGGCGGCGCCGGAGACGACAGCAGTTGACGAACTGAACATGGTCGTTGACGGGACGTGCGCCAGCGCGGCACCCAGGATCAGTCCGGGCAGACAGTTTCCCGAGGCGGAGAGGGAAAGGCCGATGGCCGTCGCAGTTCCTGCGACCAGGGCCGCAGCCACCGCGGAGGCTGCCGCAAGGACCGTGTTCGCCCCGAGCCAACGCCCCCGAGTCCGCGAGGAGGTGAGCAGAAGTTCCGCCCTGCCCTCGGATTCGTTCACCCGCAGCCGCAGGACCGTCTGGATGCCGGCTGCCACGGCCAAGACACCGGCCATGCCCAGCAGGGCGATGGTGAACACCTTGATCATTTCTGCCCGGCTGCCCGGCTGCCCGGCTGCCCGGCCCGAAACCACCGCCAATGCCGCCCAGCACGGCCGCCCCGACACACCATCCGAGCAAGGCGGGCCGTTGAAGCCTCCAAGCCAACCCCACCAACGCCGGGGTATTCCTTGCCGTCAGGTTCCTTCAGCAGGCTCACTCCCAAATCCCTGCGGCTGCGGATCAACAGTGATGCCGCCGCCAGAAGGGCCGCGGCGCCAACCAGAACCAGGCGTGGGGTTGGATTGGCCGAGGAAGAGAGCCGGGAGCCCTAACCCCAACCGATGGGTGAGAGCAGCGAAACCCAATGGCCGGTCACCTGGGTAAGGCCGGCGCTCGGGGTGCCGAAGGAATCCCC
This sequence comes from Paeniglutamicibacter terrestris, assembly GCF_012271785.1. Classification (GTDB taxonomy): domain Bacteria; phylum Actinomycetota; class Actinomycetes; order Actinomycetales; family Micrococcaceae; genus Paeniglutamicibacter; species Paeniglutamicibacter terrestris. The sequence continues at coordinate 378,850 of NZ_JAAWVT010000003.1, read as the reverse complement.
GATACCGCGCAGAAGGTACGCCGCACCGACCAATCCGTCAGCTGCGCCGTTGGCGCTACCTCCCGAGGGCATGTCCTTCGCAATAGCAGCCGCGAGTGCGACGAAGAACAACCCCGCCGCACCGACCGCGGACCCAGCGGTCACCTAGCCGACCATGGGGAGCCCCGCCGCGACGAAGCCCACGGCCACGGCCAGTATCGCGGCCGTGCCCAGAAGGAGTGTTGATCCAATAAGTTCGGCACGGCCTAACTCCTCGTCGGTATGGGTATGGTGGATGACCAGAAAGGTTCTCATCAATCCCGCGAGCACGGCCGTGAAGGCATGGCTCTGGAAGAACACCACCGCCCCGATGCTGGTCCCGTCGGGCATGACGCGCACGAACAGGAAGTCAGGGCTGGCCGTAACGACGGCGATGATGGCGGTCCGTTCGGTTTCCTCACCGAACTGGCTGGAAACCGCACCGGCCGTGACAAGTCCCAGAAACGCGATGCCAAAGATCCAAACTGGCAGCAACACCCGCTCCCGCCGCGCCTAGCCCACGGCCATGCGCATGATGCCGGACATCAGCGGACCTGTCCGCTAGGGTCGCCGTAGTGGCGAAGAAACAGTGACTACAGAGACTAAGGGGAAACGGTCAAACCACCGACACTGCGGTCGCGACGGCTTCCAAAACGGAGGCAAGGTCAACCGCATCCACCTCAAATTTCAGGACACCGCTTTCGGCGCGGCGGTCATAGACACCTGGCAAATCCGCGACAGGGTTAGCACCAGTTCCGCCTTCAATCCTGAAATGGTTTCGCTTCAGATGCCTTAATCGGTCCAGGGTCCCTTATCCGACGACCCTGCCGGAACGAATGATCGTCACCCGGTCACAAAGCTGCTCGACCTCGCTCAGGATATAGCTGGAAAGCAGGACCATCGAACCCTCGCCGGTGACCCGCCGGACATGACGTCGGAACACCGAACCCATCAGGGGATCCAAGCCGGCACTGGGCTCATCCAGCAGCTAGAAGCCGGCGGGGCGTGCAAATGCCACGATCAATGCTGCCTTCTGGCGGTTTCCCTTGGAATACGTGCGGGCCTTGCGCCGCGGATCGAATTCAAAGTCCTCGACCAGCTGTAGGCGATATCCTTGAGGATTTTCACGGCATCATGCCATGGGTCCATCCCGAAGACACGGACAGAACCCGAGGTGAACGCATGAGTCCCAGGAGTACTCGCAGTGTCGCTGATTTGCCGGCACCGTCGGGCCCAAGAAACCGTGGACATCGCCGGCCGTGACGCGCAATTCCAAGCCATCAAGTGCCCGATCCGAGCCGAAATCCTTGGTGAGCGAGTTGGTTTCAATGTTTGGGCCCGGTGCTGCATTCAGGGTGCGCCTGCGGCTTCCGTCCAGCGACAACGACCGAGCCATCCGCCAGGGCGTTGCGCGGGCACACCATCCAGACCGGTCAGAGTGCTCCGTCTTCGGCTTCACAACCTAACAAGCGTGCAATTCCCCAGGGAAGAGCGTCCCTCTGGGGGCAACCGACGCCCCGCACTGTTCCGGCGGATGTAGGTTCCGCCTGGCCGGTGATAATCCTCCCGGAAAGTGAACATGCCCTATCGAGCCCCTGCAGTCACCGGGCTAGCGGCCTTCCCCATCGTCTTGGCTGTGAACCACCAAGACGGGGCACTTGGCGTGGGCGATGCAGGATGCGCTGACCGACCCGATCAACAACTTGCCCAGCTTGCCATGTCCGCGTCTTCCCACGACGAGGAAGTCGGCGTTCTCGCTGGCCTTGACGAGTGCGGATTTTGGGTCGCCCTGGATCAAGTTGATCGTGACGTGTGGAGGCATCTCGGTCCCGAACACCGTCTTCACCGCCTGGGTCACGACCTTCTCCGCACTTTCGCGAAACCCCTCGATGCCCATGAGGACGTAGCCATCATACATGCGGGGATTCTCCCAGCAGCCGACCGCCTCGATCCGGGCGTTCAGGGAATGTGCAAGATTCCGGGCCTGGCGAAGGGCCTCGAGGGACGCCTCGGATCCATCGACACCCACGATGATCTTTTGAGTTCCCAATTGCTGCGCCATGAAATTCCCCGATGTTCGCTGGTTGGTCCCTTCACCGTACCTGTGATGCCAGGGCATGCGTAGGGGCTCCCGGCAACGATTGGGCCAACATTGTTCGGCGGGCGCGCCAGCCGCTAGCTAGACTTCGGTGGCCGCCACACCGGCGATCTGCGTCAGGACCCTCACCCCGGCGGCGAGACTGTTCTCGGCGCGGATGGCGGCACCCACTTCCTCGGCTCGGGAGGCGTAGGATCCGGTGCGAACAAGCTCGCCCAGACAGTCGGTCAGGCCCGTGCCCAGGTTCCTTGCCGGGAGTGGGACGGGTCCGACACCGAGCGCATGGACCCGCGCAGGCAAAACGGCTGGTCCCCCAGGAACGGCACGACCAGCGTCGGCTGACCCGCCCGCCGGCCGGCCGCAATTGAGCCTGCACCGCCGGGAGGGGATGCTGCCCCACCCGGTCGCGACGATCCCGCGCAGGCCGTGGACCCGCAGCGCGGCTATGATGGCGTCCCGGCGCTCGTTCGCTCCCTTGCCGAAGCCTATGGACCCGAACCCGGCATAGACCGGAGGCTCGCCCGCCGCGCGGAAGCCCGCCATTTGCGCGGGCGGCTCCCTGTCACCGCCGTCGCGGTGATCCAGGAACCAGTAGCCGGTGACGTGGGCCGAGGGCGGGTAGTGGTCAGGGACCGGCAGGACGTGGACCGGGCTGCCGTCCGGATTCCGCAGCGGGTAGGCGAGGCGGCCGATGCGTCCCAGGCCGACCTCACGTAGGAAGTCGTTGAACTTGTCGCCGTATATGGCCCCGGCCACTCGCCTGAGCCCATAGGACGCGCGGTTTCCCAGGCGCCGAGGGAAGTACCGCCAAAGAACGGCGTAGGGTGCACACTCGTCGGGGTGAACGGCAGTAAGAGGGAAAACACGCCGGGAACGCCTAAGCCCTGAGCGATGTGCGCCCCGGCAAGGCACTTGGGGTAATACACGACGACGACCGAGCGCACCGCTTGCGCGGCAGTCCAGCACTCCGCGTTCAACTCGCGCATCGCGGCAGTCTTGAACCCCAATGTTCGCAACACATCCCGGGGGGTGTCCCTATGTTTTTCACAAGGGGTTGGGGACTTTTTCTAGGGGTTTCTTGCGGCTGGTTCTTGGCAGAGAATGTCGGCCAGCGCGGGTGTTCCTCGCCGGCTGTTAGTCGCTAGTTGTTATGTGGTCTTGGGTTCTGGTGCGTCGTAAAGTGTTCCGTCGCGCAGCATGGCAAAGAGGACATCGCAGCGTCTGCGGGCCAGAGCGATCAGGGCCTGATTGTGCCGTTTACCTTCAGCGCGTTTCTTGTCGTAGTAGGCCCGTGAACGAGGATCATTCAACGAAGCGAACGCCGAGAGGAAGAATGAACGTTTAAGGTTCTTATTGCCTTTCTTGGACGAGTGATCGCCTCAGATCGAGGTGCCTGATCGCCAAGTTACCGGAGATAGCCCGGCGTACGAGGCTAGATGTCCGGAGCTCTGAAATTCCTTGCCAGCGACTTCGGTGATGATGCGCGCTTCGGTCCTGACACCGACCGCCGGCATGGAGGTCAGGACTAGATGAAGAGGGTGGGCCTCCACCAGAGCTTCTACCTGGGTCAGCAGTTCTTCTCGGGCCGTTCGTAGTTGCTTGAGCATGGCTGCTAGTTGGGCCAAGACGAGGCCGGCTGCGCCACTTCCGGCGACGACAACGCTCTGCTCACCTAGGGCAGCGAAGATTTCAGCTGCCCAGCGTTTCCCGGCCCGCGGGGCATGCTTTGCCAGCAGCATTGCTATCCGGGATTGGCCGGCTCTGCTCAGTGCCTGAGGTGATGGGTATTTGATCAGCAGCTCGGGCATGGCCGGATGGTCCAGATGAGGTCCGATAACGCGTTCTAACGCCGGGTGAATCTGGGTCAGTAACCCACGGATCCTGTTAGATGCCGCGGTGGCCTGCTTCGCCAGATCATCATCGAAACCGCACAACATTGACAGCTCGGCAGCTTGCTCGTCGGAGATGACAATGGAACGCAACGTGTGGGGCATAGTGCGGGCCGCGGAAGCAATGATCATTGCGTCTCTCGCGTCCGTTTTGGCCTCTCCGGGATGCAGATCAGCAATGCGGCGCATGGCTAGGCCCGGAATGTAGCCGACGAGGATGCCCTCGGATTGGGCTACGGCAACTGGCAGAGCACCAATGGTCGAGGGCTGATCAACGACCAGCAAAACGGTTCCTTTGCCGGCAACAGCCCTGATGATGGCCCGGAGTTTCGCCTCGTCCTGAGGTAGGGCGCGGTCGAGGAGTTTCTTGCCGGTGCGGTCGATGGCGACGGCGTGGTGATTGCTCTTGCCAACGTCAACACCGATGAAGATGTCGATGGATTCATGGTTCTTGATCAACGCAAACCTCCCAGAAATTGAGTTGTTCTTTATGGTGTTGGCATGTCCTGCGGCGGCAAAGCTCGGCATCCACGTTACGGCCGACCTACATTTTCAAGTCTTGTGCTGGTCCGGTCCCTATTAGCGATCCTCTGGCGCCTATCGAATCCCGGTGACAGCACCCCCCGGATCATCAACGACTGGGGGACAGAATCATGCCGGGACCGACAGGCCAACAACCCCAATTCTTACTCGATTAGGGGGCTACTAAAAAGGTAACGGGGCCACCCAGCTCGGGCATGACCTCGCGGAGGACGTCCAGCAGCGACGAGCCGGCGGGCCGATGAGTGATGATCCCGGGGCCACCGGGCCGCACCAGATCCACGAACGCCTAGGGGACACTGAGGGTGACATCGTTGCGCGAGCGGGCCCGCGCACCGGAGAAGGCAGCGTAGGGCTCGATGTCGCCGCGGGTCCCGAACGACATGATCAAAACATGCATGGCAGGTTCCTCCGGATCCGCTCCGTGGTCGCCCAGCGGCTGGGCGGCATCGCCACCGATGGGCTTCCCGGCACACCATCCATGGTGCTCCGCACTCGACAGCGACGAACCGCGAGGTTCCTTGCGATTCGGCCAGACAATACAAGTCGGGTTCATGCCGGAACCTTCTATGGAACGCAGCCGGTTTTCATGCTTGTGCTCCCATACGGAACCTATGCTCAGGTCATCGCTTGTCCGTCCCGCTGAAGGAGACTTCGAATGTCCCGCATCATTTCGATCGGTTTGGCAATGGTCGGCCTCCTGCTCGGCTACAAGGTCGCCCGCGACACAGGCAACCGGCAGGCAGACGGCGTCATCTTGGCGGCCTGCGGCCTGGTCGCCTTCACGGTCTGGAATAACGACGCCGGCTCGGCACGGGGTGCCCCCCTTACGGGCATGTATCTAACGACCTTCGCCGCGTCCCACCCCCTGGCCAAGAGGATTGGCCAGGGGCCTGCAGTCTTGACCGTCACCAGGGTTATGGCACTGGCCTCGATGATCTCTGGCGGAAACCGCAAAAAAGACCTAGGGGCTCTAGAGTCGCGTCAGCTTCGGTCCTTAGCGGATGTCCGTGGCATCCGCAAAGGCGAGGCGACATCGCGCCCAAGGATGTTCAGGCCGTCCCAGATCCTGTTCGTGGCCTGAACTGCCGTAGATCATCTCAACCCTTGCAAGCGAGCTTGTTTGCGGGTGCGACTGGATCGGGGTGACGACAAGCTTACGATCACACTCGTACGGATAGATACTCGGACCCACTGATGCGGCGGCGTCATCCGCTTACTGTCCCGCAGACCTTCCTCTTACGGACGCAAATAGGCCGTGAAGATGAACTCGAGAATCCCCTATATCGGATAATTTAGCTGGCACCCGTTTGCTCGGAATCTTTGGGCCATAGATTCCAAACATAGAAAAACTCTCTCGGGATTCCGTTGGGTTTCTTGGGAAACGATCCTTTGATGAAAGACTCGGGAGCTAGACCGATTCCTAACAGGAGGGCTGTTTTCAGTCGCTTTTCGAAGTCGACTGCGCTGAATATCTGATGCCACCTGCCCGGCTAAGAGTTGTTCGTTGGCGGCTGGGTTTCCAAGGTATACAGCCAACATTTTCATAGGGGGGGTCATTGTCGAGGTTGACTATCAGGACATCCATAATCGCAGGCTAGCCCCGCTGCAGAAGTCTTAGACATGGGGCTACACCTCGGATCCTCTTGGCACAGTCAAAGTACTTCTGCATCCTTCGACGGGGCCGGGGGTTGGACGTTTGGGTGCCGGTACCGGAAGCACTGGGTGTCGGGTGGCTTTGCGCAGGACCCACGGAACAAGATATTCACGGACCCAGGTGAAGTCATCGGCCTTGGTCCGGGTCCAGGTTCGCGTCGGCAGAGCCCTGATGTGGAAGGGAACGAGGCCATGCGGGACTTCAAGGCTATCGAGCACCATGGCTGCGACCCTTTGGTGGCCCATCGGGGAAAGATGCAGCCGGTCCCGATCCCACATACATGAATCCGTCAGGTCCGTCAGTGCCCATAGGTCAGCCACTACCGCACCTTGACGCACAGCAATGGCACGAAGGTTCTCGTTAAAGAGCGCGATCTTCGGTCTCACGTGGCCCAAGACGGTCTGCGGCCCGGAATTCGGCCCGACGAAAAGCACTACGGCGGCGCCAGTCGAGGCCAGGGTCTTGATGGCAGGTTCGATAGCGGCGGCCAGCCGGTCTGGATCGGCCCCAGGACGAATGAGGTCGTTTCCACCCGCTTGGAAAGTCACCAAATCCGGGCCAAGGTCCACCGCCCGGGCTAGCTGCCGATCAATCACTTGGCGGACGGTAGACCCCCGGACGGCCAGATTGGCGTAGGAGAAGCCGTCGTGTTCAAGGCTGAGTTCCTCTGCAACGCGATCCGCCCAACCGCGGTATCCCCCCGGACTCGAAGGTTCGGGATCGCCGTATCCTTCGGTAAAGGAGTCCCCCAACGCCACATATCGATGCCAAGGCTCCTGCCCGGGGGGCCGGAAAGATGAATCACTCCTGGGCTGAGCCTCGATATGATTCACGTCCATCATTCCTTTCTGCCTTACCCGAGAAACTCGGTGAGCGCGAGTTGTGCTTATCGTCCTCACAGTCAACGGCACCCCCCGGTCCCAAGCCAGTGCGCAAAGTCCCGAAGCGGATTTTCTTTTGAAAGTTCGAGTCACACTGCGCTACTACAGATGCCCCTGAGACCCGGGCCTGGCTCGGGAAGAATCGTCGAATATGCGTTGTTGGGACCCCAGTCGTTCCCTCTTACGATCGCCATATCGATGGAGGGAGTCCTCGCAATGGGAATGATCTTCCCTCTGGAGTGCTCCAGCCGAAACGGGCAATAGCGGCTCCCCTCCATCTGGCAGAAGTGGTTGGGACCAAACCATTGTCACGACCCCACCTCCACACGTCTGGGTGCCTAGGACACATCAATTCCGGATATCGCCGAAATGGTCTAAGCACACTGTCAGATCAACGCCACCGGTCCGAACACCCTGGACCTAGCTGCCGGTGTTCGGTCTCGAACCTCCGATTCGGAATCGCCCTTCCCAATATTTAGGACACCTGGGTAAGTACCACCGTCATGTTGCAGACTTCCGCGGATGCATTCCTCTCCGGAGGCTGCCACCCGCGGAAGCTATCCCAGGTCCATGGAAAGGGGACACCCCCCGTTGAGCTTTAGACCACGTTCGAAGTCTTCTGCACTATGTCCCCACACCCGAGTGAGGAGCAGCGGATTCAGGTAAGTGCAGCAGGTGGTCACGGCGATCATTTCGGTGCACGCGCTTAGAACGCCGGTGCCTATGGCTGCGCGGGTTGAATCCTGGCAGCAACAATCACCCAGTACCTGCCCCGGGAGTGGACCGCCCCCGAGCTCTTTACATGCAGGGTTTGTCTTGGCACTTAAGGAGTCGACCCGGCCTCTCTGGGACCAAAGACTCTGTCACCATCCGAAACCGCCCTCGATAGTGAAGGATGAGTCAGCGACTATTTGAGGTACGGAAGGAAACCGTCATGATGAATTGGAACCAAGACATGGGCGGGTTGGGCAATGTCCTGATGATCCTCAGCGTTGTCTTGTTTTGGGGTGTCATCATTACGACGGTCATCTTGTTCGGCCGGTCCGCGGGCGTCTCCAACCGGCGATACGAGGGCGAAGCGCCGGGTCGCAACATGGCAGAAGACCTGCTCGCCGAGCGGTTTGCCCGCGGTGAAATCGATGAGAATGAATATACTGCCAGGCTCTCGGTACTCCGCCGCGGTCAGGGCTCGACGCGGTGATCTCAGCTGCAGGCCTTCAGCCAAATGTGTTCGCCGGAGACATACGTTTGGCGTTGAACGTCAAAATCCTTGGGGATGATGACCCACACCCCACTGCCGCGGGGCAGCCAACACGACTAGGCCGTTGACCTCACGCCAGCTCGCGGCCGCGAATGCACCCGCGCTAGTCAGCGATGGCGAGGGCTGCTTCATCCAGCACGGCGGTGAAACCGCCCTGTTTGAAGTGCCGGCGTTGAATACTGGCCCCCGTTCCCTGCTGCAGGATCCCCGAGAGCCCTGCGGTGACATACTCATAATCCCCATTCCGCTTCAACGCATCACGGATGTATTCCATCAGCCGGTGCATCATCCCAGTAGCGGACGTCTTTCTCCCGTCCGTGGGATCGAAGTTATTGCCGTGCAAACCGAATTTTGCCGCTTGCCATTGGGCAATATCAATGGCTTCTGGCATCGGTTGGAAGCCTTCAGGTTCCCCCGTCAGACTGGCGTCGACCAGGGATCTGATAATTAGAGCCAGCAGGATGGAATTCGAGGCTTTCATTTGAGTGTCTGCCACCCGGACCTCGATAGTTGGTAACGAGGAGGAAAGCCGGGCACCCCACCTCACATGGCCCGGATCCAGCACTATATCGGCATCAAGGACGAATCGCATCCGATCGGTGTATTCCTGCGCATCTGAGAAGTACGGCGGTATGCCTTGGAGTGCCCACTGCCGATAGCGAATGGTCCGCCAGGACGCGAATCCGGTGTCATGTCCGCGCCAATAGGGCGAGTTTGCCCCACACGCCGTCAAGGCCGGAAGCCAGCGCCGCAACTGGTTCAGCGCTATGATGCCGGAATCGAGGTCCTCCACCTGCACGTGCACGTGCAAGCCCGAAAGGTAGTGCGAGGTGGCGAGCTCCCCACACAAGGAATGGATCGCGCGGTACCTGTCGCCGGAGCTCACCACGGCCGGAGCCGTCGAAATGCGCGGCGGAGTTCCCAGCGCCACTGCGTGGTATCCCAAGTCCCTAACCGCGTGGGCCAAGGCCTTGCGGTACATTTGCGCCGACTCAAGTGCTTCGAAACCCTCGGTGCAGATCGGGCCAACCCCTTCCAACTGGCAGGCGAGAAACTCGCTGCGTGTCCCGGCACCGCCGATGCTCAGAGCCAGCAGTTCGCTCCGAGCCGAGGCATGCGGCACGCCGGGTAGACCAGTCAGCGGTTCAACAACAAAGAACTCTTCCTCAATACCAAAGGTGCGCATTGTGTCCCACCTCCTTTCAAATAGCGATCTTGTTCACCCGGGGTTGATCCTTCCGGGCTGCTTCGTCGATCGAGGTACGGACTGCAACGGGAAGCACCACAGCGTGTTTGCGGAGTTATCGCAGATCTCCCGCTGTAGGCGATCTCATGCAAGCCTTGTGTCAAGTGCACCCGTGCGGCCAGGAAATGCCCGGCCTCGCGGTCAGGTCATTCCAGGCCGATGGTGATGTTGTTCTGGACCGATCCCACGTGCGGAGCCGCCCAAGCAGCAAGCCCGGCCTGCTTCTTCTCAAACCAAGAGGGCAGATACCCGCTCAGGGTGACGCGGTCACCCTGGACGGAAACCTTGATGTTCCGCGCCGCGAGTGCGGCATTCCGGGCTAGCGCGTCCTTGATCCTGTCCGCCAAGACGGTCGCGGAGGGCTGCTGGGGCAATCCGATGTGGTTCTCCACGAGGTTCACCCCGGTGACCGCTCCGATGGCCTTGGCAGCCTCTTCCCGCTGGTAATTCCAGGGCACCGTTCCGGTGAGTGTCACCACGTGGTTGCGGACCGTGGCCTTGACCGATCCCGGAGGAATGCTCGCGTGGTTGTTGAGCACGTATCCCACCGATTCGGCGATGTCCCCGTCTGTCTTCGGCGCCCCGGAGTAGTGGACCGAGAGCTCGTCGGCCACAGCGGAAACCCCTTTCACGCGCAGTGCCGCCCGCTGGGCGGCCAGCCGTTCGGGGTAGTTGGCAACTTCACCGCTCAAGGTGACGGCATGGTCCTGCACGCTCACCCCGATGTGTGCTGCCTCCACGTCAGGTGTCCACCGGAGTTCGGATTCGACGGCGGCTTGAACGGTGCGGTCGGTGGGTGCGGGATGATTCTCCATGATGTCCTTGGTCTTGGTGGGCTGCGAGTCGATTCGGCGGGCAATGCTTTCCTATTCCGTAGTGATGGCCACCTTGGTGGTCTCGGGGGCGGGCTTCTGGGCCGGCATCGGTGCGCGGACCTCCAAGATGCCGTCCTTGTAGGAGGCTTTTACCTCGGACTCGCCTACGCCTTCCGGAAGAGCAATCCTTCGCAGCATCGATCCGTAGCGGAACTCGGAGCGGTATCTGCCCTCCGAACGAGTCTCCGAGGTGTCCTCGCGGTGGGCACTGATGCTCAGGATCCCGTCGGCGACCGACACCTCCACATCCTTGTCGGGGTCGATGCCGGGCAGTTCGGCCCGAACAACCAACGAGTTGTCCTCAACGAACTCCTCCACCCTCATGGTGGAGTTTTCGTTTTCCCCGTCAAAGAGCCGTTGCAGGGAATCGAGCATGCCGAATGGGGACTTTGCGAACAGGTCGAAAGGGGACCTCGACACCGCGGACTGGCGCGGCGACCTGAGAATTTCGTTCATGACATTTCTCCTACTAGGTGTGGGTTGTTGCCGCAGAAAAGCGGCGATTTGACCTACCCCAGCGTTGGCCACCGCGCTTCGTGGCGGTAGGGCCAAACGTCCCGTCCCCCTTTCTCCGGAGAGCTGTCCTTTCCATGCACTGCACCATTTTGGCCCCCGGCATGGACCACATCCATTTCTGTGCCCCGGGGCTTGCCAAGGTCGGAACCCCGGTAGCGTGGTTCCGAACCGGGGAAATCTGCCGTTGACTCATCCCGGATCCTGTAGGGTCTCTTGCTGGTGTTCAAGAGCCAGTGGGCGTAGCCTGTTGGCTATCCTCGGTCAAGACGCGGCCCCCGGAAGTCAGTCCCCTGCGGCACTTGGACGGAGAGACCATGGAGTCTTCATCGGCGGACCCCCGCCCCCTAGTGGAACGGTCTTCCGCTCCGACCCCTGGCTTGGAGGATATCCGCACGGTCTTGAGCACCAGTGTGGAGGAATTAGTCCAGTTCCAGACACGCATGCAGGGACTACTGTCTTCGGTCATCGCCATTTCCCAGGACCTGAGTCTGGACTCAGTCCTGCAGCATATTGTTCAGTCGGCATGCAAGCTCACCGATGCCAGGTATGGGGCGCTGGGAGTCGTCGGGGACGGGCAGACGCTGAGCCGCTTCATCACCGAGGGAATCGATGACGAAACGGTCGAATGCCTCGGACCATTGCCCACCGGCCAGGGGGTCCTTGGCGTGCTCATGCGCGATCCCCACCCGATCCGGCTGCAGGACCTTCACACGCATCCTGCGTCCGTGGGGTTTCCACGATTTCACCCTCAAATGAGGTCCTTCCTCGGCGTCCCCATCCGCATCCACGATGTCGTCTTCGGAAATCTGTATCTCACCGAAAAACGTGGTGGTGAACCATTCACTGCCGCCGATGAGGATTTGACCGTCGTATTGGCCGTCGCGGCGGGATTCGCCATTGAAAACGCGCAGCTATTTGATGAGGCTCACTTGCGCACCCGTTGGATGGAAGCAAGCATGCAGGTGGCCGTGCAGATGCTGGACCGGACAAACGAGGAAAAGAGATCGGGGCAAACCATTGTCGCCCGTCAGGGGTTGGAAGCCTCCCGTGCGGCACTGGCTCTGGTCGGCCTCCGTGATGGCGACCAGGGAACCCTTCGGATTTCTGCAGGGGCCGGATTACTTGCCCCGGAGTTCCTGCACCGATCGTTTCACCTCGGGGAGGGCCCGATGCGAAGGGCACACGAAACGAACAAAGCTGTTGCCCTTGACCTGTCCCCGCACTTGCCTCGCGCCGAAAAGGAATCCGGGATCGGACCGGCCCTACTGATCGCCCTGAGTTCAGGCGCAGTAGGTGATGATTTCCTGATCCTGGCACGCGGTCCCGGGGAACAGCCCTATAGCGACCACGAAAACATCCTAGCTGGGAAATACGGACGCCAATCCGCCCTGGCATTGGAACTGATGCGCGTGTCCGGGAACCGGGAGGAATCTGCCGTCTTTGCCGACCGGGACCGCATCGCCAAGGACCTGCACGATCTGGTGATTCAGCGGATATTTGCCGCGGGCCTCAGCACCAAAAGCCTGGCCCTCTTCACGACCGAGCCCGTGGCGCTGGAACGCATTGATGCCATTACGGAAGAACTCGACTCAACCATGGCCGATATCCGTGAGACAATCCATTCACTTCAGGAACCGCGAGACACCGTGCGATCGCTGAGCAACAGAATCAGTCAGGTGGTCCGGAAGCTTTCCGCCACCTTGCCGTTTGCGCCCGGCCTCCACCTCGGAGAGGGCATTGACCGGCTCGTCCCATTGGCCATGGAAGGTCATGTCTTGGCCGTCATCTCCGAAGGCCTCAGCAACGCCGTACACCACGCGAAGGCGGAGAGCATCAACGTTCGCGTGGATGTCGACACCGAGAAGATCATGGTGGCAGTGGTCGACGACGGATGTGGTTTCCGCAGGCTCAAGGGCCGGAACGGGCTGGACAACATGAAAGCACGGGCCCAGGAACTCAACGGAACTTTTCTGGTCAAGAGTTCTCAGGACCAGGGGACTCGGTTTGAATGGACGGCACCTCTTGGCACCAGCTTGGGAGAAACGACTAGGACGTAGGGAAACATCCGCAGCGTGGAAGGGATTCTTAGACCCGGCCGTCGTTTAACGCGGCGATGACGTGCATCGATTCAATATTCTTGTGTCTGTACTTGATCCGTCGTGATGCAACCCAAAGCTTGGGCGGAAGAAGCGCACATTCCCAGCGCGCTCAGTCATTGCGCGGCGGTTAGGCTCCTACTGCCGGCAGGGGGTTCCACGTCATGTGGAAGGAGCGGATTGCGCGCGGTTCGGGCGAAGCAGGCTAACGGGATTCACCCTCACTGACGCGAGATATGCGCCACCGTTCAAGACGAGGAACGCCACGATGCCCAACCACGTGGAGCTGCTGAACAAACCCAAGAACAACAGTCCCAGTCCCGGAAGGAGATACAGGAACCCGATGCCCACCATCCAACCACCGCCGGAGAGATTCGCGAAGTGCTTTAGTCTTCTTTCAAGCACGGGATACTGGTCTGACAAAGCCTTTTCCAGGGATTGCAGGATCTCTTCTTCACGAGCCGAGAGCGACATGGTCCCCCCTCCTCACACTAACGGGCCGGAACCCTGGCGCTGGCATGCCACCTCAACACCATGGCACCTCAACACTCCACGGTTCACCGGACGGACGGAAGGGTCTAAAGCCACATGGTTGGGTCCTGGATCATAGTGACGCTCGTGGTCGTAGCAGTACTAAGGACGACCGCCCCCAGATGCAAGGCAGGGAAGTCAGAAAGGACAGCTCAAGTCACGAAAAGCAACCTACCCGCCGGTCGCTAGGGCACGGTGCTTGCTCTATCCGAGCTACCAATTACAGGACAATTTGACTTAGAGAGTAGCTCTATGGCCGAGCTGAAACTAAGCAATCCACCACCGGCAAGAACTGACTTACACTTCTCTTGAACACCAAGAAACGAACTCTGCCGGAACAATCACCCGCGTACCCGCAGTGCTTAGAATCAAAGGTCGGGGCCGCCTGCACCGGCGGACCCCTTCCATGTCTGGCGCGGGACTGAAGAGGGCATGAATGGCACATCGGAGCCGCTGGACAGGATTCTCCGAAAGCAGGCCGCTCTCCCTTATTGTTTGTAGCCCCCACGGGCGAAGTCCGGGTGATAATTTTTTGCTCGGCGACGAGGATGCACTCCGGATATTTTAGGACAGGGTCTCAGCCTGTCACTGCGATGCCCCACGGACTCCTGAGGAGCGTTCCCCTGGCTTGAGCGCCCGCAGCGCATTGAGAATGGTGGCCAGGTCGACCAACTCTTGGCTCAGCGCCCCGGCAATCGCCGGAACGTAACCCACCGCGGCCAGCCCCATCAACATCACGCTCAGCGCGAGGCCTATCCAGATGCTCTGGACTGCTATCCGAATGGTGTCTTTGCCAATGCGTGCAGCATCGGCCACCTTGGACAGGTCATCCACCATGATCACCACGTCTGCGGATTCGCTAGCGGCCGTTGAACCCCGGGCCCCCATGGCCACCCCCACATCGGCAGCCGCCAGGACCGGTGCATCGTTGACGCCGTCTCCGACCATCATGACCCGCCCCGGAGTCAAGTCTCGAACGATGCGGACTTTGTCCTCCGGCCGACAACCTGCCAGAACTTCGGCGATGCCGGCCAAGCCGGCGATGTGCTCCGCCGTCGTCTGGGCGTCACCAGTAACCATCACGGTGCGCTGAATCCCCAGTGCTGTCAACCTGTCCAGCGTCTTCACGGCGTTGCTCCTCAACGGGTCGCTCATGATGAGGGCGCCGGCATAGACGTTGTCGAACCCGACATAGACGGCAAGCTGGCCACCGGTGAGCGGCTCTTCCTTGATCGGACCGACGCTGGCCTCGACAAACAATCGTTTCCCAACGACAACACGGCACCCGTCCACCAGTGCGGCTACCCCATCAGTGGCGTGTTCAACCGCGTCGGACGGCACCGACAGTTCCACCCCTCGGTCCTGTGCCGAGGCGACCACGGAGGCCGCAAGGACATGGGAGGAGTGCAATTCCGCCGAGGCCGCAGATCCAAGCACTTCCAGCTCGCTGGCGACCGGTGCGGGGCCGCCGGCCGTCCTGACCTCTGCCAGCGTGGGACGTCCTTGCGTCAAGGTACCGGTCTTATCAAAGACGGCCGTTCTGATTCGGGCCAGTTGTTCAAGGGTGCCGCCGCTCTTGACAATGATCCCGTTTCTGGCGGCCCTACTCATGCCGCCGAGGAACGCCACTGGGGCCGCAATCAGCAACGGACAAGGGGTTGCGACGACCATTACCTCGGCGAACCGCGAGGCCTCTCCGCTAAGTAGCCAGGCGCCTCCCCCAAGAGCCAAGGCCAGAAAAGTAAAGGGGACGGCGTAGCGGTCTGCGAGACGGACCACCGGGGCACGGCTGGCTGCCGCATTTCCCACCAACGAGACAATGCGGCTGTATTGGGAATTGGTCACCGAGGCGGTGGCCCGCATGCGTACGGCGGACACGCCATTGACCGAGCCGCTGAGAATCACATCGCCTTTGATCATATCGACCGGAAGGCTTTCGCCGGTAATGACGGACTCATCGAAGGACCCCCTGGCAGAGAGTAAGAGTCCGTCGACCGGTACCACCTCGGCCGGACGCAGGACTAGGAGGTCACCGGCCACAACCTCCGTCACGGCAACATTTTCCAACAGCCCTCCGTTGACTTCCCGGTGGGCAATTTGGGGGGTACGCGCCAGCAAAGCATGGAGTTCTGCCTTCGCTCTTCCCGATGCATGGGTTTCCAGAGCAGAACCACCGTAGAGCATAAGTACGACGATCAGGGCAGCGACATACTCACCCACGGCGATCGTGCTGGCAATGGCCGTGACGGCAAGGACATCCACACCCCACCGTCCATGGATCATTTCGCGGACCATCCCTGTTCCTCGTTGCAGGCCGGCGGCCACGGCAAAAGCACTGGCGATCCATTGGGCAACGGTTTCCAGACCCAAAATCGAGAGCAGCAATACCAGCCCCCCGATCAAAAGGGTGACGGTGATCATGGGGTACTTGCGGATGGCTTTCATCGACTCATTTCAGAGTTTGCTGAACAGTGATCTTGGCGGTATCCGTTGGTTACGGCTTGGTGACCATCAATACGTGGCGGGAATGGGTGGTCGGAGCAGGCCGACTAAAACCGAAACGATGGTATGCCTTCCGAACCACCTCAACCACATTGGCGCAAGTCAAGCATTCGGGTGTTGGTAATGTCCCCGATCAGGACCGCGGCCGAATGACCATACGTGAAGGCGATGCTCGGCCAAGGTGGGCAGTTTGAACCCAAGGCACGATCGGAAATGTCATCGACCAATCGCACAGTTTGTCTGCCAAGCATTCAGCGTCCAGGATCTGATCTCCTGACAATCTCAAGTCAAAGGGAATTTCCAAGCTGCTCCAGCACTCGAGAATACGCACTTCCACAGTCAAATCCGTTGTAGTGATTGCAGCGGTTTTGACCTCGTTGGTGCAGCTTCCTGAGTCACCGAGGTCAACGACGATCCGCTCGGGCCTCGCCGGTGCCGTGTTCATCTCTTCTCTTCCTATGGAAGGATCTTCAGGGACGTGTCCCAGTTGAAACCCACGTGCTCGGGGTTCGCTTGGAGCCCCATGACCAAGAGCATCATGGATTCGAGCTCACGCGCCCTGCGTAGCGGGCCAACGTCGATCACACGTAACCCTGAGGCGGCCGCAACCGCACTGACTTTGGCCTTGGCTGCCTCGGAATCCCCGGCAATGAAAACATCCAAGGGTACTCCCGCCACTTGTCCCACTTCCAGTGACTTGGCGAAGCAGGTGTTGAAGGCCTTGACCACGTTGCTGGAAGGAGGTGCCAGCAAGGCAATCGATTCCGCCGCGGAGGTCCCAGCCGGGGTCAACAGGTGGTCAAAGGTGGCCATGTCCACCGGGTTGCTAATATCAACAATGACTTTTCCCGCCAGTGACTCGCCATAGGTACTGACCGTCTTTTTGCCTTCCAAAAACGGGACGGCCAAGAAGACGATATTTCCCTCAACGGGGGTCCCCTCTTCGTCGCCTCGGGCACCAGCACCCAGAAACTCCACAAGAGCTTGCGTCTTTTCGCTGTTGCGGCCAATGATCTGGACCGAATGCCGGGCGCGGAGCATGCGGACGGCGATGGCTCTGGCCATATGTCCGTTACCGATGATGGTGACGTGATCCATGATGAACTCCTTAGGCGAGCGCCGAGGCGCGGTTGATAATGACTTTCAATGCCTTCGTTTCGGAAGCCCGGGCAAAGGTGTCATAGGCATGAATCATCCGATCGAGGGTGAAGAAATGTGTGGCGAACTTGGCTACCGGGATCTTGTGCTGCGCCACGAGTTTGAGCAGCATCGGAGTGGTGTTGGTGTTGACCAAGCCCATTGTGATTCCGATGTTCCGGATCCACAGATCCTGAAGGGCAAGTTCCACACTGGCGCCGTGGACCCCGATGTTGGCAATGCGCCCGCCCTGGCGGGCGAGGTCAACGGCCATAGTGAAGGTTTCGGGTAGGCCGACGGCTTCGATCGCCACGTCCACTCCCTCACCGTCGGTGAGTGCCAACACCTGACTCTGCCAGTCCACGTGAGTGGAATTGACGGTGTCCGTAGCCCCGAAACCCTGAGCCTGGTCAAGTCTGTTGGTGTCACGGTCTATAGCCACAATCGTTCCCGCGCCGCAGAGTCCTGCTGTGGCAACGGCGGCAAGCCCGACCGGGCCGGCACCGATGACGGCCACCACGTCCCCAGGATTGACCCTGCCGGCCAACACACCGATCTCAAACCCGGTGGGCAGGATGTCTGAGAGCATGACCGCTTCGATGTTGCTGACGTTCTCGGGGATCTTGTGAAGCGAGTTGTCAGCGTATGGGATCCGCGCGTATTCGGCTTGGGTGCCATCGATCAAGTGCCCCAAAATCCACCCGATGCCGGATTGGCCTTCCTCCCCTAGGCAATGGGAGTATAGGCCCACCCGACAGTTGGAGCAGTGTCCACAGGACTTGATACAGGAAATCAGGACCCGGTCACCCACCGTAATGTCGTGAACGCCCGGACCGACTTCCACCACCGTGCCCACGCCCTCGTGACCCAGGATCCGTCCCGGCTGCACCGCAGGAACATCCCCTTTGAGGATGTGAAGGTCAGTGCCACAGATGGTGGTGGTCTCTACTCGAACGATGGCATCCCCCGGGTTGAGAACCTGCGGCTTGGGGGCCTCCGACCAAGACATGTCGCCGGGGCCATGATAGATCAGGGCTTTCATACAGCGTCCTCAGGGTTAGTCCTTCATCAAAAAAGACAACCGGGAGGTGTCCGTGAAGCCAAGGCTACGGAGCAGGACGTGATGGGACAAGACTTGTGGACACCCTCATTGTTTGAACGGAGAGAAACTTGGCGCCGGCCCGTGCTGTCCGGCATTGATGCCGTGAGGGGATGCATGGAGCTTGTGCGTTGGGTTAATGTCGCGGACCGGCTCGCGCTCCCTACTAAGACTCTGCTTCGTTCATTTGCTGGCGTTGCCCTTGATGGAGGGAAAACGTCCTGAACGGCAAGCTCTATTCCGTGACCGGGCACCAGCCTCTACCGCCTCTACCATGGGTGCGAATGCTGACGCCCCATTAGCAGCTGTCACCTAGGTATTAGGGACAGCGGATCGGAAAAGCTGCTTGGTCGGTGCGCCCGCCGACTATTCTCCACTCGCAGGCGCCCTAGGGGAATGCCGCCGACGGCGAGGAGCTGGAAATTCTTGGACTCCTATGGTGTTCCAACGGCGCAGTCGGTAGCTTGGGAAGCCCTACACCCATAGCACTGGAGGCTCCTATGAGACCTGGATACGGAATATCGAAAATCATTGTGGGTGTGGATGGGTCGGACGCTTCCCTCGAAGCGCTTCGGCACGCCCAACACTTAGCCGGTTCGTTGAACGCCCACATCGAGGCAATCGGCTGTTGGGACTTCCCTCGGATGTATGACAGCTACCTGCTCGCAGGCATCGAGGGATTCAAAGAGAGCGCCGCGAACCTCCTGAACCAGGCAGTGAGCAGTGTTTTCGGCACCGATACACCCAGCAATGTCACAGTCAGCTTGGTGCAAGGGGATCCGAGATCCGCGCTCATCAAAGCCGGTAGGAATGCCGACCTGCTCATCGTAGGCCGCAGAGGCCACGGCAGGCTCGCAGGCTTGCTCATTGGTTCGGTCAGCTCATATTGCATCGCGCACGCCACCTGCCCCGTCTTGGTCGCCCACACCCCTGATAAAGAGGACGAAGGATGATCGCTCCCCACGTGACAACGGAATACCGGCTTTCCCCCTAGGGCGGCGCGGGCAGAACTCAACGGACCAGGTGGAGTTAGGTTCTGAGCTGCAGCGGAACAATGGTTAGCGCCAAGCCTTCGCGATTAACGCAAATTGGTGCCATGCCAGTTGGATTTCTCAGTGAAGACCCAGTAGCGGTGTATGGCCAGTTCTCAAGTCCGATCTCGCGGGCCGAGTTGGAACGTTTCCTCTTTCTTGACGATCAGGAAATGGACTTGGTTGGTCGCCGTCACGGCGAGGGTAGCCTTAACGAAGATCCTTGTCAGGATCAGGCTGCCGGTAACCGGGGCGCCGCTGGTCAAAGGCGTCGTGGACGTCCCTGCGGCCATCGCGCGTCTGGCCCAACACCTGCACGATGGCTACGCATATGTCCACCTCTGACCGCCACGGCGGCCGGTCCAAAAAGTGGCAACCTACATAGTGTCGCAAAAGCTAACCCCCACCGTGACAACTTGGCATCAAAATTTAAACAGCTAGATTGTGAATCGCAACGGCACATGGCCTCCTCTTCACAGCGCTAAATGGCCGCGCGGCCTAACTTCTACCCTCGCCCTTTGGGCCACTGGATGAACCAACCTCAGTGGATAGCCCTGCTCGGTGCGCGGTACCCGAGTGACGAACATGGGCTCTGATCGCCACGGCCCGCTTTGCGGCTGGGGAACAATTCCGTGGCGGTTACGAAACCGCTGCACCGACGACGTTCTCGCATGTGCGCTGCCAGAACCCCGGATACCCGTGGTCAAATTCCAGGGAAAATGGCCGCTGATTAGACGGGGTTAGGCCAGGGAGAGGAAGAGTTTTTCCATCTCGGCGCGATCGTTTGAGGAGTCCTCACTCTTGAGGCACTGCTCCAACCCGGTGGCGATAATGGAGAAACCGGCGCGGTCGATGGCCTTGGAGGCTGCTGAAAGCTGAGTGACCACCGCGCGGCAATCACTGCCCTCCTCAAGCATGCGAATCACCGCATTAAGCTGCCCTTGAGCGCGCTTGAGCCTATTAATTGCGGGTTTCATGGTTTCCGCTTCAAGTTCCATGACGAGCCCCTTCGTGTGTGGTAATTTCCCTCATTGTATACCCCCAGGGGTTTTGAAGTAACTCGAAAACAAGGATGCTCAATACCCCCTAGGGTATATGCAATACTCGAATGCGAAGGGGTTATCCCGCCCCCGCAATAACCTGACCCTCAAGGAGCCACCACATGTGCCGCGCCACCAAATGCCGCAAGTGCCAGAAAACCACCTGGGCCGGATGCGGCCAGCACGTCAAACAGGTCATGGCCCACGTGCCGCAGAGCGAGCGCTGCTCCTGCGACCCAAAGGCCCCGAAAGAGTCCAGCAAGAAGGGCGGGTACTTCGCGCGCCTCTTTGGCCGTCGAGCCTAACTGCTCCGAAATTAGCGGCGGTCGGCACCGTTTACTCCGACGCCGGCGGCCACTCTTGCATTTCAGGCAACCTTGGGGCATCTATTGAACGACTTGACCAATACCCCCGGGGGTATTACGGTTTAATGAACAGCCGGATACCCCATGGGGTATCTCCGACGATTCACGCACCTTAAGGAGAGACCATGCTTCTCGAACGCATCTATGATGAGGACCTCGCACAAGCCAGCTACCTCATCGGCTGCCAGGCCAAGGGCCAGGCCGTTGTAGTGGATGCCCGCCGCGACATCCAGGTGTACCAGGACCTCGCCGCCAAAAACGGCATGAAGATCGTCGCTGTTACCGAAACCCATATTCACGCCGACTACCTCTCCGGCACCCGCGAACTGGCCGCCGCCACCGACGCCGCCATCTTCGTCTCGGGCGAGGGCGGGGCCGACTGGCAATACGAGTTCGAGGCCGAACGCCTCCTGGACCAGTCCACCATCACGCTGGGAAACATCACCGTCACCGCCCTACACACCCCCGGACACACCCCTGAACATCTTTCCTTCCTGGTCACCGACGGCGCCTTCAGCGACAAGCCCGGCTTCCTACTTTCGGGCGACTTCGTCTTCTCCGGCGACCTGGGCCGCCCGGACCTGCTTGACGAGGCCGCCGGCGGCACCGACACCCGCTTCGCCGGGGCCCACGACCTATTCCTCTCGCTGAAGAACAAGTTCCTCACCCTGCCCGACTACATACAGATCTACCCGGGCCACGGCGCCGGCAGTGCTTGTGGCAAGGCACTGGGCGCGATCCCGTCCTCCACCGTTGGCTACGAGCGCAACTTCGCCTGGTGGGGGCACTACCTGGAATCGAACGACGAGGCAGGCTTCGTCGAGGCACTGCTTGACGGACAGCCCGATGCCCACGCCTACTTCGGCCGCATGAAACGCGAAAACCGCCAGGGCCCGGCCATCATAGGCAAGCGAACACCCTTGACCGAGCTGGCCACCGACGACGTCGCCGCGGCTCTAGCTGCCGACGCAATCGGCGTGGTCGACACGCGCCACCACACCCTGGTCCACGAAGGCACCGTCGCCGGGGCACTGAACATTCCCGCCGGCACCAAGGCAGCAAGCTACGGCGCCTGGGCCGTAGACCCCGAAACCGACCAGCGCCCGCTGGTGCTCTTGGCTCCGGACAGCAAAAGTGCCACCGAGATGTGGGACCACCTCATCCGTGTGGGCATCGACAAAGTCGCCGGATACATCACGTCCCTGGACGGATTGCCCCTCTACGTGCCTCGCACGATCTCCCCCGCCGAGCTGGCAGGGTTCGACGCCGCCCTACTGCTGGATGTGCGCAACAAGACCGAGCACACCGCCGGGCACGTGCCGGGTTCCGAGCAGCTCAGCGCAGGACGAGTGCTCTGGAACACCAACACCCTTCCAGCCAACGGTGTGATCGTGAGCTACTGCCAGTCCGGGGTACGCAACTCCGTAGCTGCTTCCGCGCTGCGCCGTGCCGGGTTCAATATTGTTGAACTCGAGGGCAGCTACTCCGGATGGGCCAACTGGAAGCAACTGCAGAACGCCTAAGTTCTCCACCACCCATCCCCCGACCACAAATTCTACGTATTTCCTCATCCCCCTTCCGGATGCAGGATGCCGCTGGGCGCCATGCCCGGCAGAAAGGGCCCACCAGCCATGAACCCTGTTCCCCAGACCACCAGCCCCGAAGAACTCAAGGACTGGATCACCACCGGATCTGACGTCGTGGTGCTTGACGTGCGCTCCGCCGCCGAATTCGAATCCCTACACATCCTGGGCTCATACAACGTCCCCCTCCCGCTGCTGGCCGAACACACCGAAGAACTCGCCGCCAAGCTCAACACCAAGGTGGTGCTGGTCTGCCAATCTGGAGTGCGCGCCACCGAAGCCAAGACCAACCTCGCGTCAGTCGGATTCGGTAACGCCCACGTCTTGGCCGGCGGCGTTCCCGCCTACCACCAGGCCGGAGGTCAGACCGTGGAAGGTTCCAAGCGCTGGGACCTGGAACGCCAGGTGCGCATGGCCGCCGGTTCCCTCGTCATTGCGGGATTGGTCGGGGGCAGGTTCCTGTCCCCGCAGATCCGCAGCGTCGCCGGAGTCATCGGCGCGGGCCTGACCTTCTCGGCTGCCACCAACACCTGCGCCATGGGCAAAGCCCTATCAGTAATGCCATGGAACAAGACCGGCAACGAACCGACCCGCACATCAGTCCTCGCTCAGCTTCCGACCAAGAAGTCGTAGCACCCACCCGGTTGGTCCGCTCCCAACCGAATTTCTCCCGGTTTCGGGCCCGGATCACCTTGATCCGGGCCCGAAAAACACCCACATGCCGCTTGAACACGCCCCCGAAGGAGCAGACCATGCCCGAAATCTCCATCACCGACACCGAGCGACGACGTGCCACGGACCAGATCCTTGACGTCCGCGAAGACTTCGAAATCACCGAGGGCATGATCCCCGGTGCCATCCACATCCCCATGGGCGAGCTGGGGGCCCGACTGGAGGAGCTAGACCGGAACCGCCCCGTCATCGTCATCTGCCGCAGCGGCAACCGCAGCGCCCGCGTCGCCGACGCCCTCACCGGGGCCGGCTACACCGCAGACACCATGGGCGGCGGCATGATCGCCTGGCAACGCGCCGGCCTGCCCGTCACCTAAAGCCACGCACCGGCGCCAACCCGCACGCCCTCCGCCCTTCCTCCCAAGACAAGGCCACCTCCATGCCCCTCACACTCGCACTCGCCCTCCTGCTCTCGGTGCTGATCGGGATCTCCCTCGGCCTGCTCGGCGGCGGCGGGTCCATCCTCACCGTCCCGATCCTCACCTATGTTGCAGGCATGAACCCCAAGGAAGCCATCGCTGCATCCCTCTTCGTGGTCGGAGCGACCTCGGCGGTCAGCGCCGTGACTCATGCTCGCAAGAAACGCGTGCAATGGCGCACAGGACTGATCTTCGGCGCAGCCGGCATG
The DNA here is from genome assembly GCF_012271785.1 of Paeniglutamicibacter terrestris. GTDB lineage: Bacteria > Actinomycetota > Actinomycetes > Actinomycetales > Micrococcaceae > Paeniglutamicibacter > Paeniglutamicibacter terrestris. The sequence goes on along the minus strand of NZ_JAAWVT010000003.1, from coordinate 355,125 downwards.
GCAGGGGCCTTCGGCGGAGGCCTCCTGGGGGGCCGCATCCCCGGAACAATCCTCATGATCGCCTTTGCCCTGATGATGGTCGCCACTTCCCTGGCCATGATCCGCGGCCGCAAGAATCACACCGACGCCACCCACGACGCCGAGTTGCCCGCATTCAAGGTCATCATCGAGGGTCTAGTCGTGGGCCTGGTCACCGGGCTCGTCGGCGCCGGCGGCGGCTTCCTCGTCGTCCCGGCGCTCGCCCTGCTTGGCGGCCTGTCGATGCCCGTCGCAGTCGGCACCTCACTGGTAGTTATCGCCATGAAGTCCTTCGCCGGACTTGGCGGCTACCTCACCACAGTCACCCTGGACTGGGCACTGGTCGGCGGGGTCACGGCCGCCGCGATCCTTGGTTCCTTCCTCGGGGCCCGGCTGGCCGGACGGATCCCAGAATCGGCCCTGCGCAAGGGCTTTGGCTTCTTCGTCCTGGCCATGGGCGTCTTCGTCCTCTTCCAGGAACTACCATCCCCCGCCAACCTCATCTTGGGCGTCACGGCCACCGCAATCGCGGCCGCCGCGGCCCTATGCTGGTTTGCCATCCCGGCATGCCCCCTGCGACGCACGCCCCTGGGGTCCCCCGCCACCACCACGGCAACCGAAGCCCACTAACCGCCGGCCCATCGCCGTCCGGCCTTTCGGCCCCCAGCACACCAGGAGTCCGAGCATGAAGCAGTCCACCACCAGAGCGCTCCCCATCTTGAGTTTGCGCGACAACGCGGCGGAGTTCAGCCTGCTCGTCGCGGTCAACGCGCTGGTCGGGGCATGGTTGGACAGCAACAAACCTTCTTGGCACTGCTGGCCCACTTCGAATTCGGCCTGAGCGGATACACGTTCCTGCTTGCCTACGTGGCGGCCTTCGGGATCGCCAAGGCAACCTCCAACTGGTTCGCCGGGACCCTCTCGGACCGCTACGGACGAAAGCCCGTGCTGCTGGCCGATGGCTTTTCACCATTCCGCTGCCGCTCATGTTCATCCTTGCGCCGGATTGGGGCTGGGCCGTCGCCGCAAACGTGCTACTGGGCATCAACCGGGGGCTGACCCGGTCGAGCACCCTCATCATGAAGATCGATCTGGTGGGCACGGCCCGGCACAGCATGGCCTGGCCATGGGACTGAACGGGGCCGCGGGCTTCGGTGACGTGGCCGCCGTGTCCCTGCTGACCGGATACCTCGCCGAACAGTCCGGGCTGCGTCCGGCACCCTTCCTCTTGGGAATCGCCTTCACCGCAATGGCACTGCTGCTGTCAGGCCTTTCCGTCCGGGAGACCCCCACATGTCCTCCTGGATGCCGTAAACATTGATGCCCGGGGCGCTTGCGCTCGGCTCGGCCTGGCCTGGCCTGGCCGACATCCTAGCCAACGCCCAAATCCTTTCCCTGAGCAGCTTCTGGGAACCGGCCTTGTCCTCGCCGAGCCTGGCCGGTCTGGTGAACAACCTGAACTTCGGACTCTCCTCGGGCCAGTTCCACCTCCTGTTCGCCACCGCGGATCTCAGCATGGGCCAGATCGTCCTACATTTCGCCCTAAATCCCGGGGCCTGGGGCATAGGCCAAATGGCGACCGGTGCTCTCTCGGACCGGATCGGACGCAAACACCTCATCACCTCCGGCATGTTGGTCCAGGCCGGAGCCCTGGCGTTCATCGCGCTCGGGGACGGCTTTGGTGCCTGGGCCTTGGAAACTGTCTTGTCTGGCGCGGGAACCGCCATGGTCAAGCCCACGCTACGGGCCTCCGTGGGCGACGTCGCCCGTCCCGCATGGAGTGGACGCTAGATGGGCGTCTACCGGGCTAATCGTCGCGATCCGTATGCATGAAACGCACCCACCGCATCCCCGGCCGACCCCTGCGGACAATGCCCCGGCAACACCTCCGCGCGACCACACCAACCCGCAGCATGGCCACAGAACCGAGGTCCCCTGCCGCGGCGAAGTACGCAGTCGAGGCAGGCACGCCTCCACACCACGACCCGAGGAGAACCACAGTGACCTACACCCACGCCATCACCGTCCCACTGTCCTGGCAAGAAGCTGTCGAACGGACACGCGGCGCCTTGGCAGAACAGGGATTCGGCGTCCTGACGGACATCGATGTGAAGGGGACCATCACCCAGAAGGTGGGCCACGAGACCGAGGCCTCCGTGGGGACTAGATCATTCTCGGAGCCGGCAACCCGCAACTGTCCCAACGCGGCAACACCGCCGAACCGCAGCTGGGCGCACTGCTCCCGCGCAGCGTCGTCGCACGTCGTCGCACGTCGCGCTCCTGCCGCCATGGAAACCACCATCGAGGCCATCGACCGCAAACCATGGTCAAGCTCAGCCAGAGCGATGCGACACGTGAGGTCACCAACGAAGCCGATGCCAGGCTTCAGGCGGCATTGAAGGAAATCTCCCGAACAGTAGGTACCTAGGTTCTGACCTGATTGGCACAGGTCGCTTGCACGATTCCGACATCGCTAACGGGCACCGGTTCCTGCATGGTTTTTACCCGGAGCCAGATACCTTAGGACTCGGCCTATGAACCGTCAGGCTACGGACAGTGGTGTGGGCACCAAACGCGCCGACCGCCACCCGCGAAGTCAGCAAAGAGTGGTGGGCGTTGCAGCCACGAACAACAGTTATTGAGCGGCCCGGTTGAAGAAGCTGCTCGAGTACGCCGAGGCCGGAGACACCGTGGTGGTATGGCGGGTCGACCGGCTTGGCCGATCCTTGGTCGATGGCCTGAATGCCGTGAACCTGCTGCGCGAACGCGGCGTGAACGCGGCGTGAACGTCCAATCCAATTCGGACGGGAACGACCCAGCTACCTCGGCCGGGCGGATGATGCTGAACTTCTTGGCCTCTCTGACAGAGTACGAGCGCGAGCTAATCATGGAACGGGTCAATGCCGGAATCGCCGCGGCGCGTCAATCGGGCACCAGATTCGGCCGGCCGCTCTCGGCCCCGGCAGTGACCGCCAACAATCTCTTGATCGCGCAGGATACTCGTGTGAAGGGACGCACCGCGGAAGACGCGGCACGATTGCTCGGCGGAGTCGCGCGACGCTCTACCGCCACCTCAACCCAAACGCCTGATCCGCCGAAAGCCAGCGATCGCTGATCACCCTGCGGAGTGCAGACGACTCTGGTAGCAGAAGAACCGCAGCCCGGGACCACGATCTCCCGTTTAGCGCCAACAGCTGTGCCGCTGCTCCCCAAGGCCGAATATATGGGATCACCGATGGGCTATGACATTATCGTTACGTGTTGCCCGGAATACTTCCGGTGCCACGTAGTTCCCTCTCACACGTCGCGGCACGGTCGTCCTTGGATCCCCGGGCCCGGCGCGTGCCACAGATGGAAGTCCCATGACTCAGTCCAGCACAGCGGGTTTAGTTCACCGTCACTTTCACTCTCGTTCCCTACGGGTCAGGGTCATTCTCACCCAGGCACCACTCAGCCTGACGGTGATTTTGATGGTCGTCCATGCTGGCGTTGTTTTCCCGCAGATCTTCGCTAATCCCGTTTTTGTCACTGGCTTGTGGATGCACGCCGCCATCTTTGTCCTCTGCTTTGCGGTCCCTTGGGAGAGGCTCCCGACCTCATCCTTCTTGGTCATTCCGTACCTGGATTTTGTGGCTATTGGCTTTACCCGTGAGGGCAGCCTGCTATACGCAACGTCGGCTGGATTGCTGATGCTGTTTCCTGTCTTCTGGCTCTCTACCTCGGGCCTGGCACGCAAGACGGCAGTTTTCAGCAGCCTAGTGGGAACTTTGTTAATCATCTGGACCCCAATCCTTCTTGCCGGTATTCCGGTCACGGCGGAGCAGTTGAGCAAGCCGCTACTCTTCCCGTTCATGATGGCCGGCTTTTCCCTGACAGTGGTGAGCATGACAGCAAGACTGGACCGCCAGCGTTTGGCAGTTCTCGCCATGGATGTGCAGTTGCGCGCTGCGCTGGAAGCTAGCCGCCAGCGCGAACAGCTTCTCTCCACTGTCCTGGATGCAATCCCCGTGGGCGTGGTGGTAGTTGATGCTCAGGGCCATGACCAGTTGATGAACTCCACCCAACAGGCTTTCCACGCATTTGCCGTCCCCGATCACACCGGGGATCCGGAAGAGAAGGACTTATTGCTGTTTGGAACGGACAAGGTGACACCGTTGGGCACCGAGGATCGCCCCGTGCGCCGGGCCGTTCGGGGCGAGTCTTTCACTAACTGCCAGATCTGGGTCGGATCGGGCGACCGAGCCCGCGCCTTCTCCACCACTGCCCGCACGATGAAGGACGCTGATGGCAATAATGATGGCGCTGTAATTTCCTTCCACGACGTCACAGGCATGCTTACCGCGCTGGCCGCCAAGGATGACTTTGTAGCCCGGGTCTCCCATGAATTTCGAACACCGTTGTCCTCCATCTTGGGCTATGCAAGTCTCATCATGGACGACGGGCAGGACCTCCCCTCCGAGGTAGCCAGCTCTGTAGCAGTCATCGAACGCAACGCTGAACGCCTACTAGGTCTTGTCAATGACCTTTTGACCGCAAAAACGTTGACGTACCGACCTACTCCGACCGACTTTGCCCAGCTAGTAGCGCACAGCTTGGCGGCAGCAGCCCCTTCGGCAGCCACAAATGCGGTCACCTTAATGAGTTTGGTCGAGGGTCCAATGCCTGTCGTCATTGATGCCGGGAGAATCGGACAGGTGCTGGATAACCTCGTCTCCAACGCTATTAAGTACTCTCCCGATGGCGGTACTGTCACAGTGCGGGCCTGGCCCGAGAGCGAAGACCTCGTATGTACCATCCAAGACACAGGAATGGGCATGAGTAACACCGAGCAAGCAGAAGCATTCACCAGGTTTTTCAGGGCCGAGTCGGCCTTACAACGCGCCATCCCCGGACTTGGCCTAGGCCTACTGATCACCAAATCCATTGTGGAAATGCACGGCGGGACCATTAGATTGCAAAGTACCCCCAAAAAAGGAACCACCATACGATTCACCCTGCCACAGCCCGTATCCACGCACGGTGGACCGCACGAACGCTAAAGAGCAGTCGCTCGAGGATACCTAGACGCACCTATTCAGCGATCGATTTCGCACATATCAACCCGTGGGTTCCGGAGCTTGCCAACGCCCTTAGGCGAACTTCGACAGTGCCGCTCGTGCGCAACTGCCAGTTGCCGCTGGAATTTCTTATTCGATCCCCCAGCGCGACACCCGGGAACCAGTTTCGCCATGGCCAGGGAACATGATCTGCCGAATTGGCTTGCTGCCGTCCACCCTCGCTACTAGGTCCCGCATCACGCCGAAGTGGTTCTCGCGGTCGTGATTTGCCTAGTGATCACCGTGGCGGATCTGCGCCACGCCACCGGGTTCTCGTACTCTGGGGTGTTCGTCGACTATCTGCTGGCGAGCATTGCTGCGTTCACCCATCCCGTTGCTGATCGTCGGTGTCCCAAGGCACGGCAAGCCATCGGCGCGCTCGCATCTATTGCTTTGGTAGTGACGCTGCCACCGGCCTCGGTCCTGACCGGAGTGGACGTATTGTTGTTGGCATCCTGCTGCGAGTACTCCGACAACGCCAACAACGGCAACTTCCAGATACCGGAAAAGCTTCGGTAAATTCATCGCTCACGACAACGAAGTTGGTTGCAGTGTCACCCGCAACCGGCGGGACACCCTTTGGGCCGAACATTGCATGGGATGCGGCCGCAGGGAAATGGCATACCGCCATTTGACGTTGCAACTTAACCGCCGTTCCGGGCCAACTGTCACAGGTAACGCCCGGGTTTCCACCAAAGGGCAAGAATCCCAACTCCAGCGCAACGCCCTTGAATCGGCGGGCTGCGGCCGGATCTTCGAAGACAAGATCTCCAGACGCGCCACCGCCCGCCCGGGGTTCGTTGAAGGACTCGATCATCTCCGTCCGACGGACACCTTGTGCGTGTGGAAATTGGACCGTCTCGGCCGGTCGGCGAAGGACGTGCTTACCAACGCCGACAGCCTCCACGAGCGAGGAGTCGGCCTGCGTATTCTCACCGGAACCTACAGTCCTACCGGAGAAGGGAAGTTCTTCTTTGTCATGATGGCCGCGTTCGCCGAACTCAAGCGCGACATGATCCGTGAACGGACCTTGGCTGGCTTAGCCGCAGCCCGTGCCCAAGGCCGCACCGGCAGTCGCCCCACCGTCATGGAAGCCGATACCCTCGCAGCCGCGTAGGCCAGACATGCCAATGGGAGAGTCCCACCCAGATCGCCAAAGCCCTGGCAGTCTCCCGCGCGTCCATTTACCGACACTTAGCCACCAGCAACACTCGAACCATACCGCTCAAACAGACTACTTAACGCCAACCATTGTTCCGCTACCGGTCAGCCCCCGAATCATCCTGAGCAGATGTGCCAGCTGTTCCGGCATGGGTGTGGCCTGTCGGCACAATGATGACGGAATCCAACTTTCCGCACGCTCGCGGAAGACGCTCAGCGAGCACGGCTGTTTATCCCAGGAGAAGGAGAACTCTTCGTCCGGGCGTCGCTATGCCACGGTCCTGCCGGCCGGAGCCCGATCGTGGGTAAGCTGCCACACGAGTGTCGATCCGGGTACCAAGTGACGATCCGGGCACCAGCCGGGGGTTGTTAGCGCATGGTGGTGTAACGCGGGCTACGGCTCCCCTGACGCTGCAACGGTACAAATAACTTGTATCGATCCGAGCGGTAGAGCGAGACCGAATAATCCACCAGTCCCTCCCCAACAAATGCGTAGCGCGTGATCCGCAGCAGCGGGAAGCCGACGTCTACCTGCAGCAGGCTCGCGTGTTCGGCGCTGGCTGCGGTGCTTTCAATCTGATCCTCTCCCCATTCCAGAACCAGACCATAGCGTTCATGCAAGGACTGATAAAGCGAACTGGGCGGGGTGTCTTTGAGGAAGCCGGGCACCAATTCGCTGGGCAGGAAATTCTCATCCAAACTCATGGGTTTGCCATCGGCCAGCAGGAGGCGACTAAAGCGGATGACCATGGTGCCTTCCTCGATCTCCATATGCCGGGAGAGGCTACTGGAGGCGGGTACCTCGTCAAAACGCAAGACGTGCGCATCTGGCACCATGCCGCGCCTGACCATCTCCTCGCTGTAGGAGTTCAGCCGGATCTGGAGGTCAACTTTGGGGTGCGAAACGAAGGTGCCCACCCCGACCACGCGAGTGAGTACCGTTTCCTCCACCAACGAATCGATGGCCTGACGCAGTGTCTTGCGGGCGACGTTGAATCCTTCGGCAAGTTCACGTTCGGGCGGCAGGCGGTACCCGGGTTGGCATACCGTCTTGGCATGGGTTCGCAAGATCTCGCGAATCTGCCGGTATTTGCTCACCGGCGAATTCTCGTCGATCAGCCCGTTGACCTTGGGCCGTGGCGCGTAGGGTTTCATCGATACTCCATCGTCGGGGTGACGGCCTTCCGGCACCCCTTGTGTTTCCATTCTCCCGCATTGTTGGCCTGGGCCGTTAAACGTCAAGAGCGGTGCTTGCCTCCCCTACAAGGGGAAGAAGCACCGCTCTTGATGAGATCAGTGTTTCAGTACAACGCCCGTACTAGTGAGCGTGGTTACCGCGGCTGAATTCGTAGACCCAGCCGACCAACGCAATGATGGTGAAGCCGACGCCGATGAACATTACCCAGAAGCCCAGGGCCAAACCGGCAAAGCCGATAGCGGCGCCCGTACCCAGGATCAGCGGCCACCAGCTCCACGGAGCGAAGACTCCGATGGATCCGGCGTTCTCGTGGATTTCCCCATCAAGACGGTCCTCGGGACGAGGACCAACGCGCTTTGCGGTGAACAGCAGGTACCAACCGATGAGGATGCACATGCCCGAGAGGAGGAAGAGGCCGAGGAAACCGACCGGCTCCTTCCAATCAACCATGTATCCGTAAACGATTCCGACCGGCGTGAAGAAGAAGATTCCGCCGAGGAAGAGCCAAGACTCTACTTTCATCTCTACTTATCCTTCTGGTCAGCCGGGCCGAAGATCTTGGCAACTGCGGTTTCCGGAGTCGAGCGTGCGCTCAGTTCCGGGTGGTGCAGGTCAAGAGCCGGACGCTCGGAACGAATACGCGGGATGGAGTGGAAGTTGTGGCGCGGTGGCGGGCAAGAAGTTGCCCATTCCAGCGATGCACCAAAGCCCCAAGGATCATCCACGTGGATCTTCTTACCGTGGCGGTGAGTGGTCCAAACGTTCCAGAAGAACGGGATCATCGACATACCCAGGATGAAGGCGAAGACGGTGGAGAACTGGTTCATGGTGGTGAACCCGTCTTCCGGCATGTAGTCGGCGTAACGACGCGGCATGCCCAGAACACCCAACCAGTGCTGGATCAGGAACGTGCCGTGGAAGCCGATGAACAGCAACCAGAAGTGGATCTTACCCAAGCGCTCGTTGAGCATCTTGCCGGTCCACTTCGGCCACCAGAAGTAGAATCCGGCGAACATAGCGAATACCACGGTACCGAAGACCACGTAGTGGAAGTGAGCAACCACGAAGTAGGTGTCCGAGACGTGGAAGTCCAGCGGCGGGGCCGCCAGGATGATGCCGGTCAAACCACCGAAGAGGAAGGTCACCATGAAACCGATGCTCCAGAGCATCGGCGTTTCGAAGGTGATCGAGCCTCGCCACATGGTGCCGATCCAGTTGAAGAACTTCACACCCGTGGGTACGGCGATCAACATCGTCATGAAGCCGAAGAACGGAAGCATGACCGAGCCGGTGACGTACATGTGGTGGGCCCATACCGATACGGACAGTGCCGCGATCGAGATGGTGGCGAAGATCAGACCCTTGTAGCCGAAGATCGGCTTGCGGGAGAAGACCGGGAAGATCTCAGAGACGATGCCGAAGAACGGCAAGGCAATGATGTAAACCTCGGGGTGGCCGAAGAACCAGAACAGGTGCTGCCACAAGACTGGGCCGCCCGATTCGGGATCAAAGACGTGGGCCCCGAAACGCCTGTCGGCACCAAGTGCAAACAGAGCTGCTGCCAACGGCGGGAAGGCCATCAGGATCAGGATGCCGGTGATCAACGTGTTCCAGGTGAAGATCGACATGCGCCACATGGTCATACCCGGTGCGCGCAAGCAGATGATCGTGGTGATGAAGTTGACCGCACCAAGGATGGTACCGAAGCCCGAGAGTGCCAGACCGAAGACCCAGAGGTCTCCACCGACGCCGGGGCTAAAGGTGGTGTTCGACAGCGGCGCGTAAGCGAACCAACCGAAGGAAGCCGCACCCTGTGGGGTGAGGTAACCGGAGACGGCGATCGTCGAGCCGAAGGCGAAGAACCAGAAGGCCAGTGCGTTCAAACGCGGGAAGGCCACATCCGGTGCACCGATTTGCAGCGGCATCATGACGTTGGCGAAGCCCGCGAACAACGGGGTTGCGAACATCAACAACATGATGGTGCCGTGCATGGTGAACAGCTGGTTGTACTGTTCCTTGGTCTGCAAGATCTGCATACCGGGCTCGAACAGCTCGGCGCGGATCACCAGTGCCATGACGCCACCGATGCAGAAGAAGATGAACGACATGATCAGGTACATGTACCCGATGGTCTTGTGGTCGGTGGAGGTGATCCAGTTGACGAAAATCCGCCCCTTGGATACCGGCACCACGCGAGGCGCGAGGCTAGTGGCCTCGTCCGTTGCGTATTCGTAAGTAGTCACGACGGATTACTCTCCTTCCGTGTGGGCGGTTTTGGTCTGGTTGACCGTGCCCGGCTGGCGATCATACTCGGCGCCGATGTGACCCTCAGGCAAGGTTGCCATGTGAGCGACGAATTCGGCCTCGGGTACTACCTTCACGTTGAAAAGCATCTCGGAGTGGTACTCACCACAGAGCTCTGCACACTTGCCGTCGAATGTTCCTTCGACCTGCGGGGTGAGATAAATGTAGTTGGTCTTGCCCGGGATCATGTCAAGCTTCTGCAAGAATGCAGGAACCCAGAACGAGTGAATAACGTCGCGGCTATTCAGCTCAAGCGTCACAGTCTTTCCAACCGGCAGGTAAAGGACTGGAAGAGTTTCCTCAACGCCTTCCTTGCCGGTGAGGTGAGCCTGAGTCGTTGCCTCGTAATTTTCCTGACCCTTGTAGCTGTAGTTGTAGTCCCATGCCCACTGCTTGGCACGGACGTCAACAACAAGCTCGGAATCCACGGCGGTATTGATCGACTTCTCGGCACCATCTGCAAACGTGAAGAACGTCAGGACGAGTACGAGAGGTACGGCCGTGTAGAAGATTTCAAGCGGCAAGTTGTAGCTGAGCTGGCGCGGGTAGCCAGTGTCATTCTTGCGGCGGCGGTAGGCAATGATGCACCAAAGCATCAGGCCCCACGTCAGGATACCGATCAGAAGTACGGTAATCCACGTGTTAACCCAGAGATCCTGGATCATACCGGTGTGGTTGGTGGTGTCACGTTCGACGTTCGGGAGCCAACCTCGCTGGACTTGCTCCGAACATCCCGTCAACAACAACGCGCCAGCGCCGGCGATAGCCAAGACTTTGGCTACACCTTTACCGCGGCTGCTGGTTCGGTCTTGCGAACTCACAGACGGCCCTTCCTCTTTGTTGGTGCTGAATGAGTCTTCGACGCCCAGCGGCCGGACTCAAGTGAATCAACGCTGATGAGGTCGAAGAAAACCATAGTTTTACTACTTACCGTAGAGCTTACCCTCTCGGGTGCTCGAATGCCGACCAAAACACCGCCCAGGGACGAAGATGACTCAACGTATGGGCGGTGCAATTGGTTCCGGCTTAGTGGAAGGAATCTCCACAGGCGCAAGACCCACCGGCGGAAGGGTTGTCGATGGTGAAGCCCTGCTTTGAGATGGTGTCCTCAAAGTCGATCGATGCGCCATCCAGGTAAGGAACGCTCATCTTATCGACTACGACCTCGACACCGTCGTAATCCTTGACGGCGTCGCCCTCAAGCAGGCGCTCGTCAAAGTAAAGCTGGTAAATCAGGCCAGAGCAGCCGCCCGGCTGGACAGCGACACGCAAACGAAGATCGGTGCGTCCCTCTTGCTCAAGCAATGAGCGGACCTTTCCCGCTGCAACATCCGTGAGCTGGACCTGGTGGGTCGAAAGCTCGGTCGGGTCTGCGGTGGTCTCATTTGCTGCAGTTGTCATGTGTAATCCTCCATATACTGCTCACTTGGGCGACGCCTCAAGCGCTGCCCCTCATCTTCAATGGTACGACGAGCAAACAAATGCTGTCGCGGTTATGTCCCGTGTTCGTTATAGGCCGTAATTGTTCAAACGGGCCATCAGCAGGGACTCGGCCAGAATGGCATGACGGAAGTCACCTAGGTGCAGCGACTCATTGGCCGAATGTGCTCGAGAGTCGGGGTCCTCCACGCCCGTGACCAGAATCTGCGCCTCCGGGAAAACTTCCAACAGATCGGAGATAAAAGGGATCGATCCACCAATGCCGGTTTCTACGGCCGGGACTCCCCAGGCCTCACCCAAGGCCCACAGGCTGGCCTGCGCCGCCGGCGCACTGGTATCGGTGGAGAAGGACTGACCGTTCTCATCGGACACGAAGTTCACCTGGGCTCCACCCAAATTCTGGGACATGATGTGGGCGCGTACCGCCTCCGTGGCGGCCTGCGGATCCTGTCCCGGCGCCACCCGAAGGCTCAGCTTAAAGCGGGTCGATGGAATCAACGTATTAGAGGACACCGCCACCGAGGGGATGTCCATGCCGATGATCGACAGGGCCGGCTTGTTCCATAAGCGGTCAGCCAGGTTTCCGGTACCGGCCAGCGTCACCGAGTCCAATACCGAGGAATCCTTACGGAATTCTGCTTCCGGGTAATCGACGGTGGCCAGCTCGTTCGAAACCAATCCCTTGATGGCTACGTTGCCCACTTCATCATGGAAGGTGGCAATCAGCCGGGCGGCAACCGTTGGCGCATCAAGTAGTGGTCCACCGAACATGCCGGAGTGAACGGCATGATCCAGCACGCGGATTTCAACCTCTCCCCCGACCATTCCGCGCAGTGAAGTAGTCAGCGCCGGAACACCGACCTTCCAGTTGCTGGAGTCGGCCACGACGATGACGTCGGCGGCCAGTCGGTCACGGTGGGTCTCAAGGAATTGGCGGAAGCTCGGTGAGCCGGCTTCTTCCTCCCCCTCAAGGAAGAAGGTGACACCCAGGCCGAAGTTCTCAACGCTGTCTAGCACCGCGCGCAGGGCGGCAATGTGCACCATGATTCCCGCCTTATCATCTGCTGCACCTCGGCCATAGAGTCGACCGTCAATTTCGGTGGCGACAAAGGGGGAGGTGTTCCACAGGGCTTCATCGCCCGGAGGCTGCACGTCGTGGTGCGCGTACAACAGAATCGTGGGCTTTCCCGCTTGGGCCGGACGATTAGCCACGATGGCAGGTCCGCCCATGGCGCCGCTCGCCGTGGGGACGCGGAGAATCTCAACATTTTCCATGCCGGCTTCGCGCACCAACTCCGCGACGGCTTCGGCACTCCGGTCCAGCTGGGCCGAATCAAAAGATTCCCACGCGATACCCGGAATTGCCACGAGTGTGCTCAGTTCGGAAACGATACGGTCAAAAGCTGCATCAACGTGGGCGGCCAATGCGTCGCGGTCAACGCCAAAGTTCGCCGTGTTGTCGGTGTTCTTGGTAGTCATAGAGAAAAGCCTACAACTGTACGGGCGGGGCAATACCTGCCCCACCGCCTCTGCACGCTAGACTGGTGCGGTGTTTGGACGCAAGAAAGATCAGGCAGCTTCCGTAGAAGCGCCCACAGAAGAGACCATCAAGCCCGTCGGCAAAAATGCCCCGACCCCTAAACGTAGTGTGCAGCAGGCGCAGAATCAGCGCCCCCTGGTGCCCACCGACCGCAAGCTTGCGCGCGCGGCCGAACGCGAACAACGACTCGAAGCGCAAAACCGCATGCGCTTGGCCAATGAAACTGGCGATGAGCGATTCATGGCCATCCGTGATCGTGGCCCGCAGAAGCGTTTCGCTCGCGACTTCGTGGATCGCCGCATCATGGTCGGTGAATACCTGATGTTCGCCGTATTCGCCTTCCTCATCGTTTCGCTGAGCCTTTCCAGATTCCCGCAGGTAACGGTGTACGTCACCTTTGCCCTGTGGATCCTGGTCGTGCTGGTTGCCCTCGAGGCCTTCATCGCATCTCGCGGCCTGAAGAAGGGCCTCATCGCCCGCTTTGGCTCCGTAGAGCGCGGCGTCATTTGGTATGGCGTCATGCGCGGCATGCAGTTCCGCAAGCTGCGCCTGCCCAAGCCGCAGGTCCGCCGCGGAGACGATCCCCGCTAAAACACGCACTAGCGTTCAATAATCCACACCAGGCGTGTGGCCCCAACCACCGGGTTAATCCGGAGCGGGGCCACACGCCTTTTCGCTTAAGAAGCCCGGCAGTTCGCCACGAAAAACAGTGGGCCTCCGACGCAACAAGCGTCGGAGGCCCAGCTGGCTACGGAATTCTTACTTAGCGCTCAAACGTTCGCCGCGGGAAACGGCCTCGGCTAGCTCCTTGTTGATGCTGCGCACCCAGGCCGGTCCCTCGTAGAGGAACGCGGTGTATCCCTGCACCAGGTCGGCACCGGCGGCCAGACGCTCAATGACGTCCGCACCGCTGCTAATGCCGCCAACGGAGATGATGGCCATGTCCGCCGGCACCTTTTCACGCAGTACCTTCAATACTTCCAGCGAGCGAGCCTTCAATGGGGCACCGCTAAGTCCACCGGCACCAATTCCGGCCACCTTGAACGCATCGGTGACCAGAGGTTCGCGAGCGATGGTGGTATTGGTGGCAATGATGCCATCAAGCTTCAGTTCGGTGGCCAGTGCGGCGACGTCGGCAATGTCAGCATCGGTCAGATCCGGCGCGATCTTCACCAACAGCGGCACATGGCGTCCAGCAACCCGGTCCGCCTCAACACCTACGGCTCCCAAGAGTGGGCGCAACGTCTCAACACCCTGCAACAGGCGAAGCCCGGGTGTGTTCGGGGATGACACGTTCACCACCAGATAATCAGCGTGAGCGGCAAGCTCGCGGGTGGAGATCAGGTAGTCGGCAATCGCGTCATCCAACTCCACCACCTTGGTCTTGCCAATATTCACACCAATGATCGGACGATGGGCGCCAAATCGATTTCTCAAACGCATCCGAGCCTCGCGAATGCGCGGGGCCACGGCGTGGGCCCCGGCATTGTTGAACCCCATGCGATTGATGACGGCTTTGTCCTCAACCAGCCGGAAGAGCCGCGGCTGCTCATTGCCCGGCTGTGCGGCCCCGGTGATGGTGCCAACCTCTACATGGCCAAAACCCAGATCGGCTAGGGCCATGATGCCCGCACCTTCCTTGTCGAATCCGGCTGCCAGCCCAAAGGGCGAGGGGAAATCGATGCCCATCACGGTGCGGCGCAGGGATGGCTTCGGGGCGCACAACTTGCGGTAGACACTCGAAACCCCAAACTTCTCGGCCAGCCGCAAGGCGTTAAAGGATAAATGGTGGGCTTTCTCCGGGTCCATGCCCTGGAAAACGACTCGGAAAATCGTGGGGTATATGCGCATGACTCCTAGTCTTCCCGCAACCTCGGCCCCAAACAACTTCAAGTTCGTTATGCTCAACACATGTCGCAACCATCGCCCCTCGATACAGGTTCAATCCGTGCTCCGGACGATGATCCCAGCGCCAAGTGGCCGCACTACACCCTCACCACTGCGCAGGGCCGGTGGGAAGAGGACATTCTGGGCGTTGGTTTCAGTTACACCACACTGCCGATGGGCCATGATGACGAGGGTGAACTCTGCGCCACCCTCGTGCGCTATCTACCACCGGAATCGGCGCCGGAGAATTTCCAGCCCGGTAAGACGTCCTGGTTATCACGTCTGATTGAACGATTCTTGCCGCCGACCGCCGCACGAAGCACAACCCACACTCCCCCATCCAACGCCCAGCAGCCGACGGTCAGCGAGCACCCGGGTTTTGTCCTGGCAGTGCATGGGTGGAGTGACTACTTCTACAACACCGAAATGGCCGCCCACTGGGCGGCCCGGGGTTTCGCGTTTTACGCGCTGGACCTGCGCCGGTACGGGCGCAGCCTGCGAGCCCACCATTTAAATCCCGGGTTCACCTTGTCGCTGGATGAGTACGACGCCGACTTGGACGCCGCACTGGCGATGATCCGCTCGTTAGAAGGACATGACGCGCCGGGAGTCTGCGTGGCCCATTCCACCGGCGGACTGATAGCAAGCCTGTGGGTCAACAGGAACCCCGAGGCCTTCGACGCATTGATCCTCAATAGTCCGTGGTTGGAGATGCAGGGCAGCTATTTGGTGCGCTACGCCGCCCAAGGTGTCGTGGAACCGATCGCCCGGCGGCGTCCGCGCGCCAAACTGCACCTGCCGGAACTCGATAATTATTGGCGCTCGCTCTCGAGGCTGGCGCACGGTCACTGGGATCTTCATCCGCTTTGGCGCCCGCAGATCGCTTTCCCGGTCACGGCCGGCTGGATCACCGCGGTGATGGCCGGACACCGGGAGGTCGCCAGAGGACTGGACATTCGCATCCCGATCCTGGTGTTGACCTCCAAAACGACACATCTGGGCACGAGCTTCGATGAGGCGATGCTGCATAGCGATAGCGTTTTGGAGGTTAATGTGGTGCGTGAGCGATCCCTGAAGCTGGGGCGCGAGGTCACCAACGCTGTCATCAATGGCAGCATGCACGATGTGTTTTCCTCCCTGCCTCAGCCCCGGGCAGCGGCCTACGCCGCCATGGACAGGTGGAGTTCGGGGTACGTGCGAGGGCTGTTGGCCCGGGACAACGCCCGGGCCAAAGGACACGCCCAGCGCTAACCCACGACGGGTCACGAGCCACCCGGCACACCCACCGAGCGCTATTTAAGGCGCGGTCGTCGGTGCCGCGTTGGCCGGCTTGTCTACCGCTCCCCCATACCGACGGTCGCGGCTGGCATATTCACGCACCGCTTCCCACAGCGTGGTGCGGTCAACGTCCGGCCAGAGTTCGTTAATAAACACCATTTCCGCGTAGGCGGATTGCCACAGCAGGAAGTTCGAGGTCCGCTGCTCACCACTGGTGCGCAGGAAAAGATCAACGTCCGGCATCTCGGGTTCATCCAGATGCTTCGCAACGGTCTTTTCGGTAATTTGTGAGGGCTTCAGCGTCCCGGCAGCCACCTGTTCGGCGATGGCCTTCACTGCGTCGGCGATTTCGGCGCGCCCACCGTAGTTCACGCACATGGTCAGCTGGCAGGTTTGGTTACCGGCAGTGAGCTGCTCGGCTTCCTTAAGCTCATTGACCACCGTGCGCCAGAGCCTCGGTTCTCGACCCGCCCAGCGAATGCGCACACCCCATTGATTCAGGGTGTCGCGCTGACGACGCAGCACATCCCGGGAGAAGCCCATCAGGAAACGTACCTCTTCCGGGCTGCGCTTCCAGTTCTCGGTGGAGAACGCGTAAACCGAGACATACTTGATGCCCATCTGCACCGCTCCGGCCATCACGTCCAACAGTGCCGCCTCACCGGCGCGATGACCCTCGGTGCGGGCAAGACCGCGCGCATTGGCCCAGCGCCCGTTACCGTCCATCACGATCGCGACATGTTGCGGTAGCAACTCGCGCGGGATATTTGGCATCGCTGCATCATCGGCGCGCAGCGCGGGGACATTCGGTCCTGGTTTTCCGGTGATCTTGATGGCTTTACTCAACTTCGCTCCACGAGTTTAAGGGATTTGACGGCGCGTTCCAGGTGCCATTGCAGGTAGTTGCCCACCACCGTGGCACTCTGCGCTCGGGTGGTGGCATCCGCCGCGTCAATCACGCTCCACTGCCCGTCCAAAAGGGCGGCGAGCAGCGTGACGGTTGCGGCAGACGGGGAGATTGATCCGGCGGGGCGGCAGTCATGACAGACCACCCCGCCGAGGGGAATATTGATGGCCTGATGTGGGCCGACCGCGCCGCAGCGCACACAGTGGCTGAAGCTTGGTGCCCAGCCGGCGGTGGCGAGGGCGCGCAGTAGATAGGAATCAAGCACCGTGCCCGGCTCATGACCGCCGCGCGCCAGCGTGGCCAGGGCCCCGTGCAGCAGGCGGTATTGCGGGGCGATCGATTCGGCGTCGGCGTCGGTGAGTCGTTCGGCGGTTTCCAGCATTGCGGCGCCGGCGGTGTAGGCGGCATAGTCGGCCACCAGTGCCTGACCGTAGGGGTGGCGCAATTGGGCCTGAAGGATGGTGTGCAGCGAACGGCCAGCAACAATCTGGGCGTCGACCTCCATGAAGGGTTCAAGAGTTGCCCCCAACTTGGAGCTGGTACGTCGCACACCCTTGGCCACGGCACGAATCAAGCCGAGTTCCGGGCTCAAGAGCGTGATGATTCGATCCGCCTCACCCAACTTATGGGTACGCAGAATAATCCCGCGGGTGCGGTAACTTTTTGCTGCAAAACTTGATCGTGCCACGTGTTCTATGATCCCAGAGAAATGCGTGAGCGGGTGCACCGGCCACTATTTTGGCAGGTGCACCCGCTCACGAGGTTCAGCCGCGAACGGCTGTCTTGGTTTAGGCCTGGTCGCGGATGGCGCGGTTGACCGCGGAAATGACGGCCTTCAGTGAGGACATGGTGGTGTTGGTATCAACACCGACACCCCAGAGCACGCGTTCTCCAACGGCGCATTCGACATACGCTGCGGCCGCCGCATTGCCGCCCTCGGACAGGGCGTGCTCGGTGAAGTCCAGCACACGCACGTCCACACCCTCATTGGACAGGATGTTCACCAGCGCGTTGATCGGGCCGTTGCCCGATGCGGAGCGGCGGTGCGCGGTGCCATCGATCATCAGCGTGGCGGTCAGCGCGAAGCTGCCGTCCTCGGCGGTCTCGGCAGTAGCGGAACCGAGCTTGAAGCGGCCCCACTCCTGCGCGTCCGATCCCTCGGTGACCGGCAGGTACTCGTCCTGGAAGACCGACCAGATGGCGGCCGAAGAAATTTCCCCGCCCTCCCCGTCGGTCTTGCGCTGGATAACCCCGGAGAATTCGATCTGTGCGCGGCGCGGCAGATCCAGTGAGTGCTCGCTCTTGAGCAGGTAAGCGACGCCACCCTTGCCGGACTGCGAGTTCACGCGGATCACTGCCTCGTAGGAGCGGCCGATGTCCTTCGGGTCGATCGGCAGGTACGGAACGCCCCAGGTGATCTCGTCCACGGTCTTGCCAGCGGCTGCGGCCTCGGCCTCCATGGCTTCAAAGCCCTTCTTGATGGCGTCTTGGTGGGAGCCGGAGAAGGCGGTGAAGACCAAGTCTCCACCGTAGGGCGAACGCTCGGCGACCGGAAGCTGGTTGCAGTATTCGACGGTGCGGCGGATCTCGTCCATGTCGGAGAAGTCCAGCATCGGGTCGATGCCCTGACCGAAGAGGTTCATGCCCAGGGTCACCAGATCGACGTTGCCGGTGCGCTCACCGTTGCCAAAGAGGCAGCCCTCGATGCGGTCGGCGCCGGCCAGGTAGCCGAGCTCGGCGGCGGCCACACCGGTGCCGCGGTCATTGTGGGGGTGCAGGGAGAGCACGATCGAGTCGCGGTTCACCAGGTTGCGGTGCATCCATTCGATGGAGTCCGCGTAAACGTTGGGGGTGGACATTTCCACGGTCGCCGGCAGGTTCAGGATCATCTTGTTTTCCGGGGACGCTTCCAGTACCTCGGCGACGGCGTCGGAGATGCGCTGGGCAAATTCGAGCTCGGTGCCGGTGAAGGATTCCGGGGAGTATTCGTAGGTGATCTTGGTGCCCACCAGCTGCTCTTCGTACTTCTTGCACAGCCGTGCACCGGTCAACGCGATGTCAACGATGCCGTCCTCGTCCTGGTTGAACACCACGCGGCGCTGCAGCACCGAGGTGGAGTTGTAGAGGTGCACGATGGCCTGCTTGGCGCCCTCGAGTGCCTCGTAGGTGCGCTCGATGAGGTGCTCGCGGGACTGGGTGAGGACCTGAATGGTCACGTCGTCCGGGATGCCGCGCTCGATGAGTTGGCGGACGAAGTCGAAGTCGGTCTGCGAGGCGGACGGGAAGCCGACCTCGATCTCCTTGAAGCCCATCTTCACCAAGAGGTCAAACATCTTGTGCTTGCGCTCGGGGCTCATCGGGTCAATCAAAGCCTGGTTGCCGTCGCGCAGATCCACCGCGCACCAACGCGGGGCGGTGGTGATGTACTTGTCCGGCCAGGTCCGATCCGGAAGCGACACGTTGATCTGGTCCTGGAACGGGACGTACTTGTGGACGGGCATTCCAGATGACTTTTGCATGTTTTGCATTTCAGTGGGCCTTTTCTAAGGTGGTGAGAAAGTGGGCCGGGACGATGTTTGACTCCGCAGCGAGGGGTCGGCCGAAGGACGCTTTAGAGTCCTGTGTGGGTCTCGCCGCGGCGGCTTAGTAGAAGTAGTCCGAAATGCATTTGTTCACCGTATCACCGGATATGTGACTCACCGGGCATCGACCATCGATTATTGCAATGGACTGTCACAAAGTTCGGGAAGCAGCTTAAAACTCGAAGGCCGTGGTGGCACTTACGTGCCACCACGGCCCCAGCTGGTACTACAAACGCTTAGAAGCCGAGCTTGCCCAGCTGCTTGGGATCGCGCTGCCATTCCTTGGCGATCTTCACGTGCAGGTCAAGGTAGACACGGGTACCCAAAAGGGCCTCGATGGCCTTGCGTGAACGCGTTCCAACATCTCGCAGCCGCGCCCCGCCCTTGCCGATAACAATGGCTTTCTGGCTCGAGCGCTCCACGTAGAGGTTCACTCGTACATCAAGCAGCGGGCTATCCTCGGGGCGTCCCTCACGCGGAATCATTTCCTCAACCACCACTGCCAGCGAGTGCGGAAGTTCATCGCGCACACCCTCGAGCGCTGCCTCACGAATCAGCTCCGAGACCATCTTGGCCTCGGGCTCATCGGTGAGTTCACCATCGGGGTACAGCGGCGGGGACAGCGGCATCTGCTTCACCAGCACATCGGCAACCTCGGATACCTGGTAGTCACCGGTGGCCGAAACCGGCACCACCGCTGCCCAACCATCCTCGCCCAGGGTGTCGATGCCCAGCTGGGTCACGGCCATGAGCTGAGCCATCAATGCGGCGCGATCGACGGTATCGGCCTTGGTCACGATCGCGACGATGGGCTTCTTTTGCAGCTGCGCCAGCTGGGTGGCAATGAACCTGTCACCCGGGCCGATCTTCTCGTTGGCCGGCAGGCAGAAACCGATGGCGTCAACTTCCGAGAGCGTGTCAGCTACTAGGTCGTTGAGGCGCTGACCCAACAGTGTGCGCGGGCGGTGTAGCCCGGGGGTGTCAACGAGGATCAGCTGGGAATCCGCGCGGTGCACGATACCGCGGATGGTGTGGCGGGTGGTCTGCGGCTTGGAGGAGGTGATGGCCACCTTCTGGCCAACCAACGCGTTGGTTAGCGTTGATTTGCCCGCGTTGGGGCGGCCCACGAAGGAGGTGAATCCGGCGCGGAAGTCATCTGGCCAGCCTCCGGTGGGCAGCATCTGTGGCTTCTTGATGTTCCGGCTCATGATAACTCCTTGTGATGCCCTGCATCTTTGGCGGCGGTAGTTTCGCCGGTCTGGGGTTGCGTAACTGATTTGCGCACCAGGATCTTACCGATCCGGTTGCGCCGTCCACTCAGCGAGAGGACTTTCATTTCTAATCCTGCATAGCTGGCGTGCGAGCCGAGCACCGGCACCGATTCCAGCGCCTTGCCCAAGAGTCCACCGAGGGAATCGACCTCATCTTCATCAATTTCGATGTCAAAGAGTTCACCGACCTCGTCAATGGAGGCGTGGGCACGCACCACGTAGCTGCCGTCCCCCACCTCTTCGATGTCGATGACCTGGCGGTCGTATTCGTCGTCGATTTCGCCCACGATTTCCTCGATCAGGTCCTCGAGGGTAACCAGCCCGGCGGTGCCGCCGTATTCGTCAATGACGATGGCCATATGGGTGGATTCACCCTGCAGCTCCGGAAGTAATTCGGCCACGGACTTTGACTCCGGCACGTAGCGTGCCGGACGCGAGAGATCCTCGACCAGATCCACCGATTGCGGGTTCAGGTGCAGCTTGTAGGCCACATCCTTGAGGTAGAGGATGCCAAAAATATCATCTGCATCCTCCCCGATCACCGGAATGCGGGAACAGCCCGAGGCCAGGAACAAATCCATGGCGGTACGCAGGCCCTGGCCCTTGTCGATGGTTTTCATCTCGGTGCGTGGCACCATGACCGAGCGGACGTAGGTGTCTTCCAGGTCAAAGACGGAGTTAATGATCTCCGCCGCGTCGTCCTCCAGCTCGTCGCCCTCGGTGGCTCGATCCACCAGATCGCGCAGGCGTTCCTTGGAGAGGAAGCCATCATCTTCTGCGACCGAACGTGGGGACAGCGACTGGCCGATGCTCACCAGCCAGCTCGGAATCGGACCCAGGACCACGCGGAGGAAGCGAACCAGTGGCGCGGTATAGCGGACCACGGTATCGGCGTGTCCGCGACCGAAGCGCCGTGGGGATACGCCCACCAGCACGAAGCTGACGGCCGCCATGGTGATGGTGGCCAGTAGGCCCGCCCACCAGATGTTGTCGAGTCGATCGTGGTAGAGGATGGCCACCGCGACCGCGGAGGCCGTCTCAAACCAGATCCGCCAGAACCGCACGGCATGGGTGTGATTTAGTGAGTCGGCAAGAATTTTGTCCAGAGCCGGGGTGCCGTAGTCGTTGCGTAGTGATTCGGCTTGTTGTCTCGAAAGATACAGATAGGCCGATTCGGCGGCCGTGAGCAGTGCTGCCACGATGATAAACACCAAGGCACAGAGCGCGAGAATGATCGCGGTCACTAGTCTGTCGTCTCCCGGGGTGCGGGGCGGCCAAGAAACGCTTCGAGCAGCTGACGCTGCAGGGCGAACATCACGTCCTTTTCGTCCGGCTCTTCGTGGTCAAAGCCCAAGAGGTGCAACATGCCGTGCGTGGTGAGCAGCAGGATTTCATCCTCCACGGAGTGACCCCCCGCGGCGGCCTGGGTGGTGGCAACCTGCGGGCAAATCACGATGTCCCCGAGCATTCCCGCGGCACTGGGTGCCCCGGAGGTACCCGGGCGCAGCTCGTCCATCGGGAAGCTCATCACATCGGTGGGGCCTTCGAGGTCCATCCACTCCACGTGCAGGGCGCTCATCGGCTCCTCATCAAGCAAGATGATGGAGACGTCGGTTTCCGGGTGCACAAACATGGCGGCGAGAATCGAGCGACCCAGTGCGCTGATCCGATCCAGATCCGCCGCGATCGCGGATTCGTTGTTAACCTCTACGCTCATGGGGACTGCTCCTGGTTGGCGGGCGCGCTGCCCGTACGTTTGGTATCGGTTCGGTGCTCTGGGTTTTTCGACGTTGCTGCCCGACGCCGCGAGCGGGCGGCGGAACGATTGAAGTTGGGGTCCTGACGCACGGTCCAGCGCTCGTATGCGCCAACGATGGCGCCAACCAGCCGGTGGCGCACCACGTCGGTGGCATCAAGTTCGCAGAAGGCGATGTCATCAACACCCTCGAGGATCTCGGTGACCACCCGCAGCCCGGACTTGGTACCGCTGGGCAAGTCAACCTGAGTGATGTCCCCGGTGATCACGATCTTGGAGCCAAAGCCCAAGCGTGTGAGGAACATCTTCATTTGTTCGGGGGTGGTGTTCTGTGCCTCGTCCAGGATGATAAATGCGTCATTCAGGGTGCGTCCACGCATGTAGGCCAGCGGGGCCACCTCGATGGTTCCGGCGGCTAAGAGCCGGGGCATCGAATCGGGTTCGATCATGTCATGCAGCGCGTCGTAGAGCGGGCGCAGGTAGGGATCAATCTTGTCCGTGAGGGTACCGGGGAGAAAACCGAGCTTCTCGCCGGCTTCAACGGCCGGGCGGGTCAGGATGATGCGGCTGACTTCCTT
Source organism: Paeniglutamicibacter terrestris (assembly GCF_012271785.1). Taxonomy (GTDB): domain Bacteria; phylum Actinomycetota; class Actinomycetes; order Actinomycetales; family Micrococcaceae; genus Paeniglutamicibacter; species Paeniglutamicibacter terrestris. The sequence continues at coordinate 332,109 of NZ_JAAWVT010000003.1, read as the reverse complement.
GGCCTGGAGTGCCGCCACGGCCTTGGCCATGGCGAGGTAGGTCTTGCCGGTACCTGCCGGGCCGATGCCGAAGATCACGGTGTTTTCATCGATGGCCTCGACGTAGTTCTTTTGGTTCTCGGTTTTCGGGCGGATTTCTTTGCCACGCCCCGAGAGAATCTTCATGCCCAATACCGATTGCGGATTGGCCGCTGTGGCGCTTTCGAGCATGCGTACCAATTGCTCGATGGTTTGGGCGGAGACGCGGGTGCCGTTGGCTGCCAGCGTGCGCGCCTCTGAGATCACCCGCAGGGCCTTTTGCCCTTGGCCGGGATCGCCATTAAGCCGCAGATCGTTGCCGCGAACGTGCAACCCAACTAGCGGATAGGCTCCGGAGATCACACGCAACAACTCGTCGTGGGCGCCGAGCGTGGCGAGCATTTGATCTGAACTGTCGAATTGGATCAGCGTCTCGGTTTCCCGAGGTTGACCCACTTGGCTCACTTGTTGGTCCATACGACTGTTGCAGCCCTCCGCATTCCGTGTGGGCAAATGGCATCAGCGGTGTCTCCGCGGCCATGGTTCCCTGCACTCGCCCAATCCTATCGCGAATGCCAGCAGCAGATCCGGCGTTGACCCTCGCTACTTTCTCACAGCAGCGGACAAGGATGACGGAGGATCACAAAAACTATTCATCGAACGGGGTTGGGTGCCTATTTTCGGCCCAGCTAGAGCGTTAGTCAACAATTTGGCCACAACTACGACCGCAACATATCAATCACACAACGGTCCTACCGGTTCCGGGGTTTTTGCACCCTACCGACCGTCAAGTTATGCCAAGCTGGAATGCACGCTGGCGCCGTCTCCCACCGCGCGGCGTACTATTCCCGTCTCACCTAACCACCATTGCCTGAAGAGAGTGTTTACTCACCGATGTTCCGTTCCCGTCGCACCCCGACCCGATATGCGGTCTTGGGACTCACCGTGGTGCTTGGCACACTCGCGGCCTGTGGCATTGCTATTCCGAACGAGCAGCTCTCCATGCCGCAAGCGGCCACCAGCATCCAGAGTTCCACTCCGCTCTCCGGCGTCGAGATGGAATCACTGAACACCACCGACCACATCCCGGTGTACTGGCTCGGCGAGCAAGACACCACGGTTTCCCTGTACCGCGAATTTGTTACGGTTCCTGTGGCAGCCGACCCGGTGGCCGATGCCGTGTCCTACATGCTCTCCGAAAAGCCTTCGGATCCTAAATACTTCAGTGCCTGGCGTCCCAGTGCCACGGTCGGCGCGTCCATTAGTTCAAACAATGTCATCACCATCGATCTAGCGGCCAAGGCCTTCGCCGCCTCCCTAGATCACGGCATGGCCGAGCGCTCCATTGCGCAGCTGGTCTTCACGGCAACCGCTGCGGCGTCAAATGCCGGGGTATTGACCGAGGGCTTGGAACCGAGCGTCAGAATTCTTGTTGATGGGCAAAGTGATTACAACGCCTTCGGCCAGATCCCGCTGGACCACAACTTCGCCCGTGATGCCAAACTTGCCGCGCCACTGTGGATCATCGATCCACAATTTAATAGCAGCTTCGCCAGCGGCGAGGTGACCTTCCATGGAGTCAGCGCAACGTATACCGGCGGTGAGTTTTGGGAAATCACCCGTCGTGACACCGACACGTCAAAGAGCTCAACGGTAGCCACCGGCACCCTAAGTACCGGACAAAAAGGTCTTGGACACAACGAATTTTCCTTCACCTATGTTTTGGCCCCCGGGGACTACACCGTTACCGCCTGGGGAATGGATTCGGCCTCGAGTAAGCGCGTGGGTACCGAAACCAAGGACTTCACCGTCACCAAGTAGCCAGATACTAAAAATGATCCCCGCGGGAACTCAGCACATTGCTAAGAACCCGCGGGGATCATTTTTTGTTTGTCTAGAGCTGTCCGAGCAGGTGCCGAGTTAAGACCAGGGCTGCGGGGCCAGCGGTTGAAGCGCGCAGGACGTGTTGTCCCAGGAGCGCGACCTTGGCACCGGCGGCCATGAACTTCTCCAACTCGGCATCAGAGATACCGCCCTCGGGACCAACTACCAGCTGGATTTCACCTCGGGTTGTCCCCTTAGCATCACGCAGTGCCGGATTGGCATCCAACCACTGATCGATGACCTGAGCCAGCGGCGCGGTGCCGCGTTCATGCAGCACGAGCACCAGGGTCGGGGTGGCCGAACCGGTCCGTTCCTCGATGTCCTTGGCCAGGGCACTGGTGGTGAGCATCGGCAACACCTCGGGCAGGAAGGTGCGCCGCGATTGCTTGAGTGCCGCGAGCACTGTGCTTTCCCACTTGCCGATCGCCTTGGATGCCTTGGCTTCGTTCCAGCGCACAATGGCGCGGTCAGATTGCCAGGGGCGTACGGCACTAATGCCCAATTCCACTGCCGACTCCACGGCCTGCAGATCCCTGTCCCCCTTGGCCAGCGCCTGGATCAGCGTGATGCCCACGGCCGGAGCCGCTTCAACATCCAGGGCGCGCACCACGGCGGTCAGTGATGATTTATGAGTCGTCACGACCTCCACCACGGCTCGCACACCCGTGCCATCCACCAGATCAATGAGCTCTCCGGCGTGTACGCGCTTGACCGTGACGGCATGGTGGCCCTCGGGACCATCTAGGCTCAGCTCGGTATCCACGCGCGCGTCGGCAAGCTCACCGACGGGCAGGAAAAAGCACTGGTTGCTCATGAGCCCAGGTTGCCCAGCTTCCCGCGCAAGCGCGAGAACATTCCACCGTTGGAGTCCAAACGGCCCTCGGCAAATTCTTCGCCGCGGAGTTTGGCCAGCTGCTCCAGTAGATCGCGCTGTGCAGCATCAACCTTGGTGGGGGTCTCAACCTGCAGGTGCACGATGATATCTCCGCGCTTTCCACCGCGCAGGCGAGGGACACCGAGACCCGGAAGCCGGACCGTGTCTCCTGACTGAGCACCGGATTCAACCTCGATGACCTGAATGTCGTCGAAGGTTTCCAGATCCAGATCCGCGCCGAGAGCCGCTGCGGTCATCGGAACGTTCATCCGTGCGTGCAGGTCAACACCGTCACGTTCGAAGACCTTGTGTCGGCGTACCTCGATCTCCACGTACAGGTCGCCGTTGGGGCCACCGCCGGGACCTGCCTCACCCTGATTGGTCAGGTGGATGCGGGTTCCGCTGGCAACGCCGGCAGGTACCTTCAGCTGCTTGGAAATACGCTCACGCACACGTCCCTGTCCGTTGCACTCGTTGCAAGGATCCGGGATGGTGGTGCCGAAGCCGCGGCAGGATGCGCAGGTCTCCACCGTCATCATCTGACCCAGGAACGAACGTACCGGGCGCTGGATCTGACCGGCGCCGTGGCAGATGTCGCAGGTGACCGGGGAGGTACCCGGGCGGCAGCAGCTGCCTTCACAGACGGAGCATGTGACTGCCGTTTCCATGTCCAGCGGGTAAACGGTGCCGGCAACGGCATCGGCCAGGTCAATGGTCGCGGTAATCAAGGCATCACGGCCACGTTGGGTGCGTGATGCCGGGCCCTGGGCACCGCCGCCACCGCCGCCGAAGAACTGCTCGAAGATGTCGCCGAAGCCGCCGCCGCCGCCAAAGCCGCCGCCGCCAAAGCCGCTCTGGCCGGTGCCGTTTTCGTTGCCGGTGGAATCGTAGTTGGCACGCTTCTCGGCATCGGACAGCACCTCGTAGGCGCGGGTGACCAGCTTAAACTTCTCAGACGCATCCTCCCCCGGGTTCACATCCGGGTGGAGTTTGCGGGCCAACTTGCGGTAGGCCTTCTTGATTTCTTCGCTGGTAGCGTCCTTGCTGACGCCCAATACTTCGTAATGGCTGCTCACAGTGCTCGCTGTGTCCTTTCGTACGTCAAAAACTGATTCCCGGCAGGCATTAACCGGCCAGGATTCTTGAGAGATAGCGGGAGACGGCGCGCACGGCGGCCATCGAGGTGGGGTAATTCATGCGGGTCGGGCCGAGCACACCAATCATGGCTTGCTCTCCCGGACCGTAGCCGGTGGCAACCACCGAGGCCTCGGTCAATGCACCGTATTGGTTCTCGGTGCCAATTCCCACGGCAATACCGTGAGCGTCCTGCTCGAGTTCGGAAAAGAGGCGCAGTAGCACCACTTGTTCCTCGAGAGCTTCGAGCACCGGGGTAATACTCAGGGGGAAATCCATATTAGACCGGGACAAGTTGGCCGTCCCGGCGGTGAGGATGCGGTCTACCGAGGAATTTCGCGCCAGGGAACCGAGTACCTCGGTAATGATGCGCACCGCTACGACCAGGCGCGGTTCCACGAGGTCGATCGCGCCTTGACCCAGTCGGGCCACCTCGGCGATCGGCTTCGATGCCAGAACCGTAAGCAGTATCGAGCGCAGACGCGCCAGATCGTCCTCGCCCACCGTACGGGGCAGCAGGATCACGCGTTGTTCCACCTTGCCACTGGAGGCGATAAGGACCACCAGAGTCTGTCCTGCCCCGAGCCCAACCAATTCGATGTGGCGGACCGTGGCGTTGGAATAATGCGGAACCTGGATCAGCGCGACCTGCCGAGTGATGCTGGCCAGTAGTCGCACCGTGTTCTCCAGGACATCGTTCACATCGTGGGAGCCCTCCAAGAGGGCGGCGATGGCGCGGCGTTCGGGTCCGGACAGCGGCTTGACGTCACCGATCTGGTCCACGAAGTGCCGGTATCCCTTTTCGGTAGGGATGCGGCCCGAGGAGGTGTGCGGGGCGACAATGAGCCCCTCTTCCTCGAGTGAGGCCATGTCGTTGCGGATGGTGGCGGCCGAGACACCGAGATCGTGGCGCTCTAAAAGAGCACGCGAACCAACTGGTTCGCGTGACTGCACGTAGTCTTCAACGATAGCTCGAAGGACCTCGAGCCGGCGCGGTTCGGTCATTCCCACCTTCTCCTGACACAGCGGTTCACAGCGGTCGGGCGGTGCCCCGGCCCGCGGGACCGGAGTTAGCACTCGACATGTTCAAGTGCCAAGTCTAATACGATCTTACGTACTTGTTAGCATGGTCTGGTCCCATAGCTTGATGCGTACTTCGACACACTGCCGCCCCACGTGGGCGCGGAGTCCCGGCCGAAGCCGGCGGTACGCGACCAAGAACCAAGGACGATGACCCAACATCAGCTGATAGCCGAAAGTGACACGATGAACTATCAAGGGTGGGGCGCCCAGGACATCAGCGCCCCCAAGAAACGTGTTTTGCGTCAGGTCCCACTTGCCCGTGGACTCCTGCTGGAGGACGTGGAAAGTGGCTGGGTGGGTGAAGTGGTGCGCACCGAAAAATCTGGGGGCATGCGGGTATTGGTCCTCGAGGATCGTCACGGACGTACCCGATCCTTCCGCGCCGGATTCGGCTTCCTGCTGGAGGGTGAGCCGGTGGAAATCATCGAGCCCGCCGCGGTTCCCCCGGCACCTCAGGGCACCGCGCGCAGCGCGTCGGGCTCACGCATGGTCACGAATATGAAGGCCCGCACGGCTCGGGCCAGCCGCATTTGGGTCGAGGGTAAGCACGACGCGCAGTTGGTGGAGAAGGTCTGGGGGCACGACTTGCGTGTTGAAGGCATCGTCGTTGAACCGTTGCACGGTGTTGATGATCTCGCTTCCGCCATCCGCGCCTTCAATCCGTCGCCACAGCGCAAACTCGGCATTCTCGTTGACCACCTGGTTTCCGGCACCAAGGAAGCAAAAATCGCTGCCGAGGCCATGCGAGTACCCGGAGCAGCCGGCAATGTGCTGATCGTCGGTCACCCCTATGTTGATGTCTGGCAAGCCATCAGGCCCTCGGTACTGAAAATCAAGGCGTGGCCGGTAGTTCCGCGCGGCACCGACTGGAAGACTGGCATCCTCAAGGGTCTGGGCTGGCCGTACGCCGAACAGATTGACGTGGCCCAGGGCTGGGAACGCATCCTTGGCCAGGTGCGCTCCTATGCGGATCTGGAACCATCACTCTTGGGCCGGGTGGAAGAGGTCATCGACTTCCTCACCGCCGAGGGGCACTAAGCGTTTCGCCATGAGCTTGATCACCACCGGCGGACGAAGGAGCGGATCCGCGCCCAGTGTTGGTGACAAAATGATCACAATGCGCCTCCTGCGCCGAAAATGCCATCCTGTGGGCATTTCGTGTTAGTTCACGGCATTGCTTTGAGGATAAACTGGCGTTCGATTCAATCATCCCTACGAAGAGGACTGCAGCAGTGGTAAACGAGGCACGAAAAGCACCCGGTGGTCAAAGTCAGCCGGATCGATTCGAAGGCTCTTCCGCCGCACCCCTGCCACTGACGCCAACCGAGGACAGGCAGTGGGCAACGATCGCCCACTTCGGTGCGATCCTCGGATGCATCCCCGCGCTGATCATTTACTCGGTGTTCCGCTCGCGTGGCCCCTTCACCGCCCAGGAGTCAAAGGAAGCGTTGAATTTCACCTTCCCGTTAACCATTCTGGCGATCGTGCTTCAGCTGCTCTCGCTCATCCCGGTCATCGGATGGGTCTTTGCGGTCCTGGTGGTTATTGACTGGCTCTTCCTCACCGTCAGCGGAGTACGTGCCGGCATCAACGTGAATAAGTCGCGGCCGTACCGCTATGGACTGAATCTGCGCCTCTTCCACTAGGAAGAACTGACACCACAAAAAACGGTGTGGAGCTCAGCACCGCCGCAAGGCGAATGGCGAGTTCCACACCGTTTTTTTGTTGCCGTTTTTTCACCGAACCTTTTGGCCGGCCAATACTGGGACTAGAAGTCCAGCAGTCTTCGCAATACAGCATCGGCCAGTAGCCGTCCCTGCAAGGTCAGCACGACCTTCTTAGCGAAGGCGGCCTCCGGGACCACCAAACCGTCGGCAATCAGCCCGGCAATGGCCGTGCGTCCGGCAGGCTGAAGATCGGCGATGTTCATGCCATCAACAATGCGCGTGAGCAGCATGGCCTTCTCCAGATAGCGAGCGTCCGCGTCCGGGGTTTCGCGGCCTGCAGCCGGCGAGGTTCCAGCATCGATGCGCTGCTGGTAAGCCGCCGGGTGTTTAACGTTCCACCAGCGCAGCCCGCCCACGTGGGAGTGGGCACCGGGGCCCGCTCCCCACCAGTCACCTCCCCGCCAATAGGCGAGGTTGTGCAGGCAGCGGTTTTCCTCGGTCTTAGACCAGTTGCTGACCTCGTACCATTGGAATCCGGCGGCAGCAAAGAGCTCGTCGGCAATCAGGTATTTATCGGCGTGATCATCATCGTCAATGTCTGCCACCTCACCGCGGCGGATCTGCCCGAAGAGGCGGGTGCCTTCCTCGATGATCAGTGCATAGGCAGAGATATGGTCCGGGTCGTAGGACAGCGCGGTCTGCACGCTGGTGCGCCAGTCCTCGATGGACTCCCCCGGAGTTCCGTAGATCAGATCAACGCTGACCGCCAGGCCAGCTTCCTTTGCCCAGGCAACTGCCTGACCCACTCGATCGGGATTGTGCGTCCGGTCAAGGGTGGCCAAGACGTGCGGAACCGCTGACTGCATGCCGATGGACACACGGGTGAAGCCGCCGTCGGCCAAAGCCTGCAGGGATTCGCTGGTCACGGAGTCCGGGTTAGCCTCGGTGGTGACTTCGGCGTCGGGCGCCAAATCCCATTGGGTACGAATTTCGGCCAGCACCCGGACTAAATCTGCTGCGGGCAGCAGGGTCGGCGTGCCCCCACCGAAGAAGACGGTGGAGACTTCACGCCGAGGAACCCCGGAGGTCTCAAGTACCGTGGCGCCAAAGGCAATTTCCGCGGAAACCGCCTCGGCATAGGACTCCTGGCTGGATCCGGAACCCAGCTCATGGGCCGTGTAGGTGTTGAAGTCACAGTAGCCACAGCGCACCGCGCAGAAGGGAATATGGACGTATACCGAGAAGGTACGCTCCGCGGCGCCGGTGATACAACTTGCCGGAAGCAAGCCGTCAGCCGGCGCCGGGTCCCCGAGGGGTAAAGCAGAGGGCATAACTATTTCTTCTTGGGCTCGTCGGAGGAGAGGGCAACAATGAAGGCTTCCTGCGGAACCTCCACACGACCAACCATCTTCATGCGCTTCTTACCGGCCTTCTGCTTTTCGAGCAGCTTGCGCTTACGGCTAATATCGCCACCGTAGCACTTGGCCAAAACGTCCTTACGGATCGCTCGGATGGATTCGCGCGCGATGATGCGTGAGCCAATGGCCGCCTGAATCGGCACCTCAAACTGCTGGCGAGGAATGAGTTCGCGCAGCTTCTTGGTCATCATCAGTCCGTAGGCGTACGCCTTGTCGCGGTGCGTGACAGCACTGAAGGCGTCAACCTGCTCACCTTGGAGCAGAATGTCGACCTTCACCAAATCGGAAATCTGTTCGCCGTCGGCCTTCCAGTCCAGCGAGGCGTACCCGCGGGTCTTGGACTTGAGCACGTCGAAGAAGTCGAAGACGATTTCTGCCAGCGGAAGCCAGTAACGGATCTCCACGCGTTCCTCGGAGAGGTAATCCATGCCGCGCATGACACCACGGCGTGACTGGCACAATTCCATGATGGCGCCAACAAATTCGTGGGGTGCCAGAATCGTGCCGGCAACCATCGGCTCGTGTACCTCGAGGATCTTCCCGTCGGGGAACTCACTCGGGTTGGTCACGGTGCGCAGCTTTTTGTCATCGGTCATGACCTCGTACACCACGTTGGGTGCGGTGGAGATCAGGTCCAGATTGAACTCGGCTTCCAGGCGTTCGCGAGTAATTTCCAGGTGCAATAGACCCAAGAAACCGACGCGGAAACCGAAGCCCAAGGCCACGGAGGTCTCCGGGACATAGGTCAGTGCCGCATCGTTAAGCTGCAGCTTATCCAGCGCATCACGCAGGGCAGGGTAGTCCGAACCGTCGATCGGGTACAGACCGGAGAAGACCATCGGCTTCGGGTCTTGGTAACCGCCCAACGATTTTTCCGCCGGCTTGGCAAAGTTGGTGACGGTGTCGCCGACCTTTGACTGGCGTACGTCCTTCACGCCGGTGATGAGGTATCCCACCTCACCGACGCCCAGACCCTTGGAAGGAACCGGCTCCGGTGAGGAGACTCCGATTTCCAGCAGGTCATAAACGGTACCCGTGGACATCATCTGGACCTTCTCGCGCGGCGAGATGTTGCCGTCGACAACTCGGACATAGGTCACGACGCCGCGGTAGGTGTCGTACACCGAGTCAAAGATCATGGCGCGGGCCGGTGCGTCCGGATCCCCTACGGGGGCCGGCAGGTCGCGAACGACCTTGTCCAGCAGGGCCTCAACGCCCATGCCGGTCTTGCCCGAAACCTGAAGGATGTCCTCCGGTTCGCAGCCAATGAGCTTGGAAATCTCCGCCGCATACTTTTCCGGCTGTGCAGAGGGAAGGTCAATCTTGTTCAGCACGGGAATGATCGTCATGTCATTCTCAATCGCCAAATAGAGGTTTGCCAGCGTCTGGGCCTCAATACCCTGGGCGGCGTCCACCAACAGGATCGCGCCTTCGCAGGCGGCCAGCGAACGCGAAACCTCATAGGTGAAGTCGACGTGCCCGGGGGTGTCGATCATGTTCAGTGCGTAGGACTGACCATCAACCTCCCAAGGCATGCGAACGGCCTGGGACTTGATGGTGATGCCGCGTTCTCGCTCGATATCCATTCGGTCCAGGTACTGGGCCTTCATATCGCGTGAGGAGACGACTCCGGTGAGCTGCAACATCCGGTCGGCCAGGGTCGACTTGCCGTGGTCGATGTGGGCGATGATGCAGAAATTTCTGATGATCGCCGGATCTGTCGCGGCAGGCACCGGTGCGGTGCGGGCCAAGGGTGACACGTAAGGGACCTCGCTAATGGGGGACGAAAATGTTCAGGGGCGCGCAACTTGCTGCGCACAGGCCATTGTCCCATGACTAGGGCCACGGTGTCGCACCACGAGCCGAACGCGAGTCCAAACTGGTAGTTTGACCACATGAAGTTCAATTCCTCAGCCATTCTCAGGTTCATCGGCCGCGCACTCGGATCTGCCCTGAAGGATGCAGCAAAGCAACAGGGTTCCAACGCGAACCGCGGCTCAAACCGCAGCGGATCTTCACCCTCGACGCGTCGGCCCACCGCATCAACAACGAGCAGCAACGCCAAGGGAAGCTGGGAGTTCGGCGGATATCCCGGGGATTTCCCCGGAACCGTTAACGCACAGTACGCACCTCAAGCCGACGGGCGCCCGGACCCAGGGGAAGTCGTTTGGGCATGGGTCCCCTATGAAGAGGACCATGCCCAGGGTAAGGATCGCCCGGTGTTGCTGGTGGGTCGTGATGCCAACTACCTGCTGGCCCTAATGCTGACCTCCAAGGACCACACCAATACGCGCACCAATGACAGGGACTACCTAGACGTCGGAACCGGGGCCTGGGACAAGCAGGGGCGCCCGAGCGAAGTGAAACTGGACCGAGTCATCCGCCTGAGTGAGGGCGGCATCCGCCGCGAGGGCGCCATCATGGATCGCCAGAACTTTACGCGTGTTGCCGAAAGCCTAGCCTCGGCCTGATCCCGGCATCTTTGCCCGGCATTTAGCCCTGCGCCATCCCGCTCACCTAAGCGGCGCGGCGCAGGGCTTTTTTGATGTTGGGTTACTTGCACGAAACCCCTGCCCCTGCGCGGGATTTCTGATGTTTGCGCTTAGCCGATCTGGGTGCACACTCATGAATCAACAGACCAGTGAACGGTCCTAGATCACAACACAAATGTCCCCGACGTGTCGAGATGGCCACCTGAACCTGCTAGTATTACATCTTGTGTGTCCGCGCAGGTCGACGGGCACTTCTCCCGGGTCGCCATAGGTATCCCCACGCCGCTCAGTCAATGGCCCGGAAGATATCCCTCACCGACCATATAAGCGATGAGCAAGAGAGTTTAAATACAGTGGCAAATATCAAGTCCCAGAAGAAGCGCATTCTCACCAACGAGAAGTCGCGCCAGCGTAACGCTGCCGTCAAGTCCGAGATTCGCACTGCAATCCGCGCAGTTAACACTGCCGTTGTAGCCGAAGACAAGGATGCAGCAACTGCAGCACTGCTTGCAGCTGGCCGCAAGATCGATAAGGCCGCAACGAAGGGTGTGCTGCACAAGAACAACGCAGCAAACCACAAGTCGGCCATCTCCAAGAAGGTTAACGCCCTCTAAGGATTGCTTCACTGCATCGACAGGCTCCCTCTCCCCCATATCTAGGGGAAAGGGAGCCTGTCGTTTTTAACTTCACGCTGACTTTCAAAAATCGAGTTCTGCTGATGGATTCCATCCGTCGTCAAACATCGACCACAATGCCTACGGCTCACGAGCTGATCCTGAAGCCGTGCTCAGCGTGTTGAGCTAGGTGGCAAGTGAGCAGATCTTCACTCTGCGGGACCGAGCTATCATCGCGGCCCCGGGCTGTACTTTCTCGCCCGACAAGCTCGTAATTCTCGGGCTAGACGATTGTGGTCGCTATATCGGGGTGAACAACCCGCCCACGAGCGCAGCGCGCCGCTCACCATCAACTCGCGCGCTATATCACTGCCCGCGAAGATGAACCTTTAGTGTCGAGCCGCCAAGGAAATCTGCATTACTGCACGCTCCACCGCGTACTCGGGATCGCGTGATGCGCCCTTCACCTGGGCATCAGCTTCGGCAACCAGACGAATACAGCGAGCAAGGTCCTCGGCCTTCCAATTCCTGGCCTGTTCCTGCGCCTGCTGGACCTGCCATGGCGCCATACCCAATTCGCTGGCCAGCTGTCCGGAGGACTTGCGAACACCTGCGACCTTCGCGACCTGGCGGAGCTTCATGGCGAGCGTGGCAACGATCGGCACCGGGTCGGTACCCGTGGCCAGTGCATGGCGCAAGGTGCTCAACGCAACGTCTGCGCGTCCGGCTAGGGCGGCATCGGCTACCTTGAAGCCGGTGGCTTCAACTCGCCCGCCGTAATACTTATCAACAACGTCCTGGTCAACGGCGCCGGTGGTGTCCTGGAGCAGCTGGGAGCATGCAGCAGCCAACTCGGAGAGATCACTGCCTAGCGCTGCCACTAGGGCTCGGGACCCCTCGGCGGTGAGCTTGCGTTTTGCGGTGCGGAACTCTTGCGCCACAAAGTCGATCTTTTCGGCGTCCTTCTTTAACGGCTGGCAATCCACCACGATGGCCCCGGCTGCCTTGAGCGCGTCAAGTAGCTTCTTTCCGCGTACTCCACCACTGTGATGCATCACCAGGGTGGCGTCGGGCGCCGGCGATTTGGCATAGGACAGCGCATCATTGAGGAAGTCCTCGTTCATGGTGCCCAGCTGACGAATCTCGATGAGCTTAGTTTCGCTAAAGAGCGAAGGGCTGGAAGCTAGGAGCAATTCGCCACGTTCGTAGCTATTGGCTTCAAAGCGGGTCATTTCGATCTCCGCGTTGCCGCGTAAGGCCGTACGCACGGTTTCGAAGGCACGGCTGGCAAGCAACTCTTCGGAACCTTGCAAGAGGATCAACGGTGCCGGAGTCACCGACCGCCAGGAAATACCGGCATTCTTGGACGTGCCTCGTGGCGCTGCCATGACCAACCCTTTAGATAGTGATTTTCAAACCTTATCGATCCTATCGCCAACGACAATCTGCGGCATCACCGGATGCCTTAGGTACGGGACCGTGTTGATCACTGGGTCGTAGAAGGCCCAAGCGAGGAGACGCTCAAGCCACGATCACCCCAGCTCACGATGATGGTTCCGCTCAGATCCGTGCGCATGACTCTCACATTGTTTACCTCAAGTGCCCGCAGCGCGGTATCGGAGGGGTGACCATAGGTGTTGTCCTTACCGACGCTGACCAAAGCCAGTACCGGGCGCACCGTGGGTGCGGTGTGAATCCCTCCGTTAGCGGCTCCATGGTGGGAGACCTTCAAGATGTCGGCGTGTGTGATAGTTCCCTGAGCGATGAGCTGGTCCATGGCCTCTTCCTGCATGTCGCCGGTGGCAAGTAACGAAACCCGGCGATCCGAACCCGACACCTGGATCTCGAACCTGATAACCAGGGAAGCATCGTTCTCCCCCGTATTAATACCGCCCGGGATGGGTCCCAGCACGTTCCACGAGACGGTTCCGGCTTTGCCGGTAGCCCCGGAACCGAGCTGGGTAGCGGTCTTCTGCTGACCCGATGTGTCGGCTAAGTGCGGCGGATCGGCAGGATCGTCGGCGACCGAATAGAAGAAGCTACCTACAGTGCGTCCTGCCGCGACTCCGGCGATCCCGCCATCGTGGTCGGCGTGGCGATGTGAGATGAAGAGTGCCGCCACGTTCTTGACCTTCAGGCGTTTGAGGCAAGCATTCATGGCCTCGGGCTCCTTGCCCGTGTCCACAACCACCGCTCCCGCCGCCCCGGCGTTGAGCACCATCCCATCACCCTGACCCACATCGCAGGCCGCTATGATCCAATCGGTGATCACCGGCACCGGGACCAGTGCCGTCAGGGGCAATACCAACCCGAGCAGCACGCCGGTGACAACACTTTGGACAGCGAGCAGAATTCGCGAACGCCAGTGAACGGCTGTCGGAGGAACGTATCCCAGGGCGGTCAGCGCCCCCACGACGATCCCCCAAGCCAGCAGGATGCCAGCTAAACCAACGGGCCATGGGCGCAGTGCGCCAGGCAATTCCGAAATCCAGGTGCCCAGCAAACCCACCACCATGGTCGGCATGCCCGCCACCCAGATCAGCGCCACACCCAGCACGGGCACCGGAATCAGTACCACCACACCCAAGGTCCCTGCCACGGTGATGAGCGGGATCAGCGGTGCCACCAGCAAGTTTGCCGGCACCGAATAGAGCGAGAAGCTCGGGTTCAAAGTCACCAACACCGGTAGGCAAGCGATCTGTGCCGCGACGGAAACGGCCGTGCCTTCGGCAAGGAAGGCAGGTAACCAGCGGTTCAGCCGCTGTGCCATGCGTCGGCCCATCAGCACAATCCCGGCCGTGGCCATCGTCGATAGTTGGAAGGCGGGTTCCCCTGCCAGCCACGGATCAATGGTCAGGAGCACGAGCACCGCCAACCCCAGTGTGGCCAACGCATTTCTTCCCCGATTGGCATGGACTCCCACTGCAGCGATGCTGCCCATCACCGCCGCCCGCAACACACTGGGTTCGTTTCCGACTAGGAAGACAAAGCCGAGCAGTGCGGCCAGCCCCAGCAGTAAAGTGGCGGCCCGCCCGAGTCCTGCAGCTCTGCTCAGCGCCAGCACAAATCCCAGCACCAAGGCGCAATTAGCGCCACTGACGGCACTGAGGTGTGAAAGCCCGGCAACCTTCATCGCCGTAGAAAGCTCCTGATCCATGGGACTACGATCCCCAAACACCATGCCCGGCAGCAGCGCCCTAGCAGGGTGCGGGAGAGCGGTGCTGCTATCCGTAAAACGCTCACGCATGTGCTTAAACACGCTCGGAGCAGCATTCACCCCAACCACTTTCAACGGCGCTGCGGCATTGATCCAATACTGCTGACGGTCCCCCGGTTCACTCGATGACACCGTCGCCAGCAACTCAACGGTACTGCCGGTACTTAACTCACCGCTCGGAGCCTTGGACTCAGCAAAACTCAGCCATACTGGCACCGCCGCTCGCACCCATCGACCGTCACTGCTCACGGCCACGGTGCGGGCATCGGCGGTAAATTGCGTGTGGGCGGGCTCGCCCGGGGTGAATCTGTTAGTTACGGTGCTAGTACTCGGAGCCGATGCGAGTTCCAGTTGGATGCGTACGGTGGAACCATTGTGAGCCGCCGCCTCCAGAGCTGGGTTGATGAGACCGACACCCGAGAGAAGCAACTGCGTACAGACAATGGCCGCCGCACCACAGCCCAACGCAAGGCCAGCAAAACTCGGGGTGGCCGACTCCCCTATTCGCCCATGCCTACGTCGTAAGAGCAGCAGCACCCCGATCCCTGCAACTAACCACAAGCCAAGTGCCCAGAGAATCAACTGGGCCTGACCCAACCGAACCCCGGCAGATGCGGAAATCCAAGCCCCCAGCAGAGACCAGCCGCCCCGCAAATCCATGGGTCCGGGAGCCGGTTCGGCTTCGTCCTTCGGCCGCCGAGCCAGCACAGCACGAAGGAAGTCTGCAAGCAGCCCCACACCAGGGACCGAATTCGACCTGCCTCTTGCGACTAGATCCGCCCACCGGTGAGAACCCATGTACTCAAGTCCACACGATCGCTTTCAAGTTGCGGTTCCAGTGGCGCCGGGCTGTGGAGAACGTCTGAGCTTGTACTGGCTATTGGCACTGGCCTCTCGGGCTTGACCGGTTCCGCGGGCAACATCGGTGCTGGCGTGCCAAACGTACGCTGGCCTAAACAATGAGCAAGAATCGCGCCAGTACTTAGCTGGGGCAAGGCTTGGTGTGCCATAGCTTGTCCCGCCACCAGTGCTTGATGGCCCCTTCGACGGCAAGGGCATGGCTTCCGTCGGAGAAATGTTCACAGTAAAGGACGGTCCATCCATCGGCCTGGAAGTGCTCTAAACGCTTGGTGTCGAGGTTTGTGATGCCGACCTTGAATGACCTTAAATCCTTGGTGTTCGAGGAAGAAAACGCAGCCGGGCTTTGCTCGCTTATAGCCGCCGCCCTCAGAACAGAAGGGGCTGCCCAGTCCGTGTGATCGGTTGTTGACCGTGGACTGCCAAAATCATGGCTTATGTCCGCGAGCAGGGCATCAAGACCTATAAGTTCCCGAAATTGCCACCTCGCCTCTGGTTGGACTTCATCGCCGACGGGGCAACCGGGGCAGATTCCTGATGGCATTCGAGAACCAAGGTGAATCCCACGCCAAGCGGTCCGATGAACATCGCTTCTACCATCTCGTGGCGTCGGACTGTCTGGCCGCCTTTCAGAACTGGATGGTGACCGAATGGGCAGGTCACACAATCAACTGGCCGAAGTGGGGCGAGGTGATTTCCGGGTTCCACGTCGCGGAAATCGCCGATGCACAGGCCTCGTAGCCTTGTCTTGAGCCGCCAAGGCTTCTCGGTCTACAATCACGCATGGAAAATCTTCGATTCAGCGTCGATGTCGACGCTCCCGCGCACCATGTCTGGAACGTCATGCTCGACCTCGACACCTACCGCGAATGGACAGGCGCCTTTCACGAGGGATCGACCTACGAGGGCAGCTGGAACGAGGGCGAGGAAATCCGTTTCCTCGGCCCGAACGACGACGGCACGGCGAGCGGTCTCTTCGGCACCATCGTCGAGAACCGGCCCCACGAGTTCGTGATGATCCGCTATCTGGGTGATATCGACAAAGGCGTCGAGAACCGTGAGGGGCCCGCCGTCGGGCTGCATGAGAGCTACTCCTTCAGCGAGACCAACGGGGTGACGACTCTCGTCGTCGAGCTCGAGGTGCCTGACGAGTGGGCCGACGACATGCGCGGAATGTGGTCGGAGGCGATCACCACGATTAAACAGATGGCAGAGCGATCCTAAGAAGCGGAGCTCGAGGGATGTCTGCGACTGTTGGTGACCGGTCCTCGACCGATTTAGCTAAACCAACCCGCCCGTCGGGCCGGAACCGAGCCCCGGAACGAAAAGTCGACAGGAGTCCCAAATATCGGTTCCATATGGTCGGAAGTCTTCCCCCGCACCCATGAAGGTGTCATTCATAGCACAAGGCGCAATTTGCCCCTACGATGGATATAACGCTGCGCCAGGGGTTAAAGGTGCACATTGAGTCCGCTGGTCCGCCTAAGAATGACGGACACAATGATGGGGATAACATGGTTGACCTGAAAAGCTTCGAGGACGCCCACTACCTAACGGTCGCCGAGGTCGCCATGGCAATGCGCGTGTCAAAGATGACCGTCTACCGGCTGATCCATGAGGGGGAACTGGCGGCCGTGCGCTTCGGCCGGTCATATCGGGTTCCCGCCCGGGCCGTAAATGAGTACCTGATCGCTGAGAAGCACGCGGCGGCGACGCACCTTCCCGGTTCGAGCTAGCCGCGATGGCGCTGCATCTAGGCTGACTCAGTGGTCCGATAAGGCCGGCGATCGTCGTTCCACCGCGGCGCTGATACGTTCGGAGGACGAGTCGGATCGAGAATGCCCAGGCAAGGACTTCCAAGTAGCAAGCCGCTTTTCGGGGCACTATTGCGGATCGCCAAGCGTGCTAGCGAGGCGGAACTGCGGTGAGGGGTCTGTCGTCGGAGGCCAGGGGCGCATCGTTTAGGGCCGCAATGGGATGCCCTCGGAATCGACGAAAACTACAGACGATCATTCCCCAGGTGAAACCGCCCGAGACGATGAGCGTGATGCCGGCTCCCCACCCACCAAGCAACCACCAGCGAGCTTCAACGGGCCACCATCCTGACACCGGGCTGCCAACACCCCAAACCATTCCGGTTCCCACCAGGACCAGCCCGCCCAGCGTGCTGGAGATAATCCGTGGCCACGTTTGCACGCCCTTGGCAGCCAGCAGAAAGCCCCGGCGGCCCTCTCTCCCCGCGGAGTCCGCTCTTTAAGGGACAACCACCAGATCCCGCTTTCCCGCGCTAAGGTGCGCGGGCAGCCGCCCCGCGGGACCGTATTCGTAGGAGCCCTTCCGGACCCCGTGCAAACAAAACACATCAAAAAAATTGCATGTACCTTGCTGGACGGGCTGGCCAGCATTCCCTGGGTGTTGGGCGTGGTGCCTTCCTCCCCCGCAGTGCGAAGCCAACTAGGTTCTGGACCACTGGTCCCCTGCCGTTAGGTTCCTACAACAACCAATTACAGATTTTCATCCCCCAATAGGAACAAGCGGTGTTGTCGCCAACTTTTGTTGGCGACAACACCGCTTGCCATGAACTGCTTTAGATGGGCTGCTTCTTCGTCAGCAACGCCATCATCTCAAACACCAGCGTGGCTGCTGCCAGCGAGGTGACATCGGCGTGGTCGTAGGCTGGCGCAACCTCAACCACGTCGGCGCCGACGATGTTCAGACCAACGAGCCCACGCACGATTTGCAGCATTTCCCGCGAGTACAGACCGCCGATTTCCGGGGTTCCGGTGCCAGGGGCAAAGGCGGGGTCAAGTACATCAATGTCGATGGACAGGTAGACCGGGAGGTCACCGATCCGTTCCTTGATGCGGTCGATCACCGCTTGAACGCCGAACTTGTCAATGTCGGTGCAGCGGATGATCTGGAAACCGAACTCGTGGTCACGCAGGAAGTCATCCTTGTCGTAGACCGGCCCGCGGATGCCCACGTGCATGGAACGGTCCTCGATCAGCAGGCCCTCCTCGAAGGCCCGGCGGAACATGGTGCCGTGGGTGATCTCCTCACCGAAGTAGGTGTCCCAGGTGTCCAGATGCGCGTCGAAGTGCAGCAGCGCCACCGGGCCGTGAACGGCTGAGGTTGCCCTGATCATCGGCAGGGCGATGGTGTGGTCGCCACCGATCGCGATGACCGTCTTGCCCTTGGCCACCAGCTTGGCGGCCTGTTCCTGGATCTGGGCCACAGCCTTGTGGTTGTCGTACGGGGTGCAGGCGATGTCACCGGCATCCACGAACTGGGCAACTTCCACCGGAGTGGTTTCCAGTTCAACGTGGTACCCGGGGCGCAGCAGGCGCGATGCCTCGCGCACGGCGGCGGGGGCAAAGCGGGCACCGGGCCGGAACGAGGTTCCGCCATCGAAGGGAACCCCGACGATGGCCACGTCGTAGTCCGGGACCTGGGTGATTTGTGGCAGTCGTGCAAAGGTTCCCAGGCCCGCGTAACGCGGTACTTCGGTGGCCGCAACTGGGCCAACGGGGGTGAAATTCACCATGGTGTTCTCCTAAAAAGTCTTGGTGCCATCCGTTGTCAGGAGAGCGTGATCCATACGGTCTTGGTTTCGGTCACCGAATCAAGCTGCTCCGGGCCCAGGTCGCGGCCGAAGCCCGAGTTCTTGAAGCCACCGAACGGCATGGCCGGGTCGATGGAGCTCTGCGCGTTCACGTACACCGAGCCAGCCTTGAGCACCTTTGACAGGCGATGCACGCGGTTCAGGTTCTGCGAGTAGATCGTGGCGGCCAGGCCGTACTGGTTGTCATTGGCCAGTTCGACGGCTTGCTCATCGGTGCTAAAACGCTGGGCAACCAGCACGGGTCCGAAGATTTCTTCCTGGACGATCGTCATCTGGTTGTTGCAGTCGCCAAAGATGGTCGGCTCAACAAAATAGCCGGTGCGATCTACGCGATTGCCGCCGACCAACAAGGTGGCGCCCTCATCGATGCCGGACTGGATCATGCCCATGACCGAGTTCAACTGGTTTTCGGAGACCAGCGGGCCGATGGTGGAGTCCGCTTCTAGGCCCGGGCCAAGGACCCAGGTCTTGGTGTGTTCCACTAGCTTGCCCATGAACTCGTCATAGATGCCGTCTTCGACGTACAGACGCGAGCCCGCGTCGCAGATCTGGCCGGCGTTGAAGAAGATGCCCATGGCCACCTCTTCGACCGCCTTATCCAGGTCCGAGTCGGCGAAAACCAGAACCGGGGACTTTCCGCCCAGTTCCAGGGTCATGCGCGTCATGTTTTCCAGGGCCGCGTGGCCCACCGACTTCCCGGTGTTGGTGGAACCGGTGAAAGTGACCTTGTCGATTCGCTGGTGGGCGGCCAGGGCCGCGCCAACAGTTGAACCCTTGCCGGTGAGGATGTTGACAACCCCGTCGGGGATGCCCGATTCCTTGACCAGTTCGGCGAAGCGCAGTGCGGTCAGCGAGGTGACCTCCGGCGGCTTCACCACGGTGGTGCAACCCGCGGCCAGGGCAGCGCCCAACTTCCAGGCCAGGGTCTGCAGCGGGAAGTTCCACGGAACGATGACGCCAACGACGCCAACGGGTTCCTTGCGGGTGTACGTCACGTAGTCACCGGGCAGGCCAGCCGCCTCGCCGCTGCGTCCGGAGATCTTCGAGGCCCAACCGGCAAAGTAGCGGTAGGTGTCCAGAGTGCCCTGGATGTCCATCTCGGCCTCGGCCAGCGGTTTGCCCACGTCGATGGTTTCAAGGTAGGCCAGGTCCGTGGCGTTCTCTTCGATCAGGTCTGCAAGCCTGTGGATCAGGGCCTCGCGCTCCAACGGGGTGAGCTGGCTCCAGGTGCCCCCGTCGAATTCACGACGGGCTGCCGCAACAGCCTTGTCGAGGTCGGCAACTGTGGCGCTGGCGATCGTCGAGACTTGTTCGGTGGTCGAAGGCTCGATAACTGCAACCGTGCCTCCGTCGGAGGCGTCGATGAACTGCCCGTCGATGAACAGCTGGTGCGTCCGGGCCAGGAAGGCGCTGACGGTCGCGGGGATCTGGTAGGTCTTAAAGTTGGATTCAGTGCTGACGATGCTCAACTGAATCTCCTCTCACAATCGTGTTTGAACTTGTACTGCAAAACTGGTGGAACGTGTACTGCTGGTGTTGCCGGAATCGGCGCTGTTAGAACTGGACCACCAGGCGGCCTTCGGCGTCGCCTGCTTCCAGCCGCTTGAACGCCACGTTGATGTCGTCGAAGTCCATGGTTTCGACGTTGGACTTCACCAGCCCGTCCTTGGCAAGGGCCATGACTTGGTCGCGTTCCAGGCGGGTACCGTCGGCGCTGCCGATGATGGTGATGCCTAGGTCGATCAGTTCCGCTGCCTTGAAGGTGAACGGGTTGTTTGGAAGCGCCACCTGGATGAAGCGTGCGGTCGGCGCCGCTAGGGTGAACATGTTGCGGAAGACCTGCGGTGAGGGTGCAAAGCTGAGCAGTGCGTCTGCGCCGCCGAGCTCGTGGATTGCTTTTTCGGCTTCCTCACCCGGTGCGTAGGCTGCGTGGGCACCGAGGCCCTTAGCGATTTCCAGCTTCTTCGGGTCCAGATCAATGCCAATGACTTTGGCACCGAAGAGGCGTGCGAACTGGATCGCGTACTGGCCCAAGCCGCCGAGGCCGAAGACCACCACCACGGAACCCGGTTCGATGTTGGCCTTGCGCACTGCGCTGTAGGCGGTGACGCCGGCGCAGAGCAGCGGGCAGGCTTCCTCGGAGGAAAGTTCACCCGGGACGTGGGTGACCCACTCGGCCGGGGCAACAATGTACTGGGCGAAGCAACCATCAACGTGGACGCCGGTGGCCTGGGAGTTCTGGCAGTAGGTTTCCAGGCCCTTGCGGCATTCGCGGCAGTTGCCGCAGGCAGAGTAGACGAAGCCCACGCCAACGCGCTCACCGGTAGTCAGGGAGACGTCTTCGCCAACGGCAACGATGGAACCGACGCCCTCGTGGCCCAGGATGGCCGGCTTCGGGCGGGGAAGTTCGTCTTCGCCCTTCCAGAAGTGCACGTCGGTGTGGCAGACGCCGCAGCTTTCCATCTTGACGAGGACCTCTCCCTTGCCTGGCTTCGGGATGGCGGTTTCACGGATTTCCAGCGGGCTGTTGTCTTCGATGAAGTAAGCGGCCAACATTGTTTCGGTCATAGTAATTCAGCTCCTAGTGGTGTGCTTTTCGAGGATGGCGCGGTATCCGCCAAGTCCCCGGGGAATGATGATCAGTAGGGACAGAACCCAGTAGCAGAGTCCTGCAACCAACGCTGCAAGCAGCGAGGCGGTGGTGTACCGGAAGTATCCGGTGTGCTCAAAGGTCAGTGGATTGAACGTGAGGGTGAAGATGGCAATGCCGATCAAGGTCGCGGCCAATGCCGCGATGTTGTAGCCGCCGGTGAAGTAATAGATGGAGGACTTGCCTTCGATGAAGAGGTTCTTCAGGTCCACGTGCTGTCGGCGAAGGAAGAAGTAGTCGACAATCATGATTCCGGTCAAAGCTCCGTAGATGGCCGCCGTCCAAACCAGGAATGTCATGAATCCGTCGTAAAGACCCGGGATGGCAAACATGACGATCACCGGGACTACACAGAATCCAATGACCAGCCATTCCCAAGAAACTTTTGCGAACCATGCGCCGAACATCTGTCTGAGCCCGACGACTGCCGTGTAAAGGATGTTGGCCATGGAGGTGATGTTCGCGAAGGCGATGAAGACCAAGACAATGGCGCCGAGCCAGACTCCCCCGATTTCAGCCATCCACTGTGTCGGGTCCGCGTTTCCGTACTTGATGGCCCCGACGAGTCCCACGGCCTCACCCAAGCTGGCGGCGAATCCAAGGCCGATCATGTTGGGCCAGAAGGCTGTGCGCTCGTTCTTGGTGATGCGGGACAGGTTTCCGATGTATGGCCACCAAGAGAAACCGGCTGCAATGTTGATTTCAACGGCGATCATGAAGTTCACTGCGTTTGAATCGAATGGGCGGGACAGCGGCTCAAGGGCCAGCAGGTCCGAGAGCGAAGAGTCGGTGAGGAAGAGCCAGATCATGAAGCCCATGACCAGGATCAGTGCCGGGGCCACGATTGTATTGAACACCTTGATCGAGGTCGGGCCCTTCGCCACGATGAATGCCGTCAGCGCGATGGCAAGGATCGTCACGACGTAGATGTACGGGGCGTTGGGATCTGGTTCGCTGTCGGTGACCACGCTGATCGCCGAGTCGATGGACCTGCCGAACATCGTGCCCAGGACAACGAGCCAGCCGACAGTCAGCAGGATCATGGCGATGGTGTAGATCATTCGGCTGCCATTGTGGCCGAACACGCTGCGCAGGAAGGTGTACTGCTCCGTGCCGTACTTGCCGGCACTGATGGAGACCGCTAGGCCAACCAGCAAGACGCCCAGTACGTTGCCTAAGACAATGGCCAGGAGGCCGTGCTTGACATCCACGACGAGTGCCAGTGACCCGCCGATGAGGAAACCCCAAGTGGCAATCGCCAGGGCCGCGTTTGCCCATGTGTATTCCCAGAAGCCCCAAAGCCGCTTGGCCGGTGGCAAGGGGGCTCTTCCTCGTTCTGCTTCAACGGTGTAGTCCATCTGGACTCCTATGTGATCTTTTGCGCCAATGTGAGGGGGTGAGGGGGTGGACGTTTACTGAATCAACAGCACCAGTGCGAAGCTGACAGCCAGCAAAAATCCCACCAAGAGGTATTCCATGCGTCCGAGCTGCCCAGGCTGCTTCGCCACTTCACGGTTGCCGAAGTCTTCACACACCCGGTCACGCTCCGCTTCGAACGCCGCTAGATCCATGGTTGATTCAGATAACTCGACTTCTTCGTTAAAATGCTTCATTTGTCGTTATTCCTTTGTATTTTCATCAAAAAATCGAAGATATGATCGATCACTTGCCGAATTTTAGGGTTAACTGTGTCCTGCATTTGCGAGACGGTGGGAAATGGGTGTGGGGTCCAGATTCGACAGCGTATTAGGCTGCGACCTCGGGTAACAGAGATCTGCAAGCTATGCATATATCCTCGGTCCGAACCCGTGATGCCCGCAACATTTATACTGTAACCACTTGGATTTTTCCGCTGTTACACTCTGTAAATGACTTTAACGATTCGCCGTGTTCTTGGGGTGTCGGCGGTCAGCAACGTACATCCTCGGGTTCTGGGCCGAGCGCCGCTTCTGGATTCTCCTGTACTCGGGATCCACGTGACAGAGTCGGCAGATCTGACTGGGCTATTGGAAGGCGGGGAACTGATTCTCAGTTCCGGTTTATCCCTGACGACCTCCCTTGAGGCAACCAGCGCCTTCCTGAACGGCTTGGCCGAGGCGGGCGCAGCGGGCGTGATTTTCTCGTTCCTTTCCGATGCGCCCGAAATCAAGAAGTGTCTTGAATTGGCGGCTTCAATGGCTCCGCTTCCAGTGGTTCTGCTTGACGATCGAGCACGCTTCATCGACATCACCGAAACGGTGCACGGGCTTATCTACTCCGCAGCCCGGGGTCTCAGCGGAGTTGATGCGGTTTCAAGTCTTCTCTCCTCAGCTGCTGCAGCGCATTTGGACCTGCGGGAGGTGTTATCGAGCATCGCAGAGATGCTCGACGCGCCGCTTGTCCTAGAGGAATCACGTTCAGGTGCCGTTATCCACCAGGGCTTGGATCTGCTGCAAATGACCCATTACTCGAGGACCCCGGCCCCTCCCGAAGCGTTGGGCACCGGCGGTCGGGTCCTTGGCGAGGCAAACTGGCTGACTTACCCGGTGATCGCCCACGGCAGGAAGCTGGGTCAGCTGGTGACCCCAGTGGGTGCCGGAAACCTCCGGGCATCCCTCGCCATGGAGCAAGTCGCGACGTTCCTGGGCGGAATGCTGCGCAATGGCCCGGCTGATCTGGCGTTGGCCAGGCAGGAGTCCTTGGCCATGATTGTCAGAAACGTGCGCTCGGGCGAAAACCGAAACGAAATTGAATTGATCCTGCAGGCGGCGGTGCTGGGCGTCGAAGCGATCGACCTGTTCATTCCCATCGCCATAAACATCAAGCACCAAGACGGTTTCACACAATCACAGGGAAGCCCCGATCCCGACGTCATTGCGGCATCCCTTCAGCACACGCTGGCTGATGGCCGATACAGGGCATTCGCGTGCGGTCTCGGCAAGAACGGAGTGGGCATCATGCTTTGCCTGCCCCCGGCTGCGGAAATTGAAGCAGCCGTGTCCGATGTCCACGAACGAGTTGTTTCGACCCTTCGCGCCCATGGCAATGCCTTGGCCTGGACGATGGGTGTGGGAACCGGGAGTTCCAAATGGGGCACCGCCGCCTTGAAGGGCCTCGACGACGCTTGTCGCGTGGCCCATTCCGCTTCGTCCATGGACCATTCCGAGGCCTCGTATCATCGCGCCAGCGATCTCGGCTTCCGATGGCTCATGCAACAGCTACTCGACGTGGAAGAAAGCCACACATTTGTGCGCGACCAGCTGGCCCCGTTCTTGGCCGAACCGGAGTACCTGGATTTCATCGAGACCTACCTGCAAACCAACGGCAGCATCGCGGAGTTGTCACGAGCTCTCCATCTCAGCAGGCCTAGCGTCTATGCCCGCCTACGCAGAATCGAAAAGGTCCTGGGACGCGAGCTGACAGACGCAGATACCATGACCTCATTACATCTGGCGGTCACCCTGTATCGACTGGGTGTCAAAGACTGAGCCTTCCAAGTTCGAAGATTGCGCAAAAATATATGAAGAATGGGAGAACATCTCCCGCAGATTTCCAGGCAGCCTAGCAAAGTGGTCTGACGCAGAGATGTGATCGGTTGGCCCATAGGCCGGTAGGCCACCGATGCATGTGCAGAGGACGTTGGACGGTTTCATAAACAGCGTGTTTCCGTAGATGCCAGATTCGCGTGTGACCCGCCCGAGAAAGAACCCGGTGAACGGGTGGCGGGTGCTAACTGGGCCACTCAGCGCTGGCTGGTCCCCGTAACGAGAATTTCCGTTCGGATCATCCTTAGACACCCCGACTACGGCCTCAGCAGGTACGACAATCATTCTCCCGGTCTGGCTTCTTTCCGCTTTGTCGGGGTTCGTTTCTTTCGTAAAAGTGGCGCCTTGAAAACAGCAATCAGTGACTCCTAGTCAAACTCGACTTTCAAGAGCCTCTGATCGGCGTACTCAAAATCAGTTTTTAAGCCGGGTCTGCTGTGTGGGTCAAGGTAGTTCGTGGCAGCTTTGAGTGAATTCAGGAGCTGATTGCCAGCCGAATCAGTATGCCTATTTGTGGTGAGGCCGAGCCGTAGGAGCTTAGCCTGAGCTTCAGACCAGTCGCTCATCGCCTTGGCCGCAAACGAATCAATCTGCTCTTTGGTTAGTTTGAACGCGACTGCCGGCATGTGGATTGTCTGGAGCCCATCTTGGATGGCTGTAGACAGGACGACGATATCGGCCACCTCTGACATCATTTTCGCTGTCCGAGTGAGGCGTCTTTCCCATTTCCGCTGCGTACCGGCACCGCCGCTCGCACCCATCGACCATTACCGCTCACGGCCGCGGTGCGGGCATCGGCGGTAAATTGCGTGTGGGCCGGCTCGCCCGGGGTGAATCTGTTAGTCAGGGTGCTGGCACTCGGAGCCGATGCGAGTTCCAGTTGGATGCGTACGGTGGAACCATTGTGAGCCGCCGCCTCCAGTGTTGGATCGATGAGACCGGCGCCAGGGACCGAATTCGACCTGCCTCTTGCGACTAGATCAGCCCACCGGTGAGAACCCATGTACTCAAGTCCAAACGATCACTTTCAAGTTGCGGTTCCAGTGGCGCCGGGCTGTGGAGAATGAAGGCAGTGCTAGGTTAGGCAGAATCTGGTGGCAACGACGCGCCAGCACACCAAAAGTTAGGAACTAACGCATGCAACGCCTACCGATCGTAGCCACCATCGCCGGAATAGGTTTTCTCCTCAGCGGATGCACTGCTGCTGGGGCACCCGAGAAAGAGGCACCTTCTTCCCCGAAGGCTGCATCAGCAATGGACGGCTCGCGCTTGGATTCGATTCGCGAAGCAGGTGAAATCAAGGTCTGCACCACCGGTGATTATCGACCCTTCACCTACAAAGACCCCGAGACCGGGAAATATTCGGGCATCGACATCGACATGGTTCAAGACCTGTCGAAACGTCTGGGTGTGGAGGTGAAATATGTTGACACCACGTGGAAGGGACTCATGGATGATTTCTTGGGTTCTTGCGACATTGGGGTTGGTGGCGTTTCCATTTCATTAGAGCGCGCCGAACAGGCAGCTTTTTCCACTGCCACCTTGGACGAGGGAAAAACGCCCATCACGCTGTGCACAAACGTCAAGAAATACGATACCGTCCAAGAAATCAATCAGCCCGGTGTCCGCTCCGTTACCCCCATTGGCGGAACCAACCAAAAATTCGCTGACGAGCACTACCCCAAGGGTGAGGTGATTCCCTTTGAAGATAACAACGAGATCTTCGATGAGATCATCGAGGGGCGCGCAGATGTCATGACAACCGACGCTTCGGAGACTCGTTGGGTTGCCAACACACATCCTGAACTATGCGCTGTGCACCCGGATAAACCCTTCAACTATTCACAGAAGGCCTACCTGCTTCCCCGCGGTGACGTTGCTTTCAAGGAGTACGTTGATGCTTGGTTGAACATGACGGAGAACGATGGCACCTACGCAAAGGCCCAGAAGCCGTGGTTTGGATAGTCTGAACCCGCACACGGTATCTGCCTACCTACGATTTGAATCCCGAGCAGGGACCTCGCGATTCATTCAAACACCACCGCATCACGCAAATTTCCCAGCAGAGCAGGGCCGATCCCACTGACGGCATCAAGTTCCGCCAAGCTCTTGAACGGTCCGTTGGCAGTACGGAAATCGAGGATGCGCACCGCCAGTGCCGGGCCGATGCCCGGAAGCTCTTCCAACTGACTTTGATTCGCGATGTTGATATTGAGTTTTCCGCCGGGCGCGCTTTCCACTGCGGATTGCGAAGCGCCTGCTGGCGGCGCTGCTGCGGAATCCCCGGTGTGTGGAATGCGGATTTGTTGTCCGTCTCCGAGCTCGGCGGCCAAATTGATGGCTTCCGGAGCAGCATCAGCTGCCAGCCCACCGGCGCGCTTCACGGCGTCAAGTACTCGAGATCCCAAAGGGAGGGAATAGACTCCCGGCTTCTTCACGGCCCCGATGAGATGGATGACGACCGTGGCGCCGCCGGTGGACGGCGCGGCCGATTCCTGCGCGCTCGGGGGTGAGCCGCTAGCAAAACTGCCTGTTTGTTCCGGAGTTCCAGCAGCGGCTATGGGAATCGACTGCGCCTCATCTGGCGCGCGTGGAAGGGGATTGAAGACCAAGGAGACAGCGATCCAGGACAGTGCGCCGAGGATCAGGACGATGGCAGCGGAACGGCCAACGAGCACACGCCAACGCCCGGGGACCGGCCCCAGGCTGGTTTGCTGCTCATATTCCACCCACTCGTGAGATCCCATGCTCTCAAGTGCACGCCCGTTCAGATCCCCAAAGACTGAGGCGCCGTCCGTATGTGGAGAACCGGCGAACGCTTTCAGCTCAACCGCTACGGGGTGGGATCCGCCGGAGGCACTGGCCCAGGCTGGCGTGAATCTTTGCGTGCCTCCGCGCGCTGCCGCGCTCCATTTTTAGGTCGCGGTTCGGGCTTGGGCCGTGGTTCTGCCCGAGTCTTGGGTTCCGCCCGCACGGGCTTGGGAACCGGTGGAGCCTGACCACCGGCGATGGCCACTGCCAATACTCCAACACCGGTGTGCGCGCCGAGTACCGCTGGCACCGGGACGGCCAGGACCTCAAATTGAGAGGCACCGGCCAGCTCCTGGACAATTTCCTCGGCGGCCTCAAGATTGCCGAAATAATGTACAGCCATCTGCACCGCCGGCCCACGAGCCTGCGCCTCGGCGCGGGCGATGGCCACCAGTCGGGCCACGGTTCGGGATTGGGTTCTGACCTTTTCATACGCGATGATCTGTCCATCGCGCATCGACAAAATCGGCTTAACGTTGAGCAACGTGCCAAGCATTGAGGCAACGGTACCAATCCGCCCGCCCTTACGAAGTTGCTCAAGGGACGGCACGGCGAAGTACACGTGATTATCGGCCGCGGATTGAGCCAGCGCTTCGAGCTCATCGGCGCTAGCTCCGGCCGCGGCACGCTCTGCTGTGGCCATCACAGCGAAGCCCTGGGCCAGGGCAACGGTGAGGGAATCAACAACGCGCACCGGAACCGGCGCGGAGGCAGCTGCTAAGCGCGCTGCCTCTACTGTTCCGGAGAGTTTCGAGGAGAGATGGATGGAAATAATCTCGCTGACCCCGGCTTCGGCCAGTTCCCGGTAGGCGCGCAGCAGCGTACCCGGTGCGGGGCGGGAGGTGCGTACCGCCTGACCCATGGCCAGGCCCAGGGCCAGCTCGGTGGGTACATCGTCGCTGCCTTCGGAGAAAATCTGGTCGTTGACCATCACCGGCATCGGCACCATGCGTACAAAACGCTGGTGCTCGGCCATCCAAGCGTCCGGAAGGGCAGCGGCCGAATCCGTCACGATGCCCACGGGCACCACCGTTTTGCGCTCGGTAGAGCTCTCGGTGGTGCCGCGTGAGCGCCGCGGGCGTAAGCGCTCTATCCAGCCGCCGGGGCCGGTGGCCCGCGGCGGTCGGATGTGAGACTCGGATGCTTCCATGCCCTGTAGATTACCGCCTTTGGCTAGGAAGCCGGCACCACGTTGACGAGTTTCGGTGCACGAACAATCACCTTGTTGATGGCTGCACCATCAAGGTAACGCACCACTGCCTCATCTTGCAGTGCCAGGGCCTCTAGGTCCTCGGCACTGATGTCGGCCGAAACTTCCAGACGTGCCCGGACCTTGCCCTTGATCTGCACCACGGCGGTGACGGTGTCCTGTACCAACAGGGCCTCATCAACGGCCGGCCATCCAGCGTTGGCAACGGCCGGTTCGTGGCCCAGTGCCGCCCACATGTCCTCGGCCGTGTACGGGGCGAAGAGCGAGAGCACGATGGCAACGGCCTCGGTGGCCTCGCGTACGGCGGGATCTGCCGCACCTGCACCGGAGTCGATGCTCTTGCGGGTCGCGTTGACCAGCTCCATCATCTTGGCGATGACCACGTTGAACTTGCCACCGTCAAGCATCCCGGTCGCCTCGTGCACGGCCTTGTGGGTGACCTGGCGCAGTGCCTTATCCCCTGTGGTGACGTCCGCTCCCACCTCGCTGGCCACGTCCTGAGCCAGGCGCCAGGCGCGGGCCAAGAACTTGGAGGAACCGCCCGGAGACACATCTGCCCAGTCCACGTCGTCCTCCGGCGGGGAGGCGAAGATCATAGTCAGGCGCACGGCGTCAACACCGAACTTATCCAGCTGCTGACCCAGATCCACACCATTGCCCAGCGACTTGCTCATGGCCTTGCCGCCGTTGAGCACCTGTCCCTGGTTCAGCAGTGCGCTGAAGGGTTCCTTCACATCGATCAGACCCAGATCGAAGATCACCTTGGTGAAGAAGCGCGAGTAGAGCAGGTGCAGAATCGCGTGCTCAACACCGCCCACGTACTGGCCCACCGGCATCCAGTCACGAACCGCCTGCGGGTCAAAGGGACCCTCGGTGTAGTTCGGGGAAACGAAGCGCAGGAAGTACCAGGAGGAGTCGACAAAGGTGTCCATGGTGTCGGTGTCGCGCTTGGCAGGGGCACCACACTTGGGGCAGGGTACGTTGACCCATTCCTCGACGGCTGCCAGCGGGGAGGTGCCCTTGGGTGCCAGCTGCTCACCGCGCAGGTTCTCCGGCAGGCGCACCGGCAGCTGGTCATCGGGAACCGGGACCTCACCGCAGTCAGCGCAGTGAATGATCGGGATCGGGGTGCCCCAGAAGCGCTGGCGGGAAAGCAGCCAGTCACGCAGGCGGAAGTTCACAAACTTCTCACCGGTGCCGGCTTCGGTGACGATGTCGATGGCGCGGGAAATGCCATCGGCCTTGGGCAGGCCGTTCAGCTCACCGGAGTTCACCAAAACACCTTCACCGGTGGTGGCAATGCCGGTCTCTGCCGGATCCTCGGCGCCGGTATCAACAACCACGCGTACCGGCAGGTCAAAGGTGCGAGCGAAGTCCAGGTCGCGCTGATCGTGCGCGGGCACGGCCATGATCGCTCCGGTGCCGTAGTCGGCCAGGACGTAGTCCGCGGCCCAGACGGGCAGCTTTTCGCCGTTAAGCGGGTTGATGGCGTAGCGGCCGGTGAAGACACCGGTCTTTTCGCGTTCGGTGGCCTGGCGTTCGATCTCGGAAAGCGCCTTGACCTGTTCCTGGTAGGCCTCGAGGGCTTCGCGGTGTTCCTGCGTGACCAGCTGATTGGCCAGCTCGGCATCGGCTGCCACCACAAAGAAGGTGGCGCCGTGCAGCGTGTCCGGGCGGGTGGTGAAGACCGTGGTCTTGTGTGCTTCCAAGGTGTCCGTGGCTTCGATGACGAAGTCCACGTGGGCGCCTTCGGAGCGGCCGATCCAGTTCTTCTGCATGGCCAGCACGCGCTCGGGCCAGTGGCCCTTCAGCTCGTCCATGTCATCAAGCAGGCGGTCCGCGTAATCGGTGATCTTGAAGTACCACTGGTTCAGCGACTTCTTGGTCACGATGGTGCCGCACCGTTCGCAGGCGCCGTTAACAACCTGCTCGTTGGCCAACACGGTCTGGTCGGTCGGGCACCAGTTCACGGGGTGGTTCTTGCGGTAGGCCAAGCCCTTGTCGTAGAAGCGGGTGAACAGCCACTGGGTCCAGCGGTAGTACTCGGGGTCCGAGGTGTGGATGCGGCGTTCCCAGTCGGCGGAGATCGCGTAGCGCTTAAAGCTGGCGGCCTGGGTGTCGATGTTCGCGTACGTCCACTCGGCGGGGTGGGCATTGCGCTTGATGGCGGCGTTTTCGGCCGGCAGACCGAAGGAGTCCCAGCCGATCGGGTGCATCACGTTGTAGCCCTTTTGGCGCCAGTAGCGCGCTACAACATCCCCCATGGCGAAGGCCTCGGCGTGACCCATGTGCAGGTCGCCGGAGGGGTAGGGGAACATATCAAGCACGTAGCGGCGTTCGGCGCTGGAATCGTCCTTGGGCGTGAAGACGCCGAGTTTTTCCCACACCGGGGCCCACTTGGCTTCCATGGTGTGGAAGTCGTAGGCCGCTGCTGTGGACTCGTTGTCAGCGGTATCGGTGCCGGTCGGCTGGGTGCTCACTATCGTGTTTCGCCTTCTTTTGTTGCTGCGCCTGATGGAGTGGTGGAACGTGGCTGCATGACTGGGTTCATGGAGTGCATCGGCGGCAAAGACCCCCTGACACACAAAAGCCCCTTGGCAAACAAGGGGCGGCCGCATGGGGTTCATTCCATGCGGCTAAGTTAGCAAGAGCACTGCGTTCATGCCCACATTCTACCTTACCGAGGGTGGGCCCCGCGGGCGCGCCACCGACGCGCCCGCGGGATCTGAAACACTAGTGCGCCCTAGCGCACGTCCTGATCAACCCAGTCGAAGGTGCGCGTCACGGCCTTCTTCCACAGGCGCATCTGGCGATCGCGCTCGGCATCCTCCATGGTCGGTTCCCAGCGCTTGTCCTCGGCCCAATTGGAGCGAAGTTCTCCCAGATCCTTCCAGAACCCCACTGCCAGGCCCGCGGCATAGGCGGCGCCCAGGGCCGTGGTCTCGGTGACCTGGGGGCGGATCACCGGGACACCGAGCAGATCGGCCTGGAACTGCATCAGTGCATCGTTGGCCACCATCCCACCATCAACCTTGAGCTCGGTGAGCGGAACCCCCGAATCGGCGTTAACAGCATCAAGCACTTCACGGGTCTGGAAGGCGGTAGATTCCAGGGCGGCGCGGGCGATGTGGTTCTTGTTGGCATAGCGGGTCAACCCCACGATGGCCCCACGAGCATCGGCACGCCAGTACGGGGCAAAAAGCCCGGAGAAGGCAGGAACGATGTACACCCCACCATTGTCCTGGACCTTAGAGGCCAGCACCTCCACCTCCGCGGCGGTGGAAATCATCCCGATGTTATCGCGCAGCCACTGCACCAGGGAGCCTGCCACGGCGATCGAGCCTTCCAGGGCGTACACCGGGTCCGCATCACCGAGCTTGTAACCCAGGGTGGTGAGCAGCCCGTTGCCCGAACGTACGATCTCTTTGCCGGTGTTGAAGATCAAGAAGCAGCCGGTGCCATAGGTGTTTTTCGCCTCGCCGGCGTCAAACGCCGCCTGGCCGAAGGTTGCCGCCTGCTGGTCACCGAGGATCCCCGCGATCGGGACCTCGCGCAATAGTTGCGAGGAGTGCACGTGTCCGTAGACCTCGGAGGAGGATTTGATCGCCGGCATCATGGACGCGGGCACCGCGAAGTCGGCAAGGATCTGGGCATCCCATTCCAACTTTTCCAGGTCCATAAAGAGGGTGCGTGAGGCGTTGGTGACGTCGGTGATGTGCACTCCGCCATCGGTTCCGCCGGTGAGGTTCCAGGTGACCCAGGTGTCGGTGTTGCCAAAGAGCAGGTCCCCGGCCTCGGCGCGCTCACGGGCACCGTCGACATTGTCAAGGATCCACTTGATCTTCGTACCGGAGAAGTAGGGTGCCAGCGGCAGGCCTACACGCTCCTTGTAGCGGTCAACTCCCCCATCTGCCGCCAATTCCTCCACGATGCCCTGGGTACGGGTGTCCTGCCAGACAATCGCGTTGTAGACGGGCACACCGGTGTGCTTGTCCCAAACCACTGCCGTTTCGCGTTGGTTGGTGATCCCGACGGCGGCGATGTCGTGGCGGGTGAGGTTGCCACTGGCCAGCGCGACGGCGATGACCTCACGGACGTTGTTCCAGATCTCCACAGCGTCGTGTTCCACCCAGCCCGCATGCGGGAAGATCTGTTGGTGCTCCATCTGACCGGTGGAGACGGGTTTCCCGTCGTGGTCAAAAACGATGGCGCGGGAGCTGGTGGTTCCCTGATCAATGGCGATGACGTATGTGGACACGGTGTTTGACCTTTCAACGAGGTGCTGTGTTGTGTTGCTCTGGGTAATGCTCTTGTCGGTGGTGGTGCTTCCGCTCTGAGTGCGAGCTGGCGTCTGGATCGGTTCTCCCATTAGAACAAGGCTCCCGCGCCCAGACCACCAGCGACACCGCCGAGGAGCGGGCCCACCACCGGAATCCATGCGTAGGACCAATTACTGCCACCCTTACCGCGGATCGGTAGCAGGGCGTGGGCGATGCGCGGACCAAGGTCTCGTGCGGGGTTGATGGCGTAACCGGTGGGTCCGCCCAGCGAGGCTCCGATGCCCACCACCAACAGTGCCACGGCCAGTGGGCCCAAGCCGTGCGGTGTGGTTCCGAATCCGGAGATCACAAATACCAAGACGAAGGTGGCGATGACCTCGGTGAGCAGGTTCCAGCCCGGGGCTTTAATGGCCGGTGCCGTGGAAAAGACCGCCAGCTTGGTGCCCGGATCCTCTTCGGCATCAAAGTGCTTTTTGTAGGACAGGAAGCACAGGGCTGCACCCACCATGGCCCCGAGTAGCTGTGCGGCAAAGTAGATCAGTGCAAATCCGAGGGTCTTGGCGACTCCCGGGGCAAATTCACTCACGTCGGGGTTGACCCACAAACCCACCGTCACGGCCGGATTCAGGTGCGCCCCGGAGGCCGCGGAGACCCAGACTCCGGCAAACACGGCCAGACCCCAACCGAAGTTGATCATCAGCGGGCCGCCGCCGCGCCCGTTGGTTTTGTCCAGCAGCACGTTGGCCACCACACCACCACCTAAGAGCACTAGCAGCATGGTGCCGAAGAACTCGGCGGTAAAGACCGTAAGAGACATCGTTGTTCCTTCAGTGTTTATAGTGTTGATTCGCGGTGGGCTTTTGTGGGCCACTTTTCACGCGGCCAGGCCGTTTTTCGGCATGACAAAGACCGCACCCACCGATGCGGTGAGACGGAACATTTAGGAAGTGATCCCCCGCGCGAGGGGATGACGGTGAAACACGCGCTGGCAGTGCCGGGCTACCGCCTTCGCGCCGGTAAGTGGGCAGGCGCGAAGGGGAGCAAGAGAATCAGGCGTTAGTCAGGGCCAGGTTCGATCCGTGGTCTTCGGTGAGCACGCGCGCGCATTCGCTGACTTGGCGTGCTTGTTCGGCGGCGTCCCAGCCGAGCACCGGCGCGATGGCGTCGGCCACTTGTACCAACAGTTCATTGGTCACGAGCCCGCGGAAGGCCAGCGAGGTCCGCCGGATGAACACGTCGCTGAGCATGCCCAGCTGCTCGTGTTCTGCGAGGTAACGCAGCTCGGCCACCGACAGCTCGGCACAGCCGGGCAAGGTGGGATCGTTGGGGCCGATGGCATCAAGCACTGCATCGGCCCGGGTGCCATAACGCGTGAGCAGCACCTCGAGGCGGGCCCGGGAGGCGAGCAGTGAACGCGCACCAAACCAGGACTGCAGGGCTGCGGAGGAATCCGGGAAGTTTTTGCCACCACCAATGGGCAGCCCGCGGGTGCTCACCGTGGAACTCACACCGAGTTCATCAAGCACCTTGCCGCCCAGGGTTTCCCCGAGCGCGCGGAAGGTGGTCCATTTGCCACCGACCAGCGAGAACATGATGGACTCCCCGGCCAGCTCGCTACGCTCGATCCGGTAATCGCGGGAGACAAAGCCCGGGGCCGTGTCGTCGTGGCGCGGAAGCGGGCGAACGCCGGAGAACTTGTAAACAATCTGCTCGTGGCCCACCTCGATGGTGGGGAAAACGTGGCGGATGAGTTCAAAGAAGTACTCGACTTCCGCATCGGTACAGCGCGCCGGCTCGCTCATGTCGGCGTCAATATCGGTGGTACCCACCAGGACACGATCGCCCATGGGGTAGATCAGCACGATGCGCCCGTCGGAGTGCTCAAAGAAGATCTCGCGTCCGCCACAGGCGGCCAGCAGGGCTGGGTGGTCCAGCACGATGTGGCTGCCCTTGGTCCCGCCCATGAACTGACTCGGGGCACCGATGGATCCGTTGGTCAGATCCACCCAGGCGCCGGTGGCGTTCACGATGATCTCGGCGTCGAAGTCGAATTCTTCGCCCGTGAGTTCATCTCGCAAGCGTGCACCGGACTCGTTGTGGCCGATGAGCGAAACGTAATTGGCCGCTCGCGCCTGGCGGTTGGCTTCCAGCCCGTCACGCAAAACATCTAGGGTCAGGCGCTCGGGGTTGTGGACGGAGGCGTCGAAGTAGGTGGCGGTGTACTTTACGTCCGTGCGGAGCATCGGAAGCTCGGCCAGCGAGCCCTTGGTGCCACGGAACTTGTGCCATGGCGTGTTACGTCCACCGGCGCCGGCGAAGAGATCGTAGATCACCAGGCCGGCTTTGATCAGTACGGCTCCGCGTTCGGTGGCCTTGCCGCTACGGTGGGTCAAGAACCGCACCGGCGCGGAGAGGATGCCGGAGAAGGTGGAGAAGATGGGGATGGTGGTGCGCAGCGGCTTGACGTAGTGCGGAGCGATCTCCAGCAATGAGTTGCGTTCCTGCACCGATTCATGGACCAGTCGGAATTCACCGTTTTCCAGGTAACGGATACCACCGTGGATCATGTGCGAGGAGGCACCCGATGCCCCTTGGCAGTAGTCACCGCGCTCGATCAAGGCCACGTCAACACCCTGCAGGGCGAGTTGCCGGAAGGTCGCCACTCCGTTGATTCCACCACCGACGATGAGTACCTTGGCGCCCGGCCGGGACCGGAGCGCGGCTAAATGGGAACGGTGGGAGGCTGCGGCTGCCACGATGGGGCCATCCTTAGAACTATGCTGCGGCGAATAAGAGTGCTTCACATGGTCTTCTCCAGATTACCGGCTCAACACCGCCAATGCGGAGCGTTCCGATAACCCTTTGGAAAACTTCCCACCACCCTCTACGGGACTTTGGGTCAAAACCATGTAGTAGTTAGTCTTGTCACTGGAGAACAAACTCGTCAATTCATTTGCACATATGTGCACAAAAGGACCGAACCCATGCCCAACATGCCCCTGAACACGGCGCCGACCTCACCCGGGACTGGTGCTTTTGTTCAACACGTCACATCATCTACTCCCCCGCGCGGCACCCGCGGGACACCCGGACATGGCCAGCCCAGGGAGCGTGATGCCCTGCGCGCCGCCCAGCTGTACTACCTCCAGGACCTCACCATGGAGTCGATCGCCAAGGAACTGGCCGTCTCGCGTTCCACCGTCTCGAGGCTACTTTCCATGGCCCGCCGCACCGGATTGGTGAACATCGAAATCAACGCAGGTGGTGACCGCAGCCCGATGCTGGTGCGCGAACTGGAACACAAGTTCGGCATCAAGGTCCACGTGGTGCCCACCGACGGGGCGCTCGCCGACGCCGAAATCCTCGAACGCGTGGCCACCCACGCGGCCCACGTGCTCAATACCCTGGTGTCCTCCGGGATGACGGTCGGGGTGGCGTGGGGCTCCACGATGCAGGCGCTCTCCCTCGCGCTGACCCGCAAGCCAACACACGACACGCTGATCGTTCAACTCAACGGTGCGGCCAACCCGCAGACCACCGGTCTCACCTACGCCTCGGAAATCTTGCAGCGTTTTGGTGCCGCCTACACGGCCCGGGTTGAGCAGTTCCCGGTCCCGGCGTTTTTCGATCAGGCCAGTACCCGCGAGGCCATGTGGCGGGAGGGCTCGGTGCGCCGGGTCTTGGGTGTTCAGCAGGGCATGGGACTGGCGGTCTTCTCACTCGGCGCAACCGAGGCCGCGGTTCCCAGCCAGGTCTACCGCGGCGGTTACCTCAGCGCCGCGGAATCGGCGGCACTTCACGAACACGGCGTGGTGGGAGATGTGGCCACCGTGTTTTTTGACGGCAGCGGAAGCGACGAGGGAATCGAAATCAATTCTCGGGCCACCGGTCCCACCCTGCGCGCCCTACGCAAAGTTCCACGGCGACTGTGTGTACTCTCCGGAGCGGGCAAACTACGCGCCCTGCACGGTGCGCTGGCCGGGGGGCTGATCACCGACCTGGTGCTCGACGAGGGAACCGCACTGCGCCTGCTCAACGCCCCTCCCAGCTCCAGCCATTAGGCTTGATCTCATGCCCGATCATTCGCAGCCGCGCACTCGCCGCGCCCTGAAAAGCACTCACCACATCCACGGCGCACGGGTGCGCACTTGGACCTACCCGGCCCTCGGTAGCGCCCGCGGCGTGATCCTGGCCGTGCACGGCTTCCGGGGAGATCATCACGGACTCACTCGGATCATCCAAGAGCTCGGCGATTACACGATTATCGTTCCGGATCTGCCCGGCTTTGGGATCTCCACCCCGTTCGGCGCCCCCGTCAACGACGAGGACTCAGTCAAGGACGAGGAATCACAAACGTCGAATTCGGCGCCCACGGTTCCAGCCCACGATGTTGCTGGTTACGGTGAGGTCATATCCGCGCTTCGCCACGAGCTGGAGTTGGGCCCGGAGACCATCTTGTTGGGTCATTCCTTCGGCACCATCGTCGCCGCCACGTATCTGGCTCGGCATCCGGGCAGCTTCGCCCGGTTGCTGCTGCTGAACCCGATCTGCGAACCGGCGCTCGAGGGCAGTTCGGCGTTGCTCTCCCGGGCCGCCGGCAGCTACTACGCGGTCGGCTCCTGGCTGCCCGCACCGCTGGGTGATGCTCTCCTGCGTTCGCGGCTGATCACCGACGCCACCTCACTGGCCATGCTGAAGTCCAAGGACCCGGCCATGCGGGCCTACGTTTTTGACCAACACCGCCGCTATTTCTCCGGGTTCACCTCACGTGCGACCCTGCGCGAGGCCTATGGTGCCTCCATCACCGCCACGGTGCGTGATGTTGCTGCGCGCATCAATGAACCGACCCTCCTGGTGGTGGGGGAACTTGATGAATTGGGCTCCGTGGAAGCGCAGCGGGCACTGGCCCGGCGCTTCCCGCGTGCCAGACTGCGGGTCATCAACAACGTGGGACATCTGATCCACTATGAGAAGGCACCGGAGGCCGCGGCGCTGATCCAGGACTTTTTACGCGCTCCCATGCCATGGGCACGAAGCGGGATGCCGCGCAGCACCTACACCAGCGCCGCGCACGAGCCAGCAGCTGGTGGCAGCAACGGCTAGAGAATTCCGTCGGCGTCGATGCGGATGGAAACGACCGGCTCCTTCGCGGCACTGAAACGTGCCCGCATGGCGCGCAGGTGCGCGGTGACGCTCGGTCCCTGCGCGTAGGAGAAGAACAACAACCAGCGATGTTCGCCCTCCCCCTGCAGCACCGGACCATTACGACGTACCGAGTCCGGGAGCTCAAGGGCGGCCATGAATTTTTCCACGGTGGTGGCCGGACCTTGGATCAACGCGGTACGCACGGCCGGGGGCAACCCCACCTCGCGGCGTTCTGTCAGCTCCGCATCGGCATAGGCTGCAGCATCAAAGCGAACCAGGGCTCGCATGGGCTCGGTGGGATCTCCGGCGACGACCACGGTGCCGCCGCCCGGACGCTCGCCGGATTTATCACGTCCACGAGCCAGGGCGGCAGCTCCCATCCACCGGTTGAGTACTTCCTCACCGGTGCGCAGCCCCTCCCGGGCTAACATGCGATCGCCATCAAGCAATAGCACCGCGGCGTAGCCCTGCTCGGCCACCGGCTCGGCGCCGGGGGTGGCAACCACGAGCGCTGGTTTCGCCGGCACGGTAAAGATCGGTTTGGCCCCGGTGGCCGAGAGCACTGTCAAGTTGGGGAAGGCCCTACCCAATTCCTCGGCCGTGCGATCCGCTCCAATGGAGGCGGCACGCAGGCGCATAGAGCCGCATTCACCGCATGACCAGCCGGCTGCCACCAGCCCGCACCAACCGCAGGAGGGTGCACCGCGGGCATCGTCAAGAGCCAGCGGGCCGCTACACGCGCTGCAGCGGGCGGAGGTACGGCAGCGTTCGCAGCGCAGGGCAGGCATAAATCCGGTGCGTGCCACCTGCACCAGCACCGGCCCGTGCTCAAGGGCGGCCTTCGCCTCACGCCAGGCCGCGGCGGGCAACCGAGCGGCATGCAGCACCGGGTCGCGTTCGGATTCAAATTCGTCCGATGCGGCGATCACGCGCGGGGCATTGGCGCGCAGCAGCGCACGATTGGCCCCAAGTTCTTGGGCCCAGCCGCTGCGAATGAGGCGTTGGGCTTCGGCACTACGCCCGGGGGCCGCCACCAATAATCCGGCGTTTTCAATTCCGCAGCGCAGCAATAACACCTCACGGGCGTGGTGATACGGGGCGCGTGGTTCGGCGTGCGAATGATCCGCATCGTCCCAGATGATGGCCAGGCCCAGATTGTGCACCGGAGCGAAGGCGGCGTTGCGGGTGCCAATCACCAATTGTGTCTCACCACGAGTGATGCGTAAGAAGTTTTTATAGCGCGGGGTCGCCCCATCCTCGGCACTGAGCCTCGCATAGGAGTTCGGCCCGATGGCGCCATCAACGTAGGTGCACAGCCGGTTGAGGTCCCGCGCGTCGGGGACAACGATCAGTGCGCCGCGACCGGCACTGAGGCTGAGCTCGGCTGCCTCGAGCAGCAGCGCTGGCCAGTCCCCCGGGCGGTTGGGCACCGCCGATAATACCGCCCGTGGTCCGCTTCCGGCGCGTAGGGCCTCGGCAAAATCCGCCCCGCCGTCGTATTCACCCAACAAGCTGCCCGCGGTGGACCGCTCAGAAACCACAGCTTCGTCGGCCTCCGCTTTTTGGGCTTCCTCAGTCCGCTTCGCGTCCTGGCTCTTCTGCGTTTCTACCCGTGCCATGCGGGCCGGAACGGCCGCTCGCAATACGTCCCACACGCCTCCGGCATATCGTTCCGCCACACCCCGAGCCACCGCCAATACCTCGGCGCGCAGCACCACCTCGGGGGAAACCACGGCGCGCAACGGCTGAAGCTTGATCCCGGGTTCGGAATGCTCCAGACGTTCGGCAATAAAACCGGCCAGCTCCTGACCACCGAATCGAACCTTAACCCTGACCCCGGGCTGCGCCGTGGCATCAAGTTCAACCGGCACCAGGTAGTCAAACGGGCGGTCAAGATGCGGGACCGGTGAATCGATGATGACCCGGGCGATGGGCAGCACCGCCGCCATGTGCGGGATCCCGGGCAGCGGCGCGGACAGGTCGAAGCCAGCCAGCAACGATGGCTGAAGTGACTCCGACATGATCATCAGCTCCCCTGTGTTTTAAGTGCCCAGTTTTAAGCAAGAGATCGGGCGCCGCACGCCCTTGCGGCACGACTCCCGATCTCCCGGTTTAACCACCCCTGTTAGGACGGTCAAAACCCATGTGACTAAGCGCCGAAGAAGGCCTTCAGTGCGTCAACACGGTCAAGCTTTTCCCAGGTGAAATCGGGATCTTCGCGGCCAAAGTGGCCGTGCGCCGCGGTCTTCTGGTAGATCGGACGCTTCAGGTCCAGATCTTCGATAATACCCAGCGGGCGCAGGTCAAAGACCTCGTTGATGGCAGCGGTGATCCGCACCGGGTCAACGGTTTCGGTGCCGAAGGTCTCGACGTAGAGGCCCACCGGGCGTGCCACGCCGATGGCGTAGGCGATCTGGACCTCAACGCGGCGGGCCAAACCGGCAGCCACCACGTTTTTGGCGACCCAGCGCATGGCGTAGGCGGCCGAACGGTCAACCTTCGAGGGATCCTTGCCGGAGAACGCTCCGCCACCGTGACGGGCAAAACCACCGTAGGTATCAACAATGATCTTGCGTCCGGTCAGACCGGCATCGCCGACCGGGCCACCGATGATGAAGGGGCCCGAGGGGTTCAGGATAATGCGGGTATTGGTGGTATCAAGTTCCGTGCCGGCGAGAACCGGCTTCACGACCTCTTCGAGCAGGCCTGCCTTGAGATCTTCGAGTGAGTACTCGGCGGCGTGCTGTGAGGAGACCACGATGGTTTCAACCGACACCGGGGTATCCCCGTCATAGCCGACGGTCACCTGAGTCTTGCCGTCCGGGCGCAGCAATGCGAGCGTGCCGTCCTTGCGGACCTGGGTCATCCGTTCGGAGAGACGGTGGGCCAAGTGGATGGGGGTAGGCATCAGCGTGGCGGTCTCATCCGAGGCGTAGCCGAACATCAGACCTTGGTCGCCGGCGCCCTGCGCATCACGCGGGTCAACGGCAGTGCCCTCGCGGACCTCCAGGGAGTTGAAGACGCCATCGGAAATTTCCTGGGACTGCTGCCCTATGGATACCGAGACGCCGCAGCGCGCTCCGTCAAAGCCGTTGGCCGAGGAGTCATAACCAATGTCCAGGATGGTGCGACGCACAATCTCCGGAATTTCCACGTACCCGTCGGTGGTCACTTCGCCGGCAACATGCACCAGACCGGTGGTGGTGAGGGTCTCCACGGCAACCCGGGAGTTCGGGTCCTGCGCCAACATGGCGTCAAGGATGGCGTCGGAGATCTGGTCACAGATCTTGTCCGGGTGGCCCTCCGTAACCGATTCGGAGGTGAAGAGGCGTAGCTGCGGGGATTCTAAAGTCACTGTGCCACTCTACCGGTAAGTGTGCCGCGAGGCAGATCCCAAGAATTGGTGCGACATGTGGAAGTGAACACAGTCACTCAATGATCCGAATGTGGCGTTTGATGTCGCAACATTCGACCAGATGACGAAAATCCGGGCAGCGATTTGCTTCGCTGCCCGGATCTTTCCACCACGGTGCCCATCAATTGAGCTGTCTGTAGCGCTCGAGTCTTTAGTGCGCGGGAGTGCCAGTGGTGCTCAGCGCCTGGGCCACCGCAGTGAGAACCGCCACCGCAACCTCGTCCTTGGAACCGGCAGCCGCCACCGGCTGGGCACCATCGGCGAACAGGATCGTCACGGAGTTCTGCGTGGTCCCGAACGTGAGGTTCTCCCCCACCTCATTAACAACCAGCATTTCGCAGCCCTTACGGGCCAATTTGCTGGCCCCATATTCGAGCACGCTGGACTCGGCATCGCCGGTTTCGGCGGCAAATCCAACGATCAGCGGGGCCAAGGTGCCAGCTTCACCCTCACTGGCGCGCTGCTTGACCAAGGTGGCCAGGATGTCGGGGTTGCGGATCAAGGTGATGACAGGATCGGCATGATCATCACTCTTCTTGATCTTTGAGTCTTGGTATTCACCGGGGCGGAAGTCGGCGACGGCTGCGCTCATGATCAAAACATCGGCGCCCCGAGCCGCCTCGGTGACGGCGCCCTGTAGCTGCCGGGCGGTGGAGGCGGTACTCAATTCCACACCCGCAGGAGCTGGAACATCCATGTGGGCTGCGATGAACCTGACGGAGGCACCGGCGGCCAGCGCGGCGTTCGCGAGAGCAACGCCCTGACGTCCAGAGGATCGATTGCCCAAGAAACGCACAGGATCCAGCGGCTCTCGGGTTCCACCGGCGGAAATGGCAATGATCTTTCCGGCCAAGGGCCCCTGGGCCTCCACCGCGGAATCCGCAGCAAGGTAGGGCAACAGTTCGGTATAAATGTCCGAAGGTTCCGGGAATCGCCCGGCACCGGAATCCTTACCCGTCAGTCGGCCGATGGCCGGCTCGATCACGCGCACACCGCGGCTACGCAGCGTGGCCACGTTGGCCTGCGTCGCGGGGTGCTCCCACATTTCGGTGTGCATGGCCGGGACCATCGCCACCGGAGCGTGAGTTGCCAGCAAGGTACCGGTCAGCAGGTCGTTCGCCATTCCGGCGGCGGCCCGTGCCAGGACGTCGGCGGTGGCCGGGGCAATCACCACCAGATCGGCTTCCTGACCGAGCCGAACATGGTTCACGGTATCCACCGCCTCAAAGACGGAGGTGCGTACCGGACGCCCGCTCAGCGCTTCCCAGGTCGCCAGACCAACAAACTCGAGCGAGGCGGCAGTGGGGATGACATCCACCTGATGCCCCGCCTCTTTAAACAGCCGTAGCAGCAAAGCTGCCTTGTAGGCGGCGATCCCTGCGGATACACCTAAGACAATGCGCTTCACTGCTACCACCGATACGTTGATGCCCGGTGCTGATGTTCACATCATGGCCCCTCCAAGGAGGCCGGGGTGTAAACGCCGTTACCGAGTCAGGGAATCAAAAGTTACCGAGTGATTACTCGGCCACTTCCTCAATCTTCGAGACGTTGAGCATGCCCTCGTTGATTTCGCGCAGGGCGATCGACAGCGGCTTCTCGTTCAGGCGAGTGTCAACCAACGGGCCAACATACTCGAAGAGGCCCTCGTGCAGCTGTGCGTAGTACGCGTTGATCTGACGTGCGCGCTTGGCGGAGTTGATCACCAGAGCGTACTTCGAATCGGTAGTGGTCAACAGCGAGTCGATGGACGGGCTGATGATGCCTTCAAGGTTCGTGTTCACGAAG
Organism: Paeniglutamicibacter terrestris; assembly: GCF_012271785.1. GTDB lineage: Bacteria > Actinomycetota > Actinomycetes > Actinomycetales > Micrococcaceae > Paeniglutamicibacter > Paeniglutamicibacter terrestris. Next base: position 288,405 of record NZ_JAAWVT010000003.1, on the reverse strand, counting down.
CCTCCAAATAACTAGTTGGTGGATCAAGACGTATAAGTACTGCACCCACATGTATTTCCCCGAAACCAAGCGGCGCCGGGGCAACTGCGGGCCTTACACAAAAAAGTTTTTAGCGTGCGTGCGGGGTCAATCCCATGAGGGTGACCAGCTCGTCGGCCGCTCGCGAAATCTCGTCGTTAACGATGGTCACGTCAAATTCCGATTCAGCGGCAAGTTCCAGTTTAGCGGTTTCCAGCCGACGTTGCTGCTCCTCGGGCGTTTCAGTGCCGCGGCCCACAAGTCGGCGCACCAATTCGTCCCAGCTGGGCGGCGCTAGGAAGACGAATTTTGCGTCGGGAAGATTCTCTTTCACCTGACGCGCGCCCTGCAAATCGATCTCCAGCAACACACGTTTGCCGGCGTCGACGGCCTCCTGGACCTTGGTGCGGATGGTGCCGTAGCTGTTCTGCCCGTGCACCACCGCCCATTCAAGCATCTGGCCGTCGTTGACCAGTTCACCGAACTTCTCCGGCCCCACGAAGAAGTAGTGCACACCGTCGATTTCTCCGGGGCGCGGAGCCCGCGTCGTCGCGGAAACCGAGAGCCAAACATCGGGGTAGTTGTCCCTGATGAAGGTGGAAATCGTTCCCTTCCCTACGGCCGTGGGACCGGCGAGGACTGTGACCGTTGGGTGAGGGCTTACCGTCATGGTGTGCTTCGTTACTCTTTCGTTTTGGGAGGCGATTGCTGGAAATGATCCACCAATGCGATGCGCTGTTTGCGCCCCAGCCCGCGCAGGCGTCGGCTGGGTGAGATACCTAGTCTATCTATAAGCGTGTGTGCTCGGATCTCGCCGACACCGGGAACCGATTCCAGCAGGTCCATAACACGCAGTCGACCGATGGCCTCGTCGTTCGGAACGAGGTCCAACAACTGGTTAATGCCCAGCTTTCCAGCACCAAATTCGTTCTTGATTTCGGCCCGTCGTGTTCGTGCAGCCAGCGCTTTTGCTCGGGCCCGAATACGGTCCTCGTCTGAGAGTTCTCGCAGTACCATGCCTTTTGCCGCCATTCCATCTATTGGGTCAAGCATCAGGGCAACAAGCCCTGAACTGAAGATAACCAATCATGGCCCCCGATGCAATGGGTAATCGTGCTGTGGCTACCACAAACGTGTCATCCAGGTAGAAAACACGCTCAGGTCTTGCCCGGTGCGCTGGAGAGTGTAAGGAAGATCATCCGAACCCGGGATCCTGAAACGCGAAAGTGCTCCCACCTGCGCAAACCCATTTTCGGTCGACATGGATGGAATTTGCCCGCGATCCCCACCCGACGGCGATGCGGTGGCTGAGAAATTCGCATGAGTACCAGCACGTTCCTGACGGCCACCGAGCCAGCACCTCGATATTTCACCGCGATTAGTGGTCCCCCTTGCAGAGGCTTACGTGGCAACGCTCGGCAGAACCTTCGTGTTGGATATTGCACGTTTTCACCCCGAAGCAAAACCTTTACCCCCAAACAGACAAATGGTGGCCCCACGTGCCCCAATCCCCCAGTTTGGGAGGAAGAGGGCCGTGAGACCACCACTAAATGTCGGGGGTGTTGCCCCGGAGGTACTCGTTAGAGCAATGAATCCCGAGTGGCTGCCGCTGCATCACACAGGGCGGCGGCGGTTGGCCCGGCCTTGAGGATATCGCGACTCGAGGTACCCAGCACCTGCGGCCAGAACGCCCCAAAGGAGGCCTTCATGTCCGCACCCGTGGCACCCTGTGCGCCGAGTCCCGGAGCCAGGATCGGGGCGTGGGAAGCGGCGAGGTTAATACCAAGCTTCTCCAGAGCCGAACCCACCGTGGCACCAATGACCAGTCCGGTGGAACCGAACGGTAGTGCACCGGCATTCTCGGCACCCACGGACTGAATAACACCCTTGGCTACCGAGGCGCTTCCGCCCACGTGTTGGACCGAGGCACCCTCGGGGTTGGAGGTCAGCCCCAGCACAAACACACCACGGCCGGTGGCAGCAGCCAGATCCAGCGCCGGGCGCAGCGACTCGTAGCCCAGGTACGGGCTCAGTGTCACGGCGTCGGCAGCCAGCGGGCTGCCCTCGCCCAACCAGGCATCCGCGTAGGCGGCCATGGTGGAGCCAATGTCCCCGCGCTTGGCATCGGCAATCGAGAGCACATGTCCCTGGGCGCACAGCGCCAAAGTCTCCTCCAGCACCGCCAGACCACGCGAACCGTGCCGCTCATAGAGCGCCACCTGAGGCTTCAAGGCCGCAACATGCCCCGCCAGTGCCTCAACCACGGTCAGGGAGAAGCTGCGCAGCCCCGTCACGTCATCATTCAGGCCCCAGGAGCTCAGCAGTGCGGGGTGCGGGTCGATGCCCACACACAACTGGCCGTGCTTGTTCATGGCCGCTGCCAGGCGCTCCCCGAAGGGCACGCGGGACGCGGCGGCTGCTGCTCGCACCGCCGAGCTAGGCACGTGCGCCTGCCTTGGTGTCGGCAGCAAGGGCAGCTGCCTCGGCAATGCCGGCATCACGCAGCGTCACCGCGTGCTCCTGCAGCGAGGCGACCGACCACTCAAAGTGACGCATGGCGTCGATGGCCTGAATCGCTGCACCGAACTCGGCGACGGTGGTGATGATCGGGGTACCTACCGAGACGGCCGCGGCGCGGATCTCGTAACCATCACCACGTGCCTCGCCGCCCGAGGGGGTGTTCAGAATCATCGCGATATCACCATTGGTGATCAAATCGACGATGTTGCTCTCACCCTCGGCCGAACCCTCGCGGACCTTGCGGACCACGCTGGAGGGGATGCCGTTTCGGCGCAAAACCTCGGCGGTGCCACCGGTGGAGAGGATTTCGAAGCCCATCTCCGCGAGGTGCTTGACCGGGATCACGATCGAGCGCTTGTCGCTGTTGGCCACGGAGACAAAGACCTTGCCGCTGGTGGGCAGCGGGTTATTTGCCGCGGCCTGGGACTTGGCGAAGGCGGTGTCGAAGTACTTGTCGATGCCCATCACCTCGCCGGTGGAGCGCATTTCCGGGCCGAGCAGCGAGTCAACAACCTTGCCCTCCGGGGTGCGGAAGCGAGCGAAGGGCATGACTGCTTCCTTCACCGATACCGGTGCGCCCTCGGGCAGGTTGGCTCCGTCGCCGGATTCCGGCAGCATGTGGTGTACCGAGCGCAAATCGGCGATCGAGACCCCCACTCCGATCATCGCCGCGGCCTTGGCCAGCTGCACGCCGGTGGCCTTGGAGGTGAAGGGCACGGTGCGGCTGGCGCGCGGGTTGGCTTCGATCACGTAGAGGATATCCGAGGCCAGGGCGAACTGGATGTTGATCAGTCCGCGCACGCCAACACCCTCGGCGATGGCGTGGGTGGCAGCAACCACCCGGTCACGCACATCCTTGCCCAGCGTGATGGGAGGCAGCACGCAGGCGGAGTCACCGGAGTGAATGCCGGCCTCTTCGATGTGCTCCATGATGCCGCCGACGTAGAGGTCGGTGCCGTCGAAGAGGGCATCAACGTCGATCTCGATGGCGTCCTCAAGGAACCTGTCCACCAGTACCGGATGGTCGGCGGTGATTTCGGTGGCGTTGAGAATGTAGCGAGCCAGGTTGGCCTCGTCGTACACGATCTCCATGCCGCGGCCGCCCAAAACATAGCTCGGACGAACCAGGACCGGGTAGCCGATCTCATCGGCGATGCGCTTGGCCTCATCGAAGGAGACGGCGGTGCCGTTCTTCGGGGCGATGAGTCCGCCGGCATCCAGCACACGCTGGAAGGCACCGCGGTGCTCGGCCAGCTCGATGGCCTCCGGGGAGGTACCGAGGATCGGCACACCGGCATTGGCCAATTCCTGCGCCAGCTTCAACGGGGTCTGCCCGCCGAGCTGCACAAAGACGCCCAAAACCCCACCGGTGGATTCCTCGGCGTGGATGACCTCCAGCACGTCCTCGAGCGTCAGCGGCTCAAAGTACAGGCGGGTGGAGACGTCGTAGTCGGTGGAGACGGTTTCCGGGTTGCAGTTCACCATCACGGTCTCGTACCCGGCGGCCCGCAGCGCCATGGTGGCGTGCACGCAGGAGTAGTCAAACTCGATGCCCTGACCAATACGGTTCGGGCCCGAACCCAGGATGATCACCGAGGGCTTCTCGTGGGCACGAACCTCGGTCTCCTCATCGTAGGAGGAGTAGTGGTACGGGGTGAAGGCCTCAAACTCGGCGGCGCAAGTATCAACGGTCTTGAAGACCGGGCGCACACCCAGTGCGTGGCGGATCCCGCGTACCACTGCCTCGGGCTTGTTGGTCAGTGCGGCGATCTGAGCGTCGGAGAAACCGTGACGCTTGGCCTCGCGCAAGACTTCTTCGTTGAGATCCGGGTTGGAACGAATCATCGCGGCGGTCTCATTGATCAGCGCGAGCTGATCGAGGTACCAGGGGTCGATGCCGGTCTCTTCGAAGATGTGCTCGATGGACGCGCCGCCGAGCAGCGCGCGCTGCACATTGGACAACCGTGAGGTTGAACCCTTGACGGAGGCGGCGATCAGCGGCTCCACCTCGGAGGCGGCCGGGGTGTTGAACTCCAGCTCGCTACCCTTCTGCTCCAGGGAGCGCAGGGCCTTCTGCAGGGCCTCGGTGAAGTTACGACCGATGGCCATGGCCTCGCCGACCGACTTCATGGTGGTGGTCAGCGTCGCATCGGCGGCCGGGAACTTCTCAAAGGCGAAGCGCGGGACCTTGACGACCACGTAGTCAAGGGCCGGCTCGAAGGCGGCCGGGGTCTTGAGCGTGATGTCGTTGGGGATTTCATCCAGCGTGTAGCCCAGCGAGAGCTTGGTGGCGATCTTGGCGATGGCGAAGCCGGTGGCCTTGGAGGCCAGTGCACTGGAGCGTGAAACACGCGGGTTCATCTCAATGACCACGATGCGTCCGGTGTCGGGCTCGATGGCGAACTGGATGTTGCAACCACCGGTGTCCACTCCAACTTCGCGGATCACGGCGATGGAGATATCGCGCAGGCGCTGGTATTCGCGGTCGGTCAGGGTCAGTGCCGGAGCCACGGTGATCGAGTCGCCGGTGTGCACCCCCACCGGGTCAAAGTTCTCGATCGAGCAGATGACCACGACGTTGTCTTTTTTGTCGCGCATCATTTCCAGCTCGTACTCCTTCCACCCCAGGATGGACTCCTCCAGGAGCACCTCGGTGGTGGGCGAGTACTGCAGGCCGGCCCCGGCGATGCGGCGCAGGTCGGTGGCGTCATACGCCATGCCCGAGCCCAGTCCACCCATGGTGAAGGAGGGACGGACCACGACCGGGTAGTTCAGGATTTCCACGGCGGCAAAGGCCTCGTCCATGGTGTGTACGATGACGGACTTGGCCGATTCGGCGCCGCAGCGCTCCACCACGCCCTTGAACTTCTCGCGGTCCTCACCGAGCTCGATGGCGGCGATGTTCGCACCGATCAGCTCGACATTGTACTTTTCCAACACACCGGCCTTATCCAGGGCGATGGCGGTGTTCAGGGCCGTCTGGCCGCCCAGGGTCGGCAGGATCGCGTCGGGGCGTTCCTTGGCGATGATCTTCTCCACCACCTCCGGAGTGATCGGCTCGATGTAGGTGGCATCGGCGAACTCCGGGTCGGTCATGATGGTGGCGGGATTCGAGTTCACCAGGATGACACGGATGCCTTCCTCCTTGAGCACTCGCAGGGCCTGGGTGCCGGAGTAATCAAACTCGGCGGCCTGGCCGATGACGATCGGACCGGAGCCGATGACCAGGACCGATTTAAGGTCTTCGCGCTTAGGCATTTACTTCTCTCCCTGGGTGGAATCTGCGGTGGTGGCGGGGGCGTTCTTGGCCGCGCGCATGGTGGTGATGAACCTGTCGAACAGGTGGGACGCGTCGTGCGGTCCGGCCGCTGCCTCCGGGTGGTACTGCACGGAGAAGGCGGGGATGTCCAGGCAGGCTAGGCCCTCAACCACGTTATCGTTCAGCGAGAGGTGGGATACCTCCACGCGACCAAAGCGATCCAGCGGCGCCATGGAGGCACCCTCACGGGGTGCGTCGACGGCAAAACCGTGGTTCTGGCTGGTGATTTCCACCGTGCCGGTGGCCTTGTCCAGCACCGGCTGGTTAATGCCGCGGTGACCGAAGGCCAACTTGTACGTGTCATAGCCCAGGGCGCGGCCCAGGATCTGGTTGCCGAAGCAGATGCCGAAGTAGGGGATCTTCGCATCCAGCACCGAGCGCACGAGCTCCACCTGGGTGGCGGCGGTGGCCGGGTCACCGGGGCCGTTGGAGACAAATACGCCGTCGGCGCCGGTGGCGGTGATGGTTTCGAGTGTGGCGTTGTACGGCAAGACGTGCACGCGCACACCGCGCTCGGCGAAACGCTGCGGGGTCATGGCCTTGATGCCCAGGTCGATGGCGGCGATGGAGAATTCCACCTCGCCGGTGAAGCCGTGATCCTTGGGCTCCACCACGTAGGCTTCCTTGGTCGAGACGCGCTCGGAGAGATTCGCACCGGCCATCGAGGGCTGCTCGTTGACGATCTTGATGAGCGTTTCCAGTGGTGCCTCGGCGGCGGTACCGGAGAAGATGCCCGACTTCATGGCCCCAGCCTCACGCAGGTGACGGGTCAGTGCGCGGGTGTCGATGCGGGAGATGCCCACAACATCGTAGGTCACCAATTCCTCATCCAGGGTGCGCTGTGAACGCCAGTTGGAGGGGCGTCGGGCGGCCTCGCGGACCACATAACCGGCGGCCCAGATGCGCTTGGACTCGGCATCTTCGTCGTTCACACCGGTATTACCGATGTGCGGGAAGGTCTGCACGATGATCTGCGCCGCGTAGGAAGGATCGGTGAGGGTCTCCTGGTAGCCGGACATGCCGGTGGAGAAGACCGCTTCACCCAAGGCGGTGCCGATGGCGCCGTAACTACGGCCACGGAAAACGCGTCCATCTTCGAGCACCAAGAGGGCTTGCTCGGTTCCCTGTACTGCTGTCACTGGTTTTCCTTTTTCTCGGCTGGTGATGATGTTTCGTTGTGTCCGGTGCTCAGCGCAAGAATGCGCGTGAGCAGATCCGGGAGTTCTTGGTGGTAGCGCGGGCGGAAGCCAGTATCCACGGCCTGGCTGCCCAGCATCCAGTGCAGGATCAGCAGTCCGTCCTTCTCCACAAATTTTCCGGCCATGCCCGCGGAGCGTGATGCTCCGCTCAGCACAGAACGCGGAATGAAGAGATCCGGGGCGCCGCGGCGCAGCAGCAGCACTCCCTCCTCGTGAATGGACAGCTGAGCATTGGTGCGGATGCCCAGGGCGTGTGCGGCGATCCGGTCCAGCCAGTCTTCGGCGGTGGTGGTGCACACGTAGAGACCCTCACTGGGTTCACCGATCGTTGCCCCGAGTGCCGGCTCGCCGTGGGCGTCAAGGGGAATTTCCGGCGGCGCGCTCACGTCGGATTGGCGGCGCAGGCGATTACGCCAGCCCACCGCAATCAAGACGATCAGCACCACGATCACCGCGAGGGTAATGAGCACTGCCCCGGTGTATTCACCCATTTATGCGCCCTCGGTGATCCGTGGGGTGTTCAGCGCCCCATCGAGCACCGTCGGGTGACCGTGGAAGAACACGGTGCGCACCTTGCCCGGCAGTTCGAGTCCCTTAAACGGGGAGTTGCGGCCCTTGGTGGCCATGGCAAACGGGTCAACAATCCAGCGCGCATCGGCATCGACCAGGGTGATGTTCGCCGGTTCGCCGACCGCCAGTGCCCGGCCCTGATCGCTCACGCGGCCGATGGCGGCCGGGGTGGTGGAGGTAATGCGGGCGAAGTCGGCCCAGGAAATCAGCCCGGTCTCGATCATCGCGTGCTGCACCACCGAGAGTGCGGTTTCCAACCCGGTCATGCCCATGGCTGCCGCCGCCCACTCGCATTCCTTGGCTTCAGAGGGGTGCGGTGCGTGGTCGGTGCCGATGATGTCGATGGTGCCATCGGCCAGTCCGGCGCGCAGCGCCAAAACATCGGATTCGGCGCGTAGCGGCGGGTTGACCTTGAAGACCGGGTCGTAGCTCTTGACCAGTTCATCGGTGAGCAGCAGGTGGTGCGGGGTGACCTCGGCGGTGACATTCACGCCGCGGGACTTGGCCCAGCGGATGATCTCCACCGAACCGGCGGTGGAAACGTGGCAGATGTGCAGGCGGGATCCGACGTGTTCGGCCAAGAGCACATCGCGGGCGATGATCGATTCCTCGGCGACGGCCGGCCATCCGGCCAAGCCGAGCACCGCCGATACTTCGCCCTCGTTCATCTGGGCGCCCTCGGTGAGCCGTGGTTCCTGAGCGTGCTGAGCCACCACACCGTCAAACGCCTTCACGTATTCCAGTGCGCGGCGCATGATCAGCGGGTCATGAACGCAGATTCCGTCATCGGAAAACACCCGCACGCCGGCACGGGAGTCGGCCATCGCGCCAATCTCGCTGAGCTGCTTTCCGGCCAAACCCACGGTGACGGCACCCACCGGGCGCACATCCACCCAGCCGGAGCGCTTTCCGAGGGACCAGACCTGCTCCACAACGCCGGCGGTATCTGCCACCGGGTTGGAGTTGGCCATGGCGTGCACGGCGGTGAAGCCGCCCATGGCCGCGGCGCGGGTACCGGTTTCCACGGTTTCGGCGTCTTCGCGGCCCGGTTCACGCAGGTGGGTGTGCAGGTCAACCATGCCCGGCAAGGCAATCTGGCCGGCGGCCTCGATGAGAGTGGCGGTGGCGGCACTGGCGTGGGCGATTGCATCGGCGCCGAGGGCAACGATCAATCCGTCCTGAATCAGGATGTCGCTGGGCTCTTCGCCCAGTGGCTTGGCGCCGCGGATGAGATAAGCGGTAGTGGAAGTGCTCATGAAGGGTGACTCCAATTTCTTGACAAGTTTTTTAGAGGCCGGCGGGACGCTGCTGGTCCCCCGATAGCAACAGGTACAGCACGGCCATGCGCACCGCGACACCGTTAGCCACCTGGGCCAGCACGGTGGAGCGCGGTGAGTCGGCGGCGGCGGAGGAAATTTCTAATCCACGGTTCATCGGGCCCGGGTGCATGATGATGGTTTCGGATCCCGGCTGCGCATCAAGTGCCGCCAGTCGAGCGTCATCAAAGCCCCAGAGCCGGGAGTACTCGCGGGTGTTGGGGAAGAAGGAGTCGTGCATGCGTTCGCCTTGGACACGCAGCATCATCACCGCATCAACCCCACCGGCCAGCGTGGCGTCGAGGTCATAGCTGATGGTGCACGGCCACGCGTGTGAACCGTGCGGCAGCAGCGTGGGAGGCGCCACCATGATGACCTCGGCACCTAGGGTGCGCAGCAGCCAGAGGTTGGAGCGGGCCACGCGGGAGTGCAGAATATCGCCCACGATGGCGACCCGCATCCCGGCCAGGTCGCTGCCCAATGCGGAATTCCCATGCGTTGCGGCCCAGTGAGTGCGCAGCGTGTAGGCGTCAAGCAGTGCTTGCGTGGGGTGTTCATGGGTGCCATCACCGGCGTTGACCACCGGGGCGTCGATCCAGTCGGTGGCCGCCAGGCGGGCCGGGGCACCGGAGGCGCCGTGACGGATGACCACGGCGTCGGCGCCGATCGCCTGCAGAGTCTGCGCGGTGTCCTTCAGCGACTCGCCCTTGGACACCGAGGAGCCCTTCGCGGAAAAGTTGATCACATCGGCGCTCAGGCGCTTGGCCGCTGCCTCGAAGGAGATACGGGTGCGGGTGGAGTCCTCAAAAAAGAGGTTCACCACCGTGCGCCCGCGCAGGGCCGGAAGCTTTTTGACCTCACGGGTGCCTACAGCGGCCATTTCCTCGGCGATGTCAAGGATCCGGATGGCGTCTTCGCGCGAGAGGTCAAGGGTGGAGAGCAGGTGTTTCATGCGGTGGCCTCGATGATGACTTCGTTGTTATTTTCCCCATCAACCTCACTCAGGTGCACACGAACCTTCTCAGTGGTGGCGGTCGGCAGGTTCTTGCCCACGTGGTCGGCGCGGATGGGAAGTTCACGGTGGCCGCGGTCTACCAGGACGGCCAGGCGAACGATGCGCGGGCGGCCCAAATCGGCGATGGCGTCAAGCGCGGCGCGGATGGTGCGCCCGGAGTACAGCACGTCATCTACCAGCACAACGACCTTGCCGTCGATGCCGGTGGCCGGAAGTCGGGTGGGCACCGGGGTGCGGGTGGTGGAGTGACGAAGGTCATCACGGTACATGGTGACATCGAGCTGGCCGATGATGGCGGACGGGTCCAGCGTCGGATCTGTGGCTGCGATGCGCTGGGCCAGACGTTGGGCCAACGGGAAGCCGCGGGAGGGAATCCCCAACAGCACGAGGTCAGCTGTCCCCTTGTTTGCCTCGATGATTTCGTGGGCGATGCGGGTAATAACCCGGTCAATGTCGTCACTAGAGAGGACAATCCGGGCACTGACGGGCGCTAGGGCACGGGCATTTTCTGGCTCGTTGCTCATCTGCGGCCTCCTTCCCCGCCTCACTGGACGGAATTTAAAGGTTGCACTTGCACCATCAAAATTATCACAATGGCTCATCGACGTAAGATTTGAGTCATGCGCGTTACCTCACACCCACCTCAGCCCTCCGATTCCGCCCCACCGAATGATCCCTGGACTCTAGCTCCCGGTCGCGGAGCCACTCCCGGCGCCCTGTCCGTACCGCATCTCGCGCCCGCCTCCGCGGGGGCTAAGCAGCGCGCCGGACTAGGCGTGATTCTTGCCCTGCTGGGCTGTACCGTGGTGCTGCTGGGTGTGACCTGGTTCCTCTCGGACGCCTTCGGGTCCGGGACCCTGCTCTGGCTCGGCATTCTGGCCATGGTCCCGTTGGCCCTGTGCCTGATCGGCCTGCGCTGGGTGGATCGGTGGGATCCGGAACCACGTGTCCTGCTGGTCTTGGGTCTGCTTTGGGGCGCTGGCACATCGGTGGCGGGAGCGCTATTGATTGGCGATGTGTTTACCGAACTATTTTTTGACCCCGCGGGTGCCTTGAAGATGGATACCTTTGGGGCGGTTGTTCAGGCGCCCATCGTGGAGGAACTGGTGAAGGGTGCCGGGGTACTGCTGATCTTCTGGATCAATCGAGCCCACTTTGATGGACCCATCGACGGCATTGTTTATGGTGGCATGGTCGGGGCTGGTTTCGCCTTCACCGAGAACATCCTGTACTTCGGTTCCAGCTACCTCTCCCCGAGTGCGCCGGGGGAACTGGCCACCGTCTTTGTGCTCCGCGGGCTCTTCTCCCCCTTCGCGCATGTCATGTTCACCGCATGGACGGGATTTGCCTTAGGGCTATGTGCCGGCCGTGGTCAACGCGGGCGCTGGCCACTGTATCTATTGCTCGGACTGATCCCGGCGATGGCCGGTCACTTCCTCTGGAATGGCGGCATCGGGATTTTCTTCACCGACTTCCTCAGCTTCTACTTCCTGCTGCAGGTGCCCCTGTTTATCGCGTTTATCGTGGCCGTGGTGCTGCTTCAGCGCGCCGAACGCCGACTGACCGAGCAACGACTGGCCGACTACCAGAACAGTGGTTGGTTCACCGCCGCCGAGGTGAAAATGTTCGCCACCGCCCCGGGCCGCCGTCATGCCCGCCACTGGGCCGCCGGAATTGGGCGAAAACGGCAGATGAAGGCCTTCACTTCCACCGCGATGCATCTGGCCGCGGTCCGCCAGCGCATTGTTGCCGGCCACGGAACGGGCACGGATCTGGCCCGAGAGACGGCCTTGTTGCATCATTCCCACCAACAGCGGGCGCAATTGCTCGGCGGGGTATCACCGCGCGGCTAAAAGTTCGCAGCAACACAAGAGCGTGGCACCGCTGTGGTGTCGCGCTCTTGTTGTGTTCTCGCTAAGTCGGGCTAATTGAAGAGCTGCGCTACCCGCGAGAGCGTGGTGATCACACCATAGCCCAGCGGCACTCCCACCAGCGCCCAGCCGAAGACCAGCCGTAGTACGGCCCTGTCTACCTGTACGTCGTGAGCCCCTGCCGCATCGATGGGTTCAAGATTTCCACTGTTCTGAGACATCTAGGCTCCCTTCGAGGTTGAATCGGCCAGATCGGCCTCGGGTTCGTGGAATTTGGTATCCACTGCTCGTATCTGGGTGGTGGCCAAGAAGCCAATCACCAGCAGCACGACCATGGTCAGCAAGACCGGAAGGTAGTTGTGGGCCACCATCGTCCCGGGTTTGCCCTGCGCATCAAGTAACCCGTTAACGATCAGTGGTCCGGCGATGCCTGCGGCTGACCACGCGGTGAGCAGGCGGCCGTGGATGGCGCCCACCTGGAAGGTGCCGAAGAGGTCCTTGAGGTAGGCCGGGGCGGTGGCAAAGGAGCCACCGTAGAAGCTGATGATGACCACTGCCATCATGACAAACAGCAGCATCGAGCTGCCGCCGAAGAGGGCCAGCACAACGTAGAAGACCGCGCCACCACCGAGGTAGAGCATGTAGATGCGCTTGCGACCGATCACGTCCGAGGTGCTTGACCAGATGAAGCGCCCGGCCATGTTGCCGATGGACAGCAACCCGACAAAGCCCGCTGCTACGGCGGCATTCACGGCAGAGTTTCCGTCCGCACCGCGGAAGAAGTCCTGGATCATCGGGGAGGCCTGTTCTAGGATGCCGATGCCGGCAGTGACGTTGAGGAACAATGCTGTCCAGACCAACCAGAAACTCTTGGTCTTGATGGCGTTGGCCGCCGAAACCTGTCCGGTGGTGACCATCGCGGAGGACTTAACCTTGGTGCTATCCCAGCCCCGTGGCTTCCACCCGGGCGCCGGAACCCGAATGTTCAGCACCCCGTACATCATCACGGCGAAGTAGAGCACGCCCAGGGTGATAAACAACTTGCCCACCGAGGATCCGCTGGCAATCCAGTCGGAGCCATCGCTCAGCGGGTCAAAACCATCAAATCTCTTCAGCAGTGCGGTGGACAGCGGTGAGGCGATCAGGGCGCCGCCACCAAAACCCATGATCGCCATACCGGTGGCCATTCCGGGGCGGTCCGGGAACCACTTCATCAGCGTGGAGACCGGGGAAATGTAGCCGATGCCGAGCCCGATGCCACCGATGACGCCGTAGCCCAGGTAGAGCAGCCAGAGCTGTTCGGTGAAGATGCCGGCGGCGCCCACCAAGAAGCCAGCACCCCAGAAGGAGGCGGCAACAAACATCGATTTGCGCGGCCCGCTGCGTTCCACCCAGGTGCCCATGATGGCCGCAGAAAGTCCCAGCATCACAATGGCGATGGAGAAGATGATCCCGATGGCGGTTTGTGAGACCTCGAAGTGACCGATGAGTGAGGATTTGTAGACGCTGGTGGCATAGGCCTGGCCGATGCACAGGTGCACGGCCAGGGCTGCCGGTGGGATGAGCCACCGGTTGAATCCCGGTGCCGCGATGGATCGTGAACGTTCGAGCCATTTCATAAAGCGTGTCTCCTCCGGATCGAATCCGCATAAGGGTGGCAATGATCTGAGCTCAAGAACCGTTAGCTGATAGCACTTCAACCCACGATTGCCAGTGTGCCACAATTCACAGACGGGCCGGGGTCTCCCCTGTGCCTTTGGTACGTTCGGCGCGTCGGGAAACTCTAGGGCAAACAAAAGGGAGGTGTTGGTACGTGCGCAATGCGCAGGTACCAACACCTCCCAAGAACAAAACGTTCTGGCTAGGCCAGCAGCGTCGGCTTCATTTGCTGGATACGTCCCAGCAAACCATTAACGAATTCCGGGGATTCGTCGGTGGAGAGCTCACGTACCAGGGCAACCGCCTCGGCAACTGCTACCCCATCGGGGACATCGTCGTTATAAAGCAGTTCCCAGGAACCGATACGCAGTGCCGTGCGGTCGACCGCCGGCATGCGCTCCAAGGTCCAGCCCTTGGAGTAGGAGGAAAGGATCTCATCGATCCGATCCAGCTCACTCATGACACCTTCGATGAGGGTCACGGTGTATTCGTTGATGGTGATATCCGTGGCTTCACGGCGTAGGCGCATGGCTGCCAGGGGCGAGACATCGCGCTGTTCTGCTTCAAAAAGGATGTCAAGTGCCCGGCGACGGGCCTTGGCGCGGGCACTCACTAGGAGACACGCCCCAGGTAATCGCCGGTGCGGGTGTCAACCTTGACCTTGGTGTTCTGCTCAACGAAGAGCGGCACCTGAATCTCAACACCGGTTTCCAGCGTGGCTGGCTTGGTGCCGGCCGAGGAACGGTCGCCCTGCAGGCCCGGCTCGGTGTAGGTGATTTCCAGAACCACGGAAGAAGGCAGCTCGATGTACAGCGGGGAACCCTCGTGCATCGCGATGGTGGCGTTCTGGTTTTCCAGCATGTAGCCAGCCTGGTCGCCAACAACGGTGCCCGGAACGGTGATCTGGTCGTAATCGCTCAGATCCATGAAGACGAAGTCTTCACCATCCTTGTACAGGTACTGGTAATCGCGACGATCAACGGTGGCGGTCTCGATCTTGGCGCCGGCGTTGTAGGTCTTATCGACGACCTTGCCGGTGAGCACGTTACGCATCTTGGTGCGCACGAAGGCGCCGCCCTTGCCCGGCTTGACGTGCTGGAAATCGATGATGGTCCAGAGCTGGTTCTCGATCTTGAGAACCTGGCCGTTCTTGATGTCAGTGGTTGATGCCACGATCTACTCTTCTTCCGTATGCGCCGGCCCGCGTTGCGCACGAAGCGCCGGCGGACGAAAGCCACCGCTAGGCGGCCTCCCTGAGGCTGTTGTCAAAAATCCAAGATTAAGTTTAGCGCACCCGTGAGCGCGCTCCGGTGCCCGGCCATGGTGATTTGCCAGACGTCGGGGTAAATCAGTGCGCCGCCGGTGCTTGAACCGGCAACTGGCTGGTGGCCGGTGCCGGGTGCAAAGAGGCTGCATTAACCGCCGCCGGGTGCTGGGTATCCGCGCCGGCGGCCACACTCGCGGTGTGATCAAGCACGGATTCCAGGCAAGCGCGGGACATCTCGATGAGGTGCTGATCCGCGTTGGAGGCGATGCGCAGATCAAGAGCGGCGCGGAAACGGTTGGCTGCGGCCAGCAGGTCGCTGCTTTCCGCGTAGGCGAAGCCCAGGTGCTGCTGCAGTACCGCCTCGTGGGCGGTGCCCTTGAACTCGGTGATCAGCGCGCGCAGGCGGTTGATGGCACGCGGCGCATCTCCTGCGGCACGAGTCAGCGAGGTATCAAGCACCCGCATGGCAAAGTTCTGTGGCTGCAGGAAGCGGGTCTCGGCGACCAGTTCGCTGGCGGCGCGCAGCTCACCCTTGGCCAAGAGAATGACCACCTGGGAGCTGGGTTCACCGCTGCGCAGTGCGGCCTCGGCCAGTTCGGGATCGGAAATCTCGTGGCGCATCAGGGTGGGGTTCAGCCGCACACCGGGGATGCCGGTTTCAATGTTGTGACGCTCGCTGGCCAGTCCGCCAGCAGGAATCTGCAGCAGTGCCTGGGTGTGGGTCAGGTCCAGATCGGTAGCGGTGCTCATTCTGCGATCTCCTGGTAAGCGGCGAACAAGAGGGAAGTATCCGGAACATCAAGGATGCTGGGGCGGCCGATGCCGTCAAGCACCACAAAGCGCAAGAGGTCACCACGGGACTTCTTATCCCGGCGCATCCCGTCTAGCAGGGTCTGCCAGCGATCTCCACGGTAGGTCGTGGGCAAGCCCAGGGACTTGAGGATGGCCAGGTGACGTTCGGCCACTGCGTCGGGGGTGCGACCGACGGTGCGGCCAAGTTCTGCGGCGAAGGCCATGCCGATGGAAACGGCAGCACCGTGGCGAATCGAGTAGCGTTCGGCCAGCTCGATGGCGTGAGCCAGGGTGTGCCCGTAGTTCAAGAATTCGCGTTCGCCAGACTCGCGCAGATCATTGGAGACCACCTTCGCCTTGACGGCGATGGCGCGTTCGATCAGTTCACGCAGGCGTGGGGAGGTTGCGTCGGTGGCATCGGCCGGATCTTCTTCGATCAGTTCCAGGATGCGCTCATCGGCAATAAAGCCGCACTTGATGATTTCTGCCATGCCGGTGACCAGTTCATGCTTGGGCAGCGTGGCCAGGGTGTCCAGGTCAACCAGGACACCGGCCGGTGGGAAGAAGGCACCAACAAGGTTTTTGCCTTCAGCGGTGTTGATGCCCGTTTTACCGCCCACGGAGGCATCAACCATGCCCAGCAATGAGGTGGGCAGGTGCACGATCTTCACGCCGCGCAGCCAGGTGGCTGCAACAAAGCCGGCGAGGTCGGTGACGGCGCCGCCGCCAACGGCCACGATGGCGTCCGAACGGGTGAAGTCATTTTTGCCCAGCACCTGCCAGCAGAAGGACGCCACCTCGATGTGCTTGCCCTCTTCGGCATCGGGGATCTCGGCGATCATCGCGCCGTATCCGGCGGCATCAAGTTCTTCCTTAACGATGTCGCCGGTGGCACGCAGGGCGCGGGGAAGGATGATTAGTACCTTCCGCACGCGCTCGCCCAAGAGCGCGGGCAGGCGGCCCAACAGGCCATTGCCGACGATGACGTCATAGTTCTCGGCGGGGGCCGAGCCGGTGACGGAGATCGTCGTGGGTGCGGGGTTCATCGTTGGATCCTCCAAATGCTGCGTAGCGCACCACCGCAGCACACCGATGTTCGGGTGTGGCTGCGGGCTAGGGGTGCGGGGGTGAAAACGCGTCAACCATGTTGTCCGGATTGACTACAAGCCTGGCGTTGGACGCTTCATTGCTTCCGTCGCTGTCCTCAATCGTACGTGTTGCGGCACGCTAGAGGGGGTTTCAGTGTTCGGCATCACTGTATGCAGTGAGTATCAACTCGGCGATTTGCGCCGGGGTCTTCGCGCGAGTGTCGATGCGTAGGGTGGCCATGGACTCGTAGGTTTCGCTGCGGGTGGCAAAGATTTGCTTCCACGATTCCAGCGGTGTGCCTCCCAGCAGCGGACGGGTCGTGTCGGCCCCGATGCGTGGCGCCACGGTAAGCGCGTCGGTGAACAGGTAGACGCAGAAGCCGCGGGCGATAATCTCGCGGTTGGCCGCCGCTAGTACCGCCCCTCCCCCGGTGGCAATGACCGCCGGGGGTCCGGATGTGGGCCATTCTTTGACTGCGTCACTCAAGACCTGCGCCTCAAGGGCGCGAAAACGCGGCTCACCGCCGGCGGCAAAGATGCTGGGGATATCCCCGTGGGCGGCCACCACCCGCGCGTCGGTATCGATCAGTTCCGTGCCCAAAAGGGCAGCCACTAGGGCTCCGACGGCACTTTTGCCGCTGGCCATCGGTCCGATCAGGAAGATCGGAGCGCTCATGAACGGCGGACCGAGTCCAAATTTGCCGGAATGGCGTCGAGGTAGGAGGCGATGTTGCGCTTGACCTCGCTCAGTGAATCGCCGCCGAACTTCTCCAACATGGCCTGCGCCAGCACTAGGGCGACCATGGCCTCGGCGACCACACCCGCTGCCGGAACGGCACAGACGTCCGAGCGCTGGTGGTGGGCGGTGGTTTCTTCACCCGTGGAGGTATCGATGGTGCGCAGTGCGCGGGGCACGGTAGCGATCGGCTTCATGGCTGCGCGGACGCGCAACACATCTCCGATGCTCATGCCGCCTTCGATGCCGCCGGCCTTATTGCCCGAGCGGTCGATCACGCCGTCGTCGCCGCGCACGATTTCATCGTGTGCCGCCGATCCTCGGCGCGCGGCGGTGAGGAAGCCGTCGCCGACCTCCACGCCCTTGATGGCCTGAATTCCCATGAGGGCACCGGCCAGCCGGGCGTCCAAACGACGGTCCCAGTGGACGTAGGAGCCAAGACCGGGGGGAAGGTTGTAGGCCAGCACCTCAACGATGCCGCCGAGAGTTTCACCCTCCTTGTGGGCGGCGTCCACCTCGGCCACCATGGCAGCAGAGGTCTCATTGTCGAAGCAGCGCAGCGGGTCGGCATCCAGGGCCAAAACATCAGCGGCTGTGGGCAGGGCACCGTTTTCCGGAGCGGAGACCGTACCCACGGCAACGGTGTGGGAGACCAGCTGGACGCCCAGCTGGGCCAGGAAGTTTGAGGCCACCGAGCCCAGCGCCACGCGGGCGGCGGTCTCGCGGGCGGAGGCACGCTCCAGCACGGGGCGAGCATCGTCGAACCCGTACTTCTGCATGCCGGTGAAGTCTGCGTGTCCTGGACGCGGGCGGGTCAGCGGCGCATTGCGCGCCATCGAGGCCAGCTCCTCGGGATCTACGGCATCGGGGTTCATGACCTTGTCCCACTTCGGCCACTCGGTGTTACCCACCTCAACGGCCACCGGGCCACCCTGGGTCAATCCGTGGCGAACTCCACCGATGAAGGAGACAGCATCCTGCTCAAACTTCATCCGGGCACCGCGGCCATACCCCAGACGCCGGCGCGCGAGAGCATCGCGGACGTCCTGAGAAGAGATAGAGATGCCCGCGGGCAGTCCCTCGATAATTCCAACCAATGCGGGGCCGTGTGATTCGCCCGCCGTCAACCAACGCAACATGCACTCCATCCTGCCATGTACCAGTGTCCCGATTAGGGTCGAGATAGCCCCACTGCGTCGCACATCACATTTGTGACGTGCTTCCAATCGGCGACTTTGACACCGCTAAACATTTTGACTTGTTCCACACCCTGGTGCACCAGCATCAGCATCCCGGAGACCACGGTGCCGCCCGCGTCGTGCCAAGCACTCGCGATCGCCGAGGGCCAGGGGTCATAGGCGACATCCAACAGCACCGCACCCGGGGCCAAGATCCCGGCTGAGCCGGTGAGCCCGAGCTGGGCCATGAGACCATCTGCGGCACGTGCGGGGAGAGTAGAAATAACTGCCGCATAATCGCGCAATCGCGCCCCCGCTGCTTTCGCGGAAATGGTTTCGCAGCTCAGTCCCAGCTCAGTCGCCAGCCCCTGAGCTGCTGTCGCCCGCTCCGGGTTACGGACGATGAGATCCACATGGGTGAAGCCAAGGTCTGCGCACGCTTCGAGAGCCGCCAAGGCGGTATTCCCCGCACCCAAAATCGCGGCGCGACGCGCAGTACCGGTCACCATGACGTCGTCCTGCGCGCGCAGAGCCGGAGTCAGGGAGCGCACAATGCCATCCACATCGGTATTGTGCCCCATCAGGCGCACACCGTCGGCGGTGCGGCGCACCAGCACGGTGTTCAACGCGCCGAGTCGCTGGACCCGCTCCGAGAGCTCGTCCATGTACGGAATCAGCGCGTCCTTCATCGGCATGGTCACCGATACACCCACCCATTCGGGTTCGGTGCGTAACCGTGCGGCGAAGGCTGCGGCCTCGTCGGGCTCGATGTCGATCGCCGTGTAGTCGATGCTCACGCCCATGGCCCGGTAGGCCGTCGAATGCAGCAACGGGGACCGGGAGTGCCCGATCGGGTGGCCAAGCACAGCTGCCCGGGCACCTCTAGTGGCGTTTGCCGTTGGCTGCGCCGCGGCTGCGATCACTTACACACGTCCGTGTTCGCTGCACACCAGGTGCGGAACTCGTTCTGGTTCACCCGGTGCTCGGCATAGGTCTTGGCGAACTTCGTTTCACCGGTATTGGCGTTCACCGTGACCCAGTAGTAGAAGTCATTGGCCTCCGGATGAGCCGCAGCCGTGATGGCACCACTGCCGGGAGAGCCGATGGGCGTTGGGGGCAGGCCCGGATGCACATAGGTGTTGTAGGCGTTGCCCGCGTCGGCCTTTTCCTTCGGCGTGAAGTGCAAGGTGTAACGGTCCAGGCCATAGATGACGGAGGAGTCAACCTGGAGCAGCCCCGCGGTCTCGGTATTGCCCTCCCGCAAGCGGTTTTCCAGCGCCCCGGCCACGGTGGCGTAATCGTTGGGACGGGCCTCCGCCTGCAGGATGGAAGCGACCTTGAGCACGTGATATTGCTGCTCGGGGTCGGTGATCCCGGCATCGGTCAAGGTCTTGAGGGTTGTATCAACCATGGTCTTCAGGACCGTCTTGGCATCGGCGTCCACCGGGAAGCGGTACTCCCCCGGGTGCAGGTAACCTTCAAGGTCGGCCACGGATTTGGGGAGTCCAAAGGCGCTCGGATCCTCTACCAGGACACCGAGTTCGGTCTCGGAGAGCCCGGTGGCCGTGGCAACATCCGTGATGACCGTGCCCATGCGGGTGTTTTCCTTGATGGCCACATAGGAAACCTTGGCCGCGGCTTCGCCGATAAGAATCGTTGCTGCATCAAGCGCAGGCATTTCCTCGCGAAGTTCGTAGGTGCCCGGATGGATCTCACGGCTCGGGGCATCCACCAGCTGAATTGACTCCAAGAAAAGCTTGTCGCTGGCGACGATCTTCTTGTCTACCAGTTCATTGGCGATGGCTGCCGGACCCTGGCCGGGTTTGACCTCAAAGGAAACAGCCGTGCCTCCGGGACCCTCGAAGTCCGAGGGGTTCAACCGTTCAACGATTCCGCCCAAGAAGAGCACGACACCAAAGATCACGGCACAGAAGGCCAGCACCACCACGGAGATGATCCAGTTCCGTCGGCGCAGTCTCTCCTTGCGGGCCTTGCGGTCGATGCCGGAGGTCATCAAGAAGAGGTTTTCGCGACCCTGGCTCTGATCGCCGGTCGGTTCCCAATTCACATGGGGGACGTAATCTATTTGCGATTCGGTTGCTGCGGGCACGGTGAACCCGGCGGAATCCTGCGAGTCGCCGGAACCGGCACCAACATAAGCCAGCTCGGCGTCCACATGATCTTGCGTTAGATCGCGGCCGCCCTCGGGTGCAACCTCAGACTCAGTGGCCGGCGTGGACTGCGGCTTCTGGGGAACTGGCGGAGTCGATGGCATCGCTGGGGTGGCAGCCGGTGGTGGAGTCTTGGCAGTAGTTGTAGCAGTCTTTGGCGCCTGCGGCGTAGCCTTCGCGGGAGCTTCTGCTGCCGTCTTGACTGCGGGTGCTTCCTGGGGAGCAGCCTGGCTCGGCTTAGCCTGAGCTTTTGCAGCGGGCTTGGCTGCGGGCTTGGGAGCCGGTGCTGCCTTCGCCGCTGGCGGTGTCGCCTTAGCCGGGGCTGCTTCGGTTGACTTGGGTGCCTCAGTTGCCTTCGGCGCAGCTTCGGTTGCCTTCGTGGGAGCTACTGCGGCCGCTTGGGGCGCCGGTTGGGCCTTGGGCACCGGCGGTGTCGCCTTTGCCGGAGCTTCTGCAGCGGCTTTGGGTTCGGGTGCCGGCGGAGTTGCCTTCGCTGGGGCATCAACGGGCGCCGTGGGTGCCGGCGCGGCTTTGGGCGCTGGCGGGGTTGCCTTCGTGGGAGCTTCTGTGGCCGGCTTGGCCACTGGTTCTGCCTTCGGGGCGGGCGAAGTTGCCTTGGCCGGTGCTTCTGCAGCCTTTGGGGCAGGAACTACCTTCTGCGCTGGGACTGCCTTCGGCGCCGGAGCTACAGTAGCCTTTGCGTCCGGCGGCGTTACCTTCGCCGGAGCCTCAACGGGCGCCTGTTCAGCGGCTGTCGGTTGAGACTCAATGGGAGCGGGCGCGACTGGTGCTGCTCGCTGTGGAGTCTGGGGTTCAACCACGTAGCGTGACTGGTGCTGATCAGCATTCTGATCAAACGGTGCGTCGGAGGCTCTACGAGGCTGGGAGCGCCGCGCTGCCGGATTCGCTGCACTGCGACGCGATTCACCACCGTTCAAGGAACCCGATGTGGTTTCTAGGGAAGAATCAGGGCTGACCGCACTACGAGCAGCTCGTGACCTATCGCGCAGTGGAGCAGCATTGGCTCGCAAGGTCTGGCGAACTCGTTCGGCAGCAGCGCGCTGGGCCTCAATGGCTTCGGTGCGCGCCCTCTGAGCACTTTGGGTTCGGGCTCGCTGAGCCGCATCCAACGCATCGGCGCGCGCACCGGCAGCTGCCTCGAGGCGAAGCTTCTCGGCAGCCTCGGTCGCTTCTGCAGCCTTGGCTTCCTCGGCGGCCGCTTTGGCAGCGGCAACAGACTGTGCATCGTCAACCTTTGCGGAGTCGCCTGGATTCGGAGCGTGGTGAGTTGCTGATCCATGGCGTGCAGGAGCCGAATGGTCCTGCACCGCAGAGTCTTCTGGGCGGGCCGTTGGCTGTTCAGCTTGAGCAGCAGAACGTTCGCTTTCGGCCTTTTCTCGTGCCGCACGCGCGGCGCGCCGAGGTGAAGGCGCAGAATCGCGGCGTGGTGAATCGATGGACGACTCGTTTGTCATGCGGTTTTCTCCCTTGCCCGCAGGCAACGTAGTAGCCGAGGGGCGATGAGTGCCCACTTCTTCAGCCGAATGAGATGTCTTGCGATCGTAGCTCACAGGCGAACTATCGCGCGGGACATCTGCGTCGTGAAGTGGCGCGTCCGCCATGCTGGAATCGGCAAAACGGCCGGGCTCAGCCTTCATCGTTCATTCCGGCGTCGTCTGCGGTGGCCAATTGACCGGGCGAGGACTGACCATGGCGAATCATTTCGAGCACCTGCTGGAGAATCTCCACCGCAGCTACTTGATCAACAACTGCCCGGTGTTTGCGCCCATCAAGACCGGCCGCGTGGAGCGATCGGTGAGCGCTGACGGTGGTCAGTCGTTCATCAACCAAGCGCACTTCGGTCTCAACTCCGCCGCGGGCCAGCGATTTTGCCAAGTCGCGGGCATAATCACGGGCCATGGTGGTTGAAGCGGTTTCCCCGCCCGACATGGAACGAGGTAGTCCCACAAAAATTTGTGACACTTCTAGCTCGGCGGCCAGCTTCACCAGTACGGAGATGTCGCTGGCCTTTTTAGCGTCGCGTTTCAGCGTCTTAACCGGGGTGGCAAGCACCCCGCTGGGGTCACTGGATGCAACACCGACGCGGGCCATACCCACGTCAACACCGAGCAGCACTCCGGGACGCGGAATGCTGCTCGGTGTCAATGACCCAATCCCCGAGGCTATGACAGCTCCTGGATCGAACGGACCATGGCTTCAAGGGCTTCGGCGGTCTTGGAAACATCCTGACCGCCGCCCTGAGCCACATCATCTTTACCGCCGCCGCCGCCGCCAAGAATCTTGGCGGCGGTGCGAACCAAGGCGCCGGCCTTGGCTCCCTTGGTGCGGGCCTCATCATTGGTGGCAACAAGCACCAATGGGCGACCATTTGAAGCACCGGTCAAGGCGACGGTCGAGGCAGTTGAACCCAAACGATCACGCAGGTCCAGAGCCAGGGTCCGCAAGGCTTCGGCCGAAGGAACTTCGCCAACATCGTGGGCCAGTACCTTGATCCCATTGACCTCGCGGGCCGAGGCCACCAGCGTGCCGGCCTGAGCTGCAAGCTGCGCACTGCGGAGCTTGTCGATCTCGCGCTCGGCGTGACGTAGCTTCGCAACGGTGTCGGTGATTCGTTCGTTCAACTGAGCCGCGGGGACCTTGAACATTGAAGACAGCTCGGAGACCAGCGCGCGCTCGGCTGCACCGTGGCGGAAGGCTTCCATCCCCACCAGGGCCTCGATGCGACGGTTTCCCGAACCGACCGAAGCTTCACCCAGCAGGGTCAGCGAGCCAACCTGGGCGGTGGCAGATACGTGAGTACCACCGCAGAGCTCGCGGCTCCAGGCATCGTTGATTTCCACCATGCGTACGGACTTGCCGTACTTTTCACCGAAGAGGCTCATGGCGCCCATGGCGCGAGCCTCGGCCAGCGGCATGACGTTGGTAGTGACCTGGTGGTTGTTGCGGATAGCCAGGTTCACCACCTCTTCGATCTCGTTACGGGCAGCATTGGAAAGTGCTTCGGACCAAGAGAAGTCGAAGCGCAGGTATCCGGCCTTGTTGAACGAACCGGACTGCAATGCGTCCGGGCCCAGAATCTCGTGCAGCGCGGCGTGCACCAGGTGAGTGGCGGAGTGCGCCTGCTCCCCCGAGTGACGACGAACCTTATCAACCTCGGCCAGTACTGCGGCGCCGGCGGGAAGTTCGCCTTCGCGAACAATGACCTGGTGAACGTTGAGCCCGCGGATCGGAGCCTGAACATCCAAGACTTCCAGCACAAAACCGTCACCGGTGATCAGTCCGACGTCGCCGGCCTGTCCACCCGCCTCGGCGTAGAAGGGAGTTTCGTTGAGCACGAGTTCAATCTGCTGTCCCTGCTCGGCAACGTCAACCAACGATCCGTTGTGCACGATGCCGCGCACGGTGGATTCGCTGGAAAGTTCCTCATAGCCGGTGAAAATGACATCGCCGGCGTCATGCAGCTGAGTGAAGACCGTCAGGTCGGCGTGGCCGGCCTTCTTGGACTTGGCGTCCTTCTGCGCACGGGTGCGCTGTTCGGTCATCAGTTCACGGAACTTGGACTCGTCAACGGCCAAACCGGCCTCGGCGGCAATTTCCAGCGTGAGGTCGATCGGGAAACCGAAGGTGTCATGCAGGGCAAAGGCGTCTTCGCCCGAGAGCGAGCCACCGGCGGCCTTGGAAACCTCGAGGGCTTCTTCCAGCCGGGTGGTGCCCGAGGCGATGGTGCGCAGGAAGGCGCGCTCTTCGGCGTACGCGATGCGAGCGATGCGCTCAAAATCGGTATCAACGATCGGGTAGACGCCTTTCATGGCGTCGCGGGAGACCGGCAGAAGATCCGGAAGTACTGCGTTTTCGACGCCCATCAGGCGCATGGCGCGCACGGCACGGCGGATCAGACGGCGCAGTACGTAGCCGCGGCCCTCGTTACCCGGTGAAACCCCATCGGAAATGAGCATCAACGAGGAACGAATGTGGTCAGCAACCATGCGCATACGCACGTCGTTGGCGTGGTTCGGATCTGCGGGGTCCTCGGTGGAGCTGTAGGCCTTGCCGGAAAGCTCGGCGGCCTTGTCGAGCACCGGACGGACCTGGTCGGTCTCGTACATGTTCTCGACGCCCTGCAGGATCATGGCTAGACGTTCGAGGCCAAGACCGGTATCGATGTTCTTCTTGGGCAGTTCGCCAAGAATTTCGAAGCTGTCCTTGCCGGTTCCTTCGCCACGCTGGTACTGCATGAACACGAGGTTCCAGATCTCAATGTAGCGAGTGTCATCGGCCTCCGGGCCGCCCTCGATACCGTACTGGGGTCCGCGGTCATAGAAAATTTCCGAGCACGGGCCTGCCGGACCGGGCTGGCCCGTGGACCAGTAGTTATCGGCCTTGCCGAGCTTCTGGATGCGGTCAGCGGGAACGCCGATCTTGTCGCGCCAGATTTCCAGGGCTTCGGTATCTTCGTGGTAAACGGTGATCCATAGCTTCTCGGCCGGCAGCCCGAATCCGCCCTCTTCGAGGGAGCTGGTCAGCAGTTCCCATGCGTAAGAAATCGCGCCTTCCTTGAAGTAGTCACCAAAAGAGAAGTTGCCGCACATTTGGAAGAAGGTGCCGTGGCGAACCGTCTTGCCAACCTCTTCAATATCACCGGTGCGGATGCACTTCTGGACGGAGGTGGCGCGGTTGAACGGTGGTTCTTCGCGGGCGGTCAGGTACGGAATGAACGGCACCATACCGGCGACGGTGAACAGCAGCGACGGGTCGGAGGAGACCAGCGAGGCGCTGGGTACAGCGGTGTGGCCCTTCGACTCAAAGTAGTCGACCCACCGGCGTGCAATTTCCTGCGATTTCATCGTTCCTCTTCGATCCCTTCAAGCTTACGGGCGCTTTGCTTAGCTGTGGCTGTGCGGTACAGATCCTCCGTGCCCTCTGGGCTAGGAGGCCGCGTGTTGCGGGCTTTGCGTCGAAACGCTGCACCCAAAATCATCTGCCACGTCAATTAGTTTAGTGGTGGCCGGGGCCGGACGTCTCATCGAGGCCCAGAGCCTGCCGTAATTCTGTTTCACGTTCATTCATACCGGTGCGAAAAGCCTCGGCAAGTTCGTGCAATGAGTCGCTCATGCGGCCCACGGTGCGGTTCAGTCCGTCGGCGCTGGCTAGGTCTTTGGCTTGGCCGAGCTTTCGGGCGGCCAGTACTCCGACGCCAATGCCGATACCGACCCAGAATAGTTTCTTCATCTGCGGATTCCTCATGTGGTGGATATTCTCAACGTGCGTTGCGCTGAATTAGCGCGATCGACGTCCCTTGCCGCTCGGCCGGGCTTCCAAGACGGAGCGGACTCCGGCGGTGAAGGCCGCTACCTTGATCAGCGGACGGCCCACGGTGGCCGCGGTCAGTGAGGACAGCGCGCTGATGTTGGCCGATGCGTCGCTGACGTGTGTGGTGATGCCATCAACCTTGCGGAGCTGATCGTTGGTGGTCGCCACGGTGCTGGTGACCTCGGTGAGCAGCGGTGTGGTTCCGTCGGAAACTTCCCGAACTGCTGCACGCAACTCGTCAAATACCTTGCCGAGCTTCCAGATGGGGATGGCGAGCAATGCCACCAATACGGCGAAGACGCCCGCTGCGATGAGTCCGGCGATATCCGACCCTGTCATGTGCTTTTCCTCTTCGGTTGGGGACGTGTGCTTTTCCACCTTACCGAATCAGGAGCGGCGGTACGGAAACGAGACTCGCCGGGTAGCACGAAGCCCGCGGCACAGGTGCCACGGGCTTCGTGTTGCAAACTTGATTCGTTGGGCGTGAACCCGACGGATTTAGCGTGCGTAGTACTCGACGACGAGGTTCTCTTCGCAGGTTACGGGAACCTCGGAGCGCTTCGGCTTGCGAACGAGCTTGGCCTGAAGGGCTTCAAGCTTGACGTCCAGGTAAGCCGGAACGGCGGGGAGCACGTCGCGGTGAGCGCCGGCAGCGGCGATCTGGAACGGGCCCATCTTTTCGCTACGCTCGTGAACGTGGATCAGCTGACCCTCGGCCACGCGGTACGACGGACGGTCCACGCGCTGGCCGTTGACCAGGATGTGGCGGTGTACAACCAGCTGGCGAGCCTGGGCGATGGTGCGGGCGAAGCCTGCACGCAGAACCAAGGCGTCCAGACGCATTTCCAACAGGGCGACCAGGTTTTCACCGGTCTGGCCTGCGGTGCGCTTGGCTTCTTCGAAGGCACGAGTCATCTGTGCTTCGCGGATGCCGTACTGGGCGCGCAGACGCTGCTTTTCGCGCAGACGTACTGCGTAATCGCTGTCCTGCTTCTTGCGGGCACGGCCGTGCTGGCCCGGACCGTAGGGACGACGCTCCATGTACTTTTCAGCTTTAGGAGTCAGAGCAAGGCCGAGGGCTCGCGAAAGGCGAACCTTACGGCGGGCACGAGTGTTATTAGCCACGAGTGTCCTTATCTTCTTGAGCGGTTATCATTGGGCCTGGCCTCCATGATGGAGAGTTGTGGGAAACCGCATCCCTAGTCACTGCAACTGTCACGGTGTTAACCTTCCGGGACCGAAGTTCCAGATGGTTAGCGGTTAGACAGCTTGCCAGCCAAGGATCAATCCTACCACCGGGACCAAAGTCGAAGTGCACTGCAGGTGATGCGCCCACCTGTGACGTTCATCAGCGGACGAGATCCCCCTTCCTATTTGCCCCTGCGGTCCTTGGCCCGGATGATGCCACGAATGCGCGTAACTCGTTCCCCGATTGAGCGTT
Source organism: Paeniglutamicibacter terrestris (assembly GCF_012271785.1). Taxonomy (GTDB): domain Bacteria; phylum Actinomycetota; class Actinomycetes; order Actinomycetales; family Micrococcaceae; genus Paeniglutamicibacter; species Paeniglutamicibacter terrestris. Next base: position 260,914 of record NZ_JAAWVT010000003.1, on the reverse strand, counting down.
CGGCACCGTTGGCCGTGGGCTGGTAGTAGTCCACGCCCAACAAATCATCCGGTGCATATTGCTGCGTGGCGATTGAATGAGGTGCGTCATGTGAATATTTGTAGCCCTTGCCATGGCCGAGGCGACCGGCTCCGGCATAGTGAGCATCACGCAGATGCATCGGGACGCCGAGTCCACGCCCCGCCCGCACATCAGCAACCGCGGCGTTGATGGCGTTGTAAGCGGCGTTGGATTTGGGGGCCGTGGCCAGGTGCACCACCGCGTGGCCCAGGATAATGCGGGCCTCGGGCATACCAATGAGCTGAACCGCTTGGGCCGCGGCGACTGCCGTTTGCAGAGCGGTGGGGTCAGCCATTCCGATGTCTTCGGAGGCGCTGATCATGATGCGGCGGCCAATAAACCGGGGATCTTCACCCGCCTCGAGCATTTTGGCAAGGTAGTGCAATGCCGCATCAACATCCGAGCCGCGTACAGACTTAATGAACGCGCTGATGATGTCGTAGTGCTGGTCTCCAGCCTTGTCATAGCGTTGAACGGCCGCATCCATCGCGCGTTCGGTGTGATCGATGGTGATGATGATCTGGCCCGCAGCATTTAACGCATCATTGTCAGCGTGCGCTTCTTTCTCAGTGTCTGCATCATTCCGTGCGTCTGGGGATGCCTCATCGGCGTGAGAGTCATCGCGTGATTCGGCGTCTTCTTCTTGAGCCGGGTCCGTACCGGGTTCGGTTGCCTCGACCTCGGAATCCCTGGTCTGCTCGGGGTCCGTCGTCTCAGTCTCGACATCCGCTTCGTGAACGACAGTGCTTTGGCGCGGGCCACGATGCAAAAGCCCCTGGGAAGAAGCGGCGCTCCAGGCAACCGCCGCGGCGGCCTCGAGTGCCGTCAATGCACGCCGAGCATCGCCACCGGCCATGCGTACCAAGTGATCCGCGGCGGCAGCTTCGAGCACAAGTTCATCATTGAAACCGCGTTCATCACTGAGCGCTCGAGTGATCAGCCCTGCAATGTCATCCTCGGTCAGCGGCCGCAAAGTCAGCAATAGGGAGCGTGAAAGCAGCGGGGACACGACGGAAAACGACGGGTTTTCTGTCGTTGCCGCTACCAAGACCACCCAGCGGTTTTCCACTCCAGGGAGCAATGCGTCCTGTTGCGCCTTGTTGAAGCGGTGGATCTCATCAAGAAAAAGGACGGTGGTGAGTCCGCGCAGATCTCGATCTTCCAGCGCTTGGTCCATGACCCGCCTGACATCCTTGACGCCGGCAGTAATGGCACTGAGTTCGACGAAACGGCGACCCGGAGCGCGCGCAATAACGTGAGCGATCGTGGTTTTTCCGGTCCCCGGCGGGCCCCAGAGGATGATACTCGATGGACCCGATGGACCGGGGCCATCGATCCCCGCCAGCTGAAGGAGCGGTGAGCCGGCCCTCAGCAGGTGTTGTTGGCCAACGAGCTCCTCTACCGAACGAGGGCGCATTCGCACGGCCAGGGGTGCGCGCGGGCGCACATGTTCTTCGTCGTTTTCCTCGTCGTCACCCAAGGCACTGAGCAGATCATTCACTCCCCCAGCCTAGTTCAGGGGCGACCACCCATAATTCAGGGACGCCGAGCTTCCAGTGGTTGTGGGGCCCGAATGTGTCATCTGTAACGGGAATTTCTACGGTCACAGGGTTGGTGAATCGCGGATTCCTTATCGACGCGCCTGTCGATCTGACAGTAACAAGGGCCCGGGTGCTGCCATGTCCAAACGATCTGAAGGACTTGGGGGTTGTCCTTCTCAGATGCAGGAAATGAGAGCGCCCGGGAGTTTGAAAGCAAGAGATGACACGTGAACGCCGGGGTCAGTCAAACATCGGCTGGGTGTAGCCCGCGGTGCGCAGTTCGGGGTGCCAATACAAATTGCGTTGCGGATCCCCGCGTGCCTGGCCCGCTATGGCAATTACGTAGGGAATTCCTCCGATGGATTGCAGCGTGATCAGTCCTGCGTGCACTTGAAGGTGGTGGTAAAGGCACAGGGTCGAACTATTTGCGACGCTAGTTTCGCCACCTGAGAGCCACGACTTTACGTGATGGGCTTCTGACGTTGCGGCCGTTCGGGTGCAGCCAGGATAGATGCATCCCCTGTCCCTGATCGCCATGGATTTTCGTTGTGCCTTAGAGAATCCACGAGATTCACGCCCAAGATTGAGAATTTCTCCTTCCGTTCCCAACACGGCGGGGAGGATATCGGCATTGCAGGCAAGCCTTCTGATGTTCTCTGCCGAAATCGCTCGTCCACCGGCTGTCAGTCCTGCATCTTCGGCTTGTCCCAACAGGCTGCGATAACCGATCAGCACACTGATTTTTACCTTGGTTCCACCCGTCTGGCTCATGTCACTGCCGCTCAGGGCGCCCGAACACGCCGCGATGATGGCATCGAGCCACAATTGAGGGGTATTACGAGGATCTTTATCCGCGAATGACTCAAAGCCTGAGCCGTCTGGCGGAAGCCCACAATCCAGCTGGCTCAACGGCACTGACTTGGCATCGGTGGCCCTTGCCCATTGGGGAATTGGCGCACCAGCGGGTGAAAATGTCGGGGTCCCAGAAACCGAGCCGGCATCCGGTTGGCGAGGTTCATCCCAACCGGAATCCCGCACATTCTGGGGAGACGCAGTACTTGGCGATGTTGACGCGGAGAATGGTGCGGATTTATGCGAACGTGGGTTGGTCCAGGCCTCGCAGAAAGATCTGATGACCTCACTGTCTAGCGGATCGCAACGCAGTAAGTACTCGTCATTGCCGTCGCGTAACCCGCGGAAGAACAAGCCCCTCTTGGAGCGTATTTCCTCATCACTCAGGGGCGTGCCATGTTCAGCAAGATAGCTTCCCCCAATCACGCAAAGCCTTACCGCACGACTTGGGCTCCCCGGTTCTGGCTTCGTGAACCAGCGTTTCTTCGATAGCAGTATTGAGAGTGGCTGCGTCGGCACGCGGTTCGATGCGAGGCTGCATTGAATCCAATTGGCCAGCAACAGTGATGAGGTTGCCAACATCCGCACTGCCATCGGCAGCAGCCTGCGCGAGGATCGGATATCTGGATGCAGCTGGAAGTACATCGACTGCCATGTCGTGGGGATCTGGGGCCACCAATAGCTTCGCTCCGGTGAGACGCCGCCGGGCTTCGGGCGCGGAGATATGCAGATGCGCTTGCATAAAGGCCTGAGTGTTGCGCTGTGGCGCCATCCCTTCGCGCAGAACTTCGCTGGGAATTTGCTTCTCACCATTGGCCAAGCATTGTGGGTCGGCGACCATGAGGTCGATCTCATGTGCCAGCAACGGATCTAGACGGTGGATTTGCGTGGCGTCTGCTCGCGCGGTGATGACCAGCTGGGTGTAGGCGATCTTGCGTTGGAGTCGTTCTAGCAGGCCCAGAAACGTCGCGCACCCCGCAGCATCCAAGAGGGCCATCGGTAGTAGCTCGGAAGCCGCAGCAAAGCCCGCTACCAAGGCAGCCATTTTTTGGCCGATTTCCGCAATCGGTTCAAGCCCCAAACGGGGCGAGGATACTGGTGTGCCCATGTCCATAAGTCTGCCGCGTCCGCGCTTCAGCGATCGGAGCAGAAGCCCAATGTGCGGGAAAGTGAACGCTTCCCGAGTTATTCCACCAGCGGACACCTTCGCTGGGGCAGTACGTGGTTCGGGCAGTACTATCGCGCGGAGCAAGATGCGGACAATGCCGTTTAATCGATAGAGTCGTCATGCTCGAAGGAGTCTAGGCAGCCGTTAGGCTCCGACCTCGGGCACACGATGTGAAGGTGGAATAATGCGCGCAGTGTTGCAGGTGGCGTCCCGGGCCTCGGTTGAGGTCGAGGGAGTTGTCGTCGGAAAGATTGACGGGCCCGGACTCGTAGTTCTACTGGGCGTCACTCACGCCGATACTCCCGCGTTGGCCGCGAAGCTGGCAGCGAAGGTCTGGCGGTTACGCATGCTTCCCGGAGAGAAATCCTGCGAGGACCTAGACGCTCCGCTTCTGGTCATCAGTCAGTTCACGCTTTATGGCGATGTTCGCAAGGGGCGACGTCCCGGCTGGAGTGCCGCGGCTCCCGGAGCGGTGAGTGAACCATTGTATGAGCAATTCATGGCCGAACTTCGTGCCCTGGGTGCGCGCGTTGAATGCGGCCAATTTGGCGCGATGATGGAAGTTTCTCTGGTGAATTCGGGACCCTACACGCTGATTGTTGATACCGACGACCTGCCGGGCTAGGACACTAAGAACGTTACCCGGGGTTAAGTTCCTCAGTCTCTCGACTCGTCGCCCGAAAGGGTATGGGCATCGGCTTTGCGTAGGTCGCCGGCTTCCTTAATGTCTTCGCGGATGCGCTTGGGTAACCATGAGGCGATGATTCCCACTGCGAGCAAAGTCCAGATAACTGCCCTAGTGATCAGCCACGCGCCGACTGGTTCGTTGATGAACTCTGAGACGATCGAAATTCCAAAGCAGAGGATCACCAGACTGAATCCGGCCCGACGGAGCACAACTCCGCGCAGCAGTGGTGTACGAACACCCGGAGCAAGCTGGGCGGCAAAAAGTTCCACGTTACCGAATTCCTGCGCAGCAGTATGGTGTGTCCCGGCAAGTCTCCGATGTTCGCGCGGTTCTCGCAGTGCCGCGACCGCCTGAGCCTTGGAAAAGAGGTAGCGTCCACGCAGCAGGTCCTGTGCATGGGTGAACCACCGTTCGTCGTCCCACTGGGCATCATCTTCCAATGCCCGGTCCTTGGAATGTGGGCTCAAAAGGCCAAGAATCAGCAGTCCGGCACCGACTGGCGCCATGACCCAGTTCGGTGGTCCAGGGACGTTCCAGGTTTCCTGACTGGCCACTGTCGCTATCAGACCACCGGTTGCGAGCACCGTGCTTGCCCATATGACTATGGCGGTGCGGAGCCGGCCGCGCGTGCGCAGAACCCATCCCCACAGGCCGATGCCGACCAGGACGAAGACGGCGGGGAAGAGGATCATGACCGAAACAGTGAAACTGGCTATCGTCCATCCCTCGTCGAATCCCAGCCAGATGCCGAGGACAAATATCAGGAAACCGAGTCCCATCAGCATTCCTGCGATCGTGCTGGAGACGCCGGGGAAGGGCAAGCCGGACTCCAGGACAGTAACGGGAGCACGAAGCGTCTTGCCTTGAGTTCTCCCGAAGAGTACTGGCTCGCCGAAGAGCTCGGTAGGTGTCTGGCCGCTGCCGGCCACCGACTTACGGACCTCAGCCAGCGCAGGACCAATGGCATCAGCCGATGCATCGGCAAAAACCATGGATGCCGCTGCGAGTTCAGCCCACTCACGTTCCTGGGGCGTCCACAATTCAAGTTCATCGCTCCACGCGGTTTTTTTGTGCGTTTCGTGGCTCATGATGCTCCTCCGGGTGTTGCTAAATGGCTGGATGGTCCTTGCCGCGGCTGCTGGTCAGGAGAAGAAATCTGTTGTGTCATGGTCGTGTCACGGCCTCACGGAAGAACGACCAGAGTTCGCGTTGCGCGGCGAGATGTCCTCTGCCGGTGCCGGTGAGTGTGTATACCTTGCGCCCCGGTGCTCCATCGCCGTCTTCCCAGGTGCTCTCCATGTATCCCGCCGCTTCGAGCTTCACCAACGCCGGGTACAGCGTGGAACCCTTGATGGGTGAGAAGCCCCGGGCTTCAAGCATTTGAGCCAGCGCATAACCGTGGTTGGGAGTCTGCTCCAGGGCATCAAGCAAACTCATCGGCAGCAGTGCTCGTTGCCAACTACTGGGGAATTCTTTGCCGCCGCTCAGCATGAGAACTCCCCCGAAGTTGTGCGGTTGTTCCCGGATGTTGTGGCGCCAGGAGCACTGGGTGCACTCGAGAATGAGGCGGTCATGTCGTGGCCTTTCTCTGGTTGGTGCGGTACGTTCGGTACGCACGCCGCCAAAATACGTACTAAGTCAAAAATTTATCTAGATATAAAATAGTACCAGCGTTATCCCCATTGTGAGTGACTTTTCCCCACCCACGTGCCAAGGACTTGAGCAAATCCGGCACTGGTCACACGGCTCGCCGGCAGCGCTAGCCTCTGGACCGTACTTGCCGCGTCGCGGAAGCACAGCAAACGGGCAGGAGAGCAGGAAACCTGAACCGGCAAACAGATACGCGAAGGCAGCGAGCGTGCCACTCCCCCGGTCTCAGCGAGAACGTGAAAGAGGGCGCCCACCGTGTGCGGTGGGCGCCCTCTTAAGATCCCGCGGTTGGCGGGAGTGAGACTACTTTGCTTCGGCCTTGGCCGATTCGTTAGTTTCGGCCTTCTTGGCCTCCGGCTTCGTATCAACGCCGGCTTCCTTGCGCTGCTGAGCCGTAATCGGCGCCGGAGCACTGGTCAGCGGATCGAAGCCGCCTCCGGTCTTCGGGAAGGCGATAACGTCGCGGATCGAGTCCGAACCGGTGAGCAATTGCAACACACGGTCCCAACCCAGGGCGATTCCTCCGTGCGGAGGGGCACCAAACTTGAAGCCCTCGAGCAGGAAGCCGAACTTCTCCTGCGCGGCTTCCTCGTCGATACCCATCATCTTGAAGACGCGCTGCTGCACATCGGCCTGGTGGATACGGATCGAGCCGCCACCAATTTCGTTGCCGTTGCACACGATGTCGTAGGCGTAGGCCAAGGCGTTTTCCGGATCCGTGTCGAACGTATCCATGAATTCGGGCTTCGGTGAGGTGAAGGCGTGGTGTACGGCCGTCCAAGCGCCGGTTCCCACTGCCACGTCTCCGGAGGCGACCGCTGCCGCTGCGGGCTCGAACATGGGAGCGTCCACAACCCAAACGAAGGCCCAGTCGCCTTCCTTGATCAAGCCGGTGCGGTGACCGATTTCCACGCGGGCGGCACCCAACAGGGCACGTGCCTCGCTCTTTTCGCCAGCGGCGAAGAAGATGCAGTCACCGGGCGTGGCTCCGGTGGCCTCGGCCAATCCGGCGCGCTCAACGTCGGTCAGGTTCTTAGCGACCGGGCCGGCGAGCTCGCCGTCCTCCTTGTAGAGGACGTAGGCCAGACCCTTGTGCCCACGCTGCTTGGCAAATTCCTGCCAGCCGTCCAGGGTGCGGCGGGGCTGTGAGGCGCCGCCGGGCATGACCACGGCACCGACGTGCGGGGCCTTGAAGACGCCGAATTCGGTGTCCTTGAAGAAGTCGGTCATGTCACTCAGCTCAAGGCCGAAGCGCAGATCCGGCTTATCAGAACCGTACTTGGCCATGGCCTCGTGGTAGGTGATGCGGGCGATCGGGGTCGGGATCTCGACGTCGATCAGCTTCCAGATGGCCTGTACCAGGGACTCACCGAGGGCGATGATGTCATCCTGCTCGACGAACGATGCCTCGATGTCCAGCTGGGTGAATTCCGGCTGGCGATCGGCGCGGAAGTCCTCATCGCGGTAGCAGCGAGCAATCTGGTAGTACTTCTCAAAGCCACCAACCTGCAGTAGCTGCTTGAACAGCTGCGGGGACTGCGGCAGTGCGTACCAGGAGCCCGGAGCCAGACGTGCCGGGACCAAGAAGTCGCGGGCACCCTCGGGGGTGGAACGGGTCAGCGTTGGGGTTTCAATCTCCACAAAACCGTCGTCATGCAACAGGTTGCGGGCGATGCGGTTGGCCTCGGAGCGCAAACGAATGTTGCGGCTCGGGGTGGGACGGCGAAGGTCCAGGTAACGGTGGCGCAGGCGCGCCTCCTCACCAACCTCTACGTGCTCATCAATCTGGAAGGGCAGCGGAGCGGAGGTGTTCAGCACCACCACGGAATCGGCGATGACCTCGATCTGACCGGTGGCCAGTGCGGGGTTCTCGTTGCCCTCGGGACGACGCTCGACCTTGCCGGTGATCTGCAGGACGAATTCGTTGCGCAGCGGGTGGAAATCTTCCTCATCGCGCACCACTACCTGGGCGAAGCCCGAGGCGTCACGCAAATCTAGGAAGGCAACCCCGCCGTGGTCGCGGCGGCGGGCCACCCAACCGGTAAGAGTGACTGTTTCTCCGATGTTCTCGGCGCTCAAGGTGCCGAGCTGATGAGTGCGTAGCACTGCATTCCTTTCTACAAAGGTGCAAATTTCCGCGTGGGGTTCCCGGGTTCGGGCTGCCGCCACTATTTTCAGCGGAGCGCCCGCGGGGTGCGGAATTGGGAAGAATCTATGTGCGAGTTTACCGTTAGCGGCAGACCCAAGTTGTCCCAATGCCCATCGTTGTGGGCTGACTCACCACGAGTCGGCCTCAAACGGTGGGCATTGGGACGCTGTGTTGGGATTAGTCGCGGTTCGCCGTGATCGTATTGAGCAGGTCCTCGGCGGCGGGGATCCAGGTGGTTGGGTTAGCCGAGATCTGTTCGCCGGTGCGGATGTCCTTGACCTCATGGGTGCCCTCGGGAGAGGTGAACCACACGAACGGGATGCCGCGCTTATCGGCGTACTTGATCTGCTTGCCGAATTTATCTGCCTTGGCAGCAACTTCGCAGGCGATTCCGCGACCGCGAAGTTCCGCTGCAACATCCTGCGCCTCGTTCCAGGAATCGTCGTTGGCCAGCGTCACCAGCACCGCGGAGGGTACCGTGCGTGCTGCGGTGGCGGTTTCCTCGGCCAGCATGCGAGAGACCAAGCGGGTCACGCCGATGGACAGCCCCACACCCGGGTAGTTTTTCTTACCGGTGGAGGCCAATGACTCATAACGACCGCCCGAGCAAATTGAGCCCAGTGATTCGTGGCCAACCAGGACCGTCTCGTAGACGGTGCCGGTGTAATAATCCAGACCGCGGGCAATCGACAGATCGGCCACTACCTTGCCTGGTGCCCGGCGCACCGCTGCCTCGATGACCTGCGAGAGCTCGTCAAGTCCTTCTTCGAGTAGCGGGTGGCTCACGCCCAGGGCCCGCACCTGCTCCACGAAGGAAATATCGTCGGTGCAAATCTGGGCCAACGACAACGCGGCGGCAGCCTGTTCGTCGGTGGCACCCAATTCGGTTTTTAGCGCCTCGGCAACCTTGGCGGCACCGATCTTTTCCAGCTTATCGATCGAACGCAAAACCCCGGCGGTGTCGCTCAGACCCAGTCCGAGGTAGAAGCCTTCAGCCAATTTGCGGTTATTCACGCGCAGCCTAAAGTCACCGATGGGCAGGGCCGACAGTGCCTCGGCGATCACCAGGGCCAGCTCCACGTCGTAACGGAAGGGCAGCTCACCGTCACCGACCACGTCGATGTCGGCCTGGGTGAATTCGCGGAAGCGGCCGTCCTGCGGGCGTTCACCACGCCAGACCTTCTGCATCTGGTAGCGACGGAACGGGAAGGCTAAGTGCCCGGCGTTCTCCACCACGTAGCGGGCGAAGGGGACGGTGAGGTCAAAGTGCAGGGCCAGGGCATTCGGGTCGTTTTTAGCCGACTCCTCGGCGGCCAGACGGGAAAGCCCGTAGACCTCCTTGTCGATCTCGCCCTTACGCAGGAGCTGGCCAACGGTTTCCACGGCACGGGTCTCAATATTGCCAAAACCATGCAGCTCGAAGATCCGACGCAGCGTGTCCAATACATGCTGTTCCACCGCGCGCTCCTGTGGAAGCCATTCGGGGAAGCCGGATAGTGAGGCCTTGCGTGCCATGAAGTCTGTACTCCTATAGAAGAGGGAAAGCTGATGCCGTGATGTTGGCCCGATGCGACGAGCAGTACTGAATGCTGGTGCTTTATGGGCCCACGGCGCTCACAAGTCTACTGGGGGTGTGACTGCGCCGAGCGCGAAACCACGCTATTCGCGCATCGATTTACCGCGGCAGAGTACCAAATGGCACAAGCGGACGGGTAAAGTGGCGGAGACAGTTGTGCCCCAGTGCATATTACCGGGGCCGAACCTAAGCGAAAGAGTTTCAGCGGTGACCACCAGTCAGCAATCCGACGACAATCTCCAGCCAGCAGCAATGGCCGAGGAGCAGCAACCCGAAAGCACCCCGGCGCAGGCCGAGGCAGCTACGGAGGTAACTCCGGTTACAGAGCCCGCCGCCCAAGAAGCACCGGCGACGGAAGAAACCCCGGCAGCCGAACAGGCGCCGACCCCCGCAGCAGCACCGAGCCCCGCAGCAGCACCGAGCCCCGCAGCCATGGTCCCTTCCCCCCGGGCCCCGCGTCCGGCCGGAAAGCACGCAGCCAAGGCCCCTGCCCCGGTAGCAACTCCCCCAACCTTCTCCACCCCGTTGGAAGACGCCGCTAAGATCAGCCGCGTTTCCGAAGACGGCCATGTTTTTGTCATCATTGATGGCACCGAACACCCGGTGGGTCAGTACCCCGATGCCACGGCCGAAGAGGCACTGGCATACTTCGTGCGTAAGCACGACGAGGTCGTCTCCGCACTGATGCTCCTGGAGCAGCGTGTAGCGGCTAAGGCACCGAGCTCGGACATGAATAAGACTCTTGATCACTTGGCCGCCACGGTTGCCGAGCGGAATATGGTTGGCGATATCCCGGCCCTGGAAGCTCGCATCGAAACCGCACGCGGTGCCGTAGCCACGCTGGTTGCTGCCGAACGCAAGGCCACCGACGAGCTGCGAGCCACCGAGCTGGCCGCCCGCGAGGCCATCGTTGCCGAGGCCGAGGCTCTGGCCGCCCTGGATCCCTCCACTGTTCAGTGGAAGCAGGGTTCAAACCGTATGAACGATCTCTTTGATGCGTGGAAGACCGCACAGAAGTCGGGCGTGCGTCTGGGACGTTCCACCGAGGATTCCTTGTGGAAGCGATTCCGCGGGGCTCGCACGACCTTTGATCGTCACCGTCGTGCTTACTTCTCGCAGCTTGATGCCACCAACTCCGAGGCCAAGGGCGCCAAGGAAGCATTGATTGCCCGTGCCGAAGAGCTCTCCAGCTCCACGGACTGGGGAGTCACCGCCGGGGAGTACCGCCGTCTGATGGATGAGTGGAAGTCCTCCAAGCGCGCTTCGCGCAAGGATGACGACGCTCTCTGGGCTCGCTTCCGCGCCGCCCAGGACGTCTTCTTCGAGGCCCGCCTGAACGCGAACGCCGCCATTGACGAAGAGTTCGGTGCGAACCTCATCGTCAAGGAGGCCCTGCTTGTTGAGGCCAAGGCCCTGTTGCCGATCAAGGATCTGAACTCCACCAAGAAGTTGCTGGATTCGATCCGCGATCGTTGGGAAGCAGCGGGCAAGGTGCCGCGCGCCGACATGCAGCGCGTTGAATCCTCGCTGCGTCAGGTTGAAGAGGCAGTTCGTTCGGCCGAGGACGAGCAGTGGCGCCGGTCCAACCCGGAGACCAAGGCACGCTCAAACTCGATGCTGACCCAGCTCGAAGATGCCATCGCCGGACTGGAAGCCGATCTGGCCAAGGCACAGGCCAAGGGCGTCGAGTCCAAGATCAAGGCGGCTCAGGAGGCACTTGACGCTCGTCGTTTGTGGCTCGAGACGCTGCAGAAGTCTTCCGCAGACCTCGCGTAGTTATTAATTAGCAGCGCCTTCGGGTGGGCACGGTTCTTGTGAACCGTGCCCACCCGAAGTGTTTAACGCCGTTTCACGCCGCGCCCGCCCAAGAGCCCTGTTGGTTATCCACAATTTGGGGCACTGCCCTGACGCTGGACGTCGGGAGCTGTGAGAGTTAGACCATGCAAAACATGGCCACAACGCAGCGCACACCCGGTGGCAAACATCTCACCGATCTTCCTACCGCTACCCCAACGACAGCGGGCGCTCCCCCAGTAATCCTCGTAGGGGGAACCTTTACGCTCAACGAGCTGCAGGCTCTGCGCCTACGCGGTGCCTTGCGTGAAGTGTTGCCAGGTGCCTATGTGTCAACGGTGTACCCCGATGTGCCGCTCACGCGCGCTCAGGTGGCGGCGTGCGTGGCTGGAAAGCAGCTAGTGCCCTCACGTGCGCTCTGTAAGGGAACCGCAGCGTGGATCCTCGGCTGTGCACCGATGCCACGCGAAATAGATATCATGGTGCCGCGCTATCATCGGCCCTGCGCGCCCACCGCGGGAATGGTGCTTCGTCTCTCCGAGGGACCGCTGGATGACGAGCAGATCTGTCTCTACGGCAACGTGCCCGTCACCTCGCCGCTGCGCACCGCGATGGACGTCGCGTTTAATTCCGAACTACGTGAGTCGCTGCCGATTCTTGCCGCCATCAACGCGAGCGCACACCTACGCTGCGACTACGGACAAATGTTCATCACCATCGCTCAGCAAGCGCGGAGGCCGGGTCGCCGCCGAGCATTGCTCGCCATCACCAAGCTCATGAGCGCAGAGCTTGCGGACATTGACTGATACCAAAGCGGTCCAGCCGCCGGGGCATGGCGTTGCCTGAAGCAGCGCGATGCCAACGGTGCTCAGTCGGCGGTTGGGGTGAAGACGGGGCTACCAAACCCGAGCATTGCTGACTCTGACCCGCACGTTTCTTCCTGCCAGTTGATTTCCAGCTTTTCAACACCGGCCAGATCAATATCCCAATCGCGGTAAGAGACATCTGAAATGGTGGCGGAGTCGAAAACAACCCCGTCGATGAGTGCCTCGACGTGTACCGCGGTAACACTTTCCTGCTCCACATTGGCCAGGGCCACGATCATGGTGAGCTTGTCGTAGTCTCCGGAGAGGTCATAAACGACACTCCCGCTTTTTGGTTGCCCGGTGGTGCAGACACTGGCGCCGAGTGCCGTGGCGTGAACAACGCCCTTCATTGTGGCCCCATCAATGGACAGCAGCGAGCCTTCGGCGGGTAGTGGTGAGCCTATCGCTTCGGGAGACGGGAGCTCCGGTTCATCACTCTGCGCTCCCTCACTCGGCGGTTCCTGATCTTCACCCACAACACCAACGGTCAGACTTTGCCCCAGCGGCTCGCTAGGTGCTGGATTCTGCTCGCTGATCTTACCCACTGGAACATCTGGTGAGGTGGTACCAATGAGTTCCAGTTTGACCTCCGCAGGAAGTGCGTTGCGCGCCTCACTCACGCTCATGCCACGCAGGTCCGGAGCAATGTTTTTGGCCGCCGTGGCCGTGGGTGTCACCTGTGGGCTGGGTACTGGATCGGGGTCGTTCTTCTGGCCGTTGAGAAAAACGAACACCCCTGCCGCAGCCAAGAGCACGGCCAGTAACGCCACGACGATGACCACCATCAAGGCGCCTCTCGATCCACCAGATGTGGCGGAGGGCGCATCGGGCGCGAAACCGTTAGGACCATCGCCGTACACCGTGGGACCCAACGGTGGCGCCAGCGGCGGGCTCGCCGGCGGCATCACCCCGTTGGCGCCCGGCGTGACAGGGACATGTCCACGGGACGTGGGCAGCACCTCGGTAGGTTGGAAGACTTCTGTCGCTTCCCCCTCCTCGTGCACCACCTCTGGCTCCGAGATACCGTCGGTTGCCGGCAACACCACGGCCGGGGTCTGCGGCGGTGCCGGCAGGGATACAGACTCGGGCGCGCCCGCAGCAGTTAGCGGCAGCGGGGCCAAGGGAGCCTCGAGTCGCTCGGCGGCTGCTATGCCGGAGAACTGCCGGACCAGCTTCAGGAGCGCATCTTCGACCGCTGCGGCATCTGCGGGGCGTTGGGTGGGATCCTTGGCCAGAAGCCAGGTGATCATGTCCCACAGGGCATCGGGAATCCCCTCGGGACGAGCAGCCGTTGTTGTTGCGTGGCGCAGCAGCACCGCCATGACCGAGTCACCGGCAAACGGCGTCACTCCCACGGCCATTTCGTACAGCACGATGCCCAGCGAATACAGATCCGAGGCCGGCAGCGCGTTATGGCCTGCGCCAATCTCTGGGGCAATGTATTGCGGGGTTCCCACCACGGTGGTGCTGCGCACGTGGTCAACATCGATCAGTGAGGAAATGCCGAAGTCGGTCAGCTTGGGAATGGGAGCAGCGGTCGGCCCGTCAAGCAGAATGTTGGCGGGTTTGATATCGCGATGCACGATCCCGGCGGCGTGAACCACCGATAGGCCGCTGGCGATCCCGGCACCAATCCGACAGATTTCCGAGGGAATGAACGGACCGCGGCTCAGGATAGCTTGGCGCAGATCTCCACCGGCCACCAGATCCATGACAATGGCCAAGGTGTCGCCCTCAATGACCAGATCGTGCACTTCCACCAGGTTTGCCCCACGTAGGGCCAACAAGATGGAGCGTTCGCGCATAAAGCGTTCGACCAACGCGGTGTCACTGGCCAGCTCGGCATGAAGGATTTTGAACGCGAGCTCGTGGCCTTGGTGGTCGTTTCCCCGGTAGGCCTCGCCCATGGCCCCGCGGCCGATGCTTTCCTCGATCGTGTATTTACTGCCCAGCGCGCGCGACATGAAAACCCTTCGAAGATTCAGGCGGAATGATCCACTCGCACCCAAGGTGCTTGATCGACCGACAAGTACTCGTCAGTCTAGATTCCGCCAGAAGAGTTAGTCCAATCCATGAGATAAATCGATTCCGCCCATGAATCAACGTCGTGATCCGAAAAAGCGAAACACCGGGTCACGAACTCGCCAGCGGCAAGTTGTGACCCGGCGTCCAATACAGCGCGCGACGGTGTGATGCACGCTCTAACTGCGTCGATTTCCCCCGGAGGTACGGTACACGTCGTACACCCCGTCAATGCGACGTACCGCATTCAAGACGTGGCTCAGGTACTTCGGATCGCCCATCTCAAAAGCGAAACGGGAGAACGCAACGCGGTCACGTGAGGTGGAAACGCTGGCGGCCAAGATGTTGACATGGTTTTCCGAGAGGATCCGCGTCACGTCCGAAAGCAGGGACTTGCGGTCCAATGCCTCAACGAGGATCTCTACCAGGAAGACACTGGACTTGGTGGGCGCCCACTGCACCTCAACCAGGCGGTCGGGCTGCTGCTCGAGCTCCTTCAGGTTCACGCAGTCGGTGCGGTGCACCGAAACTCCAGATCCCCGGGTAACAAAGCCACGGATCGGATCCGGTGGCACCGGTGTGCAGCAACGTGCCAGCTTGGCCAGCACCTCGCCAGCACCCGGGACAATGACTCCCGCGTCGGAGTCGGCCAAACGGCTGGGCACCGCGTAGATCGGGGTCTCTTCCAAGACCTCCTCGACCTCGGCGCCCACGCCACCGACCAGTGCAGTGAGATGTTCAATAACGTTCTGAGCGGAGGTATGCCCATCACCCACGGCAGCGTACAGCGCGGAGATGTCATGATGGCGCAATTCCTGGGCGACAGCGGAGAGCACGTCGTGAGTCATCAGCTTCTGTAGCGGAAGATTATTCTTCCGCAACGCCTTCGTCAGCTGTTCCTTGCCCTTTTCGATGGCCTCTTCGCGGCGTTCCTTGGTAAACCACTGGCGAATCTTGTTCCTGGCGCGCGGGGACTTAACAAAGCCAATCCAGTCCTGCGACGGGCCTGCTCCTTCGGCCTTTGAGGTGAATACCTCAACCATGTCGCCGTGGTGCAATTCGGAATTCAACGGCACCAATTTGCTATTAACTCGCGCACCGATGGTGCGATGACCAACATCGGTGTGCACCGCGTAGGCGAAGTCCACCGGGGTGGCCCCCACCGGCAGAGACATGATCTGTCCCTTGGGCGTGAAAACAAAGACCTCGGCGGTGTTGATCTCATAGCGCAGCGAATCCAAGAATTCGTTGGAGTCACTGGTTTCATGCTGCCAGTCCATCAGGCTGCGCAGCCAGTCCATGTCCTGGTCTTCCACGGTGTGACCGTCCGTGGGAGTGCCGTGCTTGTATTTGAAGTGCGCCGCCACACCGTACTCGGCACGCTGATGCATGTCGTGGGTGCGGATTTGGATCTCCACCGGCTTACCGCCGGGGCCAATCACCGTGGTGTGCAGCGACTGGTACAGGTTGAACTTGGGCAGGGCAATGTAGTCTTTGAAGCGCCCGGGTAGCGGCGTCCAGCGCGCATGCATGAGTCCCAAGACCGCATAACAGTCCTTAACGCTGTCGACCAGGACGCGCACACCCATCAGGTCATGGATGTCGTCGAAGTCTTTACCGCGAACAATCATCTTCTGATAGATCGAGTAGTAGTGCTTGGGTCGTCCGCTGACGGTGGCCTTGAGTCGGGCCTGGACAATGTCTTCGGAGATTGCGGCGCGAACCGTGGTCAAATACTTTTCGCGTTCCGGGGTGCGCTCCCCGACCATCCGCACAATCTCTTCGTATACCTTGGGGTGAAGCGCAGCGAAGGACAGATCCTCGAGCTCCCACTTCACGGTATTCATGCCGAGCCGGTGTGCCAGCGGGGCGAAGATCTCGAGTGTCTCGCGTGCCTTCTTGGCGCTGGATTCCGGGGAAACATAGCGCCAGGTGCGTGCGTTATGCAGACGGTCGGCGAGCTTGATTAGCAGCACCCGAATGTCCTTGGACATCGCGATGACCATCTTGCGCACGGTTTCGGCTTGGGCTGCTTCGCCGAACTGCACCTTATCTAGCTTGGTGACACCGTCAACGAGCTTGGCGATTTCTTCGCCGAACTCCCGGGTCAGGGTCTCTAAGGAGTAGTCGGTGTCCTCAACGGTGTCGTGCAGCAGCGCTGCGGCGAGAATTGCCCCGGTCATACCCATTTCGGCCAGGATGGTTGCCACGGCGACGGGGTGGGTGATGTAAGGGTCACCACTCTTACGCTTTTGACCTTCGTGGAAGTGCTCTGCCACGGCATAGGCGCGGGCGAGCAGATCAATGTCTGCCTTGGGATGCTGTGCCCGTACCGTGCGCAGCAAGGGTTCCAGGGTGGGGGGCTGGGCGGTGGTTCCCCGTCCGGCCAGGCGGACCAGACGGGAGATTGTTCCGCGCTTTGGTGCCGCTGGTGGGCCCCCTGGCATCATGACACCATGGTTCTCAACCATCTGGCGCCTCCTCTCGATCGGGGTCCCTCGTGTAACGCTGACGCCGCATGTCGTTCGTTGCTGTTCAAACGCTTGTTCACGCACGTACTTCCGGCCCTGCAAGACCGAAGGTGAACGTCCGTCAAACATCCTCTTGCTAGGTTATAGCACTTCGGGACCAAAAAAGGACGGCGAGCTCACGGAGTTCCCTCCGTGAGCTCGCCGCCCAACGCCCGCGAAACGGGCAGTGACGTCTGCGCCTTATGCGCTGGTCAGACGATAGTCCGCCAGCTTCTTGTTGTGAGCCTGTACCTCTGGCTCACGGTGTCGCAGCCACGAGTACAGTGGCGCCTGCACAAAGAGCGTGGAAAGCGCGGAGACGATGATGCCGATAAACAGTGCCAGGGAAAGATCCTTGAGCGTTCCGGCACCCAAAAGGTAAGAACCGATGAACAGAATCGACGCGACCGGCAGCACTGCTACAACCGAGGTGTTGATCGATCGAACCAGTGTCTGGTTGATACCCAGGTTCACCAGCTCTTCGAAGTTCCGCTTCTTTTGGTCAAGGAAACCGGCGGTGTTTTCACGTACCTTATCGAAGACCACCACTGTGTCATAAAGCGAGTAACTCAGGATGGTCAGGAAGCCGATGATCGCCGAGGGGGTGACCTCGAAACCGGAGAGAGCGTAGATCCCGGCGGTAATGATGACCACCTGGAGCAGCCCGATGATTGCCGCGAGTGACATCTTCCAGGTGCGGAAGTATGCCGCCATCAGCAACGAGACCAGCAGGATGAATACGACCAAACCGATGAGGGCTTGCTTGGATACATCCGCACCCCAGGTCGGGCCGACGAAAGTGGAGGTTACCTCCGACTTGCTGACCCCATAGGCACCGGCCAATGATTCGGCGATCTGAAGGGTCTGATCATCGGTCAACTTGTCGGTCTGCACACGCATGGTGTTCGGAGCGATGTTGGTGACACGCGGGTGATGATCCGGCGCCAGCGAGATGACCGCTTCTTCTCCGGGAGCAATGTCGCTGTGGACGACCTTGGAAATCGTGAATTCGGATCCACCGCGGAATTCAATGCCGAGATTAAATCCGCCCTTGACGATGGGGACCAGGATGGAGAGAACCACCAGGACGGCGGAGATGGCGAACCAGAGATTGCGTTTGCCGGTGAACGGGTAGGACCGCTTGCCCGTGTAGAGCTCATTGCCCCAGCTTGCGAGACTAGCCATTGGTGGAATCCTTCTCTGCGCGTTCGTCCTGCTGGGTGGGGACCGCGGTGGTGGTCGCGGCTTTGCGTCGCTCGGCGATGGTCTGCCGACGCTCGGCTTCGGAGGCTGCCTTGGCGTTCTTCTTACCGCGAGCCGCCTCGGCTTCGGGGCTGAAGCTACGCACTCGACCGGCACCGCGGTACAGCGGTACGGCTCCGAGCAGCGAAGGATCAAGTCCCGAGAAGCGGTGTCCTTCGCCGAAGAACTTCGTCTTGGAGATCAGCTGCAGGATCGGGTGGGTGAGCAGGAAGACGATGATGATATCGACAACTGCCGTCAGGCCCAGGGTGAAGGCGAAGCCTCGGACGTTGCCCACTGCGGCGATATACAGCACCACTGCGGCCAGAACGTTGACTGCCTTCGAAGCCAGGATGGTCCGCTTGGCGCGCTTCCAACCAATCTCCACGGCGGAGGCCAGCGGTCGTCCATCACGGAGTTCATCGCGGATACGTTCGAAGTACACAATGAATGAGTCGGCGATGAGGCCGATGGCCACGATCAGACCCGCAACACCTGCCAGCGAGAGCCGGTAGTTCATTGACCAACCCAGTAGCACCAGAGCGAGGTAGGTCAGTATGCCCGAGGCGACGAGTGACACGATGGTCACCAAGCCGAGCAGTCGGTACTGGAAGATCGAGTAGATGGCGACCAGGAGCATACCGATGAGGCCGGCGATGAGGCCACTGCGCAACTGATCCGCGCCGAGGGTGGCGGAGATCTGCTGCTCTGACTGGATGTCGAAACTGATCGGCAGTGCGCCGAACTTCAGCTGATCGGCCAGCGCCTTGGAGCTCTGCTCGGTGAAGTTGCCGGTGATTTGTGCGCGTCCATCGGAAATAACGGCATTGGCCGTCGGAGCGGAGATAACCGTTCCATCCAAGACGATGGCGAACTGGTGCTGGGCTCCGGTCATCGGAACCAAGCGCTTGGTGACCTCGGCGAACTTCGACTTACCGTCATCGTTGAAGACCAAGGTGACGGCCCATTCGCCGGTAACGGCGCCCTGGGTACCGCGTGCCATGCCGAAGGAAGCATCGGCGATGTCGGCACCGGGGACCTCAACCGGACCCAGGATGTATTTAGCGCCCATGTCCGGGTCGCAGGAAATCAGCGGTTTGGCCGGATCGTGCACCTCATCGGAGCCGTTGGCCAGCACCGTGGGGCAGTCAAACTTCTCAAATTCCTGGTACAGCGCGGCGTCAACCCAGTTCAGATCCGAACCGTTTTCGGGCTTCGCCGACGGCTTGGGCAAATCGGCCTTGGCCAGACGCTGGTCCTCGGGGGTCGCGGTGAACGAACCGGAATAGATGACCGGGCGGAACTCCATATTGGCCGAAGCCTGGATGAGCTCGCGGGTACGAGAATCGGGAACACCAGGCATGGAGACCACAATATTGCGGCCCGACTGTGTGGTGATCTCGGTTTCTGATACGCCGGTAGAGTCCACGCGCTGGCGAATGATTTCCACTGCTTGGTCCAGCTGTTCCTGCGTCGCGGCGCTGCCACCCTGGACACGCGGTGACAAAATCATTTGGGTGCCACCCTCGAGGTCGAGGGCAAGCTTGGGGGCAAAAGCAGCCTTCCCACTGAGCACGCCGGTAATGAGGATGGCGGCCGAGATGAGGAAGATAACGCCGAGCCACAGCAGGGATTTACGCGCCTGCTTGATCGGGCCAATAGATGACATCGTGAGGCTTTCTGGTTGTTCCGCCGCCCTGACGGGGACGAAGTTTCGGCGGAAAACCCGAAGACGACCTCTCCCACTAGGGGAATCAAGAGTCGCTCCGGGCCGCTTGGTGAAGTCTGGCCAAGACTGGATCGCTCACCCGCAGAATTTCACCCGCGGTAATCCAGCTGCCGTTCGCTGCTACGCGAAGGAATTTTTGACGCTCATGGCACCAAAAATTAGGCCTTGGGGCCCTTACCTTCGTCGTTGAGGCGACGCAAGGACTCCTCCGGGGTCTCGGTGAGATCCGTTGCGGTGGCTTCGGTGTTGGTGCTGGTCAGCGACGATGCGTCATCCGGAATCACGACAGGAGCCTCGGCAACTGCCTCATCCGAGGCAACTACCTTGGCAACAACCTGCGAGTGAACGGTGACGAAGCTGCCCGGAGAAACTTCCAAGACAATCTTGTTTTCGTCGGTGTCAATGCTGGCAATCGTGCCGTAAAGACCAAACTGGGTCATGACCTCGGCACCAACGGCGAGGTTGGAACGGATCTCTTCCTGAGCCTTGGCAGCCTTCTTCTTGCCGCGCATCATCATGAAGATCAGCAGGGCGAATGCGGCGAGCATGATCAACATGGTCGGGTCGAATGCGGCCTTTTCACCGGTAGCGGCTTGGGCCAGAACAAAATCGTTCACGTGTGGATACCTGTTTCTAAGTCAGTGTCATCGGCACACACAGTGGACTTTGTGCAGCCGGTAGGCCTATCCATACTATAGGGACTACATGAACAAACCCTGACCATTGACGGCATTCGCTCGGCCAATCGTCTAGATCCCGCTGGCTAGCCCACAACGATGTTCGCCGTGAGCTAAGTCTCGTCCTCGGAATCGAGCTCGCCACTACTCTGGCTGGCAAAAATGGCGTCAGCTGGCATACGTAGCCCCAGATGCTTCCACGCCGCAGCCGTGGCGATGCGCCCGCGCGGGGTTCTGCCGAGCAAACCCTCGCGCACTAGGAAGGGTTCGGCGACGGTTTCCACCGTTTCGGTTTCCTCACCAACCGCAATGGCCAGGGTGGACAGGCCCACCGGTCCCCCACCAAATTTGGTGCACAGCGCCAGCAGCACCGAACGATCCAGGCGATCAAGCCCTCGGGCGTCCACCTCATACATATCAAGAGCCGCCGAAGCCGCGCGAGCATCAATGCTTTCGAGCCGATTCACCAGCGCCCAGTCACGAACGCGACGTAGCAAGCGGTTGGCAATACGCGGGGTTCCACGCGAACGCGAGGCAATTTCGTAGAACGCCGCGGAGTTGACCTTCAGCGAAAGCATCATGGCCGAACGCCGCAACACCAGTTCAAGTTCCTCGACACTGTAGAACTCCAGATGTCCGGTGAAGCCGAATCTGTCGCGTAGCGGCCCGGGCAATAGGCCAGCTCGGGTCGTGGCGCCCACCAAGGTGAAGGGCGGTAATTCAAGTGGGATGGCCGTGGCCCCGGCGCCCTTGCCCACGATGATATCAACCCGGAAGTCCTCCATGGCCATGTAGAGCATTTCCTCGGCGGGGCGGCTCATCCGGTGGATCTCGTCGAGGAAAAGCACTTCACCCTCCGTTAGTGAGGAGAGGATGGCAGCTAAGTCACCGGCATGCTGAATGGCCGGTCCCGAGCTAATGCGCAGCGGTGCGTTCATTTCCGCGGCGATGATCATCGACAAGGTCGTTTTGCCCAGACCCGGAGGGCCAGAGAGCAGCACATGGTCGGCGGTGCGCTCTCGAATTTTTGAGGCCTCAAGCACGAGTGAGAGTTGCTGGCGCACTCGAGCCTGTCCAACAAAATCGTCCAGGTTCTTAGGACGCAGGGCAGCCTCGAGCACACGCTCCTCGGGTTCGGATCCCGCATTGGTCAGTGCGCCGGTTTCGGTCATGTCCTACTCCTAGTTTCCGGGCCGGTTTCCACGCCCCAGGGAGCGCAGCACCGCCCGAAGAATTTCCGGCACGCTGCCGCTTGTTACGATCTGAGGTTCGTTTTTGGCCAGCGCGTCCAGCGCCTTCAGGGCATCGCGCTCGGTCCACCCCAGACCCGTCAACGCCTCCAGAACTTGTGGTTCCCACGCACGGGTCTTGGAACTGCCGGCCGGTACCGGCGCACCGGTCGGGGTGAGCTTGCCGGAAAGTTCCAGCACGATGCGTTCGGCGCCCTTGGGCCCGATGCCGGAAACCTTGGTGAAGGCCTTTGTGTCCTTGGTGCTGGCGGCGATGCGGACTTCTTCGGGGGTGTGCACCGCAAGAATCGCCAGTCCGGTGCGTGGGCCAACGCCGGAGACTGCGGTGAGAATCTCAAAGACTTCACATTCCTCGCCGCTAGCGAAGCCAAATAGGGTCATCGAATCCTCACGGACCACCATGGAGGTGTGAACCAGGACCTCACGGCCGACCTGCAAGGTGGCAAGTGTCTGGGGGGTGGCCTGAATCAGCATGCCGAAGCCGCCAACTTCAATAATGGCGCTGTTGAGGTTGACCTGTTGCGGCACTCCGCGCAGCGTACTGATCATGTGGGGCCGACCTCCGGTGGTGCTGGGCTACGTGGATTTGTTCTTCGAAACCGCGAGCCATACGAATATATCTACGAACAGCTTACAGCTTCCACGGCCCAACTCCCCGAAGGATGTTTCGTTACTACCGCGACTTAACCGTGCGGGCCTTGGCTTCGGCGGCAATCCAGGCCCGTTGGGCAGGGGTCAGGCCCGATGTCCCACCGCTGGGACGTGATCCCGACGCCGAGGCTGCCGCACCGGAGGAGCCAAAGGCTGCCCCACGCCAGCCGTGCGTGATGGCCAAGGCCGCAGCATCCGCAGCGTCGGCGGGCGTCGGCGGTTCATCCAGGCGCAGGATCTTGGCGACCATTTTGCCCACGGCATTCTTATTCGCGCCGCCGCTACCTGTCACAGCGGCCTTGACCTCGGTGGGGGTGTGCAGCGCGACGGGGATATTGCGGCGTGCGGCCGCAACGATCACTACCCCGGAGGCTTGCGCTGTGCCCATCACCGTGCTGACGTTGAGCTGACTGAAGACTCGCTCGAGCGCCAGCACATCGGGATGGTGCTTATCGAGCCACGCATCGATGCCCTCGGCAATGGCCAGCAGGCGCTGGTCCAACGGGGTCCCCGGAGGGGTACCCACTACCGAAACATCAATGAGCGTGGCACGACGGTTGGGTTCAATATCGACCACGGCCAGACCGCAACGGGTCAGGCCGGGGTCGACACCCACCACTCGCAGAGCCATTGTGGAACTAGTCCTCTTCGAGTTCTGCCATGACCTCGGCGCTGATGTTGGCGTTCGAGTAGACGTTCTGCACGTCATCAAGCTCTTCGAGCGCGTCGACCAACTTCAGGAACTTGCGGGCGCCTTCGGCGTCCAGTTCCACCTGCATCGACGGAACGAATTCGATCTCATCGCTCTCGTAGGCGATGTCGGCTTCCTCGAGTGCCGCAACGATGGCGCGCAGGTCGGTGGGCTCGGAGTGAATCTCGAAAGATTCCCCCGCTTCCTTGACCTCGTCGGCGCCCGCGTCGAGCACTGCCATCAGCACGTCGTCTTCGGTCAGGCCGTTCTTCGGCAGCCCGACAACACCCTTGCGGGCGAACATGTAGGCCACGGAGCCGGGATCGGCAATCGATCCGCCATTGCGGGTGATCCCGATGCGAACCTCGGAGGCGGCGCGGTTCTTGTTGTCTGTCAAGCACTCGATCAGCACGGCAGAACCTTGGGGGCCACGTGCCTCGTAGATGATCTCGGAGTAGTCAATGACCTCACCGGTCAAACCAGCTCCACGCTTGACGGCGCGGTCGATGTTGTCGCTGGGCACCGAGGTCTTCTTGGCCTTCGCTACGGCGAGTTCGAGCCCGGGGTTACCGGCCAGGTCTGCGCCGCCGGCACGGGCTGCAACTTCGATGTTCTTGATCAGCTTGGCAAACGACTTCGCGCGCCTGCTGTCAAGGATGGCTTTCTTGTGTTTGGTTGTTGCCCATTTGGAGTGGCCGGACATGCTTACGCGTCTCCTCTTATCATTTGGATGAAAAGTTCATGGATTCGTCGCTCTCCGCTCACCTCGGGGTGAAAGGATGTCGCCAACAAATTTCCCGAACGTACTGCAACAATTCTAGCCATTCGAACCCCATCCGCGCTCCGAGGCGTGTTTTCGGCGGGAATCGTGGCCAAAACTTCAACTGAATCCCCCACGCTTTCCACCCAGGGAGCCCGGATGAATGCGGCGCGCACTGGCTCCGCAGCGTGAGCTGGATCTTGACTTGGCAAGGTGTCGAGGCCCTTGATTGTCAGATCAACCTCGAAAGAATCAACCTGACGCCCGAAAGCATTGCGTCGAACCACCATATCGATTCCACCGAAACTTTGCTGGGGCTCGCCCTTGAGATTCTTTGTGGGGTCCGCGATGGTGTTGGCCAGCATGATCATTCCCGCACAGGATCCGTAGACCGGGAAACCTTCGGCAATCTTGGCTTTAAGCACCTCCGCGACGCCGTACATGCGTGCGAGCTTATCGATCACTGTTGATTCCCCGCCCGGAATCACTAGGCCGTCGACCTCGTTGAGCTCCGCTGGCTTCTTCACTGCCACCACTGGAACACCCAAAGATTCGAGCGCTTTTAGGTGTTCACGTACATCCCCTTGCAACGCAAGGACTCCAACTCGTGGCAACATCATCGATCACTTTCTAGTTCGCGGGTACGGGGTGGTATTCCTCCTGCATCATCCGATGGATTGCTCAGGACAGCTCAGCGTAAACCCACCCGTGAAGCTGGCGTTATTTTCGTGACGCCCGCGGCTACCCTACTCATGGAGCGGAAAGTAACCACATTTTGGCGCCGGAGCCGCGCGCATTCATCGAATTCACCGTGTCGGTGGTCCGCTTCAAGGATGCAGCATCCCCAGCCTTCGTGGTGCAGGGCTCGGTTGCCGGAAGTGCGCACCACCTAATCGGGTTAGCGCTCATGATGTGTGGAGCCCACACCAAGTTCCCCGCTTTCCACGAATCCCCGGTACGGACAAATTGCATCTTGACGCTCAAACCTTCCTTGTTCAGCACAGTGGCCGTGGCGTGTTTGGCTACGGAGTTACCCAATCCGTAGACAATCCATGTGCCCGCGCGTTTTTCGATGGGTAGGACCGAGTGCGTGTGGTGTGAATAGATGAAGTCAAACGCTCCGCTGTCGGCCAGTGAGCGGTAGAGGTCAAGCTGTTCGGCGGTGGGCGTGTTGCTATATTCGGCCCCGGCATGGAGTGCCGCTATCACAATGTCAGCACCGGCGGCTCGTGCGACCTTTGCCCTTTCGAGCAGTGATTCCTCGTTGATGTCATCAACTCGCCACGGCGCATCTTCGGCGACTCCATTAAGTGAAAAGGTGCCGGCGATGACAGAGATACGCGCGCCGTCAACGTCCACCAGCAACGGTGCTTTTGCATCTGCCGCGCTGCGGTAGGAGCCGGTGTAAACCATGTCCTGGGCGTCAAGGGCATCAAGTGTTCGCCTAACTCCCGCGGCGCCGGCGTCCATCGAGTGGTTGCTCGCCGTCGTGCAGCCGTCATAACCTACCTTTTTCAGGGCGGGAATGATTTGCGGCGGCACTACAAACATGGGGTAGCCACTAAAGGGACCATCCGCCGCAGCGACAGGGGTCTCAAGATTGCATAGGGCCAGATCACTCTCCGCGAGGTAAGGGGTGATTCCGGCAAGCAGCGGCGAGAAATTCAGCTCACCATGCCCATCGGATTCCGCCTGAGCCCAGAGCGCAGGGTGCAGCAAGATGTCTCCCGTGACCGCCACCTCAACACATTGATCCCCGTCGCACGCCCGATCCTTTGGGGTGGAAGCAGGTGGTGAGGCGACATCCGAGGCCACAGGTGATGGACTTGGGGATTCGTTGGAGGCCACTGTTGGGGTCTCACCCGGCGCAGATTCTGGCTGTGCGGGCAAAGCCGTGCAGCCGGCCAATATTGCACTCAGTAACAAAACCGCTGCTACAGAGAACGCGCTTCTTCGCGGCGTGCCAGCCACTGCGGGAAAATTCATACTCACGAGCCTAACCTTCTGGCCGAATTTCGGCGCGGGAAACCTCCAGTTCCCCGGGCATATGACAGGGTTAAGGACATGCCTAATCCGTTGCTTGAACCAAGCACTTTGCCGTTTGAATTCCCAGATTATTCGGCCATCGAGACACCTCACTATCTGGAAGCCATTGGTCATGGCATTCAGATCCAGCTCCTCGAGCTTCGGGCCATCGCACACAATGTCGATGACGTGACCTTCGAGAATACCTTTGTAGCCATGGAACGCAGCGGTGCGATGCTGCGCCGGTCCATCATGGCGTACTGGACGGTCTTCTCCGCCCACGGCACCGACGATCTGCGCGAGTTTGACCCGCAGATCCAGTCCATGGTTTCGGATCATCAGGACGCAATCCACCTTGACGACGCACTCTTTTCCCGCTTGGTATCACTGGACGCCACGACCCTTTCGGGCGAAGACGCCCGCTTGGTATCCGAAACGCTACGCCGATTCCGTGCTGCCGGCGCCGAACTTGACCCGACTAACAAGGCGGAACTGCGCGCACTGAACAGCCAAATCACCGACCTCTCTTCGGAGTATTCGGCGAAGTTACTCGGTGCCATGAATGAGGCGGCGGTGCACTTCACCGACGCTGCAGAACTGGATGGCCTCAGCGCAAACGAATTAGCCTCAGCTGCCGATGCTGCCAGAAAGGCCGGCCATGACGGCGGCTATCTGCTGACGCTGGTGCTGCCCACCGGCCAGCCGTTATTGCAGCGACTGACGGTTTCTGCCACCCGCCGCCGGCTCTTCGAAGCCTCGGTGAACCGTGGCCAGCATGGTGAGAACCGCACCCTGGAATTGGGCGCGCAGATGGCATCGTTGCGCTCCAAGCGTGCGGGGCTGCTCGGATTTGCTACCCACGCAGAAGTCGTCCTGCAGGGTGCAACAGCACCCGATCTGACCGCGGTCTCTCAGCGTCTGGTTGAGCTCGTTGTTCCGGCCGTGGCCAATGCTCGGGCCGAAGCAGCCGAGTTGGAAAAGATTTCCGAATCCAGCATCCAGCCCTGGGACTGGGCCTTCTACTCAGCAGCCGTGGCGCGCGAACGCTACACGCTGGATACCGCGGCGCTGCGTGAGTACTTCGAACTTGACGCGGTGATCACCAACGGCGTTTTTGCCGCAGCCACTCGACTGTACGGAATTACCTTTAGCGAGCGTTTTGATCTGCCGCGTTACCACCCACAGGTGCGCATCTGGGAGGTGTTCAACGAAGACGGAACCACCCTCGGCCTATTTCTCGGCGACTACTTCGCCCGCCCCACCAAAGCCGGTGGCGCCTGGATGAATTCGATCCGCGAGTCATCTTCGCTGCTTGGCGAACTTCCCGTGGTCACCAACACCCTGAATATTCCGGCACCAGCGACAGACTCCCCCGCCTTGGTGAGCCTGGATGAAGTTACTACGCTGTTCCATGAATTTGGCCATGCCCTGCATGGTCTCTTCTCCAATGGCGTGTACCCATCACTATCCGGCACGAGCGTCCCGCGCGATTTTGTCGAGTATCCCTCGCAGGTTAATGAAATGTGGGCGCTGCATCCTGCGGTGTTGCCCGGTTATGCCGTGCACACCGAAACGGGGGCTCCGCTGCCAGAAGGTACGGTTCAAACGCTTGAGGCTTCGGCGTTATGGGGCGAGGGCTTTGCCACCACCGAGTACCTGTCCGCAGCGGTCTTGGATCTGGCCTGGCATTCACTCACCGAGGGTGAGTTGATCAGCGACCCGCTGGCCTTCGAAGAGCAGGTACTTACCGAAGCCGGGCTGATCCCCGATTTGGTTCCATCGCGATATCGCACCGGCTACTTCAAGCACATCTTTGATGGCGGTTACTCGGCCGGATACTACTCCTATATCTGGTCCGAAGTACTGGATGCCGATACCGTCCAGTGGTTCACCGAAAACGGCGGAGCTACTAGGGAAAATGGGGAACGATTCCGCACCGAATTACTTTCACGCGGCAATACGCGTGATCCCTTGGAATCGTATGAGATCTTCCGGGGCCGAGCTGCACTCATCGAACCGCTGCTGGTTCGCCGTGGACTAACAAAGGGCAAGCAAGCGTGACCACCATCAGCTTTGCTCAAGATGCGCTCTCGCATTGGCACCAGGCCCTGGCCATCGCCACCGGCGGTAAAGTCTTCACCACCCATGGCTGTTCGTGGGCATGGCAACCGGCCCGCGCCCGATTGGTCCTACTTTTTCCGGCTCACGCGCAAGAAGCCGGGCTTCGTCCCGGGCTTGCCGAGGGCACACGGTTAGGTGCTCGGCGGGTGGATGCGTGGGTTAATTCCGGTGCGCCCTCCGGGCCGCTCGAGGCGGCAGGGTTTACTGATGCCGCCCAGATCTCGTGGCATGCCGGCGAACTGGTCAGTCCCGCAGAACCGTGGGACGGTCGAGTGCGCTTGGGTTCGGATATTCCCGAGGCCACCGGCGCCGATGCCGCGGAGTTGAAGGTGGCCAATCTTTGGCGTGACCCCGCTTCGGCGGGCCTCAGCGCCGGACATCCGGCACTACGCCGCGTTGAACAAGCCACGGCCCGTACTCTTGAGGGTGATCTCGTGGGTCGCGCGTTTGCTCAGCAAGCGCTCGGTGGGCAATTGGCGATCCATGGCTTGGCCGTCTCCCCCGAATACCAGCGCAGCGGCGTTGGTTCGGCGTTGCTCTACGGTTTGGCGCGTGGCATGGTCAATCCCCTGGGCCTGGAACAACCCGGCCAGGTTGAGCTGATTGCCGCGGCTTCCCCGCGCTCCGCCAAGTTCTTTGAGGCCAACGGAATGCGACTGTTGGGCCGCGGCAGGCACATGCTGCTGCGCTAAAACACCCGATAGTAGCGGGACCGCGTGTTGAGAACCGGGTTCCCCTACAACTGATGACGTCCTTAGCTTCACGTCGCGACCGGGCCGGGTTTCACCCGGTAGATGAGCCGCGCGAACGGGCCGACTTGGCGTGCTTCGCTTAGTTCTAGTCGATCGCTGCCAATGGTGCGCGGCAGCAGTGGTGCTCCGCCGGATAACGCGGCCGGGGCGATCGTCAACGCGAACCTGTCTAACGCATTGATGTCGAGGAACTGTCCCAGCAGCTCCCCACCACCAAGCACCCAGATGTTCCCCTCGGCCGCAGCTTCGCGCAGTTCCGGGAGCAATTCTGCGACCTCTCCCCTAACGAAGCGCACGTCGGCGCCGGCGGGAATGGGCAGCTGGCGGTTCGTAAACACGTATGTCGGAATATCTCCGTAGAGCCTCTGCCACCTGGCTGGTTGGGCCAGCAGATTTTCATGCTCCAATATCCACAGGTACGTATTGGCCCCTTCGACGTGCAGGCTCACATCGTCGGGCAGCAGCGTAGGGTCCGGATCGCCGTCACCGGGGACGTCGAACAGCCATTGTAGTGAGTGGTTCACGTCGGCTAAGTAGCCGTTTAATGTGACTGCTGCGTCGAAGATGATTTGTCCCATGCCGCCAGTCTAGTGACCGCTCGCAGCACTTTGTAGTGCAAAAAATAACGCCCGCTGGCTCTCATGCCAGCGGGCGTTAGATCATGCGATATGGGTGTTACCAGCCGCGCTCGGCCAGACGGTGCGGTGCCGGGATGTCGGCAACGTTGATGCCAACCATGGCCTCGCCCAGGCCGCGCGAGATCTTAGCCAACTCGTCAGGGTCGTTGTAGAACGTGGTGGCCTTCACGACGGCGGCGGCACGCTGTGCCGGGTTGCCGGACTTGAAGATACCCGAGCCAACGAATACACCATCGGCACCCAGCTGCATCATCATGGCTGCATCGGCCGGGGTAGCGATACCACCGGCGGTGAAGAGGACTACCGGGAGCTTGCCGGTAGCCGCGATCTCCTTGACCAGTTCGTACGGGGCCTGAAGTTCCTTGGCGGCCACGTAGAGCTCATCCTTGGGCAGAGCCGCCAGCTTGGCGATCTCCGCGCGAATCTTGCGCATGTGACCGGTGGCGTTGGAAACGTCGCCGGTTCCGGCTTCACCCTTGGAACGAATCATGGCAGCACCCTCGTTAATGCGGCGCAGTGCTTCACCCAGGTTGGTTGCACCACAGACGAAGGGAACCTTGAACGGCCACTTGTCGATGTGGTGTTCGTAGTCGGCCGGGGAAAGGACCTCGGACTCATCGATGTAGTCAACACCCAAGGACTGAAGGATCTGAGCTTCAACGAAGTGACCGATGCGGGCCTTGGCCATGACCGGAATGGAAACGGCTGCGATGATGCTGTCAATCATGTCCGGGTCACTGGCGCGCGAGACGCCGCCCTCGGCGCGAATGTCGGCCGGAACGCGCTCGAGTGCCATCACTGCTACGGCCCCGGCGTCTTCGGCAATTTTGGCCTGTTCGGCGGTGACGACATCCATGATGACGCCGCCCTTAAGCATTTCTGCCATGCCACGCTTGACGCGGTCGCTGCCGAGGGTAGTGGTCGGGGTCGAGACGCCTTCGTTTTCAGACACCTTGGTTTCCTTTCAAAAAGCTGAGCATTACGCGATCATCGTAGGGTGCGGACGTAACAAAGACGTAGGTCATGTCGTCACAATCCAATACTAGTGGATAAAACATCTATGAATTGGAGGGATGCACCTCCAAGCAAAGCAGCCAATACCGCAGAATCATAGGGTTTTGGGCAAAGATCGGAAAGAGGCATTCTCCGCAACTTTTCCCTCTGCGAAGATCGCACCGGATGGCACGCTCCCAAGAGCCAGGAACGTATCGGCGGAACTCCGCCCCTTGGTTGCACCACGAGGTCCCGGGTCAAGTGACCGGACGCCATACCAGCTCATTTCCCTCGTGATCTGCGACCCTTGGCCTTAAAACGGTAAAGACCGCCGTGCAGATGCACGACGGTCTTTACTCAGATATTTCTTTGAAGCCTTAGTCGATGTCCAACCAACCGGCAACCAGATCCGTGTGAATATCACCCAGAGTCGCCGGAATGGCCTTGGTCTCCGCGATAATCGGGAAGAAGTTCCCATCACCGGCCCAGCGCGGAACCACATGTTGGTGAAGGTGCGCAGCAATGCCGGCTCCCCCGGTGACACCCTGATTCATGCCCAAGTTGAAACCGGTGGGACGCGATACCGCACGAAGGACCCGCATCGACTTTTGGGCCAATGCCGCCATTTCCGCGGTTTCCTCCTCGGTGATGTCCGTGTAGTCCGGAACATGACGGTAGGGGCAAATCAGCAAGTGGCCCGGGTTGTAGGGGAAAAGGTTAAGGATGACGTACGCGGTTTTACCGCGGTGCACGATCAGCGAATCCTCATCACTACGGTTGGGACCGGTACAGAATGGGCAGGATTCCTCGTCTTTGACTTGCCCCTGGCCGGCCTTGATGTAGGCCATCCGGTAGGGAGTCCACAGGCGTTGGAACGAATCCGGGACACCGGCGATTTCAAAGTCGTCGGTGATCTCGGCGTCGGATGACCCCTGGCGCACTCCGGCCGAATTCCGCGCTTCGCGCATGTTCGTGGACTCCCCCATGTGCCTAGGCTTCCCGGTTCTTCACGGCGGCAACGATGCGGGCTACCGCTTCGTCGACCGGCACGCCATTATCGGTGCTGCCATCGCGGAAGCGGAAGGACACCGCTCCAGCCTCTGCATCGTCGCCACCGGCGATGAGCACAAACGGGATCTTGTCCTTCGACGCGGTGCGGATCTTCTTCGGGAAGCGATCCGAGGAGATGTCGGCTTCGGCGCGGATGCCCGCGGCCTTGAGCTTGTCAATGACATCAAACATGTACTCGTTGAACGCCTCGGCGACCGGGATACCCACGACCTGAACCGGGGAAAGCCAGGCCGGGAAGGCGCCGGCGTAGTGCTCGGTGAGCACACCCATGAAGCGTTCGACCGAACCGAAGAGTGCACGGTGGATCATGACCGGGCGCTGGCGGGTGCCATCGGCTGCCTGGAATTCGAGCTCAAAACGCTCGGGCAGGTTGAAGTCCAACTGGATGGTGGACATCTGCCAGGTGCGACCGAGTGCATCCTTGGCCTGCACGGAGATCTTCGGACCGTAGAAAGCGGCGCCTCCTGGATCCGGAACCAGCTGAAGGCCCGAGGCCTCTGCTACCTCCGACAGGGTGCGGGTTGCTTCTTCCCAGATGTCGTCATCGCCGACAAACTTCTCTGGGTTCTTGGTGGAGAGCTCCAGGTAGAAGTCATCAAGGCCGTAGTCCTTGAGCAGCCCCAAGACGAAGTTCAGCGTCTCGGTGAGCTCATCCTTCATCTGGTCCTTGGTGCAGTAAATGTGGGCGTCGTCCTGAGTCATGCCGCGCACGCGGGTCAGCCCGTGGACCACACCCGACTTCTCGTAGCGGTAGACCGAACCGAATTCGAACAGGCGCAGTGGCAGTTCGCGGTAGGAGCGTCCGCGGGAGCGGAAGATCAGGTTGTGCATCGGGCAGTTCATCGGCTTGAGGTAGTAGTCCTGGCCGGGCTTGCGCACCGTGCCGTCCTCGTTCAGCTCGGCGTCCACATGCATCGGCGGGAACATGCCATCGCGGTACCAGTCCAGGTGGCCGGAGACCTCGTAGAGGTGGCCCTTGGTGATGTGCGGGGTGTAGACGAACTCGTAACCGGCTTCCACATGGCGTGCCCGCGAGTAGTCTTCCATTTCCTTGCGGATGATTCCGCCGCGCGGGTGAAATACCGGCAGGCCGGAGCCCAACTCGTCCGGGAAGGAGAAGAGGTCAAGTTCGACACCGAGCTTGCGGTGGTCGCGACGCTCGGCCTCGGCAATTCGTTCCTGGTAGGCCTTCAAATCGGCCTTGGTCGGCCATGCGGTTCCGTAGATGCGCTGCAGCTGCTGGTTATCCTGGTTGCCCAGCCAGTAAGCGGCCGAGGTACGGGTCAGCGCGAAGGCGTTGGAGATCAGCTTGGTATTGGGCAGGTGCGGGCCGCGGCACAGATCGCACCACACCGAGTCGCCCGACTTGCGATCAACATTGTCGTAGATGGTGATCTCGCCGGCGCCGACCTCAACGTTCACGCCTTCACCTGCCGAATCGGCCTCGTTGGCCTTGTTCAGCAGTTCCAGCTTGTAGGGCTCGTTGGCCATGGCCTCGCGGGCCTCGTCCTCGGTGACAACGCGGCGGGCGAACTTCTGGTTCTGGTTCACGATCTTGAGCATCATCTTCTCAAGGGTCTTCAGATCCTCGGGAGTGAACGGCTCGGCAACATCGAAGTCGAAGTAGAAACCATCGGTGATGTACGGGCCGATGCCCAGCTTGGCATCCGGGCGCAGCTGCTGAACAGCTTGGGCCATCACGTGCGCGGTGGAGTGGCGCAGGACCTCAAGTCCGGCCGGGGAATCAATGGTGACACGCTCAACGGCGGTTCCGGCTTCCAGCGGGCGGGCCAAATCGCGCAGCACACCATCAACGTGCATGACGACAACCTCGCGGTCATCAAAGTACAGCTCGGCCCCGGTAGTGCCGGCATTCACCTCGCGTTGGACTCCATCGACGGTCAGTGTGATTTGCTCAAGCACTACGGTTCCTCGTTTCGTTGTTTGGCTTCATAGCTTGTGGCATACGGAGACCACAGCCAGCCAAGACCAAGCTTAACCGACGTCCGAGGGTGTCAACCAATCCAAATTCGCGCAAGTCATCGCGACTTCGGCTCATCATCGTGCCCCTGACGCAAAACCAGCGCTCCTCGTGTGGCAGAACGCACTGGGTAGCCGAAGGCGCTACGAATGCTCGCTACGCGCGCACGCAGGTACGTGAGCACCGCCTGTACTCGTTAATAATCGCCCCCGGATGGCTCGCAGCCCAGCTTGGAGAAGATCGCGAAGACCGGTCGATGCCGGATGGCCTGACCCAACTGTATAAGCGTGGCTTGGTGGCCCTCGAGCTATTTCTTCACCCCCTGTTGCTTGTCATCAACCCGGGCTAGCATCAAGCCATGGAAACCCGTGTGAATCTCAGCAAATCCGATCCGACGGCCTACACAGCTCTCTTGGCCATGAATGAAGCAGCAAGTGCTGCCGCCGACGCGGCGGGAATCGATCCCAAGCTGCGTGAGCTACTCAAGATCCGTGCCTCGCAGCTTAATGGCTGCTCCTATTGTCTGCGCATGCACACCCGCGATGCGCTGAAGCTCGGCGAAAGCACGGACCGACTCTCGGTGGTCGCCGCCTGGGCAGACTCGGAATATTTCTCCGCCGTGGAACGCGCGGCATTGGCCCTGTGCGAATCAATCACGCTGGTGTCGGTAGACCACGTCCCCCGCGGTGTTTACACCATGGCCTCCGCGGTGCTCACCAATGAACAGATCTCGGCTGTCTCATGGCTCAGTGCAGCGATCAATATGTTCAACCGGATCGCTATCACCTCCCGTTATCCCGTGAAGCCCTAAGTCTTGGCACAGGTCGGGCCGCGGGGCGGGCTTATCCCTGCATTTCGTGCCGGCGGAAGCGCAGTTCCCGCTGCGCCCCGCGCACCATTGATCCTTCGAAGGGCAGCGCGGTTAGGTCCACCGAGGACGCAGCCTTGAGAGCGAGCCGGTTTGCCGACGCTGCCGCCCGGGGCGGCAAGCCGAGGGCATCGGCAAATTCCGCCCAATGCCTAGCCTTGAGGTTCTTTATTTTGCCGGCAATCGGAAGCGCCATGGTGTCATCACCGTAAAGCAGCGTGCACGGCACGTCGTACATCGGCGATATCTCGAAACCACCACCGGGTCTGCCCAGCACGGAGAGGTTCTTGGCATGGAGGTCCCCATTGCCGGTCAGCCAGGCAAAGGCGAATTGCAGGTACAGGTTGCGGCTGGCCACCACCGGGGCAAGGCACAAACGGGCTAGGGCCACAGCAACGTCTTCGGCCGCCACGGTGTACTTCGCGGCCGGGGGCAGACCCATAACCTGCGTTCCGTCCTCGAGGGCCATTCGTTGCCAGTGGCCATTGGCTTCCGGCCGGCGGTCGAACCGCTCGACCAGCAGGCCGGCCAGTCCGTGCTTGTCATGGATGATCCGGTGGCGCACCACTGGGAGGTTCAGCTTTCCTGCCCCACCCAGATGTGCTGCCTCATTGGCCACCAGATGGGGGTTCTGTGCGGGGTCCAGCTTGAGCAGATAGTGTTGGCCTCGCGTCGCCAACGGCGTGGTGAGCATCGAGGCGCTCGCCTTGTCCTGTACCCCGGGAAGTGCGTGTAGATCCACCGAGTTCGCCAGCACGGCGAAGTCCAGGTCCTCCGGTGTCGAGGTATCGGCCAGTGCCTTGGGTTCTGCAGGAATCTGACCCGCGGGGACGATCTGCACATCGCCCGGGACATCTGCCCCCACGGCCATCAGCAAGGTCAGTTCGTCGTCGAAGCTGGTCTTCGTCGCATTCTTAAGCACCGTCAGGCGGTGCCCCTCGGGAAGCAATCCCGCAAAAAACGCGGGAAGGGCACCGTTGGGCCTCTGGACAGCTGCATTATCCAGCGGCAGCGAGAAGGCCACCGGCGTCTGGCCTTCGGCAAGGTAGCTGGCGAGATAGTCGAAGCGGATGCCCCCGGTAGTCGTCCGGGATAGTTCCCCCGCGTGGACGCCGTTTTTGTAGACGTCGGCACGCTCGATGAATCTGAGCCGCTGAAGATCCGGGGTCATCGACCGACGCCCAGCTTGAGCCCCAAGACATTCAGGACGGAGGCCAGCGCGCGCAGGGACGGATTGCCGGTGGCTGTCTCCAGCGCGCGAACTGTCCGCTCCGAGACTTCTGCCAGGTCGGCCAGCTCCCCTTGGGTCAACCCGGCATCCTTGCGCGCCCGGCGGATACTCATCGCCAGTGCCGATACGGTATCCATGCCACTCCTCGCACCGGCAACATGCTGCCGATCTTGATGCTCTTTTCTCCCATGATCCACTGAAAGGCCATTTTCGGCAATATTTTGCCGAAAATGGCCTTTTGGACGGGTTATATCCAACCCAGGACGGTCGATCGGCAATTTACTGCCGGTTTGATGGTTAGCCGTTCGGGCGCTGCGGCAGGTATTGCACCGCCCACTTGTTGCCGTCGGGATCCGCGAAGTACACGAAGTGCCCCCACGGCTGAATATCAACGTCGCTGACCTCCACACCGTTGGCCTTGAGCTGGTCGTGGGCCTTGTGGATGTCGCTGACCACCATCTGCAGGCTCGGGGCCGTCCCGGGGGCCGCGTCATTCAGGCCTTCGCCGATGGTGATGGAGCAGGCCGATCCCGGTGGGGTCAGCTGGACGAAGCGGATCGACTCGCTGGGCCGCTCATCGTAGTCGGCGTTGAAACCGACCTTGTTCACGTAGAAATCCTTGGCGCGGTCCACATCGGACACGGGGACAAACACTAGTTCAAGTTTCCAGTCCATGGCGCCCACGCTACTGCCACAACAATTCCACTGTAAAGGGTGGTGCTACAGCCGCATACCTCCGCGCTATTCGGGCATCAAGTCTCTGGCCCGAAAGCGCCGGAACCCGAGTGCGGCCAACACTAGAGCGATGAGACTCAGGACTATCAGGGGCAGCGGCGCAAAGTCCTCGGCCGGAAGCCGCGGGATCGCACCGAACGGGGTGGCCTTGATGACATCGGTGGACAGGGACAGTAATCCTCCGAACATGGCGGTCATGACCGAGAACCCGTAGACGGCCCACGCGATGCCGGTGCTGTGCCGCGGGAAGTACCCCTGGCCAAAGAGCATCACTCCGAGCATCAACAGCACCGCAGGCCAGTATGCAAGAGAGTCGGCGGCCATGGCCCCGCCGGTTGCCGCCCCCTGGGACGATACCCCGGTGAGGTAGCCACTGAGCAGCAGCATCACTGCGGAAC
Organism: Paeniglutamicibacter terrestris; assembly: GCF_012271785.1. Taxonomy (GTDB): domain Bacteria; phylum Actinomycetota; class Actinomycetes; order Actinomycetales; family Micrococcaceae; genus Paeniglutamicibacter; species Paeniglutamicibacter terrestris. The sequence continues at coordinate 224,225 of NZ_JAAWVT010000003.1, read as the reverse complement.
CGAGCCCCGCCACCAAGACGTGCGAAAACAGCCAGCTAACGCGCGAGAGGGATCCGGCCAGCTGGCTCTCCAACCGTCCGCTTTCCTCCTCGCTGCGTGCCGCGGCCAGCGCTTGGACGGCGAACGCCCCGGCCAGCAGACCGTTAAAGAGCACGAAGATGCCCATCACCCCGTCGAGCAGGTTGTGTCCGGTTCCCACGAAGGACTTCGCAAACGGGTTCTCCGGATCCAGCACCGCTGTCATGGCTCTGGCGACGGAACCGAAGAACAGCCCCGCCACCAGCGACCCGAGTAACCAGCCCAGAAGCGAGCCACGCTGCAGGCGCAGCACCAAACCCAGCGGGTTGGCCAACAACGCCGAGGCGGTTGCCGGACCTCCGCGCTCGGGCAGGATGCCCGCGCCCAGGTCCCTGCGGGTTTCCAAGCGCAACGCAAGTGCGCAACCAAACACCGCGAGCCCCAACAGGGCCAGCAGCGGCCACCAGTTATCTTGGCCAAAGGAGCGCATGTTCTGCGCCCAACCAATGGGCGAGAACCAGCTCAACGCGCTCGGATCGGTGCCGATGGCCTGTAGGTCTGCACCCGCGCGAATGAAGTAGAAAAGCGCCAGCAGCGCCACAGCCAGCGAGTTCGCTCCGCGGCTGGTGGTGGCCAGCTGGCCACAGATCGCCGAAATCGCCACAAAGGCCAGACCGGTGCCGGCGATGGAGGCGCCCATGATCCAGGACCCGCCAGTTGGCAGCTTCAAGGTCAGACAAAGCAGCGACACCAGCAAACCGGTGATCACGGACAACGATCCTGCCACCAGATAGTTGGCCACCGAGTAGGCGTAACGTCCTAGCGCGGCCGAACGCAGCAACTCGGTCCGCCCGGTTTCCTCGTCGGCACGTCCGTTGCGGGTGACCAGAAAGATCGAGGCGAAGCCCAAGGCAACGGCCAACGTCATCCAGATCTTGATGACCAGAATGCCACCGAGCGAGCCTGCGGCATAGGGCAGGCCCGTCATGGCCGCCACGGCAGGGGTGTTGGCCACCTGCGCGTAGGCGTCACGCGCAGCCTGAGTCGGGAAGGCCTCCTGCTGGGAGCCATAAACGATCGGGATCATCACCGCCAGCACCGCCGCCCATATCAGCAGCCGCAGCCAGTTGCGGCGCAGGATGAATCTCATGACCATTCCGACCCCGGTCAGCGAGTCGGTGGAAGCGGAGCTCCCCCGCACGGTGCCCAGGGCTGTTTCGCTGCTCATCGCGCACCGCCCGCGTGTGCATGGGCGTGCCGCCCAGACGTGGTAGCTGCCGACTCCAACGGCAGCCCTCCGTAGTGACGCAGGAACAGGTCCTCGAGCGATGGCGGAGCAGAAACCAGAGAGCGCGGCGAGTACCTGGACAGCGCCTCGAGCACCTCGCCAAGGTCTTCCGCACCGACGGTAAAGGTGGCTTTGGGCCCGTCGAGGACTAGGTCGTTGATGCCTGGAACTGTGCCAAGAGCGGAGGCGTTTGACGCCAGCAGCACCGTGATCGTGGTGCGGTGCAGATGACGTAGGTCATCCAGGCGCCCGGCCTCCACGGTGACGCCCTCGCGAATGATGGTGACGGTGTCGCAGAGCTTTTCTACCTCGGCGAAGATGTGGCTGGAGAGCAGCACCGAGCGGCCCTGCTCCTTGGCCTCGCGGATGCAGGCGGTGAAGACCTGTTCCATCAGCGGATCAAGGCCGGATGTCGGTTCATCCAGTAGCAGCAACTCGGCATCCGAGGCCAGGGCAGCAACCAGGGCGACCTTCTGCCGGTTGCCCTTGGAGTAGCTGCGGGCCTTCTTGGTGGGATCCAGATTAAAGCGTTCTAGCAGGCTGTCACGTTTGGCCGTATCCACACCCCCGCGCAGGGATGAGAGGATGCCGATGGCTTGGCCACCGGTGAGGTTAGGCCACAGGGCGACCTCGCCCGGGACGTAGGCGATGCGTCGGTGCAGTGCAACGGCATCGTTCCACGGGTCCCCGCCGAGCATCTTCACGTTGCCCGAATCGGCGCGCAGCAGCCCGAGCAGGATACGGATGGTGGTCGACTTGCCCGAACCGTTGGGCCCGAGGAAACCGGCGACCTGACCCGCCTCGACCTGCAGATTCAGCCCAGCTAGGGCCATCGAGCGTCCGAAATGCTTGTGCAGGTCGTTCACCGAGATGGCCTGGGTGTTGGTGGACATAATCTTCATCCCTACCGCGTCATGTTTTCTCCCGCGCGGCCCGCGGGCGGGTTCTTGGTTCCGGCCATAAAGCTCAGATATTCATCGAGGTACTCCCGGCTGGTGAACAGCCCCTCGGTGTACAGCTCGAGGGTCGGCAACATCGCCTCGGCGTAGTAGCGATCCATCACCGCACCAAAGTCGTCCAACGGCAGCTCGGGGTGCATCGCGAAACTGACCACCATGGCGCCGATCGATTGCTGGATAAGGAAACGCACCCGCGCCTCCTCGTTGCGGCTGGGAACGAGGATTCCGCGCTCCACTGCGTCACGGGAGAATTCCAGAGCCTCGGCAACCATGTGGTCGATGAAGTCCTTTCCGGCGTCCCCGCCCTCACGAACCGAGCGCAGGATGTAAACCAACAGGATCCCTCCGTCGCGCGAGGACGGGAATTGGGCGAAGAGTTGCTGGGGTGAGGTATTGAGGCTTTCGTTCTTCAGCGCACGGTAGCGAGCAAGCACCGTGGCGTCGCATTCGGCGCGCAACGCTTCCTTGGCCCCAAAGTGGTGGCGGACCAACCCGGCACTGACCCCTGCCCGGGCGGCAATGGCCCGCAGGGATTCGTCAAACCCGTGCGCCGCGAAACACTCGATAGCGGCGTCGCGCAGCCGGGCCCGTCCGGTCAGATCCTCACGGGCTGTACTCATGTATAGGACGCTACTCGCATGTATAGCGATCGACAATAGGTCCAAAGTCCCACCGTTGAGCCGCCCCACGATGGACGGATCAGCCCCATTCGGGGAGGGTCTCGGACTGGCCGGTGACGTTCCCCGCTTCAAGGTTCGCATCCTGAGCGAAGGTGTCAGGAAAGGTTAAAAGCACTTTTCAGCCAGCGCCAGCAAGCACGCGAGCGGCAGGAAAGCCAAACAGCCGGGACTAAAAATTTAGTACTAATAGGGTGCCTCCTTGCGGGGTCCCCTATTCCTACTAAATGTATCTAACTAAATCATTCAGAGAACCGGATCGGGTTCTAGCCAACGACTGTTCTAGCCTTCGCTCCGTGGCGCTTTCTTCTCCAACCGGTTAATGACAGGAGATAGAACCAAATATCCCAGGGTTGCGGTTACCGCTGCTATCAGAGCTGCTCGGTAAGAAGTCATTACAAGACGATAGCAACCAAGAATGACGATAAAGGTCAAAAGGGTCTGCAGACTCTGAACGGCGATCTTGCTTGCGCTGTTGAAGACCTTTAGAACGATCCGATCACTAATTTCTCCCAAAATTAGAATTATCAGAACGAAAACAACGGTCAGTAGCGGAGACCAGAACAGAATTCCGGGCCTGGGGTTTCCGAGCTGGGAAAACCATAGTGGGGTAAAAAATCCCAAAAGTAACGGCAGGCCGGTTGCGAGAGTCACCGTGGCTAGGTAGAGCCCAAAACCTAATTTTTCTGGGGTGTTCAGTTTATTCATCAGATCCTAACTTTGCTGGGACCTCTTAGACACCGACGAAGACAACAACCCATGTGGGGACTCCCGGAGCGACGTCATAAGGGACGCCTAGGGCAACCAGGCCGTTAGTGATTGGCCCTTGCTTGCCAGTTTCCTGGCTCTTCGAGGAAATTAGCGATCTTGTTTGCGCATGGTCGCATCTTCGTGGGTATCTTGTTTGAACTGTATCGAAACGCCGCGATGGCTGCTTTTTAGCAAGCGTTGTCACGATGCTTGCAGGCTTGGCTACATTTGAAGAGCCCGCCTTGAGCGCTGGCGTGGCGCTTGCGGCTTGTCCTGCAGAAACGCAAGAGGCAGCGGAGGCTCTTTTCGCTACTTCTTTCCAATCGCTTGCTGTCAATGATCTTGTCAAAGTCGAAATAGTTTGGGCAGTTAGAGTTTGGCTGGCAGGGGTTGCGATCATTCCTGCATTTGCGGCCACGGGCTTCAGCACGAGGGCCGAGACATCCCGCATACCCTACTTACCACACGAATGCCCTTGCGCCCGTTCACAGGAGCGCTCTCTTGCAATCGATCGCCTTGCCCGATCTTCCGTACCGATCATCCTCAAACCCGATCAGATCAGTCGTGCTGTGAATAGATGTGTAAAGTGTGAATAAATACTATTCACAGCATTTCATCGACAGGAGATCCGATGCCCGAGATGCAGAATCCCTTCCGGCCAACCTTCGGCAGGACTCCCCCGGAGCTGATCGACCGCAACGGCACCCTGGAGGAGTTCGAATACGGTCTGCGCATCCGCTCCGGCGTCCTTGGTTTGCTGACCATCATCACCGGTGCCCGAGGAGTCGGGAAGACCGTCATGCTCAACGAGGCCCAGGGTCTGGCCCAGGAACAGGGCTGGGCAGTCATCTCCGAGACATCCACTGCTGGTTTCTTGGCAAGGATTGCCGACTCAGCACGCCTGCTTGATGAGGAGCTGGGTGAGGGCCCACCGCCGCGGAAAATTCTTGCGTTCTCGGCCGCAGGCTTTGGTGTCACCACACAGCTTCCGCGGGAGCGTCAGGTGGAATTCCGTAATCTCGGGGCGAAGCTCCTGCAACGCCTGGACGACAACGGCACCGGGCTACTGATCACGCTGGATGAAATCCAGGACGCCGACCGCAGTGAATTACTGCAGCTAGCCGCGGTCATCCAACACTGGGTACGAGACGGGCTGCCCATTAGCTTCGTCTGCGCTGGCCTACCGGCGGCGATTTCCGACATCCTCAACGAAGGCGTGGCGACCTTCCTTCGACGAGCCGACAAGATCGACCTGCACTCCGTGGATGTTCGGGATGTCAGGGCCTCCTATGCGCGGCAATTCTCGGCGGCCGGGATCCACCTTCCGGACGGGTTCCTAGACGAAGCTGCCGAGGCGACCTTCGGCTACCCGTTCCTCATCCAGCTGATCGGCTACTTCCTGTGGAAGGAAGCCGAAAGGGGGCACGGCACGGTTGACCGAGAATCGGCGCAGAAGGCCGTTGCTGCGGCCTTAAAGCGAAACATCCGCATGGTTGTCGGACCGGCCATCTCCAAGGCCTCGGACCGGGACATGGACTACCTGCGTGCCATGTCCTTCGACAGCGGACCCTCCAGCACCGCCGCGGTGGCCACGCGCATGAAGGCCTCCCTGCAGCTGGCAGCAAACTATCGCGCCCGCCTTATCGAGGCCGGATTGATTGAGCCGGCCGGACGCGGAGAAGTGAGTTTCGCACTCCCTGGATTACGCGAGCACCTGCGCAATGGAGAACGCCTAGCCTAACCAACGAGACCCGGCCACGTTCAGGCGCCCAGGTAGCCACGGGTGTCCAGATCCTCGGCGGCCATCCGTTGAGCCAGGCTCACTGCCGAGCGCTTCGCCGCTGGGTCCAAGGCGGAAGAACCGAAGCTCTGATTGCGCGCCCGGGCGGGATCGGCCAGATAGCCCGGGGCCGGCAGCATGGACTTGGCCGAGAGATCCCAAGCATCTAGGGCCTGCAGGCTGATGCCCCGGGGCCCGGTGCGGCGGGTGAGCCCGTGGATGAGCAGCAACCGGGTGGAGAAGAGCAGCGGGCCACAACGCTGCTGCGCCTCGTGGAAGAACGTTGCATCAACACAGCCGGTTCCATCGTCTACCGAGATGAACACGACCCGCCGCCCACCGCGCATCGGCGGGGTCTGGGTAGCCACCCGCACCCCGGCCACCAAGACCTCGGTGCCGTTACGCATCGCCAGCAGGTCCTGGGCGCGAGAGACACCCAGAGCATCCAAGAGCGTCGCATGGGATTCCATCAGGTGCGCGCTGACATCCAGAGACATCAAATCAAGTTCGGTGCGCACCACCTCATCGAGCGAGGTTTGCTCCGCCCCGATGAGCATGGTGGAAAGGTCAATATCCCCCAGCGGCAATGACAGCTGTCCGGGAATCGGTCGATGACGCTGGGCAACGGGCTTGCTGGAGCCGGCGCGCAGGTGCTCCACCAAATCCGCACGATTGCCCCGCCCAATGCCGGCCTGCAGGGAATCGAAGGCACCGAGTGCGGCAAAGTGGTTCAGTGAGGTGCGCGTGAGCCCGGAGCGCGCTCGTACATCGGCGATCGAATCATAGGGTTGCCCGGCCGCCACCCGGGTGACCTCGCGTTCGGAGACCGAACGGATACCCCGCAGCGAGAGCCTGATCCCGTACCGTCCCGGGGGCATGGCGCCCACCGCGCGTGGCACCACCGGAAGCTGCGCGGGAGGCAGCAGCCCGTCAAGCTTTTCCACCTTGTAGCCCAGGGCGGAACGGTTGATGTCCAATGGCAGAATCTTGATGCCCATCCGCCTGGCCTCGGCCACCAGCAGCCGCTTGGGATACATACCCGGATCGTGTTCCCAGATCCCGGCCAAGAAGGCCTCGGGGTGGTGCGCCTTAAGCCAGGCCGAATGATAGGTGGGCACGGCAAAGGCAGCACCATGGGCCTTACAAAAACCGAAGGACCCGAAGGCGGACAGTGTTCCCCACACCTCATCGATGACCGCCAGCGAATAGCCGCGCCGCAGCGCCTTCGAGCGGAAAAGGGACTCCACCGCCGGCTCGGCCTTCGGGTTACCCAGCAGTCGGCGGTAAACATCGGCCTTGGCCAGCCCGCAGTCTGTCATCACGTCAAAGATCCGTAGCACCTGCTCGTGGAAGACGGTGACCCCGTGGGTTTCGGCGAGCGCGGGTGCTAGAGATGGGTGGGGGTATTTTTCGGGTGCGAAGCCGTGGCGGTTTTCTAGGTAGGGCTTGACCATGTTGGATTTCATGGGTCCGGGGCGGAAGAGAGAGATATCGATGATGAGGTCGTTGAATTCGGTGGGGGCGAGTTTGCCGATGAGTTCGCGTTGTCCGGGTGATTCGATTTGGAAGCAGCCCAGGGTGTGGGTGGAGCGGATGAGTTCGAAGGTGGGCTCATCATCCAGTGGGACCAGGGCCAGGTCGATGGCTCCGTTGGGTTGGATGTAGCCGGGGATGGAGGCGGGCTTACCGCTGAGGTGTCCCCCTGCCGTGGCGACGGCTTGTGCGCTGGGGTGGATGCGGGCGATTTCGGCTAGGGAGTAGGTGATGGCCGATTGCATGCGTACCCCCAGTACATCGAGCTTGAGCATTCCCATGGGGTCCATGTCGTGTTTGTCGAATTGGCTCATGGGCAGGGTGATTCCACTGGGTTCCATGGGGGTGCGGTCGCGCAGGGTGTTATCGGAGAGGATGACTCCGCAGGGGTGCATGGAGATGTGGCGCGGTAGCCTGTCGAGGCGTTCGGTGAGGTCCACGAGGAGGTCGAGTTGTTTTTCGGTGCCGAGGCGGTCGGCGAAAGGGGCAAGTTCTGGTTTTTCGGCTAGGGCGTCGCGGAAGGATGAGGCGGAGAAGCGCCAGAGTTGTTTGGCGATCACATCGATGTCGGTTTCTTCCATGCCGAGGGCTGTTCCGGCGTCGCGTACGGCTCCCCTGGCGCGGTAACCATTTTGCATGCTCATGAGGGAGACTCGTTGGGCTCCGAAGCGGTCGAAGATTTTGCGGTAGATCTCGTGGCGTCTGGCGGATTCGACGTCGATGTCGATGTCGGGCAGGGTGGCGCGGTCGCGGGAGAGGAAGCGTTCGAAGAGTAGGTCGTGGGTCAGGGGGTTTACCTGGCTGATGCCGATGAGGTAGTTCACCAGTGAGGAGGCGCCGGATCCGCGGGCTGCTGAGCGTATCCCCATATCGGTGATCATGGAGCTGACTTCTGCGACGGTGAGGAAGTAGGGGGCAAATCCGAGGTCGGCGATGGTGGAGAGTTCGGCTTCGAGGCGCTCACGTAATAGGGGGTTGTTGGTCTCGTGCGGGAGCAGGCGGGTAATGCCTGCCTCCGAGCGGGCGGCGAGCTCGGTGTTGGGATCCGTGGTGATGCCGATGATGTGAGGCTCGGGGACCACGGGGTTTCCCCATCCCGTGTCTGGCACCGGGTCAAGGCGTGCCCAGTCGGCGAGCGCGGCGGTGTTACGCAGCAGGGTGGGTGCCAGGGAGGTGTCTGCGGCGGATCGTGCGATCTCGGTGGCGAGGTGGTGCATGTGTTCTGCGGGTTTGAGCCAGCCTTGCCCGTTGGGTTGAATGTCGTTGAGGGTTGAGAGTGAGCTCAGTGCCCGTGCGGAGTCCAGGACATCTGCCGTTGCTGCCCCATCGGGTTCGGCATATCGCACGGCGTTGGTTAGTACTGGGGCGATGCCTACAGTTATGGCACAGCGCAGCATGCGGATGGCGTGAGCAGTGCTGAGTTTCTCTCCTGGGTTGCTCAGGTGTGTGGTGATCTCTACCCGCAGTGCCTCGACTCCCAGCAAGGAGCGCCAGTCGCGTAATAAGGTGCGTGCCTGGTTGTACTGGCGGTGCCCGGTGGCTAGACCAACGTCGGATCCTGCTCCGAGCATGATGGTGAGCAGCACCTCCCCGTTGGGCGCTTTCACGTAGGTGGCAAGCTCCTCGCGGGTAATGCCGATGTTTGGTTTGTGCACCCCCGTACTGGTGGTGAGTTGATGTGCCGCGGTGATGAGGTGGCAGAGGGCTGCATATCCGGCTCCGTTGCTGTGCCCCTTGGCCAGAGCGATGATGCGGCCAACGGTGCGCAGCTCCTTGGCTTTACCGTGGATGGCCGGACCAGTGCTTGGCTCTAAGAGGGCTAGGTCAACTCCGATGATGGGGTCTATGCCGTTTTCGATGCAGGCCTTGAGGTGTTTGACGCTTCCGTAGAGTCCGTCACGGTCGGTGATCGCTAGGGCGTCTGCCCCGTCGTCGATCGCTGCGGCAACGAGGTCCTTGGGCCAGGAGACTCCGTAGTGGGCGCTAAATGCCGAGGAGACATGCAGGTGGGTGAAGCTCATCTCTCCCCCTCGCCTTCCGCCTTTTCGACCCGTTTTGTATGCGCGGCGGGTGCCGTGGTGGTTTCGGGAGGACGCCCTTAAGGTTGGCGTCGGGCCCGGTGGAGGGCTCAAGACCATCATATTAGAATATGTATTCGAATCAAGTACTTGGAACCTATCAACCCCACTTCCTCGCACGCAGGGCTGAGGACTTCGGGACTGACCTGCAACAAGAGCTCGGCGGTGAGAATGCCCACCTACAGCCAAATTGGGGCAAGGGGCGCAGGCTGACCCCTAGCGCACAGGAACGTGAGCACCTGAGGATCACTCGCCAACCCGAAAGTTGTGATGCCCTTCACATAGGACGTCCCACGTCGTGTGATCGACCGGGGACAGATGTTCCCCCTATGAAAGGACACGCATGACTACCCCGTCACAAGCGCGAAACCGCCTAGCCGGCATCGCGAGCATGGCCCTTACGATCGGCTTGATCGCTTCACTGCCGGTACCCGCCCAGGCTAATTCCGATCGGTTTCCCAACTACGACGCCAAGCCGCCGCAGGCTGGCCAGCCGTTCTACACCGAGCATCAACTGGCGACAAACGGTGAGAACGGGTTCGCGAACTACCGAATAACGGCACTGGCTGTCACCAATGAGGGCGACATCCTCGCCTCCTACGACGGCCGACCGACGGCGAAAGACTCTCCCGGCCCGAACTCCATCCTGCAGCGCAGGTCCACCGACGGGGGCATCACGTGGGAGGAACAGACACCTATCCAACAGGGCAAAGTGGAAGTCCCGATCGTGGGGTATTCCGATCCGAGCTACATCGTTGACCGGGAGACCGGCGATATCTTCAATTTCCACGTCAAGTCCTTTGACCGCGGGTTCAGCAACTCCCAGCCGGGGACGGACCCCAACGACCGCAACGTCATCCAAGCAGAGGTCAGTGTCTCCCGGGACAACGGACATACCTGGGAACATGATGTCATCACCTCCGACATCACCCCCGATCCGGGCTGGCGCTCCCGGTTCGCCGCCTCCGGCCAAGGCATCCAGCTAAAGTACGGCGAGCACGCCGGCCGTCTGATCCAGCAATACACCATCATCAACGGTGCCGGCGACTTCCAGGCGGTCTCCGTCTACTCCGACGACCACGGCAAGAATTGGCAGGCCGGTGAGCCCGTTGGTGTGGGCATGGACGAGAACAAGACGGTCGAGCTCTCCGACGGCCGCGTCATGTTGAACTCGCGCGACTCAAAGCGCAGCGGGTACCGCAAAGTAGCCTTCTCCGAGGACGGCGGCATCACCTACGGCCCCGTGACCGTCGACCGTGAACTGCCGGACCCCGCGAACAATGCCTCCATCGTTCGGGCCTACCCCAACGCGCGGGAAGGCTCCGCCAAGGCGAAGGTCCTACTGTTCTCGAACGCGGCCTCAAGCCTCCCCGGGCAACGCGTCAACGGCACCATCCGCATGAGCTTCGACGACGGGAAAACTTGGCCGGCATCCAAGGTCTTCCAACCTGAGGGGATGTCGTATTCCACGCTGGCCACGCTGCCCAACGGCAACATCGGACTGCTCTACGAGCCCGAGGCAGGCTACGGCGGCATCCGATACGCCGCCTTCAACCTTGCCTGGCTCGAAGGCCTCGCCGCACCGCTGAACGTCGAGACAACCACAGCCACCGCCGGGAGCACGGTCGATCTCAGCGTTTCAATCACCAACCAGACCGGGCGGGCACTTCCGAAGGCCGATCTGCAGTTCGACCTGCCCGCGGGATGGGTTCTCGAGTCAAGCAATGTACCCCGGATCCTCTCGGGCGAAAACAAAACAGCCACCGCTCGCATCAGTGTGCCAGCCGATGCTCAGGGCGGCATTCACCGCCTGACGGCTAAGCTGACCGACCGCGGTCTCTCAAGCAGCACGGTATTCACCGTGCAGACCGACTAGAGACCGACTGAAACACGATTGGACCCGGCCCCGTTGGGCCGGGTCCAACCAGTGTCACCTCACGATCACCTCGGCATCAACCGCAGCTCGTGACTGACCTTCGGCAAGAAGCCGGCGGTGCGGCTAGATCCCTTCGGCGCTGCCCAACCGGTCCAGGGCCACGAGGTAGGCCTCGTTGTAGCTAGGGAATTGCGGCACACTGTCGCGTAGGATCTCCAGGGACAACGCTCCCCTGATGGCCAGGGATGCCTGGTGGATCCATTCCCCCGCTAGTGGCGCAACTGCCCACGCCCCGAGAAGTACTCGACGATGCCTGTCCACTAGGATGCCTAGGTCCCCACGGGGTTCCTGTTCGTAGGTCCAGGGCCGGGCGATCGTCTCGGGCAGGTTTACATGGATACTCACGGCGTTAATACCGCGGCTTTCGGCCTGCTCACGGGTGAGCCCCACGGCGGCGATTTCCGGGTTGGCAAACACCACGCGTGGAATTCCGTCGTAACTCGCGATCCGGTCTGCGCCCAGGATGCAGTCGGCAACGACGCGCCCCTGGTACTTGGCCACATGGGTGAAGGGCATAACCCCGGTAACGTCCCCAATCGCCCAGAGTCCTTCGGCCGCCCAGCAGTGTTCATCAATGCGCACGTTCCCCTGGCCATCGAGGGTCGCCCCCGCCCGTGCCACATCCAGTCCGTCGGTGCGCGGCGTGCGTCCGGTGGCGAAGATGACAGCATCAACCTTGAGGCTGGTGCCATTACTTAACTCCAATTCACTTTCCCCGAGGTGCCCACGCTTCCCGCTAACCACCGAGGTGTGTGCCAGTACCGTAACCCCCAGCTCGCGCACGTACTTTTCGGCGAGCGCCGAAACTTCTGGCTCCTCACGCCGCAGCAGCCTGTCGCTTCTATTGATGAGGGTCACCTCAACACCGAACCCGGTGAGGAAACTGGCGGTCTCCAGAGCGACCGCGCTTGCCCCCACGATGGTCACCGAAGTCGGCAGCTCCGTGAGCGTGTACACCTCACGATTACTCCACGCGGTAATATCTCCTGCACCCGGGAAATCCGGTATCACCGGTTCGGTTCCCGTAGCAATAATGATGTGGTGGGCCAGATACTCCTGCCCATTGGCCCGCACGCGTCCCGGGCCGGTGATACTCGCCCTTCCTCGAACTACCTGCGCCCCGCGCTGGATATAGCCTGCTAGCTGGGCGCTGTCATCAAGGTGCCGGGCCATATAGTCGCGATAGTCCCTGGCTTGTTCCCAGTTCAGCTCGCTCGCACCGACGCCAGCGGTGCGAGCGGCTTCGAGCTTTACCTCCGGACCGCGCAGAACCGTCTTGGAGGGGATGCAAGCCCAATAGGCGCATTCTCCGCCAATGAGTTCGGACTCAAACGCTATGACCTTTTTACCACCAGTGAGCAACCGGTCGGCAGCAACCTCACCCCCGGGACCCATTCCGATGATTGCCACATCAAATACCTCGTCCATTGGCACACTTCCTTGTTTGCGATCCAGCCCTCGTCACCGGGGCGCTTGGCTCCAGCCTTGCACCCCGCCTCACCAACGGCCAGTGCGCTTGGATATGAGTTTGACGCACGCTAGGCGTCCGGCGTTCACTTAGGCGCTTTCCTTATAGGCCTCGGGCATACGAATGATGCGCCAGCGTCCCGTGTCGATCTGACAGGAAACCTCGAAGGTACGCAGGGGGCCCACTCCGGCAAGCTTGACCTGCAATTGCCAGACCTCGTAGTCCACCAGCCCTGGCCCACGTCCGCGTTCGGCGCGCAATTCCTCTTTCCACCACTTGCGTCGCTCAAACCAGCGCACCGGCTCGGCCGCCAACCTGTACTCGCGACCTTGCCAGCGCATGCGGATCGGCACCCCTGCCGGCGTGCAGTCCACCTCGATCGACTGGGTAAAGATTCCCATTCGCTCCCCACTTTCCCTTCGCATAGCCCAGCCCTCCCGCCGACACACACCCACTAAGGGGCCACGGCGATCACGGGAGCTACCCATACACTCAACCATTTTATTAGAAAATATGTTCTATACAAGGAGAGACTAGAACATATCTACGACAATTTGCTGGCGGTTACTCTCGCCTAGATTCGGCGTGGGCCTATGCTTGTGGCCATGACATCCACCCAGATCCCCGCAGTCACAGCCCTGACTCTGGGCGTACGTAGCGTTCAGCGCTCACGCGATTTCTACGTCACCGGACTAGGATTCCGCGAAATCAACTATGTTCCTGGCGAAATAGTGTTCGTTCAGTCCGGCTACGGGCTCATGCTCGCACTGTGGAATGTCGAATCTATGCCCAGCGAATACGGACAGGTGGGTCACGGCGAGCTAGCCCCACCGCTGTCACTGGGACACAACACCACCAGCGTCGAAGAAGTTGAGGAACTCTACACGCGAGCGCTCACCGCCGGCGCCACCTCGATCACCGCACCCACCAAGCGACCGTGGGGCGGCACCAGCGCCTGCGTGGCCGACCCCGACGGCTTCCGCTGGGACTTCGTATACAACCCGTCCTTCGCCATCGACGATGACGGCACTGTCACCGGTGTCTAGCCCGGTGGCTTACCCATGAACTTCTCTCAGCTGCCGATCCGTCGCATCACCGAGCATCACCTTTCTCCCGCGCCCCGCAACCAGTGGCCCCAGACGCTTCCGCCGGTACTCCAGCTGCTAGAGGAGGGCATGGACTTCGGAGCCGCGACCATCTTGGTGGGCGAAAACGGTTCGGGGAAGTCCACCCTCATCGAAGCCATCGCGCTGGGTTACGGGCTCTCTCCCGAGGGCGGGTCCACCGGCGCCCAACACAGCACTCGGGCCACCGAATCGGGGTTGGAGGAACATCTGCAGCTGGTGCGCAATGTTGGTGCGAGCCGCAGAGGATATTTCCTGCGCGCTGAGACCATGCATGGCCTCTACACCTACCTGGAAGATCATCCCTCGATGCGGCGTCAGGATCTGTCGTTCCACACCATGAGTCACGGAGAGTCATTCCTCGAGCTCATCACCGATAGGTTTCGCGAGGGCGGCTTATGGGTGCTTGACGAGCCCGAATCGGCGCTGTCCTTCTCCGGCTGTCTGGCGTTGCTGGGCATTTTGAAGGACCTGATGGCGGAGGGGAATTCACAAGTGATCCTCTCGACGCACTCACCATTGCTCGCTTCCCTACCCGGTGCCACCATCTACGAGGTTGGCCCATGGGGATTGCGGCCCAGCGACTGGGAAGATCTTGACCTGGTGATCAACTGGCGGTCCTTCATGAACGCGCCAGAACGCTATCTGCGACGCCTATAAAGACGGCAATACCCACCCGAAGGACACCTTCGACACATCAAAGCGGTGGCCAAGGAACCGACAGTCCCTCAGATCTTACGGTTCAACTACTCGCCTGAAGGTTCATCTTCGTCAACGTCCGGGTCATAGTCTGCCGGGAGCGCCCCGCCTTCGCTCTTCCACTTGGAGAGCTGCTTATCACTCACCTCACGCTCATCGGTGTTGTGTGTCAGATGATGATGGGGGTGGACGATTTCTTCCCCTAGGGTTGAGTCCTCGATGTCTTTGCTCATATTCCCAACGCTAGCCCCTTTTACCGGGTTTGGGCAGGATTAACGCTTCGGCCCTGATGGACCTAAGACACCCAAGAATCCCGAATCACATCCGCGCCAATCGCGACTTCGCCATCAGGTAAATCCCGTAGCATCCCAGCCCGACACCGATGAAAATGAGCACGTAGCTACCAAAAGGTTGGGCACGCAAGGCCTTGAGCGCTCCATCTAGCCCCGTAGACTCCTCCGGATGCGCCTGCAAGGTGGCCACAATAAACAAGAGCCCTACAAGAACGAGGGTGATTCCCTTGGCCGTATAGCCGAGGATCCCCAGCGCAAGGGTGCCGCGTCGCATCGGCCTTGACGACGGTAGGTTCAGGGTCTTGGTGAAGGACCGCATGATGCCCCTGACCCCAAAAACGCAACCAGTCACGGCAATGCCGAGACCAATGGCGAGTAACAGTGCAGCTCCCCCGGGAGCTTGCATGATCTGAGCTGAGGTGTCACTGGTGGACTCACCACTGTCCCGGCGGTTACCTAGCCCAAAGGATCCGAAGCTCAGCGCCATCGCCAGGAACACGATGCTCTGTCCGGCAGCGGAGAGCTTCTTGCCCCAGCGCGTTTTCGTCGGTGCATTGCTGTACCCGAAGAGCATCTCGCTCACCTGCCATAGTCCCAGCCCGAGGCACGCGGCAGCACCAATCCAGATCATGGCCAAGCCCGCCGGCTGGGCAGCCAGCTGAGCAATCGCACCGCTCTGTTCCGCGTCTCCGGACTCCCCGAGGGCCAATCGGATCGCGATGACGCCGATCAACACATGCAAGATCCCGCTGACAGCAAAGCCCGCCCGCGCCACGATCACAAAGGCCCGTGAATTCGAGGCAGTTTCGGCCGCTCCGGCTACATCTTCCAGTTCCTTCTTGATGTGTTTTCCCCCTTCAGTGGACCACCTAACAGGGGCCTCTAACCATTGATAACATCCTCCCATTCTTTCGTCTTTTCACCGTCACACGCAGCGGCAAGCTCCGCTTCTCGGTGGCGAGGCGGCCTGGGGGAACAAAAGCCACCCAGCGGCCCCTGTGCTTTTGACAGGCACGGACCTATCGTGGAACTGCCCACCAACGAAAGGCGATGCTCATGAATCCCGAAATACCGGAACTGGCAGGAGTCCACCACCTGAAGCTCCCGGTGACAAACTTGGATTCCAGTCGTTCTTGGTACGAATCACGACTCGGCTACAAACTGGCTTTGGAAGTCCGTGACGGGGAGAACATCGCAGGATTGGTGATGCACCATCCCCACGGAGGCCCGGAACTTGGTCTGTGGCTTGACCCGGAACGGGCAATTGCTGCCGCGGGCTTCGACTACTTTGCCTTCGGTGCCCCGAACCGAGAAGCGCTTGAAGCCTTAGCCTCCAGATTAACCGCATTGGGTGAAATTCATCCCGGTGTCCACCCCGGCTCTATCGGCTGGGTACTACCGCACGTCAAGGATCCGGATGGGCACGAGCTGCGCTTCCAGTGTGGTTCCTGAGCTCTAGGACACCGAGAGTTGAAGGTTATTCTGCGCTCGGCCGTTGGCGGTGCTGTTTGGTGAGCGAACGGCGCCCCTTGGCCGCCAGTCGACGACGCTGCGATCCCTTAGTTGGTTTTGTCGCACGTCTCGTTGGACCATCTGGCGCCAGCGCGGTGTCTACCAGCTCGGCGAGCTTGAACAGCGCAGTTTCCCGATTACGCAATTGGGAGCGCTGTTCGGATGCGGAAACGGTCAGTACCCCGGCGATAAGCCGGGATCGAAGACGACTCAATAGCCGCTGTCGCTGAGCATCTGAGAGTATGCGTGAGGCGGCAATATTCCAGGATAGCTCGACGCGGCTATCGGAAGTATTGACGTGTTGTCCGCCCGGGCCGGAGGAACGAGAGAACCGCCAGTCGAGCTCGGAGGACGGAATCGTCAGCGCGGGCGAAATCTCCAGATCCATGCTCCAAGCATCCCACGAGGCTCGGATGCTCTCCACCAGCGGCGGTACGGCTACGCAGCAGGTGTTCTACCCAAGATTCTCGTGGAGGCAGAGGATGTTTCCGTCGGGGTCTCTAAACCAGGCGGCCTTTTCCGATCCAAGGACACAGACATGCTCGGTGGTCTTTAAATCGGGCAGGTCATAGTCTTCGAAGACCACGCCCCGTCCGGAGAGCTCGGTGATGACCCCCGAGATGTCGTTGACTTCGAAACTGGCTGCGGTGTGGACGGAGGCCTTGGCTTCGGGGTCCGAGAGCAGAGCCAATGTACCAGTGCCGTCGAGGGCGAAAAGTAGGTTGCCATCCGCGGCCTGACCCCGATAGGAAAGTCCCAACAAATCCTCATAGAACTTCTGTGAGCGCTGCGTATCGGTAACGGGAATGATGGTAGTCAGGGGGCTGTTTGAGAGGGACATCGGATTCCATCCATGGTAGGAAACGTGCCCTCCCAGTTTACGTCCGCGGCCACGAAAAAGAGGTTCAGCTCCTCGATTCTGAAGGTGGGAAATGAATGTCCTACCTCAGCTAATATTTGTGGACCCTCTGGGTGGGTGGCTTGGTTTTTATCTTGCTTCATGACCCATGAGCTGGGGTTGCCACACGGTGAAGCCGTGTGCGGGTTTCACGATGCTTTCCGGTGATTCAGCGCCGTGACGCCTGAGCCGGCTCGGCATTAGTTCCCGCGTTGTTGATCAAGAGCAGACTGAAGTATGCGCGTTGCCTCGGGGAACCGCTCCGGAGCGCTACCCGAGTAGTTAAGGCGGATAAATGGGCCGGCGGGTTCCGCAGGAAACCAATCGTCGCCCGCGGCGATGATGAGTCCACTGGCTTCGCAGTCCCGCACCAGCCGATCAAGGTCCGTGCCATCGGGCAGGCGCAGCCAGAGATTGAGCCCTCCGGCGGGAATCCGTTCGAGGCTAGCATCGGGTGTATGGGCCCGCAGGCTTTCGACCAGCAGATCGCGTCTATCGCGCAGCTGGTGGCGCAGTCCGCGTTGGTAGGTCTTCCAGCCCGACTGGGTCACCACATCCAGGGCCGCGGCCTGCAGCAGCCCACTGACATACAGTGCTTCAGCTCCGCGGTCGGCCACGATGCGATCAAGGACCGGGCCTCGAGCGATGACGGCGGCGACACGCAGTGCAGGCGAGACGCTCTTGGTCAGTGATCGCACGTAGATGACGTGTCCACTGTCATCGTGGGCGGCCAAGGGGCGGGGATCTGTGTCGATGGCTAGGTCGTGTGCCCAGTCGTCTTCTATCAGGAAGGCCCCGTGATTACGGACGATGCCAAGGATTTCCTTCCCCCGCTGTGGCGACCATTGGATGCCCGTCGGGTTGGCATAGGTGGGCTGGGCATAAAATGCCCGGGCGCCGCTCTGACGGAAGGCTCGGTCCACGTCCTCGGGGTCCGGCCCGTCGGGGCCGCAGGGAATCGGCACGAGCGTTACCCCCGCCTGGGCCGCCGCAAGAATCGCTCCCCAGTAGCTAGGTGATTCGATCAGTAGTGGTTCGCCGGGGCCTACGACGGCACGGAAGATCGAACTCATTCCACTCTGGCTGCCCGAGAGGACCAGCACGTCGCGGGCGGTCGGCGGGGAGATATCCAC
This sequence comes from Paeniglutamicibacter terrestris, assembly GCF_012271785.1. GTDB lineage: Bacteria > Actinomycetota > Actinomycetes > Actinomycetales > Micrococcaceae > Paeniglutamicibacter > Paeniglutamicibacter terrestris. The sequence goes on along the minus strand of NZ_JAAWVT010000003.1, from coordinate 206,079 downwards.
CGGTGCGGCAGCTCCAAGTTCCGCGGCAAACCATGCCTGCAGTTCCGGTAATCCACGGACCGGGGAACGAGTCAGCGCCGTATCCGTGCGTGCCGCACGGTTGAGCGCGGCGTGCACCAGCCGTTCGGGCAGCAACTCCCGATCCGGGTATCCCGAGTGGAGGCTAATCGCATCGGGCGCCGCCGAGCGCTGGGTTGCGTGCACGACGGGCAACCTGACATGCGGAGAGCCCATCGCCGATGTCTGCCAGCTATAGTCAGCGCTCTTTCGTGGCCGCAGCGCTCGCACAAAGGTGCCGACTCCGGGCCGACTCTCCACCAGGCCGAGCGCCGTGAGTGTGTGCATTGCTTTTTGTACCGTGACGGGGCTGGCACCGTACCTGGCCATCAACTCCCGGCTCGAAAGGACTTTTGCCCCCGGAGGCGCGGTGGAGATCCAGGAACGCAGCTCATCAACAATCCTCTGCGTGCTACTGTTATTCATGAATAGCAATAGTAGCACTATCGTCGAAACGCGACCAGTACTATCGGTACGCACGGGCCTCTGGTGGGGCTTCGTCGGAGTTGTGGCGTTTTCATTTACCGTCCCCTTCACTCGCCTGGCCGTCGAGGGCCTCTCACCCCTGTTCGTCGGGTCGGCCCGGGCGGTCATCGCCGCCCTGCTAGCCTCCATCGCCTTAGTCGCCACCCGCCAGCACCTTCCCAACATGGTTCAGTGGCGCAGGCTCGCGATCGTTGCCGGTGGCACTGTTCTCGGGTTCCCGCTACTCACCTCCTATGCACTGACTACCGCACCAGCCAGCCACGGCGCGATAGTGATCGCCCTACTCCCGGCCGCGACAGCCATCATGGTCGTGTTGCGAACCAAGGAACGCCCCGCACCGTCATTTTGGATCTTCGCGATTCTAGGTGCGGTTGCCGCCGTGTTTTTCGCCGGGCTGCAAGGCAGCGGTTTTGGAAACCTGACATGGTCCGATCTACTTCTGTTTGGGGCAGTGCTCGCGGCCGCTGTCGGCTACGCGGAGGGCGGCCTGCTGGCCCGCGAGCTGGGTGCCTGGCAAACGGTTTCGTGGGCACTGGTCCTTGCTGCCCCGCTCATGATGGCGCTGGCCATTGTTGCGGTCATCGACCAGCCACAGACAGGAACCCCCCTCCAGTGGATGGCGTTCATCTATCTAGGTGTGGTGAGCCTGTTCCTTGGATTCTTCGCCTGGTACCGGGGGCTGGCCATCGGCCCGATGACCCAGGTCAGTCAGGTTCAGCTCGCGCAGCCAGTCATGAGCATCCTGTGGGCAGGACTCATCCTTCACGAAGTTCTGACTTGGCAAACGCTCGCCGGAGGCGTTGCTGTTATCCTCTGCGCGGGTCTTGCGGTGCGGGCGCGCCTCTTCAAAAAAGGGGCACGCTGATACCTCGCTTTCCCAGCTGCTCGATGACGTGACCCGCCGAGGAACTGCCCGATCAGCGGGCATCCCTGGGCGAGAGGCATCTTCCCGGTGATTCTCAATGAGCGAAACGAAACATCACGACAGATCAACGTCAAGCCTGTCACCGGCTCCAGACCTGCCGGCGAGGATTAGTAGTAACGTGCCGGCGCAGCTACGGGGCACAAGGGGGTTCCTTCACCACACGGCACGCCATACACTGGGCCTGCATCCACTATCGAAAGAAAGTGAGTAGCCATGGCAATTCCACAGCCTCCAGTACCGCCGCACCGGCCGACCCATCCCGACGCGATTCCTCCCGCTCCGCCCTACGATCCCCCGCCAGATCCCGGACCCGTGCCCTATCCACCGAATCCGCAGCACCCCTACTCGCCCGATGAGCCCGATCCCATCGCGCCCATCCCGCCTATTAGGTAGGCACTGCTCCCGAAGCAAGTGGCCGGTCATCCTCACAAAAGAGGATGACCGGCCACTGACGGTTTGAGGTGAGGACTCTTATCCCTAGCGTTGGTTTAGTCGGATCATGTTCCCCGAAGGATCTCGGAAGGCGCAGTCTTTCGGGCCCCACGGCTGCTCGATGGGCTCTTGGAGCACCTCAACTCCGGTGGCGCGAACCTGCTCGAAGAGCCCATCCAGGTCATTGGTGCTAAAGACCGTCATGGGCAGCACGCCCTTGGCGAGTAGCTCTTGCATAATGTCGCCATCTGCCTCCGAGCGCCCCGCATGTGGATTGGAGAGCACGATGCCCAGTCCCGGCTGGGTGGCCGTGCCCAGGGTAACCCAGCGGTGTTCGCCCGAAGCCACATCGTTCTCCACCGTTAGGCCCAAACCGTCGCGGTAGAACGCGATGGCTTCGTCGACGTCGTTGACGGTGATGTGTGAATACTGCAATGAAATGTCCATGACTCAACAATATTCACCCGATCCCCATGCCGCTTCTCGAATCCTGCTCAATGTCCGGGTGCGGCACCGTGAGCCACAATGTACGATCGTACATATGGATGACGATCTTGCCGATGACCACCGCACCAACCGCGAGCGCATGCTCGCCGGAGACCTTTACCTGGCCGATGATCCGGAACTAGCAGCCGAGGCCAGTCGCGCGCTGCGCCTGGCCGACGAGTACACCAAGATCTACCCGATGGACCCCACAGCCGCCCGCCACGTCCTGGTCGACCTGCTCGGACACCTCGGGCAGGACGTGGAGATCAAGCCCCCGCTGTTCGTTGACTACGGCACGCAGCTATCCATCGGCGACCGCACCTTCATCAACTACAACCTCACCGCCCTGGATGTCGCAAAAATCAGCATCGGCGCGGACTGCCTGATCGGTCCCAACGTGCAGCTACTGACCCCCACCCACCCGATGGAGCCGGAGCTTCGGCGGGCCAAGCTCGAAGCGGCGAAACCCATCACGATCGGTGAAAACGTGTGGATCGGCGGCGGCGCCACGATCCTACCGGGGGTCAGCATCGGGGAGAACAGCGTCATTGGCGCCGGCTCCGTGGTCACCCGGGACGTGCCGGCCAACGTCGTGGCAGTGGGCAACCCAGCCCGCGTTATGAAGAAGCTTTAGGACGGCGCGCCATCTCCACCCGACGGGTTGACCCGCTCCGCCGTGACCGCATCATTTCCTGTGCCCTAGACGTGATCGCCGACCAGGGCGTCGCCGGCACCTCACACCGGAAGGTCGCGGCGCTCGCCGATGTCCCGCTGGGCTCGATGACCTACCACTTCTCCGGCATGAACGAGCTGCTGGAGGCCGCCTTCGGGCGTTTTGTCGCCGAGGTCGGCGAGCGCTTCGCCATCCGGCTGGCCGGGGAGCTGCACGGTGAGCGATTGGTTGCGGCTCTGGTGGAGTTGATCCATGACGATGTGCTGGACTCAAAGCGCTCTACGGTGCTGACCATGGAGCTGTACACGCTGGCGGCGCGTGATGCGCGCTTCGCCACCATCACTCAGTCATGGCTGGAGCTCAGCGGTCGCGCCCTAGAACGCCATATGGATCACGACACCGCACGGGCGCTTGATGCCCTCATCGAGGGGATCTCGATCCACCTCGCCCTGGGCATCCGCCCCCTAGCGCGGGAGCACACCGCACGCGCGGTGCGCCGACTCCTTCGGATCTAGTAGCGCGGCATTTTTGTGCTTTTGGGCTGGGTGACGGACTTGGCGATGCACGCCGGCATGGCTTCTACCGCTGCATGATCACGCATCCGATACCCGCTCGGGCTCTCCCCGGTGATCTGGGTAAAGCTTGTACTGAAGGAGCCCAGGGAGGTACAGCCAACTGCCATGCAGGCATCGGTGACACTGACTCCGGAGCGCAGCAATGCCATAGATCGCTCAATGCGTCGGGTCATCAGGTAGGCGTATGGGCTCTGTCCATAAGCGGTCTTGAACTGCCGTGAAAAGTGCGCGGGAGACATGAGCGCCCTAGCGGCCATCGTGGGAACGTCAAGGGGTAGCGCGTAGTCGCGATCAATCATGTCCTTGGCTCGGCGCAGTGCGGTGAGCATCTCGAGCTCGTACGGCTTCATGGGATCGAGGTTATCAGCGCCGCTGTAGTACGACATGACCGCTACCTGCCGCCCCTTAATTTCGGGCGGGTATTGCAGCCGAAAGCAGTCATAACCGCACCTGCGAACCGTATCGAAAGAACTATTACGAAAGAGTTCTTTCGATAGTAGCGTGTGGCCCATGGACATCACAGACGCCAAGGCCATGCGGGCACTGGCCCACCCCCTGCGTATCCGCCTCCTGGAAGTTGTCGGCACACAGGGCCCCATCACCGCCGCCCGAGCCAGCGAATATGTCGGAGAAAGCCCGGCTAACTGTTCCTTCCACCTACGCACACTGGCCCAGCACGGCTACATCGAACGCGCACCCGGTGCCACCGGGCGTGACAAACCCTGGCAAATCATCGATATCACCCAACACATCGACAGGAATCAGGCCGGTCCCGATGCCCAAATGGCAGCCGCGGCACTCGGCGAGCAGATCCAATCATGGGAATTCGAACGAATGCGAGCGGGCAGGCACCTGCCGGTCCCCGACACCTGGAAGGGCCACCTGTTCGAGGTCGGTTCAACCCTGTTCCTCACCCCCGAGGAAGCCGATGCCTTGTCCGAAAACTACCGCCAGCTCATTGCCCCCTATCTGGGGCGCATCACCGATCCGATGCAGCGCCCCGAGGCAGCTGCCCCCGTACGCGTCTTCATGGCCACCACACTGGCCCACGACCTGATACCCAAGGACGCGGAGTCATGAAGGCCCTGTTCGCCATCCCGATGTTCCGCAGGTTCACCGGAGCCTGGACCATCGGAAATCTTGCCGACAGTGCCCTGTTCTTGACGCTGTCCATCTGGGTCAAGGACATCTCGGGCTCGTCCAGCGCTGCCGGCATGGTTTTCCTGGCGCTGGGACTTCCCATCGTCTTCTCCCCGTTCATGGGCGCGTTCGCCGACAGATTTCCCCGCCGCAGGCTGTTGATCTTGGGAAACGCGGTCTCGGCCGGCAGCGCGCTACTACTTCTCTTGGTCGCAGGCCCGGACGGCCTCTGGCTGATCTACGTGGTGGCCTTCATCTACGGGCTACTGGGGATCCTCAACGGAGCCGCTCAATCCGGGTTGGTGCGTGACATGCTTCAGGATGAGAATCTGGACAGTGCTAACGGTTTACTCTCCACCATTGACCAGGGACTGCGGATCTTCACTCCGCTGCTGGGCGCCGCGCTGTACACGCTGTGGGGCGGGGGCGCACTTGCCGTGGGAGTCGCCGGTGCCTTACTGCTCACCGCCGGACTTCTAATCACGGTGCCCGTCCAAGAATCAGCGCCGGAACCTGCCTCCGAACGCGGTGGCTTCTGGCACGAAAACTCCGCTGGTTTCCGGCACTTAAACAGCATTCCCGTCCTGTGGCGCATGGTGGTCGTGACGGCCATAGCCCTGGGCGTCATCGGCATGTTCAACTCAACACTCTTTGAGCTGATCGACAAGGGTCTGGGCAAGGACCCCGAATTCTTCGGGATACTCATGAGCCTGCAGGGAGCCGGAAGCATCCTCGGCGGTCTCACCGCGGCGATGTTGATGCGTAGGGCTGGCCCCGTGCGAGCCGTGGGCTTCGGGCTGGGCCTGATCGGGCTGGCAGCCCTAGCCGCCGCCACCGACCTGCTACCGTTTGTCGCCGAGCACGGACTGTTGCTGGCGGTAGTTCTCCCGGCGCTCTTCCTGGCCGGGGTGGGGATCCCCTGGATCTTTGTTGCGCTCGTGACAACCCGGCAGCGCCTAACCCCGGCCCGGTTGCAGGGCAGGGCCGCAGCTGCCACCAATCTGGTGCTCAATATCCCACAATTGGCATCGATTGCCGTGGGCGCGCTCTTGGTGGCCATTCTGGACTATCGCTGGCTCATGCTGATTGCCGGGCTGGTGATCGCCGGCTGTGCCTACTCCATGCTCCGGACCACGCTTGAGGCCGAGGCCGAGCAAGAGGTGCCAGCCACCGCCGAAGGGACGGAGCAGAGCCGATAACGGCACTGTTGCACGATCAAAAGCTGAGCCCAGGGAAGTTGAACCTTGAGGTGGTTACTCGGTCACCGAGCGCACCACCCGAGCGGGGGAACCCACCACAACGGCGCCCGCCGGTACATCCTTGGTCACGACGCAGGCGGCAGCCACCACTGCATCATCCCCGATTGTCACCCCCGGCAGGATCGTGGCGTTTGAGCCGATCCACACGTTGCGGCCAATGAGAACCGGAGCCGGATGCATATCCGCGCGCCGGCTCGGCGCCAGGTCGTGGTTCAGCGTTGCGATCACCACATTGTGTCCAATGAGGGTGTCGTCCCCGATGACCACCCCACCCTGATCCTGGAACTTGCACCCGGCATTGATGAAGATCCGCTGGCCCAGGGTGATGTTCTTTCCGAAGTCGGCGTTAAACGGCGGGAAGAGCGTCACGGTTTCATCAACTGGCTTGCCGATCAACTGGGCCAGCAGCTCGCGCACCCGCGCGGGCTCCTGATATCCCCCGTTAAGTTCGCCGGTGATGCGCAGGGCTTCTTGGCTGATCCGATGCATGAGGCCATGCAGGGGCGAGTCCCCCGTGATGGTGCGCCCTGCATCCAGTTCTTCAAGCAGTTCTGCCAGTTCCATGATTTTCCTTCGTTCGAGTGTCGGCAAGAGTTGCACTCACCATTTCACATCGTGGCCAGCCGGTCAGCGCATCGAGGATGGATGCCGCTGCGCAAACCGGCACGCTCCGAGGCCACTTTTACCGGCGCAATATCAGGCAATCGCGAGCTCCCGAGCGGTGATCCCTTTCCCTCAGCGTACGGGCGGGCACACAGATACGGGATACCTTCCCGGTTCACCTGTCACCGTCGGGCAGCACAAGGTAAGAAGCCACTGGATCCGACACAAGAACCATCGGATCCATGACCACCTCCCCTTGGCTTATTCTCGGTAGGCACCGTTCATCTGCTCCACAATGCGAGTTTTTGGCCCCGAGGCCAGCGCGGGGGAAGCCGAGGGCGCGGACCAAACGTTGGACCGAAGCCGATCTAAGAAGGCGGCGGCTTCCACATGGGAGGCAAAATCCAGATCCAACACAACATAGTGCTCATCGTCGACCGGACGGTAAATGCGCTCGGCGAGAACGCCGGATTCGGCCCGCCCCAGCGGGTCGGCGCCGTAGGCACCCATCCACATCCCAAAGTCTTTAATGCCGTGTTCTATTTGGAGCGTGTACATCACGCTCTCCTTTCCTCAGGGCCACCTCTGTGGCCGATGCCTTGAGCCTAGGCACGATGAATGACCTGCCACCATCCCAGTCTTCTGGGATACCCCAGGGCTACGCCCGCACGCGAGAGGTGTGAGCGCATAATGGCCATATGGCAAGCAGCTGGGCACGAGGCCGCTGTATGGAGCGGATTGCCGCCCTCGATGACGCGCGACTTGAGAGCCACGAATACCGGAGCGCAGTTCTTCGGGAAATCGCAGGGGTCCTCGGGCACGATGCTTGGGTATGGCCACTGGCCGATCCGATCACTACCGTCGGAATCTCCCCGATGGCCAACACTCCCTGCCCTCAGGAACTGCCACTGTTCATCACCCTCAAGTACTCCACGGCCTTAAACCGGTGGACCTCGCTGCCGGTCAATCCGGCCCGCGCACTCTCGCTGGCCGCGGTGAGCGCCGGAGAGTTGTCCCGCAGTGAATCGTGGGCACGGGTGCTGCGCCGGTACGCAATCACCGATGTCCTATCGCTAGTTTTTGCCGACAGGTGGGGCATCTGGGGCTGGCTCGACTTGTGGCGCGGCGACGGTGCTGGCACCTTCACTCAGAAGGAAGCCGAAGAGCTCTCGGCTTTGGCGCCGGTGATCACCACCGGCTTGCGACATTGTTCAGCGCGCCAGTTCCAGATGGGGAGCACAGCAGGGGTACCAAATCATGACCAGGCGGTATTGGTGCTGGCCAACGATTTGGGCATCATCAGCCAGACGGGGTCGGCCACCCGCTGGCTGGATCTATTGCAGCCCGGTCCTCGCCCGCACCACGGCATCGACGCGGAAGTACTTAATGTGGCCGCCCAATTGCTGGCCGTAGAGCAAGGCATTGATGCGCATCCGGCCAGCTCACTGGTCCATGTGGGTGACGGAGTGTGGGCACGTTTGTCGGCCACGCGCATGACCACGCTTTTTGACCACGGCATGGCACCCATCGCGGTGACCATCCAGGATGCGTTGCCCTCCGAACGCATCGAGGTCTTTGAGCGGTGCTTTGCACTAAGCCCACGTGAGTGCCGGTTGCTTGAACTTGCAGCGACCGGGCTGGACACCGCTGCTCTAGCGCACGCCTTGGGTATTGGCCGGTATACCGTGCAGGATCAGTTCAAGTCACTCTTCGGCAAGTGCGCGGTGCAAAGCCGTAGCGCGCTAGTGGCCATGGCGTGCGGTAGATGAGGTGCCGCCGGGCGGTCGGATCGACCGATACGGGCAAACCGCCTCGGTATCCTGCGGTACGTCATGCTCATAAACGACGTAGGATATCCGCGCGGTGGCAAAGGGTCCTCCACCAAGAAGGCTCGAGCTGTTTTCATGTGTGGACGAAATGTGATCGTCCACCGCCTACAAAAACTTCAGCGGCACCTTCCACCCGGTGCCGAAGCCACCGAAGCCTAGAACAGCCCCGAGTGTTCCTCGGTGAGCTCCGGTCCGTCATTACGCACATTGCCCACCGCCGCATCGACCTCGCGCAGTGCCCACGTGGACGCAACGTCGAGGGCACCTGAGCGGACCATTTCCACCAGTTCGGCGGCATTCTTATTTTCCGGGTCCAGCCATTCAGCCATGGAGTCCTTGTCCAGCGGGATCGGCAACCGGTCATGCAGCCCGTGCAGTTCCTGCAGGACCGGCGATTCGGAATTCGCATCTGGTGACGGACCGGTGAGGATAGAGGTGGAGAGAAGCCACTGCCCCGGATCTCCGTCGTCCTTGGACGGATCCTTCCACCATTCGTAGAGTCCGGCGAAGAAGATCAACGATTCATCGGCCGGGTGAACGTAGAACGGGCGCTTCTTGGCCTTGGGGGTATCACCGGCCAACCATTCGTAATATCCCTCGGCCGGAACGGCGCAACGCCGGGCCTTTACCGCGGCACGGAAGGTCGGCTTTTCGATGACCGTCTCGCTGCGAGCGTTAAAGGCACGCACCCCCACGGCCGGGTCTTTGGCCCATCCCGGTACCAGCCCCCACTTGGCAACATGCACCTGCCGGTGGACTTCACCTTCAACAAGCCGCTCGAGCACGATCGGCACGTCGGTAGTTGGGGCAACATTCCAGGATTGGCGCAGTTCAAGGTTCGCATCGGCTTCGGCTTCCGCCTCTGCCACCAGATCCCCGATCGCCTTGGCCATCACATATCGTCCACACATGAAATAAGACTCTCATGTCCGTGGTTACATGAGATATGAGCGAAACAGAAAAACTTGCCCCGTACATTCCCGAGGCCGGCAGCGTCACGATGTTCACCACCTCGTGGTGCGGCTATTGCCGCAACCTCAAGCGCCTGATGGACGCCAAGGGAATCGGCTACACCGAAGTGAACATCGAAGAAGTTGAGGGGACCGCCGAACTGGTCGAGGCCTTCAACGGTGGGAACCAGACCGTTCCCACGCTGATTTTCCCGGACGGAACTTCCGCAACAAATCCGCGGATTGAGGAAGTCCTCGAGCGCGTCTAGTCGACGCTGTGCTTGGATGGAGGGGTGCCATCTGCCGAAAGGTAGGCGGCACCCCTTTCACGTTAAGTTTTTTGTCGCGCGCTTGCGCGACCGCCCCGTAAGAATTGGAGTGACATGTCACAAAAGGTCCAGGCAGTAATCGTCCGAGCCAAGGATGCCCCCGTTGAGACGGTGACCATCATCATTCCCGAACCGGCAGCCGGCGAGGCAGTGGTTGACATCCTGACCTGCGGTGTCTGCCACACCGATCTGCATTACAAGCTCGGTGGTATCGGCAACGACTACCCATACCTCTTGGGCCACGAAGCCACCGGCGTGGTCTCCAAGATTGGCGAAGGAGTGAGCAACGTCGCCGTCGGCGACCGCGTCATCCTGAACTGGCGCGCGGTCTGCGGCCAGTGCCGCGCCTGCGCCAAGGGCACCCCGCAGTACTGCTTCAACACCGCCAACGCGTCGCAGAAGATGACCCTGGAGGACGGCACCGAGCTCTCGCCGGCCCTGGGTATTGGCGCGTTCGCCGAGAAGACCCTTGTTGCTGCGGGACAGTGCACCAAGGTTGATGAAGACGTCGACGCGGCCGCCGTCGGCCTGCTGGGCTGCGGCGTGATGGCCGGCATCGGTGCTGCCATAAACACCGGTGAGGTCAAGCGTGGCGAGTCCGTGGCAGTGATCGGTTGTGGCGGGGTAGGCATCGCCGCGATCGCCGGGGCCAAGCTGGCCGGCGCGACCACCATCGTCGCGGTAGACATCGATGATGACAAGCTGGCCATGGCCACCAAGATGGGGGCCACGCACACCGTGAACTCCAAGACCTCAGATGCCGTTGAAGGCATCAAGGCCGTCACCGGTGGCTTCGGCGCCGATGTGGTCATCGAGGCCGTGGGTCGTCCGGAAACCTACAAGCAGGCGTTCTACGCTCGCGACCTGGCCGGCCGCGTGGTGTTGGTGGGTGTCCCGACTCCGGAGATGAAGCTGGAGCTGCCGCTGCTAGATATCTTTGGCCACGGCGGATCGCTGAAGTCCTCCTGGTACGGGGACTGCCTGCCGAGCCGCGACTTCCCGATGCTGGTGGAGCAGTACAAGCTGGGTCGTTTGGATCTGGATGCGTTTGTCTCCGAGCGCATCGGGTTGGGCGACATTGAGGCTGCCTTCACCAAGATGGGCGAGGGCAAGGTCCTCCGCTCGGTGGTGGAACTCTAATGCCGGCACAGATCCAAAACCTCGTCACCTCCGGTACCTTCTCCCTGGACGGGGGCACCTGGGACGTGGATAACAACGTGTGGATCGTGGGGGACGAAAACGAGGTCTACGTGATCGACCCCGCTCACGAGCCGGCAAAGATCAAGGAAGCGGTCGGCAACCGCGCGGTCAAGGCCGTGCTGCTGACCCACGGGCACGATGACCACATCCGCTACGCCCGCGAATTCGCGGACCTCGTCGAGGCACCCGTGCACCTGAACCCGGCCGATACGATGCTCTGGGAAGCAGTTTTCCCGGGCACCACCGCCGATCATGAGATCGCGGATGGAGATAGCTTCGAGATTGCTGGCACCACCCTGGTGGCGCTGCACACTCCAGGGCACTCCCCCGGATCGACCTGCTTCTACGCCGAGGACCTGAACACCCTGTTCTCCGGCGATACGCTGTTCAACGGCGGACCGGGCGCTACCGGGCGCAGCTACTCGAGCTTCGAGACCATCATCGACTCGATCCGCGAACGCCTGCTCACCCTACCGAGTGACACCGTGGTGAACACCGGCCACGGGGATGCCACCACCATCGGCGCCGAGGCACCGAACCTGGATGATTGGATCACGCGCGGACACTAGTGACACGCGGCAATGACCGGTGGGCGGTGAGGGAACGGGAAACCGTTCCCTCACCGCCCACCGGCGTTTCAGGGCTTGAGCAGCCTCCGAATAACTTGGCCCTCGGCGAGCGCGTCTAGGGCTTGATTGATGTCCTCCAACGGGCGGGTGTCGCTGTGCAGCAGGTGCACCGGCAGCTTTCCGGCACGCCAGGCGTCAATAAAGAAGGCGATGTCCGCAGCGGGTTGGGCGTCTCCCATATAGGAGCCCAGCAGGCGTTTGCCCGCTCCCGCGAACGTTAACGCCGGCACCGTGAGTTCGGCCTCCGGATGCGGCAGCCCCACACAGATGACCGCCCCGCCACGCGTGAGCATCTCCAGTGCCTCAGCGATCACCCGGGCTGATCCCGAGGCCTCGATCGCCACGTCAACCCCGTCGCCGGTGGCCGCAGCCACCAGCTCCCGCGCCTGCTCGGGTGTTCCGACCGCGGTGGCCCCGGCAGCCAGAGCGAGTTCGTGCTTGGCCGTATTGGGGTCAATGGCGATGATGCTTCCCGCACCCACCAGCACCGCTCCCATGATCGCTGCCAACCCCACGGCGCCGAGCCCGTAGACGATCACGGATTGGCCCGCGGCAAGCCCGGCAGTGTGCCGAATGGCCCCGATGCCGGTGAGCACCGCACAGCCAAACATGGCGGCCACTTCGTCGGGCACGTCCTCATCGATCGGCACCACCGATTCGGCGGCCACCACCGCGTGGTCGGCAAAGGCCGAAACTCCTAGGTGGTGGTTGATCCGCTCCCCGCCTGCCCCACGCAGCAGCGCCGGACCATGGAGCAAATCCCCGGCGGTGTTGCTCACCGCTGCCCGGTGACACAGGGCGGGGCGCCCGGCCGTGCAGGCACGACAGTTCCCACATCCCGGCACAAAGACCAGCACTACCTTGTTGCCGATCTTCAGGTGCTCCACGCCCTCACCCAACGCGGTGATCCGTCCGACCGCCTCGTGACCAAGGGCCATGGGCAGCGGGCGGGGCCTGGACCCGTTGATCACCGAGAGGTCCGAGTGGCACAGCGAGGAATAGCTGATGTCCACACCCACCTCCCCGGCGCGCGGGGCCGGGGTGGGCAACTCCTCGATGACCAATGGTCGGCTGCGGGCAAAGCTGCCGGTTCCGGGCCCCGGCAGCTCGCGCAGGATGGCGGCGCGCATCAGGCGTTGCACCGGCCGGGCAGCTCATGACGCACCGGAGTGGTCCGCGGCGGATAGCGGGTGGGTGTCAAATTCTCGGCCATGTGTTCTGCCTCCATTACTCGGCTCATGCACAATGCATGAGGCCGAGTATTACCCGCCCCGGGGCACAACGCAATGCACAGTCCTGCAGACGGGGTGTGCACGGACAGTCAGCAACCGCAAGAAACCGCGAAACGAGGGCCCACCAGCACTTTTGTGCACGCCTGCGTGACATACTCATCCCCATGGACGATTTTCAGAGCCCACCGCCACCGCATCAGCGCTTCCCTAGACGCCGCCTCCCCGCGCTCGCCGGAATCATCGCGGTGGTGGCTCTGGTAGCAGGTCTGGTGTCCCTATGGACAACGCGGGACAAGGAAGTAGACTTTGGCTTCGCTGGCTACGCACCACTGAGTGACACGACCTTCCTATCTGGCCTGTATTTTCTTGCTCCCGCGGAGATCGCCGGCTACCTGCTACTGGCCATCGCGTGTTGCGCGGCAGCGTTTTGGGCAGGATTACGGCTGGGCAAGCGCCAGCGCTAAAACTCATCCGCGAGCCATGTCTAGCTGTAGCTCAGCTCCGTGTGCAGCGCATACTCGGCCAAAAGATCGGTGATGAACGTTTCCGTTTTATAGTCAGGCACGAGGTCCTCGGCGGCGCCGGCGGTGGCCTGATCCATCGCGATTCCCAGGTGCTGATAAACATCGTCCAGCACCAGGCGGATGGGTGTGGAATCCTCAATCACAAACACGCTGGAAAACAACCAGGCCCCGGAGACCACTCGTTGGGCGGTGCCCACCAGCTTGATGCGATGCTGCGTCGGGGAGGCCAAGCCAGGCACGCCGTGCACGCTGTATTCCCCGGCACAGTACTCCCCCGGAATCTCACCCACCCGGGCATCGATTCCCCCGCGGCGCAGGGCATCGGCGTATAGCGTGCCTAATGCCTTAAAGCGCAGCTGGTGCCCCAGCATGGCCTCGGCGGCGGGCTCCACATGATCAACAATCACCGTTCCGCGGTGATATGCCGCGGCGCGGCCCCCTGCTTTACGGACCACCGGGACAAACCCATGGTGGCGCGCACGTTGAACCGCTTGGTCGTAACCATCCAGACGGACATCGCGTTGTCCAAAGGCTAAGGTCGGATCCGGCCGATAAATCCGCAGCGTCGCTGGCGCGTGGGCATCACGTACGGATTCGAGCAAGGTGATGCCTGCCAACAAATCGGCTTCCGGATCTCCGGAAGGTTCGGCGATGCGAATATTCAAGGCGTGATCGGCATCGGAATTCCAGAGACTCATGCGCTCGATTCTAGGTCCGGATGCCCCGCGGTGAATAATGGATGTCGTGCCGAAACAACATACACCCCTCATTTTGCTGGGCGGGGCCTCCGGATCCGGAAAGTCGTACCTTGCCGACCGCTTCGGCCGTCCCCATATGGAGCTCGATAATTTCTACCGCGAGCTCTCCGAGGACTCCGTCACCACGCCACTACCGCGTACCGACTACGGGGAAGTCGACTGGGATCACGCCGGAACCTGGAATTGCGATACCGCGGTTGACGCACTGATCGAATTATTGGAATCCGGGACAACCCAGGTGCCCAATTACTCGATCAGTACCTCCAGCTACGATGGCACCCATCCGGTGGAACTTAATGGCGGCCCACTGCTGGCCGAGGGAATCTTCGTCTCCGAAATCTTGGCTCCGCTCAAGCGCCTTGATGTTCCGGTGCAGGCCTACTACATCGAAGTTTCGGCCCTCTCCACGGCCATTCGCCGCTTTGTGCGTGATGTACGCGAACGCCGCAAGCCCATTATTTTCCTGCTCCAACGCGGATATGCGCTCTACCGGGCGGACCGTCAGATCCGCGCCCGGCATCTGGAAGCCGGCTTCACCCCGATGAAGAAGCGACAACTCAAGGAGCTACTGGTGGCCACCACCTCGGCCTAACCGGGCGGTGGCCACAAATGCTACTTCAGTGCCGGCAGGGGGCGCACCGTGAGGATTTGTTCGCTGCGCCCAAATGGGCCATGCACATCGTGCAGCACCGCGCTGGTTAACCCGATGCCGTCGGTGCCGTAACTCTGCCGCACATCAACACCCAACCATTTCCCTACCGGAGCACGGTGCAGGTGAATCTGCAGATCTACATTGGGGAACATCCATGAGTCGGGACCCGGTGCCACGCGCGGAGCGACCCCATTGGCGGTGTCCACCATCCCCAGCAACCGTGTGAGGTCCGAGGTCGGTAGGCCCGCGACCATCTCGAAGTCATTGCGCATCCACACCACACCCTTACCCGGGCGATGCCCCAGGGCAGAGCGGAACTCTAGTCCCCGAATGTAGCCCCCGGGCCACGGCGACATCCCGGCGAAGGTTTCCAGCTCTTCGGGATGGATCACCGCTGCATCCTCGATGGCAGCCACTGCCGAGCTGTCCAGTGTGGCCAGGCGCCAGGCCCTCGCGATGATGCAGGTCCGCCCGCCGGAGATCATCTGCGCCTCGATGAGTTCGATGGTTCGTCCCGGGCGGATCATCCGGGTTTGCACCTCAAATTCTCCGCCCGCGATGATCCCCAGAATATCCAGGCTCACCCGCGCCATGCGCATATCCTGCCGCGGGGAGAAATTCTCCAGGGCGTGCACCAGAATGCCGGTGGCCGGGGCCATATGTTGTTCATGGGCGTTCCACGCACCCTGCGCATGCACGGTAGAACGGTAGGTCTGCTCTCCCGTTGCTTCGTAGTAGAAATCGCCCACCGCGAGTTCGTCTAGATTCTGCCCGGTCGAGGTGTGCGTCATGATTTCCGTTCCTTGTTGCTCTTGCGCGGTATTGCCGCACTGGTATGTCTGAAACCAGCCTAGTGGCCGACGCAAGACACACCACCATCAGCAGTGCTGCACGACACACCCAGCGCTCTGGTCTTTCTCACTAGCCGCGCCAGCGCCGGGGCACGTAGGGTGAAGAAGAATCGTCCGGACCGTTAGGAAGAGATACCGATGACCACGATTGCCGAAACCATGATTGCCACGCTCAAGGCCAACGGGGTCAAGCGGATCTACGGTGTGGCCGGTGATTCCCTGAACGGACTCACCGACGCCATGCGTAAGGACGGGTCCATCTCCTGGCTGGGCGTCAGGCATGAGGAGACGGCTGCCTTTGCCGCCGGCGCCGAGGCGGAAATGACCGGGAACCTCACTGTCTGCGCGGGCAGCTGTGGGCCCGGAAACCTGCACCTGATCAACGGACTCTACGATGCGAACCGCAACCGTGTACCGGTCCTGGCCATCGCCGCACACATCCCCACCTCGGAAATTGGCAGCAACTACTTCCAAGAAACGCACCCGGCGGAACTTTTCCGCGAGGCCAGCGTGTTCTGCGAGACCGTCTCATCCCCGGAGCAGATGCCGCGGCTCTTAGAAATTGCCATGCGCACTGCCATTGAGCGCCGCGGAGTTGCGGTACTGATCATGCCCGGTGACGTAGCCCTGGCCGAGGCCAAGAGCACCGCGGTATCGGTGATCACGCCCAGCCGCTCGGCGGTGCTGCCGCACCCCGAGGACCTGGCACGGGCTGCCACGCTGCTCAATTCCGCCCAGCGGGTCACCATCCTGGCCGGAGCCGGAGTAGCGGGAGCACACACCCAGGTGGTGAACTTCGCGCAGCGCCTCGGCGCACCGATTGTGCACGCCCTGCGCGGCAAGGAACACATCGAATACAACAATCCCTACGACGTCGGGATGACCGGGTTGCTCGGTTTTGCCTCCGGCTACCGGGCCATGGACGCAGCGGACACCATCGTGCTGCTGGGGACGGATTTCCCGTACCAACAGTTTTACCCCAAGGATGCCAAAATCATCCAGGTTGATGTCCGCGGTGAGCAGCTGGGCCGGCGGACACCCATCGACATCGGGTTGGTAGGCACCGTCGCTGACACCCTGGAGGTATTGACCCCGCTACTGGAGCCCAAGGGAAGAACCTCGCATCTCGAGGATGCGCAGAAGCACTACCGCAAGACCCGCGAGAAGCTTGATGAACTGGCCACCCCCGCACGCAAGGGGGCAAAAATTCACCCACAATATCTGGCGCGCACGCTGGACGAGCTGGCTCAGGAGGACGCGGTATTTCTGGCCGACGTGGGCTCCCCGGTGGTCTGGGCCGCCCGCTACCTGAGAATGAACGGCAAGCGTCGGCTACTCGGATCCTTCAATCACGGCACCATGGCCAATTCCATCCCGCAAGCCATCGGCGTCCAGGCCTCGGACCCGCAGCGCCAGGTGATCACGCTTTCCGGTGATGGAGGCCTGGCCATGCTCATGGGTGATTTACTCACACTGGTGCAATCCAAGCTGCCGGTGAAGATCGTGGTCTTTAACAACTCCTCACTGAACTTCGTGGAGTTGGAGATGAAGGCAGCGGGGTTCGTCACCTTCGCCACCGATCTGGCCAACCCGAACTTCGCCGATGTCGCCACGGCCATGGGGATCCGTGGCTTCCGGGTGGAGGACTCAAGAAATCTGAAGTCCACCTTGGCTCAGGCGCTGGCCCACGATGGGCCTGCCCTCATCGATGTGGTGACCGATCGGCAGGAGCTCTCGATGCCTCCAGCCATCAGCGCCGAACAGGCCAAGGGCTTTGCGCTCTATGCCGTCCGTACGGTGATGTCCGGGAAGGGTGACGAGCTGCTGGATCTGGCAGCCACCAACTGGCGCCAGCTCTTCTAAGAGTGTGGTGCTGTCGCCACGGGCTTGGCGTCAGCACCACACCTTAGCTGACCGGCAAAGCGGCCCGATGGGCGGTGAGGTCCCGCTGAATATCGGATTCGATGATATCCGCGTTCACCATCGCCCCGACCCGCAGGCCATCCCCCGCGGCCAAGACCACTTGTGCCATGGGCTCACGCAAACTGCCGGCTACCCAGAGACCCGGCACCTCGGTCTTGCCAAACTCATCGGTTGACACATAGGTGCCAATCCCCGATGGGTGATCCGTCGTTTGAAGTCCCAGCTCGGTGAGGCCGGGGATTTCTGCGCTGAAGCGCGGCATGATCACCAGGGCGTCCACCTGGTCCTCGGTGCCATCGGCAAAACCAAGGTGGGTCAGGTGATTATCGCTACCGCGGACCGCAATGATCTCGCGTTCTACGATCTTGATGCCACGGGCCTTCAGCTTTTCAAGCTCGCTCGCCTCGATCTCCCGACCCGGAGCCACATAGAGGGTGATGCTGTCGCTGAGCTGCCTAAACATCAGGGCCTGGTGGATCGCGAACTCACTATCAAGGACGGCGATGTTTTGGTCCTGGACTTCCCAGCCGTGACAGTAGGGGCAATGGAGCACATTTTTGCCCCAAAAGGCCTCCAGACCGTCAATCTCTGGCAGGGTGTCGCGGATGCCAGCGGCCAAAATAATGCGCCCCGCCGTAACCACTGCACCCTCTTCGAGGGTAACCTCGAAGTTCTCTACGCCCCGGGAGTAACTCGTGGCTCGGGTAAAGCGGAACTCGGTCCCGTAGGGCGCTAGTTCCTCGCGCCCCAGGCGGAGTAACTCGAGCGGGGGAACCCCATCGCGCGTCAAGAAGTTGTGGACTCCCTTCGCCACAGCGTTGCGTGGCTGGCCCGCATCAATCACCACGACGCTGCGACGTGAACGGCCCAGCGCTTGGGCCGCAGCCAGTCCCGCCGCTCCCCCACCAATGATGGCCACATCATAAAAATTCTCGTTCGTGTTCATGGGATTTTCTCCGATTGCTTCGCTTGCCAAGCCCCGTGCTTGCGCTCTTTAAGCGTGCGCCCAACCCACAAAAGATGGCAAACATTTTTGCTAATGTGGCAAAATGGGAATATGGATCAGGACATCGATGACACTCTCTCCCGCGTTGGCCCTCGCTTGAAGGCGCTGCGTACCGGAAACAACCTGACGCTTCAGGAACTCTCGGCACTCAGTGGGATCTCGCTGAGCACGCTCTCGCGTCTTGAATCGGGCCAACGCCGCCCCACCCTCGAGCAACTACTTCCCTTGGCCCGCGCCCACGGGGTTCCGCTCGATGATCTGGTGGGAGCACCACAGACGGGAGACCCTCGCATCCACATCAAGCCCATCGAACGCCACGGCATGACGATCTTGCCGCTGAGCAAGGATTCAGGCGGAGGACTACAGGCCTTCAAGAACGTCCTTCCGGCCGGCAGCAGTCGCTCGGTTCCCGACTTGCAAGTCCACGAAGGCTACGAGTGGCTCTATGTGCTGAAGGGAAAGTTACGGCTGTGCCTCGGCGAACATGACATCGTTTTGCCCGCTGGCGAGGCGGCCGAGTTTAATACCCGCACCCCGCATTGGTTCGGACGAGCCGATGAGCAAGCCGTGGAATTCCTGACCCTCTTTGGCCCGCAGGGAGAACGAATGCATGTGCGCGCCAGGCCCACTAAGAAGTCAAGCACCGACTAATCGCTGCACACGGCATTGCCCGGGCCCCGGGCCCAGCCCATACTGATCACATGGAAACTGATAGCCTCGCATCATTCCAAGATCTTCTCGATCGGTGGGCCGAAGCGATCGTGGCCAACGATGCCCCACTGATCGGGTCATTCGCAGAGCCGGACTGGGTTATGGTCACGCCGGAAGGAGGCCCTGGGAAAAGGGCCGATTTCTTGGCGGCGGTCGAATCTGGACAGCTGAGCCACTCCGAAATGGCCTTTGAGGTCCTTGAGGCACGTGTCTATGGTGACGTGGCGGTGGTCCTGGCCCACGGCACCAATAGGGGCAGCTGGCGCGGCGTCCCTTTCACCGCCGATGAATGGGTGACAGAAACCTTCATTCATCGCTCAGCCGGCTGGCTGTGCGCGTTTTCCGCGCTCACCCCAAATTATGCTGCCGCCAGCGCTGCGGACGTGGACGCGTAGATATTGCCATCGTCATGGCCATGGTTCAGCCAGCTAGCTAGCTGGCAACAGCAAAGGGCGCCAGCTTCCCGTGGTGGGATGCTGGCGCCCTTGAGCTGAAGCGGTTAGATCAGGACCTAGAAGTCCCAGTCCTCATCTTCGGTGTTCACTGCCTTGCCGATGACGTATGAGGAACCGGAGCCAGAGAAGAAGTCGTGGTTCTCATCGGCATTCGGGCTCAAGGCCGAAAGGATCGCCGGATTAACATCGGTGACCGATGCCGGGAACATGGCTTCGTAGCCCAAGTTCATCAGCGCCTTGTTGGCGTTGTAGTGCAAGAACTTCTTGACGTCCTCGGCCAGGCCGACTCCATCGTAGAGGTCATGCGTGTACTGAACTTCGTTTTCGTAGAGCTCAAACATGAGCTCGAAGGTGTAATCCTTCAGCTCCTGACGGCGCTCTTCGGAAACCTTTTCAAGGCCCTTCTGGAACTTGTAGCCGATGTAGTAACCGTGAACTGCTTCGTCGCGGATGATCAAACGGATCAGGTCTGCGGTGTTTGTCAGCTTGGCGCGGGAAGACCAGTACATCGGCAGGTAGAAGCCTGAGTAGAACAAGAACGACTCGAGCAGAGTCGAGGCGATCTTGCGCTTCAGCGGATCTTCGCCGTAGTAGTAGCTCTCGATGATCTGCGCCTTCTTCTGCAGATTCTCGTTCTCCGTGGACCAGCGGAAGGCCTCGTCGATGTCCTTGGTCGAGGCCAAGGTCGAGAAGATCGATGAGTAGCTCTTGGCGTGCACCGACTCCATGAAGGCGATGTTGGTGTACACGGCCTCTTCGTGCGGGGTGATCGCATCGGGAATCAGCGAGACCGCGCCGACGGTGCCCTGCAGGGTATCCAGCAGGGTCAATCCGGTGAAGACGCGCATGGTGAGTAGCTTCTCGGCCTCGGTGAGCGTGTTCCACGACTGGACGTCGTTGGACAGCGGAATCTTCTCCGGCAGCCAGAAGTTATTGACCAAGCGGTTCCAAACCTCGACGTCCTTGTCGTCCTGGATACGGTTCCAGTTGATGGCTTCGACATGGCCGGCAAGTTTTAGCTTCTCAGTCATTTCCGTCCCTCTATTTCTTACTCAAGTTTTGGTTAAAGCGGGTGTACGTACGACGACGGGTTCACACCCGTCGTCGTACGTACTCGGTTGCTAGGGTATCGCTACCTTGCAACCTGTGGTGAATCGGCAGCGCTTAGAGTGCGCAGGAAACGCAACCTTCAACTTCGGTTCCCTCAAGTGCCATCTGGCGCAGGCGGATGTAGTAGAGCGTCTTGATGCCCTTGCGCCATGCGTAGATCTGCGCCTTGTTGATGTCACGCGTGGTGGCGGTGTCCTTGAAGAACAGCGTCAGGGACAGGCCCTGGTCCACGTGCTGGGTGGCAACCGCGTAGGTGTCAATGACCTTTTCGTAACCAATTTCATATGCATCCTGGTAGAACTCCAGGTTGTCATTGGTCAGGTACGGGGCCGGGTAGTAAACCCGTCCGATCTTGCCTTCCTTGCGGATCTCGATCTTCGCAGCCACCGGGTGGATGGAGGAGGTCGAGTTGTTGATGTAGGAAATCGAGCCGGTTGGCGGGACTGCCTGCAGGTTCTGGTTGTAGATGCCGTGCTCCATGACCGAAGCCTTCAGCGCACGCCAGTCGTCCTGAGTCGGGATGTCGATGCCGGCGAAGAGTTCACGCACACGCTCGGTGGCCGGAACCCATTCCTGATCGGTGTACTTCTCGAAGTACTCGCCCGAGGCGTACTTCGAATCCGCAAATCCGTCGAAGGACGTTCCGGTTTCGATGGCCAACTTGTTCGAGGCGCTCAGCGCGTGGAACACGACGGTGTAGAAGTAGATGTTGGTGAAGTCCAACCCTTCTTCCGAACCGTAGTGGATACGCTCGCGAGCCAGGAAACCGTGGAGGTTCATCTGTCCCAAGCCGATGGCGTGAGTCTTCGCGTTGCCCTGGGCAATCGAAGGAACGGAGTTGATGTACGACATGTCCGAGACGGCCGAGAGCGCACGGATGGCGGTTTCGATCGAGGCACCAAGGTTCTTGCCGTCCATCGCCTTGGCGATGTTCATCGAGCCGAGGTTGCAAGAGATGTCCTTGCCCACGGTCTGGTAGCTCAGGTCCTCGTTGTATTCCGAAGCGGTCGACACCTGGAGGATCTCCGAGCACAAGTTGCTCATCGAGATCTTGCCCTTGATGGGGTTGGCTCGGTTTACGGTGTCCTCGAACATGATGTACGGGTAACCGGATTCGAACTGGATCTCTGCTAGGGTCTGGAAGAATTCACGCGCGTTGATCTTGGTCTTCTTGATGCGAGCATCGTCGACCATTTCGTAGTACTTTTCCGAGACGAAGATGTCGCTGAAAGGAACTCCGTAGACCTTCTGGACGTCGTACGGCGAGAACAGGTACATGTCCTCGTTCTTGCGCGCCAAGTCGAAGGTGATATCCGGAACGACAACACCCAGGGAAAGGGTCTTGATGCGGATCTTCTCGTCAGCGTTTTCACGCTTGGTGTCCAAGAAGCGCAGGATGTCCGGGTGGTGGGCGTTCAGGTACACGGCACCGGCACCCTGGCGTGCGCCGAGCTGGTTGGCGTAGGAGAAGCTGTCTTCGAGAAGCTTCATCACGGGGATGACGCCGGAGGACTGGTTCTCGATCTGCTTGATCGGAGCACCGTGTTCGCGGACGTTGGTCAGCGAAAGAGCGACGCCGCCGCCGCGCTTGGAGAGCTGCAGCGAGGAGTTGATGCCGCGGGAGATCGATTCCATGTTGTCTTCGATACGAAGCAAGAAGCAGGAAACGAGCTCGCCACGCTGGGCCTTGCCAGCGTTGAGGAATGTGGGGGTGGCCGGCTGGAAGCGGCCCTCAATGATCTCGTCGACCAGGGAGACGGCCATCTCTTCGTTGCCACGAGCCAAGTGCAAAGCCACCATGCAGACACGGTCTTCGTAGCGTTCGAGGTAACGCTTGCCGTCAAAGGTCTTCAAGGTGTACGAGGTGTAGAACTTGAAGGCGCCCAAGAAAGTCTCAAAGCGGAACTTCTTTGCGTAGGCACCGCGGTAGAGATCGCGAATGAAGTTCATGGTGTACTGATCGAGCGTCTCGCGCTCGTAGTACTCATGCTTGACCAGGTACTCGAGCTTCTCATCCAAGTCATGGAAGAACACGGTGTTGTTGTTCACGTGCTCCAGGAAGTACTGGTTGGCTGCGGCGCGGTCGGCCTCGAACTGGATACGACCATCTGCCCCGTACAGGTTCAGCATGGCGTTCAGTTCGTGGTAACCCAGTCCCTGAAAAGCTGCCGGCATTTCTTTGGCGTTTTGCTTCATTTCAGGTTCTGCGACTTTCGTGTCCAAAAGACTTCCAATCCTTGGTGAACGCGGGTCACATCTTCTGGTGTGCCCATCAATTCAAATTTATACAGAAGCGGAACGTTGCATTTAGCTGCGATCTTGCGTGCTGCTAAGCAGTATGCCGTTCCAAAGTTTGTGTTTCCGGCGCCGATAACGCCTGCTATCAGATGCCGGTTGCGCGCGTCATTGAGAAACTTGACGACCTGTGGCGGGATGGAACGTTCGCCTTTTTCGCCTCCATAGGTCGGAAGCAATAGCACAAATGGTTCGTCGGCCACGAGATGAGGTTCATGGCTCTTCAACGGAATGCGCGCGCATTCCAGATCCAGCTTCTCTGCAAAGCGGTGGGTATACCCGGAAGCCGAAGAGAAGTAGATCAAATTATTCTTGGTGTGCACTTCGGCCGCAATGGCGTTGTCATGCACCCGTGATCGTGCCAACGCTGAAGTGGGCATTGTGATCGCCTCGAAATTACTAGAATCGTGAAGGCTGCTGGTGGCTGGTTAGGCGACGGATGCGCTCTGAGTCAGGGCCAGTTCTTCAATCTTGTCTGGGCGGAACCCCGACCAGTGATCGGCGTCGGTGATAACAACAGGTGCCTGCATGTATCCCAGGGCGCGCACACGCTCCAAAGCAGCCGGATCCTGTGAGATGTCTACGCTTTGGTAGACGATGCCCTTTTTATCAAGAGCTCGGTAGGTCGCGTTGCACTGAACGCATGCTGGCTTCGTGTAAACCGTGACGGTCATTTCCGTTGATCCCCTCGTGCAAAAACTTTGTATGTGTTGGTGCTGGCTCCCTATGCCCGCCCCCGAATCTGGGGAAAGCACATGAACTGATTTTTCTCGTTAGCCATGATGCCTAAAAGAGGTGGAGATCGTACTTATTTCCCCATTGAGGGAGTTGGAGCACTAGGTCTCACCAGCTGATTCAATACTACATCTAGTAGGCAATGGGGAGGTAGACCCCAACATGATGTATTACACCCTTGTGGTTTAACTTCCCACTCGTCCACACCCCTTGTGGATAACAGTCCCTCTTTAAACCCCGCGAATCCGGTAAATTCGAAAATCTATCCACAACCTGTGGAGTGTTCGGGCGGCGTTTAAAGATCTGGCGTGTCGTTCAGCACGGCGTGTCGATGGAATTGGCGCGAACCACTAGATGTGGTTCGGCAACCCCTAGGGAAACACTACTGGTGGGGTAGGACAGTTCCGGATCCGCACTTTCCCGCACAAGGTCATGGCAAATGGCGCAATGCGGTCATTTGACAGATCTACCTTGGGACGAGAGTTGTTCCCGGCACGGATACAGCTTCGGCCAGACCGGTAGGCGAAGCCCGGTGTCCACGTCGTTTGTCCCCTCGATGTGAAGCCGCGAGTCACTGATAGTGCGTTTGGCCGCAAGACCATTGCCCCTCGGTGTTATCCGAGGTGCCTCCGGGTCAATTATTGACGGTCGGAAGTTCGCGGGCACCGAAAATGCCTTGGCCCACGCGAACCACCGTCGAGCCTTCCTCGATGGCAAGCTCGAAGTCACCGCTCATCCCCATGGAGAGCTCCTCGATATGCATTCCCGCCGGAGCACTGTCGCGCAGCATGTCGCGCAGCTCCCGAAGGCGCACGAAGCATGCGCGCACCGCATCCTTGTCATCGCTGAACAGTGCCAAGGTCATCAGGCCCTTAATGTGGAGTCGGTCGAATTGCGGGAGCTCTTCGACAAATGCCTGCACGTCGGCCGGCGCGAGCCCCGACTTGCTATCCTCATCGGACGTATTGACCTGAACGAAGACATCTAGCTGGCGATCTTCGATCTCAAGACGGTTCTGTAGCGCCGCTGCTTGGCGAACGTTTTCAAGAGCCTGAAATTCGTCGGCAAATTTCGCCACGTACTTTGCCTTGTTGGTTTGCAGGCTTCCGATAACCGAGAACTTCAGACCAGGAATGTCGGCAAGAAGTTCTGCCTTACGGGCAACCTCTTGGACTTTATTTTCTCCGAGGAAATCCATCCCCGCTGCGATCGCCAAGCGGAGGCGATCTTCCGGCACTGTCTTGCTGACCGGCAACAGCCGAATCGAAGCGGGGTCACGCCCGGCCTTTCGGGCGGCAACATCGATGCGTGTCTTGATGGAAGCAAGGTTTCGCGCAAAATCCTCTGTGGAGTTGGCGTGCGTGGCGGCCGGGCTGGAAGCGTTCAACGGAAGTGTCATGGCGGGGTAAGAATCTTTCACGAATAGGAACTTCGAAGGCGCGAGCCAATCGCCTTCGAAAGACCGCGCGCCACGGCCAACTTAGCATGTCGGGGCCGCTGCCTACTCGTGATCCCTTGCACTCGTGTTGAGACCAAACGGTGGGTCCGCAGCGTGCCCAGCTTCCTTGTACGGATGCAAATGACGTGCCAGGTAGCGGGAATCTCGACCTACTCCCCCGATAATTCCGGACGTTAACCCGTAGAGAAAAGGAATCCCGAGGAATCCGAGCCCAGGAATCTGCGTGCTGATCCCCCGGCGATGCAGTGGATAGCCGAGCTCATCAAGCTGCAGTCCATCAATCCATGAATAGTCTGGGCGATACCCAGTAGCCCAAATGATGGTGGATGCCTCCATGGGGGTGCCATCCTTCGTCATCAGCTTCCCACCGTGTATTGATTCCACTCGCCCAGCCGTCTGTACTCCGGCCGCTTGAACGTCTTTGACCGAAACTCGGATGAGCGGCGCACCTCGGGTGAAGAATCCCTTAGCGACTTTCCGACCCATGGGCGTCGAGCGAGTCAACAACCTATGGACCAGCAGCCAATAGAGCGCTGGCGCAAAGCGGATGAGAGCTTCTGGTACATGAGGCGTGGGATTTCCATAGAGGGCCACCGGGTGACTGACAACCAATTCACAGGCAATTTGGGCCCCAGATGTTCCGAAACCGACCACGGCAACCGGACCATCGGCAACCATGGCAGGATTTCGATACTCGCTCGAATGCAGCTGCCTCGTCTCGGCGGAGATTTGCGCTGCTATCGCTGGAATTTTGGGACGCTGGTGAACGCCCGTCGCAATAACTACCCGACGGGCTGTGAACGTTGTATCTGCTGTCCGAACCAAGAAACCTCCGTCGGCGCTAGCCCGCACATCGGTGACGGTTGTTGAGGTCCGAACGGGGACGCCCTTAGCCTTCGCGTAGGTTTCCAGATAATCCGCCACCGCCCCTGCGGTCGGGTAGGAAACACGTTTATCCGGGAACTTGCTGCCCGGTAACGCATCATGAGCCGCGGGAGTGAACAGTTCCAAAGAATCCCAACGCGAGCGCCACGAGTTCCCAGGAGTCGGGCCCGCCTCAAGCACGAGAAAATCTTCGCCTCGCTGCACCAATTCGTGAGCCATCGCCAATCCGCATTGGCCAGCTCCCACGATGATCGTTGGAAAGTCGATCGTTTGATTTTCCATGACGGCTCCTTGTGTCCAGCTTCGGAGCCCCCCTCTCATCAGACTACGCGTGCACTGATGGGCAGGAGCTTCAATTTAGAGGGAATCGTCCTGAGTTCCCCGTCCCCATCGTAGAAACACGGCGCTTGATCTCTTCGACCACCGCCACACTCTTTAGAGAGCTGGGGTGGCGGTCAACTCCGTCGAAGGTCTCAAGGCAGAAAGAAAGCGCCACCTCTCCGTGTTAGGGAAGGGCGGCGCATAGCTAATGAGGAGGGTGGTTTGTTAGACCTTTTTGACGACCGACGACTTCAGCTGCATGGGACCAAACCCATCGACCTTGCAGTCGATATCGTGACCGTCGGTGCCGTTGACCAGGCGGATATTGCGTACCTTGGTGCCGACCTTGATGGACTGGGCTTGTCCCTTGACCTTCAGGTCTTTCACGATAGTGACGGTGTCGCCGTCGCTCAGGACCTTACCAACCGAATCCTTGATGACTTTTTCCTGTGGCTCTTCCACGACATCCGCTTCAGCGGACCACTCATGGGCGCACTCGGGGCACACCAGCAAGGCACCCATTTCGTATGTATAGGGGCTTGAACACTGGGGGCACGATGGCAGAACGTCACTCATAAGCCTCATTCTAGTGGGTTGAATCTAACCGCTGACGCCGGAACGCCATAGGGGCCCATGTTCGGGATTCCGATGGGTCTAGAACAAGACCGCGCAGGTACCGCATCGGCAACCCAGTTGAGGAGCGCAGCCTGGCCAGTAAAAAGTGGGAACGAGAGTACAACGCTAGATGCCAGTCATGATTCATATAGATTCCAAGCGCTGCGGCCACGGATTGCCAACCGGTGGGCTAGAAACCGATGACTCTGCCGACGCCGACAGCTGCGCAAGCCCACAAGACACTGACGAACGTCCCCAGGATGAATTGCTCGGCGGCTGCATGTTGCTTCAGCTCGGAGAATCGGCCGAGCCCCTTGACCGCAAGAACCACCGCTAGCCCCTCGGGCCATGAGGCCCAGAGCGTCGAAGCTATAGCAGCACGTTCCAGCAACCCGATCCACATTCCTCCACGCAGCGGACTCGGCCCCTCTTCCTCGGAAGCATTGGGCGCCCCTAGGTTGCCTTTGAATGCCGCAAGCCTGAAGACCGTCTCGGTGACGGGACCTCCACCTAGTGTTGCCGCGGCAACACTAGCCACGATCACCAGTTCGTGCGGGATCGAAGCCGCAGCGGGAAGGTGGCTACCGATAGCCGCGGCGATCCCGGCCAGCGCAAGCACGGACACAAGCAGGTAGCTGGTAATCGACTGTTTGAGTGGCCAGCGTAGGCCGGAATCGGCAAAGTAACGTGGGGCGCCTAGTGGAATGACAAGAATCAGCAGTGCCCAGGCAATCCAGTTCATGCAGGCTCCCCTTCGTCCATCGTCATCGAATAGCTGTCCAATGCCCGTCCCGCGACGTCCGCGAGCCTGGCGGCCTCGTACCAAAGGCCCGAGGTTAGGCGTGCCGAGACGGCCTGTTGTGAGATCTCAAGGCTGGCGGCGACTTGCCGCTGAGTCAGCCCCTTGGATACCAATATGCCAGCTTCGGCCGACGAATCGGTCCGCCGCGCATTGACCAACGCGAGAATTTGCAATTCGGCCTCGAGCCGTTCGGCTTCGTCTCCGGGGCCAGACAGCGCCAAGGAGGCACTGGTATTTTTTGCCCGTTCGACCGCATCGCGGGCATATTCGAAGGCTGGGCCCCTCCCTGCACGGGTTTCCCGAGGCATCGGAGTTTGCACGGAACCGACTCCGATTCCCACACTCCATTCCCCGGTATGCGCAACGTCAAGGGCCAATATGACGGCGACGGTTCCGTCCTCGAATACCCCTTGAATCTCATCACCCGCGGTTCTTTCAAAGCCTCTCGTCGCTTCGTAGTCGCTAGCCAGCCGGCTCAGTAAGGATTCAACCTTGTCCGGCCCCGAGCGAGACTTGCGTTGATCAATGGTGATGACAATCATGATACAAGGCTACAGACTTGTACTAGCTTGCACAAGGTTTGAAGCTTGTATCATTCCATACAAGGTTCGAACATTGTGGAAATGTATCGGCAAGAGCGATGCCAGTCGCGAGATTTCGAAAGCAACTACATATCCGCAAACCGACTATCTCGGCGCGTTGGTATCCAGCTACGCCCGCTTCACGTTCTTAGAGGGCCTATCGGCGATTCATGGGACTAAGCAAGAGCCCTTATCGGCCCCAATTGCGCCCCCCTGAGGAAACAGCAAAGGCCCCCGACCTGAGTCGGAGACCTTTGCTATTTTTTGATTTTGGTGGAGGTAAGGGGATTCGAACCCCTGACCTTCTGCATGCCATGCAGACGCGCTACCAACTGCGCCATACCCCCAAATGAGAGCCGCCCTTTCGGGCAACTCAACCATCATAGGCCACACAAATCGTGTGGTGCAAATCGAAGGGTCTTACAGGACGTCTGGAAGCGTTTCGATGTGAGACATATCGGTGGCGGGCTCGCCGGTGGTCGGCAATTCGATGACCGGGCAGTCGCCCCAGAGGCGCTCAAGAGCGTAGAAGACACGGTCTTCGTTGTGCTGAACGTGGATGACAACATCCGAGTAGTCCAGCAGAACCCAGCGGCCCTGGCCGCGGCCTTCGCGACGTACCGGGCGCACGTCGAACTTGGCATCAATTTCATCTTCGATCTCATCGACGATGGAGTTGACCTGGCGCTCGGAAGCAGCCGAGGCGATCAGGAAAGCGTCGGTGACACCAAGGCGTTCGGAAACGTCAAGTGCAACCAGGTTTTCTGCCTGCTTTTCTGCCGCGGCGAGGGCGGCAGTCTTGATCATGTTGAGGGAATGTTCATGGGCGCTCATAGGGGTTCTCCTTGAGTAATTGGGGGCGTCGCACGTGGACGCTAGATGGAGTTCAGGAACATAATGAGGCCGGCGACAAGCGCCGCACCTCCAACGGACAAAGCCGCGATGACCATCAAATACATGTTGTTGGCACGGCGCATACCCGCGGTCTGCACGTCCAGGGGTTCGAGCCCCTGAGCACGCACGGCACGCACAGGCGGTCCGGCAGGTGCAGTGACAACATTCTCGGCCATGGCATCCCCAGGATCGGGAACTGCCACCGCCTTCGGAGCGGCGGTAGCGGACTTCTCCGCACCCTTCCGCGCCGGTGCTGCTGCGGCAGCTGGTGAAGCGGCTGGTGACGTGGAGTCACGAGCCGGTGCCGGGGCCGGAGTAGCAGCCTTCGGCTTGTGCGCAGGTGTGACCGCCGGGGCTTTCGCAGCCGGGGTCATCGGCTTCGGCGTTGCGGGCGCCGATGCCGGAGTCTTTGCGGCAGGGGCCGCGGGGTTCTTCAGGGAATCAACGATGGTTCCCTGGTCGGTCATCGCCAGGTTGTAACCTCGCGTGAGGGGACCAGAAACACCGGTATTAACCAGTTTCTTCTCGATCTCTTCATCACGCAGGTGGTTCATGGCCCCGGTGAAGGGATCCGAACGACGAGAGCCGGCACGCTGAGTGTTTTCTTCCTCAAGGCGCAGGCGTTCGGCGGCACGACGAGAAATGATCGCGGCTCGAGCAGCTAGTTCACGCTGCTGGGCCAGGACCTCAAGATCGACCTCCGCGAGATCTTCTTCGGGGGCCAAGAGCAACGGCTCAATACCAACCGCGCCGCCTGAACGTCGACGCAGGGCCAGTGCCTCTTCAACGCTGAGCCGTGCGGCGGCGGCGTCGGTGGCCGATGCCGCCGGGTCAACGGCAGGCTTTGCCTCGGGTGACGGTGCAGCATTCTTGGCTTGTTGAGCCGGAATCTGGGCAGCACGCGGTTCGGGCTCGGAATTTGCCGGCTTGGCTGCGTCTTTGGCGGCTCCCAAGGTCTGCAGGCGCATCTGCTTACGCGTCAGCGGGGCCGGATCCTCAGCGGGAGCCGGGTTTTTCACCGAAAGTTCCGATACCTCGGCCTGAAGCCGACGGCGCGTACGCAACGCATCGCGATCACGAGCACGCTGCAACGAGGAACGTTCGGTGCGCGTCGAGAGTGCGTCAACCTCTCCGGCAGCAGCACGTCGGCTGCGTGAAGGGGCATCTGGATCAGCCGTGGCGGCAGGCTTGGGTTCGACCGCGGCCGTCGGCTTGGCAGCCTCTGACTTCGGAACTGGCTGAACAACTGGTTTGCCAGCAACCGGCTTAGCTACGACAGGCTTCGGCTCTACCTTGGCTGCAGGTTTGGCTGCGACGGGTTTTGCCGCAGCTTTGGGTGCCGCAGCTGGCTTTTGCACCGGCGTAGCCGCCGGGACCTTAGCCTTGGGCGCAGCCGCTGCAGACGTTGTCGGCTTTCCCGGAGCAGCGGGCTTGGTAGGTACCGGCGGCTGGCTCTTGGGCGCGGAAACGGAATCGGTGGCGGCCTTGGGTTTTACGGCAGCGTCTTGCTGATCGCCCAGTGCCGTTGCATCCTTGGCAAGCTGGGCTTCGGCCTCGGCACGTCGCGCCTCCCGCAGGGCACGCCTGCTGAGCGCGGGCCCGGTCTCGTCGCTCATCTTGTCCATTCC
Organism: Paeniglutamicibacter terrestris; assembly: GCF_012271785.1. Taxonomy (GTDB): domain Bacteria; phylum Actinomycetota; class Actinomycetes; order Actinomycetales; family Micrococcaceae; genus Paeniglutamicibacter; species Paeniglutamicibacter terrestris. The sequence goes on along the minus strand of NZ_JAAWVT010000003.1, from coordinate 175,069 downwards.
CGGCCCGGTTAACCCTGGCCGTTGTTTACTGCGTTGTTCTTGTTGTTATACAGCTTGTACTTGCCGATGTACTGCACCACGCCGTCCGGCACCAAATACCAGACCGGATGCCCGGTGCGTACTCGTTCCCGGCAATCCGTCGAGGAGATCGACATCGCGGGAACTTCCATCAACGACACACCGCTGCGATCAAGCACCGGCAACTCGTGACCGGGCCTGGTGACTCCCACGAAATGGGCCAGCGACCACAGTTCCTCGGCGTCCTTCCAACCCAGAATCTGAGCCATCGCGTCGGCTCCGGTGATGAAGAACAATTCGGCGTCCGGACGCTGCGCCCGCAAATCCCGCAGTGTATCGATCGTATAGGTGGGACCCGGACGATCGATATCTACTCGGCTTACGGTGAAACGTGGGTTAGCCGCTGTGGCAATCACCGTCATCAGGTAACGATGTTCGGCCTCGGCAACGTCACGGTCCGATTTCTGCCACGGTTCACCGGTGGGAACAAAGACAACCTCATCGAGGTCGAATACCGAGGCAACTTCGCTCGCCGCCACCAAGTGGCCGTGGTGAATTGGATCGAATGTCCCGCCCATCACACCAAGGCGAAATGGGCGGTCCGTTCTTTCGGCCGTCAGACGACTAGTGATGGCCGTGGTTGTTGGTGTGCGTGCGGTGCGTGTCTTCGGCCTCTGCCTTGATCTCGTGGCGGTTGCCGACGTTGGTGTAAGACATGGTGATCAACAGCAGCAACATGAAGCCCAAGAAGATGCAGCCACCGACGATGATCGCGTGGGTTTGGGTCGACATACCGGCGCTCTCGGATGCCAGAATGGCTGCGTTTAGGGACTGAGTAAACATGTCTCTCCAGGGTGTTAATGTGTTCGGCATGCCCAGGGGCATCCGACACGGTCATCTAGCTGTTTGCCTTGTTATCTTCTATCGTACCCACCTTGGCACGTGGCTACGAACGAACATGCCCATCGCCCTGCACAATCCACTTGGTGGTGGTGAGCTCGCGCAGGCCCATCGGGCCCCGAGCGTGCATCTTCTGCGTCGAGATGCCGACCTCCGCACCGAGGCCCAGTTGCCCGCCGTCGGTGAAGCGGGTGGAGGCATTAACGATGACCGCAGCCGAATCAACCTCGGCAATAAAGCGTTCGGCGTGGGCCAGATCATTGGTCAGAATCGCTTCGGTGTGCCCGGTACTGTGCTGACGGATGTGAGCGATGGCACCATCAAGGTCATCTACCACCGCCACCGCCAGATCAAGATCCATGTATTCGGTGTCCCAATCGGACTCTTGGGCATCGATGGTCGGGGTCGCACCGGCGAACACCTTGGCCCGGGCATCAACGTGCAGGCGAACTCCCGCCTTGTGCAGGGCTGCCAAGACCTCGCTGGCCGCCTTCGCGTTGGCGTGCAGCAGCAGAGTCTCGACGGTATTGCACACCGAGGGGCGCTGAGTCTTGGCGTTCAGTAGGATCGGCGCTGCCATGGAAGCATCGGCCGACTCATCCAGGTAAATGTGCACATTACCCTCGCCGGTCTCGATGACCGGAACCTTCGCGGTACTGACCACGCGCTGGATCAGTTCGCGGCCACCGCGCGGAATCAGTACGTCGATCTTGCCGCGGGCGGCCATCATCGCGTCGGCTCCATCGCGACCCCACGCATCAACCGAAGCCACGGCGTCGGCAGGCAGGCCCACCGATTCCAGCGCATCACGGATCAGCGCCAGCAAGGCCACATTGGAATGGGCCGCGGCACTGCCACCGCGCAAGAGCACAGCGTTTCCACTCTTGAGGGCCAGCCCGGCGATGTCCACCGTGACGTTGGGACGAGCCTCATAAATGGCACCGATCACGCCCATGGGCACGTGAACCTGACGTAGGCGCAACCCGTTGGGCAAGGTCTGGCCACGCAGCACCGTACCCACCGGATCGGGCAAGGATGCCAGTTCCTCGAGGGCCGAGATCAGCGCATCAACCCGGGAGTCATTTAGCTTCAACCGGTCAAGGAGCGCATCGGAGGTTCCGTTGGCCCGGCCGACCTCTAAATCCTTGGCGTTCGCCGTGATGATCGCGGCACGATGAGTGTTCAGGGACGCGGCGATGGCCAGCAGTGCCCGATCCTTCCAATTCCTATCGGCTCGGGCCAGCACGCGCGAAGCCGCGCGGGCCCGGTCTGCCAGTCTGCCCACGGCCACCGTGGCACCCTCAATACCACCGGTTTGCGCGGTAACGTCGGTGAAATTCTGTGCTGTGCTGGTGTTCTGACTCATGGTTAGCCATTCTACGGTGGATACACCACGGCCCGCCTCCTATGTTAAGCAACATCGGGTAGGCGGGCCGTAGCGATATGAAAAAAATGTTAGACAAGCACCAAATCATCAACGTGAACAACTGAACGTTCGAATTGTGACCCGAGGTCCTCGCCGAGGTCCTGGGTGGTGCGACCGAGCATCTGCGGAAGTTCCGCGGAGGAGAAATTCACCAGACCGCGGGCAATGATGGCACCGGCTGCGTCGGTAATTTCCACCGCATCCCCGGCCTCGAAGGACCCACTGACGCCGATGATCCCCGCCGGCAACAGCGATGCTGTCCCGGCACTGATCGCCCGAACGGCTCCGGCATCAAGCTTCAACCGCCCGCGCGTGGAGGCTAGGTGGGCCAGCCACAGCATGCGGGTGGAACGGCGGACACCACGGGCGGAGAACCATGTTCCCACGTCCTCACCGGCCAGCGCCGCGGCGGCGTTAGCGGTAGAGGTCACCAGCGCCGGAATACCAGATTCCGCGCTCATGGTAGCTGCCTCGATCTTGGTGGCCATGCCGCCGGTGCCAAGTCCGGCTCCGCCGGTGCTTCCAACACGCACGGAGGCAAGGTCTTCGTCACGATCTACGCGAGGTACCCGCACCCCCCCGGCGTTTGGCGGGGCATCGTAAACCGCGTCAACATCCGAGAGCAGCACCAAGGCATCGGCCTTGACCAGGTGCGCCACCAGGGCCGCGAGCCGATCATTGTCACCAAAACGGATCTCGTGGGTGGCCACCGTGTCGTTTTCGTTCACGATGGGCACCACGCCCAGAGCCAGCAGCCGGTTCAACGCGCGGAACGCATTGGCGTACTGCCGACGACGGATCAGGTCATCGGCGGAGAGCAGAACCTGTCCGACCGTCACACCATGGGCGGAAAACGCTTGGGTGTACCTGGCCATCAGCAGGCCTTGGCCCACCGACGCGGCGGCCTGCTGAGTGGCAAGATCCCGTGGGCGCCGTCCCAAATCCAGCGGAGCCAGTCCTGCGGCAATGGCACCGGAGGATACGAGGATCAGCTCGATTCCCGACGTGTGCACCGCAGCCAGGCGATCAACCAGAGAGCTCAGCGCCTCCTCGGAGATACCTCCGGACAGGGTGGTGAGCGATGAGGAACCGACCTTTACCACGATGCGTGAAGCACGCGGTAGGTCTGTTCTCTGGGTAATGCCCGAGGGCTGGTTAGTGGCTTTCACGATGCTGGGTTACTCCCCTGCCTTAGGTAGCTGGTGCTTGTAGTTCACGGACTCCGTCCAGATTCCGGCCTTGCGTTCGGCTTCCAAGTCGTCGCGTGCAGCAGTCTTCGCGTCCTTACGCGCTTCGTGCTGGGCCTTCTTCTCCTCACGGGAGGGACGGGCACCAAATTCGGCCAGGCGCTCGTCCTGGCCACGGCGTGAACCGAGCAGTTCGGCGCCGGCAGCCATCGTCGGCTCCCAGTCGAAGACCACTGCATCAGCCTCGGAACCGATGACCACTGCATCGCCGGGACGTGCGCCCAGCTTGTACAGCTGGTTTTCAACACCCAGCTTGGCCAGGCGGTCGGCCAGGTAGCCCACAGCCTCGTCATTGCGGAAGTCGGTCTGCATGATCCAGCGCTCCGGCTTTTCGCCAATGACGCGGAACAGCGGCTCGAGGTTACGCTCTTCCTTGCGGATCACAAAGCCGGCCCTGCTGGCCTTGGTGGCGCGCGGACGCAGCATCTCCACGGCAACGGGCAACGGAGCTGCCTCGATCTTGGCGCGGGCCTCGGTGACCAGCTCGGACATTGCGAAGGAGAGCTCACGCAATCCCTCGCGGCTCATGGCCGAGACCTCGAAGACGCGGTAGCCACGCTTCTCCAGTTCCGGGCGTACAAATTCGGCCATATCCCGGCCATCTGGCATGTCGACCTTGTTCAGGGCCACCAGACGCGGGCGTTCGTTCAATGGGATGATCTGTCCATCGGCACCGGCGAAGGAGGAGTCAACCTCGTAGGCGTCGAGTTCGGCCTGGATGGTTTCCAGGTCAGAGACGGGGTCTCGATCGGTTTCCAGGGCACCGCAGTCAAGCACGTGCACCAAGGCTGCACAGCGTTCTACGTGGCGCAGGAATTCTAGGCCCAGGCCGCGGCCCTGTGAGGCGCCGGGGATCAAACCCGGAACATCTGCCACGGTGTAACGCACCTCGCCGGCCTGAACCACACCGAGGTTCGGGACCAGGGTGGTGAACGGGTAGTCGGCGATCTTCGGACGCGCTGCGGAGATCGCGGCGATCAGCGAGGACTTGCCGGCCGATGGGTAGCCCACGAGGGCTACGTCGGCAACGGACTTAAGTTCAAGGACGACCTCGGCGGCGGTGCCCGGGGTGCCCAACAGCGCGAAGCCGGGAGCCTTACGGCGTTGGCTGGAAAGTCCGGCGTTGCCCAGGCCACCGAGGCCACCTGCTGCAACAACGTATTCGGTGCCATCGCCGATGAGGTCCGCGAGGATGACCCCGTCACGCGTCTTAACGACGGTGCCCTCGGGCACCGGCAGGACCAGCGATTCGCCGTTTTTACCCGGGCGCAGATCGCCCTTGCCGCCTTCGCCGTTTCCGGCGTGGCGGTGCGGTGAGTGGTGGTAGGACAGCAGCGTGGTGGTCTGGGCGTCTACGCGCAAAACCACGTTGCCACCGTCACCGCCACTGCCACCGTCTGGACCACCCAGCGGCTTGAATTTTTCTCGTTTGATGGAGACACAGCCGTGCCCACCGGTACCACCGGAGACATGGAGGACCACTCGGTCGATGAAGGCTGCCACGGTTGAAAGCTCCTAGCAAAAAAGATGGTGTTTCCGATGCCGCACACTGGCGGCAAAAAGGGGTAAACACCTAGGGGTTTTGGAAAAACACAAAGAGGGTGAGCCGTGCGGCCCACCCTCTCCAGTGTAATGAATGCGGTTACGCGCTAATTAGCCAGCGGTAACGATGTTCACGACTTTGCGGCCGCGACGAGTGCCGAATTCGACAGCTCCAGCTTCGAGTGCGAACAGGGTGTCGTCCTTGCCGATTCCCACGCCGGCGCCTGGGTGGAAGCGGGTGCCGCGCTGGCGAACGATGATCTCGCCTGCCGAAACAACCTGACCACCGAAACGCTTTACGCCCAGGTACTGGGCGTTGGAATCACGACCGTTGCGAGAGGAACTCGCGCCCTTCTTATGTGCCATTGAATGTGCCTACCTTCAGGTAATGAGAATTCTTGGATACAACCGCAATTAAGCGATCGAGGTGACCTTGACCTTGGTCAACGAAGCGCGGAAACCCTGGCGCTTCTTGTAACCGGTCTTGTTCTTGAACTTCTGAATGACAATCTTCTGACCGCGAAGGTTCTCAATGACCTCAGCGGTCACCGTAACCTTGGCGAGCTCGTCGGCTGCAGAAGTTACCTTCTCGCCATCAACCAGCAACAGGGCCGGAAGTTCGATGGAGGCGCCGGGGGCAGCCTTCAGACGGTCAAGGGTTACGAGGTCTCCAACAGAAACCTTTTCCTGGCGGCCGCCAGCGCGGACAATTGCGTACACCACGTGGGTACTCACTTCTACTCGACGTTCAATATGTCTTGCTGCGCATCACTACCTCAATGAAACTGAGGATTGCGCTGTGCTGGCACGCCGAGCGGAAGAATCCGATAGCTGGCGTTCGCACCGAGGATCTAGACTACGCTAAAAAGCGCTGCGGGGGCAAATACAACTTGACCCCGCGGGCGTCAAGATCCCTACTCTTTCAACTCGTTGACCGGCATCCCTACACCCAGCATGATCGGCGCATTCGCGGCTTTCTGCGGCTGTGGGGACTTCGTTTGGTCAGCGAGTGAAGCCACATGGGATGTGCCCGATGTAGCTCGCGTGTCCGATGCCACAGAAACTGCAGAATCGGAACCGCCTTGCGGGCTCATGGCACGACGGCTGCGCTTGACGCGCGCCACCGGCTCTGAGACCGAAGTCTTGTTAGGTGCCGTGCGACTTGACGCCTGTTCGGGCGCCTCGTCGGAGGCTTGGCCGGCAACACCCGAGATGACGGGGGCTGCGGCGGGAGCAGGAGAGGGAACTACAACTGTAGCGCTCTCCTGAGTCTTGGCGCGCGGCTTGCGACGGCTGCGGCTACGTGCGGGGCGTGAGGATCCGCTTTCGCTTCCCTCGTCACCTTCCACTGCCTGATCCGCGGGGGAATGATCCGGAAGCGCCGCTTCCAGCGTCTCCAGGGTCAGCGACGGGGCAGGAGTCTCGGATCCGGCACGACGGTTACGTCGTGCGGCGGGAACCACCACGGACTCCCCCGCAACGGTGAGCGTAGCCCCTTCTTCTTCCGGCGCTACCTGTCCCAACTCGTGGGCGGCCAGGGCTGCTGCGGCAATGTTCGCGAAGGCATTACGCGTTGCTGTGGCCTTTGCCTCAAGTGCTGCGGGAACCGCTGCGGGCGATTCTTCGCTGACCTCGTGAGCTGAATCGTTACCGGATTCTCCCTCGGAGCCACGGTTGCGACGGCGACGCTCGGCACGCGAGGGCTTCTCGGCCGCACGCTGGCTCGGTGCGTGTGCTTCGCCGGCCGAGTTGAACGTGCGGTGGTGTTCCACCGGCTCGTCGTGGGTGATGACGCCGCGGCCGTTGCAGGCCTCGCAGTTTTCGCCGAAGACTTCAAGCAAACCGGTGCCCATGCGCTTACGGGTCATCTGGATCAGACCCAGCGATGTCACCTCGGCGACCTGGTGCTTGGTCCGGTCGCGGCCCAGGCACTCCACCAGTCGGCGGAGCACCAGATCGCGGTTGGATTCCAGGACCATGTCGATGAAGTCGATGACGATGATGCCACCGATATCGCGCAGGCGCAGCTGGCGAACGACCTCTTCGGCCGCCTCCAGGTTGTTCTTGGTGACGGTTTCCTCGAGGTTGCCGCCGGAACCGGTGAACTTACCGGTGTTCACGTCAACCACGGTCATCGCTTCGGTGCGGTCAATGACCAGCGAACCACCCGAGGGCAGGAAGACCTTGCGGTCAAGTGCCTTGTGGATCTGCTCGTCGATGCGGAAATCGGTGAAGATGTCCGCTTCCGACTCCCACTTTTCCAGTCGTGAGACCAGATCCGGGGCCACGTAGGTCACGTAGGCCTCGATGGTGTCCCAGGCGTCGTCGCCGGAAACGATGAGCTTGGTGAAGTCCTCGTTGAAGACATCGCGGACAACCTTGATGGTCAGATCCGGTTCCCCGTAGAGCAGTTCCGGAGCCAGCGTCTTGGTGGAGGTCGAGGCGGCCTCGATGCCTTCCCACTGGGCGCGCAGGCGGTTGATGTCATTCATCAACTCTTCTTCGGAAGCACCCTCGGCGGCGGTGCGCACGATGACGCCCGCATTTTCCGGCAGGTGATCCTTCAGGATCTTCTTCAGGCGGTTGCGCTCCACGTCGGGAAGCTTGCGTGAGATGCCGGTCATTGAGCCACCCGGTACGTACACCAGGTAGCGGCCCGGCAGGGAGATCTGGCTGGTTAGGCGGGCGCCCTTGTGGCCGACCGGATCCTTGGTGACCTGCACCAAGACGGTGTCCCCGGACTTCAGTGCGTGCTCAATGCGGCGCGGGTGACCGTCAAGGCCCGCCACGTCCCAATTAACCTCACCGGCGTAGAGCACGGCGTTGCGTCCGCGTCCGATATCAACGAAGGCGGCCTCCATGGACGGCAGTACGTTCTGTACCTTACCGACATAGACGTTGCCGATCAGCGAATCCTGCTGCGTCTTGGAGACGAAGTGCTCGGCCAGGATGCCATCTTCGAGCACACCGATCTGGATCCGGTCTTCACGCTGGCGCACGATCATCTGGCGGTCAACGGATTCGCGGCGAGCCAGGAACTCGGCCTCGGTGATGACCTGACGGCGACGGCCCGACTCGCGGGAATCGCGGCGGCGCTGACGCTTGGCCTCGAGGCGGGTGGAACCGCGTACGGCGGTGACCTTGTTGGAAACCACCGGTTCCAAGGTGGCGCGCGGGGCACGGACCCGGGTGATGGTGTTTGGCGGATCGTTTTCGGCTCCACCACTGAGTTCAAGGTCGGCCTCGCCACGACGGCGGCGACGACGACGACGCGAGACAACACCAGAGTCATCACCCGACTCCTCCTCGGAGGCGGCATTGCGGTTGCGGCGAGATGCCGCAGCATCCTCATCGGCATCGGCTTCAAGCTCCACGGCCGCGGCCAGGTTCGGAGCCTGGAAGATCAGCGAGAGGGCCGATTCCGGGATGGCGAACGGATCGGAGATGGTGACCGATTCGGGCTCCGTGACAACGTCTTCGGTGGCGGTTTCATGAGCCACGGCCGCCGGGGCTTCCGGGGCTTCGATGACCTGCTCGTCGGCGGGTGCAGCGTTGCGGTTACCGCGAGAGTTGCGGGCCGGACGGCGGCGTGATGACTTGGCCGGCTCTGCGGCTTCCGCGACGGTGTCCTCGGCTGCTTCCTCGGTAGCGGCGGCAACTGGCGCGACTGCTTCAGCCTCGGCCGTCTGCGCTGCGTTGGATGCCGGTGCGGAGGCCTTGCGGCTTCGACCGCGGGCCGGGCGACGGGCACCGGTCTTCGCGGCTTGTTCCTGCTCGGGTGCTGCTTCGTGAACCGACTCGATGGTCGAGTGAACCTTGGCCGCAAGTGTTGCCGCGGGGGCCACAATGCCCGCCGGTGCTTCGCTGGCTGCGGCACCCGGGGAGGTCACTCCGGAGGTGGCGCGGCGTGGGCCACGACGTGCCGGTGCCTTAGCCACTGCGGTCTTGGTCTCAGTGAGAACCGGTGCCTGCACGGCGGCCTTGGCACTACGGCTTGCCGGGGCGTTGGTGACTTCGCCCGATGCTGCCGCGGCAACCGACTCAACGGTGGCCTCGGGGGCACGCTTTGCCGGGGCGTTACGGTTATCTGCTCCGCGACGAGCGGTGGAGTTGCGTGGGGCAACGTTGGCGCGAGTCCGGGAGGGAGCTGCCGCCGCGTTGTCGAGGTCGGCAAGCGTCATGGCCCGGCGTACCGGCACGCTGGCCGGAGGCTGTTCGTTAAAGTTCTTGCGCGGGCGGGACGTGCGGGTCCGGGCCTTTGGCCCCTGGCCCATCGCTGCCTTAGATTCGTCGCGATTCAGTGCCATGTTAAAAGAGTGCTCCTCGGCGGGTTGATGGCTCCCACAGATAGCTCGTCTTCCCTGGTTAGTTCGCTGGACCGGGCCGAATGGGCCACGTGTCTCAGCGGAAGTCATTTTCTGACTTACTCGGGTGCGCCAACCATCTGCGGGGCGCGGCATCCGTGTAAGACCAACAACGCTTTTCCAAGCAAGCCGCTTTACGTTGCGGCGACCATATCGCGGTATTCGCTTCGACCTTCGTATAGGCGGTCTCTTGGCAGCAGATGCATCGCGATGGGGCTTGAAAGCCTGTTGTTGGGTTGAAAGCAGACTGTGGATCCACGAACAACCATAGCTATTGTCTCACATCGACACGCCGATAAACGACGCGCCGAGAACCTCGGCGGTTCCCCACCCGCAGCGCGGGACCCCTCGGCGCGCTGGGGCACGCCGAGGCAGCATGCGAGCATTAGACTTCAAACAGGGTCACGGGCATGATTTTCCCGCTCGCCCGAGGTGAAACTCGGGCACCACGATGCCCACAAACACGTGGGAATACACAGCACCACAAGGGAGTACGAATGAGCCACATCGACGCAGCACAGATCCGGGAGCGTGAAGCGAGCCTGCCAGCCATGGCGCGGGATCGCCCGTTCGGAATTTTTTTGGTGCTCAGCGCGGCGGTGTCCTGGATCGCCGCCGGGATCCTGGTGCTCGAGCGCCTGGCCCTCTACAAGAACCCCAATTACATCACCAGTTGCGACTTTAACCCCTGGGTTTCCTGCGGCACCGTCATGAAGTCTGCCCAGGCCGAACTGTTGGGCTTCCCCAACCCGCTGTTGGGCATCGTCGGCTTCGGTCTGGTGATCACCATCGGCATGGCACTGCTGGCCGGGGCCCGCTTCGCCCGCTGGTTCTGGATCGGCATCCAGCTCGGGATCACCGTGGCCATGGTGTTCATCATCTGGCTCTGGTCCCAGGCCCTGTATGAAATCAACGCCCTGTGCCTGTACTGCATGATCGTCTGGGCGATGATGATCCCGATGTTCCTCTTCACCACCGCGCGCAACATCATCCACTCGGTGATCCCGGCCCCGGCGGCACTGCGCCGCTTCGCCGCCGAGTGGACTTGGGTCATGGTCATCGTCATGCTGATCATCACCGCCGCCACCATCGTCCTACGATTCCCCGGTGCCTTCTTTGGCGCCTAAGGCCAGCACCCGCCGTTGGGTGGCTGCCGCCCTGGTGATCCCGGTCATCGGCATCGGGCTGCTCTCGCGTTTTGGTGGTTCGGGACTACTGGCCGATGTGTCCGGTGGTCTGCTGTACGCGGTGCTGATTTATGTGCTGCTCACGGTCCTGCGCCCACGGGCCACACAGCTCTCCAACGCTGTCATTGCACTGGTGTTCTGTGTGCTGATTGAACTGCTGCAGCTCACCCATATTCCCGCGGAGCTGGCCCGCGTTTTCTCCCCCAGCGCGCTGGTGCTGGGCACCGGATTCGCGCCACGTGATTTGCTGGCCTACTTCATGGGTGCGGCCCTGGCTTTGGGCATCGATGTGACTATCTCTCGCCGCTCTAGCTCCCGGAGCTAAGTCGGCCCGCAGCTGAGCACCGCTGGTCCTGGATGGCACAAACAAGAGGGTCCGAGCCGCTGTTACTTCTTCCCGTCAAAGGGAAAAGAACTGCGGGCCGGACCCTCTTTAGCACCCGTGCGGCGCTAGAGATTTAGGCGAACCAGATGCCGATTTCGCGGGCTGCCGACTCTTCGGAGTCGGAGCCGTGAACCAGGTTCTGCTGAACCTTCAGACCCCAGTCGCGGCCCAGATCCCCACGGATGGTGCCCGGGGCTGCGGTGGTCGGGTCGGTGGTGCCGGCCAGTGAGCGGAAGCCGGTGATGACGTTCTGCCCCTCGGCGATGATCGCGACGACCGGGCCGGAGAGCATGAAGTCAACCAGCGGCTGGTAGAACGGCTTGCCCTCGTGCTCGGCGTAGTGCTCGGCCAGCATTTGCGGCGTTGCCGAAACCTGCTTCAATTCCGCGATCGTGTAGCCCTTGGCTTCGATGCGGGCCAGGATCACGCCGGTGAGCTGACGCTTAACGCCATCGGGCTTTACCAGGATCAGGGTGCGTTGGATAGCCACGGGGGCGACTCCTTAGTGTTGTAGGTGAAAGTTAGTTCTCGCTGCTTTGATTCTACGGTTGAGCTACACCGGTGCCGGAATCCGGCTCCGGGTGTGCCGCATCCCAGGCCGCCTGTTCGCGGAGACGGCGGGCGCTCTCCACATCCATGGCGTGGCCCTTACTCACCGCGTACCACCAGGTCACGGCGAAGGCTGCGCCGATGAAAAACATCTCGGTGAGCAAAAAACCGGAGAAGATCAACATCAGCTGCAACAGCCAGCCAATCGCATAGCCCAGCGGTTTTTTCAGCAGCGCACAGGTCATAATGCAGATGATGGCCACCGTGACACCGCTGCCGATGATCAGCACCGGATTAAGAGTCTCACGGTTCAGCCCGTAGATGGCGAGCGTCGCGAAGAGCACAACAAAGGCCTCAAGACTCAGCACCGTAGAGGCGAACATCACACGCGTGGAACGCGGCTTCTTGGGTTGCCCCGGACGCCATTCACGTTGCGCCTTGGTCATTTTTGCCATGGTAGCTAGACACCTCCGAGCAACATGCGGGCCTCGCCGACCAGCGTGATCGAGCCGGTGACCAACACGCCGCCGCCAAAGTCCTCGCCGGACTCGGCACGCCCGACCGCCCATTCCAGGGCCTCGTCGAGGCGTTCACTGATGAACAGGTCTTCTTCGTTAAAGCCTGCTTCCAGGGCCAGGGTGGCCAGTTCCCCGGCCGGGATGGCCCGCGGGGAGTTGGATTGGGTGATGGCAATGTCATCAACCAGGTCCAGGTAGGCCTCGCGGAGCTGAACGAGCATCGCTTCGGCGTCCTTCTCGGCCAGAATCCCGATGACCAAGACCAACTTCGAGAAGCCGAAGGACTCCTTCACCGCGGCGGCCGAGGCACGGATGCCATCGGGGTTGTGTCCGGCATCCAACAGCACGGTCGGTGCCTTGCGGATGACCTCGAGCCGGCCGGGGCTGGTGGTGGCACCGAAGCCGGTGCGTACCAAATCCTGATTCAGCTCGCGTTCTCCGCCGCCGATGAACGCCTCAACGGCGGCCAGGGCCACCGCCGCGTTCTGCGCCTGGTGTTCACCGTGCAGCGGCAACAGGATATCGGTGTAGCGTCCGGCCAGACCCTGAATCTCCAGCTGTTGGCCGCCAACGGCCACAATCCGTGAGGAGACACCAAATTCAATGCCCTCAAAGCGGTAGGGCACCTCAAGTTCGCGGGCACGTTCCAGCAGCACCTGCGCGGCATCGGCCGGCTGTGCGGAGGAGATCAGGAAGCCGCCGGGCTTGATGATGCCAGCCTTTTCTTGGGCGATCAGTTCCGTGGTATCACCCAGGAGCTCCACGTGGTCAAGGGAGATCGGGGTGATGACCGAGACTTGTCCATCACCCACGTTGGTGGCATCGGTGATCCCACCCAGGCCCACCTCGATGATCGCCACATCCACCGGGGTGTCGGCGAAGATCGCGTAACCCAGCACCGTGAGCGCCTCGAAGTAGGTCAGCCGATTTTCACCCGCCGCGCTCAGCTCGTCATCAACGATCTGCAGGTAGGGGCGGATCTCGTCCCAGATGCGCACGAAGGTCTCATCATCCACCGGCTCCCCATCGATGGCGATGCGTTCGGTGACCGAAACCAGGTGCGGGGAGGAATACCGTCCGGTCCGCAGGTCGTGGGCGCGCAACAGGGATTCGATCATCCGCGCCGTGGAGGTCTTGCCGTTGGTGCCGGTGATGTGGATGATCGGGAAGGACTTGTTCGGCTCCCCCAGAATCTCCATGGCCCGGAACATCGGGCCCATGCGTGGTTCGATCTTGTTTTCCGGCGCGCGGGCCAGAAGTTCGGCGTACACGCTGGCTACGGAGAACTTGTCAAAGGTGTCGCTCATGCGTTGGGTCCCATTTCCTTCTCGACTTCGGCGCTGGCCACGGTTTCCACCGAAACGACGGGGGCTTTTGCGTCCGCGGAGCTGATGAGCACCAGCCCGAGGCTCAGCGTTTCACCCTTGATCAGTTCGGCGTTGGCATGCAGCGCGGCCACGGTGGCCTCATCGGCGGTGATCTGTGTGCGGATTCGATCGCTGACCAACAGGTCCGCATCCTTGCGGGCGGACTGGATGGCGCGGATCATGTCGCGGGCCAGGCCCTCGGCCGCCAGCTCGTCGGTGACCTCGGTATCCAGGACGAGGAAGCCGCCGCCGGGCAGCACCGCTGCGGCGATCGATTCCTCACCAATGCTGGGAGCCACCACGGTTTCTAGCGTGTACTCGTGCTCCTGCAGAGCCAGTCCACCGGCGGTGACCACACCGTCATCACCCACGGACCAGTCACCAGATTTCGCACCCTTGATGGCGAGCTGGACATTTTTGCCCAGTCGCGGGCCCGCGGCACGGGCATTGATAACTAGTTGCTGGCTGATGCCGTATTCGGCCGCGTTGGCGGTTGCTGCATCGATCAGCGTGATGCTGCGCAGGTTCAGCTCGTCCTTCAGGATGCTCACGAAGGTGCCCTCCAACGCCGCGGCGTTGGGAGCTGCCACGGTCATGCCGGCCAGCGGCAGACGCACGCGCAGGTTCGCCGCCTTGCGCAGCGAGGAACCCACCGAGGCGATGCGGCGGGTGGCCTCCATGGCTGCCACCAGCTCGGCGTGCTCACCAAAGAGCTCGGCGTCGGGCCAATCGGCCAGGTGAACCGAGCGTTCCCCGGTGAGTCCGCGCCAGATTTCCTCGGCCGCCAGCGGCAATAGCGAGGCCGAAACGCGGGTCAGGGTTTCTAAGCAGGTGTAGAGCGTGTCGAAGGCAGCGGTGTCTTCGTCGAAGAAGCGCTGGCGGGACCGGCGCACGTACCAGTTGGTCAGCGTATCCATGTACTGGCGGATGGATTCTGCGGCATCGGAGATGTCGTAGGCGTCCAGCTTGGCCGTGACGTCGCGGACCAATCCACCGGTAGCTGCCAGCATGTAGGCATCCAGCGGGTCACTTGAGGAGTAGGAGAGCTTCGCGGTGTAACCGGCGCCGTCATTTGCGGCGTTGGTGTACAGGCAGAAGAAGTGCCAGACGTTCCACATCGGCAGCAGGACCTGACGCACGCCATCGCGGATGCCCTGTTCGGTGACCACCAGGTTGCCACCACGCAGGATTGGGGAGGAGAGCAGGAACCAGCGCATGGCATCGGAGCCGTCGCGGTCCAGCACCTCGTTAACATCCGGGTAGTTGCGCAGCGACTTAGACATTTTCTGTCCGTCGGATCCCAGCACGATGCCGTGACTGATCACGTTCTTGTAGGCCGGGCGGTCAAAGAGCGCGGTGGAGAGCACGTGCATGGTGTAGAACCAGCCGCGGGTCTGCCCGATGTATTCGACGATGAAGTCCGCCGGGTGGTGGGTGTCGAACCATTCCTTGTTCTCAAACGGGTAGTGCGCCTGGGCGTAGGGCATCGATCCGGAGTCAAACCAGACATCAAGCACGTCTTCCACACGGTACATGGTGCCGTTTTCGGCGCAGCCATCGTGCTTTTTACTCAGCTCGTCGATGAACGGGCGGTGCAGATCCGGTTGACCCTCAAGGTTCAGCGGCAGTCGGCCGAAGCCGGCCTGCAGCTCGGCCAACGAACCGTAGACCTCGCGGTGCGTGCAGTTTTCGCCGTCGCATTCCCACACCGGGATCGGGGAGCCCCAGTAGCGGTTGCGTGAGATGGACCAGTCGCGGGCGTTGGCCAGCCACTTGCCAAACTGGCCTTCCTTCACGTTCTCCGGGATCCAGTTGATGCCCTGGTTCAGTTCCAGCATGCGGTCCTTGACCGCGGTGACCTGGACGTACCAGGAAGAGATCGCGCGGTAGATCAGCGGGGTGCGGCAGCGCCAGCAATGCGGGTAGGAGTGCTCGAAGGAAGCCTGCTTGATCAGCTTCGCCGAGTCCTTCAGGATCGCGGTGATCGACTTGTTCGCGTCAAAGACCTGCACACCGACGATCTGCTCCAGTTCTCCACCCTTAAAGAGCGGCAGGAACTTTGCACCTTCATCGATCGAGAGGATCACCGGGATGCCGGCAGCCTCACAGATCTTCTGATCCTCTTCACCATAGGCCGGTGCCTGGTGGACGATGCCGGTGCCGTCGGTGGTGGTGACGTAGTCGGCCACCAGGATCTGCCAGGCCTTGGCGGTGTTCCACGTCTCGGTGTCGGTGAAGGTGTCCCAGAGCGGTGCGTAGGTGATACCGGCGAGCTGTTCACCGGTGTAGCGGGCGCTGATTGCTGCGCTGGCCGCCTTGGCGTCGGCATAACCCAGGTCCTTGGCGTAGGCACCAACCAGGTCCTCGGCGAGCAGGAAGTTTCCGCTCGCGTCCGAGGCCTTCACGCCGTTTTCGCCGGCGGGCAGTACCACGTAGGAGATCTTCGGACCCACGGCCAGGGCCATGTTGGTTGGCAGCGTCCAGGGGGTGGTGGTCCAAGCCAGGGCCTGGACTCCGGCGAGCTCCTGGGAGATCTCCGATGCTCCGGCAAGCAGTTCGAAGGAGACGGTGACGGTCTGGTCCTGACGGTCCTTGTAAACATCATCGTCCATCCGCAACTCGTGGTTGGACAGCGGGGTCTCGTCCTTCCAGCAGTACGGCAGCACGCGGAAGCCCTGGTAAGTCAGGCCCTTGTCGGACAGCTGCTTAAACGCCCAGATGACCGATTCCATGTACTCGACGTTCAGCGTCTTGTAGTCATTCTCAAAGTCGACCCAGCGCGCCTGACGGGTGACGTATTCCTGCCACTCACCGGCATACTTCATCACCGAGGTGCGGCAGGCGTCGTTAAACTTATCGATGCCCATGGCCTCGATCTGCACCTTGTCGGTCATGCCCAGCTGCTTCATGGCCTCAAGTTCGGCCGGCAGTCCGTGGGTGTCCCAACCGAAGCGGCGTTCCACGCGCGATCCACGCTGGGTCTGGTAGCGGGCTACCATGTCCTTGACGTAGCCGGTGAGCAGGTGCCCGTAGTGCGGCAGGCCGTTGGCGAAGGGCGGACCATCGTAGAAGACAAACTCGTTGTCGCCGTTTTCTCCGGCATCACGATTATCGATGGAGGCCTGGAAGGTCTCATCGTTCTTCCAGTAGGAAAGGACCCGTTCCTCAATCTCCGGGAAGCGGGGAGAGGATGGCGTGGTGCCATGCGGGTCGGTCGAGGCCTTGGGGTAACTGGTCATCTGCGGCAGTCCTGGGATCGAAGGCGTTTTTACACGCTAGGCGTTCTCCAACACAGGGACGAGAATGAAGTAAATTGGTCACTTCACCTCGCGGTACCACCCCGCTTGCCCGATTCGCCCCGAATTGCTTCGAGGTGTTTCGCGCCGCTCGTTAATAGCTGTGACGGGCTTACCCGCTCGGTTCTACTGGGCCAACGCGCACGATGGCGACAACGGCTGTTCTTCCGAGGACTCACCGGCGATAACCGGGTCGATGTCCTAATGCCTCCAGTCTAGCGCGCGATCCCCCATCATGCTCAATCCCCTGCTTTAGTCCGCTGGCTAGTCTCCTAGTTTAAGCCGCTGGTTTGATCCCCGGCTGTATGACTCGCTCCATTCCTGGGATTGCCGCCCAACGTTCGCACCGAACCCATCGGGCAAGGCGGGACAGAGCCGCGATCTCACGCGGAATACTTATCCACATTCCCCACGCACTTTCCCCACGCCCTATATATCCGGCGCATGCTGGTGGACATGGAAACACACGAACCACTCACGCTCGCGGCGTTGGAGGCGATCACCGCACTGTTGCCCCGCGCAGGCTCCGACCCAGCCATCCAGAGTCAGTCCGATGCCGATCCCGCACCGGATGACTTGCGCGTGCTGGGCCTATTGGTTCCTCTGGTTCGTCTCACACTTGACCGCTCGGCAGCCACGGTTCGCTCCTCACCGGTACGCGCCGCTACGTTCGTAAAACTCACCGAAGATCTCTACCGGCAAACGGGCTACGGTCAGCTGCTGGCCACCTCATCGGCTACCTCCGCCGCCCTTCACACCATCACCGAAGAATCCTTGGCCGCCGTTAATCAGGCACTGGCGACGCCCAGCGACTTCGCCTCTTCCGGGATACTCCCCCACGATGTGCCAACACCATCGGGACACCAACCGCTCTACCGGGATGAAACAGATTTTCTCAGTGCACAACACAACCTCACCCATTTTCAGGCCAAGCATCGGGTACGCAGCGCGGAGAACCTGTTGCCACGTACCGGGTTTAACGGCCGCGAACTTCCACCCAAGTACCCGCTTTTGGGTCAGGTACTTACCGATGCCGCTGCGGACCCCAAGGCGCTTGCTACGCTCGCCACGAGGTTTGAAGCATTGGATCCGCAACGTGCCGATGGGCAAGGCGGCCTCACACCTGACCGCGAGTTGGAGGGCGAGCTAGCCGCGGCGGCACGCACTCGCAACGCTCAGGGAACGGCAAAACTGCTCAAGGACCAGGCCAAACGCCTCGATGAGCGACGAGTTGCCACGGAGCTATTGGGAACCGAAGACCTCTTTATCGGCGCCCACTACCTCGGCCATACAGCCAAGGGCTACGAATACAAGGTCATCACCACCGCGGAGGGCCACGAATTACTGGCCACCGCGGCTGACATCCTCAACAGCCCGAGGACCAAGGCCGGAACTGTGCCCCGGGCCCCCATCGATGAGGCTCCAACAATCCCCGAATGGGCCATCGACCCCAAGGTTCCGGTCGATCAACGACCCACGGCCGAATTCACCGACGTAGGCGTGCCCGTCCAACTGGATCCAACCATAAATATGCAACCCGGCGAGAGCATCGAACAAGCACTCACACGGCAGCGAGCCAAACGCCTTCACCAATTTATGCTTGATGCCTTGCGTAGTGCCACCGCCCCACCGGAGCCCGGCGCTGGCAGCACCGATGGCACCATCACCGGATCAGCTGGTGAGGATCAAATGCCGCTAGCCCCCAACTTCACCATGAATGTCACCGTTGATCTGGCAACGTTCATGGGCCAGCTAGAGACTGCTGGTCTCACCGATCACGGCGAGGATATTTCCGCAGCAACCTGCCGACGCATCGCCTGCAATGCCGGGATCATCCCGATTGTTTTGGACGGCACGGGCGTCCCGTTGGAACTGGGGCGCACACGCAGATACTTCAATCGGGCTCAACGCCGAGCCATCGCGGTGCGAGATAAGGGATGTATCAATCCCGGCTGCACCATGTCAGCGAATCGCTGCGAGGCGCACCACCTTGATCCCTGGATGCTGGGCGGGCGGACCAATGTCTCACGAGGCTGTCTGCTCTGTCCGGCATGCCACCAGAGTTATCACGCAGGAAAGTTCCGGATTGAAATGATCCGCGGGATCCCGCATGTGCTTGCGGCCAAGTCCCGGGATCCGCAACAACTGCTGCGGCGAAACTGGATCTTCTTCCCCGCCATCAGTCCCCTTCGGGCGGCCTAGGCATCACTCCCAGATCGGGTCATGCGTGTTGATGCCCGCGATGATTTCCTGGACCGCGTCCAGCTGCCGATCACTCAATCCGTGACCGGGAAGCACTTGAGCCCACGCATCAAGGGCCACATCTCCGAAGTTGTGTCCGTGGCTCGGCGGCACCGCCTCGCTGACTAACATGTCGGTCACCAGATGCATGTACGTGATACCGGGCATCCACATCATTGCATCGCTCACGTCCGCTCCGCGGCCGCCTTCCGCTGCACTAGCGCCGAGCCATTCGGGGCGTTGGTATATCACCGCTGGATCAAGCCAGGTGATCGGGTCGGTGGCGTGCTGAAGATAGCCGATCCGCGGTTGTTCCCATGTTCCGGCGGGCTCCAAGAAGTCGCCTGGTTTGGACTGCCAGCGCACATTTTTCCCCTGGTGGTAAATCGGGCGCCAGATGGGGCTGGAGTCATCACGCGTATTCTGCAGCGTACGCCAGGGCTCCGAATTTGCCGGAGGGCCAGTGAACAGGGCGGCATCGGTGCGCTGAAGCATCTCATCTAGACCGGTGAAATGACCCTGCATCCCCGCTGCCCCCAGGCTGAGGCCATAGACGGCAAGCCGGGGCCGCTGCTCCCGCGGAAGCTGTTCCCAGCGCTCATACACAGCATCAAAAAGGGCAGTGCTCGACGCCGCTGCCAGCTCGGGGTCAAAGAGGAAGGACACCCAGCTGGGCTGATAGGAATACTGCATCGAGGCGGTCGCCGTGTCACCGGCGTAGAGGTATTCAAAAGCGGCGATGGCTTGGGGCTCCAACCAACCGGAGCCGGTCGGGGTGGCTACCAGCAGCACCTCGCGCTCAAAGCCACCGGTACGCTCCAACTCATCAACCACCAACGCCGCGCGCTCGAGCATATCCGCGCCCTGAGAAAGCCCGGCATAGACGCGTACCGGGTCAATGGCGGTGCCGGTGATCTTGGCGATGGCATCGGCACTTGGGCCGCCCCCAGCAAAGGCCCTGCCTTGGCGGCCCAACCCTTCCCATGCGGCTGCTGATTCCCCGGAGCCTGATCGGGTGGGAAGAATCGGGCGCACACTGCCATCGAGAGTTCCGGCATCACGCCCTGCGTAAATTTTCCCCACCGTCACCAATCCACCCCCTACTAGCACCGCCGCCAGGAGCACTGTGCTCAGCACCGAGGTAAGCGACCACATCCAGGCAGCTGTCCGCACAGAGCCCCCCGCTTTGGCCACTCGGCGAGCCGCCAGGCTCGCGATGGAAGAAATGCCCCGTGCGATGCCCCAACACAGTACCATCGTGACCAGCGCCGCGAGGACGAATACCACGTGAGCGGCACCATCCACCGGGTCCATCTCCACCAGTGCGCGAACCTCGTTCTGCCAGTGCACCACGATGCTCGCATAGATCAACAGGTAGGCAAAAAGGAGAAAAAGGGCGACCGTGCGCAAGATCCGTGCACTACGCAACGACGGGGTAAAGTTTGCCAACCGCCCGGGCAGCAACATGCGAAGCCACCGCCCGAAGTTCCGCACTGGATTCCCCAGTCCGAAGCCGATCATGAACCATAGCCCAGCCAAGAAGCCTTGAAAGAGCGTGGGGCGAGGAACCAACGACGGCGTGAGTGCCAGCGATGCCAACACCAATCCGCACGCTAGATGAGGCAGCCGCGTCTGTACATTGGTGAGGAAGGGGCCGATGGATTTGATCACGTGGGAGGCGCCTCTCGGGGCAAGGTGTGGCCTGAATTCTGCGGATGAGCTTGTGGGTGCCACCCTGCGTCGCCTGACACTCCACCAGCCCATCCAAAGTCACACGATGCGCTGTATTCACAGCATAGGACACATCATCAGCGGCGTTGTCAGCCGCTAGTGGTGATCACCGCGCTCAAAATTCTCCATGAGCCCGCAACATCGGCAAAATACCCCGCACTTCACCTCTTGCCCAGCACAGTGAGCTGCACTCAACTTAACCCGCCAGAGATGCCGAGGCTTCCTGGGCGGTAGAGGACGCTGCGACCATCTCGGCGCGGTCAACCACCTTGATGCGTTCACGAGTAACCGGACCCCCCTTCGTGGGGGCAGGCTCCGCGGCGGCGCCAAGGGCTTGCTCATGCGCGTCAAGTGCCAGCCAACCTTCCCAGCTGGTGTAGGCCACGGACTTGGCGGCCAGAAGTGCGCTCACCGCATCGGGGGCCGCATTGCTGGCCAGCGGCAGCGTCGAAAGATCGGAGATCAGGTGGGCGATGGTCTCGGCGGCATCCGACTTGGTGTGGCCAATCAGGCCCACCGGTCCACGCTTGATCCAGCCGGTGGCATAGAGTCCCGGCACGTGGGTGCCCGATCGATCAAGCACCTTGCCCTCGTGATTCGGTACGGTGCCGGTGCGCCCGTCGTACTCAATCTCCGGCAAGGCGGAGCCGAAGTAGCCGATGGCGCGGTAGATCGCCTGCACCGGGTAGTGCACCTGCTCGCCGGTCCCGCGTGCCTGACCGGTTCCATCAAGTTCCTGGCGTTCAAACGTCAGCCCCGTGACCTTGCCGTTCTCCCCGGTGACCTCGATCGGAGACTGCAGGAAGTGCAGGTGTAGCCGACGGCGCTGGCGTCCGGCCACGGCAGCGCCCGACGGCTGTGCGACGTCGGCGTTTTCTTCGCGTTCTTCCTGTTCGATGAGCCAGTTGGTCAGCGTGCCGACCATCGTCTTGATCTGGTTGTTGGACTTGATGGCGGCATCGGAGGCGGCATCAAATTCGAAGTCTTCCGGGTACAACACGATGTCCACGTCGTGGCTGTGCGAGAGTTCGCGCAGTTCTAACGGGGTGAACTTCACCTGGGCCGGTCCTCGGCGACCAAAAACGTGGACATCGGTGACCGGGGAATCCTTCAGACCCGCGAACACGTTTTCCGGAATTTCGGTGACCAAGAGGTCTTCGGCGTGCTTGGAAAGCACCCGAGCCACGTCAAGGGCCACGTTTCCGTTGCCGAGTACCGCGATTTCTTTGGCTTCAAGCGGCCAGGTGCGCGGCACATCGGGGTGGCCGTCGTACCAAGAAACGAAGTCAGCGGCACCATAGGAACCGTCCAGTTCGATGCCCGGAATGTTCAGGTCGGCGTCGGTGATGGCGCCGGTGGCGAAGATGACTGCGTCGTAGTGCTCGTTCAACTCCGCCAAGGTCAGGTCGACGCCGTAGTTCACGTTGCCAAAGAAGCGGATATCCCCGCGGTCAAGAACCTTATGCAGTGCCTTAACGATGCCCTTGATGCGCGGGTGGTCAGGGGCCACACCGTAGCGAATCAGTCCATAGGGTGCGGGGTACCTATCAAAAATGTCGATGGCCAGCTCAAAGTCACGCTCCGCCTTGGTGAGGATGTCGGCCGCGTAGATGCCTGCCGGGCCGGCGCCGATGATGGCGACACGCAGCGGGCGGGTGGTAAAGGCGGCGGGGGTCACATCGGTGGCGTTCTGCTGCGTCATGACGGGTGTTCTCCTAGGTAGCTAAAGATTCGAGGTAGGTAGTGGTACTTTTCGGCGGTCAACGGCCAAGTGGTGGTAACGAGCCGGTTGGGGAACGCTCAGCCGACGGGTTGCGGCACGCGGTGCTGCACCCGTCTCGCATCAATGGCGTGGGGTACGGCGGCGGCTGGCTGCTGGCTCGGCTCCAGGATTCCGGCGGCATGCGGGCTGAGCCGCACGACGTCGCCGATCACGATCACCGCAGGGTTTGCCACCCCGATGCGGGTGGCCGTGGCGGCAATGGTGCCCAGATCTCCGATGGTCACGCGTTGATCGGGGCTGTAACCACGTTCGATGATGGCCACTGGGGTGTCGGCAGCCAAGCCACGGCCCAGCAGGGTGGCGGTATTGCGTTCCAGCCGTCCCACCCCCATCAGCAGAACCAGCGTGTGATCGGCCCGTGCGGGCAGTTCGCAAAGCTCGTCGTGCCCGGTGGCCATCGAGAATCCGGTAGCCACACCGCGGTGCGTGACGGGGATACCGGCAGCTGCGGGGACCGAGATGGCGCTGGTGACCCCGGAGATGATCTCCACCGATACACCGTGGGCCCGGCAATAGTCTGCTTCTTCTCCGCCGCGGCCCAGGACAAATGGGTCCCCGCCCTTGAGCCGCACGACGCGGTTTCCCGCGCGGGCCTCACGCACGAGCACCTCGTTGATCTGATCCTGGGTGGCCAGGTGGTCGCCCGGGGCCTTGCCGACCTCGATGATTTTCACCGCAGGGTCCAGTTCGCGCAGCAGAGCGCGCGGGCCCAGCCGGTCGGCGACCACCACATCGGCGGCCGCCAGCAATCGGCGCCCGGTGACGGTGATCAGCCCGGGATCTCCCGGGCCGCCACCGACCAGGGCCACCGATCCGGGGCCGGTGCGCCGGCGGCGCAGCGGCAGTAATCCGGTGTCAGCGGCCAAGGCAATGGCGTTGCGCAGTCCGGCGGCGCGGCGCGGGTCTCCGCCGGCGCTCACCGCAATGGTGATTCCTTCGCTGGTCCGGGTAATCGCCGGGGTCCAGGCGCTGGAGGCCTGGGCATCGGCGGCGTTGATGCACCAGATCCGGCGTTCTTCGGCATCCTGACTCACCCGGGCGTCCAGCGCTGGGTCCCCGGTGGCGGTGTGGGCCAGCCACATGCCCTCCAGGTCCCCGGGCTCATAACCTCGCTGGCGCCAGGTCAGTGCTCCGGACTCGGCCAGGGCACGGATCTCCGGTACCGCAGCGGGAGCGATGACGGTGATACGTGCGCCGGCCTCAAGCAGGGCACTCAGCCGACGGTGGGCTACCTTTCCGGCTCCGACGCAGAGGACGGCCTTGCCCCGAAGGCGCAGCGCTAGCGGGTGGATGGGCTCGCTCGCCGATGCTGACATGGCTTCTTCCTTCGCTTCGTGATGTGCATGGAGGTGGTGCTGGCTCATCGTGAGGCACCGGCCGCTAGTCCGCGGCGGCGCAGCAATCGGCGCTCCAGTGGGGAGAAGACCAGCAGTTCGATGGCGATGCCCACAATGAGGATGGCCAGGATCGCCGACACCACCATGGCCATTTGGGACAGATCCCGGCCCTGCTGCAGCAGCGAACCGAGGCCAAAACCGATCGATCCGCCCACCGCGATGATCTCCGCGGCCATCAACGAGCGCCAGGAAAATGCCCAGCCCTGTTTGAGTCCGGCAAGGTAGCCGGGCAGTGCCGCGGGCAAAACGATGCGCAGTAGGCCCTGCAGGCGGCTGGCACCCAGCACCGTGCCCAGGCGCCGGTATTGCGGCGGGACGGTATCAACCCCGGAGAGCAGCCCGTTGATAATCGATGGGGTGGCGCCCATCAGCACCACAAAGTAGACGGTGGCGTCGGTGAGGCCAAACCAGATGATGGCGGCCGGCACCCAGGCCACGGACGGCAGGACCTGCAGTCCGGAGATCAGCGGGCCGATGCCTCGGCGTAGCGTCGGGACCCCGGCGAGCAGCAGCCCCAACGGTGTGCCGATGGCCAGGGCCAGCAAGAAACCGAGCACCCCGCGCTGGAGCGAGGTGCCAACCGCTTCGCCCAGGCGCCCATCGGCCGCCAATTCGCCGGCGGTGCCCAGCACCTGCAGCGGGCCGGGGAAAAGGTCTTCGCGTGGGGAACCGAACCAGGCGGCCAATTGCCACAGGCTCAGCAGTCCCAGCACGGTGCCCACGGGCAAAAGAATCCGTCCGGCGTTAATACGCGTTGCGACGGGGGCGTCCTGGAGCGAGTCGAGGCCCGCCTCAAGTTCCCTGAGGGTATCGGTTTCCGGCGCCTGACTCTGCGTACGCGGTGCTCCGGAGAGGGTGGGGCTAGTGGGCATGATGGCGGATCTCCTCGCGTAGTGCCTGGGTGATCTCCTGGGTCAGCGCCGCTTGGGCGGCTGGATCGGTGCGGACCAGGGGGTCGATGTCCCATTGCGCGGCCAGGCGGCCGGGGCGTGAGGAGAGCAGCAGAACACGCTGGCCCAGCCGTACAGCCTCACGCACATTGTGGGTCACAAAGAGCACGGTGCGACGTTGCGCCAGCCAGATCCGTTCCAGTTCCTCGTGCAGCAAATCTCGGGTGATTGCATCGAGGGCGGCAAACGGTTCATCCATCAGCAGCACCGGCTTGTCCTGACCCAGTGCGCGGGCCAGGGAGGCGCGCTGGCGCATGCCACCGGAGAGTTCGTGGGGGCGTTTGGATCCGGCGTCGCCCAGGTGGACCAGTTCCAGCAGTTGCTGTGCCTGGTCCTTGCGCTGCGCGCGCGGCACCCCGCGCAGTTGAAGGGCGAGTTCGATGTTGGCCCGTGCGGTGAGCCAGGGCAGCAGTGCCGCATCCTGGAACATAAAGGCGGCTCCGCCCGCCGGCACCGTCACGGCTCCGGCGGTGGGGGGCTCAAGACCGGCGACGATGTTCAACAGGGTGGATTTGCCGCAGCCCGATGCGCCCAGCACCGCCACAAATTCGCCCTGCGCGATGCTGGTGCTGATGGAGGAGAGCACCGGGGCTCCACCGTAGTCCTTGGAAAGTTTCTCGATGAGGATGCTCATGCGTCCGCTCGCTCTTTGCGTGCCCGGGCCAGGAAGGAGTCATCCACCAGAGCATCGAGGTTTGCGGATTCGGCCAAGGACGCATCCACAGCATTTTGGAGCAGGCGCGGGTAGGCCCCGGCCAGCGGGTCGGCGGTAAAGCTCAGGGAGCTCAGCGCCCGGTTGATCACTTTCGGGGCCAGCGGAGCCCCGGCACTCGCGGACAGTTCGGCATTCAACAACGTGCTGACCTCCCGACGATCTGTGGTGTTCAGCCAGTGCAGGGCGGCAAGGTGGCCCCGCAGCAGGGCGTCAACCGTTAGCGGGTGAGCGGCGGCGAAGTTCGGGGAGACGGCGAGCACCGTGGTGGGGAAGAGTCCCGGCGCACCGGTTTCTGCCCCGTCCCAGAGCTCAGCCTCATCGACTAACACCGCGGCGCCGGCCTCCAGCACCAGCCGAGAGGCCCACGGTTCGGGCAGCCAGGCCCCGTCGATGGCCCCGGAGCGGAAGAGCTCGAGGGTCTGGGCGTTGGCCGTCGGGGTGATGGAGACGTCCCCGCCGCGTACATCGGTGCTCAGCCCCTGCGCGGTCAACCAGGTGCGCAGTGCGACATCTTGGGTGCCGCCCAGCTGCGGGGTGGCCAGTGTGGCTGAGCGCAGGACACCAACATCGCTGCGCGCGGCATCGGCCAATTCCTTACGCACCACCAATTGGGCACCACCGGCCGCGGCGCCGGCCAGCACCCGCAAACCGCGCCCACCACTGGAGGCGTAGGCGGCGATGGCCGGGTTGGGCCCCAGATAGGCGGCGTCGATGGCGCCGGCATTCAGCGCCTCCACGGCGGCCGGACCCGCACCGAAGATGCTGGTGGCCACGGTGGTCCCGGAGCCGGCAAGTTCCGCGGCAAAAAGGCCCTTGCTCTGACCCACCAGCGCCGGGGCGTGGGTGAGGTTCGCGAAGTAGCCCAGCCGCAGCGTGGTGGCAGCGGTGGCGGGAGCCGTGGCGGTGGATCCTGGCCGCGGCACGGTGGTGGTGGCAGCGGCTCCGAGGACCAACAGGCCCAGCAGCCCGGTGCCGCCGGCAAGTAGCGCCCGGCGGGCGGGCCCGGTGGCCTGCGCCGCGGCGGTGTACCTGGTGGTATCCATGATCAGCTCTCCTTCGTCATCGAGATGTATAACGTGTATCCAACAGCCCGCATCAGCGTGTGTCTTAGCCCGCAGTCTTCGGGGCTTCGTCCACCAGACCGGCGGCCAGCGTGTTCCCGCTCTGCGGATCAATCACCAAAAACGCTCCGGTCCGGTGGTGGCGGGCATAGGGCTCGGTGGGTAATTCGCGGGCCAAGCGCAGCACCACCGCGCCAATGTCGTTCAGCTCCAGCGTCGCGGCGGGTAGCAACCCGAAGTCCTCCAGATCCAACTTCCCGCGGATCGTGGTGAGCTTGGCGCGCACCGTGGCACTGCCGTGTTTGATCATCACCGTGGCCCCGGGACGCAGCGGCACCGGTGCCAGCCAGCACAGCTGCGCATGCAGATCCGCAGAGGAGTCGGGCAGGGTGCCGGCCGCGGCGATGGTATCCCCACGGGCAATGTCCAGCTCGTCTTTCAGCCGCAACGCCACGGAGGCCGGCGCGCTGGCCGAATTCAGTGCCACCCCCGCGGCGTCGATCCCCACGATGGTGGTTTCCCGGCGTGGTTGCCCGGGGGTGGCGATGGTGACAGGGTCCCCCACGGTGATGGAGCCAGCGGCGATGGATCCGGCATAGGCGCGGTAATCGCGGAAGTCCCCGGCGTCCAACCCCGGCGCCAGCGCGCCTTGGGGGCGCACGACCAGCTGGACCGGGAAGCGGAAGTCCTCGGCCACGGTGTCCTGCTCATCGCGGGTGGGCAGAGATTCGAGCAGCCCCAGCAACGTCTCACCGGTATACCAGGGAGTATGGGCGGAGCGCTGCACCACGTTATCGCCCACCAGCGCGGAGACCGGCAGCGTGTGCGGGGTCGGCAGGCCCAGCCCCGCGGCAACCCGTGCCACGTCCGCGGCGATGCTCGCGAAGCGGTCCGCATCGTAATCAATCAGATCAATCTTGTTCACCGCGATGATCACGTTGGGTACCCGCAGCAGGCCAATGACGCCTAGGTGGCGCCGGGTCTGCTCCAGCAC
Source organism: Paeniglutamicibacter terrestris (assembly GCF_012271785.1). Lineage (GTDB taxonomy): Bacteria > Actinomycetota > Actinomycetes > Actinomycetales > Micrococcaceae > Paeniglutamicibacter > Paeniglutamicibacter terrestris. Next base: position 147,398 of record NZ_JAAWVT010000003.1, on the reverse strand, counting down.
GCCCTTGCGGGCGTCGATGAGGACGATGGCGGCGTCGGCGGTGGAGGCACCGGTGACGGTATTGCGGGTGTACTGCACGTGTCCCGGGCAGTCGGCGAGCACAAAGGAACGCTCGCCGGTGGAGAAGTAGCGGTAGGCCACGTCGATGGTGATGCCCTGTTCGCGTTCGGCGCGCAACCCGTCGGTGAGCAACGCCAGATCCAGGGTGCCGTCCCCGCCGCCGAAACCGTTGGCCGCGGAGGTGCGCGCCAGGGTTTCCAGGGTGTCGGCGAGGACCACCTTGGCGTCGTGCAGCAGCCGGCCGACGAGTGTTGATTTGCCGTCATCCACCGAGCCGGCGGTGGCGAAGCGGAAGAGTCCGCGGCGACCGAGCTGCGCCGTGTTGGTGGTGGTGTCGGTGGTGGTGTCGGTGGTGTCTAAGTTGATGTCCAAGGTGCTATCCAATGCAGTGTCCGCCGGGCTGTCCAGATTCGTGGTGCTCATTAGAAATACCCATCCTTCTTGCGATCTTCCATGGCGGCCTCGGAGATGCGATCATCCGCCCGGGTGGCCCCACGTTCGGTGATGGTGGTGGTGGCGACCTCGCGGATCACCTCCGCGACGGTGTTGGCCTCAGAGAGCACCGCGCCGGTGCAGGACATGTCCCCCACGGTGCGGTAGCGCACCGTCTTGAGCTCGGTCGCAACCCCGGGTCCAGGGGCGCTGAATTCGCCCACGGCCCGCCACATCCCCGCGTGTTCAAAAACCTCACGTTCGTGGGCGTAGTAGAGGGAAGGAAGGGCGATGTTTTCGCGTTCGATGTAGCGCCAGATGTCCAGCTCGGTCCAGTTGCTGATGGGGAAGGCGCGCACGTGTTGTCCCGGGGTGTGGCGCCCGTTGTACAGGTTCCACAGTTCGGGGCGCTGGTTGCGCGGATCCCACTGGCCAAACTCGTCGCGCAGCGAGAGGATTCGTTCCTTGGCCCGGGCCTTGTCCTCGTCGCGGCGTCCGCCACCAAAAAGGACGTCAAATTTATGCTCGGCGATGGCGTCAAGCAGCGGCGTGGTTTGCAGCGGGTTCCGGGTGCCATCGGCACGTTCGGAGAGCCGGCCATCGTCGATGTAATCCTGCACGCGCGCCACCTCCAGGCGCAGCCCCAGCTCGCTGACCGTGCGATCGCGGAACTCGATGACCTCATCGAAGTTGTGCCCGGTGTCCACGTGCAGCACCGGGAAGGGAACAACTCCGGGCCAGAAAGCCTTGGTGGCCAGGTGCAACATCACCACCGAATCCTTGCCGCCGGAGAACAGCATGGCCGGACGTTCAAATTCGGCCACCACTTCGCGCAGGATGTGGATGGATTCTGCTTCCAACGCGTTGAGCACGTCGGTGGCAGGGGTGCTGCTTTGCTGCGCGCGAGCGAGCGGTGGGGTGATCCCCGGTGCGGTGCTGCTCATCTCGGACTCCTTCGAAAGTGGGTACTGGTAGGGGGTGCGGGCCAGGCTCATTGGTGGATACCGCATTCGGTCTTGGCAACCCCGGCCCAGCGGCCGGCGCGCGGATCTTCACCTTCGGCCACCGGGGCGGTGCACGGGGCACAGCCGATCGACGGGTAGCCGTTAGCCAGCAGCAGGTTCACCGGGACGCTGTTGGCCGCGGCGTAGCCGGTGAGTTCATCGAAGTTCCAGGCGGCCAGCGGGTTGACCTTGATCAACCCGTGTGCCTGATCCCAGGTGATCAGCGGGGTGTTGGTGCGCGTCGGTGCCTCCTCGCGGCGGACTCCGGTGAACCAGAGCCGGTAACCGGCAAGCGCCTTGGCCAGTGGCTCCATCTTGCGTAGCTTGCAGCAGGCGGCGGGATCGCGCTGATGCAGTTTGGGTCCCAATTCGGCATCCTGCTGCTCGACGGTACGCACCGGCAGCACATCGATGATCCTCACGTCCAAGGTGGTTGCCACCTCATTGCGGGTCGCGTGGGTTTCGGGGAAGTGATAGCCGGTCTCCAGGAAGAGCACATCGACCCCGGGGAGCTGTTCGGCAACCACCGCCGGGAGCACGGCATCGGCCATCGAGCAGGCGACTGCCACCTGCTCCGTGGTGAAGTTTCGCGCCACCCAGGCGATAACTTCGGTGGCGGAGGCGTCAAAGCCCAATTCGGCGGCACCGGCTTCGGCCAGCGCGCGGTCGGCGGCTATAACCTCGGCGGACTTTGGCTCGGTGGTGCTCATAGGACTTCCTCATCGGCGGCTCGGTGGGACCAGGTGGCGAAGGATTCGCCCTCGGTGGACCCCGCCGAGTAGTTTTCCAGTACGCGCTCGATATAGTTCGGCAACTCATCGGCGGTGACTTTCAGCCCGCGCACGGTGCGGCCCAGGCCGGCCTCCTCACGTGAGCTGGAGGCCAGTCCCCCGCCCAGGTGAACCTGGAATCCGGGACTCATCCCACCGTTGCCATCGGGCAACAGCTGCCCCTTCAACCCGATGTCGGCGGTCTGGATTCGGGCGCAGGAGTTGGGGCAACCGTTCACGTGCAGGGAGAGGGCTGCCGGCAAGCGCACCGCCGTTTTGGCGGCGAAGCGTTCCTCAAGTTCGGCCACCGCGGCGATGGTGGTGTCCTTGGTATCAACGATCGCCAGCTTGCAGTATTCGATGCCGGTGCACGCGATGGCCGAGCGGCGGAAGATCGAGGGCGCCGTGGCCAAACCCAGCGCGTCCAACTCCGCTGCGGCCGCCTTCACCGATGCGGCCGGGATGTCCAGAGCGAGCAGCTTTTGGTGCGGGGTGGTGCGCAGCCGGGTGGAGCCGTGAGACTCCAAGAGATCCGCCAGCTGAAGAAGCAGCGTGCCGGAGAGCCGACCAGCATTGGGCGAGGCACCAATGAAGTAGCGCCCATCCTTCTGCTCGTGGATGCCCACGTGGTCTCCGGGAGTGGTGGGCTTGGGCGGCACCGGTCCGTCGGGCAGCGCATAGCCCAGGTACTCGTTTTCCAGTACCTCTCGGAAGCGCACTGGTCCCCAATCATTCATCAGGTACTTCAGCCGCGCCTTGTTGCGCAGGCGTCGGTAGCCGTAGTCGCGGAAGATCGAGACGACGCCCAGCCACACCTCCGCGGCGCGCTCCGGGCTCACAAACGCACCGAGGCGTTCGGCCAACCTGGCGCTGGTGGATAATCCGCCGCCGACCCACAGGTCATAACCGGGACCGAATTCCGGGTGATTCACGGCGATCAGCGAGATGTCGTTAATTTCGTGCACCACATCCTGGGAGGGGTGCCCGGAGATGGCGGTCTTGAATTTGCGCGGCAGGTTCGCCAGTTCGGGGTCCCCGATGAAGCGTTCGCGGATTTCGGCGATGACCGGGGTCGGGTCCAGCAGCTCGTCCTTCGCGATGCCGGCGACGGGGGAACCGAGAATCACCCGCGGTACGTCTCCGCAGGCCTCGGTGGTGTCCAGTCCCACGGCCTCGAGTCGGCGCCAGATTTCTGGGACATCGACCACGTCGATCCAGTGCAGCTGAATGTTCTGCCGGTCAGTCACATCCGCGCTGTCGCGGGCAAAGTCGCGGGAAATTTCCCCGATGGTGCGCAGCTGCGTCGTGCTCAGGGTTCCGCCATCGATGCGCACGCGCAGCATGAAGTAGCGGTCTTCGAGTTCGTGTGGCTCAAGTGTTGCGGTGCGCCCACCGTCGATGCCGGGCTTCCGCTGGGTGTAAAGACCCCACCAGCGGAAGCGGCCGTGCAAGTCGTCGGGTTCGATGGAGTCGAATCCGCCGTGCGCGTAGACGTTTTCGATGCGCTCGCGCACATTCAGCCCGTTGTCATCGGCCTTAAACGCCTCGTTGGCGTTCAGCGGCTCGGTGCCATCAATCTTCCACTGTCCGTGCGGTTTGCCCGCCGGGCGGGTGGGCCGTGTGCTGGCCGGGGTGTGAGTTGCCTGTGTCATGGCCACGACTCTAGGGGCGCGGCGCCGTCGCCCGCCAACGCCCCCGACCTAACGCGTCATGAGGTCACATGAGGTCCTATTCGGCGTCTTCACAGACCGATTCGCGGGCGTCAGCGAGTCTTGTGGCGACACATTTCGCGATTGTTAAGCTCGGGAGCAGTGTTTCCGAGACATAGTCGGCCCCGGTGGTGGCCAGCCGGTCATGGAAGAATCCGGGGGCAAGCAGGAAGGCGGCAATGCCCACTCGTGTGGCACCGGCCGCGCGCGCCGCCGCCACCGCATCTGGCACCGCAGGGGTGGCAGCCGAGCAATAGGCGATACTCACTTCTTGTCCTAGTTCCGTGGCCAGAAGCTCTGCCATTGCTGCCGCCTGCGCGGCCCCGGCCTGGATACGGGTTCCGGCGGCAGCGAGCACCACCGCATCCCCGGGTTGATATCCGGCCTCGGTGAGGCGCGCTGCCAGCACCGTGGCCAGGCGTGGGTCCGGTCCCAGCGGCGCACTGGAGCTGGTGTGGCTCCGCGTGGCCACCGCGTTCGCGATGTCCACCGAGGTATGAAACCCCTCGGAGAGCAAGAGCGGGGCGACGATGCTTGGCTCACCTGCCGGCAGTGCGGTGAGCACCGATTCCAGTCCGGGCTCCTGCACATCAACATAGGCCTCATGCACCACCGCGTGCAGCCCCTCGGCGGCAAGCTGGGTGGCCAGATCCGCCCGCAGTGCATTGATCAACTGCCGGCCGGTGGGATTATCCGTTCCATGGGCGCAGGCCACCACGTGCAAGGGGCGGTCCCCAGGGGAGAAAGCCTCGCTCATGCCTGGTCTCGGATCAGCTTGTGAGCCGCGGCCTGCGCCACCGGTCGCACCACGATCTCGTCGAGGTTCACGTGGTGCGGAGCGTTCACGGCATAGGAGACGATGTCGGCGATGTCCTCGGCGGTGAGCGGTTTGGCCACACCCGCGTAGGTCTTCGCCGCCTTTTCGCTATCTCCACCAAGACGCCGGAGGGCAAATTCCTCGGTCTGCACCAATCCCGGGAGCACCTCGATGACCCGGATGTTATTAACAACTTCTTCCAGGCGTAGCGCTTGGGTGAGTGCTCGTTGGGCGGCCTTGGCCGCGTTGTAGCCCGACCCGCCCTCGTAGCTGACCAGTCCGGCGGTTGAGGTCAGGTTCAGTACCGTGCCCTCGCCGTGTGCTCGGAGCATCGGCAGGAAGGCGCGAGTGATCTTCATGGTGCCCATGACGTTGGCCTGGAGCATGAAGTCCCAGTCCTCGTTCTTGGCCTCGCCCAGGTAGTCGGCGCCGCGGGCACCGCCAGCGATATTGATCAGGGTGTTGATGCCACCGGCTGCTTCAACGGTGGCCAGTAGCGCGGCCACCTGGTCATCGTCGGTGACATCCGCGGGGACCGATATAGCACCGGTTTCCTCGGCGAGCGCCGCAAGTCGTTCGGCGCGGCGGGCCACGGCAAAGACCTTCCACCCGCGGGCGCTCAGGGCGCGGACGGTGGCTTCCCCGATGCCGCTGGAGGCTCCGGTGACGAGGGCTGCATGCTGAATGGCTGAGTTCTGTGTTGACATGTACAAAGACTATCCAGCCCGATGGTTGATGCCCAAGCACAATGTCGATTCGTGGCGCTGTGCCTTAGTCTGCCGTACCGGGGTTTCCCATCGTGCCAGCCACCTCCGCTTGGGCCTGACGAAGGAAGTCGAGCAGCACTAGGCCGTGGTTGTGCACGATGTCGCGGGCCGCGTAGAGCAGCACCACATCCGGCTGCTGCTCGGCAATTTCCAGCAATCTGCTGGCCCCGGCCGCGGCGGATCCGAGTTCGAGTTCGTGGCGGTAGTGATCGGTGAACTCGCTAAAGTGCTCGGTCTGATGGCTGAAGGCCACACGCAACTCGGTCGATGGGGCCACGTCCTTGGCCCAATCATCCAGCGCCGCACGCTCCTTGCTCAGTCCCCGTGGCCAGAGTCGGTCAATCAGGATCCGATAACCCCCATCGGCCGGTTCATATGCGCGTAGCAAGCGAAAGGTACCCATGGCTGAACCATAGGTCGCGGTGGAGCAATGTTCCAGCATCACGTCCGATCCAGCATCGTGGGCGCTGCCTCGGCCGAGGTGGCGGTGCTAGATGAAGGCGTACTTTTGAATGGCCACGGCCGCTGCACCTCGTGCCCATAAATCGAACTCGACACCCAGGACGGCAATCCGGACGTCTTGGGCCTCGGGATCACGGTCGGCGGCCAGTGCCGCGCGCACCATGGCCTCGAACCTGGTGAAAAGTTCGACGCCTTCCCCACCCAGGACCACCACATTAACCATTGTCAGATTTGCGGCGGCGGCAAGGAACCGTCCGAGCGCCACCGCCGCTGCCTGCAGCACCGAGCTGGCCACCTTGTTGCCCTGCTCGGCCAGCTCGAGGGCCTGGGCATAGTCGATCTCACGCAGCAGTGCGGTGGAGATCTGCGCACAGATGCTGGGGATCGTGAGCATGGCGGTGGAACATCCGCGATGCCCCTCACGACACACCGGCCCGTTGGGATCAAGGGGGAAATGTCCGCCCAGACCGAGCCCCGTGTCGCGGCCGCGCACCACCTGACGGTGAATGGCCAATCCGTACCCGACACCGGCTCCAATGGTCACCACAGCAAAATCTGCGACTTCGCGTCCCACACCAAACCATTGTTCTGCGGCAACCAGTGCTGTCACGTCGTTTTCGACCAGCACCGGTAACCCCGTGCGCTGGTGAAGTAGTTCACCCAACGGGACATCGCGCCAGCCCAGGAACGGAGCGCGGGCGATGAGTGTTCCCTCGGAGATCTGGCCACCGATGCAGATGCCTACCCCGGCTATTTCCCGGCCACTCTGCTGATGCAGGTCGTTGATAAGCCGTACCAGCGCATCCATGACCTCTGCCACCTCGTGTGTCCCCAGCTCATGTTCGGCGCTGGCCAGGGTGTGAGCGCGCAGGTCGGTCAGTACCCCTTGCGCCATCGTTCCGGTGATTTTGATGCCGACAAAGAAGCTGGTCTCTTGGCTGATATCGAGCAAACGGACAGGGCGCCCCACACTACCGTCGAGGACCAGGTCGCTTTCTCCCACGATTCCGGCGTCCAGCAACGGCTTACTCAGCCGGGTCAAGCTGGCGGCACTGAGCTTTAGCCGCTGGGAAAGGGCCCCACGGGAGCATGGACCGTGGATCAGAATCGCCCGGGCCACCTCTAGTTCCGGTTCGCTCAGTGCTAGCCCCGCGCCGGCTACCCGGCCGTGGAGCTTGGGCTGGCTGCGGGTAGTGATCGGGTCGCTGCTCGCCATGGATGGTGTTGACATGCGGTTAGTTTATTTCACACCGAGCATTAACATCGAACCACGCCGCCATAACCTCGCCTGAACGGAGACAAAATGGCAGCAATTCATCAATCCATGTGGCGCTTGACACATGGATTAGTTTTGACGTAAAAATAATGAATGACCCTGACTGCCCCTCCTGGTGCCGCACTGTCCGTAGCGCGTCCTAAGAGGGACCGAGGAAGCTGCCCGCTTGGGCGTCGTCCTACGGGACCGTTCTAGGTGGCAGCAGACTCCCGCCAGCGCGGGGAGATCAGGCTTCCCGGTCACGGCCTACCGCCTTCGCCTCCTTTCTCACGGCGATGGCCCCACCGCTGCTGGTCTATCTATTCGCCCAACGCTGGGTTACTTCCGGTGTCATGAGAGGATCCGTCACATAATGAATGAGCACGTTTCAAACGCCGCACCCGATGCCAATTGGTGGCGCCAAGCGGCCGTCTACCAGATCTACCCACGCAGCTTTGCCGATGCCACGGGCGACGGACTGGGCGATTTGCCGGGCGTGACATCGCGCATGGGTTATCTCCAGGAGCTGGGCATCGACGCGATCTGGCTCTCCCCGTTTTACCCCTCGGCGTTGGCCGATGGCGGTTACGACGTGGATGACTACCGCAACGTTGACCCACGGCTGGGAACCCTGGCTGACTTTGATGCCATGGTTGCAGCGGCTCATGCGGCAAACATCAGGGTCATCGCCGATGTGGTGCCCAACCACTCCTCCAACCGTCATGACTGGTTCACCGCCGCACGGGCCGCCGCCCCGGGCTCCCCCGAACGGGCCCGCTATCACTTCCACGACGGGCTGGGCGAAAACGGTGAGCTTCCACCATCGGACTGGCCATCACACTTTGGCGGACCGGCTTGGACCCGCATTAATGAAACCACCGGGGAAAATGCCGGGGCGCCGGGGCAGTGGTACCTGCACCTCTTCGCCTCCGAACAACCGGATCTGAACTGGGAGAACCCAGAGGTCCGCGAGGACTTCCACACCACGCTGCGCTTCTGGGCCGATCGTGGTGTGGATGGATTCCGCGTTGATGTGGCCCATGCCCTCGTGAAGGACATGAAACTGCCGCTGCGTTCCAAGCCTTCGTTGGAGATCCTGGTTGATGACGGCACCGATGTGCTCTTTGACCGCGACGAGGTGCATGAAATCTACGCCGGCTGGCGCTCGGTGCTCAACGAATATGACCCGCCCCGCATTGCCGTCGCCGAGGCCTGGGTGCCCTTCACCCACCGCCGGCTGCGTTACGCCCAGCCCACCGGTCTGGGTCAGGCCTTCAACTTCGACCTACTCCAGGCCCCCTTCGCCGCCACCGAATTCCGCAGCATCGTGGCTCGCTGTCTGGCCGAAGCTCAGGCTTCCGGGGCGTCTTCCACCTGGGTCTTTTCCAACCACGACGTCATCCGCCACGCCTCGCGTTATTCACTTCCCGATGGCACCGATGCCCCGGCACTGGAAGCCTGGCTGCTTTCCGGCGGCAGTGAACCGGCCAGCGATCCGGTGCGCGGATTGCGCCGGGCACGGGCAGCAACGCTATTCATGTTGGGTCTGCCCGGTTCGGCGTACCTCTACCAGGGTGAGGAGCTTGGACTCTTTGAGGTGGCAGATCTGCCGGCAGATGCCCTGCAGGATCCCACGTGGTTCCGCACCGGAAACACCGTCAAGGGCCGTGATGGCACCCGGGTGCCGCTGCCGTGGAAGGCAAGGGAAACGAACTTTGGTTTTGGTGCCGCACCCTGGTTGCCGCAGCCAGCATGGTTCGCCGAGCATGCGGTTGATGCCCAGGAGGCGGTGCCCGGCTCCACGCTGGAGCTTTACCGCAGTGCCCTCACCTGGCGCCGACGGTTGCAGACTCACGAGGAGCTGTCTTGGATTTCGGCTCCCGAGGCCACGCTGGCACATTACGAACGACCCAACGGCTGGGCGGTGCTCACCAATTTTGGCGCTGCGCCTGTTGATCTGCCCCCTTCCGTGGATGAAAGCAAGATCGTGGTCAGCAGCGGTGCCACTAAACCGGGCCCGGGGCAGCTTGCGGGGGAAACAACGATCTGGATCGCCCCCTAGTCCTTTGTGAACCGACGCCGACGTTGTGGCGGGCATCAACCCGGGTCAACTGGGGGGAATGCCCGCCCTCATGGGAGAATGGGGAACATGGCAGAAGACACCTTGGGCACAGACACGCCCGTCATCGTTTCCGTTCCCGACAAGCCCGTACTTGAGGGCCTCGAGGAACGCCTCGGCGCCCGCTGGCGCGAACAAGGCACCTACAAATTCAACACCGAGACCACGCGCGAGCAGGTCTACTCGATCGATACTCCCCCACCGACGGCGTCGGGATCCTTGCACGTGGGACACATGTTCTCCTACACGCAGACCGATGTGCTGGCCCGCTACCAGCGGATGAACGGTAAGAACGTGTTCTACCCGATGGGCTGGGACGACAATGGTCTGCCCACCGAGCGTCGCGTGCAGAACTTCTACGGTGTGCGTTGCGACCCGACCTACTCCTACGTTGAGGGTTACCGCCCGCCGGCCACCCCGGCGAAGAACCAGCGCGACTGGGATGTCGTGAGCCGCAAGAACTTCATCGAGCTGTGTGAAGAGCTGGCAGTGGAGGACGAGAAGGTCTTTGAGCACCTCTTCTCCACCCTGGGCCTGTCCGTTGACTGGGATTTGACCTACCGCACCATCGACGATGTCTCGCGCGCGGTTTCGCAGCGTGGCTTCCTGGCTAACCTGGCCGCCGGCGACGCTTACATGTCCGAGGCGCCCACCTTGTGGGATGTCACCTTCCGCACCGCCGTGGCCCAGGCCGAACTCGAAGACCGCGAGATGCCCGGCGCGTACTACCGTTACCCGTTCACCGCCGAAGATGGCACGCAAATCTTCATCGAGACCACCCGTCCCGAACTGCTGGCCGCCTGCGCAGCTCTGGTAGCAAACCCCGACGATGAGCGTTACAAGCCGCTCTTCGGCAAGACCGTCACCTCCCCGCTCTTTGATGTACCCGTCACCGTTTACCCGCACCCGTTGGCCAAGGCCGACAAGGGCTCGGGCATCGCGATGGTGTGTACCTTCGGCGATTTGACCGACGTGACCTGGTGGCGTGAACTGCAGCTGCCGACCCGCGCCATCATCGGCCGCGACGGCCGCGTGATCGCCGAGAAGCCGGAGTGGATCACCACCGAAGCCGGCGCCGAAGCCTACGCAGCCATCGCCGGTAAGACCGTGTTCTCCGCCAAGGAGGGCGTTGTTGATCTCCTGATCGCCGCCAACCTGCTCGATGGCGAGCCGAAGAAGATCTCCCACCCGGTGAACTTCTTCGAAAAGGGCGACAAGCCCTTGGAAATTGTTTCCTCACGTCAGTGGTACATCCGCAATGGTGGACGCGACGAGGAACGCCGCGCCCGCTTGATCAAACGTGGCGAACAGATCGAGTTCCACCCGGCGTTCATGCGCTCACGCTATGAAAACTGGATCTCCGGCCTCAACGGTGACTGGTTGGTTTCCCGCCAGCGCTTCTTCGGCGTGCCGGTGCCTGTCTGGTACCCACTGGATGCCTCCGGTGAGCCCGACTACGAGCACCCGATCCTGCCCACCGATGAGATGCTGCCGGTTGACCCGGCCGCGGATACCGCACCGGGCTTCAGCGAAGCACAGCGCAATGTTGCCGGCGGCTTCGCCGGGGATGCCGATGTGCTTGATACCTGGGCCACCAGCTCGTTGACCCCGCAGATTGTTGGTCGTTGGAACCGGGACGAAGATTTCTTCTCCAAGGTCTTCCCGTTTGACCTGCGCCCGCAGGGGCACGACATCATCCGCACCTGGCTCTTCTCGACGGCCGTGCGCGCCGACGCGCTGCACGATGTGGCCCCGTGGAAGCACGCGGCGATTTCCGGTTGGATCCTGGATCCGGATCGTAAGAAGATGTCCAAGTCCAAGGGCAACGTGGTGGTCCCCACCGACGTGCTGAACGACTATGGTTCCGATGCCGTGCGTTATTGGGCTGCCAGCGCCAAGCTGGGCGCCGACACCGCGTACGAGATCAACCAGATGAAGATCGGTCGCCGCCTGGCGATCAAGATCCTCAACGCTTCGAAGTTTGTGTTGAACCTCGGTGCTACCGAAGCCAACGTCATTTCCGGGGATGCCTCGATCATCACCAATGGCCTGGACAAGTCCCTGCTCGCTCGCCTGTCGCAGGTCATCGATGACGCTACCCGCGCCTTTGATGCCTACGACTACGCCCGCGCGCTGGATATCACCGAGTCGTTCTTCTGGTCGTTCACCGATGACTACGTGGAACTGATCAAGGATCGTGCCTACGGTGCCCGTGGTGATCAGGAACAGGCCAGCGTGCTGGCCACCTTGGCCACGACCCTGGATTCGGTGCTGCGTCTCTTCGCCCCGTTCCTGCCCTTCGCCACCGAAGAGGTCTGGGGCTGGTGGCGTGCGGGTTCGGTTCACCGCGCCGAATGGCCCGGTTCCGCTCACCTGGCCGATGCCATCGAGGGTGCCAATACCGCGGTGTTGCCCGTCGTCGGCGAGGCACTCTCCGGTATCCGCAAGTCCAAGTCCGAGGCGAAGGTTAAGCAGCGCACCGCTGTTCTCTCCGGGGTGATTTCCGCACCGGAGTCGACGCTGGAGCTATTGCGCGCTGGTCTGGGCGACTTGTTGGCCGCCGGTAATGCCAGCGACATGACTCTGGTCGCCGCCGATGGCGATCTGAGCGTTAGCGACGTTGTGCTGGCTCCGGCAGAAGACGCCGTCCAAGCCTAATTATTGGCGTGCCGGTGTCCCCCGCGGACACCATGAAGGGCGCCGTACCGATCTGCTGCGTGTTTGTTCACGCGGAAGATGGGTGCGGCGCCCTTCGTCGTTTCTTGACTGGCTCGGTCCCGGGCTGAACCCAAAAGTGTCCCGGACAGAGGGGAAGCCCCTTCGGCTGACAAATGAATGTCGGAGGGGCTTCGACTCGGTGGTGGTTCTCGTCCAGCGTTGATCTAGAGAACCGAACAAAATCCTCTTTGCGTGGGTCTTGCTGCATCGCTGCTGCAGCCGAACTAAAAGAGATTCCAGTAGTTCGTCACCGCGAATTCGGTTTTTATTCCGCATCATTCCGGTAGTGGTGCGTACAACTTTTATACGCCCCGTGTCCCGGGTACGGCAAGGGGCCGGTGCAAATATTGTTCTGCACACCGGCCCCAAACCATCTTTGTTGGCGGGTTAAGCCATTGACACGCTTTTGCGCTTACTTGCTGGCAACCGCGCTCTGGCTGGATTCAACATCAAACTGCGGGCTTTCGGTGCGGCTGCGCTTGATCTCAAAGAAGTACGGGAATGAGGCCAAGGTGACTGCGGCATCAAAGAGCTTTCCGGCTTCTTCACCGGTTGGTACGCGGGTGATGACCGGGCCGAAGAACGCCGTGCCGTTCAGTGCAAGCACGGGAGTGCCAACGTCTTGGCCCACCTTCGAGATGCCGGTCTCGTGGCTGGCGCGCAGCGCGTCATCGTAATCCGTGACGTTTGCTGCCTGAGCCAGTTCTGGTTCCAGACCGGCGGTGGCCAGTGCGCGGGTGATGACCTCGGTGTAGTCGCCGACCTTTTCGTAGTGCAGCAATTCACCCATGGCGGTGTACAAATCACCCAGTACCTGATCCCCGTGGGCCTGCGCGGCTGCGATCAGCACCCGAACCGGTCCCCAGCCCTTGGCCACACGTGCGCGGTATTCCTCGGGCAAATCGGCGCGGCCATCATTGAGCACCGAAAGCGACATGACGTGCCAGGCGACCTCGATGTCACGAACCTTTTTAACCTCGAGCACCCAGCGAGAGGTGGCCCAGGCGAATGGGCAGGTCGGGTCGAACCAAAAATCTACTTGAGTCTTCTCGGACAACGTACTGCTCCTTCTATTTAAGAGGTGAGAATGCTGATGTGGCTCAGCAGTCACCGGCACAGCACCGGATGCTGCTGAGCCGAAAAATGGGTTAAGCGGACTTCTTGCCGCGCTTATCGGCAACCTGTGCGGAGATTAAGGCTGGTTCCGCACCGTTGTTCACCACCTCGGCGCTGATCACGACCTCGGCAACATCCTCGCGGCTCGGCATCTCGAACATCGTGGCGCTGAGCGTCTCTTCAAGGATGGCGCGTAGACCGCGGGCACCGGTGTCACGGGCCAAGGCCTTATCGGCGATGGCTTCCAGGGCACCCTGCTCGAAGGTCAGCTCCACCCCGTCCATGCGGAACATCTTCTGGTACTGCTTAATCAGTGCGTTCTTGGGCTCGGACAGGATCCGGATCAAGGCCTCGCGGTCAAGCTTTTCCACGGTGGTGATCACCGGAAGCCGACCGATGAACTCGGGGATCAGCCCGAACTTCAGCAGGTCCTCCGGGCGAACATCGGAATACGAGGCAACCTCGGATTTCAGCGCCGAAAGCGGAGCACCGAAGCCGATCCCCTTACGCCCTGCCCTCGAGGAGATGATCTCCTCCAGTCCGGCAAAGGCGCCGGCAACGATGAACAGCACGTTGGTGGTGTCTAGCTGGATGAATTCCTGATGCGGGTGCTTGCGCCCGCCCTGCGGCGGCACAGCTGCCACGGTGCCCTCGAGAATTTTGAGCAGTGCCTGCTGCACTCCCTCGCCGGAAACGTCACGGGTGATTGAGGGATTCTCGGACTTACGCGAGATCTTGTCGATCTCGTCGATGTAGATGATGCCCTGTTCGGCCTTTTTGACATCGTAATCTGCCGCTTGAATAAGCTTCAGCAGAATGTTTTCAACGTCCTCGCCCACATAACCCGCCTCGGTCAGCGAGGTAGCGTCGGCCACGGCGAAGGGAACGTTCAGGCGCCTGGCCAGCGTCTGCGCCAGGTAGGTTTTGCCGCAACCGGTGGGACCGATGAGCAGAATGTTGGACTTGGCTACCTCAACATCGTCGAAGCTGTCCGATTCGGTGATCGTGGAAACGGACTTTGCCGCCGCACCACCCTGAATGCGCTTGTAGTGGTTATACACGGCCACGGCCAGGGAACGCTTGGCGCCCTCTTGCCCGATGACGTATTCCTGCAGCGAACCGAAGATCTCCTTGGGCTTGGGCAGTTCGAAGGCGACGCCCTCTTCCACCTCGGCGAGCTCTTCCTCGATGATCTCGTTGCAGAGTTCGATGCACTCGGTGCAAATGTAGACCCCATGACCGGCGATCAATTTGCGAACCTGCTTTTGGCTCTTCCCGCAGAAGGAGCACTTGAGCAGATCGGATCCTTCACCCATGCGTGCCATCGAATTGGTCCCCTTTGCCTGGTACCGGTATGACCGGCCACAAGAACCGGAAATGCTGAACTGCCTTAACTCTATGACAGAGCTAGGACAGAATGGGCGAACGGGCGGCCCATGGTGCGCATATTTCGCGCCTCCAGCGATGGCCGCCCGTTCGGTGTGCCGCTATTTCTAGCGAGTAATGGTGCTCTGCGGCTTGATCTTACGAGGTGAGAGCACCTCGTCGATCAGGCCGTAGGTCTTGGCCTCCGCAGCGGTCATGTAAAGATCGCGTTCGATGTCGTTGCCGACTTCCTCAGCGGTCTTGTTGCTGTGCCCGGCCAAGGTGTTTTCCAGCCAAGCGCGCATGCGCATGACCTCTTCGGCCTGGATCTGCAGGTCACTCGCGGTACCGCGTTCGCCGCCACCCATGGCCGGCTGATGGATCAGCACACGGGCGTTGGGAAGCGCCAAGCGCTTGCCCGGGGTACCACCGGCGAGCAATACCGCTGCTGCGCTGGCGGCCTGACCCAAGCAGACGGTCTGGATCTCTGGACGAATAAACTGCATCGTGTCGTAGATCGCCGTCATCGCGGTGAACGAGCCACCGGGTGAGTTGATGTACAAGGTGATGTCGCGCTCGGGGTCCATGGATTCGAGGACCAGCAGCTGAGCCATGACATCGTCGGCCGAAGCGTCATCAACCTGGGTGCCCAGGAAAATGATGCGGTCTTCGAAAAGCTTCGCGTACGGGTCCTGGCGCTTAAACCCGTAGGGGGTACGCTCCTCGAACTGCGGAAGGATGTAGCGCGCCGACGGCATTTCGCCGGAGGTGGCATGCGGGGTGAAATTCATCGTTACTCCTGGGAAATCAGTTAGGTCTGCCGGGTGCCGTCGCGTTACTTCGAGACTCCGCCGCCACCGGAAACAATGCCGGCGGACTGGGCGATGTGGTCAAAGAAGCCGTAAGCGAGTCCGTCGGTGGCGGTGAACCACTTATCGCGCTCGTTGTCCTTGAGGATGGTCTCGAGGCTCTGGCCGGTCTGGGCCGCGGTCAGCTCGCTCATGACCTTCTTCATGTGCAGGATCAGTTCTGCCTGGATACGAATATCCGAGGCGGTACCGCCGATGCCACCAGAGGGCTGGTGCATCAGGATGCGGGCGTTCGGGGTGGCGTAACGCTTACCCGGGGTACCCGAGGAGAGCAGGAACTGGCCCATCGAGGCGGCCAGGCCGGTGGCGACAGTGACAACATCGTTAGGGATGTAGTTCATGGTGTCGTAGATCGCCATACCGGCGGTGATGGAACCACCCGGTGAGTTGATGTACAGCCAGATGTCCTTGTCCGGGTCCTCTGCGGAGAGCAGCAAAAGCTGGGAGCAGATGGCGTTTGCGTTAGCATCGCTCACCTCGGTGCCCAACCAAATGATGCGCTCCTTGAGGAGACGATTGTAGATGTAGTCCTCACGTGCGGCCGGATCTACCGAAGCCATCGTGGGAGTGCGGGAGTCACTGGACATGTTCTGATACCTCTCCGTGATGCCGTGACCCGATGTTCTGTCCGTCGAGTCACTGGCTCTTTACTTCCTTGAACATTACTGCCTTGGCCAGCGGATTTGGGGGCCTAAGTCCAACTGTTCGCTGTCGGCGCATGGTCGGGGCTGATGCCATCGCCGTAGGCTTAAAAGCTCACATAAAAGAAGCGTGGAGCCACCTTTTACAGGTGACTCCACGCTGGGAAACTCTTGCCGCGTCAGCGGCGCCGCACTACTTAGCGGATGCTGCCGAAGCCGATGAGGCTGATGAGGCAGAGGAAGCGGACGACGCCGAGGAGGCGTTCTCTGCTTCGTCGCCCGGGCGAACGAAGTCGGAGAGATCCACAACGTTGCCGTTGCTGTCGGTGACAACTGCCAGTTCCAGGACTTTGGCAAGTGCCTTGCGGCGGCGAACTTCGCCAACCAGCATCGGGACCTGGCCGGCACCGTCGAGCATCTGCGCGAACTGGTTCGGGTCCATGCCGTACTGACCTGCGGTCTGCACGATGTAGTCGATCAGTTCGGACTGGGCAACGCCAATCTTCTCTGCTTCGGCCACTGCGTCGAGAACGATCTCGTTCTTGAAGGCCTTGGCGGTGTTCTCGCTGACCTCGGCGCGGTGCTCTTCGGTGTCGTGCTCTTCGCCCTCGTTGTGGGCGCCCTGTTCGAAGTGCTGCTCAACCTGCTCGGCGATGACGGACTCCGGAACCGGAACCTCAACCAGTGCCAAGAGCTGCTCGAGAACCAAGTCGCGAGCCGCAACGCCCTGCTCAACAACCTTGGACTCCGCTGCATCCTTAGCCAAGGATTCGCGCAGTTCGGCCATGGTGTCGAATTCGGACGCCAGCTGTGCGAAGTCGTCGTTGGCCTCGGGAAGCTCGCGCTCCTTGACGGCGGTAACCACGACGGTGACCTGTGCGTCGGCACCTGCGTGCTCGCCGCCGGCCAGCTTGGTGACGAACGTAGCGTCTTCGCCTGCGGACAGGCCGGTGACTGCTTCGTCCATGCCCTCAAGCATGGTGCCTGCGCCAACCTGGTAGGACAGGCCGGTGGCCGAATCGACCTCTTCGCCCTCGACCGTAGCGGTCAAATCCAAGGTGATGAAGTCATCGTTGGCGGCCGGGCGCTCGATGGACTTGAGCGTGCCGAAGCGACCGCGCAGGTCATCCAGTGCCTTTTCGATGTCGGCGTCGCCGGCTTCGCTGGCTTCAACGGTGACTGCCAGGCCCTTGTAGTCAGGCAGTTCGATGCTCGGGCGAATGTCGATTTCGACCTGGAAGGCCAGCTGGCCTTCGCCGGCAACCTCAGCGGAGGGCTGCTCGGTGATTTCTACCTCGGGACGCGACAGCGGAACGATTTCGTTCTCGGTGACGGCCTGCTGGTAGTAGGTGTTCATGCCTTCGTTGATGGCAGTTTCCAGGACGTAGCCACGGCCGACGCGCTGATCAATCATGCGGGACGGGACCTTGCCGGCGCGGAAGCCGGGAACCTGGATCTGCTTGGCGATGGTCTTGTAGGCCTCAGCGATACGCGGCTTCAGTTCCTCGTAAGGAACTTCAACAGTGAGCTTGACCCGGGTGGGGGTGAGGGTTTCGACGGCGCTCTTCACAGCGGTGTACTCCTGGTGTGTTGTTTGGTCTGAGCTGGACTTCAACCCCGTAACGGATTCCGTTACGGGGTTGAATACAGAGTCGGGGTGACAGGATTCGAACCTGCGACCTCACGCTCCCAAAGCGCGCGCTCTAGCCAAGCTGAGCTACACCCCGATTAGTGCAGAAACAGTCTATGCGGAATAAACATATTTCTACTAATCGCCCGTCGACCAGAAGTTTGGAATTCGTCGACGGCGCGGAACAACCATACAAGCATTTCGCGGAAAACCAAATTCGGGCTCCCGCTTGGGTCAAGAGCTCCCGCTGCGGCCCTAGTTCGGGGCCGCAAAGCATCTGATCCACCGCCAGCAGCGGGGCAAAGAAAAAGAGTGTTTCGGTTTCCATGGAAACCAAAACACTCTTTACCGGAGGGGATGACGGGAATCGAACCCGCATCATCAGTTTGGAAAACTGAGGCTTTACCACTAAGCTACATCCCCGCATTTGCTCACCTTGTCGGTGGCAACGGATTAGACTTTAGCACCATCTTTCGGCGCCGCGCAAATCGACGGTTCTCGTCCCGATTCACGTGATCGTGCGAGGTCAGGGACGGCTCGACTTGACCCGTTGGCAGCCGGGGCACCAGTAGAGCTTGCGACCGCCAACCTCCGCCAGTGCGATGGTGGCGGAGCATAACCTGCACCCTCGGCCCTGACGCTGGTAGGTGTAGTAGGCGTTATCCGGCCAGAGGTCCCCGGCACCGCGATCGTTCACGCGAGTGGTGATGATCTTTCCGTCGCGAACACCATCGGACATAATTTCTGCGATGTCATCCCACAGCATCCCTGCCGCGCGCACCGACAGCTCGCTGGCCACCATGAAGGGGTCAATTCCCCGCCGGAACAGGGCCTCGGCACGGTAGATATTTCCCACGCCAGCCAGCACTCCCTGATCCATGAGCGTGGTTCCGATGGGGGTGCGCTTGCGACTCAGGCGTGCCACGAAGTCCTTGCGGGCAGTTCGGGCATCGGCCTGGTGCGCCTGGGCACTTCCCCGCCCCTTACTCAACTCAAATTCCCCGGCCGCTGCCACCAGCGGATCCGGACCCAGCTTGGCGCGCACGGCCAGTGCCTGCTCGACAGTCAGGACCTCACAGGCGCTGGGGCCACGAAGGTCGGCCCAGCCGTGGGCCGAGACTAATCTGGCGCGCACCATTCCCACCGGTTCCGGCGGACCGTTGTAGGGACCGGGTGCGGCAGCGGGGCCCTGTTCCCGTTCCCCCACCTTGCGCGGGGCACCAATCGAGGAGGCGCCGGAGAAATGCTCGTCCCCGCCGAAACTCCAGGCGCCATAGAGCCCCAGATGCACCCGCAATACCAGGTCGTTTCCGAACCCGAGAAACAGCTGCTTTCCGTGGGCCCGGGAGCTGATCAACCGTTGCCCATCAATCAGGGCAGCCGCGGGCGCAAATCTGCCCTGCGGGGAGGAGATGGTGAGGACCTGCCCGCCAAAGACGTCGTCAAATTGGCGGGACAGGCGGTGTACCGAGTGGCCTTCGGGCATGGTGGGCGATTGACCTTGACTTAGGCCACAACCTCGCCGGTGGTTTCGTAGGTCGCAATCTTGGAGATGCGGCGAATGTGGCGTTCAACGTTGGAGAAGGGCTCGGCGAGGAATGCCTCGATGATGGCCGTGGCTTCCTCTAGGGAGTGTTGGCGCCCGCCGACGGCAACAACGTTGGCGTTGTTGTGTTCGCGGGCCAGTCGGGCGGTGTCCAGATTCCAAGCGAGGGCGGCACGAATGCCAGCCACCTTGTTGGCAGCGATCTGCTCGCCGTTGCCCGATCCGCCCAGCACGATACCCAGTGAGTCCAGACCAGCGTTCTGGTCGGCCACCACTGCTAGGGCCGCGTTGATGCAGAAGGACGGGTAGTCATCTTCGGCGTCGTAAGCCGCCGGCCCGTGGTCAACCATGTCAAAGCCCTGGGAGCGCAGGTGGTTGATGAGGTGGGCGCTGAGCTCGAGGCCCGCGTGATCGGTGGCAATGTGAACGCGCATGAGTGGTGTCCTTAGGCATGGAGGGGGTGTGGTGCAGAAACCAGCCTAGCCCCGGGCACGCCGTGCTACTAAGTCGATGACAGCTAGAGGGGGTTGGTGGTGCTTAATGAATTCAGTACCAGCGCCATCTTCTGCGCATCTTCGGTGGTGGCCACGGAATAGATGCGCGCCGCCCCGCGTTTGCGCTGCACAATGACTCCGGGACCGGCCCCGGTAATGAAGGCCACTCCCGCACCGCTGATGCGCAGACCCCAGCCACCGAATTCGGACGGGCTAATGTCCCGGTGTTCGGCACTGACCAGGTGCTCGGGGCGCACGTGCAGCAGCTTGACAAGGCCACCACCGTAGACGCGGATGCCTTGTTCATCGACCACCACGCGTCCGCTCAGGAAGAGCACTGAAGCCAGCAGCACGATGACGGCAGCGGGGAGCAGCGACCAATTGACCAACGCGCCTTCGGTGCGGGTGGTGAATGTGAAGACTAGCAGCGCGGCAATGAGGGCGCCGAGTACCAGCAATAGCACCTTGGGCATCCGCACGGTGGAGCTGATGACGGTCCCCGGAGTAAACGCCACGGTGGCAGCCGCCGGCTCGCCGAGCAGATGTTCGCTCATGGCGGGCTCTGCGGGTAGTGCCGCGCGAACCAGGAAGGCGGAGGCCACACCCCAGCCGATCCCCAGCAGTAGGACGGCGATCAGCACGCGGAAATCCATGCTGGTGCCCAGCGCCTCGGGTGCATCAAGTTGCCCGATGAGACCGGAGAGCAGCATGCCGCCGATGATCACCAGCAGGGCATTGCCCAGGCCCACCAGCAGTGGTGCACCGGTGCGCGACCCCGCGGCCGAGCGGGCACTGAAGGGCATGAGGATCCCGAGCAACACCAGGACGAAGCTGCCGGCCAACAGGTGGGTGAGGATGCCGCCTGCCCCATCGGCCACCAGAGCACCGTTCCAGTGCGTGGCCAGCGGATCGGGCAGCCGCTGGTGCCAGAGGGCCGTACTGCCCAGGTGCACCACCAGCATCACGAGCATGGTACCTAGGCACAGTGCCCACGATCGTGGGGCGGATGACGGTGCTGGTTGATGAGATGGTGCACTCATGGTGGGCTGGGTCCCCCTGCTTGTTGTGGATTGTTGGATTTACCCACAGCCTATCCAGAACATTGAATGGGTTTCATTCCTCTCGCCCTAGATGAAGTGCGGTCCGCGGCCGGCCAGACGCAGCACTCCGGAGACCATCGAGCGCGCGGTCAGGGCGCTGGTGGCGGGGTTGGCGGGATCGGGAAGGTTGGAAATCTCGAAACTATATTTCCCGCTGCTGGTCTGGACGTTAATGCTGTGGGTGGTACGGCGGGCGGTCGGATCGGCGATGATTTGCACCCGCACCAGAGCCATATTCCCCGCGGCCAAACCCAGGGCTGCGGCGACGTTGATGTTGGAAGGAAACAGCTTGATGGCGTCGGCAACGCTGCCGCTCAAGACCTGCTCTGGGCCATGTTCTGGCCGCAGCCCAGCGAGCAGGGAGCGAAGATGCTCGGGAAGGCCGGGGTGCAGCAGTGCCAGCGGCGCCTTGCGCGTACACAGGGTAATCTGCTCGATCGTTGCTGCCGTGGCGCGGATCAGGTCCAGTCCCCCGATGGCTCCGGTGGATAGGTAACAACGCCCGGGCCCATCGTGCAACAAACACTGAGCCAGCTGGGGGTCAACCAGCGCCCCGAGGGAGGCCACCAGGAGATGGCTCCCGGATCCGATGATGCCCGGGCCGTAGCTGCGCACGGCGGCGGGCGAGGCGCACTCGATCACCAGCTGTGCGCCGGCGATCGCGTCGCCAAGGGCCGTTGCGGCATTCTGTGCCCCGCCCTCCAGAACCGCGCGGTCCACGATGCGCAGCACCTCAACATCCTCCTGATGCTCGGCCAGCGAGCGGTGAACCGCCCGACCGATCGCGCCATACCCCAGCAAAACCACACCCATAGCCATGACATCTATCCAACCAGCACTTCGCCACTTGCGACACCGAGGGGTGTTGGTGAGAGAATGGGCACACTGTTCAAGGTTTGTTTCACATTCCCCGCTACCGGTGCATCCCCATGGGGCCCGCCCACTAGCGCGTGCAGCAAAAAACAGTTATTGCAGACCGGCAACCATCGAAAGGCACGTCAGACCATGCCAGGAATGAACCTCACTCGCGAAGAGGCCCGCGCCCGGGCCGCACTGATCACCGTGCACTCCTACGATGTCGAGCTGGATTTAACCGTTTCCGACACCATCTTCGGTTCCCGGACCACGGTACGTTTCTCCGCCACCGCCGGCAGCAGCACCTTCATCGACGCCGTGACGGCCGCCGTCCGCTCCGTGAACCTGAACGGGACCGAGCTGGATCCGGCCACGGTATCGGACGGGGTACGCATCAGTCTTTCGGATCTGGCGGCGGAAAATACCCTGGTGATCGACGCCGATGCGTTGTACATGAACACCGGCGAGGGCCTGCACCGCTTTGTTGACCCCGTTGATTCCGAGGTCTACCTCTACTCGCAATTTGAGGTTCCGGATGCTCGACGCATGTTCGCCGTTTTTGAACAACCAGACTTGAAGGCCACCTTCGCCTTCACCATTACCGCGCCGGAACACTGGGACGTCATTTCCAACGCCACCACCCCGGCGCCAGTGCCCGCGCACCCCGGCGCCAAGACCTGGGCCTTTGCCCCCACCGCGCCCATCTCCTCCTACATCACCGCGCTAATCGCCGGCCCGTACAAGGCCGTGCGTTCCGAGCTGACCAGCAGCGATGGCCGAGTCATCCCGCTGGGTGTTTTTGCCCGCGCCTCGCTCATGGAGCACCTGGACGCTCAGAACATTTTCACCCTGACCCGCCAGGGCTTCGAGTTCTTCGAGGAACAGTTCGGCACGCCCTACCCCTTTGAGAAGTACGACCAGCTCTTTGTGCCCGAGTTTAACGCCGGGGCGATGGAAAATGCCGGTGCCGTCACCTTCCTAGAGTCCTACGTCTTCCGCTCGCGACCCACCGACGCCATGGTTGAACGCCGCGCCATCACGGTGCTGCACGAACTGGCTCACATGTGGTTCGGCGACCTGGTCACCATGCGCTGGTGGAACGATTTGTGGCTGAACGAGTCCTTCGCCGAGTTCATGTCAACACTCGCCGCGGCGCAGAACACCGAATTCACCTCCGCGTGGACCACCTTTAACATCATGGAGAAGAACTGGGCCTACCGTCAGGACCAGCTGCCCTCCACTCACCCGATCGTCGCGCAGATCAACGATCTGGAAGACGTGCAGGTGAACTTCGACGGCATCACCTACGCCAAGGGCGCCTCGGTTTTGCGCCAACTGGTCGCCTGGGTAGGTCAGGAGCAGTTCATGGCCGGCGTGCGAAGCTACTTCGCCAAGCACGCGTGGAGTAATACCGAACTTCCGGATTTGATGCGTGAGCTGGAGGCCGCTTCGGGCCGCGATCTCTCGGCCTGGTCGGCCGCATGGCTGGAAACCGCGGGCGTAAATACCCTGCGCGCGGTGATCGATACCGATGAATCCGGAGTGATCACTTCCTTCGCCATCACCCAGAGCGCCATCGAGGCCTACCCCACGATCCGCCCGCATCGCCTGGCCGTGGGTTTCTACGACCTTGATGAGAGCGGATCGCTGGTCCGGGTACACCGCGAAGAACTCGACGTGGCGGGTGTGCGCACCGAGGTCCCGACCTTGCTGGGACGCCAGCGCCCCGCGTTGGTGCTGGTGAACGACGATGACCTGGCCTACGCCAAGATCCGCCTTGATGAGCTCTCCCTGGCCACCGCCACCGAGCATCTGAAGGACTTCGCCGATTCCCTGCCGCGCACCTTGGTTTGGGGAGCCGCATGGGATGCGGTGCGCGATGCCGAGACCCCGGCCCGCGCCTACGTCGAGCTGGTGCTGAAAAACATCGCGCATGAATCGGATTCCTCGGTGGTCATGGTGCTGCTGCGCCAGCTGAATACCGCCCTGGATTACTACGTTAATCCCGAGGCGGCAGCACAAACATCGACGCGAGCCGCGCAGAGCCTCTGGGCTCTGGCGCAGGGGGCCGCCGCCGGTTCGGACTCCCAGCTGCAGTTCACCAAGGCCTTCGCCCAACGGGCAAACTCCACCGAGCAGCTGGATGCAGTGGCGTCCCTGCTGGCCGGAGAGTTGGTCTTGGAGGGTCTGAGCATCGACACCGATCTGCGCTGGGAGCTGCTGATCTCACTGGCCGCCGGTTCCCGGGCCACCGAGGAGCAAATCAACGCGGAATTGGCACGTGATAACACCGCGAACGGTTCGCTGGCCGCGTTTACCGCCAAGGCTGCGATCCCCAGTAGCGAGGCCAAGGCCAGCGCTTGGGCTGGGATCCTGGGTGGGGAACTGTCCAACCTGGAACAGCGGGCGGCGATCACCGGGTTTAATCGTGTGCACGATGCGGCACTGCTCTCCGAGTATGTGGAGAGCTACTTTGCCGCGGCGCGCGGCATCTGGGAGTCCAAGAGCCACGAGATCGCTCAGCAGATCATCGTTGGCCTCTTCCCTGCCGCGCAAGTTTCTGAGGCGACGTTGGATGCCAGCGATGCCTTCCTGAACACCTTGGGTTCCGACTCCCCCGCACTGCGCCGATTGGTCACCGAGTCTCGCGATTCGGTGGTGCGCTCTCTGGCAGCACAAAGGGCCGACGTCTAAGGAGTATCCGGGGCGTTTTTGCCACGGACGCCGGGCCGCGTTTTACCGACGCGGCTCGGCGTTATCCCATTAAAGCGCCGGGCGGTTGTGCGCCAGCGCGGATCATGACCGAGAATGGATTCATGAACCTGGCCCTACACAACTACTCCATCTCCCTTTCGTGGACAGGAAACCGCGGAGCGGGCACCGCCAGCTATCGCGGTTACGGCCGCGACCATGTGATCAGTGCCCCTGGGTTGCCGGATCTTGCGGGTACCGCTGACCCGACGTTCCATGGGGACAAGGATCGTTGGAACCCCGAGCAGTTGCTCCTCACCGCCCTCTCGCAGTGCCACATGCTCTCCTACCTGCACATTGCGGTGAAGCACCACGTGGTGGTCACCGGTTATGACGATGAAGCACGTGGAACGCTGCGACTGAACCGCGATGGCAGTGGCGAATTCCTCGAGGTGAGACTCACCCCTCGTGTGGTTTTGCAGGATGAGTCTCAGCGGGCACTGGCCGATTCATTGCACCAGGAAGCCAACTCGGTCTGCTTCATTGCTCGCAGCGTGAATTTCCCCGTGCACCATGAACCCACGCTTCCTTCCACCACCGATCACTGAAGCATGGCACCGGCCTTTGAGTATTCCCCGGCCATCGAGCGGCTGAATGCTGCGCTAGTGCCCCATGCCATCGAGGGCAAGGCCGCAGCGGCGGCCGCATATATGAAGACCGAGCAACCGTTTATCGGTGTGCCCGTACCCATGGTGCGGCGCATCGCCCGTGAGCTGGCCAGGGACACCTCCGGCACGGCGGACCTGCTGGAATTGGCAACGGAGATCTGGGAAGGTGCCACCCATCGCGAGCATTGGTATGCCGTGCAGGAAATCTGCGCGAGCGCACCGTGCCGCGGCAAGTTAGAGTTCCTGCCGCTGTATGAGCGGATGATCATCACCGGGGCGTGGTGGGACATCGTTGATGGATTATCACGACATTTTGGGTTGCTGCTGCGCGCGCATCCCGAGCCCATGTCCGCGCTGCTGCGCGAGTGGTCAACCGATTCCTTCATGTGGAAGCGCCGGATGTCCATGATCGCTCAGCTGCATCTGGGCCCGGCAACGGACACCGAGCTACTTGACGAGGTCTTGCGAGCCAATCTGGAGGATCCCGAGTTTTTTATCCGCAAGGCCATGGGCTGGGCGTTGCGCCAGTATGCCAAGACAGATCCCGATTGGGTCCGCGGGTGGATCGCCGAACAGCACGCGGTGATGAGCCAACTCGCGCTGCGCGAGGCGCTCAAGCACCTGGGACCGCTACCCCAACCACCTTCCCAAGGCTGACGCCGAGGGCGAAAGTCGACCTAGAGGCCGCACCAAACGCGGCATAATGGGCGCTATTGCCCCACCCTCCGGCGCACCGCCGGAGAATGAAAGGACACCACACGTGAACGAGCCAACCCCGGAGCCTACTTCCGCCCACGAACCGGCGCTTATACCGGTGCGCCAGGTCGGTGCATCGCTGAGCTCGGCTCTGCCCGAGGGCCGCTTAACACCCGGCGACGAGCCTGATCCCGCATTGTATGAGGGCAGTTTTTACGCGCAGGTCGGCGGGCGTGAGACCTTCGCCAAGTTGGCGGAAAAGTTCTACGAATCGGTGGGGGCCGATGCCGAGTTCCGGGCCATGTACCCGGAAACGGATCTGCGCCCTGCCACGATGCGCCTGCAGCTATTTTTGGAACAGTACTGGGGTGGACCCAGTACCTATTCCGAGCGCCGCGGCCACCCGCGCCTGCGCATGCGCCATGCACCCTACACGATCAATTCGCACAACCGCGATGTCTGGCTGCGCCACATGCGCACGGCGGTTGATTCCTTGGAGCTGCCGCCCCTGCAAGAAGCGACGCTGTGGGACTACTTCGACCGCGCCGCCCACTCCCTGATGAACGCCCCGGACTGAACGACTCGGACTAAATCTCCGGGACGGCTCACCCGGGAGCGCCGGGGCCGATCTCTAGCCCAATACCCCGCCATGGCGCACCAGCATGTGCCCGCCGGTGCTGCTCAGCCGCAGCCAACCAGCGGAAGCGTAAATGCTTGATGTCGCGCCCGCGCGCAGGAATCCCAGTGCGTGGGCACCGAAGGCCATGCCCAGCGGCATCGGCGTTTGGGTGCCATTAAGCGGGGAAGACCAGATGCGTGCACGCACGGTTTTTAATACCGGCTTGCCGGCGTTCTCCGGCAGCGCCTGAGCCACCACGCCGATCCCCCGCAAGGCCTCGGCCAGCAGGACATCATCGGCGATAGTTTCACGCTTCTCCCAGCCGGAGAGCGGCACACTACGCCCTGCCCACGAGGCGCTGAGTTCGGCGGGGGGTACAGCTAATTCGCGCGAGGCACCATCCATCCGCGCCAAGCGGTCGGTGAGCGCGCCAATGGCGTAGGTTCCCTGGGCATCGGCTGCCTGACTCAGGCGTACCGCGCGCATCCCCAGCACGGTGGGAACCGCATCGCCCAGGAACTCCGGATAGAGCACCGGGACATAGATTGCCAGCGCGGTGCCACTGGCCTGCAACATCGCCGCACCGTCCTCGATCGAGCGCGCACGGGAAAAGAAGGTGCTCAGGTCCGCAACGGTTTCCTGATCCTCAAATACAACGGTTTCACTAGCCATAACACCCATCTTTCCACGTCGGGCACGCTGGGGATCAATGCGCCCACCACTCGAGATACAGCATTCGGGGCGCGGGGGCGATAGTGTCTTACCAGATCAATATTCGCGTACCAAGGAGCACCACCGTGAGCACCAACCTTTCGGAAACTCAGAAGCTGATTCAGCTGCTGAATCTCAGCGGGGATCCCGATGCACGCACCGACGAGGATATCTTCGTCGGCCACACCCCGCCGCAAGCACGCGAACGGGTATTCGGTGGCCAGGTGCTGGGTCAGTCAATCATCGCCGCCTCCAAAACGGTCGAGGATGACCGCCCCATCCACTCCATGCACGGATACTTCCTGCGTGCCGGAGATGCAAGCCTCCCCATCACCTTTGGTGTGCAGCGCCTGCGTGATGGACGATCTTTTTCGGCCCGCCGGGTGCATGCCTATCAGGAGGGGGTGCCGATCCTCTCGATGATCGCTTCCTTCCAGACGCACGCGGAGGGATTGGATCATCAGGACACCATGCCCGAGGGCGTGCCGGATCCCGAGACGCTGCCCACCACCGCGGATCTCCTCGGGGACATCGATCACCCGATGGCTCAGGAACTTGCGTACGGGCGACCCTTTGATATTCGCTACATCAGCCAACCGTTGTTTCTGCGGGGCGCCAAGGAGCGTCTAGCCATCAACGCCGTCTGGATGAAGACCACCGCACCCATGCCGGAGGATGCCGCCATGCACCGCGCGGCGCTGGCCTATGCCAGCGACTACACGCTGCTTGAACCCATCCTGCGCCGACACGGAATTAGCTGGATGGCCCCGGGCATGTCGGTAGCCAGCCTCGACCATGCCATGTGGTGGCATCGTCCCTGCCGAGTTGATGAATGGTTGCTCTACGTTCAGGAGTCCCCCAGTGCTTCGGGTGCTCGCGGCCTGTCGACCGGTCGAATCTTCAATCGCGCAGGAGAGCTCGTGGCCACCGTCGCCCAAGAGGGAATGGTTCGCCTTCCGCGCGAAAAGTAACCGCAGCGATCCGTGAACCACAACAAAAGAGGGGGTTGGTGGTTTGGATGAAATTCATCCAAACCACCAACCCCCTCACCCATATCTAGCAGTAAATGCTAGTCGCGGGTCAGGCGACGGTGGGTGACGCGGTGCGGCTTCGCAGCTTCCGGGCCCATGCGCTCGATCTTGTTGGCCTCGTAGGATTCGAAGTTGCCCTCGAACCAGTACCAGTTCGCCGGGTCCTCATCGGTGCCCTCATAGGCCAGGATGTGGGTGGAAACTCGGTCAAGGAACCAGCGATCGTGCGAGACGACCACGGCGCAGCCGGGGAATTCAAGCAGCGCGTTTTCCAAGGACCCGAGCGTTTCCACGTCCAGGTCGTTAGTGGGCTCATCGAGGAGCAGCAAGTTGCCGCCCTGCTTGAGGGTCAGTGCCAGGTTCAGGCGGTTGCGCTCACCACCGGAGAGCACACCAGCCTTCTTCTGCTGGTCCGGTCCCTTGAAGCCGAAAGCCGAGACGTAGGCGCGCGAGGGCACCTCGACCTGGCCGACTTGGATGTAGTCGTTCCCTTCGGAGACAACTTCCCACAGCGACTTTTCCGGGTCGATGCCGCCACGGTTCTGGTCAACGTAGGAGATCTTGACGGTCTCGCCGACCTTCAGATCGCCGGAGTCAATCGGTTCCATGCCAACAATGGTCTTGAACAGTGTTGACTTGCCGACGCCGTTGGGACCAATAACACCCACGATGCCGTTACGCGGCAGCGAGAAGGACAGGTTGTCGATCAAAACGCGATCATCGAAGCCCTTCTTCAAGTTCTTTGCTTCGATCACCACGGAACCCAGACGCGGTCCGGCCGGAATCTGAATTTCTTCGAAGTCCAGCTTGCGGGTGCGCTCAGCCTCCGAAGCCATCTCCTCGTACCGGGCCAGACGGGCCTTCGACTTGGTCTGGCGGCCCTTGGCGTTGGAGCGAACCCATTCGAGTTCTTCGCTGAGGCGCTTGGCAAGCTTCTGGTCCTTCTTACCTTGGACTTCGAGGCGCTCGCGCTTCTTTTCCAGGTAGGCCGAGTAGTTACCCTCGTAGGCGTGCAGGCGACCGCGGTCGACTTCACAGATCCACTGGGCCACGTGGTCCAGGAAGTACCTATCGTGGGTGACGGCCAAAACTGCACCGTGGTACGCGGACAGGTGCTGCTCGAGCCACAGCACCGACTCGGCGTCCAAGTGGTTAGTAGGCTCGTCAAGGAGCAGCAGGTCCGGCTTCTGCAGCAAGAGCTTGCACAAGGCGACACGACGGCGCTCACCACCGGAAAGGTGGGTCACCTCGGAGTCTCCCGGTGGGCACTGCAGAGCATCCATGGCCTGCTCGAGCTGGGAATCGATATCCCAAGCATCGGCGGTGTCGATGGCTTCCTGCAGGTGGCCCATTTCCTCGAGCAATGCATCGAAGTCGGCACCATCTTGTGCCATCTCCTCGGAGATCTGGTTGTATCGGGTGATCTTTTCGTAGATCTCCCCGACGCCTTCCTGGACGTTGCCCAGGACCGTCTTTTCTTCGTTCAGCGGGGGTTCCTGCAAGAGGATTCCTACGCTGTATCCCGGGCTGAGGCGTGCCTCGCCGTTGGAGGGTATGTCTAGCCCTGCCATGATCTTCAGGATCGTTGATTTGCCCGCGCCGTTCGGTCCAACCACGCCAATTTTTGCGCCTGGGTAGAACGACATGCTGACATCGTCAAGAATGACTTTGTCGCCAACGGCCTTGCGAGCCTTGGTCATCGTGTAAATGAATTCCGCCATGGCATCAAGGCTAGTGCCTGATAGAGACTTACTCCCAATTTTCGCCGCTCGTTTCGGCTGATGGCACATGTTCCTGCACACATGAGTCGGCCACGGCGGTCAATCGCCGTGGCCGACGGGGTATTTGACGCAGTGTTCGATGCCGCACACCCGCTAGGCGGCCTCGGCTTCTTTTCCCGATTCTTCTTCCGACCATCCGGTCTCGGCAAGCTCGTCATTTGACTCGTTGTGACCTCGCGTTGCGGTTGCCTGGTGAGTTCGACCGTCGGCACCTTCTTCACTACCTGCGCGCCGCACCCGCTCGAATCGGCTGACTCCGAACCGCAGATCATGGCCCAACGCCATGGCCTCAATGTCCACGCTGAATCCGCGAGTGCCATCCTGGCGATCAAATTCGCGCACCTGCATTTTGCCGTAGACCACCACATGGTCACCCATGTGGATGCTGGCGAGCAGGTTGGTGGCCATGGACCGAAAACACGACACGGTGTACCAATTGCTGTGCACGTCGGCCCATTGCCCCGTTTCGGGATCCTGGCGGCGCTCGTTGCTCACCATCCGAAATTTTGCAATGAGAGTACCGCTGCTACCCGCGTTCTGGCGGGGCTCGGTTCCCACCACACCGCGCAACGTAATGTGGTCCGTCATGGTGCACTCCAATGTTCGATTGTTTGCAGGTACCTCCTGCTACATCACCTCAGTGTGCAAGTTTCTTTCCGCGCAGCGCCTCGCTCCGTGAACCGGGTGTGGAAAACTCCTTTTTGCCATCACGAGTCGCGTTTTTCGGCCGTTGCCGTGCGGGGAACTGTCCGTGGATTTCACGTTGCTGCCCGTTCGTACGCATCTTGAGCGAAGCGCCGGTCTCCGGAGCGCTGGGCGATGGCCCCCTATCGGGAATCTCGTTGGTGCCATAGCATGGCCAAATGTCAGATAATCATGCAGCGGTCCCACTTCGAGAACTCAACAATGGCGCATTTATCCCTTCCATCGGCCTTGGTACGTGGCCGTTGGATGACATTCAGGCTGGTGCGGCTGTCGTGCACGCCCTGGACGCCGGATACCGCCTCATCGACACCGCCGAGAACTACGGCAATGAGAAGGGCATCGGGGAAGGCATCGGATCAACCTCAATCCCCCGCGAGGAACTGTTTATCACCTCAAAGTTCAACGTGCAGTGGCATTCGTTGCAGGGTGTGCAGGACGCGTGGGAGAACAGCTGCCAGCGGCTAGGTGTGGAATACGTCGATCTTTTCCTCATCCACTGGCCCAACCCGCAGGAAGGGAAATATGTGGCTGCATGGGAGGGATTGGTGAAGCTGCTCAAACGCGGACGCGTGCGCGCCATCGGAACCTCAAATTTCACCACCGGGCAGCTGCAGGAACTGATCGATGCCACCGGCGTGGCCCCTGACGTCAACCAAATTCAACACTCGCCGTTTTGGCTGGATGATGAACGCCTCGCCTTCCACGCCAAACACGGCATCCTCACCGAGGGCTGGGCACCATTGGGTCGCGGGAAGCATGATCTGCTGCAGGCCGCCCCGGTCCTGGCGGCGGCACGAGCGCACGATGTCACCCCGGCTCAGGCAGTGCTTCGCTGGCAGATCGAGCGCGGAGTTGTCCCTATCCCCAAGACATCGGATCCCAGTCGCTTGGCGGAGAATTTGGATGTCTTTGCTTTTAATCTCTCAGCGGAGGAAATTCTGGCTATCGATAGCCTCAACGGCACTGCCGATAAGCCGGCAGATCCGATGACTTTCGGGCACTAATTCACGCGCTGCGGCGCCTGGTGCGAAGCCGGCGCTGCAGTTGCCTTGGGCGTGATCAATAGCGTGAGTAGCAAGATGCCTGCTACCAAGATGAACGCGTGCAGTACTCCAAAGTGTTCACCGAGAAAGCCGAGGACCGGCGGCCCGATGAGCATCGATGAATAGCCAAATACGGCAACAATCCCCACGCGCCGCGGCCCATTGGTGGGATGCGACGCGGCGACGCTCATACCAACTGGGAAACCCAGCGAGCCGCCCAGACCCCAGAGCACCGCTCCGGCGAATACCGCCCACGGAGCTGGCGCAACAATAAACAGGACAATTCCTGCCAAGCCGAGCACTCCCATGAACACCAGGACGCGTTTGTGACCCATCCGGTCGATCAACGGCCCACCAAAGACTCGGCCCACGGTCATCGCTGCCACGAATGCTCCAAAGACCAACGCACCAGTTGCTTCGCTGAATCCATGGTCATCCACCGAGGCGATGGTCAGCCAGTCGTTGGCAGTGCCTTCGGCAAATGCAAGTCCAGCGACCATGAGCCCGATGAGCAACAAGTTACCCTCACGCATCAGTCCGGTCAGTCGCCGGTGCCAACAGCGGTGTTCCTCAGGCTTCTCGGTCGATGGTTCAACGCTTGCGGCTCTGCCCGAGACATTGCGAACAAAGAACAGGCCGAGCCCCATGGTCAGCACGCCTGCTCCGGCAAAGTTCAGCATCACGTCGATGCCTAGTCGCGCGGCGCCCGCTCCGGCAACGGCTCCAATGATGGTCCCAAAGCTGAAGAAGGCGTGCATCATAGGCAGGATCGTCTTACCCAGAGAGCGTTCGAGCGCAGCCCCGTCAACATTCATCATGACGTCGGTCGCGCTGAAAACGAAGCCGTAAACAACAAGAATGACCATGGCGCTTACGGTGCTGCCAAGTGCCTCCGTAGCAACTCCCAATAGAGACATAGCTACGCCCAGAGTTAGCAGGCCCAATCTAATGCCGCGCCGGATGCCCAATCTCGCCGAGATGCTCGGAGCGAAGGCCAGACCGCCGATCGATCCGACTGCCATCGAAAAGAGTAGGACTCCAACATCTGAGGTGGAGAGCTCAAGCTGTTCGCGTACCGCCGGAAGCCGTGCCACCCAAGTTGCGAACACAAAGCCGCACAAAAAGAAGATGCCGAAAATCGAGTTTCTCCATGTCATATGGTTCGTCGATTGTGGAGCGATGGAGATTGCTCGAGATGGGTTCGGCACGGCATCCTCTCGTTTTCTTGGTGGCGGGCTGGCAGGTGATTCTGCGATGGATTAAACGCAAAGTTGATTCTTTCATCATACTTCGTGAGTAATTGCTTTCACCCCTTCGCCACCCTTCATATCCGAGTATCGCCAAGGGTGAAATATGAGTGACCGGCCGGTTTGGGCTATGATTCTTGTGCCGCCCCCGTAGCTCAGATGGATAGAGCAAGAGCCTTCTAATCTCTAGGTCACGCGTTCGAATCGCGTCGGGGGCACTAAAAAAGCGGCACACACCAGATTTTCCTGGCGGGTGCCGCTTTTTTGTGTCGATGCGTAGCTAGATCGGGAGCCGGCCACCAGACTTGATGCTCTTCATAACGATCGTGCTGGTGAGCTTCTCCACCCCGGGTAACCCCACCAGAACGTCGTCATAAAAACGTTGGTAGGCCGGTAGGTCTTCGGCCATAACGCGGAGTAGGAAGTCAGGGTCGCCAAAGAGCCGTTGGGCGTCAATAATCGGACCAATTTCAGCGACTTCTTCTTCAAAGGGCTTCAGGCTCAGACGGTCCTTGAGTGTCACAAACACCAACGCCTCGAATCCGAGCCCCACCTTGGCCGGATCGACATCCACCCGATATCCACGAATGACACCGCTGTTTTCCAACTCGCGCAGCCGCCTGTGGCACGGAGCGAGCGTTAACCCCACGCCTTCGGCCAGGGCAGTGGCGGTCATTCTGCCGTCATCCTGCAGTCGACGCAGCATAGCGCGGTCCATTCCGTCCATTAGCGGGCACCCATCCATAGATTTTCACGCACGTTCCGTTGCTGAAGCAAGATTCTTGCACGGTACTTACCGTATCAACTTATATCTTGCTCAATTGTCAATTTTTATGGGAGAACAGGCAAGCACATTTCGTCATTTTCTTCCTAAACTTGCC
The DNA here is from genome assembly GCF_012271785.1 of Paeniglutamicibacter terrestris. Taxonomy (GTDB): domain Bacteria; phylum Actinomycetota; class Actinomycetes; order Actinomycetales; family Micrococcaceae; genus Paeniglutamicibacter; species Paeniglutamicibacter terrestris. The sequence continues at coordinate 113,596 of NZ_JAAWVT010000003.1, read as the reverse complement.
GGTAGATTCAAACGAAGAAAGTGATCCATCATGGAACTGAACGCCATACTTGGCTTCTTGGCAGTGTCATTCGCGCTAGCAATGACACCCGGCGCCGACTGGGCCTACGCTATCTCCGCCGGGCTGGGTCGATACCGCATGTCCTCCGCAATTGTGGGGCTCGGTGCCGGTTACGTTTTCCATACACTTCTGATCGTTGCCGGAATGGCTGCCTTGATTGTGAGCATGCCGCAATTACTGACTTGGCTCACTCTCGGTGGAGCCGCATACCTGATCTGGCTAGGAATCGGCACCTGCAGGTCATGGCGAAAGGCCGGGTTCTCGGCCGATGCAGCGGTGAATCGAGAAGGCCCCAGCGCCATGTCGACCAGTAATCCAGTACCCGACACCCTGGCTCGCACCGACACCATGGTCCTGACCCGCGTTCCTGCTCAAACAGTCTCGAAACATCAAGATCGCTTCTTTGGCCGGGCCTTCATCCGTGGTTTGGGTACCAGCGGGACTAATCCCAAGGCGCTGCTGCTCTACCTAGCACTCATCCCACAGTTCATCCACGCCGATGCACCGCTTCCGGTGCCGCTTCAGACGGCCATCTTGGGCACGAGCCATATGGTGCTCACGGTGTTCATCTACGCAGGTGTTGCTTTTGGTGCCAAAGTCCTGCTGCGTCAGCGCCCGACGGCAGCCCGCTTCATCACACTGTTCAGCGGCATCGTCATGATTTCGCTGGGCCTAGTGCTCATTCTCGAGCAGACTCCCGTCTTGCTGGAATTGCTTCGCTCGATACTGTCGTAGTTCACCGCGGCGCGCCACCACGAACGTACGGTCGATCGGTTAGGGTAATCCAGCTAAGGTGCAAAGCAGAGACTGCACCCGAGGAACGGCACTAACATGCGAAAGATATACACCACACTGGCCGTGGCGGCCCTGTTGCTACTGACGGGAGCGCCTGCGGCGCAGGCCGTCGCGGCGGCGGACATCGTCGTTGAAGACACCGCTGGATCATTGGACTCAAAGTCCTTGATTCCTGCCATCGAAGAGATCAATTTCAACGAGCCGACCAAGGTCGTCATTTATACCCGTGCCGGCGACCCCAATGACAACCTCAATGAGGAAGTACTACGTTTCGCCCGCGAAACCCATCCCGAGTGGCTCAGTTCAAACCGGCAAGAATGGGCGGACTCGTTATTCATTTTTGCACTAGACACATCGGGGCGTCAGGTAGGCACCTACTTCGGAGAAGACCGCAAGGTCTCACCCAGTCAACGTGATGACATCCAAGAATCCACGAAAGAACTACTGCGCGAAGCCCAGTGGACCGACGCGACGATCACAGGCGTTGAACGCGCAGCACAATTGATGAATCGCCCCTGGTACAAGTCTCCCGTGCTCTATATCTGGACAGGTATTCTCGTGATGACTGGTGGCATATCACTGGGCAGCACCCTGGCGGTCCGCAGAATCTATCGGAACCGCTCCAAAAAGGCACTGCAAACCGCAAATACCAGCTACGCGAACGTGAGCATGGATCTGGAAGTCACCGAGCTTAATGCCAAGACCATCAATAGTTCATCGCGCTACGGGAGCCTAGTTCTGGAAAAATACCGCGGTTTCATGGTTGCCTATTCACAACTGACAAAGCAGAGCCACGAGGCCGAGGCACTGACGACAAAAGACCTTAACAGCAAACGAACGGCACTTCTCTTAGAAAAATTCGCCAAGAAAGCAACGGAGCTAGACCGCCTCGATGATGTCATTGCGGATACCAATATGTTGCTAAACATGGGATCGGGCTGGGGCGCAGCGTGGGATCGCCAGCTGGTTCCCCTACGCGAGGACCTCACCGCCATCCAACAACTCTTGGCAGAGAAAGACTCTGATCCGCAGTCCGCCTCAGCGCTCGCCCTCAGCAGATTTGAATCCTTGACGGCCATTGAAATGGACAAGTGGGCAGCCCATATTAGCTCCGGAGAATTGACCCCGGAAGACGCACTGGACAAGATCGCTGCGTCCCGTGAAGAACTATCAGAACTGCTGAAGCAGCACTCCGAGACCATGATCAAAAAATACGCCAAAACAACCAAGGAGGCCGAACTCATGCGCACTGCCATGGGATCGGCAGATGCCTCAAAAGCCAGCGGTGCCTCCGAGCACAGCATTCTGGGAACGGTGTATCCTTCGACCAGATTCTGGTCGGTGATCGGCCTGAGTAGCGGTTTCAGGGCGGGCCGCTCCAGTGTTCAGGAAAGTCGCTCTCCTAGTACTTCTTCCGGCGGGAGCACCGGATACGGCTCCAGTGGTGGCAGCTTCTCCGGATCGGGTTCTTCATCGCGATTCTGAGTTCGCACACTGCTCATTGATAAATTGCACAAAAAGGCGGCTCTGTTAGCGGAGAAATTCTCCAGCTTCAGAGCCGCCCGACGTGGTTTTAGTGCCTGTTACTTGCCGGGGACGATCAGCTTCGCCGCACCAGCGCGCGCAGCATCAAAACGAGCCGACACATCCGCCCAATTCACAATGTTCCAGAAAGCCTTCACATAGTCGGCCTTAACATTCACGTAATCCAGGTAGAACGCGTGCTCCCACATGTCCAACATCAACAACGGAGTCGTCGCCACCGGAACATTGCCCTGCTGATCATAAAGCTGCTCAATGACCAACTGGCCACCCAAGCCCTCAAAGCCCAACAACGCCCAACCCGAACCCTGCAAGCTCATCGCAGCAGCGGTGAAGTGCGCACGGAAAGCATCAAAAGAACCAAAAGCATCATCAATCGCAGCAGCCAACTCACCCTCAGGCTTATCGCCACCCTCCGGAGACAGGTTGTTCCAGAAAATCGAGTGGTTGGTGTGACCACCCAAGTGGAACGCCAAATCCTTGGACAACTTCGGAATCGCTCCGAACTCGCCCTTCTCGCGGGCCTCAGCCAACTGCTCCAACGCAGTATTCGCTCCAGCAACATACGTAGCGTGGTGCTTGGAGTGGTGCAGCTCCATGATCCGCGCCGAAATATTCGGCTCCAAAGCGGCGTAATCGTACTGCAGCTCAGGCAAGGTATAAATAGCCAAAATGACTCCTCAAATCGTCTTTCGTGGAACCCAGAACACCCGGTTTTCGGGAGCCAGGTCAAGCAGTGAGGCGGGAATGCTCACCGATGCTGTGATAGCCGCGCCGGTGATAAACCAGCGGCGCGGCAAGGGATTCTCCGTCAAGGATCTCCATAACTGAGGCAACCACCAACGTGGCTGGCCCGGCTTCGACCCGGGACTCGATGGTGCAACGCAGGGCAGCGCCCACTCCGTGGATGAGTGGTTCTCCGGTGGATAATTCTTCCCACCGTTCGAGCTGCGCAAATCGCTGCGCCCCTGGACGAGAGAACAACGCGGCGATCTCGGCGTTGCTCGCTGTCAGTAGGTGAACAACGATACTCTTGGCCTGAAGGATCACTTCGGCCGAACCAGTGACCCGGGCGACGCTGAAGGCAAGATATGCGGGATCAGCGGATACGGAAATCAGCGACGAAACGGTGATCCCGACAGGCCCCCGAGCTCCGCTGGCCGTCACGACAGCGACACCTGCGGGATGGTTCCCAAAGGCGAGACGAAATTGCTCGGCCACCAACTCGGACCGGTTCAGGATTTGCATAGCGGGTGTGGAGATCCTTTCATTGAGCATCCCCACATGGGCGGGGATGACCTTCTTCTCCCTCAACGCTAGAACCTCAACCAAGGTTGAGGTCAAATTGAGTCGTCATCCCTAAACAACCTGGCCCCACCAAGTTCATCGGCCAATTTATCGTTGGGGTTCACGAAGCCACATTCGGCCAATGAAAGGCAACCGCATCCAATGCAACCGCCCAAACCATCACGCAGAGATTGAAGTTGGTGGATACGCTCCTGCAAATCCTCACGCCATGCGGCGGAGACCTCCTGCCAGTCCTCCTTGAGGGGAGCAACATCGTTAGGCAGTCCAGCAAAGATCTCGCCGATCGACTTCAACGGAATTCCCGCGCGCTGGGCCGCGCGAATGACGGCTACCCGACGTAGCACGCTACGGTCATAGCGACGCTGATTGCCGGCGGTACGCCGTGAGGCGATCAGCCCCGCACGCTCGTAGAAATGCAAGGCCGAGACGGCAACACCCGAACGCGCCGCCACCTGTCCCACGCTCAGGTCCTGCGATATCCCATCATTCATGTCCATGTCTCTATTCTGCCCGTTTGCCATTCTGCCCGTTTGCCGTTCGGCGCGCTGTATTCACCCAGATGTGATGATCGTCTACAGTCGGGCAAGTGGAGGGCATCCCTACACCGCACTCAGACAAGGAGCGCCAGCAACATGAGACTCACCTTTCGCGCGGGGTTCGTGGTGACATTGGGAGTGCTGACTGCTCTGGCCCTGGGCGCGGCCGTCGTATCACTGACCTATGTACTGACGTTGGTATTCGTCTCGCTTTTCATTTCTCTGGGATTGGACCCGGTGGTGCGCAAACTCGCCGGGCTGGGCATGGGCAGGGTTCGAGCAGTTGTCTGCGTCGCCGGCGCCATCGTTCTCTTCGGGGCAGCGGTCCTGTGTCTCATTGTCCCGCTGATGGTGACCGAGGGCAGCGCCTTGTTAGTCTCATTGCCCGGCCGGTTGGAAGGGATCGAAACCCAAAGCTGGTTCATGGCGCTGGATGACACGCTCGACGGCGCACTGGTGCCCGGCCTCGAATGGTTACAGCGCGCGGTCAGCGATCCGGTGCTGTGGGTTGCTTTGGGTAATGGCGCACTTAAGGCCGGTTTCGGCGTGGCCAATGGCGTCTTCGCGGTGCTCTTCGTGACGATGCTGACGCTCTACTTCGTCATCGGCTTGGATGCCATCAAGAATGGCTTCTACGACTTAATACCCGCCAGCCGGCGCGCTGCGGCGGTGGAAATTTCCGAAGAGATCGCCGCTTCCGTGGGCAGTTACCTCAGCGGCATGGCGATTCTGGCGACCATCAATGCGACCTTCACCTTCCTCCTACTCACCATCTTGCAGGTTCCCTTCGCACCCGTTCTTGCGGTACTGGCGCTGCCGATCACCATGATCCCGCTGATCGGATCCGTCATCAGCACTGCGATCATCACCGCAGTAGCCCTCTTCCATTCCCCAGGAACCGCTCTGGCGGTCCTGCTGGTCATGATTATCTACATGCAGGTTGAGGCCTACGTCCTGACCCCACGCGTGGTGGGCAAGGCGATCAGTATCCCCGCCTCCATGGTGCTGATTGGGGCTATGGCCGGTGGCACACTGGCTGGCCTGCTCGGCGCACTAGTTGCCTGTCCCGCCAGTGCGGCCCTCTTGCTCATCATCAAGAAGGTCATAGTTCCGGCGCAGGCAAAACGATGAGCGAGATCGATATCTGGGCGTTGTTGCTCGGCATCACCCACGTGGTCTTGGGATTATTGGCCACGGTGCTGGTTTCTCGCAACCGAAAGCCGGCGGAGGCCATCGCCTGGGTCATGATGATCGTTTTTATTCCCTTTCTGGGCGTCGCGGCCTACCTGCTGATCGGTTTTGGACGACTCCCCGCCCATCGTCGAGCCAAGCAGCGCGAGGTAAATGAGCTGATGCTCCGCCGTACCGGTGGCTCCTGGCCTAAAACTCATTCGCCTTTGTGGCCAAACTGGCTCAGCTCCGCGGCCGAACTGAACATGGCGCTCGGCGCCCTACCGATGGTGGGCGGGAATCGGATCACACTAAATGATGATTATCTGGGCACCATCAAGGAGATGGCCGAAGCCATTGATGACGCCCAGGAACATGTACACGTTCAGTTTTACATTGGAGTTCTCGACGATGCCACAGCGCCGTTCTTTGGTGCGCTGGCCCGCGCATGCGAACGCGGAGTGCAGGTGCGCGTATTAGTTGATCATGTGGCCTCGCTGATGTATCCGCGACGCACAGAGACCATCAGGTTTTTGGATTCCATTGGCGCGCAACTACATCAAATGTTGCCGTTGCGTCCCTGGCGGGGGCAATGGCAACGTCCAGATTTGCGAAATCACCGCAAGCTTCTGGTGATCGACGGATCGGTAGGATTCACCGGTTCCATGAACCTCATCGAACCGCGCTACCACAAGGCCAAAAACATCCAACGCGGGCTCACCTGGCACGAACTGATGATGCGCATTGAGGGCCCCGCGGTACGTGAACTCGACGCTGTTTTCATCACCGACTGGTATAGCGAAACCGGAACACTTCTGGAGCTGCGCCCGCCGAGCAGCAGTGCACCAACGTGGAATGGAAACATTGATGCGCAGGTGTTACCCAGTGGTCCAAGCTTCGAAAACGACAACAGCCTGAAGCTCTTCACGTTGATGATCCACCAGGCCACAACGCGCGTTTCCATCACCAGCCCCTATTTCGTTCCCGACGAATCAATCCTGTTAGCGATCTTAACTACGGCAGCACGTGGAGTTCCGATTGAACTCTTTGTCTCGGAGATCGGGGACCAAGCCCTAGTTCATCATGCGCAGCGTTCCTACTACGAGGCATTGTTGCGTGCCGGGGTTCGCATCTATCTGTACCGCGCCCCCAAGGTGCTCCACGCCAAGCATTTCTCCATCGACGACGAGGTGGCAATCGTTGGTTCCTCCAACATGGATATGCGCTCGTTCTCACTTAATATGGAAGTCTCGGTGCTGCTTCACGGCCCAGAACTGCTCAACGATCTGTTGGCAGTTCAGGACGGCTATCGGGAGCGTTCACGCGAGCTGCACCTCGAAGAGTGGCTGAGCAGGACGCTGTGGCAGCGAACTGCTGACAACTTAGCGCGACTGACTTCAATGCTCCAATAGGGCTCGTGTGACGAAACACTTGAACAGTGATCAAGACATTTGAACGACGTTCAAGTATTGTTCTTTTCAGCGTCATAACCCTGCGGGCCGCCCACCGATTGGCCCCATTATTTCCACCGTCAGGAACCACACGATGACTTCACCCACGCAGCGTATCTCCGGAACCACTCCGCGCATCGGCGCCCGCGATCTTGCCCTCGTTTCCGTTTTCGCCGCGCTCATCGCTGTGCTCACGCTGGTACCGGCCGTTCCGGTAGGCGCATTGGGTGTCCCCATCACCCTGCAAACCATGGGCGTGGCTCTCACCGCGCTCATCCTTGGATCCCTACGCGGCTTCTCCGCCACCGGGCTATACCTACTGGTGGGACTGGCGGGAGTACCTATCTTCGCCAAATTCTCCGGCGGCGTTGGTTCCTTGGCAGCACCGAGCGCCGGCTACTTGCTGGCCTTCCCCATCGCCGCATTGGTCACCGGGGCGCTTGCGACACTCGTGTTACGCAAGGTCCGCCGTTTCCGCTTTCTCTTCCTGTTCTTGGCCGCCATGGGCGGATCGATTCTCATCATCCACCCGATGGGCATCCTGGGCATGAGCCTCAATGCGCAGATCCCGCTGGGCAAGGCCTTCATCCTTGATATGGCCTACTGGCCAGGTGACGTGGTGAAGAACTTGTTGGCCGCCGCGATTGCCGTGAGCGTGTTCAAGGCCTTCCCAGCCTTCGCCCGCCGCCGCTACCAGAGTTAGTCCGCGCGGCTCGAGCTCAACCCACATTCGCTCCACACCACCAGCAGGGAATACCGTTAAGCGTGATCCGATTTAACCTTGCGGGCGTATCCATTCCGTCCGAAGACCCATCTATGCCTGAGCGCACCGTTCTTTCCCCCTGCACCGTTGAACTCAGCGAGCCTCGGATCGCCGTCATCGGAGCCAACGGCTCGGGAAAATCCACGTTGCTGCGTTTGATCAATGGGCTGGTCTCCCCCTCTACCGGATCGGTGGAAGTCCATGGGTTTAACACCGTCCAGCAGGCCAAGGCGGTGCGTCAACGGGTGGGGTTCTTATTCACCGACCCACTCTCGCAATTGGTGATGCCCATCGTCATTGAAGACGTTGAGCTATCGCTGAAGGCCAGCCACAAGAACCGTGCACAGCGCACCGAGGCCGCGCAACGTGCCCTCGCCACGCTCGGCCTAAAACATCTGGCTCAGCGCAGCATCTACGACCTCTCCGGCGGCGAGCGTCAGCTAGTGGCCCTCTGCAGCGTATTAGCAGCCGGGCAGAACATCTTGGTGGCCGATGAACCCACCACGCTGCTGGATCTGGCCAATAACCAATTGCTTCAATCAACATTCGACGCACTAACGCAGCAGGTCATCTACGCCACCCATGATCTGGATTTTGCCGCCTCAGCAGACCGGGCACTGTTAGTTTCCGACGGACAGATCATCTTTGATGGTCCTGCCCCCGAGGCCGTGGCTACGTACCGTCAGCTGGTTCGTGATGGACGGGTGACCCCGTGAGCGCCAACCACCAAATGTTGCTGGGGCACTATCTGCCCGGCACCAGTCTGATCCACCGAGCCCCGCTGCTGGCTAAATACCTCGTGGTTCTCATCATCGGCGCAGCGGTGCTGATCTTTCGAATTCCCGCGGTCGGCATCGGAACTCTTTTGTTCGGCGTGGGCCTCTTTGCCCTCGCTGGCCCCAGGGTACTGCGCGCCTGGGTTGCACCGCTGCGTCAGCTCTGGTGGATCTTCGCCATCTTGGGGATCTATCAAGCAATCCTCAATTCCCCGCTGTTCGCGCTGAGCCTCATCAGTGGAATGCTCGCGGTGATTCAATGCGGGCGTTTGATCCTGCTGACCACCACCCAGTCGGCACTGCTTGATGGACTCGAGGCAGCCGCTGCCCCCGTACGATTCATCGGTGGCAACCCCGCCACCATCGCCCTCGCTGTGGCCCTGATGTTACGCAGTATCCCCGCCATTGCTACCTCCGTGCAGGATCTCACCGACGCCGCCAAGGCCCGCGATATCAAGCGCAACCCTGCCATTCTTGCCGCACCGGTGGTCATCAACACCGTTGCCTACGCCCAGCGCACGGCCGATGCATTGGCCGCGCGTGGAATCATGGAACGCAACTAAGCCTCCCCACGATCTTGTTGCGACACGGCGCCAAAAAGTGGTTTGCGCACGTAGTGTATGAATCATGAGTTTCAATGACAACGCACGCTTGGATTCCGGACGCATTAAGGATTCGCGCGGCCGTGGCCGCGGTACAAAGATTGCCGCGGGTGGTGGCGGCATCATCGTGGTGCTGCTCGCCGCACTGTTAGGCATCAACCCGGACATGCTCACACAATTGGGCTTGGGCAGCTCCACCACCACCGAACAGAGCACCGGTGAAAATGGGGGGCCAAGCATCACCGAGTGCAAAACCGGCGCGGATGCCAATGCTCGGGCCGATTGCCGAATCTTGGCAACCACGCAATCTTTGGACAGCTTCTGGCTGGACTACCTGCCACAATATGACGTCCAGGTTCAGAAGCCCGGCGTCGAGGTCTTTGATGATCAGGTGAACACCGCCTGTGGCACGGCGACCAGCGCTGTTGGCCCGTTCTACTGCCCCGGTGATCAGGTGGCCTACTTCGACACCGGATTCTTTGCCGAGTTGAGCAGCACCTACGGTTCCGATGGTGGCCCACTGGCCGAAGAGTACGTGGTCGCCCACGAATACGGGCACCACATCCAGAACACCATCGGCACACTCTCGGCCTCCCAGCAGGGCGGAAAGGGAGCGACCTCCGGCTCGGTGCGCGTTGAGTTGCAGGCCGACTGCTTCGCCGGAATGTGGGCGGCCCACGCGTCAAACACCAAGGACGAAAACGGCACCGCCTTCCTGGAGCCATTCTCCAAGGCCGACCTCAGCTCGGCACTCTCCGCAGCATCCGCCGTGGGTGATGACCGGATCCAGGAGGCTTCCTCCGGGCGAGTGAATCCCCAAGTTTGGACCCACGGTTCCTCGGATCAGCGTCAGGCATGGTTCCTGCAGGGCTACTCCACCGGGGACATCAACAAATGCGACACCCTCAGTGCCAAAGACTTGGATCGTCCCGGAGCCTAAGCACTGCCCCCAGACAGACAAAGCGAGGCGCACTCCGCATGGAGTGCGCCTCGCTTTGACTTTTCGATGTTGACTAGATGTTGAAGCCGAGGGCTCGCATCTGGTCGCGACCGTCATCGGTGATCCGTTCCGGACCCCATGGTGGCATCCAGACCCAGTTCAGGCGGTAGGAATCGACAACCGAATCCAGTGCCTGAGCTACCTGCTCCTCGATGACATCGGTCAACGGGCATGCCGCCGTTGTCAACGTCATGTCGATTAGCAGTGCGCCATCATCGGCATACTTCAGCCCGTAAAGCAGGCCGAGGTCAACGATGTTCACCCCGAGCTCGGGGTCAATAACATCCTTGAGCGCCTCTTCGACGTCCTCAATTTGAGTCTCAGTCGACCCGCTGGCCGCTTCGTTTTCTACGCTCATGGCTAGGCCGGGACGTTCAGGAAGCGGTCGTAGCCCTCGTCCTCGAGGCGATCGGCCAGCTCTGCGCCACCCTGCTCGGCAATCTTGCCGTCAACAAAGACGTGCACAAAGTCGGGCTTGATGTAGCGCAGGATACGGGTGTAGTGAGTGATGAGCAGCGTGCCCATCTGGTTCTCTTCTTTAGCGCGGTTAACACCCTCGGAGACGGTCTTCAACGCGTCAACGTCTAGGCCCGAGTCGGTTTCATCCAGGATGGCAAACTTGGGCTTGAAGAGCTCCAGCTGGAGGATCTCCACGCGCTTCTTTTCGCCGCCGGAGAAGCCCTCGTTGACGTTACGCGAAGCGAACTCCGCATCGATCTTCAATGCTTCCATAGCGGTCTTGACCTCTTTGGTCCAGGTCCGCAGCTTCGGGGCAGTGCCGTCGATGGCGGTCTTGGCGGTGCGCAAGAAGTTGGTCATCGAAACGCCAGGAACCTCAACCGGGTACTGCATGGCCAGGAACAAACCAGCGCGTGCACGCTCGTCAACGCTCATCTCCAAGACGTCGGCACCGTCGAGGGTGATCGAGCCAGAGGTGACCGTGTAGCGCGGGTGACCGGCAATGGTCGAGGCGAGGGTGGACTTGCCCGAGCCGTTGGGGCCCATGATGGCGTGAGTTTCACCGGTCTTGATGGTGAGGGAAACACCCTTGAGGATTTCCTTTTCGCCCTGCTCGGTCTCGATCGAGACGTGCAGGTCCTTGATTTCCAGAGTAGACATACCTTGAGTCCGTTCTCTCAGTCGTAAAGTCGAAGTGAATCGACGAAGTTTTTTGTGGTGGAGGAAGGCCTCGGACTAGCTGTCCGTGGCCGCCAGTTCGCGCTCGATGGTTTCGGCGAGGCGTTCCTCGATCTCCGGAACCCGGATCTGCTGCACGATTTCGTTCAAGAAGCCGCGCACCACCAGACGGCGGGCAGTCTTCTCGTCGATACCGCGAGCCATCAGGTAGAAGAGGTGCTCATCGTTGAAGCGGCCGGTGGTCGATGCGTGTCCCGCACCGTCAATCAGGCCGGTCTCGATTTCCAGGTTCGGCACCGAGTCGGAGCGTGCCCCGTCGGTGAGAACCAGGTTGCGGTTCGCCTCGTAGGAGTTTGTCCCCTTGGCTTCCTTGCGGATCAGTACGTCGCCCACCCAAACGGTGTGCGCGTCCTTGCCCTGCAGCGCGCCCTTGTACAGAACGTTGGACTTGCAGTTCGGCGTGGCGTGATCGACAAACAGGCGGTGCTCGAGGTGCTGTCCGGCATCGGCGAAGTACAGCCCGAAGAGCTCTACTTCTCCGCCTTCACCCTCAAAGTGTGCCGAGGGGGTCACACGGACCAGGTCTCCGCCGTAGGTAACGGCGATGTGCTTCAGGTGCGCATCCTTGCCAACCTTGGCGAGGTGTGCCGAGGCGTGAATTGCGTCATCGGCCCAAGCCTGCAGCGAGATGACGGTGAGCTTGGCGCCTTCGCGAACATCGATCTCAATGTTCTGTGCCAATACTGCGGATCCCACGTGGTCGATGACGAGCACCGATTCGGAGTTCTTTTCCGCAATAACCACCAGGTGGCTGGCTGCAGCCTCGGTGGACGTGCCGGTGAAGGTCACGGTGACTTCTTCGCCGCTAGAATCAGCGGGAATGGTCAGAACCTTGGCTTCTGCAGCGTACTTCCACGCATTGGCAGAGACCCGGTCCTCCGGGATTCCGGCCGAGCCAACGCGAGCGTCGGTCATGGCAACGGTTTCCAGGGTGACTGCCTTGGCGCCGGTGAAGGACACCTCGGGAGCCGCGCCGGTGAGCTCGTTCTTGTGCAGTCCGCCCAAGCGCTTGAGCGGGGTGAAGCGGAAGTCCTCTTCGCGGCCGGTCAGCGCCGCGAAGTCCTCAACGTTGTAGCTGGTCTTGCGGCCAGCGCGTGAGGAGTCAGGGATTCCTGCGCCGGCACCGTGGCTGTGCGCCTTGGAGGCGTCGCCGCCCAGCGGGGAGGAAACTTCTGCTGCGTTCAAGGGCGAAAGGTTTTCGCCCTCTTCGGTGAATCCGGAAATGCTGGGTGCACCGAGACGGGCCTTTTCGCCCGATAAGTGAGTTGCGGTATCAGTCATGATTAACCGACGGATCCTTCCATCTGCAGTTCAATGAGGCGGTTCAGTTCCATGGCGTACTCCATCGGGAGCTCGCGGGCGATCGGTTCGACGAAGCCGCGCACGATCATGCCCATGGCGTCTTCTTCGGTCATGCCACGGCTCATCAGGTAGAACAGCTGCTCTTCGGAGACGCGCGAAACGGTTGCCTCGTGGCCCATGGTCACGTCGTCCTCGCGGACGTCGATGTACGGGTAGGTATCCGAACGCGAGATCTGGTCAACCAGCAGCGCGTCACACTCGACCGAGTTGCGTGCACCCTTGGCGCCTTCGCGAACCTGGACCAGGCCGCGGTAGGCGGAGCGGCCACCGTTGCGGGCCACCGACTTCGAGACGATCTTCGAGGAGGTGTTCGGTGCGATGTGCACCATCTTCGATCCGGTGTCCTGGTGCTGGCCTTCGCCGGCGAATGCGAGCGAGAGCGTCTCGCCACGAGCGCCTTCACCCACGAGGTAAACGGCCGGGTACTTCATAGTGACCTTGGAACCGATGTTGCCATCGACCCACTCCATGGTGGCGCCCTCTTCACAGACAGCGCGCTTGGTCACCAGGTTGTACACGTTGTTCGACCAGTTCTGGATCGTGGTGTAACGGACGCGAGCGCCCTTCTTCACGATGATTTCCACAACTGCCGAGTGCAGCGAATCCGAGGTGTAAATCGGGGCGGTGCAGCCCTCGATGTAGTGAACGTAGGAGTCCTCATCGGCAATGATCAGGGTGCGCTCGAACTGACCCATGTTTTCCGTATTAATACGGAAGTAGGCCTGCAGCGGGATGTCCACGTGGACGCCCTTGGGGACGTAGACGAAGGATCCGCCGGACCACACCGAGGTGTTCAGCGACGCAAACTTGTTGTCGCCCACTGGGATGATCGTGCCGAAGTACTCCTTGAAGATGTCTTCGTGCTCGCGCAGCGCGGTGTCGGTATCTAGGAAGATGACACCCTGCTTTTCCAGATCCTCGCGGAGCTGGTGGTAAACAACCTCGGACTCGTACTGGGCGGCGACACCGGAAACCAGGCGCTGCTTTTCTGCCTCGGGGATGCCGAGCTTGTCGTAGGTGTTCTTGATGTCGTCGGGCAGGTCATCCCAACTGGTTGCCTGCTTCTCGGTGGAGCGCACGAAGTACTTGATGTTATCGAAGTCGATGCCCGAGAGGTCTGCACCCCAGGTAGGCATGGGCTTGCGGTCGAAGTACTTCAGGCCCTTCAGGCGCATGTCCAGCATCCACTGGGGCTCACTCTTGAGCTCCGAGATGTTGCGGACAACGTCTTCGTTGATGCCGCGGCGCGCATTGGCACCTGCGTCATTCTTGTCGCTCCACCCGTATTCGTAACTACCGATTCCCTGGAGTTCTGGGTTCTTCTCCAAGATCTCGGTAATCACGCCGGCGTCAGTGGACTCGGGGGCAATCTGATCCGTCATCGCGGCCTCTCCTGCTTCGTGATCTTGATTCGAGTTCTCTTCTCAGCTGGCTGAGGAGTTTGGTTCCGGCCCACGGGGACGTGGGTCGTACACACATGCCCGCCGCTGGCTAGTGTCGAGAGCCTTCGCACATCGACACCCAGCAGGCGGGAAAAGGCTTGGGTTTCCATCTCGCAAAAGACGGGAAATTCCCTGGCCAAATCTTGAATGGGGCAGTGCCCCTGGCACAGCTGAACGCTGAGCATGGTGGCCGTGGGCGATCCCGCCCCGACCTTTCGAGTGGAGGCAACAAAACCATCGGCGCTGAGCACTTCGCTCAGAGCCTCGGCACGGTCCTCCAGCGCCTCGATTCCCTCAACCGCCGGGCGATAACGCTGCTCCATGGCGGCAAAACGGCGGGCGGCGAAGGCCTCAACTGCGGCAGGTCCGGCGGCACGGCCAAGTTCGGTCAGTGCATCGGTTGCGATGTCGAGGTAATCGTTGCCCATTTTTGTTTGGCCGCGGTGCGAAAGCACGTAGCGACGGGACGGCCGCCCGGCGCCGGAGCGCTGGTTGGCAACAAGCTTGACCTCAACGAGCCCCTGCTTAGAGAGGGCATCAAGGTGGCGACGGACGGCAGCTGGAGTAAAGCCCAGGCGCTCGCCCAGTTCAGCGGCACTGATGGGTCCGTCTTCAAGGACGGAATACAGGACGCGGTCGCGGGTGCGTTCTTCGGCTTCACCCGTTACGGGAACGTGGAGCGCCGGGGCATCGGAGACAGCCACGGACTTATTCGATGAATACACAACACAAGCATGCGCTAATACAGTGGCCGCGTCTAGTAAGGCACCGCTTACTTCCCAGCGGCCCCCGATGATGTTCATCACACGCGCGAGCGGAGGGGAAAGCAGAACGGCTTCACGGCCACACGCGACTTCTACCTGACATAGAATATCGGGGTGTCCAATGTGTCTCCAAGCCTCGTTATCGAGGACTTGCTCAAAGATTTCGGCCCCGTACCCGCCCTTGATGGTCGTATGGTGCGTGTTTTGCATGGCATCAGCCTGACAGCACACGCCGGTACCGTCACCACTCTACTGGGGTCCAACGGAGCGGGTAAGTCCACCACACTGGGCTGCGCGCAGGGCCTACTAAAAACCAACGGAGGCAGCGTCCGGCTGCTGGGCGAGGATCCCTTCGGAGCCAGCCCGGCCCTGCGTTCACGTGTGGGAGTCATGCTACAGGACGGCGGCTTGCCTCCCTCGCTGCGCCCGATTCCCTTGCTGGAGCACGTCGCTTCGATGTACGAGCGCCCGGCCGACATCAATTCACTCATTGAGCGTCTGGGCATCAACGAATTTTCCACCACCTCGATCCGTCGCCTCTCCGGTGGTCAGAAGCAGCGTGTTGCCCTGGCGGCCGCGTTGGCCGGAAATCCCGAAGTCATCTTCCTTGACGAGCCGAGCGCCGGCCTCGATCCGCAGTCACGCCAAGTTGTTTTTGACCTGATTGGTGAATTGCGTGAAGCCGGACTGTGCATCGTGCTCACCACGCATTTGATGGAGGATGCTCAGCGTCTCTCGGACTACGTCTACATCATTGATGATGGCCGTAATGTGGCCCAAGGTACCGTTGCCGAACTCACCGCGCACGCGGCCAACGAGTCTCCCGCGCAGGCAGTCACCTTTAGCGCTACCGCTGCCATGGCGCTGCCAGTCCTCCCCGAACATCTGCAGCTGATCGAATCAAAGCCCGGGCACTACCGCTTTGATGGGGTGCGCAGTGCCGCTGACCTCGCGGCTCTGACCGGATGGTGGAGCAGCGAAGGCATCTTGCCGAACTCACTGACCATGCAGCCGAGAACACTTGAAGACGTGTTCCTGGAAATTGCCGACAAGGGAAACCATGCGAACTAGCACGCAGCGTCCGCCTGCCCCCAGCAATGCACAGGGCACCATCAAACGCATCATGCTGCAGGGACGTTATGAAACCCTGGGCATGCTCAGCAACGGCGAACAACTCATTGTTGCCGCGGTACTGCCCATGCTGGCGCTGATCGGTTTAGTCCTCACGGATCTGCTGAGCGATGTTGCCGACAGTGCCGTGAATGCCGCCACCCCCGGCGTCTTGGCGCTCTGCGTGGTGTCCACCGCCTTCACCGGGCAGGGCATCGCCACCGGCTTTGACCGTCGCTATGGGGTACTGCGTTTCCTTTCCACCACACCGTTGGGCCGCACCGGCCTGATCTACGGAAAGGTCATCGCCGTATTGACCGTGCTCTTTTTGCAGGTGGTGGTCATCGGCGGACTCGCTGCATTCATGGGCTGGCGCCCGGCGCCGGCGGGCATCCCCGCGGCCATCGTTTTACTCATCCTCGGTGCCACGGCATTCACCGCGCTGGGATTACTGGTCGCCGGAACCGTCCGCCCCGAAGCAACCCTAGCCATCACCAATCTGGCTTGGGTATTACTCGCTGCAACCGGCGGCATCTTGTTCCCGAGCACTCGAGCCCCCGATTACCTGCAGCCGTTTGTTGACCTCTTGCCCTCCGCCGCCCTGGGTGATTCCCTGCGCGCGGCACTGATCTCCGGAACCACCTCGGTTTCCGGCATCCTCATCCTGCTGGCATGGACAATCATTGCCGGTTTCGCCGCAACCCGCTGGTTCAAGTGGAACTAGCATCCTGGAGCACTACACCATGAGCACCAACGCTTCCGCCACTCGCTGGTACGCCCTATTTGCCGACCTCATTGCCCGGTTGGCGGACAAGCTGCCAACCACCGTGAACAACACGGTGCATCGGCTGGCCATCGCCTCGCTGGCCTCGCAGATTGGCATCATTATTACCGGTGGCGCAGTACGCCTGACCAAATCCGGTCTCGGCTGCTCGCAGTGGCCCAACTGTGTCCCGGGCTCGATGACTCCGGTCGCCGAAATGGGTATCCACGGACTCATCGAATTTGGCAACCGCTTGCTGACCTTCGTCCTGACCGCCGTGGCGGTGGCGATGATCGTTTCACTCTGGCGTATGCGCGCCACCCACAAGACGGTCTTCCGGCTCTCCATCGCACTGCTGGCCATCATCCCGGCGCAGGCGCTCATCGGCGGCATCACCGTCTGGACACGCCTGAATCCGTGGGTCGTCTCGCTGCATTTCTTGGTCTCCGCAGCCCTGGTCATGGCGGCCACCTTGCTGGTCACCCGCACCGGAGCACTACGCCGCGGCGAATCCTCACTTGGCGCACCGGCCGGAACCACACAGCGCTTCCTGGCCTGGGTTATTTTTGCTGCAGCAGCCGTGGCATTGGTGCTGGGCACCATCGTCACGGGCACCGGCCCGCACGCCGGTGATGCTGACGCTCCGCGCCATATGTTTGACCCGTACATCGTCACCCGTATCCATGTGGTTCCGGTGTACCTCCTGGTGCTGGCGATCATCGCCGCACTCGTGCTGGCGTACCGCAACGCCAGCGACAAGAAGCTGCGCACCCCCTTGCTCCTGCTGGCAGCTGTCGTGGTTCTGCAGGGCATCATCGGATATGTGCAGCACTTCACCGGCCTGCCGGTCCTCTTGGTGCTGGCTCACATGCTTGGCGCCTCGCTCTTGGCCTCGGCCGCGGTGAACCTCTGGGACCGCAGCACCACGAAGTTCCCCTTCTAAGACGCCTGTCGCTCCTGGTGCGGAGCTAAAAACGCCCTCCGACTGTCCTTCAGTCGGAGGGCGTTTTGCATGGACGGGGGCCACGGCCGTGGGTATCGTGCTCGCTTCGCGATTCCGCTAAGCCAGCGGCAGCGGCTCAGCGGCCCTCCCCCAGCCAATCCGCTCCTCACCAACCCGCCACGTGATCAAGCCGGGGGCAGAGAAAAAGCGGCCGGCACGGCGGGGTAAATATCCCCGCGGTGCCGGCCGCCGATAGAACTGTGAACCCTAGGTTCTAGCTGCTTGCTACGAGCCGAAGAGCGGACCGCCGACAAACGGATCGATGGCCAGGGCCACGAAGACCAGCGTCAGGTAGGTGATGGAAATGTGGAAGACCTTCATGGCCTTCTTGTTCATCTCGGCCGGGTCGTGGTCGCGCTGCGCCTCGCGGTACAGCACGTGGCATTCGTAGACGAACCAGAGGCCCGAGACGCCGGCCAACACCGTGTAAACGATGCCCGCGTAACCCATCGGAGCCAGCAGCAGTGAGCAGACCACGGTGGCCCAGGCGTACAGAACGACCTGTACCGAGACGCGTCGAGCGCTGGAAATAGCGCCGAGCATCGGCACGTGAGCCGCGTTGTAGTCATCGGCATACTTCATGGACAGCGGCCAGTAGTGCGGCGGCGTCCACAGGAAGATGATGAGGAACAGGATGATCGCCGGCCACTCCACCTTGTTGGTCACAGCTGCCCAACCGATGAGCACCGGCATGCAGCCGGCAATGCCGCCCCAGACAATGTTCTGGGCGGTGCGGCGCTTGAGGATCAGGGTGTAGAGCACCACGTAGAAAAGAATCGCGGCCAGGCCCAGGGCAGTGGTCAGCGGGTTGGTCCCAAACCACAGCACCAGAAGCGAGGCAATGCCCAGCAGGTAGGAGAAGATCAGTGCTTCACGCGGAGTGACCTCGCCGGTCACCAGCGGGCGCCCCTTGGTGCGCTTCATGATCTTGTCCATATCGCGATCGATATAGCAGTTGAAGGAACCCGAGGCTCCGGCCGCCATACCGCCACCGAGCAAGGTGGCCAGCACCAAGGAAATCGAGGGGAAACCTCGTTCGGCAAACATCATGGTCGGCAGCGTGGTTACGAGCAATAGCTCGATAACCCGGGGTTTGGTCAGCGCCAGGTAGGCCTTCGCTTTACGCGAAACGAAGTCACCAAGACCTTCGTCATGCTGACGAGCTGCGCGGGCCCTCGTGGCGGAGTCAACGGACACGGTCTTCACAGACATCTACTCAGTTCTACGGGGGTAATAAGGACAGACACCACTCATCATACCCTTTTACGTCCCGTAGAAATCGGCCGGTTGAGCGGTGCTCTCTCAACGCCCAAGCCAACGCGGTGCTCGCGGAGTTTTCGCCATGCCTCAATAACAGGCCACAAAGGGGCACTTTCGTGCACAAAGCGGCTAAGCTGGGAGCGTTGCGCCGCCGCCGAAACTGTCCTGTCTTTACCGGACGGACGGCGGCGTTGTGCTTAGCAGGCCCGGCACCGGCGCAACCAGCAGACTTTGAAATGCACACCGTACAGGGAGGACCCCACATCGTGGCGCCACTAGCAGACAACAGTGAATTCGCATGGAGCGATCTTGACCAGCGAGCAGTAGACACCGCTCGCGTACTTGCCGCCGACGCGGTCGAAAAGGTCGGGAACGGACACCCCGGAACGGCGATCTCGCTGGCCCCCGCCGCCTACCTGATCTTCCAGCAGCACCTGCGCCACGACCCCAGCGATCCCGCGTGGCTCGGCCGCGACCGCTTTGTACTCTCCCCCGGTCACACCTCGCTGACCCTTTACCTGCAGCTCTTCCTCTCCGGCTACGGCCTGGAAATGGAAGACCTCGCGGCCCTGCGCACCTGGGGTGCCAAGACCCCCGGCCACCCGGAATACGGTCACACCGCGGGCGTGGAAATCACCACCGGCCCGCTGGGTCAGGGTCTGGCCTCCGCGGTCGGCTTCGCCTACGGCCAGCGCCGCATGCGCGGCATGATGGACGCGGCAGCACCCGCCGGCACCTCCCCGTTTGACCACACCGTCTGGGTCATCGCCTCCGATGGAGACCTGCAGGAGGGTGTCACCTCCGAGGCTTCCTCGCTGGCCGGACACCAGGAACTGGGCAACCTCGTTGTCATTTACGATGAGAACCACATCTCCATCGAGGACGACACCGACGTGGCGTTCACCGAAAACGTTCTGGGCCGCTACGAGGCCTATGGCTGGCACACGCAGCGTGTTGACTGGACCAAGACCGGTGACTACGTTGAGGATCTGGCCGAGCTCGATGCAGCATTGCGCGCCGCCAAGGCAGAAACTAACCGTCCCTCGATCATTAGCCTGCGCACCATCATCGGCTTCCCGGCGCCGACCAAAAAAGACACCGGTGGCATCCACGGCTCCAAGCTCGGCGGCTCCGAGGTTGCCGGCCTGAAGACCGTTCTGGGCTTCGACCCGGAAGAATCCTTCGTGATCGCCGATGAGGTCTTGGCCCACGCCCGCTCCGTCCAGGAGCGCGGCACCGCTGCCCGCGCCAGCTGGCAGCAGGGCTTCGACGCCTGGAGCGCAGCCAACCCGGAAAACGCGGCATTGCTGACCCGCCTAGAATCCGGCGAGCTGCCGGCCGGCTGGGACGAAAACCTGCCGGAATTCGAAGCCGGCAAGGACGTCGCCACCCGCTCGGCCTCCGGTAAGGTCATCAACTCCGTCGCTTCGGTACTGCCCGAGCTCTGGGGCGGCTCGGCCGACCTCGCCGGCTCGAACAACACCACCATCGAGGGCGCTTCTTCCTTCATTCCGGAATCACGCTCCACCGATTCCTGGAAGGGCAACCCCTACGGACGGGTGCTGCACTTCGGCATCCGCGAGCACGCCGCGGCAGCCATCGTCAACGGCATCACCCTGGCCTCCCCGACTCGCGCCTACTCGGGTACCTTCCTGATCTTCTCCGACTACCAGCGCCCGGCCATCCGCCTCTCGGCACTGATGGGCGTTCCGTCGATCTACGTCTGGACTCACGACTCCATCGGTCTGGGTGAAGACGGACCGACGCACCAGCCGGTTGAGCAGCTCGCTTCGCTGCGTGCCATCCCGAACCTTGATGTGGTTCGCCCGGCCGACGCCAACGAGGTCTCCTTCGCTTGGAAGAAGATCCTGGAAACCACCTCCAACCCGGCGGGCATCATCCTCTCGAGGCAGAACCTGCCGGTCTACGACCGCAGCGAGCTGGGCTTCGGCGCGGCATCGGGAACCGAAAAGGGTGCCTACGTGCTGGCCGACGCCACCGCCAACTCCGAGGTAGTGACCCCGCAGGTCCTGCTGTTGGCCACCGGCTCCGAGGTTTCCCTGGCCATCGAGGCCCGTGAAGCGCTTCAGGCTCAGGGCGTGGGCGCCCGCGTCGTGTCGATCCCCTGCCTGGAATGGTTTAACAAGCAGGATGCCGCCTACCGCGAATCGGTGCTCCCGGCAGCGATCAAGGCCCGCGTTTCCGTCGAGGCCGGCGTGGCCCAGGGCTGGCGCGAACTCGTGGGGGATGCCGGACGCATCATCTCGTTGGATCACTACGGGGCATCGGCTGACTACAAGCGCCTCTACTCCGAATTTGGAATCACCACCGAGGCCATCACCGCCGCGGCCCTTGATTCCATCTCGGCCGCCAAGTAATCCCCCCGACTTTCACCACTTCCCAAAGGATTTTTCATCGTGAGTAACACAAACACCCAGGCACTGTCCGACGCTGGCGTTTCCATCTGGTTGGATGACCTTTCACGCGAACGCTTGTCCTCCGGTTCGCTGGAAGCACTGATCAAGGAGAAGAACGTGGTTGGTGTGACCACCAACCCCTCGATCTTCCACGCCGCACTGTCCAACGGCGAGTCCTACGCACAGCAGGTTGCGCAGCTGGCAGCCGCCGGCATGGACGCCGAGGAAGCAGTCTTCAAGATCACCAGCGATGACGTCGCAGCCGCCTGCGACCTGTTCGCACCCATCGCCGCAGCCACCAACGGTGCCGATGGCCGCGTCTCCATCGAGGTCGACCCGCGTCTTGCCCGCAAGACCGCGGAGACCATCGCCGAAGCCAAGGTGCTCTACGACCTG
This sequence comes from Paeniglutamicibacter terrestris, assembly GCF_012271785.1. GTDB lineage: Bacteria > Actinomycetota > Actinomycetes > Actinomycetales > Micrococcaceae > Paeniglutamicibacter > Paeniglutamicibacter terrestris. The sequence goes on along the minus strand of NZ_JAAWVT010000003.1, from coordinate 91,879 downwards.
GTGAACCGCGAAAACGTGCTCATCAAGATCCCGGCCACCGTCGAGGGCCTGGAAGCCATCGCCGAAACCCTGGCCGCCGGCATCTCGGTGAACGTCACCCTGATCTTCTCCCTGGAGCGCTACCGCGCCGTCATCAACGCCTTCCTCACCGGTCTGGAGGCCGCGAAGGCCAATGGCCACGATGTGTCAAAGATCCACTCGGTGGCTTCCTTCTTCGTTTCCCGCGTGGATTCGGAAATTGACGCACGCTTGAACGTCATCAACACCCCGGAGGCCGAGTCGATGCGCGGCAAGGCCGGACTGGCCAACGCCATTCTGGCCTACCAGGTCTATGAGGAGTCCTTCACCTCCGAGCGCTGGAACCTGTTGGCCGCCGCCGGCGCCAACGCACAGCGCCCGCTGTGGGCCTCCACCGGCGTGAAGGATCCAGCCCTGCCGGACACCCTCTACGTCACCGGACTGTGCGCACCGAACACCGTGAACACCATGCCGGAGAAGACCCTGGAAGCCACCGCCGATCACGCGGTGATCACCGGAGATACCGTCACCGGTGCTTACGCCGAGGCCAACGCCGTGCTCGACTCCCTCGCCGCACTGGGTGTTGACTACAACGATGTTGTGACCAAGCTCGAGGTTGAGGGTCTGGAGAAGTTCGAGACCGCCTGGAACGAACTGCTCACCGACCTCGCAGCCTCGCTGAAGAACGCTGGCGGGAAATGAGTTCCCTCGGGTTCATCGCCATGGGGGCCGCGCAGGCGGCCATCGAGGCGCATGTACCCACCTTGGTCACCACGCAGGTAGCCAGCCGCATCACCCACAAGGACACCAGCATCTGGGTCCCCTCGGCACGCGAGGAGGCGGCCACGCGTCTGGGCTGGATCGATGCACCGAGCACCTCCCGTGCCCTGCTGCCAGAGATTCTGGCGCTGCGTGATGAGCTGCGCGCCGAGGGTGTCAACCGCATTGTGCTCGCCGGCATGGGCGGCTCCTCGCTGGCCCCGGAGGTCATCTGCGCCACCAATAACGTGGAGCTGGTGGTCGCCGATTCCACCGACCCGGAGATGCTCGCCGGCATCCTGACCGATCGCTTGGCGACCACCGCGCTGGTGGTCTCCTCAAAGTCTGGCTCCACCGTGGAGACCGACTCGCAGCGTCGCGTCTTTGAACAGGCGTTTAACGACGCGGGCATCAATGCAGCCAGCCGCATCATCGTGGTCACCGATCCCGGATCCCCGATGGATGAGGCCAGCCGTGCCGCCGGATACCGTGCGGTCTTCAATGCGGATCCGAACGTTGGCGGGCGCTACTCGGCGCTTACCGCCTTCGGTCTGGTCCCGGCGGGTCTGGCCGGCGTGGACATCGCTGCCTTCCTCGATGAGGCTGCCGACGCAGCGGAGTTCCTGGCCGAGGACGATGAAGATAACATCGCCCTCGCCCTGGGCGCCGCGATGGCCGGCACCGTCCCGCTGCGTGACAAGCTGATCTTCAGCGATGAGGGATCGGGACTGGTGGGCTTTGCCGACTGGGCCGAACAGCTCATCGCCGAATCCACCGGCAAGTCTCAGCGCGGGGTGCTACCCGTAGTGGTGGAGGCCGGATCCCCGGAAACCACCAGCGCCGCGGCGGATTTCCTGCAGATTCGCCTGGTGGCCGACACCGGCCTGCTCACCGATGATGAGCTGGATGCATCCAGCTCCGCCGTAGCCCTCTCCGGGGCCCTCGGTGCGCAGATGCTGCTCTGGGAGTACGCCACGGTCATCGCCGGGCACCTGTTGGAGATCGATCCGTTTAACCAGCCCGACGTGGAGGCGGCCAAGGTCGCAGCCCGTTCGTTCCTGGATGCTACCCCGGAGGACGAAACGCCACTGCTGGTGGAGGGCGCCATCGAGGTGAGCGGATCGTCCGAGCTGTTGGCCGGAGTTAACACGCTCGCCGAGGCGCTTAATGCCCTGTTGGCGGCCATGCCTTCCAACGGCTACCTCGCGGTGCAGGCCTACCTGAACCGTCACGCCGATGGGCGACTGGAGGAGTTGCGTCCACTGCTGGCCGCCGCGAGTGATCGCCCGGTGACCTTCGGCTGGGGTCCGCGCTTCCTGCACTCCACCGGACAGTTCCACAAGGGTGGCCCGCGCGTGGGCGCCTACCTGCAGCTGAGTGCCGAGTCCACCATGGATCTGTCCATCCCCGGACGAGACTTCACCTTCGGTGAGTTGCTCGCCGCGCAGTCCAGCGGAGATGCCCACGTGCTCAGCGATCTGGGCCGCCCGGTCTTGCGTCTGCACCTGCGTGACAAGGACGCGGGAATCCGCCAGCTAGAAGAATTGGTGCGGAGCCTGGCCACGGCCTAAACCACACCAGTACTTCCGCTGTATCGCAACAGCGCGCATCGGGTACATTTGCTACCCGGTGCGCGCTGTTGACCGCAGTACCACCCTTTTTGCTTTCCCCCCTCCCTCCTGCGAAGGATTCTGCCCCGCTGATGCTTGATTCCTCTCGGCGCACCGCGTCAACCACCACCAATCCCCTACGCGATCGTCGGGACCGACGCCTGGACCGCATTGCCGGTCCCTCGGCACTGGTCTTCTTCGGCATCACCGGAGATCTGGCCCGCAAAAAACTCATGCCCGCCGTGTACGATCTGGCCAACCGCGGCCTGCTGCCGCCCAACTTCGCGATTGTTGGCTTCGGGCGCCGCGACTGGGACGCACAGCAATTTGCCGCCGAGGCCAAGGCCTGGGTTCAGGCCCACGCCCGCACCGCCTTTAACGAGACGGTCTGGGAGCAGCTCTCCAGCGGCCTGCGTTTCATTTCCGGTGGTTTTGACGATGACGATGCCTTCATCAGGCTGCGCAAAACCCTTGAGGAACTGAACACCACCCGCGGCACCGGCAAAAACCACGCTTTTTATCTCTCCATCCCGCCGAACTCCTTTGAGCAGGTCTGCGAGCAGCTTTCCAAGCATGGGCTGGCCAACGATGCTTCCCCGGATGCCGGCTGGTCTCGCGTGGTCATCGAAAAGCCGTTTGGGCACAACCTGAAGTCCGCCCGCGAGCTGAATCAAATCGTTGAATCGGTGTTCCCGCCCGATGCCGTCTTCCGCATCGACCACTATTTGGGCAAGGAGACGGTGCAGAACCTGCTGGCACTGCGCTTCGCCAATCAGCTTTTTGAGCCATTGTGGAACTCCAAGTACGTTGACCACGTGCAGATCACCATGGCCGAGGACATCGGCATTGGCGGCCGTGCCGGGTACTACGACGGGGTGGGCGCCGCCCGCGACGTGATTCAGAACCACCTGCTGCAGCTGTTGGCACTCACCGCCATGGAGGAGCCGATCAGCTTCGACGCCGATCATCTGCGCAGCGAGAAGGAAAAGATTCTCGCCGCCGTGCGTCTTCCCGAGGACCTGGGGCAGGCAAGCGCCCGCGGGCAATACACCTCCGGCTGGCAGGGCGGGGAAAAGGTCACCGGCTTCCTGGACGAGGAGGGCTTTAACCCTGCGTCCAAGACCGAAACCTACGCGGCGATCAAGGTGGATATCAACACCCGCCGCTGGGCCGGAGCACCGTTCTACCTGCGCGCCGGCAAGCGTCTGGGCCGCCGCGTCACCGAGATCGCGGTGGTCTTCAAACGCGCTCCCAACCTGCTCTTCCGCGATCACCAGGATGATGAGTTTGGGCAGAACGCCATCGTCATCCGGGTGCAGCCCGATGAGGGCGTGACCCTACGTTTCGGCTCAAAGGTTCCCGGCACCCAGATGGAGGTGCGCGATGTGACCATGGACTTCGGTTACGGGCACGCCTTCACCGAGTCCTCCCCCGAGGCCTACGAACGACTGATCCTGGACGTCTTGCTCGGCGAGCCACCACTGTTCCCGAGGCACGAAGAAGTTGAACAGTCCTGGCGCATCCTTGACCCGTTTGAGGAGTACTGGGCGGCTGCCACCGAACAGCCAGAACCCTACGCCCCGGGCTCCTGGGGACCGGCTTCGGCCGACGAATTGATGGCTCGCGACGGAAGGACATGGCGCCGCCCATGATTGTGCAGATGCAGGACACCACCACCTCAAAGATCTCCAAGAAATTGGTCACAATGCGCAGCGCCGGTGGTTCCTCCGCGCTTTCGCGAGTATTAACGCTGCTGGTGATCACCCGTGCCGGCTTCGAGGAAGCCGCGATCTCGGCCGCCGCGTTGGCCAGCCGCGAACACCCCTGCCGCATTGTGGTGATCGTTCAGGGCGATCCCACCGGGGACACCCGACTCGACGCACAGATTCGTCTCGGTGGCGAAGCAGGTGCCGCCGAAGTCATCGTGCTGCATACCTTTGGCCCCGACGCCAAGGTGGATGAATCGCTGGTCTCCGGGTTGCTGCTGCCCGATGCCCCGATCGTGGCCTGGTGGCCGCATGGGGTGCCCGCGGATGCGGCTAACACCCCGCTGGGCCGTATCGCGCACCGCCGCATCACCGATTCCGGTGCCGAGGAGGACCCGCGCGCCGCGCTCTTCTCGCTGGCCGAAACCTACCGTGCCGGAGACACCGATCTGGCATGGACCCGCCTGACCCTCTGGCGTGCCCAGCTGGCTTCGGTCTTTGACCAGCTGGATCCGTCCCTGGTCACCTCGGCCACCGTCACCGGAGCGGTAGATTCACCCTCAACGGTGCTGCTGGCCGCGTGGCTGCGGCTGCGCCTGCGCATCCCCGTCACCCTGGCCTCAACACCCGAGGGCACCGGCGTTCGTTCGGTGCGCTTCTGCCGCACGGCCGGGGACGTGGAACTCAGCCGCCCACCGGGGGACGTGGCCGAGCTGTACCAGCCGGGGCAAAAGGCTCAACTCATTTCCCTGCCACAACGTTCGGTCTCCGACTGCCTCTCCGAGGAGATGCGCCGCCTTGACCCGGACGAGCTCTTTGGCGAGGTGGTGCGTGAGGGACTGAAACTCACCAATCTGAGGAGCATCCGTGCCAGTGAACGCTAAACGCCACGTGGTGATCCACCCGGATCTCCCCAGCACCGCCGCGGCCATCGCCGCCCGGCTCATCACCGCCATCATCGACGCTCAGGCGGCACGCGGCGAAGCCAGCGTGGTACTCACCGGCGGCACGCTGGGCATCGCCTCGTTGGCTCAGGTGGCCGCCTCCCCCGCGCTGAGTGCGGTCAACTGGTCGCGAGTGAACATCTATTGGGGAGATGAACGCTTTGTCGAATCCGGCTCCGCGGATCGCAACGCGGTCCAAGCGGAGGTCTTACTCTCGGTGCTTGATGGCCACGGCCTCGATCGCGGCCGGGTGCACGCCATGGGCTCAACCGATGACTTCGGTACTCCCGAGGAGGCTGCCGTAGCCTACGCAAACGTCTTGGCCGACGAAGCGTCGAACGAGGGAACAGCCGGGGAGTTGCCGATCTTCGATGTGTTGATGCTGGGCATGGGCCCGGACTCCCACGTGGCATCACTCTTCCCCGACCATGCGGGAGCGGCAACGACCGGTGCCAAGGTCATCGGGGTGCACGCTTCACCCAAACCGCCACCGTTGCGCGTGTCCTTGAGTTTTGAGGCCATCAATTCCGCCCGCGCCGTGTGGCTGGTGGTGGCCGGGGCGGACAAGGCGCCGGCCGCCGGTGTGGCCCTGGGCCAGACGCCGGTGACTCGCGAACGCGTTCCCGCTTCGGGCGTGTCGGGCACTACCGGTACCTGGTGGCTGCTGGATGCGGCAGCGGCGGCCCTGATCTAGGCGGAGCAAAACAAAAGCGCGGTCCGCTGAGTTCCCGTTGAAGGGGAAGCTCAGCGGACCGCGCTTTTTGCTTTGCTCAGAAGAGCGTGGTGCTAAAGATTAGGATTCGACGCCGAAGCGCATGAGCAGTCCCAGGCCGATGATGACGGCGACCCAGATCAGACCCAGTACGACCGTGACCCGGTTGAGGTTACGCTCGGCAACGCCGGAGGACCCCAGTGATGAGGTCATGCCACCGCCGAACATGTCAGACATGCCGCCTCCGCGGCCCTTGTGCAGCAGGATCAGCAGTGTTAACAACAGGCTGGTGATGCCCAACAAGATCTGCAATATCAACTTGATGACGTCCATAATTGCCCTTCAATCAGCTCGGTGGCGATTAGTCGGTCACCAGGTGGTGCTCGAACCTAACAATATTAGCAAACTCGGCGGCATCAAGTGATGCGCCACCGACCAACACGCCATCAACATCGCGCTGGGCCAAAATCTGGGCAACGTTTGAGGCCTTGACCGAACCGCCGTAGAGCACGCGGACCTTCGAGGCGATGTCGGCATCGTAGAGCAGCCCGAGTTCGGTGCGGATGGCTGCACAGAGTTCCTGTGCGTCATCGGGACCGGCAACTTCTCCGGTACCGATGGCCCAGACCGGCTCGTAGGCGACCACGAGTGTGGCTGCCTGCTCGGCGGTGATTCCCTCCAGGGAACCGCGCAACTGCTCGAGCGTGTACTGAACATGGGTTCCGGCCTGACGAATCTCCAGGCCCTCCCCCACACACAACACCGGTGTCAGCTCGTGGCGGTAGGCGGCAGCGACCTTGGTAGCCAGCAACGCGTCCGACTCACCGTGGAGGGCCCGACGTTCACTGTGCCCCACCAAAACGTAGCTGCAACCCAGACGGGAGAGGAACTGGCCGGAGATTTCTCCGGTGTACGCTCCCGAATCCTGGGCGGAGAGATCCTGGGCGCCGTAACGCACCGGGAGATCATCGCCCATGGTCAGCGTCTGTACCCCGCGCAGGTCGGTGAAGGGCGGGAAAACCGCCACCTCAACCCGGGCGAAGTCATGCTCGGCGTCGGCCAAGGTCCAGGCCAGCTTCTGCAGCAGCGTGATGCCCTGGACGTGGTCCATATTCATCTTCCAGTTGCCGGCAATCAGCGGCTTCCGGTCGAAGGTGCCGTTTGTCGATGATGTCACTTACGTGCCTCCAAGGCGATCAAACCCGGCAGTTCCTTGCCCTCGAGGTATTCGAGGGAGGCACCGCCGCCGGTTGAGATGTGTCCAAATTCGTCATCGTTGAAGCCCAGGGTGCGGACGGCGGCGGCCGAATCGCCACCACCAACCACACTGAAGGCTTCCGATTCGGCCAGCGCACCGGCCACGGCACGTGTGCCGTTGGCAAACGCCGGGATCTCGAAGACGCCCATCGGGCCATTCCAGAACACCGTGTTGGCGCTGAGGATGTAGCTGGCGAACTTCTCCCCGGAGTCCGGACCGATGTCCAAGCCCAGGCCGGTGTCCCCGAAGGTACCACCGGTGATGTCGTCGGCCGCCCGCACCTCGGAGAGCGCATCGGCACCAAACTTCGATGCCACCACCACATCGGTGGGCAGCACGATCTCGCAGCCAAGTTCCTTGGCTCGTGAGAGGTAACCGCGGCAGGTCTCGAGCTGATCAACTTCCAGCAGCGAGCCGCCCACCTCGTGGCCCAGGGCCTTGAGGAAGGTGAAGGCCATGCCGCCGCCGATCAACAGGTGATCGGCGCGTCCGAGCAGGTTGTCAATAACAGCCAGCTTGTCCGAGACCTTCGAACCGCCAAGAACCACCACGTAGGGGCGCTTGGGAGCCTCGGTGAGGGTCTTGAGCACCCGCACCTCGGTGGCCACCAGGTCGCCCTGGTAGGCGGGCAGCAAGGCAGCGATGTCATAAACGGAGGCGTGCTTGCGGTGGACGGCGCCGAAGGCATCGTTCACATAGGCACCGTTGTCCCCGGTTAATGCGGCCAGTTCCGCGGCCAGCGCGGCACGCTCGGATTCGACCTTGGAGGTTTCGCGCGCATCAAAACGCACGTTTTCCAAAACGAGGACCGAACCGTCGGTGAGCTTGGCTGCCAGCTCCTGGGCCGAGGCACCCACCACGTCGGTGGCAACAACCACGTTGAGCCCGGAGAGCTCGGCAAGCTTGGTGGCTGCGGGAGAAATAGAGTACTGGGGGTCGGGTTCGCCCTTGGGGCGACCCAAGTGGGCCATCACGATGACGCGAGCGCCGGCCTCAGCCAGCTTCTGCACCACCGGGATGGAGGCGCGTACGCGCCCGTCGTCGGTGACGGTGAGCCCATCAAGCGGCACGTTCAGGTCGCTACGGACCAAAACGTGCCGCCCCTGGACACCATCGGCGATCAATTCGTCGAGAGTGTGGGAAGTCATGTGACTAGGTTATCTGAACTCGACGAGACTAAACGAGCCGCGCGCCGACGTAGTCGACCAAGTCGACCAGGCGCGAGGAGTAACCCCACTCGTTGTCGTACCAGGCAACGATCTTTGCGGTGGTGCCGATGACGGTGGTCAATCCGGCGTCGAAGATCGCGGAGTGCTCGTCGTGGACGATGTCGGTGGAAACCAACGGATCCTCGGAGTACTTCAGGTAGCCGACCAGCGGTCCCTCAGCTGCTGCCTTCTTGAAGGCTGCGTTGATTTCTTCAACCGAGGCCTCGCGGGCCAGGTTGACGGTTAGGTCGGTGGCCGAACCGGTCGGAACCGGAACGCGCATGGCGTAACCATTGAGCTTGCCCTTGAGCTCCGGGAGCACCAGGCCGATGGCCTTGGCCGCACCGGTGGAGGTCGGGATCATGTTCAATGCAGCGGCGCGGGCACGGCGCGGATCGGACTTGTGCGGGGAATCCTGCAGATGCTGATCCGCGGTGTAAGCGTGGATGGTGGTCATCAAACCGTCGACGATGCCGAACTGGTCATTCAGGACCTTGGCGATCGGGCCCAGGCAGTTGGTGGTGCACGAAGCGTTGGAGATGATGTGGTGCTTGTCAGCTTCGTACTTCTCGTGGTTAACGCCCATCACGATGGTGATGTCTTCGTGGGAAGCCGGTGCGGAGATGATGACCTTCTTGGCGCCAGCCTGCAGGTGCTTCTCGGCGTCGGCGGCCTTGGTGAACAGACCGGTGGATTCGATGACGATGTCAACGCCAAGCTCTCCCCAGCCGAGGTGTGCGGGGTTCTTCTCCGAGAGGACCTTGATGCGCTTTTTTCCGATGACGATGAAGGCACCGTCAACGCTCACGTCTTCGGCCAGACGGCCCAGAACGGAATCGTACTTGACCAGCATGGCCAGGTCTTGGATGGAGCCGAGATCGTTTACTGCCACGATCTCAATGTTTGCGCCCTTGGCGAGAGAAGCTCGCAGGAAGTTACGGCCAATGCGTCCGAAACCGTTAATGCCAACACGGGTAGTCACGTGTGTATCTCCTAGACAGAGTGGTGTTGCCACTGCCGTACCGGGAGTGATCCCACATTAAGGGAGCACAGGAAACGGAGTGACTTGGAAAGATTGGACACTCCGTTGTGTCATCGGCGTAGATACCGACCGGTTATTGCGCATCTTGCGGGGTTAGCCGCAAGATGCGCAAAACACGATGTTTTTATCTTACGCCATTTTGGCGTTCGATGTGAGGAGGGTTACTCCTCGGGGTGTTGCGTTTTACTTGCCGGGGACGATCAGCTTCGCCGCACCAGCGCGCGCAGCATCAAAACGAGCCGACACATCCGCCCAATTCACAATGTTCCAGAAAGCCTTCACATAGTCGGCCTTAACATTCACGTAATCCAGGTAGAACGCGTGCTCCCACATGTCCAACATCAACAACGGAGTCGTCGCGACCGGAACGTTGCCCTGCTGATCATAAAGCTGCTCAATGACCAACTGGCCACCCAAGCCCTCAAAGCCCAACAACGCCCAACCCGAACCCTGCAAGCTCATCGCAGCAGCGGTGAAGTGCGCACGGAAAGCATCAAAAGAACCAAAAGCGTCATCAATCGCAGCAGCCAACTCACCCTCAGGCTTATCGCCACCCTCCGGAGACAGGTTGTTCCAGAAAATCGAGTGGTTGGTGTGACCACCCAAGTGGAACGCCAAATCCTTGGACAACTTCGGAATCGCTCCGAACTCGCCCTTCTCGCGGGCCTCAGCCAACTGCTCCAACGCAGTATTCGCTCCAGCAACATACGTAGCGTGGTGCTTGGAGTGGTGCAGCTCCATGATCCGCGCCGAAATATTCGGCTCCAAAGCGGCGTAATCGTACTGCAGCTCAGGCAAGGTATAAATAGCCAAAATGACTCCTCAAATCGTGTTTCGTACACCCAGCGTGATGTGGATGCGCTCATCTTCATTACTGCATCTCCGCTGACGCGGAAAAATCGTGGTTAGTGCTCCATCACATCCAAGGGAACGCTCGCCTCGGTGCCAGGTATTCCCATTTCAATGGCCCTTTTGTCGGCCATGGCAAGAAGTCTTCGGATACGTCCGGCGATGGCGTCCTTGGTCATGGGCGGTTCGGCCATGCGACCGAGCTCATCCAGTGACGCCTGTTTGTGCGCCACGCGCAGGGCACCTGCGTACTTGAGGTGTTCGGGAACCTCGTCGCCAAGGATCTCCAGGGCGCGGTCCACTCGAGCTCCGGCGGCAACGGCAGCCTGAGCAGAACGGCGCAGGTTGGCATCGTCGAAGTTAGCCAGACGGTTAGCCGTCGCGCGCACTTCCTTACGCATCCGGCGTTCTTCCCAGACCATCAGTGCGTCGTGGGCTCCCATGCGCGTCAGGAGCTGAGCGATGGCTTCGCCGTCGCGGATGACGACGCGGTCAACCCCGCGGACCTCGCGGGCCTTGGCCACCAGACCCAATCGGCGCGCCGCGCCGACCAGAGCCAGCGCGGACTCGGGGCCGGGGCAGGTAATTTCCAGGGCCGAAGAGCGCCCCGGTTCGGTGAGTGATCCGTGGGATAGGAAGGCGCCACGCCACACGGCCTCGGCATCCGCTGCCGAACCATTAACGATGACCGAGGGCAGGCCGCGCACGGGCCGGCCGCGGCCATCAAGCAAGCCGGTCTGGCGGGCCAGTGCCTCACCGTCACGTACCACCCGGACCACATAGCGGTTGCCGCGGCGCAAACCGCCGCCTGAAACCACAATGATCTCGGAGGTGTGGCCATACACTTCTGCGATGGCCGCACGCAGGCGTCTCGCGGTGGAGGCCAGATCAACTTCCGCCTCAATCACGATGCGACCGGAAATGATGTGCAGTCCACCGCAAAAACGCAGCATGGTGGATACCTCTGCCTTGCGTTCGGATGACCGCCGGATTTCAAGCCGGGACAGTTCGTCCTTAACGGAAGCCGTCAGTGCCATGGATTGTTTCCTAACTGCTGGGCTCGTCTGTGCTAAACGTGGTGAACACGTCGTGGTAGGCGGCGGCAAGTCTCAAGGGGTCGTGGACTGCGCGTCCGGCACCAACCCCTACTTTACCGAAAAAGGTCCGGGCACCTAGCCGGGCCGCCGCCTGAGTGAATGCTTCGTGGTCTGAAATCGTTGCCGGATCGGCCAATACTGCGTCCAAGCGCAATTCAGGAGCATAACGCGAGATGACCTCAAGATGCGCCGCGGCATCCATTCCGGCGGTCTCGGCGGTATCTGTGGATAGGTTCATGGTCAGCAGTCGGCGGGCTGGCGTACGTGCCAACGCCTCGCGCATTTCGGGTAGCAGGAGGTGCGGGATGACCGAGGTGTACCAGGATCCCGGTCCCAGGATCACCCAGTCCGCCAGCTCGATGGCGTCAAGTGCTTCGGTACAGGCGGCGGCATCGGCAGGTTCCAGGCGCACGTTGGTGACCCGCATGCTTTCACCGACCATGGCAAGCTTTGCCTGACCGGAGATGCGGCGGCTGACCAGTTTTGCATCCCCGGATTCTTCCAGCACATCCCCGGTGATGGTCAGCGGGGTGATGCTCATGGGTAGGACCTGACCGCGCGCACCGAGCAGTGCTCCGGCCCAGCGCAGCCCGGCCACGGGATCCTTCAGCAATTCCCAGAGGGCGACGATGAGCAGGTTGCCCACCGCGTGCTGGTCCAGGGAGGCACTGGAACCGGGTTTGGAGACAAAACGGTGCTGCATGACATCGCGCCAGGTCCTCCCCCAGTCGGTGTCATCACACAGGGCTGCCAGGGCCATTCGCAGGTCACCGGGGGGAAGCACGTCGAGTTCTTCGCGCAGACGCCCGGAGGAGCCACCGTCGTCGGCCACCGTCACAATGGCCGTCAGATCGGTGGTGAGTCGGCGCAAGGCCGACAGTGATGCCGAGAGGCCGTGGCCGCCGCCCAGGGCGACCACGCGCACCACCTTGTTTTCACCCGGGGAACGCGAGGGGGGCTGGATGGGGATGGGTCCGGTAAAAAACGCCATGGATGCCTACTCCCGGCCCAGGTCCCGGTGCGTGACGTTCACTCGCACGCTGGGCAGCTGCGACAGGCGGCGGCCAATCTCCTCGGCGGTGGCCACCGAGCGGTGTTTGCCTCCGGTGCAGCCCACGGCAATGGTGGCGTAGTGCTTGTTTTCACGGCGGTAGCCCTCAAAAACGGGTTCGAGGCTGGAGATGAAGCGCTCGATGAATTCGCCGGCACCCTTGGCGGTGAGCACGTAGTCGGAGACTTTTTTCTCCTTGCCCGTAAACGGACGAAGTTCCGGCACCCAGTGCGGGTTGGGGATGAAGCGAACATCTGCCACGAAGTTGGCGTCGGTGGGCAGACCGTACTTAAAGCCAAAGCTCATCACGTTCAAGCGCAGCACAATGGGGCCGGACTCCGAGAAGAGTTCGGTGATGGTGCGTGCTAGATCATGCACCGACATTTCGGTGGTGTCGACGACAATTTCTGCCGCCTCCTTCATCTCACGCAAGACATCGCGTTCCCTCGCGATGCCGTCGCTGATCCGATCATCACCCTGCAGCGGGTGCGGACGCCGGCCCTGTTCAAAGCGTCGCACCAGCAGATCATCTGCCGCATCCAAGAAGAGCACACGGTACTTGATCCCGGCGCTGGTCAGTGATGCCAAGGCCTCCCGCAGCTGCGGGAAGAGTGATTTGGAGCGCACATCCATGACCACGGCCAGCTTTGGGAGCGATCCCCCGGAATGGGCAACGATTTCGGTGAGCATACCCAGCAGCGTCGGGGGAAGATTCTCTACCACGTACCAGCCGTGGTCTTCCAGGGCGTGGGCGGCGGTGGTGCGTCCGGCACCCGACATGCCGGTAATGACTAGGATCTCGGACTCGGGAGGTTTCACTGGGGCAAGCTCGGTGGTCATACCCCCTAGCCTAGTCGTCCCGGACGGCGCGAGGCGTTAGGAAAGGACCTCACCGGTAGTCATGTTCACTGCCGGCGCACCCGTATCGGCCTTGGACAGTTCCGCAAAGACCGTGGCGGCCAGCACCGGACCGATGCCCGAAACCTGCCCCAGTTCTTCAACGGAGGCCGCACGCATCTTTTTCATCGTCCCGAAGTGCTTACGCAGTGCCTCGCGTTTGGCGGGACCCAGACCGGAAATGGAATCAAGCAGCGAGGTGGTCATCGAGGCCGAACGCTTTTTGCGGTGGAAGGTGATGGCAAAACGGTGCGCCTCATCACGCACTCGCTGAACCAGGTACAGGGCGTTGGAGGCACGTGGCAGGATGACCGGGAACTCATCCTCCGGTAGCCACAGCTCCTCCAGACGTTTAGCCAGGCCCACCACGTAGATGTCATCGATACCCAGATCGGCCAGGGCACGGGAGGCTGCGGCGACCTGGGGTGGTCCACCATCAACGATGACCAGCGAGGGCGGGTAGGCGAATCGTCGTGCCGGGGCCTTGGCCGCGGCGTCGGAGATATCCACCTCTCCGGAGACCATCGGCACCATGTTGGCCGATTCCTCTAAGTAGTTTTTGAAGCGGCGAGAAATCACGTCATACATCGAGGCGGTGTCATCGCGGGCCGCCTCACCGGTGATGGCAAATTTGCGGTAGTCACTCTTTTTCGGCAGCCCGTCTTCGAACACCACCATGGAGGCCACCACGTTGGTGCCCTGGGTATGTGAGGCGTCGTAACATTCGATGCGCAGCAGCGGAATCGGCAGCCCGAGGGATTCCTGCAACTCCTGGAGTGAGGCGGAGCGCGTTGTCAGGTCCCCGGCGCGGCGGGATTTGTGCAGGCGCAACGACTGCTCGGCGTTTTCTCGCACCGTTTCGGCGAGTGTTGCCTTGTCCCCGCGCTGTGCCACGCGCAGCGAGACGGCCGAGCCGCGGCGTTCGTGTAGCCAGGCGGCGACGTCGTCGGCGTTTTCCGGGAGCACCGGGACCAGTACCTCGCGCGGGATCCGGTCATCGCCCGCTGCCTCACCGTAGACCTGAGTGAGCAGGTGCTCGATGAATTGTTCGGGGGTCGAGTCCTCGACCTTTTCCACGACCCAGCCGCGCTGGCCGCGGATGCGCCCGTTGCGCACGTGGAATACCTGCACCGCGGCCTCGAGCTCGTCCTCGTGCACGGCGAAGATGTCGGCCTCGGTATTTTCGCTCAGCACCACGGCATTACGCTCGAATACTCGGCGTAGCGCGGCGATGTCGTCACGATAACGACCTGCCTGCTCATATTCGAGCCGCGAGACGGCATCGGCCATCTTGGTTTCAAGTTCCTTGATGAAGCGGGTTCCCTCACCGCCCATGAATTGGCAGAGATCTGCGGCGAGCTCCCGGTGTTCCTCGGGGCTGACGCGGCCCACACAGGGGGCGGCGCATTTGTCGATGTAGCCCAGCAGGCAGGGACGTCCGGAGGATTGTGCCCGATTGAAGACCCCGGTGGAGCAGCTACGTACCGGGAAGACGCGCAAGAGCGTATCCAGGGTCTCGCGGATGGCCTTGGCCGGGTAAAACGGGCCGAAGTACTTGGTGTCCTTGCGCTTGTCCCCACGCATCACCTGCGCGCGGGGGTACTTATCCCCCATGGTCACCGCGAGGTACGGGTAGGACTTATCGTCGCGGAAGACGATGTTAAACCGCGGGTTAAATTCCTTGATCCAGGTGTATTCGAGCTGCAACGCCTCAAGTTCCGAACCGACAACCGTCCATTCAACCGACACCGCGGTATGCACCATGGTGTGGGTCTTGGCGGTCAGCGTGGCGGGATTGGCGAAGTACGAATTCAATCGTGATCGCAGCACCTTGGCCTTGCCGACGTAGATGACGCGGCCCACCTCATCACGAAAGCGGTAGACCCCCGGGTTGATGGGGATATCTCCCGTCGCGGGGCGGTAACTTTTGGGATCTGCCACGGTGTTTTTTCGCTTCTACTCGGCGATGGGTGACTGGTTGTACGCGTCCACCCGCTCCTGGCCGGTGAGTTCAGCGATGGCGTCAACGATCTGGTCGGTGGCGGCACGCCGCTGCGGCAGTGGGTGCTTGCGTCCCAGATGCTCAAATTGCAGTGGTTTGCCGAAGGCGATGGTGAAGTGGTGCGGTTTGATGGTGTTTTTGCCCGCGGGCTGCAGCTTCTCGGTACCGATCAGTCCCACCGGAATCACCGGGGCACCGGTGGTCAGCGCCAGCCAGCCCACGCCGGTGCGGCCGCGGTACAGTTGCCCATCGCGCGAGCGGGTTCCCTCCGGGTAGATGCCGATGCCACTGCCGGATTCCAAGATGTCCACCAGGGATTCAAGGGCCGCAACGGATGCCGCTTGTTCCCCGCGCTGCACCGGGATGGAGCCTACGGATTCGAAGAAGGTCTTCATGGCCTTGCCCTTAAGCCCGGGCGTGGTGAAGTATTCGGCCTTGGCGAAGAACGCAACATCGCGCGGGGTCAGCGCCTGGATGATGATCGAGTCCAAGAAGGACAGGTGGTTGGAGGCGACGATGATCGGTCCGGTGCGCGGAACGTTCTCCAGCCCGGTGATGGTGGGGCGGCACAGCCCCGTCAGTAGCCCGCGGATCGATGAGCGGGTCATGGTGTACAAACTCATCTAAGCGTTAGCTCCCGAGCTGGAGACGGACGCCAACGCGGCGCGCAGCGATTCTTCGGCGAGTGATCCCAGCAGCAGCCCGGCAAGCGCCGGGACATCCACTGCGTGGGCCGATGCTCCCGCGGCCGCTAGTTCTCCGGCTTCGGCGAAGCCCCACTCGGCACCGATGGAGGTCATGGAATTTTCGTTGGCCGCCTCGATGTCATAACGCCGATCCCCGACCATCACGCAGTGCGCGGGGTCTAGGTCGTGCGCGCTGAGGGCAGCGGCCACAATGTGAGTCTTGGAGGAGGAATGCCCATCGCCCTCGTCGTCGTTGCCAAAAATCCCGTCAAGCAGTGGAGTAATCCCCTGGATCTCCAACAGTTCTGCGGCAATGTGCGTGGGCTTGGCCGTGGCGACCAGCACCGTGATTCCGGCTTCACGTAATGAGCCGAGTAATTCCAACACGCCCGGGTAGGGCCGCGAGGACGCCATGCCATGGCTGGCATATTGCGCGCGATAGGTGGAGATCAGCGACCCGATGTTCGTCGGTGTGACGCCCTGGATACTGGCCAACCCGATGGTCAGTGGCGGTCCGATGAGGGACAGGAGTTTTTCTTCACCCGGGTCGGGAATCTGCGCCTGCGTCAACGCATGGCGGATGCCCGAGGTTATCGCCCCGGCGGGGTCCACAAGGGTTCCGTCGAGGTCAAGTAGCACGGCAGAGGGAGCAATCATCACCTTGGTATTCTCGCATGAACCTGGCGGCTTCGCCGTACGTGCATGCCCGAATCGGCATACACGCACGACGTTGATGCCTAGCCAAGCAGTGGCGCGAGGAACTTTCCGGTGTAGCTTCCGGCCGTCTTGGCGACCTGTTCCGGTGTGCCGAGGGCGATGATTTCGCCGCCGCCGCTGCCGCCTTCTGGACCCATGTCGATGACCCAGTCCGCGGACTTGATCACGTCGAGGTTGTGCTCGATGGTGATCACGGTGTTGCCCTTGTCGACCAGCCCCTGAAGGACCAGCAGGAGCTTGCGGATATCTTCGAAGTGCAGGCCGGTGGTGGGCTCGTCGAGCACGTAGATAGAGCGACCATTGGAGCGTTTCTGCAGCTCGGCAGCCAATTTCACGCGCTGCGCTTCGCCGCCGGAGAGAGTGGTCGAAGCCTGTCCCAGACGGACGTAGCCCAGTCCCACATCCACCAGGGTGCGCAGGTGGCGAGAGATCGGGGTGAAGGCGGCAAAGAACTCCGCACCCTCCTCGATCGGCATGTTCAGCACGTCGGCAATGGATTTGCCCTTGTACTGGACTTCCAGGGTCTCGCGGTTATAGCGCGCTCCATGGCAAACCTCACACGGGACATAAACGTCCGGGAGGAAGTTCATCTCGATTTTCAGTGTGCCATCACCCGAGCACGATTCGCAGCGCCCGCCCTTGACGTTGAAGGAGAAGCGGCCCGGCAGGTAACCGCGAACTTTGGCCTCGTTGGTCTCCGCAAAGAGCTTACGAACGTGGTCAAAAACACCGGTGTAGGTAGCCGGGTTGGAGCGTGGGGTGCGGCCGATGGGCGACTGGTCAACGTGGATGACCTTGTCGAGGTGCTCAAGGCCTTCAACGCGGGTGTGACGCCCCGGAACCTGCTTGGCACCATTGAGCTTATTGGCCAGCACCTTGTAGAGCACGTCGTTCACCAGTGTGGACTTGCCCGAACCCGAGACGCCCGTGACGGCGGTCAGAACCCCGAGCGGGAAGTGAGCGGTGAGGTCCTCAAGGTTATTCTCGCGGGCACCGATGACGGTGATCTGTCGCTTCTTATCGATCTTTCGGCGCTTGTCCGGAATCTCGATCTTTTTGCGCCCCGAGAGGTAGTCGCCGGTGATGGAGCGGGTGTTGGCTTTTAAACCTTCCAACGATCCGGAGTGCACCACCTCACCGCCGTGTTCGCCGGCGCCCGGACCGATGTCAACAATCCAGTCCGCCTCGGCGATGGTGTCTTCATCGTGCTCGACGACGATCAGGGTGTTGCCCAGCGAACGCAGGCGTGTCAGGGTTTCGATGAGTCGGCGGTTGTCACGCTGGTGCAGACCGATCGAGGGCTCGTCAAGCACGTAGAGCACCCCAACCAAGCCGGAGCCGATCTGTGTTGCTAGGCGGATACGCTGAGCTTCGCCGCCGGAGAGCGTTCCTGCCGGGCGTTCCAAGTTCAGGTATTCGAGCCCCACGTCGAGCAGGAAGCGCAGGCGGGCCTGAATTTCTTTCAGTACCTGATTGGCGATCTGTGCCTCACGGCCGGTGAGTACCAGGTTCTCGAGGAAATCCGAGCACTCGCGCATCGGCATTGCCGAGACCTCGGCAATGGACTTCTCGTTGATCAGTACCGACAGTGAGGCGGGGTTCAACCGAGCACCGTTGCATTCCGGGCACGGGATCTGGCGCATGTACTCTTCGTATTTGTCCCGGGCATTCTCGGACTCGGTTTCGAGGTGCTTGCGGTGAATGTACTGCACCACACCTTCAAACCCGGTGGAGTACTTGCGCTCGCGTCCGAAGCGGTTCTTGTACTGCACCACAACCTTGTGGTCCTTGCCGTGAAGAATGGCCTGCCGAGCGATGGCCGGCAGCTTGTTCCACGGAGTTTCGAGCGTGAAATCCATTTCGACGCCCAGTCCTTCGAGCAATCGATTCCAATATTCGCTGGTTGCCGTGCCCAATGACCATGGCGCAATGGCGCCGTGTCCCAAGGGCATGTCAACGTCCGGAATGATCAGATCCTCGTCGACCTCAAGGCGCGTACCGATGCCACTGCAGGCGGGGCAGGCGCCGAAGGGGTTGTTGAAGGAGAAGGACCGCGGTTCGATCTCGTCGATGGCCAACGGGTGTTCGTTGGGGCAGGCGAGGTTTTCGGAGAAGGTGCGGATCCGACCGGCATCATCTGCATCAAGGTCAACAAAGTCGATGAGGACTCTGCCCTCGGCTAGGTTGAGCGCGGTTTCGATCGAATCTGTCAGGCGCTGGCGTACCTTGTCATTAATCGCCAGGCGGTCAACGACCACCTCGATGGTGTGTTTGTACTGCTTACCCAGCTTCGGCGGGTCACTGATCTGAATGGTCTCCCCATCCACACGTGCTCGGGAGTAACCCTTGGCACCCAGTTCCTTGAAGAGGTCAACAAACTCACCCTTGCGACCACGGACCACCGGTGCAAGGACCTGGAATCGGGTCTTGGGTGCAAGTTCAAGTAGTTGGTCAACGATCTGCTGCGGAGTCTGCTTGGTGACTGCCTCACCACAAACCGGGCAATATGGCCTGCCCACACGAGCCCAGAGCAGACGCATGTAGTCATAAATCTCGGTGATGGTTCCCACCGTGGAGCGCGGGTTCTTCGACGTTGACTTCTGGTCGATGGAGACCGCCGGGGAAAGCCCCTCAATGAAGTCAACGTCGGGCTTGTCGACCTGACCCAGGAACTGGCGCGCGTAGGCGGAGAGAGATTCGACGTAGCGTCGTTGTCCCTCGGCAAAGATGGTGTCGAATGCCAGCGAGGACTTACCGGAGCCCGAGAGCCCGGTGAAGACGATCATCGCGTCACGCGGCAAATCGAGGTCGACATTGCGTAGGTTATGTTCGCGCGCACCCTTGACCACAAGGCGGGTCAGGTCGTGCGGGCGCTGGGTCTCGAGGGAGCGGGAAGTAGGCACCAGAACATGCTAATCGAAAACTACTTCGAATGGGGAGCACTTGTGAGCAATGCGACCTAGGACTATCCGAGCTGCGAAGTGAAGGCCGCTCGGACGTATGCAACAGCTGCCTTTTCGGAAATTCCCCAGCGTGTCGCAATGGCTGCCAATTCCGACGCAACGTCGGCCACGGCGATGGAACCCTCGTCCTCAGTTGCCTGAACGATGGTGCCGTGCCGCCCGCGGGTCACCACCGCTCCGGAGCCTTCTAATTCCTTATAAACCTTGGCCGCGGTGTTGACGGCGAGGCCCAGTTGGTCGGCGAGCGCCCGCACTGAAGGCAACTTGGTGCCAGCTTTGAGCTTTCCCTTGGAGATGGCAACAAGGATCTGTTGGCGGACTTGTTGGTACGGTGCTGTTTTGTCGGTCGGATCGAGGGCAATGAATGCCAAGGGATTTACGTCCATGAGAAACGTCCTTCAGGTAGATCGTGGGCAAAGCCTGCGCCACAGACTATCTTGCCCCCATTTGGTACGACGTAAGGTATTGCCATGACTGAACTCTTCTTAGACCTATCGAACGCAACTGTCCGCTCCATCAGCGTTTCCGAAATGGCCAACAATATTTATCTCGTGACATCTAAGAGCGACGGTTCGCAACTACTGATCGACGCAGCGGACGATGCGGCGTCCATCGATCGGTTGGTCGACTCTGCGGCGACCGATGCCTCGGTTCCAACGAAGTTGGTCGGCATCGCCACCACTCACCAACATTGGGACCACATCAGAGCTCTGAAGGAATACGTCGAGCGCACCGGAGTAACGACGTATGCCGGCGCGGAAGATGTTGAGGGAATCGCTTCTGGCGCGAACGTAAATATCGATGTACCGCTGAAGCAAGGCGATACCGTTTCGGTTGGGACCACAGTTCTGGAATGTGTTCACCTTCGAGGTCACACTCCTGGTTCCATCGCCTATGTCCTTCGAGACGAGGATGGAACTACCGTCATCCTTAGTGGCGATTCGCTATTCCCGGGCGGCGTGGGCAATACGCAGCAGGATGCTCAGCGATTTACGACGTTGCTCGATGACGTTACGCAACGAATCTTCGAACAATATCCAGATGATTCTTTAGTTCTCCCCGGCCACGGCGTCACCACAACATTGGGCGCGGAGCGTCCCAGCCTGAACGACTGGAGAATCAGGGGCTGGTAATCCTGAAGAACATATCGGATTCCGGCGGATATGCCGGAGTGCCCGGCGGTGGTGGTGCGATAGAGCGGTATGTCTGGCCGCTTGGCGTTTTGATCAGAATGGTGTGCCGAGGTCCAATTACGACAAACTCTTCCCAACCCGAAGTTTCCTTCGTTTGGTTGCAACGAGCACATCGTCCATCGGTATTTGATTCTGTGGTCTGCCCACCCTTGGCGAATTGGAATATGTGGTCAATATGTCGAATTGGTGCGCCACAATATGGGGTACGACAATGTTGATCTCGAATATTGATCAGGTCTTTGAGTTTCTGGGGCACGATGCGTGCCTTTGAATCCATCGCAACTAACTGTCCGGTGGTGGGAGATGTGTACAGGCGCCGCATCCACACTCTGGCCTTTTGCTTACGCTTCGAAAGCTTAGGATCCCTGGCGATCATTCGCCTGACGTATTCGGCTGAGATCGTTCCATATCCCTGAATAAATGCCGGTTCGCTGTCCCCCTCGAGCAAGGATCGATCAGTCATCGAAACACTCAACGAGAGTCCTGGACGGGATGCCACTTCTTGTCCGGTGATTCGTTCAACGGCCGTATCCGCCATGATCTGCTGATCGGTTCGGGCGTCCCCCTTGGCCCGACGTTTTGCGACCTTGGCTAACAAGGCTTGCTTCATGGCTACACCTTGAATAATGGGGAGCACACCGCTAATTCGCATCATCCCGTCGGGCGTCGGCGTTAGCGAAATACGACGCCGATTCTCCGCATCACCGTGCTTGATCATGTCTTCGGTATTGTCGAAGGCAAGGACGATTTTCCGGATGCGAGAGCGCAGTTCATTATCTCCCACACCTTCCAGAGAACCCTGTTCGCCGGCAATCTCCCGGTCAATTAATTCGCGAACTCCAGGATCAAGATTGTTGGTCTCTCGAACGATGAGCATCGATCGACTTTCCTTGAGTTCGCCTCGCTGCAGTGCATCGAAGGTATAGGGCATATGCTCAATCATTGATTTGGCGTACGAACTAAACCGAGGCCCTAAATATTGGGCATCCATACGCGCCAGAGCCACCTCGGCACCGACGCCGCGCGCTGGGAAGTCCTTATAAACCCCATCATCCTCGTGCCGAGCAACTACGTCTTGTTCTAGTCCATACGCTTCTTTGGCTTGTGCGGCACAGACCGACGCTTTGGCACGTTCCAATGCAGCAATGCGGGCAGCTCTTGATACCTCACCAACAGTTTGCGGCAGGCATGCCATGGCCCTCGTCATATCGTTGATGAAATCTACGCAGCTATCGTCGGGCTGCTCGGCCTCGGCACGCTCTCTGGGTGGCCTCGTCATGTCGGCCGGAATGTGCCGATGGCCAAGGATGAGTTCCCCGGCGGCTTCAACTGAAAGAGGCGTCGGGTTCGATAAGTATTTTTCGTACTCTTCGAACATATTTACTACTTTACGCCGGTTGGATGACGTAAGGAAGCCCTATATGGCCATTGTTGGGAGCCAAGAAGACAGCTCGAGTACGACTCCAACGGCGGAAATTTAATATTGGCGGGTGACACCGCAGAACTGAACTATTTGATGTTCATCCCCTGGGCATTGCAGGCCTTCTTGAAGGATTCCTTGTCGATGATGCTGTGAGTACCAGATTCGTCGGTCGAGACAGCATTCCTGATGGCCGCGGTAGTTGACCTTGAGCCGTGATCTGCCGCTTTCACGAGGTTGGTTCTACCGGCAGCACCATCGTCCGTATACCCGCTGACAAAGTGAATACAAGCGGTGTTTCCGTCGGGATCGTCCTGACGAAAGTCCTCGAGAGAGGGTCCACCACAGGCGCTAAGTCCCAAGGCCAGAACGGCGAGCGCAGGCATGACTCTTTTCCGAATGCCACGCCCGCGAGAATCCATCATCGCTTTCGACCGACCATAAAAATTCTCCGGAAGGGGAACAACGTCAGCTCTCCGCCTTGTTTGTCCGGGAACGAGGGATAGGCCTGAGCAACCAGCTCTGCATATTCACGCTCAAACTCCGCGGCATCGGCCTGGTCGAGCTTGGCTAAGATCGGGCGCAGGGCGGTGCCGCGCACCCATTCGAGCACTGGATCGATTCCGGAAAGGATCTGACCATAGGTGGTTTCCCACACATCGGCTTCAAATCCCGCATCCAGCATGATGCGCAGGTAGTCAGCAGGCTCCCCCACTGCGTCATCATGGCGAAGAACTCCGGTCAGCAGTGGTGCCCAACGTGTGGATTCCGCGAGCTGGCGCATCAACGCATGCGATGGCGAACCAAAGTTCCCCGGAACTTGCGCGGCAAACCACGCTCCCGGAGCCAACGCTTCCAGCCACTTGGCTATGAGCTCTCGATGTTCAGGAATCCACTGAAGCATCGCGTTGGACACCAAAACATCGGTTTCGGGTTCGGGCACCCAAGTGGTGGCGTCAATGATCTCGAAATTGAGGTTTGGCGCTTGTTGATCCTTACGCGCTTTTTCGATCATGTCCGCCGACAAGTCAAGGCCAGACACATGGGCGTCCGGCCAGCGTTCAGCCAACGAGCGAGTCAACGGGCCCGGGCCGCAGCCCAAATCGACCACAGCTCTCGGAGTCGCAGCGGTAATACGGGCCGTCAGATCGAAAAACGGTCGATCTCGGTGGTCCGCAAATTGCACATACTTTTTTGGATCCCATTTCATAACCACAGCGTAAGCCGAATGCCGCGCGTAAAACGATAGGCTTGGACACATCATGAAACTTACCGAGTTGCTGCCCAATACTCCCCCGCGCGGCGCCACCGCCGAATCAGTCTATGAAGCCTTCATCAAGTGGGTGGAGGACCGCGGCATCGGGCTATACCCGGCACAGGACGAAGCCGTCATGGAATATGTTGCCGGCAACAACGTCATCCTCGCCACGCCAACCGGCTCGGGAAAGTCCCTGGTGGCCGTCGCCGCACACTTCTACGCCCTGGCCCGCGGCGAGCGCAGCTACTACACCGCTCCCATCAAGGCGCTAGTCTCGGAAAAGTTCTTTGACCTGTGCAAAATCTTTGGTGCAGAGAACGTCGGCATGGTCACCGGCGATTCCTCGGTGAACCAGGATGCTCCGATCATCTGCTGCACCGCGGAAATCTTGGCCAACGTCGCCCTGCGTGAAGGCAAAACCGCCGATCTGGGCACCGTCGTGATGGACGAATTCCACTTCTACGCCGATCCGCAACGCGGTTGGGCATGGCAGGTTCCGCTGTTGGAACTCCCCCAGGCACAGTTCCTCCTGATGTCCGCCACCCTCGGTGACGTCGGACGCTTCGAGGATGAACTCACGCTGCGCACCGGGCGTGACACCACCACCGTGGCACACGCCGAACGCCCCATCCCACTGCACTATTACTACTCGCAGGACGCGGTGCAGGAAGCCATCGAGGAACTGCTCTCCACCAAGCAGGTACCGATCTACGTGGTGCACTTCAGCCAACTCGAAGCCATCGATCGAGCCAGCGGACTGATGAGCATCAATGTGTGCACGCGTGAGGAAAAAGACCGCATCTCCGAGCTCATCGCCGGATTCAGGTTCTCCGCAGGCTTCGGCAAGACGTTGAACCGCCTGGTGCGCCACGGCATCGGCGTCCACCACGCGGGCATGCTGCCGAAGTATCGCCGCCTTGTTGAACAGCTGGCGCAGGCTGGCCTGCTGAAGGTCATCTGCGGAACCGACACCCTGGGCGTGGGCATCAACGTGCCCATCCGCACCGTGTTGATCACCGCCCTGTCCAAGTACGACGGGGTACGTACCCGCATTCTGAATGCCCGCGAGTTCCACCAGATCGCCGGACGTGCCGGGCGGGCCGGGTTCGACACCGCCGGTACCGTGGTGGTGCAGGCACCCGAGCACTCCATCGAGAATAAGAAGTCGATGGAGAAGGCACTAGCCAAGTTCGGTGATGACTCCAAGAAGCTGCGTCAGGTGACCAAGAAGAAGCCCCCGCAGGGCTTTGTGAGCTGGGGCGAGAAGACCTTCGACCGCATCATTGCCTCCACCCCCGAAACGTTGAGCTCCTCCTTCACCGTCACCCACTCCATTCTGTTGAACCTGTTGGCGCGCGAGGGCGACTCCTTTGCCGCCGCCCGCCGGCTGCTCACCGAGAACCACGAGCCCCCGGTCCGTCAGCGAATCCTGCAGCGTAAGGCGCTGGGCATCTTGCGCGAGCTACTGGCCACCGGCGTCGTGGAACGACTGGATCACCCGGACAAGCACGGCAATATGCTGGCCCTCACGGTGCACCTGCAGGAGAACTTCGCGCTGAACCAGCCACTTTCACCCTTCGCGCTGGCGGCCCTGGAGCTCTTTGACAACGAGTCCCCCAGCTACGCGCTGGACGTCGTCTCGGTCATCGAAGCCACGCTGGAAAAGCCACGCCAGGTGCTCGCAGCCCAGCAGAAGAAGGCCCGCGGTGAGGCGATTGCCGCCATGAAGGCCGAGGGTATGGAGTACAACGACCGGATGGCGGCCCTCGAAGAGGTCAGCTACCCGCAGCCGCTGGCCGAGGTACTGGGCAGCGCATTTGAGCAGTACCGCGCCGGCGCCCCGTGGCTCGGCGACTTTGAGCTGGCACCCAAGTCGGTGGTTCGCGACATGTACGAACGCGCCATGAGCTTCAGTGAATACGTGGCGTTCTACTCCCTGACCCGCTCGGAGGGCGTGCTGCTGCGCTACCTCACCGACGCGTTTAAAGCGCTGCGCCAGACCGTCCCGCAGGACGCGCTGCGTGAGGACCTCGAGGACCTGATCGAATGGCTCGGGGAACTGATCCGTCAGGTCGACTCCTCACTGCTGGACGAATGGGAGGAACTGGCCAACGGGGTGCTGCACGAACCCGACGCAGAGATCATCCCACCGGCCCCCGAACGCCTCACCAGTAATCAGCGGGCCTTCCGCGTGATGGTCCGCAATGAGATGTTCCGCCGCGTGAAGCTCTTTGCCGACGAGCAAGATGGTGCACTGGCCGAGCTTGATGGGCACAGCGGCTTTGACGCCGACGCCTGGGCGGACGCCATGGACGCCTACTTCGAGGAACATGAGGACATCGACGATGGCCCCGGCGGCCGCGGACCGAACCTGTTGATGATCACCCCCACCAAGGACTCTTGGAAGGTGCGTCAGGTCTTCGCTGACCCGGCGAACAACCATGACTGGGGCATCGACGCCACGGTGAATCTGGCCGACTCCGATGAGGCCGGTTACCCGGTGATCACCGTGACAAATGTGGGACGCCAAGACGCGTAACTAGTTCGCCACCGAGCTTAAACAGCTGTGCCCGCCGGATTAATTCCGGCGGGCACAGCTGTTGGTGCATTAGAAACCCAAAAGCTTAGTCAGCGGCTGAACTTGGTTGTGGGCCACGAGCACCATCGGCACCACCAACCCGGCGATGGCGTAGATGGACACCGGGACACAGAGTAACCATTCGCGCCACGATCCGGCCCTACCCAGGATCGGAAAGGCCACCCGACCTCCGGGCTTCCAGACATCCTTGAGCAGCGGCACGCGCCGCAGCAACTTCGGCGAGCGAATCCGAATGGGCCAGATCAGGTTGCAGCCACCCACGGTGAGCATGTCGCCCAGGATGTGGATCGCACAGCCCACGGCGACGGCCAGCACCAACCAGTGCTGTTCATCGGGCGAGAAGACCGCAACAAAAACGCCGGCCGGCACCGCGATGATCCACGGCAATCTGGCCATGGTGTCGGGAATGAACTTTAACGCCTTCAGCGCGAAGGACACCAGCAGCACCGCGAGCAGCCCGGCGCCGGGGTAAATCAGCCCGAAGTGCGAGTTCTGCATGGTCCACAGCCCCAGAATCCAGGCCATGACGGTGAAGGCCGCGATGCCCAGCAACGAGTGGGTGCCGTTGCGGTGTCCGCCGGAGACCTCGCCGATGCCGGCGCAGATCGCGTTGGATACCGGTGGCAATGAGTGCGCGATGGTGGCCCGGCGGTGATCGGCGTCGGGCAGCAACGCCGCACCGGCGCACACCATGGCCCCGGCCACCCCCGCAATCGGGCTTTGTTGCAGCAGTCCAAACCCCAGCGGGATGGTGTCGGGCAGCCAGCTAAACTGCTCGGCGAGCCTCCCGGTGGGAAGCTGGAAGTTGGTGGTGATCGCGATCCAGGCTGCTGCGCCTGTGGCCGCGTGGTGGCCGCCCATCATGGTAGTTGGTGCCGTCCTAACGATTTTTCTAGCGGGTGAAACGTCCCCAACATTAGGCCGCGGCACCCACGCGTTGGATTCACGGCACGGCGGCACGCCGGTAGGCTTGGTCACATGTCACTGATTCGCCCCGCGCGGCCCGACGATGCCGCAGCGATCCTTTCCCTCATCCATGAACTGGCGGTCTATGAGCGCGAGCCCGACGCCGTCAAAAACACGCAGGAGCAGCTGACGGCTCACCTCTTTGGGCCGGATCCCCAGGTATACGCCCACGTGGTGGAGGAGGAGGGCACGGTGCTCGGCTTCGCCCTGTGGTTCCTGACCTACTCCACCTGGGAGGGCACCCACGGAATCCATCTCGAGGATCTCTATGTGTCCGAAACCCAGCGCGGCGCCGGGCACGGCAAGGCACTGTTGAGCACGCTGGCGCGGTTAGCGGTACAACGCGGTTACAAGCGCGTGGAGTGGAGCGTACTGGATTGGAACGCCCCGGCCATCGGCTTCTACGACTCCCTGGGCGCCGGAACCATGGATGGCTGGAGCGTCCGTCGCCTCGAGGGTGCCGCGCTAGCGGAACTGGGGGCCGGCGCATGAGCCGCAGCTACAGCTTCCGTGGGATGAATACCACCGAACATTACTTCCAGGTTCCGCTGGATCACGCCGTTCCGCAGGGCGAAAAGATCACGGTCTTCGCCCGGGAGATTTCCTCCACCGAGCATAGTGATCCCACAGCCTTGCCGTGGTTGCTCTTCCTGCAGGGTGGTCCGGGCGGTAAGTCCCCCCGGCCGGCATCGCTGAGCGGCTGGCTGGCCGAGGCCGCCAAGACCTTTAGGATCTTGCTGCTTGATCAGCGCGGAACGGGCCTGAGCACCCCGGCGAACCGGCAATCACTGCCGCTACGCGGGGATGGCGCGGCGCAGGCCGCCTACCTCACGCACTTCCGCGCCGATTCGATCGTGCGCGACGCCGAGGCCATCCGCGAGGCCCTGGGCATCGATACGTGGAGCACCTTCGGGCAAAGTTACGGTGGCTTCTGCACGCTGAGTTACCTCTCGATCGCCCCGGGAGCTCTGGAGCGCTGCATCGTCACCGGCGGGTTGGCCTCGATCACCGCCGATGCGGACACCGTGTACCGCGCGACCTATGCGCGGATGGCCGAACGCAACGCGGAATACTTCGCCTGGTACCCGCGCGACCGTGAGGTCTTGACACAGATCGTGGCCCACCTGGCCCATACCGAGGAACACCTGCCCGGTGGCCGGGCACTGACCGTGCCGCTGGTACAGCTGTTGGGTCAATTCCTGGGCGGTAATACCCGGGTGCACGCGCTGCATCATGTCTTTGAGGGTGCCTTCATCGATACCCCGGGTGGCAAACGGCTCTCCGATACCTTCCTGGCAGTGATCGCCGAGCAGGCCGAGCGCACCACCAACCCGCTCTACGCGCTGCTGCACGAATCGATCTATGCGCAGGGCGCGGCCACGAATTGGTCAGCCGAACGTGTGCTGGAGGAATTCGAAGCCTTCTCCCCCACGGCGGACACCCCGCTGCTGACCGGCGAAATGGTGTACCGCTGGTACTTCCAAGATGATCCGGCCCTACGCCCGCTGGAGGAAACCGCGCGCATCTTGGCCGAGCATGAACACTGGGAACCGCTCTATGACCCCGCGGTATTGGCGACCAATACCGTACCGGTGGCGGCCGCCGTGTACACGCACGATGTTTATGTGGATAGGGAGCTGTCGCTACAAACAGCCGCAGCGGTGGGCAATACCCGGGTGTGGGAGACCGATGAGTACCACCACGACGGGATTGGTGATGATGGCCCGATGATCTTCGCGAAGCTGCTGGAGCTGAGCAAGACCGAAGACTAAGACAAGCGCGCTACCTCGCGCTGGGTGAAAACTGCCACGGCCAGAATAAAGACCAGGCACAGGTAGCCCAGCCCGGCGTAGCCCAGGGTCGCCAGCAACACTCCGGAGCCGGCGGCCCCCAGCGCTCCGGCGGAACTCATCAGGGTATCCGCCACGCCCTGGACCAGGACCCGACGTTCGCGCTCTACCCGCTGCGCCAAAAAGGCCGAGCCGGATACCGTACACATGGACCAGCCCACTCCCAGCAGCACCAACCCCACCGTGATGGCAGCCCGGGAGCTGGCGCCCAGCCCGCAGACCAGCACCGCCGCCACCAGGGTGCCCTGCCCGATGAGCATCATCCTTGGGTGGCCGATCCGGTCGGCCAGCGCGCCGATGAACGGAGACAGGGCGTACATTCCTGCGATATGCAGCGAAATGACGAAACCCACCACGATCAGAATGTCGGTGCTGCCGCCGTGCATTTCGTGTCCGGGGATGGTGGCTAAATCTTTGAGGTGCACCGGGGTCATCGACATCACCCCGACCATCACCAGGTGGGCCACCACGATGCTGGATATGCCCAGGGTGGCTCCGGGCGTGGCCCGCACCGCCGCCAGTCCCTTGGCCAGTGAGCCCCGGCGGCGGCCAACCTGAGGCGCGGCCGGGGCCGGGGCCGTACCATCGGCGGCCTCCCAGGCACGGGCCACGTCGATGGGGTCCGGGCGCAGCCCGATGTTCAGGATGACGATGGCCAGCACCATACCGGTGAGCGAAAAGAGGAACGGCCCGCTCATCGGCGGCAGCCCCAGTCCCTGACCCAGCACCGCTCCGGGTCCGATGAGGTTCGGGCCCGCCACGGCACCGATGGTGATGGCCCAGACCACCAGCCCCAAATCGCGCCCGCGCGTGGCGTCGGCGGCCAGGTCGGTGGCGGCAAAGCGAGCCTGCAGGTTCGCCGCGGTACCCACCCCCAGCAGCGCCGCCCCCAGCAGCAGCATGGCGAAGCTCTGCACCACCGGCGCCAGCATCATGCCGATGGCGCCCAGCGCGGCCAGGAAGTAGCCGAAGGACAGGGCCACGCGGCGTCCGCGCTTCACCGCCAGCGCCGCCAGCGGCAGCGCACTGAGTGCCCCCGCGACGGAGATCGCGGTGGTGGCCGCCCCGGCAAAAGCGTTGGACCCGGTCAGTTCCACGGCCATGAGCGAACCGATGGCCAGTCCCGCGCCGTTGCCCACCCCGGAAAGCAGCTGCGAGGCAGAAAGCGTGGCCACGGTGCGGCGTTGGGCGCGGACGCGGTCTCGCAGCTGGAGGGCGACCGGCGGGATCGGGGAGTTGTTCACCTGCCCCAGCCTAGCAATGGGCTGCGGGTTAAGACCGTCGGGGCCCGTCTTCCATAAGGAAGACGGGCCCCGAGAAGGGTGGTTCTAGAGCTGCAAGTGGTTACTTGCCGTCGATCTCAGCGGTTTCTGCCGCCTTTGCAGCCTTCTGCTCGGCGGCGGCGCGGCGGCCGGCCGGGGAGAGCAGCGAGGCTACCGTCGCGATGACGATGGTACCGAGGATGACCGTAAGGGAAACGGTGATGGAGATATCCGGCACCCATTCGATGTGCTGACCACCGTTGATGAACGGCAGTTCGTTCACGTGCATGGCGTGGAAGACCAGCTTGACACCGATGAAGGCCAGGATGATCGACAATGCGTGCTTGAGGAAGATCAAGCGGTCCATCAGCCCACCGAGCAGGAAGTAGAGCTGACGCAGGCCCATCAACGCGAACAGGTTCGCGGTGAAGACGATGAACGGGGACTGAGTCAATCCGAAGATCGCGGGGATCGAGTCAACGGCGAAGAGCAGGTCAGTCATGCCGATGGTCACGAAGACCATCACCATCGGAGTGAACATCTTCTTGCCGTCGATGACGGTGCGCAGCTTGTTACCGTCGTATTCCTTGGAGATCGGCAGGTTCTTCGTCAGCTTGTAAACGATGCCGTTGTTGGCACCCTCGGATTCGTCCTCACCGTTGTCAGTGGCCTGCTTCCAGGCGGTGAAGAGCAGGAAGGCACCGAAGATGTAGAAGACCCACGAGTAGTGCTCGATGACGGCTGCACCGGCGACGATGAAGATCGCGCGCAGAATCAGGGCAATGATGATGCCGAACATCAACACTTCCTGCTGGTACTTTCGCGGTACCGAGAAGCGGGCCATGATGATGATGAAGACAAAGAGGTTATCGATGCTCAGCGAGTACTCGGTCACCCAACCGGCATAGAATTGCTGACCGAGATCCGGGCCTGCCTGGAACCAGACAACGACGCCAAAGATGACTGCGAGTCCAACGTAGAACGCGACCCAAAGGCCAGATTCCTTCATTGAGGGTTCGTGCGGCTTCTTGACGACGTACAGCAAATCAAGAAGAAGAATGATACACAAAGCAGCGAGAGCAATAATCTCAAACTGCAGTGTTAAACCGTGGTTTCCCAATGTGGGGCCTTTCGAAAGGGAGGTACGTTTTTTACCGCAAGTCTCTCCGCCGCCCATTCAGATTGGATCGGCCGCTGCGCCCGGCGAGGCATCGATGCCTTGCGTGTTGACGATCACAGCACTTTGGGATACTCCCCTACGCTCTGACTAGTCTATCGCATCCATGTTTCGAACTTGTGAATTCGCTGGGATGTGCTGAAGTACGGTGCACGCGCTAGGCGAAGCTTTTACGACCCGGTCCGGATCCACCTGCAGCGCGCGCAGTTGCACACGGATCCGGAACGCCACGACTGCTTACGCGTGACCCGCGTTCTTCATCTGCCGAAGCTCCTTCTTCAGTTCCGAAACTTCATCACGCAGCCGGGCGGCCACCTCAAAGTGCAACTCGGCGGCCGCAGCATGCATCTGCTCGGTCATCTGGCTGATCATGTCCACCAGGTTCTCCGCCGGGGCGGCGGCCAGGCCGTCGGCACGCACCGTCTCATGCGCCTTTTTGGTGCCGGAACTTGAACGTTTTGCATCCTTTGTCAGGCGCTGGTTATTCAGCAGCTCCTGCGTGTCGGCATCTTCACGCGCCAGCGAATCGGTGATGTCGGCAATTTTCTTGCGCAACGGCTGCGGGTCAACACCATGATCCGTGTTGTACTTTTGCTGGACCTCGCGGCGACGGTTGGTCTCATCAATGGCCTGGGCCATGGCCGCGGTGATCTTATCCCCGTACATGTGCACCTGACCATCCACGTTACGGGCGGCACGGCCGATGGTCTGGATCAGCGAGGTCGCCGAGCGCAAGAAGCCCTGCTTATCGGCATCCAAGATCGCCACCAGCGACACCTCGGGCAGGTCGAGTCCCTCACGCAAAAGGTTAATGCCGACCAAAACGTCGAACAGGCCCATCCGCAGCTCGCGCAGTAGCTCGACGCGGCGCAACGTGTCCACATCCGAGTGCAGGTACTGGACCTTAACCCCGTGTTCGGTGAAGTAGTCGGTGAGGTCCTCCGCCATCCGCTTGGTCAGCGTGGTAACCAAGATGC
The DNA here is from genome assembly GCF_012271785.1 of Paeniglutamicibacter terrestris. Classification (GTDB taxonomy): domain Bacteria; phylum Actinomycetota; class Actinomycetes; order Actinomycetales; family Micrococcaceae; genus Paeniglutamicibacter; species Paeniglutamicibacter terrestris. Next base: position 59,658 of record NZ_JAAWVT010000003.1, on the reverse strand, counting down.
GTTCGTTGCGTTCAACCCTGACGCGGATCTCATCAAGGAGGTCATCGATCTGCCCCTTGGTGGGTTTGAGGATAATTTCCGGGTCAATCAGACCGGTGGGGCGGATGATCTGCTGCACCACGCCGTCGGCCTTGCCCAGCTCGTATTTGCCCGGGGTCGCCGAAAGGTACACCGTCTGTCCGACGCGCTCGAGGAACTCGTCCCATTTCAGCGGCCGGTTATCCATCGCGGAGGGAAGCCGGAAGCCGTGCTCCACCAGGGTGCGCTTGCGCGACATATCGCCCTCGTACATCGCGCCGATCTGCGGGACGGTGACGTGCGATTCGTCGATAACCAGCAGGAAATCGTCGGGGAAGTAGTCGATCAAGCAGTGCGGGGATGTGCCCGGCTCACGGCCGTCCATGTGCCGCGAGTAGTTCTCGATGCCGTTGCAGAACCCCATCTGCTCCATCATCTCCAGGTCGTATGTGGTGCGCATGCGCAGCCGCTGGGCTTCCACCAACTTGTTCTGCGATTCCAGGGTGTCAAGGCGAATACGTAACTCGTCCTCGATGTCCCCGATGGCGCGATTCATCCGTTCGGGACTCGCCACGTAGTGGCTGGCGGGGAACACGTACATCTCGTTTTCTTCACGAATCACCTCACTGGTGACCGGGTGGAGCGTATGGATGGATTCGATCTCGTCGCCGAAGAATTCGATCCTCAGCGCCTGCTCCTCGTACATCGGGATGATCTCCACGGTGTCCCCACGCACGCGGAAGGTGCCACGGTGGAAGTCCATGTCATTGCGGGCATATTGCATGGACACAAATTTGCGCAACAAATCGTCGCGGTTCAGTTCCATACCCTTTTTCAGGGTGACCATGCCCGCAACGTATTCCTCGGGGGTACCCAGACCGTAGATGCAGGAGACGGTGGCGACCACGATGACGTCGCGGCGGGTCAGCAGCGCGTTGGTAGCCGAGTGGCGCAGCCGCTCGACCTCCTCGTTCACCGATGAGTCCTTCTCGATGAAGGTATCGGTCTGCGGTACGTAAGCCTCGGGCTGGTAGTAGTCGTAGTAGGAGACGAAATACTCGACCGCGTTATTGGGCAACAGCTCACGGAACTCGTTGGCCAGCTGGGCGGCCAGCGTCTTGTTCTGCACCAGCACTAGGGTGGGGCGCTGAACCTGTTCGATGAGCCAGGCGGTGGTGGCCGATTTGCCGGTACCCGTGGCACCGAGCAGCACCACGTCCTTCTCCCCCGCGTTAACGCGACTAGTCAGTTCCTTGATGGCCGCCGGCTGGTCACCGGCGGGCGAGAACTCGCTGATGACTTCGAAGGGGGCGACGACGCGATTGATCTGCTGCGCAAGAGACATGTATCTAGGCTACGCCCTGACACCGACCGTTTGGGGGCATGCTCGCCTTAGGCGCAAAGACCCGCCGCATTGGCCCGCTCACGCAGCCGGCCGATGCGTGTCATCGCCGCATCCTGCGTGCCGGAGACGAAGTCGAAGTACTCCATCGCCCCGTCCAGGATGCCGTTGACTAGCTCGCCTGCCTCCACGATGTGGCGTACCTTCCCGGCGGTGAACTTGGTCCGGCTCCCGCTGGACTCCAGCGTGAATTCCGCTTCGATACACGGGTAGGGCACCGTCGCGCGCCCGTCGGTGAGGAAGCCCTCGACGGTGTCCAGCAGCGCGTGCCAGATCCCCGGCAGCTCATCGATGCACTCGACGGGGATCAGCTGCAGCGAGTGGTAGCGCAGCTGGACGGATCCTAAGGTGCCGTCAACGCCCGCCGCGCGTGAGGGGTCGCGTTGGATGCTCACCAGGTGGGGTGGTGAGCCGTCCGCGGGTTCGTGCCGGAGGAAGGATTCGGCGATCATGGAGGTTTTCACTTGCGGGCCGGGCGCTCCTCGATGTTTCCGAGCGTTGCTCGCATCAGCCTGATCATGAACAGCACCGTGGCGGTTCCCGCGGCCAGCAGTCCGGCCAGTGCCAGCCACCCCGGCAGCAATACCGTGGCGTCGTAGCCCGAGTCGCGTGTGATGAATTGTTCACGGCCCCCGGCCAGTGTCCAGAGCAGAATGGCGATCACTAGGGCCAGCCCGGAGAAAAGCCACATACCGCGGATGACCCGCATCTCGTTGCGGGCCTTGAGCATTTCGGCGGCCAGGAGCGCCTCGAGGTGCTCCCTAGCAGCGGAGGTCGGGGCCGATTCGGCGTCAGCGGGCATGGGTGTTATTCGGGACAATGTGGGTCTCCCAGACTGAGTCAACGTGGTGTTGTAATTCTTCGAGCGTGCCGGAGTTGGTGATGACGATGTCGGCGACGGCCGCACGCTCTTCATCGGTGGCTTGAGCTGCGATCCGCGCCTTGGCATCCTCCACACTCATGCCGCGCTCGTGCACCATCCGCTGCAGGCGTTGCTCCAGCGGGGCCGCGACCACGATCACTAGGTCAAAGTTCGCGGCTTGCCCGCTCTCCACCAGCAGCGGGATGTCCTGAACGATGACTGCCTGCTCCACGGCGTCGGCGCGCAGCTTTTCGGCCTGTGCGCGCACCAGCGGGTGCACGATGGAATTGAGTTTCAGTCGCGCGGCGGTGTCGGAAAAAATCAGCGTGCCCAGCGCTGGCCGATCAAGTGCCCCGGCGGGGGTGAGGATGTCCTGGCCAAAGGCGGCAACCACCGCGGCGAGCCCGGGGGTCCCGGGCGCCACCACGGCGCGAGCGATGGCATCGGCGTCAATGAGCACGGCGCCGTGTTTCACCAGCAGGGCAGCCACAGCAGATTTTCCGGCGGCGATTCCGCCTGTCAGACCAACGTTAAGCATGCTTCTAGCCTACCGTCGCCACTACAACATTCAGCTGTGGACCATGCGCTGGGCGCGGCTGGGTTCGTTTCCCTCCTCCAGCATGGTGCTCAGCGATTCAACCACCGCGCACCGGCGCAGCGAAGGCCACGCGCCGATTGACTAGAATGGATCGGTAATGGACAACGATTCTGTGGCGACGGCCTATACAACGCTGGACGGCGAGCATGTGGCCGAGCTGGAGATCAAGCGCTCGCGCTTCATCACCTACCTGCGCCGGGTTGAATCCGAGCCAGAGGCTCGCGCACTGATCAGCGAATTACGCAAAAAGCACTTTGACGCCCGCCACCATTGCAGTGCCTTCCTGCTGGGGCCGGACCGTACCGCGATGCGCAGCAACGATGACGGTGAACCTTCGGGCACCGCCGGCATCCCGATGCTCGACGCCCTGGCCAAACGCGAGACGAGTGCGGGAAGAACCGACCTCTCCGATGTGGTGGCGGTGGTGGTGCGCTACTTCGGCGGTATCCTACTGGGCGCCGGGGGTCTGGTGCGCGCCTACTCCGAATCGGTGTCCAGCGCGCTGGATACCGCACCGTTATTGCGCCGCCAGCGCCTGCGCATCCTAGGGATCAACTCCGATTATGCTGCGGTCGGACGGCTGGAAAATGACCTGCGCGCCGCCGGGGTGCGGGTACTGGGCACCGATTATGGGCCGGCACTGGCCACCCTGCGGGTGGGGCTGAACGATGAGGGCAGTATTTTGACGACGTTTTACGACCGGCTGGCAACACTCAGCGCCGGCGCAAGCAGCGCAGAAGATTTGGGAACCGAATGGGTGGATGCACGATGAGTCTGAATTTTGAATTATTGCGGCGGTGGCCAGATGTTGAGGCACAAAACCTTGCCGCGGTTGATGCGGCGGATCGTCTGCTGCTAGATCTTGGCGCGGCGGCGGGTTGGCCGAGCGCACCGGGCCAGGTCGTGATTTTGGGTGATCACTATGGCGCGCTAACGCTCGGGGTCCTTGCTTCCGGTGTGCACGGCGTGCGGGTGCACCAAGACACACTCTCCGGATCCCGCGCCATCACCGCCAATGCGCAGAGACTACTTCCGGAACTCAGTGACGAATTCCGCTTACTACCCCTCGGCGCCGAACTGTTGCACTCAGCCACGCTGGTGCTGCTGGTGTTGCCGCGTTCGCTGGACGCCCTGGAGGAAATGCTCGGGTTCATCGCCGAACATGCCGATCCCAGGGTCAAGGTCATGGCCACCGGGCGCATCAAGCACATGAATCACAGCATGAATGAGGTGCTGGGCAGTTACTTTGAATCCGTGACAGCCTCGCTGGGACGCCAAAAGTCCCGCGTGCTCACCGCCGTGGGACTGCGCGAGAAAACCGCACGCCCCGCTCCGCGTTTCCCCTTGCGTTCCTCCCACGAGCTCGCCTTGGCCGAACCACTGGCCCTGCGCGCCTTCGCGCAGACCTTTGGTGGCGCCAAGTTGGATCCGGGCACCCGCTTCCTGCTGGAACACCTTGAGCTACCCGGCGATGCACAGCATGTGGTGGATCTGGGCTGCGGCAATGGGTCAATTGCTACCTTCGTCGCGCTGAAATACCCCGGCGTTCGGGTGCTAGCCAGCGACCAGTCGGCCTCCGCCGTGGCCTCCACCGACGCCACGGCCGCGGCCAACGGTGTGGGTGAGCGCATCACCGCCGTACAAGATGATGCGCTGGCCGCGCGCGGTGACGGCTCGGAGTCGGTGGTGATCCTCAATCCGCCCTTCCACATGGGCAATACCGTCCATGCCGGGATCGCGTTGAAGTTGTTCACCGATGTCGCCCGCGTACTGGCCCCGGGCGGGGAGCTGTGGTGCGTATGGAATTCGCATTTGGGTTACCGCGGGCAGCTAGAAAAGTTGGTGGGTCCCACGCGTCAGGTGGCCAAAAACCCGAAGTTCACCGTGACGGTGTCGACGCGTCGCTAATCTCCGGCCGCGTGGCGTAGCTGCGTGCCAGTGGTGCCGGGTTGGTTTCAAAGCGTGGCCGCTGCCCGGTGCTGCGCACCGCGTAGCCCGGAAGGCCGACGCCGTGCAGGCGGATGTGGTCGGTGATCGGCGCAGCGGTCTTTTCCTCGGCGAGGAAGTTTGGATCCGAGTCAGCTGAGTCGCGCCAGCGGATCTTGCGTTTGGCGCGATTGAAGACCTCTGCGGTGCGCCATGGCCGGTAGCCGGTGTGCGTGGGTGCCTCGGCGTTTTTCCCCGGAGCGGGGGTTGCCACCACCGCAGGACGACTCCCCCAGCCGTAAAGTCCCACGATCTCCAGGCGTTCGTTGGCACGTACGGGCAGGGCCGCAGCGTTTTCTCCCCACACCCAGGGCTCGTTGGCTACGCGCAAAAACTCCTGCGGTTCCAGCGCATTAACCGCATCGATCCCATGGATCGGGCAGACATCGTCCAAGACCAGGACCTGCGGCATATCGCCACCGGCGTCGGACTGCCTCGCCCCACAGGTACATCCGGGGCGAAGAGCCTCGGTGCGCGGCACCGCATTGAGCACCCGGCCTAGGGTTAGCGGTCCGTGCGTCGGATCCACCGGAATCTGGAGCACCACATCACCGGCGATGCGTTCAACGATCCACGCCACCAGCGAAACACTGAGCCAAAACAGTATTCCCAGCAGCGGGATGACCAACCCACCGTCGGCAAAGGTGAAGGTCTCGGCAAGCGAGCGGAAGTTGCTTTCTGGATCGCGCACGAACATCGCGCCGAACCTGAACAGGATCAGGGCAATAATCACGACGAAGAAATACCCCACCCGGCCGCGCGACGTGATGAGCGTACCCGGGCCAGCGAGCAGAGAACGAGACACCGTGAGGCTCCCGGCCGCTATCAACCGCCAGCGCCGGATCGCCAGTGACAGGCGTAGCCCGCTCACCGCCGCTCCGAGGCCCAGCCCGAGGAACCATGCGGCGCTGGCCACCAGCAAAGCGGTGGCCAGCGGGCCCAGATCCGCACTCAGATACAGTCCACAGACCCCACTCAGGGCCAGCCACGGTGTCATCCGTGCCGAGAAGACGGTGAAGAATCCCCAAAAGATGAGTGCAACAACAAATTCGGTCGGCTCGTCTGCGATGATCCACCAGGCGATGAGCGCGTAGTAGGGAAGGATGGATCCCCAACGCAGCAGGCGGTTTGGCACGGTGCGCGGCACCGCAGCCCACTGCTCGTCCGACACTACGTGCCGCGGCAGCACCACCATCGCGTCGTCCCGGATCTTGCGGCCCATGTCATGTCCCCTTGATGAGTTTTTATAAGGATATGTCGGTGCATCGCGCGCAAGCATCATCAATGGGGGTGATTCCGTGTGCTCGATGGGAGGAGATTGTTGGTGTTTCAGAGTCCCTCGAAGAGATCTCGCAGCAGTGGCTGCCCGGCGGCCCGCGGCGGCCAGCTGAGCACCGCCGGTTCACGTGAGACCACCCGTTCCCAGCGAGACACCGTGTTGACCGACTCCAAGAGCACATCGCGCTGGCTACGGTGCTCCAGCAATCCGGCCACAATGCGTGAACTCACCGCGGAAGTATCGACCTCAATGTCGATGAGCTCATCGGGAACCGGGCGCAGCTGGTACTCCTTCTCCGGGTCCCAACCGGGAAGTCCCGACCGCTGGCGCACCACGTTCCAGCGTTCCAGCGTGGAGGCCCTGATCGCCCCGTGGACCAGGCGCCGCAGCCCCGGTCCGGGTATCCGGCGGGCCCGATCAAAGGCCTCATCGGTGGCGCGCCCGATCATGATGTGGTCACGGTGTCCGGTGATTCCGTCCGGTCCGAACGTCGCGACCACTTGCGGCCGTTCCGCCAGCAGGATGTCCATCACGCGCTGCACCAATTCTTCGAAGTCCACCCGAGCGAGCTCTCCGTCGTCGTAACCGAGCCATTCGTGGCGCGCCGGGATGGTGCCGTGGGCACGCCACGCGTTGGCACTTTCCATCCGCCGGACGGCTCCGAGAGTGTCGGCGGTGGCTTGGACACCGGCGGAAATTTGACCCGCTGCCCCATCGGTGGCCAGCACCAGGATAAAGCGGAACCCGGGATCATCCTCGTGCAGGGCAATGGATCCGGCGCACCCGTAGGCGTCATCGTCGGGATGCGCGACAATGACCGCGATGGAATGCGGCTCATTCATGGCCACATTTTAGTCTCCTGCGACGCCACGGGCGAGGTTCGTACTGCCGGAGTCCAAGTGATGCAATACTGCTTCCATGGACGAGCAACTCGCAGGCACAAAAACGGCACTGGTCATCATCGACATGCAGAACGGCGTATTGGAATACTGTGTGCATCCCAAGAAGGTCATCGCCCGCGTACAGGACCTCGTGTCCCGCGCTCGCGACACCGGCACACCCATCTACTGGGTGCAGGATGAACGCGAATTCGAACGCCACTCCACCGCGTGGCGATTGGTCTCCCCACTTCAGCCACAAGATTCCGAACACCGAATCCACAAGTCTTACCGCGATGCCTTTACCGGGACGGGACTACACGCCTCGTTGATCGCCGAGGACATCGGGAACCTGGTGATCTGCGGTGCACAGTCGGATTATTGTGTGCGTACCGCCGCCGGTCGCGCCGCTTCGATGGGCTATGACGTCACGGTCGTCCGTGATGCCCACACCACCGGGGCTGCCACCTTCGAGGGGCAGTCGTTAACCGGGGATCAGATCATCGCTCATACCAACGCGTACTTTGCCACGCTCGACTATCCCAATCAGGACTTCTCGCTGCGGCGTGCCGATGAGGTCATCTTCCGCGCCGTGGCCGTCATCGACTGATCGACTCCTACCTTCTTTCAACACAGAAGAGCATCCATGGCGGTTTCGCAGCTTCTCGGCGCGGGGCCGCCATGGTTGTTTTGTCGCGGTTGAGCCGTCGCCTAAACATCCCGGGTACGACGAAGGGCCCCTTCCGCCAGTGGCGGAAGGGGCCCTTCGCTAGGTTACTTCGGGTGAATCAGTGATTCATCAAAAGTGTGTGGCTTAGGCGCCGGCAAGCTTCTCGCGCAGTGCTGCGAGTGCTTCGTCGGATGCCAGGGTGCCGGCCTCGGTTGCCGGAGCATCCGAGGAGTAGGACGAGGTAGCGGACTCGGCCGGAGCCGAATCTGCTGCTGCGTCGTCAGCAACGTGCTGAGCAACCTGCTTCTTGTGAGCTTCCCAGCGAGTCTGGGCGTCAGCGTACTGCTGCTCCCAAGCTGCGCGCTGGGTCTCGAAGCCTTCAAGCCACTCGTTGGACTCCGGATCGAAGCCCTCCGGGTACTTGTAGTTGCCCTCTTCGTCGTACTCTGCGGCCATGCCGTAGAGTGCCGGATCGAATTCGGTGCCTTCGGGATCTACGCCCTCGTTAGCCTGCTTGAGGGACAGCGAGATACGACGACGCTCGAGGTCGATGTCGATGACCTTGACAAACAGTTCGTCGCCAACGGAGACAACCTGCTCGGCCAGCTCCACGTGGCGCACGGCCAGCTCGGAGATGTGTACGAGGCCTTCGATTCCGTCTTCGACGCGAACGAATGCACCGAACGGAACCAGCTTGGTGACCTTACCCGGAACAACCTGCCCGAGGGCGTGGGTGCGGGCGAAGGTCTGCCAAGGATCTTCCTGGGTGGCCTTGAGCGAGAGCGAAACACGCTCGCGGTCCAGGTCGACCTCGAGAACCTCGACGGTGACTTCCTGGCCAACTTCGACAACCTCGGACGGGTGGTCGATGTGCTTCCAGGACAGCTCGGAAACGTGGACGAGACCGTCTACGCCGCCAAGGTCCACGAATGCACCGAAGTTGACGATGGAGGAAACAACGCCGGGACGAACCTGGCCCTTTTCCAGCTTGTTGAGGAACGTGGAGCGAACCTCGGACTGAGTCTGCTCGAGCCATGCACGGCGGGAAAGAACAACGTTGTTGCGGTTCTTGTCCAGCTCGATGATCTTGGCTTCGATTTCCTGGCCGATGTACGGAGCCAGATCGCGCACACGGCGCATTTCGACGAGCGATGCCGGCAAGAAGCCGCGCAGGCCGATGTCGAGGATAAGGCCGCCCTTGACCACCTCGATGACGGTGCCGGTAACGACTCCGTCTTCTTCCTTGATCTTTTCGATGTCGCCCCAAGCACGCTCGTACTGAGCACGCTTCTTGGACAGGATCAAACGACCTTCCTTGTCCTCTTTGGTGAGGACGAGGGCCTCGACGAGGTCACCGACGGCGACAACGTCGCCCGGATCTACGTCGTGCTTGATGGAAAGTTCGCGGGAAGGAATGACACCTTCGGTCTTGTAACCGATGTCGAGCAGGACTTCGTCGCGGTCAACCTTGACGACGGTGCCTTCGACGAGGTCGCCATCGTTGAAGTACTTGATGGTGGCGTCGACGGCAGCGAGGAAGTCTTCAGCAGATCCGATGTCGTTGATTGCAACGACCGGTGCGCTGGTCTTCTCGTTGGAGGTGATGGTCATGTAGTAGGGACTCCGATGTGGATAGTCTGTATGAGTCGGTCAGCCGGAAGCCCCGGCATATTCCGAATTTAGCTTGAGTGCGGGCACGGCAGTAGCCGGAACACGCTCACCTAGTCTATTCCCCCACACCCTGCCGGGTCAAAACGTCAAATCCGAATCTTGTCAACCCAAAAAGCACGATAACTCAGGCGAAGGCCGCCGAAAGTGTGAGCAGGCGTAGATTTTTGGACTCGAGCTTTTCGATCAGCCCCGGAAGCGCCCGGGCTACTCCGGCCGAGGTAGCCGAAGACGGTTGATTAAAGTGCGCAATTCCCACGTCAGCGGCGCCTAGCTGCATGGTTTGGGCCGCCACGGTAGCGAGCGGGAACGTCGCTCCGGCGTCCAGATTGATGGTGAAGTTCATCGGAATGAGCCCCACGTCCCGGCATATTGCGGCACCGAGTTCATCCATGTGCGCGGTGCCGGAACGGAAGAACTTCGCCTCAACACCAAATTCGTCGGCCAAATAGTGTTGGTTTCCCACGACCTCGTCGTAGGCTTCCCCCACCGTTTTGGTGCCCGGGATGCCATAGGCTGCTTGCCCCCGACTGGTGAGCGGTGCGTGCGAGGTGCCGTGATTGGCGATCTCAAAGAGCGGGTCGGCAATCAAATCGCGCAGCAGTGAGGCATTGGTTTGTGCCCAGCGACTATTGATAAACAAGGTGGCTGGAGCCTGGTGCTTGCGCAGCGCGGCGATCAATTTCGCGTCATAACCCGCACCGTGTTTTCCCCCACAAGCATCAAAGGTCAGGGCTGCACCGCGCGCACCGGGCGGTAGACCCAGTTTGATGCCGGGAATTTCCAGACCAAAGGCGCCGGCAGGTTTCCCGGCGTGAGCGGCCACCACGGTCTGGCGGCTGGGAATACTCTTTTGAGGAGCCGCCGCCGAGGCCGTGGACGACGATGGCGCAGAGCTGACCGCGGTCGCGGTTGGTCTCGGAGTTGGCGGCGGGGTGCTCACCGGGGCCGTGGGTGATGCCGGGTCAGCGGCGCAGGCACCAAGAAGGGTTGCACTGGCTCCCAGCAGGGCAGCGAGCACGGAGCGGCGTCCGGTCAGGGTGGATCGTGGTGCAGTACTGGTCATGATCCTAGAAGTCCGCCTGGCAGTAGGGGACGGTATTGGTGGCAAAGAGCGCATCGAGGGTGGCCAGTGCCGCTGCCTGGTGAACGATCAATACTCCGGCCTGAGCCAGATGGGTGGCCCGGAAACCACCGAGGTAGAGCGAAGCCAGATCGCGGATATCGATCGTGACATCCGGCTCACTACCGGCCATGGCGGGGTGCACTCGGGCGACGGAATCTTGCACACTCAATTCCCAATCGCCGGAGGTCAATCCCAGATCGTCGATGACCCGCAAGCGGATGCTTCCCTCACCGTTGTACGTCCGTGCCGTGAGCGCGGTTTTGATATCCAGAATGCGCAACCACAGGTGGTCCCCCTGGGCGGTGACCTTGTAGTCCCGGGGATTGTGAAGCGCGGAAGGCAGGATGTCGTCGATGGGCCCGCGGCCGGTGATCTTTTCCACCAGGTCGTGAGATGCGAGGTAAGCCATCAGATCTCGGCGTCCGGCACCCGTCACGGCGCACATCTGGCCAATTTCCATGGTGGGAGGGACAACCTGCCAGCCGGAGAACTTATAACTCATGAAGCCGTCGGGGCGCCCCTGGGCATCTAGATGCAGCGCCGCACGGAGGTTTTTTGCCGGCTTGGGCGAATCGTGGTTTTCCCAGAGACCCGCTGCCTGACCCACGTCGAATTGTGTGGCACTGACCGAGCCAAGTGTCCGTGCGTGAGCGGCGGCGAAGATGGCCGGGGCATACTTGCTCAGCTCTTGGGGTTTGATGGCCACCACGGTGCCCTCGCTGGTGCCGCGCAGGGGCAGCCCGCCGGAGACCTTGAGCGTGAACCTGGCGCGTTGGGTGACCCGCCCGAAGCCGAAGCGTCCATAAATGGTGGCTTCCGATGCGGTCAGCGCGGCGAACGCCACCCCGGCATCACGCGCCAAGCGCAGGTCCTCGGTGATGATTTGCCGCAGCAGGCCGCGGCGGCGGTGGGTGGGGCTGACGGTCACCGCGGTGATCTGGTGGACCGGCATGAGATTTCCGCCGCCGATATTCAGTGTCCCGGGCAACGAGGCGTAGGTCGCAACGGGGGCATCTGCATGCAGCGACGGCTGAACTGCCGCCTCATCGTAGGCCGCCGTGAACGTGGTGTTCTCGTTCGCATTGATCTGAGCCAGAGTCTTCAGGTCATCGTCGTCAAGCTCGAGTTCGTGGAATCCACGGCTGATGGACGAGAGCATCAAGGACGTTTGTGCGTCCGGGGCACCGTCGATAAGTGTGGGTTCGAATCGATTAATGCGGATCGTGTTCTCTTCACTCATAGTTATTGACGCTTTCCGATCGATACGGGTGGGGGTAAAAATGGTGCGCGGTGCCCTCGATGTTCGTTGTTGGCACCGCGCATGACCCCACGGCTTGACCGATGCTGAGGTGTCTTCCCCTCAGCATCGGCAGGATACTACGACTGGTAAAAACCTCGGCAGCGATCGCGGCGTGGGGCTCCGGACTTTGCCACCGAAGGCGACGGGAGTCCGTATTGCCGCGCAGCTGCCGTGGCATTAGTGTCCGGCGTCCTGCCAGGACGTTCCGATACCCACGTGGACATCCAGCGGAACGGCTAGGTCTGCGGCCGCACCCATCTTGTCGCGCACGATCTTTTCCACGGTCTCCAGTTCACCCGGCGCCACTTCGAGGACGAGTTCGTCATGGACCTGCAAAAGCATGCGAGATTTCAGACCGGCCGAAGCCAATCCTTCTTCGACGCCAAGCATGGCGCGTTTGATGATGTCGGCTGCGGACCCCTGGATGGGGGCGTTGAGAGCCGCACGTTCGGCGATGTCACGCAGCTGGCGGTTGTCGCTGGCGAGTTCCGGCAGGTAGCGTCGGCGGCCAAAGATCGTCTCGGTGTAACCATCCTTGCGAGCCTGATCGACTACCGCGCGCAGGTAATCACGCACCGCGCCAAACCGCGAGAAGTAGTCCTTCATCAAGGTCCTGGCCTCATCGACGGAGATCTTCAGCTGCTTGGAAAGCCCGAAGGAACTCAGTCCATAGGCCAGACCGTAGCTCATGGCCTTGACCTTGGATCGCATCTCGGAGGTGACCTCCGCTGGTTCAACGCCGAAGACGTGTGAACCGACAAAACGGTGCAGGTCCTCGCCGTCCTTGTAGGCCTGGATCAAGCCCTCGTCGCCGGATAGGTGCGCCATGATGCGCATTTCGATCTGCGAGTAGTCGGCGGTGAGCAGCGTTTCGTAGCCCTCGCCCACCACGAAGACCTCGCGGATGCGCCGGCCTTCTTCCGAACGAACGGGGATGTTCTGCAGGTTGGGGTTCAGCGAGGACAGCCGTCCGGTAGCTGCGACGGTCTGCGCGTAGGTGGTGTGAATGCGTGAATCGGAGGCAGTAGCCTTGCGCAGGCCTTCGACGGTTTGGCGCAGCTTGGTTGCGTCGCGGTAGGCCATCAAGGCAACCAGGAACGGGTGTCCGGTCTTGACCAGAAGATCGGCCAGTGACTCGGCATCGGTGGTGAATCCGGTCTTGATTTTCTTGGTCTTGGGCAGATCCAGTTCTTCAAAGAGCACCACCTGCAGCTGCTTGGGGCTGGAGAGATTAACCTCGTGGCCAATGGCAGCAAATGCTTCTTCGGTGGCTCGGTTGATGGTGGTGGTGAAATCCTCGTAGAGTCCGTCAAGCTTGGCGGTATCCACGGCGATGCCCGCCATTTCCATCCGCGCCAGAATCAGCGAAAGCGGCATTTCCAGCTCGGTGAGCAGTTGCGCTCCCCCACGCTCTACCAACATGCCGGCCAGGTACAGGCTCAGTTCACGCACTGCGTAGGCACCGCGAACCGCGGGGGTCGCCACATCCGGGCCCTCAAGATCCAGGGCGAGCTGACCGTTGGCAGGAGCCTCGGTGGTATCAAGCGCGAAGCGCAGGTGCTGCTGGGCAATATCGTGCAGTTCGTGGCTGCGGCGATCGGGCTGAATCAGGTAGGCGGTGATCATGGTGTCATCAACGACCCCAGCGAGCTCAAGCCCACGGTTTTTCAACAGCTTGTAGGTGTCCTTGAAGTCGTGCAGAGCCTTCGTGTAGCTCACCGAGGCCAGAATCGTCGCTAAGGACTTTTCGGTCTCCGCGTCAATTTCCTCGAGGGAAATGAAGGCGGTGGCATCTGCCGAGGCGAAGGCCAAGCCGACAACGTCGGTGCCACCCGTGACGGGAACCGTGGCAGGGTGCATGCCCAGCAGTTGCGCGCCGTGGGCAGCGAACCAAGCGTCTAGGCTCGCCGCGTCACCGAGTGTTTCGGCCGCGGGGATTTCGACTTCCTCGGCGGCGTCTTGTGGCTCATCTCCGAAGAGGTCAAAGAGTCGCTTGCGCAGCGTATTGAACTGCAATGCGTCAAAGAGCTCCTCGATGGCCTCGCGATTCGGGCGCTCTAAGGTCATTGCCTCGAATTCGACCGGCAAGTCCAAATCGCGAAGCAGGTGGTTCAGGCGGCGGTTGCGGGTCACGTTGTCCACGTGTTCGCGCAGCGAATCGCCGACCTTGCCCTTGATGGCATCAATGTTCTCCAGGATGCCGGGAAGGCCTCCATAAAGGTTGATCCACTTGGCAGCGGTCTTCGGGCCGACGCCCGGGACACCGGGAAGGTTATCGGCGGTTTCACCCACGAGTGCTGCAAGGTCCGAATACTGTTCGGGACGCACGAAGTACTTGGCCTCGACGGCATCCCCGTCCATCGGTGGAATGTCCGAGATACCCTTCTTGGGGTACAGCACCAGGGTCTTTTCCGTGATCATTTGGAAGGCATCTCGGTCGCCCGAAACCACCAGCACGTTGAATCCAGCAGCTTCGCCCTTGGCAGCCAAGGTGGCCAAGATATCGTCGGCCTCGTAGCCCTCCATGGAGATCGAGGGGATATTCATCGCTTCCATGACCTTGCGGATCAAATCGATCTGGCCGTGGAATTCCTCGGGGGTCTTATTACGGCCGCCCTTGTACTCGGTGTATTCCAGTGAGCGGAACGTTGGGGTATCCAGGTCGAAGGCCACGGCCACGTGGGTAGGCTTCTGCTGCCGGATCATGGTTAGCAACATCGACACGAATCCGTGCACGGCATTGGTGTACTGCCCGGTGTCGGTGGCAAAGTTTTCTGCCGGTAGTGCATAGAAGGCCCGGAAGGCCATGGAGTGCCCGTCAATGACGAGTAAACGCTGGGGATCGGTTGCCACAATTTTGGTTGATTCGCTCACAGATGCCAGCCTAGTTGGCATGAGCAATAATTTCACTGAAGACAACGCATCGAGCATCGAGATATCAGGCACCTTTGCCTCCGAGCAGGCGGCCGATGGCAATCCATTTGCCCAGCAGCTGGCTGCCCACGGTGTTCCCACGACCATGTGGCCGATGTTGGCCAGCCACGGAGTAGGCACACTGGTCGAGAAGCTGGGCATCATCTTCTCGGAAATTTCCGTAGACCGGGTGGTGGCCACCATGCCGGTGGAAGGCAATCAACAGGTCGCTGGCATCCTGCATGGTGGCGCCTCCGTGGCGCTGGCAGAAACGCTGGGATCATTTGCTGCGGCGGTGCATGGCAAGGGCGCCAGAAAGCCGGTGGGCGTTGACATCTCGGCGACCCATCATCGTGCAGGAGTTACCGGATTAGTGACAGGGGTGTGCACGCCGATTCATTTGGGACGCACTCTCACCACACACGAGATCGTGATCATTGACGAAGCCGGCCGTCGGCTGTGCACCTCGCGGATCACCAACATGCTGCTCGATGGCTAAGCCCGTACAACGCATTCTCTGCCATGGCGTCACCGGCAGCGGAAAATCGACTCTCGCGCGCGAGCTGGGGAGCATTCTGCACTACCCGGTGCACTTGGTGGATGACGAGTTTGGCTGGCTACCGGGCTGGGTGCAACGTGATGTCACCGAGCAGAAGGCCCTAGCCGTGGCGGCGGCAGCGGCGCCGGTGTGGGTTTTTGATTCGGCCTACGGACCCTATCGGCGGGACATCGTTGAGCGGAGCGATCTGGTGATCTGTCTTGACTACCCTCGTGCGATCTCGCTGTTTCGACTTCTGTTGCGCACCGTCAAACGGATCATGAGACGCGAGTTGGTGTGCAACGGAAACATTGAAACGTGGAAAAGGACCGTTGGCAAAGAGTCCATTCTGCTCTGGCATTTCAAGAGCTTTGCTGCCAAGCGCCGGAGCATGTTGGAGCTTGAAAATCGGTTGGGTACCGATCGGGTGAAACGATTTGTCCGACCACGAGACACCAAACGTTGGCTCGCCGAATTGGCGGCAAGCCAACAGGGCATCGACTCTTAGTATTCGCGAGTTTGGCCCGGTGCTTTGTTCACGGTGTAGCGGGTTTCGCGGATTCCTCCTTCGTATTCGCGGGTGTACGTCGGGGTAAGTTTCGCTTGCCCGCGCATCGCAAAGAGGGGCCGGCCGCCACCGAGCAGGACCGGAATGGAATAGAGCAACACCTCGTCGAGCAGTCCCTCGTCAACAAATTGTCCAGCCAGCGATCCGCCGCCCACGACCCAGACATCCTTGCCCTTGGCACTGCGTGCGATGTCCTGCGCCCATTCGGTCACGTCCCCGCGAACGAAGGTCAGGTCTGCGCCGGGAATGGGGGCGAGTTCCCGGTGGGTGTAGACCCACGTGGGGAGTCCGGGATAGGGCCATTTGTCGCCCATCTCGGTGCGCATCCACGCGTAGGTGTCAGCACCCATGGCGATGGCACCGATGTCGTTCATGAATTCGTCATAGCTTTCGGCTTGACCCTCAAACCCGTCGAACTCCATCAGCCAGTCGAGTCGTTCGTTTTCGTCTGCAATGTAGCCGTCGGTGGAGGCCGCCACAAAATACCTGAATTGCGTCATGCTGCCCATCCTAGCCATGGAATCAACGCCGCGGGACACCGAATCGCTTTCTTTGGCGTTAACGTCGTTCGCCCGCCCGGATGCGCTGATCCGGGCGGGCGAAGATTACTACTGAAGCTGTTGTTAGGCTCCGAGAATTCTTTCGCTCAGAGCCGGAACGATGAGGATGATGCCAAAAAGAACCACGATTCCGCACATGGCGAAGCAACCGTATGCTGCTGCCCGTGCCGGCAGCGGCGATCCCTTGGCTTCTGCGCCCCGGGAGTCCTCGCCGACGGCTAGCAGGCGAACGCCCAAGGAATAGGCGCCAACGATGAACAATGAGGCGGCCCAGGTCACGACGGCCACAATCAGGAATGAATCCCAGTGAATAGTCATTATTTGACCTCCTCGTTGGCCTCGTTGACAGGGGCGGCCTGGCTGACCTTGTTGGCCTTGGCGGCCTCGTTGGCCTTGGCTCGTGCAGCCTTGCGACGTTGCTTCTTGGTGGGGATATTTACTGCGGCGCCGGAAACATCAACGTCACTAATGGCATTGGCATGACCCACCAGTTCGCGGCGGGAGAGCACCCAAATGACCAGCAAGGATCCGATGCCCAGAACGGCGACGATGCCCAGCCCAATATTGCCGAAGTGAGCCAGAGCCGCAGCTGCGGCTCCGATCAGTCCCGCGGCGGGGAGAGTGAAGAGCCAGCCGAGCGCGATCCGACCGGCGGTTCCCCAGCGAACTTCCGCGCCCTTGCGACCGAGTCCCGAACCAATGACTGAACCCGACGCCACCTGGGTGGTCGACAGGGCGAAGCCAAGGTGCGAAGAGGCAAGAATAGCGGCAGCCGTGGACGTCTCCGCTGCGAAGCCCTGAGCGGGCTTCACGTCGGTCAGGCCCGATCCCATGGTTCGGATGATGCGCCACCCACCGGTGTAGGTACCCAGGGCAATGGCCAGGGCACACGCTGCGATGACCCAGAAGTGCGGTCCGGTACCGGCGTCCTGCAGGCCCGACGCCACGAGCGTCAGGGTGATGACACCCATGGTCTTCTGCGCGTCGTTGGTGCCGTGAGCCAGCGCCACAAGCGAGGAAGAGAAGATCTGGCCGTAGCGGAATCCGCCGCGCTTTGGTGAGGAAAGCCCAGCTTGGCGCTTGGTCACCGAGTACGCGAGCTTGGTACACAGATAAGCGGACGTTCCGGCAATCACCGGGGCCACTAGAGCGGGAAGCAGAACCTTTGACATCAATACGCCGTAGTCAATGACGCCAAATCCGGCACCAACGATGGCAGCACCGATCAGACCACCAAAGAGTGCGTGCGAGGAACTTGAGGGAAGGCCGAGCAGCCAGGTGAGCATGTTCCAGACGACGGCACCCATTAGTCCGGCGAAGATCATCGCCGGCATGATTTGCACGCCAGAGTCCCCACCTTCCTTGATGATGCCACCGGAGATGGTCTTAGCTACCTCCGTTGAAAGGAAAGCACCAACAAGGTTGAGGACCGCGGCAAGCGCGACAGCAGCTTTGGGCTTAATGGCACCGGTGGCGATGGGCGTTGCCATCGCATTGGCGGTGTCGTGGAAGCCGTTGGTGAAATCAAAGAACAAGGCAAGGGCAATGACCAGGACGACGATGAGCGTCAGATCCATGTATGAACCAATCGTGGGGTTACGGGCAAGGGCCGAGTTGCGTTGGGCTACTCCGAGTTCCCCCATTGTTAACCCAATGTAGGGGTTCCGTTCACCTAAGTCGCAAATTCATCATATGGCTTGCCCGGCATGAGTCAATTCGCCGCAGGCGTCAAATCATGCCTCGAACCCACTTTGGTAGGGATGGGCGGGCACCGCTGCCAAACAACGTGAGCGACTTCACGCGCCGTTGCTCCCGACCAAAGCTGACCGTCAAGCCGCGGCTCAAGGGCCGATTGGGGTGATTCAGGTGCGTGAATCGTGGCGGAGAAGTAAGCTCGTGCAATGGCTAGATTCTTAGATGTTCATCCGGAAAACCCGCAGCCGCGTGCCATTGCTCAGGCAGTGGAAATGATTCGCAACGGCGGTCTGATCGCTTTTCCCACCGATTCTTGTTACGCGCTCGGTGCCCAGATCGGAAACCACGACGCCTTGGATAGGATTCGGCGCATTCGTGAAGTTGGGGACAAACACCACTTCACCCTGGTCTGCAAGGACTTCGCCCAACTGGGTCAATATGTTGAGGTAAGCAATCAAGTGTTCCGCGACATCAAGGCCGTCACACCGGGCAGCTACACCTTCATCCTGCCGGCGACCAAGGAAGTACCGCGGCGCCTGATGCAGGCCAAGAAGAAGACGATTGGTGTGCGCATCCCCGATAACGCTGTGGTTCGCGCTTTGTTGGAAGAACTGGGTGAACCGATTCTTTCCAGCACCTTGCTTTTGCCGGGCGAGGAGGATCCGATGACGCAGGGTTGGGAAATCAAGGAGGCGCTTGACCACGTGGTCGAAGGTGTCATCGATTCCGGCGAGTGTGGCATCGAACCCACCACGGTCGTTGACTACTCGAGTGGCGAAGCAGTGATTACGCGCGTTGGCCTAGGCGATCCGTCCCGCTTCGAATAAAGACACACCAGCGGGCTCCTTCAGATCCTTTTAGCCCTGTGAGTTCTCCAGGTTGCACACTAGTTGCCAGAGATGGCCATCGGGATCCGCGAAGGTACCGATGTACTGAAGGCGCCCGCTGACGTGCTCGATCTCGTGCGCCTCAAATGCCTTACCCGCGGAGTCTGCGATGGCGCTTAACACTTGATCGAGCTCTGAAACCGATGCGACGGCACAGCTCAGAATGGCATCGGTGGCGGGCACCGGCAGCAGCGGCGTGCGCTTGGCCTCCCGCGAGTACTTGGTGAAGGCCTCGTGCTCCGCAAGGAAGATGGTCATCCCCGGCAGCTCCAGGCAGACCAAACCCATGGCGAGGGTGGCCTCCTCGAAGCCCACGGCATCGCGATAAAAGGCCAGGGAACGTTCGGCATCTCGAACCGCCAGAGTGAGAACAACGCCTTGGGTTTTCATCAGATCATTCTTCCTTTCGTGCCATCCACGGGTGCAATTCATCCTATTGTGCGCCACCTCCCGAACTGTAGCCGATCCCCCACGAGGCTTCCCACACCTGGCCCGATTGAAGTTGATGCAGGCCCTGCCCGCTATTAAAGGCATTGGCCGGTGCCGTCATGGGTTCAAGTGCGATGGCATGCACCGGTCCATTAGTGCCGGGGAAACTTGCGGTCGTGTAAGCCTGGAGGAATCCGAAGTTCGCATCCATCCGCAGCTCCACATGCCTGCCGTCGGCTGCCCGCAAATAGTGGCGAGAGCCGCCATCAGCGTCCCGGATGAGTTGCGCCCACACATCATCGAGGGCTACCTGCCCCAAAAGCTGCCCTTCCCGGTAGTCGAATGCCGTCCCAGCCACGGGGATTGCCTCACCGGTGGGGATCATCGAGGAGTCGAGGCCAAGCCGAACCTCGGCGTTGACCTCCAATTCCAACTCAGCGATGGGAACCTCCCCCAGCCGAAGATACGGGTGGGCACCAATGGCCACCGGAGCCGTATCGGTTCCCAGGTTCTGCAGGCGATGGGTCACGCTGAGTCCCTCGGCCAGCAATTGGTAGTGCACCGTAGTGGCGAGCTCGAAGGGGTAGCCAGGCGCCGGGGAGATGTTCGCGGCCAAAGTGACACTGGAGTCGGTGCTGGCAACCCTGCTGTACGCGTGATGCCGCAACAGCCCGTGGATGGCGTTGTTGAGCTTGGGTTCGGTGATCAGCAGCTGCTCTTCACGGCCCTGGTTCTTCCATTTGCCTCCCGCCACCCTATTGGGCCACGGCACGAGCACCACACCGGCGCAGGAGGGCGCAGCAATGGTTGCGGGGTAGTCCTGAACCAGCTCCACATCATCGATGGACAGCCGCCGCAAGGCGGCACCGACCTGGCTGACCACGGCAAATTGACGGGCGCCATTGATGCTGGCGGACAGCTCAAACTGCTCCCCCATGGGCGTTGAAGCATGCGTCACGCTGGACCTTTCGTTGTGGCCTGCCGAACAATTCTCACTGCCATAACCGCTAGTCAGTAGCGCTGCGGACAAGAATGGGGCCGCACGAACCGATCAACGATTCCTGCGGCCCCACGTTGGGCAATGAGTTTTGTGCGGTGTTACTTAACCTGGTCGATCACTGTCTCTGCGACTTCACGCATGGATAGGCGACGATCCATGGACGTCTTCTGAATCCAGCGGAAGGCCTCTGGCTCAGTCAGCCCCATCTTGGTCGTCAAAAGGGACTTGGCCCGCTCAACAAGCTTGCGAGTGGCGAACTGTTCGGTCAGGTCCCCCACTTCCTTTTCGAGGGCGGTGATCTCCTCGTGGCGCGAAATGGCGATTTCAATCGCGGGAATCAGGTCTGCTGGGGTGAAGGGCTTCACAACGTAGGCCATGGCACCGGCCTCGCGGGCTCGCTCCACCAATTCTTTCTGGCTGAAGGCTGTCAGCAGGACCACCGGTGCGATGCGTTCCTTGACGATGGTCTCGGCGGCGGTAATTCCGTCCATGACCGGCATCTTGACGTCCATAAGCACCAGGTCGGGCTTGTGTTCACGAGCCAGCTCGATGGCCTTTTCGCCGTTGTCGGCCTCGGCGACCACGTCATAGCCTTCGCCGCGCAGGATCTCGACGATGTCAAGACGGATCAGTGTTTCATCTTCAGCGACAATGACACGGCGGGGTGCGCTGTGCGGTTCGGCCTCAATACGGGTAACTTCGGGCAGGTCGCTCATGTTGCTCCTTCAATCCCGGGGTGACCGGGGACATCATCAATACTCAGTTTCACAGATAAGCCTATCTGCATGTACAGTGGATAACCGCAAGGACGCGAGGATTTCGAACCAAAGCAATTATCGGTTATGCTTATTCTCGCTGCTTCAAATAGTGCTCGCCCGAGTGGCGGAATGGTAGACGCGCTGCACTCAAAATGCAGTATCGCAAGGTGTGTGGGTTCGAGTCCCACCTCGGGCACAAATAGGCTCCGATCCCTTATCTGATAAGGGATCGGAGCTTTTCTTTTGCGTCGACGTTTCCGCCAGGTTCTCGCCGATGGCTTTGAAACAAAGTCATTTTCTATCGCCTTTATTACGCGCCCAACCCGTAGCAATATTCCACCCGTAAAATCGGGCACATGGGCTCCACTTTGCAGCCTTAGATTCGCGAGTAGCTGATCCATCGAAGCTGAACGAGGTTGCACGTCGCCGCGGAACATCGGCTATCAATCATGCCTCACCGTGCGTGGAAGCTTGCGCTCAGCACCGGGCGCACCTAGCGGGGGCACCCCCGAGACGATGGTAGCTACCACGCCAGAAGTGTGACACTGGGCCGCTGATACCCACACCTGCGAACACGCATTGATTAGGCTGAAGGCACGCCCACCCCCATTTTTGAGAACTCCGATAGGACGCTCCCCCATGCCAAGCGCCGTTTCACTCATACGCTCAACCAAGCTCAGCAACACCGCCGAGTACGCCTATGCGGCAACCGCGCCGGCCAACGCCCGACTGATCTTTCTAGCAGGCTCGTGCCCCCTGGATGAAAATGGGAAGACGGTGGGCATCGGCGACTTTGCTCACCAAGCCCGAGCCTGCATCGGCAATATGGTGATTGCCCTAGAGGCTGCCGGCGCCAGCATCGAGGACGTTATCTCCACGCGCGTTCTGGTGGCTTCCACCAACCAGAAGGAGCTGGTCACGGCGTGGAATGAGGTTCACGCAGCCTTCGGCTCCCACGACGTCCCCAGCACGCTCTTAGGCACCACGGTGCTCGGTTATGAAAACCAACTTGTTGAGATCGAAGCCATTGCTGCGATTGTTGACTGATCCAATACCGTTGACTGATCCAACGCAGAAATAGCAAAGGCCGAATCATCGCGGTGTTTCCCTGTGCGGGATTCATCAC
The DNA here is from genome assembly GCF_012271785.1 of Paeniglutamicibacter terrestris. GTDB lineage: Bacteria > Actinomycetota > Actinomycetes > Actinomycetales > Micrococcaceae > Paeniglutamicibacter > Paeniglutamicibacter terrestris. The sequence continues at coordinate 37,397 of NZ_JAAWVT010000003.1, read as the reverse complement.
GATGATTCGGCCTTTTGCCGCTTAGCGACTAGATCGTGCGGGCGTTTTCGCCTACAACGTTCTCGGTGGCCCAGGGACCAACCTTTTCGCGAGCCGGCATCGGCTTGCCGTCGCCCAGCTGGCCGGCATCGGCAAGGTCTCCGACCTTGTGGATGCGCAGCGAGTTGGTGGAACCTGCTTGCCCTGGAGGGGAACCGGCAGCGATGCAAACGATGTCGTTGACCTCGGCCAGTCCTTCATCCAATAGCGCGCGGTCAACCTGTGCGGTCATCTTGTCGGTGTGGTCCGCGTACTCGACCAAGCGCGGCTGGATGCCCCACATCAACGTCATGATGTTGTAGGTCTGCGGCAACGGCGTGAAGGCCAGCACCGGACGCTTGGGGCGCAAGCGGGAGAGCCTGCGCGCCGAATCGCCGGACTGGGTGAAGGCCACGATGTATTTGGCATCCAACTGGTCGGCGATTTCCACGGCGGCACGGGTGATGGCGCCACCACGGGTCTTGGGCTTGGAGCCCAGACGCGGGATACGGTCCAGACCGTGCTTTTCGGTGGAGGAAATAATCCGGGCCATGGTTTCGACGGTTTCGATGGGATATTCGCCCACCGAGGTCTCCCCCGAAAGCATGACAGCGTCGGCACCGTCAAGAACGGCGTTGGCGCAGTCCGAGGCCTCGGCGCGGGTAGGCGTCGGGGACTCGATCATGGATTCAAGCACCTGGGTGGCCACGATGACCGGCTTGGCCCAACGGCGAGCCAATTCGATGGCGCGCTTCTGAACCAGCGGAACCTCTTCGAGCGGAAGCTCCACACCCAGGTCACCACGGGCGACCATGATGGCGTCGAACGCATCGATGATTTCCTCGATGGCGTCCACTGCCTGCGGCTTCTCGACCTTGGCGATCACCGGCAGGCGGCGACCCTCCTCGTCCATGATCTCGTGCACGCGGGTGATGTCGCTGGCGTTGCGAACGAAGGAAAGTGCGACCATGTCAACGCCGGCCCGGATGGCCCAACGCAGATCGTCCTCGTCCTTTTGGCTCAACGCCGGAACGTTGACGGCAACGCCGGGAAGGTTGATGCCCTTGTTGTTGGACACCTCTCCGCCGACAACAACCTCGGTGACAACCTTCTCGTCATCAACGGCGGTGGCGCGCAGGGCAACCTTGCCGTCGTTGATCAAGAGGGTGTCACCGACGTTGACGTCCTGCGGAAGTCCCTTAAACGTGGTGGAGCAGAACGTTGCATCGCCGAGCACATCGGCAATCACGATGGTGAACGTGTCACCGACGTGCAGCATGTGCTTGGCGTCATCTACAAACCGGCCCAGGCGAATCTTCGGACCCTGCAGGTCGGCAAAGATGCCGACCGGCCGGCCGAGTTCCTGGGCCGCGGCCCGCACATTGCCCAAGTTCTCGGCGTGCATCGAGTGGTCGCCGTGGCTCATATTCAAACGAGCTACGTCAACACCCGCCTTAAGTACTGCCAGTGTCTTGTCGTAGGTACCGATCGCCGGGCCCCAAGTGGCCACGATTTTTGCGCGTCTCATACGGTCAGCCTATCTGCCTTTCCATCTCTCAGGTCAGGACAACACCGCATAGGTGGTGCATCCGACTCACAACATGCTGATGGCCCGATCCGTTGGTGCAACGGGGGCCGGAAGGCGGGTTTCGCCCATCAGGTATTTGTCCACGGCCGCGGCACAGGAACGTCCCTCGGCTATGGCCCACACGATCAGGGATTGTCCGCGTCCGGCGTCGCCAGCCACAAACACCCCCGGGGTGTTGGTCATGTAGTAACCATCACGGGCGACGCTGCCCCGGTCATCAAACTCGGTGTTGGCCTGTTCCATGAGTCCTGTGGTCTCCGGTCCGGTGAACCCGAGAGCCAGGAAGACGAGGTCGGCGGGAATAACTCGCTCGGTACCTGGTTTTGGAAGGCGCTGACCATTTACAAACTCGGTCTCTGCAACTGTAACACCCATCACGCTTCCATGCTCGCCGGAGAAGTTGACTGTTGCGGCCAAATAGGACCGCTCACCGCCTTCTTCGTGAGCCGACTGAACCTCAAAGAGGGTCGGTGCCATGGGCCACGGCTGGTGCGCGGGACGCTCCAACGCCGGCTGAGCGCCGATCGCCAGGGTCGTCACGCTGGCAGCTCCCTGGCGAATGGCGGTACCCAAGCAGTCGGCACCGGTGTCGCCGCCGCCGAGGATCACCACGTGCTTTCCCTTGGCGTCGATAGCCAACGCTTCGCGCTCACCGGCAACCACCTCGTTGGATTGAACGAGGTATTCCATGGCGTAGTGCACCCCATCAAGCTCACGCCCGGGGATCGGAAGATCGCGCGGAACCGTGGCACCTGTGGCCACGATGACCGCGTCATACAGCCGATTAAGCTGATCGAAGGCGATGTCGGTGCCCACTGCCACGCCGCTGCGGAACACCGTGCCCTCGGCTTCCATCTGGGCCAGACGGGTGTCCAGGACATCCTTGCCCATCTTGAAGTCGGGGATGCCATAACGCAGCAGCCCACCGGGCTTATCGTCGCGCTCATAGACCGCAACGGTATGTCCGGCGCGGGTCAGCTGCTGAGCTGCCGCCAGCCCCGCCGGACCCGAACCAACCACCGCGATGCGGCGGTCGGTGTGGCGCACGGCCAACAGCGGCTCCAGCGGACCTGCGGCCAGCAGGGTGTCGGCGATTTCGACTTCAATCTGCTTAATTGTTACGGCGGGCTGATTGATGCCCAGCACGCAAGAGGACTCACACGGAGCCGGGCAGAGCCGGCCGGTGAATTCCGGGAAGTTATTTGTCGCATGCAAACGCTCGGAAGCGTCGGTCATTCGACCCTGGTGAACCAGGGAATTCCATTCCGGAATCAGGTTGCCCAACGGGCAGCCGTTGTGGCAGAAGGCAATGCCACAGTCCATGCAGCGGCCGGCCTGCTGGGTGAGCACCTGAGCATCTTGGCGCTCGGTGACCTCCTTGAAGTCCATGATGCGCACCGAAACGGGACGCTTGGGCGGGGTAACGCGGTCGCGCACCTCCATGAATCCACGTGGATTAGCCACGGGTCACCTCCAAAATCCGGTTCCAGACGGTTGCTGAATCGGGGTCGAATCCTTCATGAGCGGCAACGGTGCGTGCCTGTTGTACTGCTGCGTAGTCACGTGGCAGTACCTTGGTGATGCGTGCCGCGGCCAGCGGCCAGTCGGCCAGCAGGCTTGCGGCCAAGGCCGAACCGGTGTGTGCCACGTGTTCGGTCAGCAGGTTCTTGATCAGTGTGCAATCTTCGGCGTCGGGACCCGTGAGCAAAAGATCGTCGTTGGCCACGGCCAGCGGGTTCAACTTCGCGATGTCCAAATCCAGGACGTAGGCCACTCCCCCGGACATGCCGGCGGCAAAGTTGCGGCCCGTGGCACCCAGGATCAGCGTGGTACCACCGGTCATGTACTCACAACCATGGTCACCAATGCCTTCAACCACTGCCGTGGCACCGGAGTTACGTACGGCGAAGCGTTCGCCCACCATGCCGCCAATGAACAGCTCGCCGCTGGTGGCACCGTAACCGATCACGTTTCCGGCGATGACCTGCTCGGCAGCGTTAAAGGTGCTTCGCTCATCGGCCCGCACCGTGATGCGTCCACCGGAGAGGCCCTTGCCGACGTAATCGTTGGAGTCTCCGATGAGCTTGAGTGAAATACCTGCCGGGAGGAAGGCACCAAGTGACTGCCCCGCGTGTCCGCGCAGCGTCACGTCGATGGTGCCGGCGTCCAGTTCATTGACCCCGAAGGTTCGCGTGACGTGGTGACCGAGCATGGTGCCCACCGAGCGGTCGGTGTTCTTGATTGGGAGGTCAAGAACTACCTTCTCGCGGCGTTCGAGCGCCGGGGCCGCGGCCTCGATCAGAGCCATGTCAAAGTGTTTGCCCAGACCGTGGTCCTGCGTGGTGGTGCGTGAGCGCGCTGCCCCGGGCTTGGAGCCCGCGGTGGTGAAGATCTTATCCAGGTGCAACCCGGCGGTCTTCCAGTGGCCCACGGCGGCGCGCGTATCGAGCAGCTCCGCCTGGCCAATGGCCTCTTCGAGGGTGGCAAAACCAAGATCCGCCAAGAGTTCGCGGACTTCCTGGGCCAGGAACTCGAAGAAGTTCACCACGTGATCTGCCTGTCCGGTGAAACGCGAACGCAGCTCCGGGTTCTGTGTTGCCACACCCACCGGGCAGGTGTCCAGGTGGCAGACGCGCATCATGATGCAGCCGGCAACCACCAACGGGGCCGTGGCAAAGCCGAATTCTTCGGCACCCAGCAGCGCGGCGATGACCACGTCGCGTCCGGTCTTGAGCTGACCATCAACCTGCACCGTGACACGTTCGCGCAGCCCGTTGAGCATCAGCGTCTGCTGGGTCTCGGCCAGGCCCAATTCCCACGGAACACCGGCATGCTTCAGCGAGTTCAGCGGCGAGGCACCGGTGCCACCATCGTGACCCGACACCAAAACCACGTCGGCCTTGGCCTTGGTGACTCCGGCGGCTACGGTTCCGATGCCAACCTCGGAGACCAGCTTCACGTGCACGCGGGCGCTCGGGTTAGAGCACTTGGCATCGTGGATTAGCTGAGCCAAGTCCTCGATGGAGTAGATATCGTGGTGCGGCGGCGGCGAAATGAGGCCCACGCCGGGGGTCGAGTGGCGCGTACGAGCCACCCATGGGTAGACCTTGTTGGCCATCAGCTGGCCACCCTCGCCGGGCTTGGCGCCCTGCGCCATCTTGATCTGGATGTCATCGGCATGGGTCAGGTACATGCTGGTGACACCGAAGCGCCCCGAGGCGATCTGCTTCACGGCCGAGCGGCGGGTGGGATCCAGCAGACGATCAACGTCCTCGCCGCCCTCACCGGTGTTGGACTTACCGCCCAGGCGGTTCATCGCGATAGCGAGGGTCTCGTGAGCCTCGGCGGAGATCGAGCCGTAGCTCATCGCGCCGGTAGCAAAACGCTTCACAATCTCAGACACGGGTTCCACCGCGTCGATATTGATGGGGGTGCGCTCGGAATATTTGAAGTCCAACAGCCCGCGCAGGGTCATCAGGCCCTTGGCCTGATCATCCACGCCCTGGGTGTACTTCTTGAAGATGTCATAACGACGTTCGCGGGTGGCATGCTGCAGCCGGAACACCGTTTCGGGGTTGAACAGGTGCGGCGGGCCCTCACGGCGCCACTGGTATTCCCCACCGGTTTCCAACACGCGGTGCGCATCGGGATTCAGATCCGAGGGGTAGGCACCGGCATGACGCATCGCGGTTTCGGTGGCGATGATGTCAAGACCAACGCCGCCAAGCTGCGAGGAGGTCCCGGTGAAGTACTGGTCAACCACGCGCTGGGACAGGCCCAGGGCCTCAAAGGTCTGGGCTCCGCAGTAGGAGGCCACGGTGGAGATACCCATCTTGGACATGATCTTCAGCAGACCCTTGCCCAGCGCCTTGATCATATTGGCCTGAGCCTTGGCGGGACTCACGTCGCCGAGTTCGCCCTGCAGGGCCATCTCTTCGACGGATTCCAGCGCCAGGTAGGGGTTGATCGCCGAGGCACCGTAGCCCACGAGCACCGCTACGTGGTGAACCTCGCGAACGTCACCGGCCTCGATGATCAGTGAGGTCTTGGTGCGATTAGCACTCTTGAGCAGGTGGTGGTGCACGGCACTGGTGAGCAGCAACGACGGGATCGGTGCCCACTGAGCGTTTGAATCCCTATCCGAGAGCACGATGAATTTGATGCCACGGTTTACCGCTGCGGAGACCTTTTCGCAGATTTCCTGCAAGCGGGCGCGCAGTTCTCCCTCACCGCCTCCGGGACGGTAGAGTCCACGAACCTTCAGTGCCAACTTCACGCCAGCATCACCGCGGATGTTCGCGATCTTGGCCAGCTCGTCGTTGGTGATCACCGGGTAATCAAGGGACACCTGTTCGGCGCTGACCGGACCGGTGGCCAAGAGGTTTCCGGCCGGGCCGATGCTGGTGAGCATGGAGGTGACAAGTTCTTCACGGATGGAGTCCAACGGCGGGTTGGTCACCTGGGCGAAGGACTGGGTGAAGTAGTCAAAGAGCAGACGGGAGCGATCCGAGAGCACCGCCACCGGGGTGTCCGAGCCCATGGCGCCCAGCGGCTCGGCGCCGGCGGTAGCCATCGGGGCCAGCAGGATCCGCAGTTCCTCCGTGGTGTAACCGAAGGTCCGCTGGCGAATCTGCACGGAGGCCGAGTTGTGCTTGACGTGCAACAGATCCGGCAGGGTCGCCAGGTTGATCTTGTTCTGATTGACCCACTGGGCCCACGGAGCCGACGCGGCCACCTGAGACTTAACTTCCTCATCACTGATGATGCGTCCGGCCTCGGTGTCCACCAGGAACATCTTGCCCGGGGCAACGCGGCCCTTGGCGGCGATTAGCGAGGGATCCAGATCGATGACGCCAACCTCCGAGGCCAGCACCACCAATCCGTCGGTGGTGACCCAGTAGCGTGCCGGGCGCAGACCGTTGCGGTCGAGCACCGCACCTACCTGCTTGCCGTCGGTGAAGGACACCGCGGCAGGTCCGTCCCACGGTTCCATCAGCATCGAGTTGTATTCGTAGAAGGCGCGGCGGTCCGCGTCCATCGAGGCATGGTTTTCCCAAGCCTCGGGAATCATCATCATGATCGCCTGGGCGATCGGGCGACCGGAGAGCATCAAGAGCTCGGCAACCTCGTCAAAGGAGGCGGAGTCCGAGGCCCCGGCGGAGCAGATCGGGAAGAGTTCTTCGGGTACCTCGCCGAGCAGGTCGGAGGCGAGCTGCGATTGGCGGGCGCGCATCCAGTTGCGGTTGCCCTTGACCGTGTTGATTTCGCCGTTGTGGGCGATGGTACGGAAGGGCTGGGCCAGCGGCCAGGAGGGGAAGGTATTGGTGGAGAAGCGCGAGTGCACGATGCCGAAGCGCGATTCAAAGCGCTCATCGGTCAGATCCGGGTAGAACTCGGTGAGCTGCTCGGTGGAGAGCATGCCCTTGTAGACCATGGTGGCGGAGGAGAGCGAGGGGAAGTACACCCCGAATTTGTTCTGCGCACGCTTGCGAATACGGAAGACCCGGGCGTCAAGGTCTGCTTCGTGCTCGGGGGCGGCCCCCAGGAAGAGCTGCGAGAAGTAGGGCATGCTGCCCAGCGCGGTGGCTCCGATGGACTCGGTGTTCACCGGCACGTCGCGCCAGCCCAGGACGGTGAGGCCCTCTTCGAGTGCTAGCTCTTCAAGTGCGGTAATGGTTGATGCACGCTGCGCGGGTTCCTGCGGAAGGAAGGCGGTGCCTGCTGCGTAGCGGCCGGCTTCGGGCAGCTCAAGGTCGGTGACGGCACGGAAGAAGCTGTCGGGAAGCTGGGTCAGGATACCTGCGCCGTCACCGGTTCCAGCATCGGCGCCGACGGCACCGCGGTGCTCAAGTCGACGCAAGGCTTCGAGGGCCTGTTCCACGATCTCGTGGCTGCCCTTTTTCGTCAGTGTGGCAATCAGGGCCAGGCCACAGGCGTCTTTTTCGTTGGCCGGATCGTATAGTCCCTGAGCTATCGGGATATCGGCAAACCGGGTAAAGGGCGAGGTGGCATCCTCGCCACGATGCGGTGAGGCGTTGAGTTGGACTCCGGTCATGCTCATGAGTTGTCCCTTTCTCAGTGTGTTGACAGCGGGCGGTATTCGTCGGGCGACAGTGACCGAGGTGATTGCAGGGTCGCAAATCGGCACCCTCTTTTCAAGAGGGGCCGTGCTGTGAAGGGGGTGACACCAGCGATGCGTAGGCAGAAACTGAACAACCTTGTAATGGTCATGAAACAGATCCTGTGCTTCCACGTCATTGTGGTTGCCGACAGCTCCCGGTGCGGTTGGTGGGTATTTCGCGCCCGGCCGTACTGTCACGGTGAGAAAAAGAGTAACACCGACATGTTTCAGTTTTACGCATGGTTTTGTTTCCAACAGTTTTCGTACGTCTCACGAACCAGCTGTTGACTAGGAAGTTTTAAGTTTCCACAAAGTTTCGTAGCACAACGCACGAACCCCTTCATCTTTCCGCATGAGCTGCGGAGAGGGAAGGGGTTCGTGAGAGTAATTTATGTCGAGCGGGCTAGTGTTTTCCGCGATCCTTGGGAACTTGGGGATCCGTTGGCTCGCCGGCTTGCTGCTCAGTGGTCGGTAAGTCCTTGTCCTTGGTACCCGATTCAACCGACTCCTCGGCCGGAGCACGCCCGGGAAGGTAGACCCCCGGGTCTCCCAGCGGCCGCAGCCGGGTGAGCACAAAAATCAGTCCCACAGCAGCGAAGATGACCATCGCGATGGCCAACCACATGTGGACCCGAAGCCCGATGCCGATGATGGTGATGACATCCACGGCGTCGATACGCAAGGTCTCCATGAAGCTGCGGCCAATGCCGTACCAAATCAAGTAGCTGAAGAACATGGCACCGCGGCGCAGCTTAAACTTGCGATCAAGGGCCAGCAGCAACAACACACCGGCAACGTTCCACAACGATTCATAGAGGAACGTGGGGTGGAAGAGCGTTCCGGCGGGAACCCCGGCCGGGAAGTTATAGCTGTTCGGATCGATCTCCAGGCCCCACGGAAGTGTGGTGGGCGCACCAAAGAGTTCCTGGTTAAACCAGTTGCCCCAGCGGCCAAAGGCCTGCGCGAGCAGCACCCCGGGAACCGCCGCGTCGAGGAACGCCGTCAGGCGAACGCCAGCCCGGCGACAGGCGATCCAGGCACCGAGGGTACCCAGCGAGATGGCACCCATGATGCCCAGGCCGCCGGCCCAGATCTGTGGGATCTCCGAAAAGTGTGCCAGCTGCCCGTTAAGCCCGAAGTAGTACTCCGGGTCGGTGAACAGCACGTGGTACAACCGTCCGCCGACGATCCCGAAGGGGATGGCCCAGATGCAAATGTCCCAGACCACTTCCTCCGGTCCACCCTTGGCACGCCAGCGCCGCGCGGTCATCCACATGGCCACCACGATGCCGAGCATGATGCACAGAGCGTAGGCGTGGATGGTCAGCGGTCCGAGCGAGAACTTCGAAAATTCCGCCGGCGGGCTGGGAATGGAGGCGAGGATCTGGGTTCCCGCAGCTAGCTGAAACATCACGCCGAGACGCTCTTGCCGCTGAGTTCCGCGGTGAGCCTGCCCACGGCTTCACTGCCACCATCTCGCAGTGCTGCCACCAGGGCGGTACCCACGATGACGCCATCGGAGTAGGCCCCGATTTCTTCAACGTGCTTGCGCGCCGAGACACCCAGGCCGACGCAGGCGTTTTCTGCGCCGGCTGCGTGAGCAGCCGCCACAACTGCTGCCGCTGCGTCGGAGACCGTGTCACGGGCACCGGTAACACCCATGATCGAAACGCAGTAGACAAAGCCGCGGCTTGCCGCGACGGTGGCCTTCATGCGTGCTTCGGTGGAGGACGGTGCCACCAGGAAGACTCGATCTAGTCCGTACCTATCCGAGGCCTCAATCCATTCGGCAGCCTCGTCCGGGACCAGGTCCGGGGTGATCAGCCCGGCGCCACCGGCCTCGGCCAGGCGGCGGGAGAACTCGTCCACGCCCATGCGCAGTACCGGGTTCCAGTAGGTCATCACCATGACGGTGGCAGAACAACGCGCCGTGATGCCCTTGATGACATCAAAGACCTGAGACACCTTAAAGCCCTGCTCCAGCGCTTGCACCGTGGCAGCCTGAATGACCGATCCGTCCATGACGGGGTCGGAATAGGGGATGCCGACCTCGATGATATCGGCACCGTTTTCCGCCATCGCGACGGCCGCATCGATGGTGCCCTGAACATCGGGGAACCCTGCGGGCAGGTAACAGATCAGGGCCGGACGACCCTCGGCACGGGCGGCGGCAATGGCCGCGGCGCTCTTGGATACGATGCTCACTTGGCGTCCTTAGCGTCGGTGTCGATGAGGTTAAACCATTCGGCGGCAGTGCCGACGTCCTTATCGCCACGCCCCGAAAGGTTAGCGATGATAATGGTCTCTTCCGGAACGGCGCCGTCGGCAATCTTGCGTGCGGCAATCTTCAGCACACCGGCCAGCGCGTGGGAGGACTCGATGGCGGGAATGATGCCCTCGGTGCGGCACAGCAGCGAGAACGCGTCCATGGCCTCGGTGTCGGTGATGGGTTCGTAGTGCACCCGGCCAATGTCCGAGAGGTAAGCATGTTCGGGGCCAACACCCGGGTAATCCAGGCCGGCGGAGATCGAGTGCGACTCGATGGTCTGCCCGTCCTCGTCCTGCATCAGGTAGCTCTTGGCACCGTGCAGCACACCGGGGCGTCCCAGCGTGATGGTTGCTGCGTGGCGAGGTGTATCAACACCATCGCCACCGGCCTCGAAGCCGAACAGCTGCACCTCGGGATCGTCAAGGAAACCGTGGAAGATGCCAATCGCGTTGGATCCACCGCCAATGCAGGCAGCCACGGCGTCTGGAAGCCGGCCCACCTGAGCCAAAATCTGTTCGCGGGCCTCTTCGCCGATGACTTCGTGGAAGTAGCGCACCATGGCCGGGAACGGGTGTCCGCCGGCTGCGGTACCCAAGAGGTAGTGGGTGTTCTCCACGTTGGCGACCCAATCACGCAGGGCCTCGTTGATGGCGTCCTTCAGCGTCTGGGATCCGGCGGTCACGGGGATGACCGTGGCACCGAGCAGCTGCATGCGCGCGACGTTCAGCGACTGCCGACGGGTGTCTTCGGCACCCATGTAGACCACACATTCGAGGCCCATCAGGGCCGCAGCGGTGGCCGAGGCAACACCGTGCTGTCCGGCACCGGTCTCGGCGATGATCCGGGTTTTGCCCATGCGCTTGGCCAGCAATGCCTGACCGAGCACATTGTTGATCTTGTGGCTACCGGTGTGGTTCAAGTCCTCGCGCTTGAGGAAGACTCGCACCCCGCCGCAGGCAACCTCGGACAAGCGCTTGGCCTCTGTCAGCAGCGAGGGACGGCCCGAGTAGTTCTTGTTCAGTTCCTTGACCTCGGCGATGAACGACGGGTCGGCCTTGGCAGCCTCAAACGTGTCGTTGAGCTGGTCCATGGCGGCGATCAGGGATTCGGGCATCCAGCGTCCGCCGTAGGCGCCGAAGTAGGGTCCGGCTGCGTGCCGCAGCGAATGCGAGGGATCGGTGGCGGGCTGGTTCTTGCCCACCTCTGGTTCACCGGTCATCGGGGTCATCTGTCGCATCCTTCTCTAGCTCAGGAATTCTTGAAAGGGGGGTTCTCAGGGTCGTTCAGCTGGCGCGAGCCGGTTTGGCTGCCGTGCCTGCGGTGATGAAGTGTTCCACTGCCGCGCGCGGATCTGCATCCTTCACCAGGGCTTCTCCCACGAGGATGGCGTCGGCTCCCAGCTGCGCGTAGTACTGCACATCGGAAACGTCCTGCACGCCGGATTCCGCCACGATGACAACATCGGTGGGGATCAGCTCGATGAGGCGGCCGAAGTTCTCACGGTCAACCTCCAGGGTCTTGAGGTTGCGCACGTTGACCCCGATGATTCGCGCACCGAGGTTAATCGCCCGGGCGATTTCTTCCGGCGTGTGCGTTTCCACCAGGGCATTCATGCCCAGTGCATGGGTGAGCTCCAAAAATTCGCGCATCGTGGCATCGTCAAGGGCCGCAACAATGAGCAGCACCAAATCCGCTCCGTGCGCGCGAGCCTCATAAATTTGGTAGGCATCAACCGTGAAGTCCTTGCGTAGCACCGGGATCTTCACCGCGCTGCGAACCGCATCAAGGTCGGCCAGTGAGCCGCCAAAACGACGCTGCTCGGTCAGCACGGAGATCACCGATGCGCCTCCAGCCTCATAGGAAGCGGCCAGGACGGCGGGTTCTGCGATCTGGGCCAGCGCACCCTTGGACGGGGATTTGCGCTTCACCTCGGAGATCACCCGCAGGGTGGTATCGCGTTGGGTCGGATCAAGGTGTCCACCCAGTGCCGCGTAAGCATCCAGGGCCGGGGCCGCGGCAGCGGCGTCCGCCTCGATACCGCTCTGGTCGAGGATGGACCGACGGGCGTCCAGATCAATCCGAACGCCCGCGATGATATCGCTCAGTACACTCACGGCTAGTGCGCGGAACCCGACTTGGCGCCGTTCACGCCGTAGCCTGCCTTCTTCATGATCCAGCCGACGATCAGGCCAAGGAAGACGATGCCGATGCCGATGTAAACGACTGTGGGGTTGTGCCCGGCGAAGGCGATGCAACCGACAATAAAGCCGATCATCATCACGGCGATAGCGGCCCAGGCCGCCTTCGAGTTGCCGTGGCCAATTTCTTCGCCGTGCATCGGATCGATCTGAGTGTTGGCGTTTGCCATGGTGGGATACTCCTGCTCACCTCGTGCGAATCGGGAAGATTCCCGATAATTTTCTTGTCTTCTATTCTGCCATTCTTTCGGGCGATGGCATGCCATGTTGCGAAGCGTGTGCGCGCTTAGCCGGTGGGGTCATCCCCGCGTGAGAGCGAGTCCCAACCGGAAATTTCATCAATTTGTCCGTTACCGCTGGGTGCTGCCGCCTGATCGCGCACGGCCTGGGCGTCCCGGGCGTACTTCCGCGAACCTGCCCAGTGCCGTCCGGCCACCGCCAGTACCGCGGCGTTGATGATCAGAATGATGCCGCCGAGCACCGCCACGTATGGCCAGATACTCAGCGCGTAGTCGGCGCCCGCGGCGTTAAGCCCGGTGGCCTCACCCACCTTGGTGGAAGCGGCGGCGACGGGGTCAACCAGCACCGAAACGGCCGAGGCGATGATGCCCGCGCCAACCAACAGCAGGATCACCGCGATGATGTACCGCGCCACCTTGCCAGCGATCATCGCGGCCAGCGATCCGGCCAGCGCCACCACGGCTAATGCCGCGACGGCCGTGGCGGCGTCGGATCCCGCCACCTCGATCAGCGGGATCTTCACATTGCCCATTTGCGGCTGCACCGTGATCCAGGTCCGGGTGCTGGTGGCCAGCGCAATAACGGCACCGAGCAATCCCAACAGCATCACATTGCGCTTGGTGCCGAGGCGCCCGGTTTTTTTGTTGCTCATGCGTTGTTGCCGTCCACTTGTGCCGGTGCCATGGTTCCGGCGGCCCACACGGCCCGCAAGGGCGCGGCCGATTTGTTGATGGTTTCCAGGGCCTCGGCGTCGAGGTTGGAGTCGGCGACGATGCCGCCACCTGCCTGGACGTAGGCCCGGTTTCCCTTGATCAGCGCGGAGCGGATGGCGATGGCCATGTCCATGTCTCCGGTGAAGTCCAGGTAGCCCACGACTCCGCCATAAATGCCGCGGCGGTACGGCTCAAGTTCATCCAGTAGCGACAGGGCGCGTGGTTTGGGTGCCCCGGAGAGGGTGCCGGCGGGGAAGGTGGCAGCGAGCACGTCGTAGCCGTCGTGTCCCGGGGCTAGCTTGCCCACCACGTTGGAGACCAGGTGCATGATGTGGCTGAAGCGTTCGACCTCCATGAACTGGGTGACTTCCACCGAGCCCGGCACGCAGACCTTGGAGAGATCGTTGCGCGAGAGATCAACGAGCATCAGGTGCTCGGCGCGTTCCTTCTCATCGTTCAGCAGGTTCTTCTCATGCTGCTGATCATCTTCGTAGTTCGCCCCGCGCGGGCGTGAGCCGGCGATCGGGTGCGTCACCACGTGGTCATCGTTGACGGTCACCAACGCCTCGGGTGAGGAGCCCACGATGGAATAGGGCTTGTCGTGGGCGTCGCGCAGGTTAAACAGGTACATGTAGGGGCTCGGGTTGGTGCCGCGCAGGATCCGGTAGACATCCAGTGGGTCGGCATGGGATTCGAGCTCAAAGCGGCGGGAGATCACCACCTGGAATACCTCGCCCTCCACGATGGCTTCCTTGCCGCGCAGGACCGCGCTGCGGTAGGAATCCTCATCCCAGGAGTGGGTGACGGCCTTCATGAGTTCATCGGCCGGCACGTCTGTGCCCGAGAGTACCGAGACCGGGTTTTCGGCGGCAACACTGAGCGCGTCAAGCATCTCCGAGAGGCGCTGAACCGCGTGGTCGTAGGCGCCGTCAACACCTTCGGAGGTTCCGTTGAAGTTGATGGCGTTGGCGATCAACGTCAGGGTGCCGTCGGTGTTATCGTGCACGGCCATGTCCCCCACGAGGTTCATGGCCAGCTCGGGCAGGTGCAGGTCATCAACCGGTGGGTTGGGAAGCTTTTCCCAATGACGTACCGCTTCCCAGCCGATGAAGCCCACCATGCCGCTGGTCAGCGGTGGCAGCCCGTCCAGCGGTACGGTGCGCAGTGCCCGCACGGTGTCACGCAAAACTTCAACCGGGTTTCCTTCACAGGGCAGGCCCTGAGGTGGGGTGCCCTGCCAATGCGCTTTTCCATCCAGCGTGGTCAGGGTGGCGGGGGAGTTCACGCCGATGAAGGAGTAGCGTGACCACACTCCCCCGGCCGCGGCCGATTCCATCAGGAAGGTGCCGGGGCGTCCGCCTGCCAGCCTGCGGTAGATGGAGATGGGGGTGAGTGCGTCGGCAAGCACCCGCATCGAAACGGGAATGACGCGGCGATCCGCGGCGAGTGCGCGGAACTGCTCGCGGGTGGGGGTCAGAGCGCCGAGAGCTTGCATGAGCGAGAAGGATCCTTGCGTGTGCTGGGTATTGGGTGGTGCCGGGTGGTGCGCGTGGTGCTAGGAGACTTTGCGTCCCACCACGGCGGGGAGTTCACGGCCGTCGAAGCAGGTGTGGGTTCCGGTGTGGCAGGCGGCGCCGATCTGATCCACAACCACCAGCAGGGCGTCGCCGTCGCAGTCAAGGGCTACCGATCTGACCATTTGGGAGTGCCCGGAGGTGTCTCCCTTGCGCCAGAATTCGTTGCGCGAACGGGACCAGAAGGTCACTCGTCCGGTGCTCAGGGTGCGGCGGAGCGCTTCCTCGTTCATCCAGCCGAGCATCAACACCTCATTGGTGCCATGCTGCTGAATGATGGCTGCCACCAATCCGGCGCCATCCTTCTTCAGCGCGGCTGAAATCTCGGCGGACAATTGCCCGTTCACTGAGGCGGGGGCGGCGAAGGCTGGGGTCTGAGACATCCCTACCAGTCTAGTGCCCGATGGGCGCAAAACTGTTCTTCCAACACGTGCGACCCCACCCCCGTGACGATTTGGCCACACCTTACGCCACAGGGTGGTTCGAAAGGGCCACAAGGAGCTGAGAACGTGTTAGTTTCAAAGAGATGCATTTCGTCCCAGCCTCGCGTGAAGTATTGGCCGAAGTCCTGCTGGCGGCAGGTCCCACGGCCCCCACCCTGTGTGCCGGGTGGCAAACCCGTCACCTCGCAGCCCATTTAGTGCTGCGCGAACGATCACTGCTGGCCGCCGGCCTGCTGCTGAAGCCGTTGACCCACCGCATGGAAGCTGAGCTGGCCAAGCGCGCCGATGTCGCGCAAGACCGCAACGAGTATGCCGTGCTGGTCCACGAATTCCTGGCCGGTGCCCCGAAGTACTCCCCGCTAGCTAATTCCGGTGTTGACCGTTCGGCCAACCTCTCCGAGTTCTTCATTCACACCGAGGACGTGCGTCGGGCCAGCGACCGTTGGGCGCCACGCATGCTTGATGCAACGTATGAGGAATTGTTGTGGAAGGACCTGTTGCGCCGGGCGACGCTTCACTACCGCCGCTCGAACGTCGGGATCATTCTGGTGCGCCCCGATGGCCAACGTCATGTGGCGCGCAAGAGCGCAACATCCGTGGCCATCATCGGCCGTCCCGGCGAACTGCTGCTCCATGCTTCCGGGCGCCGCGATGAGGCGCTGGTGACCTTCGAAGGTACCAATGAAGCCATCGCCCTGCTGCTCGCTTCGAACTAAGCACTCAGCACTACAGACTTCGGCGTCTAAATTTCGGTGAAGTCACCGGCCGCAGCACCACCCGGATTCACCACGTGGATGACCGCGAGGATGCGGGCGGGCGGATTTGAGCCACGCGCCGCCGACTCCACCGCCGCGGGCAGGATCGCCGTGGCGTTCCAGCGGTTTCCGCTCCGGCGCACAAGCGTCGGTTCGCCATTAACCGTCAGGACGATGGCTGCGACCTCGGCAGCAGCAATCTCTCCGGAGAGCAGCAATCTGCTCGCGCCCTCGTGGTAGGTTCGCGGATCCACTTCGCCTCCGATGGTGATCCGAGGTTCTTCGCCACCACGTGGCGCTGCGCTCCGGCACCCCGCAAGGTGACGGTCACTGAGTAGCTCGGGGGCCAGCACAGGCGCCGCACGCAGCGTGCCGGCGGCCTCAAACGCCCAGCCCCAGGCCAAGATCGCGCTGTCGGCATAGGCCGGTCCCGCAAAGGTGAGCCCCACCGGCATACCGATGTCTTCCATCACCCCCATGGCCACGGTGACGGAGGGGATGCCCAGATGACGCATGGCGTAGTTACCGTTTGAGAAAAAGAGCCCGTTTTCCCACGCTCTGTCGGCTGCGGTCGGGTTGGTATCAGCATCGGCGGCCCCCACATCGGCGTTGGCTGGGAAGATCACTCCATCGAGATCGTGCTCTCGCAGCCAGCGTTCGAAGAGTTCGGCACGCAGCGTTTCTAAGGCGCTGAGCCCCGCCGCGAAATCAGGTAATTGCTCCGGAGGAAGTAGTCCGTCCTTGGCCTGTTGCACCACATCACGGTAGCGGTTTTCGTAGTCTGCGACCTCGTCGTAGCGATCGGGTAATGAACCGACAGGGGCCGGGAAGATCTGCAGATGGTCAACCTGGGCCAATCGGTTTAATCTGGGGTCGTTGTTTTCGCGCAGGAAGGTATCCCAGCCGTGGGCGAGGATCTGGTTGAATTCTTGCTCCAACCAATCTTGCGGCAGCACCCCAAGGGCCTCTAGCTGCTCACCACCTGGGGTGTTGCCCTCGTATTTTTCGATCAGCGGGAAATCGACCTCCAGGACCGTGGCGCCCAGGGCTTCGATCCGGTGCCGGGCAGCGGCCCAGAGCTTACGCACGCTGGGGCGTAGTTGGATCGGAAAGGCCGGATCTTCTCCCAGATACATGCGCGGTACGCCGAAGCGCTTGCCTGCCAATGCCTCCGGGTCCGCCAGTGCGGCGTAGTCCTCGGGCCGGACCGAGGAGGCAGCGGGTAGCGGCACGGCCTTTTGTGCACGCCAGAAGTCCCCGGTGGTTTCCGGGTCATCGGCGACGATTACCTCCAGCACCCGGAACATGTCATCCATGGAACGGGTGTGCGGGACCACCACATCGCGGGTGGGGAAAAGTGGCCAGTTGCCGCGGATGGAGATCAGTCCGCGCGAGGGGGTGTAGGCGCACAAACCGTTGTTGGAGGCCGGGCTGCGGCCCGAAGACACCGTCTCCTCCCCCATCCCGAAGACGCCCAGGCTGGCTGCCGTGGCGACACCCGAGCCGTTGGAGGATCCCGAGGCGTAGGCTGCCGCCAGATAGTTGGTGTTGTAGGGGCTTTCTGCTCGCCCATACACTCCACGTTGCATGCCGCCATCGGCCATGGGCGGCATCGTAGTTTTGCCCAACAGCACTGCCCCGGCGCCGCGCAGTCGAGCCACGGTGAAGGCATCGACCTGAGCCACGAGATCTTTGAAGGCCGGCGAACCGGCTGCTACGGTCAGCCCGGTGACCATGTAGCTGTCCTTCACGGTGAATGGCACGCCCTCCAAGGAGCCGGCATCAGCGGTGCTGCGCCGGCGATCGGCGGCCGCCGCTTCCACAAAAACCTTCGGATTCAGCACTGCCATGGCGTTCAGGCGTACCGATGACCGGTCGAAGCGCCCGATGCGGGCTAGGTGGGCTGCCACCAGTTCCACGGCACTGACACTGCCGTCGTTCAGTGCCTTCAGGGTTTGCTCGATGGAGGCTTCATAGATGCTAAAGCGTGGACTCATGGGAAGGATGTCTTTCTCAAATATGCGGGCAGGCTTCACCGGCGGGAGGATGAGCCGTGACCGATGGGTGGGAGCGATGACTGGGGCTCAGGGTCGTTGTTTGGTGGAGGCGGGTGCCCGCAGCGGCAGACTACGCCCGGAGAAGAAGGCGGGGCGACGTGCCGCGGCCCCCACCAGCAAGAGCGCACCCAGGGCAATGATTCCCACACCGATAACAAAGACCAGACCCACGCCAAAGATCTCGGATCCCGACCCATAAGCCGGGTCCCAGGAATCAATGGCGGTCTGAATGAAGACCGCCACCAATGCGATGCCGCCCAGCAGCGGGGCCAGCAAGCGCAGCAGGAAGTTGCGCAGCGAGTCCAGCGCGGTGCGCCTGAAGTACCAGACGCAGGCAAGGGCCGTCATGCCGTAGTAGAAGCAGATCATCATGCCTAACGCCAGGATGGTGTCATTCAGGACGTTATTGCTCACTACTCGCATCAGTGCGTAGAACCCGGCCGAGACACCGCCTGCGATGAGCGTGGCGAAGGCCGGTGATTTGAACCGGTTGATCTTGGTAAATTTCTGCGGCAGCGCCCCATGATGCGCAATGGCCAGCAGTGATCGGGCCGGAGAGATCATCGTGGACTGCAGCGACGCGGCACAGGAGGACAGCACCGCCAGCGAGAGCAGGATCGCGAAGGGGCCCATGACGGGCGTCGCGATGGAGGTAAAGACGTTCGCGGAGTTCTCCGGGTTACCTAGGCCCAGCCCGGTGTCACCGACACCGGCAAACATCACCGTGGCGATGGAGCCGACTAGGTAAATCGCCAACACTCCGATGGCCGTCAGCGCCGCGGCCATGCCGGAGGTCTTCTCACCGTTTTTGGTTTCTTCGGTCATGGTCAGGCACACGTCCCAGCCCCAGAAGGCAAAGATCGACAGGCTCAGGCCAATCGCGAAGGCGGAGAAAGAATCGATATGCATCGGGTTAAACCAGGCGGCGTCAAAGGCCAGGTGGCCCGGCTGGTTGGCCGCTTTGGAGAAGGCGCCGAAAGCAAACCAGGCGAGTACCAGCAACTGGAATCCCACCAAGATGTACTGGACCAAACGGGTGGTGCTCAGCCCGCGGCAGGCAATGAAGACCGCAGCACCAACAAAAATCAGGCAGGTGAGAATGTTGATCACGTTATTGTCGGCCAGTTCGGCCAGCGCCGGGTTTCCCGTGGCCTGTGCCAGAAACAGGTAGAAGAAGTCCACCGCCACGCCGGCGAGGTTGGAGAGGACAATGATGTTGGCAGCCAGCAGCCCCCAACCTCCCAGCCAGCCCAGGGCCGGGCCGAAGGCCTGGCTCACCCAGGTGAAGGTGGTCCCCGAGTCGGGGGTGTCCGCGTTGAGTTCTCGGTAGGCCAGCGCAACTAGGAACATCGGGATAAACCCGATGATGAAGATGGCTGGCAGCTGCGTGCCGATCGCTTGGACCGTGGGCCCCAGTGAGGAGGTCAACACGTAAACCGGGGCAATGGTGGAAATGCCGATCATCACGGCGGCAAAAAGTCCCAGCTGTCCGGAGGCCAGTCCCTTGCCGCGTACCGATCCCGAGGTCGCAGAGGGGATCTGAGCAATCCGCGGGCGTTGCTTCAGCGATGGGAGGTTCATGATTTGTTGTCCCTGATGACAGGTTCCTGCTGGGTGATGCAGTGGATGCCGCCACCACGAGCAAAGAGCTCGCGGGCGTCGACTCCAACGA
Organism: Paeniglutamicibacter terrestris; assembly: GCF_012271785.1. GTDB lineage: Bacteria > Actinomycetota > Actinomycetes > Actinomycetales > Micrococcaceae > Paeniglutamicibacter > Paeniglutamicibacter terrestris. The sequence goes on along the minus strand of NZ_JAAWVT010000003.1, from coordinate 17,749 downwards.
CCTTGCGTCCCGGGTAGGCGTCGGCCAGGACACCAAGGGCCACCTCGTCATGGGGATCGTTAAACGTGCAGGCGATCACGCCATCGTTGATAACGAGGTGGTTGATGTAGCTGTAGTCGACGAAGCCTTCTTCATCTCGCAGAACCACCGGAGCGGGAACCTCCACCACGGTGAAGGTCCTGCCCTTAGCATCGGTGGCGCCGGTCAAGGAGGCGATGACTTCTTGACTAATGGCGTGGTCCGGGTGTTCGGGGTTCTGCTGGGAGTGGACCAAGACGGTGCCCGGGGAACAAATCGTTGCCACGATGTCCACATGGCCGCGGGTACCAAATTCCTGCGCATCACGTGTCAGTCCGCGGGAGAGCCAATGAACCTTCGTGGCGCCGATGGTGCGGGCGAATTCCGCTTCAACCTCGGCCTTGGTCATGCCGGGGTTGCGTCGTGGATCCAGCTGAACGGTTTCGGTCGCTAGCACCGTTCCTTCGCCGTCGACGTGGAAACCACCTCCCTCGTTGACCAGCGAAGATTCGATGCGTTCAACTCCGGCCCACGCGGCGACGGCGGCCCCGATCTGAGCATCTTTGTCCCAGGTGGCCCAGGACTGGGCACCCCAACCGTTAAACACCCAGTCGATCGCACCACGCTCCCCCGCATCGTTAGTGACGAAGGTGGGCCCGATGTCACGCATCCAAGCGTCGTTGAGCTCCGCGCTGCGGAGCGTAATCCGGTCATCCAGATAGCGTGCTGCGATATGGGTGTCAGCCGGGTCCACCACCATGGTGACGGGTGCAAATTCTGCCACAGCATGAGCCACGTTTGCCCAGGTTGATCGGGCAGCATGGGCGGCGTCTTCGGTGGTTCCTAGGGTGTACCCCTCGTGGGGAAAGGCCATCCAGACACGCTTCTGTGCCGAGGTTTCGGCGGGCATAATCCAGCTCATGGGAGTGATCTCCTGCAAATTCGTGATGTGCTAACAAACTCTCGGCCGGGCCGATGAGGCGGCCTCGAACACGTGGATGCGAGACCGTAGTCACATTAAATGAATGTCGTTCGTTTTATTATGGTGTCTTGCATCACGCGGCGCAAGGGGTAAACCGAATTTCATTCGTTAGACTAATCGCAGTAAGTTCCCCGTTGACTCTAGGAGCAGCATCAGATGGCACGCCCCAGCACTCCAAAACTGTCAGCGCCGGCCATTGCCGCATCAGCGTTAGCGCTGGTAGATACTCACGGCGAGTTCACCATTCCGGCTCTGGCTAAGGCCATGGCCGTTAGCCCGTCCTCGCTCTACAACCATGTTTCGTCCAAGGACGACATCGTTGAATTGATGCGCGGCCGGGCCATGGGGGAAATCGAGCTGCCAGGGTCCGACGGCGATTGGATCGACACACTGAGGCAAATCGCTCGGGGGTACATGCGGTCGTATGCCAAACATCCGAAATTGATTCCCCTGCTGACCGCCCACACCGTACGTGACGAAGGGACCCTACGGGTCTACGACCTGCTGGCCGAGGCCTTCCGCAACGGTGGATTTACTCCCGGAGATTCTTTGGCCGCCATCACCGTACTGGATTCCTTTGTCCTCGGTTCCGCACTGGATGCAGCCGCCCCTGCGCAGGTGTGGGAATCCACCGAAGAACGTTCCGAGGCCTGGCGTGCGGCCATCGATGCGGGACAAGGAGTAGAAAACCGGGCGGAGAAAACCTTCGAATACGGTCTGGAAATCCTATTGAGCGGTTTTCGCCAACAGGCTGGCGAGTTTCAGCGTGAGGCGCTCCCGCAAGGAACTGAATCGGCCACAACGGCCGGTCCATCACAGCAAAAACCTGACTCAGCTGCCTGAGAGCGGCTCCACCCGGTAGTGATAGCGAGAGATCGTTTCGAAGCCCAAGGATTCATAAAGTTTTCGCGCCACGGCATTTGATTCAACGACCTGCAGCCAAACACCGTCAAGCCCACGAGCAGCGGCCTCGATCAGCACGGCTTGAACGATGGCCCGGCCGTGGCCACGGGATCGGGATTCTTCCCGGGTGGCCACCGCATAGATTCCGCCGATGGTACCGACTCGAGCGAGCCGCGCAACGGCTTCGATGCGGCCAGCGACGACTAGGGATACGTAACTGGACGGGGTGCGGGCCAAGATGCTCCGGCTCAGCGTCTGGCCGGCAAGGTCGTGCGGTCCTTCGACGGACCACAAGGTCTCCAACCATTGCTGGCTGGGTTCATCGGCATGGTGGATACGAGGATCTGATTCTGAGCTCGTACCGGGGCCGGGCTCACTAAGTGCCAAGTATTGGACCACCGTGGGGGAATCTTTTACATAGCCGAGCTCGGCGAGCAACAGGTCGAGGTCCACTGGCTTCGCATCCGGGCTGATTTGAAATATCGCGGGCAGGCCTCGGCTTGAGTAACGTTCCTCGATGGCCTCGATGGCCAGCCGAGTATCCTCGGGCGCCAGGAGCGGTAATACGGAGTTAGCCCGTTTGGTCATTCCCCCGGAATAGCGGGCGACCCAACCGTCAAGCGCTTCTTCTTCCAGCGCCCGCCAGCCCCTGGACATGATCTCGTCCAGGGCAGCAGGTTTAGCGAACCGGGAAACCGGCTTCACGGATGGCGTCCTTGACCTGCTTGATCATGTCATCGGGGCCGAAGTGGAAAATTGAGGCAGCTAGGACGGCGTTGGCGCCCGCTTCGATGGCCGGCGGGAAGTGCTCGGGGCCACCGGCACCTCCGGAGGCGATCAACGGGACGCTCACTGCGGCGCGGACGGCACGGATCATTTCCAGATCGAAGCCGTCCTTCGTGCCGTCGGCGTCGATGGAGTTCAGCAGGATTTCCCCGACACCGCGCTCCGCCGCTTCCTTGGCCCAGGCCACGGCACAGCGGCCGGTGCCCTTACGGCCACCATGGGTGGTGACCTCAAAACCGGAAGCAACGTTGGGGTCATCGGTGCGCTTGGCATCCAAGGAGAGCACAAGCACCTGGGACCCGAAACGTTGAGTGATTTCGTTGATCACCTCGGGGCGATCAACGGCCGCGGTGTTAATGGAGGCCTTATCCGCTCCGGCACGCAGCAGACGATCCACGTCTTCTACGGCACGCACACCGCCACCAACGGTGAGTGGGATGAAAATTTCCTCGGCGGTCTTGGCGACCACGTCGTAGGTGGTCTCGCGGTTGCCCGAGGACGCTGTGACATCGAGGAAGGTGATTTCATCGGCGCCGGCGGCGTTATAACGCTTGGCCAGTTCCACGGGGTCACCGGCGTCCCGAAGACCCTCGAAGTTCACGCCTTTAACGACTCGTCCGGCATCAACATCGAGGCAGGGGATCACGCGGATCGCAACGGTCATGAGAGGTGCTCAACTCCTGGAAATGTCACTACAGAGGATGGGGTGTTTGGTGCCGAGAATGGTGGGGCTTCGCGAGGCAAAGCCCCACCACACTAGATGCGGCAGGCGTGGATTTGGCTGACCAAGATCGCGCGAGCGCCCAGATCGTAGAGCTCGTCCATGATGTTGTTGGTCTGGTTCTTGAGCACCATGGCACGCACGGCGACCCAATCCGAGTCCTGCAGCGGAGAGACGGTCGGTGATTCCAGGCCCGGAGTCAAGGCGGTGGCCTCTTCAACCAGGTTCTTCCGCACGTCGTAGTCGAGCATGACGTAGCGGCGTGCCACCAGCACACCCATCAGACGGCGCTTGAGAACCTCAAGTCCGGCGGGGGTGCGACCGGTGCGGCCAATGAGGACGGCTTCCGACTTCAGGATGGGAGCTCCGAAGACCTCCATGCCGGCTGCCTTCAGCGTGTTTCCGGTTTCCACCACATCGGCGATGGCATCAGCCACGCCAAGGCGCACCGAGGATTCCACGGCACCGTCAAGGCGGACCACCGAGGCATCGATGTTGTTTGTGGCCAGGTACTCGCGCAGCAGCGCGTCATAGCTGGTGGCGATCCGCTTGCCCGAAAGTTCCTGCGCGGAGGCGAAGGTTCCTGCGGGACCGGCAAAGCGGAATGTGGAGGCACCAATGCCCAACGGCAGGACCTCATCAACGTGGTCATTAACCTCGGCGTCAAGGTACAGGTCGCGACCGGTGATGCCAACGTCAAGGATGCCGCCGCCAACATACACGGCGATGTCACGGGGGCGAAGGTAGAAGAATTCCACCTCGTTCTCGGGATCAACCATGACCAATTCACGGCTGTCGCGGCGCTGGACGTATCCGGCCTCCGACAACATGGTCGAGGCAATTTCGGACAGGGCTCCCTTATTGGGAAGTGCTACTCGCAACATAGTGCGGTTCTCTTTTCAGACTGTGTGGGGGTATTACGGCATAAGGACAACAAATTGGTGCTTGTTGGCCACCGCTGCACGGGAGAGGAAAACATCCCGAATGCGGCGGCTAGAGATGCTTGTAAACGTCCTGCAGAGTCAGACCTTTGGCGATCATCATCACCTGGAGGTGGTAGAGCAGCTGGGAGATTTCTTCGGAGGTAGCCTCGTCGGATTCGTATTCGGCAGCCATCCAAACTTCGGCGGCTTCCTCTACGACCTTCTTGCCGATGCCATGAACGCCGGAATCCAGTTCGGTGATGGTACGCGAACCTTCGGGACGGGCCTTGGCCTTCGCGGAGAGCTCCTCGAAGAGAGTGTCAAAAGTTTTCACATACTAAGGGTAGCTTGGCCGATTGTCGACATTCGCAACGGCACCCCCAATGTGACGAACGGTATCGACTGGGTACCGAACGTGACGCGGTTACGACTCATGACCCTGTATATGGCCCGATGCGTTGATTGACCTGCCGCGGAGCCTGCCAGCGGCCACGGATGTTACGTGGATCGTCAGCCCTACACGTTGATGCAGGTCTGCGGGACAACCGCCCTCCGCCCTCACCACCGGTTCTAAGATTCAGGGATGCCCCACGATTCCGGCGCAGGCCACATTCGAACTCACCGTTTTAGACGCACGTCTCACCCATGAGGTGAAGCACCTTGCAGACTGTCCTCCGGCGCACCGGGAAACCATCAAGGAATCCCGCGTCGTAGGCGACACGGCGAACGTGTTGATTGGCGTCGCGGTAGTCCTCGGTCTTGCCGATGTCGCTTTCACGACCGCACAAAGCACCGTTGTCCCGAGGATCGCGCCAGACGAGCGGCTGAAGATCGCGTATTCCCGGCTAACCATCGTCAACCAATCGGCCTCCACCGTTGCCGCAGCGACGGGGAGCCTCATGCTGGGATGGCTCGGTGTGCCGGGCATGATGTGGGCGTCGGTATGTTCCTACGCGGGATCACTCTTGTTCCAACGAGGAATAAGGATCGACCGACAGCGTCCCACGCGCGGCCCTTCCAACCGTGCCAAGGGGAAACGTCGAGACGGCTTCCATACCTTGTATCGCATTCCTGCCCTACGGGCGCTGACGCTGTCCGCAGCACTGACTAACGCCGGAGCCATGGTGGGCAACACCGTCTTGCCGGTCTTCCTGCTGCGTGATCTCGACATTGCCCCGGCCTTGTTCACCGGTCTAGGAATCATCTCGGCAATCGGCGCCATCCTTGGCGCGGGACTCGCTCCGCGACTTTCCGCGAAATTCGGGCTCAAGTCCCTGCGAAGTGCAGCGGCAATCCTCTCGGTGCCAGCGGTGTCCCTGGCCATCGCCTGTCAAGAACTCCCGGGACCCGAGCTGATCTGGCTCTCGGCCCAATCCGCGGGCTGGAGCTTCCTGGTGTCGATATCCTCCGTCGCCGGGGCAGAAGTCCTTCCACGTAGTGTTTCGCCGAAGGAACTGGCGACCGTGGGATCGGCCCAACGGACCATCACGCTAGGCATTATGCCCATCGTTGCGCTACTCGGCGGAGGCCTCGCGATACTTACCGGGCCGGTGCCACTGCTCTTTGCCTGGGCAGGACTTGCCGGTGCCGCAGCACTCCCGATCATGCGGACTCAGTCGCTCACAACATTCCGCTAGGCAATCGCCGATGATTCGGCTACCCCGGCGACCGCACCAGCATGAGGCCAGCTAACAACGCCCCCAACGGCGCAAGGCAACCTGAATCATGGTGCTAGTTGCCTAAAACCTCTGATGAGTCCTCATCGTGCAGCAATACCTGGTAGAGATTATGGTCCTGCCATTTACCGGCGATATGTAGGTAACGTGGAGCCACCCCAATGTGTTCGAATCCGGCCTTGAGCAACACTCGCTGGGAACCAATATTGTGCAGCAGAGTACTCGCTTCCAGGCGATGTAACCCGAGGTCTACACGGGCCGTCTCAACGATCAGACGGACCGCGGCTGATGCCAGTCCGCGGCCGGCGTATTTACCATCCACCCAGTAGCCCAGACCCGCGCTTTGGAATGGTCCACGCACGATGCCGGCCAGATTAAAACGACCCACGAGAGTGTCCCCCGCAAACAATCCCAGTGGGTAGCCTTCTCCGGATTCGGTCATCTTAAGCCGCCTGACGATGTCTTCCGCCTGCCAGCTCTCGGTGTAGTACTCCTCGGGGCGTACCGGCTCCCAGGGCGAGAGATACTCACGATTGCGAACGTATGCGGCGGCAAGCATCGCGGAATCGTGTGGACGCAGCAAGCGCAGGTGAACTTCTTCATTAAGCTGGCGAGATCTAAACACGTCTCAACACTACTGGTGATCGCCATGCACCTTCTGAAAATCTAGATTGATTCAGCAATAACCCTCACAGCTCATCCTCCGACAGGAGACGGCAGGGAAGTTCAGGGCATTACCTGCACGCTTTAGGTCAGAGGGGCAATCGCCGCCTCAATGGTGGTTGGCGACTTGATCCCAGTGCCTGCCGCTCGCAGCGGACGTCCATACAAAGGGGCCAAGACCGCTCAACGGCGCACCCGATAGCGCAGGTGAAGCACCCGGTTGCCCTGAATCACCACGTCGGGATCCTCCAACAGGTGCTGTGCGTGGACCAACCCGAAGTAGCGCTTGCCGGATCCGAACACGACGGGGGCGACGTCCATACGCACCTCATCGACCAGGCCAGCGGCCAGCACCTGGCCACCAACTTCGCCAGCGGCGACCTCAACGATGCGCTCCCCCGCGAGCTCCTGCGCCATGATCACGGCTGCGTCAATTCCGTCAACGAAGTGAAACGGCGCCTCGGGGTCCCAGCCCGCCGGTTGAGGCCGGTGCGTCACGACACCGACGTGCTCAACCCCGCTCGGAGGAATCCCGTCCCAGCCGTCCGTCATGTCGAAGACGTGGCGGCCGACGATGCTCACCCCGATCTGGTCCCAGTACGCCCGGGTGTAATCGTAGGAGCCCTGCGACACCTTCAGCACGCCGCTCTCGTCCAACGGGACATCCCCGCTGGTCAACAAGTCGAACAGCGGTCCGGGTTGGTCGATCTCGTCCGCGATGAAGCCGTCCACCGACACCGAACCGTACATGACCACCTTGCCCACGGGGTACTCCTTTGTTATCGGGTGCTCATAGTACCGAGGCGAATCGTCAACAAACAAGAATGCCGTGCGCATCCGTGCCCCCAGTGTCTGGGGCACGGATGCGCACGGCATCATGCAGGTGGGATCTAGCGGCGAGCCAGCGCAACAGCGGTCTGCAGACCGGCGCTCATTGCCTCGTAGCCCTTGTCCTCAACGGAGCCCTCGAGACCCGCACGAGCAATTGCTTGTTCTTCGTTGTCACAGGTCAAGACGCCGAATCCGACAGGAACACCGGTGCGCACAGAAACATCGGTCAGTCCCATGGTCGCTCCTTGGCAGACGAAGTCGAAGTGCGGGGTACCACCGCGGATGACCACGCCCAAGGCGATGACGGTGTCGTAGGCATGCGCCAGACGCGCCGCGGCGACCGGCAGCTCAAAGGTTCCGGGAACGCGGATGACCTCGGGCGTGGCAATCCCAGCGTCGGCTGCGGCCCGGAGTGCTCCGTCAACGAGTCCGTTCATAATTTCCGTGTGCCAGCTGGCGGCGACGATCACTGCCCGTAAACCGGTCTTGCCTGCTACAGCTAGTTCGTTGGCTCCGACGATCGGTGCTCCGTGTCCGCTCATGATTGTGCTCCTGGATTGGTGGTGGTCTCATTTGTTGGCAACTGCAAGGTGTGATGCAACAGCTCTTGCTTGGTGCGAAGGTACTCAAGGTTTTCCGGCCGCGCGGCAACCCGCGTGGGGACACGCTCAGCGACGGTGATGCCCGCCTGATCCAGCCATTCTTCCTTCAACGGGTTGTTGGTGATCAACCGGATCGTGTCGATGGCCATGGCGTGGAGGATGGCAGCTGCACCATCGTAGGTGCGCGCATCAACCGGCAGGCCCAGCTGCTCGTTGGCGGCAACGGTATTGGCGCCACCATCTTGCAGGGCATAGGCACGAATCTTATTGGCCAGGCCGATGCCTCGACCCTCATGGCCGCGCAGGTAGATCAGCACACCACCAAATTCGTTGATGGCTTCTAGACCGGCGGCCAGTTGTTCACCGCAGTCACAGCGGTATGAGCCGAAAACGTCGCCGGTGAGGCATTCGGAGTGCACCCGCACCAGCGGCTCGGCTGGCATGGTGCCGTCGGGTCCTGGTGCACTGAGTGAGAGGTGTTCGGTTCCGCTATTACGCTCGCGCCAGGCACGGACGTTGAACTCGCCGTACGGGGTAGGCACTCGTACCTCGGGTCCTCCCTGCACCGCGGCGGAGCTGGTGCCCACCACTGGTTCGGCATCCGAGGCTGCACGCCAGGCGGCCAGGTCCTCGATGCTGATCAGCGGGATATTCCACAGATCGGCGAATTCGCGCAAGGCAGGTAGGCGCATCATCGAGCCGTCGTCGTGGACGAGCTCGGCTATGACACCCACAGGTTCCAGGCCTGCTGCGACACAGAGGTCCACCGATGCTTCGGTGTGTCCCCGGCGCACCAGCACCCCGCCGTCGACCGCGCGTAGCGGGAAGATGTGTCCGGGACGGGTGATGAGGTCCGGGCCCGAAGCCGGGTCGGCCAAGATCCGCGAGGTCAGGGCGCGGTCAGCTGCGCTGATTCCGGTGCTCACGCCGTGGGCGGCGTCGCAGGACACCGTGTAAGCGGTGCCCTTGGCGTCCTGGTTGTTCTCCACCATGGGAGGAAGACCCATGGCATCTGCCCGCTCCCCCGTCATCGGGGTGCACACCACGCCGGAGGAGTGTCGGATGGTCCATCCCATGAGTTCGGGAGTGGCCAATTCCGCGGCAAAGATGATGTCGCCTTCGTTTTCGCGGTCGGCATCATCAACAACCACGACGGCCTGGCCGGCTGCCATGGCGCTGATGGCAGCGTCGATGGAGTCTAAGCGGATGGGCTCGTTATTCATGATGCGCTACTTTCGCTGGTGCCAAAGGATGCTAGACGCTCGGCGTACTTCGCCATGACGTCCACCTCAAGATTGACCGAGGAGCCGGGAATGCGTTGGCCCAAGGTGGTTTCGCGCAGAGTGGTCGGAATGATTCCGACCTCAAACCACTGCGTTTTTTCGGTTGCTGCGGAAACATCGGTGACCGTCAGGGAAATCCCGTCGATCGCAATGGAACCCTTCTTCGCTACGTACCTGGCCAATTCGAAAGGAATCGCAAAACGGAAACGGTCCCAGTCGCCGAGTGATTCATGCTCGAGCAGCTGACCGACCCCATCAACGTGCCCCTGAACCACGTGACCATCAAGCCGCCCGCCGGCTTTAACACAGCGTTCGAGGTTGATGCCCTCACCCAGGGCGAGTTCGCCGATGGTGGTGTGACGCAGAGTTTCACCCATGACATCGAGGGACAGGATGTCTCCGGTGATGCTGGTGGCCGTGAGGCAGACGCCGTTCACGGCGATGGAACCACCCAGTTCGAGGTTCTCGGTGTGTTCTGGAGCGCTGATGCGCAACACCACCGAGTCCGTTTCCGGTGTGGCTTCAATGCCTTCGATGCGGCCCATGCCGCTGATAATTCCGGTAAACATAATGTGTTTCCTTAGGAAATTCCGGTGGAGGCCGGAAGTGGTTCAAGGTGAGTGAGAATGTCCGTACCGATGACGCGCACTGCGTCCCCATCGACGGCATCCAGGCGGAAGCGCAGAGCCGCGTCCAAGGTTCCGATCCCTAGCTCTCCGACGGATCCGCAGCCTGCGCCGAGGAAGATAGGCGCCTGGTAAAGGAATACCTCATCAACAAGATCTGCGGCGAGGAAGGCCGTGGCAATGGAGGCCCCACCCTCGATGAGCACATGATCGATGCCGCGGGCGGTGATCGTTTTGAGGACCGTGAGTGGATCGTGGGAAAAAACTTGCTCCCAGTTTCCATCACCGCGCAAGGCGGCGTTGGCTAGAACTTCGCTGTGTCCCATCACAATGCGACGGGGCTGAGAGGCGAAGGGTGCCCCGTTCTCATCCCGGGCGTTTAGCCGTGGGTTATCGGCCTTCACGGTTCCGGTACCCACCACGATTGCACCGACACGTGAACGCACCTCGTGAGCATGGAGCAATGACTGAGGGGAAGTGATCCATTGGCTGGTTCCATCGGCAGCGGCGATCCGCCCGTCAAGGGTTTGGGCCAGATGCAAGGTGGTGAAGGGACGCCCCGCCGCACGGGCGGCAAACCAACGGTGGTTCAGCTCGGTGGCTTCGGCCTCCAGCAGTCCATTGGACACATTCACGCCCGCTGCGCGTAGCGCTGCGCCTCCCCCGGACGCGGCTTCACCGTCATCAGCTACTGCGTAAATGACGTTGCCGATTCCCGAATCGATGATGGCCTGCGAGCAGGGGCCGGTGCGGCCGGTGTGGTTACACGGTTCCAAGGTGACCAGCATGGTCGCAGAGCGTGCGGCAGCGGCATCGATGTTTCCGAGCCTATTCAGCGCGTCGGCCTCGGCATGGGCGGTGCCAGCTCCCCGGTGGTATCCGGTGGACAGAATGGCCCCGGTGGCATCCACGATGACCGCACCCACCAAGGGGTTGGCGCCGCGGATACCTCGGCGTGCCAGTTCTAAGGACAGACGCATGGCGGCTGTTTCGCGTGTTGTTTGCATCAGTTGCTCACCTTCACCGTGGGATCAGGCATTTCGGTTTCGATGCTTGGCTTCGAACCGTTTTTTGCTTTCCACCAGATGAAGAATCCGACCAGGGTAAAGCACCCATAGAACAGATACATAAAGGCGCTAGCGTAGTATCCGGCGCTAAAGAGCAGGGGAACCCCGACGATGTCGACGAGCACCCAGATCAGCCAAAATTCGACGAGCCCCTTGGCCATGCCGTAGGTGGCCAGCAGCGAACCCACGAAGGTCCAGGCATCTGCCCAGACCGGCGCGTAGGAGCCTAGGGCACCAAAGAGGGGGGTGAGCGCGACGGTGCCGACAATCAAGATGCCGGCCAAGCTCAGCCGTTCGGTGGTCGTGGCCCAGCGTGGGGTCACGGCGCTTCCGCCGGATTGCTGGGTAGCTTTCCAGCGGCGCCATCCATAGAAGGACACCGCTATGAACATGATTTGCCGGCCTGCTTGGCCGAGCAGATTGGCGGTTTGGTCGTTGCCGAAGATACTGCCTAGGAAAACCGTGAGCAACAGGGCATTGCCGATGATGCCAACGGGCCAAGCCCAGACCTTGCGACGAATACCGCCAAGGGCGGAGGCAAGTCCAAAGACGTTGCCGACCACTTCACGTACCAGCAGCGCGCTGCTGCCTACCGTGATGTAAGAGTTGAAAGCTTCAATGAGCCACCGCAGAAAATCCATCGTCCTCCTGTCAAGCCGCGATGGCTCCGGGGGTTCAATACGACGGTTCCACCTGATGGCCGGCTCGCAGTTGGAGGACTAGGCAATGGCGAATTTTTTGGATTCGCGGTTCCTAGACCTTGCATACTAGCGAAGGCATTGGTGTTGCGTGTACGTGCTTCTCCCATCCAGACTTTAACTGTCGGTACCGGAATTTCACCAGTTCAACCAAGCGGCGAAGGCTTCTTGTGAGAAGCCTCTTTGGCATGGGTCGCGGACTATAACCGCCGGTTCGGACTTACACCGACCCCGGAGCACGTTGTGTAGTTGTAGCTATCAGTATTACACGGAAAGTGGTGTCTGGGCTGCGAGATTTCTTAATGTGACTACCGCCGCAGCGGGGTCCTCGGTTCCGTAAACGGAGGACCCGGCCACGAAGACGTCGGCGCCGGCCTCGGCGGCGCGCAAGATGGTTTCGCTGGTGACCCCACCATCAACTTGCAAGGCGATGGGCAGACCAGTTCCGTCGATGGCCCGCCGCGCCCGGCGAATCTTGGGAAGCACAATGTCCAAGAATGCTTGTCCCCCGAAGCCAGGTTCCACCGTCATCAGCAGCACCATGTCCAGTTCCGGAAGCATATCCAGGTACGGCTCGATGGGCGTCGCCGGACGCAGCGCCATCGAGGCTCGCGCCCCGGCCGATCGCAGATCCCGAGCCAGCTTGATCGGCGCGGCCGATGCCTCGGCATGGAAGGTCACCGAGGCGGCACCGGCCCGAGCATAGTCGGGTCCCCAACGGTCAACATCGTTAATCATCAGGTGCACATCCAGCGGCAAATCGCTAACCTCGCCCAACCGCTTGACCACCGGGAGCCCAATAGTCAAGTTCGGGACAAAATGGTTGTCCATGACATCCACATGTACGGCATCGGCGGTGTGGATCCGATGGAGTTCACGCTCCAGATTAGTGAAGTCGGCCGAGAGGATTGACGGGTTGATTTGGCAGTTACGCATGGTGATCTTCTTGCTCCTGGCTGGGGAACGGCGGGCTTATGCGGTGCGGGTAAAGAGCGCCATAAACATGGCATCGGTGCGGTGAATGTGCGGCCACAGCTGAATGGTGCTGCCGGTGCCCACGGTGCGAGTGGCACCGGTAAGACCGGGAAGCGCTGCCGCTTCGAGGGCTGCGCCGGTATCAAGCAATCGTGCGTTCTTGTTGCGGGCCAACAGGTCATCAACCACGGCAACAGTTTCGGCCGGGTGCGGTGAACAGGTCACGTAGGCAACGACCCCACCAACACGCACGGCGCTGAGTGCAGCATCCAGCAGCTGACCCTGCAAGACGGTCAGTTCAGCAACATCCTTGGGGGTCTTGCGCCATCGGGACTCGGGGCGCCGGCGCAGCGCGCCAAGACCTGAACAGGGGGCATCAACCATGACTCGGTCATATCCGCCCGAGAATTCTTCGTCTCCGTATTCGCGGCCGTCGCGCACCGAGATCATCCAGGTGTCCGGATCGATTGCTACTAATGCCTTGGAGACCAGCTCGGCGCGGTGTTCAGCAGGTTCGTTGGCGGTGAGCCGGGCTCCGTGAATGGTGGCCAATGCTGCCAGCAGAGCCGCCTTACCACCGGGACCTGCACACAGATCCAGCCAGTAGCTGTCTTCCCCACCATCGGGCAGCGCGATTCCCGCCAAGGCTCGGGCTACCAGTTGAGAGCCGGCATCTTGAACTCGGGTACTACCTTCGCGCACGGACGCCAGTCGAGCGATGTCCCCGCCCTGGTAGTAGGCAGAATCGGCAACCAGTGTCCCGTATTCGGCTCCTTGGTCAAGTGCTTCATCCAGAAAACCGACGCCCGGAAGAGCAACCAGGTTCACGACTGGAGCAAGGTTATCCGCGGCCAGCAGATCGGTGAGCTCCGAGGCGTCACGACCGTGGGCCACCAACGCCTGGCGCAAGGCGCGAACAATCCACTCGGGGTGCGAGTGGACCAGCGCTGCCGCCGCGTTTTCATCGTCAATACCTTCAACCAGTTCACTGCTCCAGGTCTCAATGTCCTTGAGTGAGACCTTGCGCAGCACAGCATTGATCAGCCCGGAGGCACCTGCACCGATGACCATGCGGGCCAGCGAGACTGTCTCATCCAGGGCGGCATGGCTGGGAACGCGCATGGCCAGCAGCTGGTGGGCACCCAAGCGCAGTGCATCCAGAACGGCCGGATCCAGCTGGTCCAGTGGACGGTCAACGCAGCGAGCCAGGATCGCGTCATAAAGCCCCTGTCCGCGCAGTGCCCCATAGGTTAGTTCCGTAGCAAAACCTGCATCTCGGCGGTCCAAGTGGTGCTCACGAATGCGAGCCGGAAGTACCAAGTTGGCATAGGCGTCGTGCTCATCAACCGCCCGGAGTACCTCAAATGCCGTCAACCGAGCCTGATCGGCACGTCGGTTGCGTGCTGACGGTGCGGAGGCGCTGAATTGGCGTGCCCCATTTCCGCTGCCGCCGCGGTTGCGAGTACGGCCCGCGTCGTTACGGCGCGGCGACTCACCGCCCCGATTGGATTCATTGCGTCGCGGACGGTCGGAACGTCCCTGTCCAAATTCGCTCATGCGAATTTCACCTCATCCACGGTTCCTGACGCGAGAATCCCCCGCGCCCAATCTGCTGCATTCATCATTTTTTTGCCCGGTGGTTGCACCAGGGCCAATTCCACACCGTGAGAACCGGTGCCCACGACCACCCGTGGCTTCTTGCCGCCAGTGATCATCACCTGCCCCGGGGCCAAATCAATAACATCAACGGCCGGGAGCAGCGGGCCGATCTTAAAGCGTTGCCCCTCCGACTCGGTCCAGGCTCCCGGATCGGGCGTGGTTCCATTAATGCGCCGGCGAATAGCTAACGCAGGAGCGTTCCAATCGATTCGTCCGTCAACCAAGGTCAACTTGTGAGCGTAGGATCCTTCACCCATTTGCGGGAGACCAACCACGGCGCCGGCATCAAGGCCAGAAAGAGTTTGCGAGAGCAAAACGGATCCGGAGACGGCGAGACGGCCCAAAAGGTCCCCGGCGGTATCGGCAGGATCAATGGTTTCGGTCAAGGTGCCAAAGACGGGACCGGTGTCTAGGCCTTTTTCCAATTGGAAGGTCACTGCGCCGGTAATGTCGTCCCCGGCCATGATGGAATGCTGCACGGGCGCGGCACCGCGCCACGCCGGAAGCAGCGAGAAGTGCAGGTTGACCCACCCCAGACGGGGAATCCCCAGCGCTTTCTCGGGGACGAGGCCACCGTAGGCAACAATCGCTGCGATGTCGGTTTCCAGTGCGGAGATTCTCTCTTGAACTGGTGCATCGATCTTGTTGGCATGAATGATCTCGATCCCCAGTTCTGCCGCACGCGCGGCAACCGGGGAAGGCGTCAGCACACGTTTGCGTCCAATGGGGGCATCTTCACGGGTCAGGACCGCCACGACGTTAAATCCGTCGTTAACGAGCTGATCGAGGGATGCAACGGCAACCTGTGGGGTTCCGGCGAAAAGTACTCTCATGCTTGCTGCCCAAAACTGGCGCCGGCGCCGAAGCTGGATCCCAGTGCAGCGCTGCGCTTGGACACGGTGCTTGCGGCGACGGAGTTGTAGCTGGTGTCGCGCAGCTTGCGGAAGGCGTCTTTTTTAGTTTCGCCGGTGAGCCGATCGATGTACAGAATCCCGTCAAGGTGATCGGTTTCGTGCTGCAAGCAGCGAGCCAGGAAGCCTTCGCCCTCGACCACTACGGGATTTCCTTCGACGTCTACGCCGGTGGCCCGGGTCCAGCTGCGGCGGCGTACCGGGTAGCCAAGTCCCGGAATGGATAGGCACCCTTCGTTCACGTCGTCTTGGTACTCATCGCCCAGTTCGAGCACCGGGTTGATCAGGTGTCCTCGTTCGCCAGCGATCTGGTAGGTGAACACCCGTAGGGAGACCCCGACCTGTGGTGCTGCTAGACCGGCACCTTCTACGTTCTCCATTGTTTCGTCCATGTCTGCGACGAGCTTACGCAGTTCGGGACCGAAATCAGTGACCTCGTCTGCGCGGGTTCGGAGGATTGGGTCGCCAACAATGCGAATACCTAAGACGGCCATGAGATCGGCTCTCCCTTCGGCCGGCTGCTGTACCGGCAATGTGCTGTGGATGGAGGAGGTGTGGTGTCAAGTACGCCAAAGCGGTGTACCAGCGCCCCCTGACTACCAGTCTACCGACCGGCTCAGGGCACTAGTGGCGGTGGAGGGCCGACCTCACGCAGAGCAACCCCTGCTTCACCGACCTTAAGGGTGGCGCCCCAGACCTGACGCAGCGACCAAAACTTCGACCAATACGCGGGCAGCACGTCGGGATTCGCCATGACGGTCTGCACCTCGGTTTCACCGATGGCCACACCCAACAGCATCGGGTCTTGTGAGTATTTCCACGGTTCCCAGGTGCCAATGGCCGGGTCAACCACCATTTCTTCGGCCTTGGCTCCGGCAGCCAGCTGCATAATGACCTTCGGATCTAGCGGCTTCACTCGTCCGTCTCGACCGGTGCCTCGGGTTTTGTAGTCGATCAGACAGAGTCGACCACCAATCGTGGCCACGAGGTCCAGTGTTCCGGCATAGCCAATACTTTCGTTCCAGACGGTGACTTCAGCGGCGAGTGGCTGAACCTGGTAGGTGTCCCACCACTCATCGAATCGTCCGGCAAATCCTTCCTCGTTGTTGCTGACCAATGCCTCACGCGCAGCTGCCGCTTGATGATTCTTGCCCATGGCCCGCAGCGCAATTTGTTCGCAGTACTGGTGCACGCGGTCCCCCCGCGCGGCTGCCGCGTCACGGTAATCAGCCGCGGCCTTTGATGATTGCCGGGCTAGGGCTTTGAGCTTTGCCGAGTTTCCTACAGCCTCGCTCAGTCTCGGGTCCTGCACCACGGCGGTGGCGGCCATGTGACCTACCCAACCGTCGAGGTCCATTTTTTCCTGTCCGATGACGTTGGTAATGGATGGAACCTGCGGAAGTCCGCCGATTTTCCGGGCATACATGCGTCCAAAGTCCGTCTGATGGGCCAGTGCTGGTGAAGTCATGAACATGATTTTTCCACGTTCCAGCGACGTTTTGGCTCTTCTAGCTGTCCGTGAGCATTTCGAAAACCGCGAGATCACAAGGATCTACGCCAAATTTGGATAAAAGAACGCCCCGATTTGGAACTTTGGGGAATCGTCGTATAGAGTTTTTACTCGTTGGAACGCAGACAAACGGAACGAAAACATTCCGGGGATTGCGCTTCTAATATGTGGACATAGCTCAGCTGGTAGAGCGCGACCTTGCCAAGGTCGAGGTCGCGAGTTCGAACCTCGTTGTCCACTCGCATTAGATTCACCGGATCGGCTTGCCGATCTATCCGAGAGGTATTTTACCTTTTGGTTATGGTGGGGTGGCCGAGAGGCGAGGCACCGGCCTGCAAAGCCGTTTACGCGGGTTCGAATCCCGTCCCCACCTCGTAGTAAATGTAGTAAGAAGTATGGGCGATTGGCGCAGCGGTAGCGCGCTTCCCTGACACGGAAGAGGTCACTGGTTCGAACCCAGTATCGCCCACGATAGGTTAGTATCTATGGGTATTAGCTTTTCACGTGGACATAGCTCAGCTGGTAGAGCGCGACCTTGCCAAGGTCGAGGTCGCGAGTTCGAACCTCGTTGTCCACTCTAGAAAATGGATCCCGATTCCATGGAAATGGGGTCCTTATTCTTGTGTTTTCTTTTGGAAAGCATAAAGTAGTACCCCTTATGGGCGATTGGCGCAGCGGTAGCGCGCTTCCCTGACACGGAAGAGGTCACTGGTTCGAACCCAGTATCGCCCACGAAGAGTCTATACTTAGGTATTGATTATTCACGTGGACATAGCTCAGCTGGTAGAGCGCGACCTTGCCAAGGTCGAGGTCGCGAGTTCGAACCTCGTTGTCCACTCCAATTTGCAGGCCGTGTGATTTGTAAAAATCACACGGCCTACTGCTTTAACCTCGGGCTTTGGTGGGATCTACCCA
>NZ_JAAWVT010000029.1 GCF_012271785.1 Paeniglutamicibacter terrestris | reverse complement strand
TCACAAACCCCGAAAACACAACGAAACCACACCAAAAAGCCACTACTCAGCCCACACACCCACCAAAACCATCCACGTGATCCCCACCACGAGCAAAAGCGGCAATGACGTTCCACCAAACAATGGCGCTGAAATCGACACTCCACTTTCACGAGCGAACAGCTCGGACAGCGTTTAGTCAAAGGCGAATTCATATGAGCTAAGTGCTCAAATCAAACGCAACCCTCGAAAAATCACGAAAGATCCATCGACCACGGCTATGGGCAAACTCCGAAACCCCCCAAATACCCGAGATTCGGCGAGCCACACTCTTCAGCGCCACCCGCCAGGACGAAATGCTCACTGCCAGATCCGGATTCTCGAAGCGACGAGCCGGCTATTCGCCCATCACAACGGCCATGACCTGTTGCCACGACTCTCGTTGGTTCAACGGCTAAGGACAGCCACCGATGAATTGCCGTCCACTATTTACGAATCTCGTTTCTGGCAGATCATGGAAATGATCAAAGGATAGCCAGGCGGGTCAGCGTCTGGCTATCCTTTGATCATTTTCAAAAGGAAACATTTTCCCCCACATTGCACTCGCGTCGGAGATCTTGACAGATGCTTCGCCCTGAGTCTTGCCCAAGTACTGCTTTGTGCTGGCTGGTTGGGGTCGGTCTGGCCAGGGCCTTGAGCTCTACGGGAATCTGCTTAACGAAAAAAGGGGTCGGGTGCTGTCGGCGTGAGCCCCGACAGCACCCGACCCCACCAAA
>NZ_JAAWVT010000028.1 GCF_012271785.1 Paeniglutamicibacter terrestris | reverse complement strand
TTCCGGTCCGATCTGTTCTTCCTCATGTATTACCTTCGGTGCCGGCTTCAGATGTTCGGGCCGGATGAGAGTGTGCGGCGCGGCAGGTTTCTCGCTGTGAGTGTAGAGCCACCATTCGACGGCGCGTTTGGCATGGGCTGGCGGCATCCCACGGTGGTTGCGCAACAAGGCGCGCAGGTGAGTGTTGACCCCACCCTCGATCTTGTTGGTCGTCGAGTCGACACCAACGTCGATCAGTTCAGGATGCAGGTATGTGAACAGGTGCCCAGTCTTGGCCAGACGTTCCATCAGTCGGTAGGCCTTGCGCAGCCGGTCGTGCGTGTACCACCAGGCTTGGTTTGAGCGGACCCCGGCTGGCCGGAAGCCTGCGGGCCCCTGTTGGTAGGAGCGTTGCTTGATCAGGTCCCCGTGTTCGGTGTTCCACTGGTTCAGCACTTGGACCCAGGCGGCGGCCTCTTCGGTGGTCTTCAGCCGCGTGAGCGCTAGGGAGATACGGCGCAGGGCCCGCCCGGCATCGGTGCGCGGCCGCAACGTCAGGTAGGTGCGAACGTTGCGCTGGACATGGACGAGGCAGCGCTGAATTCTGGTCTCGGGCCACGCGCGAGAAAGGGCTGAGGCCAGCCCCGATCCGCCGTCGATGACCACCGCGCGCGGGGCCGGGATCAGTTCCATCAGCGCCAACCAGGCTGCTGACTTTTCGGTGTCGCACCACTGCCAGCCGATGACGTGCCCGTTGGCGATTGCTATCAGGCAGCACCATCCCCGGCCTAGGTAGATGCCGTCCATCTGGACTTGGCCGTGGATCTCTCCGGTGACCGCGAGGGCGGGTTCGATGTTCCAGCACCACTGCGTGGAGCGACGGAAGGTTCGACCGCCACCGGGACCGATCTCTGCTTGGGAATCCTTGCCCATGAGCCACTGCAGGAACTGATCCAGCTCGGCTTTGCGGGCGAGGTCGCTACGTTTGCGGACGCTGCTGGCTCCACAGTCAATGCATCTCCAGCGTTGGGTCCCGGCGGTCGTCTTTCCATTGCGTTTCAGCCGAGATCCGCATACATCACAGTGCTTCGATTTTCCAGAACCATTCACGGTTAATGGCTCAAGGCTATAAGAAACCCCGTTCTGCCGCGCTACCGTTGGGAAGCAGGCCCCTCACAGACACACTTTCTGTCCTATAAGCC
>NZ_JAAWVT010000027.1 GCF_012271785.1 Paeniglutamicibacter terrestris | reverse complement strand
TCGCGTTGACTCATAAAAAACCTCCGCGTAGATCGATACGTTGCCTCACAAAAGAACCTCCGTTTCCGATCATCTTGTTTTTCGAGGTTTGGCGCTATTTCCTCGTGAGCATGGGACTGAACATGAAGGCTCGGAAGGCAGTGACCAAGCAGCTGGCCAAGCGCTACCAAAGCGCCAACCGCAAGGCCAAAAGCCACCTGCTCAACGAGTTAGTGGCCCTGACCGGATGGCACCGCGACTACGCCCGAGCAGCGCTACGCCAAGCACTACTGCCGGAGAAACCGCGCCCGGTCAGGGTCGGACGTAAACCCACCTACCCGGCGGACCTGCAACCAGCACTGGTCCTGTGCTGGGCAGTACTGCGGGCGCCAGCCTCGAAGCTGCTAGCCGCTTCCATGAGCTATCTAGTGCCGATGCTGCGCACCGAAAAAGCACTGGATATCACCGACAACCAAGCCGCGCTCCTGATGCGCATGAGTGCCTCCACCATCGACCGCAGGCTCGGCGGCGAACGGGCGAAGATGCGCCTGCGCGGACGCTCACATACCAAGCCCGGTTCCCTGCTCAAATCCCAGATCCCGATCCGTACCTGGGCCCAGTGGGACGATGCGGTCCCCGGGTTCGTGGAGATCGACCTCGTAGGACACGAAGGCGGCAACAACAGCGGCGAATTCTGCTTCACCCTCACCGTCACCGACATTGCCACCGGGTGGACCGTGAACCGCTCCGTGAGGAACAAAGCCCAGAAATGGGTGTTCGCGGCCCTCATGCACGTCACCGGCGTCTTCCCGTTCCCGATCATCGGGATCGACTCGGATAACGGCAGCGAATTCATCAACGAGGAACTCAAACGCTATTGCGAGGAACAGCACATCACCTTCACCCGTTCCCGCCCCGGCAACAAGAACGACGGTGCCCACGTCGAGCAGAAGAACTGGTCGCGGGTCAGGGAACTAGTCGGCTACATGCGCTACGACACCCCAGCCGAACTGGAGCTACTGAACCAGATCTGGGAACTAGACCGGATCTTCACCAACTACCTATTGCCCCAGCAGAAGCTAGTGAAAAAGACCCGCAACGGGGCCAAAGTCACCAAAATCCACGACAAGCCAGCCACCCCTCACCAACGGGCAATCAATCACCGCGACATGCGGAAGATGCCGGCCATCCGGATGAACGCCGCCTACAAGAAGATCCGCGTCATGGCGCTCTCACGCCAGATCCTCGCCCTCACCAAGCAGCTGGAAACTCTGGCCAAGGCCAAGGGCGGCACCACAACCCAACACCTCAAGGAGGCCCAGTCATGAAGCAACCACTAGGCGGAGGTTTTCATCTGACGCAACGTAGCGGTGTTCCCGGAGGTATTGACCTGACGCAACAGG
>NZ_JAAWVT010000026.1 GCF_012271785.1 Paeniglutamicibacter terrestris | reverse complement strand
TGAACTGCTCCCCGAAAGTTGGACTGAATAATTCAGATCCATACTTTCGGGGAGTTTTTCATGTTCCAAAGTAGTTCACTGACCACCGATCAACGGTTGTCTGCCGTTGACCTATTCGAACAAGGAATCGGGTATACCGCGGTATCCTCAAAATTGAACGTTAGCGCCAGGGCCGTTAGGTGCCTTGAGGAGCGATTCAAGATTTGGGGTAGAGCAGCATTGGAAAGCAAGCCAACCAAGCAGATTCATTCCTTCGAGTTTAAGCTCGAACTCGTCCGCCAGTTCCTGGAAGGCGAAGGAACTGCGCCAGATCTTGCCCGGAGGCATCAGCTCAGTTCCCCGAGCCTTCTGAGAACTTGGGCCAATACCTACCGAATCCATGGCGAGGACGGGTTACGCCCCAAGACCAAGGGGCGACCTAAGACCGTCTCTGGCGCAGAACGCGTTGAACCCACCGAACTCGAGCAACTACGCCGTGAAAACCAGCGGTTGGCGGCGGAGAATGCTTACCTAAAAAAAGTACGAGCCTTGAGGAACCAACCACCGCGCTGAAGGTCAGCACCGTGATTGCCCTCAAGGCATCCCATTCCCTGCCCCTGCTCCTACAGGCCGCTGGGTTAGC
The DNA here is from genome assembly GCF_012271785.1 of Paeniglutamicibacter terrestris. Lineage (GTDB taxonomy): Bacteria > Actinomycetota > Actinomycetes > Actinomycetales > Micrococcaceae > Paeniglutamicibacter > Paeniglutamicibacter terrestris. Next base: position 822 of record NZ_JAAWVT010000026.1, on the reverse strand, counting down.
TCGTTCCACCTTTTTCTATCGCCAGGCCGCACTCAAGACCCCCGACCGGCATGCAGAGCTTCGCACCCAGATCCACGAGGTTTTCGCCCAAGTGAAGAGCCGCTACGGCCACCGACGCGTCCATGCGGTCCTAGCGCGCCGAGGCTGGCAGATCGCCCGCAAGACCGTACTGAAACTGATGCGTGAAGAAAAACTGGTCTGCAAGGTCCGCACCCGCCGCAGATTTTCCACTTACAAGGGTCAAGTCGGCAAGATCGCCGATAACCTGCTGAAGCGTAAGTTCGACGCTGAGGCACCAAACACCAAATGGGTGACCGACGTGACCGAGTTTAAGATCGCCGAGCGCAAGGTCTATCTCTCCCCAGTGCTGGATCTGTTTGACCGCTCGATCGTTTCCTACTCGGTGTCCGAATCGCCAAACACGGCGTTCACCAACCAATCACTGATCGAGGCGATCAGCACCTTGGCTCCGGGCGAGGCCCCGTTAATGCATTCTGATCAGGGATTTCAGTATCAGCATGTCAGTTGGCAGAGACTTCTCACCAAGGCCGGGATGGCTCAATCCATGTCGCGCAAGGGCAACTGTTTGGATAATTCGGTGATGGAAAACTTCTTCGGTCATCTGAAGGAAGAGATGTTTCACCGCCAAGAATTCACCGACATTGAGGTGTTCACTACCGAGCTGCGCGACTATATCCGCTGGTACAACGCCGAGCGCATCTCGTTAACGCTTGAGTGCCTGAGTCCGATGGAATATCGGGCTCAGGCACTCGCTGCGTAGACTCTTATTTACCGAGTCCAACTTTCGGGGTCCAGTTCATT
>NZ_JAAWVT010000025.1 GCF_012271785.1 Paeniglutamicibacter terrestris | reverse complement strand
GACCTCCGCTTCAAAGTTTCGTGGTTTGCCATGCGTTCGGGTCTTGGCCTTGCAGCCAAACCGCGGTGGAATGGTAGAGCCACATTGAAGGTTGGAGGTCCCGGCTATGTTCGAGCGTACCTATATCGGGCTCGATGTCCATGCCCGCAGCATCGTAGGATGCGCACTGAATATCGACACCGGCGAATTGACCCGTTCATGTTTCGAGGACGACCTTCTGGCCGTCTCGGAGTGGGTACAGGGCTTCGGCCCCGAGGTCCGGGTCGTCTACGAGGCCGGGCCCACAGGCTTCGGATTGGCCCGACACCTGCAGGCCGCCGGCATCGACTGCGTGATCGCCGCCCCTTCGAAACTGTTGCGAGCTCCTGGCGACCGCGTTAAGACGGATCGCCGAGATGCCAAAATCCTAGCAAGTATGCTCGCCCTGGGTGAAGTCACCAAGGTCACCATCCCAGACACTGAACAGGAAGCACTGCGGGACCTTTCGCGGACACGACACGTCGCCTCGATCGATCTCTCTCATGCCAAGCAGCGGGTCAACGCGATCCTGCTGCGACACGGCGTCCTCTTCCACGGCGGCAAGTCCCGATGGACCCGCGAACACCTGAAATGGCTGCATCAGCAGCACTTCGATGACCCGGCACTGGAGTTCGCTTTCCAGGAATCCTTGGCGCAAGAGGAATCCATGTCCGTGCGGCTGAAGCGCATTGATAAGGAAGTCGCCCGGGTGGCGGCTAACTGCCGGTATACCGAGGTCATCAATGCCTTGGCCTGCCTACGGGGATTCAGTATCGTCGGTGCCTTCGGGCTGGCCACCGAGATCGGGGACTGGACCCGCTTCACTGGCGCCACTATCGGTTCCTATCTGGGGCTGGTCCCCTCGGAGCATTCCTCGGGCGAGACTCGAACCCAAGGTTCGATCACCAAGGCCGGAAACACCTACGCCCGCCACCTGCTGGTTGAGGCAGCCACAGTGCACAAACGCCCGTACCGCAGGCCCGGGGTCCAGGAGCTACGCCAGCTCGAGCTGGTGTCCCCGGCCACCGCAGCCCGCGCTCGGCAGGGCAACCAACGCCTCCACGCCCGTGCCGTGGCCTTCGATGACCGGCACAAGATGCCCGTGAAGGCGCGGACCGCCGTTGCCCGCGAACTTGCCGGTTGGTGCTGGTCCTTGGCCGCGCCGCTGCAGGAAGGCCGTCCCATGACAGGACGGTGACCCTAAGACGTGCCCCGACGAGCGCACCTGGACGAGGCAACATGCGGAGCCAACACGAGGACAGACTATGGGTAGGCCCAAAGCCGACGCCCGAATTTAGACCACGTTACGCTCCACTCGAATTCCTTGTCATGCGGTACCCAACCCGCGTTTATCAGTCTGACCATGTCGTCGACCATGACCTGCCAAACCAGACTCGACGCCACCGCCGGGGCATGAGGAGAGCGGCTCCCGGAAGTCTGTTTTCCGGA
>NZ_JAAWVT010000024.1 GCF_012271785.1 Paeniglutamicibacter terrestris | reverse complement strand
AAGAAATCAGCCCTCTCCCCCACCAGAAACCCCGCCAAACCAGCCCAAAACCAGTCCTCACACGCCCTAACTCGACGAAACCGTCAAAAAACAATACCGTGACCCCCGCGACACTGCCACGTACCCGCTGCGCTCAAACAAATACTTCCACTCAACTCCACGAGCCAACTTCAACAACGTCTAGATGCATCTGCTCGTTCACCATGGCCTGATTGAACTCTTCCGGCAGCAGTCGAACATCGGCTCTCGAACCCGAGGACTCAGCTAGTTGGAAGGTGCTACTTTCGCAGCAGGCTCCCTGCGTAGTCGTCCAGGACCGAGAGGATTCCATCGTGTTGCCAAATTCGATTTCGTTTCAGGCCCGAACGTTCGCTCACCACCCCAACGGAAGACAACTGCTGCAAAGCTCGTAACGCACTGGTCTGCGAAGTAGTCAACAAACTGGCCACGAGTTCGTTGTTCATCACTGGATGTGAAATCAAATGGGGAAGCAGTTTCCATGCCATTGCTTGGGGTCGCAGCCCCTTCAACATTTCGCTTGAATGATCTAGCTCCGCGCCCAGGCGATCTATGAGTTGGGTACCAGAAGATGCGGCAAAACGCGCAGCGTTTCCGAACTGCTCAACGATGGGAAGAGCATCGCCGTTTTGATATGCCGTCAGTGACGCAAAGTAAGATTCTGTATTTTTCAGAAGGCCCGCGGATACAGGCGCGGTGGTGGATCTGACGATGCCCTTTCCACGAAGCAAAGCATGTACAAGTGCACGTCCAGTTCGTCCGTTGCCATCTACAAACGGGTGAATCGTTTCGAACTGGGCATGTGCAATAGCTATCTGGACAAGGACGGGCAGATCGTCACGGCCCATAAATTGAACAAGGTCCGCGATGAGTTCGTCAATGAGGTCATGCTGGGGTGCAACGAAAGAAGCACCGCGAGGACTCAGCCCGGAGGAACCGACCCAGACAAGTTGATGCCTGAACGTGCCGGCGTGGTGCTCCCACCCGGGTTGTCCAGTCAGCAATCTCTCGTGCATCGTCAGAATCGCAGCCCTATCCACACGATCCGAAAGTTCGAGTGCCGCTTCCATGGCCAGGACATTTGCGGAAACCGAGATCGCATTCGCAGAAGATGACTGGTTCAGTTCAGCCAAGGCTAATTGCCTCGCGCCAACAGTCAGGTTCTCAATCTGTGACGAAGAGGTCGATTCCGTGCGCAGCAGAATCGAGGACATTGGACCTAATGTCGGAGATGAGAAGCCAAGCCGGCCGCGGGCATGTTCATCAAAGCGGATCAACGCGGTCACGGCATCTTCGATGTCGGCGGCCGCACTATTCAGGACGCTGAAATCCAACGCCGCTATTTTGGTCGGGACGGCTGACTTATATTCACCGGAACCTCGAGCCAACTGTGCACGCGAGCTCATTCCGTCTTGTTCGGCCATCCAGTGTTGCGTCGCATATGTAACGGCCGGCACGCTGAGAGAAGGTGTAAGCATGCCTCTCACTATACTTACAGTTTCAGCGTTTATGTATGTAATCAAAACGTCAACTTACACTTCGTGTTCAGTTCGGCCGGTTAACGAAAAAGGGGTCGGGTGCTGTCGGCGTGAGCCGACAGCACCCGACCCCACCAAATGGCAGGTGGGTGTTAAACATCGAAGCCCCCAAACACATGGTGTTTGGGGGCTTC
>NZ_JAAWVT010000023.1 GCF_012271785.1 Paeniglutamicibacter terrestris | reverse complement strand
CATAAACAGCCATAATTTGTTGATATTCCACCCTTGAGCACTCGCCCATCAACACAAGTGATGGATACGAGCAGCACTGAACACCCACATGAGAAACACTTTGGAATCCCTGCGACGGTGTTAGTTGCTCCTTAGAAAGGAGGTGATCCAGCCGCACCTTCCGGTACGGCTACCTTGTTACGACTTAGTCCCAATCGCCAGTCCCACCTTCGACGGCTCCCTCCCACAAGGGGTTAGGCCACCGGCTTCGGGTGTTACCAACTTTCGTGACTTGACGGGCGGTGTGTACAAGGCCCGGGAACGTATTCACCGCAGCGTTGCTGATCTGCGATTACTAGCGACTCCGACTTCATGGGGTCGAGTTGCAGACCCCAATCCGAACTGAGACCGGCTTTTTGGGATTAGCTCCACCTCACAGTATCGCAACCCATTGTACCGGCCATTGTAGCATGCGTGAAGCCCAAGACATAAGGGGCATGATGATTTGACGTCGTCCCCACCTTCCTCCGAGTTGACCCCGGCAGTCTCCTATGAGTCCCCACCATAACGTGCTGGCAACATAGAACGAGGGTTGCGCTCGTTGCGGGACTTAACCCAACATCTCACGACACGAGCTGACGACAACCATGCACCACCTGTGAACCAGCCCCAAAGGGGAAACCATATTTCTATGGCGATCTAGCACATGTCAAGCCTTGGTAAGGTTCTTCGCGTTGCATCGAATTAATCCGCATGCTCCGCCGCTTGTGCGGGCCCCCGTCAATTCCTTTGAGTTTTAGCCTTGCGGCCGTACTCCCCAGGCGGGGCACTTAATGCGTTAGCTACGGCGCGGAAAACGTGGAATGTCCCCCACACCTAGTGCCCAACGTTTACGGCATGGACTACCAGGGTATCTAATCCTGTTCGCTCCCCATGCTTTCGCTCCTCAGCGTCAGTAGATGCCCAGAGACCTGCCTTCGCCATCGGTGTTCCTCCTGATATCTGCGCATTTCACCGCTACACCAGGAATTCCAGTCTCCCCTACATCACTCTAGTCTGCCCGTACCCACCGCAGATCCGAAGTTGAGCCTCGGACTTTCACGGCAGACGCGACAAACCGCCTACGAGCTCTTTACGCCCAATAATTCCGGATAACGCTTGCGCCCTACGTATTACCGCGGCTGCTGGCACGTAGTTAGCCGGCGCTTCTTCTGCAGGTACCGTCACTTTCGCTTCTTCCCTACTGAAAGAGGTTTACAACCCGAAGGCCGTCATCCCTCACGCGGCGTCGCTGCATCAGGCTTTCGCCCATTGTGCAATATTCCCCACTGCTGCCTCCCGTAGGAGTCTGGGCCGTGTCTCAGTCCCAGTGTGGCCGGTCACCCTCTCAGGCCGGCTACCCGTCGTCGCCTTGGTGAGCCATTACCTCACCAACAAGCTGATAGGCCGCGAGTCCATCCCTGACCAAAATTCTTTCCACCAAAAACCATGCGGTCTACGGTGCATATCCAGTATTAGACCCAGTTTCCCAGGCTTATCCCAGAGTCAGGGGCAGGTTACTCACGTGTTACTCACCCGTTCGCCACTAATCATTCTGTGCAAGCACAAAAGTCATCGTTCGACTTGCATGTGTTAAGCACGCCGCCAGCGTTCATCCTGAGCCAGGATCAAACTCTCCGTAAAAAAATATACAGACACAACCAACACGCCAACTGGAAAAAGTCGACCGGGTTGCACCAAGTAAAAACATCCTGGCAAATTGCCTCAAGCATCCACACCGGGGGGTGCAAACCTTGAAGCCATTCACCAATAAAATAAATAAATTGGTATCAACAAACTTGGCACACTATTGAGTTCTCAAACAACAGACACTTCCAACA
>NZ_JAAWVT010000022.1 GCF_012271785.1 Paeniglutamicibacter terrestris | reverse complement strand
GGGAAATAGCCCTCTCCCCCACCAGAAACCCCGCCAAACCAGCCCAAAACCAGTCCTCACACGCCCTAACTCGACGAAACCGTCAAAAAACAATACCGTGACCCCGGCAACACCTTTAATCGCCCATTGCGCGCCAATAGCCAAAGATCGCTGAGGAGCATCTCTGCGGCCGAAGTTTCGTTCCCGTACAACACATATTCGGGCCCTGAAGCCACTCGAGCACGCGGCAAAAGATCGTGATGCACACCTGAATCGAATGCAACAACGGAATCTAGCAACCGGTGTACAGGCTTGCTAGATGTCCAGACGAAAAGCGAGGCCGGCACGGGACCATCTGGCCAAGCTTCGAAGGTGCACGAGCGTAGCGGACACAAATTTGCGGGAAACTGGCGACAGAACACCGTGGATCCGACCCCACGGAATTTTCAGAGACCTAACTGGTACTCATCTTCCAGCAGTCCTTCGCGCTAGTTCTCTGACATGTTGGTTTAGTACCCGGTAGTGGGAACGGCCCCCGCCGAAGCAGCGAGGCGATTCAGTAGTCGCCGTCGTCATAAGACAATGCCGCAAACCTAGGGCTGAGGCTCGCAGCACCCACAACTTAGAACTCAAGCTTGGTTACCGAATCAAAAGCTATTCGAGCAATCGAGTCAGTCTTGGCTAGCGCGTAACGAAGCCGCGAACTTTCGCCCAAGTTCCGGATCCACACCGAATTTTTGCGCGTAATGCTCATGGACGGCAGCCCAATGCTCATGTGCCATTTCCTCTGTGACAGGTCGTCCACAAAGATACGGATCGAGCCGCAACAAGTAGGCGTCCCAACCCGCGGCAGTTTGCGCGGCGAGCGTGCGGTCATCGAAGACATGAGTGAACGTCAGTCGGCAGCCCTCCTGCACAGCCTGGATCTCGAAACTTTGCAGTTCCCCGGCGAAAGTCCATGCCAAGAGCCGCTGCGGTTCAACTTCAGTGATTTCAAGGGTTGCTCCGCCGGCTTCGAAGCTCTCCCCCTTTGCGGGGGTCCAGTCCACTGCGGCAGGGAACCAACTCGCTAGCTCTTCCGGTACGCTGACGGCTCGCCAAACTCGGTCAACCGAATGCGAAAGCCCCAGTTCGAAGCGAAGCGCTACGCGACCGTCAATGGTTTCCAAGGTGCCGGTGATGGCACGAGCCGCGTCAGTCGGCGTTTTCGCGTTGTCGTCACTCATTGGTGCTCCTCCAATATTTGTCAAGACTCAGTAGTTTGCCAATGGCAAGGTATGCCCCTACTGGCTGGTTCCAGTCGCTAGTGATCAATCAGAATGTTGTAAACGACCACGCGTTTATGATGCCACATGGAGAAACGAACTATATGCAGCAAGAATAAATATTCAGAGAAATTGGTTATAAGCGACTACGTCAAACTTCCCATGGGCGTTTGAGGTATACCTTGGTGTTCTTGCCGCGGCCCTGCACGCATCCGGGATCAAGCGATTCGGCTCAGTTGCCGTCAAGTAGAACAGGGATGCGTTTGCTCAGATATCAAACCCACGGTGCCCGGACGGAAATCCGAAAGGATCCGGGAGCCGTCGCGCAATAGTAGCTTCTATTAGTTCGAAGTAGTGGGCACGGGAACTGCGAGAAACGCGCCTTTCAGGACGTCTCCGGCCCGCCGGTCCGCTGGTGCAAGTCAAGGCGCTGGATGTGTCCGGCATAAACATGATGCCAGCAGAAGATCCGATGGTTGGCATAAACGATTAGATCTACAGGAAGATGACCAGGGTAGCTATAAGCCTGGCTATGGGACCAGCGTAGGGACCGGATGAACGTCGGCCGGCGTGCCACACCCGCCCCTGGACTCGGCAGACCCGGTCGCAGTGATTAAACATCAAAGCCCCTGAACACTATGTGTTCAGGGGCTTT
>NZ_JAAWVT010000021.1 GCF_012271785.1 Paeniglutamicibacter terrestris | reverse complement strand
CTTGGTGGGGTCGGGTGCTGTCGGCTCACGCCGACAGCACCCGACCCCTTTTTGCGTTAAGCAGATTCCCGTAGAGCTCAAGGCCCTGGCCAGACCGACCCCAACCAGCCAGCACACTGGAAGAGCGAAGTTCTCGTTGAGGTGGCCTTGATTGATGCCGTGGCCCTCACGCTCCGACGGGGATTCCCTGCCTCTGATGATGATTGGGATGCGATGACATTCGGTCCTCATGGGAATTCTGCGTACTGCAACTGGGGAATTTCAATGAACACGATCGCGTCGGTTTGAAACGTTTGTTTGCGGGCCGATTATCTATGCTGCATAAGCGCAAATTCTTCACCGAGATTTGCTGGAGTTCGCATGCAATAGAAAATGATTAGTGTCCCATTGCCGCGGTTACGGATCCGTTGTAATGCCAATTCAGGAGACACGAAACATTGCAGCGAACGTATTTGAACACGCATGTCAGGCCGAATATTGCGTCCTGATTACCTCTAGTCAATGTTTGAAGTGTGTGTTTGACTATTTTCCACAAGTGCTTCGGCACACAGTTTGAAGGTGGTCACCGTACCGCCGGACAGGGAGAAAACGTGCAAAAAACACGCGCAAGTCGACATCCCCACAAACGCAAGGCCAAGAGCTTAGCTCTAGCCACGATGCTGCTCGCTGGAGCATTTGTTGGCGGAACCGGAACCATCGCAAACGCAGCACCACCGTCAGCACCCGATCTGGTCGACTCGAAGCAGATTTCCCCGTCCCAGGCGGAAAGCGCCACTAAATACTGGACTCCGCAGCGAATGAAGAATGCCAAAACTGCGGACAGTCTCGTTCGTGGAAAGTCGGGATCGAACGTGCCGTTAGATTCTGGCAAAGCAACCAAGATTGCTGGCCAGAGCGCGAATGCCAAGAGCCCGACGCTGAAGGCCGGCAAGCCGACCAAGAATACGGCGGTGACTCCGGTTTCCCACATTGGTAAGGTGTTCTTCACCTTGGGTGGAGCGGACTACGTATGCTCCGGCAACGCAGTAACTGCTGTCAACGAATCGACGGTCTCCACCGCGGGTCACTGCGTAAACGAGGGGCCCGGTGCCTTCGCAACACGTTGGGTGTTTGTCCCCGCCTATGAAAACGGGAATGCGCCATATGGCACATTCGCTGCAACCGAACTTGTTGCACCGACCCAATGGAGTCAAGGAGGCGACATCACTTACGACACAGGATTCGCAGTTGTTTCTGACGATAGCGGACAGAGTCTCGCCGATCAGGTCGGAGCCTCCGGCGTCGCTTTCAATCAGGCCAGAGGACTAACTTATTCAGCTTTCGGCTATCCGGCTGCCCGGCCATTTAATGGTGAGACACTGCAAACATGCGGCGGAGTTGCGAGCGACGATCCGTACGGACAATCTCAGTCCCAAGGAATTCCGTGCGATATGACGGGTGGTTCTTCTGGAGGTCCTTGGTTCCTGGGCGGCTCGGATGGATTCCAGAACTCGGTGAACAGCTTCGGCTACGGTGGTATTCGTAATACGATGTTCGGACCTTACTGGGGATCGGTCATCGAACAGGCATACCAGACGGCACAAAACTAGCCTTCAACATCGGGGGTGTAATGCCCTACATGGCATTACACCCCCGATCGCTAGAGATGCATCTAAAAACCGGGAGAACTTCGAAAGGCGGCTCAAGAATGAGTGAACCGAGCAGCTTCAAGATTGAAGCTACGGTCGAAGAGCAACTTGACTACTTTTCGGAAGTCAAAAGAAAGGCCGCTGTTCCCCGGGAACTGGAGGTACACGTTCCGAGTGCCCCGCTGGAACAGGAACAAGTCCCACACGAATCCGAGTGAACAACGCTAGAGCGTTGGAACGATCCCGCTGCCACCCTTGGGGGGGAACAATCAGTCCAAAAGGAGAATCTTGCCAAAGGACGGTTACCCCTACGGAGACCCGAAACTTCCGCGGGAACCTAGAACGAACTTCTCCTGTCCTCCTTGTTGAACCTTCTTCTAAGGGCTTTCGATTCAGGGCAAACCACTCCGGCTGCTCGAGACGTGAGGCGACACTTGGGCCTAGCCTTTCAGACGGCCGGCCGCTTGTCGTCGTGAAAGATCGACTTGATACGCGAGATGGCAGCTGAAAGAGTCTTCACTGTCAACGCTACGGGGGAGGCGCCTGTTTCGAATCCACATCGAGACTTGGCTCGACCTCTCCAGAACGGCCCGATTCCGATGAACCAGTATGGTCGGCGCGCACCGCGGCTTACCGGGCGCGGACTAAGGGTTGACTGGTTCACCTGGTGGTGTTCGATGCTGCAATTGATTCCTGCATAGCTTCACTTCCTCGGTTGAGCTGATGGCCATTGCCGCTTTTGCTCGTGGTGGGGATCACGTGCATGTTTTTGGTGGGTGTGTGGGCTGAGTAGTGGCTTTTTGGTGTGGTTTCGTTGTGTTTTCGGGGTTTGTGG
>NZ_JAAWVT010000020.1 GCF_012271785.1 Paeniglutamicibacter terrestris | reverse complement strand
ACCAGTGATATTGCCGTTGGGGGCCAGTACCTCCTGGGGTGGGAGCCACCGGCCTCCAACGGGTCTATCTATTCTTGAGCGGCGCCGATCTTCTCACGCATGTTGTAGCTTCCGGTCTCGATCCAAATGGTGTTGTGGATGATCCGGTCCATAATCGCGTCGGCGTGGACGCCGGACCCGAGCCGCTGGTGCCAATCTTTCTGCTGATACTGCGTGCAGAATACCGTTGACGCTGAGCCATAGCGACGTTCCATGAGTTCCAGAAGCATGCGTAGGAAGTCACCGCTGGGACGGTCCAATAACCACTCATCGATGACCAGCATCGTGAACGAACCATACTTTTTCAGGAACTTCGCCGAACCCAATGGTTTGTCTTGGGCTTGGACCCATTCCTCCTCGAGATCTGGCATGCGCACGTATTGGGTGCGAATGCTGTTGCGGCAGGCCTGCTTCGCCAACGCGCACCCAAGATAAGACTTTCCGGAACCGGTAAATCCTTGGAAGACCACGTTCTGGTTCTGGTCAATGAACGCGCAACTCCCAATACTGGCGAGCATATTGCGGTTCAGCCCGCGTTCCTCAACCAAGTCCACCTGCCGCAGATCGGCGTTGGGGTAACGCAACTTAGCGCGACTGATCAGTCCGCCGACCTTTGAGGTGGTGAACGCCGAATGCGCTTCGTCGACGATGAGTCGTATCCGTTCTTCGAAGCTCAGCGGCATGCTCATGGATTCGTCTTGGGCTTCAAAAGCGTGGAGCATATCGTTGGCGTTCATTTCCCGAAGCTTCCGCTTGGTCTCGATATCCAGTGAGCTCATCGGGAGCCTCCAGCGTAGTAGTCGCTGCCGCGCACGTAGCCGCCTTCGTTGTTGAATAGCTCGGGCTGCGTGCTGAGGATCTTGTCTTGGCCGGTTTCCAGCAAGGGACGCAGATGGGCGTAGCGCGGTGAACGAATCTGGCTTTGCAACGCAATCCTGCAGACCGTCTCCAGCCGGGCTGGGCCGTAGCGCCGGCTCAGGCGCAGCACCGCCAACGCGGCATTGAAGCCCTGCTCCTTGACCTGCACAGATTCGAAGATTCACTCAACCACATTCAGCGTGCACGGCCCGGTGCGCGAAGCCCAGTCCGTGACCCGTTGAGTGTCCCAATGCTGCCACTGGCGCTCCGGTGGAATATCGGAATCGTTGGTCTGATACTGGTTCAGCGCTTCCGCCGCCATCAGTCGGTGACTGGTGATCCGTTCGTGGTTCCGATAGACCTCCAATACCGACTCGGTCAGCCGCAGATCCACGGTGGCACCGATGTTGATAATCGGGACCGAGTAGTAGTTCTTCTGCCACGAGACATAGCTGTTTCTAGCGACTTTCCGCCCGTAAACCCAGGTGCTGATCTCATAGCTGACCGCCGGTAGTGGGTTCATCAGGGGCTGCTCTTCGGCCCAGAACACTGACTTTCGGGACCCGGTACGTTTTTGGAAGGGTTCCTGGTTATAGGCCTCGACACGTTCTCGGATTGCTGCCCTCAACTGTCCCAGCGATCCGAAGGTGGTTTTCCGCAGGCCGGCGATCACCCACGTGGCCACGTGGCTCACGGTGTTTTCAACGCTAGCCTTGTCTTTTGGAGCCCTGACGCGTCCCGGCAATACCGCCGCCGCGTAGTGGGCGGCCAGATGGCGGTAGGAATCGTTGAGCACGATCTCGCCCTCGGCGGGGTGTTTGATCACGCCGGTCTTCAAATTGTCCGGCACGATGCGTGGCACAGAACCGCCGAATGCCTCGAACATTGCTACGTGGGCACGTAGCCAGCTCTCTTGCTTCATATCCAAGGTCGCTTCCACGAAAGCGTAGCGGCTGAACGGCAGACAGGCTACGAACAAGTAGACCTTGTTCCTCTGGCCGGTGATCGGATCCACCAGTTCCATGGTGGGACCGGACCAGTCCACTTCGATGCTCATTCCGGCCTTGTGCTGAACCCGGGAGGTTGCGTGCGATTCTAAGACAAAACGCTGATACACCTTGCAGAAACGGTCATAGCCCATGACTGCCTGCCCGGACCCGGCCTGAGCGTCAAGGTATTCGCCATGCAACAGCTTCAACGTAACGCCGACCTTGGCCAGTTCATGGTGGATGACACGCCAGTCTGGCTGGGCGAAAACGCTCTGGTGGTCACCGCGGCCCGGGAACAGCAGCGCGTACACCTCGTTCTCGGACTTCTCCCGAACTTCATCCCAGCTGATGTTTCGTTGCTCAGCCGCTTCGAGAACTGTAGTGATGCTTCGTCTCGAAGCCCCGAGCGAGGTGGAGATTGCTCGACCGGAGAGCCCATCTGCGCGGAGCTTGAGAATAAGCTTCGCCTTGATCCTACGTACCATTGAAACTGTTCCTTCCACCATGTGCCTCTCACATGGTGGAAGGAGCCTATTTCGTGGCTCCCAAGAACGCTACGGGTGGCCCCCAGGGACAATATTCCCGTTTTTTCGGGGTGGCCCCCACGCGCAATATTGCTGGCCCCCAAACAGTCAAATATTCA
>NZ_JAAWVT010000002.1 GCF_012271785.1 Paeniglutamicibacter terrestris | reverse complement strand
ACCCAATGGCAATAATGGGTGGTCCCCAAAGCGTCGAATACTCACTTGGCAGCTAATCAGATCTTGGTTGAGGTCATGAAAGAGCAACGGAAAGTCTTCTACAAGGGAGAGCACATTTCTGTCCCCGCCTCGCTGGCGGGCCGGCAATATTGCCGTACGGTGACCGATGGTGAATTCTTACTTTCGAATCCTGACACCGGAGAAGTTGTCATGTCTTTCCCGCTGCCGATGACAGCGATGTATTGGAGTGGAAAGGACATTGCTTCGTACTCGATTCGGGGAATACAGATACAGAATCCGACGGTGCACTGGGAACTCAAGGTTGAGCGATACCGCAAGGAATATGGGCTTCGGGAAACACAGATGCCGGAAGTCTTCACCGAAGAATGAGTTCAAACACCTGAGCAGCCCACCAGCCATCTGACGGATAGTGGATGGCTGGTGGTACTTGTGTACGAACTCACGAGATCGGTTGTCTACGAAGTGGTGAGATTCAGTGTCAACGATGTTGCGAGGTTACACACCGGGTCGCCAGAACGGCGCTACCAAGAGGGGCTATTTGGCAACTTCGCTATGGCTCGGCGTCAACGGTCTTCTGCGCGCAGAACCTGCAGAAGGATTGGAACCAGTGGCTCAGGTCCGGCGTCCATCCCGACACGGTTATGGACAGGATCATCCACAACGTCATTTGGATCGAGGCCGAAAGATACCACATGCCCGAGAAGATCGGCGCCGTTCAGGATTAGGTAGACCTGTTGGAGGCGGGCCGCTCCCACCCGGGAAGGTACTGGTCCCCAAGCGTCGAATACTCAAACGCACTACCTGGTTTCCAGAACAGCCCAATCCTCCGACGCGATTTGGTACCTAAGCGATCCGCCCATTCCGCGCCGGGCTTGATCTCCTAATTTCGTGTACTCCAATCCACATCACTTACACGGGACACCCGTACCACCTAGGCATATTTGCCATAGACATTTCTCCCGCCTTGAAACCAACCAAAAGCGAATCGCTACATTCAGCATCTATATTCGTTTCTCCTCGAGCATCCAGCAAGCGACCAAGAAAGAAATCAGTAAGAATGACGTTGGTTTCAAAACCACCTATGCGCGGCTAGTGCAGAGCGAACCGAATCGAGATGTACCCACGTGAGCCTTATCTCAGCCTGCAAGTTTCGCGAAAATATAGCATGTTATTGGATGTCATGTGACTCACATTCAAGCGGTGGATCAGCACCTAAGTATCCTGCAAAGAAATTCCCGAGCAGCCGTAATACGCCCTTCAACACCATAATAATTCGAACTGTTAGTTATGATCTGAGGCTCGCATGATATTCACTAAGCAGGTCTCTGACTTGAGAAAACTCACTCCAATCATGTTCGGTGTACCAGCAAATTCCATATTCTGCGAGTCGTCTATGAAGTTCCGGTGCCAGTTCCGTAGGAAAATTCTCAAGAAGAGTCGGGTTAACTCGCTCCATAAAGGCTAACCGCCTATTTTTAGCGAATTGGACAACTCGAGCGGGTATGTCTCTGGATATCCCCAGAGCCGTGGAATCTCCAGTCTGGGATATCACATAAAGAGTTAACAGATCCAATGCAAAATTCTCGCCAAACCGAAAATGCGGAATTCGCGGCGCTGGAACATCGGAACGATTGAACGTAATTCCAAGTGACCTGGAAACAACATCAGCGAGCACGGCCTTTCGATACAACTTTTCTTCTCCAGGACTAGCAACGGAGGGAAGTGACTCCGCGACGAGATCAGGATCGTTCTTTAACATCACACGCAACGTCCCCACCTCCGTGAGTCCAATAACATATGGTGCATTTATGTATCCGGAAGCTCTAAACGGCGGAAAAGTCTTCCCGTTGGCTGCTGCCGGATTCAGACGCATATTGTCTGTTCCGGCTTCCAGAATCCCACCAAACGTATGATATTTGGCCCTAAAATGATCTGATGCCAGGATTGCTCCTATGCCCATAAAAGACCAGGAATTAGCCTTAAGCGGAGTGTTGACCAAGTTCGTCGAGACTCGGAGGACATCGAAGTTATCGAAGAATTCACGCTCTCGAGCAAATCGCCCGCCAAAGTCCATAGAAACCAAATTGGTATCGTTAGGCATAAGCAACTTTGCAGCAAGCGAATCAAATCCACCACTAAAACTTAAAAGTGTTCCGCGACGTGGACCGGCAACCCGAGGTAGCTCCGCACCAACAACAACCTCCGCATGGGTAAGTTCCCTGATTGCGGGTAGAACGACATGGTCGATTGGGAAGTCGTAAAGAACTCGGCCAAAAGAACGACCGCATAACGTGGACATCGCAACGCCCACAGCCGTGTTTGAGATCGATACAGGTTGACTGAATTCGAAATATAGATCGTGCGTGCCATCAGGGCTGACGGCCTGTATATCGATCCGATCCGGCTTAATCTCGAGATTCCTAAACTCAATTTCGCGCATTTTAACATTATCCAATCAAGAAAATTTAGCCTAGACCCAATTGCTTTGTTCCAAGAATCTTTCGAAACACAAAAAAGATCGAAGAAATCTATCGAATTAATTTTAAGTATATATGCGGCAGAGTAAAATAAGTTCAATAAATAATTAGATCCACGAAAATCAGTTAGCAGAAGCATTATTTTAACTTTACAGACCGCGGAATAGAAAAATATATTTACGAATAATCTACATCAATTTGAATAGTCGACTATTTATTAGCGCAAAAATGAGCTAATTAGTGAGAACACGGGATTACACCAGCGCCACATGCATGCGAGCAGCTAAAGTGCTCGATCAGCAGGAATGTAGACTACTCGAGCAGCAGTTCAAGCACGATCAGGCGACTTAAGTCGTGGATTGCCATGAACGCTGAGCTTCCTCAATGCTCATCAGCACAGACACCACATTGGCCCCTGTTCGGATCCTGGATCCGAGTACAGTCCGCCCGGGTCTTGTTGGTCGAGAGTCAATAAAATAATCAGTTCCCAATTCATCTATCCCGCATTCAAGATCAAAAATACCTTTCCTCGTCCACGATTCAGTAAAATCGTTCTCCTCGCACAACGAGAAAGCTTGCCATATTTCCCACACTTTTTCCCATGGGCTAACCCAACTTGGCGCTTCGTTATGGACGTCACGGCCTAATTTCACCTGACGAATCAGCTCGAATTCAGCCGCCGCCAGGACACCGCTCCACTCTTTGCCGAGTACGGGAGGCAAATCTTGTATCAAAATTCGTCCCCAACCAGTAATGGTTGCCTGATACGCGACGCTCATGCCAACGAGAGTCCCACCGCTCCAATCCTCACTGTACGGCCATTGAGCGGTTTCGCGGTCAAACCTACCAATTAGGTGCCTAATTGTCGCTGACGCTTTATGCAGATAGGAAGTTCTCCCACAGGTCCGATAAGCAACCACGTTTACCAACGCCGCATATAAATCTCCATTTAGAACGTCGAATAGTGTGGCTGCGGAATTCTTGGAGTATGCCCCGGCGCGTTCCGAATTCTCAAATTTTTCAACAGCTTCTGCCATTGAATTGAGAAGGAGCCTTCCCAGATCCTCGCTGCAGTGCTCTGCAAGATAGCCAGCGGAAGTCGCGGCCGCACCAAATTCAGCTAGATCCACCGCACCGTGACCCCCTAGCGGGGCGTTGTAGGGGATCCGGAACCAATCATCACACTTTGTACGCTGAACAACGCTCAGTAGAAGACGATGTGCCTGTAATGCGCCGTCTGGAGCAAGATCGATGTTGTTCATATAGGCAAAGAAAGCAGCAATTTGAATGGTCGAACAATCGCTAGCGGTTCCATCTAGTTCATGATCATGCAACGTTAGAGTGTTCAGCTCGTCTTCGTGAAGTGCGCCAACAAAAAAATCGTACATCGTTCGTAGCGTTTCAGTTGCCGGAGTCAATAGTGACTCCTTCACTGCTGAGATCTCCACCAATATTGTCACGGATTATCTCGCCTAGACACCTCTTGGCATCGATCGCACTACCAATCTCAGACTGATAGTCCAATCTTTCAGTCGACATGATGCTGCCCTTTTCAGTTATTCCCCAGATCTTGCTAGTCGAACCGAGATAGTCGCTGAGTTTAGATGGCAAATATGGATTTAGATTGTGATGATCAGCGGTGAACGCGTCATTTACAATAAGACAGTCAAATTGGTCGAGAAGATTAAGGAACTTAAAGTAGTTCACTTTAGGATTCAATAATATGTTACGTTGCAGTCTGTCCGGGAGTGTCGATCTTATCGGGCTCAAATCAGAACTAAATATCGATAATGAGATATTTTGCAATTCTTCATCAGACAGCAATTCAAGTGCTTCAATGACTTCGCCGAGTCCCCGCGTGTTGTAAAATTCACCAAAATAGGCAATATTAACTCTGTTTTCAGGGAAAGAATAAACACTTGATTCCAATTCGTAATAGCTTCTCGGCAGAGTAGGCTGCGGAGCAATAACGGATTTCGCCAAGATTGTGTCGATCAATTTAGATGGTGCGTAACCTAGCATCGTAGTTAATTGATTCTGATTGGTGAATATCAATCTATCAGCAAACATGTACGGCAACAATTCCGACCAATTAAATACTTCTGGGTTTTCCTCAAGGATTGATGTGTAAATAGTCGGACCCCTGTGCAAGAAATAGTCTTTGAAACTCTGCCTACTAATAGGCGAGGATCGAAAAGATCCCGTCGTTGTTACACGAGCAGGATCCGAAAACTCTGCTGTCCAAGCTATTTTGGGGTCGTCGATTTTGATGGCCGCCGCCAAAAAATGCGATGCTGGCCACATGGACCGACTGTAAAGTGATTCGTAAGTTCGACCTCGACCTTTCCATTTTTTTACAACTTCTAAACCACTGCCGATGAACGATTCTATGCCAGATTCTGAGGCAAAATAGGCGTTGGATTTCACTTCGTGGTGCCATCGGACGTACGGCGAACTCAATAAGGAATTTTCTTCGTTAGTACTCCGTACATTGGACATGTCATTCGAGATAACATCAACTGATTCGGCACCTGACCGGATTCGTTTTGACGCAACAGCTGCTCCTGTATCGCTAAACGGAGCAAAGTTGTAGGCAATGACCAGCTTTTTTGGATTCTCTTGTAGACTCGCCCACGGAAAGCTTGGAATCTTCATCGCAATTAGCTGGTCGATAACGCTTGTGTAGTCCTCGGCGTTTTCACGAATATAACGCATTATAAATGATGCTTGTGAACGCATCATCTGTTCAAGTGACTTTCGGATTTCGACGCTTGCTAACTGACAGGAATTCCCTAATGACCGGATCACTTCGGCTCGCTGTGTAACTAGAAAATCACGGGAGCTGTTACCTCGTGAAACCGAATTGGAAGTGATACGTCGGTAATATACGGCCCCGGATGCTGCTGGCATCAAATCCAGCAGGAATGTCTTTTCCGCCATAAGTTCGCCGTAGAAGGCTACGTCCTCGCCACTCCGAAGTTCTTGACCGAGCGGATGTTTCCTTACCCACTCTGTCGGCAGGAGTTTAGCGGTCATGAAGGTCATGGCCCGAACAAACTCAGACGGTCGAAGCCTAGAAGACTCTTTGCCAAACAACTCATTGTTAATCGCGTTGAGTATTTCTTTGCGACCATCTAGATGAACATTCACAATCTGAGCCATTGGGACAACTGCGTCACCAATGGACAAGGCTAGAAGCTCCAGATATTCGGGTGAAATCCAGTCGTCGATATCGAGCCAGGTTAGATGTTCGCCTCTGGCAACCTTTGCACCCTCGTTACGAGCGATCGTTGCACTTGCAACGTCACTGGAGAGCGTAACTATATCAAGCGAAGGATGAAGAACTTTGAATTCTTCAACATATTCTAATGTTCCATCATCTGGTCCATTGAAGATAAGAATTGCTTCAAATAATTCTTTTGAGTATGTTTGTCGATCGAGAGAGTTTAGGCAGTCTGCTACCCATTCTCTTGCTTTGAACACCGGGATTACGACGCTAAGGTTGAGCCCCAAGATTATCTCCAGCCGTTCTTACATTTTTGCAAAATGCACATTGAGCGCATTTTCCAGTTCAGTGACGCCATTATTTAGTAATTGTATCGCAATCAAGTTCCTAAAGAGGTCATCTTTTCTTATGGACTCCTGTTTAAGCGATTCTTCAGACATCTGATTGATTAGCGATATCCGACTCTTCTCTGCTTGCTTAGTCAAGCGCTGTTCCAGTTCATGGCGGGACACTTCTGCATTTTCGGCGTGTTTAGAAATGTCCGATGTTACATTGTCAAGTTGACTTGTAAACACTTGATCAATCGATGCGCGAAGTCGATCCTGTTGCTCCTGACCAAATTCGCAGACTAATTCCCTGATTGAATGTGATAAGGATTCCGTCGTAGTTTGAATGGAAAGGCTCGTCACGTTCTGAGATTTCCTAAGCTCTTCAGCAATTTTAGGGATCAATCTATCCATCATCGCCGTCAAGAATAGTTCTTGCTCACGAGCGTGAGTCAGTGTGATCCTTGAAACAATCTCTGTTGGCAGTTTTTCCAATTTTCTTTCGATCCGAATGCTTGAAAGTTGTGAAAATCGATGCGCTGATCGTGAGGCGTGCTCTATCGCCAAGAAGTAGAGTGCCGTAAGGGTGGACAGGAAAAAGATTAGAAGTGTGAAAATCAGTGAAATCTTGTCATCAATAAATAGAAATACACTTGCCGTCAAAGTTATAATGAGAATTATCAGCGTTATAATTTGAGTGATTTTTTTTGAACGCATCAACCGGTTGTAGAAGGTTTTCACGAATTTATCCATCCTTGCCGGAGCGAAATTATTTGTACACTTTATTCGTATTTCGGGAACAAGGGTGTTGGAGTTGGCAAAACGGTCCCCTCTAAGAGCATCGTTTCAAACGAAGCGAAGTCTCGGGCATGGCCATCCGATTGTCCTAGAATTTCGAGCAATTTGGCTGCAGTCGTGGGCATGATTGGCTGCACCAGCATTGAAACGCGTCGAACTACTTCCAAAGTTACATAAAGCACGGTCTCCATGCGAGCCAGATCCGTCTTACGAAGAACCCAAGGTGCTTGGTCGGCAAAGTAGGCGTTGGTGTCGCCCAGAACGGTCCAGATGGCTTCTAGCGCCTTGCTGAATTCTTGTCGTGAGAAAGAGTCGCGGCAAGTTTCCAAGAGCTTTCCGGCTTCGGCCAAAATCTGCTGGTCCGCATCCGTGAATTCGCCGGGCGTCGGAACTACTCCCCCACAGTTCTTTGCCACCATAGACAGCGACCGCTGCGCAAGGTTGCCGAGGTTGTTAGCGAGGTCCGAGTTCATGCGTCCGACAATGGAGTCATGGCTGTAGCTGCCATCAGCGCCAAAAGGTACTTCACGCAGGAAAAAGTAGCGGACCTGGTCCAGCCCATATTGTGAGATGAAGTCGGCTGGAGCTACAACGTTGCCCAGAGACTTGGACATTTTCACACCGTTGTTGTGTAAGAAACCGTGGATCATAACGCGCTTGGGCAATGGCAGCTTTGCCGACATGAGGAATGCGGGCCAATAGATAGCGTGGAACCGTGAAATGTCTTTGCCGATAACGTGCACGTCCGCCGGCCAGTACTTCTTGAACGATTCGGATTCGATGTCTGGGAACCCGGTACCGGTCAAATAGTTGGTCAGCGCATCAACCCAGACGTACATGACATGGTCCTTGTTTCCAGGAACAGGTACTCCCCAGTCAAAGGTGGTTCGGGAAATCGAGAGGTCTTCGAGGCCACGTTCGACAAATCGAATGACTTCGTTAAAGCGAGTGTGCGGGGCACCAAAATCGGGCTGTGCCTTGTAGAGCTCAAGCAGCTTGTCCTGGTATGCGGAGAGACGGAAGAAGTATGATTCTTCTTCGGTCCAGGTGACCTCGGTATCGGTCTCCTTCGCGTACCGTTGGCCGTCTTCGCGAACTTCGGTGTCATCCTCTGCATGGAATGCTTCGTCACGCACGGAGTACCACCCGGCGTACTTGTCGAGATAGATATCCCCGTTGGCCTCCATCCGCTTCCAGATGGCCTGGGCTGCAGCATAGTGGTCAGAATCCGTGGTGCGGATAAATCTGTCATAGCTGATGCCCAGCTCGTCGTTCATTGCTTGGAATGCATCCGAGTTTCGCTGTGCCAATTCGCGCGGCGTGATCCCCTGCCGTTCGGCGGTCTGCAGCATCTTCTGCCCGTGCTCGTCCGTGCCGGTCATGAAAAACACGTCGTATCCGTCAAGGCGCTTGAAGCGCGCCATGGCGTCGGTAGCAATTACCTCGTATGCATGCCCAATGTGGGGCACGCCGTTCGGGTAGGAGATGGCGGTGGTGATGAAAAACGGAGTCTGCTCAGAAGTCACTAGAGAAATCTATCGTAGATTCGCTCTAATCCGCCCATCCGAGTACCTTATGTGAGCTGGTCGAGCTCTTCCCAGAAAGCGATACGCAAGGCTCGGCGTACGTCCTGCAAGTCCGTCTTCCATTCCCCGATGCGCTGAGCGCAATCCTTGAGTAGCACTCTGTCAATCTCCGGAGGAAGCAGGGGCCTGTCGGCCAGTAGATCCTTCAACTCGGCCTGAGTCGTGCTCGCGTGCCAATTCTTTGCCACACTGCTACCGACTTCAGCGGCAACATCCATGGTGCCAGATTCACTACCTGAAGCTCCGGCAAAACCAGATGTCTGCTGGGTCGATCTATACACCAACTGGTAGTCGGCGGGTGCCGGAGGCGCTGGCTGGATTGGAGTCTGAAACCTGGGACGCTGATTTAATAGCGCCGGCGTCGGCACTCTTGGGGCGCCGGGCTTTGGGCCCGACACGGGCTCTTCGATAACAGGTGTGGGATCTGTAACGGCCATCGGCGCATGGGCAATCGTCGCGGTTTGAATGGCATGTTCTGGATCCCATGTCACGGCCTTCACAAATGCGGATTTGATCAGGTCTTCTGGCAAGGTGATGATGCTGTCCACACGAAGAGCTAGGTGCTCGGCCACGGAGGCAACGCCCAATCGGTGATCTGCCTTCTCCACACCGATCAGAACGACCTTCATACCCAAGTCTTGGGCCTCTTCCACTGCCTCTGCGAGATCATCATCGCCGGATACCAAAAAGGCAACGGATGCTGCACGGTTGCGGGCGATGCCCACCAAATCAAGGCCCAGCTTTAGGTCAACGCCTTTTTGCTCCCCATTAAAGGAGATTCGGCCCAGCCGCACCTTCACACCGGGTATCAGACCTATGCGCTTGTGTTGATCGGTAAATATGGCGTCTTTTGCTGCGTCATACCAGTAGATTCTCAAGTTTTCCAGGCCGCTAGATTCCTTGGCAGTCTTGAGAATCCCTTCGACCAGAGCTTCGTAGTTCACGGTATAGGCAGCGCGCAGTGTCGTTCCGGCAGCGCGATGTCCCCCGATAGCTAACAAGAAACTTGCATCAACGAATATTGCGCTCTGAGACATCATCACCCAATCCTATGCGCTGCCAAGGAGCTGTTTGAGAAACGCGCTGGCCAGGCATCGTTTTTTGAGTTTTGCGCCGATGAAGTTCTTAGCTGAAAGATAGATTATCGAGCTTAACGAAAGGTAGCCCGAAGGAACGACCAAGCCTAGTTAGATTCATAGAACATCACTGGCGAGAGCACACAAAAATGTGCCCCACATGCCAACCTGGATGCTGCTCTCGAAAGAAATCCGAGACGATATCAGGCGGCATGCGGGGCACACTTTAGTACAGATTAGGAGTATTAGTCCTCGAGGTTGATTTCGCGGGCGACGGTAGCGCCAATAGCTGCGCGCACGATGTCTAGGACACCCGCGGGCAGTGCCGAATCGACGGCCAGGACGGCAAAGGCTTCGCCTCGCTCTTCCTTGCGGGCTACCTGCATCCCACCGATGTTCACGCCCTGTTCACCCAGCACGTTACCCAAGGTGCCGATGACACCCGGGCGGTCGGCATAACGAAGCACAATCATGTGATCCGTCAGCGGAATCTCGATCTCATAGCCATTGATGCCAACGAGCTTTTCGATCTGCTTCGGACCGGTCAGCGTGCCCGCAACTGCCAGCTGAGTGCCTTCTGTGGAAGCTCCCTTGACCGTGAGCAAGTTACGGTATTCAGGCGAATCCGGAGTGGTAACTAGGCGCGTTGTAACCCCGCGCTGCTCGGCCAGCACTGGAGCATTGACGTAGGACACCTGATCAGAAACGACATCCATGAAGACACCCTTGAGAGCCGAAAGCTCGAGAGCCTTCACATCCAGGGCTGCGATTTCGCCGGCAACTACAACATCGATGTTGGTCAGGGAACCAACGGTCAATGCGTTGAACACACGACCCAGTTTTTCGATCAATGGAATACCCGGACGAACGTTTTCGTCGATGATGCCGCCAGCAACGTTGACTGCATCGGGAACAAGTTCGCCGGCCAGTGCCAAACGAACGGATTTGGCCACCGAAACGCCGGCCTTTTCCTGTGCTTCTTCGGTTGAGGCACCCAGGTGCGGGGTGACAGTTACGTTTTCAAATTCGAAGAAGGGAAGATCGGTGCTCGGCTCCTTGACGAAGACGTCAATTCCGGCGCCGGCGATTTCTTCGTTTTTCAGCGCCGTGTATAGGTCATCCTGATCAACCAATCCGCCGCGGGCGACGTTGATGACGTAAGCGGTGTTCTTCATCTTGGCAAAGGCTTCCTTGCCAAGCATGCCAATGGTTTCCGGGGTCTTGGGCATGTGGATCGTCACGAAGTCCGATTCGGCCAAGAGCTGATCGAGGTCTACCAGGGTGACACCAAGCTGCTGTGCGCGCGCCGGGGTGATGTACGGGTCGTAGGCAAGAATCTCCATGCCGAAGCCCTGCAAGCGTGCTGCAACAAGTGCACCGATTCGCCCCAAACCAATGATGCCGGCCTTCTTTTCGAAGAGCTCGACACCAGTGTAGGAACTACGCTTCCACGCGCCACTCTTCAGTGATGCGTTGGCGGCGGGAATGCGGCGTGCCAGGGACACAATGTGGCCCACGGTCAGCTCAGCCGCAGAAATGATGTTGGAGGTCGGTGCATTCACGACCATGACACCGGCCTGGGTAGCGGCCTTGATGTCCACGTTGTCCAGGCCGACTCCGGCACGGGCAATGATCTTCAAGTTCTTCGCTGCTGCGATAGCTTCGGCATCCACCTGAGTGGCAGAGCGTACGAGGATGGCATCAACGTCGACAATGGCGGCTAACAGCTGGGAGCGGTCCGCACCGTCGGTCTGGCGAATTTCGAAATCGGGCCCCAGGGCCGCAATGGTTGCGGGCGAGAGTTCTTCTGCCAAGAGTACGACAGGCTTGTTTACAGACACGGGGTGGCACCTTTGCTATTTCAGTGGGCTGGATGCATGGCTAAGGAACGACTTAGCCAGAGACCCCAGAATATAACCCAGCCCGGTATATTCCCGGCTCGACTGCGGGATGTTACGGTCCCACCCGACTTCAAAGTGAGCATTATCACAGCTGAAACATGTAGTTGGAACTTCGACCGCCACGGGTCTATGTAGCTTCCGATTGTTCTTTTTCCTTCAAATGGGGTGCTCCGTGTCGGGGGTAGCCGTGGAGGGCTATTAATCTTTTCTTCTTGATTACTACTGGCTATAAAAGGCTCCCCGTCAAACGCAAAGTCGATCAGTTAGCAATCGGGAATAGCACTATTTATTGACCACATGAAATTTGGTGAAAGTCGCTATGCTCCACGCACTAACACTTCGCCCGGCTTCGCGTTTCCCGCACCGAACACTAGATGGCGGGTGGCGATCTTTTCCGTGAAGAACCTATCGTGGCTGACCACCACCACGGCACCTGGGAAGTGCAGCAAGGCCCGTTCCATAACTTGGGTGCTGGACATGTCCAGGTGGTTAGTTGGCTCATCAAGAACCAACACCGATGCACCCGAAAGTAAGCACATGGCCATGGCAACGCGGGAACGCTGGCCGCCGGACAGGTTGCCGATCTTGTTTTTCAGGTCGGCTTCCGAGAACTGGAACATGGCTAGGAAACGGTTAACCGATTTCTTCGTGGCGCTGAATGCCAACGAATCGGGCATGGCATTAACCGCGTGAGAAACGGTATCGGCGGGATCAAGTTCTTCTAGGATCTGGTTGTAGGAGACCACCGCCGCCCCCTTGGTCCAGGTAACGTACCCAGAATCTTGCTTTTCTTCCTCGGTCAGCACGCGAAGCAGTGTGGATTTACCGCTACCATTTGCCCCCAAGATCACCAGTCGATTACCGCGGCGCACCTCAAAACTTAGATCGCTGAAAAGGGTCTTTTCACCGTAAGACTTTGTTAGTCCCTCGACCCGGCACAGCGTGTCCTTAATGTGCAGACCACTGTAAATTTCGGTGATGATTTTATCCACCGGACGCGGGGCGCGTGACTTCTTGATCTTTGAAAGCTTGCTGTCCAAGCCCTTGGTTGCTGCCTTGGCTGCTTCGCGACGGTCCGAAATACCTTCAGCTTCGAAGGCCAGGAGTTCTGATTCATGGACAAACTGAGATTCGAGGCTCTTGAGTTTGAACTGTTTTGCGACCACATATTGGGCGAAGTTCCCCGGGTATTCGTGAAGGTGGAAGTTCTCGACTTCAATGATCCGGGTCACAACAGCGTCCAAGAACTTGCGATCGTGCGAGACGATGATTGCGGCGCCCTTGAAGGATTTGAACCAGTTTTCTAGCCATTCAACGCCTGCGACATCAAGGAAGTTGGTCGGCTCATCAAGGAGCAGAACGTCTGGATCCTCTAGCAAGATTTTTGCTAACGCGGCGCGGTTACGCCAACCACCTGAAAGTGAATCTATCGGGCAAACGCGGTGCGCCTCGTCGAAGCCAAGTTTGGTCAGCACCGTGTCGATGGAACGCGGGTAGTCCCAACCGTCCAGACGATCCATGGATTCGAAAAGCTCGGACTGTCGATTGATCAGCCGCTCGATTTCATCAGCACTGGGGTCAGCGGCAATAGCACCGTCAATTTCTGCCAGCTCTGCCTCGAGGGACTTAACCTCAGAGAACAGCTCGTCGAGGACTTCTGAGATAGTGGACGCCCCGTTGAGCTCTGAGAACTGGGAGAAGTAGCCGATTTTGGTGCCCAGTTCCACAGCGATCGTGCCGGTATCCGGTTCCACTTGGTCAAGTACGAGCTTCAGAAGCGTTGACTTGCCCGATCCGTTCCTGCCGATAAGTCCGACACGATCACCAGATTCGAGCTTGAAGAATGCTTCGCGCAGAATCTGGTTACTTTCGAATCGAAGACTGACATCGTTTAGACGGATCAAGCTCATGTTCGTGTGGTCCTCTTCAGGGTTTGCGGGTGGGAAGACGGGAGCGAACTTCCTCTGCGAAGTGCGCTCGGTGAAATAGCTGCGACCCAATACCGCTGAACACCACCATTGATTCTACTAGGCCGAAACGTAGGCCCTCACTTGCCAGCCTATTCAGCCCAGATCCGTGGTGCCTTTGCGGATCAACTGCCACACTGAATTCAGGAGGTCAACGTGTCTGCAAACGAATTCACCAGCTCACATGACGGCTCTGCCCATGAACGACTGACCCGGGAATACGTGGAAGCTTTATCCGAGCGCGAAATCCACGAAATCATCGGTCGGGCCGAACGTAAGGCCGAAACCATCGCCCACGGATTGTTGGTATCGGGGCACCCCATCGACTCATCTATACAAAGCAGTCTGATCCGTTCCGCGATCCTGCGCGAGCTCAATACACGCGCAGGATGAACCTGCCGACATTCATTGTTGTTCGGAGGGTAGTACCGTGATCAGTCAATGAGCGGTGCACCTGTTCCGGAATCACCCTCGGTCTCGGCATGGATATGATCCATGTGCCTCGTCGTATCGTTCCAATTGTTGGTGAACTGTGTCCCGTATTTGCCCGACTTTGAATACTCCTGCCAGCCCAGGCTTGGGCCCAGCCAGATTTTGTCCTGCCAGATGAGATAGTCGATCCCTAGCGCTTCACGGTTGGTGATGAGGAAACGTGCTACCTCATTTCCGTTGCTTATCCCTTGAGCGCTCTTGTAGTCCTTGATCATCAGGTCCGTGGCCCTACCACTGCTGTGGCCTACGGATCCGGCGCGGACACCGCCATATCCGTAGACGTAGCTGCCAAATCGGGCCTTGACCGCAGCATTCACGGCGATGGTATCGGGCTGGAGTCCCACACTTTCGGTCTTAGCCAAGAACTCCTCGCTCATCCAGCCGGTACCGACGCTGCTCACGACGTTTGCCCATCCATTGCTGGACCTCAGATAGGTGACCTTCTGACCGGCCGGCACCACACCCATAACCGGGTGAATGGATGATCCTCCGGTGCGGAGGTTGACATTAGCCGTTGCCCACCGATACTGGACCTCAACGGCAGGCTTCGGAGCAACCGTGGAAAGGTAGAGCTCGCTCACCCACCCGATTCCTTTGCTGGTTTTCACGTTGGCCCAACCTCCTGAGGATCGGGCATAAAGTACTTTCTCCCCTCGGGGGATCACTCCGATGGATGTGTTGCTGGTTCCCGGTCCAGACCGTACGTTGAGGTTGGTTGTGGTCCATCGTGGTGCGGTGAAACTCGGTTGTTCAATCAGGGGTGGTGTGGGTTTCACTACCGGCGGCTTCGGCGCCGCGCTCGATAGGTAGATCGAGCTGACCCAGCCTGTGCCCTTGCTCGTCTTCACGTTTGACCACCCGCCGGAAGAGCGCCCGTACAGGACCTTCTCGCCGCGTGGGATGACTCCGAGGGATGCACTGCTGGTTGTTGGATGTGTGCGCAGATTCAAAAAATCTGTGGTCCACCTCGGTGATGAATAGGTGACCGGTGCGGGCTTTGGCGGAGTATTCGCAACCGGCTTGGTGGAAAGCTTCTGTGTCTGAATCCAACCAATACCGGCACTCGTACGCACCTGTTGCCACGAACCCGAGGTCCGCAACCACGAAACCCTCGTATTCGAAGACAGCGTCACCAACGTCGCACCCGAAGTGCTCGCCGACTTCAACACCGGCTGCTTGCCGTTCACCCAGCGGTAAATAGCAGCAGGAACACTCTTACTCAAACCGGAAGACGGCACCCAGCCAGTTTTACCCGACACCGAAACCCTCGACCACGAACCGGAAGTCCCCAACACCTGAACCTTGGTCTGACGCTGCATCAAAAGCACACTGGCCGAGCTGCTCGCAGGCTTCGCCCTCACCGCCGTGAACGCCTTGGCATAGCCATAAACCTTGACCTGCGGCTTGATCACAACATTGGAAAGCTTCTGTGTCTGAATCCAACCAATACCGGCACTCGTACGCACCTGTTGCCACGAACCCGAGGTCCGCAACCACGAAACCCTCGTATTCGAAGACAGCGTCACCAACGTCGCACCCGAAGTGCTCGCCGACTTCAACACCGGCTGCTTGCCGTTCACCCAGCGGTAAATAGCAGCAGGAACACTCTTACTCAAACCGGAAGACGGCACCCAGCCAGTTTTACCCGACACCGAAACCCTCGACCACGAACCGGAAGTCCCCAACACCTGAACCTTGGTCTGACGCTGCATCAAAAGCACACTGGCCGAGCTGCTCGCAGGCTTCGCCCTCACCGCCGTGAACGCCTTGGCATAGCCATAAACCTTGACCTGCGGCTTGATCACAACATTGGAAAGCTTCTGTGTCTGAATCCAACCAATACCGGCACTCGTACGCACCTGTTGC
The DNA here is from genome assembly GCF_012271785.1 of Paeniglutamicibacter terrestris. GTDB lineage: Bacteria > Actinomycetota > Actinomycetes > Actinomycetales > Micrococcaceae > Paeniglutamicibacter > Paeniglutamicibacter terrestris. Next base: position 422,171 of record NZ_JAAWVT010000002.1, on the reverse strand, counting down.
CACGAACCCGAGGTCCGCAACCACGAAACCCTCGTATTCGAAGACAGCGTCACCAACGTCGCACCCGAAGTGCTCGCCGACTTCAACACCGGCTGCTTGCCGTTCACCCAGCGGTAAATAGCAGCAGGAACACTCTTACTCAAACCGGAAGACGGCACCCAGCCAGTTTTACCCGACACCGAAACCCTCGACCACGAACCGGAAGTCCCCAACACCTGAACCTTGGTCTGACGCTGCATCAAAAGCACACTGGCCGAGCTGCTCGCAGGCTTCGCCCTCACCGCCGTGAACGCCTTGGCATAGCCATAAACCTTGACCGAGCTTACCGGAAAGGACTTCAGAAAATCTCCAGAAACCCACCCAGTTTTCGATTCATAGGTGACTTGATTCCACTTGCCACTGACAGCAAGGATTGCCAGTTTTGTGTTAATTGGGATCACTAACAGCGACGCCGAGGTCGTGCTCGCTTTGGAGCGCAAGTTCAGGTTCTGAATCGATTGCTTGATCGGTTTGGCTGTGGCCATCGAGATCTCGACGGCAGCCCTCGGAACCAGCGACTCTGCCGAAGCCATAGTGCTCGGCCCGCCAACCAGTGCCACGGCAAGGGACAGCACTATTCCAAGGTGTTTACGTTGCATTCGGAGCTCCTGGCAAGGCGATTGGTGACCAACGCTTAACAATATCCGCGAATTGGACGCCAACTAGGCCAAACCGTAATTTATTTGTGACGGTTTCGACACCGAATGAGTTAAAGTTCGCCAGATGTTTGGCTGAAGGATGGCCAAGAATTTCTCATGTGAGCAAAACACGGCAGCATTACTCTATAGTCCATCTTCTGGGCACCGGGCTGAACCGTACCAATCTACTTCGAAAAATCCAGTAAACCATCGCTTTGCGACGTCAACGCTCGTCGTGATGAACCGGGACCACTACCACCGGAAGGAATTGGTGGGCGACCACGTGCGACGCAGTGGATCCGTTGAGTAGCTCAGATACACGAGCACCCACGCCCTTGTGCCGAGTCCCCACCACAATCAAGCGAGCATGCAATTCGCTGCCGAGCCGGGCTAACGCCTTACCGGGGTCCCCGGCCAGCACACGCAAGGACCATTCAACCTTCGAACCGGCCATGGCGCTTTGCAACACGTGCAAAACATCTGCAGAGTCAGCTTCCATATCTTCGTCAATGTCACTCGGGTGCAGTGAGCTACCGACAATGTCCTTCTTCAGTTCCCATTCGACCAGGTAACTGTTGGGCTGCACATAGGCGAAAACCAGGGCCGATCCGAGCGACTCGGCCAGCGAACGCGCCTCGAGCACCACACGGCGCGGCTGCTTCGGAAGGACACCTGTAACAATGGGTCCCGCTCCCCCGACGTTCGGTTGTTCCTTGCCCATGATTGCCTCCCACATTGGACAACATGAAATTCATTCCTCATGGCCATTTTCCGCCCACAGAGCCAGGAATGGAACAGTGCCATGGGTCCAAAGACTTTTCGCCTTAGATCAGGCCGAGCTCGGCAAAAGCCACTGCGATTCCATCCTTGCTTGGTGGCGGTGTTGTGCGATCGGCCAGCGCCACCAATCCCGGGTGTGACCCCTCGACGGCAATACCGATCCCGGCGTAGGCCACCATTTCCAGGTCGTTTTCCCCGTCGCCAATGGCGATGGTGTGTGCTTGGCTGATGCCTAGATCTTCAATTGCCACGGCAATGCCGTCCGCCTTGCTGATACCCCGGAGGAATATTTCACCGGTGTGCCTGTGGGTATCGGCAATCGAATTCTCCACCACAGCAATATCGTTTCCGATCTCTGCGGCGATCGTGGCGACAGAAGTCGCAGCGTCGAACACCGAGACCTTCGCAAATGACGACGGCGCGGGTGTTTGCCTGAGGGTGCCAAGGATGGCTGAGGCGCCATCACTCTGTCCATCAGGACGGGCAGCGAAGTGGGATCCAACGATGTCCCGCAGCCGCAGCTCAGCCTCGGGGCGAACATAGAGAAATTCGGCGGACTCCAACACGTAGATGGCATCATGAGCATCAAGCGCCGCAATCGTCCTGCTCGCCTGCTCTTCGGAGAAACGCCGATCCATGAGTACCCGGTCCCCGACCTGCACGTAGGCGCCGGCACTGGCCACTAGACCGTCAAACCCCGCTGCCAGGATGCTCGCCGGCAACATTGACAGTGGTCGACCGGTGCAGAGAAACACCTTGTGTCCGGCGGCACGAGCGGCGCGTACCGCACGCTCGTGCGCCTCGGGAACTACCCCGTAATCGGCGTAGGTGCCATCCACATCAAGGAAGATCGCATGGATGGTGGTTGTGGGCAGTTTGGGCAAGGTGTCCATGCTTAGAGAGTCTACCGGTGCGTTGAGTCAGCGCCTCGGAGCACGTCGCCCTCACATAAGAAAACCCGCCCCGGCAAATGTCGGGACGGGTTCTTGTCAATCGATAACCAGCGGATCAATTCCGCGGTGACCGTGTGGTTCGCGTGGCCTTAGCGGGCGACGGAACCTTCGGTGTAGTCATCGGTGGTCTTCCAGGAGAAGAGCTGGCGCAGTTCGCGGCCGGTGGCCTCGATCGGGTGAGCTTCACCCTTGGCGCGCAGTGCCTTGAACTCCGGAGCTCCGGCGTCCTGATCCTCGATGAAGCGCTTGGCGAAAGCACCACTCTGGATGTCGGAGAGAACCGCCTTCATGTTCTCCTTGACCTCCGGGGTGATTACGCGCGGGCCCGAAACGTAGTCGCCGTACTCGGCGGTGTCCGAAACGCTCCAGCGCTGCTTGGCGATGCCACCTTCCCACATGAGGTCAACGATGAGCTTGAGCTCGTGAAGTACCTCGAAGTAGGCGATTTCCGGCTTGTAGCCAGCTTCGGTCAGGGTCTCGAAGCCGTACTGCACCAGCTGCGAAACGCCGCCGCAGAGAACAGCCTGCTCGCCGAAGAGGTCGGTCTCGGTCTCTTCGGTGAAGGTGGTCTCGATGACGCCGGCACGGGTGCCGCCGATGGCCTTAGCGTAGGACAGGGCCAGAGCCTTAGCTCCACCGGTGAAGTCCTGCTCCACGGCGATCAGGTCCGGGATGCCACGGCCTGCTTCGAATTCGCGGCGCACGGTGTGACCCGGCGCCTTCGGGGCGACCAGGGCGACGTCAACGTCGGCCGGCGGGGTGATGTAACCGTAACGGATGTTGAAGCCGTGGCCGAAGAACAGGGCGTCGCCGGCCTGCAGGTTTCCGGCGATCTCGTCCTTGTAGACGTGGCGCTGGACCTGGTCCGGGGTCAGGATCATGATCAGGTCGGCTTCGGCTACTGCCTCGGCGACGGAGAGCACGCGAAGGCCCTCGGCCTCTGCCTTGGCGATCGACTTGGAGCCGGCCTTCAGGCCAACGCGGACGTCCACGCCGGAGTCGCGCAGGTTCAGTGCGTGGGCGTGGCCCTGGGAGCCGTAGCCGATGATGGCAACGGTGCGGCCCTGGATGATCGAGAGGTCTACATCGTCGTCGTAGTACATATCAGTCACTGTGGTATCTCCTTGGTATCAGTGTGAAGTTTGGGTGCTTTTTAGGCAGAGACGGAGCGCAGGGCGCGGTCCGACATCGATTTGGAGCCGCGTCCAACAGCAAGTGTGCCTGCCTGGACGATCTCGCGGATGCCGAACGGTTCAAGCACTGCCAGCAGCGCGTTGATCTTGTCGGCGTTGCCGGTGGCCTCAATGATGAGTGAATCGGTGGACACGTCCACCACTGAGGCACGGAAGAGGTCTGCGGCCTGGGTAACCTGCAGGCGGGTGGCCGCGTCGGCGCGCACCTTGACCAGGATGTGGTCACGTTGCACCGAAGCCTCGGGAGTCAATTCAACGATCTTGATGACGTTGATGAGTTTGTTTAGCTGCTTGGTGACCTGCTCGAGCAGATCGCCTTCGGCGTCGACGACCACGGTGATGCGGGAAATTCCCTTGTTCTCCGTGGGGCCAACGGCCAGCGAGTGGATGTTAAAGGCGCGACGGGCAAAAAGACTTGCCACGCGGGTCAATACGCCCGGTACGTCTTCGACGAGTACGGAAAGAGTGTGACGTGCCATGGGATTTCTAGTCCTCTTCTTCCCACTCGGGCGTCATGCCACGAGCAATCTGGATCAGGTCGTTGCTCACGCCGGTGGGGACCATCGGCCAGACCATCGAGTCGCGGGACACCACGAAGTCGATGACCACCGGGCGGTCGTTGATGGCTAGTGCCTGCTGAATGGTCGCGTCGATATCCTCGTCGCGTTCGCAGCGCAGGCCCACGCAACCATAAGCGTCGGCAAGCTTCACGAAGTCCGGGACGCGCGCAGTTCCGTGACCGGTGTTCAAATCGGTGTTGGAGTAGCGGGAATCGTAGAACAGGGTCTGCCACTGGCGCACCATGCCCAATGAGGAGTTGTTGATGATCGCTACCTTGATCGGGATCTTGTTGATCACGCAGGTGGCGAGCTCCTGATTGGTCATCTGGAAGCAGCCGTCTCCATCAATGGCCCAGACGACGCGGTCGGGATTGCCGACCTTGGCGCCCATGGCCGCGGGAACCGAGTATCCCATGGTGCCCAGTCCGCCGGAGTTCAGCCAGGCGTGGGGGCGCTCGTACTTGATGAACTGGGCGGCCCACATCTGGTGTTGGCCAACGCCGGCAACATACACTGCCTCGGGGCCGGTGAGCTCACCGATCCGCTGGATCACGTTCTGTGGTGCCGAAAGACCGTCGTTGGTGGGGGTGAACCCGATCGGGTAGGTCTCACGCAGACGGCCAATGGTGCTCCACCAGGCCGTGAGGTCCGGGGTGCCGCTTTCGGCAAAGCGGGCACGGCAGGCTTCTGCCAGTTCCGGAATGATCTCCTTGACCGAACCGACGATCGGGATATCCGCCGTGCGGTTCTTGGAGATTTCTGCCGGGTCGATGTCCGCGTGGATGACCTTCGCGTTGGGGGCGAAAGTGTGCAGCACACCGGTGACGCGGTCATCAAAACGCGCGCCGAGGGTGATGAGCAGATCCGACTGCTGCAACGCCGTAACGGCCGAAACCGATCCGTGCATGCCGGGCATGCCAACATGCAGTTCGTGGGAGTCCGGGAAGGCGCCGCGTGCCTGCAAGGTGGTGACCACGGGGGCGCCGACCAGCTCGGCGATTTCCTTGAGCTCTGCCGCGGCGTGAGCCTTGATCACACCACCGCCGACGTAGAACACCGGACGGGATGAGGCGGCGATCAGCTTGGCAGCCTCACGCACCTGCTTGTTGTGTCCACGCACCACGGTCTTGTAGCCGGGCAGATCAATCTTCGGCGGCCAGGAGAATTCCATCATCGACTGCTGGGCATCCTTGGTGATGTCCACCAGCACCGGGCCGGGACGGCCGGTGGAGGCGATGTGGAAGGCCGAGGCCAGCATCCGTGGGATGTCAGCGGCCTTGGTCACCAGGAAGGAATGCTTGGTGATGGGCATGGTGATGCCCACGATGTCGGCTTCCTGGAACGCGTCCGAACCGATGAAGGCGCTGTGCACCTGACCGGTAATGGCAACCATCGGTACCGAGTCCATGTGCGCATCGGCAATGGCGGTGACCAGGTTGGTGGCGCCGGGGCCGGAGGTAGCAATGCAGACCCCGACCTCTCCGGTCACCATGGCGTAACCCTGTGCGGCATGGCCGGCGCCTTGCTCGTGGCGAACCAAGACGTGGTTGATCTTGGTGGAGTCCATGAGTGCGTCATAGGTGGGCATGATGGCCCCGCCCGGCAACCCAAAGACGTCCTTGACGCCCAATTCTTCCAGTGAGCGCACGATGGCATGGGAGCCCAGCATCTCGGTGGGAGCAATGATGTTATTCGGGCCTAGAACTAGGCTCGGCGCTTCCACGACGGAAGAGACAGCGGCATCCTTGCTGCGGTTGGCGGGTTTGGCCGCCAGCCCTGGGCTGACGGGTGTTCCGTTACTCATGGGGATATGTCCTTCTCTATCTCTTCTTACTAACCCTGCACATAAAAAAACCCCAAATGACACCTTGCGGCGTTTGGGGTTAGCGCGTCACCGAAGCCCTCCGTGTTGCGGAGGGGCTCAAGCTCAGCGCTTGATAACTAGTAGTACTTCGGTGCGGATCTGCATGTTCCCATTTTGGTCGCCGCCGGAGTCGGAGTCAAACAACCACGCCGTATTTCTCACTATGTGAGATACGTGTCCGATGGGTGGACGCCGTGACGGCGGCCACCCATCAAAAAAGCTACTTCTTAGCCACAGTATGCGCCGGTGGAGGCCGAGTTGACCAGCTTGGCGTACTTGGCCAGCACACCGGTGGTGAACTTCGCCGGCAGCGGTGCCCATCCCACCTTGCGCGCTTCGAGTTCCGCTTCATCAACCAACAGGTCGAAGGAGCGTGCGGCGATGTCTACCCGAATCTTATCCCCGTCCTTCACAAAGGCGATCGGGCCGCCGTCCACGGCCTCGGGAGCCACGTGACCAATGCACAGGCCGGTGGTGCCACCGGAGAAACGACCATCGGTGAGCAGCAGGACGTCCTTGCCCAGACCCGCACCCTTGATGGCACCGGTGATGGCGAGCATTTCGCGCATCCCCGGACCACCCTTGGGGCCCTCATAACGGATGACCACCACGTCACCGGCGTGAATCTGACCGGCATCCAGGGCCGCAAGTGCACCCTGTTCGCGGTCGAACACTCGAGCGGTGCCCTCGAAGACGTCGGCGTCGAAGCCGGCGGATTTCACGACCGCACCATCGGGGGCCATCGAACCGTGCAGCACCGTGATGCCACCGGTCTTGTGGATCGGATTATCCAGTGCGCGCAGAATCTTGCCATCCACGTCCGGCGGATTGATTGCCGCGAGGTTCTCGGCAACGGTCTTGCCGGTCACCGTCAGGCAGTCTCCGTGCAGCAGGCCCGCATCCAGCAGGGCCTTCATGATCACCGGCACGCCGCCGATCTTATCCACGTCGGTCATCACATAACGGCCGAAGGGCTTCAGGTCCCCCAGGTGCGGGATCTTGTCTCCGATGCGATTGAAGTCGGCCAGGGTCAAATCGACCTCGGCCTCCCGGGCGATGGCCAGCAAGTGCAGCACGGCGTTGGTGGAACCGCCGAAGGCCATGGTCACGGCGATCGCGTTCTCAAAGGCCTTTTTGGTCATGATGTCGCGGGCGGTGATGCCCTTGCGCAGCAGGTTAACTACCGCTTCGCCGGAGGCGCGGGCGAACATATCGCGGCGACGGTCCGCCGAGGGCGGGGCGGCCGAGCCGGGAAGGCTCATGCCCAGTGCCTCGCCGATGCACGCCATGGTGTTGGCCGTATACATGCCACCGCAGGCGCCCTCGCCGGGGCAAATGGCTTTTTCGATGCGGGTGAGATCCTCGAGGCTCATCTTGCCGGCGGCGCAGGCGCCCACGGCTTCGAAGGCGTCAATGAGCGTGACTTCCTTTTCGCTTCCGTCTTCCAACTTGACCCAACCGGGCATGATCGACCCCGCGTACAGGAAGACCGAGGCCAGATCCAGTCGGGCGGCTGCCATCAGCATGCCCGGAAGCGACTTGTCACAACCGGCTAGCAGGACCGAACCATCAATGCGCTCGGCCTGCATCACTACTTCAACGGAGTCAGCGATAACCTCACGGGAGACCAGTGAGAAGTGCATGCCCTCGTGGCCCATGGAGATGCCATCGGAGACGGAGATGGTGCCGAATTGCATCGGGAAACCGCCACCGGCGTGAACGCCTTCTTTGGCGCCGGCGGCCAAGCGATTCAGCGACAGGTTGCACGGGGTGATTTCGTTCCACGAGCTGGCAACGCCAATCTGCGGCTTAGCAAAATCGTCATCACCCATACCCACTGCGCGGAACATGCCACGGGCCGGAGCGGCATGGATGCCGTCGGTCACGACGCGGCTGCGAGGCTTGATATCTGGGGCTGTGTCCTGGCTCATGTTCTTGATTGTATGACCGCGTTGATTCACGGCGGAACCCATGACGGTTAACCGACATATTTCGCCGCGCGAATACGGGACACTTGTTCGAAACATCCATTGGATAGACTGGATGTCATGGAGACCCTCAACATTGATTCCAGTGACGATGTTCTCAAGCAGCTTTTACACGAGTCGTTTGATTCTCAGATCCCCAACTTCGGCAGCTATAACCTGGTGGCAGCGACCGGTACCTCTGGTTCCGCTGGTCTGAAGGTCATCGGCTTTCGTCGCGAACCGGCAGAAATCATCCTCTGCCCCCTCAACCCGCAGAACTTGCGCCCCTCCGAGCGGGCGATCTCGGTGAATACCACCAACATTTACCACGTGGCTCTGGTCCTGGATGGTGGTTACGAGGTGGGCACCAGCACCGGACGCGTGTACCGCTTCAACGTCCCCGCTCGACTCTCGGTGAACGTTCCGGGAACCACGGCAGGTACGCGAACCGCCGGCATCTTGGCCCAGGACGAAGACGCTAAGGACTTTGCCGACTTCATGAACTCACTGATGGACCGCTTGGATCCGACGGTCACCGAAGCCGTCTAGCCACGCACCAGCTCAAACACCACAGGTGCCGTGGTCCAGTTTCACAACTGGACCACGGCACTTTTCGTTTCTCAACCGACACTTTGGGCATCAACACTCCCCCAAGGTTGAGCAACCACAGACTTCGCCGTGACCACGAAATTCCTGCTGATTTATCGCGACGGGAAGGCGATCGCGGCGAGGCGCACTGGTCTCTTGTAATCGGTATCGGTCGGCGCGTATTTTGATTGAAAGGCCGCGGTTCGGCCTCGTCGTGAACCTCTGTGAATGGCCGCGGGAAACTCCACCCTCCAGTGAATCGAGAATGAGCATGAGCGTAGATCCAGTGGAACCGCTTCAACCCCCACCGTCCACCAACAACCCGATGCGCAAGGAGCCCCCGCGTGGGACTCGGGCCGGAGTCATCTGGACCTTCACCGTCGGCGCCGTCCTCTTACTGATCCTGCTGATTATCTTTATGGTTCAAAATCAGGATCGCGTCACGGTGTATTTCTTGGGTTTCCACGGTCAGCTGGCATTGGGCATCACACTACTTATTGCTGCAGTTGGCGGAGCCTTAGTGGTGTCCATCGTCGGGGCGGTACGCATCATCCAATTACGCTCTCGTGCCCACTCTGCCAGCAAGTCACTGGCGAAGAACGCCAAGGGTCCGCTGTGAGCCACCGAGCGACTCGGGAGAAGATCTGACCCCCACCACTGTCAATGAGGAGCAGACGATGGCTGGCCTGGCAAAACGCATCCACACCAATCGACGAAATTCACAGCACCGGGGCAGTACACGGCGTGGCCCAACGGTCGACCGCGTTGTGCTTGCCGTCTGCCTGGTGGCGATCATCTGCTTGGCGATTCGGTCCGTGATCAAGTTTATGCACGGGGTCGAACCGGTGACGTATCGCGGCTCACAGCAAGGGGCTCGACCGCACAATTCGGCCGTTGAGGATTAGGGCGCACCCTAATGTGTGGGCCATCCGCAACCGGGCTCTTCACTTACCGCCAACCCGAATGCCGATCGCTGTGGTCACAGCATCTTTTCATCCCGAACATGGAGCTGTAGTCTCTGTTCAGCATCACCATAGTGATGCGAACGCGAATGATGTCAAACTGAGCCTTCTTCCGAACGGAGATCGTCATGGGATTCATTGGTTGGATAATTTTGGGCCTGATTGCCGGAGCCATTGCCAAGGCCATCAAGCCGGGCGAGCAGGGTGGTGGCTGGATCACGACATTGCTTCTGGGTGTTGTTGGCGCCGTATTGGGCGGTTGGATCGGATCGGCCATCTTCCATGTGGGTATTAGTAGCTTCTGGTCTATTTCCACCTGGCTGCTGGCCATTGGCGGTGCGCTACTAGTCCTGGTCATCTGGGGCTTCCTCACCCGCAAAACGGCATAGGTCCTCAAATATGTAGGGTGCTCGCCTTTCCCCGAATGAAATTTGGGGAAAGGCGAGCACCCTTTGTATGAGTCCTATACCCCCGTGTCACCAGAAGTCGGTGCATCCACCTTGTTCTCGCCAGATTCCCCATTGCCCCATGCGGCGACCTGACGCTTGAGTAGTTTGACCATGCGCGGGAGGAAGGCATCCGAATTCCCACCATTGTGGGGAATGATCAAAGCATTGGGCAGCTGCCATATCGGGTGATCTGCCGGCAGTGGCTCCGGGTCAAAGACATCCGAGGCGCACCTGAGCCGTCCGGTTTCCAACTCGGCCACCAGCGCGTCGGTGTCAACCACCGGGCCGCGGGCGACATTAACGACGACGGCGCCGTCGGGCAATGCCGCGAGCATTTGAGCATTAATCAGGTGGTGCGTGCCAGCATTGTGCGGGACGATCAGGATCAGCACCTCGATGTCCCCGGCACGGTGCAGAAGTTCATCGATGCCGAAGATCTGACCATGTTCATCCGTGCGAGCACGGGTGCCGAAGCGACTGAGCTCCACGTCGAAGGGGACCAAGCGTTTACGGATCTCTTCGCCAATGCCTCCGACGCCCACGATGGCCACCTTGCGGTCGGCCAGCCCGGGCCACCGACGAGGGTTCCAACGACTTTCCGCTTGGTCCCTCACTGATTCTCCAATTCCTCGCAGGGAGGCCAAAACCAACCCGAGGGCCAGCTCGGCCGTTCCCGCCGCATGGACTCCTGCGGCAGTGGTTACAGAAACGTTGGGACCGACGAGATCATGAACGCCATCAAATCCGGTGGTCTGCGTTTGGACCAGTTGAAGATTAGAGGCACGGCGAATGCCGGCCAAACTAGCGACGCTTGCCATGTAGGGAAGGATCGCCACGTCGATTTCTTCGAGTTCGATTCCCTCGGGTTCCCCTTGAATGTCCCAAATGACTGCCCGCAGACCCGCGGGCAATGGGCCCACAGCTTCCAATAGTTCGGCACTGGGGAATGAGACAACGTGAAATGGCTTCATGTGTTTTAGCCTAGGGCGGCGAATTGCCCGGCCCAAACACAACACCGAACATGTCTCCCCTTTCCCAAAGAGAAAGAACCGTGGCCTAGGCCACCTCACAAAAGGCTCAACGGCCCAAATCAGACGGATATTTGTGACCTCACTCGCAAAGAGCCCCTTCGGTTTGCATTCGGCTCACAAGCTGGTAGAGTTTCATGTCGTTGCAGAGCGCGGGAGCCACGAACTCCTCGCAAAACAACAGCGCACCTCTAGCTCAATTGGCAGAGCAACTGACTCTTAATCAGTAGGTTTCGGGTTCAAGTCCCGAGGGGTGCACAGAGAGAAAGACCCGATCTGTTTCGACAGATCGGGTCTTTTGTTTTCCCTGCGCGTCTCGCTGCCGCGGGGCGCGAGCCTCAGGGGCATTGCAACGTCTCGGCGAATTCTGTGCCGGAACAATATGAGCTGCAAATCCCGGCCAATTACACAAAACTTCTTGCCTGCCACTCTGGAATACCTTGAGGCGGCGCGTCGACAAGCGCCTCTCGATTTGCCTGAACAGAGTCACCATTACGCGCTGACCATATTTTTGGAGCAACCGCCGCTACACGTACGTGACTTGGATTCGGCTACGGCAATGCCTCCGTCGGTCGAAGCTGCACGTATCGTCAGCGCCAAGCCCCCCCTCGGTCCCCCACCGCGGCACTGCCCCCACGAAATCCACGCGGCCCAATCAAACAATAATGAGCACACGCGGCATCCTTGACTGCGCCGGGGCCGGCGCAGTCGAGATCCTCATTCCCAGGACTCGATGCAACATCAAGAGATCATTCTGCGAGTTCTCGTGCCTCAGCGAATGACGAAGGATTCACGCAAACTTGGAAGCCGCGCCCCACCGACAGGGAAAGCCGCACCGGGTTTCGGACACCCGCTCACGCGCGCACCAGATCGACGAAGAGCCAGCTTGTGCTCACCGTCACAAAACTGATTCTGACGTCATTTCCGAGAAAATCCTGTGAAAACCCATCCCAATCATCGAAAAAAACCGACATTTCGGGATTTTTGCTATCGCTTTCGCCAGGAACCCGCCGATTTTTCTTCTAGGGCACTTTCTGGTTATGATTATCTGCGTCGCAAGGACGGGTTCCGCATGGAACGCCGACTGAAGCGGCTAAGCACCTCTAGCTCAATTGGCAGAGCAACTGACTCTTAATCAGTAGGTTTCGGGTTCAAGTCCCGAGGGGTGCACAGAGAGAAAGGCCCGATCTGTTTCGACAGATCGGGTCTTTTGTTTTCTCCAGCCCCGCCCTGCGTCGGAGCCACGTCTCACTACACGCTGAAGGCGGTTTGAGCACTCACCAGCCGCTATTGCGAATTGCCGCTCGGGTCCTTGCCGAACGCGAACCCACTCTGTTGGTGGCACCGGTGCGATGCACTCGAGTCTTTTGGTCCGCATGGGCACCAGCAGCCCCCGAAGCCGCGAATGCGACCCGTTGGGAGACCAAGTCTTCAGGCAAAGCAAAACCTCCCCGACGAGATGACTTTTTCGCCATGACACTTCCTATCTTCGGCCCCAACCATAGTGATTGAGTTCAATCAATCACTGTACGTTAGTTGCCACGCTGCCATCAAGCGCATCCACTGTCGCTCTCGAACCTCGCACCACCTAGTCATGGAGCACCCAAATTTTCCGCCGTCTTGGATAAGCTCGACACCAAGACCAACCATCAATCCTTCACACTCGCGGATCCAATTCACGGTGAGAGCCAAGACAACAAGGAGCACCCCAAGCCATGAGCGAAAACATTGCCGCCGAACCCAAACGACTGTCCCCCGGTGATGCAGCGCCCGAATTCACGCTTCCGGACGCACAAGGCAAGGAACTTTCCCTCGCTTCACTGCGCGGGAAAAAGACCATCGTCTACTTCTACCCGGCAGCTTCCACCCCGGGCTGCACCAAGCAGGCTTGCGACTTCAGGGATTCTCTGGCATCACTGACCGCGGCCGGGTACCAGGTTGTCGGGATCTCACCCGATGCCTCCGCCAAACTGGCTAAGTTCACCGACGCGCAGGAGCTCACCTTCCCGCTCCTGGCCGACGAGGACCACACCGTCGCCGAGGCCTACGGCGCATGGGGGGAAAAGAAGAACTACGGACGCGTTTACGACGGGCTCATTCGATCCACTTTTGTCATCGATGAAAGTGGACGCGTTGAATTGGCGCAATACAACGTGCGTGCCACCGGACATGTCGCCAAATTGCGTCGTGATTTGGGTCTCGATCCCAAATAGATTTTCGCCCACAGCCCAAAAGCTGCAAGCGAGACACTTTTTCTGCGCTAGACTAATTCCTGCCGAACTTCGAAAGCGGTTCACTGCCTTGCGAGCGTGGCGGAATTGGTAGACGCGCTGGATTTAGGTTCCAGTGTCTTCGGACGTGGGGGTTCAAGTCCCCCCGCTCGCACTACAGATCCAAAGGTATTCTCGGATATTGATGGATTCGCGCAGGGCCCCCGGGTGATCCCGGGGGCCCTGTTCGTTAACACGGAGCCCAAAACACTGACGAGGAGTCTTTGGTGCCAAGCCAGCCGCACTGCCCGGAACCACGCCGTGCCACCCGCCGAGCTTTTTTGGTCGGCGGATTGGGCCTCAGCGCACTGGCACTGACCGGTTGCGACCCCAAAAATTCTCCGGCTCCCTCAACCTCAGGTACGAGCACCGCCCCTGTCATCCGAACCTTCAACTTCGGAACGGCCGCCGAGCCGATGAACCTAGACCCCTCCTTGTCCGGGGATAACGAGACGTTCCGGATCACGCGGCAGATCTATGAAGGTCTCATTGGCGTAGACCGTGAGACTGGCGCCCCGATCCCGAAGCTGGCCACCAACTGGATCGTGAGTCCCGACCGCCTTCAGTTCACCTTCATCTTGCGCCGGGGCGTGAAATTCCACGACGGTACAGACTTCGACGCAGCGGCCGTGGTTGCAAACTTTGAGCACTGGATCGCACTACCCAGCGATGCGCGAGCCAGCTCGGAGCAGGGCTTCCATCAGGTCTTTCGGCACCACGAAGAAATACCCAAACTGCCATCCAGCATCCCCGAGCCCAAGCCAAGTGCCGATGCATTGGGTAGCAAGATCGTTGATCCCCAGGAACTTGCCGAGCACACCCGTGCCACCGCGCTGCTGGAATCGCTGCGCGATCAGCTCAAGGCCCAACCCTTTGTGGGAGCCAGCCGCGGCGGCAGCGCCAGCTACTTTGGATCCATCAAGGCAGCCGACACCTACACCGTGGTGCTCACCCTTCGCCAGCCCATCACCGGACTCATCGAGGCACTCTCTCTGCCCGGACTGGCTATGGCCTCACCTCAGGCGCTGGGCACTAAACCAGTAGAAAACGGCCGGTACTCCTATATTTCGAGCCAACCGGTGGGTACCGGCCCGTTTACGTTCGCTTCGTGGAAGGACAAGTCCGTGACGCTGCGAACTTTCCCGGATTACTGGAACACGGAATTAATGGCGGCCAACCCCACCGCACCGACGGTCGTGACATTCAAGGAAATCAGCACCCCTGCCGGGCGTTTGGGTGCTCTGGGACGCGAGGAAATCGACGGCTTCGACATGGTCACGCTGACCGGTCTGCGTGAATTGGTCCGCGAGGGCAAACTCATCGTGCAACGCGATCCATACTCGGTCACCTACCTGGGGATGAACCGGACCAATAAGTGGCTCGCCAAGTCGGAATTCCGTCAGGCCATTGCGCATGCCATCGACCGGCAGAAGGTCATCGAACAGTTCTACATTTCCGGCACCAAGGAGGCCCGCAGCTTCCTGCCAGCTTCCCTGGGGATCACACCCTCGGAGACCTATTACGGTCCGGATACCCGCCTCACCAAGGAACTGATTGAGTCCAGCGGTTATGACGGCACTCCTATCCCGTTCCTCTACCCCCTGAATATTTCGCGCGCCTACCTACCGTTGCCCGAGCTCATCTATGCCGAGATTTCCCGGCAGCTCTCGGCCGTTGGCATCATGGTGGCGCCCGTTCCCATGGATTGGAACGACGGCTACGTCTCCAAGGCTCGTTCGGGAGAAGTCGCGGGGCTGCACCTTTTAGGATTCAACGGAGGCTACCGAGACCCCGACGACTTCATCGGCGGTCTCTTCTCCACGCCCACTCAACAATTTGGCTACGACTCCCCGGTCCTCAATGCCCAGGTGCTGCTGGCCCGCTCGATCCCTACCGGCGATGAACGTACCAACGCCTACAAGGAGATCTCCACGACCCTGGCCCGCGATCTGCCAGCACTGCCGTTGGTCTTCCCGATTTCGGCCTTGGCCTTTAACGACAATGTGAAGAACTACCCGTCTTCCCCCGTCCTAGATGAAGTCTTCTCCGACGTGAGGATGAACACTTAACCCCGGGGATGTCAAGGCTTCAATTTCTTAGACACCCTCGTTTGGCGCTAGTCTTGCGTAGAGTCTAGAAGAACTTTCAATGGAGAACCCCTCGTGCCTTCTGAATCCACAAGTCAGTCTTTCGACGTCGTACTAATCGGCGCCGGCATCATGAGCTCAACGCTCGGAACCCTGATCAAACAATTGGAGCCGGGGTGGAGCATTGGACTTTTCGAGAATTTGGAAGAGGCCGGTCTCGAGTCCTCCTCCCCTTGGAACAACGCCGGTACCGGTCACTCGGCACTGTGCGAACTGAACTACACCGCTGCGGGCCCGGACGGATCCGTCAACCCGGCCAAGGCCATTGGTATCAATGAGCAGTTCCAGGTCACGCGCCAGTTCCTCGCCCATTTGGTGAAGAACAAGCAGGTCGGAGATCCGAGCAGCTTCATCAATGCGCTGCCGCACATGAGCTTTGTCATCGGTGAAGACAATGCCAAATACCTCAAGACCCGCTATGAGGCACTGAAGCCGAATACGCTGTTCAACGAGATTGAGCACACCGAAGACCTGGATACCATCAAGTCTTGGACCCCGTTGGTGGCCAATGGCCGCAACGAATCCGAGCACGTTGCCGCCTCCCGTGTTGCTTCCGGCACCGATGTGGACTTCGGTTCACTGACCCGCCAGTTGACCAAGGACCTTGCCAGCAAGGGCGTCGAGGTTAACTTCGGCCACCGAGTCACCGGCATCAAGCGCGATGGCGCTGGCTGGGAAGTGGCAGTGCGCAACAACGCCTCCAAGGTCAAGCGCGCGGTCAAAGCGAAGTTCGTCTTCGTTGGCGCCGGCGGTGGCGCCCTGGGCCTGCTACAGCAGGCTGGTATCGACGAGATCAAGGGCTTCGGCGGCTTCCCGGTATCCGGGCAGTTCCTGCGTTGCACCGATGACACGATCATCAACCAGCACCACGCCAAGGTCTACGGCCAGGCTTCGGTTGGTGCCCCGCCGATGAGCGTTCCGCACCTGGACACACGTTTTGTTGACGGCAAACGTTCGCTGATGTTCGGCCCTTATGCCGGCTTCTCGACCAACTTCCTGAAGACTTCCTCATTGCTGGACCTTCCGCTGTCCATCCGTCCGCACAACATCCTTCCGATGCTTGCCGTGGGCAAGGACAATCTGGATCTGACCACTTACCTGATCAAGGAAGTGCTCAAGTCCCGCTCGAAGAAGGATGACGCCCTGCGCGAGTACCTGCCCGAGGCAGTTGGTGATCAGTGGGAACTGATCACTGCCGGACAGCGCGTCCAGGTCATCAAGAAGGATGCCAAGAAGGGCGGCGTGCTGCAGTTCGGTACCGAGGTCATCACCTCCGCCGACGGAACCATCTCCGGTCTGCTCGGCGCCTCCCCCGGAGCCTCGACGGCAACGCCGATCATGCTCGATTTGCTGGGCCGGTGCTTCCCGAAGCAGTTCGGCGGCTGGGAGACCAAGCTCAAGGACATCATCCCGTCCTACGGCCAGAAGCTGAACGAGAACCCGGCGCTCTACGCCGAGGTTCGTGCCGAGACCGATAAGGTTCTCAAGCTCGCCTAGATCAGCGATAGTTCAAGGTCCGGTTCCCCTATGGGGAGCCGGACCTTTTCGTTTCATTCCCGATGATGGCCAGCAAAACCTTGATAGCGGGTACACACGGTGCTTTGCTTGGCATGGATGCCCACAGAACCCACGACTTTTCACTCATCAGGGTTCCTTGACACGTACGGGGAGAACATCCGGTAAGGACACCTCCGTGATTGGTCATGACGACCTCAATGCGCTGCTGAAGGCCAAAAGTTCGGTGTACGGTCCGCAGCGCGAGAAAGTCGGCACATTGGGAAACATCCTCGTGGATCTCGGCAGCGGGAAAGCCGACTTCGCGACCATCCATTTGGGTCTCTTTGGTTCTGCGGAATCCCTCGTCTGGCTCAAGGGCGCAGTGATCACCGACGGCCACCTGCAGGTCCGCTACTCCAAGGACGTGATCAGGCATGCGCCGAACATCGATCCAACGTCGGCGCTCACTGAGCTAGACAAGGACAGCCTCGCTGCCTACTACTCGGCCATGGATCCGGGAACCAGTGCCTGAACCGCGTGCCACAGTAGTATCGCTCGATCGGTACGCGGAATAGTGCGCCCACTCTAACGACGGAGAAACGCCGGCCAGGCCTGTGGTTGATGACAACACTCGCGGAGTTCTAGCCACCGTTGTTACTTCGGTGTCGCCCGCTGCGCACAACCCCACATCGTCGCAACGCAACACCCGCAGAAAATAGGTGCCCGACCGTCATTTTTAGAGTTCGGTCAGTGGAGTGTCAAGCATCCAGGCCAGCGATGTTCCATCCACCAATCCTTGACGCATTGCGGTCAGGTGGGCGGCATAGAGGTCTGCGGGGATCCGCGGGGCTCGAAAAGCTCCGGCTCGGCGGTGACTGAGGCAGTCCGGATCTTGCCACACCAGCAGCTGCAAGGTGCCTTCGTCGGCATGCACCATGGCAGGCCCGCGGTGGATGCCCAACGATGACAGCCGCCGGGCCAGCGCCTTGGCCGACACCCCCGCATCCCACAGGAAAGTCGCCAGTTCCCGCGGAGTCTGCCGGTTGAAGTCGATGGACCGTAAGCGGGCTTCGGGCAGGAGCAGTTCCATGGCAAAACGTCGCGCCCAAAGTTCCGCGGCATGTCCCCGCACGGCGAGGTCCGTGTGCCGCTCGGCCAATAACTCACCCAGCTCGCGCGCCAGCACCAGATTGGCCTGATACCACGCCCCGGTGGCCCGCACCACGATGTAGGTGACGTTGGCATCACTCATCGCCCGTGCATCAAATGCCGGCCCCTCGGCAACCACAAATACCCCGATACCAAAAGCACCCTCCACGGCACCTGCCAAATCATCAACAAACCGCGGCCCGAGCGCCGTACTCAGTTTCCGTGCCACCATCCTTGCAGCGTGTTCCGCGGAGATTCCATCACCGATGCTGGTCACGGCGGAGGTAGACAGCCCCACCTCCCGATACGCGCCGGCGGGAAAAGCCATGGCCTGAGCCAGCCGGTCGATTCGCCCCGGCGATTCGACCGAATGGGGAGTTGTACTTCCATCTGGGCCTGGATCCCCGGTGATCAGCCAGCTCAGCGAGACTTTCAGGGTCTTGGCCAAGGCCGCCAGCTCCGTCGCGCTGAAGTTTCGCTGCCCGTTCAGCGCCCTACTCAATGCATCCTTATTCATGCCGGTGTCCTTGGCCATCTTCGCTTGGGTGGGCCCGGGGTGGCGCGAATGCATGGCGTCCCGGACGCGAAATCGGATTCGATCCGTCATCAACTACACGTCCCTAAAATCTTCTGCTCACCCGCGCCCCCGCAAAAAGCGGGAGTACGGTACGGTGCTTGCTGCACTAAGCAGACCATCCGCAGGCACCTGAGCACCGGTTCCACCGGCCCTCCCACGCGGGTCATGATTCCGGCGCGGCGGAAGCATATCGCTTTTCCCAACACGGTCGGTCGTTACGAATCAATATCGTGGTTTGAGGGCTCCAAGCAGCTTTCGCGCCGCAGTGCACCGGCGGTAAACTCGCCAACAGCGCATCACCGCCCCGCATCGCACATTGTCTGGGGGCGCACCTAGCGGGCCGACGGTGGTGTGCTGGAATAGGTTTGACGGCTGAGTCTGTGCTTATGCCAAAAAACCATCGCTCGTCGCGGGCGCCGGAGATTGCTAGGTAACGCTTGGGGGAATCACGGGCGCCCGCGACGACTCAGTTCGATAGCGGCTTCGCGCCCATCCTCAACTCGGCGGGCGAGTGGTGGGATCAGGATGGGGCATCGGATCCGGGCCAGGGACAGGCGATGGGTCGGGCACCGGGTCTCCGGGATCCGGAACGGGGCTAGGCGGCATCGGATAAGGGCCCGGATTTGGAACCGTGCTCGGCTCCGGCGGATACGAAGGTTCCGGTGTCGTGGACGGTCCAGGCGGCGGCTCGGGCGTTGGTGCATGCTCCGGCGGCATGGTCGTCTCATTGGCGGACCTAAACTGCAGGTCCGATGCTTCGCGTGATGTCGTGAACATGACGTCTCCTCTAACAGCTGAGGTGATTGTTCTTCGGTCTCGGCTCGCGGCACCGATCATGGTGCTGGGCCCGTACGCACCTCCATGCTTGCACGACTCACTGGCCCAGTCCAGCTCTTTTTGGGTTTACCAACGTCTCGCGACCGTACGCAGTCGCCCAGAATTCGCACTCTCACTCCCCGTGCAGCGCCTTGTGGTGCCCGCGGCACGGGGAAAAAAGTACTCCCTGCGGTGCATGTTTCAAGCTCCGACGCCAACTAGAGTGGAGAGGAGCGCAATAGCGAACAATCAACTCTTTCGAGGATGGCAGATGCATCGGCTGGCCGCACTTTCCCTGGGCAACCGCGCCCTCATCGCCCTGATCACGGTGTTTGTCGCGGTTTTCGGCGTCATCACCATGGGCCAGCTCAAGCAGGAGCTCATTCCCGCGCTCGAGTTCCCACGGATTTCGGTGGTGGCCACCCAGAGTGGCGCCACCCCGGAGGTCATCGATAAGCAGGTGGCCCAGCCCCTTGAAGGTGCGCTGCAGGCGGTAGAGGGATTGGAATCATCCTCTTCCACTTCCCAAAGCGGCTTCACCACCATTTCGCTCTCCTTCGCCTACGGCACGGATCTTGACCGCGCCCGAGCCCAGGTGGACAAGGCCATCTCCAATATCAAGTCCACTCTTCCCGAGGACGTTGATCCCACCGCCTTCGCCGGCTCCATCTCCGATTTCCCCATCGTCTATTTGGCGGTCTCCGGCGGGGAGAACATCAATGCCCTGCGTTCGGATGTGCAACGCCTAGTCTTGCCCAAACTTTCCAAGCTCGATGGGGTGCGTACCGCCGAAGTTTCCGGCGGCACCGCCCAGCATATTGCCGTGCTTCCGGATCAGGCCAAGCTCGCCGCACAGGGATTAAGCATCAACGATCTGAAAACTGTCATCGAGGAAGGCTCCGGGCTGATGCCCGTGGGACGAATGAACACCGATGGCCTGGACCTGCCGGTGACCTCCGGCTCGCAGATCGACTCACTTGCCGCGGTGAAGTCCCTTCCGGTGCGGGGCTCTGCCGGCGTGAGTGAGCTTTCCGAGCTGGCCAAGATCTCCTTGGCCGATGACACGGCCACCTCCATCACCCGCACCAACGGCGTCGAGACCCTGGCCGTCTCGGTCACCAAGAAGCCAGCCGGGGACACCGTGGGCATTTCTCACGCGGTGGCGGCGCTGCTTCCGGAACTCAGCACCCAGCTCGGGGCAGATGCCAGCTTCACCACCGTCTTTGATCAGGCCCCGTTCATCGAACAATCCATCCACGACCTCACCGTGGAGGGACTGCTGGGACTGGGCTTCGCGGTGATCGTCATCCTGATCTTCCTCCTCTCGGTGCGCTCCACCCTGGTCACCGCCATCTCCATCCCGCTCTCCCTCTTGGTGACGTTTATTGGGTTGCGCGCCGGCGGCTACTCGCTGAACATGCTCACCCTGGGCGCGCTGACCATCTCCATCGGCCGCGTGGTGGATGACTCCATCGTGGTCATCGAAAACATCAAACGGCATCTGAGCTACGGCGAAGAAAAATCCACGGCCATCCTCAATGCGGTGCGTGAGGTAGCCACCGCCGTGACCGCAGCGACGCTGACCACCGTGGCGGTCTTTTTGCCCGTGGCTCTGGTCGGCGGCATGGCCGGGGAACTTTTCCGTCCCTTCGCCCTCACCGTTACCATCGCACTCATCGCCTCCCTCTTTGTCTCGCTGACCATCGTTCCGGTGCTGGCCTACTGGTTCCTAGGTCACACCCGACCCGGGGCACAGAATGTTCAGGCCGCCAGGCTCGCGGCGGAAAAGAAGGAAGCCGCATCCTGGCTACAGCGTGGTTATGCCCCGGTGCTGCGCTCCACCCAGCGCCATCCGGTGATCACTCTGGCCTCCGCGGTGGTGCTGCTGGGCCTTACCGTCTTGATGGTCCCGCTGGTGCCCACCAACCTCTTGGGCGGCACCGGGCAAAACACGTTCTCCGTGACCCAGAAGCTCCCTGCCGGTTCCTCGCTGGATACCACCATGAAGGCAGCTACTCCGGTGGAAGAAGCCCTCCGTACCGTTCAGGGCGTGAAGGACGTCCAGCTGACCGCCGGGAATCCATCCGGTGGATTCTCTGCCTTCCAAACCGGTGGCAACAATACTGCCAGCTTCACCGTGATGACCGATGCCGATCAAGATCAGGAAGCAATCCAGGCCGCTGCCCGCGCTATCATCGATCCGCTGGCTGGTGAGGGTGAAATTACCCTCTCCGCGTCGGAGGGCGGCATGGGCGGATCCACCGACATTACCGTCCAAATTGGCGCACCCACCCCGGAGCTGCTCACCGAGGCAACGGATCTCACCCGCAAGGCCATGACCGGCATAACTGGTGCCACGTCCGTGAGCGATAACCTCTCCACCGCCGGCCCACAGGTATCCATCACGATCGATCGGACCAAGGCCGCCAAAGCAGGACTCTCCGAGGAGCAGATCGGTGCGCTGAGCGCCGGCACTATCTCCCCGGTTCCCGCCGGCACGGTGCGCCTAGGGTACACCGATTTCCCCGTGCTGATCGGTGAGGGCACCGACCTGACAAATCTTGACCAATTACGCCAGCTGAAGCTGCCGGTACCCGGCGGCACCATCACCCTCGGTGAGGTGGCGAGCGTAGAACGCAGCCAAACCCCGGCCACCATCACCTCCTCCAATGGGGACCGGATCGCCACGGTGACCATCACGCCGGGAGAAAATGACCTCGGTTCGGTCTCCGCCGAGGTGTCCAAGCGCCTCGAGGCACTCACCCTGCCCGAGGGCACCACCGCCGAACTCGGCGGCGCCGCCACCGAACAGGCCGAATCCTTCGCTCAGCTCTATCTGGCGCTTCTGGCAGCCATCGCCATTGTGTATGTGGTGATGGTTGCAACGTTCAAGTCGCTGATCCAGCCGCTGATCCTGCTGGTATCCATCCCGTTTGCCGCCACCGGCGCCATCGGGCTGCTCCTGCTCACCGGCGTCCCGCTGGGCCTGCCCTCGCTGATCGGCATGCTGATGCTGGTGGGCATCGTGGTGACTAACGCGATTGTGCTCATCGATTTGATCAACCAATACCGCAAGCCCCGCGCCGGGCATCCGGCAATGAACCTGGCCGATGCAATCCACCACGGCGCCCGGCAGCGTCTGCGCCCGATCCTCATGACGGCATTGGCCACCATCTTCGCCCTGATCCCGATGGCGTTGGGACTCACCGGTGGTGGCGGGTTCATCTCCAAGCCACTGGCCGTGGTGGTCATCGGCGGGTTGGTTTCCTCCACCGCGCTGACGCTGATCCTGGTTCCGGTGCTCTACTTCCTCATTGAGGGTGCGAAGGAACGCGGGGCCGCCCGCCGTGCCGCGAAGCATTCGACTCCCGATGGGTCCGGTCCTGGGGCAGCCGCCGCGGTGACGGTCAACGCCACGGCCCAGGTCGCGGGTCAGCCCAGCGAGCCGACACCCGAACTGCTTCGGGCCATGAACGAGGCCGAGACGAAGCCGGCGCCGAGCACGGCAGGTCCCTCGCGTCCGCGCACCAGCGCCACCACTCCCGCCAGCTCCGCCAATTCACGGGATGAGGCACAGGACGAGTTGATCAATCCGGCCACCGGCATGATCCCACTGACCCGCAAGGAGCGTAAGGAAGTCGAAGAGGGATTCCGGGCCAAGCACAAGGCTGATTAGCCCCGTCCGCATCCTCGCGGCAACGATCCTTCGCCCGAGTGGTCGCTAGTGGCGCTAGCGGCCGCGGAGCCCGCCCAGACCGTGGGCTTCGATGGCTTCCCGAGCGATATTTGATCCGACGCGGTACACCAGTGGCGCGGCTTCGGGCGCCTTCCAGGCGAGCACCAAATAGTGCTCCACCACGGCTTCGGTCCACTCCCGGGCCAAAACATCACGTCCCAGCGCGTGTACCCGGATCCGATACCAGCCTTCACCCGCTTCATCAATCCGCGCCATGAAGGCGGGAGACGTTCCTGCAATAAAATCTTCGGTTCCGGCCACGATCACCGGTTCAATGCCGGCTGACCAAAAACTGACCTCGGAGACGTCCTCCCAGCCGGCATCCACCCGGTCCGGAGCCGCATCAAGAATGTAGGTTTCCATGCTGACCGGGCCATCGATGATCCCCGTCCCAATAAAAAGACTCTCCTCCGGGTGACCCCAGATCAGCCCACCCACCCACGTATCTTCATCACTAAACGTCGTCCTGGCATTGGCGATGTCGATGGTGGCGCCAAAAACATTGGTGATGTACTCCAAGAAATTTCTCTCCTACAAACTGGTCCTGCCGAGCCTCGGCGACTTCTCCGGCGGTCACTGCCCCGAGCACCGTCTCGACCTGGGCCTGGGCCTGGGCCTGGGCCTGGGCCTGGATCACTGTCTGGATCACTGCTTCGACGCAGGCACGGTGCCACTGGGGGCTGGACTTTGACCCTACAGGATGCGCACCGGCAAGAGCCCCGAGGCCAAGCCGAACGAATACTGCACCCTCGGACTTCTGGCCACGGTGCCCCGCGCGACGTACGCTCAAGACATGGACAGGGAACAGATACACACGGACGTCGAAAACCTCGAACCGAACCAATCTCTGGAGCTGCTTCGAGCCGTTTCAGTCGGTCATCTTGCCGTCAGTCACGGTGACATGCCACAGATCTTCCCCATCAATTTCACCGTGGACCATGGGTCGGTCATTTTCCGCACCGGCCCCGGGACAAAACTAGAAATTTTGCGCGCCCAACCCCACGTTGCTTTCCAAGCGGACGGCGTCAACGCGGAAACGGGTGTCGCGTGGTCGGTCATGATCCAGGGTCGGGCCGAACTCTTCGCGGGGATCGAGGAAACACTCGATTCCTTCAATCTCATGCTCTTCCCCTGGGAATCTGGCCCCAAGGACCAGTTCGTGCGCATCGTCCCCGACTCGATGACCGGTCGTCGCTTTAAGGTTGCCGACCCGCTGACCTGGTGGAAGCACATGCGCCACGGTTAAATCCACTGTTGCGGATGGACTACCGCCGGTTCTAAGCATCCCGACGATGAAACACCCACATCCCCGCTCCCAGCAGAACCGCGGCCCAAATCACCAAGATCAGGGCCGCGGTTCCCGTGCCGTAGGGCTCGAGCGCCCCGGTGCCCAGCACCTGTCCGGCGGTTGTCGGCAGATAGGACACCAGAGCTTGCAGCCAGTCAAGCGCGAACAGCGGCAGGATCTGCGGCAACCCAAAGAGCAGAACAAAGGCGCTGGATATGGCCCCGGCGGTGCTACGTAACAAGACCCCGATGCCCAGCATCATGACCGCGAGCAGCCCCAGATACACCCCGCCGCCAACCAAGGCCAGCAACAGCTCACCGATGGTAAAGCGCCCGTACTGCGCGGCTACGGGTGCGGCAATCAGCGTTCCGGCGCCCACCAGTGCCACACCGGAAACGAAGCCGAGCATCAATAGCACAGCCGCCTTGGCCCCCAGGAGCCGGGTGCGCACCGGCACTGCCTGCAGCGAGGAGATGATCGTCCCGTTGGAATACTCGGAGGTGATACTCAGGGCCGCCACGGTGGCGATGAACAACTGAGCCAAATTCAGGCACACCAGGGCGATGAACGGGGCGGGCATCACCGCTTCATAACCGTTATCCCCGCTGGCCTTCGCGGAGAAGCTCAGCAGCCATGCCATGGAAAGTTGCCCAAGAACCATCACCGCCAGCGTGATGCGTGTGGAGCGCACCGCCCACAATTTGGTCAGCTCAAAGGCGATGGCTGCTCCGAACCCCGGCCGCGCTCCCGGCAGCTGCGCCGACTCCCCCACAGCCGGCTCGCCCGTTCTCCGCTGGGACAGCCGAGCCCGCGCCAACGTCGATTTCGCCTTCATGATGATTCCCCGATCCGTGTTGGCACATAGTCAAGACTCTGTGCCGTCAGCTCCGTGTAGGCCTGTTCCAACGACGCTTGGCGCCCACCCAATTCGTTAACCCGCACACCCATCGTGTGTGCGATGCCACCAACCACTTCCGGGCTCGCGCCGATGACCTTCAGCCTGCCCTCTGAGGCGGCCACCACCGTGTAGCCAGCCCGCTGAAGCGCGGTGGCAAGTTCGCCCGCCTGCGGGGAGGCGACGATGACCGAGTTCTGTGCACTGGCGGCCAACACGTTGTCCATCGACTCGTCCGCTAGCAACTTCCCGCGCCCGATCACCACCAGATGGTCGGCCGTGGACTGCATCTCACTCATCAAGTGACTGGACACAAACACCGTCGCCCCGCTCGCCGCCTTCGCGCGCATAAGGCCACGGATCCAGGCGACCCCATCGGCGTCCAACCCGTTCACCGGCTCGTCGAAGATGAGCACTTCCGGGTCCCCCAACAACGCGGCGGCGATCCCCAACCGCTGGCGCATGCCGAGCGAAAAGGTTCCGATGCGCCGCTTCGCCGCCTCCGCGAGCCCCACCTCCTCGAGCACTGCTCTCACCCGGCTCACCGGGATCGAATTGCTGCGCGCCAACCCACATAGGTGCGAATCCGCACGCTGCCCGCGGTGCCCGGTCCGCGGCTCGAGCAGTGCACCGACGGTGCGCAGCGGCGCCGCTAGTTGGCCATAACTGACCCCGTTGATCAGCGCCCGCCCGCCACTGGGTGCATCAAGGCCCAGCAGCATCCGCATGCTGGTGGTCTTCCCCGCCCCGTTCGGTCCCAGAAACCCGGTGACCTTCCCCGCCGCTACCTCAAAGCTCAGCGAGTCAACGGCCAGCGTGGACCCGAAGCTCTTGCTCAGGTTCTCTAAGGTGATCATGCTGCTTCCCCGCCCTCGAATCGATGAGAATGCCTGCTGAGGGAGGTGCATCCTCGCCGCAATTCCTCTGCCTTTCACGCTAGCCCCGGCCCACGCCCCAGCACAGCAAAATCCCTCGGGGTCTGCCCCGAGGCCACCCTGATTTATCCCCTAGTCGAGTCCTCGCGCGCGGCGCTCACGCGTGCGCGCGCGAGAGGTCATCGCGTGCATTACAGACCACTGGCCTTGGGCAACCCTCTCGCGGCCCGGCAGATCATGCCCGCCAAGGTTCTGCACAACCCCGCGCACCCATCCCCCGTCGGGACCACGGCGCCCGCACACTGGAGAAATGCAGACAGCCACGCTCATCGCTCACCTCGCTGGCCACAGCGACGATCCGGGGTACACACCGACCCCGGACGATGAGTTGCGTGCACTATTCGAGACCATCCGCGGAATCGACGTCCTCGTCGCCCGCATCGCAGCCCGTCCCGCGTCCCCCACCCGGGCCCTGCTCGCCGCAATCACCATCGAGCAGGCCAAGCACGTCGTCGCCGTCGCACAGCTGAAGGTAGCGCAACTGGCCCGAAAAACGCTGGTCAACGAGCTCCCCGCCGACACCCTCACTCAGCTGCGGAGCATCACCGAAGACCCCACTGCCTTCGTCACCGGTGCTGCCCGGCTCCCGGATGACCCACGCACCGTTCCCACCGGCCGCCTGCAGTTCAGGACCCCCGCCGATTGCCTCGCAGCCATGGCGGGCATCAACTACTTCGAGGTCCTGAACCGCATGCAGGCGGGCGACGATCTACTGCCGGGCATCGACGAGCACGGCGTAGCCCATGGCCCGCACTACCCGCAGCTGGCCGAGCAGCTGGCCACCGGCAAGAGCGCGCCCGGTGCCATTGCCGCCGCCGCGCGCAAACTGGAGAAGTTGCGCCCGGCCATTGAAGCCCGCCCAGACGCCGCACAACTCTCTGAACTTCTTGAGTCCCGGGTGGCAGAGTCTCTGGCCGAGGGAGATACGAAGAACACCACCAAGCTTTTCGAGCAGATCAGCGACGAGCTCGACGAAGCCGGCTCCACCCCCACGCCCAAGGAAATCCGTAACAAGACCGGCATCTCCGTTACCAAGCGCACCCGGCATTTCACCTACTTCACCGCTTGCATGCTCAATGCCGACGCAGAGGTTTTCCTTTCCCACTTCGCCGAGTCCGACAACGCTCGCACGCTGGCCGGAAACCGCCAGGCCATCGCCGCAGCAGCCACAGTCCCAGTCCCAGTCCCAGTCCCAGTCCCAGTCCCAGATCACACTTCCTCGGCTGCCCAGGCCGACGGCCGGGACTACCAGGAGGCCGGCACGGCAGAGAACGCGAAGACCTCTACCGAAACCGATACGAACACCGACACCGACGCCGTAAATGAAACCCCTCAGAACCTCGAATCTCACCCTGAACCGGCACCCGGCTCTCCTCCAGCCAAAGGCACCGACGACAACCCAACTCAGGATTCCTTGTTCCCGCCACCAGAAGCGTCGGATGGTCCCGATTGGTTCGAACACCCGGCCACTGCGGAAACCTTCGATGACCCACCGCCGCTGGAATCCGGGACCACCGTTGAGGGGCCAACTCCAGCCCAGCGGCACCTACAAACTCTGCTGAACCTCATGCGCACCCCGAGGCCTTCGGCCAAGGGTGCCACCGGCCTGCCGACTTCAAAGCTCTTCGTGTACATCACGCTGGAGGTGCTCCTCGGCATGGCCCGCGGCGCCGGATGGAGCGCGCACGGACTGGAAATTTCGGTCACCGAATTGCGCCAACGCCTGACCGAGTTTGGATTCATTCCCATCGTCCTCGGCGGTGATGGCCAGATTCTGGACTACGGGCGAGAGCGCCGATTCCCGCCCGAGTCCATGAAGGAGGCGATCCGTGCCCGCGATCGCGGCTGCATCAAGCCCGACTGCACCGTCCCGCCGGAGCACTGCGATCTCCACCACATCAAGCATTGGTCCGATGGCGGAACCACGAGCGTATGGAACTTGGGGATGTTCTGCCCCTCCGAGCACCGCGGCGCCGACAAGGGCGATTTTGAGGTCGTCATGAAGAACGGTGTGCCGTGGGTGAAGCTTGCCCCGTTCGAGGACCCCGAACAGCTTCCCCGCCGCAACAACCACTGGCAGGGCGAACAGCCCCCGCTCTTCTGAGCCTTCAGCTGCAAATCTCCGCTTCCCCCGACCGCCGAACCGCCAAACGGCCAAACCGCACGGTGTCACGGCACAATCACGATGCCGCGCACGAATATCAGGAACGAGTGTCCTCCAACGCATCGCGCGGGACGGCAAACAGGATCACGGCGCAGACGATGGCGGTTCCGCCGCAGATCACCCACACCACCATGTATCCGGACAGCGGAGCCGCGAAGTTCTCGGCCGCTCCATTGGAGAGTGCCCCGGTCACCTGTCCAATCAGCGCCAAACCAAAGATGGCCGAGGCGAAGGAGCCACCGATGGTTTTGACCGCGTTGGTCAGCCCGGTGGCCATGCCCGTGCGGTGGAAGGGCGCGGCGGCCGCGGCCGCCGCGGGTAGTGCGGCAACCAACGCACCGGAGCCGATGCCGGCGATCATCATGTTAATAAGCACCTGCGTCAGTGAGTCATGAAGTGGCAGGAAGAGCAGGTAGCCGAGACCCACCAAGAAGCTGGCGGCAATCAAGGTTCTTTTGCTACCGGCCCGGCGTGCCGCAAGCGGGAAGAGCAACGCCCCGATCAGCAGTGCCAACACGTAGGCACCGATGATGATCGAGACTCCGGAAGCACTCAGGCCCAGCCCGTAGCCGTTGACCGCCGGGTCGGTGCGGGCAAAGGTGCTCATCGGGATTTGCGCGCCGAGGACCGAAACTCCGAAGAGTCCCGCGGTGAGTTGCACCGGCCACATGGAGCGAGCCAAGAGCACCTTGAAGTCAATCAGCGGATCGCGTTGCTCGTTTTCGTGGCGATAGAACACATAAAGAACAAGCAGCCCCAGCACCAGGCAGCCCCAGACCAGCGGGCTTGCCGGCCCGTTGATCCGTAGGAAGCTCAGTCCGCTGGTCAGCAACAACAGTCCTACCGCCAGATAACCGAATCCTCCGCCATCGATCTTGGCCCCATTGCGCGCCCCGTCATCGGGCACCCCCAGGGCCACCGCCCCAATGCACACCGTGGTGGCAAGCGCGGGAATAGTCATCGTTAAGGCGAGATTCCCACCAAACACGCCGATGAGCGCGCCACCGGCCAGCGCGCCGGCGATCACCCCAAGTTCTAGGGCACCCACCAGCAGACCCGCGGCCCGGCGGGTCATGGGACCGGGGACACCCAGCTTGCGGGCGCGGGAGAAGACGATGGCAATTTCCAGCGGCAGCCACACAGCATAAAAGCCCTGCAACGCCCAGGCGATCAGGAAGGTCGTGAACGAACCGGAGAACACGACCGCCCATGAGGCAAGTGCCGTGACGACGGCGGAGAGCAGCAGCATCCGCTTGTGCCCAAAGATATCTCCCAGTGAGGCCAGCAGGGGCACGGCGAGGGCCGAAACCATCAGTTGAGCCGCCTCAAACCAGTTCACATCCGCGTCGTGAATGCCCAAATGTCGGGCAATATCGGTCATCAGCGGGGTGTAGTAGCCCTGAAGGATGCCGCTGGTCAGTTCCACGATGGCGAGGAATCCGACGATGCCCGCCACCGCGCGCCAACGAACCGGTATTTGCTTGGCGATTTCCGGGTTCCCTGGCGGTTGGATGTCCATAGCGGGAGCCTATCGCGAAGCAGCGTGCCGCGTGACGCAAACCATAGTCGAAAGCCGGGAATTTTTCCGAGCCCGTGAGTGCTATTACATGCAAACGCATACAAATCTGTCATACTGATTACAGAACGACAGTCCAATGGCCCTAGGAGGCACCCATGCAGTTCGGTATTTTCTCAGTCAGCGACATCACCCGCGATCCCACCACGGGCAAGACGCCGTCCGAGGCCCAGCGCATCAAGGACATCGTGGCCATCGCCAAGAAGACCGAAGAGGTCGGTATGGACGTCGTTGCCATCGGCGAACACCACAACCGCCCGTTCTTCTCATCCTCCCCCACCACCACGCTGGCCTACATCGCCGCGCAGACCGAGAAGATCATCCTCTCCACGGCCACCACGCTGATCACCACCAATGATCCGGTGAAGATCGCCGAGGACTTCGCGATGCTCCAGCATCTGGCCGACGGCCGTGTGGATCTGGTGCTCGGGCGCGGCAACACCGCCCCGGTCTACCCATGGTTTGGGAAGAACATGCAGGACTCGGTGAACCTGACGATCGAAAACTACAACTTGCTGCGCCGCCTTTGGGATGAGGACACGGTGAACTGGGAAGGCAAGTTCCGCGGACCCCTGCAAAACTTCACCTCCACCCCGCGTCCGCTCGACGACGTGGCTCCGTTTGTCTGGCATGGCTCGATCCGCACCCCTCAGATCGCCGAGATTGCGGCCTACTACGGAGACGGTTTCTTCGCCAACAACATCTTCTGGCCGAAGGAGCACTACATGCAGCTGATCAACCTCTACCGCGAACGCTATGAGCACTACGGCCACGGCCGCGCGGATCAGGCCATGGTGGGCCTGGGCGGACAGTTCTTCATCCGTAAGAACTCGCAGGATGCCAAGAATGAATTCCGTCCGTACTTCAACAACGCACCGGTCTACGGCCACGGTCCATCGATGGAAGACTTCACCGATCAGACCCCGCTGACCGTCGGCTCACCGCAGGAAATGATCGAAAAGACCCTCACCTTCCAGGAGGCGTTCGGCAACTACCACCGCCAGCTCTTCCTCGTTGACCATGCTGGCCTGCCGGTCAAGACCGTTCTGGAGCAGCTTGATCTCTTCGGTGAAGAGGTGTTGCCAACACTGCGGAAGGAACTGGAATCCCGCACTCCGGCTGATCACCCGGCACCGCCGACCCACGCCAACCGCGTTGCTGCCCGCGATGCGAAGCTCGCCGCCGAAACCCCAGCGGCCGGGAGCGTTAATGCCTAATAATCCAGCTTCATTACGTTCGTCAACCGCCGCGTGGGAGGCACTCTTCCGGGCACAAGTAACCGTGATGCGCGAAATTCAGAAGCTTCCGGAATTCAAGGCGTTGAGCACCAAGGAATACGACGTGCTCTTCAATCTCTCGCGCTGCCCCTCGGGATCCAGCCGACTCACGGATTTGAACCAGTACCTGCTCATTTCCCAGCCGAGCCTGAGCCGCATGGCCGAACGTTTAGAGTCCAAGGGCCTGCTTTCCCGCCATCCCGACCCCACCGATCAGCGCGCGGTACTCTTCACCCTGACTGAGGAGGGCGCTAGGCTACAAAAGGCCGTGGGCCGCGAGCACATCAAGGGTATCCATGCCCTGATCGGCAAGGCTTTATCCGCTGAGGAGTTCGAAACGCTCCAAGAGCTGAGCACCAAATTGCGTCTGCACATGGAAGCACGCTAAGGCAGTCAGCGAACCTGACTTCCTTGGTCCCGCCTCGCCGAACATCCGGCAGGGCGGGGCCTTTCCCGTTTCACCGGCACCTGCCCGGCAACGCAGCATCTAGACCCCAAACGGTTCCGCATAACGAAACTTGCCCTTCGGCAGCGGCGCTGTCGATAGATTAAGCACCATGAAGTAGTCGCCCCAGGAACTATCGGAAGGAATGATTCCGCTGGGGATGGCCGGGACGTATCCGAAACGGGTGTAGTACTCGATGTGCCCCAGCAGCACGATGGCGCGTTCACCATTCTGCGTGGCCCGGAGCCGGATCTCCGCCAAAAGTGCTGCACCAATTCCCTGTTTCTGGCTCGCAGGGTCCACCGATAGTGGACCAAGACCCAGCAGCGGGATGTCCCCGTCGAGCCACCCACGTGTGGCAATCACGTGTCCAACGATGTGTCCGTTAACCTCTGCCACCACGGAATACTCGGGCAGGTACCCGTCGCACGCGTAGAGTTCGGCAAGCAATGCAGCTTCACCGGGCGTTGTGACGGAATCGGGGTTGGTGAAGGCGCGAATTGTCAGCTTATGGATGTTGGGCCGGTCCGCAGGCGTCTCGGTACGAAGTTTCATCCATCCAGCCTACGGCGCAAGAGCCCGCGATGGTCGGCGGACAGCACAAGGGCCCGGTCAATGACCGAGCCCCAAATTGTTGAGGATCTAGTGCGAACCCATGGGGTGATGCTCGCGGTAGACCTTCATTGCGGGTTGAACGGCCATCACCGAAGCAACCAGGGCCACGGCTCCTGGGATCCAGGTATTCCATGCAACGCCTGGAGTGTTCATTGCGAAATTACCCATCCAAGGTGACGCAATCACCAGTGCTGCCACGATCAGCTGAATCCATTCGGCCGCGGGCATGCCCGGTGCTGCGAGGTTGATGGCTCCGATAACCGCCAGAACGACACCACCGGTGAGCATGTACGCGTTCGATGATCCGACTGCGGTTGTCCACGTCATGGCCACGACCGTATAGACACCAGCGGCCACGGCGACCCAATTTTGCCATGCAGTCCATCGCTTCATGGTCAAGATCTCCTTTTGTCTCTCTTCAGCTCCCGATTAACGGATGACCCGAAATCGCGAAGTTTGCCCTTTCATGCACCGCCAGCGCTCCGGATCAATTGCGACCCACTGCCGCTTCGGCTGTATCTCCATCGTGCTCGTGTGCTGATACTTCGGGTAGGGTCCAAAGTCACTGTCGGTAATGCTGCGGTCTGCGCGTGGTTTGATCTACAAATCCTGCCACTCAGCGTCGCCCTCGTCCGTTTCGCCCGCTCCAGGCCATTGGTCGCGGTGGACTAGCGCCGGACAAAGGCCCTTGATTGCGTCAAGATCATACGGTTGGATAAATGCCATGAGTGAACCGATAAAGGGTCCTAAATCCTATTTCCCGTCCATTGAAACTAAGTACGGTCAGCCGATCGAGCACTGGATGACGTTGCTGGGAACAGTTTCTGGACAGAAGCACCTTGAGCAGGTGAACTGGCTGAAGGTTGAGCACGGTATCGGACACGGACATGCAAATGCGTTAGTCCACGTGTACCGGGCAGAACACCAGCAATAACACCCCACGTCCGGCCGCCGAGAAGATGGCCGTGCGCCAGAGACCTACGAGCAGTGGAGTTATAGAAAAATGAGCAAACGGCCTAATATCTGGGCGGCTGTTACGGCCGCATCGTTCAGCCTTGCACTAGTCACTGCCCCGATGGCGACCGCGTCTCCCGCGCCATCAACTGCACAAAATTCGGTGAATCAGCTACTGCCTAGCTCTTCCTCTCATTTGCCGCTCATCCCTTTGGCATCCAAACCTGCACCTCCCCGCGATCCTGAAAAGATCAACGTGCTGGTCAATAAGGTCTATCCATTGGTGCCACGGAAATACACACCCAAACTGCGGACCATCTCTGGCACTGATGTCCGGCTGCGCCCCGAAGCTGCTGCCGCCTACAAAAAACTGTTGGCCGCCGCGCGCAAAGACGGTGTGCGCATCAGGCTGACCTCCGGCTATCGGTCCTATTCGGTTCAGGCTGGCTTGCTCGAGAAATACACGCGAGCCTACGGGCTGGACTATGCACTTCGGATCGCAGCTCGTCCGGGAACCTCCGAACACCAGACTGGCCTGGCCATCGACGTGGGAAATCCCAGCCGAGCTTGCGCCCTGCGTGACTGCTTTGCCACCACCAAGGTTGGACGGTGGATGGCCAAGAAAGCCCCCAAATACGGGTTCATCCTGCGATATCCTGAGGGCCAAGAATCCGTCACCGGCTACAAATATGAGCCATGGCATTTCCGCTTCGTCGGTGTAACACAGGCAAAGTCCATGGCAGGTTTTAAGTCCCTCGAGCATTACTACGGCGTCAGCAAGGCATCAACCAAGACCCCAAAAACTAGCAAATCTGCTCAGGGCACCAAAATAACAACCGCCAATCTGAACTTGCGAACCGGGCCGTCCACCAGCGAATCCATCATCAAGACCGTCAAAAAAGGGTCGAAGGTACAGCTGGCAGGGAAGAGCTCTGGCGTCTGGATCAAGGTGAAGCACGGTGGCAAGACCGGTTGGATGAGCTCCGAATACTTGCGCTAAATGCCCGCGAAGCACCCGCCCGACGAGCACGATGCCCGTCAATACCCTGCGGGAAACTAAACTGGAGGAATGACAGCAACACTCGTGGCCAAAGACCTTGCAGGTGGCCACGCCCACCGCACACTCTTCTCTTCCCTCAGCTTCACCGTTTCCCCCGGGGACGTTATCGGGGTGGTCGGTGCCAACGGGGCCGGCAAGTCCACGCTGCTGCGGCTTCTTGCCGGTGTTGACGAACCCCTGGGCGGCACCATCTCCAGCGCCCCCGACGGAGCCTTCATCGGTTGGCTGCCTCAGGAACACGAACGCATCGAGGGTGAAACCATCGAGGGCTATCTGGCCCGGCGCACGGGTTGTGCCTCGGCAACCGCGGCCATGGAGTCAACCGCCGAAGCTTTGGGATCCGGTGCACCGGGCAGCGATGACGCCTACGCCACCGCTTTTGATCACTGGATGGCATCGGGTGCCGCCGACCTTGAGGACCGAGCACCGGCGACGCTGGCCGAGCTCGGATTCACCCTGCCCATCAACACGTTGATGACCGCGCTCTCCGGTGGCCAGGTGGCCCGCGTGGCGCTGGCTGCGCTATTGCTCTCGCGCTTCGATTTGGTGCTGCTTGACGAACCCACCAACGACCTTGACTTGGCAGGCCTAGAGCGGCTCGAGTCCTTCGTCTCCTCTCTGCGCACCGGTGTCGTATTGGTATCCCACGACCGCGAATTCTTGGCCCGCTGCGTAACCCGCATCGTTGAGCTGGATCTGGCACAGAACCAGGTCGCCGTCTACGACGGTGGTTATGACTCCTACCTCGAGGAACGCGCCATCAACCGGCGCCATGCTCGTGAGGCCTACGACGAGTTCGCCGATAAAAAGGCCGACCTAGTGACCCGCGCGCGCACCCAGCGCGAATGGTCATCCCAGGGCGTGCGTAATGCCATGAAGAAGAACCCCGACAACGATAAGATGCGTCGCAAAGCCTCCAACGAGTCCTCCGAGAAGCAGGCCCAGAAGGTCCGCCAGATGGAATCCCGCATCAAGCGGCTGGACGAGGTCATCGAGCCACGGAAGGAATGGGTGCTGCAATTCGAAATTGCTGCAGCCCCGCGTTCCTCTACCGTGGTCGCCACGCTGAATGACGCGGCCATCACACTGGGCGATTTCACCTTCGGGCCGATTTCGGCTCAGGTGAACGCGGGCGACAGAATCGGGATCACTGGCCCAAACGGTGCCGGCAAATCCACGCTGCTGAAGTTGCTGCTGGGTCATCTTTCTCCCGATGCTGGCTCAGCGTCCATGGGATCTAATGTGGCCATCGGCGAGATTGATCAGTCCCGTAGTTATCTCGGGGAAGACTCCGTGCTGGGTGATGCCTTTGAACTGGCCGTCCCGGACATGTCCCCGGCCGAGGCCCGGACCTTGTTAGCCAAGTTTGGGCTCAAGGCCCATCAGAGCGCATCGTTGGTGCGTGATCTGTCTCCGGGCGAGCGGACCCGGGCTGGCCTAGCCCTTCTGCAGGGTCGCGGGGTTAACCTTTTGGTACTGGACGAACCCACCAACCACCTTGACCTCCCGGCCATCGAACAGCTGGAGGAGGCGTTGGAAGCCTATGAGGGAGCATTGCTACTGGTGACCCACGACCGCCGACTACTGGACAACGTACGGCTCGATTCCCGTTGGCAGGTTGAGGCCGGAAACGTCAGCATCTCGGTCGTCTCCTAAGACCGGTTGTCGCTTTCGCGCCGTCCGAACTGGAGTAGTTGAGCAGTTTCGCTTGTCCGTGACTCGTAGCAATACCGAGCCACGGACAAGCACCAGGTTGCGCTGCAGGGCCACGCATTGGCAGTTCTCCGGATGCCCGGGATGCAGCACGAGGTGATCAGGGCCCTTCGTTAGCCAGGTGTCCCAGCAGCGCGGTGTCTAGGCCGTGGGTGACCTCGCAACGATCTCGGGAACATTATTTCCAGACGCGACAGCCCGGGCCCCCGGATCTCACGATTCGATCCGATGCTGAAGGGTCATAACACCGGCAAACTGTTCGCCGGCCGCGTCTCACCGCTGGGCACCATGCAAGGCTCGATCAGTAAGCGCGCGCTGCGGCACCTAGGATATTTAGGGTGTCAGAAAAACCTCGGCCACTCCTGGGATCTGTTCCTTATAGGTCTGAAGCAGCTGCTTGGCCACGGAAATTGAATCCACCAACGGGTGTGCGGCCAGCGCCCTCCAGGCCAGAGTTTCGCTTTTGTCCTTCGCTGCGGCAATCACCAGTTGCTCAACGGCCTTGAGTTGCTGCAATAGCCCGAGCATTTCCCCGGTGACAGGAGCAATGTTCATCGGGACAATGCCAGCACCCGTTACCCTGCATGGAACCTCGATCACCGCTTCATCGGGCAGCTGCGGCACCAGACCACGATTGGCCACATTCAAGATCATGGTTGCTGGTGTTCCGCCGAGTAACGCCGTCATGAGGTCTAGGGCGACCTGTTGATACCCCCCACCCTCAATATCCGAGGCTTCCCGGTTGCTGCGCTGGTCTTCGGGCCGACTTTCGGCCATGTAGCTGGCCTCACGTTCATGTTTGGTCCGCTGCCACAGCTCCAGGGCGCTATCAGGGTGCTCGCAAGCTAGCTCGTAAAAATGTCCCTGTTGGTCATGCAGGAACTCGCCACGGGTTTGCCCCGAACCGCGTAGCCGCGCGGTGGCTTCACGTTGAAAGTAGTAGTAGTAAAGGTACTCGTTGGGAATCGCGCCCAGCGCCCTGATCCAGTCCAAGCCCATGAGGCGGGCTTCCTCGATCGACTCCAGCGCCGCGTCATCGGCCAACAACGCGGGCAATTTGTCTTCCCCGTCCACCACCAGGCTGCGCAACCACCCCAGATGGTTCAGGCCCACGTAGTCGAAGTCGACCTGGCGATCGGTGGCCCCGATGGCATGTACAGCGCGTCGAATCAGTCCGATGGGGGTATCGCAGATGCCCACCACGCGATCGCCCAGTGACTCACGCATGGCTTCGGTAATAATGCCGGCGGGATTGGTGAAGTTGATGACCATCGCCTCCGGGGCGAGTCTGGCCACCCGCTGCGCGAGGTCGCGGGCGTGCGGCAAGGTGCGCAACGCATAGGCCAGCCCACCGGGACCGGTGGTTTCTTGGCCCAGCACACCGAGATTCAGGGCGATGCGTTCGTCCATGATGCGCCCTGCGGTACCCGAGATGCGCATGGCGGAGAAGATGAATCTGGCCCCGATGATGGCCTCATCCAATCCATTGGCGGTGGTGACTCGCGGCGGGCGAGGCAGGGAGGACGCCATTTGATTAAGCACCGCTTGGATGGTGAGCACCCGCTGGGGATGGGCGTCAAAGAGGCACAGCTCGGTGATCCGCACCGAATCGTTGTCCCCCGAAAGCGCTTCAAAGATCTGCGGTACCCGGAACCCGCCACCACCGATAATGGTGAGTTTCATGCCAGAATCACTTCACTTCCTGCGTCTTTGAAGGCCCTCATGTGGCGTGGATCTGCACCCCACCTGCGCACCAACCCGGTGGCATCCGAGGTAGTGCAGGACGTGGCAGCGTGCCGGTTCGGCTCCCACGTGCTTACGCAAGGCCTTTTCACGACGTCGGCAGTTAGTGGCGCAACAGAAACACCACCGGTCTCCCGGACCCTGAACAGGATGTTGCACTGCGACACGCTGATGAGCATGGCCCCAGAGTAGCAGTCGCACGTGAGCAAAACCGAGCACTTTCAATTGCTTGTACCGCTCCCCTATGCGTGTTAGCGTCCAAGCCAAGGTGTGTTTCACCGATGCTCCGTGCCGCGAGAGCCATGGGCACACCGACCCGGTCCGCGAGAAGACAAACGAAGAGGTGCCACGTGCTGGAGACGGCAGCAGAGCCCGGCCCCGAGCTTGATCTATTCCTCACCGGATCACTCTTCTTCGACATCATCTTCACCGGCCTGCCCACCGAGCCGCGACCCGGCACCGAAGTCTGGGCCGAAGGCATGGGCTCGGTGCCCGGCGGCATTGCGAATCTGGCGGTGGCTGCCGCCAGGCTGGGTCTGTCCACCGGCCTCTCGGCGGGATTCGGCGACGATGCTTACGGTGCTTGGTCCTGGTCACTGTTGGCGGAGCAGGAGGGCATCGATTTGAGCCGGTCACGAATCTTTTCCGGCTGGCACTCGGCACTCACCGTTTCTCTGGCCCGCGGCGGGGACCGTTCCATGGTCACCCATGGCCACCCGATTCCCATCAGCGACAAGGAACTCATCGGCATCCCGCCCACCTCGCGGGCCATGATCACCGAGCTGACATTGCCCGGCAACGAGCAGCCCTGGTGGGTTGATTCCGTCCCGGATCAGGGCAAGATTTTCGCCGCCGTCGGCTGGGATCCCACCGAAAAGTGGGACACCGCCATGCTCAGCGATCTGGACCTCTGCCACGGTTTTTTGCCCAACCATGTTGAGGCCATGGCCTACTCGCGCACCTCCTCGCCCGAAGCCGCGCTGAGTGCACTGGCTGACCGCGCACCGCTAGTGGTCATCACCCAGGGCGTGGACGGTGCCATGGCGGTTGACGCCTCTACCGGCGAACGAGCGCAGGTGCCCAGTCTCCCGGTGCCTGCGATTGATCCAACGGGCGCCGGCGATGTCTTTTCAGCCGGTATCGTGCTTGGCACCCTGGCCGGATGGCCGCTCGAGCAGCGACTGCTTTTCTCCACGCTCTGCTCGGCTTTGGCGGTGAGCCACTTCGGCGGATCCCTGGCCTCGCCCGGCTGGGGAGATATTTCCGACTGGTGGGCGTCCAAAAAACTGCGAGCCAGGGAAAATGCCGAATGTGCAGCCATCGCCAAGCGCTACGGATTTCTCGACGAGGTCCTGTCCCAGCACAAGCTCAACGCGGTGCGCCGTGCCGAGGCCACCTTCGGATTGCTGACCGAGGCCGAAGCTCACTACCGTCCCAACGAGCCTTTGCGCCCGGCCGCAGAGACATAATCCACCACCAGCACCAGCACCAGCACCAGCCACCGAAACCCGGCGCATCTGGGTCACCGACACCGTTCGAAAGGACAAAAATGTTTCCCCGAGGCAAAACCTTCACCGGCACCCTGATCGCCGCGGCCCTGGCATTAACTCTTGCTGCGTGCACCCCTGGTTCCGATGCTCCAGCACCTTCGGCCCCCGCCACGGGCGCCGCGATCAACAAGGACGTAGCGTCAATGGGCGATGTCACGCTCACGGTCTGGGATCAGGAGGTCCGCGGCGGGCAGAACGAACAAATGACCAAGCTGAATGCCGCCTTCGAGGCGAAATACCCCAATGTGAGCATCAAACGTAATTCCCAGTCCTTCGAGGATCTGGGCAAGACCCTGCGGCTAGCCCTCTCTGGCACCGATGCACCGGACGTGGTCCAAGCCAACAATGCTCGCAACACCATGGGCGCATTCGTGAAGGCCGGCCAGTTACTGCCACTGGACGGCTGGGCCGATGCCTACGGCTGGAATGAGAGATATCCCGCTTCGGTGCTGAAGTACTCGCAGTATTCTACCGACGGCACCACCTTCGGCTCGGGTTCGATCTACGGCTTGCCACAGGTCGGAGAGATCGTGGGCGTCTTCTACTCCAAGAAGAAGCTCGAGTCCTTGGACCTGACGCTCCCGGCCGATTGGGCAGGGTTCGAATCGGCCATCGTCACGGCCAAGGAGGCTGGCGAAACCCCCTTACTCCTGGGCAACATCGAGAAGTGGCCGGCAGGTCACGTCTTTGGTCCCATTCAGGGCGCAAAGGTCCCCGCGGAGCAGATCGAAAAGCTCGGCTTCGGCAATGCTGGTGCCTCGTGGATAACTCCCGAAAATCAAGCCGCGGCACAGACCCTGGCGGACTGGAACGCCAAGGGATACTTCAACAAGGGGGTGAACGGCACCGAGTACGACGCCGCATGGCAGAAGCTGACCAAGGGCGAAGGCGTATTCCTGATGGGCGGATCGTGGATGGCCGCCGACTTGGCCGATGCCATGGGCGAGGACGTCGGGTTCTTTGTTCCTCCCGCCACGGCCGGGGACGGAGCGCAAACTACCGGAGGCACCGGATTGCCGTTCACCGTGACGGCCAAAACCAAAAACCCCGACCTGGCTGCCGCCTACATCGACTTCATCACCAACGATGAGGCCATGGGCATCTTGGCCGACACCGGGAACCTGCCGGTGCGCAACACCTCCACCTATGCGCCGGAAACCGGGGTGCTCAAGGATGTGTTCACCGCCTTCGAATCGGTGACCACCGACGGGGTATTGCTGCCCTACCTTGACTATGCGACACCCACCATGGGAGACACCCTCGGCGACTCGCTGCAGGGCCTGCTCGAGGGCAAACTGGACGCACAGGCATTCACCGAGGCCATGGAAGCTGACTATGCGGGCTTCACCCAAGGAAAGTAGAACAACCGGCGCCCCGCGCAACGCCTCGGGGCGCCGGGGGCACGCGGCCACACCGTACCTTTTTATCGCCCCGGCGTTCATTCTCTACGCGGCCTTTATGCTCTACCCACTGGCCCGTTCCGTACACCTTTCCCTCTTCGCTTGGGATGGGTTAACGCTGGCGACCTTTGTCGGGTTCGGCAACTACACCGAGCTATTCACCGACGATCGACTGCGCGCTGCCTTTGGCCATGCACTGGCCTTTATCATCTTTTTTGCGGTGATTCCCTGCGGCATCGGACTCGTGTTGGCGGCGGTCCTGACGCGCTCCAAGGCCCGCGGACTCTCACTTTTCCGTACCCTAGTGTTCCTGCCCCAGGTCATTGCGATGGTCGTGGTGTCGGTGGCGTTCAAACAGATTTATGCTCCCGATGGGTTACTGAACTCGGCCCTGCGCTCCATCGGATTAGACTCACTGACCCGCGCCTGGCTCGGTGACTATGTTTTCTCACTGCCCGCCGTCGGGTTGATCGGCTCCTGGGTTTCCACCGGGCTGGTCACGGTGCTATTGCTCGCCGGCATGGCCAAGATCCCCACCGAGCTCTTCGAAGCCGCTCGCCTCGATGGCGCCGGGGCCGTGCGTGAATTCATCTTCATCATTGTTCCCTCGGTGCGAGCCGAGCTCACCGTGGCGCTCACCCTGACCATCGTCGCATCGCTGAAGACCTTTGATTTGATCTACATGACCACCGCGGGCGGGCCCGGATCCTCCACCACGGTGCCGAGCTATGAGGTGTACCGCAGGGCCTTT
The DNA here is from genome assembly GCF_012271785.1 of Paeniglutamicibacter terrestris. Classification (GTDB taxonomy): domain Bacteria; phylum Actinomycetota; class Actinomycetes; order Actinomycetales; family Micrococcaceae; genus Paeniglutamicibacter; species Paeniglutamicibacter terrestris. Next base: position 380,592 of record NZ_JAAWVT010000002.1, on the reverse strand, counting down.
GAGACCGGACAGGTGGGCTCCGCCGCGGCCATCGGCGTCACGCTGAGCATCATCATCTTCCTGATCACCCTGGCCGTTAACCGGATCTCGGAGCGTGGCGCATGAGGGTTTCGCCGAGTGAACGCACGCTGAACTACGCCATCCTGATCTTCTTCTCCGTCGTGGTGCTCACCCCGGTCTTCTCCATCGTGGTTACGGCGTTCGCTCCGGCCAACGCCGCTGCCGCCCGGGCCGGTGCCTTCCACCCCGAGAACTTTGCCCAGGCCTGGGTCCAGGGCAGGTTTGGGACCTACATGGCCACTTCGGTGCTCATCGCGGTGATCGTGGTGTCCCTCGCGCTGGTCCTTTCGGTCATGGCCGGCTACGCCTTTGGCACCATGCGCTTCCGTGGTGAACAGGTGCTGTTCTACCTGTTCCTCTTGGGGATCATGGTGCCCTCCGAGGCCATCATCGTCCCATTGTTCTTCGATCTGCGGACCTTCGGACTCACCGATACCCCCTGGGCCGTGGCACTGCCCCAGGTCGCCCAGTCCATCGCCTTTGGTACCTATTGGATGCGCGCCTATTTCAAATCCGTGAGTCCCTCGATCATGGATGCTGCCCGCGTGGACGGGGCCTCAAAGGGCCGCATCCTGGTCTCCATTCTGGTGCCGATGGGGCGCCCGGCGATCACCACGATGATCGTGCTGATGTTCATGTGGACGTGGAACGAATTCCTGATCCCGCTGGTGATGTCACCCTCCGGCGAGTTTAGAACGGCACCCCTGGGTCTGGCCTTCTTCCAGGGCCAATATACTCAGGGCACCGCCCTGTTGGCGGCCGCCGCGGTCATGGTCGCGCTACCGGTGGTAATTCTCTACTTCCTGATGCAGCGCCACTTCATCCGGGGCATGCTCGAAGGTGCGGTGAAGGAATAGCCGGGCCCCGCTTCCGCAGATTTGCACGGATCCCTCAGTCCGGCAGAGACTCTGCCGGGACGGGCTGCGGGAGCGCACACTGGAGGCATGAAGATCCTGTTGCGCAGCCCGCGCCTGATATTGCGAGAATTTACCGGTGAGGATGCCGGGCTATTGGAAGAGCTGGATTCGGATCCACGCGTCATGCGCTTCATCACCAACTCGATACCCACACCCGTTCGCGAACTCATCGAGGACTACCTGCCCGCCTACCTGAACTACCACCGCGCCGGTGCTGACTTCGGATTCTGGGTGGCTCAGCTGCGCGAAACCGGGGAGTTCATCGGCTGGTTCCACCTGCGCCCGGAGCCCGGTGGACCCATCGACGAACCGGAACTTGGCTATCGAATCAGGCACAAGTTTTGGTCTCAGGGATTCGCCACCGAGGGAGCCCGGGCACTGATTAACCATGGGTTCACCGTGGATTCCGTGGCGGTTACCCGAATTATTGCCAGCACCATGGTGGTGAACACGGCATCACGTAGGGTGCTGGAAAAATCCGGCATGACGTTGATCCGCCACTTTACCGCCGACTGGCCGGTGCGCATCGACGGGGACGAAGCAGGAGATGTTGAATATGCCATCACCCGGCACCAGTGGCTCGCCACGCGCTAAGCGGTGTTGGTCTCCAGGTCTCGACGCCGGGCGTCGATCAAGATCACGGTGAGATCTGTACGCTGGGAAATAACCTCACTCCTGCCCAACAACACCCAACGACGAAGGACCAAATGACCGAAACAGCATTCGTACTGATCGCTGAAAATATCGCCCGCATCAATCACGCCGGACAGGTAGATAAATCCGGTATCGACTACATCACCCATCCCGAACGCGTTGCCGCTGGCGTTGCCCAACACGGCGGCAGCACTGAAGCCGTTGCCGCAGCCTGGCTACACGACGTACTGGAGGACTGTCAGGTGAGCGCCGCCGAACTCGCGCATGCCGGGATCCCGGCCACGGTAATCGAGGCGGTGCAAGCAGTGACCAAGATCGAGGGCGAATCGCTGGAAGATTATTGCGCGCGCATCGCGGCGAATCCCACGGCCCTGGCGGTGAAGCGGGCGGATCTGGCGGATAACACCGATCCGGCCAGGACCGCCGTGCTATCAGCGGAAACCCGCGAGCGGTTGGCTGCCAAGTACGCCCGGGTTCGCGCGCTGCTCGGATTCCCTCACCCGGCCTAGGCACCGCACCGCCCTGCGCGGCAGCGTTTGTTAGTTATTATCCACCACGGGGCTTTTGCCCCTTGTCCGGGGCAGGTTCGGCGGCCAAGAATAGAGTAAAGCGCAGGATTGCTGCGGTACACACCATCAATGGGGGCACCATGGAGAACGTCGGTACTGCGCTGCCTGCGCCTCATCAGCTGCCAGAGCCTTCTCAGGATCCCTCAATCGCCGAGGCAACGGGCCCGCTGCAGCACAAAGACCCCGAATCGCCCATCCGTGTTTTCATCCTTGATGATCACGAGTTGGTCCGCCGCGGCCTGCGCGAATTACTTGAGGGCGAAGGCTTTGAGGTGGTGGGCACCTCCGGCACCGCGGGTGAGGCACGCAAACAGATCCCGGCGCTCCGCCCGGATGTCTCGGTGCTTGATGCCCGGTTGCCCGATGGCACAGGCATCGAGGTCTGCCGCGATGTGCGGTCAATTGACGAGTCGCTCAATTGCCTGATCCTCACCAGCTACGACGACGAACAAGCCCTGCGCGGGGCGGTACTCGCCGGCGCCATGGGATACGTGCTTAAGCAGATCGCCGGCAACGACCTGATCAACGCGCTGCGCCGGGCGGCCCGCGGCGAATCGCTTTTCACCCCGGGACTCAAGGCCCGCATCATCTCCGGGTTAATTACCCACGAAAACCTCGACCCGCGATTCACCCAACTGACCACCCAAGAACGCCGCGTACTGGAACTGGTGGGTGAGGGGCTGAGCAACCGGCAGATCGGCGAGCGCATGCGCTTGGCGGAGAAGACGGTGAAGAACTACGTCTCCTCGATGTTGGCGAAGCTGGGTTTTGAGTCGCGCACGCAGGCGGCGGTGTTTGTGACCCACCCGGTGCCGGGTCCGGACGCCGGGGGCACCTAGGCCGTTCTGCCGGGCGCGGACGGTGCCGGCAGCGGGATGATCCAGCTCAGGGTGGTTCCGTGCCCTGGCGTTGAGTCCACGGCCAGCGTTCCTCCGAGTTCGGCGGCACGCTGGCGCATGTTCGCCAGTCCGCTTTCATGGTGCATTGCCCCAAGTCCCACTCCGTCATCGTGGATACGCAGGTGCAGCGTGGTGGGCGTGAGCTCGATGCTCAGATCCACGGCGTTTGCGTGGGCATGGCGCACCACGTTGCTCAAGGCCTCGGTGATCACCGCAAGCAGGTGGGTCAGGGTTCTCTTGTGCATCAGCGCGTCTAATCCGTCGCCCAGGTGCACCCGTGGGGTGAAGTCGAGGGGTTCGGCGGCCAAGCGAATGGCTCGCAGGATCCGGGAGCTAGGACTCTCGGTAGCCCCCACGGTGGCCTGCAGCGAATAGATGGTGGCGCGCAGCTCGGCGATGGTGGTGTCCAGTTCCCCGGCGATGGCCCCCGCGCGTTCCCTGGTGGCGGGCGTGGGTAGGTGTTTGCTCAGCGCACTGATGCCCAAACCCGCGGCGAAGATGCGTTGGATGACGATGTCATGCAGGTCCCGGGCAATGCGTTCGCGCTCCAGATAGAGCAGGACCTCTTCGCGCAGGTGGTGCATCTGGACCAGCCCAAGTCCCTGGGCGACGTTATCGGCGAAGATCCCGGCCATCTGGATGTCGACCGGCCCATACTCATCACTTCCCTCCTCGCGGATCATCAGCAGTAACCCGTAGTGCGTGGCACGGGCACTGAGTTCTACCAGCAGCGTGTGGGAACCGGCGGGGATCAGTCCGGAGGGCAGAATGGCATCGGGGGTGGGTAGCAGCAGGGACTTGGAGTACGCCAGGTTCAGTTGATTGCTCTCCCCCTGCTCCGGCAACACCTGACCCACGAGCTCATCCGGGAGGTTCTGGCTGATCCCGGAGATCCGGTAACCGGGTTCGCTTCCCTCATGATGTTCGATGGGGGTCAGCAGCAACGCATAACTGGCGCGCGATTCGTTACTGGCCAGCTCCGCCACCTCGTTGAGCCCCTGAGTGTGGTGGCGTGACTCTCCCCCCAGCAAACCGCCTATGCGTGCACAGGCGGTGAGCCAGCGGGCGCGATCTGCCGCATCTTGGTAGAGCTGCGCATTCTCCAGGGCGACCGATGCGCTTCCGGCGAGCGCAGCGCCGAGCTCTTGATCGGCCTTGGAGTAGCGGTCCTTACCGTTTTTAGGTCCCAGGGTGAGCAGGGCGAAGATTTCCTGCCGGGTCCGTAGTTCTAGGCGCAGTCGCTTGGCTTCGTCCTTACCTGCCGGTTGACTTAAGCCGGCAGCATCCTTGCCCTTGGCTAGGTGTGCTTGTTGGTGCGACGAGCTGGTGAGCTCTAAGAGGCCGGAGGTGGCGCCGTAGATGGCCATTGCCTCATCAAGCACGCGGTGGGTGATGGCGGTGACGGAGAGATCGCTGGAGATCGAAGCCATGGAGGCGAGCAGTTCGCGAATGCGTGCGTCGCTGCGCTTGGACATTGAGACCTCCTGACCCCTACGCGTCAGACTACTCGCGATGCCGAAGCTGGGACCAGAGAGTGCGCTGTGGATTTATTGCTCCGTGCGCTCAGTCCCGCCAAGTGGTGGGGGTACCCCTGCGCAGGTCCCCAATGCGCATCCCCAGTCGGGAAGGTCATGGGGGCGATCTCGATATTTGAGACCTCGCTTCGTGGATGGCTGACCGTCTGTATATCGTGAGGCATGGACGCGACTCAAGCCATCGAAGACATCCTTCCTCCCTTTGTCAGCGGAGCGTGGCTGGACAGGCACCGCCATGAGGTGATCATTGCCGATGCACGCTGGTACCTCAATGGTTCCTCCGGGCGGGCCGCCTTCGACAGTGGGCACATCCCTCACGCCGTGTTTGTCGACCTCGATACGTGCTTATCCGGCGAGTCCGGTGCGCGGGGGCTGAATCCTCTGCCTTCTCCGGCGGTTTTCGCCCGTGGGATGTCTTCTCTGGGGGTGGGCGATGACTCGACGGTCATCGCCTACGACGATGCAGGCGGCGTCATTGCGGCACGGCTTGTGTGGATGCTGCGGGCACTCGGGAAGCGGGCAGCCTTGCTCGATGGCGGAATTGCTGCATGGTCCGGTCCGCTCGAACGTGAGTCGGTACATCCTGCGCCGGCACACTTCACGGCGGTGCCCTGGCCCGAAGAATCTCTGGTTCATGCCGAGGACCTCGAGTCATGGACCGGGATCGTGATTGATGCCCGCACCACCGAACGCTTCGATGGCAGCCTTCAGCTCCCCACGGATCCCCAAGCCGGGCATATTCCCGGCGCGGTGAACGTGCCCTGCCGAGAAAACCTGGACTCCGCTGGCCGGCTCCTGCCGGCCGCCGAGGTACGTGAGGCGTTTGCGAGCGCCGGGGTCCAGGACGGCTCTGCCGTCGTTTCCTATTGCGGATCCGGCATCACTGCGTGCCACAATCTGCTGGCCCTCGAACACGTCGGGCTCGGTCGCGGCCGTCTCTACCCCGGTAGCTGGTCCGAATATGCCAGAGACCCGCAACGCGTTGCGCAGCGGTAGAACAAACCGAGTTGATATTCGACCACGCCCCGGTCCTATGATCTGGCGCGTTCTCACCTAGCTCTGTCGCTGGCGCACGTTAGGCAGCACCATCGAAGGACACTAGAACATAGATTCGAATACGTTCGAGAATGCACCAGCCCGGACCGTCGCACGCTGACAACTGCCCCGGCTTGTCGACACGAGCGGGGGCCTCTGGCCGGCTCAGTTGCCCGCGATCGCCTTCACCGCCGCCACCACGGCACGGGCAGCGGTGGCAACCTCGGATTCCTTAACCTTGCGCGTGAAACTCAAGCGCACGGCTGTATGCGCCTCTTGTTCGCTGTACCCCATACCAATCAGCACCGGTGAGGGATCGGTGGATCCTGCCGAACATGCCGAACCGGAGGAACAGATCACCCCACGACGTTCCAGTTCCAGCAAAACCGTCTCGCCTCCGGTCTCCGGGAAAACGAAGGAGACGATGCCAGGGACGCGGTGTACCGGATCCCCGGTGAGCCGAGCGCGAACCCGCCCATCGGTATTCAGCCCCTTGAGCACCGCGGAAATGATGTAGTCGCCATAACTCTGGGCGGCGGCCTCGGTGTTGGCTCGCGCGGCAAGGGATAACGCGGTGGCGGTGGACACGGCCCCCGCCACGTTCTCGGTGCCCGAACGCCGTTCCCGCTCCTGCCCGCCCCCATGGATCAGCGGCTCAAGGGCTAGCTTGCCGCGAACCATCAGCAGCCCGGCCCCCTTGAGCCCGCCAATCTTGTGCCCGGAAATGCTCAGGGCATCGGCATGTGCGGCGATCCGCCCCATGTGAAGCCAACCGGCCGCCTGCACACCGTCCACATGCACCAGGGCACCGACGGCATGCGCGGCGGCCGCCAGCTCGGCGATCGGCTCGATGGTGCCCACCTCATTGTTCACCGCCATGACGCTCACCAGCGTGGTGTCATTACGCAGCAATGCCGTGAAGGCGGCCAGCTGAACACGGCCGTGGGCATCCACCGGGGCGATATCCAGCTCAAAACCGTGGTGGCGCACCAAATAGGCGCAGGCCTCGGCGACCGAGGGATGCTCGATGGCCGAGCGAATCAGGTGGCGTCCGCGCGGGGCCCCAAGGGCCAGCCCCTTGATGGCCAGGTTGTTTGACTCGGTACCGCCGGAGGTAAAAACGATGTCCCCGGTGCGTACGCCCAGCACGCCGGCGGCGGTTTCGCGCGCGTAGTCGAGGGCGCGGGCCGCGGTTTGGCCCATCTCATGGGTGCTGGAGGGGTTGCCATAGTCGTGGGTCAACAGTGGAATGATGGTATCCAGCACGTCTTGGCGCACGGGGGTGGTGGCCGCCGCATCGAGGTAAATCACGTTAGTTTGCTTCCATCCTGATATCCAGGCCGAGGTCAAGGGCGCGCACCGAGTGGGTCAGGGCGCCGGAGGAAATGACGTCGACCCCGGTGGCGGCAATTGACGCCACGGTCTCCAGCTTAACGTTCCCCGAGGCTTCCACCAGTGCGGCACCGGCAATGCGACGCACCCCGATGGCCAAATCGGCGAGCGTGAAGTTATCTAGCATGATGGTGTCCACTCCGGCGGCAAGCACCGCGTCGAGCTGATCAAGGGAATCGATCTCCACCTCAAAGTGCACGGTGTGCCCCAGTGCGGCACGGGCCTTGCGCAGCGCATTGGTCAGCGTCGATCCGGTCCCCAGCAACGCGAGGTGATTGTCCTTGGCCATCACGGCCTCGGAGAGATTATCCCGATGATTAAAGCCGCCACCGCAGCGCACCGCGTAGCGTTCAAGTACCCGTAAGCCCGGGGTGGTCTTGCGGGTGTCGACGATCCGGGCGCCGGTTCCCTGCGCGGCCGCAACGTAGGCGGCGGTGGCGGTGGCGATGCCGGACAGGCGCTGGAGCAGGTTCAATCCCACGCGTTCTCCGGCCAGCAGGGAGCGGGCCGGACCGCTGACGGTGATCAGCGTATCCCCCGGCGCAAAACTGTCCCCGTCGGCGAGCGCCGGAATCAGTTCGAGGGCGGGATCGGTGAGTTTCATCGCGGTGATGAAGGTATCCAGCCCGGCGCAGATACCCGGTTCGCGGGCGATGACCGCGGCGGTGGCGGTGGTGTGTACGGGAATCAGCGTGTTCCCGGTGAGATCTCCGCGCGGGTTATCTTCCTCCAGTGCCGCCAGAACAATCTTCTGGATCACGCGAGCCGGTACCGGCTGGATGTTGATGCCGTGCACCGCAATCTCTGCGCTGGGATTGGAGGTGGTGTGGGTCGTGGTTTCAGACAAGGGTCGTGATCCTTTGCTGTGCTTGGAGCGATTCTTGAAGCGCGGTGGGTGCTTGTTGGGCGAAGCGCTGGAGGTGACCTGCCACCGGTAGTGGTGGCTCAGGTGCATCGGAGCGGTAGTGTGCCCCGAGGGAATTCTCCCGATGCAGCGCCGCGGTGGCGATCAATGTGGCCAGGGTCAGCAGGTTGGCCAGTTCGTGGGAGCTGCGATCATGCGGGCTCACCTGCCAGCGTTCAAGTTGCCGTAGCGCGGTTCTGAGCCCATCTCCGGTGCGCACCACACCCAGGTAGCGCTGAGCTAGATCTTGGAGCTGGGCCAGGTTAAGCAACTCGTCTGATTCGAAGTTCGCGCTCGGGTCTGCCTTGCCCTCGATCCTCCGCGGGGGCTGGGTGACAATCACCTTGGTGAGAGCCTTGTTGGTCTCGGAGTTGGTAAAGTCGCCGATCTCGGGGGTCATCGGCAGGTTCACCACCATCCGCCAGGCGAAGACCAGGCCCTCGAGCAGCGAGTTGGACGCCAAACGGTTGGCCCCGTGCACACCGGTGTTCGCACATTCCCCGGCGGCATAAAGCCCGGGCAGCGTTGAGGCACCCAGATCATCGGTCAAGATCCCGCCCATGATGTAATGCGCGGCGGGCGTGACGGGTACCGGTTCCAGGCCCAGGTCATAACCCAGCTTCTCCAGTTCCGCGGTGATGGAGGGGAAACGGCGGGCCAGGAACCCGGGGCCGTGTTTGGCTTCCACCGCGCGGGCATCAAGGTGCACGGTGCCGCCGTTGGCTCGAACCGAGTGGATGGCGCGGGCCACCACGTCGCGTGGCGCCAGCTCGGCATCGGGATGGACCTCTTGCATAAAGCGCTCGCCGTGTTCATTAATCAGTACCGCGCCCTCCCCGCGCACCGCTTCGGAGACCATAAATCCGCCGGGGCTCACCAAGGTGGGGTGGAACTGGATGAATTCGAGATCCCCTAGCGCCGCGCCGGCCCGGTAGGCTAGGGCCGCACCATCGCCCGTGGCACCGGCCGGGTTGGTGGTGGCGGCATATAGTTGCCCCGAGCCGCCGGTAGCCAACAGCACCGCGGAGGCGAACAGCTCTTCACGGCTCGAATCTGGTCCCAGTGTGCGCACTCCGATGACTCTGGTGGCGGCATGATCCGTCGCTGCATGAGCCTCGGACGCCTCGGCATCGGGGTTAGGTGTGGTGATTAGTTCGGTGACAAACACCTGCTCCCGGATGATGAGCCCGCCGGCGGCTTCCTGTTTGCGGCAGGCGGTGATCAGCGCGCTGGCCAGTGAACGGCCCGTGGCATCACCGCCGGCATGCAGGATTCGCGGGTGACTGTGCGCCGCCTCAAGACCCCGAGCAAATTCACCGCTGGCGTCGGTATCAAAGTGCGCGCCGGCGCTCACCAGAGCCTGAACATGTGCCCAGGCCGAGGAACACATCAGCGCCACGTTCTCAGCATCGTTCAGCTGCGCCCCGGCGGTCAGCGTGTCAGCCACGTGGCTGGTGATCGAATCCCCCGCGGCGATTCCCTCCGGGCCCACGGCGCTGAGCCCACCCTGGGCATACCAAGAGTTGGAATTCTCCAGCGCATCCTTGGTCAGCAGCGTGACCGTGCGTCCGCGGGCAGCTGCCGTCAGCGCCGCGTAGAGACCGCTGACACCGGAGCCGACTACAATCAGGTCCACACTGTTCAGCTCCGGAGTATTGAACTGCCCGGCATTCAGCTCCCAGGTATTCACGGCCGGGCCGCCAGCATCCGCTCCAGGGCCACCTTCGCGTCGGCCGCCACGTCATCGGCCACGGTGATCTTGTTCAGCACCACCCCATCCACCAGTGCCTCCAGCACCCAGGCAAGGTAGCCCGGGTGGATGCGGTACATGGTGGAGCAGGGGCAGATGACCGGGTCCAGGCAGAAGATGGTGTGTTCGGGGTGCGCGGCGGCCAGCCGGTTCACCATGTTGATTTCGGTGGCGATGCCGAAGACCGAACCGGCCGGCGCGTTGGCCACGGCCTTTTGGATGTAATCGGTGGATCCGGCCTCATCGGCCGCGTCAACTACCGGCATCGGGCATTCGGGGTGCGCCAGAATCCGCACCCCGGGGTGTTCGGCGCGCGCCTTCTCGATCTGGGCCACGGTGAAGCGCTTGTGCACCGAGCAGAAGCCATGCCAGAGAATGACCTTCGAGTCCAGCAGGGTGGCAGCGTCATTGCCACCCAGCGCCTTGCGCGGATTCCACATCGGCATCTTTTCCAGTGGAACGCCCATGGCCTTGGCGGTATTGCGTCCCAGGTGCTGGTCCGGGAAGAAGAGCACCCGACGACCGCGCTCAAAGGCCCATTCCAACACCGTGGCGGCGTTCGAGGAGGTGCAGACAATTCCGCCATGCTTGCCAACAAAGGCCTTCAGCGCCGCCGAGCAGTTCATGTAGGTCACCGGGATGACGGCAGCCTTACCATCGGCATCCGACTCATCCGCGTACAGATCCATGAGCTGTTCCCAGCATTCCTCCACCGAGGATTCATCGGCCATGTCGGCCATCGAACAACCCGCGGCCAGGTTCGGCAGGATGACCTGCTGCTCCGGCGTGGAGAGCACATCGGCGGTCTCGGCCATGAAGTGCACACCGCAGAAAACGATGTACTTGGCCTTTTCACGGGTCAGCGCCGCGTTGGCCAGCTGGAAGGAATCCCCCACGAAGTCGGCAAACGCCACCACCTCATCACGCTGGTAGTGATGCCCCAGCACCACGAGGGATTCGCCGAGGGTCTTTTTCGCGGCAAGGATACGTGTGGTGAGTTCGGCATCCGAGGCTTCGCGGTATTCGGCGGGAATATCTCCCTGGCGCGGGGTGGAAACCGGGGCCACATCCTCTTGCGAGGAGCCGGGCCCATAGGCCGGTGCGCCGGTGTCAAAAAGCCACGGACCCTTGGACAGATCGGTGTTGCAGCTGGCCTCGGGTGAAACGAGTTTCAGACTCTGCAGGGTGGAATTGATGCTGCTCATGCGATGGACTCGCTCTCAAGTCGGTGGGTAGGTGTGCCGGTATAGCGATAGAGGCGCGGGGGGCGGTGTTTGCCGCCGGAGAGGAACTCGTCGGTTTCCTCGATGTTGGCCGCGGTGCGCAGTTGCCGGCGGAAGTTGGCCGGATCAAGGGCCTTATCCAACACGGCCTCGTACACCTCACGAACCTGGGCCAGGGTGAAGCGCTCGCCGAGGAGGCGGTGGGCGATGGAACCGTATTCGACCTTGTTGCGCAAGCGCCACAGCGCGTACTCAATGATTTCGCGATGGTCAAAGGCCATCTCGGCCAAGACCTGCGGGTCATCGGCACGGAACCAGGCGACATTTGGGTCATCCAGGAGCACCGAGGTGGCTCGATCGTGCGCATCGTCCTCACGGACCAAGGCCCAGTAGACGATGGAGACGACCCGTCGGGTGGGCGAACGGTCCAGGTCCCCGAAGGCGTAGAGCTGTTCGAGGTAGCGCGGGATCAGCCCGGTGGTGTCGCGCAGGTTGCTCGCCGCGGCGTCCAGGAGCGAGTCGCGGGCCCCGAGCGGGCCACCGGGCAACGCCCATTGGCCACGGAATGGTTCGCGTGTGCGACGCACCAGCGGCAGCCAGAGGCTTTTACGCCCGGTGCGTTCGTTATCGCGCAGCGAAAAGATCACCGTGGACACGGCAAGTGTTGGCGGCTGCTCGCGGCGTTCTGCCACATTCGAAAACGACAAGCGATCCACCTTCCTAGTTAGTGTCACTTTGACCATAAGTGAGATTACTCCGAACCAGCACCATCCGCAAGAGCATGACACGCCGCGCAATGACGTGGCATTACCGACTCGTTACTCGGCCATGACGAGCATTGACTCGCCCGAGAACGGCGGATGTACTGGGCTCACCACCGGTCTGCATTCCATCTTGGATGCCGACTTCCTGCAGTGAAAGCGTGAATGACATGCCCCAAGAACCGGGCCCCGACACCAATACCGGGGCCATGCGACTGATCTTCGAATACGAGGGAGACGCGGTTCGACTCATCTCCCAACAACCGGTAGATATGGCATTAACCGGAGCCGAAACACCTCTTGAATCCCGCAATGGCCACTTCGCCGTCATCCGCGATACGGCAGAACGAGAGATCGCCCGCGTCCCGGTGAGCGCCCTCCAGAGCACACTGGAGGTCTTTCCCGAGACCGCTGGAGAACCCATCCTCCGCATTACCCCCGATACACCACGCGGAGCCTTCACCGTGATCGTGCCGGCCGCCACGGCTGCGGCAAGCGTCGCACTACTTTCTGTGAGCACCCCAGCGCCGGAGCGCGAGGTTGAACCGGGACTCCCGCCGGCACCGATCGAGCCCACCGAAACTGTCCTTGGCGTCTTTTCCCTCGAGCCTCAGGGAGATTCACAATGAGTACCGCCGACGGCACCATCATTGGAACGACCCAGATCAGTGGCTCAGCACCGGCAAATAGGGCCTTCAACGTGGTGCTGCTGGGTGACGGATTCCAAACTGGCCAACAGGGGGCCTTCAACACGGCCTGCACCGCGTTCGTCACCGCATTGCTGGGAACGGCACCGTTTAGCGATCTGGCCAGCGCCATCAACGTTTTCCGCGTTCATGTCTCCTCCACCGACACCGGGGCGGATGATCCGGTCTCCGGAGGTGGCACCGGGGCAAGCGCCCGCACCTACTTTGATGCCAGCTTCGGCGGCAACGGCATCCGTCGGCTCCTGATCTGCAATACCAGCACGGTGCTTTCCGTCGCCGCGGCCCAGGTCCCACAATTCACTTTGGCGATACTGGTGGTCAATTCCACCATCTACGGCGGATCCGGCGGCTCGGTGGGCACCTTCTCGCTGGCCTCGGGCGCCTCGGAAATCGGCATTCACGAGGCGGGGCATACCGCCTTTGGCCTGGCCGATGAATATCCCTACTACGCCGGCGGCGCCGAGACCGGGCACGACCACCACCCGGCCTCCGAACCCGGGGAACCCAACGTCACCATCAACACCAATCGTGCGACGCTCAAATGGGGCTGGGCCGTCGCCGCGAGCACCGCGTTGCCCACCATGGCCAATCCCAATTGTGCGGCCGTGGACTCAAGGGCCAGCACCGTGCCCAACGGCACCGTGGGAACATTCGAAGGAGCGCACTACTACCACTGCGGGGCCTACCGCCCCGAGTACGACTGCAAGATGCGCAACCTTTCGGTTCCGTTTTGCCGGATCTGCGCTCAGGTGATCATCAACCGCATTGGTCCGCTGACCACACTCACGGCCCGTGCTCGCACACCCATCAGCGTCGTGGCTCGGTACCCCGAGCATCTTGACGTCTTTACTGCTGGTTCCGATGGACGCACCGTCACCGACTGGTGGGATGCCTCCACCGGATGGAGCGGCTGGTTCCAGATTTCCGGTGGCATCGCGTCCCCGGGTGGACCCGGCTCCCCCATCACCGCGGTTTCCCGCTACGCCCGTCATCTGGACCTTTTCACCGTTGGCACCGACAATCGCATCTATTCGGCCTGGTGGGACGCGTCGGGTGGATGGTCCAGCTGGTTCGTCTTGGCCGGCGGACTAATCGCGCGGCCCGGCTCCACCGTGAACGTGGTCTCACGCCTGAGCGGACACCTGGATGTGTTTACCACGGCCGCCGATGGCCGGATCATGTCCTGTTGGTGGGATGCGGCCGGCGGCTGGTCCACATGGTTCCATGTCTCCGGCGGTATTGCTGCAGCCGGGGCCACCGTCACGGCGATCGCCCGGTACCCCTTCCATTTGGACCTCTTCACGGTGGGCACCGACAATCGCATCTGGAGCTGCTGGTGGGATGAACGCAGCGGTTGGTCCTCCTGGTTCCGGATCGGGTCTCAGCTCGCACGCAGCGACTCGACAGTGAATGTGGTGGCTCGCCATCGGGACCAGCTGGATCTGTTCACCGTGGCGTCGGACCAAAAAATCGTGAGCACGTGGTGGAATGCGCTCGGCGGTTGGGGCAGCTGGTTCCAGGTCTCCGGCGGTCTCGCCTCACCCGGATCTCAAGTTACCGCCGTGTCTAGGTACTCGAATCAGCTGGATCTGTTCACCGTAGGCACCGATAACCGCATCTACAGCACGTGGTGGCATGATCCTGGCGGATGGGCCGGATGGTTTAACGTCAGCGGTGGCATTGGCGCCCCGGGCAGCACGGTCACCGCCATCTCGCGCATCACCGAGCACCTTGATGTTTTTGCTGTTGGCTCCGATTCCAAGGCCTACAGCACCTGGTGGGACGGGAGAACCGGTTGGGCCGGCTGGTTCCAACTCGGCGTTAGCTAGCCACAGCAGGTTGCCTGCGTCTTACCTGCCCCCCCGACAACACACCTGATACCCAGCTGAGAGCCCGCTCCGGAGCGATGGAAACCACCACCGCAGGATCATCCCGGATCGGGCCCTCCCTTTTTTGCGCCAGCGTTTCTAGGCTTCTGCGCTCAGCCAGCGGGCTCCGCCAACTTCTACCTCACCGCGCATCCGCCACCCATCCACGGCGCGTATTGCCCTCTGTCGTTCAACCTCCGGCTCAACCCCTTGCGCAACCTCTTACGCAATGCGTGAGTGAGCACTGACGCATTTTTCTGTGCCTGACATTCTGGAAACCGCCGCCGCACCAATAAGGGGTGCCCTGCTGCATGTTCTCGCCGCCGGCGAGCGCACCGCCAGCCCGCATCGGCACAATTTCGCTTCGGTGACCCGGGTTGGTGCAGACTTGGATGCATGATCACCGAACACGCATTGCTGCCAGTCATCGAGGGAATGGAAGAAGAATTCATGGCCGCGTTTGAACGCGCGCGCCCGCTCATCGCTGCCACCGAGGGCTTCGAAGGCCTGCAGCTCTCGCGCAGCATCGAGACACCACACATTTTCCTGTTATTGGTCTTGTGGCAGAGCGTGGAGGCGCACACCATCGGCTTCCGCGGTTCTGAGAATTACCTGCAATGGAAGCACCTGCTACACCGCTTTTACGAGCCGTTCCCGGTGGTTGAGCACTTTAGGACGATCGACCCGATGACGGATGCGCCGGCAGAGCGGGCCTACTAAGCACCGTGGTCGTGGAATGACACATCGGCATCCACAGCGGGCACACACCCTCCACACTCGCATTGCTCATCAAGATCTGAAAGGATCTGCCTCATGGACACCACACACGATCACCTTGTTGAAGGCACCGCTAACGCCCTGGGGCTGAGCGTTTATGAGCCGGGCACCCCCTCGGCATTGCGCCCGGTGGTCCTGCTGCACGGCTTTGCCTCATCCAGCGTGCTGAATTGGGTCAAATCCGGTTGGATCCGCAGCCTGACCGAGGCCGGGCGCAAGGTATTGGCCGTGGATTTACCCGGCCACGGCACCTCACCGGCGCCCGAGGATCTTGATGCCTACACACCCAGCCGCATGCGCGCGGACCTGCTCCAGCTGCTGATGGACCACGGGGTCACCGCGCTCTCCCCTAGCGACGCGCTGAGCGGTGTGGATCTCGTCGGCTATTCCCTCGGCGCCCGACTGGCGTGGGAATTTGGCGGCACCCAGCAGCAGCTCGTGAACCGTCTGGTGCTCGGCGGTCCGGCCAGCATTGACCCGCTGGCAACCTTTGATGTTGATGCTGCCCAACGGTTCCTGGCCGATGGCACATCGATCGTCGACGAATCCACGGCGGATTTGCTGCGCATGGCGATGACCGTGGAGTCCAACGATATGTTCTCGCTGATGAGCATGATCCTGGCCATCAAGACCGAACCGTTCGCGCCCGAGCAGATGGTCCCCTCGATGCCCACGCTTCTGGTGGCGGGAGACGGTGATGCGTTGGCCACCACCATGCCCCGCCTCACCGAGCTCCTGAGTACTCGGGGAACCCAAAAGTCGGTGCTCTGGATAGCCGGCCGCGATCACGCCAACGCGGTGACCAGCCGGGAGTTCAAAAACGCCGCCGTCGAATTCCTGGGCGAGAAATAGACCCAGACTCAGCGTATGGCCCGTCGCCCTCATGCCCGCGTCCGGCCATAGACCGCAGCATCCTGATTCAGCTGGCCGCTCGAACCTGCACCAATAGTTCACCGAGCCGAGTGTGGGCGCGCTTCAGGGCTGGCAACGTTACGGGCAGGGATGCGGTCCGGTCGGTTCGGTGATCGTCCTGATCGTCCTGATCGTTACCGATGGTGTTCCAGCAGTCCAGAGCGAGGTAGAAGCAACCGCCACTACCGTCGGCGCCGGGGGTATAGATGGCCCGTGCCGCCAGCAAGTCGGCCGCCCCTGCCGCAGCACCTAGATCCCCGTAGACCAGGTTGTCGTCGCTGGATCCTGCGGTCAACCCCAACGTCTTATTCAGGCGGCAGCCGTCGTCACCATGGACCTCGCACCACGGCTGACAGTCGTCCGGGTGCTGTTGGTCCCGGGGCCGGGCAACCCAGTCCACGTGGGTCGGGGCAATGCCCGCTTCCCGTTCGGCCCGGTGCGCATCCCCACTGCAGACTAGGGACAGAAACCGTCCCAGCTGCGCGTGGACGGTTTTCATGCCCGGAACGCTCGTTTGGAACGATGCCATCGCCTCCCCACGGTAGGTGTTGTCAATCCGCGCGAGGTTCAGGGTGCACCACATTAATGGCGCGTGGTCCTCGTCATCTAGAAATTCGCTGCCCACCGAAAGCTCTAGGTCGTTGCAGCCCGAAACCCCGCCGCTGGCCCCTTCGAGGTCGATCCCGGCCAGGGTCTCCCTGCTGCGAAGAGTTGTGGGCTTTTCATAGAGCACAAACGCGGCCCGGCAGGTACCGCCGCCGTGATCGTCGCACCATGGCTGGCAGTATTCTGTGGTCTCTGGCATGTCTGTTGGCTCCTGGGCTATAAGGGGAACGATGGTTGGCGCACACACTGCCATGGCGCACCGATACTTTGACCTGCGGAGCCGCCGCCGCCCACGAAAACGGCAGGTTCTGGATCCCCCACGGAACCTAGATCCTGCCGTTTCTCACATCGAGGGACCCCCGAGGCCCCAGCGTCTTCGCGGAAGTTCTCCTCTCCCCCAAGGAGTGGAGATCACCCATGGGCAGATCACCTTGCCAACGTCGTTTAATCGGCACGCAGCCAAACCTCGACGTCTCCCCCAGCGGGCAGGAGCGTCTTTTGTACATTGTGCTTCCGCGGAGATGGGCTACATCGACCGGCTTTAACTAGCGAAGACACACGTTCATCTGGATCGTGACGCGAATCGGAAAAGAGAATGGGGAGTCTTTTCCGAACCCTCCCCAGCCCCGATTTTTCGGCATTTCTGGGGCTCAGCACGCCAGCGTTCAACCCGACGGAAAGAATCTTGAGCCAGCGCCTTGACATCCGTGGAGATCCGCATCACACTGGATCGTATACGATTTCATACACAACAGGAGGAACCCGTGAGCGAAGAAGCCACAGCCACCGAATTGGTCAAGGTCGACCAGAGCATCTTCGATGCTGCAGGCAAGGTCCTTGCTGTTCATCTCTCCTACTCCTCACGGGCCGCCCAGCGCGGACGTACCCCCGCCTTCCCGTCGTACTTCATGAAGGCTTCCTCCTCGCTGGCAGTCACCGGCGCCACCGTCGAACGTCCCGCCGGCACCGAACTGCTCGCCTTCGAAGGCGAAATCGCGCTGATCATCGGCACCGACGCCCGCCGCGTGTCCATCGAGGACGCTTGGAGCCACGTCGGACACGTCAGCGCGTCCAACGATCTGGGCGTGTATGACATGAAATACGCCGACAAGGGATCGAATATTCGCTCCAAGTCCGGTGACGGCTACACCCCACTCGGCCCGGTTCTCTTGCCGGCAGCCGCCCTGAATCCCGCCGCTCTGCGCATCCGCACCTGGGTCAACGGCGAGATCGCCCAGGATGCCTCCACCGCCGAATTGATCTTCTCCTTTGCACAGATTGTTGCCGACCTTTCTCAGCAGATGACCCTGAAGGCAGGAGATGTGATCCTCACCGGCACTCCGGCGGGTTCTTCGGTCATCGTCCCGGGCGATGTTGTGGAAATCCAGGTCGACGACGAGGCAGCGGGCCTGTCCACCGGGCGCCTGTCCACCACCGTCATCGAGGGTACCGAGACGTTCGCGGCGTTCGGCAACCAGCCCAAGATCACCGACGCCGACAAGATTGATGCCTTCGGCACCGCCGCCGCAGCTGGCATCGATGCTCCGATCACCGGCAAGCAGGCCCTGACCGACGAGGTCAAGGCCAAGCTGCTCTCGGTAGCCACCGCCACCATTTCCGGTGCACTGCGCAAGCGCGGGCTGAACAACGTTTCGGTGGACGGGCTGCAGGCCACCAAGGGCATGAAGAAGGTCATCGGCACCGCCCGGACCCTGCGCTATGTACCGAACCGTGAGGACCTGTTCAAGACGCACGGTGGCGGCTACAACGCCCAGAAGCGCGTCATCGACGACATCGGCCCCGGTGAAATTCTCGTCATGGAGGCCCGCGGCGAAAAGGGCTCGGGCACCTTAGGTGACATCTTGGCGATGCGCACCCAGGTGCGCGGCGCCGAGGCCATCATCACCGACGGCGGCGTGCGCGACCTTGACGCCGTCGCAGCCCTGGACATTCCCACCTTCCACAACGGTGCACACCCCGCGGTGCTCGGACGCAAGCACGTGCCGTGGGACACCGACGTGGCAGTGGGCTGCGGTGGCACCACCATCGTCCCCGGGGACATCGTGATCGCCGATGCCGATGGCATCCTGGTCATCCCACCGCACCTGGCAGCGGAGATCGCCGACGAGGTCGTCGAATCCGAACGCCAGGACACCTTCGTGTTCCTGAACGTGAAAAACGGCAACCAGATCAAGGGCCTGTTCCCGATGAACGCCGACTGGAAAGCCAAGTACAACGCGTGGGTCGCCGACGGCGAACCGGAAATCTAGGCCGCCATGGCCCCGAGTAAATCAGAGTCGGCCTACCGGCTGCTGCACGAGCGGATCACCGAGGGCGCCTTCACCCCCGGCTACCGACTGGTGCTGGGCACCATCGCGGCGGAACTTGGCTGCTCGGTGGTCCCGGTACGCGAAGCCATCCGGCGTCTGGAAGCAGAAGGCCTGGTGACATTCGAACGCAACGTCGGAGCCACCGTGGTGACCACCGATGCCGCACTGTACCTGCACACCATGCAAACCCTGGCCATCATCGAGGGTGCGGCCACGGCCCTGAGTGCACCGTTTGTTGATGCCGGGCAGCTGGCCGCAGCCCGGGCCATCAACCAGATCATGAGCGAGTTGTTGCTCGATTTTGATGCCACCCGATTTACCGAACTGAATAACGAGTTCCACCAGGTGCTCTACCAGCATTGCCCCAATCCGCACATTCTGGATCTGGTGCACCGCGGGTGGAACCGGATGTCGCTCATGCGCTCCTCATCGTTCACCCACATCCCCGGCCGCGCCAGGGAATCGGTGAAGGAACACGAACAGATCCTGGATCTGATCGAAGCCAAGGCCCCGGCCGCCGAGATTGAACAGGCAGCTCGGGCCCACCGCACCAGAACACTCAACGCCTACCTCGCGGCGGCCAGCCTTCCGGCCTCACCGCTTTAAAGAACCGGCGCGGGATAACCCGCCGCCATCACACTTACCAGCAAGGAGAGAACATATGAGCAAGCACTTCGTTCCCGAGAACCTCCCGACCCACCTGCAGCACTACATTGGTGGACAATTCGTTGACTCCATCGGCGGGGAAACCTTTGACGTCCTGGATCCGGTGACCAACACCAATTACGCCACCGCTGCCGCTGGCCAAAAGGCAGACATCGATGCGGCCGTCGCTGCGGCCACCGAGGCCTTCAAAAACGGCCCGTGGCCCACCATGAGCCCGCGTGCCCGCGCCAAGGTCCTGTACAAGATCGCCGACGCGGTCGTCGCCCAGGAAGACCGCCTGGCGGAAATGGAAACCTTCGACACCGGCCTGCCGATCACCCAGGCCCGCGGCCAAGCACAGCGTGCCGCGGAGAACTTCCGCTTCTTCGCCGATTTGATCGTCGCCCAGCATGACACCGCGCTGAAGGTCCCGGGTTCGCAGCTGAACTACGTGAACCGCAAGCCGATCGGCGTTGCCGGGCTGATCACCCCGTGGAACACCCCGTTCATGCTCGAGTCCTGGAAGCTGGCCCCGTCCATCGCTTCCGGTTGCACCGTGGTGCTCAAGCCGGCCGAGTTCACCCCGCTCTCAGCATCCCTGTGGGCCACCATCTTCGAGGAGGCCGGCCTGCCGGCAGGCGTCTTCAACCTGGTCAACGGCATCGGCGAGGAAGCCGGCGACGCACTGGTCAAGCATCCCAAGGTCCCGCTGATCTCCTTCACGGGCGAATCCTCCACGGGCCAGCTGATCTTCCGCAACTGCGCGGAGAACCTCAAGGGCATGTCCATGGAGCTGGGCGGCAAGTCCCCGGCGATCGTGTTTGCCGATGCCGACTTCGACGCGGCCATCGACTCCACGCTCTTCGGTGTCTTCTCCCTGAACGGCGAGCGCTGCACCGCCGGTTCCCGCATCTTGGTACAGCGCCCGATCTACAACAAGTTCGTTGAGGCTTATGCGGCCCGCGCCAAGAGCATCACCGTGGGCGACCCGCACGATCCGGCCACGCAGGTCGGCGCGCTGGTCCACCCGGAGCACTATGACAAGGTCATGAGCTACGTGGAGATCGGCAAGTCCGAGGGTCGCGTGGTGGCCGGCGGTGGACGCCCGGAGAATCTGCCCGAGGGCCAGGAAAACGGCTCCTACGTCGCCCCGACGGTATTTGTCGATGTGGCTCCGGATGCACGCATCTTCCAGGAAGAAATCTTCGGCCCCGTCGTGGCGATCACCCCGTTCGACACCGACGAAGAAGCCCTCGAGCTGGCGAACAACACCAGGTACGGACTGGCCGCCTACATCTGGACCAACGATTTGAAGCGCGCGCACAACTTCGCTCAGGACGTCGAGGCCGGCATGGTGTGGCTCAACAGCCACAACGTACGTGACTTGCGCTCCCCCTTCGGCGGAGTGAAGGCCTCGGGCCTTGGACATGAGGGCGGCTACCGCTCCATCGATTTCTACACCGACCAGCAGGCAGTGCACATCACCCTCGGTGAGGTTCACACCCCCAAGTTCGGCGCCTAGTTTCCTCCCCCCTCCCCAAATATTTTTTCGCGAAGGAGCGAACCCATTATGACGAAGTCACCAGCAAACCCCATTCCCACCCCATCGGTTCCGGCACCGGACATCCTGCGCTGCGCCTACGCCGAACTGGTTGTCACCGATCTGGCCGCCTCGCGTAAGTTCTACGTCGATGTCCTGGGCCTGCACGTTTCCTACGAGGATGACACGCAGATCTACCTGCGCTCCTTCGAAGAGTTCATCCACCACAACCTAGTCCTGACCCTGGGTCCGGTCGCAGCGCTGAAGGCCATGGCCTTCCGTGTACGTTCCAACGAGGAAGTTGACGCCGCCGAGGCCTACTACAAGGAACTGGGCTGCCGCACCGAGCGTCGCAAGGAAGGCTTTGTCCGCGGCATCGGCGATGCACTGCGCGTGGAGGATCCGTTGGGCTTCCCCTACGAGTTCTTCTTCGAGACCACCCACGTGGAACGCCTGCACATGCGCTATGACCTGTACTCCGCAGGTGAGCTGGTCCGCTTGGATCACTTCAACCAGGTGACCCCCGATGTTCCGCGGGGCCGGGCGTACCTCGAAGATTTGGGCTTCCGCGTCACCGAAGACATTCAGGACGAAGAGGGCACCACCTACGCGGCCTGGATGCAGCGCAAGGGCACCGTCCATGACACCGCCCTGACCGGGGGCGATGGTCCGCGCCTGCACCACGTGGCCTTCTCCACCCACGAGAAGCACAACATCATTCAGATCTGCGACAAGATGGGTGCCCTGCGCATCTCGGATCGTATCGAGCGCGGCCCGGGACGCCACGGCGTCTCCAACGCGTTCTACCTCTACATCCTGGATCCGGATGATCACCGCATCGAGATCTACACCCAGGACTACTACACCGGAGATCCGGACAACCCGGTCATCACCTGGGATGTCCACGATAACCAGCGTCGCGACTGGTGGGGCAACCCCGTGGTTCCGTCCTGGTACACCGAGGCGTCCAAGGTCCTTGATCTGGACGGCAACGTCCGCGAAGTCCTCAAGCGTACCGACAGCTCAGAGATGGCAGTGACAGTTGGGGCCGACGGCTTCTCCTACACCCGGGCTCCGGGCGATGCCATGACCGGAGATCCGGGCGAGGAAATCGGTTTCAAGATGGGCAACCAGGTCTAGGCAGCTCATCCGGCAGGGGGTCGGTCCTTCGGTGATTCATCGGTTGATGCATCATTGAAGGACCGGCCCCTTGCTGCGCATGTGCCCCTTAGCCCCTGCCCGCCATCGCCCTACCTTCGTTTTCGCTCTCCCGTGCTTAGTGCTCCACGGCGTAGCGCAGGAAGACCATGCCGTTGCCGAAGCGACGTTCTTCAAGCAGCTGCAGGGCTTGATGAACACCGTTGGGGAACATCCGTTTTCCGCCCCCGACGAGCATCGGGGCCACATAGATCTGGACCTCGTCGATGAGTTGCGCGCGCCATGCCGAGGCGGCCACGTCCGCACCGGAAATACCGAGGTCATGCCCGGCCGACGCCTTGATGCCCCGGACCCGATCGGGATCAAAATTGCGCTCCAGCACTGTGCGCTTGGTGGACACCGCCTCAAGTGTGTGCGAGAAGACGATCTTGTCGGCAGCCTGCCAGATCCGTGCAAACTCTGCGTTCCCTTCCGATGCAGCGGCATATTCGGGGTCGGTTTCCCAGCCGATCATCATTTCATACATGGTGCGCCCGTAGAGGTAGGTGCCCACATCGCGCTCGGAAATGTTGATAAAGTCCAGCACCTCTTCGCCCGGGTACGCCCACCCGAAGTCCCCTGACTCGTCGGCAATATAGCCGTCCAGCGAGGCGAGAAAGGTGTAAATCAACTTGGACATAATGAGCCCTTCGACGGCGTGTGGCTAACTCTCTGGCTGGTATAAAAGCGTACAAATCTGTCGACCTCACGCTACTCTCCGGTGCGCATGAAGTCATCGGATGTCGGAGAGGAACAACGAACTTGGACGTCCTCGTGCCCAGCTTGGCCTTCACTCACCCCGGGAACCCGATCACACTAAGACCATGGGTAAGCATGCGGGATTGCGCTTCCAGGATCGGGCGCAGGCAGGCACTGCGCTCGGCGAGGTTTTAGCCGCCCAGGGAGTGAACGGATCAGGCGTGGTGCTGGGGCTGTTACGTGGCGGAGTGCCGGTGGCTGCGGCGCTGGCCCAGCGGCTGGATGCGAAACTCGGGGCCCTAGCGGTTCGCAAGCTGGGGGTTCCGGGACAGCAAGAGCTCGCATTCGGAGCCATCGCAACCTACGGTTCGGCGCACGGGAGATACCTGGTGCCGCGGGTGTACCGGATGGCTCTAGATCTGGTATCGGACACCGACTTACGGGGTGTGGAAACTCGCGCCGCGCTCGAGCTCGAGCGCTTGGCCAAGCTCTTTGCCAGCTTCGCCCCCGATCTCACCGGCCGCACGGTGGTGCTCTGTGATGACGGGTTGGCTACCGGGGCCACCATGCGCGCTGCCCTGGAAGCGGCGGCACAATATGGCGCCCGGGAAATCATCACCGCCGTTCCCGTGGCACCGTCCAACCTGATCCATCCCCTGGCCGGGGCGTCGGCCGCTACGGTGCTCATTTCCCCACCGGATTTTTCCTCCGTTGGCGCACACTATGCCGACTTTTCACAGGTCACCGAGGAAGAAGTGCTCCAGCTTCTGCATACAGCGCGAGAAACCCGCCATGCCGGCGGGCCTCGATTCTAGACGCGGTGCCCGAAGAGAATCAGTTGATTTAGCCGGCGACGTTGAGCCGCGGCAGCGTGCCGATCTCCACACCATTCTTGTCGCTGACCCGTAGCGTTTCTCCGTCTACCCTCACGACGGCGGCGCCCGACAGCCAGGTGTCCATGCCGAGACAAGCAACCAACGTCATGGTCATCTCGCGCAGCTCGAACGTCATCCCGGCACCGGTCCAGGTGCCGTTTAACGAGTTGCACCCATCGTTGCCATTAAAGTAACCTTCCGGAGCGAACCACAGCACCGGGGAACCTTCCGTGGCGCCGCCCCATTGGCCGATGACCGCTGCGTTGGTATCAACTCCAGGCGATGGGCTCGATGAGCTCGACTCGGGTGAGGTGGACACCGGCGAGCTCGTCTCCGGCGAAGCTGTTGGCGAGCTCATCTGGTTCGGTGCGCTCGATGTGGTGGGTCCGCGCTGGTCGGTTGGTGAAACCACGCTGGGAGCAGAGCTATCGGCTTCGCCGGGACCGGTCGAGCATCCGGACAAGGCAACAGCCACGACCGCAAGCATGATCGGGGTCCACGTTCGCTTCATGCTCACATGCTAGCTCCCCGGACCGGAATTCAGCAGCGTTCGTGTTGCCTCGCGTTGCCTCGCGCGCGCGTGCGCGCGACGCAACAAGCAGGAGTACAGCTTGCACCCGTACGTCAGAAAATGGAGGGTCCCCCGGCTGGGGCGGCTGTCGGGCGCGAGCCGCCCTTGGTCATCTTGACGATCACCAGTGCGGCGCCATCCCGGCGAAGTTCGGTCCCGAAATTTCTCCGCCATCTCAACCAAGAGCTTCGATGGGTCGGATCATGCACACCGTAAAACGCAGTAAAGGTTGGGCGATCGGGTGTCCAGACCGCGTTTGCCGCCGGTTCGATGACAAAAGTCTGGCGATTCACGTGGAGCTACGTGCGGATCACTGATGGCGTGCTCAGTGCAGTTCTCCTCGCACTCGAAGGAGCCGCCTGTCCGAAGGCTCCGCCTGAGACCACCGTGGGGGCAGCAAGGAACTGGGCAACCACGATGGTGGCTTCGCGCGCCCGGCAGCACCCGGCCCATGAGAAATCACCCGGGAAAATCGAGCAACCACCACTTCTGCCGCCTTTTTGGCATCATCGGTCGTCACGTGGAAAAAAGACCGCGGGCAGGTGGATCGTGGCTGGGTGACCACGCGGGAGGTGACTGGGGCACACTTAGGAGATGACAACCGAGCATATAGCCCCCACCCGCTTTGACGATCGTACGGCGGCCGGCACTTTTTTGGCCGTGGGCTTGGCAACTTATGCTCAAGACCCCAACGCATTGGTCCTTGGCCTGCTGCGCGGCGGGGTACCGGTGGCAGCCGAGGTTGCCACCCGATTGGGACTTCAGTTTGATGCCCTGGCGGTGCGTCGACTGGTGATGCCCGAACGCACCGAGATTGCCTTCGCCGCGATCGCCGCTTATGGCGAACATACCTCGTTGAAGTACGTTGAGGGCGTCTGGGACTCCGCGCAGCTACGCTTCGAAAAGGCCGTCCTGGACCAGGTCGAAACCACCGCGCGGCAGGAACTCGAGGAATTGCGTGCCCGCCTGGTCGGCCAGAGCGTCCTGCAGGTTGCCGAGCGCACCGTGATCCTGGTTGACGATGGCATGGCCAGCGGGGCCACCATGTGCGCTGCCATCGAGCTGATGCGCGAGGCCGGCGCCGGGCGCATCGTCGTGGCCGTCCCCGTGGCACCGAAGGAAGCACTCAAGGAAGTGACGCCGCTCGTTGACGAGCTGCTCTGCGCCATCTCCCCCAGGGTGTTCCACTCCGTGAGTGCCTTCTACTCACGCTTTGATTCGCTCGCCGACTACGAGCTCACCGCTCTGATCCCGCGTCGCTAGAGGCCACTGCCTGCGCGGGCGCGGGCGGACACAGCATAAAGGGGCCGAGCGGCCCTCTCACCCGGCTGGTTCAGCGCGGAGAAGAGGGCAATCGCTCGGCCCCTTGGAGTTGGTGGTGAGGTTTAGGCGTGCTTACCGTGGTGCTTGGCGTCGTGTGCCGCCTGCAGTTCCGGGTCCACATCCTCAACATGCAGGTTGTTGCCCTTGGTCTCCCCCACCCACAGCACGGCTGCGACCGAGATCAGCGTGAGCACCATGATGTAGAGGGCGATGGAGATCGACTTGCCGGTTTCCTCCAGCAGGATCTGGGCGACGGTCGCAGCGAAGGCGCCGCCAAGGATCGCACCCAGCGCGTAGCCGATGGAGATGCCCGAGTAGCGGATGTGCGCCGGGAACATCTCGGCGTACATGGCCGACTGCGGTCCATAGGATAGCCCCAGCCCGGTGGTCAGAACGAAGACCGAGAGCCCGTAGAGGAAGATGGAGCCGGTGTCGATGAGCATGAACATCGGAATCATCCAGATGAAAACGATGGCGTAGCCGAGCACAAAGGTATTACGTCGTCCGATGATGTCCGAGAGCCACCCACCGACCAGGGTGAAGATCAGCCAGCCGACGGCACCAATGGTGGTCGCCAGCAGCACCGGTGCAACGGGCATGCCCAGCACCTTGGTGGTGTAGGAGATGAAGAAGGCGATGACCAGGTAGCCGGCCGCGTTGTTCGAGACAAAGATCAGTGCGGCCTGGAGAACTTCCTTGGTATTGGTCTGGAAGAGCTGCTTGAGCGGGGTGTGCTCACTGGCCTTGCGCAGGGCCAGCTGCTTGAAGACCGGGGACTCCTCGACGGCCTTACGAATCATGTAGCCGACCACGATGAGCACGACCGAGAGCAGGAACGGGATGCGCCAGCCCCAGGCGCCGAACTGCTCCGGGGTCATCGAGGTACGCAGGATGTAAAGCATGCCGGTGGCGATGATCATGCCGATCGGAACGCCGATCTGCGGGTAGGCACCAAAGTAGCCGCGCTTGTTTTTCGGTGCGTGTTCAACGGCCATCAATGCCGCGCCGCCCCATTCCCCGCCGGCGGAGAAGCCCTGGATGATCCGCAGCAGCACCAGCAAGATTGGTGCCCACACACCGATGGAGGCGTAGGTGGGCAGCATGCCGATCAGTGCGGTGGCCGCCCCCATGAGGATCAGTGTGGCAACTAGGACGCGTTTGCGTCCGTATTTGTCACCCAAGTGTCCTGCCACGATCGCGCCCAGCGGGCGGAAGAGGAAGGAGATGCCGATCATGGCGAAGGCCAAGATCTGGGCCAGACCCGGGTTGGACTCCCCCAGGGGTGCCAGGAACAACGGGGTGAGTAGCGTCGCCGTCAGCTGGGCGAAAATGAAGAAGTCGTACCACTCAATGGTGGTACCAACCAAGGTTCCGGCGAGAACCCGGCGCTCCTCGGATCGTTTCGAGGGTGCTGCCTGAGATAAGGAAGACATGAGGAGCTCCAGCGTTGGGCGCTTCGCGCATTGTGAGTGTTGACCGACCGTTCGGACGGTAAGTGTGCTGTGAACATGATAACCCATCGGGGTGATAACGCTCACATCATTTACCGGGCCGCGACACGGGCAGCGAATCCCCATCGACATTTTTCATCTACGTTCAGGCGTTCTCGAGCACGTTGAAGCTCTGGGCAGCTATGTGAAGTTTCAGCCGAAGCATCCTGCGGATTTTTGTCATCCCCGCTAAAGCAATCACGACACACAGTCGCTACTGTTGAAGGATGGGCCACCTGTTGGCTGAGCCCGAGCACTCGGGCCGGCATTCCGTTGTCGTGCGCTCTCTGGGCTTCAGGGCGCAATTCTCCTCCGGGTCAACCACTGGTCGACCAACGGATAGCCGGATGATCGCGCTCGAGGATTGCTCCCGGCATGAACGAGACCAACAGTTCCGACCCCGGCCCAACGCTACCGATCAGCTCAGGGTGTCAATTGAGCACCCATGAGTCCCATATATCCGAGGAGTACCCATGCGCGTTCTAGTTGTGAATCACATTAGCCTCGACGGAGTCTTACAAGGTCCGGGGCGAAGCGACGAAGACACCCGTGACGGTTTCCTGCACGGCGGCTGGGCCGAACCGGACAACGATCCGGCGATGGGTGCCGCCATGGGCGAGCGGATGGGCCAAGACTTCGCTTGGCTATTTGGTCGACGCAGCTACGACGACATGCTCACTCACTGGAACGAGGTCGGCGGACCCTTCAAGGACGGACTCAACCAGAGAATAAAATACGTTGCCTCCTCCAGCCCCGAAACCCAACTCCCCTGGCCGAACTCCACGCTGCTCGGCGGTGACGTCCCGGCTCAGGTAGCTGCGCTCCGCGAACAGCCCGGCGGCAACCTTGTCATCATGGGCAGCGGTCAACTCATCCGCTCCCTCCTCCCACACGGCCTCGTCGACGAGCTGTTGCTCATGATTCACCCGATCGTGATCGGCTCCGGCCACGGCCTGTTCGGTCCACAGGAAAAAGCGCACCGAATGCAGCTGATCGCCTGCACCCCCACCGCCACGGGAGTTCTCATGGCGACCTACCAACCGACCACGATGGCGTGATCCGACCAGGCATTCGCGAGTCCTCGGCTCATAACGGGCGCGCTCTGCATAGCGCACCCGAACGCAGGCTTGATTCGATGATTTGGTTCGCTGGTGGTGACATGTTTGAGTGCCGGGCAGTCTCCCAGCCGTGGAGAAATCCCCATGGATTCCGAGCTTGTGGTGCTTCAAGCACCGTGGCATTGCTTCACGTTGGATGAGGCCGGGCGCTGCCGCTTCCGGATCGGTTCTCAGCGCAGCTCGTCATGGTCCCCGCAGTCGCGGGCGATGCAGACCAGTCGCAGCAGCATCCCCATCGCCATCGTGGTGGAGGAGTTGATCGGGACGCTCGTGCCAAAGTGGCCGAGACTGCCGCAAAAATGTGGCAATGTTGAGGCATCAACCGCGCGTGGCACGCCGTCCTCGTCGACGCCCCAGTGGTGCAGGAGAAGCATCGCAGCTTCCTGAATTCAGTTTGGTCCGCTGGAATCCTCGCATTCGAGCAGCAAGTGTTCTAATATCGAACGAGTAGTTCTAATAAGGAACTACTTCTGCACCGTAACCCCGCCGGCGGCCGAACGACAACCTACAGCCACCGGCCATGCCACCACAGCGCGAATCCCCAAAGGATGGCCACCGAACACATGACTGCCACCAGTACGTCTGCTCCGGCATCCCAGACTCTCTCCCGCGGCATCCGCATGCTCGAAATCTTGGCCGAAGCCAACGGTCCGATGACCATTGCCGAGCTTTCCTCCGGCCTCGGGGTGCACCGATCCATCGCCTACCGCATCCTGCGCACCCTGGAGTCGCATCGTTTGGTGACCCGGGATGAGTCGGGTCGTGTCCACGGCGCCCCCGGTCTGGCGGTGCTGGCCTCCAGCGTCCAGCGAGATCTGCAGAGTGCCGCACTTCCGGAGCTGACCCTGCTGGCCAACGAGCTCAAAATGTGTGCCTTCATCGCTGTCTGGGACCAACCAGATTGCACCACCTTGGTCACCGTTGAACCACGCCACGTGCACGCGGCGGTGGTTCAACGCCCCGGTTCACGCCACCCCTTTGGGCATGGAGCCCCCGGCATCGCCATGCAGTCAACACTCACCGAGGATGCGTGGAACGCGCTAAATCACGAGACCAGCTACCGGCAGATCGCCACCACCGCTCGCACTCTGGGCTACGCCACCAGCATCGATGAGGTGATCCCCGGGCTGTCCTCGGTGGCCGCCCCAATCATGATGCCCGGACAGCTACCGGCGGCCGTCGCGGTGGTGTACTCCACCGGATCGGAGCACATTGATGTAAATGACATCGGCGAACGAATCAAGGCGGCCGCCCGCGCCATCGAAGCCGAACTCGGTTAACCACAGCGGCCAGTCCCGACCAGCGCCTAATGACGCTGGCCGGAACTGGCCGGGACCGCTCCGAACTTGCCGGAGCTAGGTGGAGGTAGGTGGAGCTAGGGCAGGTGGCGCAGCATGACCCGGCGCTGTTGTCCGCGCAGCAGGGCCATACCGATGCCGGAAAGAAGGATCAGTCCCGCGGCACCACTGGCCACACCGAAGGCGCCGGCGTAACCGTGCGAATCCGCCAGCACTCCGGCCAGGGAGTTACCAATGGCGGTGCCCACCACGATGCCCGAGGAAAGCAGGGTCATCACGGTGGATAGTCGCGTCGGCGGTGCAATCTCCCCACCCAGGGTGAAGATCGTGACCAGAATCGGCCCGACCCAAATACCGACCAGCAACAACGCACCGATCATCGGCAACACTTCGCCGGGTAATTGCAAGACCAGCGAGGCGGGGACCATGAAGATGGCGGCGGCCAGCCAGCGGCTTGCTTGCGGCCAGCCGCTAGGCCAGAAGGCCACCGAGAGCGCGGCGATCGCCGAGGTGAACCCGACCGCGGCATACAGCAGCCCGCCAATGTTGGCATCGCCCATGGCACCGGCGAAGGCTAGAGTTCCGGCGGCGCTGGAGCCAAAGAACGTGCCCATGCCGATCATGCCCAGGATGGCGATGCCGATCCCGATCCCTTGGGCAGAGGTGAGCTTGACCTTGACGGCGTTGCGTACCGCCGGCACCACCGCGCGCTCGGTGCGGTGCACGGCAAAGAGTGGGACCAAGATCAGGGTCAGCAGTGCGGCGATGGCTAGCGGGAGCCAGGGTGCCACCAAGGCGGCGAAGAGACCCACGAGCGCCGGGCCGAGTACAAAGCCCAGCTCGTCGACCATCGATTCGTAGCTCAGGGCCGCGCCCAGCTCCTTACCGCCGGATTTTCGCTTGGCGGTCAGCGCCATCCAGCGCACCCGGGCCAGCGGACCAACCTGCGGACCCGTTGCGCCGGCGAGGATCGAGAGCACGGTGAGCACCGGCAGTGATGCCAGTGGCCCGGCACCACCAAACCACAACAGGGCCGTGACAAAGATGGCTTGTAGCAGTGCGACGGGAATCAGCACGCGGCGCTGACCGAACCGATCGGCAAGGTATCCGATGGACGGTCCGCCCACGGCGGAGCCCAAACCGACCATCGCAGCGGACATGCCGCCGGCGGCGAAGGATCCGGTTGAATCGCTGATCAGCGTCATCGAACCGATGGTGAGCATCGCTAAGGGTAGGCGGGCGAAGAAGCCCAGGGGGAAGAAGGCCCACCCGGAGAGCGGCGGAAGCGCCGCATAGGGTGAGGAATTGGTCTTGGGGGCAGATTTGGTCATGGTCAACCGGGTACTCCACAGAAACGCGTGTAGCGTCCCTGCCTCCCGCTACACAGAACCCTTTGCAGACATCTCCCATCCTAACCGAGGCCCACAAGGGCGGAGCTCACACCCCGATCTGCATCGAAACGGTGGAGCCGAACTGCGACTTGTGCACGTTCAGCTGGGTAGCGATGCGTTGCTTCATTTCCGCGACATGGGATACCACCCCAATGACGCGGCCCCCGCTGCGCAGCTTCTCCAAAGCGTCCATGACGTGTTCGAGTGTTTCGGCGTCCAGCGAGCCGAAGCCCTCGTCAACAAAGAGCGTTTCGATGTCAATGCCACCGGATTGCGCCTGAATCACGTCGGCCAGACCCAGCGCGAGGGCGAGCGAGGCCATGAAGGACTCCCCACCCGAAAGCGTTTGGGTATCGCGTTTGACCTGGGTCCACGAGTCCAACACCTGCAGGCCGAGGCCGGACTTGTTGTTGCCCTTAGGGGTGTCATCGTGAACCAACGAATAACGCTGCCCGGTCATCATCAGCAGTCGTTGGGTGGCGGCCAGCGCGACGGACTCCAGCCGGGCCGCGAGCACGTAGGTGCTCAGGGTCATCTTCAGCCGGTTCTCCCCCGCTCCCCGCACCAGCTCGGAAATGCCCTTCAGCGTGGCGTAGCGTTCCAGCACCGGACCGGCCTGACGCGCCAGGACTTCCAACGTGTGCAGTGCTTCCTCCAGCCGCTGTCCATAGCTGGCGAGCACGGCGTCGCGGGACAACACGGCATCACGGGCGGTTGTTGCCGCAGCAAGAACCTGGGCTGCCGCGGCGTGCTCGGCATCGTCCGGGGCCCCGATTCCCGCTGCGGCCTCGAGCCGGGCCGCCTCGATGCCGGGCGCCTCGGCCAGCGTCTTGATGCGTACCGCCTCATCGTTGTGAGCGCGCACCTCACGCTGGTGAACGGTGCGTTGAGCATCATCCAACAGCAGGGCACGCCAGGCAGCGGTATCGGGGACAGAAATCTCGCCCAGCTTCTGCTCCCACAGTTTTGCCGCGGCATTCTCTGTCCTACCGGCCTCCAAGCACGTCCGCACGGCGGAGACAAGGCCCTCCAGCGCGCTTGCGCCAGCCCCCAGCAGAACGTGGCGTTCGGACAGGGATTCTCCCGGCCTGCCCAGCTTGGCCAGCCGCGTCTCGAGCTTCACGATCCGCGCCGCTTGGGCTTCCTGCTTCGCGGCAGTCACCTGACGTTCGGTTTCGGCCGCGGAGGCTTCGGCCTTCAGGGTTTCGAGCTCGATTTCCGAGGAGTGCAGTTTCTCTTCGGCGGCGCTTTGTTGCTGGCCCGAGGCCAGTGCCGTGTCATGCGCCTCCGTCGCGGAGGCCAGCTCCGTGGCTGCAGCGGCGGTACTGAGCTCACCGATCTTTCCGCGACAGAGATCAAGCGCCGTTTCCGCCTTCTTCAGGACGGCATTCCGCTTCTCCTCGGCCTTTTCGGCCGCTGCCAGCAGGTTCCGGGCGGCCTCGATGCCGTCAGTGGTGACCAGCTCACCCTCCGGCAAATTGGCGGGTTCGGGGTGGGAGGTGGAACCGCAGACCAGACACGGTTGACCGTCGCTCAGTTCCTGCGCCAGCACCGCAGCGGATTGTTCAAGCCGCAACGTGATCAGGTTGTTAACCCGCTCGCGGGCATCAAGCGTGTGTGTCCGCGCCGTATTGGCCGCCGTATGTGCCGTTGCCTGCGCCTTCTCCGCTTGGGTCCGCTCGAGCACCGCGTCACGGCGTTGTGTGGCGGCAAGCACCGCGGCCTCAAGTGCCGCTGCCGATTCGGCGAGCGCGGCAAATTCCGCATGTCGTTCGCGCAGCATCGGCAGTTCCGCGTTGATCACCTCGATGCGGGCCGCGCGTTCTCTCTGCTGGGCGGTGAGTGAACCGAGGCTCTCCCCCAGGACAAGAACCTCGCCGCGCACCTGCTCCAACTCCTCCTCCTCGGGCAGAGCCGCCTCGATCAGCGCTGCGGCGGCGCGCGCGGCCTTCGCGGCCTCACTTCCGTGACCGGCCAGGGATTCGAGCACGCTCGTCTCGGGTTCCGAGTCGAGTGCAGCATCCAGCACCCCGGCGATGTCGGGTTCCCGGGCGAGCAAAAGCTCGTTGGCTGCGCCGCTCTGAACCGCGGCTGCTGCCGCAGCGAGCAGGCGGTGTGCCTCCTGAACCTTCGCCCGGGCGTCAACAAGTTGCTGGTGGTAGGGCAGCAATCCGACGGCGCGGGCATCAGCCTCCAGCAGCGCACCGAGTGCGGCGATCGATTCGGCGTGGGACTCGTGGGCCTGCCGCAGGTTCCCCAGTTCACTCAGCTGCCGATGCCGGGTGGCCCGCTCATCGAGCGCAACATGAGATTTCTGCGCCGCGGCCAGTTGTGCATCGGCACGCTCACGGCTCTGCGCAAGCCCACTGCGGGTGCCCCGAACCTCGAAGCGCAGAAGCTCACCCAGTTCGGCGCTTTCCCCCGCGGCGAGGTGTTCGCGGGCAGCCTGCGGCAATCCACCGTCCCCATTCTCGTCCGACTCCGACTCCGACTCCGCGTAGAGCGTGGAGCTTGCATCCGCCACCAGCTGCGCCAGGGTCGTGCTGCGGGCCCGTTCGGCGTCCTCGGCCTCGGCACGGGCGGCAGTGGCTCGCTCATTCAGGATCCTCTCGGTCATCGCGTAATCGCTGGTATCGAAGAGCGAGCGCAAAAGTCCCTCACGGTCTTTATCCGACGCGCGCAGGAACGCGGCGAAGGCTCCCTGCGGAAGCATCGCCACCTTGGTGAATTGTTCCCTGTCCAGGCCCAGGATCCCGAGCAACGTGTGACCGACCTCGTCGTTGCGGGTTGATTTTTCCACCCAGACCCCGTTGATGCGTTCACGCAAGCGCGACTGCGCCTTCTCGGTGGTGAACCCGCTTTTGGCTCGCTTTGAAGGACGCTCCCAGGCGGGAGAACGGGTGACCTCAAAGCGCCGCCCACCGGTGGAGAACTCGCAGATGACCTCCGGGAGCGCATCGGGGGCCGCGTGGTCACTACGCAGTGACTTAGACCCGGTGCGGACCCCGGGAAGCGAGCCGTAGAGGGCGTAACAAATGCCATCGAGCACGCTGGTCTTCCCTGCCCCGGTTTCCCCGTTAAGCAGGAAGATCCCGGCCTCGGAGAGCGCATCAAAGTTGATAAACGCGCGCTTGGCAAAGGGGCCGAAAGCCTCCAACTGCAGTGCATGAACTCTCATCGTTCAACCTTCTCGCTACGCACCTGGGCCAGGACCGAGGTCACCAGCTCTTCCTCGGCATCGTTGAGCGGGCGCATTCTCACATGGTCAACAAACCCCGCGCAGACTTCCACCGGGGAGGTTGCTGCGGCCAGCCGATCGGCGTAGGAATGCTGTTCGTCCTCCGGTCGGTCCTCGGGCTCAAAGTTCAGCACCAGGGTGTCGGGGAAGCGGGCCCGGAGCCGTTCCATGGCTCCGGCGGGGCGGTGCGTGTCGGTGAGGGTGATCTGGCACCAAGCGTCCGTGGCCGACTCGTACGCCGGCTCGGTGAGCAGCGCATCAATCTTGCCCTTGAGGATGCGCAGTTCCTTGGCCGCGGGCCAGTTGATGCCGCGCACCTCACCCAGCCCGTCCGCCCCGAGCTCCAGCAGCCAGGCGCCCTTGGAATGCCCCGCCTCGGAGAAGGAGTATGGAATCGGGGAGCCGGAGTACCTGATGTGTTCGGCCAGCTTCTGGCGCCCATGCAGGTGGCCCAGGGCCGCATAGGTGAAGTCGGCGAAGTAGGAGGTGGGCACGATGTCCAGCCCACCGATGCTCAGTTCGCGCTCCGACTCCGAGGCAGCACCTCCCGCGGCAAAAACGTGGGCCAGCACGATGGAATGCACCGGATGTGACGCCGTATCTTGCCGGGCGGCCAAATCCGCACGCACCTTTTGCAGGGCCGCGTGGATGACCGGCGGGTGCCCGGGTTCGCTCACCTCCAGTGCCTCGGCGACCATCCGCGGTTCCAGATAGGGCAGCCCATAAACGGCCACCTCAAAGCCCTCCCCATTAAAGACAGCGGGCCTGTCCATGGTGGCCAGAGAGGTGCGCAGGTGCAGCCCCGCATGCTCCAGCAGTGCCGAGCCGAAGCCCAGGCGCAGGGCCGAGTCGTGGTTGCCGCTGGTGATCACCATCTGCACCCCGGTCTCGCGTAATCGCAGCAGGGTATCGTCGAACAATTTCACCGCGTCCACCCCCGGCAGCGCACGGTCATAAACGTCCCCGGAGACCAAGAGCACATCAACTGACTCGGCCTCGATGGTGCTGATGAGCCGGTCAACAAATTCACGCTGAGCCTCCAATAGCGAAGCCTGGTGGAAGGTGCGGCCCAAATGCCAGTCGGAGGTGTGCAAGATACGCATGGATTCCACATTAGCGACACCGTGCAACGCGTTGGTATTCGCAGTCTCAAGCAGCGGATAACTACTAGACTGAGATCGTGAGTGAATCAACTGATCAGTACGCGCTTCCCGCCGATTATTCGGACCATGTTTTTGGCGTGCTGCTGGCCGCTGCCGACGGTGCAGCCCACGCCCGTGACGGCCAGGAACCCGGTGAAACCGAGACCCTAGCCCTGTACCTGCTTGACGGATTGCTTGAGGCCCTGGAATGGGCCCATGAGGGAGTTGCCTCCGATGAGGCTGCCTGCATGTGGTTGGCCGCGCTGCGCTGGTACAAGCTGGTCAACAAGTCCTACCCCGTTGATGCCCCCGAACCGCAGCCGCGCTGGATCGATGAGGCCTTCGCTGGGGCTCCGGACTTCGCCACCGGCGATACGCAGAACCTGCTGGCGCTGGATAACAAGGACATGGCCTCGACGGGCCGGCCGTTGTTCCCCGAGGCCAATAGCACCGGGGTGCTGACCCGCGCCGCGTTTATGGCGCTACTGCCCCGTGTTGATGAGGCCACCACCGCCAAGATCGCCACCGACGCCGCGGCTCTGACCCACGGTCATCCGGCCGCCCACCGTGCGGCAGCAGCCGCTGCCCTGGTGGTGCGTTCCGCGTTGGAATCCGGAACCGACTCGATCAGCCGCTGGGCCGCGCTGGTTCAGGAATTTGATGTTCAGGACCTTGAGACCCCGCAGACCGATATCGACGCCGTCGATACCGAACTGGACGCCGTCGAGGATGCCACGAACGACGCGGAACTACGTGACGAAGAGCAGAGCGAAGCCCTAGACCTCAGCGCCGGTGCGGGACTCGTGAGGGCCGTGAAGTACGTGACGCTCGCGCTGAAAAACGCGGATCCCAAGGCCTGCTACGACGCGCTCTTCGACGCCTTGGGCGAGGAACCCGATGTTGAGACCGCTGCCTTCGCCACCACACTGCTGGCAGCAGTGCAGGGCACCGACGCCGTGGCTCACCGCCCGGCATCGGAAATTGACCCGATCCTCGATGCGATGCACGACCGCTGGGTAGCCCTCACCGCCGGAAAGTAAGACACCGCACATGCCCCGCGAGCACCAGCAACCGCACCGAATGCCTCGGCGCTCGGTGATCGGATCCATGCGTGGCGTGCTGGCCGCCGCCCCGTTCACCGTAGTGCTGTGGCTCGCGGTGGCGGCCGGTGGGGTGCTGAGCGGCGGCCTCTTGCGAGATATTGGGCAGGAACCGTGGTTCGCCCAGTTGTCCTACGGGTTGCCGGCCTTTGATACCGGAAACTGGTTCACGACCATCACCGGCATGTTTGTACTCTCCGAACCGGTGGCCTACCTCAGCGTGCTGCTGCTGATACCCCTGGGTGTGGGCTGGCTAGAGGTTACCCGCGGCAGCAAAACCGCACTACTGACCTTCTTCGGCGGGCAGCTAGGCTCGATTCTGCTCACCGCCGCCACGCTGCTGCTTTTTCGCGACTTGGGCTCGACGTGGATCGACGCTTTGGCGCGCGATGTTGATACCGGTCCCTCCGGTGGCATCTTCGCCGCCATCACGATGGCCGCTTGCCACGTGCGCCAGCCGTGGCGGGGACGCTGGCAATTTCTGCTCCTGGGCGTAGCTATCCTCGGCTCGACGCTCTTCGGGGAGATCCCCGATGTAGAACACAGTGCCGCCATCATCCTGGTGCTGATCATCATGCACCGCACGATTTCCCGGCCCAAGCTCCGCGAACAACGCTTCATCGCCTGGGTCGGACTCATGGCGCTGGTGTCGGTCCAGATCCTGACGATTATCGTGCCCACGCACGGCCCGTTTGGTCCCACCCAGGCCGGCGGCGCCCACATTGCCGTGCTCTTTGACGCCGCTGTGGCTCTAACACTGGCCAATGGGCTGCGCTCCGGGCGCCGTCTGGCCTGGCTTGGCGCCTTAACGTTGGCCACGCTCAATCTGCTCCGCGGCGCGCTGGGGATCACCCTAGTGCTCACCATAGGGCCCCAATTGCCCCGCAACGGCGGCTTGATATCTCTTGCCGCCGCGGTGGCCGGACTCTGGCTATTGTTGGCCGCCCACCTGGTGATTTCACGCCGGGCCTTCGGGGTGCGCAGACACCGGAGATTGCGTTCCGGTGTCAGGCAGCCACCCCTGGAGCGGGCGGACATCGTCACGGCGCTGAAGGAACACGGCGGGGGCACACTGTCCTGGATGGGCACCTGGGAGGGTACCGAGCACCATCGCAGTCCCGGTGGAACTCTGCTGAGCTACCAGATTCATGCCGGCTGCGCGATTGCCCTGGGCGATCCGGTGGGCCCGGTGGCCGACCGGGACGCGGCCATGGAAGATTTTGCCTCCACCGCCGAGCATGCGGGGCTCATCCCCTGTTTCTTCTCTACCTCGAGGCCACCGGGCGCCCCGGCCGACCGCTGGCGGGTCATGACGATCGCCGAAGACATCATCGTGGAGCTTCGCGGGCTGGAATTTTCCGGCAAAGTGTTTTCCGATGTGCGCACGTCACTGAACCGGGCCAGACGTGAGAACATCGCGTTTCGGATGACCTTGCTCATCGATGAACCCGCATCGGTTCTCCGGCAGCTGGAGGAAATCTCCGAGGCCTGGGCCGGAGACAAGCCACTGCCGCAAATGCGTTTCACCCTCGGTACCTTGGCTGAGGCACGTGACCCGGCGGTGCGGCTCGCCGTGGCTCAGGATCCCACGGGGCAGATCCTCGGGTTTCTTTCCTGGTTGCCGGTTCATGCGCCGGGTGGAACCGTCACCGGGTGGACTCTTGATCTGATGCGTCGAAAAGTCGGTGTTTTCTCCCCGGTGATGGAATTCCTGATCGCCTCCTCACTGCGCACCTTCGCCGCGGAGTGCGCAGCCTTCGCCTCACTATCCGGTGCCCCGTTGGCCGGTACCAGCAGTGTTAGCGGCAGCGAACCGGTGGACCGCGTGCTCACCGCCATTTCCCGTGCGCTGGAACCGCTCTACGGGTTCAGCTCGCTTCGGGCGTTTAAGTCCAAGTTCAATCCGCGGAGCACCCCGATGTATCTGGTGTATCGCGACGAGGCAGATTTGCCGCGCTTGGCCGGTGCGCTGGCGCGGGCCTACTGGCCCGAGGCTAGTTGGCGAGAGCTCGCCCGTGAAGGATTGGGCACGCTGCGAGAATTGCGCACCCAACGAGCCAAAGTTTAGGCGGCGTCAAAGCCGTCGATCAGCTGCAGGAATTCGCCCTCGGCCAGAATTGCTACCCGCTGTCCGGCCTCCTGGAGGCGCAGCACCCGCTTAGCCTTGCCGGTCAACCGGCCGGTGGAGAGATCTTCTGGCACAAATCCGTCGCCCACCACCAGGACCGTGGTGGCACGGGTGACCCGGCTGGCGGTGGAAGCACCACGCTCGGCCGCCCGGTCCTTAGCAACCTGGCGGGAAATGCGCAGGTTACCGGTGAACACCACCATCTCGCCGTATAACGGGTGCGCGGGGTCCGCCAGCGGATCGCCGCTACGATCCTCGCCCTCCTGCGGCCAGGCCGCCCACTCCGGCTGTATCGGCACCGTATTACCGCTGGCAGCCCACCCGTGCGCATCGCGCGTGGCCTTGGACAGCGCGTCACCCGGCGCATAGGCGGGGGCAAAGCCCATCTTGACCTTTAGTTTGTCGGCGGCCGCGACCACCGCATCCACGTCCTGGCGATGGGCGATGTCGATCATGATCTGGGCGCAGGCCCGCGCGTCGGCGAGCGCATCGTGGTGGTTCTCCATCGGAGAGCCGGCCTCTTCGGCCACAAAGGGCAGCGAGTAGGAGGAGAGTTCGTAGGTGCGTCGGGACATCTTCACGGTGCAGGCGTAGTCGAAGGCCGGACCGGAGAGTTCTGAGACCTCCAGCCCCGAGCGGATCACGCCCAGATCGAAGGCCGCGTTGTGCGCCACCAGGGTGTCGGTGCCGATGAAGTTGGCCATCGGGGTGAAGATCTCGCCGAAGCGCGGAGCGTTGGCGACCATGTCGGCAGTGATGTGGTGAATCATCACGTTTCGCGGATCGAAGTGGTCAAATCCCACCGGCGGGCGCATCAGCCAGTTGGCTTCCTCAACGATCTTTCCGCCACGGACTCGGCTGAGTCCGACGCTGCAGGCGGAGCCACGGAATCCGTTGGCGGTTTCAAAGTCTATTGCTGTAAAGTCCAGAGCCACGTGCCACAGCTTACCGCCGAACCCCCACGCGTCGGGAACCGGGAAGACAGGATGTGGCACGAAAGACATCACGCCTCCCTGCGCCACACCCCTTCCGGCACGGGAATCTACCCGGCCCGACTCAGGCGTTGGCCCGGCGCAGTGTGAGGTAGGATCCTCCGGCCAGCGCGACGCCAATGACGCCCATGACTAGGGCCAGTCCGGGCACCTTCATCGTGGCAAACCAGGAGCCCACTTGCGCCCAGGCGTCGTTGAGACCTACCAGCGCCAGCAGGCCAAGCACCAACACCGCGAAGCAGATGCCGGCGATCAGCAGGCCGGTGGCCTTCCAGCGCATGTATACCGTGGCGCTCCAGAACCCGATCATGAACAACAGCACCATGGCCACGAAGTAGAACAGGATTTGGATCGCGGCGTTGTTCTCCGCTATCCACCCCAGGGCGAAGATCTGGCCGTTAAAGCCCCACCCGCCGGTGGCAGTTTCCAACAGACCCAGGAGGTAGTACAGGATCGAGTAGCCCAGGGCTAGGGCAGCAAAGAGTCCCAGTGTTCCGAGGTAGAAGGTTCGCCGTGAGACGCTCATGGCCTGAGAGAAGGGGAAGGTGTAGGTCAGCGACTGGATGCCCAGCGCCAGGAAATACCACATGATTGCCTGGCCGGAACCCGAATAGAGTTCCCCATCTCTGGCGCTGGCCGGCAGAAGCGCCCAGATGGCCAGCGTCATGACGGTGGATCCCACCAAGATGACCAGCGGAATCCCCAGGAAGGTCCACCTGTTGATCATTTGCATCTTGGCGACGTTGATGATGCGACTCATTTGAGGACCTCCAGGAATTCGGTGTTGTCGAGGTTGTGTGTCCCGGCCATGGTGGTGCGTACCACCAGTTGCTGTAGCGGAACGACGGAGAGTTCTAGCCCGAGTTCGGCGGCCATGGCCCGCTCGGTATCGCCAAGCCGCGCCCGGATGGTGACGGATGCCAGAGACCCCATGGTGTCCCGGTGTAGTACCTGGTGTCCGTTGATGAAGGCGTCGACCTTTTCCCGACTTCCGGTGACAGCCACCGCCGAGCCGCGCAGCGATTCGGCGTCCTCGTTCAGCAGGATCCGTCCCTTGTCGATGACCACCACGTGTTCGAGCAGATTCGCAATCTCGTCGATCAGGTGGGATGAGAGCACGATGGTGCGCGGGTGCTCGGCAAAGTCTTCGAGCAGTCGATCGTAGAAGATCTGCCGGGCCACCGCGTCGAGCCCCAGATATGGCTCGTCGAAGAACGTCACCTCGGCACGGGCGGCCATGCCGATGATCACTCCTACCGCCGAGAGCTGACCGCGCGAGAGCTTCTTGATACGTCGCTTCATCGGCAGGGCAAAGTCCTGGATCAGGCGGTCGGCAAGATCTTGGTCCCAGTTGCCGAAGAAGAGCGCGGCTGCAGCGAATGCCTGCCGGGCGTTGAAGTCCTCGGGGTACTTCTGTGACTCGCGGATGAAGCAGATCTTCGCCAGCGTTTCGTCGTTTTCGTAGGGGTTGCGCCCGAAGATCAGCGCCTCTCCGCTACTGGGTAACCCCTGGCCGGTCAGGATCGACATCAGGGTGGTCTTTCCCGCGCCGTTGCGGCCCAACAGGCCGTAGATGCGCCCCGACTCGAGTCTCAGCGAGACATTATCAAGTGCATCTAACTCGCGGTAGGACTTTCTCAGGTTCCTAGCCTCGATGGCCGGTGCCGGTGTCTCGTTCATCAAAGAACACTTCCTTCGGTTGCCGCGGCGCTCAGTGATTCGTGAACCATCAAAGCGAGCTGTTCTGCGTTGATTCCCAGTTTGCGGGCCTCACGGGCCAGCGGCTGGACGTATTGATGCTGGAAGGCGCTGCGCCGATCTGCCATCAGCTTCTCGCGGGCGCCGGTGGCGACAAACATGCCGATTCCCCGTTTCTTGTAGAGGATCCCGCTTTCCACCAAGAGGTTGACTCCCTTAGCGGCAGTGGCCGGATTGATGCGGTAGTAGGCCGCGAACTCGTTGGTCGATGGAACTTGGCTCTCTTCTGCCATGGTTCCGGCAACGATCTCCGATTCGATCAGTTCAGCGATCTGGATGAAGATCGGCCGCGAATCGTCAATTACTGCCACGACGGCCAACCTCTCTCGAAACGCAACGACCACGCTCGCCTAGTTGGTTATGTGGTTCATTACTCATGTAACTAACCTAGGGCCGAGCCTTTCCCCTGTCAACCCTTTCTCACCACCACAGGCCTTCGCGCTACGCCCAGCTTGGCTCGACATTGGCCCGAGGTAGCGCGGCAGCAAAAAGCCCGGCCGCACATCAGCGGTTTCGCGTTAGTGCGAATTCCCGTCGTGACGTGCGACCGGGCTAGGGCCCTGCTGCGTCGAAGAGGACTAGTTGGCGGTTTCGCGCTCCCGCGCCGCCGACTTCTTGGCTCGCGTCTTGCGAATCTTGAACACCAGCCAGAGCACCAGCAAGAGGAAGACCACCACGATGACGATCTTCTGGAAAACACCGGCGTAGGCCTCAACGATGTGCCAGTTCTCCCCAAGGAAGTACCCGGAGAGGACGAAGATGGAGTTCCAGATCAGCGAACCGGCAGCGGTGAGCCCCAAGAACTTGCCCTGATGCATCTTGGTGATGCCGGCGGGAATGGAGATCAGCGAGCGGAAGATCGGAATCATCCGGCCAAAGAACACCGCCTTGGCACCGTTGCGCTCAAACCAGCCCTCAACCTTATCGACGTCATCGAGTTCCACCAGTGGCAGCCAACCGAAAATCGCGCGCGTACGGTTGCGGCCCAGGGCCCGGCCCACCCAGTACAGGGCGTAGGCGCCAACGATCGATCCGATCGTCGTCCACAGCAGCGCCTCAAAAAGCGTGAAGGATCCGCGGCTGGCGGTGAATCCCGCCAGCGGCAGGATGACCTCGGAGGGCAGGGGCGGGAAGAGGTTCTCCAAGGCGATGGCCAGGGCTGCCCCGGGGGCACCGATCACCTCCATCAGCTGAACTGCCCAGTCGGCGAATCGAGTAATCAGGCTGCCGTCGGTTGCTTCGGCGGGTGCGGCCTGTAGCGCAATCAAGATAGTCATTACCTTTCAGTCTCCCCTAAGCCCGCCGATTCCTCCCGCGTGGCGGAATGAATGTGGCCAAAAACTCACCAAAACTCCTCGCTCATGCGTACCCGATCAGCGCCAAATACTTCCCCGCGAGCGGGTGCCCACTTGTTAGAGTGAGCCGATGGGAAGCAACCACTCACCGCAGCCAGCAGTCATTCGGATGTTTGTCGACTACGCGGACACCGTGCTGTGGCTCGACGGGCCCATCGACTATGCGGACACGGCGCTGAGCGTCGAACTGGTCGCTGCCCTACGGGCGTGGGAGCGGGACTTCTACGCCTCGCTCAACGGCGATCATGAGTTCCGCACCGCTGGACTTGCTCTGGTCCACTCAGCCGAAGGCCAGCGCCTGGCACAGCGGGTGGCCAGGGAGGTGGGTCACGGTTTTGTCATCGATCGGCAAGGCGAGAATCGGCCCGCGTCCATTCGCCTTCTGCGCAGCGATCACCCCGCCACCAACCCGGAGGCTGCACGGTGTTTTACCGCGCTCTGTGCCGCAGCGCAGAAACAAGTCGATGAACTCACCGCCATGGCCCAGAAAGGCGGACTCTATTTCTCTGCACCGCGCACCGGTGAAGAGTTCCCCTCACGTGCGCAGCGCAAGAAATTCGGGCGCAACTAACGTCGGATAGAGCCCACCGGGTCAAAGCGCCTGCGCCCCGCGTTGCTCACCCGTGCCGTAGGTAGATTCCGGCATGGATCGCATGCACGGTGCGAGCGAGGCCCTGGCGTACATCCGCTCACTGCTGTGGAAGCTGCCCGATGCGGCATTCAGCAATCAGGAATCCAGCGCTCAGGACTAGAGGGTCCGCACCCTCTGCAGAGCCTTAGCCAACTCATCAACCGCGTGAGCAGAAGCGGCGGTTCCGACATCGGAGAAGGATCCCATCCCTCCATACAGCCCAAGAGCCGTAGCCGCGGCGACGTGTAGCTCCCTACCCTCCGTTGCGTCGAGGAACAGCCCCTCGAGCCAATCAGCAACCTGACTGCGCCGACTGTCACCTTCTGACCGGGCAACGGAACGGACATCGGCGATGGCCGCGGCAACATCATTTTGTACCGACTCGACGGTTGCCCGTCTGCTTTTCGCGGGCCGAATCCCTCGGCCTTGTGCTGGTCGTATCCGCTCCACCTCACCACATCCGCAGGTCCGACTTTCAGTTTTCCACAACTTCGCGGAGCTTGCCCCATGGTCCGTAGATCAAGCGCATGCTAACGGACATGGAAACCACCCAATTCATCGAAATCACTGCGGGCTCCCGCGGTATCCAGGGGCACGATGTGTCCCCGGACGATGAATTGTGCGCACTTTTGAAGGCCCAGGTCCTCGTCCGCGATTTGGGCCGCCGGGTGGCCGCCCACACTTCTTCCCCCGTTCGCGCCGCACTGTTCGCCCGCGCCGCCGAAGACGCCCATCGCACCGCTGCCCACATGCAACTCCTGGCAGCCGACAGTGTCAGGCATACCCTGGCCCATGAACTTCCCGAAACGACCTTCGATGAAA
The DNA here is from genome assembly GCF_012271785.1 of Paeniglutamicibacter terrestris. Classification (GTDB taxonomy): domain Bacteria; phylum Actinomycetota; class Actinomycetes; order Actinomycetales; family Micrococcaceae; genus Paeniglutamicibacter; species Paeniglutamicibacter terrestris. Next base: position 336,380 of record NZ_JAAWVT010000002.1, on the reverse strand, counting down.
TTGCTGCAATTCATCAAAACCCGACGAAGTACCTCAGCGGCAACGCCGACTTACCACCGGACCCCAGAACGGTTCCCACCGGTCGGCTTGTATTCAAAGACACCACCGACTTCCTCACCGGGTTCCTGCACATCGGCTACTACGAGGCCCGCGAACGCGTCCGTGCCATCGATCGGCTACTTCCCGGAACAGATATTCACGGCGTGCACATCCCGGCACAATTCCCGACCCTAGCAAAAGACCTAGCCGACGGTGCAGCAGATCCCCACGAAATCGGTACCGCCGCCCGCAAACTTGAAAAGCTGACACCGCAGATCAGCCAACTCCCTGATCCCGGGCCCGCGCGAGAACGGCTCGAAGGCCAAGTCGCTGAATCGGTCCGCCGCGAGGACCCCCGGACCACGGCGAAGCTACTCAGCGGCATCCAAACAACTCTCGACCAGGGAAACAAGGACATCCCCGAAGAGGTCCTGCGTTCACGATGCGGTTTCTTCTTCCGGGGTGTCATCGGAGGGCTAGGAGAATTTCTGCTGCGCACTCGTCCTTCAGACACCGAAGCTATCCTCGCCATGTTCGCGAGCACCGACAATCCTCGGAGCAAGGCAGGAAACCGCGACGGACTACTTTCGCAGGCTCGGGGCGTCAGCGGCCATGCGGACACCAGCGATCCCACCAGGGTTCACAGCGAAGCGGTAACCACGGAGCCGAACACCACAGATTCGAACAGCGGGACCACGACTGAATCAAGTACCACCGAGTCGTCCGGATTCCCCGATTTCCTCGTTAAGCCCTCCACCGGCGAACCACTGACAGATCCGGAAACCATCCGGAATCTATCCCTAGATGCCGACGGCATCGGCAATCTCCTCAACCTATTCAACGACAACGGCACCAACACCACTGGAACCGCCGCTCAGCTGAGCGCACTAAACGCCACGACATACGGCGTTGATGGACTCACCCCTCCGCAAAGGCATCTCCAAGGGCTGCTCAACCTGATCAGATCCGCAGGAACACCCTCCAGCGGTAAGAAGACCATCGGGATGCCATCACCCAAGACCCTGATCATCGCCACACTTGACGAACTGCGCGGGCTGGCCGAGACCAACGGCATCACCAGCCGCAGCCAAAAACTCTCTGCGGCAGAACTCCGACAATCGTTGTGCAATGGCAGCGTCATCCCCATGATCATGAACGGTAAGTCACGAATCCTGGATCTCGGCCGAGAGCAGCGTCTGTTCCCTGATTACATGAGGGAAGCGATTCTGGCCATTTATGGCGGTTGCATCTATCCAAATTGCACCGTCCCACCAGAGCACTGCGAGATCGATCATTTTGACGAATGGGAAGATGGCGGCAGCACGGAAATTAACTCCGGAGGACCTTTCTGCGGGAATCATCACCATGCTAAACACGCGGGGTTGATCACCGTGGTTCGTGATGAAGACGGGCTCTACAGCGTCATCTTGCCCAAATTCCTGGACCCCGAGCAAAAACCTCGACGCAATACGTACTGGCGCAGCCGTCCGCAAAATCCGACGCTGTTTTGAGGCTCCCCGTTGTGGATTCCAGCGGAGCCGGTGCCTGCTCCAGAGAATAAATACCCAGCACTCCGATTCTGCCGCAAGGCACAAAAAGGGCGACTCCCCGTCGGGGTGAGCCGCCCTTCAAACGTCACTAATGTGGCGAAAGATCTTACTTGGACGCTTGTTCCCCCAGCGCCTTCACGATCTGTGGCAGCAATGAACGGAACGCTCCTCCGCGGTGGCTGATCGCGTTCTTTTCCTCGCTGGAAAGCTCTGCCACCGAGATGTCGTAGCCCTCGGGCTGCAAGATCGGGTCGTAACCAAATCCGCCATTCCCTCGTCGTTCGTGCAAAAGCCTCCCGCTCAGATGACCCAACTCCACCGCATCAAACCCGTCGGGCGTCGCCAGAGCCGCGGCACAGACAAATGACGCGCCGCGATGTTCCTCGGCAATGTCCCCCAGCTGGGCCAGCAACAAGTCGATGTTCGCCTCGTCGTCCCCGTGCTTTCCTGCCCAACGGGCGGAGAAAATGCCCGGCGCGCCACCGAGTACATCCACGGTCAAGCCCGAATCATCGGCGATCGCAATCATTCCGGTGGCTTCGGCTACGGCGTGCGCCTTGAGCAGCGCGTTGCCTTCGAAGCTCACTTCGCTCTCCACCACGTCCGGCGCCCCAACGGCGGCTGCGTCAACAACCTGAGTGTCAACGTCAAGGCCCGGAACCTGTCCGCGCAATAGCTCGCGCAGTTCACGCAATTTGCCTTGGTTATGGGTCGCCAAGACTAAGCGTGGAGTGCTGCTCATCTTCAGAGCCCCAGCGTTTCGCGCTGGATGCGTGCCAGATCCTTGGTGCCGATGAGCGCCAGGTCCAGCAATGCGTCAAGCTCGGCACGCTTGAAGGGAACGCCCTCGGCGGTACCCTGAACTTCAACAAAGTCGCCGGAACCGGTGACCACTACGTTCATGTCGGTCTCGGCGCGAACGTCTTCCTCGTACGGAAGATCAAGCATCGGGGTGCCGTCGATAATGCCCACGGAGATCGCTGCCACAGAGTCGGTGAGCACGGTGGCGTTGGCCTTTACCAGCTTCTTGGTCTTTGCCCATTCGATGGCCTCTGCCAGAGCGACATAAGCACCGGTGATCGAGGCGGTGCGGGTCCCGCCATCTGCCTGGAGAACATCGCAGTCAAGCACAATGGTGTTCTCGCCCAGAGCTTTGGTATCGATGACGGCGCGCAGCGAGCGGCCGATCAAGCGGGAAATTTCGTGGGTACGCCCACCGATCTTGCCCTTCACGGATTCGCGACCATTGCGGGTGTTGGTGGCACGCGGCAACATCGCGTACTCGCTGGTCACCCAGCCGGTGCCCTGTCCCTTAAGCCAGCGCGGCACACCCTCAGTGAAAGAGGCGGTGCACAGCACCTTGGTGTTGCCGAATTCAATCAGGGCCGAACCTTCGGCCTGCTTGGACCAGCCACGGGTAATGGTGATCTCTCGGAGTTGGTCTACGGTGCGTCCGTCGGCGCGCACTACTGCTGTGGTTGATGCTGAAGTCATGGTTTCAAGTCTAGTCGCCACGACTGGCGGCGCGCGGCGGTCAAGGCTTCCACCGCGCCGCGCACCGCACTACCGTCGCTTTTTGAGGGGTTGAGTGCCCGGCCATTCTCGGTTCGGTGCCGAGCGCACAATGGAGACCGGCGCGGTGGGTAGCGACTTGGGTGTGCCCAGTTGTGAGCCGGAAAAGACACCGTAGGTGACGCCGGAGACGGCCACGGCAATCCCTCCGCTGTAAACTTCCTTCGCCTCGTTGACCACGGTGTTAATGTCGGTCCAGACCGGGATGTGAGTCAGCAGGAGCCGCTCGACGTTGGCCTCGGTGGCGGCCTGACCGGCACGCTTCCCGGTGAGGTGCACTCCGTCGATGCCATCGTCGCGACCCTCTTCGAAGGCCGCCTCGCACAGGAACATATCGGCACCCGCCGCGGCTTCGACGAGCTCGGGGCAGGAATCGGTGTCACCGGAGTAGGTCAAGACGCTGGTGCGCATCGAACCGTCGGCGACGGGCTCGGTGGCCTCCACGCGCAGGGCGTAGGACTCCTCGATGGGGTGGCGCACCGGGTACGGGGTGATTGAGAACGGGCCGATTTTCACCGGCGTCCGAGACTCCCAATTCTGGAAGTCGTAGTCCGGATGCATGCCCTCCTCCAGCGGCAATCCATAGGCGGTGGCCATGCGGTCCGCGGTAGCTGCGGGACCGTGAACCAGCATTCGATCGCGGTTCCAGCCGTTCGGATCCCAGCGGATGGCCACGTGCATACCGCAAAGGTCCATGCAGTGGTCTGGGTGCAGGTGGGATATGAAGATCCCGTCAAGGTCCTTGATGTCCACGTAGCGCTGCAGCACGCCGAGTGCTCCGGAGCCGAGGTCAAGGAGAATCTTCCAGTCGCGTGTCCCATCGAACGCCGTGATCAGGTAGCAGGAGGCGGGTGAGCCCGGACCCGGGAAGGAACCGGTGCAGCCAATGATCGTCAACTTCATGAGGCACTCGCTTTCGAAAGGGCAAGCATCTGCGGAGTGATCATCGCGATGGAGCCGGTCGGATAGTGGGCGGCCACGTTCTTTACTTGCTCCACGGCAAGGACCTCGGGGCCCAAGAAGCGACGGGCAAGAATCTCAAAACTTTGAGCATCCCCGGTAGCAAGGAATTGGTGGCTTGGCGCGGATTCTTCGGTGCGTGCCAGATCATGGCGCATCAGCTCGCGATATACGTCCTTGGCAGTTTCCTCAGCGCTGGAAACCAGCGTGACGTCCTCGCCCATAACGTAGGAAATAACACCGGTGAGCAACGGGTAGTGCGTACAACCCAATACCAGCGTGTCAACGCCTGCTGCCTTGAGCGGCGCTAAGTAGGTTGCTGCAGTTTCCAATAGCTCGGCGCCTGTGGTGATGCCGTTTTCAACAAACTCAACAAATCGCGGGCAAGCCACCGAGGTAATGGAGTAGTGCGGTGCTGCGGCAAAGGCGTCCTCGTAGGCCCGCGAACTCACGGTAGCCAGGGTGCCGATGACACCGATCTTCCCATTGCGTGTCGCCGCGACGGCACGGCGCACGGCCGGCTGAATGACTTCAACAACGGGAATCCCGTAGCGGGCGGTGTAGCGCTCCCGGGCGTCGCGCAGCACGGCGGCGGATGCGGAATTGCACGCGATCACCAGAAGTTTAACTCCGGCGTCAACCAGCTCGTCCATCACCCCCAGCGCATTGGCGCGGACCTCTGCGATGGGCAAGGGGCCGTAGGGTGAATTCGCCGTGTCTCCGACGTACATCGTCGATTCGCCCGGAAGCTGATCGATGATGGCGCGAGAGACAGTTAAACCGCCAACCCCCGAGTCAAAAATACCCAAGGGCGCATTCGCCTGGGGACTCACGGGGGGACGCTGATCGTTGGAGGACGCACTTGTCATGGTCTACGAAGACTACTTGGTTTTTTCACGCAACCGTTAGCAAGCGCGACACAGTGTCGCTGGACTCACAGCGATTTCAGCATGGCCTGCATCAGGGATTCTTGCATCCACGTGACGAAATTATATACCAGTGCAAGGTATTCGTCGACCGATTCTGCCTTCGACCAATCGTCCTGCGCGTGGATCCGTTCAGCATCTTCTTCGCTCTCCAGACCCAGCCGTTCAGCCAAGACTAGGCGCACGTCATTGATGGCGGCGGCAAAACGTGGGGCTGTTTGTTCACTGAGCAGAATGCTGCCCGATTCCATCAATAGGGCGGCTTCGCGGAGCGCTCCGATTTTGCGTTCACGGATGCCACGCTCGGAAAGCCGGCGGAACTCCAGCGACGCGTCCGCGTCATCGGGGTTTGAATCCGGCAGTAGGCGCATGGTGGCACGATCGGTCGGCGGGCCAAAGTCTTCGCGGTGGGCATTGGAATCCATCCCCACCATGGCCCACAACGGATCCTCGTCCGGTACGACTTCCGGTTCCAGCAACGTGATGACGTCCTGAAACAGGCCGCGCATCAATTGACGTTCGGCGGCTTCCAGCGTTGCGGAGAATCCGCGCGGGGTGTTCTTGAATGCTCGAGCCATGATTAGGCGGCGTCCTCTTTCGACAGGGTGGCCCACAGACCGAAGCCGTGCATGGCCGCGACATCGGACTCGATCTTTTCCCGGTTACCGGTGGCGACCACACTGCGGCCGTCCTGGTGCACCTGCATCATCAGCTTCTCGGCCTTCTCCTCGGAATATCCGAAGTAGGACCGGAAGACATAGCTGACGTAGCTCATGAGATTCACCGGGTCATTCCAGATGATCAAGATATAGGGCTGATCCAATTGGTGTGCTTGGGCCTGCTCCACGTGCTCAAGCACATCGGGCATCGCAGTCATGGTTGGCATGATTCCATTCTACGACCGGGTGCCACCGATTCGAACCCAGTCCAAAGTCCACCTGTGCGTATGTTAGGTGCCCACGGTCCAAAGTGAAGCAAGTGTGTCCGACGCGCTCGGTTCTGACAACAAGGTTCCGGCAGCGGGTTTAGAGTAGCTTCTAACGAACGAACCGCCGGATCTATTGGAACCCACCGTCCATGGTGGGGCACCACCGCGTCCCGCGCCGGGCAATGGTGCCCGGCACAGCAACAATCAACCACCCCCATTCCCCCGTCGCGAGGAGCCCTCGGCTATGTGGCAGCAGCCCACTTCACTGTTTACCGACCACTACGAGCTGACCATGCTGCAGGCCTCACTGCACTCGGGCGCGGCCCACCGACCCAGTGTTTTTGAAGCCTTCGCTCGTCGTCTTCCCGAGGGCCGGCGCTACGGCGTCTTGGCAGGGACCGGCCGGATCTTAGAGGGCCTGAAGGAATTCCGGTTCGGCGAGGAGCAGCTGCGCTTCCTATCCGACACCAAGGTGGTTGATGCAACCACCATCAAGTACCTCGAAAATTTCTCGTTCAGCGGAAACATCTATGGTTATGCCGAAGGGGAAATCTACTTCCCCTATTCACCGGTCATGATCGTTGAGTCAACCTTCGCCGAAGCCTGTGTCTTGGAGACTTTTGTGCTCTCCGCACTGAATCACGACTCCGCGATTGCCTCGGCAGCCTCACGCATGATTGCCGCCGCCGGAACGCGCCCGTGCATCGAGATGGGGTCCCGACGCACCCACGAGGAGTCGGCCGTGGCCGCCGCCCGCGCGGCCATCATCGCCGGATTCGACTCGACGTCCAACTTGGAGGGCGGACACCGCTACGGCCTCAAGACCGTGGGAACCGCCGCACACTCCTTCACCCTGCTGCACGACTCCGAGCGGGCAGCATTCCAGGCTCAGGTCGATTCGATGGGCGTGGGCACCGCCCTCCTGGTGGATACCTACGATGTGGAGCAGGGTGTGCGCACCGCCGTGGAGGTGGCAGGTTCCGAACTCGGCGCCGTGCGTCTTGACTCCGGCGACCTCGTGGAGCAGGCCCGCTGGGTACGCACGCTGCTTGATGATCTGGGCAACGAGAACACCCGGATCATGGTCACCTCCGACCTCGACGAATACGCCATCGCCTCCCTACAGTCGGCCCCGGTTGACTCCTACGGCGTGGGTACCTCGCTGGTCACCGGTTCCGGACATCCGACGGCCTCGATGGTCTACAAGCTGGTCTCGCGCCACAACGACGCCGGTGAATTTGTCGATGTTGCCAAGGCTGCCAAGAACAAGGTTTCCGTGGGCGGACGAAAGTACGCCGTACGTCAGCTGGACGAACGTGGCCGAGCCACGGAGGAACTGATCGGGATTGGCGAGATTCCCGAGACCGACGCCAACGACCGCCTCTTGCTGGAGCAGTTTGTTGTTAATGGCGAGATCAACACCGATTTCACCGCAGCCTCCGGAGTGCGTCGCGCCGTAAAGCGTCACCGTGACTCGATCAAGGAGATGCCGGGGACCTCCCGGCGTCTGCAGCGCGGGGAACCGGTGATCCCCACTCGCTTCATCAATGAGGACTAGCTCCCCCGCACCCTCTCGTCGTCGTCTCCCACTACTTTAATGCCGCAAAGGAACAGTGCCATGAGCCAGGAAGTAACCGAATCAGCTGATCGAGCCCCGCTCAGGGCCTTGATCATCGTTGATGTTCAGAATGATTTCTGTGAGGGCGGTGCCCTGGGCATCACCGGCGGGGAGGCGGTGGCCACGGCCATTGCCACCGTGGTGCGGGAGCGCGCGGATTCATACTCAGCGGTCCTCGCGACCCAAGACTGGCATATTGATCCGGGGCCGCACTTTTCACCAACGCCCGACTTCACCAATTCCTGGCCCGAGCACTGCTTGGCTGCTCAGCCGGGAGCGGCGCTGCATCCGGCGATGGATGAGGTGGCCGGATTGATCGGACAGCATTTTCGCAAGGGCCACTTTGCCGCGGCGTATTCGGGGTTTGAGGGCCGACTGGCAGCTGCCGACGCGCACGCCGCCGATGAATCGGGTCCGCTGCTCGGCGATTGGCTCCGCGACGCTAACGTCACCGCGGTCGACATCGTTGGCCTGGCCACCGACTACTGCGTGCGGGCCACCGCACTGGATGCCATCGCCCAGGGATTCGACACCACCGTCATTTCCCAACTGACAGCTGCCGTCCATCAGGAAAACGCGGCATCGGTGCTTCAAGAATTGCGTGACGCCCGGGTGACGGTACTCTCGCTGGGTTAGTCAGCTGGAGGCTGGGAAGAGTGTCGCTGCCCGTCGTCTAGGCACAAAAATGCCGCTCACCTCGGGTGTGACGAACAGTTCGTCACACCCGAGGTAAGCGGCATTTGCCGTTATGGTTACTTCTTGCCGATGAACCAGCCCTGTAACTTCGCCAGGCGCTTTTGTAGCTGCTCGGCATCGGCTTGGGCGACGGCCGGTCCCCCACAAACCTCGCGCAGCTTCGTGTGAATGACCCCGTGCGGAGTGCCGGTCCGGGCACTCCACGCCGAAACGTTTTTCGACAGTGTCGAGCGCATATCCATCAGCGCGCGGTGGTCAACCAACGGAGCAGCCTCCGGCTCCTGCGCCGTCTTGCGCACCTTGCGGCGGGAAACCTGTTCTGCCTGGCGCTGGCGTAGTAGTACCCCCACCTGCTCGGCATCCAAGAGCCCGGGAATGCCCAGGAAGTCTTCCTCTTCCTCCGAACCCACGGCTCCGCCGGTACCAAATTCGCCGCCGTCAAAGAGCACCCGGTCGAAGGAGGCGTTGGAATTCAGCGCCTCAAACTTCGCCTTGTTCAGCTCATCGCTGGCCTTTTCCTCGCGGTTGGCCTCGGCAACCAGAGCATCCTCGGGATTGTAGTCCGGGTCCTGGAAGTGCTGCTCCGGGCGATCCAGCGCGTGGTCACGCTCGGTTTCCATCTCGTTGGCCAGAGCCATGAGCACCGGCACCGAGGGCAGGAAGATCGACGCGACTTCGCCGCGCTTTCGGCTTCGCACATAACGGCCCACGGCCTGAGCGAAGAACAGCGGGGTGGAGGTAGAGGTGGCGTACACGCCCACGCATAACCGAGGCACGTCAACACCTTCGGACACCATCCGAACGGCGACCATCCAGCGCGAATCCCCGGCGGAGAACGCATCGATCTTCTTGGAGGCACCGGAGTCATCGGAGAGGATGACGGTGACCTTCTCGCCGCAAATCTTCTCCAGCTGCTCGGCATAGGCCCGCGCATCTTCATGGTCGGTGGCGATGACCAGGGCACCGGCATCTGGCACCGTGCGGCGCACCTGAGTCAGCCGCTTATCCGCGGCGGCCAGCACCGAAGGGATCCAGTCTCCGGCAGGGTTCAGCGCCGTGCGCCAGGCATTGGCGGTGATGTCCTTGGTGAAGCCCTCACCAAGCTGGGCTTCCATTTCCTCACCGGCTGCCGTCTTCCAGCGCATCGAACCGGAGTAGGCCATGAACAGCACGGGGCGCACCACGTGGTCACGCAGCGCATTGCCATAGCCGTAGGTGTAGTCGGCCTTGGAGCGGCGAATGCCATCGGGTCCCTCCGCATATTCAACAAAGGGAATCGCAGCGGTGTCAGAGCGGAAGGGGGTACCAGTCAGCGCCAGGCGCCGGGTGGCCGGCTCAAAGGCCTCACGGATACCTTCGCCCCAGCTCAGGGCGTCACCACCGTGGTGGATTTCGTCCATGATGACCAGGGTGCGGGCACCCTCGGTTTTGGCGCGGTGCAGCAGTGGCTTGGAGGCGACCTGCGCATAGGTCAGTACGATGCCGATGTAGCCATCGCCGTGGCGTCCATCGGAATTCTTGAAGTTCGGATCCAACGCCAAACCGACGCGACCGGCGGCATCCGACCACTGCTTTTTGAGGTGGTCGGTGGGGGCAACAACGATGATGCGGTTCACCGTTTTGGCGTCGACCAACACCTTGGCCAGACGAAGCGCGAAGGTGGTTTTACCTGCACCGGGAGTTGCCACCGCCATGAAGTCGCGCGGGTTGTCGGTGAAGTACTTATCCAGGGCTTCGGCCTGCCAGGCACGCAGCTTGGGACCCGTGCCCCAGGCGGCACGTTCGGGGTACGCGGGAGGAAGACGGTCCTCCAGGGGCAGCTTGTCTGCAAGTGAGAACAAGGTATCGGTCATGCATACACCTCCACGGCGCTAAAAACTTTCCCCCTTGCACACAGCTGTGCACAAGGGGGTATTACTCATGAATTGCGTAGTGGAAGCCCTACTTTTTGGGCTTGTCGCCGCCGTTGAAGCCCTCGTAGATTTCCTTGCATTCGGGGCATACGGGGAACTTCTGCGGGTCGCGGCCCGGGATCCAGACCTTGCCGCACAGGGCGATGACGGGGTCGCCGGACAGCGCGGACTCCATGATCTTTTCCTTACGCACATAGTGTGCAAAGCGTTCGTGGTCCCCCGCCTCAACTTCCTGGGCGACCTCGGTGCGCTCGATCGTGGTGGCACCTCCGCCGGAGGTAGTGTGCGGGTCATTACGGAACGGATCCAGGGGCATGCTCATGTCCACCAGTCTAACAAGGCCGACCCCCTTTGCCAGCAGATCGGCAGCGTGCGGTAGGTCGCATCCGCCAAAACCTCTCTACTTGTTGACCATCACCGCACCCATGAGCTCCGGAGCGCGCCGATCCATCCAGCGTCCGCCGATGCGGATTCCCAGTACCAACAAAACACTGCCGATGACGATCCCCACCACACCACCGAGCCAGCCCAAGAGATCATTTCCGGTGAGGTATTGCGCCAAGCCGAGTCCGGCCGCTGGAGCCAACAGCACGCCCATAACGGAGAAGGTGGCCAGCTGCACCACGGCAATGCGCGCACCCGCCCCGGGAGGCGTCTTGAAGGGACTCTCCCCCGGCAACGGCACCGAGTAGGTGAAGCGGGCCGAGGCCACGGAGGAAACTCCGAGTCCGGTCAGCAGTGCACACAGTGAGATTCCGATGGAGGCCGGCAGCAACTCGGCTCGGCCCAGTAACACCGGCGGCAGGATCGATGCCAGGAGCGTCACCGGAAGTCCAATGACGGCACAGGCCAGCACGCGGCCGGCACGGTCATGAATCCCACGTACCCCGGAGAGCACATGCAGACAGAAAGCCGTGGAGTCGTAGGAAACATCGGCGGAAATGGCGAACCCCATCAGCACACCCAGAAGCGGACCGAGCAACAGCATGAATTCAGCGCCACCGTTGAGTCCGGCGCTGAACCAGATCACTACCGGGAGCAGGGGAACCATGACGATGCTGGCCCCGTAACGCGGGTCCTTGAACCAGTAGGTCATGGCCCGAGCGGCAACGGCACCGGTGGGCGTAGAGGGGAAAATGTTAAAGGCGCCCATGCCCACGGCCTTGGTGCTGGTCTTGGCCGAACGCGGGGATTCCATGGCCCGATGCAGTGCCCTTTCCCAGGCCCAGATCGCTGCGGCCAGATAGAGCAGGCCCAGCGCCAAGCGGCCCACCGCCACTGCTGTACTACCCGCGGCCAGATCCCCCGGCACCGCGGCAAAAACGCCCAAGGGAGTCCAACCGAGCACCTGGGCCAGCCGTGGCAGCAAATCCGTCAGGCCGTCAATTCCGTCGGTCACTACCACCAGCAACGGACCGAGCAGCATCAGTGGAATGATCACCAGGATGCCGGCGACATCTTTGAAACGCCGCGACCCGGTGAGCTGGGCCATGGTGGTGGTGGTCAATCTGGCCAGCACCAGGCATAACATCGCCGCTAGCACCCCGCACAGGAGGGCAGCGAGCAGCGTGGAGAGTTCTGCGCGCCAGGCGAGGAACTGGCCGCTGAGCACCAGCAGCGTCAGCAGCCCGGGGATCCCGATGAATCCAGAGAGCAAGAGTCCGATGGCCAACTGGGGCCGCGAAATCGCGAAGGTCGTGAACCGTGCCGGATCCAAGGTCAAATCAACACCGAAGGCTACCAGCGGGATCAGCGCCCAGCCGAGGGTGATGGCCGAGACGGCCAATACCAAGACCATCGAAATGAAGGTGGCCTCCCGATCAACCAAGAACGCCATGGCGGAGACCAGCATGCTGATCACACCCAGGGCATAGAGACCGGCAAGAATCACACCAACCAGTTGCCAGGGGCTGCGCCGGAAGGAGTTGCCTAAGAGCAGGAGCTTGAGCTTTAGGAGGTATGCAACCATGAGAGCCCCTCGTTGTTGCCGCGGCCGCCGACCAGATCCACAAATCTGTCTTCCAGGCTCATCCCCGCGCGCACCTCGTCGACACTGCCGGCAGCCAGCAGGTTGCCGTTGGCGATGACAGCTACGTGGCTACACATGCGCTGAACCAGATCCATGACGTGGGAGGAGACGATGACGGTGCCGCCGTGGGCCACATAGTCGGCGAGAATCCCACGAATGTTGGCCGCCGAGACGGGGTCCACCGCTTCGAAGGGTTCATCGAGGACTAGCAACCTCGGGGAATGGATCAGGGCCGTGGCCAGGGCGATTTTTTTGGTCATACCGGCGGAATAGTCGACGACCAATTTGCTGCCGGCATCTTCAAGGTCCAGCACGCGCAAGAGATCTTCGGTACGTTCATCCACTGTGGCTCGGTCCATGCCACGCAGCAGCCCAGCATAGGTCACCAGTTGGCGCCCGGACAGCCTGTCGAAGAGCCGCACGCCGTCCGCCAGCACGCCCAGCGCTGCCTTGGCCTTAAGCGGTTGCTCCCACACATCGATGCCGTGAACCCAGATCTGCCCGGCATCCGGGCGCATCAGACCGGTGGCCATTGACAGCGTGGTGGTTTTTCCCGCTCCGTTGGGGCCCACGAGGCCAAAAAATGAACCGGTCGGAACGTCGAGAGAAATGCCGTTAACGGCAACTTTTGCACCGAACCGCTTCCCGAGCTCGCGGATCGACAGGGCTGGTGCACCGGGATCTAGGTAAGAGTTGCTCATGCCATTGAAATTAGCAGTCGGCACATGGTTTCGCCGTCATCCCTACGGACTAATTCATTCGTTGGCGTACGTGAGGGAAGCACCAAAAGGCAAAACTCATGGGAGACAACTCGCGGTGCTGCGAGGTGCCTCCCATGAGTTTGTACATGGCGGGTCCTGCCGCCGTAAATATTTAGAACAGAACGCGAGCCAGCTTCTGACGAGAGGTCACAACGCGCGGATCGCCCACACCCACCACCGAATACAGTTCAACGAGGCGTGCGCGGGCCGCTTCCTTCTCGTCCCCCACATTGCGACCGATGAAGGCCACCAACCGGGCGAAGGCGTCTTCGACGTGGCCACCCACCAGATCCATGTCCGCGACGTCCAACTGGCCGGCCAGATCATCGGGGTTAGCTGCCCCCGCGCTGCGGACCTGGGCCAGGTCTTTACCCTCGGTGCGGATCAGCAGACGGACCTGGTTCAGGCCGATGGATGCTTCATTGTCATTCGGCTTTTCGTTCAGCGCCTGCTTATAGGCGTTCTCGGCACCATTCAGGTCCCCGGCTTCCAGCGCGTCAAGTGCTGCCTGATGCAGTGGGGGCAGTGCCACCGGCGCCGCCGTGGCAGCCGAGGTTCCCAGGGGCGGGATGGTTCCGGCGACCCCGTGCTGCACACCCAAGGACATCAGTTCGTCGATGATTGACTGGATCTGTGCTTGTTCGGCACCACCCTGGAAGAGGGGAACGGGCTGGCCGTTGATCAGTGCGACGACCGCAGGCACCTGGGTGAGCTGGAACGCCTGCGCAATGGCGGGTTCCTTTTCCGCATCCACCGTTGCCAGCGCCAGCGCGCCGCCCTTGGCATCGACCAGCGTTGCCAACAGTCCATCAAGTTGCACGGATCCCGGCGAACGTGGGTTACCGAGAGAAACGATGACCGGAACTTGGTTGGACAGGGCCACAATTTCCGGGAAGAGCGCCTGATCAACGGCGCGGACCCAGGTGGGTGCGCCCTCGGCGATTGGTGCGGCAGGCTCGGGCGTTGCTGCCTTGAGGGCAGCCAGATCAATGGCGCCACGGGAGGACGGAGGCGTGGGTTCAGGCATGCTGGTGGTCATCCCTCTACTTTAGGCCCGCGCGGGCCACGAGGAAAACTCGTACGCTGCCCGCTGACAAGCTGAGCCGAGGCACCTTGGGCGCAGGGCACAAAAAAGGCGTGATGGCCTTCGGTACGGGTTCCGTTCCCCGCACCAATTGCCACCACGCCATTTCTTCGCTGGCTCCTCAGTCCGATCTGTGCGGTGACCCGCTGATCGACCAAGGTGCCGCTGGTACTACTTCAGAAGCTTCGCACCCTTGGTAATGACCTCGGCAGCGACCACCGAGACTTTATCCTTTGAATCGGCTGCCGGGATGTAAACCAGCATCGGCTCGCCATAGGTAATCTCGATGCCCTTCTTGGTGTCCTTGGCATCAACAATCTTCGAGGTCACCGCGTCAAGGCCGATGGTACCGCCGTCTTCCTTCGGCTTGGCGGTGGTCACCGAGGTGAAGTTGCCCGATACCAAGGCGCCACCGTCTGGGGTGGAAATCACGACAGTATCGTCGTTGTTTACCGTGCGCTTGAAGCTGATCTTTCCGTCCTTGTTGCCGCTGACCAAGGCGTTTTGGTCCTTGGTGTTCAGCGTCAGGAAGGCGTTCTCGGCGAAGTTGTCGGCGTATTTGGACTTCTCGTTGTCCATGAAATCTGCCAAACGCGTGAGCGCCGTCTTTGGTGTCATCTTCAGATCCTTAGCGTCATCCTTCAGCGACTTCACCGAAGGATCACCCACACCGATGCCCGGGAAGGTGGAGCCGGGCAGCATCTGGGTGGCGAAGGCGACCTGGTAGTTATCGCGCGCGCTCTTCTGGGTCAACGTTATGACGCTCGGGATCGTTGAAGCGGCCGAGTCCTTGGCGGTGACCACCATGATGGAGCGCGGGAAGTGAGCACCGTCGTCAGTGGGGACTGCGGCGGAGCGAATCACCGTGGTGTCGAGGGCGGAGGGGCCATCAATCTTCACTCCGTCGTTGCGCAGCTTGTAGTTCTCCGTGCGCAGAGTCTTTAGAGCCGCGGTGGTGCGCTCATCAAGGTCAGCAGCCTTCTTGGACTTATCGGCCTTCGCCACGGAGGTAGAAACCTCACCGAGGATTCTCTCGAGCTGATCCTGGAGAACCACCGGGTAAACCTCCGGTGCTTCCTCGCTGGCTGTGGCCGAGGCGCTTTCGGATAACGTAGCGCTCTCTGAGGGAGTGGCGCTGGCGGCCATGGCCGGACCGGCGGGAAGCACGGCGAGGGCCAGAACCGATGCTGCTGCAACAACCTTCGCCACGGTGTTCGGTGAACCGGGTTCGTTCTTCGGTTTGCTCGGCGTTTCGATAACGCCGGTAGCTGCGGTGGGCAGCGAACCGGTGGCCGGGGCCACCGCGGTGTCAACGGAACGACGTCCGCCACCGGTGGAGCCGCCACGAGGAGTGGTGCGTACCGCGGCCAGAGCGATTCCAATGATCAGGAGCAGCGCACCGGAAATGATCAGTGGCATCGAGAACGGGGTGGCGGTGTCGCCGGGCCAAGAGGCGGTGATCTGCGTCGGTGCTGCGGCCTTGCCATCGGCGGCCAGCAACAGCGTCCACGAGCCCGCATCGGGGTTGGTCCAGCGGTAGCTCATCGTCTTGTCTGCGTTTTCCGTGCTCTGAACGATATCGGCCTTAGCCGGGTTCGGGACCGTGGCTTCACCGGTCTTCGAGCTGACGTCGAATTCCATGGTCTCGGCGTTGATACCGCTGATGGTGGTGTGAGCGGCCTTGCCCACCCATGCCTGTGCATCGGCCGAACGCACCAGCGAGGCAGTGAACTTGCCATCGGAGGTGATGGTGATATCCGTGGGGTGAGCCCCCACGGTACCGATCCCTGCCTCGAGGAGGGTGACGGGGGCATCGGCCGGAGCCGTGGCAACGGAAGCGGTCAGCGTCTCGGGCGGAGCCCAAATAGTACGCTGACCGATCCCTGCCACCAGGGCAGCCAGCCCAAGAATGATAGCGATCGCTGAGAAGATCTTTCGCACAATTACACCTAACGGAAGGGGGGTCGAAATTCGGCCACTGATACACCTGCCGCAGATAAAACCACGGCGAGCACGTTTCAAGTCTAACGAGTGTGACCGATTTCGGGTTCCTAGATGTGCGTAGTAACACGCCCGGAGGGCACGTGTCCTTCACCATGTCCGCAACCTAGCGTCCCGCGACGAAAGAATGGTGCCAGCTGGTCCCCGGCGTACTAGTCTCGAATTTGTGACTACTCAAGACGGGAATAACGACAAGGACGGGACCACCGCTGGCGCGCCACAAGCCGCCAGTTCGCCGGTTCCCGAACAGAACGAATCCGCGATGGCGAATACTAGCCCAGAGCCGGCGGTGCATAGTGCCCCTCAGCGCTGGTGGCGCCGCGTATTGGGCACCGCGCAGCACACCCTCGATACACGGATCAAGCCACCGGCGAACTTCGGCTTCCCGCCCGTTCCCAACCCGAATCAGGCCCAGACCGATGCCGAGCTCGGCGATTTGGCAGCTGCCCCGGCAACCCACCCCATCGCCTTCGGCTTCCTCTTTACCGTGGGTGTGGGCCTAGCCCTGCTGGGCTTCTTCCTGCTGACCAATGTGGGATCGCTGGTCATCTGGATCGCGATTGCACTATTCATTGCGCTCGGGCTCGATCCCATCGTGCGCTTCCTGGTCACCCGCGGTATCACCCGGACCGTCGGCGTTTTGATCACGATGGTGGCGCTGCTGGGCTCGGTGGCCGGTTTCATCTCCAGCATCATCCCCACACTGACCGAGCAGACCTCGCAGTTCATCGAGCGTGCCCCAAAAATCGTTGACGACTTCCTCAAGTCGGAATTTTTCGTCACCCTCGATGCGCAATATCAGCTCTCGGATCGCATCAGCCTGGAGATTGGCAAGTTCTTTTCCGACACCGGCGCCGTCGGCGGAATCTTTGGCGGTGTGCTGGGCGTGGGCACGGTCATCGCCCAGGGCATGTTTGGCGTGCTGATTGTGCTGGTGCTGGCCATCTACTTCTTGGCCTCATTACCCGCACTCAAGACCTTTGCCTACCGCTTGGCCCCGTATTCACGTCGAGCCCGGGTGGAGGAACTGGGCGATACCATCATGCATTCGGTGGGTAACTACGTCATCGGGCAGGCCTTTGTGGCCCTGCTTAATGCGGCCATCGCACTGATCTTGATGAGTATTCTGCATGTGCCCTTTGCTGCCTTGCTCACCGTGTTGGTCGCCATGCTGGCCTTCATCCCGCTGGTTGGAGCGGTGACCGCCGGGATCCTCGTCTCGCTGATTTCGCTGACCCTGGGCTGGCAGACCGCTGCCATCTACGCCATCTGCTACTTCGGCTACCTGCAGATCGAGGCCTACTTCATCTCTCCTCGGGTGATGCAAAAGGCTGTCTCGGTACCTGGTGCCGTGGCGGTGATCGCCGTGATCGCCGGCGGCTCACTGCTGGGCGTGGTGGGTGCGCTGATGGCAATTCCCGTTGCCGCGGCCATCATGTTGATTCTGCGCGAGGTCTTTATTGTCAGGCAAGACCAGCGCTAATACCGGTAGGAGCGCGAATCCCAGCACTTGGGGTGCCAGTGGCGTCGCGCGGCGGCCGAGGCATCGTCGCCGGACCAGTGATCTGCCCGCCAAGCCACCAGGTGTTCGGTGCCGGGGCCGATGGACCGCCCACAGCCGGGGCAGGTATAGGTCTTGGCCGCACCCACGGAAGAGATGCGACGCACGTGCCACTGCCCGTCCGGAGCGTCCTGCAGCCGCTGAACCCCATAGCGGGCCTTCTCCAGCCACGGCTCCTGAGTATCGTCCACCGGTCTCGTCCATTTATTGACCCGGCCAGATCGGGGCACGGGTGCGGAGGAACGGGAGGGACGATTGGAGCGGGCCATGTTTCAATTCTGCCCCACATCATCGCTGACCCCCAGCCGGGACGCGATGGCACCACCTGCGTGCCCCTCCCCGCGTGGTGAGCGGCACATCTGCTCGGAGCGATGCACGAAACCCGGTAGAGTGCACTCTGTGCGTTTAGTGATTGCCAAGTGTTCAGTTGATTATGAGGGCCGTTTGCGTGCCCATCTCCCCCTAGCGACCCGCCTGTTAATGGTGAAGGCCGATGGCTCGGTGCTGGTGCATTCCGACGGCGGTAGCTACAAGCCGCTGAACTGGATGAGCCCCCCGGCAGTGATGCGCGTGGTGGCTCCCGATGAAGAGCAGGCAGCGGAGGGCGATGTGGAGCTCTGGCACGTTGCCCACCAGAAGTCCGATGACCGTCTGGTGGTGCACATCAAGGAGGTCATCCACGACTCCCAGCACAACCTGGGCATCGACCCTGGCCTGATTAAGGACGGCGTCGAGGGAGATCTGCAGCGGCTGCTGGCCGACCAGATCGAGACGGTTGGCGCCGGCTACACCCTGATCCGCCGCGAATACATGACGGCCATTGGCCCGGTAGACATCCTCGCCCGTGACGCCGCTAGCGCGACGGTCGCCATCGAACTTAAGCGCAATGGCGACATCGACGGCGTTGAGCAGCTCAGCCGCTACCTCGAATTGCTCAACCGCGACCCCTTGTTACGCCCCGTGCGCGGCATCTTCGCCGCCCAAAAGATAAAGCCGCAGGCCCGCACGCTGGCCACCGACCGTGGCATCGACTGCCTGATTCTCGATTACGATGCCATGCGCGGCGTAGATGATGTGGCGGCACGACTCTTCTAGAGTTCTCGCGGCTTTTCGTGCCGCTCGGGACACTCCGTCGCACCTTGGTCGTGCTGCCGCATGCCGGCAAAGCCCGGCGGTTTGAGACGGCCGGCGCATTTGCGCGGAGCGGCACAATGATGACTTGGCTCACCACAACCTAGACTGGGTTGCATGACTGCCTCTTCTGCACCGCATCGCTACGCATTGACCGGCCGACTCCTCTCCCCCGGGTTGGACATCGCCCGCGGCATCATTGCCGTTGAGGGCCATCGGATTGCCTTTGCCGGTGATGAGCACGAGTTTTCTTTCGTGGATGGCGCTGCCGAGTTTGAGCTGCGCGAAAGCCCCGAGGGAACCATCATCATCCCCGGCCTGATCGATCTGCACTGTCACGGTGCCGCGGGTGGAGATTTTCCCTCCGGTGACCCTATCGCCATTCAGCGGGCCATCGAGCACCTGCACCGCTCCGGCACCACCACCTTCCTGGCCTCGCTGGTGACGGCCAATCGGGCGGACATGCTCGGCGCGGCGTCGGTCCTGGCCGAATTCGCCCAACGCGGGGATATTGCTGGCATCCACGCCGAGGGCCCGTTCCTTTCCACCGCCCGGTGCGGCGCTCAGGATCCTGCGTTCCTTTCCGATCCGCATGCTGACTTTGTTGACGAATTGATCAACGCGTCGGCCGGCCAGTTGCGCACGATGACCTATGCCCCGGAACTTGAAGGATCCGATGCCCTGCTGGAGCAGCTGGTGTCCCAGGGCGTTGTCCCCTCGCTGGGCCATACCGATGCCGATGCCTCCACGACCACCGCTTCGCTCGATCTTGCCCGGGAAGAATTGGCCAGTGCCGGGGTTGACGGATTCACCGAGCGGCCCACTGTCACTCACCTGTTTAACGGCATGCCCTCGATGCACCACCGCGCTCCCGGTCCCGTGGCCGCATGTCTGGAGCTGGCCGCAGCGGGCAAGATCATCGTTGAGCTCGTTGCCGACGGCGTCCATCTAGACCCGGTCACGGTGCGCACGGTCTTCAACATCGTGGGAGCCGAATCCATCGCCCTGGTCACCGATTCGATGGCTGCCACCGGCCTAGCCGATGGCGAATACACTCTGGGCCCGGCCGATGTCACGGTGTCCAAGGGTGAGGCACGCTTGAGTTCCAATGGATCTCTGGCCGGCGGCACCGCCAGCATGCTTGAGGTGCTACGTGCCGTGGTGGACTCGGGTGTTGAACTGCGTGATGCGCTGATCTCCGCTACCAAGGTTCCGGCCAGCGTTCTGGGACTGATTGATGAGGCCGGGGAACTACACCAGGGCTTTGTGGCCGATTTACTGGTCCTTGATGACAAGTTGGGTTTGCAGCAAGTCATTCGCCATGGCGAAAACATTTTTAACATTTCTGCCTAACCACGGGCCGTAGGGTGTTGACCCTAGTCACGGGTGTGTGTGATGCTTGACTCAGTCTTTGTGTTGGTTAGTCATACCCGCCAAAGCAGTGCTGCGGGTGTGAAGTGACCATGGCGGGGTCAGACCCACGTCAGTGATCTTCTCACTTGAGTACCACCCCATGGCAGTTGCACAGTGCAGCGGCCAGATTTTCGCACTAAATGAGGAGATATACATGGCTCAGGGAACCGTGAAGTGGTTTAACGCCGAAAAGGGATTCGGTTTCATCACTCCGGATGGCGCCGAGGCAGACGTTTTCGTGCACTACTCGGAAATCCAGACCAACGGATTCCGCACTCTGGAAGAAAACCAGCGTGTTGAATTCGAAGTTGGCCAGGGTGCCAAGGGCCCGCAGGCGACCGGCGTTGTCGGTCTCTAGGACTTCACAGACTCTTTGAACATTCCCTCGAGAAGGTCCCGTATCGCTTAGCGCCACGGATTCTCTCGGGTGGTAACGCTAGAAGAAGCATTAAAAGCATGGGGCGGGATGATTTTCATCATCCCGCCCCATGCTTTTGTCTTGCTTAGTCCTGTCGCCAGGTGCCAACGCCCGCAACGGGGCCAGCCTCTAGCCAGGCCGAAAGGCCGTTATAGGTCTGGTAGTCCATGGCCACCAAGATTTCTCGGCTTTCATAGCTCATCATCACGATGACGCTTCCGGGCTGCACCTGGTGCATCTCCGCGTCCGCAGGTCGCCGCCAGCCGTTAAGCCGGATCGAGCTGCGTCGGAATCTTTGCACGGGAAGCGGGGAAACCGAAAAGAGCTTGAGAAACTCAAGCTCTCCGGCCCCATACCGCGCAATCGCCGTCACCCACTTCCCGGGGGAAGTGGAGATGGAGGCGTCAAAAGTGCCAAGAGTGCGCCGCAATTGAATGCGGCGCACTCCCATGGCACCCAAGAACATCACCACAAGCAGCAGAGCTGCCAACACGATGAGTACAGGAATGCCGAGTTCGTTCAAGGCAGGATCTATCTATTCCCTGCCGGTGCGGAACCAGCCATGACGGCATTGTCCGCTACGATCACCACACGGTCGGTGTCAACGGAGAAGAACCCGCCATCAACCTGAACCGAGAACCGGGAACCGGAAATCGGATCGATTTCAAGATCGCCGGCAGCAAGGACGGCCAACATCGGTACGTGGCCGGGAAGAATCCCGATCTCGCCGCTGGTGGTGCGTCCCTTGACCAGTTTCGCCGCACCCGACCACACGAAGTGGTCGGCCGCAACGATTTCGACTTGGAGTTCGCTCATGTTTAGCGCGTCGACTTCTGGATGTCGGCCCACTGGCGCTCAACGTCGTCCATGCCGCCGATGTTGAAGAATGCCTGTTCGGCAATGTGGTCAACGTCGCCGTTGCAGATCGCGTTGAAGCCCTCGATGGTGTCCTTGATGGCAACCGTCGAACCCTCGACACCGGTGAACTGCTTAGCAGTGTAGGTGTTCTGGGAAAGGAACTGCTGGATGCGACGAGCACGCGAAACAACAATCTTGTCTTCTTCACCGAGTTCATCGATGCCGAGGATAGCGATGATGTCCTGCAGTTCCTTGTTCTTCTGAAGGATCTGCTTAACACGAACCGCGGTGTTGTAGTGGTCGTGACCAACGTACTGCGGGTCAAGGATTCGCGACGTGGAGGTCAGCGGATCGATGGCCGGGTACAGACCACGAGAAGCGATTTCACGGGAAAGTTCCGTGGTCGCATCCAAGTGGGCGAAGGTCGCGGCCGGGGCCGGGTCCGTGTAGTCATCGGCAGGCACGTAAACGGCCTGCATCGAGGTGATCGAGTGACCCTTGGTCGAGGTGATGCGCTCCTGAAGGAGACCCATCTCATCGGCAAGGTTCGGCTGGTAACCAACGGCCGAAGGCATGCGGCCCAGAAGGGTCGACACCTCGGAACCGGCCTGGGTGAAGCGGAAGATGTTGTCAATGAAGAGCAACACGTCCTGGTTCTGAACATCGCGGAAGTACTCAGCCATGGTCAGTGCCGACAGGGCCACGCGAAGACGCGTTCCTGGTGGCTCATCCATCTGGCCGAACACCAAGGCGGTGTCCTTCAGAACGTTGGCTTCTTCCATTTCAACCCAGAGGTCATTACCTTCACGGGTGCGCTCGCCAACACCGGCGAATACCGAAGTACCACCGAAGTTACGTGCAACACGGGTGATCATTTCCTGGATCAACACGGTCTTACCAACGCCGGCGCCGCCGAACAGACCAATCTTGCCGCCCTTGATGTAAGGGGTCAAAAGGTCAATCGACTTAATGCCGGTTTCCAGCATTTCGGTCGAACCCTCAAGGCTTGCGAATGCAGGTGCCTTGCGGTGGATCGGCCAACGCTCGGTGATCTGGAGTTCCGAAGCTGCAATGTCGAGGGGTTCGCCCAAAACATTGAAGATGTGACCCTTGACGACATCGCCAACGGGTACGGAAATCGGTGCACCGGAATCGACTACCTGGGTACCGCGGACAAGTCCGTCGGTGGCCTGCAGGGAGATCGCGCGAACCATTGAGTCACCGAGGTGCTGGCTGGTTTCGAAGGTGATGGTGGTGGTCTTGCCGTTGAGGGTAATCTCAGCGGAAAGAGCATTGTAAATAGCGGGCAGGGAGTCGGCGGGGAATTCAACGTCGACAACCGGGCCGATAACGCGTGCAATACGACCGATAGCACCGGTCGAAGCAGCGGTACCCTGCTCGTGGAGTTGGGCAGTCATCTCTCTCTCACTTCACTTGTGTAGATGGCGTGGATGTAAGTCTGGTTAGGAAGATTCCGTTAGCCGTTCAGCGCGTCGGCGCCGGCAACAATTTCGGAAAGTTCCTGAGTAACCTCGGCCTGGCGGGCGTTGTTACGAAGACGCGTGTACTTCTTGATCAGTTCGTTGGCGTTGTCGCCAGCGGACTTCATGGCACGCTGGCGGTGTGCGAGCTCGGAAGCTGCAGCCTGCAACATGGCATTGAAGATACGCGATTCGATGTACCGCGGGAGAAGTGCATCAAGCACCTGCTCCGGCTCCGGCTCGTATTCGTACTGCGGCAACAGCTCATCGGCAGGAGTCTCAGACTCCTCCTCGACAACCTCAAGCGGCAGCAAACGAATGACCGTCGGTTCCTGAACGACCATCGACTTGAACTGAGAGAAAACAACGTGGATTTCGTCCACGCCTCCCAATTCGAAATCATCGGCGAAGTCCTTGAGCAGGACTTCGCGCAATTCGCGTGCGGTCTCAAACTCCGGGGCGTCGGTTCCACCGGTCCACACCTTCGCGAAGTCGCGTCCACGGAAGTCGAAGTACGCCTGAGCCTTGCGGCCGACCAGGTAGGTCTTGACGTCCTTGCCTTCTTTGTGGAGCAGTTCTGCGAGGTGCTCTGCCTGCTTCAAGACGCTGGCGGAGTAGGAACCGGCGAGTCCGCGGTCCGAGGTCAAAACCAAGACCGCCGCGCGACGGATTGACTCCGGCTCGGTGGTCAGTGGGTGATCAACCTCTGACTGTGACGCGACGGCAGTAACAGCACGGGTAATCGCATTGGCGTACGGCAGCGATGCCGAGACACGCGCGCGTGCCTTGCCAATACGGGAAGAGGCGATCAGTTCCATCGCCTTGAAGATCTTGCGCATCGACGAGGTCGAAGCAATCTTCTGGCGGTAGACCCGAATCTGGGCTCCCATGTTTGTCCTTTCCTTATCCCTTTGTAGAGGTTGCCGCGCCGCGCGAGGTGGCGCGGCAACCACTAATCAAAGGAGATGTCAGCGCTTTTGCTTGACGATCTTTTCCTGGTCAACAGAACCTTCAGCCAAAGCATCAAATTCTTCGTGACCGGCGGCGACCAGCTGGTCGTCACCTTCACCGAAGAAGCCAGCCTTGAAGGTGGCGATGTTCGACTTGAGCGATTCCACGGTCTCGTCCTCGAGCTTGCCGGTTTCGGCAATCACGGTCAGGACGTTGGTGCGGTGACGCAGGTGAGCCAGGAACTCGGTTTCGAAACGCATAACGTCTTCAACCGGGACATCATCCAGGTAGCCCTTGGTACCGGCCCACACGGAGACAACCTGATCCTCAACCGGGAACGGTGCGTACTGTCCCTGCTTGAGCAGTTCCATCAGGCGAGCGCCACGGGTCAGCTGCTGCTTCGAAGCGGCATCCAGGTCCGAGGCAAACATGGCGAATGCCTGCATGTCGCGGTACTGGGCCAGCTCGAGCTTCAACGTACCGGCAACCTTCTTCATCGCCTTGATCTGCGCCGAGCCACCAACGCGGGACACCGAGATGCCTACGTCAACTGCCGGACGCTGGTTAGCGTTGAAGAGGTCCGACTGCAAGAAGATCTGGCCGTCGGTGATGGAAATGACGTTGGTCGGGATGAATGCCGAAACGTCGTTTGCCTTGGTTTCGATGATCGGCAGACCGGTCATCGAGCCTGCTCCGAGTTCGTCGGAGAGCTTTGCACAACGCTCGAGCAAGCGAGAGTGCAGGTAGAACACGTCGCCTGGGTAGGCCTCGCGTCCCGGTGGGCGTCGCAGCAACAGCGATACGGCGCGGTAAGCTTCGGCCTGCTTGGACAGATCATCAAAGACAATCAGAACGTGCTTGCCGTCGTACATCCAGTGCTGGCCAATGGCCGAACCGGCGTACGGTGCCAGGTACTTGAAGCCGGCCGGGTCAGATGCCGGCGAAGCAACAATGGTGGTGTATTCCAGCGCACCGTTAGCTTCAAGAGTCTGGCGCACTGCAGCAATGGTCGATGCCTTCTGACCAATTGCCACGTAGATGCAGCGGACCTGCTTGTTGGTGTCGCCCGAAGCCCAGTTGGCCTTCTGGTTGATGATCGCGTCAACGGCCAGAGCGGTCTTACCGGTCTGACGGTCACCAATGATCAGCTGACGCTGGCCACGGCCGATCGGGATCATTGCGTCTATGGCCTTCATGCCGGTCTGCAACGGTTCGTGAACCGACTTACGCTGCGTCACGCCAGGAGCCTGAGTTTCCAGCGCACGACGTGCGGTGGAAGCAATCGGGCCCAGGTCATCAATCGGCTCACCCAGCGGGTCAACCACTCGGCCCAGGAAGGCGTCGCCAACCGGAACCGAAAGGATCTCGCCGGTGCGCTCAACGCGCTGGCCTTCGGCGATGCCGGCGAAGTCGCCAAGGACGACAACACCGATCTCGCGGGTGTCAAGGTTCTGGGCCAGGCCCAGAGTGCCGTCTTCGAAGCGAAGAAGCTCATTCGCCATGACGGAGGGAAGACCCTCCACCTTGGCGATGCCGTCGCTTGCCGTAGTTACGCGGCCGACCTCGGTGCGCTCTGCTTTGCCCGGTTCGTAGGACGCTGCGAACTCATTCAAGGCATTGCGGACGTCGTCGGCGTTGATGGTCAATTCGGCCATCTGCAGTCCCTGCTCTCCTAAGTTGTGATTACCGCGGTGAATCGTAGCGGTAACCGAAATTTGATTCAGTCTATGGTGACTGGCTGGCAAGACAGACCCGAAGGTACTGTCTAGCCTGCCAACCTGCGGCGCAGATCCGACACGCGGGTAGCGATAGTTGCGTCAACAACCTCATCGCCCACCTTTACGCGGATTCCGCCGACTAGTGCCGGGTCGATCTCGACGTTGATGTTCAACTCTCGACCGTAGAGGTTGTTCAGGCCTGCCTGCAGGCGCGCCAGCTGCTCGGTGGTGAGGTCACGTGTGACGCTCACCGAAGCAATCCAGCGTTCCTGACGCTTTGCCACCAATTCCACGAAGCGCTCCAGCAATGCGATGGGCTTGAGCCCACGCGGTGCCGAGACAGCTTGGCGGATCAACAATGCGGATGCGGCACTGGCGTTCGGCAGAAGACGCAGCGCCAGGGCGCGTTTGGCTTCGGTCGATGCCTGTGGATCATCGAGTGCACGTTGCAGATCATGACTGGATCCAACAACTCGGATGAACGCGAAGAGGTCTTCTTCGAGCCTCTCCAGGCCAGCGGAACCGTCCTGACGCTCGGCAACCGCGATGGCGGCAGTTGCCGCCACGGTTTCCAGTGCATCACCAATGTCTCGTGCCGAGCTCCAGCGCGAGGAGGCCAATTCTGCAACGGTGGATTCGGCAGTTACCGAAACCTTCCCGCGCAACAGCGAGGCTACAAGCCCCGCCTTGTCCTGAGCTCCGCGGGCCGGGTCAGTCAGTGCGCGACGCAGGCCGGCGTTGCCGTCAAGAACCTCGACGGCGCCAAACAGCTCAGCTGACAATTCCAAGGACGCGTGTGCAAGCTTGGTTTCCAACGACGTCAGTGCCGCGGCCAGTGACTCGCTCGATACACCTGCCATTAGTTCGATGCACCCGCGTTCTGCTGGGATTCCAGATCTGCCAGGAACTTGTTGACTACGCGAGCTGAACGCTCATCGTTTTCAAGCGCTTCGTCGACGATCTTGCTAGCCAACGAGGTTGCCAGAGTTCCAACTTCGGCACGCAGCGAAGTAACTGCTGCGGTGCGCTCTGCTTCGATCTGACGGTGAGCCTGCTCAGTAATGCGAGCGGACTCTTCTGCTGCCTTGGTCTTGAGTTCAGCCAGGATTAGTGCACCTTCTTCGCGCGCATCCTCACGGATACGGTTGGCTTCGGTGCGTGCTTCCAGCAGCTGTGCCTTGTACTGTTCCAGGGTGGCGTTAGCTTCTGCCTGTGCGGCTTCTGCCTTCTCAAGTCCACCCTCGATGGCCGTGACACGGTCCTGGTAGGACTTCTCGAATGCCGGGGCAATGTACTTGACCACGATGAACAACAGGACAGCAAAGCCTGCAGCAGTGACAAGAATTTCCCACGGGTTCGGAAGCAGCGGGTTTGCGCCCGCTTCTGCTGCGAGGATCAATTCGTTGCTGATCATTCTCACTCTTCCTTATCTCTTAAGTTCCAACTTGTAATGACACCTGCACTAGTGGCAGGGCCACCATCAAGAGAAACTACGCGCCGACGACGAAGGCGAAGACGAGGCCCAAGATTGCCAGTGCTTCTGCAAGGGCGAAGCCAAGCATAGCGATCGGCTGCAGGATGCGCTGTGCTTCCGGCTGGCGTGCAACGCCATTGATGTAAGCAGCGAAGATCATGCCCACGCCGATGGCCGAGCCGATTGCAGCCAGGCCGTAGCCGATCATGTTAAGGGAGCCGTGGAGTTCCATTTCGTTCCTTTCAAGATACCGACACTCTGTCGGCAGGTTGTGAGGTCATTCCCCCATTCAAAGGGGAAAACTTTTAGTGAAGTAGTGCGAGCCCGAAGTGCTTAGTGGGCGTCTGCATCCAGGGCACCCTGGATGTAGATAGCGGTCAGCAGGGTGAAAACAAACGCCTGCAGAACCATGATTAGGAGTTCAAGGAAGTACATCGCTACGGAGCCAACGATGACCAGAACGCCAACGGCGTTCAGGGCCAAGGACTCCTGCACCATGATCAAGTGGCGAGCGCCGGTTGCGGCGAGCATCACGATGATGTGACCCGAAAGCATGGTCGCCATCAAACGCAACGAGTGAGTCAGCGGACGAACGATGAAGTTGGAAATGATTTCCAACGGCACCATCAGCGGCATGATCCAGTTCGGGACGCCCGAAGGAACGACGGCAAGCTTGAAGTAGCGAATTCCGTGATTCTTCACGCCGACTGCAATCCAGGTGCCATAGATAATGATGGCCATGGCGTAGGCGGAACCAGCGTGGGAGAAGGAGGGAATCTGCAGGAACGGGATGGCCCCAAAGAGGTTGTTCAGCAAGACGAAGAAGAAGGTGGCAAACAGCAACGGAACCCACTGAGCGAAGTTCTTCTCGCCAATGATGTCGCGGCCCACGCTGTTACGGACGAATCCGTAAGCGCTTTCGGCCAGGAACTGTGCCTTGCCTGGAACCAACTTGGGGTTCTTAATAGCTGACTTGAAGAACCACACGATCAAGATGATCGAGAGGATGATCATGATCATCTGCTTGCCGAAACCAGTCCCGTACTCGGCTAACCATGGCAGCACCTCGGGAAGGTGGGTGTCGGATATCGACGGCGGGACGTAAGGTTCAGTGGCCGTCGGAAGCGCAAACGCGGTCAACGCGCTGTCCTCTCTGCAGTTTCGGTCATGGGACAAATTTGGTGATTCGGCGCAGGGCGCCATTCACCGTGTGAAGTTCTAATGGTCGATCTCATCACTTGGCGGCAACCCACGGCTTCGATGCCGTAAATGGTGGCGAGCGAGAAAGTATCCGGCCGTTGCACCTAAGAGCGCACCGAGGAAAACAATCCAGCGAGTATCCAGCAAGAGATCCAGACCCCAGCCTATCAAACCCCACGCGATGAACCCGCCAATAATGTAGTTGGCGTACTCTCGCACTGAGGCAAACTTCGGCTCTAACGAGCGGTCTGGTTCAGAGTTATCCACGCTTGCCTCCCGAAGAATCGGAAGGCGATGGATCGTCGTCATTAAAAATGGGTAGCCGTGCCCGGGAAAAGGCGCGGATCTCGCCAAACTGCCACAACACGAGGGAACCAATGGCGCCCCACATGAAGTAGGGCGCAAGCACCCATGATGGCAACGAAGCAAAGAGCACCAGAAAACCCATGCCTAAGATCTTGGCCATATACATGAACAAGAAGGCGGGAAGCGCCCAGCTGGCGCGATATCTCCCGGCAAATTCGGCAACAAGGAGGCTGACGCCGAAGAAAACGACAATCAATGCGCACCCGAAGGCCAAGGAACCGGCGATTACCCCACTCAGAATCGGCCATGCGGCAAGGGAGAGAACGAGTCCGGCACCAGCGGTGTAGGCCGTGCAGGTCTTCAGAATCCCCATCCAAGGGGAGCGCGGAGCCGACGCTGCGACAAGCGCACCGTTGGTTCTTGAGCCGCGTTCCGGCTTGATCATGAAATCCCAGTTCCCTTGTATACAGAAGCGACCAAAATAGCAGGTCGTCCTGACTGTCATGAAGGATAGATATGAGCGAGCCCCGCAAGGAGGCAACTTGAATTCTACACGAGATAGAAGGAGGGGCCCACTTGAGGAGTCCTCGGGTTGGGCTAACGGATAAAAGCTAACGCGCGGCCTTGCGCTTAGCCCGGGCCCGAGCCCGCTCGAGCATCGGCATCCACGTGATCAACGTCACCAAAATAAACGCAGCAATATATAGGGGAATGGCAATTCTACGATCTGCCAGGGAAATAACTACCACCCCTGAGGCGACCAGAGCGGCCCACATATACAGGATCAGAACTACCGCTCGAGGACTGTGACCCAGATCGACGAGGCGGTGATGGATATGGCCACGGTCAGCACTGAAGGGGGACTTCCGCTTGGCACTGCGCCTGATAATCGAGAGCAGCAAATCAAGATATGGCAGCACTATGACGGCGACCGGGAGAATCACCGGCATAAACGCTGGAACATTCCGGAAACGGAAGGCGTCCTCACCCAGCACATCGCCCGTGACGGCCAAGGTGGAAACCGCAAATAGCAGGCCGATGGCCAGCACCCCGGTCTCCCCCATAAAGATGGACGCTGGCTGAAAATTGTGCGGCAGGAAACCCAGTGTTGCACCCAGCAGAACAGCACACATCAGGGCGGAGAAGTTGGAGTAATCCTCGTCGCTGACGCGGGTAGCAAGCAGGTAACTGTATACAAAGAAGGTTGCTGCGCCGATCGCAGAGATGCCGGCGGCGAGTCCGTCGAGCCCGTCAACAAAGTTGATGGCGTTCATGGTTCCCACGATGACCAGCACCGTGACAACAACCTGCAGCACCGGGGAATCTATGTGTAGCGAGCCGACGGGAAGTGCCTTGAGCAAGATTCCGTGTTGGACAATGACCAGGCCCACCGCTATTTGTCCGATGAGCTTGATCCACCACCGCAGATCAATCAGGTCATCGAGGATCCCCATCACCAAGATGATGCCCAGACCTATCAGGACCCCGCGGATCGGTTCAGCGGATTTGAAGATCCCGTGGAAGAACGGGATCTGCGAGGCGACACCGATCCCGAGGTACAGCCCACCAACAATGGCCACACCACCGAGCTTCGGAGTCGGGACCTGATGGAAGTCACGAGCGCGCACCGGTTGCTGCGGCATTAACCTCGAGCCCACAACACGCATGACCGGAGTGAGCAGATACGAGGTCATGAAGGCGATCCCGATCAGCAGCAGATAACTTCTCATGATTCGCGGGGAGACTCCCCGGGCGTTACTCCATTCGTGTCCTCCTGCTGTGCAGCGGAGGTGCCGGGAGTGCTTTCGGCATCGGCGTCGATCTCAAGAGCCAGTTCTGGTGCGGCAGTCTCTACGGGTTCTGTCGTCTGAACGTCCTCACCGAGCTCGGCGGCATCCGCAACGTCGGTAGCTTCGGCGATCTCGGCAGCGTCAGTGGGCACGACAGCGTCTTCGCCTTCGTCGATCGCTGAGTGGCCATCGATATCCAGGAGTTCCGGGGCCACGGTTCGCAGTTGCTCCAGGCTCAGCGCACCGGCACGCACCACGCGCGGCGGGGTGAGCGTGCAGTCGATGATGGTGGAGCTCAGGGCCTCACCGGAGACGGGGCGCGGCCCGGCCTCTAGATAAACCTCCACGGATTCTCCGAGCTGGTCAAAGGCTTCGGCGGCGGTTGCTGCCGCCGGGTGACCGGTGCGATTAGCCGAAGAAACGGCCAAGGGGCCGGTGGTGCGTAGCAGGGCGCGGGCCACCTCATCGTCCGGGACCCGAAGCGCCACCGTTCCGCGGGTCTCCCCCAAATCCCAGGTGAGCGACGGTTGGGCCGGCAGAATCAGGGTGAGGGCACCGGGCCAGAACTTCTCTGCGAGGTTCCGAGCGACCAATGGCACATCGGTCGCCAGACCGTCCATCGTAGCCATCGCCGGCATCAGCACCGGTGGCGGCATCGAGCGGCCGCGGCCCTTGGCTGCCAGCAGCGTGGCAACGGCCTGGGCGGAAAATGCATCGGCGGCAATGCCATAAACGGTGTCAGTGGGCATGACAATGCAGCGGTTAGCCGCAAGTGCCGTGCGCGCCGCCTCGAGCCCTGCTTCGAGGTCAATGCTGTCGTGGGCGTCAAAACGTGAAGTCACGTGATCATTCTTCCATGTCTGGTGGGATATTCAGCGGCGGACGCCACTGGTGGCACGGTCGCGTCCGTTCAGGTCTTGATGAGTCTTCACATTCTCCCAGTGACCGGTGGCCCTAAACATCGCCGCCATCGCCGGGGCCTGGACCTCGGCATGTTCCATCACGAAGTACCCACCGGGGTGCAAGAGCCGAGCAGCCGAAGCGGCAGCCGCCCGTGGCAGCACCATGCCGTCTTCCCCGCCGCCGTACAGGGCCATCGCCGGGTCGTGGTCCCGGGCTTCGGGTTCCCGCGGCACGGCGTTGGCCGGGATGTAAGGCGGATTGGACACCACCACATCACAGCGTCCATCAAGTTCGGGCAGAGCATCGGTGAGATCCCCACGCACCAAGGTGACCCCCAGCGGCTCCAGATTGCGCGCCGCGTAGGCGTAGGCCTGCTCGGACAGCTCCACCGCATACACCTGGGCACCGGGGACCTCGTGCGCCAGCGAACCGGCGATGGCTCCGGATCCGGTGCCCAGATCTACCATCAGCGGGTTCGTCAGAGTTGCTGCCACGTCGATGGCCAGCTGCACGACCGACTCGGTCTCCGGGCGCGGCACAAAAACACCCGGGCCCACAAACAGGTCGAGGTACCTGAAGTAGGCCACCTGGGTGAGGTGCTGCAGCGGGATGCGCTTTGCCCGCGACGCTATCAGCTGTGCAAAGGCCGGAGCATCGGATTCGGAGAACGACTCCCCCAGCATCACCATGGTGGCCAATCGGCCGCGGCTGACCCCCAACACGTGGGCAGCCAACAGCTCGGCATCAACCTTCGGTGAGGGGACATCCGCGGCCTCAAGCACCGCGGTGGCGGTGGCCAGCACCTGCGCCAGCGTCGCGCCGGAAGGTGTGTGGGTCACGGTGGAGCTACTCCTTGTCCCCGCCGATGGCGTCAAGACGCTGCTGCTCATCCATCTCGATGCAGGAGTTGATCAACGGATCCAGCTCACCGTTCATCACGTGGTCAAGGTTGTAGGCCTTGTAGCCGGTGCGGTGATCGGCAATCCGGTTTTCCGGGTAGTTGTAGGTACGGATGCGCTCGGAGCGGTCCATGGTGCGCACCTGCGACTTGCGGATATCGGAGTTCTCCGCGTCGATGATGGCCTGCTGGTGAGCCAACAGACGTGAACGCAGCACGCGCATGGCGGCTTCACGGTTCTGAATCTGCGACTTCTCATTCTGCATGGCCACCACGATGCCGGTGGGGATGTGAGTCAGGCGCACCGCGGAGTCGGTGGTGTTCACGGACTGGCCACCGGGACCCGAGGAACGGTAAACATCGACCTTCAGGTCATTCGGGTGGATGTCGACTTCTTCGGGCTCATCAACCTCGGGCAGGATCAAAACACCCGCGGCGGAGGTGTGAATGCGGCCCTGGGACTCGGTCTGCGGAACGCGCTGCACGCGGTGCACTCCACCCTCAAACTTCAGGTGCGCGTACACGCCCTGGGCCGGGTCACTCGACTTACCCTTGATGGCCATCTGGGCATCCTTGTAGCCGCCGAGGTCGGATTCGTTAAACGAGATCAGCTCGGTCTTCCAGCCCTTGGTCTCCGCGTAGCGGGTGTACATGCGCAACAGGTCGGCGGCGAACAGTGCTGCCTCGTCGCCACCCTCGCCACCCTTGACCTCGAGGATCACGTCGCGCGCGTCGTTGGGATCTCGCGGGATCAGCAGCCGGCGCAGCTTTTCCTCAAGCACCGGCAGCTTCTCGTTCAGCTCTTCAACCTCGGCGGCGAAGTCGGGGTCCTCATCGGCCATTTCCTGCGCGGTTTCCAGGTCCTCGGTGGCCTGCTTCCAGCGCTTGTGCGCCTCAACAATGCCGTTGAGCTCCGCGGAGCGGCGCCCCAACTTCCGGGCGACGGACTGATCTTGGTAAACGGCGGGATCCGAGAGGCGGGCCTGAAGGGCTGCGTGCTCATCGAGTAGTCCCTGTACGGACTCAAACATGGTTGAACTTCTTTCACTACGACTGTGGTTCCCAGTGTAGGGAACGAAAAGGGATCGTGGGGGCTTAACGACCAACGCCCAGCTCCACCGGTCCGGGTGTCCGGACATGGTGAAACTGGGCGTATAGGGCAGCTAGGCGTCGTTCTTGGAACCCAGCGTGGTCTTGTTGATGACCATCAGGAACTCGGCGTTCGAGGCCGTCTCACGGATCTTGCCGGTGAGGGTCTCCAGCGCCTGCTGGGTGTCGAGGCCCGAGAGCACGCGGCGCAGGCGCCACATGATCTTGACCTCGTCGGGCGAGAGCAACTTCTCTTCGCGGCGAGTACCCGAGGCGTTAACATCAACGGCCGGGAAGATGCGCTTGTCCGCCAGCTGGCGGGAAAGGCGAAGCTCCATGTTGCCGGTGCCCTTGAACTCCTCGAAGATGACTTCGTCCATCTTGGAGCCGGTTTCCACCAGCGCGGTGGCCAGAATGGTCAGCGAGCCGCCGTTTTCGATGTTGCGAGCAGCACCGAAGAAACGCTTGGGCGGGTACAGTGCCGAGGAATCGACACCACCGGAAAGGATACGGCCCGAAGCCGGGGCAGCCAGGTTGTAGGCACGTCCCAAACGGGTCATCGAGTCCAAGAGGACCACCACGTCCATGCCCATTTCCACCAGGCGCTTGGCGCGCTCGATGGCGAGCTCGGCCACGGTGGTGTGGTCATCGGCAGGCCGGTCGAAGGTCGAGGCAATAACCTCACCCTTCACGGTGCGCTGCA
Source organism: Paeniglutamicibacter terrestris (assembly GCF_012271785.1). Taxonomy (GTDB): domain Bacteria; phylum Actinomycetota; class Actinomycetes; order Actinomycetales; family Micrococcaceae; genus Paeniglutamicibacter; species Paeniglutamicibacter terrestris. Next base: position 302,409 of record NZ_JAAWVT010000002.1, on the reverse strand, counting down.
TGTCGGTGACTTCCTCGGGACGCTCGTCAACCAAAACCATCATGAGGTGAACCTCGGGGTTATTGGTGGTGATGGCGTTGGCGATGGACTGCAAGATCAGCGTCTTACCGGCCTTCGGCGGGGAAACGATCAGGCCACGCTGGCCCTTACCGATCGGGGCCACGAGGTCAATAACACGCGGGCCGATGAGCTTCGGATCCGTTTCCAGACGCAGACGCTCGGTCGGGTACAGCGGAACCAGCTTGGAGAAGTCAACGCGGTTGGTGTTCTCCTCCGGGTTCTTGCCGTTGATCGCGGTGAGCTTGACCAGCGCGTTGAACTTGGCACGTGAGGACGCGTTCTCGTTTTCACGCGGTGCGCGGATGGCGCCCACCACGGCATCGCCCTTGCGCAGGTTGTACTTCTTGACCTGGTTCAGCGTGACGTAAACGTCCGAGGGACCGGCAAGGTAACCGGAGGTGCGGATGAAGGCGTAGTTATCCAGCACGTCCAAGATGCCGGCGACCGGCAGCAAGACGTCGGAGTCATTCAGCTCGGTGTCATCTACATCGGGCTGGTTACGGCCACGGCCGCGACGGTTGTTGGCGTTACGGTCATTACGATCGTTGCGCTCGGAACGGTCATTGCGCTCACCGCGGTCGTTGCCACGGTCATTGCGGTTCGCATTGCGTTCGCGGTTGCGCTCATTGCGTTCACGGTTGCGCTCGCGGCGGTTGGCGTTGCGCTCTTCGGCGGACTCGCGGCGGTTAGTGTTGCGCTCCTCGGAGGAATCGCGGTTACGCTCTTCGCCACGGTTCTCGGCAGACTTTTCGTCCTGTGCCTGAGCCTGAGCCTGCGCCTGGACCGGAGCCTCGACGGCTTCAACGGTGTCGTTCGACTCGTTGTTGTTGTTCTCGCGACGGTTACGGTTGCGATCACGACGATTGCGGTTACGCTCGCTGCGCTCCGGGCGTTCGGAACGTTCGGCGCGTGCCTCGTTGTTCTGGCTGCCTGATTCGGTGGCTTCGGCGGCGGGGGCCTCGGCCACTGCTACGGGAGCAGATTCCGCGGGTGCTTCGGTGGCTACCGGTGCGTTGCCATTGGAATCGGCACGGCGCGAGCGGGTGTTACGTCGCGGTGCGCGTTCCTCCACGGCGGGTGCCTGGGCTGCTGCCAGTTCCGGTGCAGCAACGGTCTCGGTGGCCGGGGCCACGGTTCCGCTGGAGTCGGCGCGGCGGCTGCGGGAGCGACGAGCGGGTGCTTCGGCCTTGGCCTCGGCAGCTACCGGTGCGGCAACTGCTTCGGTTTCGGTCTTGGTTGCTGCTGCGCTCGATGAGCGGCGGTTGCCGGTCTTCGGTGCGGTTTTTGCCTTGGCCGGGGCCTTGGCTTCGGGAGCAGCTTCGGTAGCGGCGACAGCCTCAACCTTGGGCTCCGCCTTGGCCTTGGCTGCGTCGCGGTCTGCGACGGAGCCCCCGCGCTGGTGGCTGGAGATCGCGCTGACAAGATCATTCTTGCGCATCCTCGACCCGCCGGTAATACCCAGCTGGGACGCAAGTACCTGCAATTGTGCAAGCTTCAGGCCGGCAAGTCCGCCGCCCTTGGATGCGTTGTTTTCTTCCACGCCTGCAGTCAGGCTGGTGGTTTCGGTCACGAAGGTTCCTTCCCCCTCGTCGGGCGGATCGCATCAGAGAGATCCGCAACGATTGACTACTCCTTTATCCCGCGTCAGATGCGAGAGAAAGGTTCGGCCGTGCACAGCCCCAAATATCAGGGCAGATGCTTCGGTCGATCATGAGACACACCAAGGGATCGATTCACCAACAAGGTTGACGGAGTCCATCGGATGGTGTGGGTGTGCCAGCAGACCCAGCAAAAATGGTTTGTGATGATCGAAGCCCCCAAGATCCGCCCGCCAAAAGCGAGGGGAGGAGATCGATGGCTGCACGAAACGCGGTGAATCATCCACATATAACCGGAGGATTCTTTTCAAGCGGGTGCTAAAGCACTTCTACTCTAACACCCGTTGGCGCTACCGATTCAATTTGGACACGCCAGTTGGGCCCGGAACGGTCTGCGGCAAAGGCCGATACAACATCGGCGGCCTCGCGGGCTTGCTGCTGCCCCGCGCACAAAATCATCACCGTGGGTCCGGCACCGGAGACCACCGCGGCGTAACCGGCGGCACGCACGTGCTCGATGAGTTCGGCACTGGGTGCCATGGCCGGCGCCCTAAAGCCCTGGTGCAGGAAATCCTGCGTACCGACCATCAGGGATGCGGGGTCGTGAGCCAGGGCGTGAATCAGCAACCCCACCCGTCCCCCATTGGCCGCGGCCACCGCGTGCGGCACCGTGGCCGGCAACAGCCCACGCGCGGCCTCGGTGGATAGCTCGATGTCGGGAATGGCGAGCACCGGAACGATGTCCGGATGCAATACACCCTGTACCGTGCCGAATCCGGAATCCGTGGTCCAGGAGAGCGTCAGCCCGCCGTAGACCGCCGGTGCCACGTTGTCTGGATGACCCTCCCAGCGCGAAGCGGCCTGGAAGATTTCTTCGGTACCGCCACGGCTCGCAGCGGGAAGGAGGGCATCGGCGGCGGCCAACGCGCTGACCATGGCCGCGGCGCTGGAGCCCATGCCACGACCATGCGGGATGTTGTTTCTCGCCTCAATGCGCAGACCCGCCGGAGTAAAGCCAAGTTCGGCCCAACGCTCGAGGATCGTCTTGGCGATCAGGTGCGTTTCATCGGTCGGCAGCGTTTTCGAACCCTCCCCGGTGATGGCCACACTGACGCCGGGTTCGGCCACGGTATGCACCACCAGGGTGTCCCACACCGAAAGGGCAAGTCCTAACACGTCGAAGCCCGGGCCCAGATTGGCACTGGTGGCCGGTACGTGCACGGCAATCGACTGTCCGGCTTGGATCTGCGCCATGAGGGTCTGTGTATTCCTTATTTCCGGTGTGGGTGAGTACTTAGGACAGGCCGAGGGCCGAAGCCACCGAGACCACGTCAAACTCAACCTTGGTGGGGGCGACGGGCGAGCCGTCTTCGGTCTTCAGGGCCCAGTCCGGGTCCTTGAGTCCATGACCCGTCACGGTGATGACGATCTTCTTGCCGGCCGGCACGTTGCCCGCGGCGTGTTGCTTTATGAGCCCGGCAACGCCCGCGGCGGAGCCCGGTTCCACAAAGACGCCTTCACGTGAGGAGAGCCAGCGGTGAGCCGCAAGAATCTGCTCGTCGGTTACCGAGTCGATGATGCCACCGGATTCGTCGCGGGCCTCTTCGGCCTGCTTCCAGGAGGCAGGGTTACCGATGCGGATCGCGGTGGCGATGGTGTCGGGTTCGGTGACCGGGTGGCCCAAAACGATCGGTGCGGCACCGGCGGCTTGGAAGCCCCACATGATGGGGGTCTTGGTGGATACCGGGGCGAGCTTCTCGCCGGCCTGGTTGGTGTACTCGGAGCAGTACTCCTTGTAGCCCTTCCAGTAGGCGGTGATGTTTCCGGCGTTGCCCACGGGCAACACATGGTAATCCGGAGCATCGCCCAGGTAATCGACGACCTCAAAGGCACCGGTCTTCTGACCCTCAATGCGTGCCGGGTTCACCGAGTTCACCAGGAAGACCGGGTAGTTCTCGCTCAGCTTGCGGGCGACCTCGAGGCAGTTATCGAAGTTGCCATCAACCTGAAGCAGTTCCGCACCGTGGGCGATCGCCTGGGAGAGCTTACCCATGGAAATCTTGCCGTCCGGGACCAACACCGCGCATTTGAGCCCTGCCTGGGTGGCGTAGGCGGCAGCGGAGGCCGAGGTGTTGCCCGTGGAGGCACACACCACTGCCTTGGCTCCGGCGGCGACCGCTGCGGTCATCGCCATGGTCATGCCACGGTCCTTGAAGGACCCGGTCGGGTTCATCCCCTCAACCTTGAGGTAGACCTCCGAGCCGGTGAGTTCGCTCAGGGCCGGGGCGAACACCAGCGGTGTACCGCCTTCACCCAAGGTGATGACCTTGGTGTTTTCGTCAACGGGCAGGCGATCGGCATATTCGCGGATGACTCCGCGCCACTGGTGGGCCACTTAGTTTCCTTCAACTCGCAGGACAGATGTAACTTCTTGGACGGCATCCAACGATGCGACGGCGGCCACGGTAGCGGCCAACGCTGATTCGGTGGAGCGGTGGGTAACGATGCGCAGCATCGCCGATCCACCATCGACGCTATCGCTTCCACTTTGGCGCAGGGCCTCAATGGAGACGGAGTTCGCGGCGAAGATCGCAGCGATGGCTGCGAGTACACCGGGTTCATCCGAGACGCGCAAACCGATCGCATAGCTGGTGGTGATCTGCTCAAAGGACAGCGCGGTGTTCGGCTGCTGAGCCGCCACGGCGGGCAGCGGACCTCCGGAGACCACGCGGCGGGCCACGGCGACGGTGTCGCCCATGACGGCCGAAGCGGTGGGAGCGCCACCGGCGCCGGCACCGTAGAACATCAGCTCACCGGCATTTTCTGCCTCAACAAACACCGCATTAAACGCACCGTGGACGGCTGCCAGCGGGTGGTTACGGCGCAATAGGGTCGGGTGCACACGCACACCAATGCCGTCCGCCGAGCGTTCGGCGATCGCCAGCAATTTGATGACCATGCCCGCGTCTTTCGCGGCAGTGACATCCGCGGCGGTGATCTTGGTGATGCCCTCGCAGTGAACATCGGCCAAGTCAAAGTCGGTGTGGAAGGCCAGCGAGGCAAGGATCGTGGCCTTCGCTGCTGCGTCGTGACCCTCAACGTCGGCCGTCGGGTCGGCCTCGGCATAACCCAATGCCTGCGCCTGGGCGAGCACGTCGTCAAACGCGGCACCGGTAGTGTCCATGGCGTCGAGGATGAAGTTCGTGGTGCCGTTGACGATGCCCATGATCTTGGTGATCCGGTCTCCGGAGAGCGAATCGGAGATCGGGCGAAGGATCGGGATGGCTCCGGCGACGGCAGCTTCGTAACGCAGCTGCGCACCGTGCTTGATGGCCAGAGCGTTGAGTTCGGCACCGCGGGCCGCCAGCAGCGCCTTGTTGCCGGTGATGACCGAGGCGCCATTGGACAGGGCCCGGGCAATCAGCTCGCCGGCCGGCTCCAGGCCGCCAAGCAACTCGATGACAATGTCTGCCCCATCAACCAGCGACTGAGCGTCGGTGGTGAATAACGCGGCAGGAATCTGCGCATCGCGCTTGGTCTCCAGATTGCGCACGGCAATACCGCTGAGTTCAAGATTTGCTCCGGCGCGATCGGCCAGCACCGGTGCATCGGCGAGCAGGATGCGGGCCACTTCGGACCCCACATTGCCGCAGCCGAGCAGGGCCACCTTCAGTGTTTTCACGTGTTTTACTATGCTCCCAAATCGCGGGCCAACAAGTCTGCTTCGGTTTCCCTGCGGATGATGGCGCGGGCGGCGCCATTGCGGACAGCCACCACGGCCGGACGGCCCAGGTAGTTGTAATTACTGGACAGTGCCCAGCAATACGCCCCGGTTCCCGGAACGGCCAAAAGGTCGCCGGCTGCAACATCCTCGGGCAGGTAAACGTCCCGTACGACTATGTCACCGGACTCGCAGTGTTTACCAACCACACGTGAAATAATCGGTTCACTTTCCGTCACACGGCTGGCCAGCACCGCCGTGTAATCGGCGTCATAAAGCACCGGGCGAGCGTTATCACTCATGCCGCCGTCCACCGAGACGTAGCGGCGCGGCGCTAAGGTGCCATCCGCGGTTTCCACCGCAACGCTCTTGCGCACCCCGGCCTCGTAGAGGGTGAAAGTGGTGGGGCCGGCGATGGCGCGACCGGGTTCGATGGAGATGCGTGGCACCTTAAGCCCCAGCTCGGCCGCGGTAGCAGCAACCACCTCGGCCATGGCCGCCGCCAATAAGGCAGGTTCACGCGGGGTGTCGGCCTCGGTGTAGGCGATGCCGTAGCCGCCACCCAAATCCAGCTCGGGCAGCTCGATGCCGTGCGCAGCCTTGATCCCGGCCATGAACGTCAGCATCTTCTGTGCCACCAGGGCGAAGCCTTCGGCCTCGAAGATCTGCGAGCCGATGTGGGCGTGCAGGCCCAGCAGGTTCAGCTCCGGGTGCCCCAGGGCAAAGTCGACGGCGGTCGTGGCCGGAGAAGCATCCTGACCGAGCTGCACCATCGAGAGCCCAAACTTCTGATCCTCATGGGCGGTGGCGATGAATTCATGGGTGCTGGCGTGCACACCGGGGGTCAGGCGCAACATCACGTTGGCACGCTTGCCGGTTTCGCGGGCCAGCAGGGCCACGCGCTCCAGCTCATCGAGTGAGTCCACCACGATGCGTCCGAGGTCGGCTTCGAGCGCTGTACGAATCTCCGTCACGGACTTGTTGTTCCCGTGCAGCGACAGGTTGGCCGGCGGAACCTTTGCTACGCGGGCGACGGCCATTTCGCCACCGGAACAGGTGTCCAGGCGCAGTCCCTCGGCGGTGACCCAGCGGGCCACCTCGGTGCTCAAAAACGCCTTGCCAGCGTAGTAGACATCCACTCCCCCGCAGATTGACTCGAAGGCAGCGTCAAAGGCTTCCTTGAAGCCGCGAGCCCGGGCGCGGAAGTCATCCTCGTCCAACACAAAGAGCGGAGTGCCGAACTCGCGAGCCAGATCGGAAACCTTGATGCCCTGAACGGCGAGCTCACCCCCCTCGGACCGGGCCACACCGGCTGCCCATTGAACCGAACGCAGGTCGTTAACATCGGCGGGCAGCGAGAGCCAGGCCGGTGCGAGGGGTGAAGAGGTCATCGTTCCTTACATCTTTTCCGGTGCGGATACGCCCAACAGGTCAAGGCCGTTGGCCAGGACCTGGGTGGTGGCGTCGTTGAGCCACAGGCGGGTGCCGTGGATCGGTTCCACGGCGCCCTCGCCCACGGGAGTGACACGGCAGGCTGCATACCAGGAGTGGTAGGCACCGGCCAGCATTTCGATGTGTCGTGCAATGCGGTGCGGTTCGCGGTGAGTGGCTGCCTTGGCAACCACCGAGGGGAACTGCCCCAAGGCTGCGAGCAGGTCATTCTCGGTTTCGTGGGTCAGCAGCGTCGCATCAAAGTCGGTGCGCGTGACGCCCTTTTCCACAGCGTTGCGCGCCGCGGCGATGGAGCGTGCGTGCGCGTACTGTACGTAGAACACCGGGTTGTCGTTGGTGTTTTTCTTCAGCTGTTCCGGATCGATCGTCATCGGCGAATCTGCCGGGTAACGGCCCAGCGAGTAACGCAGAGCATCGGCGCCAAGCCAATTGATCAGGTCGCGCAGCTCGATGATGTTTCCGGCACGCTTGGACAGACGGGCACCGTTGACGGAAATCAACTGTCCGATCAGCACCTCGATGTTCTTGTCCTTGTCGTCTCCCGCGCAGGCGGCGATGGCCTTGAGGCGGTTGACGTAGCCGTGGTGATCGGCACCGAGCAGGTAGATCTTCTCGGGGAAGCCACGATCCTTCTTGGAGAGGTAGTACGCGGCGTCTGCGGCGAAGTACGTCGGTTCGCCGTTGGCGCGGATGAGCACGCGGTCCTTGTCATCACCGAAGTCGGTGGTGCGCAGCCAGACGGCACCATCGGTGTCATCGATGTGACCCTGTTCGCGCAGGCGTTCCACGGCATTTTCCACGGCACCGCCGGCATGCAGCTCCTGCTCGGAGAAGAAGACATCGAATTCGACGCCGAAGTCGTTCAGTGTTTCTTTGATGTCTGCCATCTGAGCCACGTACGCGGCTTGGCGCACGATCGGCAGGGCAGCTTCCTCGGTGAGCTGGCGAATGTCCGGGTGATCGGAGGCTACGGTGTCGGCCAGTTCCTTGATGTATTCACCCGGGTAGCCACCCTCCGGGACCGGCAGACCGTGCAGGCGGTTGTAGACCGAACGTGCAAAGACGTTCATCTGGTTGCCGGCATCGTTGATGTAGTACTCGGAGGTGACAGAGGCACCGCTGGCCTTGAGCACACGGGCGATCGAATCGCCGAGGGCTGCCCAGCGGGTGTGGCCGATGTGCAGCGGGCCGGTGGGGTTCGCCGAGACGAATTCCATGTTGACGATGTGTCCGGCCAACGTGTCGTTGGTGCCGTATGCGGCGCCAGCCTCAACGATGGTCTTGGCTAGTTCACCGGCGGCGCCGGCCTCGAGGGTGATGTTCAGGAAGCCGGGTCCGGCGATCTCAACCTTGGAGATCCCCTCGACTTGCGTCAGTCGATCAACGAGGATCGAGGCGAAGTCGCGGGGGTTCATGCCCGCCTTCTTACCAAGCTGCAGGGCGATGTTGGTGGCCCAATCCCCGTGTTCGCGACTCTTCGGTCGCTCCACACGCACTGCCTCGGGTACTTCAACGGAAATCTGGCCGGCGTCGAGGGCATCACGGAGGCAAGCGGAAATGGCTGTGGAGAGTTCTTCAGGAGTCACTCTTCAAGGATAGCGGTGCCTGTGGGCGCCATTGGACGATATGACGTGGCGGTGTCGCACACATCAACGGCACATTTGGTGGGCCGGACGGCTTCAGCGGAGAGTCGATTTGCGGTTCACCTGTTCACACCTGCTAAGCTCGTCTACGTTCCCAGCCGAAAACATTTTGTGAAGCAGTATTTTCGGCACAAGCCCTCGTAGCTCAGGGGATAGAGCGTCCGCCTCCGGAGCGGAAGGTCGAAGGTTCGAATCCTTTCGAGGGCACCAAAAGAAAAGCTCCTGTTATTCCAGTTTTACTGGAATAACAGGAGCTTTTTTCATGATCCCTCATCAGACCGGCATCCGGTTTGTCCTACATCTCGATGAGCTGCCCAACTGGGGCCGTCGCCGCGAATGGTTGATTCCCAAGGGGAGGCTGAATGTGGCGGTAAGGCAGCCCAGAACCAACACCAGCGCCCAGCATTGCTGTTCTTATTTCAATATCACTGGACGCGCTGTGTCCACTGGGGATCACGTTCGGCCTATGCGAAAACAATAACTATCGAGGTTGGGTAGAATTGATATAAATCCTCGTCATCTTGGGGAATTATTTCTACCCCCGGCGGGAGTCACCATGCGCGCATCGGAAAACGACGCCTCGCAGCCCGTGGCCGATCTGTTGATACACCAGACCCAGACGCAGCCCTGGGACCCGGAACGGACGGCACTTTTACTTCCAGAACCGGAGCCCGAACCGCGGCGTAGACACCCCGTTGCCAGACTTGTTGCCACTACGTTCAAGACGCTGATCGCTATGTTGGTGATCACCGAGCTTGTGGCCGTCTCCTTCATCTGGTTCACACCGACCCGTACCTCGTTCATGCTGCAGAACCAGAGCGGGCCCATCGCTTATCAGTTTGTCTCCCTCGATCACATCAGCCGATACATGATCGCTGCCACCATCGCGCATGAAGATGAAGACCTCGGATCCCGCATGGGGGCGTTCAGCTTCACCGAGTTCAGGGCCCGTGCGGTTGCGCACATAGATGGTGGTGAAGACCCCAGCGGGTCCACGATCCCACAGCAGCTGGTCAAAAACATCTTTCTCTGGCCCGGCCAAAGTGGCTTCCGTAAGGGTCTGGAGGCCGTGTTGGCCACGCAGTACAGCCTGACGCTTTCGGATCAACGGATCATGGAGCTTTACCTGAACTACGCGCAATTTGGCCCTCGCCTGTATGGGATCTGTGCTGCGTCCTGGTACTACTTCGGCACTCCCCCATATTTCATGAATGAGTACCAAGCAGCCCAATTGATGGGAGTGTTACCGCTACCTAGCAAGGTGGAGCGTGCGCCGGGTGGCGGAATACTTCTGGATTCAAGGGCTCATCCTGGCGCGTGGAATCTGGTCAACGGGGCGGCAAATGTCCACGTTCCGCGACAAATTGCCGGTATGGGTGGCTGGAAATCGGCCGTTGGCACCATCGGAATTTCTGACAGTGCCTCGGACTATGCCGATGAGCGGCTGCCCGGAGCTTCCGCGCACAACGTGGCCTGCACCAGTTATCCGGAAGACGTGGTGGACTTGCTGCGGGAACAAGGTGTCGAGTTCGACTCGCAGTCGATGAAGATCACCAAAGACCTGTAGCTGAGAGCAGACCGGTGCGACCCTGTTGAGCTGGCAGACCCTGTTGCGGCAGGGGAACCTGGAATTCTATTAGTGCCTCTTGGCGGGCGAGGTTTCACGGACATTGGCTGGCGCATTTTAATGCCAACTAGCGCAACCGCACACACACCATCGGAGCGTCCCGATTCGAGTGAAATCATCAGACCAGGGGTACCGGAAAAATAAGACAGCCCCCGTGGTGACGGCGAATCTCCACGGGGGCCTAACCGCCGCTCCTTTGAGAAAAGGGGCATTGGCTTCCATGAACAATACAGCCATTGGGCCCAAGAGGCCGCATCGGCGCTAGGTGATCCGCACTACACTTCCCCCAGTGCCGATGTGAACAGGACTATCTGCCAATCCCGTTCTCGTAGGAATACACCACGATCTGCACCCGATCCCTCAGCTCAAGCTTGCGCAGGATGGCACCAATATGAGTTTTGACGGTTGATTCGCTCAGGAACAACCGGCCCGAGATCTCTTGATTTGTTAGGCCGAGTGCCACGGCCGCAAACACTTCGGTTTCGCGATCGGTGAGTGCGGCGAAATTCTCGGGTACTTCGCGTGCCGGTTCCGGCTCAGATTCCAGCAGGGCTGCAAGATTTTGTGGGGCGATGACGGAGCTTCCCGCATGCACGGCGCGAATGGACGCGCAGACAAACTCCGGAGTGCTGTCCTTGAGAATAAATCCACTGGCCCCGTGACGCACTGCGGTGGCCGCGTGCTTGTCCCAGTCGAAGGTGGTGAGCATGATGACCTTCGGAGCCCGGCCCAACTTTGCCGAATCCGTTTCAAAGATTCGCCGCGTCGCTTCGACACCATCCATGGGCGTCATTTGCACATCCATCAGCACCACGTCGGGACGCGTAGCGGCCACGGTCTGGAGCGCCTCGGTGCCATCGGCCGCCTGGCCCACCACTTCCATATCAAGCTGTGCGCCCAAGATGATGGCAAGTCCGGAACGAAAAAGTTGTTGGTCATCGACCAACACCACGCGGATCATATTCTCGTTCAACGTCATACCCATTCTTTATTCAGCGGAAAAGTTGCGGCGATGGTGAAGGTACCAGGTACTCCTCCAGCACCGTCGTCGGTATCAATACTTAGTGTTCCGCCAACCGACGCCAAACGCTCACGCATGCCACTGATTCCGGTACCCACACGTGTTTCGGCGAAATTGCTGCAGAAGTCGTTGGTCACGCTCAGGGTATAGCTGCTCGCTCCCCAATAGTGGCGAACACCAATATCCGTGTTTTCGGTACCGTGGTGCAACGCGTTGGCCAGCATTTCTTGGATGACGCGCCTGATCACGGGAAGGATGTGCGCGGGAAGCGGAAGGCTCTGCCCAAGCATCTCCTCGGTGACGACGTATCCGGTGGTCCGAACGCCATGCAGGATCCCCGAGATGTCCGAAAAGCTCGGCGGCACCAATCCCAGCTGTGCAGTTTGCAGGGCCTCCGATGGCATTGGTGAGCCGCCCAATGGTTGAGATTCGGCTGTTTGGTTGAGTACCTGGCGCACCTCGCCCAAGGAACGACGTGCAGCATCGGCGATGGTGCCGGTGGTTTCGCGGATACGTGCAACATCGGCATCCGGAATAAATCGGATGGAATCGGCTTGGGCGATGATCACTGCCAGCGAATGACCCACCACGTCGTGCACGTCTCTGGCTAGCGCAGCGTTTTCTGCCCGCAATCGAGCCAGCTCCAAGGCACCCTCGGCTTCGGCCTTGGCCTTGACCGTGCTGCGTTCGGCGCTTTGTCGTCCGGTGAAGAGCCGAAAGAGCAGACCCAAGAGCCATGGCAGCGTCATGACCGAGATCACGACGGCGAAGACGGCAAGCACCTGCTTATTTGATGGCCATCCGTTGGATTCCATGGCCCGGAACAGTGGATTCGAAATCCACGAATCGACAGCAACGATGTAATACGTGCCCAGCACCGATCCTAAGGCGATCGAAAGTCCGGTCAGCAGGACCCACACCCGGGAACCATTCAGTGCCACCATTCCGACCACATAGAGCATGCCGATCTGGGCGAAGTTGATGTCCACCCCGGCCAGCATCTGGGCCGCGGTGCCGCCCCACACGAGAATCACGGCCAGCGTAGGAAGTGCCCGCGCACATCCGATGGCCAGCGTCGCAGCAAGAATGTAGTAGGTGTACTCCCCAAAGCCGGAGCCACCATAGGACATGTGAAAAAGGTACTCGTGGCAGAGTGCCGCCACCATCAGGTACACCAGTGCCAGACTGACATCTGCGGGCCATCCCCAGCGCCGACGTCGGGGCATGGGGTACGGCGTCACCTCGCGACCAGGCATCGTTTTGCTCATCAGGACCAGACCCGACCCACTTCGACGCTAGGCCCAGCCATGGCCGGGGCCGTCCTCGACGTGGTTAACAAGACGCAATTGTGCATACTCCTACGGTAGTCGGCCCCACCCACCTCGTGAGTCACCCTTAGGTACCGCACCTCTGGGCCCACGGTACAGATCTTGGCTTCACACCTTGAGACCGCGGCTTGATGTGCGCGGCTCAAAAATGGCAAAGACTTGATGTCATGATGAAATTTCCCTCACAAGTTGGACGCTCAGCACGGAACAAAGCATTGCGCCTGTGCATCGTGCTCACCGGTGTGTTGGTCTTTGTGGTCTCACTCCTTGGTCTGGGTTACGCGTTGAAGCCAACCACTGGCGAGATGACTACCGCCGGCTTTGACACGATCGCCGGGAAAACGGCGGGGAGCACTTCTGCGCAGGTGCTGGCTCTGGGGGAAAAATATGGAAATGGCAGGATCCCCACCTCAGAGTTGGTCCAGGTGGCACCGGAGCGGTATCTGACACCCGATGCCGCCACCGGATTCGCGGCGCTGGCCGCCGGACTGCGGGCCGCGGGGCACGACGTCAAGATCAATTCGGCGTATCGGACGTTGGCCGAACAAGAGGAACTGGTCAGCGACCTGGGCTTGCTGGGCGAAGGTGGTACGGCGGCTGCGGTAGGTACCAGTGAACACGGTATGGCGATCAGCGTTGATCTGACGCTCAACGGCGCCGCCCTGACCTGGATGTTTGCACGGGCGCAGGATTCTGGCTTTAGCCAGACCGTGGCCGAGGAACCGTGGCACTGGACATGGATCGGCATCGACTGACACGCTTTCGCGGCCCTCACACTGGCACCCAGCGGTCAGTGTGGCCAGCGCGGAGCCAGCTCTGGGCCCACCACGACTCCGCCATCCCTGTGGTTTAGGCTTATCAGCGCCATCCGTAGCGTAACGTGAGGATGTTTGATCGTACGCGGGGAAAGTAGTCAACATGTTTTCAGGTGCTTCGTGGTGGGCGACCGCCCTTCTGCTCATCGATCTCACCATCCGCGTGCTGGCGGTGATCATCGTCCCGCGCAACCGCCGTCCCACCTCGGGCATGGCGTGGCTACTGGCGATCTTCCTGATTCCCTATTTCGGGGTCATCGCCTTCCTGCTCATCGGCTCCCCCAAGCTGCCGCGCAAACGGCGCAAGGTACAAAGCGAGATCAACGCCTTTATGCGCGAGGTGACGGCCGAGGAACGCCACGAGGAAACCCACGAGAAGAATCCCGCATGGTTCAACTCGCTGGTGAAGATGAACGCCACCTACGGCGGACTGCCCCTGCTGGCAGGGAATTCGGGCCAGCTGCTCGGCGACTACGAGCAAACCATCAAGGCGATGTCAGCCGCGGTGGACAACGCCACCGACTACGTTCACGTGCAGTTCTACATTCTGAGCTCGGATGCGACCACCAACGGCTTCTTCGAGTCCTTGGAGCGCGCCATCGCCCGTGGTGTGATCGTCAACGTCATGCTTGATCACTGGGCATCACGCGGTAAAAAGTACTACGCGGCCACCAAGGCACGCCTCGATACCATGGGCGCGAGCTGGACCTTGATGCTGCCACTGAAACCGTTGGAAGGAAAGTTCCAGCGACCCGATCTGCGGAACCACCGCAAGATCCTGATCATTGACGGCACCGTGGGCTACATGGGATCACTGAACATGATTTCGCGCGACTACAACGTCCCCAAGAACATCAAGCGCGGGCTGAAGTGGCAGGAACTGGTGGTGGAGTTGCGCGGCCCGGCGGTGGCAACCCTCGATGCGGTGTTCATCTCCGATTGGTATTCCGAAACCGGTGAGGTCATCAGCGCCGGTGTGCGTCGGGACGAGCTGGTGGCCAGCGGGGAGCATCTGGGCCGGATCAGCAAAGCGCTCATCGACCACAACACCGAGGCCGGGACCATGCTCATCCAGGTGGTCCCCTCGGGTCCAGGTTTTGAGCGCGAGAACAACCTGCGGCTTTTCCTGGGCCTGATCCACGCGGCACAAAAACGCATCGTGATTACCTCCCCCTATTTTGTGCCCGATGAGTCACTGATGTACGCCATCACCTCCGCGGTGGCCCGCGGGATCCCGGTGGATCTCTTTGTCTCGGAGATCGGTGATCAGGCGCTGGTTTATCACGCTCAGCGTTCCTACTACGAGGAATTGTTGCGCGCCGGAGTGAACATCTACCTCTACCCGGCGCCGTACATTTTGCACGCCAAGCACTTCACCATCGACGACGAGACGGCGCTAATCGGCTCGAGCAATATGGACATGCGCTCCTTTGGATTGAACATGGAGGTCTCCATGCTGGTGCGTGATGCGGGCTTCGTGGCGCAGATGCGTGAGGTCGAGGATCACTACCGTGAACTCAGCCGACCGCTGACCCTCGAGCAATGGATGGAGCAACCCCTACGCTCCACCGTGCTGGATAATCTGGCGCGGCTGACCTCCGCCCTGCAGTAGTCACGCGTTCGCAAAGCGGGCGCCAAGCTGTAACCGAGCAGCAGCCGGGCACCAAAAAGCCGCGCCTCACACCTCGCCTCCCCCATTCAAAGGGGGAACTGGGGTGCGAGAAGCGCGGCTTCTCAAGGGTGTTATTTCGTCGATGCCCCCAACGTGCGTGGACACATCACTCGGAGACTACTGCAGCATGGTCCGATCATCGAGCTGAGCGCCCTTGATCTTCTCGAACTCGTGCAGGAGGTCGGGAACCGTCATCTTGGCCTTCTGCTCGGAGTCCAAGTCCAGAATGATCTGGCCATCGTGCATCATGATCAGGCGGCTACCCAGGCGCAGCGCCTGTTCCATATTGTGTGTGACCATCAGCGTGGTCAGCTGATGACGTTGAACGATCTCTTCAGTCAAGCGGGCCACCAGGGCCGCGCGCTGCGGATCAAGGGCAGCGGTGTGCTCATCAAGCAACAGAATCTTGGGCCCGGAGAACGTGGCCATCAACAAACTCAGCGCCTGGCGTTGACCACCGGAGAGCAGCCCTACCTTGGCCTTGAGCCGGTTTTCGAGTCCAAGTTCGAGGGACTTGAGTTCCTCAACGAACTGCTCACGCTTGTTCTTGGTGACCCCAGATGCCAAACCGCGGAAGGTGCCGCGACCCAGAGCCAGCGACATGTTTTCCTCGATGGACATACTTGGCGCCGTGCCTGCCATCGGATCCTGGAAGACCCGGCCAATATATTTGGCGCGGGCGTGATCCGCCAGCTTGGTGACATCTTTCCCGGCGATGCGCACGCTACCGGCGTCGGGCCGCATCTTGCCGCCGACCATGTTCAACACCGTGGATTTACCGGCACCGTTGGAACCGATGACCGTAACAAATTCACCGTCGTTCAGTCTCAGGTTGATATCGCGCAGGGCCTTGCGCTCATTAACTGTTCCGGGGAAGAACGTCTTGCTGAGGTTAGTGATCTCAAGCATCGATGCCCACCTCCTTGATTTCCTGGTTGGTGGTGGCCTTGCCACGAATGCGAATCCGGTTCGCGAACTTCGAGAAGCCCTTCCACTGGGGCAGGATCAGGGCGATGACCACCAGCACTGCGGAGATCAGCTTCATGTCGTTCACTTCCAAACCGGCGTTCAGGGCCAGCTGGATGACCAGTCGATAGATGACCGAGCCCAGGACCACGGCGAGGGCGGCAATCCAGATGAATCGCTGTCCGAAGATCGCCTGACCCACGATGACCGAGGCCAGTCCGATGAGGATCACGCCGATTCCCATGCCGATGTCGGCGAAGCCTTGGAACTGGGCGATCAGTGCGCCGGCGAAGGCCACCAGACCGTTGGACAGTGCCAGACCCAGAATCTTCTGGTTATCGGTGCTCACGCCGAAGGATCGAATCATTTCCTCGTTGTCGCCGGTGGCGCGCATGGCCAGCCCAACGTCGGTGCGCAGGAACCAGACGATCAAGCCCACCACCACGAGGCAGCCAAGGAACAAGATGGCAACAGAGGTTGGGGTGCCCAGCAGCTTGTTTTCACGTAGCGGCGAGATCAGGGTGTCTTCACCCAGGAGCGAGACATTGGCCTTGCCCATGATGCGCAGATTGATCGAATACAGGGCGATCATGGTCAGGATTCCGGCCAGCAGACCGTCAATCTTGCCCTTGGTATGGAGCAGGCCGGTGATAATCCCGGCCACGGCGCCGACAACAAAGGCCAGCAGCGTGGCGATGAGCGGGTTAGTGCCGTTAACGATCAGGATCGATGCGGTGGCAGCGCCAGAGGTGAAGCTTCCGTCGACCGTCAGGTCGGGGAAGTCGAGAATGCGGAAGGTCAAATAGACCCCGAGGGCCATGATTGCGTAGATCAGGCCGAGTTCAACCGCGGTGATCATGGGTGGATCCTTGCGTTGTGAGGTGTGGGTTAATGATGTTGGCCGGTCGGGCTAGCCCGACCGGCCAACGAAGAGCGGAAAAGACCCGCTGTTTACTTGTAGGTTTCGACTGCTTCGGAGAGCAGGTCGGCCGGGAATGTCATGCCGATCTTTTCTGCTGCCGCGGTGTTCAGGTAAAGCTCGGCCTCAGTGATGGTCTCAACCGGCATGGTTGCGGGCGTTGCTTCACCCTTGAGGATCTTCACGGCCATGGCTGCGGTCTGCTCGCCGAGCTTCTCGTAGTTCAGCCCGTAGGTTGCCGTGGCGCCGCGCTTGACGGACGATCCGTCGGCGGAAATCACCGGGATCTTCTTGTCCTGCGAAACCTGGATCAAACCCTCGAGTGCCGAGACGACGGCGTTGTCGGTCGGGACGTAGAAGGCGTCCACGTTCAGGCTTGATGCCGCCTGCTGAACCTCGGAGGAAGCCGAGATGGCCTTGTCCTCGATGGTCAGGCCCAGCTCGGCTGCGGCTTCCTTGGCCCACTTGACCTGGATGGCGGAGTTGGCTTCACCCGAAGAGTAGACGATGCCCACGGTCTTGGCGTCCGGCTTGATCTTGGTCAACAGCTCCAACTGTTCCTTGACCGGGTTCTTATCCGAGGTCCCGGTGACGTTGGCACCCGGTGCCTCGGCACTGGCGACAAGCTTGGCATCTACCGGATCGGTGACGGCGGAGAAGAGTACCGGGATCTCGGTGATGGTCTGGGCAGCTGCCTGCGCCGCCGGGGTGGCAATGGCCAACACGAGGTCAATGTCCTTGTCGCTGGCGAACTTGCCCACGATCGAGGTGTTGGTTGCCGCTTCGCCCTGCGGGTTCTGCTCGTCGTAGGAGATCTTGTCGCCGGTGTAGCCAGCATCGGCCATACCCTTCTTGAAGCCCTTGGCAACGGCATCCAGCGACGGGTGTGTCACATACTGATTGATGCCAATCTTGACCGGACCGTCATTTGCCGCCCCGGATGAAGCAGGGGATTCGGCACCCGATCCGCCGCAGGCGGAAAGCAGAAGAGCTGTGGCTGCAACCCCGGCTGCGAGCTGTACGGACTTGAAGAGTTTCATAGTGTTCCTTTCACGACGTGCGAGTGTCATGCCTGATCTTCGGTGGTGACCAATTCCGGGCATTTTCAGGATTTGTACGTCCATCGCCAAACGGCGGGAAGTTCTCCTCATGAATTGCTTTGATACTACATGTGAAGCTACTCACATTTCTTCCATCTTCCCCGAATTGCAAGACAAACCGTCAGGGTACCAGCAGATGTGCGTACAACTTTGATCCGTGACGGGACAAAACCAGACAATTGATATCCCGACGACGGCAGATTCAGACGCTACCGTGGACAACACGTTTTTTTGACACCCGCTCCCGCCAAAGCAAGACCACCCACGTGGTGTTCGGGACACTGTTGCCACGCTCTCGCAGGAACACCACCGCTGCTGCCCCACGACTGCCCGGCAGTGGACCGGGGCTGACATAGACTTGGGTCATCATGGCCCTGACGATTTCCTATCCCGAAGCCCTTCCCGTATCCGCGCGACGCGATGACATCATGTCCGCCATCAAGGACAACCAGGTGGTCATCGTCGCCGGTGAAACCGGTTCCGGAAAGACCACGCAGCTGCCCAAGATGCTCCTCGAGTTGGGCATGGGCGAACGCGGCATGATCGGGCACACCCAGCCCCGCCGGCTGGCAGCACGTACCGTCGCCGAGCGCATCGCCGAAGAACTCGGCACCACCATCGGCGCCGAGGTGGGCTTCCACGTGCGTTTCACCGGCGAAGTCTCCCGCGCCACCCAGGTCAAGGTGATGACCGATGGCATCCTGCTGGCCGAGATCCAGCGCGACAAGCTGCTCAAGAAGTACAACGCGATCATCATCGATGAGGCCCACGAACGCAGCCTGAACATCGACTTCCTGCTGGGCTACCTGCGCCGCATCCTGCCCAAGCGCCCGGATCTGAAAATTGTCATCACCTCCGCCACCATCGACCCGCAGCGCTTTGCACAACACTTCGCCGCCGAAGGGCCACAGGGTGAAGAGCCGATCCCGGCACCGATCATCGAGGTCTCCGGACGTACCTTCCCCGTGGAAGTGCGCTACCGCCCGCTGAACCCCGCCGATGGTATGGACGAGGACGAACTTGATCCGGACTCGGCGGTGGAGGATCGGGACCCGCTTGATGCGATCGCCGAGGCCGTAGATGAACTGGCCACCGAGGCGCCGGGTGACATCCTGATCTTCTTCCCCGGCGAGCGCGAGATCCGCGATGCCGCCGAGGTCTTACGTGCCCGGGTACAGACCAACCGACGTTTGGCCGGCACCGAGATTCTGCCGCTTTTTGCGCGGCTTTCCCTGGCCGAGCAGCACCAGGTCTTTAATCCGGGCAAGAACCGACGGATCGTGTTGGCTACCAACGTCGCGGAAACCTCGCTGACGGTGCCGGGCATCAAGTACGTCATCGACACCGGCACCGCCCGCATCTCACGCTATTCGCACCGCACCAAGGTGCAGCGTCTGCCCATTGAGCGCGTCTCCCAGGCCAGCGCCAACCAGCGTTCGGGGCGTTGTGGCCGCGTATCCGACGGCATCGCCATCCGTCTGTACTCCGAGGAGGACTTCACCTCCCGCCCGGAGTTCACCGACCCGGAGATCCTGCGCACCAATCTTGCCGCGGTGATCTTGCAGATGAGTTCGATGGGCGTGGTGCGCACCGCACGCGACGTCGCCGACTTCCCCTTTGTCCAACCCCCCGATGCCAAGTCCGTCAATGATGGCATCGCGCTGCTGCGCGAACTTGGTGCCCTGAACACCGGAACCGATGCATCCATCACCAAAATCGGTTCGCAGCTGGCCCAGTTGCCGGTTGATGTTCGTCTGGGTCGCATGATTGTTGAGTCAAGCAACCGCGGCTGCGCCAAGGAAGTCATGGTGCTCGCCGCTGCCCTCTCCATTCAGGACCCGCGTGAGCGCCCCAGTGAGGAAACGGGCAAGCGCGAACGCGCGGCAGAAATGCACAAGCGTTTTGTGGATGCGAAGTCGGACTTCTCCTCACTGCTGAATCTCTGGCGCTACCTGCAGGAGCAGCAGAAGGAACTCTCCTCCTCCGCTTTCCGGCGACTATGCAAAAACGAATACATCAATTATCTACGCGTGCGTGAATGGCAGGACCTGTTCACCCAGCTGCGCCAGCTGGCCAAACCGCTGGGCATCACCATCTCCCCAGAGCCCGTGGACCCGGCGACCAACGAGGACGCCATCCACATTTCCCTGCTGGCCGGACTATTGGGGCACGTGGGCTCCTGGGATGAGCGCAAGCGCGAATATGTGGGGGCCCGCGGTACCCGCTTCTCCGTCTTCCCCGGTTCCGCACTGTTCAAAAAGTCCACCGAGTGGGTCATGGCCGCCGAGCTGGTGGAGACATCCCGGCTCTGGGCACGCACCGTGGCACGGCTGGATCCCAAATGGGTGGAGGAGATTGCCGGAGATCTGCTCAAGCGCAACTACTCCGAACCCCATTGGTCACGCAATGCCGGTGCGGTCATGGGATACGAGAAGGTCACGCTCTTCGGGCTGCCGATCGTCCCGCGGCGCCGTATCCAGTACTCGCGGGTTGACCCCGAGCTCTGCCGTGAACTGTTTATCCGCAACGCGCTGGTGGAGGGTGATTGGAAGACGCACCACAAGTTCTTTGCCCGCAACCGCCGGGTGCTCGAAGACATTGAGGAACTCGAGACCCGCATGCGCCGGCGCGATCTGCGGGTCAGCGACGATGACCTCTTCGAGTTCTACGATGCGCGCCTGGGCGCCGATGTCCTCTCCGAGCGGCACTTTGACCGCTGGTGGAAGGCAGCTCGGCATGACGATCCCACGCTGCTGGACTTCAACCCGGAGGACATGCTCCAGGCGGACGCCACGGAACTTGATGAGGCAGCCTACCCACGTACCTGGCGTCACGGCACGCTAGATCTTGACTTGGTCTACGAATACAACCCCGCCGCCCGCGCCGGAGAATCCGATGGCGTCTCGGTACGGGTGCCGGTGCTCTTCTTGAACCAGCTGGATCCCGTGCGTTTCCGTTGGCTCATCCCGGGGCTGCGCGTGGAGCTGGTCACCGCGCTGATCAAGTCACTGCCCAAGGTGATCCGGAAAAACTTTGTGCCCGCTCCCGATGTGGCTCGCACCGCCGTGGCCGCGCTTGAAGCGGACTTTAATCCGGAGACCGACGATCTGGCGGCCTCGCTGGAGCTAGTGCTCCGCCGGCTCAAGGGTGTGGTTATCGAACCCGGTTCCTGGAATTGGGATGCCCTGCCGGCGCACCTGCGTTTCACCTTCACCATCCTTGATGCCGAGTCGAAGGTGCTTGATGAGTCTCAGGAACTCGCCGTGTTGCAGCAGTCCCTGGCCGCGGCCAACCGCTCCGCTCTGGCCAGGTCCCTGGGCATCAAGCCCGGTGCCGCGCTCCCCGGTGCGCCGGGGACTGCCAACGGGGCGCGGGGCGCCAAGGGTGCTGCCGGCTCCAAGGCGCCTAAGGGTGCCTCCATGCCCGCTTCTACCTCCGGTGCCCGGCGTGGATCCGCGGGCTCGGCGGTGGCCACCACGCTGTGGGAGCGCACCGGTTTGAGCGACTGGGACGCGTCGGTGGGCAACAACGGGGTCATCACCCCCAAGGTGGTCACCCAGGTCGCCGGTCAACAGGTCACCGCCTACCCGGCGTTGCTCGATGACAAAACCTCGGTACGCCTGACCGTCTTCCGCAATCCGGTGGAGCAGCTGGCTGCCCACCGCACCGGCGTGATCCGTTTGCTGCTGCTGAAGGTGCCCTCCCCCGCGCGCTACGTCCTTGATCACCTGAACAATCTGGAAAAGCTGGTCTTTACCCAGAACCCGCATGGCAGCGTGGACGAATTGATTCGCGACTGCACCATGGCGGCGGTGGACAAGTTGGTCCCCGAGACCCTGCCCTTCACCCAGGTGGAGTTTGAGGCCTTGTACGAGCAGGTCCGTGCCGAACTCATCGACACCGTCTTTAGCGTCACGGCCATCGTCGAGAAGGTGCTCTCCGGTGCCCGGCGGATCAACAAGGAGATCAAGTCGGTCTCCTCGATGGCGCTGATTAATGCCCTGAACGACGTGAAGTCGCAGCTCGGGCAGCTGGTCTACCCCGGCTTTGTGGCCAACACCGGATATGCACAGCTGGCGCAGTTGCCCCGGTACATCTCCGCCATCGAAAAGCGGCTGGAAAAGTTGGCCGGCGGCGCGGCGAATCGTGACAACGTGGCCATAACCGACATCCAATCCCTCGAGGATGACTACGATGCCGCCCTGTCTCAGCTGGTGCCCGGCACTCGCACCCCGGCGCCCTTGGCTGCGGTGAAGTGGATGCTGGAGGAATACCGTGTCTCGCTCTTCGCTCAGGAACTGGGGACCGCGTACTCGGTGTCGGCCAAACGGATCCGCGTTGCCATGCGTGAGGGGCTGGCCGCCGCGTCCTAAGGCGGCGTGGCTTCATCACCTGTTCTCAACCGACAGATGCCCATCTCGAATGATTCTGGACGAATCGCTCGAGGTGGGCATCTTGATGTTCGGTACTGCGCCGAGCATCACTGGCCGAGCGCTGTCGCCTAGGCGTCCGGAATAAAATCTCCGTGGCCATCGAGGCGCAGGGCGGCGCGCAGCTGCTGCGCGTTATTGTCGAGGCTGGCCGGATCCGGGTCGATCTCGGCACGTGCCAAATCGAAATCGGCCAGCGAATTGGTGGGCCACACATGCACGTGCAGGTGCGGCACCTCAAATCCTGCGATCATCAGCCCGGCCCGCTCGGAGCCGAAGGCAGCCTTCTGGGCGCGGCCGATGTGTCCGGCCACCAGCATCAGGTGATCGAGTAAGTCCGCCGGTGCGTCGGTCCACTCATTAATCTCTTCACGCGGCACCACCAGGGTATGGCCGTTGGTGATCGGGCCGATGGACAAGAACGCCACCGCACGATCATCCTTCCAGATAAAGCGCCCGGGAATCTCGCCATTGATGATCTTGGTAAACAGCGTGCTCATGCACCCTCCTTGGGGGTTCTCGCCCAATACGGCGAAATCGAGAAACATAGGTGTTGCGGCACGGCGGAAGCCTGACGACCACACCGAAGACGAGGTTCCGTGCACCTCTAACCATGAGCCTATCAATCACCCGGTGCACCGAGCATGTGGATGATGCCGGCAGAACGTGATGGAACCGCCGGTGGCTTAGGGCAGCGGACCCGTGGCTGCCGGGCGTGCGGCATCAGCACAATATTGTGACCACGAGCCCGGGTAGAGAGCTGCCTGCACGCCGATGGATTCCAGCGCAAGAATCTGGTGCGCGGCGGTCACCCCTGATCCGCAATAGGCGGCAACCTTCGGCGCCGCCGCACCAGCTCTGATGCCCAGCTCCGCCAACTGACGACGCAATATATCCGCATCGACAAAGTGCTGGTTCGCATCGAGGTTCTCGGTGGTGGCCCTGTTCACGGCGCCCGGGATGTGCCCGGCACGCGGGTCAACCGGTTCCTGCTCGCCACGGTAGCGCTCGGCGGCCCGGGAGTCCACCAGGATTGAGTGCTCGGGGTAGCTCAAAACGTCCTCCAGCTCGATGACTGGCATGTTGCCCCAACCCAACGCGACATTTCCCGCCCCGGGGGTCACCTCACCGGTTTCCAGAGGCAATCCCGCGGAGCTCCAGGCACCCAGACCGCCATTCAGCACCCGCACCTGGCTGAGTCCCGCATGGCGCAATAGCCACCAGCCGCGAGCCGCGGCCAGAGCACCGGTGGCGTCGTAGAGCACCACGATGGAATGGGTGTTGATTCCCCAGCGGCGCGCGGAGGCGGCCAGGTCCCCCGGCAAGGGCAGCGGGTGGCGGCCCGCGGCCGGGTGAGCCGGCGCGGCAAGATCGGCTTCCAGATCAACAAAGACCGCTGTGGGTAGGTGGCCGGCCAAGTAGTCGCTGTGTCCACTGCCAACGTTTTGACCCAGCTTCCAGCGCACATCTAGCAGCACCACATCGGCATCGGTTTTCAGCAGCGTCGACAATTCGTCCGCTGAGATCAATGTTTGGTGAATTCGTTCCATGCTCGGCTGCTCCCGTGTCTATTTCGCTGGCCCGCTGCCCGCCCTTCTTCCAGCCTAGTTCCCCCGCAGACTCGCGGGGTCCCACGGCCCGGCGTCCGGCTCGGTAGGCTTACTCGGGTGGATACAACACCCTTGATTTTATTGCCCGAGCCTTCCGCCTCCCGATCATGGGTTGACGCGGCGGTACGCACCATCGAGGCCGAAGCCATGCGCTCGGCCGACACCCACCTGCACAAGCTTTCACTGCCGGCTGCGTGGGGCATCGATCTGTACCTCAAGGACGAATCCACGCACCGGACCGGCAGCCTGAAACACCGTTTGGCCCGCTCCTTGTTCCTCTATGGTCTGGTGAATGGGTGGATCACCGAGGGGACGACGATTGTGGAGGCATCCTCCGGATCCACCGCGGTGTCCGAGGCGTACTACGCCCAATTGCTCGGCCTGCCGTTTATCGCCGTCATGTCCGCCGGCACCTCCCCGGAGAAAATCTCCCTGATCGAGGCCACCGGAGGCACCTGCCATCTAGTGGAGGATCCTTCCAGTGTGTATGCCGAATCCGAACGGTTGGCCGCTGCCACCGGCGGGCACTACATGGACCAATTCACCTATGCCGAGCGGGCGACGGACTGGCGGGGTAACAACAACATCGCCGAGTCGATCTTCGGGCAGCTGGCCGCCGAGGAACACCCCATCCCCTCGTGGATCGTGGTGGGTGCCGGCACCGGCGGAACCTCTGCCACCATCGGGCGTTATGCACGCTACCATCGCCATCCAACGCGTCTGGCGGTTGCTGACCCGCAGGGTTCGGCGTTCCTTCCCGCGTGGGAGGCGCATAATTCCGGGGGCAACCCGCAAACAGCCACGGGAACTGCCAGCCGGATTGAGGGCATTGGGAGGGCGCGGCCCGAACCGAGTTTTGTCCCGGGCATCATCGACTTTATGGCCACCGTTCCGGATGCCGCCTCCGTGGCTGCCATGCGGCATTTGAGTGATTTTGCGGCACTGCGCTCGGGGCCTTCCACCGGCACCAACCTCTGGCTGGCCTGGCAGATCATCGCCTCCATGCTGGCCAAGGGTGAACGTGGTTCGGTGGTGACGCTTTTGTGTGACAGCGGCGATCGCTACGCCACCACCTATTACAACGATGCTTGGCTGGCCTCCGCGGGGCTGGACCCTGCCGAATATGACGGACGGATCCAGCGCCTGCTGGGCACCGGACGCTGGGAATAGCGCCCGCTCAATCGTCCACGGATTGTGCTTCGCCGTTGAGAATCCGGTGATAGTTCAGCGACTGCGCACTAGCTTTCGCACCCAGCAGGCGATCCACTAGGGCTAGTCCACGATCGTTGAGCAGTCCGTCGTGAATGGGGATGTTCACCGGTGCCCCCACGATGGACAGAAATTCGATGGTTTCACCGATCTTCGCCCAAGGTGCGTGAGCGGGGATCAGCAGGGTGCTAATGGAGATACCCTCGGGCACCTGGTAGCTATCTCCGGGGTGGAACAGGTTCTTGTTGATGAAGTATCCGACGTTGCTCACCGCGGGCATCGAGTGGTGGATCACCGCGTGGAGCCCTCCGTGGGTAGAAATTTCCATTCCCGCGGCAGTGAAATTCATGCCCGGCACCACCGCATGGATCCGAGCTGCCGCCTCTGACACCCCGGCCGCCCGTGCCGCCGCCACGATGGTGGGCGCCAGCGCCGATGGCGCAAACACCGGCAACTCGGGGTTAGCGGCCATAGCAGCCAGCACCGCGTCCAGATCACAATGATCGGCATGCTCGTGGGTGATCAGGACGGCTTCGGCTCCTTGCAGGGCCTGATGACTCGGGGAAAAATTGCCCGGGTCGATCACCAACGTGCGGTGCTGCGATTGAACCTTGATGCAGGCGTGGTTAAATTTGGTGATCTCCATGTCTCCCACCCTAAACACTGTGGGGCCCCGGACACCAGCATCGCCCGGTTTGGTGCACCGCTGGTAAACTCAAGATGCCCGGTGTCTGCCCCCGAGTCCCGAACCAATGGCGGTCGATTCGCCACGAGTACGGGTGTTGTACCGATCTACTAGGAGTGCCGCAACACATGACAAATCCTGCTACCGAACGGCGCAGTTCCGAACAGCGCGTAACCAAGCAGCGCTTGGCAGTAAATGCCGCGCTGGAGCAGGTTGATGATTTTGTCACGGCGCAGGAACTTCACCGCTGGCTTGTTGACGAGGGTGACAAGGTTTCCCTGGCCACCGTGTATCGCCTGCTGCTCTCCATGGCGGAGGACGGCATGGTCGATGTGTTGCGTAATGACGAGGGCGAGGCGATGTATCGTCAGTGTCTCATCGAGCATCACCACCATCACCTGGTCTGCCGCAATTGTGGCAAGGCGGTAGAAGTTGAGGCCCCCGCGGTGGAGAAATGGGCCGCCCGCGTCGCGGAGGAAAACGGCTACACCGCACCCACTCACACCGTGGAGATCTACGGAATCTGCCCGGCGTGTACGGCCGCTCAGGCCACCAAGACCGCCGACGTCTAAACAGAAACACCGAGCACCGGTGCCTTGACCCGTCCCGGTCTCCATCCCCCGGCGAAATCTTAAGCGTCGGTGCTAGCAAATGGCGATGGGCCCACAATATTGATGCCCCCATTGCGTTGTGCCGACGCCACAACGCGGCCAAAGTCCACCGGGCCGACACCCGGGGCCCCTGCTTCAAGCTTCACGCTGGCGTCCCAATAGAACGCCTGACAGACCCCCGGCGTATGCAGGCACAACACCCTGGTGGCGTCCTGCGTCACCTTAAACGCGTGGGCCATACCTCGTGGCGCCATCACCATCCCACCGGCACCAATCCGTGACTCGTACCCATCTAAATGCATCACGATCTCACCGCTGAGTACGATCATGGTCTCGTCGGACGCCGGGTGCGTGTGCAGGGGCGTGTCTTTGCCTTTCTCGAGCTGATCCTCGAAGAGTAAAAAAGCTCCGGCAGTTTGGGCCTCGGTGGGCTTCCAGAGATGCACGCCACCTCCGTAGAACCAACGGCGCTCCCCTGCCTCGGGTTGCAGGGTGATGGCTGGCAGTTTGTCTCTGGTGTCCACGACGATCGCCTCTTTAGCTGATGTGGCACTTGGATCGGGATTGAGATCCCACGACAAGACTGGACCGATGCTCACGGCGAGTCAATCATCCTGGGGAACCGCGGTGAAAGCCGATGTGTAGGCCACTATGAGGGCCGATATGGCGTGGTCAAAGTCGCGCTGAACTCCGCTGGTCGCCTCCCGCAAACGGCGTATTGACGCTGGCACCAAAATGGCGTGTGTTCGCCCCCTCGAATAAGGGGCCAACACACGCCATTGCTCCAACTGTTGGTTGGGCTGAGGGCGACTAGGCGGCTACTACCGCCATTTTTTCCGAATGCCGCACCTTGTCCTTGCGCCAGGCGATGAGCCGGCACACCAGATAAATCAGGAAGGAAATGGTGGTGACGTAGGGGCTGATCGGCAGGGATCCCGCGAGGGCCAACAGGATGCCGCCCACCACGGAAGTCATGGCGAAGGCCACCGACAGGCTCACCGTCAGCACCGGGTTGGAAGTCACCCGGATGGCTGCTGCGGCCGGAGTGATCAGCAGTGCCAGCACCAACAGGGAACCGACAACTTGGATGGACAGGGCGACGGAGAGGCCCAGGACCACCATGAACGCCACCGACAGCCTGCCAGCGGGGATGCCACGGGCCGCTGCCACCGCCGGGTCAACGCTGGCGAAGGTCAACGGGCGCCACATCGCAATCAGGGCCACCACAACGACCACCGAGCACACCGCCAGCAAACCCAGCTGCACGGTATCGACGGCAACGATTTGACCCGTGAGCAGACCGAACTTGTTGGCGCTACGTCCCTCGTACAGCGCCAGGAACAAGATTCCCAGGCCGAGGCCGAAGGGCATCAGGACACCAATGATGGAGTTGCGGTCTTTCGCTGCAGCCCCCATCAATCCCAAGACCAGTGAGGCCAGCACCGATCCAACCAGCGAGCCCAGCACAACGTTGGTGCCGATCAAAAGCGCGAAGGCAGCACCGGCGAAGGAGAGTTCGGCAATGCCATGGACGGCGAAGGCCATATCGCGCAGCATGACAAAGATGCCGATCATGCCACCGACCAGGCCCAGCAAGGCACCGGCGATCAGCGAGTTGCTGACCAAAGGCAGGATCTCGGCATAGTCCTGGAAGCTGAAGACGGTGCTCCAGATCTCGGAAATATCCATGTGGTTCCTAGACTCCTTGGTGCGGGTGGGCGTGATTGACGGTTTCGGGCATACCGACCACCACAATGCGGCCGTTGGATTCGAAAACCTCGATCGGTGATCCGTAGAGCTCGGAGAGCACCTCGGAGCGCATGACCTCCTCCGGAGTGCCGATGTGGAAGCGTCCACCGGCGAGGTAGAGTACCCGATCAACATATTGCAGAATCGGGTTGATCTCATGGGTCACGAAGACCACCGCGGCGCCATGGTCGCAGGCCTGGCGGTGAATGAGCCCGGAGATGGCCTGCTGGTGGTGCAGATCCAAGGAAAGCAGTGGTTCGTCGCAGAGCAAGAGCCGGGGATCATCGGCCAATGCTTGAGCCGCGCGCAAGCGCTGCTGTTCACCGCCGGAGAGCACTCCGACGGGGCGGTCGGCGTAGGCGCTGGCCCCCACGAGTTCTAGGAGCTCATCCACACGCTCGCGCATGGCCTTACGTTTGAGCCGAATCCCCCACTTGTGTCCGTCGATGCCCAGCGCTACCAGGTCACGGGCCCGCAGCGGAGTGTTGTCGTCAAAGGGGCGCTGCTGCGGAATGGTGCCCACCTGACGTGAACCGCGGGCCGCGGGCTTGCCGCATACCTCAACGCTCCCGCCGGAGAGTTCTTGCAACCCCATCAGGGTGCGCAGCATAGTGGTTTTGCCAGATCCGTTGGGACCGAGTACCGCCAAGAACTCGCCGGGGGCGATATCCAGGTCCAGTCCGTCCCAAAGTGGGCGGGCGCCAAAGCTCAGCGATGCGTTACGCAAGCGCACGACCGGTGCGGGCGCAGTGACCGCGGTGGCATTATTTACCGGCAAGGGACACCTCTAGTTGCTGCACGTTTGATTCCATCCACGAAATATAGTCTTGCCCCTCGGGCAGGGTTTCGGTTAGTTCCAGTACCGGCACACCGGCCGCACGCGCCACGGCTGCGACCTGATCGGTTTGCGCGCCGGAGGTCTGGGTGTTCACTGCCAACAGCGCATAACGCTTGGCCGTCAGTGATTCGGTAAGTTTATTAAGCAGCAAGGGGGAAAGATCATCCCCGGCTTCCATCGCCGCACTGACCCCCTGAGGTGTTCCGTCCTTCAGGCCTGCCTCGGTGAGCAGATAGAACGGCAGCGGTTCGGTCATCGCGAATTCGCGCCCCGTTCCGCCATCGGACAGTGAGTTGATCTTCAGGAGCAGTACCTGGATCTTCTGGTCAAAATCTGCCGCCGCCGCGCTGAACTCTGCCGCCCGCTCGGGGCGCAGTTTGGAATATTCCGCGGCCAAGCCTCGTGCCAAGGAACCAACTATGCGCACGTCATACCAGACGTGTTCGTTGCCCTCGGCGTGTACATGATCTTTTGTGGCCGCACCGCGTGAAACCGGAGCTCCGGCCACGGAATCTGTCTCGTTCTGGAAGTCAATCGCGTGGATTACCGCGCCAGATTCGTTCTGCGGCACCTCGGAGAGCGCGTCAATGAAGGGGTCATATCCCCCACCATTTGCGATGACAACATCGGCCTTGGCCACCGCGAGCTTGTCGCGCGCGGTGGCTTCATAGGAGTGCGGATCCTGCGAGGTCCGATCAACCAGGGCACTGACACTCACGGCGTTGCCACCCACCGCACGAGCCACATCTGCGTACACCGAGGTGGAAGCCACCACGGTGATTTCGCCGTCGTTCGCGGATTCACGATCCTGTTCGGGCTGCACCGTGGCGGCGCAGCCCGGAAGCAACAACAGGGATATGGCAAGCGTGATGGCGCGGATGGGCTTGTTCATGCGGTGAGTGTGTGGCCTTTCGAGATTTACAGAACCACCATACTATCCCAATTGCGAGTCATTCGCATTATTGGGCGCTGCGGTTTTCCCTACGGATGCCACGCTTCTGGTTCTGGTCATCAATCTCGCCGACTAGTTGTTCCAGCACGTCCTCCAGGAACAGCACACCGAGCGTGGATCCGAATTCATCCACCACCCGAGCCAGATGCTTGCCATCGGCACGCATCTGCTCCATGGCATCTTCAATCTCCGCGTCCTTATCCACCACACCCATGGGGCGCAGTTCAATGTTGGACACCGGGTGGTGATAGGAACTATCCGGCAGGGCCATGACGTCCTTCATGTGCCAGTAGCCAACAAACTCGCCGCCGTCGGTGATGATGATGCGCGAGAAACCGGTGCGTCCCACCGTGCGTTCAAACTCCTGCACCGTGGTGCCACGGCGCAGCGTGACCATCCGATCGCGAGTGACCATGGTCCCGGCGGCCGTCAGGTCCGAGAATTCCAGCGCCTTGCGGAGCATCACCGCGTCTTCGGCCTCCAACGTGCCGTATCGGGCCGAGGACGCGATGATGGACTGCACCTCGGCGGCGGTAAAGGCCGAGTTAACCTCGTCCTTCGGCTCAACCTTGAGCAGATGCAGGAATCGGTTGGCCACCCAGTTCAGTGAGACCACGATGGGGTGCAGAATCACGGAGAGCACCAGCAGCGGTCCGGCCAGCAGCAAGACCGCCTTATCAGCCATCGACACCGAGATATTCTTCGGCACCATTTCACCGAAGGTCACGTGCAGGAAGGTCACGATGAGCAGCGCCAGGATAAAGGCGATACTCCCGGCCAGTACCTCCGAGACGCCGAGGAACTCCAACGGCACCACAAAGAGGTGGTGAATGGCCGGTTCGGCGACGTTGAGGATCAACAGCGAACAGACGGTGATGCCCAGCTGGCACACGGCCAACATGATCGATACCGATTCCATGGCCTTGAGCGCACGGATGGCCGCCTTGTTTCCGGCATCTGCCAATGGCTCGATCTGTGAACGCCGGGCGGACATGACGGCAAATTCGGCGGCAACAAAAAACGCGTTGCCCAGCAGCAGGACAATCAGCCATAACAGGCCGGCGAAGTCGTTCATCGCTGATTCTCCGATGCTTCATCCGGGCTGGACGCCGAGGCTGCCCTCGGGTTGCTGGGCGGGCGCGGCACAAAGTGCAGTTCTGCCACGCGGCGCTTATCCAGGGCGGTGACGGTGAAGGTGCCACCGGGGATCTCCACGACGTCCTTCAGGAAGGGAATTCGACCGAGTTCAGCCATGACAAATCCACCCAGAGTTTCGTAGGCGGCATCGTCAGGGATCTCCACCTCACCGATGAGATCGTTGAGCTGATCGGGGCGGGACATGCCCGGAATCTTCCAGGAGCCGTCGGGCAGCTGCTGGACCTCTTCGGTGGCGGTATCGTGCTCATCGGCGACCTCGCCGACGATTTCCTCAATCAGGTCTTCCAAGGTGACCATTCCGGCGGTTCCGCCATATTCGTCGAGCACGATGGCCATTTGCAGGTTGGCGCTGCGCAATTGCACCAGCAGGGTGTCCAGGTGAACGGTTTCGGGCACAAAAATCACCGGAGTCTTGTTCTCGCCGACCTCCTTGCCAGCGCGCTTATCGCGCGGGATGGCAATGATCGTCTTGACGTGGCAGACACCCTTGATTTCATCGGAGGAACCATCTGTCACCGGGAAGCGCGAATAGCCGGTTTCTTTGGCTAGCTCGATGACCTCCTGCACATGGGCAGTATGTTCGATGGTCTCCATCTGGATGCGCGGAGTCATCACGTCGGCCGCCGAACGCTCGGAGAATCGCACGGTGCGGTCAACAAAGAGTGCAGCATCCTTGTCCAGGGTTCCCATTTCGGCACTGCGACGTACCAGGGAGACTAACTCTGCTGGTGAGCGTGCGCCGGAGATTTCTTCTTTAACTTCCAGCCCAAAAAGGTGCAGGATCTTGTTGGAGAAACCGTTGAGCACCACGATCGCTGGCTTGAAGACGGCGGTGAAGACCAGCTGGGGTCCAGCTACGGCACGGCCAATCTCATACGCCTTGGCAATGGCCAGGTTCTTGGGGACCAGCTCGCCGATGACCATCGACAGCAGGGTGGCCAGCACCATGGCGGTGATCAGGCTGATGGGGGCCGCGGATTCGGCAAACCCCATGGATTCCAGTGGGCCGCGCAATAGTTTGCCGACCGATGGCTCCATGACGTAACCGGTCAGCAGCGTGGTGATGGTGATTCCCAGTTGGCAGGAGGAGAGCTGGGTGGAGAGAGACTTGAGGCACTGCAGCAGGGCTGTGGCCTTGGTGTCCCCCGCGTCAACGGCTTCTTGGACACTTGACTGATCCAGCGCGACGAGGGAAAACTCGACGGCGACAAAGAATCCGGTGCCCAAGATCAGCAATAGCCCAACGACTAAGAGCAACCATTCCATTTAGTGTTTCACCGCCCCGAGGGCGCGTGAACTTCGGGGGGCGGCAACGCCGTGGCCCGGAAGTTTAGAATATGTGTGCCTGCAACTAGAAGGCTCCGATAGCGAAGCTGAACTCGGCGAGCAATGACATGAGTGGCCGGCGCTGCGCGATTTCACGACGGGCCGGCACAGAGAATGACTGTCCATTATGGATTCAGTCTAACTGATGGGCGAGGCGAGAAAGGGAAGGGCCGAATCGGAGCCAAATCGCCCGCGCTCAGACGGCTCACGCGGCGTGAAGTCCGCAACCTCGTGTGGAACAAAGTCCAGAGTCACAATCATGCTTGCACCTGCGTCGCGGTGCTGTGTGACCGATGTCCCGCCGCGCTGATTGCGCATAAATATTCACGGCGATATCTCCCGCTAGCTCCGCTGGTAGATTCGCCAGATCTGCGGCGCAGGATTGGGGCCCCACCCGCGCCCACACTCCAGCTGGCGGTACCTGGCCGGAGCAACACGGCGGAGAGCGATTTCTTACTGTGGCATCGACTCGGCGCAGGATCGGGCCGTTCGGCGCGACATACATGTGATGCCCGGCTCATAAGTTCCCAACCTGAGGCCAATAGTCACTAGACTATTACGCAGGTCTAGAACTTTGCCTGCGCGATAGGTACCCGGCGCGGAGGCTGCTTGGACAAACGGAAATTCAGGGAGAAGAGGCGTAATACCGTGCCAGATCAATCGCACCACCGACTCACCGAAGAGTTCGGCGGGAACGAATGGCTAGTTGATGAGCTGTACGAACAGTTCCTCAAGGACAAGAACTCGGTAGATAAGAAGTGGTGGGACATCTTCGCGTCCCTCAACTCGGAGCAGGCGGCCGCTCCTGCGGCACAGGCTCCGGTTGCAGCCACCCCGGCACCGGCTGCACCTGCAGCAGTACCACGTGCCGCGACCCAGGCGCGCGTCGTTGACGTCTCCGGAGGCACACCCAGCTCCTCCGCCGAATCCTCGACCGCCGGCACTGCCGCCGCCGCAACGTCTCGTGTTCCGGCAGATCCCGCTCCGGCCACCAAGTCGCAGCCGATCCCGGCGCAGCTGCCGAAGTCCAACGCCCCCGGCACCATGGGCGAAGAAAAGCGCACGCAGCTGCGTGGCCCGGCCAAGGCCATTGCCACCAACATGGAGCAGTCCCTGACCGTTCCGACCGCCACCACGGTGCGCGCCGTTCCGGCCAAGGCCCTGATTGACAACCGCGTTGTCATCAACAACCACCTCAAGCGTGCCCGCGGCGGCAAGATCTCCTTCACGCACATCATCGGCTTCGCCGTGATTCGCGCCCTGAAGCTCTTCCCCTCGCAGAACGTCACCTATGCCGAGATCGACGGCAAGCCGATGGCTGTCACCCCGGCACACGTGAACTTCGGCATCGCCATTGACATGCCCAAGCCCGATGGATCGCGCATGCTGGCCGTGCCGAACATCAAGGCAGCGGAGACCCTGAGCTTCAACGAGTTCTGGGACACCTACGAAGGCCTGATCAAGCGCGCCCGCGCCAACAAGCTCACCGCAGATGACTACGCAGGCACCACCGTGTCGCTGACCAACCCCGGCGGCATCGGCACCGTGCACTCGGTACCGCGCCTCTCCAAGGGCCAGGCCACCATCGTGGGCGTTGGCGCACTGGAATACCCTGCGGCCTACCGTGGCTCCGCCGAGTCGACGGTTGCTCTCGCGGGTGTCGGCAAGATCATCACCCTGACCTCCACCTATGACCACCGTGTCATCCAGGGTGCTGGCTCCGGCGAGTTCCTGAAGCTTGTTGAGTCGCTGTTGCTGGGCGAGCAGGGCTTCTACGACGAGATCTTCGAAGCACTGCGCATCCCCTACGAGCCGGTGCGCTGGGCAGTGGATAACCAGGTCGACGTCGACCTGCAGGTTAACAAGATCGCTCGCATCCAGCAGCTCATCCACTCCTACCGCGTGCGCGGCCACCTGATGGCCGACACCAACCCGCTGGAATACGTCCAGCGCCGCCACCCTGACCTCGACATCCAGACCTACGGCCTGACGCTGTGGGATCTGGACCGCGAATGGGTCACCGGCGGATTCGGTGGCAAGGACCGCCTGCTGCTGCGCGACATCCTCGGAGTACTGCGCGACGCCTACTGCCGCACCATCGGCATCGAATACATGCACATCCAGGATCCTGTGGAACGCAAGTGGTTCCAGGACGAACTGGAGCACCCGTACACCAAGCCGACCCGCGAAGAGCAGTTCCGCATCCTGGGCAAGCTGAACTCCGCGGAGGCCTTCGAGACCTTCCTGCAGACCAAGTTTGTTGGACAGAAGCGCTTCTCGCTGGAGGGCGGCGAATCCCTGATTCCGCTGCTTGATGGCATCATCTCCGACGCGGCCGACGAAGGCATCGACGAGGTCGGCATCGGCATGGCTCACCGTGGCCGTCTGAACGTGCTGACCAACATCGCCGGCAAGACCTACGCACAGGTCTTCCGCGAATTCGAAGGAACCGCGCCGACCGGCTCGGTTCAGGGTTCGGGCGACGTGAAGTACCACCTGGGTACCGAGGGTTCCTACACCTCGGATTCGGGCAACGAGACCAAGGTTTACCTCGCGGCTAACCCCTCTCACCTCGAAGCATCCGACCCGGTGCTTGAGGGCATCGTGCGCGCCAAGCAGGACCGCGCGGAATCGGGCAACTTCAACGTGCTGCCGATTCTGGTACACGGCGACGCTGCCTTCGCGGGCCAGGGTGTCGTTTCGGAGACCTTCGCCTTCTCGCAGCTCCCGGGCTACAAGACCGGCGGCACGATCCACGTGATCGTGAACAACCAGGTTGGCTTCACCACCGCACCGACCTCCTCGCGTTCAAGCGTGTACGCGACCGATGTTGCCAAGCAGGTTCAGGCACCGGTCTTCCACGTCAACGGCGATGAGCCGGAGTCGGTAGTTCACGTGGCTCAGCTGGCCTTCAAGTACCGCCAGCGCTTCAACAAGGACGTCGTCATCGACATGGTGTGCTACCGCCGCCGTGGCCACAATGAGGGCGACGATCCGTCGATGACTCAGCCGATGATGTACAACCTCATCGAGGCCAAGCGTTCGACCCGCAAGCTGTACACCGAGGCTCTTGTTGGCCGCGGCGACATCACGCAGGACGAGGCAGATTCGGCATTGCGCGACTACCAGGATCGTCTGGAACGCGTCTTCTCCGAGACTCACGCCGCGCAGACCTCCCCGATCCCGGTGATCACCGCGGGAATGTCGGCGATCAACGATCTGGAGCTGCCCGCAGCCCAGCGCGAGGACTACGCATCGGTTGGCACCGGAACCGGCACCGCGATCACCGCCGAAACACTGGCACAGATCGGCGCCGCTCACATGGCCATCCCGGAGGACTTCACCGTCCACCCGAAGCTCAAGGTACTCCTGGAGCGTCGCGAAAAGATGAGCCGCGAGGGCGGGATTGACTGGGGCATGGCGGAAATCGCCGCCTTCGGCACCCTGTCCATGGAAGGTGTGCCGGTTCGTCTGGCAGGCCAGGACTCACGCCGCGGCACCTTTGTGCAGCGTCACGCGGTCTTCCACGATCGCCTGAACGGCAACGAGTGGTACCCGATGCACAACCTCTCCGAGGACCAGGCGAAGCTGTGGATCTACGATTCGCTGCTCAGCGAATTCGGCGCCCTCGGCTTCGAATACGGCTACTCGGTGGAACGCCCGGACGCCCTGGTGCTCTGGGAAGCGCAGTTCGGTGACTTCGTCAACGGCGCGCAGACCATCATCGATGAGTTCATCTCCTCCGCCGAGCAGAAGTGGGGCCAGCGCTCCTCGCTAGTCATGATGCTTCCGCACGGCTACGAGGGTCAGGGCCCGGATCACTCCTCCGCCCGCATCGAGCGTTTCCTGCAGCTGTGTGCAGAAAACAACATGGTTGTGGCCCAGCCGTCCACCGGCGCCAACCACTTCCACCTCTTGCGTCGTCAGGCCTACGCCCGTCCGCGCAAGCCGTTGGTCATCTTCACCCCGAAGCAGCTGTTGCGTCTCAAGGCCGCAGCTTCTGCCGTGGAGGACTTCACCACCGGTACCTTCCAGGAAGTTATTGCCGATACGGCGAACCTGAACCCGGCCGACGTTGATCGTGTACTGCTGGTTTCCGGCCGTCTGTACTACGATCTGGCCGCAGCTCGCACGAAGGCTAACGACACCAAAACCGCAATTGTTCGCGTGGAGCAGCTTTACCCGCTGCCCACCGAGGCCATTGCCGCCGAGGTTGCCAAGTACCCGAACGCCGAGGTTGTCTGGGCTCAGGACGAGCCGGCCAACCAGGGTCCGTGGCCGTTTGTTGGTCTTAACCTTCCCGCAGCACTGGGCAAGGTTGTTCGTCTGGTATCGCGTCCGGCATCCGCCGCCACCTCGACCGGCACGCACAAGCGCCACGAGGTTGAGCAGTCGGTGCTCCTGACAGCGGCATTCAAGCGCTAAAGGATCACGTGAGACTCCGTACATCCCTGAGGATGTGGAGTAACTAAATCAAGCCTCGGGGCGGGACACTAACAGTGTCCCGCCCCGAGCTCGCTTAACCGACTGCTAGTGTGGGTGGGTAGCCGCCCTGAGAAAGGTCATTCGTGGATCACCGCACTATTCGACTAACCGCCATCGGCGACGAGCTCCTTGCCGGACACGGGGACCCACGAGCGTTGGGCTGGTACGGACGGGTGCTGGCACGCACCCCCGGCACCGAGGTCCGCATCGAGAGCTATACCTTGGCAGCTCCCGGCGAAGGTACCGAGGCATTAAGTACCCGCTGGTTTGATGAGGCTTCGCGCCGTTTCGGCGAAAACGTGGATAACCGTCTGGTTGTCGCACTCTCGGACCGCGACCTTGATCTGGGCCTTTCCACGGCCCGCAGCCGACTCAACCTGGCCAATATTCTTGATTCAGCCTCCCAGATGAGCATCAAAGCACTGGTAGTAGGCCCGGCGCCGGGCCTGGACCCCGAACGTAATGCCCGCCTGGCCGAACTATCGCACGTCTACGCGGACGTGGCCACGCGCCGTAAACACCACTACGTTGATACCTTCACCCCGTTGCAGAATCATGCCCAGTGGCGTAACGATCTCACGGTCAACGGTGGGCTTCCGGGGCAGGCCGGGTACGGGCTGATGGCTTGGCTGGTCCTCCATCGCGGCTGGTACTCCTGGCTTGGTTTGCAGGAGCCCGGCGCCAGCTAGTCAGCCCGGTCAGATTCGACTTTGGGGATCGGGTCTGGTGTGTGAAAGACTGGTAAAAGTCCAATTTTTGGGTCAGTACATTGAAGGAGATTCACATGAGCAAGCGCGCACGTAAGCGTCGGGGCCGTAAGTCCGGTGGAGCAAACCACGGTAAGCGTCCCAACACCTAAATCGCTGCATTGTTAGGCACCGGTAACACACCGTGCCCACGCAGTTTAGGGCTTGGCCACTAAAAGGGCCGGATCCCCCGCACCGCCGCAAGGCGATGAGTCGGGGATCCGGCCCTTTTAGCATGTCCGATAGAACAGTGGTTCGTTCCTATGCGTGTCCGATTTCCACCTGGATCTCGGAAATCCGCGAAATGATTTTTGACTTCAGCGTGTCCGGAGCGATCTCCTGGCAGCTACGTCGCACCACCGAGCGAATGATGCACTCAAGGTCGTATTCCTCGGTGCATTCGGCACAATGCTCCAGGTGCTCCTTGACGTCGGAGAGGTCCTTCAGCGACAGCGCACCATCAAGGTATTCGTACAGGCGGACGATGCGATTGTCGTCGCAGTCCCCTAGTGATTGGCAGTCACCCATTATTTCTTCTCCGCTCCGGGCTTGGGTGCCCCTTTGGTCTTAGATGCTGTGTTGATTCCGCGCTCCTGCGCGTAATCGGCGAGCAATTCCCTCAGTTGTTTTCTTCCGCGGTGCAAGCGCGACATCACCGTGCCAATCGGCACCCCGAGGATGTCGGCGGCGTCCTTGTACGGGAAGCCCTCCACGTCCACGAAGTAGACCGCCAGCCTGAATTCTTCGGCAATGGACTGCAACGCGTTTTTCACGTCGGAGTCCGGCAGGTGGTCCAGCGCTTCCACCTCGGCCGAACGCAACCCGCTGGGGGTGTGCTCGGCGGACTTGGCCATCTGCCAGTCCTCGATGGTGTCGGTCCCGGTGCGCAATGGTTCACGCTGCCGCTTGCGGTACAGGTTGATGTAGGTGTTGGTCAGGATTCGGTACAGCCAAGCCTTGAGGTTAGTCCCCGGCTTGTACTGGTGGAACGCCGAATACGCCTTGGTATAGGCCTCCTGGACCAGATCTTCTGCGTCCGATGGGTTCCGCGCCATGCGCATCGCAGCGGAATAGAGCTGGTCAACATATTGGAGCGCGTCACGCTCGAAGCGCTCGCGGCGTTGTGCTTCGGTCTCGTCGGCTACCGGAACGGTGTCGGTGCCCTGCATATGCTCGGTCATCACCGCCAAGTCTACGCGTAGCGACGCTTCGCTCGGGGCCGGGGAATTAGCCGTCAGTACTCCCATATGTCCTCCGCCTCATGGCATCAAATGTGTGATCTCTTCATGGCCGCGCTCGGATCGGAAAATCCTTGCGAAAATTGCGCCATGCATGGATAACACGCAAGCGCCCGACTCTATTCCACGCCGGGTACCGCGCTACGGCTAGAATTGGGGCCGGAGCCCACATCGATGGCGACGTTAAACCGGCCGATAGTCGTGAACTAACGGCGCCGTCCCCACCATCCATGTGAGAATCCCCCACCGCGCGGCTCAGACCGCGACACAGAACCAAATTCGGAGGCAGCCGTTGAGCACCAAAGACATCGTGGACACCGCATGGGACGCACCCCACCCCGCGTACCCAGTTAACGGCACCGTCATCGTTCCGGCGTCCAAGTCTTTGACCAACAGGTACCTGTTGCTCGCCGCATTGGCCGATGGGCCATCACGCATCTATAACGCTCTGGCCTCACGAGATTCCGATCTGATGATCGGCGCACTGCGCGCCCTGGGCACCGGGATCGAGTCCATCAACTCCGCCGATGGCACCGTTGAGCTTCGTATCACGCCGCTGGATCTTGAACGTGAACTGGGTCAGGTGCAGATCGACTGCGGTCTGGCCGGAACCGTTATGCGCTTTGTTCCGCCGCTGGCGGCCTTGGTCCGCGGGAGCATCACCTTTGATGGTGATCCGCACGCACGGCTTCGCCCCATGGCCCCGGTGCTCACAGCCCTGAGTGATCTGGGGGTGAGCGTGCACGAGAATGGCGAGCCCGGCCTGTTGCCGGCCACCATCACCGGGACCGGCTCATTGGCCGGGGGTCGGATCGTTGTGGATGCATCGGCGTCCTCCCAATTCATCAGCGCCCTGATGCTGGTTGCTGCCCGAAGCGAACACGGGGTGGAGATCATTGCCGCGCCGGGCACCATCGCCAGCCCCGATCACATCGAGATGACCGTCGCCACGCTGCGCGAACTGGGTGTGGAGATCACACGACCCACCGAACGCAGCTGGAAGATTGAGCCGGGGCGCATCACAGCCTTTGAACGCACCATGGAACCTGACCTCTCCAATGCCGGACCTTTCCTAGCCGCCGCCATGGTCACCGCTGGCACCGTCCGCATCCCACACTGGCCCGTGCGCACCACGCAGGTCGGGGACCAATGGCGCACCATCCTCACGCGCATGGGGGCACAAATCACCCATCACGAGGATGGGATTCTTGAAATCACCGGACCGGCGAAGATCAGCGGCATCAACTACGCCGATTCCTCCGAGTTGGCCCCGACGCTGGCCGCCATCTGCGCCCTGGCCACCGAGCCCTCACGACTCACCGGCATCGCACACCTGCGTGGCCACGAAACCGACAGACTTGCTGCCCTGGTCACGGAGCTGAACAAGCTCGGCGGGAAAGTCACCGAACTGGACGACGGGCTGCTGATCGAGCCGGCCACGCTGCACGGAGGCGAGTTCGGTACCTATGCTGATCACCGGATGGCCACCGCAGGAGCCATCATCGGCTTGGCGGTACCCGAGGTCAAGGTCCTTGACATCGGAACCACCGCCAAGACCATGCCCGATTTCCCCGAACTTTGGACGACGCTGGCTACCAGCGGAAAGGCCACACACTAAGCACATGGCACGCAATACCGAGGATTGGGAAGACTTCACCGTCCGCGCCCGCCCCAACAAAAAGGGCACCCGCCCCCGCACCAAGGACCGCCCGGCCTACGAGGACGCCTTGATCGGGAGAATCATCACCGTTGACCGTGGCCGCTACCGCGCGATCCTGGATGAGGACAGCGCGCAGGAGCGGATTGTGATTGCTGCCCGTGCCCGTGAGCTACGCCGCAATCCGGTGGTGCCCGGGGACTTTGTGGCGCTGGTGGGCGATACTTCCGGAGATCCGGACACGCTCGCGCGCCTGGTGCGCATCGAGAACCGCAGCACCTTGCTGCGCCGCAGCGCCGATGATACCGACCCGGTGGAGCGCGTGGTGGTGGCCAACGTCGATCAGCTGGTGATCGTGGTGGCCGCCGCCAACCCGGAACCGCGTACCGGTTTCATCGACCGGGCGATCGTTGCTGCCTTCGATGCGGGTATCAGCCCGCTGCTGTGCATCACCAAGGCCGATGTGCGTGACCCGGAGCCCTTCTTGGAGAACTACCGCCACCTGGACATCGACATCGTGGTCTCGCGGACCACCGATGAAACTGCGACCGGCATCGATGCGCGCAGTGCCGATGGACTCTCCGCCCGCTTGGCAGGGACTCCCGTGGAAGCCCTGCGTGAGCATCTGGCCTCGAAGGTCTCGGTGGTTATCGGTCACTCCGGTGTCGGCAAGTCCACGCTGGTCAACGCGCTCACCGGTGCCCAGCGCGCCACCGGCAACGTTAACGCCGTTACGGGTCGCGGTCGGCACACCTCGTCCTCGGCCCTGGCGCTAAGAATCGATGACGCTCCGGCGGGCAGTTGGATCATCGATACCCCCGGTATCCGCTCCTTCGGATTGGCCCTGGTCGACCCGGAAAACATCCTGAACGCGTTTGCCGATTTGGTACCCGTGGCCAATCGGTGTGCCCGCGGTTGCACGCATAAGGCCGCCGAGCCGAAATGTGCCCTTGATGCTTGGGTCGCCTCCGGCGAGGCCGGGACGGTGGGCATCGCCCGGCTGGAATCCTACCGTCGACTCCTGGGTCAGGACGAAGAAACTGAAACCAAGGAACTCGGCTCCATCTAGCTCGCCCCGAGCACGCTGCGTGGGGCAGATCGTTGCGTCGCGGGCCCCTAGATGCGCTCAGAGTGCGGTCATGGTGCGTGTGATTCCGCACACTAGGCACCGCTGTGCGTCATGCCGGGGCCTTTGACCGGTTTCTTGCAGCACGCGCGTCACCACGTGGGATAGGTTAAAAGACATGAACACCGACGTGATGACCTACCTTGATGACCTGCGCCTAGCCCATGTCATTGCCGACTCGGTCGATTCCCTGACGCTTTCGCGTTTCAAGGCAGTTGACCTCGTCGTGGAGACCAAGCCGGATTTGACCCCGGTCTCCGATGCGGACAAGGCGGCGGAGGAAACCATCAGGTCACACATTTCCCGGGCGCGGCCTCGTGATGCCATTACCGGCGAAGAATTCGGTACTACCGGCAAGTCCAACCGGCACTGGGTCATCGACCCGATTGATGGCACCAAAAACTTTGTGCGTGGCGTTCCGGTGTGGGCCACGCTGATCGCCCTGATTGACGACGGAGAACCCGTGGTGGGTTTGGTCTCCGCTCCGGCGCTGAACCGCCGCTGGTGGGCAGCCAAGGACCTCGGTGCGTTTACCGGTCGCTCGCTGACCAGTGCCCACCGGCTCCAAGTCTCCTCGGTGAGCAAATTATCCGATGCCTCGATGTCCTACTCCTCGCTGAGCGGTTGGAAGGAACGCGGGCAACGGGAGAACTTCCTGGAGCTCACCGATTCACTGTGGCGCACACGCGCCTACGGCGACTTCTGGTCCTACTGCATGGTGGCAGAAGGTGCCATAGATCTGGCCGCCGAGCCCGAACTGAACCTCTACGATATGGCCGCGCTGGTTCCGATCATTCGCGAAGCCGGCGGCCGCTTCACCTCGGTCGAAGGTGTGGAGGGCTGCGATGGCGGAAATGCCGTGGCCAGTAACGGCCTGCTGCACGATGCGGCACTGGAAATTTTGAACGCCGGCCGCTAATGTCCCCGGCACCACTGACGGCCAGCGAAGAAAACTACCTTAAGGCGCTCCATGCGCTGACCGAATGGGAAAATGACCCGGTCACCACCGGGAACATCGCCGCCCAGCTGGGTGTTGCCCCGGCATCTGCTACGTCCATGGTCTCCAAGTTGGCGGGCAAAAACCTGCTGATCCACCCACCCTATGGCGCCATCTCCTTCACCGAGGCTGGCCGACTGGCCGCACTTTCGGTGGTGC
Source organism: Paeniglutamicibacter terrestris (assembly GCF_012271785.1). Taxonomy (GTDB): domain Bacteria; phylum Actinomycetota; class Actinomycetes; order Actinomycetales; family Micrococcaceae; genus Paeniglutamicibacter; species Paeniglutamicibacter terrestris. The sequence goes on along the minus strand of NZ_JAAWVT010000002.1, from coordinate 259,511 downwards.
GCCGGCACCGGCTCATCGAGACCTTCCTGCTCAAGGAGCTCGACTATGGGTGGGATGAGGTGCATGAGGAGGCAGAACAACTGGAGCACACCGTCTCCCCACGGTTTATTGAGGCCCTTGCCGCCCGCTTGGGCCACCCGGCCGCTGACCCCCACGGTGATCCAATCCCCGGTCCAGACGGCGCAATGGTGATGCCACCGGCCGTGCGGCTGGACAGATTTTATGCCGCGGGATCCCCCAGCCAAGCAATCATTTCGCGCATCAGCGATGAAGACCCAGCCTTCCTTCGGCTCTGCACCGATCTAGGGATCTCCCCCGGCAGCACCATCGAGCTGCCCCACCCACAACTGAGCATCATCGACACGACGATGTTGTGGGTGCTTGCCGTACCCACCGACACCTAACCACTTGACCACGATGGTCATCTGGCACGCATCATGATGAAGACAGAGCCGCCGCAGGCAAGCCCCGGAGGGGGCAAGGCCACGGCACGGATCACCGTCGGTAATCTGTTGGCCGTGATGGTCGGCGGATTCCTTGGCGCCGCGCTGCGTGTGGGACTCGGCTTCGTCTTCCCCGAAGGTGGCGGATTCCCCACCACCACACTGGTGGTCAATCTCAGCGGAACGGCTGCGCTGGCGGCCCTGACTAGCTACTGGCAGGTGACTCATCGCGGCCGGCCCTGGTTACGAGCGGGAATCGGCACCGGCTTCCTGGGCGCCTACACCACCTTCTCATCCCTTGTCCTGTTCGTTCTGGGTTCCCCGCTCCCATTGGCACTGAGCGCGCTGCTGGTCTCACTGAGCGGATGCGCCGCTGTGGCATGGCTGGTCATGGCGGGAGTCGAACGCATGGTGCGACCCACGGTAGAGGCGCAGCCTGACCCCGGTGCTGCGGCACCCGGGATGAGAAGCGAAAACGGTGGGGAGGTCTCGTGAGTCTCTTGTGGCCCGGAGGATTCCTGCTGATCGCCCTTGCGGGTGCCCTCGGCGCACTGATTCGCTACCTCATTGATGTTTCCATCTCCGCGAGGCAGCATGCGCAGCCGCGGCGTGGTGCAAAAATCTTCCCGGCCGGCATCCTTGTGGCCAATACCGCTGCGGCGTTCTTAGTGGGCGCTACTGCCGCATGGGCCCTGAATCACGACGTCGGGCTGGATCTTTTTTCACTTTCGCGCCTCTCGGATCTGGTCATTGTGGCTCTGATCCTCGGCGTGGGTGGCGGGTTAAGCACCATGAGCACATTTATGCTCGCCGTGGTCTCACTGTGGCGCTCCGGGGCACGCGCCATGGCTCTGAGCTACCTCGGAGCGACGGTTATCGCCGGACTCTGCGCGGGACTAGCGGGAATTCTGCTCGGGAGACTACTTCCCTAAGCGGTTGCGAAAGACTCCGTGCCGAGCATTGTTGCAGCTGTTCGCTGCCGCACCGCAGCGAACTAACGGGCGGCGCGCCGACCCGAGGTCTTGCTGGGCGCGGGCCGGCGGTCCCGCGCAGCGACGGTCAGCGCGAGACTGATTGCGGTGAGCACGCCCATGGCTATGGCCAGCACCGGCTGCCCGGCTACCGCAAGGAGGACGGCACCAGCCGCGAATAAGAGGTGAGACACAACGGCATGGTACGGCTGCGCAAAACGTAATGGAGCCTTGGGTGACAAGAACATAATCCAGAAAATCAGTACCGGAACGACGCTGATGAGTACCGACAGCACAGGGCTAAAGTTCAGCGTCTGCAATCCCCAGATGCCGAAGGCACCCAAGAGTGCTACTTCAAGGATGAAGCCGACGGTCGTTAGTGCTGCTACGACGCCGCTCCCCTTCGTTCCCTCTGGTGCGTTGGCAGCATTCAGCGTCGTGGCCGCTTCGGTTGCCCCAGCCGCTGCAGGTGCCTGCTCAGACGCACTGTGCGCTTTGTTGTCCGTCGGATTGTGCTGTTTCGGAGGTGTAACGGAGTCAGCCGCCGTAGCTGATGACGATTCCGCCGGTTCGGCTGCTGGTTCACGACGCTGAGCCGGCGATGATTTCGCTGCGGTAGGTGCGCTCACAACGTCGGCGTCATCAGTTGCAGGAGACTTGGAAGTCGAATCGGCGACGTCATTGGCCTCAGTGCCCAGTTTCTGCGCCGTTGGCTTCACCGGAACAGAGCCATCGCTTGTGGGGGTACCGGAGGTTCCAGAGGTCACGTTCCCAGCGTGAGTAGGAGCACTGCTTCCCTCTTTTGCGGAACTATCCGCACCACTATCTCGCGTCGGAACGGGTTTTCTGTTGGCTGTTGAGGATGGCCCGGAGCCCGCTTTGGGAACCACTGTGTTCTCGCCCGCTGCCGTTGGCGCGGAGCCCACATTTGAAACGGGCTTGTTGCTAGCTATCGCGGTTGGCGCACTGCCCACAGCTGGAACCGCTTTGCCCGGAGTAGTTGTCTTGCTCGCGACTACCGGTGCACTTTTTGTTGCTTTGGGGCCAGTGGTGGTCGCGCTTTTTGCCTGGGTCTTGCCGTTTGCAGCCGAAGGAGACGTTCTAATTTTTTCGCCCTGGACGACCTGTCCCTGCTTGGCCGTGGGGCTTTGCTTTGGGGCGCTTGCCGCTTGTTCAGCCACGGACGCTGGTGTTGACGTAACAGGTTGAGAGGAACGACCCGTTGTAGGCGAGGAAGGTCGGGGCTTGGGAGTGGCCTTAACGATCGGCTCGGGCTTAGCAGTGTCCGCTGGTTTACCGGCGACCGCAGGTTTTGCGGATATCGCTTCCGCTGCCTTGGAGTCAGCGGCTGTGGGCACCGGCGTTGATTTCGCGTTGTTGGTTACCGCAGGATTCACCACTGGAGGGCTTGCTACGAATCGGCCGGGTTTGTTCGGCTCATCCGACGAAGTGGACTTGGTCGCGTTCTGGGTATCGGTCGGCGGTGCTGGGCTTGCTGGCCGCGGCGCACCCGGCTTCGGCGATGTCTTGCTCGACGTCTCGGGCTTAGCTCCGGAAGCAATTGTCGAGGGCTTGGGCGGGGACGCAGTCCTATCACCGCTGTTCTCGGCGGAGACGGTGCCCTTCTTTGGCACACCGTTATTCGACGTTGACTGCTCCGGCATGTTGCGCTTACCTCACATGGACTCGACAATGCCCGACACTCGTCGAGCTGACCATTTACGATTCCCAGTCTATGACGCCAACGACGTGCGATGGTCGAACAACATGTCGAAGCAAGGTTTTTCCCGTTTTCTGACAGTCATGACTGATCCCCGGAATTCAGCTGGCGACGTGCTGGTTAAAGCAAATGATCCACTGCCCTGAATCAGGGCAGTGGATCATTTTCTTTGTGGCGGGGACAGGATTTGAACCTGTGACCTCCGGGTTATGAGCCCGGCGAGCTACCGAACTGCTCCACCCCGCGTCGGTAAACACAACACTACCAGCGCATGAACGTCTCACCTAATCGAGCAAGACTTCGCTCAAAAACCTGCCTTTTCAACGCGCGTGCCCGGGTCCAAGACATCGTTTGTGCAACACGAGATGGCATCGGCAAAACAATTGCCTGATGACAAGAACATTGCCATGAGCCGCAACATGACTAAGGGCCGCAAGCCGGCCTTGGACCCCAGCAACATGACTTTTGGGCAAAAGGGAAGGACCCTGGCCAAGTTTCCCTGGTCAGGGTCCTTCATTCGTGGCGGGGACAGGATTTGAACCTGTGACCTCCGGGTTATGAGCCCGGCGAGCTACCGAACTGCTCCACCCCGCGGCGATATATCAATCATCGCCGATAAGGTGAGCAGTAAGCAAATCCTGGGGGTGTCGCCCTGATCACACGTAGTGCAGGCGACTCCCCCACTCCCCCAATAGCCCGAGGATTCCAGCTCTTTACGGAGCCGGTGTTTCGCTGGCCGGCGCCGAAGATGCTGGGGCATCAGTTGGTTCAGCAGGACCAGTGAGCGCATCCTGAGCTTCAGTTGCGCGATCGAGAGCTTCCTGCAGCTTCGTCTGCTCGGCGCCATAGGCAGCGAAGTCATTCTTCGCCAATGCCTCTTGGCCAGCCTTGATAGCCGCATTCGCATCACCCAAGGCGTCGCTCAGCTGCTGCTCCACGGTCAGGTCGACCTCCGGAGCCCCTGGCTCGGGAGTCCCGGTGCCACCCGATTCGGTTTCACTGGTCACCGCGCCGGAGGTTCCCTGGAACACCTGGTCAAGTGCCTCGGCTAGGGTATCGGCGAAGCCGACCTTGTCGCCGAAGGCCACAAGGACCTTGCGCAGCGTCGGGTAGGAGGTCTGGCCCGAGGACTGCACGTAGACGGGCTGGACGTAGAGGATACCGCCACCAACGGGCAGCGAGAGCAGGTTGCCGTTCTTGACCTCCGAGGCACCCTGACGCAGCAGGTTCAACGCTTGGGAAACCGTAGCGTTGGAGTCGAAGTTCTGCTGTGCCTGGCCGGGGCCGGGGACAGAGAGCTCACGCGGGATCGCCAGCAGCCGCAGCTTGCCATAGCCCTCGGCCTTCACTCCCGCCTCGGAGCCGGCGTCGGCTTCCGCAGACAGGAAGCCGAAGAGCACGTTACGCTGCTGACCGCCGGAGGCTGTCTGCGGAATGAACGTACTGGTCAGCGAGAAGGCTTCCTTCTCTTGCTTCGGCATCTTCAGTGAGAGGTAGTACGGTGGCTGCTTGACGCTCGCGTTGGACTGGGTCGGGTCCGAGGGAACGGACCAAGCATCGTTGGCGTCGTAGTAGCCCTCGGGATCTGTCACGTGGTACGTGGAGAGTAGCTCACGCTGAACCTTGAACAGGTCTTCCGGGTATCGCACGTGACTCATCAGCTCGGCGGACATGTCCTTGTAGGACTTGATGTTGGTCGGGAAGACCTTCTGCCAGGCTTTCAACATTGGCTCTTCCGGCTCCCAGGCGTACAGGGTGACCGATCCGTCGTAGGCGTCAACGGTTGCCTTGACCGAGTTGCGGATGTAGTTGATCTGGCCAGTCTGAGCGACGGCACGAGTGCCGCCGGTCAGCGAGTCGGTGACTGCCGAAGCAAGTGCCTGTTGCTTGGAATAAGGGTAGTTATCCGAGGTGGTGTAGGCATCGACGATCCACTGCACGCGGCCATCAACAATCGCCGGGTAGGTGTTTGAATCGACGGTCAGGTACGGGGCGACCTTTTCGACGCGTTCCTTCGGGCTGCGATCGTAAAGAATCTGCGATTCCTCGTTGATGGCGTCGGAAAGCAACAGGTCCGTAGAGGCGAACTTCAGCGAGTAGACCAACCGGTTGAAGAAGTTGCCCACTGAGGGGCCGCCGTCGCCTTCGAAGGTATTACGCGTATCTTGGCTGCCCGAACCGGAAGCCGGACGGTCAAGTTCACGCGGCGCCCAACCCTCTGGACCACCAACAATCGAGTAGGAAGGGGACGTTTCACCGAAGTAAATGCGTGGTTCGTAGGTATCGTCGTTGCCCAGCACGCCATTAGTAGGGATACCACTGAGCATGAAGTCGGGACGTCCACCGGCTGCCACACGGTTACCGAAGGCAGCAACCACACCGTAACCGTGGGTGTAGGTGATGTGCTGGTTGACCCAGGTATCGGTCTGATCCACGTTCAGTTCACGGACACCGATGACCGTGTCTTCGACTTTTCCGTCAATCTCGTAGCGGTCAACGTTCAACGTGGTAGTGAATTTGTAATAGGTGCGGAACTGCTGGAGCTGATCAAACGCCGCTGAGACCAGGTTCGGGTCAAGCAGTCGGATGTTTGTGGTGGTCGCGCTGTCCTTGGCGAGGGCGTTCTTCTGCGGGTTCAGCTGAACGTCGTAGGGTGTCTCCTCAACCGCATCCAGCCCGTAGGCCTGGCGCGTCATGTCGATGTTCTTTTGGATGAACTCGCGTTCCAGTGTTTTTTCCGAGGGAATGACCTGGTACTGCTGGACGATGAACGGGTAGATACCACCGGCAACGATGACGGTGACCAGCAGCATGGCGGTACCGATGATCGGAAGGCGCCAGCGCCCGATGATCGCAGCAACGATGAACGTCACGGCAACCAAAACCGCGGCGATGGCCAGAATGGTCTTGGTGGGGATCACTGCGTGCACGTCGGTGTACAGCGCGCCGGCAACTCGGCCGTCCTGGGCGAGCAGCGTCGAGTAGCGGTCAACCCAGAAATTCACTGCCTGAAGCAACAGGAAGGCTACCGCCACGACGGCGATGTGAATACGGGCAGGTTTGCCAATAACAACCCCACCGCGTTCCTCAATACGAATGCCGCCATAAAGGTAGTGGGTGAGCAGGCCCGCGATACCGGCAATAAGCACCACGGAGATCAGGTAGCCGGACAAAAGCCCGATGAAGGGAAGCGAGAACATGTAGAAGGACAGGTCCATGCCGAACTGCGGGTCAACCTCGTTAAAATCAACCTGGTTGAAGAACAGCAGCACCTCTTTCCACTGTGAGGTCACGGCCGAGGCGGCGAAGATGCCCACCACGACCGGCACACCGATCATCAGCAGACGACGCATCGGCTCAAGCTGGGATTGGTACTTGGACATGGCGTCTTGGCGCTGACCGTCCGGAGCGTACACGGGACGTGAGCGATAGGCCAGCCGCAGCGAAATCCAGACGGCGAAGCCCATGATCAAGAAAGCGACCACGAAGATGGCGGCCTTGGATAGGTACTCGGTCCAGAACACGCGCTCAAAGCCGAGCTGGGTGAACCACAGCACGTCAGCGTAAATGCTCGAGACGAAGACGAACGCGGCGACAAGGACGCCGATCACGATGATCGTGGGCATCAGCGGCGACGAACGCCGCCGATTCGGCTGCGGGTCGGGACGTCCTTCGGGACCCCTCGGGGGACCCTCAAAGGGACTGCCAGTGCCAAAACTCAATTTTTACCTCACGGTTGAAGCGAAGGGTGAATGGATGACACATCAAAAAATGTGTCTTAACGCTCCATTCTGCCTTGGATGCCCCGTGGTACAACAACCGGATACCGGGATGTCGGAGAAATGTAAGCCGATTGTGATCACCCCGCGCCTTCACCGCGCCGCACGAAGAGAACCGAAGCCCACTTTTGCGAGTACTACCTAGCCACAACCGGGGAACGAGGCGGGGTCTTGACCCGAACCAATTCCCTCAACCGCTGCCCTGGCCTCGGCGAGGGTCGCGACCTTGATGACAGTTAAGCCATCCGGGACACGCCCCGTAAGGTCGGCGCAATTATCGGCCGGGGCCAAGAAGTACTGCGCTCCGTTGTCTCTGGCACCAACCAGCTTTTGCGCGATGCCACCGATGGGTTCAACCTCGCCATCGGCAGTGATCGCCCCGGTGCCGGCAAAGTGTTTGCCCCCGGTCATCTCGCCGGCGGTCAGCTGGTCAACGATCGCGAGGGCAAACATCATTCCGGCGCTCGGACCACCAACATTCTCCAAACCGAAAGTGACGTCAACAGGGAATTCGAATCCGCTGGAAAGCATGATGCCCAATTGCCGCTGGCCCTCGGGCGTCTCGGTGGTTGCGGTCTTAACGGTTAGGGCTTTGCCATCACGCACGATGCCCATCGTGCTGGGCTTATCGCCCGCAGCTTCAAGCTGTTTTTTTAGCGTCGCTAAATCGGTGATCGGTTTCCCGTTGAGGCTCTGTAAACGGTCGGAAATTTTCAGCACGTCGGAGTTCTGCTGGGTGGCAAAGCCAACCACGCTCAGGTGCGAAGTGAAATCGATCTTGAGCTCGTTGAGCGCCGCCGCGGTGGAAAGCTGTTGCGAGTCATCCATCATTACGGTGTTCTGCTCGCTTTGCTGGGTCGTCGTGGTCCCACGAGGCAGCACAATTTCTTCCGGCACCACATCTTGCTTCGGATCGATCCAACCCCACAGCACGTTGAAGAATGGCAAGCGCTGCTGTCCGCCACCCTGGACATACACGGTGGTCATATCCAGAGCTCCGGAGGTGGGATACGTCTTGGTCCCGCTGATCTGAAGCAGCTTCGTATCCTTCACCGAACCGATGGTATTCATCGCCGGGCCAGCTGACTCCACAACAAAGTGGGTTGGAAGCACCGCCGCTGCAGCAATGATGGCCAGCGCCGTCCAACCCGCTAATGCGCGGTGCCGGTAGAGGCGGGATTCACCACTGTCCCCCGCCGGCCGCCGGCCCCAAAGCCTTGAACGGTCTGCGCCGTGGCGGCTCGGGTCGGTTCCCAAAATGCCATTGGCGGCCGGACCCTGTTCCGGGTGCGATGAATCATGCGCTGCTGGCACGAGGCCCTCTTTCCTTGTCATTCGGGCACGCGGCACCCCGATAATTGATCGGGGTGAGCCACGGCAGGTTCAAGCCTACAAGCCCGCAAGGATGCAGCGCTGCTGGGCACGGGAGGGAGCCAAGGGTTCACAGCATTTTCCGATGTGCCCACAGCGAACTGTCTGGGCAGATCATGGGCCGATCCTTTGTGCCAGGGGTACCGTTGAACCATGGCTGAGAATCCCCCATCAAACCGACCCGACGACTCCAACAACGACGATGAGAATGCGAAGGATCCGTTCTCCGAGATGTTTGGCTCGCTCTTTGGCGGTGCCGGCGGATTTGACCCCAAGAACCTTCCCGAGGGGTTGAGCGAAGCCATGGGCTTGAACAACAATCCCGAGGCCATGGCGCAGATGATGCAGCAGGCTAAGGCCATGATGGCCGCCATGTCCCAGGGTGATGGCGGCCCGGTGAATTGGAAGATGGCCACCGATGCTGCCCGTCAGGCCATTGCCGGCGATGACCCCTCGATCACCGCAAGCCGCGCCGCCGCCGTGGTCAGCGCCGCTCGACTTGCCGAGATGTGGCTGGACTCGGCCACCGTGTTTGAGGCAGATGGCAGCGAATGTCGCTCCTTCTCCCGTGCCGAATGGGTCGAAAAGACCATGCCGGTGTGGAAGTCTCTCACCGAACCAGTTGCCGTGAGCGTCGGCAAGGCCATCACCAGTGCCCTGAGCGAGCAGATCCCCGAACAGATGCGACCCATGATGGGTGGCGCGCAGGGAATGCTGCAGTCAATGGGCGGCACCATGTTCGGTATGCAGCTGGGTACGGCCGTTGGTGGGTTGGCCAAGGACGTTCTCGGTGCCACCGACATCGGCCTACCGCTGGCCGGGTCGACCCCGGCACTGGTACCAACCAACCTTGCCGCTTTCGGAGACGGACTAGGCGTCCCCGAGCAGGAAGTGCTGCTCTTTGCCGCGTTGCGCGAGTGCGCACACGTACGCCTCTTCAACCGGGTGCCGTGGCTGCGTTCCACGGTCATCTCGGCGGTGGAGTCCTATGCGCGCGGCATTCACATTGATATGTCACGTGTTGAGGAAGCCGTGCGCGACATCGATCCGTCTAACCCCGAGTCGTTCCAGTCGCTGATGGGCGAAGGGCTGTTTATGCCCAAGCGCACCGCAGCCCAGGAAAGCGCACTGGCCAAACTCGAGTTGGTCTTGGCACTGATTGAGGGTTGGGTCGATGAGGTCGTGGCCGCCGCGGCCGTGAATCTTCCGAGTGCCGGAGGGCTACGCGAGACCATCCGTCGGCGCCGGGCAGCTGGCGGCCCCGCTGAGAACGCTTTTGCTTCCTTGGTTGGCTTGGAACTACGTCCACGCCGACTGCGTGAGGCCGCAGCCTTATGGGCTCATCTGTTCGAAGAGCGCGGGCTCGAAGGCCGCGACGCCATTTGGGAGCACCCGGATTTGATGCCGACCGAAGAAGATCTCCAAGACCCCGCCGGCTTCACCACCCGACGTCAGTTGGCCGAGGCCAGCATGGATGACATTGATGCCGCGCTGAGCAAATTGCTCAGTGGTGGTTTTGAGACGGAGGACTCCAGCGATGCCGAGAACCCGGGCACCGATTCGGATTCGGATTCGGATTCGGATTCGGATGAAAACCCGGAGCAGGAGAACCCTGAGGCCAAATAACCTCACGTCGTAAAATGCTGTGGGTGTGTCGGAATCTGTCGACACACCCACAGCTTTTTTCTGCCCAGTATGGGTCAGCCAACGATATGCATGCCTCACCTAGGCGAGAACGCGGCTCCCAATGCTTCCGAGATCGCCGTCGTCGAAGTCTTCATCGTCAAAGTCATCAAAGTCCGTATCCCCGCTTGGTGCCGGAATCTCCGGTTGAGTATTCGGCGTGGCTCGCTCGGCGGCACGGTATCCGTGGCTGACTCCCGAGAGGAAAATGGTGGCGTCGTGCACCCGCGGGTAACGTGCCAGAACCGCCTTGAAGCGTGCACCATGACCATCGCGGGGCTCAACTAAGTGGGCTAGTTCGTGGGCCAACACGTAGTCCTGCACCCATTGGGGCAGTGGGCGCAATTTATCCGACAGTCTGATCTGGCGGGTGTGCAGGCTTGCTGATCCCCAGCGACTGTTTTGATTTGATACCCACCGAACGCCCGCGGGAGAGGCTTGGGATCCAAATAGTTCCGCGTCCATGGCTCGAGCCCGTTTTAGCAGCTGCGCATCTGGATCAATCGAGTGTCCGGCAACGACCTTGCGCATGACCTTTTTAACCATGTCAGCTACCAGCAATCGTTCGGCCTGCTCGCCGAGGCCGACCGGCACCGAGACGACCATCGTGTTCTGCTTCCATGCCCCGGAAATAGTCTTTTTACGCCTCGCCGAGCGCACCACACGAATCGCGGTGCCGTTGCTATCAACGTATTCGCTCGTAGTTGATTGGGTGCTCATCTCAGTTTCCTTCCGCCCCGTTCCATTTCTTCTACCGCACCTCGCGGTACTCCCCCAGTCCACTTTCCCGCTCCAGGGTGTGGATACCCGCCGCTCCGCGTCATTCCGGTGCCAATCTGGTGGGACTCAAGGCGCCAGAGAAATGATGAGATGTGGTGCCTAACTCTTCGAAGGGGCACCATCATGAGGATCAACCCGGGAGTGCAGGTTCTCAGCTTAGTTGAGGGCACCATCCAGATTGGAACGGGCCAGCGTGCCCGGTGGATAACTGGACTGAGCGCTGCCGAACGGCGTTTTGTGCTCTCCCTGGCCACGGGCGCACCACCGAGCGCCTCCGCGCCCATTGCCGGTGATGTCCTGAAAAAGAGTAGGCGCAGCGAGATCTTGGGCATTCTCGCTCCGGTCCTTGTGCCGTCGGTGCCACATTCAGGCAAAGACGTGGAGGCCGCGCTGGGCAAAGGTCTCGGGGCACGAATGATGCCTGATGTTCTGCAATGGAGCTCCGCTTACCGGCTGGATGCGACACGCGCACTGAAGGCTCGGAGCGAGTCCAGAGTCGCGCTCTATGGATGTGGACGCACCGGACAACTCTTGGCACACATTCTCGCCGCGGCCGGGGTGGGAGGACTGATGCTCTCGGATTCGGAAGATTTCGACGCGCAGGATTTAGGAGCCGCCACCGCCGGCATCACCGCGGTGGGAACCCAGCGAGCCCGGGCCACGGCACGATCATTGCAACCGCTCTACCCGCATTTGGCGGTTGCCGAATCCGCAGTCAGGAGCCCTGGCGCGTCGCCGCTGGACATCTCGGTAGTGATCGGCGAAGGAGCACTGCCGCCAGTGCATTCACTGGCACAGGATGAGGCAATGCTCCCGGTGCTCTTCACCGATGCGGGCGTGCGCATCGGTCCAATGTCCATCGACGGCATGAGCATGTGTGCGCCCTGTGTGTGGGAGCAATGTGACCCCACTGTGCGCATGCTGGACAGCCACGCCGACGAGAACGAATACCAGCTCCTGCGGCCCGAAGCGTCACTAGCGGCCGTGGCGGCGGGTATCACCGCCATGCAAGTGCTGATGTTGATCGATCGCATCAACGTCCCGACAACTGTGGATTCGATGATCACGTGGGATTTATCCACCGGAGGCGGGTCAAGTACCCCGGCGAAGCAGCGTCCTCACTGCACTTGTCTGGATGGTCGTGCCGCCTAGGACAATGGTTGCAAAAGCTTAGGGAGGCATCGTTCCAGCACCCCCGCGCGTGGTCGTCGGAGCGCCCTAGTCTGCCTCCCGTGACGGAGTAGCGAATGGTGGGTGCCGAGACACTGGTTCGAATACATCGGGGTGCGTTGAACTTGTGCTGTGCCAGTGGCTTGCGGGGGGCGTGCAACGCGGGACGCCACTTTGGCGGTATCCCGCGTTGTGATAGCCAGAGCAGTGCCCGGCTAGATAAAACGGACCCGTTCGGGGTCTTGCCAATGCCGGTGCTTCAAATTTGAGGGTACGGATTCAACTCGTACGTTCCGCCCACTTCCAGCCGGACTCGCGGGTCCCCGATATGGAAGCGTTCCGTGTCGTTGCGGCCGTTGAGGCTCCACGGTAACGATCCGTTCTCTAAGCTGACATCGCCATGGAATTCGTTGAACGTTGATTCGACACAGAACGTGTTGGTTGAGGCGTAGTAAAGACCCGTTCCGCCGTTGTGTGTGAAAGTGATGAAGGCTCCTGCTGCGGCCGGGCCCGCCGTTTTCAGAGTGTTCGAGAACGCGATGCCCTGACGATTCTTGCGCCATCTGGTGCACCAGCGGCTCAAGAAGCCGAAGTCCCTCACAGATCCGTGCGGGCAACGCTCGGACAGCCGATGCCAGTTCTTAGACATATGAGCCGAGCACGAGACGTCTCTACTTCGCTGAATCCCCTGCAAGGATCGCCAGTACCGCGTCGCCATAACGCTCCAGCTTGCTCTTGCCCACCCCGGAGATCTGCCCCAGTGCCGAAACGTTGCTGGGGTTATTCTCAGCGATGGCCATCAACGTGGCATCGGTGAAGATCACGAAGGCCGGAAGTGAATTCGCTTGGGAGACCTGCAGGCGCCAAGCGCGCAGAGATTCGAACACTGCCTCGTCATAACCCGCCGGGCAGCCACCACAACGTCCCAGCTTTCGCTCCGAGGCGCTCGAGAGCAACGTTCCACAGACCCGACACAGCGGCGGCGTGGCTGCGGCCCTGCGCTTGGTACTGCGCGCTGGAGTCGCGGTACGTGACGATCCGGAGGGACGCAGACCGTCCAAGAAACGGGAGGGCCGTCGATTGGCTCGACCGCCAGGGGTGCGAGCCAACGACCACGAGAGTCCCAGGTATTTACGGGCGCGGGTGATACCCACATAAAGCAGTCGACGTTCCTCGTCGTAACCTGCCTGATCATCTGCGAAGGAGATGGGCATCAGACCTTCGGAGAGGCCCACCAAGAACACCGCATCCCATTCCAAGCCCTTGGCCGCGTGCAGCGAAGCCAGAGTGACGCCCTGCAGGGTTGGCGCGTGCTGGCTAGCTGAACGTTCCTCCAGTTCAGCAACAAAAAGATTCAACGTAAAAGGGATCTCCGAACCGGCTCGAGAAACTGCCATTTCGTCGGCGAGCGCAACCAGTGCGGAGAGAGACTCCCATTTTTCCCGAACGGCACCCGAGGCTGCCGGAGCGGTTGCACTGTAGCCAAGGGAGACCAAGATGTCGCGAGTGAGCTGTGGGACGGACTCGACTCCGGGCTCGGTGGTGGTGTTTCGTGCCGCTGAGCGCAATTGCAGCATCGCATCGCGCACCTCGCGGCGGGCGAAGAATCGTTCCCCACCACGCAGTAGGTATCCAACTCCGGCGGAAGCCAGTGCTTGCTCATAGGCAGCGGATTGGCCATTGGTGCGGTACAGGATGGCGATCTCCGCCGCCGGGGTGCCCTCGGAAATGAGCTTCTTGATCCGGGCAGCGATTTCTGCTGCCTCGGCCTCGTCGTCCTTGGCCTCAAGGAAACTGGGGTCGGGCCCGTTCTCACGCTGGGCAACAAGTTCTAGCGGCGTGGGCCAGTGGATGTCGCGGTCAGGAACCCCGGCCTCCGGCTGACGGGCAGCCAAGACACGGTTGGCCAGGTGCACCACCTGCGGAGTGGAGCGATAATCGCGCACCAGCTTGACGACCGGTGCGTGTTCATACCTATCCGTGAAGTCCAGAAGGTGGCGCGGGGTGGCACCGGTGAAGGAATAAATGGTCTGCGAGGCGTCGCCCACGACACAAAGTTCATCGCGCCCGCCCAGCCACAAGTCCAGTAGACGTTGCTGCAGCGGGGAAACGTCCTGATACTCGTCAACAACGAAGTGACGGTATTGGTCGCGTACCGAAGCGGCAACGCGGGGGTCATCCTCCAAAATGGCCACCGTGAGCAGCAGTACGTCCTCAAAGTCGATGAGCTGCCGATCGGTTTTCACATCTTCGTAGGACTGGAAGATCCGAGAGACGGTGATCGGATCCAGTCCCCCGGGCTGCCCGCGGTCCGCCGCTGCTGCTACATAAGATTCTGGCGTGAGCATCGAGACCTTTGCCCATTCGATCTCGCTGGCCAAGTCACGCACCGTGGCACGGTCAGCGGTGGTGCGCAGTCGACGTGCGGCCTCGGTGATTAGCGGCGCCTTGTAGTCAACGATGTTCGGCAGTTGACCGCCAATGGCCTGTGGCCAGAAGTACTGCAGCTGGCGCAGGGCTGCCGCATGGAAGGTCCGGGTCTGCACCGCACCAGCACCAAGATCACGTAGTCGTGAGCGCATCTCGGCGGCGGCCCGGGCGGTGAAGGTTACCGCTAAGAGTGAGCTCGGCTTGTAAACGCCGGTGTGCACACCATAGGCAATGCGGTGAGTAATGGCCCGGGTCTTGCCGGTTCCAGCTCCGGCGAGAACACAGAGCGGTCCCTGCAGCGTCGTGGCGACTTGTCGTTGTTCTTCGTCCAGTCCGCCGAGGATGCGCTCCTCGATACTGCCGGTTCCCGTCTCTTCGGTCATGTCCTAGTTTTCCAAGTGTTCGGGCTGGGGCAATACGCCACCAAACCAATTTTCGATCAGTGCGCTGGCGATGGAGACACCGGCTGGCACACCAATCTCCCCGGTGCGAACGGCATCGGCTAATTCCTCACGTGTGAACCAGCGCAGGTCGATGATTTCCTCCCCATCGGGGAACAACTCGGTACCGGTGGCGATCGCGGTGAATCCGAGCATCAGTGAACGCGGGAACGGCCACGGTTGGGATCCCATGTAGCGCGGGTTTTTCACGATAACACCGGATTCTTCGGCGACTTCGCGGATGACCGCCGCCTCCAGGGACTCCCCCGGGTCAACAAATCCGGCAAGGGTGGAGAATCGAGTCCCGCCCCACGCCTTGTTGGCACCCAAAAGCAGGCGGTCGGCATCGTCGGTGATGGCAACGATGATGGCAGGATCGGTGCGTGGGAAGTGCTCTCGCCCCTCCGCCGCGCAGAATTTGACCCATCCGGAGGCACGAAGCGTCAGTGGGCCACCGCATCCCGCGCAGAAGTTTGTTGCATGATTCCAGTTGGCAATGGCTACTGCCTCAACAAATAGGCCGGCATCTCGAGCACCTAACCCGGCTGCTACATCGCGCAGGCCCAGCCATTGACCCGGGTGCAGTTCATCGGCACTCCCAGGTGCCGCCCATGCAGCGGGGGTCTGCTCGAAACTGTGTAAGACGATCTCGGTTGAGCCATCAAACCCCAGATAAATCTCTGTACCACCTTCGGGCAGATCCGCTGCGGGCATCAGCACCAGTTCACCGTCAAGTACCCGGGCGCGGCCACCAATCATCACGAGGTAGCGAGTTCTTTCGGCGGCACGCAGCGAATCGAGCCAGTCTTCTTGGGCACGGCTTTCGCAACGCCTGTCGCTGGTGGCGCGGGCTAGGGGCAAGGCGCCGAGAGCCGGGAAGCTGGTCACTGGTTGCAGCACGGAATCACTCATGGAATCAACCGTACTGAGCTTGGGGCCCCAACACCTACTCCCGGGTCCGCGTTGTGGCTATCGGCGCATAAATCAGTTCTCGCTTCCAGTACTTCCTTTGGCGTGTACGTGCCTCACTCGTGAGCGATTTACTAGCGAAAGCCACGACTCGCCGCCGCTCGAGAGCGACGGCCCGGCTGACTCGGTCTACGGTGGATGATGTGAAACGCTCTCCCATGGAACTCGCTGCCATCGCCACCGCCGCGGTACCCGGCTTGGCCCCCACGGGCGTGGCCACGCTGCCGGACGACGGCAACGACTTCGACTCAGTGCTCATTGTTGACGCCGCTAAGAACCGCTGGCGGGTGCGCTCCCCGCGCCACGAAGAAGCCAGCATGCGCCTTGAATCTGAGCTGGCGGCGCTGCGTGCCTTTTCTGCTGGCATCCGTGCCTCGCTCCCGTTCCAGTTACCCTCTGTCGCCGGTACCGTGCGGCAGGGCCCGCTGCGCACCTTCGTTTATAACTACCTGCCCGGTCGGCAGTACTCTCTTGAAGACCTGGTCTCCCTCGGCTCACGCTGCGCCCGTGACCTAGGTATCGTGATGGCCGCCATCCACTCGATGCCAGATTCGGCGATCGATCGTGCGGACCTACCCGCGTACACCGCCGAACAGGTACGCCAACGCCGGCTCAATGAACTAGATGCGGCGGCAACCACCGGAATGATTCCCTCCCGCCTGCTGCGACGTTGGGAACATGCGCTAGAGGATGTGGCCCTGTGGCGCTTTAATGCCACGGTCATCCACGGCGACCTGCACGAAGATCAACTCCTGGTGCAAGATGCCAAGGTGGTTGCGGTGAATGGCTGGACCGATCTTCAGGTCGGCGACCCCGCCGATGACTTTGCCTGGTTGGCGGCCGTGCACGAGCAATCCTTCGCCGATGCAACATTCGAAAGCTACATTTCGGTGCGCGGTGACCGTGCCGATCCGCACATCATGCGCCGCGCCTCCTTGGCCGCCGAATTTGCACTGGCGCAGTGGCTGGTTAAGGCCATCGCTGGCGGCGACGCGCAACGCATTGCCGAGGCGAAACTGATGCTCGAGGAACTAGATTCCGACATCGCCGAATACGGCGGGCAACCCATTTCTGTCGTTGAACCACCGCGTGCCCAGCGTGCTGGCAACGAAGAGGACGAGCAGCCCGTCCCGGTCTCCGCAATTAAGAACGTGGGAGTAGCGGATACTGACGAAGCGACCGATGTTGACGAAGATGAATCGGATGCGAACGACGGAGAGGTTTCGTCTCTCGAACCGGCCACCTCGGCCATGAGAATCGTTCCGGTTCCGGTGCAGGCCATCCCGTCAAAGCCGGCTAAGCCGTCAACGCCGCCGCAGCCCGTTTCAGCGCCGGCCAAGCCGTCCAACGAGCCGCGCCCCATGGTGAAGGCCGACTCCGACTCCTCGAAAAAGGAAAAGGATACGGCGGGTTCCAAGGTCATCGAGCCCGAAACCAACGCGATCCCCATTCAGAAATTGGATCCGAAGTAGCCGAGGCTACCTGCTCAATCTGTGAAGAGGCGCCAACCATTAAGGGCTGGCGCCTCTTCGCTGCTTTGCCCTAAGAGTCGCTGCGTGGTGCTTGCTGCAATTCCGCCATGGACTCGGTGATCAGGGCCTCAAGCTCGGCTTCCTCTGCCAGATCATGCGGCCTAATGGTGATGCCCGAACCCACGTAGTAGAACGCCGCACGCACCTGCGAAACCTCGATTCCGCGCAATCGTGCCCAACCCAACCGGTACACCGCTAGCTGCAGCGCCTTGATGCGTAGTTCTTCGCCTCGAGGCACCCGCCCGGTTTTCCAATCCACCAACAACCACGCGCCGTCGGCCTCTTGGAAGATTGCGTCGATGCGCCCGCGCACCGACACCGGACCGATACGCGTTTCGATGGCAGCCTCCACGTAGGCTGGCTGTCGATCGGCCCATTCGGACTCCAGGAAGGAGTTCTTCATGTCCTCCAGATCAAGAGCATCATCGATATAGGCATCCGCGGCTTCCATGTACTCGCCAAGTTCCAGCATTCCGGTGGAGTCAAAGTACTCCTCCAGCCATGCGTGGAAGGCTGTGCCACGGCGAGCGGCGGTGCCGGGACGGCGCGGGATGGGACGACGCAATTCTGCCAGCACGGTTTTTGCATCGGTGGCCAGGTCCACAAACACCGAGGCTCGCACGTGCTTGGGAATGCCGATGGTACGTTCCTCAGCAGCTTCCTGCTCGCGGCGGGCCAGCAGTAGCTCGGCTTCCTTGAACCAGTTCTTGCCCGTGGGTGTATTCCACGCAGCAGCTTCCGCCGATTCGCTCTCCTCCGTTAGGGGAGGCACACCCCGTGCGACCCGATCCGCGGCGGTGAGCACCGCTTCGGCCGCGGCCTCCAATTTGGCGCGGCGCCCCGGTGGGCGCGGGCGCAGCACACCTCCGCCGGTGATGGAGGGGCCTTCCAACGGGTCGTAGGGCCACCGAGCTTCCAACGGTTGTTCACGGAACGGGTTAGCCTCCGGCGCATCCTCATCGTCAACCCACTCTGCCACGACGGCAGCGGGCTTTTCCCCCTCGCTCAGTGGGCGCATGTCCAGCAGGAAACTCGAGGCGTCGGTGAGTTTGGTGCGCGTTCCGGTCCAGGCCGTCGCCGAGCAGATCAACAACGATTTAGCTCGGGTCAGTGCGACATAGGCAAGTCGCCGTTCCTCCAGCTCGGCATGATTCAACACCTCGGACTTGAACATGGCCTCGGCCTTCACCACGTCGAAAAGGCATTCTTGGTCGGTGTCCCATTGCGGCAAATCATGTTTGTCGCCGCGCAGTGGCCAGGGAAGAGCGGAGTCTCCGCTGGTCCAGCGCGAGTCATTAGCGCTGGGGAAAATCCCTTCATTCATGCCCGTCACGGCAACCACGTCCCATTCCAGACCCTTGGAAGCATGGATCGTCAGCAATTGCACGGCATCGGGGTTTGATTCCCCGGGGACAATTGCTAAGCCGCCTTCCTTCTCGGCCGCTGCCTCCAACCAGGTCAGGAAACCGGCAAGGTCCACCCGGGTGGAAGTGCTCGAATAGTCCTGGGCGATATCGGCAAAGGCATCGAGATGACGTCTCGCCTCGTGAATTCCCACACCTGGCTTCGCTGCAACCTCGATATCCAGGCCCATGGCGCGTTCTGTCTCGCGCAGCAGGGTGTCGAGGTCATCGTCGATAAAGCCGCGTAGATACCGCAGCTCATCACGCAGTTTTGTCAGGCGAGCCAGGGCTGTGGCGCCCAATGATCGACCATCGCCCGATACCCAGTCGGGATGTGGAAGGTAATCGAGGGCTTCGATGAGGCTCGCCGCGTCATTAAGTTCGGCTCTGGCCTCGGCGCGGGTGAGGTCCTCGGCGCTTTCGCTGGTCTCAAGGTCCTCTTTTCCCCCCTCCTTGAGCGCAAATTCTCGCCGCCTCGCCAAGAAGCGCGACCAGTCGGCAAAGGCCATGAGGTCCGCTGGCCCGATGCGCCAACGGGCGCCGGCGAGAAGCCTCAGCAGATGATCCGAGCGGTTAGGGTCAACCAGCACATTCAGCGTGGCAACGATGTCGCTGACCTCGGGCATGCTCAGCAATCCGCCGAGACCTAAGATTTCATACGGAATTCCCGCGTCCTCCAGCCCCCGCGAAATCGGAGTCAACTGCGAACGGGTGCGACAAAGCACCGCCATGGAGGGGTTGCGCCCGTGGGCGCTGGCAAATGATGCGCGTTCGATAATGAATCGAGCTGCGAGTGCTGCCGCCTCTTGCCCACCGGTGGCATATCTAGCCAATTCCACCCGGCCTTCCCCGGCGAAAGCGCTGGGTTTAAGCGCGGGGACGGAGATGCCTGCCGGTGCCACGGAATTCAACCGCGCAGAGACGGCGTTAGCGGCGGAAAGCACGTTTTTAGAGTTGCGCCAGGCGGTACTCAGATAGGCCACGGACGCAGGACGCAGTTCACTGCTTGCCCCGTCTTGCGGTGCTACCCGGGCAGGGAATTCGGTTGGGAAACGGAAGAGCTGACCGGCCGAAGCGCCACGGAAACCGTAGATTGACTGATTCGGGTCACCCACCGCGGTGAGCGCATGCCCTTCACCGAAGATGCACGAGAAGAGCACCATCTGCGCGTGCGAGGTGTCTTGGAATTCATCGAGCAGCACCACCTTGAAGCGGGCCCGTTCGCTGTGTGCCGCCTCCGGGATTTCCCGGGCAATACGAGCGGCCAGCGCCACCAGATCCCCATAGTCCAAGGCGCCGCGTGCCGCCTTGGCATGAGCATAGTCAAGGGCAAGTTCGGCGATGGTGGCACGCGTTCGCAACTTATCTAACAGTTTGCGGGCCTCCACGGAGGGGGCTGCCGGCTTATCGATCCGATACGGCAGGGACTCAAGTTGTCCCACCAGCTCGTCGATCCAAGCCTTTGCTTCCGCGGGGGCGACGAGGTGCTCAGCGCATTCCCCCGCGAAGGTCACCACGGCATCGATCAACGTGTTTTTGGAGGACGCCAGATGCTCATAGTCCCCCGTGTAACCCTCGACGACTGCCGCTGCTACCTGCCAGGCCTGAGCGGTGCCGAGTAACGCGGTATCGGACTCGACGCCGATGCGCAGCCCGTGCTCCTTGACCAACGTGTTGGCATAGGAATGGTAGGTCGAAACCGAGGGATCCAGCAGGCCTTCGGCTTCGAGTTCTAGCAGGCCAGAACGTGCCAGCTTCTCCAATTGACCGCGGATACGTTGGGCAAGTTCGCCGGCCGCCTTGCGGGTGAACGTCACGCCAAGAATTTCCTCCGGGCGCACCTTTTTGTTGGCCACCAGCCAAATGACCCGATCGGCCATGGTGGCAGTCTTTCCCGATCCAGCGCCGGCAATAACCAGCAGTGGTTCAAGCGGGGAGGAAATGATGGCCGACTGCTCGGGGGTGGGCTGATGCTGTCCGAGGATCTCGGAGAGCTCCTCCGGTGAATAGATACGCCCTTCCGGTTCCACGGTGGCCGGGCCGCCGACGACGTCCTCATGCACAGATTCGGATGGGGTTTGGGTGCGGCTCACGGCTCGGTGACCTGCCTTCCTTCGGAACACAATGGACAGATACCCGGCAAGCGGCAGTTACTCCCGCTGCGGCCACCTCGGGCTGGGTCATGGCGGGAGAGGAAATCTGCGTCACCCATCAATGCTGCGGCTGCCAGCACCATGGGTGTGGCCCAATCAGTCTCGGTGATGGCTGGTTGGGCCTGCTCGCGCGGGGACTTGGTGGTGGTTCCCAATTGCACCAACGAGGCGCCTGCTGGCACGCGAGTGAGTTCCACCGGTGTTTTTCCGGCGAGCGCACCGTTGATGATGGCCGCTTGGTAGGCGCCCAGTTGCGGGTGCTTCTCCACGTCCTTGCCGCTGGGCTGAGATTTGCCGGTCTTCAGGTCAACGACCCACGGATTGCCTGCTTCGTCTGCCTCAACGCGGTCAACCACGCCGCGCAGCAGTGCATCGCGAGGTTCGACCGCTCCTGATTCCATGTCGGCTGTCACGGCGGGAATGATGATCTCGAAGGAGATCTCGCGGCCGATCAGGGTGCGATGCTCGGTACGCATCATGACGTTGTATTGGGCCAGCTTCTTGAGCATGTCTTCGGCGCGTTCACGATCCCGTGCGCCCTCCCAGTTGCTCGGCATTTCCAGTTCTGCCCAGCGTTGCTCAAGTACTTCCAGATATTCACCGCCACTGGCTTGGGGGTGTTCCTCGGCGATTGAGTGCACCAGGGTGCCCAGAGAACGGGCAAAGTCGGTGGCAGCTTCTCCCCCGGCGGCTTGGACAAACCAGTTCAGCGGTGAGTTCATCACCGATTCAACCTTGGAGGGTGAAACCTTAACTGGTTCCCCGGTCGGTACCACCGGCCCGGTAGAGGTGATCTCCGCCAAGCCCCACCAGCTGGCAGGATGCGCGCCACGGATCGGACGCGATGCAGCAGCCAGGGTGCCAAGTACCTCCGTGGCGTCGCTGTGCAGAGGTTCACGTGATTCGTCGAGGGCCGTGGCCTCGGCGGCTTGGCGCAATTCGGCAACCAGTGCTCCGAGGGTGCGTGGCCGCGGAACAAAGACAGGGTTGCGCCCGGTAACAGCGCCCTGTGGATCAACGATGTCGAGGAAGGAAGACGGTTGAGTATCGTCAGAAGCCACCGCGATGGCGATGACTTTGGATTTCGCGCGAGAAATCGCATTGGCGAAGGTGCGTAACTCATCTGCGCGCGTCTCGCGGATGAGCGAGGCGATATTGCGGGTGGGAAGAATTTCCGGGCCGTGTTCAATCACATCACTCAGTGCGCCACCGCCGAGCAATTCACCACGCAGTTTGGTGTTGGGCCAGATCCCTTCCTGCATCCCGGGTACCAATACCAATTCCCATTCGAGCCCTGCCGCCGCTGCGGTGGTGAGCACCTGGACGGAGGCAGCACTTCCGCCTCGATTGGCCAGAGTATCCATGGGCAGTTCTTGCCCCAACACGTGCTCAACAAATTGGGTGACGGAGGAACCGGGCAACTGGTCAACAAAGCGTTCGGCGGATTGGAAGATTGCCAGCATGGCATCAAGATCGTGGTCGGCCCGAGTACCGAGGATGCCGCCTTCCAGTGCCGCTGCACTCCACTTCTCGGCCATTCCGCTGGCCGCCCACAACGCCCAAAGTGCTGTTTCGGCGTTCATATTGCCACTACCAAGTTCGGCGAGAAGTGCTTGGTACATCCGTGCCAGGCGTCGGGCTCCTGCCGCCTCGCGACCCATGTTCCCCAAAAGTTCCAACTGATCTAGCATCCCCGTGAGCAACTCGGCACTTGAGCGGTTGCCGCCGTTGGCGACTTCGTGACGGCGCAATCCTTGGCGCAGCCGTCGCACGTCCAACGCCGAGGCGTTGGCATAGCGCGACATTAAGAGTTCTTGAAGCAGTAAAGGATCCTGTTGGGCCTCGGGGGCCAAGGCCAATTGCATCAGGTCAAGTAGCGGGCGAACCGCTGGTTCTTCCCGCAGGGGCGTTTCGGCGGGCGGGGTATTTACCGCGATGCCGGCGCCCGCAAGGTACTTGGACATGGATCGTACTTGGGAGCCATTGCGCAGAATCACGGCCATGGAATCCAGCGGGCGGTGGTGGATCAGGTGTTCTTCGAGTAGGCGCTGGGCCACGAGGCGTTGTTCGTGGATGGGCGAATCAACCAGAAGAACTTCAAGGCTGCCCGGGGGCGATGCTAGAGGAAGTGTCTCAGCTGCAGCGTTATCCGTGACCGGCCCATTTTCAGCATCGTCCACGAGTTCTGGGCTCGACGTCTGAACTTCGCCGGCTGCCTCGCTGTCGCTAGTGGCCTCCGGGAAGGAGAGGATCCTGCCCGCAACACCAGCTGCCACGGGTATGCGACGAGCGACCTGTCCCCATGCGGTGGCCAGTTCGCCATCGAGTCGGTGGGAGATCTGCAATTCCATGATGTGGGCCGGGTCCGCTTCGGTACCTAGGCGCGTCTCGAATTCTCCGAGCATGTCCGGCCGAGCACCACGGAAGCCTTGAACGACATTATCTGGCACGGCGAAGGCCATCAGGTCACGTCCCCGAGCAAGCAGCGCGAGCAAACGATGCTGGGCAGGATTGGCTTCCTGGAGGTCATCGACCATGACCAGCTGGAGGCGCTCGTGTTCAGCGTTGAGGAACTCTGGGTTCTCTTCCAGGATGTTTGCTGCCGCGGCCAATAGCCCTGCTGGGTCAAATGCCTCGGCGCTACCCAAATCCAAGAGGTCCCGATATTCCTGATAGAACTGGGCAGCGGCGACCCATTCTGGACGCTTAAGATTTTCACCCAGGTCCTGAAGCGCGCCCGCCTCAAGTCCGTGTTCGGAGATCCGGTCAAAAAGTTCTCGCAATTCCTTGCGGAAACCACGGGTGCCGATGGCTTCGCCCAGCGATTCGGGCCATGACGGGCCGGGTGTGATGCCCTGGGCATGGCCCTGAAGGAGATGTCCGATCAAGGTGTCTTGTTCGGGACCGGACAGCAGCCGAGGAGGCCGCTGGAGCTCCGGTAAGAGTCCGTCCAACCGCGCCCTGCGGATCAGGTCAAAGGCATATGCCGACCAGGTGCGTACCGCGGGTTCTGAAAAGGTTTTGTCGGTACCGGCCGAGAGGTCATCGCGCAGAAGCGCGGCTGCGGCACGTGTCGGTGAAAGCACCAGCACCCGCTGCGGATCAAGTCCTGCCGCTAGACGGGTGGTCAGCACCCGTAGCAACGTCGACGTCTTTCCGGTTCCAGGGCCTCCCAACACCAGCACGGGCCCATGACCGGGCGTCAGCTCCAGCAGTGCCTGCTGCGCCGAGTCTGCGGGCACGTGCTCCTCTGAACTCAGCTGTTCCGTGCGTGTCGGATTAGCTGTGTTGGTGGTGTCCATGTTCTCCATCAGATCATTCGAGGGTGTCGATTTGGCATCGGCAGTAATTCGGCGATGCCGTCGATGCGAGTGTGCTCCGCGTCGGTGGGTTCCCAACGGGCCACATTCATTCGGACCCGCGTCGGCGTCCTGGGTGTGCCCTCCGCTTCCCAATGGCTTTCGGCGAGCGGTTGCAAATCGCTTGGCAAGGTTCCGTTGGAGCGGATGACCCGCCACCAGGTGGCGTTGGAGTCGCCCCTACCCATGGCCTTGCCGACTTGTCGAGCTCCACCAATGCCGAGCAATTCGGCAATGTCTCCATAGGCCAGCACCTTGCCGGAGGGGATTAACTCAACGACGGCGAACACTGCCTCGTCGTAATCGAGACCCACGGCTGTGCCCGATGCACCATCTTCGGTGATCGCGGCGCCGGGACGACTGGAATCACTGCCTCGATCCACTCTTGCTCCTCGTTCGTGATGTTTCCCCAGCCTCTATTATCGGCTTCACCGCTCTCTCTTCCTCCACCACCGCGCTGCGATGGGACAAAGTGTCGTCGATTCCCGGTAGCGTTGTTTCCATGACTTCATGGCATAACCTTCCCCGCGCCGCCTTCGACCTGGAAACCACTGGTCGAGATCCACATGAGGCTCGCATCGTGACCGCGTCTATCGTCGTGGTTAATGGGCGATCAGAAATCCTGCACACCAAGGAATGGCTGGTCAACCCCGGCATTGCTATTCCTGTCGAGGCTTCAGAAATTCACGGCATCACCACCGCCAAGGCGCAAGCCGAAGGCGTGGACGCCGCTACTGCTGTCGCTGAAATCTCTGCTTACCTGGCAGATCTATTCCAAACCATGCCGGTGATGGCGTTTAACGCCGCCTACGACTTCACGGTGCTTCAGGCCGAGGCGAATCGTTACTCCTTGGAGCAGCTCAATCCAACCCCGGTTATTGACCCGTACATCGTTGACAAGCAGGTCGATAAGTACCGCCGCGGAAAGCGCACCCTCTCGGTGATGAGCGAGTTCTACGGCGTGCAGCTGCTCAACGCACACACATCGGCGGCGGATGCTGCCGCGACCATCGGTATTGCCGACGCGCAGGCAGCCAAATACCCGCAGCTTCAGATTGATCCCACAGAACTGCACGCAGCCCAGATTGGATGGGCGGCTGAACAAGCTGCCAGCCTTCAGGAATTCTTCCGTCGCAAGAACCCAGAAACTGTGGTCGATGGTCAGTGGCCGGTCAAACGCTGATCCGCTGACCTCACCGTCGAAGGCGCCGCTCCCTGAGGGAGCGGCGCCTTCGACGCTTCCGGTTGATCGCAAGGCGCGACGCCTCGGCTCATCAGATCGAGTGCAAGCCGAAGCTGAAGTGCGCTTTACAGACCAAATGCCGCAAAGATGACGCAATATTTTACGTTTTATTGCTCGCGTGAGAGGGTTCACCCTACGTTCGGGTAACCAGCCTCTCGATTTTCTCGTCGCCAGACATTGATTTCTTCGAAAAAACCGTGGAATTCGCATGGATTCAACAACTAACTACTCCGCGGCAATCATCCTTTGCAAAAAATCGACCAATGATGCGCGATTGCGCCGCATTCGTTCGATAGTGGTTGAATGTTCAGTACCCCTTTTCCTTTTGATTGCTAAGGACACCCCTTTTGATCACAGTCACCGACCTGCGCAAGGTCTACCAGCAGGGCGACCGCACGGTCGTTGCCCTTGATGGTGTTTCCTTACACGTCGAAGCCGGCCAAATTCACGGCATTATCGGCCATTCAGGTGCAGGAAAATCGACACTCGTTCGGTGCCTGACGCTGCTCGATCGCCCCACTTCTGGGTCAGTTGCTGTGAACAACAAGGAACTCGCCAACGTGTCGGATACGGATTTGCGCACCGCGAGACGACGCATCGGCATGGTCTTCCAGCACGCGAACCTCATGGATTCGCGCACCACAGCTCAAAACGTGGCCTTCCCTCTGGAATTGATCGGCACTCCCAAGTCAACGATCAACGAGAAAGTTTCAGCTCTTCTGGAACTTGTGGGCCTGACCAACTTTGCTGATGCGTACCCCTCGCAGCTTTCCGGCGGTCAGCGCCAGCGTGTGGGCATTGCCCGCGCTCTGTCCTCGGACCCCGATGTGCTGCTTTGCGACGAACCCACCAGCGCGCTGGACCCCAAGACCACCGACGAGATCCTTGCACTGATCAAGTCGGTGCGTGACAGGTTGAACCTCACGGTGTTGATCATTACCCACGAGATGAATGTGGTGAAGCAGGCTTGTGATTCGGTTTCCCTGCTAGAAGCAGGACGCATCGTTGAGCACGGCGACATCGAAAAGGTAGTTGCTAACCCGGCCGGCCGACTTTCTCAGGCATTGCTGCCCATGCCCGGGGATCTGCCCGCGCAGCTTCCAGCAGGCACGGTTCTGGACCTTCTGTACTCCGGGGCCAGCGCTGCCGAGCCAATCATCTCCTCGATCTCGCGCACCTTTAATCTTGACGTGAATGTGCTGGCAGGTTCGGTAGAGAACTTGGGTGAGCACCAATTTGCGCATCTGCGCATTCAACTTCCCGAAGGATCAGACATCAACGCCATCACCGCACACCTGATCGCCAATGGTGTCGCAGTAACCCTGAAGGAGGCTAAGTAAACATGGACTTCTTTAATGACTTGATGACCAATCCTGGTATCACCAAGGCCATGTGGCCGGCCTTCCTTGAGACGCTGCAAATGGTGGGCATCTCCGGACTTTTCACCGTTGTCGTGGGCTTGCCTCTGGGCATTTTGCTGCTGAACACCGCCAAGGGCGGCTTGACGCCAAACCGCGGGCTGAACGTATTGCTTTCGGGCATCATCGTTAACATCACCAGGTCTATCCCCTTCGCGATCCTCATGGTCTCGTTGATCCCCCTGGCCTCCGCGCTGGTGGGTACCTCGTTGGGCCCAATTGCTGCGTCGGTTTCGCTGACCATCGGCACCATCCCGTTCTTCGCTCGACTAGTGGAAACCGCTCTTCGCGATGTCTCCGCCGGCAAGATTGATGCCGCCTTGGTCATGGGTTCCACGCGCATGCAGGTGGTTCGAAAGGTCTTGGTCCCGGAAGCCATGCCGGGCATCATTGCCGCAACGACCACCACCCTTGTGACCCTCATCGGGTACTCGGCCATGGCTGGCCTCGTTGGCGGTGGCGGTCTGGGACGACTTGCTTACAACTACGGTTTCCAGCGCTATGACGCCACCATCATGATCGTTACCATCGTGATCATTGTGTTGCTGGTTCAGATCGTTCAGGTTCTCGGCGACTGGTTCGCTCGCCTGGTAGACCACCGCTAAACAGGTCGGGGTGCCGCCCCAACCTTTCAGAATTCCGACGGTTCATCCCGCCGGCGTGCAGCCAGTAGCCGCTAGCTGCTTTTGCTATCCACTGTCACCGACACTGGATCTTGATGAAAAGGAAGCGCATCCTATGCGTAAGAAACTCGCACTTGCCCTGACTGGTGTCGCCACGCTATTCGCACTGACGGCTTGCGGCGGTGGCGCCGCCACTACCCCCAGCGCGGAAGCAACACTCGACCCGGCCAACCCGACCGTCGTCAAGGTCGGTTCCAGCCCGATTCCGCAGGCCAAGATCCTCCAGTACATTGATGACAACTTGGCCAAGGATGCTGGCATCGATCTGGAAATCACCGAGATTGATGACTACCTGACGCCGAATATTGCACTCGACGACAAGACCTTGGATGCTAATTACTTCCAGACCGAGGCCTACCTGGCAGACCAAGTCAAGTCCAAGGGCTACAAGTTCGAACACGGTAAGGGCATTCACGTTGAGCCCTTGACCGTCTTCTCCAAGACGTTCAAGGACATCGCCGATGTTACCGAGGGTTCCGTTGTCCTGTTGAACAACGACCCGGTTAACCAGCTGCGTGGCCTTCGTGTGCTGGAGTCCGCTGGCTTGCTCACCGGCCTTGAGGACACCGATTCGGCACTGCTCCTTGACGGCGATGACGTGAAGAACCCGAAGAAGCTCGTTTTCAAGGAAGTTAACTCCGAACAGGTTCCGAAGTTCTACGCCGAGGACAAGACCATCGGTTTGGCAGTGATCAACGGTAATTACATCGTTCAGGCGAAGCTGAATCTGGACGAGGTTGTTGCTCAGGAGTCAGCCATCGATAACCCGAATGCCAACTTCCTCACATGGCGTGAAGGTGAAGAGACTCCGGCTATCGCCAAGCTCGAAGAGCTGTTGCACTCGGACGAGGTCCGCGATTACATCAAGAAGACCTGGACCGATGGAAGCGTCGTTCCTGCCTTCTAGTCAGTACTTTTCGGGCGTCATCTGACGGCTTGAGAACCTTTTCCGTTAGCGCGGATACAAAAACGCGGGTCGTTTCCCCTCTCAGTTTTCGAGGAGGGAAACGACCCGCTTTTTGTGTCTCGGCGTGCAGCACCACTTCGGCAGAGTCGAGAAAATCTTCCTTCGGTGAGGCGTGGAGTAGCACCTTGATGTACTGAAATGCCTAAAAGCTGACAATTCCGCCGTACCATGGGTGAGCGATTATCAACTTTTTTAGGTTTTGGACGGAATGGCAGCACTGAACAACGAGGAACTTCCCACGATCTACAACCTGGCTTCGAGCGACCCTCGAAGCGAGCTGATCGACAGGTCAACTGTGGGTGAAGACGCGTTGCAACAGATTGAGCGGATCATGGCCGAAATGGGCCGACTGCGATCTGTTGAACGAAAGATTTCTCGCGCTTCCCAGCACTACATGAACCTTAACGAGACCGATATGCGAGCAATTCGCTTCTTGATATCGGCGAAGAATACCGGCGATATAGTAACGCCCAGCGCGTTAGCAAAGCACTTGAGGGTAACCACCGCTTCGATGACAAAGATGATCGACAAGCTTGAAAGTGCGGGCCACGTGGAACGAACCGCTCACGCGACAGATCGCCGTTCACTGTGCCTTGCGGTGACAGAGGATACCCACATGGCCGCACGCGAGCAGGTCGGTCGCCACCATGCCTCCCGTTTTAGCGCTGCGGCACGGCTGACGGCCGCCGAACGTGAGGTAGTTATCCGATTCCTCTCCGAGACGGCGCAGGATATGGAATCAAGCGTCAACTCCGTGGGCGAGATACCGACTCCCAAGGCCTAGTCACCTGCGGGGCTCAGTCATCATGGTGCTGCTGCTCGTTCTCCTGGGCAGCAATAGTGATACGTCTGGCCATCGAAGAGAAGATGATTCCGTGGAACGGAAGAATCGCAGCCCAATAAAGTCGTCCGGCAAGACCCTTGGGGAAAAAGACCGCGCGTTGCCTGTAACGACTTCCCGTGCCGTTAGGTTCGACCGACAGCTCCAGCCAAGCACGACCCGGAACTCTCATTTCCGCTCTCAAACGAAGCAGTCTATCGGGCACGATCTCCTCCACCCGCCACCAATCCAGCGCATCGCCCAAAGCGAGGCGTTGCCTGCTGCGCCGTCCACGATTCAGCCCTGCTCCCCCGACAAGTTTGTCCATAACACCGCGCAGCGCCCACACTCCGGGCAACGAGTAATACCCGGTGTCTCCACCGATGCTCTGGATCACCCCAAAAACGGCTTCCGGCGAGGCAGCTGAATCGCGCTCACGCTCATCGGTATAGACGGTCTGCCCGGCCCACTGCGGATCGGAGGGCAGTGGCTCCGCCGGTGCCGCGAGCGCGTGGGCAGTGCTCCAGGTGGTTTCAACAGTGTCATTGCGCATCTTGGCCAACGCCAATTCCACCGATCGTTGATAGCCGGTGAGCCCCAGTGGCGGGCGTTTGATGATCAAATCAATGTCGCGATTGCGCATCACGCAATCGTGCTGGAGAGATTCAACCAGCGGAACGGCGAGAACGCGTGGAATGGGGGTGACCAGGTTGACCCATTGCGCCGCCAACCACGGTGTCAACACGGGAAGAGCCAAAATCACCGGCCGGCGCAGCTGTGCGGCATCGGCATAAAGACGCATCATCTCGCCGTAGCTATGGGCCTGCGGGCCTCCGATGTCGTAGGTGCCGGAAATCTCCGGCGGTAACTGAGCACACTGACTCAAGTAGTACAGTGCGTCGCGAATAGCGATGGGTTGGACCTTGTTCAGCACCCAGCGTGGAGCGGGCATCACCGGCAACACGTCGGTGAGGTGCCTGACCATTTCAAAACTGGCCGAACCAGATCCGATGATCACCCCTGCTTGCAGCGTAATCGTTGAAATACCACTGGCTTCGAGGATTCGACCCACGGTGACCCGTGAGGAAAGATGTCGACTCAGCTCACCTTCGGGGTGCAACCCGGAGAGATATACCAACCTTGAGATCCCCTGGGTTTGCGCGGCCTTCACCAGCGTGCTGGCGCAGCGTTCCTCAAGGGGCGCGAAGTTTTTGCTCCCGCTCATGGAATGCACCAGGTAGTACAGCACCGTGGCTCCCTCGCACAGTTCTTCCGTAGCTTTCAGATCGGTGAGGTCTCCCTCGACGATATGTACCTGATGGCTCCAGGGGACATCGCGGAGGGCATTTTTCCGGCGTGTGAGCACTCGGACGCTGTGACCCTGTTCCAGGAGCAAGGGCACCAATCGTCCGCCGATGTACCCGGTGGCGCCGGTAACGGCGATGACGCTCATAGCATCGCTCCGTCCATGCGGTACTTAGCTATCCGTCTTACGGCTGCCACCACAACCAAGAGCAACAGTGCGGCGGCTGCGCCGAATGCCGTCATCGCGACGGCGGGAGACTCAAGTCCCCCATCACTGCGTCCAATGCCGATCCACGCGATGCCCCAGGTCATGGCCAGTGCCGTGGCGACCCTGCCGCGTGAGAAGAGCACCGTCATCGCGCCGATCAAGGCTGCGACAACCACCAGAACACAGGCCAACGCGGGGGCCCAGGCTGCCTGGTTTCCCACTCCCATGGAGGAGAGCCACGCCGCGATATTTGCGATGGTCGCCACGCTCACCCATCCGAGGTAGGGACCGAAGGTGATGGCCATGAGCCAGAGCTCGAATCTCGACGGCCGCGGGCTCAGCATGCGCTTGAACATCATGATGAGTACCACCAGAAGAACCACAATCACCACAACACTTAGCGCCAAGAAGCCCAGTTGCACGGTGAAAATCCACAGTGCGTTGAGGATCGCCGAGGCGGCGGCCAGCGAACGGATTCGCATTTGGGTGGGGCTCATGCTGGCTCGCGGGGTCATCTGCCAGATGGCGTAGACCACCAGCGCCGTATAGATGAAGCTCCAGATGGCAAATGCACCGGTTCCCGGCGCCAGCAGAGTTGCATCTGCTCCGAGCCTGCCATCGGCTGCTTCTGCTATCGGTGTACCACCGAGAGCGCCACTGCCGATAAAGGCGCCAAGGGCTGCTACGAGAATGGATAGTGCACAAACGATTCGGATGGACAGTGAAGCTTTTATTGTTTCTTGCATCGCAGGTTCTCCTTCGTCGGGTGGTTCCTGCCGAAGTGGGATGCCCCACCGGATAAACACTAACTTGCTCAATGATCTTATAGCTAGTTAGGCTAGCAATTATCGAGATGGCGCCACAATCTACTCGCGCGTGAGAACACACGAGTTTGTGACAGGCTCTAAAAACATCACCTGCTGCCATCCCCGTCTCGCTTCCCACCAGAGGGGGCATGCCGCGGAGATCCTCATGGGTCCAGGTGCGATCAGACCGGCACCGATGAGCCCTCAGGCGCCAATCGCGGTCGAAACTAAGGGAAAGGAACAACGTGGTACACCAACCAATAAGCCTGATGTGGTTCCGCGATGACTTGCGCGTCGCCGATAACCCGGCGTTGGTGTCTGCCATGGACGCGGGCCCTACCATCGCGGTCTACCTCCTCGATGAGCAGTCCCCGGGGATCCGCCCGTTGGGAGGCGCAGCTAAGTGGTGGCTTCACCACGCACTAGAGGACCTGCGAAAGAATCTCGCGACGCTCGGGATAGAGCTAATACTTCGTCGCGGTACAGCTACGCGGCAGATCCCGGAGCTTGTGGAGCTCGCCGGAGCATCATCCCTCCACTGGAATCGCCGCTACGGAGGACCGGAACGCTCCGCCGATTCTGTTGTTATGGAGCGTGTGCGGGCCGCGGGGGCAGAGGTTCACAGCCACGCTGGCTTCCTGCTGCACGAACCATGGGTTCCGGTGACTCAGGAGTCAAAGCCCTACAGGGTCTTCACCCCGTTCTATAACGCTCTGCAGCGTTTGCCATTGCGAGAGCCGGTGCCCACACCAGAGCCCCAGCAGTCCTTGGGCTCTCTCGGTCTGCACAGCGATTCCCTCGCCGACTGGTCCCTCCTGCCCTCCCGCCCTGATTGGTCTCAGGGACT
Organism: Paeniglutamicibacter terrestris; assembly: GCF_012271785.1. GTDB lineage: Bacteria > Actinomycetota > Actinomycetes > Actinomycetales > Micrococcaceae > Paeniglutamicibacter > Paeniglutamicibacter terrestris. The sequence continues at coordinate 227,011 of NZ_JAAWVT010000002.1, read as the reverse complement.
GGCAGCGGTGTGGAACCCCGGTGAAGACGATGCGCAGGAGCGCTTGAAGCTCGTGCTTGATGAGATCGCTGGCGACTACCTCGATGCTAGAGACCGCCCGGATATCGACGGAACCTCGCGGCTATCCGCGGCACTGCGCTGGGGGCATCTGAGCCCTGGGCAGGTATGGCGGGCGCTGAGCATGACGATCAGCAAACATCCACAACGGGGCACCGGCGCACAGTCCATCATGCGCCAACTGGCATGGCGCGATTTCTGCTGGAACCTGCTCTACCACCAGCCGGATTTGGCGACCACGAATTTGCGCCCCGAATATGACGACTTCGACTGGTCCTGGCCCAAGGACTCCGATTCTGGCGAGGACCACGATGATCTGATTCGGCAGTATTTCATCGCTTGGTCAACCGGGGAGACCGGCTACGGGATGGTCGATGCGGGGATGAAGCAGCTGTGGGACACGGGTTGGATGCACAACCGCGTGCGCATGGTCACCGCTAGCTTTCTGATCAAAAATCTAGGGATCCATTGGCGAGTGGGAGAAGAGTGGTTCTGGGACACGCTGGTGGATGCCGATGCGGCGTCGAACCCCGCTAATTGGCAATGGGTCGCCGGATGCGGCGCAGATGCCTCACCGTTCTTCCGGGTCTTTAACCCGGAGCTCCAAGCCAAAAAGTTCGACCCTCGGGGAACTTATGTGACCCGATTCGCCCCACTCAGCGCGCCGCAGCCCATCGTGGATCTGAAATCCTCACGCGCTGCGGCGCTGGAGTCCTATGCCGAAATGAAGGATCGTGGGACGGCCCCCGAACGATGAACGAAACCGGTTGCCGGGGGCATCCGAGGAAGCGCTCGATGGCCTTGAGGAAACAACTCCTTGTTTCACCTGTGCCGGCGACGGATGTGCCGAGATCACTTGTGGCCGAGTGAATCCATGGTCCACCGAAAACACGTAGGGCGCTTAACCGATGGGGATCGGTTAAGCGCCCTACGCGCAGAACGTCGTGGTGCCGCCAAGAAGCGGGCCCCACGGCGAAACTAGTTCTTCAAAGCCGATGCACGTTCTTCGGTTTCTTGAATGGCTTGCATCTGCGGAGCAAACTTTTCGTTGAGCCGGGAATGACGCTGCCCGTAACCGAAGTAGATTACGACGCCGACGGCCAGCCAGAGCGCAAAGTAGATCCAGGTTTCCACGGCGAGGTTAAGCATCAGGTAGGTGCACAGAAGCGCGGAGGTGATCGGGATGAAAGGACCGAAGGGAACCCGAAAAGCAGGCTTAAGATCCGGGCGCTTGCGGCGCAGGACGATGATTCCCAAGCTCACCACGACGAAGGCCGAGAGTGTGCCAATGTTGATCATTTCCTCCAACACATCAACGCGGGTCACTCCGGCAACGATGGCCACCAAGGAACCGCAGATGATCTGAATGCGTGCCGGAGTGTTTCGTTTACCGGTCTTGGAGAGCCTGTATGGAAGCAATCCATCGCGACTCATGGCCAGCACCACACGCGAGAGACCCATCAGAAGCACCATGACCACTGTGGTCAGGCCGATGAGGGAGCCTACGGCAATGACCGAGGCTGCGCCTTCATTTCCCACCAGAGTGAACGCGGTGGCCAGGTTGGGGGTGTCCACGGCTGCCAGATCCTTGTAGGAAACCATGCCGGTCAGCGCCAGGGAGACTCCGATGTAAAGCAGCGTGGTCAGCGCAAGGCCAGCAAAAATGCCTCGGGGTAGCGTTTTGCTGGGATCCTTGACCTCTTCTGCACTGGTGGCCACCACGTCGAAGCCAACAAAGGCAAAGAAGACCAGTGCCGCGCCGGCGAAGACGCCCATCATTCCGTACTGGGCCGGGGCAGCGCCGGTGGCGAAGGCAAAGAGCGATTGCTTCATGACTTCGGTGGTGCCGTCCGTCGCTGATGAGGGAACAGCATCGGGGATAAACGGGGCGTAGTTTTCGGCTTTAACGTAGAAGAAGCCGACCACGATCACAAACAGCACAACGCCGATTTTGATGACCGTGAAGACGTTTGAAACCGTGGCCGACAATTTGGTGCCAAGCACTAGCAGGATCGTGAACAAGGCCACGATCAGGAAGGGCCCCCAGCTCATGGTGACGATGCCTAATTCAATGGTGGGTGAGAGGTGTACTCCCACGAGCTGGAAGACTTCGGTGAGGTAAATGCCCCAGTATTTGGCGATCACCGCAGCAGCAGTGAACAGTTCCAGAACCAGGTTCCATCCGATGATCCACGCGACAAATTCGCCCATGGTCGCGTAGCTGAAGACATACGCCGATCCGGCCACCGGGATGGCCGTGGCAAATTCCGCGTAACACATGATCGCCATGGCGCATGTGAGGGCGGCGATGACAAAGGAAAGAGTGACGGCCGGGCCGGAGAAGTTGGCTGCGGCACGGGCACCCACGGAGAAAATACCTGCGCCTACCGCTACTGCGACGCCCATGATCATCAGGTCCCAGGTGTTAAGGGTCCTTTTGAGCTGGCGACCCGGTGCCGCGGCATCGGCCAGGAAGCTCTCCACTGGCTTGGTTCGAAAAAGATTCACAGATTTCCTCAGCGGCAATGAAACGCGAAAACTAACCGAACTAGCGTAGCGCCGCTACCAAGCAACCACATATTCGCCCACCGTGGCCGTGTTGGTGTCCCTCGGTGAGATGAACATGGCACCGGATCGGAATCTTGTGCCGTTCGAGGTCCGCCAAAAGCTTGCTGACTAGGTTTTTTGACTATTTTGCGGCTCTGTCATCAGAATCATCACGCACCCGGCATCTTCACTTTGGCCTCGACGACGTCGATCACTAACGTGGCCTAGACCTCACAAAATGCCGTTGCGGATCCCGGTATTTGCCCCCATAACCAAAGAGCCCCGGTAGTTGGTGCATCGATCACTCGATGCACCAACTACCCGGGGGCTCTGAAGACGCCGTGGTGGAACTATGCCGCGGGCACCGCGGCAGCAGCTGCACGAGCCGCCGCCGGAAGGGCCGCGAAGATCTTGTTCATGGCCTCATCGTCGTGGGCAGAGGAAAGGAACCAGGCTTCAAAGACGCTGGGTGGCAGGTAGATACCTGCGTCTAGCATCGAGTGGAAGAACGGTGCATAGCGGTAGGCTTCCTGCGCCTGTGCCTGCTCATAGTTGTGCACACCGTGCTCGGAGGTCCCGAAGGCCACCGAGAACAGGTTTCCGGCTCGCTGGATGGAGTGATCCACTCCGGCCGCGGAGAGCGCCTCGGTCAGCGCACGCTGCAGCTCCAAGGACTTTGCGTCGATGTGCGCGTAGACCTCCTCGGTGGCGTGGGTCAGCTGGGCGATGCCTGCGGCCATGGCCACCGGGTTGCCCGAGAGCGTGCCAGCCTGGTAAACCGGGCCCAGCGGAGCCAAGTAGTCCATGACCTCCGCGCGACCGCCCAGTGCGGCGGTGGGTAGCCCGCCGCCGATGACCTTGCCGAAAGTGTAAAGATCTGGGGTCCAGCCCTCGGTGCGTCCGGTCAGTCCCCAGTAGCCGGCATCCGAGGCGCGGAATCCGGTGAGTACCTCATCTAAGATCAGCAGCGCGCCGTTGGCGGTGGTGGTCTCGGACAGGAACTTGTTGAAGCCGGACTCCGGGGCGACAACACCCATGTTGCAGGGAGCGGATTCGGTGATGACCGCCGCAATCTTGTCCCCGTGCTCGGCAAACGCAGCGGTGATGGCCTCGCGATCGTTGTACGGCAGCACCAGGGTCTCGGCAGCGGTGGCGGCGGTGACGCCAGCGGAACCGGGCAGTGCCAAGGTGGCCAGACCCGAACCGGCGGCCGCAAGCAGTCCATCGAGGTGGCCGTGGTAGCAACCGGCGAACTTCACAATGAGGTCACGGCCGGTGAAGCCGCGAGCCAGACGTACCGCGGTCATGGTGGCCTCGGTGCCGGTGGAGACCATGCGCATGCGCTCAACACCACCGAAACGCCCCATGACCAGCTGCGCCAGTTTGCCCTCATCCGGAGTGGAGGCACCGAAGGATAGCCCGCGGTCAACTGCCGCGTGCACGGCATCCTGAATGGCCGGGAAGGCGTGACCCAGCAGGGCCGGACCCCACGAGCAGACCAGGTCCACGTAGGAGTTGCCGTCGGCATCTGTCAAATACGCACCCTTGGCACCCACCATAAACGGGGGTACCCCGCCGACCGAGCCGAAGGCGCGCACCGGGGAGTTCACCCCGCCGGGCATGAGCTTCTGGGCGGTGGCAAAGAGTTCTGCGGAGCTGGTCATTATTTTCCTTCTTTCAGCCACTGGGCGAGTTCACTGGCCCAGTAGGTCAATACGGTGTCGGCACCGGCGCGGCGAATGCCCAAAACTGATTCGGTGATCGCAGCACGGCGATCGATCCAGCCGTTGGCGGCGGCGGCCTCAATCATCGCGTACTCGCCGCTGATTTGGTAAGCGGAGACCGGGACTGGGGACATCGCCGCGACATCGGCCAGCACGTCAAGGTAGCTCATGGCCGGCTTAACGATGAGCATGTCGGCGCCCTCGGCCAGATCCAGTTCAACCTCGATCAGCGCCTCGCGGCGGTTCGCGGCATCCATCTGGTAGGTGCGCCGATCCCCGGTGAGCTGGGAATCCACGGCTTCACGGAACGGGCCGTAGAACGCGGAGGCGTACTTGGCGGCGTAGGCAATGATCGACACATCCTGGTATCCGGCGGTATCCAGCGCCTGGCGAATGACGGCCACCTGGCCGTCCATCATGCCCGAGGGGCCAAGCATGTGAGCGCCGGCCTCGGCCTGCGCGATCGCCATCTCACCGTAGATTTGAAGCGTGGCATCGTTATCCACGGTGCCCTTAGCGTCCAGCACACCGCAGTGTCCGTGGTCGGTAAATTCGTCCAGGCAGACATCCGACATGATGACCAGCTCATCGCCGACCTCCGCCCGGACCGCGGCGATGCCACGGTTCAGGATGCCGTCGGGGTCTACCCCGGCGCTACCCATGGCGTCGCGGGTCTCCGGAATGCCAAAGAGCATGATGCCGCCCAGGCCCAACTCAACGGCCTGCGCCGCTGCGGCCTTGAGGCTGTCCATGGTGTGCTGCACGACCCCGGGCATCGAGCTGATCGGGTTGGGTTCGCTCAGTCCCTCGCGCACAAACGCCGGAAGGATCAGCTGCTGCGGGGCGATCACGAGCTCGGCGGAGAGCCGGCGCATGGCGGGGGTGGTGCGCAGACGGCGGGGCCTGCGGGCGGGGAATGACATTCTTAGCTCCTTGTGAAGCTCGTGGGTAGGTGTTTCAAAGGGTTCGGTGGGTAAGCAAAATCAACGCGGCGGGTGGAGAGCGGCGCGCAGGGATTGCTCCCAGGCGTTGATGAGTCCATCGGGTGTTGGGAACAGAGCAGTGGCGGCGGGTTCGAGGCCGCGAGCGCGCAGCCGCGCGGCGGTGCTGTCCCCGATGGCCACCAGTGCCAGGTGCGCAGGCGGTGCCGGGATGAGAGCGAGGAAGTTTTCAACGGTGCTCGGTGAGGTGAAGAAGACCGCATCAAGTCTGCTGCAGGCATCCGGCAGGTGCTCCGGCGCCAGCAGGTAGCTGCCCTCCGGCAGTTCGGGGGCAGCTGCCGGGGCCTGCAGGGCGAGGTGCGGATTCCCCGGAGCGGGGACGGTGCGGTAGGCGATCACGATGTGTGCCGCCCAGCCTCGGGCGGCAAATCCCTCGCGCAGGGTTGTTGAGGCGATGTCGGCCTGCGGCATCAAGACGCTCGCCGGCTCCCCGGCGCGCAGCTGTTCCCATTCGGCGAGCATGCCGCGCGCCGAATGATCCTGAAGCGGCATGAAGTCCACCGGCGCACCCAGCTCGCGCAGTGCTGCGGCCGTCGCCTCACCGACCACCGCCACCTGTGTGCTGGCGGGAATCATGAGGCGCAAATTCAGTGCTTCGGCCCGGGATCTCAGCGCCCGGAGGGTATTCACCGAGGTGAGCACCAGCCAGTCGAAGTCACCGGCCAGCAATCGTGCCAGCGACGCATCAAGGGCGCGAGTGTCGGCGGGCAGCTCAAAGTCGATGAGCTGGCATACCGCGGCACACGCGCCGCGCTCGGTGAGCCGGGCCACCGTCTCCGCTGCCCGCGCGGGCTCGCGCAGCAGTAGAGCGGTGCGGTGTGCCAGCACTGAATCAGCTCTCATTCGATGCGCCTAGAGTCCCGCCAGATCGGCGGCGCCCTCGCGCAGCAGCTGCTCGGCCAAGGTGATGCCCAGGGCCTGCGCACCGTCGATGGTCAGTTGCTGCGTGGTGGCCGAGCGGCGCATGGTGTCCGAACCATCGGGGCTACACGCCACCGAGTCGAGTACCAGCGTGTCCCCCTGCACCGTGGCCAGCGCACCAATGGGCGCCGCGCAGCCGGCCTCAAGCCGAGCCAACAGCGCACGTTCGGCGGTGACAGCCAGGCGCGTGTCGACATCGTCCATGGTTTCCAGCGCCGTGTCCACGGAGGGATGTCCGCTGCCGGCCGCACGGACCTCCACGGCCAGCGAGCCCTGCCCGGGGGCCGGAAGCATGATCTCCGGGTCCAGGTACTCGGTGATGTGTGAATCCAGGCCCAGACGCTCCAGACCGGCGGCGGCCAGGATGACAGCGTCCAGGTCGCCCTGCGCGGTGCGCCCGACTCCCCCATCGTCCTTTTGCGCCGGCGAGCCCTTGACCCGGCCCAGGCGGGTTCCGACGTTGCCGCGGATATCCACGATTCTCAGATCGGGGCGGAAGGCCAACAGTTGCGCCTTGCGGCGCGGGGAGCCGGTGCCCACCGTTGCCCCTTCGGGCAGCTCGGCCAGAAACAGTCCGTCGCGGGCGCACAGGGCGTCGCGCACATCGGCTCGCTGCGGGGTCGCGGCGATGAGAAGCCCGTCGGGCTGCGTGGTGGGTAAGTCCTTGAGCGAATGCACGGCCATGTCGCAGCTGCCATCCAACAACGCCTGACGCAGGGCGGCGGCAAAGACGCCGGTGCCGCCAAGCTGGGACAGTGGACCGGTGGTCACATCCCCCTCGGTCTTCACCAACACGGTGTTATACGCGACCTGGGAGATCTCGTGCAATTGCACTGCGACATGCCCGGTCTGAGTGGTCGCCAGCGCCGAGCCACGGGTACCGATGCTGAACTCGTACTGACTCATGGTGCCGGCACCCCGACCTCGGAGTCGACGGCGGCGATGGTGGGCTTGACGGTTCCGTCGCGCATCACCTTGGCACAGCAATTCGGGCGACACACATCAAACCATGGACCTAGCTCGGCCACCGAGGAGCGGCCACTCTTCAGCGCCGTGCCATCCGGACCTGCCAAACGCTCGGAGAGTAGGTCAACCATGCCGGAGACGAAGTCCGTGTGGGTTCCCGGGGTGGGCACACGATGGAAGGCCAGGCCGAGTTCGGCGCAGCTGTCCTTCGCCTCGGTATCGAGGTCCCAGAGCACCTCCATGTGATCGGAGACGAAGCCGATGGGCACCACCACGACCCCGGCGATACCCTCGTCCTTATACTGCGCGAGCGCATCGTTGATGTCCGGTTCCAGCCACGGCACGTGCGGGGCACCGGAACGCGATTGGAAGACCAAAGAATGTTCCAGGCCCGCGGCACTGGGTACGCCGGCGAGGATCGCGTCTGCGACGGCCAGGTGCTGGGCCGAATACAGGTCGGTCTCCAGATTGGCCACCAGGTCGCGCGGGCCGGCTGCCTGCGCGTCGGAGGTCGGGATGGAGTGGGTCACGAAGACAATTTTGATCTCGCCCTCGGGGTTGCCACTGCTGCGCAGCTGCTCGCGCACCTTGGCCAGCGAATCGCTCAGGCCCTCCATGAAGGGGGTCACAAAGGCGGGGGTGTCGAAGTACTGGCGTACCTTGTCAACCTCGAGTTTGCCCTCTAGTCCCGTCTCGCGCAGGGCAACACCCAGATCTTCGCGGTATTGCCGGCAGGAGGAGTACCCGGAATAGGCGCTGGTGGAGAGCATCAGCACCTTACGGTGTCCCGCGTTGTAGATCTCGGTGATGGTTTCCGGGACATAGGGCGCCCAGTTGCGGTTGCCCCAGTAGATCGGAACGCTGATGTCCCGCGCAGCCAGCTCGGCTTCCAGGGCCGCCTTCAGCGCACGGTTCTGCGCATTAATCGGGGACACGCCACCGTTTTTGCGGTAGTGCACCGCCACCTCTTCGAGGCGCTCGTCGGGGATGCCGCGCCCCTTCGTGACGTTGCGCAGGAACGGCAGGACGTCGTCCTGACCCTCCGGTCCGCCAAAGGAGGCCAACAAGATGGCGTCATAGGCCTTCGGGGCCATGACCCCGGATTCGTCGTACCCGGTGCGAGGGTCAAAAGCCTGGCTCATCGCAGGACCTCGGCGACCTCGGCGGTGGAGATGCGGCGACCGGTGTAGAACGGGGTTTCTTCGCGCACGTGGTTGCGGGCCTCGGTGTAGCGCAGGTGGCGCATCATGTCGACCAGATCAATCATTTCCGGGGCCTCGAGGCAGATCTGCCATTCGAAGTCACTGAAGGAGAAAGCGGCGACGGTATTGGCCAGCACGGTCGGGAAATCGCGACCCAGGATGCCGTGATCGCGCAGCATCTTGCCGCGCTCTTTGGGATCCAACAGGTACCAATCATTGGAGCGGACGAACGGGTATACGGTCATCCAGGTTTCCGGGGCTACACCGCGGGCGAAGGCCGGGGAGTGATCCTTGGCAAATTCTGCCTCGCGGTGCACACCCATGGTGGAGTACACGATGGAGGTTTCGGCGAAGAGGAAGGAGCGACGAATCTTGCGCACCGCTGCCTGCAAACCCTCTGCGGTCGGGCCGTGGACCCAGGTCATCACGTCGGCGTCTTCGCGCATGGCCGAGACATCGTAGGTGCCGCGCAGCGTCACGCCGTCTTGGGCCAGCTCGGCCACCAGCGCGTCAAAGGCCTCGACGCCCTCGGTGCGGTCCAGATCCGAATCACGCTTGAAGATGGTCCACAGGGTGAAATACATGGTGGCGTCGGTACCGGCTGCTTCACGGTCGCGGATGACGGGTGAGTTGGATTCCACTGCACTCATGGGGTAATTCTCCTGTTTCTTTGCTGTGCTTCGCGTTGCGGCGAGGCACTTCTCGTGGGTTTTACGACGTTGAGGTGGTTCGTGGTGTTCTTCCTGCGCAGCTCGCGTCCGTATCCCTTGCTGGGGAGCCGGAAGTGAGCTGTGCGGGCGGCGGGGTCAGCTCACGGTGATGCGCAGTTTCTTGCGTGTATCGCCCACCACCGCGGCAAGTCCGGTGCCCGAGAGCCAGGCACCAACGACATCCAGCCCCGGGTGGGTGGCGGCGATGGCACGGATCTGCGCCACACGCCGGGCATGTCCGGTGGTGGCGAAGGGCAGTGCTCCGGAGTAGCGAATCACGTCGAAGCCCAAGAGGTCTTCGGCGGAAATCACCATGCCCAGCAGCGCCGAGGCATCCTTCAGCGCCGCATCACGCAGCGTGCGGTCATCGGCATTAACCAACGCGGAGGCTCTATCGTTCAGCCGCCCGTAGGATAGCCGCAAGACGTGGGTACCGGGACCGGATTCGTCCCCCAACCACTGCCATTTGGCCGTGGCATGGGTCAGTGCCTTGGCGCCGATGTTATCCACACTGGGCGAGACCAGCAGGCCGGTGCCACGCGGTGCGTCATCCAGCTCGGGTTTATCCAGCACCAGGGTGACCAGCGAAATGCCGGCTCCGGTGCTCGGCCGATGCTCGGTGAACGCCTGATCAATCCCGCTCAGTAGCTCAACGGCCAGTTCGCCGCCGGTGGCAACCACCACGCGGTCAACCTGCAGCGCGGTGCCCGCTTCGCTGTGGGCGGCTGACTCACCGAGGGTGACCCGGAAGCCGGTGGAGTTCTCCCCCGGCGCTATGGCGGCGATTCGGCTGTTGGTTTTCAGTTCTACACCGGCGGCACGCAGGTCCGCGATGAGTGCGGTGGTGAGCCGGTTCATGCCTCCGCGGACGGAGGCAACGGCGGAACCGGCGGGTGCGGCGGCGCGCTTGGCGGCAACGGCCTTGGCCAGCGAACCGTGCTTCAACACCGCTGCGCGCAGCCCCGGGGCGATGGCATCAACGTCGAGGGTATCGGGATCTGCCGAATGCACCCCGGACACGACGGGGGTGACCAGGTTCTCCAGTACCGCCGAGCCCATCCGGGAGCGGACCAGGGCGCCGAGGGACATTTCGCCCTCAAGAATTTTCTTAGACACCGGAGTGATCAGATCCGCCGCGGCACGCAGCGCACCGCTGCGGCCCACCGCCGTGCGAACCTCATCGGCCCACGGGTCCCCGGGAATGCCCAAGATGCCGGTGGCCGGAAGTGGCTGGGCCACGTTGTCGTGCCCGCGCTTGAGGTACAGCCAGGCTCCCCCGGGTTCGGGGGTGACGATGTCCTCCCCCAGGCCGAGTTCGCCCAGCAGCTGTGCGACGGCGGTGGAGCGGGTGGCGAAGGATTCGGCGCCGGCGTCAAGACTCAGCCCGGCGACTTGGTGCTCGGTGACGCAGCCACCGAAGTGTCCCTGCGCCTCGTGGAGAGCCACCCGGTGACCGCTCATGACCAGTTCGCGGGCCGCAACCAATCCGGAGATGCCGCCGCCGATGACTAGGGCCAGTGGTCCGCTCGGTGCCGCAGGGGCCGGGGCGGTGGTTTCGGTCCCACGGGCGCGGTGCAGCAGGCGCATCGCGTGGGCAGCGGCATTTGAGGCGACGGGGCTTCGACGTGCCTTAGTTGCCGGCACCTCGGTACTCGGTGCGACCTCTGGGGTCAGTGCTGCTTCGGGGGCCGGGACAACCTCGGGGGTTGGTTCCGGGGCCACCGGCGCTGGCTCACTGGCGACGCCTGGCTCGGCGCCTCCTACTGTGGTGGTTGATGCTTCGGTGCCGCGCTGGGGCGGGTGGGTGGCACCAGTTTCTGCACCTCGGGCGCGGTTGAGCAGACGCAGGGCGTGAGCCGCGGCGTTCGAACCGACGCTCGCTACTCGACCGCGTGCCACCGAGGCAACGACGGGCTCATTTTCACCGGTGGAGGTAAGCACCGCGTCTTCTTCGGTCCCACCAGGTGCGGTGCTCGTGCCAGCTAGCGATTCGGGGTCCTTCGCGGGATCCCCCGGCACACCGGCAGGGTCGGCCGACTCGCGGTTTGGCTGACCTTGGATCTTAGGCACCATCATCTCTTTTCAGGGAAAACGAACGTGGAACGTGATTCCGGGTTTCGGTGTGCTGCTGGTGCGGCGCGTGGCACCTCCAGCAGCACACCGATTCCTGGCAATGCTTCTTCTAGCTTAACGCCCGGCCACGGGGATCGAGTGAATAAGTTCGACCAGACGGGTCAGCGTCTCGGGGTTGGTCTCCGGCGGGACACCGTGACCTAGGTTCGCCACGTGTGAGACGGCGGTATCCCCGGCGGCCAGCACCTCGCGGACGTGCGCCTCGAGGACCTCCCACGGTGCGGTGAGCAAAGCCGGGTCGATGTTGCCCTGTAGCGGGATGTTCCCGCCCAGACGACGATTGGCCTCATCCAGCGGCAACCGGTAGTCCACGCCCATGACGTCGACTCCCACATCGCGCATCGCACCGAGTAACTCGGAGGTACCGGTGCCAAAGTGCACCAGCGGGACGCCGGTGTCTCGGACGTGATCCAGCGCGCGGGCCGAGGCCGGAGCGACGAAGTTGGTGTAGTCGCCCAGCGAGAGCGAACCCGCCCAGGAGTCAAAGAGTTGCCCGGCGGAGGCTCCTGCCTCGATCTGGGCGCGCAGGAAGGCACCGGAGGCGTCGGCGGCCCAGTTGGCAAGTTCTTCCCAGACTCCCGGCTGCGCGTGCATCATGGTGCGCGGGCCCATGTGGTCGCGGGACGGACGTCCCTCCACCATGTAAGCGGCAACGGTGAACGGGGCACCGGCAAATCCAATCAGCGGGGTATTGCCCAGCTGCTCAACCGTCAAGGCGACGGCCTCACGAATCGGATCCAACGCCGCATCATCCATCTTCGGTAGTGCACGCACATCGGCGGCGGTGCGCACCGGGGAGGCGAGGACCGGGCCGACGCCCGGAACAATGTCCACGTCGATGCCGGCCAGCTTGAGCGGGATGACGATGTCGGAGAAGAAGATCCCGGCATCCACATCGTGCCGGCGGACCGGCTGCAGTGTGATTTCCGAGGCCATCTCCGGGCGCAGGCAGGATTCGAGCATCTCCGTGCCCTCGCGCAGTTTGCGGTATTCGGGCAGTGAACGGCCCGCCTGGCGCATGAACCATACGGGCCTGCGGCTGGGCTTTAGGCCGCGGTAGGCGGAAATCAACGGGGAATTGGCGGTACGACCGTCCATCAGCGGGTGGTTCTGGCTCAACGTCATGGCATTGATTCTGCCAACATGTTGGCTCGAATAGTAATCCGCACGCCGCCAGCGAACACCACAAGACCCATGTGAGGGTCTAACCGATCACATCCGCTTCTCTACAACAGGTAGTAAGGGCTACCATGGGAGACACTGTGGTTCTATTATCTCTCGTTGCCTCCCATTCAGACATCGACCTCGAGACAGTGGCAAAAATTAGTGCCGATGCCTCCCAGGTCGCCTCAGTCGTGCTCGCTTCGGCCAGCCCGGTTGCCGGCGCCATCACCCTGGCCACCTGCAATCGCTACGAAATCTATTGCGAAGTTCCGCAATCGGAGGACGTTCCGGCAGCCCGCTCGGAGGTGATTACGCAGATCGCCGCCAGCACCGGCTTGAGCGAGGAAACCATCTCCACCGCCCTCATCTCAAAGACCGAGACGGATGTCATCGAGCATCTGTTCTCCGTCGGCGCGGGCCTCGACTCCGCCGTTATTGGGGAACGTGAGATCGCCGGTCAGGTACGCCGGGCACTGAATGAGGCACAGGCCTCAGGAACTGCCACCGGGTCCCTGGTTCGCCTCTTCCAAGCCGCATCACGCACCGCCAAGGACGTCGGATCGCGTACCACCTTGGGTTCACGCGGCCTCTCGGTAGTCTCCGTTGCCTTGGAGTTGGCGACCGATTTGAGCAATGACGCCGACTGGAGCACGAAGGACATCGTCATCTTCGGCACCGGTGCCTACGCCGGAGCCACCATGGCCCTGCTGCGCGAACGTGGCGCCCACAACGTTTCCGTCTACTCCGCGTCCGGCCGTGCCGATGCCTTCGTGGCATCTCGCGGCGGCACTGCTCTTGATGAGAGCACTCTTGAGGCTGCGCTTTCACACGCCGACATCATCATCGGCTGCAGCGGCTCGGATCACCGCCTGATGTCCAGCGACATCACCTCGCTGGATCGTGCAGAGCGCCCGCTGGTCGCCATCGACTTGGCCCTAACCCACGATTTTGACCCGGAACTCGGTGCGCTGGCCGGCGTGGATTTAATCACGTTGGAATCGGTGCGCATGGCCGCGCCCGAGGAACAGGCACAGTCACTGCGAGAGGCCCGCAGCATTGTGCTTGATGCCGCAGAGACCTTCGCCACCGAACAACGTGAACGCGCAGCAGATGCCGCCATCGTGGCCCTGCGTCGACACACGCAGCAGGTCTTGGAATCAGAGGTTGAGAAGGTTCGCGCCCAGCATGGCTGCACCGCGGCAGCCGAAGAGGTCGAATTCGCGATGCGCCGCATGATGCGCCAACTCCTGCATGTGCCCACGGTCCGTGCCCGTGAGCTCGCTGCCCAGGGACGCGCCGGTGAATACATTGAAGCGCTCGAGACTCTCTACGGGCTGGCCGTGGATGCGCCCGTGGCCCCGTCGATGAAAAATGCCGCCGGTTGCCCCGTCACCGGGACTCAGTCCGCTGCAGCACATCACGATGCACCGATGCAGTCTCCGGCACTACGTCAGGTCGGCTAATCGCTGCCTGATCGTCAGCTATAAACAACACGACGCCGTGGGGAACTAACGTTCCCCACGGCGTCGTGTTGTTTATCCGGTTCCTACCGCTGGATTAGTACGCGGGCAGGCTCGGGTTAACGTCGCTGATCCAGTCCAGAATCCCACCGGAGACATGGCGGACATCGGAATAACCAGCATCCAATAGATGGCGCAGCACCTCGGAGGATCTACCCCCGGACTTACAGTGCAGGATGATCTCACGCTCACGGGGAAGCTCAATTTCCCCCGACAGGATCGCCCCGCGCGGAGCCAGTATCGCCCCGGGAATCGAGACGATCTCCGCCTCCCCACTTTCGCGCACATCGATCAGCAGGAAATCTTCGCTCCCGGCCGCCCGGGCTTTGAGCAGTTCGGCCAGTCTGCTGGCGGAAATGCTGTGTTCCTTGGTGCGGCTGATTCCCGCGGCGTCCAGCTCGGGCATCGAGCAGAAGTCGTCATAACTTTCCAACAGCTCGGTGATCGGCGGCAGGCTTGGATCCGGGCGCAAGCTCACCTCGCGCCAGCGCATATCCAGTGAATCAAGAATCAATAGTCGCCCCAGCAGGCTGCGCCCCACGCCGGTGATCAATTTGATGGCTTCGGCCACCATGACGGATCCGACCTGCGCACACAACACGCCAAACACCCCGCCCTCCGAGCAGGAGGGCACGGTTCCCGGCGGCGGCGGCGAGGGGTACAGGTCGCGGTAATTGGGCCCGTGGGCATCCCAGAACACACTCACCTGCCCGTCAAAACGCAGAATCGAACCCCAAATATAGGGTTTCCCGGCCAGCGACGCGGCGTCGTTCACCAGATAACGGGTGGCGAAGTTATCGGTCCCGTCGAGCACCAGGTCATAGTCGGAAAAAATGTCGACGGCGTTGGAGACATCAAGGCGCTGGGCGTGCACCTGCACGTTGAGCAGCGGGTTCAGGTCCTTGATGCGCCGCGCGGCCGAATCGGTCTTCAGCTCCCCCACGCTGGCGGTGCCATGAATCACCTGACGCTGCAGATTGCTCACGTCCACCACGTCGTCATCGATGATGCCGATGGTGCCGATGCCTGCGGCCGCCAGATAGAGCAACGCCGGTGAGCCAAGTCCCCCGGCCCCAATGACCAGCACGCGAGCGTTCTTCAGCCGTCGCTGCCCGAGCATACCGATCTCGGGGATGATGATTTGGCGTGAATAGCGCAGCATTTCTTCCGGTAGCAGCGCCGGCGCCGGTTCAACCAGGGCGGGCAGCGCCCCAGGCTCAGCGGGGGCTTCCGGTACGCGGGGTCCTGCGGGAAAATCCATGTCTCAACCATAGTTCGTGGCGACGCGCTAGGGAACGTGGATGGTGAGCGACGCAACTCGTTACCGAAGAGTAGACTTGTTCGCAACGTCGCCCGCTGCAGGTGGGCGCACAGCTTTCGCGAAAGGGCCGATGTGACTATTCCCCAAATCCGGGCCGCCCGAACTCAACGGATGCCACGCGAGGCACGCCGCCGCCAGCTGCTCGATGCTGCGCAACAGGTGTTTGTTGCCCATGGATTCCACGGTGCTTCGATGGACGAGATTGCGGAAGTCGCAGAGGTCTCCAAGCCCGTGCTGTACCAACATTTCCCGGGCAAGCGCGAGCTATATCTGGCCCTGTTGGATGCGCACATGCACGAGTTCAGCACCCTGTTGCAACGGGCCATCGATTCCACCAGCGATAACAAAATGCGCGTCAGCGCCACGATCCGCGCATATTACGAGTACATCGCCCGTGATTCGCAGGCCTTCCGGCTCATTTTCGAATCGGACCTGCTCAACGATGGGGAGGTCGGTGGGCGGATCGAGGAATTCAACGCAACCTTCGCCCGGCAAATCGCGGACGTGGTTGCCTCGGACACCTCATTGCCTGCTGCTCAAGCACTGGTGATGGGCCGGGCATTGGCCGGTATGGCGCAAGTTTCCGCGCGATATTGGGTGGATATGGCCGACGAGGTACCGATGGAAGAAGCCAGCGATTTGGTCTCGCGTTTAGCTTGGCGCGGAATCAGTCGCTTCCCCAAAGAATCCTGACGTAAATTCAAAGCAGATGTTAGTCGGTGCCACCGGGTCCCGACACATGCAACAAACCAGGAAGGCCACCATGGACGTTCGCATTGGAATTCAGAATGTTGCCCGCGAGATCGTAATCGAATCCGCCGAAGACGCAGAGGTTTTGGCCACGCGCGTGTCCGATGCTCTGAGCGCTGGCGGGGAATTGCGCCTCACCGACTCCAAGGGCCGGCTCATGCTGGTGCCCGTAACGGGCATCGCTTATGTTGAGATCGGTGTCGAAGAAGCTCGCCGCGTGGGCTTCGCTCACTAGTAGCAACACCCCAGAGCACAAAATGGGTGAGGGAGGGACGTTTAACGTCCCTCCCTCACCCATTTAACTCTTCAGGTCCGCCCCGAGCCGGCACCGACGCACACCGCTACTGAAATGGCGGTGGATCGAGTTGTTCATCGGTGCGTAGCGCGAAGCGGTTTCCTTCGGCGTCCAACAGGAACCCCGGGCCAGGACGTTCTGTCGGTTCTTGGTCGTGGTCCTGCTCCTGTGAGGTCGCAGACACATACTTCTCCACCACGATGCCGGCAGCGTTCTTGTCGGTGGGCGTGTTGAAGCGCAGCTGCGGATTACGACCTTGCGGATCCCGCAGTACACCATCGCGCCCGACTCGGTAGCCCAGAGCATCAATCCAGAACTGCTCCAGCGCCCCGGGATCGGCGCTCTGGATCACCAATTCAACATCCTGGTGCCGTTGCGGCACCGCCACGGCACCACAGTCTGCGGCGGCGAATTCCAACAGCGTGGCCAATGCGAGGTCCCGAAGCGTAATCTCGGATCCCACATCGTGCGAGGTCAAACTCAGGAAGATGGTGTTCCAGCGCCAATCGACGTCCGGGTGGTGGCCCTGACGCTCGGCGGCCTCGGCAACGATGGCCAAAAAGTCGATGGCTTCGCGCGAATCGGCAAATGACCACGCACACACTAGGGAACCGGAACGTTGACGCCAGGACGGCAATTCTTTCAGCGCTCGAGCGATCTCATAATCGGTCAACACCCTCGTGGGTGAGTCTTTTTCAAGGCTCATGGCTGCTACTCATTTCTTGTGGTGTTTAACGTTGCGGGTGGCGCGGCCGTCGGTGTGGCGCGTCGGGAGTGAGATTAGGCGGTCATTCCTAGTTGGCGCATCCGCCGGGAGTGGCTTTCCACCAGGGAAGCAAAGAGGGTGGTCATTTCCTGTCCACGATCCCCGCGCCCCTCGGCCTGTAGGGCACCGAAGTAGTCGTACTTCTCGCCGATCTCCCGGGCTTGGGTCAGTGCTTCGCCGAGCAGTCGACGCCCCCAGAGGGCCATTCGTGAAGCCCGCTCGGGGTGATCGGCGATGGCCAGTTGCAGGCGATCACGCAACCAGTCGGCATTGGCCTCGGTGCGCTTCACCTGGTGCACCAGATCGCGGGCTTCGGGTTCCAGCCCCGAGGCAATCAGCGAGTAAAAGTCTCCTGCCACCCCATCAATCACGTAGGCCTTGGTCAGGGATTCGTACCAATCCCCGGGCTTGGTCCGGCGATGCATCTCATCGAGGGACTCCATGAACGGTTCGATGACTTCCTGCGGATCCAGGCCACGTGCGGCAATAAGTTCACGCACCAGCTCAAAGTGACCGAATTCGGCCACGGCCAAACGTCCCAAGATTTCCCTGTCCACCAGCGTTGGAGAAAGCCGCGCATCGGAGGACAGATGCTCGAAGGAGGTCAGTTCCTGATAGGCGATCAGCCCCAAGAGGGCCAGTTCGGCGTCGTCGGCGGAGGCACTGGAACCAAAGGTCAGCGGGGTATCGGTCATGTATTTAGCGTACTAGGGGCCCAACACACGCGCGGCATCCGCCCCAGCACACCGTGGCGTGGTTATGCTGACGGTGTGAGCCACCAAAACATTGCACTGACCAAAGATGCCCGAAGCACCTCACTGGAACAGGCCCTTGAAGCCCTGGAAACAGAGTTTGAGGTGCGTGCCACCTTCCCAGCCGAAGTGCTTGCCGAGGCGGAACGCGCCATCAAGGATTTTGAACTTCCGGCGATCGACAGGCGCGACATCGAGCTGGTGACCATCGACCCAGCCAGCTCTACAGATCTGGATCAGGCCCTGCATCTTGAACGCAGTGGCCAGGGCTACGTGGTGCACTACGCCATTGCCGATGTCCCGGGGTTCGTGGCCCTGGGCGGCGCGCTGGACTCAGAAACACGGCTACGCGGGCAGACCGTCTATCTGCCGCACCGGCGCATATCTCTGCACCCCGAAGCCATCAGTGAAGATGCCGGCTCACTGCTGCCGGGCCAAGATCGCAGCGCCTACCTCTGGACGTTCACTCTGGATGCGGCGGGAGCCGTCACCGAAACCACCCTGGAACGTGCCGTGGTGAAGAGTCGAGAAAAGCTTAGCTACGTCGGCGTCCAGGAATCCCTTGATGCCGGCACCGCGAGTGAATTGCTGCAATTGCTGCGCGAAGTGGGAATCAAGCGCGTCGATTTGGAGCGCCAACGTGGTGGAGCGTCGTTGCGTATCCCGTCTCAAGAGGTTGAGTGCATCAATGGCACCTACACCATCGTGTCTGCTCCCCCGCTGGCGGTGGAGGACTGGAATGCGCAGATCTCGCTGATGACGGGCATTGAAGCAGCAAGGATCATGCTTGAGGCAAAGGTGGGACTGCTACGCACCATGCCTGCTCCTGCCGAAAAAGACATCAAGATCTTCCGTCTCGAGGCGAAGGCACTGGGCACCGTCTGGGATCCGGCCCAACCGTACGGTGAGTTCCTGCGTTCCCTGGACCTCAACGATCCGCGACAGCTTGCCCTGATGCACCGGGCCACGGGTCTCTTTCGCGGGGCGACCTATACGGCGATCGATGGCGAGGTTCCCGAGGATGTGATCCAGGCGGCGATCGCAGCACCTTACGCCCACACCACCGCACCGCTCCGCCGGCTTGTTGACCGTTTTTCGTTGCTGATCTGTTCCTATGCTTCCAGTAGGCAGGAAGTTCCGGAGGGCCTGCGCGCCGTTCTACCAACGCTCCCGAAGCTCATGGGCGACTCGAACCGACTAGTGAACACCATCGAACGTGCAGCGATTGACACCGTTGAGGCAGCATCACTGGCCCACCGCGTGGGCGAACGCTTCAGCGCGGTCACCCTGACCGGGATCGATGATGCGCGATCCAAGAATGGTTCACCGGCAACCGGTGGAACCCTGTTGGTGAAGGACCCCGCGGTGATGGCACCCTTTGAGGGCAACGCAGCGGCAGGCGTTGAGGTTGAGGTCGAACTCGTGCATGCGGATCTTGCCACACGTAAGGTGCTCTTCAAGATCATCGAGGCCTAAGGCGCTTTGCCCGCATCTGGTGGTGCGGGCAAAGCTCCGGCGTACTCTTTGCTCGCACCCGTTCGGGCGGGCAATGCCCAGAATTTACCGACGGCACGATATGCTGGAATGGTATAAGGATGCCCGGTCGCGAACCTTGAAAAGATTTTTGCGGGATTACCCAGCGACTTCCGCGCCCCACCCGCGGTCAGAACCACTTGACCGCATTGCTAAGCCTGCGATCGGCTCCGCTGGATGCACCCCGAATGTGGTGGGCCTCCGACCCTCAAGTCCCGACTGAACTCGGGACGGTCGTCGAGCACCCCAGCCCCGGTGCCTAAAAGAATGAGACCCCCGTGTCGAATACAGAACACCTGCTGACCGCCGATTCGGCGTCCGAAGCAGTGGACATCGAAGATTCTCTGTCCACCGATGAAACCCCGCACGAGCTTCCCCAGCTGACCTTCGCCGACTTTGGCGTGCGCGCCGACATCGTCGCGTCACTCACCGCTGCAGGGATCACCCACCCCTTCCCCATCCAGTCCATGACCCTGCCGGTGGCCCTTGGCGGGCACGACATCATCGGTCAGGCCAAGACCGGTACCGGCAAGACCTTCGGCTTCGGCATCCCCGCGTTGCAGCTCGTGGTGGGCCCCGAGGACGAGGGTTATGACCGGCTCCCGCAGCCCGGCGCCCCGCAGGCCCTGATTGTTGCCCCGACGCGCGAATTGGCCGTCCAGGTCGCCGCGGATATCGAAAAGGCTTCAACGCTGCGCAACGCTCGAATCGCCACGATTTACGGCGGCCGTGCCTACGAACCGCAGATCGAGCAGCTCACCAACGGCGTCGAAATCGTTGTGGGTACCCCCGGTCGCCTGATTGACCTGCACCGCCAGCGTCACCTGAACTTGAAGAACATCCGCATCGTGATCCTCGACGAGGCCGATGAGATGCTTGACCTCGGCTTCCTGCCGGACGTTGAGACGCTGCTGGCCGCCACCCCGGCGACTCGCCAGACCATGCTCTTCTCGGCCACCATGCCCGGCCCCGTCATCGCGATGGCCCGTCGTTATATGACCAAGCCGACGCACATCCGCGCTGCTGACCCGGACGATGACTCGATCACCAAGAAGGACATCCGCCAGGTTGTCTACCGTGCCCACCAGCTGGATAAGGACGAGGTGGTGGCCCGCATTCTGCAGGCCGTAGGCCGCGGCCGGACCATCATCTTCACCAAGACCAAGCGCTCGGCAGCCAAGCTGACCGACGAGCTGATTGATCGTGGCTTTGCCGCCGGCGCCATGCACGGCGACTTGGGCCAGGGAGCCCGCGAGCAAGCACTGCGTGCCTTCCGCAACAACAAGGTTGACGTGCTGGTCGCCACCGACGTTGCTGCCCGCGGTATCGACGTGGACGATGTCACCCACGTGATCAATTTGCAGTGCCCGGAAGATGAGAAGACCTACCTTCACCGTGTGGGCCGCACCGGCCGTGCCGGCAACAAGGGCACCGCCGTCACCTTCGTGGACTGGGAAGATGTTCCGCGTTGGGGCTTGATTAATAAGGCCCTGGGTCTGAACGTCACCGACCCGGTGGAAACCTACTCTTCCTCGGCACACCTCTTTACTGACCTGCACATCCCCGCTGGCACCAAGGGTCGTCTGCCGCGCAACGCGCGCAAGCTCGAGGGCTTGGCCGGCGAAAAGCTCGAAGACCTCGGCGAGACCGGTAAAAAGAACGCCACGCGTTCAACTGACCCACGCCGTTCCGAGCGCGGATCCGAACGTGGGTCCGAGCGCGGAGGCTCCACGGGTGGACGCCACGGTCATTCCCGCGGCCGATCCGACCGTCCGGCTCGCGAAGGCGAACGCCACCGCGAGACCGCAGTTGCCTCCGAGCAGGGCCCTGTGTCCGATTCAGCCGAGCAGGGCGCCGCGGCGACCGAGCGTCCGGCCCGCACTCGTCCCAACACGCGTCCGAACCGTAGCCGCACCCGACGCCGCGAGGGCGAAGTCGTGAACCGCGACGACGCCAAGTAGATCGACGCCAAGCCACTACATGACGTTGACTAGCTCTCCCGACGGGCCCATCGCCGATCCTTCAACGGACGGCGCTGGCGCTCGCCCTGCCCCCCAATGGGATCCGGCGGGACCCAACCTGATTGTCCATGCCCAAAACGCGGACTTTTTACCCACGTTGCCCGATGATTCCTTCACCCTGATCTATGTGGATCCCCCGTTTAACACCGGGCGTACGCAAAAACGTCAGGTAATGACCTCGGTCCGTGCGGCCGAGGGTGAAGGCGACCGGGTCGGATTCCAGGGCCGCAGCTACTCCACCCTGCGCGGGGACCTGCACAGCTATGACGACGCGTTTGATGACTACTGGTCATTCTTGGAGCCGCGCCTGCGCGAAGCCTGGCGCCTGTTGGCCGATGATGGCACCCTGTACGTGCACCTTGATTACCGTGAGGTGCACTATGCCAAGGTCATGCTCGATTCGATCTTCGGCCGCGAGTCGTTCCTGAACGAAATTATTTGGGCCTACGACTACGGAGCCCGAGCCAAATCGCGCTGGCCCGCCAAGCACGACAACATCTTGGTGTACGTCAAGAACCCGAAGACCTACCACTTCGATTCTGCCGAGGTCGATCGCGAGCCCTACATGGCACCGGGATTGGTCACGGCCGAAAAGCGTGAGCGCGGCAAACTGCCCACCGATGTCTGGTGGCACACGATTGTCTCCCCCACCGGTAAGGAAAAAACCGGCTATCCCACACAGAAGCCCGAGGGCATCTTGCGCCGGATCATCCATGCCAGTTCCCGTGAGGGCGATTGGGTCCTTGATTTCTTTGCCGGTTCGGGCACCACCGGTGCGGTGTCTCAAGCGCTGGGCCGGCGCTTCGTGTGCGTGGATGAGAACCCACAGTCGATCGCGGTGATGACCAAACGCATCCCCCAGGCCACCCTCGTGGAGAACCTGGATAGCGACCTCACGTAGAGGCGCTGGGGGCCAGGGCATTTAGTCCCCGCCCCACCTCATACCGAGGTTTCTCTCTTCAACGCCCTTCTCACCCCCCTACCGGAGGTGAGAAGGGCGTTGTTATTTAAGGTTCCAGCTGCCAACGGCCGTCATATGCCCGAGGGCCCGACGGGATAATCCGTCGGGCCCTCGGGGGAAGCTACATTCGTGGTCCACGGTGTTGTTTAGACCATGCCACGGCCCTCGGCGCGTGCCTCCCGCCATTCACGATAGAACGCGCGCACGATCACAAACAGAGTGCCGCCAACAATGACGGGCCAGATTAATACATATACGGTCAACCAAAAAATACTCAAGGCAGTCTCCTAATATCCTAGTCTCTACTTGCCAGCGACGTAGTGCTCGGAGCCGCTGGTCAGCGTCTCCACGGGGTCGAAGTCGCCCACACGATCCTTGATGGTGCTGAAGTCAAAGTCCTGCTTGGAACGAACCGACATGAGGTAACAAACCACTGTGGACACCGAGTAAGCGACGAGCGAACCACTAAGCACCGCATATTCATGCAGAACGCCGAAGGCGAACGGTGCGACGGCGATGATGGCCACGATGCCCACAATTCGTGCCACCTTGAGTCCGAAGAATCCGAAGCTCATCAAGGCCAGAACGACGCCAACGCCGACGATGGAAATAATATCCACCGCGTAGCCCGTCAGTCCGGTCATCGAGATCCATTCAAAGCGCACCGGAAGGAAAGCTGCCAGCGCGGCCAGCGTCGAGATGGTAAAGGCCATATTGGTCACCTTCTTCCAGTAGAAACTGGCGATGACGGGGAATACCAGAGCACCCCACAGCGCACCAACGAAGACCAGCAGCTCAAGAATATTCATCTTCCCGCTGGCGAAGAACAACCCCGCGGCAGTGGCCAGAATCATGGTGATGCGACCAACCAGAAGCATCGTCTTAGGATTCGCATTTTGCTTGCCGACAGACTGTCCGTAAATATCTGTCATTGCAATCGATGACAGCGCGGCAAGATCCGAATCCGCGGTGGACGAAAGGGATCCCAAGATCATGATGAAGAAGATGCAGAGGAGCACCGGACCCAGGTAAGTCACGGCCATCTGTGGAATCAGGTTGTTGGAATCGCCATCGATGGGGGTGATACCCGCATACAGTGCGATAACACCGAGCATGCCAAAGCCAATGATCGTGGCACCGTAACCAATGGTCGCCGTAATAAAGGTCGGCTTGATCAGGTCTTCACGAACCGCGAAGAGGCGTTGGGCGATCGTCTGGTTGCCAATCGCGTACGCCAAGACGGCAGCGATATAGGGAGCACCCTGATTCATGAAGGCTTCGGAGGAGAAGAAGTTCCCCTGCTGAGCCGAAAGGTTAGAGGCCCCTGTTTCGAAAAGCCCTGGCCCGCCAGCGGCGAAGAAGATCACCGGAATGATGATCACCACGGCGCCGAGCATCGCTACTACCTGCGCGAAGTCGGTCAGTACCGAGGCGCGGAACCCCGACCACAGGGTATAAAGCAGAATGCCGGCCGCTACGGCGATGATGCCCTGGCGGAAGCTAAACGGAGAAAGTAGAGCTATCAGCGCACCACCGGCAATGAAGTTTGAGGTCAACGATATGACGCTGCCCAAGATGTTGGACCCGGCAAGCATTAGCTGACTGGACCTACCATGGCGGGCGTACATGACCTCGGCCAGGGTGTGCGCCTTTGGAGCAACAGCACGGATTCGTCGACCGAAAGGGTAGATAAATAGAATCATCAAAGCACCCCAAAGCCCATAATGTATCGGTCCTGAAATGCCATAGGTGTAGCCCGACGTTGCCGAAGCATACATCGATGATGCCCAGATCCATGTTGCGGTCATGCTTGCAGCGGAGACTCCGAAACCAATTTTATTTCCGGCAGTCATATAACCGTCGGCATTTTCTTTCTTTTTACCGATAAAGAGAGACATGACAAACGTCCCTCCATAAAAAACAATCAACAATCCAATGACAACGGATCCCGCAAGGACTTGGTAATCCCCGTTTTGAAGATTCACATCCAACCTTTCTTCGTAGGAACGTCGCCGGCAACAATTCCACTACTTGCGCGCTGGCCATCTCGGGCACCATTGATCGATCTCGCTATCGCGAGTCGAGAGAGCATCCGGCAAGGACGCATTGTGAGCGCGCAGGCCACCGGAGATTCACACCGTGCACTTGGAAGACAGACTAATGTCGCTGGGAGGATATCCTCACGCAAACGCGATGCCGAATTACGTCCAAAATGACGGTTGAACTAACACCGCAGTGACCACCGATCGCTCCGCAAAATGTTGGAATAAGAATCAACAAAAACATTTCATACGGCGAAGCAACCTCATCGATAGTAACAGGCGCCACTCCCGAAGATGTACATGGAGTGAAGCGATCACGCCACGCCCCTCAGAAACGATTCTCCTAAAATAACGATTTCTTGCGGTACAGAACGCTATTTTTTAGTACGCAATATTCAGAATTTACGGCCATCAAAGTTTTTTATGCGCCCAGCCGCCGCTCTCCAACGGTTCCATCCGTCGACCTAGAAAACCGTGACGATTGAAGGGCCGAACGCGCTCCGCCACCGGCAACCGTGCCGCTGAAGGACAACAAAAAAGCGCACCTTCTTCAACCCTTTGCGTGCATGAAGAAGGTGCGCTTGATACGTGTGCTAGCTCAAATCCGGCAAACCAACGGGTGCCGTTCCGGTGCCTGCGGCGACGATGCGTTCCATCATTTCTTTGCTGGTGAGATTTTCCCCCAAGCGATTCGGCTTGCCAGCACCGTGGTAATCGGAAGATCCCGTGACAATCAGGTCATGCTTCCGAGCCAACTCCCGGAGGTACTGCCTGCCCTCTTCGGGGTTGTCTCGATGCTCAATTTCGATACCGAGCAACCCTGCCGCGATCATCTCGTCAAAGGTTTCCTCGCCGACCACCCGCCCGCGGGCGGAAGCCACTGGATGAGCAAACACCGGAACTCCGCCGGCTTCGCGCACCAATTTCACCGCCGTGACCGGATCCATGGCATAGTGCCCCACGTAGTACCGAGAGCGAGCCGTGAGCACCTGTGCAAAAGCCTCGGTTCGAGTGCGCACTACCCCGGCAGTCACCAGCGCATCAGCGATGTGCGGCCGACCGATGGTAGCTCCGGGGGCAGAATGATGGGCGACCATGTCCCAATCCACCGGGTAGTCCTCGGCAAGCAGCTCCACCATGCGCCTTGCGCGAGTAATACGAGCATCACGGGCCTTACCGATTTCATCGAGCAGCCCCGCGTGGGTCGGATCATGCAGATAACTCAGCAGGTGAACGCTGATCCCAGCGGCGGTCTTGCAGGAAATTTCCATTCCCGGGACCAGCCCAATACCAAGTTCGAGTGCGGTGCGTGCCGCATCGGCCCACCCGGCAGTCTGGTCGTGGTCTGTCAGCGCCACGATGTCCAGACCCGCTGTCTTGGCCGAGGCTACTAGCGCGGCGGGTGGCTCAGTCCCGTCTGAAACATGTGAATGAGCATGGAGGTCGATTCGCATACATCTCAGCGTATCCCTCTTGCTTACCAACTGGCCGCTACGCACCGCTGGCTGGGGAGCGACAAATGCCCGTACTCCCAAGGCACAGCGGGTCCACTGCTTGGGCAATCCTGTCCGCTGCAACGCTCGTCGCACCGCTTTGAGCTCAACGCCTTGGTGTTCCTGCGTTTGCTTTGAGACGATAGGTCAATGAGTACTGATGCAACCACCACCACCGGCAGCGACCAGCCCCTCGAAGAGCGCGTGAACAACCGTTCCCAGCGCCCGAGCTCCGAGGCCTTCAAAACCTTCATGGCCTCCTCATGGGCGGCCGACACCTCCGAACTTCCCAGCAACGACGCGGTGGCA
The DNA here is from genome assembly GCF_012271785.1 of Paeniglutamicibacter terrestris. GTDB lineage: Bacteria > Actinomycetota > Actinomycetes > Actinomycetales > Micrococcaceae > Paeniglutamicibacter > Paeniglutamicibacter terrestris. Next base: position 200,823 of record NZ_JAAWVT010000002.1, on the reverse strand, counting down.
CCCTTTGCCGCGGCCCGCCGTGCCGCGGTCTCCGCCCGTTTCCCCGGCGAGCGCCTGGTGATCCCGGCCGGACCGCGCAAGGTCCGCTCGAATGACACCGACTACCGCTTTCGCCCACACTCGGGTTTCGCACACCTAACCGGACTAGGTCTGGACCATGAGCCCGATGCAGTACTGATCATGGAACCCACCGCCGAGGGTGCCGGTGACAACGGATCAAATCACCAAGCAACCCTTTACTTCTCCCCCATGGCCGGACGAGACTCCGAAGAATTCTATTCCAGCGCCAGCACCGGAGAATTTTGGATTGGCCCGCGGCCGACGCTGCCCCTACTTCAGGCGCGTCTGGGCCTGAAGACCGCGGATCTTAGTGGCCTCGAGGTTGCCATCACCAAAAACGCCGGCGTCGTGGAGTTCGGCGGCATGCGTCTTCGCCTGCTGCGCGAAGTTGATATGAACTGCGACGCACTGGTTGATACATCCCGCATCAATACCGGGGTCGATCTGGAGATTTCAGATAACCTCGACGGCGAACTCACCGAGGCCCTGAGTGAAATCCGCCTCGTCAAGGACGAATGGGAAATTGCCGAACTCAAAAAGTCGGTAGCTGCCACCATCAACGGCTTCCACGACGTGGTGCGCTCCCTTGACCGCGCGGTCACCCACGAGCGCGGCGAACGCGTGGTGGAGGGCGCTTTCTTCGCCCGCGCCCGTGAAGAAGGAAACGACTTGGGTTATGACACCATCGCGGCGGCCGGAAATAACGCCACGGTGCTGCACTGGATCAACAACAACGGCAAGGTCAACGAGGGCGACCTGCTCTTGCTTGACGCCGGTGTAGAGGCAGAATCCCTCTACACTGCCGATATCACCCGCACACTGCCCATCAATGGCAAGTACTCCGAGGTTCAGGCCAAGATTTACCAGGCGGTGCTTGACGCCTCGGAGGCGGCCTTCGCCGTCGCCAAGCCGGGAACCAAGTTCCGTGATCTGCACACCGCCGCGCTCACCGTCTTGGCCCAGAACCTTGATGCATGGGGCCTGCTTCCCGTCTCGCTTGAAGAGGCACTCTCCCCGGAGGGACAGCAGCACCGCCGCTGGATGCCGCACGGCACCAGCCACCACCTGGGCCTGGATGTGCATGACTGCGCGCAGGCCAAAGCGGAGCTTTACCTTGACGGTGTCCTGGAGGAGGGCATGGTCTTCACCATCGAACCGGGTCTGTACTTCAAGAACGAAGACTTGGCCGTGCCAGCGGAGTACCGCGGTATCGGTGTTCGCATCGAGGACGACATCCTGATCACCAAGGACGGGGCGGTAAACCTCTCCGCGGAACTGCCACGGACCCCTGAGGCTGTTGAAGCTTGGATGGCCGATCTCCGCAAGGCCTAAGCCCTGCGCGGGGCCTCCCGCTCATGCACCAGATGCGCCGATGGCGGTCACCTTCCGTACCGGGAAGTGACCGCCATCGGCGTTTCGTGCTGATTGTTGCGACGGCCGGAGCCGTGGAGAACTAGTTGTTCTTTTCCGCGCGGTTCTCTTCTTTCACGGAAGTGTCCGTCGGCTCATCGCTAGCCGTCGTCCGGGCCGCGGAGTCCGCTTCGTTTTCGGCGTCGTTCACGGCCTCGGGCGACTTGTCCGCTGCGGACTCGGTCTCTGGGACTGGAACGGCCGCGGGGTGCTCATCTTGGATGCGAATGCCAAATTGTGGGCGTCCGTCGGGCAAATCCGAATAGCTTCCGGTGGCCGAGGTCTCCGGTGTCGCGGCGGTAGGAGCTGCCGTTGCGGCGGGCGCTGCGGCGGGTGCCGTGGGGGGCTGCTGTGCGGCCGGAGCATGGTGCGCACCTACTCCCGCGTCGGCGGCCATCTGGCTCATCGGCAACTTGGCGGCCAGTGCACGGGCAGCATGAGCATGGCTGAAGGCGACCACCACGTCGTAGTTGGTCGCCAGCACCTGCGACTGCGAGGCAAAGTCACGCTTACCGCGACGAAATGAATAGCTCACCACGCCCACCAGCATCCAGATGGCCATGCCGATGCCTACGGAGGACAGGATCTGCGCCAGCGGGTTGGAACCGGGAGAGAAGATGGTCAGCACCAAGCCGACGAAGATGCCGAACATCGCACCCTGCGCCGCGCCGGCCAGGGCAACCTTCGGATAGCTGAGTTTGGCGGTTACGCGCTCCACCGACTTCAGATCATTTCCCACGATGGTCAGGTGGCTGACGGGGAAATCGTTGTCGGCCAGGTAGTCCACCACCTTCTGCGCGTCCAGGTACGTGCTGTAACGCCCCAAAAGTTCGCCGCGCGGCAAACCAAGCGTGTTCGAGTTGGACGGGGAAGCACCAAGTGGGGATGACATATATCCATTGTGCACGCTCCACGGCCAGAAGCTGGGCCTTGATCGCTGAAGGTGAAAGATCAACACGTTGCCCGACGTCTCACTCAACACAAGCTCCAAACTGCTCCGGGGCGCGATACAGGCAGTAGCCTAGATGACGTGAGCAGCAATTCTTCGAAGATCTTCATCGCACGTTTGTTGGGCCTGGACGTCTTTGACCCCTTGGGCGATCGTCTGGGCCGTCTGCGCGACGTCGTAGTTGTCGCGCGTCTGGTCTCCAAACCCGCCCAATGTGTCGGCGTGGTGGTTGAGGTGCCCGGAAAACGGCGCGTTTTTGTGCCCATGACGCGTATCCAAGCCATGGACGCCGGACAGATCATCTGTTCTGGTCTGGTCAACATGCGCCGCTTCCAACAACGCGGCGCCGAAATTCTTGCTGCCGCCGAACTCTTTGACCGACGGGTGATGTTCGAAGATGGCAGCGGCAATGCCGTGGTCGAAGACATTGGCCTGGCCCAAGCCCGAAACGGGGATTGGATCGTCTCGGACTACTATGTGCGCCGCGGTGCACCAACCACCGGTCTGCTGAGCTTGCGCCGCACCCGTGGGGAACGACTGCTGGTGCCGTGGGACGCGATTGAGCACACCGCGCTGCACGAACCCCAGGCCGCTAGCACCTACGTCGCAACCCACGACGAGATGAAGCCTGCCGACTTCGCCGATGCGCTGCATGAGATGAATCAGAAGCGTCGAGTTGAGGTCGCCTCCGAGCTGCAAGATGAGCGACTGGCCGACGTGCTCCAGGAGATGCCCGACGAAGAACAGGTCCAGATCATCTCCGCGCTGGACATGGAACGCGCCGCCGACGTCCTGGAGGAGATGGACCCGGACGACGCCGCGGATCTCCTCGGAGAGCTCTCCGAAGACACCAAACACGCGTTGCTTGAACTCATGGAGCCCGAGGACGCGCGCGATGTGCGCCGCCTGCTCTCCTACCCCGAGGGAACCGCCGGATCGATGATGACCCCGGTCCCGGTGATCCTCTCCCCCGAAGCCACCGTCGCCGAGGCGCTGGCCTCGGTGCGTCGCGAGGAGCTGAGCCCCGCGCTGGCCTCCACCGTCTTTGTGACCCGCCCTCCGCTGGAGACCCCCACCGGTCGCTACCTGGGTGCCGTACACATTCAGGCGCTGCTGCGCACCCCGCCGCCGGAGTCCCTCGGCAACATTCTTGACTCGGATGTTGAACCCATTGCCGATATGGCGAATGTCGCCGAGGTAGCGCGCACGCTGGCCAGCTACAACCTGACATCGTTGGCCGTGGTGAACAGTGATGGCCGATTGGTCGGTGCTGTCACGGTTGATGACGTGCTAGATCACATATTGCCCGAGGACTGGCGTACTCATGATGACATTCACGATGAGAGCACGGCCGAGCCACAACCACCAGTGAACGGAGCTTCGCATGGCTGAGAAGCGCCAAGTGTCCACCGGCCTTGACACTCCCATGTCCGCCCGCGGACGCTTCTTCCCACGCTTTTCCCCGAACCCGGACAGGTTCGGTTCAAGCACGGAGAAATTCGCGCGGTTCATGGGCACCCCGCAATTCCTTTTCTACATGACCATCTTCTGTGTGTTCTGGCTGATCTGGAACATCTTCGCCCCGGAGGCCTGGAGATTTGACTCCGCTGCCCTGGGCTTCACGGCACTGACGCTGATGCTCTCGCTGCAGGCCTCCTACGCGGCACCCTTGCTGCTGCTGGCACAGAACCGGCAGGATGACCGGGACCGGGTTTCGCTTTCCGAGGACCGCGGCCGCGCCGAGCGCAACCTCTCGGACACCGAGTACCTCACCCGTGAACTCGCCGCCCTGCGCATTGCCCTGCGCGATGTGGCAACCCGTGACTATGTGCGCTCCGAACTGCGTTCCGCCCTGGAGGATCTGCTAGAAACGTCCGACGGTGAGGAGCTGAAGCTACGCGCCAAGCCGGCCAAGCCCTCCAAACGCAAGGACCGTTCAGCGCCTAACACCGGACTGATGCCGCAGGTCTCCCCCGAATCCAAGCGCAAGCAACACCCCAAGAAGAACGAGAACCCATGACCATCGAGCCTCGGCTCCTTGAAGCTCTCTCCCGCGTCCAAGATCCAGAACTGCGCCGCCCCATCACCGAACTGGGCATGGTCGACTCCGCGACACTGAGCAATGGCACGGCCAAGGTACGCGTGCTGCTCACCATTGCCGGCTGCCCGATGCGTTCCACCATCGAGGCGGATGTTGATGCGGCGCTTCGCGCGGTGGCCGAGGTCCAGCACGTTGAACTGACCCTGGGCGTGATGAGTCCAGAGCAACGCGCCGAACTCCGCGAGTCATTGGTCAGCCGCAGCATCCCATTTTCTGACCCCGCCTCACTGACGCGCGTCATTTCCATCGCCAGCGGCAAGGGCGGAGTGGGCAAGTCATCACTGACCGCCAATCTTGCCTGCGCCATGGCCACCGACGGGCTGCGCGTGGGCCTGATCGATGCCGATGTACACGGCTTCTCCATCCCGGGCTTGCTCGGCATCCCGCATGCCTCTCCCACGAGGGTTGATGAGATGATTCTGCCGCCGGTGGCCCACGGGGTGAAGGTCATTTCGATCGGCATGTTCGTTCCGGACAACAAGCCGGTGATCTGGCGTGGGCCGATGCTGCACCGGGCATTGGAACAGTTCCTCACCGATGTCCACTTCGGCGATCTGGATGTGCTGCTGCTGGATTTGCCCCCGGGTACCGGGGATATCGCCATTTCCGTCTCCCAGCTGCTGCCGGGCTCCGAGCTGGTGGTGATCACCACGCCGCAGGCTGCTGCGGCTCAGGTCGCCGAGCGTGCTGGATCCATCGCCGTATCGACCGGGCAGAAGGTCATCGGAGTCATCGAAAACATGAGCTGGCTGCAATTGCCCGATGGTTCCACCATGGAGGTCTTCGGCTCCGGCGGCGGAATGGAACTGGCGCACCGTCTGGAGCTGGTCTTGGGAACCGAGGTACCCCTGCTGGGACAGGTGGCGCTGGACCCGATGCTGCGCGCCGGCGGGGATAAAGGCATTCCGCTGGTCATTTCTCATCCCGAGGCACCCGCAGCTCTGCAGATCACCGCCATTGCGCGTGCTCTGACGCATCGCCCTCGTGGTCTAGCGGGACGTCCCTTGGGAGTTAGTCCCCGCTAGGCCCTGGATGAGCCCTCCGGGCCTCAGGGACCCACGGGCTTGCATTTACCGGATGCCGGGTCTGCGACACAGTAATGGCGGCAACCCTCATCGGGGATGCCGCCATTATCGATTTAATAAGGCTTTCGTGCCGCCGAAGACGTGGTGAGGCTTAGGTGGCCTCGTTGTCGAAGGGAGCCGGTTCGTTCACAGCCAAGCGCGTAATCTGCTTAGTGCCCACGGCACGCTGTTGAACCGCCGTAACGGGGGTTTCTTTAATTGCGCTCACGGCATCTTCGAAGTCATCGAGCAACGCTTCCTTGATGATCTTGCGTGGGTCGTACTGCCGCGGATCAAGTTTTTTCCAGTCCAAGTCGACGATGTCATCGCCCACCTCGTCGCGCAATTTCTCCTTGGCACCGGTGGCCATGCGACGAAGCTCTTTCACGAGCCGGGCCAGCTGGGCGGCATACTCGGGAAGCTTTTCAGGTCCCAAGATTACGACGGCCAAAATGGCAAGCACCAGCAGTTCACTGCCATTAATTCCGAACAACACCCTTGAAGACTCCCTGTTTTCACACTTGGCCAGGATCTCAGCTTACTGGAAGTCCAGCACCATCAACCGCGAGAACCCCCGCAATAGGCGCTGCGAATAGTCCTCGGACGAAGAATCGAGGGACATGACCCGCGTATGCTCTCCCACCACTAGTCGCTGCAGGATTTTTTCTATGTCGGCCTTGGTTAGGCTGGTGGTGATCCGATACTTCACATCCTCGAGCTGAAGCGTCGCCGTTCCATCGTCATAGGTGACTGCGGCCCCCGCCTTGCCACCGAGTCGATGACCCAATTCGGTCAGCATGCCGGAGGTCGGGTCCAGGCTTGCTTTGGCGGCCTTGGCCGTGGGAATCACTGTTTTTGGATTCTCGGTCACGCTGCGGATTTCGGAGATCTCAACGGTGTCCTTGCCATCGCCTAGGAGCAGCGTCACTGTGGCTTGGCCCTTCTTCAGTGTTCCCGTGGCAGAGGTGAGGCCGAAGCCTGTTGCGTCGATGACGGGGCAGGTCCAGCCGGCCTGGCGCAGCGCGCTGAGCGATTGGGTGTCAAGGCTCCGCTCGGACACGCTCCACGATTCTGCGGGATCGCTCGTGGGGGCCAGCCGCGCGGCGGGCGCTCCCAAGATCCAAGAAAGCCCCGCGATGGTCCCCAGCAGGGCAAAAGTCAGCAGCAACACCGTGGTGGGAACGATGGCGTGGTATCGGCTTTTGTGGGACCGGTTGTCGACCGGCATCGCATAGTGCGTTCCCAGAAGGGTTTGTGCGCTCAGTGGCGTTTGCTCCGAATTTCGCGAACCGGTCATGGATCGGTTCCGCGCGGCGTCCAGTTCCTTGCCACACGGTTCGCAACGGAGCACGTGCCGTTCCAGCGATCGGGTACGGTGTCGGCCCAATCGACCATCAACGTACTCCCCCATCCACGCAACGTGACGATGCATACCCTAACGCACTCCCGTGATCGTCCGCCGGATCTTCGGTAGCGAAACCGTCGCTGTCGGCCGCACTGCGGGGTTGCGGTGCGCAAGCTTCTCGCGCAGCATTCCTCGACCTCGGTGAATGCGCGAGCGCACCGTTCCAAGCTTGACGTTCAAGGCCTCCGCAACTTCCTCATAAGAAAGTCCCTCGAGATCGCAGAGCACCACTGCTGCACGGAATTCTGGGCTCAGAGCCTCGAGAGCAGCCTGAATATCTACATCGAGATTGTTGTATTCGAAGCTGCGTTCCGGCCCCGGTGCCGTGCCGGGAATCTTCGCCTCAGCATCCTCGGCCAGCCCATCAAAACGAATACGGGACTTACGTCGCGCCTGATCCAAGAACAGGTTGGTGGTGATGCGGTGAAGCCATCCGCCGATCGTGCCCGGAACAAAGGTGTCGAGCGAACGGAAGACGCGTACAAAGGTTTCCTGTGCCAAATCCTCGGCATCCTGCCGGTTACCGGTCAGGCGGTAGGCCAAGCGGTAGACGCGCGGGGCATGGTCCCTGACAACTTCATCCCACGTTGGCACGGTGTGCTCAAGGATGTGGTCGGGGTCCGGCGACGCGGCGGCTGAAGACAAATGAGAAACATTCACAGTGACCAGTTTGTCGCAGGAGCCTGAGGGGAAGCTGAACGCTGCCTGTGTTTGACCCACGCATACTTCATCTCAACCGCCTCTCCCGCGAGGATAAGATGGTCCTACGGCTGATAGCCTCAAGGTTTCCGCCCCACCACCTTCAAAGGATTTGCCGTAAAGCCATGAACCTGGACATCTTTAGCAGCTTGACCTATTCACAAGCACAGGCGCAAGAAGATTCGGTACTCGAACGGGCCCGTGAACGCGGACGCGAGCTAGGTGTTGAGTCGGTCGGAGCTTCTACTGCCAACCTCCTGACGGTCCTCGCAACGATCAGCGGTGCCCGAAACATGGTGGAGATCGGAACGGGCGTCGGCGTCTCGGGAACCAGTTTTCTCCGCGGCGCCGGGAAACAAGCGGCATTAACTACCATCGACATCGATGTGGACCATTTGGCGGCGGCCCGCGAAGCATTCCGCGAGGCAGGTGTTGATGGTTCAAGGACGCGCGTGATTTCCGGTCGCGCTCAGGACGTACTACCTCGGCTGACCGATGGCGCCTACGACTTAGTGTTCATCGATGCCGATAAAGACCATCTGACCGAGTACGCAACTCAGGCCATCCGGCTGGTGCGTATTGGCGGATTGATCATCATGCACGACGCCTTTGATCAGCACCGCGTTGCCAAGCCGGCCGTGCGCCGGCCCAGCACCGTGGCCACGCGAAACGCCACCCGGTTGCTTCGTGAGGACGAGCGCTTCTCCACGACCTTGATCCCGACCGGGCTTGGCCTGCAATTGGCTGCACGTATCAGCTAGCCCACGGGCGCCTGGCTCACAGGTTCACGAAGTAGCGGTATTTTCGGCTTAAGCACTCATGGGGCGGGGACCCGGTCGTAAATGACCGAGTCTCCGCCCCATGGCGTTCAGACGCAGTAGTTCTACTCCGTGGCGCCAACCAAGCAGTCCCGCAGCTGTGCGGCTTCATCGGCATTAAGCTCAACAACCAGACGTCCGCCACCGTCAATCGGTACACGCATAATCAGGCTACGGCCTTCCTTGGTGACTTCCATCGGACCATCCCCGGTACGTGGTTTCATCGCAGCCATTAGCGCTGTTCCTTTTCATTTGAGGTGAAGGGCTTGTGGCCCCGCACCCGTGATGGGTTAATTGGCGAATCCGGAAAATCAAGATCCACTTTCAACTTGCTACTCTCTATTATTCCGAAGAATCGCTCGTGTTGCTAATCACAGCCACTTTTCCGTGTGCCGCGATGACCTCATGCAACCTGTCCAGCTCCGCCGAAAGCGCATCCAGCACCTCGTCAACTTGGTCGCAGCGGTAGCCTCGAAGTCCCAGCGAAAAGCTCACGGAATCAACGTCCGCGGCCACGGGCTCGGAAGGCAGAAGCACCGGAGGCAAGCTCGCCACGGGTTCTACGAGACCGTGGATCGGACCCATCGGTTGTTCAAATCGGCGACCGCTCGGGGATCTGTGGTTACGTTTTGTTCCAACACTCAGTAAGACGGCGCCACCCAAAACAAGAATGGCAATCACCAGCAACATGTAAACCAAAGTGAACTCCTTTAGTTCCCTCGAAAGGGGCTCAGTACTTCTTAATCTGCCGCGACAAAGCCATTGGGACGAGCAGAGTTCACCACAATGTCCACTGCCTCCTCAACGCTGTCGGTGAGGTGGATCAGCTCGAGGTCAGCAACGGAGATGGCCCCCTCTTCCGCGACGGTGTTGCGCAACCATTCCAGCAGCGGGGCCCAGTACGAGGTGCCCATCAGGACGATCGGGAAGCCAGTGACCTTTTCGGTCTGCACCAGGGTCAACGCCTCAAAGAGTTCATCGAGGGTCCCGTAACCACCGGGAAGCACAATGAACCCTTGCGAGTACTTAACGAACATGGTTTTGCGGGCAAAGAAGTAACGGAAGTTGATGCCAAGATCTACCCACTCATTAAGTCCAGTCTCGAAGGGCAGCTCGATTCCCAGACCAACGGAAATTCCACCACCGGCGACGGCACCCTTGTTGGCCGCCTCCATGGCTCCGGGACCACCTCCGGTAATCACAGCCACTCCGGCGGCAGCAATCAGTTCACCGATCTTCTCCGCCTGGGTATAGCGCTCGGATCCCCGCTTCGTCCTAGCCGATCCGAAAACGCTGATCGCCGGGCCGAGGCCAGCCAACGCTCCGAATCCTTCAACAAACTCGCTCTGGATCCTCAAGACCCTCCACGGGTCGGTATGTGTGAAATCTTGATCTTCACGCGTATCGAGTAAATAACTATCCGATTGTTCGGTATTGGCCTGCGAATGACGCAAGACCACCGAGCCCTTACGTCGGGCTGGGTCCGGCAGTGAATCGAAGTTCTTGGGGCTTGGGTTCTGGCGACGCATGCCAACCACTGTATCGGTTTTGCACGATCCGACTGGTCGGGCCGCAAATCATTTCTGCAAAGATTTGGCATCATCCCCCCAAAAGCGGGCGTGAAGGCGATCACTTCCGCTAGTGTTCTTCTCATGAGTACCGAATCCCACTCGAATAGCGCTAAGTCGGACCTGACCCCAATCGTCAAGTTGTCCGCTGTAAACAAGCACTACGGCCCTCTGCATGTTCTTCAGAACATCAACCTCGAAGTCACCAAGGGTGAAGTCGTTGTTGTCTTGGGCCCCTCCGGCTCAGGAAAGTCGACCCTGTGCCGAACCATCAATCGTCTGGAGACCATCGACACCGGTTCCATCGAGATTGACGGCAAGGTGTTGCCCGAAGAAGGCAAGATGCTGGCAAACCTCCGAGCCGATGTCGGCATGGTGTTCCAGTCATTCAACCTCTTCGCACACAAGTCAATCTTGGAAAATGTGACTCTCGGGCCGATTAAGGTCAAGGGCATGAAAAAAGCCGAAGCCGACAAGCTTGCGCTTTCCTTGTTGGAACGCGTTGGCGTTGCCAATCAGAAAGACAAGCTTCCTGCCCAGCTTTCGGGAGGTCAGCAACAGCGTGTCGCCATCGCTCGAGCCCTGGCCATGCGCCCGAAGGTCATGCTTTTTGATGAACCAACCTCGGCACTTGACCCGGAAATGATCAACGAGGTCCTTGACACCATGGTCGGTCTGGCCAAGGAAGGCATGACCATGATCGTGGTAACTCACGAGATGGGCTTCGCCCGCAAGGCAGCGGATCGCGTGATCTTTATGGCCGACGGTCAAATCGTCGAAGAAGCGACACCTCAGCAGTTCTTCACCAACCCGCAAAGTGCCCGTGCCAAGGACTTCCTCGGCAAACTCATCACTAACTGAGCGACCACCAGCTTTCTTCGCTCGATGGACGCAAACTTCACTCGCACTGATGAACATAACAAGGAGAAACGATGCGTAAGTCCCGCATTTCAGCAGTAGCAGCCATGGCGGCAGTCGCGGCATTGGCACTCACCGGTTGCGGTGGATCAGGCGGCAATGAGTCGTCGGACAAGATCAAGATCGGCATCAAGTTCGACCAGCCAGGCGTTGGCTACAAAGACGGCAACGATTACAAGGGATTCGATGTTGACGTCGCCAAATACGTCGCCAATGAGCTCGGCTTCCCGGCCGACAAGATTGAGTTCATCTCAACTCCGTCGGCCAACCGTGAAACTGCTCTGCAGAACAATCAGGTTGACATGATCTTCGCTTCCTACTCGATTACTGACAAGCGTAAGGAATCCGTCGCATTCGCCGGCCCGTACCTCGTCGCTGGCCAGGACCTTCTGGTTCCCGCCGATTCGACCATCACTGGCCCGGAAGAGCTCAACGGCAAGAACCTGTGCTCGGTCACGGGCTCGACCTCGGCGCAGAAGATCAAGGATCAATTCGCCACCGGTGTGAACCTGCAGGAGCAGGCCGGATACGCGGAATGCCTCGGCGGCATGGGCGGCGGCACCATCGACGCTGTGACCACAGATGACATCATCCTGGCTGGCCTGGCAGCGCAGCCGGCCAACGCCGGCAAGTTCAAGGTTGTTGGAAACACCTTCTCCGAAGAAAAGTACGGAGTTGGCCTGAACAAGGAATCCGACAAGTGTGAAGCCATCAACACCGCGATCACCAAGATGATCACCTCCGGTGAGTGGAAGAAGGCCATTGAGGCCAACACCGCGGGCACCGGCTTCACGCCGAATGCCAAGACCAACCCGCCCAAGATGGATGCCTGCGCCTAACCAACGCGTCAGTTACCTAGAGTGTGTGCCTCCGTCATTGATGGAGGCACACACCGTTCTACCGATTCGGTCCCTTCGACCGCTGAAATCGAGGCAGATTAATGGAGAACTATCTCTCCCTGTTCACCGAGTACAACATTCCGGCAGCTTTTTGGGTCAATATCCAGCTGACCTTCTGGGCAGCCATCGGCGCCATGGTGCTGGGCACCATTCTTGCGATGATGCGCATCTCACCGGTTCGCAGCTTTGTGACTTTCGGTGCCGGCTACGTGAACATCATCCGCAACACCCCGTTGACCATCATCTTGCTCTTCGGTGTTCTTGCCCTATACAACCAGCTGGGCTTCACGCTCGCGGCTGACTTCAACCAGAACTTCTTCAACTTGGCAGTGATGGGCCTGGCGATCTACCACGCAGCTTTCGTTTGCGAGGCAATTCGCTCGGGAGTCAACACCGTTCCCGTCGGCCAGGCCGAGGCAGCACGAGCCATTGGGCTAAGCTTCCTTCCCGCTGCGCGTGAAGTAATCTTGCCTCAGGCATTGCGTGGCTCGATTGTTCCGCTAGGCAACGTGCTGATCGCGCTGATCAAGAACTCCACCGTCGCGGCCGTGAGTTCGGTGGCCATCGAGGCGTCGTCCGTCATGAAAACGATGCTCGAGTTCCGCGGTGACATGATCATCCCGATCTTCGCAACCTTCGCGGTCGGGTTCGTCATTATCATCATCCCGGTGGGTCTGCTGACCACTTGGCTTTCTAAGAAATTGGCGGTGGCCCGATGAGCGCATCAGTTCTCTTTGATACTCCCGGCCCGAAGGCCAAACAACGCATCCTGCTGATCAACATCATTGGCACCCTACTCATCGTGGGTCTGCTTTACCTGGTGATCTCCGGTCTTGCGGCCAAGGGGCAGATGGACGGCTCATTGTGGGCCTCGCTGTTCACCTCCAACGCGTGGGTCAACTTCCTGCTCCCCGGTCTGCTGAACACCCTGAAGGCGGCCGGACTTGGCATCGTCCTCTCGGTCGCGTTCGGTCTGATCTTCGGCATGGGATTGCTGGCCGAGATCAAGGCCTTGCGCTGGTTCTCCACCGTCGTGGTGGAATTCTTCCGTGCAGTACCGGTGTTGTTGATGATCGTGTTCTTCAACATCTTGCTCTCCCGCACCGGCGTCGTTGACGGCACCGATGCACCGTACTGGGCAGTGGTCATTTCGCTGATGCTCTACAACGGTTCCGTCGTCGCCGAATTGGTACGTTCCGGTGTCCGGAACTTGCCTAAGGGTCAGCGTGAAGCCGGCATCGCGATCGGCTTGACCGGCACCCAGTCATTGCGCCTGATCGAAATTCCGCAGGCTCTGGTGGCCATGCTGCCGGCGCTGATCGGCCAGTTCGTGGTGATCTTGAAGGACTCCGCACTGGGCTACATCATCGGCTTCACGGAGTTCTTGTTCTACGCACGTACCTTCGCCTCGGCCAACGGCAACATGCTGCAGGCCCTGCTGGTTGCTGCGGCAGTGTTCATCCTGATCAACTTCGCCCTGAGCAAGTTGGCGGAATTCGTTTCACGCCGCCTCAGCAGCCGGATGCCGAACGAGAAGCCGGCAGCGCCAGAAGCTGACGCTCTGCTTCCGCTGGCAGTACCCCCGGGCGACGGAACGAAGTAAGCACGAACATCGTTCGCCGCGTTTAGCACAACGTACAAGAATGCCGCCATCCCCTTCCCGGGGATGGCGGCATTTTTATGCAGTGTGCGATTTAGTCACCGATTCCGATGACACTGGGCTAGGGGAACGGCCCGTCGCGCATATGGTCTCTAGAGCTCGGCGCTGAGCCAGCGACGCAGTGCCGCAAGGCATTCGTGGATAGCACCGCGGGTGACGTGTTCATTATCCGAATGGGCCAGCAAAGCATCGCCCGGGCCGAAGTTGACCGCGGGAATGCCCAAATCGGAGAAGCGGGCTACGTCGGTCCAACCATATTTGGGCTTTGGTGCCTGCCCAACCGCTGCCACAAAGGCAGCAGCGACGGGGTGCTGCAGCCCGGGACGTGCACCGCCGGCACCATCGGTGCGAATGATGTCGAAGCCGGCAAACAGCTCAAAAACATGGGCCTCGGCGGCTGCAACGTCCTTATCAGGCGCGAAGCGGTAGTTGACCTCAACCTCACAGGCATCGGGAATCACGTTGCCAGCAATGCCGCCGTTAATGCGGACGGCATTCATCGATTCGCGGTAGTCAAGTCCGTCCACATTCACCGTGCGGGGCTGGTAATCTGCGAGGATCTGCAGAATGGGCGCCGCGGCATGAATGGCATTTTCGCCCATCCACGCACGGGCCGAGTGCGCGGCGACTCCCTTGGTGCGGACCTTGTAGCGGCTGGTGCCGTTGCAGCCGCCCTCCACCGTCCCGTTGGTGGGTTCCAGCAGGATCGCGAAGTCTCCAACGAGCAATTCGGGGTTATTGCGTGCCAGCCGGCCCAGACCAGACTTCGATCCTTCTACTTCTTCGTGATCGTAGAAAATGAACGTGATGTCACGGTTCGGCTCGCTCAGCGTGGCCGCCAGCGCTAGCTGAACAGCCACGCCGCCCTTCATATCCGTGGCTCCACGCCCATAAAGTGTTTCCCCGTCCCACGCGGAGGGGACGGTTCCACGCGAACCTGGCGTGGTGGGAAGGGGCACGGTGTCCAAGTGCCCGGCCAAAATGACACGCTCGGCTCGACCTAACGTGGTGCGGGCCACCAGCGAATCACCGTCACGGTGCACCTGCAACGACGGGATCTTTCGCAGGGCCGACTCGATGGCATCTGCCAGGGCTCGTTCGTTTCCGGAGACCGACTCGATGTCCATCAATGTTGCGGTCAGATCGGCAACATCGCCGTTCAGGTCCAAATTCGTGGCCGAAGTGGCGGTGGGTGTGGTGGCGGGGCTGGGTTTGCTGTGCACAATCCCAGATTAGTACCTTGGCCCACGCTAAGATTGATTCATGACACCGGTAGACAACAAACTTGCGCACGCGCCCACCCAGGACCTCAGAATTGCTTCGGCCCACGGCTTGGCCACGTACGCCTCCGATGGATTGATCCTCGACGTTTGGTTCCCGCAACCAGCTCTCGGCATTCTTGAAGACACGGCACAGATCGAAGGCGATCTTGCCGCTGCGGCCAGCGACGATGCTGACCGCGGCACCACCCAGGGCGTCATCTCCCTAGAAATCAACATCGATGTAGCCCCCGCAGACACCGCGGACGTGTGGCTGCGTCTGCACCTGCTCTCACACCGCTTGGTAGAGCCGAACAACGTGAACCTTGACGGGGCCTTCGGCCTGCTGCAGAACGTGGTCTGGACCAACTTTGGTCCCTGCGCCGTGGCCGACTTCGAACGCACCCGCCTCCGGTTGCGTCACCGCGGCCCTCTGACGGTGTTCGGGGTCGACAAATTCCCGCGCATGCTCGACTACGTTGTTCCCTCCGGCGTCCGAGTTGCCGATGGTGGACGTGTACGACTCGGGGCACACCTGGCCTCGGGAACCACCGTGATGCACGAGGGTTTTGTGAACTTTAATGCCGGCACCCTGGGCGCCTCCATGGTCGAGGGCCGAATTTCGGCCTCGGTGGTAGTGGGCGATGGTTCGGATGTCGGCGGCGGCGCCTCCATCATGGGCACCCTCTCCGGTGGCGGCAAGGAAAAGATTGTCATCGGCGAGCGAGTACTGCTCGGCGCCAACTCCGGCGTCGGCATTTCCATTGGCGACGATTCGGTCGTGGAGGCCGGACTGTACGTCACGGCCGGCACCCGCGTTCAGCTGGGCGACCAGGTGGTGAAGGCCGTGGAGCTCTCCGGTGTCTCCAACCTGCTCTTCCGTCGCAACTCGATCACCGGCGCCGTCGAAGCCTTGCCGCGTGCCGGCCAGCAGGTTGAGCTCAACAGCGTCCTGCATGCCAACTGATGCACACCAGCGAGTCCTAACCATAGGCTCGCAACCACCCGCGGAGCAGCGTCACCGGCACCGCGGTAAGCGGCGTTGGGGCCGCACACTGGTTTCCGTCGTTCTGGCCATGGGGTTGATTGGTGGCGGGCTCTATGCTGCCGTCAATTTCATCGGCTTTGACACCACCGTGGTGCGCGAACAGTGCACTGCGGTGGTCGGATCCACCCAGCACACGCTCTCCCCCGAGCAGGCGTCCAATGCGGCGCTGATCACCGCAACTGCCACCAAACGCGGTATGCCTGCCCGCGCCGCCAGCATCGGCATCGCCACCGCGATGCAAGAATCCAAGTTGACCAACATCGACTACGGAGATAATGCGGGGCCAGATTCACGCGGACTGTTTCAGCAGCGCTCCAGCATGGGCTGGGGCACCGAGGAACAGATCATGAATCCGCGCTACGCCGCGAACCGGTTCTTCCAGGAGTTAGAGACGTTTGACTATACGTCGATGGAGATCACGGCCGCCGCACAGAAGGTTCAACGTTCGGCCTACCCCCTGGCCTATGCCAAGCATGAGGGGCTGGCCAAGGCCTTCGCCTCCGCGCTAACAGGCAATTCCCCTTCCACGCTTAATTGCACCCTGCGTCCCACCGAGGGTGTTGGCTCGAGTGCCACCGTCATAAAGGATTTGAAGGCGCAAACGGGAATCAGTGCTCAGGCACTGTCCGAGGATCGAGTAGGCGTCCCGGTGAAGGGCAAACAGGGTTGGGCCATCGCCCAATGGGCAGTGGCCAACGCCGAAGCACAGCGCACCGTCTCGGTTTCCTACGCGGGACTGGTCTGGAACCGTGCCGAGGGCCATTGGGTACCGGCGGCCACCACCGATGGGTACGTCGTGATCACCCTGGCCGGTTCCTAGCCTTAGCCGCCTCGCCTGCGCTTAATCGTTAGGTCAGCATGGCGATGATGGGCTCCAGATAGCTGCGGAACAACGCCACATCACGCATCAAATCTTGGCTGACGATGACCGTGTCGGGTTCAATAAACCACGCCCGTTGCTCGGCCAGCGGTAGCTCCACCAATTTCAGGTGAAGCGCTCCCACCTCTTCCCCCTCCAGCTCACGCTCGTCAAAGAGCTGCTGCACCAGCTCCAGCCGCACCGTCGTGGTGTTGCGGCAAAACTCCTGGTACTCCCCCAACCGGCGTTGCGTCCAGGTGTAAGCATTGCCGTAGTGCGCCAGCATCAGATGCTGCAGGCTGGGCGAATCGGAGAACTCGGCGAAGTCGGGTTCCGCCTGAATGTCGATGCTCGGATGAGTGTTGGAGATGATCCGTTCCCACCAGCTTTGCCACTCTTGGCGCAGTTCTCCGGCAGATTCCTGACCAAGTTCCTGAGCTGCTGCCGGTTTAACCTTGGGGCTCAGCGCCGAGAGGCCAGCCTGGCCCACCGGCTCGATGGCCGCCAAATCTCTGAAATAGAGCGCCAGCAACATTTCCTTGTGGGTGTCGGCAGACACCACCCAACCAGAACCAGAATCCTGCACCATGTGGGCACACTCGTTTCTTCGTTTCCGCTTGCTAGCTTAAGGATAAGCCCGAAACGCTCCGAACGTTCCAGCATCTTGACGGCAACCACTGCGGCGCCCGGCGCCGTGCTCTCCTGCGCGTCACGACGCGCGCGGGAACAACAAAGGGGTTGGTCGTTTCATGGACACAAGGTCCATGAAATGACCAACCCCTTGGAGTCGATCCGCGGCGCCACACCAGCGAGTCGGCATTTCTGCCTGCTCGTGCGGCACCCACCCGCACCGCGGGAGGTTACGGTTTAGCGGGTCGGGAAGCTGCGCTCGGTTTCCCCAACGTAAAGCTGGCGCGGGCGGCCAATCTTCATTTCGGGGTCCTGCAGCATTTCGCGGTACTGGGCAATCCAGCCCGGCAGACGGCCAATGGCGAAGAGCACGGTGAACATCTTTTCCGGGAAGCCCATCGCCTTGTAGATCAGGCCGGTGTAGAAGTCCACGTTCGGGTAGAGCTTGCGCGAGATGAAGTAATCATCGCTCAAGGCACGCTCTTCGAGGGACATCGCGATGTCGAGCAGCTCGTCGTTGCCGCCGAGCTTGGCCAGAATGTCGTGAGCCGTCGCCTTGATGATCTTGGCGCGCGGGTCGTAGTTCTTGTAGACACGGTGTCCGAAGCCCATGAGGCGGACGCCGTCTTCCTTGTTCTTGACCTTCTCCATGAAGTCTGCCGGCTTCAGTCCATCGGACTGGATCTGGCGCAGCATCTTGAGCACTGCCTCGTTGGCGCCGCCGTGAGCGGGGCCGGAGAGGGCGTTGATGCCTGCGGAGACCGACGCGAACATATTGGCGTTCGACGATCCGACCAGACGCACGGTGGAGGTCGAGCAGTTCTGTTCGTGATCGGCGTGCAGGACCAGCAGCTGGTCCAGGGCCTTGACGATGACCGGGTCCATTTCGTACTGCTCTGCAGCATTGCCGAAGCTCAGACGCATGAAGTTCTCCACGAGGTTCATGGAGTTATCCGGGTAGAGCAGGGCCTGGCCAACGGACTTCTTGTGGGCGTAGGCGGCGATGACCGGCATCTTGGCCAGCAAGCGGATGGTCGAGAGTTCGACCTGCTCTTCATCAAAGGGATCCAGTGAATCTTGGTACCAGGTCGAGAGCGCAGTCACTGCCGAAGACAGCACCGGCATCGGGTGCGCATCACGCGGGAAGCCGCCGAAGAAGCCCTTGAGCTCTTCGTGCAACAGGGTGTGGCGGCGGATCTTCTGGTCAAATTCCTCAAGCTCGGTGGCCGAGGGAAGGTTTCCGTAGATCAGCAGGTAGCTGGTCTCGAGGAAGCTGGACTTCTGGGCCAGCTGCTCGATCGGGTAACCGCGGTAGCGCAAGATCCCCGCGTCGCCGTCGATGTAAGTGATCGCAGACTTCGTTGCCGCGGTGTTCATGAAGCCGGGGTCGTACGTTACGCCGCCTGTCGCCTTCAACAGGGGTGCAATATTAAAGCCGTTGTTGCCTTCCACGGCGGGTACAACAGGGAGTTCGATGTTGTTGCCGCCGAAGCTGAGCTGAGCAGAATTATTTTCCGTCATTGTCTCTCCTAACCGGAATACAGATGAATCCGATGGTCAGTAATCAGTGTCACGCTACCGGTTAGTAGGGTCTGGGCACCAATCGGTTGGTCACTTATAAGTTTTTAGCGAGTAGCATTCAGTCGCTGGACGGCGCTGGCAATGCGTTCGTCAGTTGCCGTGAGCGCGATGCGCACGAAGTTGGCTCCAGCCTCGCCGTAGAAAGCTCCGGGGCCCGCAATGATGCCCAATTCGGCCAGTCGGCCCATGGTCACCCAGCAATCCTCGTCGGCGGTGCACCAGAGGTAGAGGCCTCCGACCGAATCCTCGATGCGCAGCCCGAAGTTTTTCAGGGCCGGAACCAGCGCATCGCGGCGGGCTCGGTATAGCTCTTTTTGGGCCCTGACGTGCCCATCGTCGCTCAACGCTGCAGTCATTGCCGCCTGCACCGGTGCCGGGACAATCATTCCGGCGTGCTTGCGGTTATTGACCAACGCCGGCATCAGGTTCGGTGCACCGGCGATGAAGGCCGCACGGTATCCAGCGAGATTGGATTGCTTGGACAGGGAGTACACCGCGAACAGGTCGCTGTGATCCCCTCCGGAAACCGAGTCGTGCAGGATGCTTGGCACACTCGCCTCGTGTTCGCCCCAGCCGAGCTCGGCGTAACATTCATCCGATGCCACCACGGCACCGAGCGAACGAGCGTCATCAACCAGTGCCTTGAGCTCGGCGGCGCCACGGACAATGCCGGTCGGATTACCCGGGGAATTAACCCACACGAGCTTAACGCGGGCACGATCCTCTGCCGAAAGATCCGCCAGTGAGTCTGCGGCGATCGAATCGGCGCCGGCCAACTGCGCACCAATGTCGTAGGTCGGGTAGGCAACCAGTGGGCGGACCACTAAGTCACCGGCGCCGAGACCCAGCAAGAGCGGCAACCAGGCAACAAGTTCCTTGGAGCCCACGGTCGGCATGACGTCATCGATACTCAGGCCGGTAACGTCCCGGCGGCGCTCGAACCAGGCCACGATGGCTTCGCGGACCGCTGGGGTGCCGTGAGTCGTCGGGTAACCGGGAGCATCCGCTGCATCCCGCAGGGCCTGCTTGATGATCTCTGGCGTCGGGTCAACGGGGGTGCCGATGGAAAGGTTAACCGTCCCGCCCTCGTGTGCCGCGGCACGTTCGGCATAAGGGGCGAGGGCATTCCATGGATAGTCAGGAAGCGTCAGCATCGTGTCGGCGTTCAGCTCTGGTTTTGCAGCGGAAGGACGGAAATCACCGCGTGGTCGATGCCCATGTTGCCGAGCTTTGCCGCTCCACCGGGAGAACCCACTTCGTCGAAGAATTCAACGTTGGCCTTGTAGTACTCGGCCCACTGCTCCGGTACATCGTCTTCGTAGTAAATGGCTTCCACCGGGCACACCGGTTCGCAGGCGCCACAGTCAACGCATTCGTCTGGATGGATGTACAGCGATCGTTCGCCTTCGTAGATGCAATCCACGGGGCATTCTTCAATGCACGCCTTGTCTTTGACGTCGACACATGGCTGGGCGATGATGTAAGTCACAGTACCCCGGGGCCTTCCTTCACTACGGAACATGATCAGTTTGTTCATGCTGCACGCGGCTATGCATGCTTCTCGTCAGCTTAGTACGAATGCGCTTTATTTGCCGCTTTCCGAACCCGATCGATGGCGTAATGTGTCATCACTCACGCCGGTTTTTTACTCCACGTGTCGGGTGTGTGACATCGGCCTAGAATCATGGAATGAGCACCGATATTTTCGCAACGATAGAGACTGGAATGCGCGTGGTCATTCGCTACCGTCTGCCGGTCGCAGAGCAGGGAAACGCCGGCGAACAATTCTCCGACGCCTTAGGAGTCCTCCTGACCGTCAACGAGGCGCAGATCACCGTACAGACTCGAACGGGTCAGGTTTCCATCGAGCGTAAGAGCATCACGCACGCCAAGGAAGTGCCTCCGGCACCGCAGCGACGCGGCCGCCGCTGATCCGGCCCGCTGGCACCAAACGCCGAGCGATTTGAAAGTTTCAATCAGTGGGCTAATTTCCCGTATGCTGATTTCATGGCCACTGATGAAGAGGTACAGTCCCGCGCTCGGGCACTTAGCTCCCCGCTGCGTCTGCGAATCCTGCGACTTTGCTTGCATGAATCACGTACCAACAAAGAGATCGCGGATCTGCTGGACATCAACCCGGCAACGTCGCTACACCACGTGCGCACGCTACTCTCCAACGGCTTCTTGGAGGCCGAGGAAACCCGACGCGGCAATCGCGGCGCGAAAGAAGTTCCCTACCGCAGCACGAAGCTGTCCTGGGGCACCAAACTCCCCGATGCTGCGCCCCTGCTGGTTGATACCTTCCTGCAAGAAATTGACGGACTCTCGCCACAGGAAATTAAGGTCATCCGGGTTGGGCTGAAGCTCAACGAGGAAACGCAGAAGGAAATGATGTCCCGCATACATGCCGTGATCGAAGATTACGCGATGCGCGATGCGGCTCCCGATGGGGTCGCCACCTCACTCTTTGTCGCTCATCACCTGGATTTGAGTTCCACGCCGCCGACCTCGAACCATACCGAGAGCGCCGAGAGCGCCGAGAGCGCCGAGAGCGCCACCAAAGCCTGATACACAGATAGGGCGCCAGCAGAGTTTTTCTGCTGGCGCCCTATTTGTGCAGTGCTATGGGTGGCGGCATTTCACCGCATCGTCCATCAGGATCGGATCTGTAACCTCAGTCCCGTGCCGCGGATGCGGCCCGCAAGGTCTTGGAAGCCAGCAGGATCGCCACGATCACCGGAATGATCATGCCATAGACCCACAGACCACCGGCAAGAGCCGGGCCTGGCAAGGCGCTGAAGAACTGCGTGGAAACAATCAGCTGATTGTTTCCATCGAGCGTAAACAACGCCACAATGACGTACGTAATCAGCCCGGCTAGCGCACTAACCCACAGCTTGCCTCGCACCACCGCGACCCAGTAGGTCAGCGCACCGGTGAGGATCAGTGCAAGTACCGCTCCCCAAGGAATCGGTACGTCCCCCACGTAGGCCATAGAGGCGTGCAGGACTGTGCCCACAACCGCGGCCAGCGCCCCGGCCGCAAATGCGGCCAAGACGCTGTACACGGTGGTGGCTACGGAGCCTGGTGCCTGATTAGTTCTTGGCCCGGGCACGGTTCGACTTGGCGCGGTCGCCGGCGTTCAGGATGAGCTTACGGATACGGATTGCCTCCGGGGTAACCTCAACGCACTCGTCTTCGCGAGCGAATTCGAGGGACTCTTCCAGAGTCAGGTTACGCGGCGGGGTCATGTTCTCGAAGGTGTCCGAGGAAGCTGCGCGCATGTTGGTGAGCTGCTTTTCGCGGGTGATGTTCACGTCCATGTCATCGGCGCGTGAGTTCTCGCCGACGATCATGCCCTCGTAGACCTCGGAGGTCGGTGCCACGAAGAAGGACATGCGTTCCTGCAGCTTGATCATTGCGAACGGGGTGACTACACCGGAGCGGTCAGCCACGATCGAACCGTTGGTGCGGTATTCGATCGGACCGGCCCATGGCTCGTAACCCTCGGCCAACGAAGCAGCAATGCCTGCACCGCGGGTGTCGGTGAGGAAGCGGGTACGGAAGCCGATCAGGCCACGTGCCGGAACCATGAATTCCATGCGGCACCAGCCGGTACCGTGGTTGGCCATGTTGGTCATGCGGCCCTTACGAGCTGCCATCAGCTGAGTTACGGCGCCGAGGTATTCCTCGGGTACGTCGATGGTCATGTGCTCCATCGGCTCGTGCAGCTTGCCGTCGATCTGCTTGGTAACAACCTGCGGCTTGCCGACGGTCAGTTCGAAGCCTTCGCGACGCATCTGCTCAACGAGGATGGCCAGAGCCAGCTCGCCACGACCCTGTACTTCCCAAGCATCCGGACGCTCGGTCGGGAGGATGTTCAGCGAAACGTTACCGATCAGTTCCTTGTCAAGACGGTCCTTGACCTGGCGAGCGGTAACCTTGGCGCCCTTGACCTTGCCGGCCAGCGGCGAGGTGTTGATACCGATGGTCATCGAGATGGCCGGCGGGTCAACGGTGATCAGCGGCAGCGGCTTCGGGTTTTCCAGGTCGGTGAGAGTTTCACCGATCATGATGTCTTCGATACCTGCAACTGCAACGATCTCGCCCGGTCCAGCAGACTCGGCCGGAACGCGGGTCAGGCCCTTGGTGGCCAGCAGTTCGGTGATCTTTACGGTCTTGAGCTCGCCGTCCTGACGGGCCCAGGCAACCTGCTGGCCCTTGCGCAGGGTGCCGTTGAAGATACGCAGCAGTGCCAGACGACCCAAGAACGGGGAAGCGTCAAGGTTGGTGACGTGTGCCTGAAGGACTTCGCCCTCGGTGTAGGTCGGTGCCGGAACGTGCTTGATGATGGTCTCGAACAGCGGCTCGAGGTCCTCGTTGTCCGGCATGGTGCCGTCAGCAGGCTGGTTCACCGAGGCGAAACCGGCCTTGCCCGAAGCGAAGACGATCGGGACGTTCAGAACCTTATCCAGGTCCAGGTCCGGGGCTTCATCGGCGAGGTCCGAGGCCAGGCCCAGGAGCAGGTCCATGGAGTCGGAGATGACGCCATCGATGCGAGCATCGGCACGGTCGGTCTTGTTGACCACGATGATGACGGGCAGGTTGGCTACAAGTGCCTTACGCAGCACGAAGCGGGTCTGCGGCAGCGGACCCTCGGAAGCGTCAACCAACAGAACAACGCCGTCAACCATGGACAGGCCACGCTCGACCTCGCCACCGAAGTCAGCGTGACCCGGGGTGTCAATGATGTTCATGGTCATCTTGTGACCCTTGGCAGCCGGACCTTCGTAGAACACGGTGGTGTTCTTGGCCAGGATGGTAATGCCCTTTTCGCGTTCCAGCTCGCCAGAGTCCATCACGCGGTCTTCGGTTTCACCGTGGCTGTCGAATGCACCGGTCTGCTGGAGCATTGCGTTAACCAAGGTGGTCTTGCCGTGGTCAACGTGCGCAACGATGGCTACGTTGCGCAGGTCTTCACGAGCGGTGATGGTGGTATCTGACATGCGAAAAGGCTCACTTCTTCTAGAGAATTTTGGGTCTCGGGGTTCGGGGCCACGACTGACCCAAAACACTATTCTAGTACGTCTGGAAAAACTGACGGAAATCGTGCCGAATCTCACCCGAGGTTGGGACCATCTTTTGGTCGCCCAGATCACCGCCTTGCCGGCGGATGACGCACCCTACCCCTTGAATTTACGCGGAATTCGTTCCCAAAGCTAGAGCTGAACATCACACGTGTCAGATCCCTCGAATTCATCGCGGCGAACTGTGTCAGCAGGCGAAATGCACCCATTTTGCGTCATCGAAGGCTCCATCGGGCCGCGTCGGGACACTGCGATAGCACCTCAAGAGAATGAATCTGGCACCGTACGCATCGCAAAAACTTCAATCACAGCACGCGCTTGAGCCCCACGTGCGTATTCTCGTAGCCGAGCCGAGAGTAAAACTGTTGGGCGCGGACTCGAACCTGCTCGGTGGATATCTGAGCCAGCGTCGCACCGCGGGCTCTTCCGTGTTCATGAGCCCATTCGAGCATCGCCGTCCCAACACCTCGGGAGCGTTGGCCGGCGGCAACTCTGAGCCCCTCGATCTGCAGTCGGGCGGCTCCCCCACGTGATAGCCCCGGGATGATGCTCAGCTGCATGGTGCCGATGATCCGCTCGGCCTCATCACGCACGACGGCCAGGTACTGCGATGAATCACGGGCGATGGCATCAAAGGAGGCCTCATAACTTGCGTTCTGCGCACCCTCCCGGCCGCCTCCGATCTCGTCATCGGATAACAATTGCACCATTGCCGGGATATCCACTCGGCTGGCCCGCTGAACCCGATAGATGCGTCCGCCCAACCGTAGTTTGCCTCCGACCGAAGCGCGCGCGGCGGAGCTGAGCCTCGCCACCAGCATGTCCAACCACGTTCCTACGTGATCACGAGCCTGATCGGTGTCCGGATAGCGGCAACGCAAATGCAGCCCGGAATCGTTGAGAATAAACCACAGCATCACCCCGTCGGTCTGGATTGAGGCACCGACGTATTGGGCATCGAGACCGCGCGCGTCGATCCGCACCGGCAGCCGGCGCAGATCCAGCCACGAGATGGCGAACATGCCTGGAGCTTCGGGCATTCCGCCCCACGGAGTCAGCACCTCTTGAAGAGGCCAGTTGCCCAGCTTGACGGCCTCACGCACGGCTTGGGCGCACGCCCGAGGGTCTTCATCGGCGGATTCCAAAACGGAGTTGGTGATGAACCAACCCACGGAGTCGTTCCACATGGCGTCGTAGCGACTGTGCACCGGGAACACCGCGCGCAACGGAACACCTGCCAGTTCCTTGGTCACCGCCGTCATCGCTGACACCACCAAGGACAGCGTGGATACACCGTCCTCGCGGGCCTGGGCCGAGAACGCTGCAGCATCATCAACGTCCAACACCTCACGCACCTCTACCCGCTCGGCCGTTGGAGTCGGCGGACCCAGCGAGAGAGGGAAACGCGGCATCACCTCGCCGCTAGCCGCCAAGACCTCTGCCCACCGACGATGAACTTTTTCTGGCGCGGGACCCACACGGGTGAGCGATTTGGTGTGCTCGGCGAAGGTTGGCACCGGCGTCAATTGCGGTTTCATTCCTGCTTGGACGGCAGAAAGCGCGGATAGCAGATCACGGGCCAGCACGAGCATCGACCACATATCCCCATGTGCATGATCCCCCGCAATGATCACCGTGGGACCTGCGGCAGTCTCCAACACGCAGAGGCAATGCGAGGGTTGTGAGTACGGCGAGCAGGCAACGTCGAGCACCTCACGCAGCGCGTCGTTCACTGCCTGCCCCGGGTTCAGCTGGTGCGAGATCCAGTCACCGCCGTGCACCTCGACTTCGTGAAGTTGGGGTGCACCGTCTTCACCTGGGGTGAATACCGAGCGCAGGGTCCCATGCCGACTAATTACCGCTAGCCATGCTTCGGAAAGCTGGTCGCGGGGCACCGGTGCGGGGAGACGGAAGGACAGCGCCATCCACGATCCGGCACGGTCGCCGGCCCCCACGTGGCGTCGCTGATCGAAGGACACCGGCAGCGCTGCTCCCAGCTGACCGACGGTCACCTGGTAGCTCAGCAGTCGGCCAAAAGGCAGGCGCAGATGCGCAATATTGGTCAGCCGCATGTCGGATATCCTATACCCGGGAATGGCCCGAGAGTCGAGGAGTCGCCATGTCGAAATTCAATGTTCCCGATGCCGGGCTTGACGTCGAACTGAGCGACGAGGGAGGCCACCCGGTCATCCAGCTTCACGGACTCACCTCGAGCCGTCGACGCGACCGTTTGTTGGGTCTGGATCTGGGTCGCGGACTCAGTGGGACACGCCTGCTGCGTTATGACGCACGCGGCCACGGTCTTTCTTCCGGGCGAGCCGTTGCTACCGACTACAGCTGGCAAGTTCTGGCCGATGACCTCCTGCGGCTGCTCGACCACTTCTTCCCCGGTGAAAAGGTGCACGGGGTGGGCCCCTCGATGGGAACCGGGACGCTGCTACACGCCGCGGTGCTTGACCCTCAGAGGTTCAGCAGCCTGACGCTGATGGTGCCGGCTACCGCATGGGCAACCCGGGCCGCGAAGGCGGAAGAATACCGCGGCGCCGCCGATGCGATCGATGCGCAGGGAGTCGCAGCATTTCTTGCCACAACGGCTCTGGCCACTCCTCCCCCGGCCACCGTGGGCGTGCCAGAGACCGTGCCCGATGTCCCTGATGCCGTCCTTCCAGCCCTTTTCCGCGGTGCGGCCCTGAGCGATCTCCCCACGCGCGAGCAGATCGCCGGGATCACCGTACCGACCACGGTGCTGGCGTGGATCGGTGACCCCGCCCATCCGGTGTCCACGGCAAGCACACTCGTCGAGCTGCTGGTCAACGCGACTCTCGAGGTGGCGCATACCCCCGAGGATGTTGCTCGCTGGCCCGGGATTTTGTCCCATGACGTGCAAAAAGCACGGCTGGCAGCGGGATAATTTCCCCGTGCCAGCCGTGCCTTGCGAACCTATTCGGCTACTTTCTCACCGAGCGGTTTCCGGCTAACTAACTCTTAGCCGAGCGGATCGATTGGAGCCGAGTGTGTAGCCGGTGGCTGCTTGTTCTCCACCTTCTGCAATGCCCGAGCTGCCGCATCGCGACCTCCCAGACCGAAGGCCAGAGCTGCTGCCAGTGCCCCGCCAATAACAACGGCACCGAATGCCATGTTGATGATGGAGTCGGCCAGGCCCATGTACTTCAGACCCATCGCGATGAAAAGCACGATGGTGGCCCAGCGAATGATGGTGGCCGCGGTCCCCGGACCGACGATGGACACCACGATGTTGGCGATGACAAAGCCGGCGGCAATGATCAGTCCGCCGAACAACACGTTTCCTGCTAGGGCGAGAATCTGGTTCAGGATGTTGGTGACCTCGGGGAAGTTCATCAGACGTGCTGCCATGATGCCGAAGAACAGCATGATGGCGATTTTCACCAGCGTCGCGATAATGCTCGAGGCACTCTTATCGGCAGGAACGATGCCCCACTTATGGACCACCGAGTCGGTGCCAATTCCCTCGAGCGTGCTTTGAAGGATGGTGCCAACAAACTTTGCGATCACGTAGCCGATGGCCAGCAAGATCAGGGCTGCCACGATTTGCGGAATGGCGTTCATGATCATGGTCAGCATTTGCTGAGCCGGGTCGGAGATGGCGGCAATTCCTAGAACCTGAAGGGCGCTAATACCGACAACGATGATGATGATGGCGAAGAGCAGATTGCCGATGATGCCAATGATCTTGGCGTTTTGTTCACGAGTCTCTTGAATGCTCGGTTCGACTGCCCCGCGCTTCAACTTCGAGGTTAGTTTGCCGAAGTCGACCGCTCCAAGTGCGGTGGTCACCAGCTGCCTGACGATTTTGGCAATCATGTAACCAATGAAGAAGATGATGCCTGCGCCAATGAGGTTAGGGATGAATCCCATGACCTTACCCAGCAGATCTTGCACCGGTGCTAGTACCTCGGAGAGGGCAAACACCTGAAGAATAGCTACCAGCCCGAAGAGCCAGATGATCAGTGCTGCAACCTTCCCCAATGATTCCCCCACTTGTGCCCCGTCGTTCCCCTGACGTTGCAATCCTTTAACTCGCCCAACGAGTTTTCCAATAGCCCATTTGACGATCTTGGCCAGTAGCCAAGTCACCAGCAAGATAATTACAGCAATGACAACTTTTTGCGCCATGCCGGCCCAATCGAAACTTTCCATATTCATGAGAAATCCTTCAGTTGGTGGAAACGTGCCTTAAACCGCCGACCATCCTTTCCTAAAATCGATCTGACTATAGACAACATCTTCCACAGCTCTATGACAAGCACTGCTGGCGCCAACGGCATGTGGTTCCGCCTGCGGTTGAGTCGCACGCACTACTGTTTCGGCACCATTTGCAGATGAAACATGCGGATTTGCTCGATGATGCATCGTTTTCATGTCTAATCGAGTTTTATTGGTCGAATTTTCGGTTTGGGCAATTCGCACATCGCCCCAAGTCATTACCGAACATTGCTCCGCTTTTGGGTCCCCCGGCGATTAAACGACGAAACCCCCTACAGTTCACTAAACATGCCGTGAACTGAAGGGGGCTTAGCTATCCACCGTCGGAGCGCTCCCTCAGGACGGTGAAACCCAAGCGATGTGGCCTATCTGGACCACGGAACGTAGTGGGAGCGGCCTTCCCATGAACCGTGCTCGGAGAGCGGTCTAAAGCGCAACGTCGTAAATTCGTGGTGGAAGTCGCGGCGCTCGCGTTCGGTCATCGCTTCGGTATGACGGCGGGCGGCCTCACCATCGTCACGACCAAAAACCATCCCTGTCATCGCGCGGGTGCTAGTCCAGATCGAAAACGTTGAAACGCTCCGTGGCGGTCGAATGGCGGCCATGGCAAGGGTGGCTTCGGGGTGGTCCCGGATCTGACGTTCGACGGGGCGCCCCCAACGGATAAATCGAGGCAGTTCGGGCAGACGCATGCGGGCCAAGGTCACGGCTACCACTGGTTCACCAAGTTCTAGGTGTTCCGCCCCATCTGGTTCAAGGAGTAGTTCGTGCACTTCACCCCAACGGCGTACAAACTCGAGCCTGACATGCCACCCCTCGTTCAACGTCCGACCAAACGGATGATGGGCCAGAAAGTCTTCGAGCGCTGCCTCGTCCTCCCATTGCGCGAACACTGCGATACGCCGTAGCTGCATCCTGCGTGGGGAGATCACCGCCGCCCCCAACTGCATTCCGGCAAGCACTTCGATGTGGCGTAGGCCAGGAGCTTTCGGCGGACGTAGGAGCCCACCGGCTGCCTTGAGCAGTGGAATATGGGCGAGATGAAACGAGTAGATGCTCATGAAGCAGCCACGCGTGTCCGATTATTCATCTCCTGATCCTCACAGCGGTGAGGTGGATAGGTCAAATGGCACCAGAACATACCAAACACAATGAGACTGGTGTCTCGAAAGTGGGGCTAAATCGAGGGGCAGGGTGGATTTTTGAGGCCAGGGAACACGAGCCATCTCTGACGCGAGCACCAAGAGGTCAATGTACTAGGCGTCCACAGCGGGTCGCGGCAAGCGAGAACACGGCGGTCACGAGCAGCGAAAAGATCACCGGAATGCCAACCTTCGTTTCGTAAGTCCACACCTAAAGATGCTCCTCAGCGAGGTCGTAGGCCTTTCAGCACCATGTCGAGCACGCCGTCAGCGAAGGTTTGGTCAAGTTCGCCCGTTCGCAAGAGCCAACGATGGAAAATCGGCCCGAACAGGAGCTCAACAGCCAGCCCTGCATCCACGGATCCGTCGACTTGACCGGCGCGAATGCCGATCTTGATGCGCTCTGCGCACGCATCGAGTTGCGGGCGGAGCAGTCGACGCACGAGTTCCTCGGCGACCACAGTGTCGGTCTGGATCTCTGCGGTCACTGCACGCTGTAGCCGGTCATTAGCGGGTTCAATCAGCGTCGCTACAGTTCCCCGGAGAACCAGCCGAAGATCGGATTCAAGATCGCCGGTGTCTGGCAGGGCGACCCTACCCTCTTCCTGGGAGTTGACCTCCAGAATCGCATCGAAAAGCACGGCAGCCTTCGAATGCCACCATCGATAGATGGTCTGCTTGCCAACGCCTGCTGCGGAAGCGATTCCTTCGATGGTCAACCGGGTGTAACCCACCTCGGCAACGAGGTCACGTGTGGCAGAAAGGATGGCCCTGCGGGCACGATCACTGCGCCGGGAAGCATCAGGCCCCAGCGCGGCGGAGGGCGCATGGCCCGAATCCAAATAGTTCACGAAAACACTGTACGGGATAGCAAGACGAGACGTACCGTCTTGACCGACCTAAAATGTTCGACTAGCCTGACGAGACGCACCGTATCGCCGAAGGGGAAACTCATCATGATTCATGCATCACGCTCCGCTCGCACCTGGCTCATCACCGGAGCCGGCCGCGGGCTCGGACAGGCATTTGCGCGGGCCGCTCTGGATCAGGGCGATCGCGTCGTCGGAACGGTTCGCCGTCCAGGAGCACTGGCAGATTTACAGGCAAGTCACCCCACCGCGGTACGGGAGATCCTGCTCGATGTCCGTGATGCCTCGGCGGTCACTGCTGCAGTAGATGAAGCGGCGACGGCCTTCGGTGGCATCAACATCGTCGTCAACAACGCGGGCAGCGGGCTCGTTGGAGCCGTCGAAGAGCTCGATGAGCAGCAGGCCCGCGATCTTCTCGATCTCAATCTATTTGGTGCCATGTGGGTTTGTAGGGCAGCAATCCCACATCTTCGTTCCGGTGGTGGTGGCGATATCGTGCAAATTTCGACAGTCGGTGCCATCGGCTCCATGCCGACGTTCGGCCTATACAACGCGAGCAAGTGGGCGCTCGAAGGTTTCAGCGAGGCACTGGCTGCCGAGATTGCACCATTCGACATCCGAGTGACCATCGCGCAACTTGGTGGATTTGCCACCGATTGGGCGGGATCGAGCATGTCGTTTGCAAATCCAAAACCGGAATACGATGATCTCCGCAATACCCTGTTCGGAACCACGGAGATCCCATGGCCGGTAGCCGATCCTCAGGCGCAGTCAACAGATGCCGACCCGCGCACTGCGGCCGAAGCATTGGTTGTACACCTGGCACAGCCCGACCGTCCCCTTCGGATACTGATCGGTGATGACGCGAGGGGGCAGGCAGCTCTGGCCTACACCGCCCGCCGAGATTCCTACGGCGAAGACCGGGACTTCAATTGGCCGTCGTGAACGTCGAGGTTCCGGCACAGGATCTAACGCACGTACGCCCCAGACGGGAAGGCTGCTATCCCGACGAACCAACTTGGAACCTTTTCGCCCCTGCTCACCGAGCCGAGCTGCCTCGGGCAAGACACAACATACGCTGTTCACCGCGCGGATCGTCAAGTATCGGCGCCCAGCTCGGCTCGGAATTCTCGAGCGGATTAAGCCGCAAGTGCATAATGTGGTGTACGAACTTAACCAGATAGGAGATGGGCACCGTCCGATGAAAAAGTACCGAATCAACGGTGCTGAGGTAAACGGCATCTCAGACCTCTACGAGCAGTTCAATCGAGAACTGATGGCAGACCAGCACTGGAGCCTCGGGTCAAGTCTGGATGGGTTTAATGACATTCTCTACCGAGTAGATAGCGAGATCCGCGCGGGGAATCCGGCAACGTTTGTTTGGATTGACCACGCTCACAGCCGTGATGCGCTCGGATTCTATGAGACTCAGCGGTGGCTTCAGAGCAAGTTGTCCCAGCCGAGTTCCTTCAACCAGCAACGAATCCAGGCCGATCTCGACGAGCTGCGGAACGGACTCGGGAAAACGTACTTCGAAATCATTCTCGAGATCTTCGCGGATCACCCGCTCATCGACCTTGAACTGCGATAAACCGCCAACGTCCTCTCTTCGATTCAGTCGATCAGGGCGAAGTCGAGGTATAAACCAGCGAAAAGACTGAGCCTCGAAAATGGCAAAAGTACGAGACCTGTTCGCTGAAGAAAAGAAGAACCGTGCAGTCTTAGAGTGCGCATGATTCTTCGCGCATAACTGGGCGATAGCGCGGATCGCAGAAGAACATGACCGGGACGATGTCGCTGGTAACTCACTCAGCGCCCTCGTTCGCCGATGGTTTAGCATTCCTCTTCAGTCCACGCCTAGGAGTACACGACGCGGGCTAGGGCTCGAATGGGTCCACGGATCGCACGCTATCCAGACGCAGGACGCGCGTGAATGCATGATGCGATCAAGTGGCTACACCCGAACCGATGAGCAGTCATGGGTCATCAGCTCGGTGACACTTGGCTTCTGGACTGGGTTCCTCGTGGTCGGGTGGTTAGGCTGAGTGGATGGCAACAGTTATTCTCGTACGGCACGGACGCACCACAGCCAACGCAACCGGACTACTGGCAGGACGGGCCCTCGGCGTCAGCCTGGATGCGACCGGGCGAGACCAGGCTGCGTTGACCGGACAACGGCTCGCGCGTGTGCCTCTAGTCGCAGTGGTCTCGAGTCCTTTAGAGCGTTGCCGGCAGACCGCCCAGTTCCTCCTCGATCGCCAGAGCGGCTCGCCGGATGCCCCAGTTGACCTCGATCTCACCGAGTGTGATTACGGCCAATGGCAGGGCCGTCTGCTCAGCGATCTCGCGACCGAGGATTTGTGGCCGGTAGTCCAGTCGCAACCGTCCGCCGTCGTTTTTCCCGGAGGCGAATCCATGGCCGCGATGCAGGCTCGGTCGGTGGCCGCCATTCGACGCCACGATGCCGCATTTGAAGCCGAGCACGGTCCCGGGGCTGTGTGGGCGGCAGTGAGTCACGGAGACGTCATTAAGTCGATCCTCGCTGACGCGCTCGGCATGCACCTTGACCTGTTCCAACGTATTAATGTGGGCCCGGCCTCGGTATCAATCGTGCGCTACGGCCCGAGTCGTCCGAGCGTCTACGCGACCAACACCGATGCGGGTGATCTATCGTGGTTGTCGGCCAACATCCCCTCTGGCGATGCGCCGGTGGGCGGCGGTGCGGGTCACCAGACACCGTGATGCTGATGCGCCTAGAATATTGATATGACTACACTTGTTCACGAGTTTTCTTGGCCCGATCGTGTCGTCGTCGGCACCATTGGCCTTCCCGGGGCGCGCACGTTCTACCTTCAGGTGCGCGCCGGGAAGCAAATCGTGAGTATTGCGCTGGAAAAGCAGCAGTCGGCTCTGCTCGCGGAGAAGATCGACGAAATTCTCGACGAGCTCATCACCGTCGACAGCAATCCCTTCAGCATTCCCACGGGCACTCCCCCCGAGCTTGTTGACAATGATCCGCTCGAGGCCGTCGCGGAGCAGTTCCGCACCGGGGCCATGAGTCTGGGGTGGGACCCCGCCATGGCCCAGATCATCCTTGAGGCTCATCCCATCGCCGATGACGATGCCGACGCTGCTGACAACGACGAATCGCTTCATGAGGGCAGGGCTAATGAGCCCGAAATGTTGCGCGTGCGCATGCCGGTCGGCAGCGCCCGAGCATTCGCCAAGCGCACCCGCGAGATCGTGGATGCGGGACGTCCCATGTGCCCACTCTGCGGTTACCCCAAAGACGCGGACGGACACATCTGCAACGTTCCCGAACTCTGATGCCAACCCCAGATCTGGTGGCCGATGAACTGGTGCTCACCGGCCGCATCACAACGGCGTCAAACGCTACTTTTTTGGGCAGCATCGGAGAGGTCACCGTCGTCTATAAGCCAATAGCGGGCGAAAGTCCGCTGTGGGATTTTCCTCAGGGAACGCTGGCCCACCGAGAGGTGGCCGCATACCTTGTCTCGCAGGCCTTCGCCTGGGGCGTCGTGCCCCACACCTGGCTGCGCGATGGTCCACTGGGTCAAGGAATGGTGCAGCTTTGGCAGGAGCAGGATCCCGCCCAAGACGCAGTAACCCTGATCGCGGCCGATAATGTTCCGGCGACGGGGTGGAAAGACGTGCTCCAAGGACAAGATGAGAACGGACGGCTGGTCGCCCTCGTCCACGAAGACACACCAGAGCTGCGACGCATGGCGGTGTTCGACGTCATCGTCAACAACGCGGACCGCAAAGGCGACCATATCCTTGCCTTGACCGACGGACACCGGCACGGCGTGGACCATGGGCTCACCTTTCACCGTGACCACAAGCTGCGCACGGTGCTGTGGGGATGGCGGGGAGAGGCTCTCACCGCCGATGAAGAAGACGGCATAGATCGTGTCAGCGAGGCACTGCATGGTGAGCTCGGCCGAAAGTTGGCGGACTTGCTCAGCGTCGAAGAGATCGCATCGCTTGCCGCACGCTGCGCCCAATTGCGCTTGGCAGGGCGGTTTCCGGCTCCGAGCGGTGATATGCCGGCGGTTCCCTGGCCATTGTTCTAAGGGAATGACGGCCACGTGCTTCGCCGTCGGTGCCACGTTGAATCGTCCTCTGGGGCGCGTCCGCGGTGCGGATACCACGCCAGAAACGAATGGTGCCTCTAAGTTCTGACCGACTTTGATTGCGGCCGCGGTCTGCGTCGCGCCTTCAGTATGCAGCAGAATGTTGGCTGCATCGAGATGGCGGCCGCTGGATAAAAGCGCATGGACTTCACGAGCACCTGTCCTTGGCGGCCATCGCATGAGGTTTCATGCGGGGACGGATCCACACCTTGAAGCGGAACTTCACCACTTTCCCACGTGGCGACATCTCCGGTGACTGAACGGCGCACCCGTCCGCACCTCTGACGATCACCTCAGCGGTGCCGCGTAAATCCTCGTGGCAGGCAATTCGTGCCAAGTGAGCGAGATCGCGCCGGGTGTTGATCTAAGCGCTCCGACAAGCGCATCGGCACCATCTTCTACCGAGTCAAACCCGTCCTCGCCTGCAGATGCCACAACGATGTGCCAAGCTCCGTCGTCAGCTGGCGCAGTGACTGCGACCGCGAAACCACCCCGGTAGTACCGGCTTACGCCGTCCGGGGCATCACCGTTTAGATCATGTTTGAGGGATTTTAAGAATTCCTGCACCGCATTTGCCGCGTCCGGGCCACTGATAGCTGCATGAACCTGAACGGAGGTATCCACACCGTGCGGCCAGTCTCTATACCAGCTATCAGACGGCTGGAATGAAGCAACTACAAAATCATCGCTCATTGCGTATCCTTCCCGAACACCACAGGGATGTGAACGTAGCCCCGCGATCATGGCTAAATACTAGCGCTGCGTTGGTATTCCGTACGTAGTCCGTCCATTCGCGGTGGCCGAAATTTCAGGGCAGAGTGCCAGAACTCCCAACCGCCTTCCCCTAAACACCGTCAGCAAGGTCGGATCGTGGTGAAAGATCCACCTCAGTTACGTGTGTGGTCACGCGCTTTGCTTGCTGATGCACAGATCCCACGCATGTCCGCCGCAGGCAAACTTAATTGGGAAGAACCTAGACGTTCAATCGGAACTCCGCCATATTCCGGCACACAACAACTTCTTGCTGATCATCACTAGCGACCTGCTAGATCAACATCACTCTGGTACTTAGTCAGTTGTTCCACGGGAAGATGACAGGAATCCTCGGGGAAACGTGCCAGCCGATCCTGATGTTCCTCGGCGCTTCGCACATAGTTAGCCAGTGGCAGCACCTCAACGGCGATTCGGTGAGCGTCGTCTCTCTCCGCGATGAAAGCACGCGCCTCTTCGAGGTGGGTCTGCTTGTTGGAGTAAAGACCAGTCCGATACTTCTGACCGAGGTCTGGTCCCTGTTTGTTGAGGCTGTACGGATCAATAATCTCGAAAAGATAGGCCATCAGCTGCTCGACACTCACAACCGACGGATCGAATCGTGTTCGCACGCATTCCGCGTACCCGTCGTAGGCGCTGTCGAGACGCTGGCTGGTTCCGTTGGCTCTTCCGGCCTCGGTGCTCGTCACCCCGGGCAGCGTAGCGATGAAAGCCTGCACGCCCCAGAGACAGCCGCCTGCCAAATAAAGTTCCTCAACCACTCGCTCGGCATCCATCTACCGATCATACTGCCGCCTAAGCGACGATCGTTCCGGAGCGAAGGGAACTCGAGTACAACGGCTGCCTCAAGTTCAGGCAGGATATCCGCGGGCTACTCGATACACGCAAGCGCAGATATGGCCCCGATTGCCAAGCAAACGGGGCCATACCTGAAACGCGCGCGGAGAGGCAAAGCCCAGTAAAGCTAGACGTTGAAGCGGAACTCCACGACGTCGCCGTGGATGAATAACCTCTGCTACACCGGACTATTTCTCTACTATTACCTCGCTGCCGGTCTCCGGCACGCCTTCCGTCTTTGCTTCTCGATTCTTCCGCTTGAACAGCCCTGCGACGTTCCCACCGACCGAGCCCGCCGTACCGGCAATGGTGCCGCCGATGCCCTTGACCTTGGTAAGCGCTGCCGGCTCATCCGGGATCCCGTCCCCGTCGATGTCTACGCTCCGAAACTGGCGAGTCACCGTGCTGGCTGCGTTTGCCATGCCGGCACCCGCTGCGACAGCCCCCGTCGCGACGCCGCCACCAACGGTGCTGGCAGTATCGGAGATCCAGTTTCCCGTCGCCTTTGCTGCGTCTTCCAAGGCAGCGAGAGCTCTGTTCGATTCGTCTTCCCGGTCATCGGTGTCAGGATTCGTCTTGGCCGTGACGGCCAAATGTGCGGGGAACATGTCTGGGGCGTCGGCAAACGCGGCCCGGGCCGCGAGGATGACTTCTCGACCGAATACGAAGCGCGTGACGCCTCCTGCCAAGGCTCCAACTCCGTACTCGATCGTTGCCTGCTGCTTTTGACTCAAGTTCTCGCGCACGGTGTCCAGCTGCCCCGTTTGCATGGTCCGAACCAAGCTCTGAGCTGCTCCCCCAGGGAGCGTGTCCGCGAGCGTGCTCGCCCAATGGGACCAGTCCGTGCGGCCAGCTGCGATCCTGTTGCCGACGCCGACAACACCTCCGGATGAGGCATTCGAGAGGTCCGCAGCCATCGTCGCGATCTGCTGCTGGCTAACGCGTTCGTTCGACAATCCGTAGACAAGGGCATGAGCCTGGTCCTGGTCGAGGTCCATTCCGTGAATGTCGGCTATTGCGAGTCCGAAGATCGCGGTTAGTTCGAACTGCAGCTGCTCATCGCCCGCAGGGAGGAGCGCCGCCGCTCGCAGTGCGCCGTTCTTTGCGGTGCCCAGCGCCACATTCTTAGCAGCTTGCTTGGCGGCTTGTTTCGCAGCAATTTTCACAGCTTCCTTGCCGGTCTTCTTCGCAGCCTGCTGGCCCGCGCTTTTTACGCCGGCTGCTGCGGCCCCGACACCTGGAATCATCGCTATGCCGATATCGGCCGCGATCACGCCTGCGGTGATGAAGGCACCGGCAGTTGTGATAGACGTACCGTAGTGACGCTCGAGCATTTGGATCACTTCAGCAGGGGTGGCTTCCGGATTCCGGCGGCGGATCCTCATGATGTACTTGCGAGCGATCGAATGACGAGCACTGACCGCCTTCGCGATGTCACGTGCTGCGTCCTCGTCGACCAGCTCCGCTTCCATCGTGATGGTCTCGATTGCAGCCATCGTTTGCTCCTCGCTAGTTGAATCTCTCCGGGACATTACGAACCCGGATGTTGAGCTGAGAGTCCGCCAATGCCCGGCGAACCCAACTGCGATTGTATTCGGGGATAAAGCATTGCCAGGCCGGGACACGTTCAGGATCCAGCGACAAAATGGTTGCATCTCAATACGACGACAAAGCCCCCGACTCCATGAAATGGAGCCGGGGGCCGAATGATGCCGCGTCCCTTGCGGGAATGGACCTAGACGTTGAAGCGGAACTCCACGACGTCGCCGTCCTTCATGATGTATTCCTTGCCTTCGATGCGCGCCTTGCCAGCGGACTTAGCCGCCGCGACAGATCCGGCTTCGACCAGTTCATCAAAACCGAAGACCTCGGCCTTGATGAAGCCGCGCTGGAAGTCGGTGTGAATGACGCCGGCGGCCTGCGGGGCGGTGGCGCCCTTCGGGATGGTCCAGGCGCGAGTTTCCTTCGGGCCTGCGGTGAGGTAGGTCTGCAAGCCCAGAGTGTAGAAGCCAACACGAGCCAGCTTGTCCAAGCCCGACTCGTTGTAGCCTGCATCCTCAAGCATCTCGGCTGCGTCTTCTTCGCTCAGCTCGGAGAGTTCGGATTCGAACTGGGCATCCAGGAAGATGGCCTCGGCCGGGGCGACGAGAGCGGAAAGCTCTGCCTGCATCTCCGTGTTGGCCAGACCTTCTTCGTCGGTATTAAAGACGTAGATGAACGGCTTGGTCGTCATCAGCTGCAGCGGAGCCAGCTCGTTGATGTCGATGCCTGCGGCCTTGCCTGCTGCATAAAGCGTCTCGCCCTTTTCCAGCACCTTCTGCGCGGCCTTGATGGTCTCGATGTACGACGCATCAATCTTCTTGGCACGCAGCTCTTTATCAAGGCGCGGCAGCTGGTTTTCGATGGTCTGCAGGTCAGCGAGGATCAGCTCGGTAGCGATCGTCTCGATGTCCGAGGCGGGATCGACCTTGCCGTCGACGTGAATCACGTCGGGGTCCGAGAAGGCACGCGTCACCTGGCAGATGGCCTCGGCTTCGCGGATGTTGGCCAGGAACTTATTGCCCAGACCTTCACCCTCGGAGGCACCCTTAACGATGCCGGCGATGTCCACGAAGGACACCGTTGCCGGAAGGATGCGCTCGGATCCGAAAATCTCGGCCAGCACCTTCAGGCGAGCATCGGGCAACGGCACGACACCCACATTGGGTTCGATGGTTGCGAACGGGTAGTTGGCCGCGAGAACCTGCGCGCGGGTAAGAGCATTGAACATTGTTGACTTGCCGACATTGGGCAGTCCGACGATTCCGATTGTAAGAGCCACGGGAATAGAGTCTACCGTTCAAAACTGTCGGTGGGTGCTGTCATGGTGCTCACATGGATGCTCTTTACTGGGTCACGGCCCTTTGTGCGCTAATTGTTGGGTTTGTTCTAGGCGTGTTCACGTGGTGGTTTATTAACCGTGTGCCGCTATCAGCCGCGCGCGCCGGGGCTTCGCTGGTGAGCAACGAGTTGGCGCTCACTGCACAGCTACTCTCCGGCGCGCAGGCCCAGGTGGCCGAGCTACGCGATCGAATCACGGACGATCGGACGCGTGATGGCCAGGAGCAGTCGGTACTGCTGGCTTTGGCGCCCGTGACAGATCAGCTGCGCCGGGTGGGTGCGCAGGTTGCGACGCTGGAACGTGACCGGGTGCAGCAATTCGGCGCGCTGCGTGAGCAATTGGCGCAGGCTGCACTGAATGATTCCGAACTGTTGCGCACCACCAGTTCCTTGGCTGCGGCGATGGTGAACAATGCGGCTCGCGGTACCTGGGGCGAGCTGCAATTGCGACGTGTGGTTGAGTCCGCAGGCATGCTGGCTCACGTGGACTTTATTGAACAGCTTGGCACGGCCACCGGGCTTCGCCCCGATATGGTGATCAAGTTGCCGGGCAACAAGCTGATCATTGTGGATTCAAAGGTGCCGTTGAGCTCCTATCTAAAGGCGCAGCAGCTCTCCGGCTCAACCCAGAGCGAGTCCATAATCCGGGCCAAGTTGCTCATGAAGGAGCACGCCAAGGCTCTGCGTCACCACGTTGATGCGCTGGCGGCTAAGTCCTATTGGAACTCGGTGGAGGGAACCCCGGAACTGGTGGTGTGCTTCCTGCCCGCCGAGTCCTTCCTGGCGGACGCACTGGAGGCGGACCCCGAGTTGCTGGATCACGCCTTTGGGAAGAACGTCGCACTGGCGTCACCGGCCACCTTGCTGGCCATGCTCAAGGGACTGGGTTTTGCCTGGCGGCAGGAATTGCTCACGGCCAACGCGCGGGACCTTTTCGTTGCCTCTCGGGAGCTGTATGACCGGCTCGGGACCATGGGCGGGCATGTGGCCAAGCTGGGGTCGTCCTTGCGCGGCAGCGTGGAGAAATACAACGCCTTCATCGGCACCCTTGAATCCCGGGTGCTACCCAGTGCCCGGCGCATCCGCGATCTTGATCCGGGGCTTGGCACCGAGCAAGACCCCGCCGCGGCGCTCCACTCTTTACCGCCCATCGAAGCCACCCCCCGAGCACTGAGTGCCGCTGAGATTCTGGGCACGGAATCTCTGGAGTCCCGGAGATAGCGGGGATAGCGGGGGTAACGGGGTTAGCGGGAGGGCGCCGGTCGATCAACTAAGCCGGTCATTAAACGGCAGTGCCGTGATGCCACGCTGGGGCATCACGGCACTGTCTCACCTGGCGGCAGCCGGTGATCGATCGAAATTAGCTGCTGATATCCGAAACGGTGATGCGGCCGCCCGGGCCGCGGGAATCATCGCCGGCCTCCTTGAGCTTGGCGCGGATCTCCTTGGGCAGCGAGAAGAGGATGTCTTCCTGCGCGGTGGTGACTTCCTCAACGGTTCCGTAGCCGTAATCGGCCAGCAGTGCGAGCACTTCGCGCACCAGCACCTCCGGCACCGAAGCTCCGGAGGTCACCCCAACGGTGCCGACGCCAACCAGCCAGGACTCATCAACTTCCGAAGCGTAATCAACGCGGTGAGCGGCCTTGGCACCATGTTCCAGGGCCACCTCAACCAGGCGCACCGAGTTCGACGAGTTCGAGGAACCGACCACGATGACCAGGTCACTCTGCGGGGCGATGGCCTTGATGGCTGCCTGCCGGTTGGTGGTCGCGTAGCAAATGTCATCACTCGGCGGATCCTGCAGGTTGGGGAATCGGGCGCGCAAGCGGCGCACCGTCTCCATGGTCTCGTCCACCGACAGGGTGGTCTGGGAGAGCCAGATGAGCTTGTCCGGGTTGGACACCTCAATGGTGTCGGCTTCGGCCGGATTGTTCACGATCTGGGTGTGTTCCGGTGCCTCGCCGTAGGTTCCCTCGACCTCTTCGTGTCCTTCGTGCCCGATGAGCAGGATCTCGTAGTCGTCCTTGGCGAAGCGCACCGCTTCCTTGTGCACCTTGGTCACCAGCGGGCAGGTCGCATCGATGGTGCGCAGTCCGCGATCAGCGGCCGAGGCAACCACAGCGGGGGAAACGCCGTGGGCTGAGAAGACGACCAGAGCGCCCTCGGGCACCTCGTCGTTTTCTTCAACAAAAATGGCGCCGCGGGCCTCAAGAGTTGAGACCACATGCAGGTTGTGGACGATCTGCTTACGAACGTAGACCGGTGCGCCGTAGTGCTCCAATGCTTTTTCCACGGCAATCACTGCACGGTCAACGCCGGCGCAGTAACCACGCGGGGCGGCCAGCAGCACGCTGCGCTCCCCCGGGACCGGAGCAGCTGCGGCAATTTCTGCCGGCGTTTTGCGCGATCGAGGGATTCTGGGCATCGGAAGGGAGACCTGGACGGTGGAACTGGTAGCCATAAAACTAGTCTACTTCGCCGGTGGAATCGCTGCCGTGACTTTCCGCCGTGGGCCTAGCCCGCCCGCGGTGCGTCAACCACCTTCGAACGCGCCCAGAGCCAGCCGATGGACCCGAGAACCACGACAACACCGCCACCGATCAAGATGGTGGTGATAGATCCTAGTTCAGAGCGCAGCCCGGTGATCAAGGCCGTGGTGACCAAGCTCTCCACGCTTGTGCCCTGCGCGCTAGCATCCTGCGTGCCGGTGCTCAGGCGTGACGTGAAGCTCGCGCGGACGATACCGCCGAGCACCACGGCCGCGGCCCCGGCAATCAACAACGCCGTACGGCGTCCGGCACCAATACCGCTTCGCAACCCCAGGACCGCGGCGAGCACGGCGCCGGCGGCAAACCAACCCCAGCCGCGGGCCAGAGCAAGCCAGGAGTTCAGGGTCTCGGTAGGCAGGTGCGAGGCCTGCGGCCAACCGGTATCCAGCACCGCCGGTGGCACATTCAGCGTGTTGGGCAGAAGTGCTCCCAATCGTGAACCAGCCAGCGAGCTATGCAAGGCCTCATAACCCGACCCAACCAGTGGTGCCACGTCCAGGCGCAGTGACACTTGTTCGGTACCCTCTGGTGCCGCGGCAGCGGCATCAAGCCGACTCACAAAGTCGGCACGCGACGTTTCAACGGTTTGTTCCCACGAGGCAGCAAAACTTGGGGTATCCAACAAGGCACCGGCAGCGATGGTGGTGGCCTTCTCCAACGGGATCAAAAAGATCGAGGGCAGCGAAATCTCCTCGGTGATCTGCGCCGAGAGTGGGGCACTGAGCTCTTGTGGCAGTGCCTGACGCAGCGCCGGGTCCACGGCCAACGGCGCCAGAATGCGTTGGAGCGGCTCGGGGGTGTCGATCAATTCGACGGCCTTGGAACCGACCATCGCTATGGTGCCCAGCAGCACGGATAGCAGCAGGAAAACGCAGGCGACCACGTTGCGGGCCGTACGAGAAATATTCACGATGCTCCTAGACTGGTGCGGACACCGGATGGGCCGGGCGCGCCCGGAAACGGCGTTTTGTCCTACGTTACTGGTATCAATGATGATGGTGGAGGTTCAACACCGCCCACTGCCAGTACCCCAAGGAAGGCGCGCACCCCCACGTGGAGCAAACACCAGACACCCAAGGATCGTTGCCGCGTACCGCCGCGGCCACCACGCCGGAGAATCCCTGGCCGCTGCGGGTGTTGAGCGAAAAGCTCAAGGCGCACATCGAGAATTCCCCCGAGTCCTGGGTGGAGGGGCAGCTGCTGGAGGCGAATATTCGCAACGGGCATGCCTACCTGACACTGCGCGACGTGGATGTTGACTATTCCTTCTCCGTGACGGTGTGGGCATCGGTCATGCGCACCCTTGATATCGCCCCCGAGGTCGGCGCCCGAGTGGTGGCGCGGGTGAAGCCCAGTTTCTACACCAAGACCGGACGACTCTCGCTGAACGCCTTTGATCTGCGCCCCGTTGGCCTCGGTGATCTCTTGGCGCGGCTAGAACGGTTGCGTCGTGCGCTGTTCGACGAGGGCCTTTTTGATCCGGCTCGGAAGCTGCGCCTGCCACTACTGCCCGGTCGCATCGGGCTGATTACCGGACGTAACTCCGATGCCGAGAAGGACGTGATTCGCAACGCCACCCTGCGCTGGCCCGCTGTCGCCTTCGATATCCGCAACACCGCCGTCCAAGGCGTTAATGCGGTCCCCGAGGTCATCGCCGCGCTGCGCGAACTCGATGCGAACCCGCAGATCGAGGTGATCATCATCGCCCGCGGTGGCGGCGCATTGGAGGATCTGTTGCCCTTCAGTTCCGAAGATCTGGTGCGTGCCGTGGCCGCCTGTGGCACCCCGGTGATCTCCGCCATTGGGCACGAGGCCGATCGCCCGATCCTCGATGACGTGGCGGATCTGCGGGCTTCAACACCCACCGATGCTGCCAAGCGGGTGGTGCCAGATCTGGTGGAGGAACTGGCCAACCTGGCACATGCCCGGGCGCGGCTTGACCGCGCGGTACGAACGAATGTTCAACGTGAGGCCCAACGCATCGCCTCACTACGTGCTCGTCCGGTGTTGGCCAATCCACAATCGATCATCCAGGGACGCGGCGAGGACATCGAGCGCCTCTCCCGGCGTGGCACCCTGGCCATGCGCTCCTCGCTCGCTCGCGGGCATGACTCCATCGCTCACCTCCGCGCTCAGGTGCGCGCGTTGTCCCCACAGCAGACCTTGGACCGTGGTTATGCCGTGGTGACGGCCGATGGCGGAGGGATCGTGCGTTCGGCCGGTGATGCTCCGGTGCACAGCCTGATCGGTGTGCGACTGGCGCATGGCCAGCTCAACGCCACCGTGACCTCCAGCAACGTCCCCGCACCTAGTACCAACAGCCCACAGCACACACAGACACTCACCAACAAAGGACAATCCGCATGAGCACGCAAGCAGCTAACACCGACATCGCCGCACTGAGCTACGAGCAGGCGCGCGAGGAACTGGTGGCAGTGGTGGCCCAGCTTGAGGCCGGGGCAGCCACGCTGGAACAATCCCTGGGATTGTGGGAGCGCGGCGAGGCCCTGGCTGCACGCTGCGAGGCCTGGCTGCAGGGTGCCACCGCGCGCTTGGATGCTGCGCGCGCTCCCGAATCCGAATAGTTAGTTCTCCCCCGGGCTCCCCCGGTCTAACCGAGACCGATTATCCGGCCACCCACCGGGTTAGGAAGCGGCTAGCCGACGCTTCTGCTCCTTGACGTCGAAGTCTGCGGCTGGCCACTGCGGATTGATCCCCTTCAGTGCCTGCTGCAGCAAGGTGGCCACGGCCAGGCGGGCGTACCATTTGCGGTCCGCCGGAATGACAAACCACGGGGCAGCGTCGGTGTGAGTGCGTTCGATGGCGCTCTCGTAGGCGCCCATGTATGCCTCCCACAACTCGCGCTCGTCGATATCCCCGGGGTTGAATTTCCAGAACTTGTCTTCACGCTCCAGTCTTTCGGCCAGCCGCGCGCCCTGCTCGTCCTTGGAGATGTGGAGCATCACTTTGATGATGGTGGTGCCCTGCTGAACCAGCTCGGCCTCAAAATCGTTGATGGCGCCGTAACGGCGTTCGATCTCCTCGGCCGGA
Organism: Paeniglutamicibacter terrestris; assembly: GCF_012271785.1. Classification (GTDB taxonomy): domain Bacteria; phylum Actinomycetota; class Actinomycetes; order Actinomycetales; family Micrococcaceae; genus Paeniglutamicibacter; species Paeniglutamicibacter terrestris. Next base: position 156,310 of record NZ_JAAWVT010000002.1, on the reverse strand, counting down.
GAAAGACCCCTGACCTTGTGGATCAGCACGTCCTCATAGTGCGACCGATCAAAAACACCAATCTGGCCGGCACCGGGAAGCTGCTTGTTCACGCGCCACAGGAAGTCGTGGCGCTTTTCGGCCGGCGTGGGTGCCTTAAACGCGTAGTGTTTCACGCCCTGCGGATCAACCGCCCCCACCACATGGCGCACGATGCCGCCCTTGCCGGAGGTGTCCATGCCCTGGAGAATCAGCAGCACCTTCTGCTGCGCACCCGCGCGCGAAGCGGCAAAAAAGCGTTCCTGCAATTCACTGAGTTCGCCCGCTACCACGGCAAGATCCTTGGTGCCACTGGCCTTATCCCCGGTGTAACCGGGAGTGGAGGACGGATCAATTTCTGCCAGCGACACGTCGGAAGTTACCGACAGGGCGGAGCGGGCAACATCGCCAAAGCTTGCCGGTTTTTTCTTCGCTTTTTGCTTCGTGCTCATGTGAGGGCCGACTTTCCGGTTCGAGAATGTTGGACCTAGCGTACGGCATGGGCATTAACGTTTGGGGTGTGCGCCGGCCCCTCCTCGAGTTGCGGAGGGCTGGCGCAGCGCTCCTGTTCGTTTCGCACGGTGGCCAGCAGGGCACAAAAAAGCGCGCTGGTCCCCTGACCGGTGCGCCGATACCTCGGTGCACGGGGAAACCAGCGCGCCTTGACGACGCTGAGTACCGTCAGAACCTGCTAGACGCTGAGCTTGCCCTCACGCAGGTCCTCGAGGAACTCGGCGATGCGGCCGATGGCCTCACGCAAATCGCGTACTGCCGGCAGGGTGACCAAGCGGAAGTGATCCGGTGCTACCCAGTTGAAGGCGGTGCCCTGGGTGATGAGCATCTTCTGCGCCTTGAGCAGTTCCAGGGCGAAGGCCTCGTCGTCGTGGATCGGGTAGACCTCGGGGTCAAGCTTCGGGAAGAGGTACATCGCACCCTTGGCCTGCTGCACCGAGACCCCGGGGATGTCATTGAGCATCGCGAAGGCGATATCGCGCTGTTCCTTCAGCCTTCCGCCGGGCAGGATCAGGTCGTTGATCGACTGGTAGCCGCCCAGCGCCGTCTGGATCGCGTGCTGTCCGGGAACGTTGGCGCACAGGCGCATGTTGGTGAGCAGATTAATGCCCTCGATGTAGTCCTTCGCCAGGTGCTTGGGACCAGAGATGGCCATCCATCCGGAGCGGAAGCCGCAGACCCGGTAGGCCTTGGAGAGTCCGGAGAAGGTCAGCACCAGCACGTCGTCGGCCAACGCGGCGGTGTTGATGTGCACGGCATCGTCGTAGAGGATCTTCTCGTAGATCTCATCGGAAAACACGATCAGCTTGTGTTTGCGTGCCAGCTCCAGGATGCCCTCGAGCGTGTCCTTCGGGTACACGGCGCCGGTGGGGTTATTCGGGTTAATCAGGACGATGCCCTTGGTGCGCGGGGTGATCTTCGCTGCCATGTCTTCGAGGTCCGGCAGCCAGCCTTCTTCCTCGGTGTTCAGGTAGTGCACCGGGGTGCCACCGGCCAGCGATACCGATGCCGTCCATAGCGGGTAGTCCGGGGCAGGGATCAGGACCTCGTCGCCATTGTTCAGCAGCGCATTCAGGGACAAGGTGATCAGTTCGGAGACACCGTTGCCGAGGTACACGTCATCAACACCGATGGTCTGGATACCGCGGGTCTGGTAGTACTGCGAAACGGCGGTGCGCGCGGAGAAGATGCCCCGGGAGTCCGAGTAGCCCTGCGCGTTGGGAAGATTGCGCATCATGTCCACGAGGATCGCGTCCGGCGCCTCGAAGCCGAAGGGTGCCGGGTTACCGATGTTCAGCTTCAGAATGCGCTGGCCTTCGGCCTCCATCCTTTGGGCGTGTTCCAGCAGCGGCCCGCGAATATCGTAGAGAACGTTGTGGAGTTTCGTGGACTGCTTGAATTCTGGCATGCTCTTACTTTCTCATTTTGGGCCGGGTGCACGCTGGCACTGTGAGCAAAACTACAGCGTGTGACGCCGGATGCTACGTGCCGACGCGGTCGCTGGCCCGCTGTCGGGTTACTTCTTCGGGGGCCTCATCCACGTGTTAGCCGCGGGAAGCGAGCTAAGGCGCCACTAACAGCGACCTGTCGGTGAGCCAATCGTGAGCGGCGCTGCGCGCGTCGACCGCGTCGCCTCCGGTGACCATCCGGTTGAGGTCCTGCAGGTCTTCTTGTTTGAGCGCGGCACTGAGCTTATTGATGGCCTTGATCGCGTCCTGGCCCACTCCCTCGGTGGTAATCACCGGGGTCAGAGACTGCGGGGCGAATAGTGCAGCGGTGTCCTCAAGCTGAACCAAGGCGTTGTCGATGATCCCGGCGTTATCCACCGTGGTGGCCTGGATCTGCACCTCGTCACCGATCACCGGCAGCACATCGCTCGCCGCCTCATCATCTAGTTCAGTGACCGACTTGGGTGAACAGGAAACACTCTGGCGCAACAACGCCAGCAGCTCGGCTGAATCCTTGGTGGCGATGCCAAAATCCAGCCGGTGGCAAAGCGCCCCGAGTTCGGTGAGGTTCACCAAGGGACCCGCAGCACTGGTGGCCTGGGTGAGCACTAGGGTTCCGGTGCGTTCGGCGGCGGCGGAATCGAGTACCGCAAAACCCTTCGGTGCCAGGGCGTGCAGTGCCTTGATGGTTGCGCCGGTGTCCAGTACTCCCGGGGCACCGGGCAACACGGGCGATGAGTTCGCAGCTGTGCCGCTTGTTGTAGTTTCGGCCGTCGCATTGGCCTGGGGCACCGCACTGAGCGCACCGAGCATCGCGCTGGAGCCGCCGATCGCGACGTCGGCCTTGCCCGCGAGCACCGCGGCGATCGGATCTGCGGTGGGATCGGCGAGCTTCGTCTGGACCCCGGCGTCGGAAAGCATCTGCTGGTAGGCGGCGCTCAGCGCCTGCGCCGTGGCGTCTGGACCTTGGGCCAGGATAAGCTCTCGCTCCGTGGTGGCCTGAGCCGTGTGCACCGGCGAGTCGGACGTACAGGCACCCAGCACGAGCCCCAGCACCATCAGGCCAGCGGCACCGATGATCGTGCGGCCGCGCGGCAACGAGTGCCGAGGTTGGGCACGCTGTGACTCACCGTTTCCGGTGTAGCGCCTCACGAGGCACTGACCTGGTGACGGTGTGCGAGCAAAGATTCGATGGCCGTATCGACGCGGGCCACGCGCGGCAGTGCGGCTACCTCGGTGAGCGGGAACCAGGCCGCCTGGCTGGTGGTGCCGGCTTCTTCATGGCGCAGTTCGCCCCCGGTCACGGTGGCCGAGTAGATGACAGCAACCGTCTGCATGGGGCGATCCTTGCCGCTGTAACGCTGGTGTGCGGGGATGATCCCGGATTCCACGCTGAGCAGGTCATCAATTTGCACGCTGTAGCCCGTTTCCTCGGTGACCTCACGCGCCGCTCCGGCATCAATGGCCTCACCGAGCTCAACACCCCCGCCGGGCAGGGTCCAGCGCGGCACAAAGCTGGGTTCCTGCGCGCGCATGTCCCAGAAGGCCAGCAGGATCGATCCGTCGCGGATCACCACACAATAGGCTGCGAGGCGGGTGTCGAAGCCCGTGGGGGCAGAGGGTTGTGGGTTGGTCATGATTCCATTTTAGGCCGTGCCGAGGCTTTCCCTCGGCTCCAAAGCACCACAAGACGCGACAACTGTGATGGAATATCAGCATGGCACCTTCAACTTTTCCGCAACAACCGGTTGATCTTGACGCTGTTGACCGTCGAATTATTCAGGAATTGGTCGCCGATGCGCGCTTAAGCAACGCTTCGCTGGCGCAGCGCACCGGCATCGCTCCATCCACCGCACTGCTGCGTACCCGCGCGCTGATTGAGCGCGGTGTACTCACCGGCTATCACGCCGAGGTGAGCCTGCCGACCGTGGGGCGCAGCGTTCAGGCGTTGATTTCGGTTCGGCTGCGCGTGCATGACCGAGTGCAGATCGATCGCTTCACTCAGAAAATGCCGACGTTGCCCGAGGTCCTCTCGATGTTCCACATCTCCGGGGCCAATGACTACCTGCTGCACATCGCTGTCAGTTCCACCGAGGCCCTGCGCGATTGGGTGCTTGATAATCTGGCGACCGATGAATCCGTCGGGCATACCGAGACGACCCTGGTCTTCGGCCACCACAAGGGCCTTGGCGGACCGATCCCCGAGGACCTTCCAGAACTTTAGGTTCCGGCTTGTCACGGGGCCGTTGATAGTTCACGTGGATCTGCTGGGCGGTGCCACCTTAGGCGCAAGCGTCGGCGCGCCAGAGTAATTTGCGCACCGTTTTCAGTCGTTCTTCGGCCACGTCTTCCCAGATATCCGCACCGAGGTTCCGGGATCCGGCGATCAGCGTTAACGCCACCGCCGCCGCCCGTGCCCAGAGGCTGCGGGGATCAACGGCCGTTTCAAACACGGAGCCAAAGCGTTCCATGGTCCCCGTTGCCGCCCGGTTTTTCTCGCCCAGCGACGGCAGAATGGCCAGATGACCCAGGAGGCATCCGAGGTCATCAACGCGGTAGCCCGGTCCCAACGAATCCAGATCGAGCAGACTAGTGATTCTTCCGTTGCGCAGCAAGATGTTTGCATCGTAAAAATCGCCATGAGTCGGGACCAACTCACCGCGCTCCGAGCGCTGAAGATGCACCTCGATCTTGCTTACCAACAACTCAATCTCCCGCTCACGATGCGGCAGCGTCAGTGTTGCTGCCCCCTGATAACGGCGCAGTGAATCGCTCCAGGCAGGTCGCCGAGGCAGTTCCATGACGGTTTCGGGCAACGCATCAAGGCAGGAGATGAAGTCCTGCGGATCCAGATCCGTGCCCGCATGTTGCCGGATGGATTCACTCAGAGAAACACCGCTTCCGGCTTCCAGCGCGATGATACCCCGATGGCTTGGCTCGATGAGCGCGGGCGAGGGAATATCGCTGGCCTCCATGAGCCGATGCCGGCGCGCCAGTGCGGCAATCGCTGTGGGGTGCCCGACCTTGAGGAAGATCTTGCGCACGATCTTCAGCGGCCCCAGCGTGGTGAACGTCGCTTCGATCACGGCACGGCGCAGGGGCCTGTAGGCCATCATCCGCAGCCCGGTCAGCAGCTCCGCATGCCCCCACACTTCGAGCACACGTGTCCTATCGGTGGCCATGGCCAGCGCCGGTAGCTTCGGGTCGTGCGGGTGAATCCAGCCGCTGACCCGCACCACCGAGCCGGAGGGATCCTGCTCGTCGCCCGGAATCTGCACATCAATTCCGGCAAGCCCGCTGGAGATAGAGGTACTTTTCATCCCGGCACTAGGCAACACTCGGGTTGCGGCAGGTTGAGCGGCGGGGAGTTTTTCGGTGCTCAGACCCAGTTCGTTGAACCCCGTGCCGGCGGGCATCCGATAGATGGCACTGATGCCGGCGCCGGGGCGATGCCCGAAGCGGAGCCGGTTAGCCTCGTAGTCCCATGTTCCGGTGGGCGGATGACCGCCCAGCTGGGCAATCATCGCGGGGATCGCCGAGCTCAGGGCGCTGAGCTGTGCTTGCCCGGAACGCGCGACGGCGGCGGAGAACCTCGGCGCGGAAGGATCAATCATGCCGAGCTCTGCGGAAACGTCTAGGCGCGGCGACGCTGCATGACGTCGTCAAGGTTGATCCGGTCCGCTGCCGAGTCAGTGCGTGGTGCCCGAGCGGTGTTGGCTGCCTCGGTTTCCGGGCTCTGCTCAACGGCTGCGCTGGCGGCGGGGGAAGTCGTAGTCGCTGCAGTTATCGCGGCAGGGGCGGCCGGTTCGCCGTCGATGGAACCGGCGGTAGCTGGCACCGCTGCGGGAGCATCGGGGGCCGGGGTAATCTTCGGCAATGCTGTCTCAACCTCGGTGGTGCCCAGTGCCTCGGCAAGACGAGCAGCGGCTTCCTGGGAGCGCAGGCTGGCGTTGCTTGATGCCTTGGGTGCCTCGGCGGGCTGCAGCGGGGCGGGACTCGGGCGCTTGGTGACTGCGGCGGCATTGGCAACGACGTACTGCGGCAGCGGAACCTCAATGAGTTCCCAGCCCTCGGGGCGCTGTAGTGCCGCACCATTGTTTGCGATGCGCAGGGCCTCGGCCCGCAGTTCCTGAACCGTGAGGCGGGGAGCCTGCTTATTCGAGTTCGGCTGAGCGTCGAAGACCACTGCCTGCTTTTTGCGCGGTTCCACGTGTTCGGTGGTACGTACTTCCAACGCCAGTTCACGGGTTTTTGCCATCCGGGCCAGCAGCTTGGCACGTCGGTCACGTACCGCCAGGGCACGCAGGGTGGAGAAGCTGGCAAGGCTAAGCAGCAGCCCGATCAGCGGAATAACACCGGAGAACACACCGGCCATGGCCAACGGTCCGCCAATGAGAAAGGCCAGCACTGCCAGGCATCCGAGCACGGCAACGGCCAGGCGGTCATAGAAGATCCGCAGGGGTGCCTGCGGGATCTCATCGGACGCGGCTGAAGCGTGGGGTGCTAGCTGTGCCATGTTGCTCCTTCGTCGGCTGGCGACTACGTTCATCTGCGGATCTGCCCGGCGCTGCAAGTCTGTTGCCGGTGTGCTCCGCTATTGGTGCTTGTTGTGCCGCGACTCCGACGGGCCTCTTCCAAGGCAACAGCCGGAAAATAGCGTCATTGTGAAACGTCCACGTCAACCACATTAAGCATGCTTGCACGTTGGACGCGGCATTCGGCCCGGTGTGTCCGGTAATACTGCGGACAAAGTTGATTATTTCCGTGTATTGGACGATAGCCGGCCAGATCTTGCGCCGGTGCTACCGCGCCAGCCAGCGCGCCAGAAGTCCCTGCGGGATTTCTGGCGCGGTCAGGGCGAAGCTCTGGTGATCTGCCCAGGCCCCGTTGATGTGCAGAAAATCCTTGCGCAGGCCCTCATCGCGGAAGCCAAGTTTTTCCACCAACCGCAGGCTTGGCGCATTCTGCGGCCGGATGTTGATTTCGATGCGGTGCAGCCCCATGGTCAAAAAACAGTGGTCCACCGCCACGGCCACAGCCTCCGGGGTCAAACCCGCCCCGGCGTGCCGCGCATCAATCCAGTAGCCGATCGATCCGCTGCGTGCTGCTCCCCACGCGATGGTGGAAACGGTGAGCTGCCCAATGATCGGCGCCGAGCGCACGTGTAGCGACGGCAGGGTGATGGCCCAGGGCAAACACTGTCCCAGCCGTGCAGCCCGGTTCTGCGTTGAGACCATCGCCGAGAAGTTGGCCGGGTAGCCGTCGCCATCGGGAAGCGTCGCGTCCCAGGGGGTGAGCCAATCTGCGTTAGCTCGGCGCAAGGCCGTCCATTCGGCCTTGTCACGACGGCGCATGGGGCGCAGGAGCACTCGTGGTCCCTGCAGACTCACGGGCCACTGGCGATCAAATTCGGACATGCACCAATCCTATCGAGGCGTGGGCTCAGCTCCGTGCATAGACTGTGGTGCGTGAGTGAGCCGAACAAGGAAACCATCCGCCAACAGTTTCGTGCCAAACGGCGCGCCCTGGGTGCGGCGGGTCGTGAAGAGCAGATGTCCCGGATCACCGAGGAGCTGTTGGCGTGGCTTGAAGATCACGCGCCGCGGCGCTCCGTGACGTGTTTTCTGTCCTACGGCGCCGAGCCACCCACCGCCGCACTGCTGGAGCGACTGGATGAGGCCGGGTATCTGGTTCATGTTCCGATTTGTGAACCGGCCCGGCGCTTGTCATGGACACGCTGGTATCCGGGAGTCGCGATGAACCGCAGCGCCGTGGGGCCGATAGATGAACCGGTGGGTGAGCGCCGGGGTGCGGAGATGATGGCGGACGTCGATGTCATCATGGTGCCGGCACAAGCGGTTGATGAACATGGCGATCGGCTGGGTCAAGGCGGAGGCTACTACGACCGGTTTATCGCCGAATTGCCGGGCCCGCCTCTGCGTCCACAGCTGATCAGCATCGTCTTTGACCACGAGTTCCTGGCACCCGGGAGCTTCCCCGTCGAACTCTTTGATCAGCGGGTTGATGCGGTGGTGACACCCGCCGGGGTGCGGAACCTCACCACGTAGCGCGGGCTCGGTACGTTAGAATTGGTGTAAGCGGTCGCCCTCGGGTGCCCGCATCCCCATATTATTCATCGCTTGCCCGGGGTCCCGAGCGCGGCACATTACCGCCGCCAAGGATCCCGCGGACCGGCACGCACCTCGTGCGAAAGGATCGTAATGCCTACCTATGTTTACGCCTGCAAGGATTGTGGCCACGCCATGGAGGTTGTCCAGTCGTTCTCCGACGAGGCACTGACCATCTGCCCCGAGTGCCAGGGTGCACTGCGCAAAAAGTTCAACAGCGTCGGTGTGGTCTTTAAGGGATCCGGCTTCTACAGCAACGATTCTCGATCAACCACCAGCTCCAGCACCCCGGCCTCCGCCAGCGTCAGCTAGGTAGCAGCCAACCGCTGCTAGGCGGTAGGGCGGGCATTGCCCGTCCCCTCCCCGCCCTTGAACTCAGCATCATGATTCGGCACACTCCTGCCCGGATCGGCCGTGACTCTGCACTTGCCCGCACAATGGCGGCAGGGGCAGAACGCGGCTTGTTAGCTCCTCGTCATGGGTCCACACCTTCCGGTGGTGGGCCCATGACTTGCTTAACGCATGCTACTTTTTCGCTCCACCCCCAAATCCCCACCGCATCTTCGCCGCCCGGAGCCACGCCGGTCGGCTGGCGAACTCTTCGCCAAATACCGCAGACACCTCACCGCGGCACTGGCCATGGTGGCTCTGGCACTCTCCCTGACGGTGCTGGCTCCCGCCACGGAGGAACACGTTAGCGTACTGGTGGCCGCCCGCGATCTACCCGTGGGCAGTGAACTGCACACCGAGGACCTGCGTACTGCCTCGATCCCCCGGGCCCTGATCCCTAGTGGCGGCTACGGACTAGGTCCACCTGCCGCAGGTTCCCGTCTAGCCATTCCGGTGCTGGCCGGGTCGCCAGTGTTACAGACCATGGTGATCGGTCCCGGGCTGCTTGCGGGTCTGGCTCCGGGCAGCGTCGCGGTACCGCTTCGATTAGATGATGAACAGACGGCGTCGTTGGTGCGTGCCGGGCAACGGGTGGACGTGGTCCTCACGGAGGGCAACGGGTTTGAAACGAAGCTGAATTCGCGAGTGCTGGCCCGCGCCGTGCCGATCCTCTGGACCGGAGCACAATTAGCCACCGATGGGCAAAGCCCGTGGGGAGTCTCTTCATCCACCGCGGAAGGCGGTTTGATCGTTGTGGGTGCGGGAGCCGAAGGTGCCGAAGAGCTCTCCACCGCGGCGCAGCGCGGAAGGGTTTCGGTGGTTCTGGTCAATCCCGCAGTTGGTGATTAGAGCCGGTTGGCCCGGCGAGGGTGGGAACTGCCGGCTAGCGAGCGGCTAAACCCACGTTATGGATGCGCGGCTCACGCTGTGCGTGGGATGCAAAAAGTGAGGCGTCGCTCGCTTAGGACCAGTGAGGCGGACGCTGCGACTTCATCCAGTCACCCAGATCGTCCTCCGCATCACCCCAGCGCCGGGGGTCATCTTCCGCCGCCGTCTGCTCAAACACCGGATCAGCTGTGGGAACGGGGGTACGGGGGTGCGTTGCTGCGCCGGGTCCCACGTCGGTCCCGGCTTCGGTTCCGGAATCGGTCCCCGATGGGGCCTTGGCCGTGCCGAGGGGCTCTGCTTCCGGACGCCCGGCGCCGTGGGGCAACACAAAGGTGCCCACCAGCTTTGATTCACTGACGCGCTGCGGTTCGGCGGTGTAGCGCCGCGACTTCTTTTCTCGCGGCGCTACGGCGTCATCGTCCATCATGTTCTTCACCAGATCCGGCTATACATCTGCCAGATCGGAGTGGGTCGAACCCGGCGCGGAGTTCTCCTCGGATTGCGCACCCGAGGAATTCGTCGCGGAGTCAGCATCGCTGTGCCCCAGGCCCAGGAAGCCGGCCAGATCCTCGGCAACACGATCGGGATCGGCGAACACATCGATGGTCCACAGTGGCACATAGCGCCAGCCCAGGGACTCAAAGAGCTGCGGTCGCAGGCGGCTGCGCTCACGTACCGTCAACTCGCGATAGCCCTGGGTTCCGTCGTACACCACGGCCAACGGCACCGCGGCACCGGTTCCGCTGACATCCAGGGCATGTGCGGCAATATCCAAGACACCGCGGTAATGCTGGGTGACGATGGCACCACGTTCGGCCAAGCGCGACATCAGATCGGTGACCAGCGCGTCCTTCAAAGGCGTGGTGGTGGCCAACATGCCCGAATCCCCGCCCAGCACCCGGCCGAGCAACTCCAGGAAGCGGTGGGCCCCAAAGCGCAGGCGGGAGAGGTCCATGTCCTGGGGCCGCAGGGCAGCAACCAGAGTCATCGACTCGCGAGCACGGGTGACGGCGTTGACGTAGAGCTCATCTCCCCCGGGCTGCGAGAGGGCACCGAAGTCGTGAACGATTTTTCCGTGTGTGGTGCGTCCATAACCCAGCGACAGGATGATGGCATCACGCTGCAATCCGGCTAGGCGATCCACGCTGGTGACCAGGAAGCGTTCCTTCTTCGCCCTGAAGTGCTTGGCAGCCCAGGGGTGGTTGGGCAACTGGACTCGGATGGCCTCGGCGATCGCCGCGGCGTGCTGACGGTTGCCGGCGATGACGGCCAGGGACTTCTCCCCGTCGCGTGCCAGTTTGGTGAAGACCAGATCCACCACACGGCGGACCTCGGCCACGTTGCTCTGCACCGATTCTCCGTCGGCACCCAGCGGGCCGGTGCCATCGGGGACATACTCGGCCATCAGTGCCGGGCTTCCGGCACCGAGGGAACGAGCCGCCGGCAAGCGAGAGAGCGAATCAGCGTAGAAGTCGTGGGAAAGCGACTCGGTCAGACCCTCGTCAATCCCCCGGTACACGGTGGAGAGTCGACGCATCGGCAACACCTGCGAGAGTGCCTCCATCGCGGAGATCGGGGCCACCACCGGACGGGTGTGTGCCGTGGGATCCACGGAAACCTCAAACGGGCGAGGTGCGCCCATCATGACGTCACCGAAGGCGATCACCTGGCTCGAACGGGAGATGGAGCCGAGCACCGAACGCAGCGACAGTGAGTCGGCATCCAGCAGGATCAGCGCGTCAAAGTCCATCGAGGCCGGAACCGCGGCGGGCACCAGCAGCGGTGAACCCACCCAGATGGGGCACAGCGAGTTGATCAGCGAGTCACCCATGGTGACGAGGTCAGCCGCGGTAGGGTCCCCCTCCTTGAGCATGGCCCGCAGTTCGCGCGAAGCGGCGCGATGATCGGCCAACGCACCCTTCCACGCCTTGGCGAGAGCCCAGCGCAACCGCGAAGCACCCGAGGCTACGTGCGCGGAGTCGGCCAAGCGGTACTCGGCCTCGAGCCGGCGCAGTTTTTCCCCATCGTTCATCGCCAGGAAGTCATCCCCGGAGATCATCGCCTCCAACGCCGACTGCCACCACGCCAAATCCAGTTCCGCCGACACCGCGTCGGGCGTGACGTTGCGTGATCGGAAATCATCCATCAGCTCACCCAGGCCGTGCTCGGCCAATTGCTCGGTGATCAGGGTGCGTTCGGGCAGCTGCTCCAGCTCGCTCTTGAATTCCAGGAGCTGGTCCATGCGCCGCAGCAACGAGCCGATGGACTCATCTCGCAGGTGACTTGCTGCGGGTTCCGGCAACATCGTTGCCAGCTTGTCCAGGCGCGCACCGGCATCCTGATAACCGGCGTTGACGTCCAACAAACCGGCCGGCACCATCGGGTGGCGTTGGCTGGTGGCGTGGTGGTGCCAAGCCATGTGCTGTTCCTGGACAGCTTCCAAGGCCGTCTGCAGATCAGCGACGTGAACACCGGGGCGCACGTAGTCCTTGGCGACCTTACGCAGGCGTGAGCGCGTCATCGAGCTCATCTCGATGCCACGTTCCCGCCGCCATGAGGAGGAAGCGGTGGCGGAGATCAAGTCTTCGACCGACTTGTCGAAAATGTCGGATTCGAACTTATCCAGCGACGAACGCACCGCGACCAGCAGATCCAGCTGTTCGCCCCACTTGTTGTAGGAGTCGGCGAGCCGGATCTCCGAGTGTGCTGCCACCTTGAGCATGTGATCGCGCAGGATCGGGAGGTCGCGGTGCAGACCGGTAACCAGATCCAGGGCGGTGTCGGTGTCGCGCTTGTTCCGCAACCGAGCCCCATACCAGGGACTGTCGGCGGAGGCGCTGATGAATGAGCCCAATTCGGCGGCGCGCTTGAGCTGTTCTGCGGTGGAGGCACGGTTGGGGATGGAGTCCAGCACCGAACGCTTGAGCCGCACCGTGGTGGCGGGCGCCGGGCTCAGCGAACTGAGTCGGGCGAGTTCCTGCATCGCCTTATAGGGCGAGCATCCCCAGCGGGCTCGGGTTGAATGCAACGAGCGCACGTGGTCAAGGAGCGTGTGGCGGTGCTCGCGCAGCGTGGTGTGCAACGAGCTCAGTGCGGGCTCGGTGGCCCGTTCATTGCGCAGGATGGCCCGGGTGAGCAACTCGCGCAGCGGCTCCGGGTCTTCCTCGGGTGAGAGCAGCAGGGCCGTGCCCGCGAGGTCCAGTGCGGCGAAACGCTCAACAAATTCTTCGGCGCTGGCGCGGCGTTCGGCGATGACCAGCACTCGTTTGCCGGCTGCTGCCAAAACTGCGGCGGCGTTCAGCGCGGTTTGTGTCTGGCCACTTCCGGCCGGTGCGCTGACTGCCACCGACTCGCCGGATTCAACGAGGTCAAGGACCGCCTGCTGAGATTCATCGGCATCCAACAACAGCAATTCTTCGGCCGGGTCACGGTGATCGCTGGTCCGCGTTGAGCCGCCGGAGCTGTGTGCGCCGGCGGTGTTGGTGGACCGCTTCGTCGCAGCTGCAGTGCCGCTGCCCTGAGTAGTGGCCGGGCCCGTGCTGGCGGCAGCTTCGGTGCGCTTGGTTTCGGCTTCAAGGAGCGATGCCAGCACCGGGTGCTTGAGGTTCAGTGTGCCAGGATCCGCCGGGTCCGCGAGATCGGCAAAGGTGGAAATGAGCAGTCGGTGGGCAATGACCATGCCCGATACGTCGGCCACCTGCGAACGCAGGGCGTCCATTGCACGGGTCGGGTCAAAGCGTGCGATCGAATAGGCAGCGGCGTTCAGTGCTTCAACGTCGATCTCAACGTGGTGCTGGCGCTTGAAGTAGCGCATGAGGGCCGGCGAGCATTCTGCCCTGCCCATCAGCTGAAGTTCAAAGTCGTCCTGGTCTTCGCGCACCGAGAGCACGATGCGACCAAGCATGATGGGGGCGTTAAACTGCTCGCTGCGCCCCTCGTGGACCGCACGCCAGTTGGCTTGTCCGGCGGAGAGGTATCCAACGTCGATGCCGCGCTCGTCCCAGAGCTCACGGATCTTGCCGCGTAGCGCCTCTGCTGTGCGCCGTGCGGAATCGTATTGGTCCGAGTCGCGCAGCAGCGTTGAGAGCCGAGTGCGTCGTCCGGCCAAGAACTGAGCCAACCCCGAGGGATGTGCGTGGGTGATGTCGATGCTGTTGGACACCGAGGGCGCGAACCGCAACAACGTGTCGGTTCCCACCCCTGGACCCAGGGAGTCAACCCACGTGGAGACCAATTCATCTGCGTGTTGCTGGTGCTCTGCCACCATACCGTCCCTTCGCCTTTGCCTGAATGCTGCCGATCCCGTATCGCGCATTGCCATGCGGGTACATTCAGCCTTTACCAACCTAATGCAAGATCGCACCGTGGCGCCGAACCGAAACACGTTGACGGCACCACTGTTCTGTCTCATGAGTCCGAACCGGCCCCACGACACCCTTGGCTGCCCCACCCGGCGCACTCCACCGAGTGCGTCGAAAGCTGGGCCGCTAATAAAAAGAGCAGGGGAAAGCCCGCTTAGGCTTCCCCCTGCTCCGTGCCGTCGGCGTGATTACGCCGTCGGGCTTACTCCCATTCGATGGTTCCTGGTGGCTTGGACGTTACGTCCAGCACCACGCGGTTGACCCCGTCGACTTCGTTGGTGATTCGGTTGGAGATTTTCGCCAACAAATCGTACGGCAGGCGTGACCAGTCTGCGGTCATGGCGTCCTCGCTGGACACCGGACGCAGGACGATCGGGTGACCGTAGGTACGGTGGTCACCCTGCACGCCCACTGAACGCACGTCGGCCAGAAGAACGACCGGCATCTGCCAGACTTCCTCATCCAGACCTGCTGCGGTCAGTTCGGCGCGAGCAATCGCGTCGGCCTTGCGCAGCAGTGTCAGTCGTTCCTCGTTGACCGCACCGATGATGCGGATACCTAGGCCGGGGCCCGGGAACGGCTGGCGCATGACGATCTCGGCCGGAAGACCAAGCTGCTTACCCACGGCACGGACCTCGTCCTTGAAGAGCGCACGAAGCGGCTCAACAAGTTCGAAGTCCAGGTCCTCGGGCAGGCCACCGACGTTGTGGTGGCTCTTGATGTTGCTGGCCCCCTCGCCGCCGCCGGATTCAACGACGTCCGGGTACAAGGTTCCCTGAACCAGGAACTTCACCGGCTGGCCGGAGTCGGCTGCCTCGGCAAGGATCGCGGTTTCGGCTGCCTCGAAGGCGCGAATGAATTCGCGACCGATGATCTTGCGCTTGGTTTCCGGATCCGTCACGCCGTCCAGGGCGGTTAGGAAGCGTTCGCGCTCGTCGGCGATGTAAAGCTTTGCGCCGGTAGCTGCAACGAAGTCCATTTCGACCTGTTCTGCTTCGCCTTCGCGCAGCAGACCGTGGTTGACGAACACGCAGGTGAGCTGGTTGCCGATGGCTCGCTGCACGAGGGCAGCTGCCACGGCAGAGTCAACTCCGCCGGAAAGACCACAGATGGCCCGGCCGTCGCCGACCTGGGCGCGAATCTTGTCGACCTGCTCATCAAGGATGTTTGCAGGAGTCCAGGTGGGGGTTAGCCCGGCACCGTTGTACAGGAAGTTCTCCAGAACTTGCTGGCCGTGGGCCGAGTGCTTGACCTCCGGGTGCCACTGCACGCCGTAGAGGCGCTTGGCCTCGTTGGCGAATGCGGCAACAGGTGCACCTGCGGTGGTGGCCAGAACTTCGAAGCCCTCGGGGGCCTTCGAAACGGAATCGCCGTGGCTCATCCATACGTTCTGGTTTTCGGGCATGCCGGCCAGGATGGAGCGTGCTGCTCCGGAGGCGGTGGCATCGGTTGCACCGTATTCGCGCAATCCGGTTTCGGCGACGACTCCGCCGAGGGCATTGGCCATGGCTTGGAAGCCATAGCAGATGCCCAGGACCGGTACACCTGCCTCAAACAGGTCGGCACCGACGCTCGGGGCACCGTCGGCGTAAACGCTCGAGGGGCCTCCGGAGAGGATGATTGCCGCCGGGTTCTTGGCGAGAATCTGTTCGGTGGTGAAGGTATGCGGGACGATCTCCGAATACACGTTGGCTTCGCGTACACGCCGAGCAATCAGCTGTGCGTACTGGGCCCCGTAATCGACGACCAGAACCGGCTGTTGCTCTGGGGTGCTGGGAGTGTTAGTCACGCGCCTAAGCTTAGCCGCCCGAAGAGCCCGCTTGCATCCCGAACACCCGCAGGGTGACGCAAACTACTTTGTTGGGCGACTTGGGCGCTTCATCTGCCACACGCTCGCATGAAAAAGTCACTGAGCATTGGGGCGAGTACCGCTCATTGGATGGAACTAAGCCTGCTCCAAAACGGCAGTCGTTCGTTGCCGGTGGAGGTCGCCGGCCCACACACCGCCGGACTGGGCCAGAGGTGCGAGACGGCTAGCAGTGTTGGACGCACGGCCATTGGGAGTCATCGCGTGTTAGTCGGTGAATAGTGGTGGGATAAACCCCACCGTCCGCAACTCCGGATGCCACCACAAATTACGTTCCGGATCACCACGCGGCTGACCCGCCCGAGCAACCACATACGGAATCCCGTCGATCATCCTCAGCGTGATCAACCCCGCATGAATCTGCAAATGATGATAACCACACGTCAAGGCCCCATTATCAACACTTGTCACCCCGCCATCTAGCCAAGACTTCACATGATGAGCCTCGGTGGTGGACGCCGGACGATGACATCCCGGGATGCAACACCCTCGATCACGTATCGCTAGGGCTTTGCGCTGGGCCGGGGAGAAGCCGCGCACCTCACGACCCAAATCCAGAATCTCACCCTTACTGCCCAGCACCGCGGGCAAAATCCCAGCATCACAAGCCAGTCGACGAATATTCTCCGCCGAAATGACCCGGCCGTGCCCGGTGATGCCCGCAGTTTCGCACTGGCCCAGGAGAGATTGATAGTCGATCAGCACCCCGACCCTGACCGGTAGGCCACCGGATTCACTCAGGGCGGTACCGGTGAGCGATCCGTTGATCGAGGCAATGATGCCATCGAGTAAGAGTTGCGGGGTAGTGCGTGTATCCACCAAACCCAGCATCTCACCGGTGCTGGTGTTGGTGTAGTTGGTGTTATCTGTGCCGTTGCTGGTCGGTACCCCATCGACCCACGAACTCAGCGGAACCTGATCCGGGGCCGTCCCCGGGGCAATCGCCCACGCCGGAGCCGGAATCCCGGCAGGTGCCACGGGGCGGGTCACGGGCTTGCGAGCGTCGCGATGCTCAGTACTGTCCGATCCGCCGCGACTGAGACGATCAGTGCTCGGGCCGGCGGTGGAAGCGGAAACCGGTGGGACTTTGTTCGAGCGTGGGTTGGACCAGGCTTCACCAAACGACTCAATCGATTCGGCATCGATCGGGTCACACCTCAGCAGATACTCAGCGAAGCCTTCGCGCACGCCGCGGTAGAACATGCCCCGCTTGGCCCGAATCTCTTCATCGGTCATCGGTGCCCCGTTCGTTTCCAGGTAGGCACCCCAATCGCTCAGGGCCTTG
Organism: Paeniglutamicibacter terrestris; assembly: GCF_012271785.1. Lineage (GTDB taxonomy): Bacteria > Actinomycetota > Actinomycetes > Actinomycetales > Micrococcaceae > Paeniglutamicibacter > Paeniglutamicibacter terrestris. The sequence goes on along the minus strand of NZ_JAAWVT010000002.1, from coordinate 139,412 downwards.
TGCGCGTTTCGAGGTTCGGCGGTGCGCGCCTCGTGGGCCAGGGATTCTTCGATGGCGGTGTTCAGCTGCGAAGCGTCTTCGCGTTGGTGGATGCGCGGCTGCATGCCTTCCAGCCGTCCGGCCAGTTGGGCGAGGTTGCCAACATCCGCGGTTCCATCGGCTGCTGCCTGCGCCAACACCGGAAAGAGCGGAGGAGCCAGGATCGACTCCGTACCCACGGTGCCAAAGGTGGTGGAGGGGGCATTGGCTGGTCCCGAGAGCACGGTAGCAAGTCCCGGTGTTGGGGCGGGGGCGACCAACAGGCGTGCACCGGTGAGTCGGCGGCGGGCCTCGGAGGCGCAGATGTGGAGGTGGGCTTGGAGGTAGGCGGCGGTATTGCGGTGCTGTGCCATGCCCGTGCACATCCGCTCCGCTGGTACGTCGGTGGTGCCATCTACGAGGGCTTGTGGGGTGGCGGCGAGGGCATCAAGATGAGCGGCGGTCTCGGGGTCCAGGCGGTAGATCTGGTTGACCTCGGCGTGGAAGGTGGCGTGGAGTTGGCCGTAGGCGATGGTGCGTTGGGTGTTCTCGAGCAGGCCCAGGATTAGGGCGCTGGAGGCCGCGTCGGGGTTCAGGGTGGTGAGTTCTTCCAGGGTCGAGCGCGCGTGAAGGAGGACCGCGGCCAGGTTCCTGACCGTGGTACTGATGCGTGCTTGCCTCCCTGAGGCGCTGGGTGCGGCGGAAGAATTCATGGACCCAGTCTGCGCCGCGGCTAATGGGTGAACTATGGAGACGCCGGCGGCTGGGGAGAAGGGCCCGGGTAAAGCCGGAGGTCGGGATCAACCGGTGCGGGGAAGTGAATCAGGTGACCCGTGAGCTAGGGTTCGGTTCGGTAGACACCGGGCATGAAAATGGGCGGTCGGCGCCGCAGTTAGCTGCGTCGTCGACCGCCCACAAAAGTGAGGTGCAGGATTAGTACCGCTTGGCGGCCTGCGGGTGCGAGGCCAATTCGCGCTCAACTTCGCCGTGCACCTTCTTCTCCATGAAGAAGGAGAGCAGTGGCACCACGCCGCCCAGGGCGATGGTGATGAAACGGCTGAATGGCCAGCGCATCAGGGACCACAGACGGAAATCGGCTAGCAGGTAAACCACGTACATCCAGCCGTGGACGATCAGGATCATCAACGAGATGTTGACGCCTCCACTGATGTCTCCGCGGTTGACTAGGCCCAAGGCGTTAGAGGTGCCATCAATCATGGTTCCACCAACAAAGAGCTCCAGCTCCCAGATGTACTTCACGATCATTTCTGCGCAGAGCAGCAGCAACATCACACCGGTGGCGTAGGCCAGCACCTTGTAGAAGTTCGAAGCGCTGCGGATCTGGGAAGGAGTTCCGGCAAAGCGGCGCAGTTTGGGAGCGGATTTTTCTTCGGTCACGACTGGTCCTTGGGTGAGGTGTGAGGTGCTTCGGTCAGTGGCATCTGAGTCGGAGATTCCACGGTGTGAGAGTCTTCGGTCTGAGACTCTGCGGTGTGAGGCTTTGCCGTTTCAGGTTCTGCAACCTGCGGCTCTTCGGTTTGTGCTGAGGCAGCATCGGATGAGCCGGCGCGGGTATCCCGCGCCACGGCGCGACCGTAGACCGTGGCGGGATCAATACCCGCCGCAAGTGCTGCGGCATCGGCAATGTCTTCCCGCACACGACGGTAATCATCTGCCACCAACCGGTACCAGAGGAACACCGCGAAGCCGGCGAAGACCACCCACTCGATGCCGTAGAAGATGTTCAGCCAGTTCAGCTGGGTTTCCTGCGGCTGCGGGCCAACATCGACCTGAGTCAGACCCGTCGCGGCGGCCGAAACATCAACACCATTCGCCCCGGTCATGGGCCCGGCCACGATGAATGCGCTGTAGGCCGGCACGTCCCAGATGTTGATGAGTTCGGCGACGGAGAGCGATTCGTAAGAGATCTGCCCGAGATCACGAGCCAGCGGGGCTTCGGTGGGCAATAGTCGACCGGTGAGTTTGATGGTGCCGCTCGGCGCGGGGGCCGGGGCACTTTCATCGGGCTGCCAACCGCGCACCACGGCAATGGTGTTTGAGTCCGGGGCACCATCAACCAAGAAGGAGCCAACAACCCAGTAGCCGGATTTGTCGTCCTGGATTCGAGAGCTGATCAATACCTGTTTGCCCGGCAGGAAGGACCCGGTGGCGGTGACCATTTGGTCGGCGCTGGAGGCCATCATGTCCGTGGCCGGGGTGATGTGGCTGGTGAGCGCCACGACCTGCTCGGTGGTGCTCGCCGGGGGCGGCGGTGCGGTTTCGGAGCGGTTGAACTGCCATTGACTCAGCAGGACAAAGCCCGTGGCAACTACGAGGGCGCCAATCAGGGCAAGGATCCAGCGGGGTTTAAGGGCAGTTTTCAGCACACTACCACCGTACTTCGATTGTGTGTAGAAGAGCCAATGGAACTATTTCCCGCGCAGCTTCGTTCACGGCAGGATCCGGGCCGGCACGCCGGGGCTGCGGCCGCGGGATCTGGCTCCCAAGCAGTGCTGCATCTTGCCCATCATGCTGGGCCGCTCCTGCGCCATCGGTGATGCGGATTACATCTGCGCAGCACTATGGTTGCGCAGGTGGCGCAACAGGGAGGTGAATTAGACCGCTGAGAAGTCGACCGTCGAATTGACCAGTTCGGCGATGACCTCGGGGTCATGCGATCGGCGCAACGACTCCCGGAAGCTGTCCTTGGCCAAGGACCTGGCCAGTGCGGCGAGCATCGTGAGATGCTCGGAATAGCTGGTGGCGGGGGTGGCCAGCAGCAACACCACGTGCGCATCGCCGTCCCGGGCACCGAAGTCCAGCGAGTTGCCGAAGGCCAGAACTCCCACGGCAATGCTGGGCAGCACCACGTGCGAACTTCGGGCGTGAGCGACCCCGACTCCCCCGGGCAGTGCGGTGGCCAGCTGATGCTCATAACTACGCACATCGCTCAGGAACCCGTCCAGATCCAGCACCCGAGAAGTCTCAACCAGGGTCGCGGCCAGCGCGGCGACGGCATCGTTGCGTGAGGGCGCCGCGAATTCGAGCACCACCATCTCGGCGGTGGTGATGGCCTGGGAATCGGCGTCGTCCGCCGGGGACAAAGTGGGGGTCATGGCATCGATTCGGGAGCAGTGGGTGTGGTGGGCGTGGCGGCGCGAGGGTCGCTGGGGCCCGGCACGCCGTTGCTGTGTAGCGTACACGCCGCCGCAGCGCGTACGTGGCACAAAGAGGCCGCGCGTGGGAAGAATCACCGACAGCCAGCTGCCTTGCTTCGTCGAACACAAAGGCCGGGCATCGAGTCGAACGTCCTCGTTATCTGGAGGTTGTTCGGCTGGCTGCCCGGCCGTGGTGGTCTCGAAATGACCCGGAGGTACTAGTCGGCCTCGTAGGGGGAAATGACCACGTCGACGCGCTGGAATTCCTTCAAATCCGAGTAGCCGGTGGTGGCCATCGAACGGCGCAGTGCACCAACGATGTTTGAGGTGCCATTGGTGTGGTTCGAGGGCCCAAAGAGCAGCTGCTCAAGTGGTGCCACGGTACCGACCTTGACCCGGTCCCCACGTGGGTTGTTCTCGTGCGTGGCCTCCATGCCCCAGTGCCAGCCGGCTCCCGGTGCTTCCTCGGCGCGAGCCAGGGCGGTGCCGAGCATCACTGCGTCGGCGCCCATGGCGATGGCCTTGACGATGTCACCGCTGGTGCCCAGACCGCCATCGGCGATCACGTGCACGTAGCGTCCACCGGATTCATCCATGTAGTCACGGCGTGCCGCGGCCACGTTGGAGATGGCGGTGGCCATCGGTGCGTGGATGCCCAACGCGCGGCGAGTGGTGCCCGAGGCTCCGCCACCGAAGCCGACCAAAACGCCGGCCGCGCCGGTACGCATCAGGTGCAGTGCCGGGGTGTAACCGGCGGCGCCGCCCACGATGACCGGGACGTCGAGCTCGTAGATGAACTGCTTGAGGTTCAGCGGTTCGTGGGTCTTGGACACGTGCTCCGCTGAGACGGTGGTGCCGCGGATGACAAAGATGTCAACACCGGCAGCGAGAACGGTCTTGTAATGTTCCTGGGTGCGCTGCGGGGTCAGGGACCCGGCAACCGTCACTCCGGCGTCGCGGATCTGCGCCAAGCGGGCGGTGATCAGCTCCGGAACGATGGGAGCGGAGTACAGCTCCTGCAGGCGCTTGGTGATGGCCGGATCAAAGTGTCCGCCGTTGGCGGACTTCAGTGCGGCAATTTCTTCAAGCACCTTGGTCGGATCCTCGTAGCGGGTCCACAGACCCTCGAGGTTCAGCACCCCCAGTCCGCCGAGCTTGCCCAGGGCGATGGCGGTGTCCGGGGACATGACCGAGTCCATGGGTGCGCCAAGGATCGGGGTCTCGAATTTGTAGGCGTCGATCTGCCAGGCCACCGAGACATCGTGCGGGTCACGGGTGCGGCGGTTGGGAACAATCGCCACATCGTCGAGGGAATACGCCTGGGCAGCGCGCTTGGAGCGGCCGATTTCAATCTCGTAAGTCACCGCACCACCCTATCAGCACGCAGGGCGGGGACCGCGCTCGCACCGAGCCCGATCCCCGCCATGACGATGATTAGCATCCGGGATCCGGTCCCCGATGCTCGTGAGGACTTATTCGCGCGGTGCTCCCAGGGTGGCCACGGTGGCCGCCAGGGCGGTGGCGGCGCGAGTCTCCGCCGCGGCGATGATCTCCAGCTGGTCGGCGAGCACAGCGAAGTGTCCCGAGCGCTGTTCCGGATCGATATCCGGGTCAATCAGATCGGTGAAGACGATCCAGTCCTGGGCCAGATGCGCATAATCTGCCGCGTGCGCGCCCAGTGCTTCAAGGCCCGGGAGCTTTGCGGCCTCGGTGAGGAAGTCTGCATACTGCCCACGCAACGCACCCACCCCGCCAAAACGGGTATCGGTGAGGAAACCCAGCACCTGGCTCAAGCCGGAGGACAGGCGAACGGGTTCGGCAAAGATCCGCGTCCAGCCCTTGGCGGTGGTGGTATCGCGCAGCTTCTCCGCCCAGTTGCTCATGCCCAGCACACCAAAGTTCTTCGCGAAGTGTGCCGGGATGCCCTCCAGCTCGCTGGTACCCAGCAGGCGTGCGGTTGTCTGTGTGATGGCCTCACGCACATTGTTCACCAGCGTGATGGTGTCCGGCCCGGTGCTTTCAGGGACCCAGGCTTGCCAGTGCTTATCCTTCTTCCGCTTGGACCGGGCGAAGGCCAGGTCCGCGGGTGAGATCGGGGTTAGTGAGCCGGATCCGTCATCGATCAGCAGGTCATCCTCGTGTTCCCCGACCACGACCAGGTCGATGGAATCGGATTCCTCCACGGCGTCGCCATCAATCCAGGGCAGGGCGGCAACGGAGGCGCGCACCACCACGGCACGGCCGGCATCCAGCCCCACATCCAGGTAATCAGCGGCCAGTCGGGCACTGCCGGTGGTGCGTTCGCTGATGGTCGCTCCGCAGCGCGCCAAAAGGTTAGCGGTGTAGGGCTCGGGGTGCGCCCGGGTTACGACCGTTGCGGTGGTCATTTCCTCGTAAACGAAGGTGAAGGCCATGAAGCCGATGCCGCCGGCCAGTCCGGCCAGCAGTGCCTCCGAGAGCGGCTCGCCGCTGATCGGGTGGGTGACCCCGGCCTGGGTGAGCACGCGGTGCCAGAGTCCGGCATCGTACTGGAGAACGTTCTGCGGTGCCGGGTACTCGGGCAATTCCGCCTCTTGGGCGGCCGCAGCGGCTGCCGCCGCGTCCTCGGCACTTGCCGGACGGTTGGGCTTGGCGGCGAGGATCGCCTTGCGTGCGGTGGTGTAACTCTCACCGGTACGATCCATGCGCGTACGGGTGAGCTTTTTCAGGTTCTTCGGCTGGGCCACGGTGTGCTCCTTAGATATTGCGTGCGCGCAGGCGCGGGACTTCCCGCACGCCGGTCGCTCAGCGCCAAGGAACCATTCTATCTGTGGTGACACCCCGCCCACGTCAGTGCCGCGGCCGGGGCCCGCGCTAGCGCACCGCGTGGATCAGTCGCGGATCTAGCTCGCCGGCCTCGATGGCGCCGAGCACGTTGGCGATGCGGTGCATCGGATCGGTGCCCAACAGGATCGGGGAACCCAGCGGTGTGGGGTTCGCACGCTGGGCGCTCTGCGCCGCTGCCATCTGCTGGCGCACGGCCTGACTCATCGAGGTATCGGAGCTCACGCTGAAGCCCGCGGTGTGCAGATATTTGCGGTACGACGCATCACTCTCAACATGGGAGGACGCTGCGGCATCGGCCCACGGCATGGGGAAGGCGAGCTGGTTGGTACCCATCAGATCGAACACGCCAAAAACGCCGCCGGGGCGCAGCAGGCGATAAACCTCGTTAAAGACCGCTTGTTTGTCCGCCAGGTTCATCCCCACATGCAGCAAGGTCGCGGCGTCAAAGGAGGAGGCCGGCAGCCCGGTATCGGCCCCGGAGGCCTCCAACATCGTGATCGAGCCGCCGAGCCCACTGGCCAGGTTCAGTTCACGGGCCAGGATGACAAACTCGTGTGTGACATCCACGCCCGTGACCACCGCACCACGTTGCGCAAATAGCCGCGCCGGCCCTCCAATGCCGCTACCCACGTCCAGGACCCGGGTGCCCAGGCCTATGCCCAGGGCACGAGCCACCTCGGTGGTGGAGGCCAGGCCACCGGAATGGAAGTGATCGGCCTCCCCCAGATCCCCGGGCAGCAGTACCGCCGGTTCCCTCCCCGCCGCGCGCAGCGCCTCATGCAGTCGTTCGCGCAGGTCCCCGCTGGTGTAGCGCTTGATGGATTCCTCGGTGTCGCTCATCACTGACTCCTCGCTGCGCGGAGGCTACTTCCCGGCACTGGCCGGGCGTGCGCTGCCCCCTGGTGTGCCCCATGATAGGCCTCACCGGGGACCGCGTCACGGGTGTGATCATTGCACCGATCTGCATCGGCTGCGCGAGGCTCCCCATGTCCGTTGACCATGGCTGCGCGAAGGCGCATACTGACGCCGTGGCCACCCGAATTTCTCACCTATTAGCTGCTTCTTTTCCCGCTCTGAGGTACGAACCCACCGCGAAGCGGGTGCGTGCCAGTTGCGCCGGTGACCTCGTGGTGGATACGCGCGGTGCCGTCTTGGTCTGGGAACCGCAACGCATCGTGCCGATCTATGCCGTGCCGGAATCGGCTCTCGTGGTTCCTCTCACCACCTCGGGCGTGGCACCACAACCCGTCCCGGCAAGCGCGAGGATGTTAACTCCCGATGATGCCTTTGCGCTGCACACCACCGCGGGCACGCCCCTGGACCTTGAGCTCCCCGGGCGTCTGCTTGAAGCCGCAGCCTTCCGGCCAGCGGATCCGGATCTGGCTCACCTCGTGTTGCTGGATTTTGCGGCCTTCGACTGGAGGGAGGAGGACGCTGCCATTCACACACATCCACGTGATCCCTTCCACCGAGTGGACATCCTGGCTAGCAGCAGCCACGTACGGGTGGAGCTTGAGGGCATGGTGCTGGCCGATTCCACCCGACCGCTTTTACTTTTTGAGACGCACCTGCCTCCACGGTATTACCTGCCGCGGGCGGATGTGAGATTTGATGCATTGGTCGCCACGCAGACCTCGAGCAGCTGCCCCTATAAGGGAACGGCCAACTACTGGGCACCGGGCAGCGGAGGCAAGAACGTGGCGTGGTCCTATGCCCATCCGTTGCCCGAATCGGCCGCCATCGCCGCCCACGTTGCCTTTTATAACGAACGCATCGACATCATCGTTGATGGGCAGCGTTTGCCCCGCCCAATCACCCCCTTCGGCTAAGTGCCGCCACGAGTGCTGGGTGAGACCGGATGGTGGATTGAGGACCGAATTGGATCAAACCGGATGGTGGATTGAGGCCGGAGGTGACCGACAGCTCTCCAGTGTTGCGGAGAACGCGCCTTAGCTCAGCGTGATCGCATAACAGTGCTCTAACAGCGGTGGGGTGAATCTGGGATCCGTTTTGGTCATCGCTGTATCGTGCCAGCCATGGCGCAGGTAGAGGTCGATGGCACGCTGGTTTCCATCGGCCACCCACAGATAGGCCCGCCGATAGCCCAATGCCAGCAATTGCTCACTGGCAGCAGACAAGAGTGCGCTGCCCAGCCCGCGACCCCAGGCATCGGGGTGCAGGTTCAACGCGAAAAGCTCGCCGGTATCGGGCTGAGGCATATCTCGGGGTTCACCCACCTGGCAGAAGCCCACCACATGGTCGGCGGAAATGATGACCAGCGGCGGGACCCCGGCACCGCGCACTAGCGTTTCTCTCCAGCTGTCGCCGATCCGCTGCTCATCCATCGCGTCTAGGAAGTCCTGCCCAATGATCCCTCGGTAGGCGGCACGCCATGCCGCGACTAGGGCTCGAGCCATGGGTGCCGCATCCGTCACGGTGGCTTCGCGCACGATGACCGAGGATGAGCCGAGTTCGGGTTCAGGATCCATGGGGTTGAGCGTATCGCAGGGAGCGTCTTGGACGGCTGGCCCATGGGCAGGAATAGTTAACGCTAAAGTCTGTGGAGTAAACTGGCTAGACGCCGGATGATGCTAGCTCAGGATCACTTTTGGCTCACTTCGCCGCAACCGAGAACGCCGAACCGACTGGGCACGATGAACAAAACGCAGCTTCGTATCGCGCTGGTCCTCGCCGTCCCCTACGTGCTGGCACTGTTGCTGATCGCCTTTTGGCCAACGCCGGTGGATCGGCCGGCCAGCGGAACCATCACGCAGGCGATTCGGTGGCTCCATGCCCACGGTATGCCCCAGTACATCGGTTACAACAAGATCGAGTTCGCCGCGAACATCGCCCTTTTTATGCCCTTTGGTTACATCGCCAGCATCTGGGGCCGCAAGTGGTGGCACCCGATGTTGGCGGGTTTTGCCACATCATTCCTGATTGAACTGGGCCAGGAAATTTTGCTGCCCGAACGCGTCTCCTCGCTGCTTGATGTGGTGGCCAACGCGATGGGCGCCGCCCTGGGCTCTCTCTGTTTCTGGCTGGTGCGGATCCTTCACGAACGACGTACCGCTCGCTCCGATCCCGAAGAACACCGCATGGGTATCACCGAGTTGCTGCAGCACCAGCCCAACAGCACACCCGAAGATCCGGCGCTGCGCTAACCCCGTCACCGGTGGCCACCCGGGGAGAAACGACACGGGCCCCGGTCACCGAGCTCAAGGAGCTGGCGGCCGGGGCCCGTTAGTGGTGCTGCGTGCTTAGCGCGAACGGTAGTTCGGTGCCTCGACGGTCATCATGATGTCGTGCGGGTGTGATTCCTTCAGGCCCGCGGCGGTGATGCGCACGAACTTTCCACGGTTCTTCAGCTCGGGGATGGTGCGTCCGCCGACGTAGAACATGGTCTGGCGCAGGCCGCCCACCAACTGGTGTGACACGGCCGAGAGTGGGCCACGGTACGGGACCTGACCTTCGATACCCTCGGGGATCAGCTTCTCGTTGGAGGGCACATCCGACTGGAAGTAGCGGTCCTTGGAGTAGGAGGTGTTTTTGCCGCGCGTTTCCATGGCGCCAATCGAGCCCATGCCACGGTAAGCCTTAAACTGCTTACCGTTCATGAACACCAAGTCGCCCGGGGATTCCGCGGTGCCGGCCAGCAGGGAACCGAGCATGACCGAATCGGCGCCGGCAACCAGTGCCTTGCCGATGTCGCCCGAGTGCTGCAGACCGCCGTCGGCGATCACCGGAACGCCGGCCGGGATGGCGGCCTTGGCTGCCTCGTAGATGGCGGTGACCTGCGGTACGCCAACACCGGCGACGATGCGGGTGGTGCAGATGGAGCCCGGGCCCACGCCGACCTTGATGGCGTCGGCGCCGGCATCGATCAATGCCTGGGCGCCCTCACGGGTGGCTGCCTGGCCGCCGATGACGTCCACGTGAGCCGCCGCCGGATCCTTCTTCAGGCGAGCGATCATGTCCAGCACACCCTGGGAGTGGCCGTTGGCGGTGTCAACCACCAGAACGTCGACTCCGGCGTCAATCAGCGCCATGGCACGGTCGTAACCCTCGCCGAAGAAACCAACGGCAGCGCCAACCCGCAGGCGACCCTCGTCGTCCTTGGTGGCCAGCGGGTACTGCTCGGCCTTGTCGAAGTCCTTGACGGTGATCAAGCCCTGCAGCACGCCGTGGTCATCAACCAATGGCAGCTTCTCGATGCGGTGCTTGCCCAGGAGGTTGATCACTTCCTCGCGGGGCACCCCTACCTTGGCGGTAATCAACGGCATGGCCGTCATGACCTCGTAGACCTTGGTGGTCATGTAGGTTTCGCGCGGAACAAAGCGGGTGTCGCGGTTGGTGATGATGCCCAGCAACTTGCGGTTCTCATCAACCACCGGCAGGCCCGAGACGCGGTAGTGCGCGCAGAGGTCGTCCCATTCGGCGAGCGTCGCGCCCGGGTTAACCGTCACCGGGTTGGTGATCATGCCCGATTCGCTGCGCTTAACCTGGTCCACCTGGTTGGCCTGATCCTCGATGGACAGGTTGCGGTGGATGATGCCGATGCCACCCTGGCGGGCCAGAGCGATAGCCATCGGAGCTTCCGTCACGGTGTCCATGGCCGCGGAAAGCAGCGGGATGTTGATGTTGATCCGCTTGGTCAGGCGCGTGGTGGTATCAGCCTCCGAGGGGATCACATCCGTCGGGCCGGGAAGCAGCAGGACGTCATCGTAGGTGAGGCCTTCAAAGGCAAATGGATTGAATTCAGTCACGGGGGACCTTTCACGCCGGTGCGGGGATTGATTACATCCTAGAACGCTTCACCCGTTATCAGCATTCCCGCATCCGTGGGTGTGGTGAACGCAACGTTTGAATCTCGGTGTCTGGGCCTCGACGCGGGATCACAAGGCGTCCACCGTGCGGGCACCGCGAGCCGAGGTGAGGAGGCCTTCGGGAAGAGAGCTCCCCGATTTCCTCGGCGAGCGCCGTGACTCCGCTAGCTGCTTACGGGCTTAGGCCTTGATGAAGATCGCTGTGGCATTTGTTGAGTCGATCCCGGTCTGGCTGATCGACTGGATCATGTACCAATAGGAGTGCCCGAGCACTACCCCGGTGTCCAGCCACGACTGATTTGCGGTGGTGCGCCGGCGCACCGAACGCAGGTAGGTCGCCGTGGACTGGATGTAGGGGATAACGGAGCCCGTGGATTCCCAGCGCCAGATCGCGATCTGCTTGATCGGCTCCCCGTTTGAACTGGAGATCCAGCTTAAGCGCACCGCTGATCCCTCGCGCACGGCCTGGGTGATGACCGGGGTATAGGGGCGAGTAGCGACCAGCTGAGGGTAGGCGACCGGCAGGGCGGCCCGCGCGTAGTGGGCAGCTTTGAGGATCCCGATGGAGTTGAGTTTGTTGGCTCGCACCGCGGTGGTGTTGTAGTAGATCTGGCCACGCACTGCCGGGACTCCACGGCATTTGCTGACGTGGTCGCGCAGCTCGTTGGGATCTGCCCATGCGGGCGTGGCCGGGTCCCCCACCTTGTAGGCGGCCTCCCCTGTGTAGAGCTTGACGTTGGTTCCGGCCACCTGTTTGGCCCACCAGTCGACCAGCACGTTGTAGTTGGCCGGCGCATAGCCTTGGTACCAATACAGCTGTGGAGCGATGTAGTCCACCCAGTCATACTTCACCCAGCCCCGAGTGTTGGCGTAGAGGGCCGAGTAGCTTTCCAGTCCGCTGGTGGCCGAGCCCAGGGAGCTGGAGGAGCTGTTGCGCCAGATACCGAACGGGCCGATGCCGAACACCACCCGTGGTTTGGCTGACTTGATAGCGGTGTGGGTGTCGCGAACAAACACGTTGATGTTGTTGCGTCGCCAGCTGGAAATGTCGGTGAAGGACCCCTGGTAGGTGGCGTAGGTCGACGAATCCGGGATCGAGGACCCTGATACCGGGTATGGGTAGAAATAGTCATCAAAGTGGACCCCGTCGACATCGTAGCGTTTGACCATATCGATGACCACATTGCGGATGAAGGTACGGACCGCGGGGATACCGGGGTTGTAGTAGCGGCGATTGCCGTAGGCGAAGGACCAGCTCGGATTCAAGCGTGCCGGGTGGCTAGCCACCAGGGAACTGAGCGAGGTATCCATGGACACGCGGAAAGGATTGATCCAGGCGTGCAGCGCGATACCCCGCTGGTGCGCTTGAGCGATCGCGTAGGCCAGCGGATCGTAGCCCGGGTCTTTGCCCTGGGTACCGGTGAGGTATTTGGACCATGGCTCGCCGAGCGTGGCCTTCCACATGCGGTCGGCGGCCGGGCGGACCTGCAGCAGTACCGCATTGAGGTTCCGGGAGAGCGCAAGGTCAAGGATCGAGCGTAGTTCTGCCTGTTGGGTTGCCACGCTCAGCCCTGAGCGTGAGGGCCAGTCAATGTTCACCACACTGGCGGTCCACAGAGCCCGGAACTCGGTGCGCGGGTAGGTGGTCGAGGCGAAGGTATTGCGTGAGGAGATGGTGTAGACGTGGTTACGGATGACCGCTGCCGCCGCGGGAGCCGCCAATAATCCTGGACCGAGCGCGGCAGTGGTCAGGGTGATCACCGCCGCCGATAGCACCGCCCTCCTGCTGATGGGATATTGCAGGGACAGGGACTCAGGTGCAGTTTCCGCCTTCATGGCGTAGCCTCCGTTGGTGCTCATGGGGCACGACCCTATGTACGCCACAGGACCGCTTGAAGGCCAGAATACTCCGCTTCCCTTTGTCCCCGGAACCCTTGCTACATCACGCTTGCGCGACACTTCGGCCACCGGATGGCGCTCCCCGAGCTGTATCGCGGCGCTGACCGATGCGTTCGAAGCCGCGGCTTGTCAGCCAGCGAATGCGGCGAGGAACCGCTTTTCAAATTCCGCACCAGCACTCCGGGCATAGGTGCTGGTGAGGTGGGACTGATCCAGATAGACCAGCACGTTGCCGATCACCGGCCGGCAGAGAGCATCGGGACACAACACCTCACTCATGTCCATGGTGGAAAAGTGCTTCCCCAACTCCCCACTGGCGGCCAATTCCTCCAAGGGATTCACCGCCGCCAACAGTTCAGAGGCGGGGCTGGCGCATCGATCTGCCCCCGCCCCGTATCTATCCACACATTCCGGCGGTGAACTGGGCAAGCGTGGGGTGTCACGCAGGGAAACCACCGGGATGCCGGCATCTAGCAGGGGGCGGATGCCTGCCACGTAATCGGGGACCACCACTTCCTGCTCGGCGGCGCTTCGGCCAGCTTCATCTTCACCGGCCGCGGTGAAGGTACCCAGGGTAATCACGGCATCGGGCTGATGGTCAAGTACATACTTTCCCGCCGCCCGATTAAAGGCACCACATTCCTCGCCACGGGTTTCGGACTCCCCGCCAAAGCGGCACGACGGTTTCGTCAGGAGAATCCAACGCCAGCCCTGGTCTTGTGCCATCACATCGAGCGCACCGCTCCAGTGTTGGGCGTGGGAGTCCCCCATCAGCACGATGGTCTTGCTCGCGTCGGGGTTCCCGCCCTGCTGACAGTATTCGATCTGTTCTGCCGTCGGTGCCCACTCCCCCGTGCAATCGGCACCAAAGTTAGACCACTGCTCATCGAGTTTGCTGGTCAGCGGGATCACCACGGCACCGGCCTCGGGTTCGGACTCGAATCCCGGGTCAAGGCTGCGCGCCCCGGGGTTATCCATCGCCGGTTGCGCGGCGGCCCGAAGTTCCTCGGCCGCCACCTTGTGTTCCCAGCCGCCCAGCGGAAGCAGCACCACCGAGAGTAGGACGGCGATGCTCAGGCCCACTCGGCGGCGCTTGGCGGAGAGCCACGTCCACGAGCGCAGCGGCGATTCAACGATGCGCGTGGTGCCCCAGGCCAACAGCAGCGATACCAGCATCAGGCATAAGCCGGTGCCCACGGAGATTCTTTCGGCGCCGGATTCGGACAGGAAGAAGATCATCACCGGCCAGTGCCAGAGGTATAGCGCGTAGGAGATGTTCCCCAGCCAGCCCAGGACGGGTAACGCCAACACGCTCTGCACGCCTCGTCGGTTCGGCGGTGCAGCGATGATGAAGGCCGCGGCGAGTGTTGGCCACAGGGCCAAGTAACCGGGGAATTCGTGCTCCACCTGCAGCACCATCCCGCAGCTGAGAATCGCGGCCAGGCCCAACCAACCCAGCGGCACACCGATGATGGCTGGAATCTTTTCGATCAGTGGCAGGAAGATGGCCAGTAGGGAGCCGAGGGCAAATTCCCATAATCTGGCCCCGGTGTCGAAGTAGGCCCACTCTTGTGCCGCATCGGTGATGTAGATCGAGTAGGTGAGCGAAGCGATGAACACCAGAGAGAACATCACCCCCAGCACCATCCGGTAGCTCAGGGCCGGGAAACGAGCGCGCAACGACGTGAATATCAGCAGTCCCGCGGCCAGCAGCAGGGGCCACAGAATGAAGATCTGCCCCTGAATGGATAAGGACCAGAAATGTTGCAGCGGGCTGGCCGTTGCGTGATCGGCGGCATAGTAGTCAACGGACTCGCGAGCCAGCTGCCAGTTTTGCTGGTAAAAAAGACTGGCGGTGATCTGCTCCATGATCGAGCTCCACCTGGCCTTGGGCAACAAGCTCACGCTGGCGACGATGATCGCCAGGAAAACCACAACGGCAGCGGGCAGGAGCCGACGAAAAACGTTAAGCCAGTAACTCAGCAGGTTCAGGGGCCGGCCGTTTTCAATCTTTCGGATGAAGGTGCCGGTGAGGAAAAACGCTGAGAGCAACAAAAACACGTCCACGCCGCCGGAGACCCGGCCAAGCCAAACGTGGTAAACCATCACGAGGACCACGGCCAGGGCTCGAAGCCCCTGGAGTTCGGGCCGGAAGCGGTTGACGGTGAGTGGGGAAGCTATTGGACTCCGCCCTGCCACGCTGGGCGCAGGAAAGGAATTCGACATCAGTACATCCTGATAGTTTGGTCAGTGTCCACCCCCGGAACGGTGGGTGTGGGTCTCCCACGCTATCAAACTTCGTTATTGGTTCGTTACATGTAATTCCCAGCTTTGGTGCCCTCACGACAAAACGCCGCCGGTCCGACCTCATGACCGCGTTGGCGCGCCGTCACGGCGTATCAACAAAGCATGGAGGGGAACCGGCGGCGCTAGGTGCACCACCTACATAGGTGTCAGGTGCTTAGTGCTGGTGTGCTGCTTCCGCATCGGCGGCAGGCTTTTCGGCGACCAAGGTTTCGGTCGTCAGCACCAGGGCAGCGATCGATGCCGCGTTGCGCAGCGCCGAACGAGTGACCTTGACCGGGTCGATGACGCCGGCGTTGATCAGGTTCTCGTACACGCCGCTCAGAGCGTTGAAGCCCTCGTTGGCGGGAGATTCGGAAACCTTGGCAACAACAACGTAACCGTCGAAGCCTGCGTTCTGAGCAATCCAACGCAGCGGCTGAACCAGTGCGCGGCGCACGATGCCGACACCTGCTGCTGCATCGCCGGTGAGGGCGAGCACGGCAGGATCGGTATCCAGGACGGCAAGGGCGTCAACCAATGCGGTACCGCCGCCGGCAACAATTCCCTCTTCGAGGGCTGCGCGGGTGGAAGAAACGGCATCTTCGATGCGTGCCTTGCGTTCCTTCAGCTCGACCTCGGTGGCTGCGCCAACCTTGATCACGCCAATGCCGCCCGAGAGCTTAGCAAGACGCTCGGAGAGCTTCTCGCGGTCCCACTCGGAATCGGTGCGGGTCAGTTCGGCCTTGAGCTGCGAGACACGGTCTGCAACATCCTCGGCCGTTCCGGCACCGTCAACGATGGTGGTCGAATCCTTGGTGATGGTGATGCGGCGAGCCGATCCCAATACCTCGAGGCCAACCTGATCCAGCTGGAGACCCAGATCCGGGGAGACTACCTGCGCGCCGGTGAGGATCGCAATGTCCTGCAGCATCGCCTTGCGGCGGTCGCCGAAGCCCGGAGCCTTGACGGCCACGGCGTTCAGAGTGCCACGGATCTTGTTCACCACGAGGGTCGAAAGGGCTTCGCCCTCGGTGTCCTCGGAAACGATGAACAGCGGCTTGCCAGCGGCAAGCACCTTCTCCAGCAACGGCAAGAATTCTGCCACGGTGGAGATTTTTCCGGAGTTGACCAAGATCAGCGCGTCTTCGAGGACTGCTTCCTGACGCTCCGGGTCGGTGACGAACTGCGGGGACAAGTAGCCCTTGTCGAACTGCATGCCCTCGGTGACAACCAGTTCGGTGGCGGTCGTGGAGGATTCTTCGATCGTGATGACACCATCGGTGCCCACGGTCTCGAAAGCCTTGGCCAACAGCTCGCCAATTTCTTCGTTCTGTGCGGAGATCGCGGCAACGTTAGCTACCTGCTGACCTTCAACCGGCACGGCGTTTTCGATCAGGCGTGCTGCAACTGCCTCGACGGAAACTTCAATGCCGCGCTTGATTTCGCCCGGTGCTGCACCCGCGGCAACATTGCGCAGGCCCTCCTTGACGAATGCCTGTGCGAGCACGGTGGCGGTGGTGGTGCCGTCGCCGGCAACATCGTTGGTCTTGGTGGCTACTTCCTTGGCCAGCTGCGCGCCAAGGTTTTCGTAGGGATCCTCAAGCTCAACTTCACGAGCGATGGTCACACCATCGTTGGTGATCGTCGGTGCGCCCCAGGCCTTTGCCAGCACCACATTGCGGCCGCGTGGGCCCAAGGTGACCTTGACGGTGTTTGCGAGCTTATCGATGCCCGCTTCGAGTGCGCGTCGCGCCTCTTCGTTAAAAGCTAGCTGCTTTGCCATGTCTTGCTCCTTATAAGCTGCATAAAGCCCCGGCCAGTGGCCGGGGCTTTATCAGGAAAACTACTTTACGACGATGGCCAGAACGTCGCGTGCCGAGAGCACCAGGTACTCTGCACCGCCGACCTTGACTTCGGTTCCGCCGTACTTGGAGTAGAGCACAACATCGCCTTCGGCTACGTCAACCGGGACGCGGTTGCCGTTGTCATCGACGCGGCCGGGGCCTACGGCCACAACCTTGCCCTCCTGGGGCTTTTCCTTGGCGGAATCGGGGATGACCAGACCGGAAGCAGTGGTGGTTTCTGCTTCGAGCGGCTGGACGACAATGCGGTCCTCGAGAGGCTTAATGGAGACGGACATCGTCTCTCCTTTGCGTGAGTTACCAATGGTTTACGGGCCGTTCGGGTGGTACCAACCGTCGTCGCGGTGCCAGCTGGTGAATTACCTCAGGCTTTCAGCGTTTGTTGGGACAACAAACGCCACCACTGACTCTAGGCAACCATTAGCACTCGGTCAAGGCGAGTGCTAATTACGTCATCTTTTACGCGCTCGGCGCACAGCACCTCCCGAGCATCAAACCCCGTGAAACGCCAGCCGAATCTCCAACCTCATGCTTGGATCCGCACGCGAAGGTGCCACCGGCACTGGGCCAGATCGCTTCGACTTCATGCGGTCCACCCCTATTGTGTGAGCGTCCCTGGTCCTAGGATGGGCTGTACGTGCGGAACGGCATCATCTGCTCTCACCGCGTGGCGCACCGGATGCCCTCGCCAGAGGTCCCCCGGATGTGGTTTCCACCTTGGGGTTCAAATCACTGGCACCGACCGACAAGGTTGAGGTGCCCTTCCCGGCCACCCGACCAATCGGGCAATAGGCGGAACACACATTTCGTCCCGCCACCGTGAAAGCAGGGGATCTTTCTCATGACTCGTTCCGCGCCGTCTCGACGTTTAGCCCTACTGGCGGCCAGCGCCGCCGCCATCGTTCTTACACTCACCGGCATGACACCGGCGAGCGCAGCGGCCCCACCCACCGCAGCAGATTCATCGCAGGTGGTGAACTACGTGAATCTGGGTGATTCCTATTCCGCGGGATTCGGTTCCGGTTCACTGGTAGCCGGTCCGTTCTTCGGCTGCCTGCAGGGCAGCGGCCCCTCACATGTCACGCAGATTGCCAGCACAGAAAACGTTAATCTGCTGGCCAATGCCGCTTGTGCGGGTTTGCGGACCGGGGAGATAGCCGGAGTCATCGGAGCCATTGGGGGTCAGTTGGGCGCGGCAGATTTGGTCACGCTGAGCCTGGGTGCCAACGATCTGGATATTCGTGGGCTGCTGAGTGTCTGCAGTACGGCGGGCCTGGATATGGCCTGCGATCAGGCTCTTGCTGCTGGCGCGCAGCTGATTCCTACCGTCGGTGCCTCGGCCCACCAAACGTTGGCCCTGCTGGATGCATCAACCAGTGGGCAGATTCTGGTGTTGGATTACCCCAGACTGTTTACCGCCTCCGCAGGGGATCAGCCTCTGCTGACCGCCGCTCGAGCCCGGGACTTGAACGCGCTCGGTGATTCGCTGAACAAGGCGATTAGAAACGCAACTCGGGGAACAAGCGCCAGCTTCATTTCCGTCCAGGGGCGATTCAACAATCACGGTCTGGGATCTACCGATCCGTGGATCTACTTCAACGCGGGCAATCTGAATGATCCGTTTAATCTGCACCCCACGACCACCGGTTACCTTCAGGGTTACTATCCGGCGGTTCGCAGTTACCTGAACCGACTGCTGCCTTAGCGGATAAGTGACGGCAGGGGGCGCTGCAGTCTGTGGAGAGCACCCAGCGCCCCCTGAACCGCGCCACGGCGAGAGAGTCATCCGTACTAGGCTGGATCCCATGGCAAATCAAAACTCCGAGGCCGCAGCATCACAGCTGGCAATCCTGCTAACGCCCCCGGGATGGGAACTCTTAAACTCGATCGACCCCTCATCCGCCGGAACCAAAGAGGCAGCGCTGAACCTCAACTTGACGTTGCGCAAGGCCGGGCACCCGGTGGAGCTGGTCACCGCCGTGGTGCAGCAGGCGCAATTGCGCTCCAAGGCCCGGGTGAAGTTTGGCCCGTTTGCCGACCGCATGGTGTTTACCCCTGCCGGCCTAGAACAAGCCACCCGGCTTAAGCTCGCCGGGCTACACGCTCAGCGTTATACCCGTGCAGGTATCACGAAGGTTGCCGATTTGGGGTGCGGCATTGGTGCCGACTCACTCGCACTAGCCAGTGCGGAGATTGACGTTACAGCCGTGGAACTTGATGAGACGACCGCGGCTGCCGCCACACTGAACCTCATGCCGTGGCCCAGCGCCACGGTGGTGAACGCCGACGCCATGGACTTCGATCTCACCGGATTCACCGGGGTATGGCTAGATCCAGCCCGGCGCACCACGGACACCTCGGGCACCTCACGAATTTTTGATCCCGAAGCCTTCAGCCCTCCCCTGTCCTTCGTCGAATCGCTGGCCGATCGGGGGCTCGCAGTCGGTGTGAAAATGGGACCGGGTCTTCCGCATGCCGCAGTGCCAAAGACCTGTGAGGTTCAGTGGGTGTCGATCAATGGCGACGTCACCGAGGCAGCCCTCTGGTTCGGTCCGTTGGCCCGCCCCGGTGTCCGCCGAGCGGCCCTAGTCATCGGCGAGAACGGAGCCACCGAACTGACAAGCAGCACGGATTTTGATCCGGATGCCGCCCTGCGCGGCGACGTTCCCGTCGGAGAGATTGATGCCTTCATTCACGAACCCGATGGCGCGGTGATTCGCGCCGGTTTGATCGATGAGTTGCTGAAGCAAACCGGTGGGCACCTCATTGATGGGCACATCGCCTACTTCAGCACCGCCGAATCGATCTCCACCCCGATGGCTAAGAGCTACCGAGTCCTGGCCATCCGCCCGTACCACGTGAAAAACCTTAGGGCTTGGGTGAAGAGTGAAAAAATTGGTGTGCTGGATATCAAGAAGCGCGGCATGGATGTGACCCCGGAGGAATTGCGCAAGATTCTGCTGGCCGGCACCGGGAAAGATGCGAAAAACAAGGCAACCTTGATCCTGACCCGCGTGGGAGATACGCGTCTGGCCATCGAGGTCGAGCCAGTCTCCTAGCAACGTGAGCACAATTACTCGGTCATGAATCGACAAAACCGTGCCATGGCGCACCAGCGGCGCACAGTGCTCGCTTTCGCTCGATAGACTTACGATAACAATGCGGCGGTTTTCGCCGTTATCGACATGGAGGTTCGGTGCAGATAGATTTCGCGTCATCACGCCAGTCCACACTTGGTGTGGAGTGGGAAGTGGCTTTGGTGGACCGCAATACCTCCGATCTGCGTTCGGTCGCCGAGGAAGTGTTAGCCGAATTGCACCGCCTTCATGGTTCCCTCGGTGCTGACGAGGAACATCCGCATGTTAAGCAGGAACTCCTGCTTAACACCGTGGAAATTGTCACCGGCGTCTGTGAGACGGTGGCTGAAGCCAAGACCGAATTGCACGACAACTTGGCTGCCATCCGCGAGGTCACCGACCCCATGGATATCGACCTTTACTGCGCAGGCTCCCACCCCTTCGCCCCACCGAAGCTGCAGCCCGTCACCGACAAGGACCGCTACGCCAAGATGATTGACCGCACCCAATGGTGGGGTCAACAAATGGTCATCTACGGGGTACACGTTCATGTGGGCCTCGACTCACGAGCCAAGGCCTTACCGGTGGTCGATGGGCTGATCAACTATCAGGCGCATTTCCAAGCGCTCAGTGCCTCCAGCCCTTTCTGGGGTGGGGAAGACACTGGGTACGCCTCGCACCGCGCTCTGATGTTCCAGCAGCTACCCACCGCCGGCATCCCGTACCACTTCCCCGAGTGGGAACAGTATGAGGCCTATGTCGCGGATATGCTGCACACCGGAGTCATCGACGACATTTCAGAGATCCGCTGGGATGTGCGCCCGGTCCCGCGCTTCGGGACCGTGGAGATGCGCATCTCCGATGGGCTGTCCTCATTGCAGGATATCGGTGCCATCGCCGCACTGACCCAGTGCCTGGTACACGACATGTCCACCACCATCGACAACGGCGGAACCATACCGGTCATGCCACCGTGGTACCGCGTGGAAAACAAGTGGCGGGCCGCCCGCTACGGCATGGAAGCCATCATCATCCTCAACGCCGCCGGCGACGAAATGTTGGTCACCGAGCACCTGCGCCAGGAATTGAAGCGGTTGGCCCCGGTCGCGGCGGAACTAGGCTGCAGCGCCGAACTCGCCGATGTGGAGCGCATCATCAAGGGCGGCGCCGGTTACCAATGGCAGCACAAGGTTGCGGCTGCTCACGGCGGCAACCTCCGCGAGGTCGTCAAGGACAACGTCCGACGCATGCATCTGGCCTAGCCCAGAACGCACAGTAACGGGCATGATCAAGGGCGGCAGTTCAT
Organism: Paeniglutamicibacter terrestris; assembly: GCF_012271785.1. Taxonomy (GTDB): domain Bacteria; phylum Actinomycetota; class Actinomycetes; order Actinomycetales; family Micrococcaceae; genus Paeniglutamicibacter; species Paeniglutamicibacter terrestris. The sequence continues at coordinate 118,154 of NZ_JAAWVT010000002.1, read as the reverse complement.
CGAACTGCCGCCCTTGATCATGCCCAATCGTCGTAGCTGACCAAACCCGCTCAGGCAGCCAGGGAAATCAAGCTCACCGGTTGTCCCGAATCGGTGGAGAAGCCCAGCCCCGTGGGCGTGATGCCGGCTGCCACCAATTGGGCACCCAGCGCTGCAACCATGGCCCCGTTATCCGTGCAGAGCTCTCGCGGCGGAACCCGCAGCGTGATGCCGGCCGAGGCGCAGCGGGCAGCGAGTAGCGCGCGCAGCCGAGAGTTGGCGGCAACACCGCCGCCCAGCAACAGGTTTTCTATCCCGTGTTCCTTGCAGGCGCGCACCGCCTTGGAGGTAATCACGTCGACAACTGCTTCTTGGAAGGAGGCGGCAATGTCCGCGACGGGGACCTCTTCGCCACGCTTCTGGTACTGCTCAACACAGCGCGCCACGGCGGTTTTCAATCCGGAGAAGGAGAAGTCGTGACGGTGCTTGCCCGGTTCCTCAGCAGAACCCACAAACTTGGGTAGGGTCAGACCGCGCGGGAAACGGATGGCCTTGGGGTCACCCTCCTTGGCCAACGCATCGATGACCGGTCCGCCCGGGTATCCCAATCCCAAGAGGCGGGCCACCTTGTCATAGGCTTCACCCGCGGCGTCATCAATCGTTGCCCCGAGCAGACGCACATCGTCGGTGAGCGAATTGACCTGCAGAATTTCGGTGTGTCCGCCGGAGACCAAAAGTGCGCCGAGCTTTTCGGGCAGCTGTCCACCGTCTAGGACCCCCACCCCCACATGGGCCACCAGGTGGTTGATCGCGTACAGCGGCTTGCCCGTGGCCAGCGCCAAGGACTTGGCTGCCGCGACGCCCACCATCAGAGCGCCGGAGAGCCCCGGTCCGCTGGTTACGGCAATCGCATCGATGTCCGCAAGCTTGACCCCGGCCTCTTCAAGCGCCGCCTCAAGGGTTGGGACAAAAGCATCCAGATGGGCGCGGGAAGCAATCTCGGGGATGACACCGCCGAAGCGGACGTGCTCCTCCATCGAGGAGGCCACGGCGTTTACGAGTAGGTCGGTGCCTCGCACAATACCCACTCCCGTTTCGTCGCAGGAGGATTCAATGCCAAGAACGAGTGGTGCAGAAAGGGACATGTCACCAATTTTAGGTCCGCCACCCCGATTTTCACGAAGCGGGCACCGCGGTGGTGGCAGCGATCACGTCGCGGTGATAAGCACCTTGCGCATGATGATGGCATCCACGCCCTCGCGGTAGTACCCCTTGCGACGATGGATGGCCTCAAACCCGTGACGTGCGTACAGCCCCTGGGCCCGGGGATTATCCTCGCGGACCTCCAGCAAAAGATCGGTGGCGTTGGCGCTGGTGGCTCCGGTGATCATAAGGCGCAGCAGGTGGCTGCCGATGCCCTGCCCTTCAGCCTCGGGGCGCACGGCGATGGTCTGGATATCGGCCAGCGGCAGCACACACATCATCCCGGCATAGGCGATGATTCGCGTTCCGTCGCTGACCACCCAATAGGTCCGGGTGTCGTGCTCCGCCAGTTCGTCGTAAAACATCTGAAGCGGCCAGGCATCACCGGGGAACAGTTCTTTTTCCAGCTCCCAGACCTCTGGCACATCGGCGGGCACCATGGCCCGAGTCTCCAGTCCTGGCACGGCCAAGGAATCGCTTGAGACGTTCACAGCAGCTTGCCCTTCATCACGGCCGGGACCTTGGCATCGGACTCGCGCAGGTACAGCGGTTCGGTGCTCAGCAGCTCACGGCCCGCGGCCAGCGAACGGGCGGCGCTGGTGCCCAATGACACGGCGCTGGGATGCGCCTGGTCGAATCCTGGCACCACCGTCGCCCCGATGGCGGCTAGGCGTTCGGAGTACAGGCCCGCACCGGCTCCAAAGGTCGGCAGCGGCGGCAATTCTTCGGCGAGGCTCACGTGCGGTCCATCGGCCAACAGTCCATCGTGGTGGTACCTGGCCCAGTAGAGTTCCTTGCGCCGCGCATCAATGGCGACGGTGAAATCACCCGTTGGTTCGGTGGCTACCGCTTCCAGCGCAATGGCATCAAGGCTCATCACCCCATGCAGGGCAACGTCCCAGACGAAGGCCAGTGTTTTGGCGCTGGCTAGGCCAACACGCAGCCCGGTGAAGGGTCCGGGGCCAACACCCACCACGACGGCGTCGGGCCGCACGGCCCCGGCGTCCTGCAGCAGCGCTTCGATGGCCGGGGCCAAGACCTCGGCATGATCATTACCCACAAGCGAAGTGAAGGATCCGAGCACCGCAACGCCAGCGCCGGTAGTTTCCAGTAACGCGGCGGAGGCATTGGCAGAGGTATCGATGGCCAGTAACAGCATGTGTGTAGTTTTCCCTTAGCTTCTGAAGTGTGTGAGTAATGCGGCAAGCTGCGGATCATTGTCCCAGCGTGGTCCCACCGCTCTGATGCTGATGGTGCGCTGTTCGTCCTCATCACCCTCGGAGAAGTCGAAGACCAATTCTTCGCCGATCTCTGCCGATCCGGGACGTTGCAGCACGATCTCCAAACGTGAGTCGCTGAGTTGTTCGACCTTGTCCGCGCCCCATTCCACGACCGTGACGGAGGTGCTGAGACTGGATTCGAGATCAAGGTCATCAATTTCAGCGGCGGTGGCAAGCCGATAGGCATCCACGTGCACCAGGTCCGGTCCCTCCCGAAGTGTGGGATGGATACGCGAGATCACGAAGGTCGGGGAAATGATACCCTCGCGCACTCCGATGCCCAGCCCCAGTCCTTGGGTGAAGGTAGTTTTCCCCGCGCCCAGTTCACCGGTCAGCACCAGTAGGTCCCCGGCACGAAGAATGGCCCCCAGGGATCGAGCAAAGTGATGGGTTTCTTCAACTCCGTTGACGATAAGCTCCGACGATGTGCCATTCTCACTCACCGGATTCACCCCAGGTTCCCTCCACCAGACGGCGGGGCACACGCGGGGAAATGCGCGTGACAATCTCGTAATTAACGCTTCCTGCGGCATCCGCCCATTCGGTCACCGACGGTCCACCCTCACCAAAGAGGATGGCCGTGGCACCGAGTATGGCTGCCACGTCAATGTCCGGTCCAAGATCAACCACAAATTGGTCCATGGCAATGGTTCCACGCACCAGGTACGTTTTACCCAGAATGGACACCGGAGCATTATTCGCCGTACGCGGCAATCCGTCGGCGTAGCCCATCGGGATCAGGCCCAGGTAGGTCTCTTCACTGGTGTGATAATGAAGGCCGTAGCTCACGCCCTGTCCCGCTGGCACCTTTTTTACGTTGGCGATGCGGCTTTCCAGCGTCATGGCAGGACGCAGCCCGTAGCGTGCGGGGTCTTCTCCGGCGAAGGGGCTCAAACCGTAAAGGCCAAGTCCGAGCCTGACCATGTCGTAGTGAGCATCGGGGCGCGAGAGGATCGCGGGAGTGTTCGCGATGTGACGTACTTCGAGGTCGAATCCAGCGTCTTCGGCCAAGGCAACGGCTTCGTTGAAGGCCTTCAGTTGCTCGTCAGTTTCGGGGCGTTCGGGTTCATCGGCAACAGCAAGGTGGGAGAAAACGCCCACCACCCGCATCAGCCCTTCGTCTTGGTAGCTGGCCGCGCGCCCCAGTAATTCTTCCCACTGTGCCGCGGTGCTGCCGTTGCGTCCCAAGCCCGTATCAATTTTGAGATGAACTCGTGCCGGTTGGGCCGCTGCCTGTGCGGCATTGGCTACGTGGTCAAGTTCCCAACCAGAAACGGCCAAATCGATGTTGGCGGAGATGGCTTCCTCGAACGGGGTTCCATCGGTATGCAGCCATGCGAGCAGAGGTGCTTCTAGACCTGCTTCGCGTATTTTCAGTGCTTCGGTGACATGTGCGCAGCCTAGCCAGGAGGCACCAGCCTGGATTGCGGCCCGACTCACGGCAACGGCTCCGTGCCCGTAGCCATCGGCCTTGACCACCGCCATGACCGCTGCGGGAGCAACAAGTTCGCCCACCCGCTTCACGTTTTCCCGAACGTTGGCCAGGTCGATAACGGCTCGGCGTTCCCAGTGAGACTTCGTTGTCTCATCCGCGGTGGGATATGAATTTTCGGACTGGTGGGAAGTTTGTGCGCTCACGCATCCATCATCCCACTTTCAACGCGGAGCTTGATTCATTGGCACGCTGTCGGCAACCGAGCTGTCCGATCGGGTACACAAATGGCGATGCCCCGGTGCGCTGATCATGATGATCAGCGCACCGGGGCATCGCCGTGGTGGTTTGTAGATGGACTAGGAAGTTCGACTACGCAATTCGTCGCGAATTTCGGCCAGCAGTGCAAGCTGCGGGTCAACTTCCGCTTCCGGCTCTTCGACACCAAGACGGGCATCACGCATGTCGGCGAGGTGCTTCATCGGTACGACGACGAAGAAGTAGATTGCGGCAGCAACGAGAATAAAGTTCACCAGAACGGTCAGGAAGGCACCGATCTTGATGGCGACTCCGGAACCGATCGTGATAACCAGGAAGTTATCGAAGTTCGGCGAACCCACCAAGGCTGCGATCAATGGCATGAGAATGTTCTCAACCAAGGCGGTGATCACGGCGCCAAAAGCGGCACCAATGACGACGGCGACGGCAAGGTCAACGACGTTGCCTTTCATTATAAATTCTTTGAATCCCTTGAGCATGTGCCTAGCTTTGCACACAATGTCACTGGTCAACAGGTAATGCACCGGTATTTTTCAGTTTATTTGCTTACCATTCATCGTTCGTTTTGATCGATCAGATCTTGCGCAGCAACATGCGACGGATCGAGTGATCTCCCGATTTACTCAAAACGAGTTGCGCACGACCACGTGTGGGAATCACGTTTTCTCGCAAGTTTGGTTCGTTAATGCGCTTCCAGATACCGTGTGCGGTCTCCCGTGCTTCCTCATCACTGAGCGAGGCGTAGCGGTGGAAGTAAGACGCGGGATCCGAGAACGCTCCGGAACGAAGTCTCATGAAACGGCGGATGTACCACTCTTCGATGTCAGCGGTCCGCGCATCGACATACACCGAGAAATCGAAGAAGTCACTCAATGCCAGACCAGCTGTGCCATCAAGTCGTGCGCGGGCTGGCTGCAACACGTTCAGGCCTTCAACGATCAGCACCTGCGGGGATCGCACCACAACTTCTTTTCCGGGAACGATGTCGTAGCTCAGGTGCGAGTACCAAGGTGCACGAACCTCCGGGGCACCCGATTTGACCTCGGAGACAAAACGCAGCAATCGACGTCGATCGTAGGACTCCGGAAAACCCTTGCGGTGCATGATGCCGCGCTGCTCCAGATCCGCATTCGGATACAGGAAGCCGTCGGTGGTGATCAGCTGCACATCGGGGGTGTCGGGCCAGCGCCGCAATAGTTCCTGCAGCACGCGGGCAGTGGTGGATTTACCCACGGCCACCGAGCCAGCAACACCGATAACAAAGGGGGTGCGTCGCGTTGATTCACCAAGGAAGGTATTGGTGGCCTGATGCAGCGAGGCCGAGCCCTGAACGTAGAGGTTTAACAATCGTGAGAGTGGTAGATAAACCTCGCGCACCTCGGAAAGATTCAGTGTTTCACCGAGCCCACTGAGACGCATCAAGTCCGCTTCATCCAGGGGTTGCTTGATCTCATTCGACAATCGCGCCCACGTTTGGCGGTCCAATTCAACGAAGGGTGTTGCACTGTAGTCGACCGCTCGCTGTCCATTCACGCCTTGAATTGTGCCAACAACTGACCCGTAATCCCAAACTTCATGAATTAGCCATACCTTGTTGGCGTGGTTATACCCACATGTCTTTTTAAGCTATCAGCGGGGCAAATGCACCCGGTACATCCCGGGGCACGGTAATCTTTTCCTCATGTGTGGAATCGTTGGATACGTAGGTAATGCTGGCCGAGCAGCCAATCATGGTGCGCTCGATGTGATTCTTGAGGGCCTGCGACGCCTCGAGTATCGCGGATACGACTCGGCCGGACTTGCCGTAGTCACCGATGCGGGAATCAGTTCGCGCAAAAAGGCGGGCAAGCTCGTCAACCTCGTCGACTCGTTGGAAGCAGATGCTCTGCCGGCATCTCTGACCGGAATTGGCCACACTCGTTGGGCCACCCACGGCGGCCCAACCGATGGCAATGCCCACCCTCACCTGGCCGATGAAGGCAACCTCGCGTTGATTCACAACGGCATCATCGAAAACTTTGCCGAGCTCAAGGGCAAGCTGCGCGCCGACGGCGTCGAATTCCTTTCCGAAACTGACACCGAAGTTGCAGCAGCACTGCTCGGATCCGTCTACCGTGGCGAAGGCGCCGGTGACCTCACCCGTTCCATGGAGCTCACCGCCCGCCAGCTTGAGGGTGCCTTCACCCTGCTGGCCGTCCACGCCGAGCACCCCGGCGTCGTTGTCGCCGCCCGCCGTAACTCCCCGCTGGTATTGGGACTGGGCGACGGCGAGAACTTCTTGGGTTCCGATGTGTCGGGCTTCATCGACTTCACCCGCCGCGCCGTAGAACTGGGTCAGGACCAGATCGTCACGATCACGCCCGATTCCCACACCATCACCGACTTCGCTGGCAACCCGGCCGAAGGCAAAGAATTCACCGTTGATTGGGACGCTGCCAGCGCCGAAAAGGGTGGCTTTGGTTCCTTCATGGAGAAGGAAATCTTCGACCAGCCAGCCGCAGTTGCCGACACCCTGCTGGGTCGCTCGGACGCCTTCGGACGCCTGACCCTTGATGAACTGCGCATCTCCCCCGAGGAACTGGCAGCAGTCACGAAGATTGTTGTGCTCGCCTGCGGTACCTCCGCCTATGCGGGTTCGGTAGCCAAGTACGCCATCGAAAACTGGTGCCGTATCCCGGTCGAGGTCGAGTTGAGCCACGAATTCCGTTACCGCGATCCGATCGTGGATGCCAATACCCTGATCGTTTCCATCTCCCAGTCGGGCGAAACCATGGATACTCTCATGGCAGTGCGTTACGCCAAGGAGCAGGGCGCCAAGACTCTGGCCATCTGCAACACCAACGGCTCCACCATCCCGCGTGAATCCGATGCCGTGCTGTACACCCACGCCGGACCGGAAATTGCCGTCGCCTCCACCAAGGCGTTCCTGGCCCAGATCACCGCCACCTACCTGTTGGGTCTGTACCTGGCTCAGTTGCGTGGCAACCTGTTCTCCGGACAGATCAAGGACATCCTGGCCGATCTGGGTAAGATCCCTGCCAAGATCCAGGACATTCTGGACCGCAGCGAAGAGATCAAGTCGCTGGCACGCTCGATGAAGGACAACGAGTCGGTGCTCTTCCTGGGCCGCCACGTGGGCTACCCCGTCGCCATGGAAGGCGCGCTGAAGCTCAAGGAAATCGCTTACATCCACGCGGAAGGCTTTGCCGCTGGCGAGCTGAAGCACGGTCCGATCGCCCTGATCGAGCAGGATCTCCCGGTCTTCGTAGTGGTTCCATCACCGCGCGGCCGCGACTCGTTGCACTCCAAGGTGGTTTCCAACATCCAGGAAGTGCGCGCCCGTGGCGCCAAGACCTTGGTCATTGCGGAAGAAGGCGATGAGTCGGTTCGCGATTACGCTTCGTTCGTCTTCTACGTCCCGGAGACCCCGGTGCTGTTGATGCCGCTGCTGTCCACCGTTCCGTTGCAGCTCTTCGCCTGCGAACTGGCCTCGGCCAAGGGCCTTGACGTTGATCAGCCGCGTAACCTGGCCAAATCGGTCACCGTCGAGTAAATCAACGGTTCTTTCTTCGCGTCGTCACTGCGTGGTGCAGGAGCTTCCCCTTTGGGGCGGCACCTGCACCATCGGTGCTTAACGCCCGTTTTGGCTCAACGCGTCCTTGTGGATACCCTGCAGGAATTGTGCCTGCGCCAGGTGCGCCGTCACCTCACCTAAGATGCTGACCAAGCGTGTCAGGGCCGTCACCTCAGGGTTCCAGCGCCGATCAATGACCGTATCAAGGTCCTGCTCGGTGAGGCGGTCAAGGACGCTCATCGTCAGTTGATGGACGTCTTGGTGATAACCGAGCAGGTATTCACCGTCGTACATCCCGAAGTCCGCCACGGCGTCGATGCCCTGCCCATACCCAGTTTCCATTAACGGGTAGGACAGATTAAACGTGGTGGCCCAACCCTTTGAAACCCAACACTGCTCGAGTGATTGCTCCTGGCCCAGGCTCAGGGCCAGATGCGTGAAGTGGTCATCTTGAACTCGACTCAGGTGCCAGATCAGCCATGCCATCGAGTTGCTATTTTCACTGGCCCGGAATCGGAGCATTCGCGGTTCGGCCGCTTCCAAGAGTTCCTCCAGGCTTTCTTGTGCGCGAGAAAATCCGTCCCGCAGCAGGGCTATGGCTCGCGATTCGCCCTCGTTTGGCTGGTCTGTGCTGCCCATGATTCACGGTTCCTTCCACCGCCTACCGGGTGCAAGCGGTGCCAAGAAGCCTACGCCCCATTCATCGGGTGCGGATCGGGCGCTGCATCACGCCAGCTAAACTCGAAGGCATGATCGTGGGAATTGGTGTTGATGTTGTTCAGGTGTCGAGGTTCAAGGCGCAATTGGAGCGGACCCCCGCCCTCCTAGAACGGCTTTTTGTCCCGGATGAGCGCGATCTACACGTGCGCTCCCTCGCTGCACGTTTTGCGGCCAAGGAAGCCATCGCCAAGGCCCTTGGCGCACCGGCCGGTATGAACTGGCAACATTGCACCATCAAGAAGGACGCTGCGGGTGATCCGTATGTGGTCCTCGACGGTTCGGTTGCCGAGGCCGCCGAGGCCAAGGGCGTGGTGCACTGGCACCTGTCGATGAGTCACGATGGTGACCTGGCCACCGCCATGGTGGTTGCCGAACGATAAGAACACCTTGGTTCCGGCGCGAAGCGCCGCTGCTGACCTGCAAGAATTTGCGCTCACGGTTGGGTATTCTGAACGTATGATCCCCGTCTATGCAGGTTCCCACGTTCGAGATGCCGAGACCGCACAGCTCAAGGATGCAAACGACACCACATTGATGCGTCTGGCCGCCGATGCGCTGGCACATCAAGCCGTTTTGATGCTCAAGAGTGATGGCGGACGTCTCTACGGCGCCCGAGTGCTGGGACTGATCGGACCGGGAAACAACGGCGGGGATGGACTCTTTGCCCTGGCCGCACTGGCCAAGCGCGGGGTACGTGCCACTGCCGTACTGCTCGCCCCTCAGGCGCACGCTCAGGGCCTTGCCGCGCTCGTGCGCTCCGGAGGACGCACCACGACCGCCAAGCACCTAGACGAGCTCCTGGTGGATACCGACTTGGTTGTTGATGCCCTCTACGGCACCGGATTACGCCCCGGCGCCGAGCTACCGAAAATCCCGAGCCAGGTGCGGGTGCTGGCCGCCGATATCCCCAGCGGCGTGGATGCAAACACCGGAGCAGCAGCTCCCAGCGTGATTCGCGCGGATCGCACCGTATGCTTCGGCGCCCTGAAGACCGGTCTGGTGGTGGGCTCCGGGCACCTGGTCTCCGGAAGCATCCACATCACCGATGCCGGATTAACGGATCACCTGCCGAAACCCGATGCATGGGTGGTGCAGGGGGATGATCTAGAGCTTTTGTTGGATCGTGATCAGAGTTGGGCAGCGGCCGGCGCGCACAAGTATCAGCGTGGCGTGTTGGGGCTGCTGGCAGGATCCGCGAAATATCCCGGTGCTGCGGTACTCAGCGCCCGCGCCGCGGTCGCCAGCGGCCTCGGTCTGCTGCGCACCGTGGTCCCGGAGGCGGTCGCCACGGCACTGACCACACAGGTCCCCGAATCTGTCCCGCTGAACACCGAAGAGCTCACCGCCCTATTGGCGCGGAACCGCCGCAACGGACGTGCCGGAGCGACCCGCATTTCGGCCTGGGCCATCGGCCCGGGTCTTGTTGACAACGCCGAGACGCGTCAGTACCTGGACCAGATCCTCGAAGCCAACAATCCGTGTGTGCTTGATGCTGGTGCCCTGGCGATGCTGGAGCCGGGCGAACACCACCAATTACGCATTCTTACCCCGCATGCCGGGGAGCTGCACTCACTGCTGGCTAAGGCCGGCGTCCGGGTCAGCGCGACCGACATCGCCACCGACCCGATCCGCTGGGCCCGCTGGGCGGCGGTGGCCTATGACTGTGTCATCTTGCTGAAGGGTTCGGCCACCATTTGCACCGCGCCCGATGGCTACGCGCTCATCGTCCATGCCGCGACCCCGGATTTGGCCACGGCCGGCAGTGGGGACGTACTCACCGGGATCTTGGGCACGCTGCTCGCGGCTGCCACCTTCCCGTCGATGACCGGAGCCGACGAAGTGACCCAGAGTCACCGCCTGACCGAATTGGCCGCAGCGGGGGCGCTCATCCACGCGCATGCCGGTGCCCTGGCCGCGGCTGAGGGCACACTCAGTGCCGTAGATCTTCTGCAGGAACTCCCCCGCGCCGCTCGCCAGCTAGGACTCTAAGCTAGCGACGCGTTACGACAAGACAAGGCAAGGGGCCAGTTCCATGAACTGGCCCCTTGCCTTGTCTTGGGGTACTGCGGGGACTGGCTACTTAGCTCGTGTCCTAGAGCTGGCCGTCCAGCGGAGTGTAGTGCTGGCCCATGCCCACCAGTTCCCACCCGGCGGCTTCCCATCGAGAACGGTTGAGCACATTGCGCCCGTCGATGATCTTGCGCGCACCGACCAGGGGCTCCAGGTCCGCTGGCAGCAAGGTCTTGAACTCATCCCATTCGGTCAAGAGCAGGACCAGGTCCGCATTCTGCACCGCCGCGGCAAGATCCGGGGCGTAGTTCAGGCGCGGGAAGCGGGCGGCGGCGTTGGTATTGCCCTTAGGGTCGTACACCGACACCTCGGCTCCAGCGTTAAACAGCCGGACGGCGATATCCAGTGCCGGTGAATCGCGAACGTCATCGGAGTCCGGTTTGAAGGTGACACCCAGAACCGCAATCTGCGCCCCGGCCAGTTGGTCCTTGAGCATGGTCTGTGCCAGCCGCACCACGCGTTCGCGCCGGCGCAGGTTGATCTCATCGACTTCGGCCAGGAAGCCCATGGTGTGGGTCAGCCCGAGTTCGCTGGTGCGTGCCTGCAAGGCTCGGATGTCCTTGGGCAAGCAGCCACCGCCAAAGCCCACCCCGGCGTTGAGGAATTTTCGCCCGATGCGGGCATCGTAACCCAGTGCATCTGCCAGTACGGTGATGTCACCGCCGATGGTCTCGGTGACCTCGGCGAAGGAGTTGATAAAGGAGATCTTGGTGGCCAGGAACGCATTGGCAGCGACCTTCACCAGTTCGGCGGTTTCGAAGTCGGTGACGATCAGCGGCGTGTTGGCCTCGAGGGCTTGGGCGTAGATGACGCGCAGGGTCTCTTCGCTGTGCGCGTCGGTGCAGCCAATGACCAAACGGTCAGGGGACATGGTGTCCTTCACGGCGAAGCCCTCACGGAGGAACTCGGGGTTCCAGGCCAACGAAATCTGTGCGTCGGGGTGTGCGTGGGTGCCAATGATTGACTCAAGGCGCCGCGCTGTTCCCACCGGCACGGTTGACTTGCCCACGATCAGTGCCTTGCCCCTGATTCTGGTGGCCAGTTCGGTGACCGATGCATCAACAAAACGCATGTCGGCCCCGTGGCCGTCGGCGCGTTGCGGGGTTCCGACGCCGATGAAATGAACATCGGCCCAGGAAGCAACCTCGTCGTAGTCGGTCGTGAAGCGCAGCCGACCGGACTCAACGTGCTTTTCCAGCAACCGATCCAGACCGGGTTCATGGAAAGGCAATTTTCCGGCCGAAAGGGCTTTGATCTTGGCCGGATCAACGTCAACACCAATGACCTCAAAGCCCAATTCCGCCATGCAGGCAGCGTGTGTAACACCGAGGTAGCCGGTGCCCACCACCGAAATCTTTAAGCTCATAATCCCCGAGTACACCCTTCAAGAATGGTGGGGTCACGGCGTCGTGGCCGTAACCCTTAGGACAAACACCACCGAGTCTAGAAGCAGCTTCCGCTTGGCGCCGTTTCTAGACTCGGTGTGTTGTACAGCTGGTGTGGAATTTAGAGTGCGAGTTCTTGCGAAACAACTTCGGCCAGCGATGTGGCCAGGGCCTGCGCTACGTCGTGCGAGGTGGCTTCCACCATCACGCGAACCACCGGTTCGGTGCCCGAGGGGCGCAACAGTACGCGCCCGCTCTCACCCAGTGCTGCTTCGGCCGCGCCGATCGCGGAATTGAGCACCGCGTTCTGCGGTGCTGCAGCCTTGTTGACGCCCTTCACGTTGATCAGTACCTGTGGCAGCACGGTCATCGCGCTGGCAAGTTCTTTTAGCGTTTTGCCCGTCGCCTTGACGCGTGCGGCAATGAGCAGGCCCGTCAGAACGCCGTCGCCGGTGGTGGCGTGATCGGCAAAGATCACGTGGCCGGACTGTTCTCCACCGAGGTTGAAGGCGCCTTCGCGCATGCCCGCTAGAACGTAGCGGTCTCCGACGCCGGTTTCTTTGACGGTAACTCCTGCTTCACGCATCGCGATTTTCAAGCCTAGGTTACTCATCACCGTGGCGACCAAGGTGTTGTCCTTCAGGATGCCGCGTTCCTTCATGTCGGTGGCCATGATCGCCATGATCTGGTCACCGTCCACGATGTTTCCTTCGTGGTCAACGGCCAGGCAACGATCGGCGTCGCCGTCGTGGGCGATGCCTAGGTCGGCACCGTTATCCAACACTGCCGCCTGCAGACGTTCGAGGTGGGTGGATCCGTAGCCGTCGTTGATGTTGATTCCATCGGGCTCTGCGCCGATGACCACCAGCTGGGCACCGGCTGCGTTGAAGACCTCCGGTGAGCAACCGCTGGCCGCACCATGGGCGCAGTCAAGGACAATTTTCAGCCCCTCCAGACGGTTAGGCAACGCCTGCAACAGGTGCATCACGTACCTGTCCTCGGCATCGGCGAAGCGGGAAATTCGTCCCACATCACCACCGACCGGGCGGTATACGGGCTTCTCCAGCTGGGCCTCGATCGCATCCTCAAGAGCGTCGTCAAGCTTCTTGCCACCTCGGGCCAGGAACTTGATGCCGTTATCGGGTGCGGCGTTGTGCGAAGCCGAAATCATGACGCCAAAGTCGGCACCAAGATCCGCTACCAGGTATGCGGCTGCAGGGGTCGGCAAAGTGCCGGCGTCGTGGACGTCTACGCCCGAAGCCGCCAGCCCCGCCTCAATTGCAGCGGAAATAAAGTCGCCGCTGATCCGAGGATCTTTGGCCACCACCGCCACGGGCCTGCGCCCATCGTCTATTTGTTCATGACCCAATACCACCGCGGCGGCCTGTGAAAGCGCCATCGCCAGCTCGGGGGTCAGAAGTTCGTTTGCTTTTCCGCGGACACCATCGGTCCCAAATAACCTTGCCATCGTGTTCCATCATAGGGCCACAGACACAAACTTATGGGAAGTGTCGCCCTAATCAAGGCACTTTCACACAGTGATTTGCCATACCGTCTCCCAAACGACGCATCGGCCGTTAACGAGCGAAGGGCCCCGACACGAATGTCGAGACCCTTCGGTGCTGGGCAAAAGCCCAGCGCAAGCGATTTAGCGCTTGGAGAACTGCGAAGCCTTACGAGCCTTCTTGAGACCAGCCTTCTTACGCTCGATGACGCGAGCGTCACGAGTCAAGTAGCCGGCCTTCTTGAGGGCCGCACGGTTGTTGTCGCGGTCGATTTCGTTCAGCGAGCGAGCAATGCCCAAACGCAGTGCACCGGCCTGGCCCGAGGGGCCACCGCCGTGGATGCGAGCGATAACGTCGTAAGCGCCATCGAGTTCGAGCAGCTTGAACGGCTCGTTAACATCCTGCTGGTGCAGCTTGTTCGGGAAGTAGTTCTCCAGCGTGCGACCGTTCAAGGTCCACTGGCCGGTACCCGGAACGATGCGAACGCGGGCGATTGCCTGCTTGCGACGGCCAACGGCTGCGCCGGGCACGGTCAGTGCCGGACGTTCCTTGACAACAACGGCCTCGGCCGGTGCGGACTCCGAGGTGTACGAGGCCGGAGCTTCGGCCTCTGTTTCGATGATCTCTTCAGTGTTCTGAGCCACGATTATCTCCTAATGTCTTTTTCTCGGGGCCCAGCGCTACTGCGCGACCTGGGTGATTTCGAAGGCAGCCGGCTGCTGTGCAGCGTGCGGGTGCTCTGCACCGCGGTATACCTTCAACTTGGACAGCTGGTCTGCGGCCAGCGAGTTCTTCGGAAGCATGCCCTTGATGGCCTTCTCCACTGCCTGAACCGGGTTCTTTTCAAGAAGCTCGGCGTAGGTAACGGACTTCAGGCCGCCCGGGAAACCCGAGTGACGGTAAGCGCGCTTGTTTTCGAGCTTGGCGCCGGTGAGGGCAACCTTCTCGGCGTTGATGATGATGACGTGATCGCCCATGTCCATGTGGGGGGCGAAGGTAGCCTTGTGCTTGCCGCGCAGCAGGGTTGCGGCCTGGACGGCGAGGCGACCAAGTACAACGTCGGTGGCATCAATGATGTGCCACTGGCGGGTCTGGTCAGCCGGCTTTGGAGTGAACGTACGCACTGTAATTGCCTTTGTTTTATTGGTTACTGGTCAAGCACAGTTCCAAACAGGGGCTGTGAGATCCACTGTCGTCCGTGTGCTGTGTTCGATGCGCTGTAACCAGTTCGCCAGGTGAGGACTGAAAAGACCGGCCGTCCATGAATGTTCGCAATCCCAGCAGACCAGTGGCTCTGCAACTGAGCCGTCACGCGGAGAAGGTTGTGTCGAACAAAGGACACGCACAACAGCCCATAGTCTATCGGATTAACCCCGGCACTACCAAAGCGAGGACCGTGACCCTGCCAACAGATGACATTGAGGGGCCGGGCCGAGCACTAACCAACGGATAAGGGGTCAGCAAATTGGTCGGCATGAGTCCTTGAGGAGGGGATCTCGAGATCTTGTAACACCCTCCGCCTCTCTCCCCCAGAGAGCCCGGGTGGCGGTATCGCTAGACTGTGAATATTTTCGGTGGTCTACAGGGGGAATCGTGCACCAGAAGATCCGTGAGCCCCTCGGCTCGGGAACGACCAAGATCATCGGGGTAATCGTGCTGGCCGTGAGTGTGGTGCTGCTCGGTGTGTTCGTGATTGACAGCAACTCCCCCGGACCCACCGGAATGTTACACGCTGATGGTTCATCATCCCCCAGCTCCACCGACGCTCAACCACCTGCCACTAAGGACTCATCAAATCCCACGGTCGCATTCATCGGAGATTCCTACACCGCCGGAGCTGGCGCGTCGCCCGGACATACGTGGCCGGAAATTCTCGCGCTGAGCCGCGGGTGGGATTCGTATAGATCCTTTGCTCACGGCGGCACGGGGTATGCGACCTCCGTGAGGGAAAATGCCACTCGTGTGTGCGGACTTGATGCCTGCCCTAGTTACGTTGAGGTTCTTCCCGCCGTCATCGCTTACGCACCAACGCTGGTTATTGTCTCGGGCGGACGCAACGACACCGGAAAGACACTGGATCAGGTGGCGCTCGGTGCCAGCACCCTTTTTGATTCCTTGGTGCTGGCGCTACCAGAATCGAGCATCGTGGTCACGAGTCCGATCTGGGATGCTCGGCAACCGCCGGCAACGTTGGACGGAATCTCGCGCGTTGTTCGTCGGGCCGCCGAAAATTCGAACGTTTACTATCTGGATCTAGGTCAACCGTTTGCCGGTCGCCCGGCGCTCATCACCGGCGATCTGGTTCACCCCAATGATCAAGGTTATGAGCTGTTGTCCAATGCTGTTTCCCGCGGATTGAGTGAAGCAGGAGTCCCCGCAGCACCAAACGAATCAGAACTCGACAATGCTGAGGGTTAAGTTGCGCGAAACACCGCCGAGAAAACCAGCTTGCAGATGATCGTCGGCATCCGGCGTGTCCAGCAAGAGAAAGCCAAGATTTCTAACGGCTGCGCGGGGCTGATTGGGGTTGAACGGTACTCACGTCGTGGGGCTTGCGCCGGGTTCGAGTGAGTTCTGCGCGGCGGGCGATTTCATGCGCATCGTCGGGATACGCAATTTCTTCGAGAACTAGGGCCCGTGGCTCGGCCAAAATGATCCGCGAGTCGCGCACGGCCTCGGCGAGCCGGATGGCTACCCAGCCCGGGGCTTCACGACCGTCACCTACCTTAAGGCAGCCGCCGATCACGGCCCTGACCATATTGTGGCAAAAGGCGTCGGCTTTGAGGTGAGCGACGATGATGCCCTGAGCGTCACGCACAAATTCAAATTCCGTCAGCGTGCGGATCGTCGTGGCGTGTTCACGCGGTTTGCAAAAGGACAGAAAATCATGACGGCCCAGGAGGCTCGCGGCTTCCGCGTTCATCAGCTCGAGGTCGAGTTCTGCCTTGTGGAACATGGTGAAGGCCCGAGTCAACGGATCAAAGCGATCCGGACCGTCTGCGATGCGATAGGAATAGCGGCGCCACAACGCAGAAAAACGCGCATCAAATCCTGGTGGAGCAAGCCAAACGTCGTGGACCTGAATCGCTCCACCTTCACGGCTGAGCAGACCTCGCAGGCGGCGCAGCAGCGCCTGGCCCGGTTCAAGATCAGCACCGCGAGCAAGTGAAGCTACTTCAGTTTCCGTCAGATCCAAGTGCGCGATCTGGTTTCTGGCATGCACGCCGGCATCGGTGCGACCGGCAACGACAGTACGAATACTTCGCCGTAACATGAGGGCTAACCCGTCTTCCAGCACTGCCTGCACGGTGGGCAGCCCGGGCTGCAGCGCCCACCCGTTGTAAGCGGTTCCGTCGTAACCGAACCTCATGCACAGACGAATCATGGCAGGTTCGGTGGCGCTGCCCCGCGGCGCTAGGCCGGGATGCTGAACCTCGGTGGTGGAAGTATTCATCGTGCGATCCTCATTCGGTTACTGCCCGGACGATTAAGTCTATGGTTCCTCCCCCGCGCGTTGATACCGGAAAGACACGGGATTCGCTGGGGGAAATGTGAGCAGTTAAACCATTGGCCCGGTGCATAAGTGCACCGGGCCAATGATTCAGCTATAGCTGAAGAGACAAGGACTAAGCCTTGTTCTCCTCTGCTGCTTCGGTCTCTACGACCTCTGCGGTTTCGGTTGCTTCGGTCTCAACGACCTCTTCAACCGGAGCAGCCACTGCGGCAGCCTTTTCGGCTTCCTTCACAACGGCCTGCTTCGGGGAAACCGGCTCCATTACCAATTCGATAACAGCCATCGGAGCGTTGTCGCCCTTACGGTTGCCAATCTTGGTGATGCGAGTGTAGCCACCCGGGCGCTCGGCCATGAGCGGTGCGATGTTCTCGAACAGCTCGTGAACGATCGACTTGTTGGTGCGGCTGCGTGAGGCAATAACTGCCTGTACGCGGCGACGTGACGCCAGGTCTCCGCGCTTAGCGAAGGTGATCAGGCGTTCTGCGTGCGGACGAAGGCGCTTGGCCTTGGTCAGCGTGGTGGTGATGGATTTGTTCTCGAACAGCTGCGCGGACAGGTTCGCGAGCATCAAACGCTCGTGAGCTGCGCTGCCGCCGAGACGCGGACCCTTGGGAGGGGTAGGCATGGTGTTCTCCTAGTATGGTGGCCTTTGTGCCCGCTACCCGGGAAGGGTCCCGGGCACAAAGGTTTTAAGTTCTGTAGCTGGTGGAGTCCGAAGTCTTAGACTTCGTCGTCACCGTAAACGTCATCGTCGCCGATGGCTGCGGCACGTGCTGCAAGATCGAAGCCTGGAGGGGAATCCTTCAGAGCCAGACCCAAATCGATCAGCTTCGCCTTGACCTCATCAATGGACTTCGCACCGAAGTTACGAATGTCCATCAGGTCGGCCTCGGAGCGAGCTACGAGTTCACCCACGGAGTGGATGCCCTCACGCTTGAGGCAGTTGTACGAACGAACTGTCAATTCGAGGTCTTCAATCGGCAACGCCATGTCAGCGGCGAGGGCGGCGTCCGTCGGGGACGGGCCGATCTCGATGCCTTCAGCGGCGGTGTTCAGCTCACGTGCCAGGCCGAACAGTTCAACCAGGGTGGTGCCGGCGGATGCAACTGCATCGCGCGGAAGCATCGAATCCTTGGTCTCAACATCGACGATGAGCTTGTCAAAGTCGGTGCGCTGCTCAACACGGGTGGCCTCCACACGGAAGGTCACCTTCAGGACCGGCGAGTAAATCGAATCCACAGGGATGCGACCGATCTCAGCGTCCACGTTCTTGTTCTGCGCTGCAGAAACATAGCCGCGGCCACGTTCGATGGTCAGTTCCATGTCGAACTTGCCCTTCGCGTTCAAAGTCGCGATGTGCAGATCCGGATTGTGGAATTCAACGCCGGCCGGCGGGGTGATGTCGGCCGCGGTAACGACGCCAGGACCCTGCTTGCGCAGGTAGGCGACGACCGGTTCGTCATGTTCGGAGGAAACCGAGAGGTTCTTGATATTAAGAATCAGCTCGGTGACATCTTCCTTGACGCCGGCCACGGTGGTGAACTCGTGCAGTACTCCGTCGATCCGAACACTGGTGACAGCTGCACCAGGGATGGAGGACAGGAGGGTACGGCGAAGCGAGTTACCCAAGGTGTAACCGAAGCCAGGCTCCAGAGGTTCAATGACGAACCGGGAGCGATTCTCCGCTACGACTTCTTCGGTCAGGGTGGGGCGCTGTGCAATAAGCACTTACATTTCCTTTCAGCGCGCGTCCGCTATATGACGCAACACAGGGGGTGGAAACGACGTAAGCCTCGTCGGCGTTCGTCTGGTTCGGTCTGGCTTGCCGTGGCGATCATGCCGCCGCGCCCAACTCCCTTACGGAAGAAAGACGCGGCGGCAAGAAAGCCAGACAGTCAATTAGACGCGGCGACGCTTTGAGGGGCGGCAACCGTTGTGTGCGCTTGGGGAAACGTCCTGAATGGACCCAACCTCCAGGCCAGCGGCCTGCAGCGAGCGGATCGCGGTTTCGCGTCCCGAGCCCGGGCCCTTGACGAAAACGTCAACCTTGCGAAGTCCGTGCTCCTGTGCGCGCTTTGCAGCAGCCTCGGCGGCCATCTGTGCAGCGTACGGGGTGGACTTACGCGAACCCTTGAAGCCAACCTCGCCGGCCGAGGCCCACGAGATTACAGCACCATTGGGATCCGTGATGGAAATAATGGTGTTATTGAAGGTGCTCTTAATGTGCGCCTGGCCGAGCGGGATATTCTTTTTGTCCTTGCGACGCGGCTTGCGAACCGCTCCACGAGTCTTGGGGGGCATGCTTACTCCTACGAGAAATTTGGCTTAGTGACGCCGCTAGATTTAGCGGGTCTTCTTCTTACCGGCAACGGTGCGCTTCGGGCCCTTACGGGTACGTGCGTTCGTCTTGGTGCGCTGTCCGCGGACCGGCAGGCCCTTGCGGTGGCGAATGCCTTCGTAGGAGCCGATTTCAACCTTGCGGCGAATGTCAGCTGCCACTTCACGACGGAGGTCGCCCTCAACCTTGAAGCTTCCTTCAATGAAGTCACGCAGCTGAACCAGCTCAGCGTCGGTCAGATCCTTCACGCGAGTATCCGGGCTGATCCCGGTCTCGGCGATGGTCTGTTCTGCACGGGTCTTGCCCACGCCGTAGATGTAGGTGAGCGCAATGATCACGCGCTTTTCGCGCGGGATGTCTACGCCAGCTAGACGAGCCATATGCTGTCTACCTTTCGATATGCGGAGGTCTAAAACAGTACATTCCCGGTAATCCCGGTCCACGGCCTCCGTGCCGTGGGTATGCATCGCGCGGTGGATGCTGTACTGCCAATTTCATTACTACGCGCAGGGGTTCCCGTGAAGGGAATTAGCCCTGACGCTGCTTATGGCGTGGGTTTTCGCAGATCACCATGACTCGACCATTACGTCGAATCACCTTGCACTTATCGCAGATCGGCTTCACGCTAGGGTTAACCTTCACGGCTTACTCCTTTTGCGGTTGCGGTTTCAGTGGAGCGTAAATATCTTTGTCGCCCTTCCAAAAGGAAGGATGAACAAAAAGTCTTTACTTGTAGCGGTAAACGATACGTCCGCGGTTGAGGTCATACGGACTGAGCTCAACCACTACGCGATCCTCTGGGAGGATTCGAATGTAGTGCTGACGCATCTTTCCCGAGATAGTTGCAAGTACAACGTGCCCGTTGGGCAGCTCAACACGGAACATCGCGTTGGGCAGAGCCTCTGACACAGTGCCTTCTACCTCGATGACACCCTCTTTCTTGGCCATATCCTCCGCTAACTTTTGTTGTCGGCAACATTTTGTCACAGACAGATTTATGGACTTGGCTCTCATTCCGAGAAGCACCTTAAGCGTGAGCTTTTGGGCACCAAGGAACAGACAACCAACAGTCAAGCCTACGCGGTAGAGGGCTTAAAGGGAAATCCGTACGAGCAACTTGTTTTGTTAGGTTGCGCACAGTGTTTCACTCTGCCGCCGGCGCGCACGCCGAGGTAAAACGATTAGGCCTGAAGAGGACTGGGAACGACTCCGAAGGGCGCCAAACCGGCGACTCCCCCGTCGTGGGCGGTAAGGACCCAGATGCCACCCATGTGCACTGCCACGGTGTGTTCCCATTGCGATGCACGGGCGCCGTCAACCGTGACAACCGTCCAGTCGTCGGCCAAAACCTTCGTTTCGAGCCCGCCGCGCACCAGCATCGGTTCGATGGCCAGGCACATACCCGGCTTCACACGGGCACCACGGTGTCCCGTACGGTAGTTCAGCACATCCGGAGCCATATGCATCTCCGTGCCAATCCCGTGGCCCACGTAGTCCTCGAGGATGCCCAGGGGTGCGCCAGGCACACCGGAGACGTAGTCATCGATGGCGTCACCGATCTGGCCAACGAAGCGAGCCTCGGCCAGTGCAGCGATGCCGCGCCACATGGCTTCTTGGGTCACGTCAGAGAGTCGCTGATCTTCCGGTGCCGCGGTACCGAGAATGACGGTGCGTGCCGAGTCGGCGTGCCATCCTTCGATGACGGCTCCGCCGTCAATCTTCAGTACGTCGCCATCTTTCAGGACATAGTCGCTGGGGAAACCGTGGACAACCTCTTCATTAACCGAGGCGCAGATGGTGGCCGGGAAGCCGTGGTAACCCTTGAAGTTGCTGATGGCGCCGTGGCGTTCAAGCACGGCAGCGAACACCGAATCGATGTGGGCGGTGGTGACACCAATTTGAGCAGCGGCAACGGCCTCGTCCAAGGCCTCAGCCAGCACCAGACCGGCCGCTCGCATCTTCAGGATCTGGCCGTTGGTCTTGTATTCAATTTTTCGTTGGCCTAAAGCCATGGTGGTTGTCCCTTTCAAAAAGACGGTACTACTGGCCATTATCGCAAAAAACCGCGGGGATGATGGCACTGGTGTGCCTCTCCCCGCGGTTCATGCTGGCCGATGTGATCTAGACGTTCTGACCCAGCGCATCCATGACACGATTGGTGACTTCGTCGATTTCGCCGATGCCATCGACGAGGCGCACGATGCCGCGCTCCTGGTAGCGGTTGACGACCACTGCGGTTTCCTCGTGGTACAGCCCCAGACGGTGACGGATGACTTCTTCGTTGTCATCTGCACGGCCTTCGATTTCCGCACGCTTGAGCAACCGGGCGACGAGCTCGTCGTCATCGGCGGTCAGCTGCAGCACGGCGTCAAGCTCAACGCCGGCGTCGGCCAGAATCGAATCCAACTCGTCGACCTGTGCGCTGGTGCGCGGGTAGCCGTCCAGGAGGAAGCCGTCCTTGACGTCATCCTGAGCCAGACGGTCGCGGACCATCGAGTTGGTGACCGAGTCGGGAACGAAGTTCCCGGCGTCGATGTACTTCTTCGCCTCAACACCCAGCGGGGTGCCGCCCTTGACGTTGGCGCGGAAGATGTCGCCGGTGGAGATGGCCACAACATTGAGTCGTTCGGAAATGCGGTCCGCCTGAGTGCCTTTGCCGGCGCCGGGAGGTCCAATGATCAACAGTCTTGTCATCGCAGAAGTCCTTCGTAGTGTCGCTGCTGCATTTGTGCGTTGATTTGCTTGACAGTCTCAAGACCCACACCAACCATGATGAGGATCGAGGTGCCACCAAATGGGAAGTTCTGATCGGCGTTGATCAGCACAAAGGCGATCAACGGGATCAAAGCCACGAAGGCCAAGTAAATGGCTCCGGGGAAGGTGATGCGGCTCAGTACGTATTCGAGGTACTCGGCCGTGGGGCGTCCTGCGCGGATGCCCGGGATGAAGCCGCCGTACTGCTTCATGTTGTCGCTAACCTCAATGGGGTTAAACGTGATGGCAACGTAGAAGTAGGTGAAGCCGACGATCAGCAGGGCGTAGGCCACCATGTACAGCGGGGATGATCCGGAGAAGTGAGTCTGGATCCACAGCGCCCAATCGGGCAGTGTTCCATCGGACCGGGTATTGAATGAGACCAGCATGTTCGGCAATGCCAGCATGGAGGATGCGAAGATCACCGGGATCACGCCGGCCATGTTGACCTTGATCGGGATGTAGGTGGATGTGCCACCCACGGTACGGCGTCCGATCATGCGCTTGGCATATTGCACCGGAATGCGTCGCTGGGACTGCTCAACGAAGACCACCAGCGCGATGACCGCAAAGCCGATGAGGATGACGCCGATAAATACGCCCCATCCCTGAGAGGTAGCGATGGCGCCCATGGCCGAGGGGAACCCCGAGGCGATGGAGGTGAAGATCAACAGCGACATACCGTTGCCGACGCCACGTTCGGTGGCCAGCTCGCCCATCCACATGATCAGGCCGGTGCCTGCTGTGAGGGAGAGGATCATCAGGACGATGACCCAGATGCTGTCGTCGGGGACAACCGGTAGCTGGCAGGAGGGGAAAAGCATTCCGCTGCGGGCCAGAGAAACCAGCGTGGTTGCCTGGAGCAGACCAAGTGCAATGGTCAGGTACCGGGTGTACTGGGTCAGGATGGCCTGTCCCGACTGGCCTTCCTTGTGCAGCTCCTCGAAACGAGGGATCACCACGCGCAAGAGCTGGATGATGATCGACGCCGTGATGTACGGCATGATGCCCATGGCAAAGATGGAAACCTGCAACAGGGCACCGCCACTGAACAGGTTGACGAACTGATACAGTCCGCCGGCGGTATTTCCCGCGGCAAGACACTGCTGAACGTTTGAATAGTCCACACCGGGTGCGGGGATATACACACCGAGACGGTAGATCGCAATAATGGCGAGCGTGAACAACAACTTGCGTCGCAGGTCAGGCGTCCGGAATACCCGGGCAATGGCGCTGAACAAGCGTCCTCCTGATTGGTGGTGGCCGGGGGTACCCGGGGGGTTGACCTATCGATTCTAGCCCGTGGTGTGCGTTACTCACCAAATGCGCCGCGGCAAATGGTCTAAATAACGCCGAGTGATCGATATTTACAGCGGCCCAACACCCCGTGTTTCGCGGATTCCATGAAAGAATCCGCGACGAATACAAGAAGTTTACGCGGAAAGAAAAAGGGGTGTCCCCGGTGAATCCGCTAAGCGAATTCACCGGGTCCACCCCTTTTCACTAGATGATCAAAAGACCAACTAGCTTAGAGCTCTACTGCAGAACCGCCGGCTGCGACGATCTTTTCCGCTGCGGAGGATGAGAAGGCGTTGACCTTGACATCGACCTTGACGGTCAGTTCGCCGGAACCAAGGACCTTGACGGGCTCGTTCTTGCGAACTGCACCCTTCGCGATCAGTGCCTCAACGGTGACGTCGCCACCCTCGGGGAACAGTTCCGAGATCTTGTCCAGGTTTACAACCTGGAACTCGACGCGGAACGGGTTCTTGAAGCCGCGAAGCTTCGGAAGGCGCATGTGCAGCGGCAACTGGCCACCGGCGAAGCCGGCCTTGACCTGGTAGCGCGCCTTGGTGCCCTTCATACCGCGACCAGCGGTCTTACCCTTGGAACCTTCGCCACGACCCACACGAGTCTTGGCTTTCTTGGAACCTTCGGCTGGACGCAGGTGGTGTACCTTCAGTGCGTTTTCTTTTTCAGCCATGATTACTTCGCCTCCTCAACCTTTACGAGGTGCGGAACCGTGTTGATCATGCCAACGGTCACGGCATCGGCGGTACGGAACACGGTGTGTCCGATGCGCTTCAGGCCGAGCGAGCGAAGGGTATCGCGCTGGTTCTGCTTGCCACCAATGGTGGACTTGATCTGGGTGATTGCCAGCTTAGCGTCGCTAGGGACAAAGTTCTTCGCCACTATTACGCACCTGCCTTCTGGTTTTGGATGTTGCGAAGCATCTGAGGCGACACAACTTCGTCCAACGGCAGACCACGGCGGGCTGCAACTGCTGCAGGCTCTTCAAGAGCCTTCAGTGCTGCAACGGTGCCGCGAACAATGTTGATCTGGTTGGTCGAGCCCATGGACTTCGACAGAACATCTTGGATGCCAGCGCATTCCAGTACGGCGCGAACCGGACCGCCGGCGATAACGCCGGTACCCGGCGATGCCGGACGAAGCAGGACAACGCCTGCAGCGGCTTCACCCTGCACCAGGTGCGGGATGGTGGTGCCGATGCGCGGAACGCGGAAGAAGGACTTCTTGGCTTCTTCAACGCCCTTAGCGATTGCTGCCGGAACTTCCTTGGCCTTGCCGTAGCCGACGCCAACGAGACCGTTGCCATCGCCAACGACGACGAGAGCGGTGAAGCTGAAGCGACGACCACCCTTGACGACCTTGGATACGCGGTTGATAGCTACAACGCGCTCAAGGAACTTGTCCTTGTCTTCGTTGCGGCTGTCCTTCGAATCGCGGCCACGGCCACGACCCTCGCCACGTCCACGGCCTTCGCCGCCACGTCCACGGCCTTCGCCGCGAGCAGCGCCAGCCTTGTCAGCGGCAGGAGCAGCCGAGGCTGCCTCAGTAGCTTCAGACACCTGAGTTTCCTTCTTGTTAGTTGCTTCGCTCACAGTGCCAGCCCACCTTCGCGTGCACCATCAGCAACAGCAGCCACGCGACCGTGGTACCTGTTACCGCCGCGGTCGAAGACCACGGACTCGATGCCTGCAGCCTTGGCGCGCTCGGCAACGAGCTCACCAACGCGCTTAGCCTTGGCGGACTTGTCGCCGTCGAAGCCACGAAGATCGGCTTCCATCGTCGACGCGTAAGCAACGGTGATGCCCTTGCTGTCGTCAACGACCTGAACGAAGATGTGTCGTGCCGAGCGGTTGACGACCAGGCGCGGACGCACCTCGGTGCCGGTGATGCGCTTACGAACACGCAGGTGACGACGGCCGCGTGCGGCTGCCTTACTCTTACCCTTGATTCCGAGAGCCATGGTTACTTACCAGCCTTTCCGACCTTGCGGCGGATGATTTCGCCAGCGTACCGAACACCCTTGCCCTTGTACGGGTCAGGCTTGCGGAGGCTGCGGATGTTGGCGGAAACTTCGCCAACCTGCTGCTTGTTGATACCCGAAACGGTGATCTTGTTGTTACCCTCAACCGTGAAGGCAATGCCCTCAGGAGCGGAGACAACAACCGGGTGCGAGTAGCCAAGAGCGAACTCGAGGTTCGTGCCCTTCGCTGCAACGCGGTAACCGGTACCGTGGATTTCGAGCTTCTTTTCGTAGCCTGCGGTGACACCGATGATCATGTTTTCGATCAGGGTACGGGTCAAGCCGTGCAACGAACGCGAATCGCGCTCGTCGTTCGGGCGTGACACGGTCACAGTGTTCTCTTCGAGAGCAACAGTGATCGGGCTTGCTACGGTGATGTTCAGTTCGCCCTTGGCGCCCTTGACAGCGACAACGTCGCCATCAATCTTGAGCTCAACGCCGGCAGGAACAGTGATCGGAAGACGTCCAATACGTGACATGGTTTCTTTCTCCCTTTCCCGTTACCAGACGTAGGCGAGGACTTCCCCACCTACACCCTTCTTGGCTGCCTGGCGGTCAGTAAGCAGACCGGAGGACGTGGACAAGATTGCAATGCCGAGTCCACCAAGGACGTGCGGCAAGTTGGTGGACTTTGCGTATACACGCAGGCCCGGCTTTGAAATACGGCGAACGCCAGCGATTGAACGCTCGCGGCTCGGGCCGAACTTCAGGGTGATGGTCAGCTTTTTGCCGACCTCTGCTGCTTCCTCAACGAACGAGGCAATGTAGCCCTGTTCCTTCAGGATCTGGGCAACGCGTACCTTGAGCTTGCTCGACGGCATGGAAACCGTGTCGTGGTAAGCCGAGTTGGCGTTGCGCAGACGAGTCAGCATATCTGCGACAGGATCTGTCATTGTCATGTGGGCTTCTGCCCTTCCTCGCTACGGTTTCCGCGCAAGCGCGGACCTGTAACGTAGTTGATCTAGTTGGCGGTCTTGAACGGGAAGCCCAGTGCCTTAAGCAAGGCACGACCTTCGTCGTCGGTCTTCGCGGTGGTCACTACTGTGATGTCCATGCCGCGTACGCGGTCAATGGAATCAACATCGATTTCGTGGAACATGGACTGTTCCGTGAGACCGAAGGTGTAGTTGCCGTTGCCGTCGAACTGCTTCGGGCTCAGGCCACGGAAGTCACGGATACGCGGCAGAGCCAGCGTAACCAAACGGTCCACGAATTCCCACATGCGATCTCCGCGCAGAGTAGCGTGGGTACCAATCGGCATGCCTTCGCGCAGTTTGAACTGTGCGATCGACTTGCGTGCCTTGGTTACCAACGGCTTCTGGCCGGTGATGGCGGTGAGGTCGCGAACTGCGCCTTCGATGAGCTTGGAGTCTTTGGCGGCTTCGCCGACACCCATGTTCACAACTACCTTTACCAAGCCCGGAACCTGCATCGGGTTTGAGTAGTTGAATTCGCTCTTCAAGGTTTCGCGGATTTCGGCGTTGTACTTGGCCTTCAGGCGTGGCTGGATGTTCACAGCTGCTTCAGTCATTACAGTGCCTTTCCGGAAGACTTGGAGAAACGAACACGGACGGTCTTGGACACGCCGTTCTTCTCCACGGTTTCCTCGCGGAAGCCAACGCGAGTCGGCTTCTTGGTTTCCGGGTCAACGATCGCAACATTCGAGATGTGCATCGGGGCCTCAACGACCTCAATACCACCCGTCGTGGTGCCACGCTCGGTCTGACCAGCCTTGGTGTGCTTGGTGACGCGGTTAACGCCCTCAACAAGAACGCGCTGTGCTGCGGGGAAAACCTTCAGCACCTTGCCCTGCTTGTTGCGGTCGGAACCGGTGATGACCTGAACGAGGTCACCCTTCTTAATCTTTGCACCCATGGTTACAGTACCTCCGGAGCCAGGGAAACGATCTTCATGAACTTCTTATCGCGAAGTTCACGACCCACCGGACCGAAAATACGGGTACCGCGGGGCTCACCGTCAGCCTTAAGGATGACAGCTGCGTTCTCGTCGAACTTGATGTAAGAACCGTCGACGCGTCGACGTTCCTTCTTGGTGCGAACGATGACAGCCTTGACGACGTCACCCTTCTTTACGTTTCCGCCCGGGATTGCATCCTTGACGGTGGCGACGATTACGTCGCCGATGCCTGCATAGCGACGGCCAGAGCCACCGAGAACACGAATGGTAAGGATTTCCTTAGCACCGGTGTTGTCGGCAACCTTCAGTCGCGATTCCTGCTGAATCACTTTTTACTCCTGTCGTCTCGCTGGTTCTCCTAGGGAGCCTTGCGGAACGGATATGGTCCATCTCAGCTTCTGCTTACCCCCACCTCCAAACACAATGTTCACAACACACGAATGCGCAATAACATGATGCTGGGGAAGCAGGGCCGAGGCTTAGGCTCAGAGCTATGCCGCACAACCTTCTGGGCCCGTAAAAAACCCTCCGGCTGCACTATGCGTGATGCAGGAGGTGGATAGTCCCCATACATAACGCGCACAGAAAATAAAGTCTACCGCAAGAATGCGGGATCCCGAAACCCTGTGGTAGTGCCATGTTCGTGGTGCTTGGTCACATTTGGCCCAGAATCATGCGCATCACACGCTCAGCGACATACCGCTAGTCGGGCAACGATGCCGTGGTGATCCGTACCAGACACGTCGATTCGCGTCGCTTCAGTGGGGGCGAAACCTCGAACCAATATGTGGTCAATGCGCACCATGGCAGGAATGGCGATGTCGGCCGGCCAGGTGCCCGCGGGAAGCGGACCCAACAACGGCACCGCATCTTGAAAGTGGTCCGCCAGTTCCCTGAATTGTGGATGTGCGCGGGTGGCGTTGAAGTCCCCCGCCAGGATCAACGGGGTTGCGTCTTGGCGCAGTTGCCACGCATCAATGCCATGCAGCGTGGCGGCCCATGACGTGGCGCCATGTGTTGGAGGTATGGGGTGAATGCCGGCAATCCGAAGTGGGCCGAGATCGGGGTGCTGGATCAGCGCCACCGGTGCATCAAAGAGGGCACCCTCGACTTGGCTCACGGCATCTGGCTCTTGGCTCAGTGGGAACGTGGAGAGAATGACGGTATCAACGCTCCCGCCAAAAACTACGGACTCGGTTCGATAGCGATAGGCTCCGCGAACGAGTTCGGCCTTGAGTGCCTCGATCATGGGCTCGCTGGTTTCCACCAGAACGAGCACCGTGGGATCTGTCTTTCTGATGGCTTCGGCCAGGTCCCTGACCTCGGCGTTACCTCGTCCAGCATTCAGTGAGAGTACGCTGAGCTGCGCAGCGTCCGAACAGTCACGTGCCGGAGCCTGAGGCAACAGGGGTAGCAGCGCCAGGCCACCGAAGACTAACAAGATGGCAGCAGCGATAAAGGCCCGGCGCAGACACAAGATCAGGGACAACACCAGAGCACCAATAAGCAGTATGGGAAGCACCGCTTGCGCCATCGCAACGACGGGTGGGCTCACGACTCTCACGTGCGGCAGCATGGCCAGCGCGGCACCCAGAACTGCCACGAGGGCAAGGGCCGGGGTGCTTCGTGCTCCGCTCCGCCGACTTCTCATCTACTCCCCCGCCACACCGTGATAGTTTTCCGGTTCTCTGTGTCTCTGTCACAACCGAAACCTACACACTACCCCTGGGAACTCTCGCCAACGCAAAACACCCCCGGAGGCCGACTGGATAAATCCAGCGGTTCCGGGGGTGTTTTGTTTGGTTCACGTCAGAGTGAAAACCAGCGAAAGAGCTTACTTAGCCTTTTCGAGGATTTCCACGAGGCGCCAGCGCTTGTCAGCAGACAGCGGGCGGGTCTCGGCGATGAGAACGAGGTCGCCGATACCGGCGCTGTTCTCTTCGTCGTGAGCCTTGACGTT
Source organism: Paeniglutamicibacter terrestris (assembly GCF_012271785.1). Lineage (GTDB taxonomy): Bacteria > Actinomycetota > Actinomycetes > Actinomycetales > Micrococcaceae > Paeniglutamicibacter > Paeniglutamicibacter terrestris. The sequence continues at coordinate 88,913 of NZ_JAAWVT010000002.1, read as the reverse complement.
CTTGTTGCGACGCATGACCTTGCCGTAAAGGGCGTGCTTAACACGGTCCTCTACGTCAACGACGATGGTCTTCTGCATTTTGTCGGAAACCACGTAACCACGGAGGGTCTTGCGGTCGTTGCGCTCTGCAGCTGCATCCACGACGTTATCCTTCTCGCTCATTACTTGGCTTCCTTGCTCTTCTTGGTCTCTTCGACCGGCACTACAACCTCGGCACGAAGGCCAAGCTCGCGTTCGCGAAGAACGGTGTAGATACGAGCGATGTCACGCTTGACAGACTTCAAGTTGCCATGCGATTCAAGCTGACCGGTGGCCGACTGGAAACGGAGGTTGAACAACTCCTCCTTGGCCTTCTTGAGCTCCTCGACCAGACGGGCGTTATCAAAGCCGTCCAGTGCTTCGGTTGCTAGATCTTTAGATCCGATTGCCATTCCTATTCACCACCCTCACGACGCACAATGCGTGCCTTCAACGGCAGCTTGTGGATTGCAAGGCGCATTGCCTCGCGTGCTACCTCTTCACTAACACCGGAGATCTCAAAGAGAACTCGTCCCGGCTTGACGTTTGCGACCCACCATTCCGGAGAACCCTTACCGGAACCCATGCGGGTTTCGGCCGGCTTCTTCGTCAGCGGACGGTCAGGATAGATGTTAATCCAAACCTTGCCACCACGCTTGATGTGGCGGGTCATGGCGATACGAGCTGCCTCGATCTGGCGGTTGGTAACGTAGGCCGGTGTAAGGGCCTGGATACCATACTCACCGAAGGCTACCGTGGTACCGCCCGATGCTGCGCCACTCCGCTTGGGGTGGTGCTGCTTACGGTACTTTACGCGGCGTGGGATAAGCATTTAAGCCTGTCCTCCTTCTGCGGCTGCAACCGGAGCTGCCTCGGCAGCCGGAGCTGCTTCCGCTGCCGGTGCAGTGTTGCGGTCGTTACGACGACGGCGTTCGCCACCTTCGGGACGTCCAGCTGGACGTCCGCCCGGACGATCGCCGCGGCCACGGGCCGGAGCTGCTGCAGCCTGAGCTGCCAGTTCCTTCGAAGTTACGTCGCCCTTGTAGATCCAAACCTTCACGCCAATGCGGCCGAAGGTGGTCTTGGCTTCGAACTTGCCGTAGTCGATGTTCGCACGCAGGGTGTGCAACGGCACACGGCCTTCGCGGTAGAACTCCTTGCGGGACATTTCTGCACCGCCAAGACGACCGGAGCACTGAACGCGGATGCCCTTGGCACCAGCGCGCATTGCCGACTGCATAGCCTTCTTCATTGCGCGGCGGAAAGCCACACGTGAAGCAAGCTGCTCTGCAATACCCTGGGCAACAAGCTGAGCTTCGATCTCGGGGTTCTTGACCTCGAGGATGTTCAGCTGAACCTGCTTGCCGGTGAGCTTTTCGAGCTCGCCACGGATGCGATCGGCTTCGGCGCCGCGGCGACCGATAACGATGCCGGGACGTGCGGTGTGGATATCCACACGAACACGGTCACGGGTACGTTCGATCTCCACGCGAGCGATGCCGGCGCGTTCCATGCCAACAGTCATTAGTTCGCGGATACGGATGTCTTCTTTTACGAAGTCCTTGTATCGCTGACCGACCTTGGTGCTGTCGGCGAACCAGTGCGAAACATGGTCGGTAGTGATACCGAGTCGGAACCCATGCGGGTTAACCTTCTGTCCCATTGTTATTCCCCACCCTTCTTAGGGGTTGCGACGACCACAGTGATGTGGCTCGTGCGCTTCTTGATTTGGTATGCCCGACCCTGAGCACGCGGCTGGAACCGCTTCATGGTCGGACCCTCGTCAACAAACGCTTCGCTGATGAACAGCTCGTCTTCGTTGAACGCGACACCCTCGCGGTCTGCGGCGGCACGGGCGTTAGCCACTGCCGATGCTACAACCTTGAACACTGGCTCTGAAGCTGCCTGTGGGGCAAACTTCAGGATCGCCAGTGCTTCGTTCGTCTGCTTGCCACGAACAAGGTTGACGACGCGCCGGGCCTTCATAGGCGTCACGCGGATATGGCGCGCAATTGCCTTGGCTTCCATTGCTTTCCTTCTCTCGTCTCTCGAAGAAGTGCTAAGCACTCGCTGAACCCTTGCGGGTTAGCGGCGCTTGCCCTTCTTGTCGTCCTTCACGTGGCTGCGGAACGTCCGGGTCGGGCTAAACTCGCCGAGCTTGTGCCCGACCATCGACTCGGTTACAAACACGGGGATGTGCTTACGTCCGTCATGTACGGCGATCGTGTGCCCGAGCATGTCGGGGATGATCATCGAACGGCGGGACCACGTCTTAATGACGTTCTTGGTGCCCTTTTCGTTCTCAGCAGCGACCTTAACAAAAAGGTGCTGATCGACGAAGGGGCCTTTCTTCAGGCTGCGTGGCATGTTTCCAGGCTCCTATCGCTTGTTCTTGCCGGTACGGCGACGGCGGACAATCAACTTGTCGCTGTCCTTGTTCGGACGACGAGTGCGTCCTTCGCGCTTGCCGTTCGGGTTGACCGGGTGACGGCCACCGGACGTCTTGCCTTCGCCACCACCATGCGGGTGATCAACAGGGTTCATGGCAACGCCACGCACGGTCGGGCGTACGCCCTTCCAGCGCATACGGCCGGCCTTTCCCCAGTTGATGTTCGACTGCTCGGCGTTTCCGACCTCGCCGACGGTTGCGCGGCAGCGCACGTCAACGTTGCGGATTTCGCCGGACGGCAAACGCAGCTGAGCGAAGCGACCCTCACGGGCCACCAGCTGAACCGACGCACCTGCGGAACGAGCCATCTTGGCACCGCCACCGGGACGCAATTCCACGGCGTGGATAACAGTACCCACTGGAATGTTGCGCAACGGAAGGTTGTTGCCAGGCTTGATGTCGGCGTTAGCGCCGGCTTCAATGGCATCGCCCTGGGCGAGCTTGTTCGGTGCAATGATGTAACGCTTGGTTCCATCAATGTAGTGAAGAAGCGCAATGCGGGCAGTACGGTTCGGGTCATACTCGATGTGAGCGACCTTCGCCGGCACGCCGTCCTTGTCGTGACGACGGAAGTCGATCAGACGGTACTGGCGCTTGTGTCCGCCACCCTTGTGACGAGTGGTGATCTTACCGGTGTTGTTACGTCCGCCAGTTTTGTGCAACGGGCGAAGCAACGACTTTTCCGGAGTCGATCGCGTGATTTCTGCAAAGTCGGCTACGCTCGAGCCGCGAAGGCCCGGGGTAGTCGGCTTGTATTTACGGATTCCCATAGTTTAATTCCTCGTTAAAGTGGTCTCCGCTTAAGAAAGCGGACCGCCGAAGATGTCAATCGAGCCTTCCTTCAGGGAGACGATTGCACGCTTAGTAGCCTTGCGCGTCCCCCATCCGAATTTGGTGCGCTTGCGCTTGCCGGCACGATTGAGGGTGTTTACAGAATCAACCTTGACCGAGAAGATGGCTTCCACGGCGTTCTTGATTTCCGTCTTGTTTGAACGCGGGTCAACGAGGAAGGTGTACTTACCTTCGTCGATCAGACCGTAGCTCTTTTCCGAGACGACGGGTGCAATGACCACGTCGTGCGGAGCCTTGGAGAAGTCGCTCATTTGGCTTCCTCTTTCTGGACCAGGGCATCAAAAGCGGCCTTGGTGAAGACAACGTCGTCCGAAACCAGCACATCGTAAGTGTTGAGCTGATCTACGTACAGAACGTGTACTTCAGCGAGGTTGCGTGCCGAAAGGGCTGCAACATCGTTGGCGCGCTCGATGACTACGAGCAGGTTCTTGCGCTCGGAAAGAGCGCGCAGGGTAGCCATAGCTTCCTTGGTGGACGGCGCAGTGCCGGTAACCAGGGATTCAATGACGTGAACGCGGTTGTTGCGAGCGCGGTCAGACAGGGCGCCGCGCAATGCAGCAGCCTTCATCTTCTTGGGGGTGCGCTGGCTGTAATCGCGAGGTGTCGGTCCGTGGACAACGCCACCACCGGTCATGTGAGGAGCACGGATTGAACCCTGACGGGCGCGGCCGGTGCCCTTCTGTGCGAAAGGCTTACGACCGGCACCGGAAACTTCGGCGCGGTTCTTGACCTTGTGCGTACCCTGACGAGCAGCTGCGAGCTGGGCCACAACGACCTGGTGCAGCAGCGGAACGTTAGTCTGAACGTCGAAGATCTCCGAGGGGAGTTCTACGTTAAGTGCCTTAGACATTTAGTTATGCTCCCTTCACAGCGGTGCGTACGAGAACGACGCGTCCGCGGGCACCGGGAACGGCACCCTTGATCAGCAGGAGGTTCTTCTCTGCGTCCACAGCGTGAACCGTGAGGTTCTGCGTGGTGACGCGGTCAACACCCATACGACCAGCCATCTTCTGACCCTGGAACACGCGTCCCGGAGTCGAAGCGCCGCCGATGGAGCCCGGCTTACGGTGGTTCTTGTGAGCACCGTGCGATGCCGGAGCACCGTGGAAGCCGTGGCGCTTCATGACGCCAGCAAAGCCCTTACCCTTGGAAGTACCTACGACGTCGACCTTCTGGCCAGCGGCGAAGATTTCGACGGAGAGTTCCTGGCCTGCGGCGTAGGACTCGGCGTCTGCAGTGCGCAGCTCAACAACGTGGCGGCGCGGGGTAACCCCTGCTGCCTCGAAGTGGCCGGCGAGCGGCTTGGTGACCTTGCGCGGGTCGATCTGGCCGTAGCCGATCTGAACCGCGGTGTAGCCATCGCGCTCGGCGTTGCGCAGCTGAGTGACGACATTGCTGTCAGCCTGTACAACGGTTACAGGAATGAGATTGTTGTTTTCATCCCAAACCTGGGTCATGCCGAGCTTCGTGCCCAGCAGGCCCTTTACATTACGGGTTGCGGTCATAGTTTTCTCGCCACCTCCCCTTAGAGCTTGATTTCGATGTTGACATCCGCCGGCAGGTCGAGACGCATCAGCGAATCTACGGCCTTCGGGGTCGGATCGATGATGTCGATCAGACGCTTGTGCGTGCGCATTTCAAAGTGCTCACGGCTGTCTTTGTACTTGTGAGGCGAACGGATAACGCAGTAAACGTTCTTCTCCGTCGGCAGTGGCACTGGGCCAACTACGGTTGCGCCTGCGCGCGTTACCGTCTCAACGATCTTCCGGGCAGAAACGTCAATGACCTCGTGGTCATACGACTTCAGCCGGATGCGGATTTTTTGTCCCGCCATGGCTTGATGCCTCTTTCTAATTAGCACTCTCTGTACAGTTACTGTGCCCTACGGGCCCCTTACGGGACCGGCACGCCTCGCATCGAACTGAATCCGGATAAAATCCGGGTTCCTCAATCCGCCGAGGCCGACCCCCGCGGTCGGGCGTGTCGCTTTTGAAAGCGATACTAAACCTTATAAATCCTTGGGGGACATTGTTCGTGGTTTCAAAAAAATCTGTCGTACCGCTCCCTAGCCCCGGGCATTATCCCGAGTGAGACACGATCTCAGTTGAAAACCCTTACCCCGGTCTCGGTTTCCCGATCAGCAGGCATGAGCCATTGAAATTCTCACGAACAACTTGTCTAGTCTGGCAGGTTTCGGGCCAAAACACCAAATCACCTGTTTCCAGCAAATCTCCCGGCAGCGCGGCACTCCCCCGCGCCCCAGCCATCAGCTCATCCTGCGAGCGGGAAAATGCCGGGATTTCGGGCCTGATTTCTCGCGCGTTCTCAGACGAGCTGTACACAGGCTGCTTGTCCAGAACTCTTCGCGTGAGTAAAGCCACAGCTGCTGGGGCCGTGGTTGTTGATCGGGGCTACAGATCCTCCTGGTTGGAGCGTTTGATGTTCTTCGCCCGGTCAATCTCGTTGGAGAACTGTTTGCGCAGGCGCAAGATAACAACCACGACGACGACAACGATCAGCATAACTATCAAGAACTTCATGAGCCCAGCCTAGCGCCCCACACCGGAGAGGTCACGGCCCACCCGGGAAGAAGGAAATGCTCAGAGCCATCACCCAACGGGATTAGCGCTGATCCTCCGGCTTCCTTCCGGGATCCGTGGTCGTTGCCGGCGGGCTCTGCGGCAGGGGCGGATTTCCGTTGGGTTGTGGTGCCGGCCCGCTCGTATCTCCGCTGTTCCCCGAGGGACCCGGCTCCGTTGGCCTGGGGAGTTGGTTGCTCTGCACCTGCCATGGCATCGGAATCGGGGCGGCTTGCGGTTGCTGGAGGATGGGTTCGTTTTCTGGGGCTACTGCACTGCGGTTCATTTTGCCCAGACGCCACAGCGCCAAGACAATCAAGCCCACGGCGATAAGCAGGAGAAGCAGGAAGGTGTACCCACGCAAGAACCACAACACCGCCACGGCAATCCCAACAGCTCCCCAAATCGTAAAGATCTTGCGATTCGTCAGCAGCCCAAAAACGAGTAGTGCGGTGAATCCCATGAGCAGTATCAATTGCTGGCTCAGCGTCGAGGTGAGGAACGTTCCGACTCCGGTCAGCGATAGCAATAACGCGGCCGCTCCCATGATTAGGGTCCCGCGCTGCTCGCGTTTGCGTGAGAATTCGTAGCCAGCCAGTATCGCCAGAACTACAACCCAGTACGTGCAAGCGGTGAAAATGCTCGTTCCGTCAACGGCAACCCACCAACAGCGGTGGATGACCGCGGCTGCGACCAGAGCCGCAATCTCGTAGGCACTTTCGCGCCAGCGCAACGGCACCTCGAGTGCTGCCGCGGAGAAGACCGCCACCAGCACAGCCGTTCCCCCAGTAAACACGTAGGCCGATGAGTCGTGCGTCAGCCCAAGCAATCCGGACAGGGACAATCCCAGCAGTGCCGCGGCGAAAACTACGCGGCTATGAGCTGGGCTCCAGCCCTGCGTCCGCTTGGCCAGTTCACCGAATCGCGCGGGTTCTGATCCGAATCGACCGCCAACCACCGCAACGATGGACAAGATGATGACCGTTAAGACAAGAGCGAGCATGGTGTCCAAGGGTTCACTCCCCCGCTGCCCGGCCAATGAGCGTACCGCTTCGATTCCACTATGCGCGGCCCGAGCCACCAACGCCGAAGCACCAAGCATGAGCAAAGGAATCCCCCACGTGATGGCAAAGACAACTGCGCCCGCTGCACCAAGTACCCCGGCAACAATCTCCCACTCCGAGTCGAAACGGAAAGCAACACCCATCAATGCCACCCAGTACAAGAGTGCAACAGCAGCCCTGACCCACCGTTGAGCTCTTCCTCCCAGGCCACGGAGTTCAGCGACGATACAGCCGGCCAACAACACCGAAATCAGCGTCCCGGCAACACGTTGGCCCCATAGCGGGCTCGGTAGCCAGCCACCTGTCCGCAATGAATCACCCAGTGTCGGTGCTAATACCAAGCCCAAAAGCCCCAGGGCGCCTGGAATGGCAATGTAACGGTAAAGCTCGGTATTCTGCGACGTCGTGGCGAAAACGACGATGCAAAAGACCAGCAGGCAGAGGTTTTGAATGAGCAAACTGGCCTGATCAAGGCCACCGGCAATACCGCTGAGGTAGGTTAACGGCAAGAACAGCAGCACTGCGAGTGCAGCATACGTCAGCAGATGACCCGCGCCGAAAGACTTTGTCTCGTGGCGATGGCGGCTCATGATGGCGCGGGCAGATTGAGCCGAGGCAACGGTGAAGGCCAGCAGCGCGTACTGCCCATGAGAATCCATATCAAATCTGTCGGCAATATGCCATGCCGTCCCGGAGAAGAGCAGCTGCGCCAGGATCCCGTAGCCCACCCGGATACTGCGCGTTGTAGCGCTGATTGCTCTGGCTCCCACGTAAATGAGCCCGAGAGCCGCCACAATTTCCACCAGCCACGATGGTGAGTGGCCCGCGCTGATCCCCAGAGCGCCAGCCAAAGCCGTTAATCCGCCCAGGTGCACGAGTGTTGCAGAAACACCGCTCAGCTTTGCTTGCGGAGCTGAAGTTCGGAAGCCCAACACCATTGTCGTCCCTACCAAACCCACCACCAGTAAGAGCCACATCAGGATGATGTCCCATTGATAGCCGACCCACAGCACGGTACCGAAATTCGGCGTCGCACCGGCCAACGCGGCGACGGATGCACTGCTGTCGCTGGCCAACAATACGCGCAGCGACCACGTGATGAGGGAGGCGCCCAACAGTCCCCCGGCGAAGAACGAGGCTTCGCCCAGTACCGGCAACCCGGAACTATTAAGATTGTCATTTCCCGTAGTTCGCCGAGTGTGGTGGAGCAGCTGACGTACGGCATAAGCTACCTGGACCAGTAATGCCAGCCCAATGCCTACCAGTGTTGCCACATCAACAACCACATCGGGGAGCTGTTCGTTGATACTTCCGCCGGATAAGGACAGCGGAAGATGGGCCGACCGTGCGGGATTCAGCGACCATCCCGATGCCGCTAGGGAGAAGAACGCTCCCACGCCAGCTATAAAAAGCACTCGTGCTGCCCAGCCCAGCAGCAAGCTGTCCTTGGGCAACGCCGAACGTGACAGCCACCAGGTAGCCAGCAAAGCCCCCACGAAGATGAATGCCTGGCGGCCCAAGTTCCCGTTGCTGGGTTCGATGAGCACCAAAATCGCCGCACCCACGGGAATCCATCGGAAGTAACCACCCCGTTTGATCCCCACCACCAAACCGGTCACAACCAGCAACGCCAGCGCCCAGTTTAGGTCCAGTTCACCGCCTCCGCCAGTGATCCGCCAATCAGTCAGCAGACCTTCGGCACCCAAGAGGGTGCTGATGGCGGCGGTGCCGACCAGGATCCAGCTCTCGATGGTGACTCGCCGCTGGTGGACCCGGAGTTTGGACATGTAGCTGTGGCTCAGTTGGGCCAGTACCACCAGTTGGATCATCAGTGCCACTGCCAGAACCCTGAAGACGGTTGTTAATGGGACCTCGGCTGCGTGGAGGAATGCGGCAAGGGCAACCATTCCACTGAGCCGCGCGGCGGCGAGATGCCAGAAACGTTCGGCCGGTGGAACGGCAAAAAGCGCTACAACGTAGTAGGTGCAAGCTGCGGCAAAAAGCCAACCATAATCGCTGGCCCGAAGGACGGCTGCCGAACATAGTCCTGCACCTACGGTGGCGGGAACCAAGTATCGATGTGCCACGGTGAAGGACTGAAGATAAATATTCGAGACCCAACGCGGCTTCTTAAATCCGACCAGCGTGATAACGGTGGCCAGTAACATGCTGAAGAAGAAGTAGAAGATCAACCCGCGGTTGAGCACTGCCCCGCCGGAGTATGCGGTCGAAACGAGGAATGTGGTTGCAAGTCCCGCGACGACTCTGGACTGCAGCTTCCCTGCGGCGTAGACAAATGCGGCAGTGCCAATGATGGAGGTCACGAACCAGCTCGCACCGGGAGTTGTGGACAGAAGTACAAAATGCGCTAGGCCGGTCATGGGAATCAGGGCGAGGCCGGTGGCGGTGAATGCCGCAGCGGCCGGACGCAACCGTTCACTGCGCGCGTGCATGACGAGACCAACAACGTAGAATCCGGCCGCGACGATGGCCAAACCTACCACCTTGGCAGCGGCGGGTAGCGCCAGCGCGATAAACAAGGATGCGGCGGCAACGAGCAGAAGAGCCGCAACGTACAAGGTGATGTTGATATTTCGCAGGGCGCGCACGCGTGGGTCCACTGGCGCGGGAGGTGCTGGAGCCGGTGCTACCGCGGCCTGCGTCTGGCTCGCCCACGCGATAATGGGTACGCGTTGTTGCGTGGTGGGCTGAGCGATTGTTGGCTGTGCGACGGCAGCAGGATCAATCGCACTTGGCGGTGCAGCCGGTTGGCTCTCCCCCACCGGAGTCAGCAAATTGTTGGCTCCAGTAACTTCGGTTTGTACCCGAGAAGCTGCGTCAAAGCCTTGTTGCCAGGCCTGTGCCTGAGCTTTGCGAGCAGATTCGCCAAGGGCGGCTTGGAGTTTAACCGTGGCCCGGTGTCGGCCCAGATAGAATCCGACAACAAAAAGCCCAATCGCAACTACGACTAGTGCAAACTCGCCCATGGTTTCTTCTCTCCACCCCTTTTTACGCGTCAGCCGTCAGCGACGACAATACCCAGTGACCTAACCTTACCCCATTCAGGCTAATCGTTTGATAAAAGAAGTGGGCGAAACATGAGCCCGCTTGACGGCAACAAAAAAGGCCCTTGTTGCATCGTCGAAACGATGCAACAAGGGCCTTCTCTAGGCTGTTAGGCCAAAATCAGCGAAGTAAACTTACGCGGTGATCTTGGTGACCTTGCCTGAACCAACGGTGCGGCCGCCTTCGCGAATTGCGAAGCCGAGGCCCTCTTCCATGGCGATCGGCTGGATCAGCACGACAGACATTTCGGTGTTGTCGCCAGGCATAACCATTTCCGTGCCTTCCGGCAGGGTGATAACGCCGGTAACGTCCGTGGTGCGGAAGTAGAACTGCGGGCGGTAGTTCGAGTAGAACGGGTTGTGACGTCCGCCTTCATCCTTGGACAGGATGTAGACGTTAGCCTCAAAGTCGGTGTGCGGGGTAATGGAACCCGGCTTCACGATGACCTGACCACGCTCTACGTCTTCGCGCTTGATGCCGCGAAGAAGCAGACCACAGTTCTCGCCGGCCCATGCCTCGTCGAGCTGCTTGTGGAACATCTCGATACCGGTAACCGTGGTCTTCTGGACCGGGCGGATACCAACAATTTCGATTTCCGAGTTGATCTTCAGGGTTCCACGCTCGGCGCGGCCCGTAACAACGGTGCCACGACCGGTGATGGTGAAGACATCCTCAACCGGCATCAAGAACGGCTTGTCCTTGTCGCGGATCGGATCCGGAACGTGGTTATCCACGGCTTCCATGAGCTCTTCGATGGTCTTGACCCAAACCGGGTCGCCTTCGAGTGCCTTCAGGCCGGAAACGCGGACAACAGGTGCCTCGTCGCCGTCGAAGCCCTGCGAGGAAAGAAGTTCGCGAACTTCCATTTCCACAAGGTCAAGAAGCTCTTCGTCGTCAACCATGTCGGACTTGTTCAGTGCGACCAGCAGGTAGGGAACGCCAACCTGGCGGGCGAGCAGAACGTGCTCGCGGGTCTGAGCCATCGGGCCGTCAGTGGCGGCAACCACGAGGATTGCACCGTCCATCTGTGCAGCGCCGGTGATCATGTTCTTGATGTAGTCAGCGTGACCCGGTGCATCAACGTGCGCGTAGTGGCGCTTCTCGGTCTGGTACTCGACGTGAGAGATGTTGATGGTAATGCCGCGCTGGCGCTCTTCCGGTGCAGAGTCAATCTGCGAGAAGTCGCGCTGCTCGTTCAAATCCGGGTACTTGTCAGCAAGCACCTTCGAAATGGCGGCCGTCAACGTGGTCTTACCGTGGTCAACGTGACCGATGGTGCCGATGTTGACGTGCGGCTTGTTCCGCTCGAACTTTGCCTTTGCCACAGGTTCCTCCTAGAAACGATTACAGAAGACGTACCTCGTCCACACGGTTCGCGGACGAAACTTGTACAAGTCTACTGGGGGCTTAGTGAAATGTTAAAATCATGGTTAGCTGCGGGTTCCGGCAAAGGATCCGTTAGCTGGCCTGGCGGGGCCGGATTGAATTTCTTCGCACCGGCCCCAACCTGCGGCCCTTCACCCGAGAATCGGGTTTAGGGCCAATTTTTGGTCCTAAACGAGATTACTCGCCGCGGGACTTCTGGATGATCTCGTCGGCTACTGCCTTCGGGACCTCGGAGTAGCTGGAGAACGTCATCGAGTACACGGCACGGCCCTGAGTCTTCGAACGCAGGTCACCAATGTAACCGAACATTTCAGACAACGGAACCGTTGCACGAATAACCTTCACGCCTGCAGCGTCTTCCATCGAAGCGATGGAACCACGGCGGGAGTTCAAGTCACCAATGACATCGCCCATGTACTCCTCAGGAGTACGGACTTCGACATCCATAACCGGCTCAAGGATGATCGGCTGGGCGCGACGTGCGCCTTCCTTGAACACCTGTGAACCAGCAATCTTGAACGCCATTTCCGAGGAGTCAACGTCGTGGTAGGCACCATCAAGGAGGATAGCCTTCACGCCAACCATCGGGTAGCCGGCCAGGATACCGAACTGCATGGCGTCCTGGATACCAGCGTCAATCGACGGGATGTATTCGCGAGGAATACGGCCACCGGTAACGCTGTTCTTGAATTCGTAGATGACACCGTCAACAACTTCCAAGGGCTCGAACGAGACCTGGACCTTTGCGAACTGACCCGAACCACCGGTCTGCTTCTTGTGGGTGAAGTCAACCTTCTCCACAGACTTCTTGATGGTTTCGCGGTATGCAACCTGCGGCTTGCCAACGTTAGCTTCAACGCGGAATTCGCGACGCATGCGGTCCACCAGGATATCCAGGTGAAGCTCGCCCATGCCGCCAATTTCGGTCTGGCCAGTGTCTTCGTTGAGGGAGACGGTGAACGTCGGGTCCTCGGCCGAAAGCTTCTGGATAGCCGTTGAGAGCTTCTCCTGGTCACCCTTGGTCTTGGGCTCAATGGCCACGAAGATCACGGGATCAGGGAAGGACATCGACTCAAGAACGATCGGGTTTGCCGGATCGCACAAGGTATCACCGGTGGTGGTGTCCTTGAGGCCGATCACTGCGTAGATGTGGCCGGCGTGGACCTCGTCTACTGGCATTTCCTTATTGGCGTGCATCTGGAAGAGCTTGCCAATACGTTCTTTCTTCTGCTTCGTCGAGTTCAGCAGCTGAGTACCCGGAGTTGCCTTACCGGAGTACACGCGGATGAAGTTCAACTGACCGAAGAACGGGTGAGTTGCGATCTTGAAGGCCAGAGCCGAGAACGGCTCAGTCTCGTTCGGCTCGCGGCGAATCTCGATCTCTTCGTTCTTCGGATCGGTACCGATCGTCGCGCCAACATCCATAGGATTCGGCAGGAAGTCGATAACAGCATCCAGCATCGGCTGAACGCCACGGTTCTTGAAAGCAGAACCACAGAAGACCGGGTAGATCTCGGAGTTAACAACCATCTTACGAATGCCGGCCTTGAGCTCAGCAACGCTGATCTCTTCGCCTTCGAGGAACTTCTCCATGAGCTCGTCAGAGCCCTCGGCAACGTCCTCTACCAGCTTGGCGCGGTATTCCTCGGCCTTTTCCAGCATGTCTGCCGGAATTTCGCGAGTATCGTATGCTGCACCCATGGTGACGTCGCCCTTGGCGTCGCCTTCCCAAACGAGTGCCTTCATGGTCAGAAGGTCAACGACGCCGACGAAGTCGGACTCGGAACCGATCGGAAGCTGCATAACCAACGGCTTAGCACCAAGGCGCTTGATGATGGTGTCGACGGTGAAGTAGAAGTCTGCACCCATCTTGTCCATCTTGTTGACGAAGCAGATACGCGGAACGTTGTACTTGTCAGCCTGGCGCCAAACAGTCTCAGACTGCGGCTCCACGCCTTCCTTGCCATCGAACACAGCAACTGCACCATCGAGGACGCGCAGTGAGCGCTCAACCTCAACGGTGAAGTCAACGTGGCCCGGGGTGTCAATGATGTTGATCTGGTTTTTGTTCCAGAAGCAGGTCACGGCGGCAGACGTGATAGTAATGCCGCGCTCCTTTTCCTGCTCCATCCAGTCAGTCGTCGAGGCACCATCGTGCGTCTCGCCGAGCTTGTGGTTCACACCCGTGTAGAACAGGATGCGTTCCGTAGTAGTGGTCTTACCGGCGTCGATGTGAGCCATGATGCCGATATTGCGGACCTTATTAAGGTCGGTAAGCACTTCCTGTGCCACAATGTCTCCCTAAGTCGGTGATGCCCGAAACGCTGGTGGAACCGATCAAAGATCAATTCCACCAGCGAAACAGAACGCTTTTTACCAGCGGTAGTGGGCGAAGGCCTTGTTGGACTCTGCCATCTTGTGGGTATCTTCGCGACGCTTTACAGCAGCGCCAAGACCGTTGGAAGCGTCGAGGATCTCGTTCATGAGACGCTCGATCATGGTCTTCTCGCGGCGAGCCTTCGAGTAACCAACGAGCCAGCGAAGTGCAAGAGCGGTCGAACGACCGGGCTTGACCTCAACGGGAACCTGGTAAGTTGCGCCACCAACACGGCGGGAACGAACTTCGAGGGCCGGGCGGATGTTATCCATGGCCTTCTTCAAGGTAACCACCGGGTCAGCAGCGTTCTTGGCTGCAACACCTGCGAGTGCACCGTAAACGATACGCTCGGCTGTGGACTTCTTACCATCGACCAAAACCTTATTGATCAGCTGGGTAACAAGCGGGGAACCGTGTACCGGATCCGAAACGAGTGGGCGCGCGGGCGCCGGACCCTTACGAGGCATTACTTACCTTCCTTCTTGGCACCGTAGCGCGAGCGAGCTTGCTTACGGTTCTTCACACCCTGGGTATCGAGGGCACCACGTACGATCTTGTAGCGCACACCCGGAAGGTCCTTCACACGACCACCGCGAACGAGCACGATGGAGTGTTCCTGAAGGTTGTGACCAACACCAGGAATGTAAGCGGTAACTTCAACGCCACCGGCAAGGCGCACACGTGCGACCTTACGAAGTGCGGAGTTAGGCTTCTTCGGGGTCGTGGTGTACACACGGGTGCAAACGCCACGACGCATCGGGTTGCCCTTAAGGGCTGGGGCCTTGGTCTTTTTGACCTTCGGCGAGCGGCCCTTACGGACCAGCTGCTGAATAGTAGGCACTTTCGTGTCCTTCCATTGTCTAAGTTTGTCGGCACCACAATCGGACTCTAAAGTGCCAGATTATGGAGCTAGCTGCTTGCTTTACCGAACACCGGAACGAAAATGCTCTAGGCGTGCGAAAGTGTGGCATCTGTTGCGCAACCTACCCGCAACCCGGACCGTGTCCATTTGCCACACATGAAAAACAATTACCACTAGCTTAGCACGGCCTTCGCGCGGATCTGGACGGGTTGACGGCCTTGGCCTCCCGGTGCATTCGCACCTTCCGACCATCTAGTGAACGAATCCACGAGATTTACCGGGATTTAGGCACTTTTACCTGCATTGGCGAATCAGTGGTGCTTCTTGATGAAGGGCAGGTCACTTAATTTTGGCATCCGCGCCTCGCATCGTTCGGCACGAGTTCATACGTGGCTCACCTTCTGGGCGGTTCTCCTGCGTGAAAAGTTATCCACCATCCCGCGGCATGCTTCTGGGCGAAGTCCCTTATGGGGTCACGCTGGGTTTATGAATTCCATGGCGGCACTCACCACTGCCGGGCTGGCTGAATTACAGCAAGTCTTGGCACCGTCCATAGAGACCCCGGATGAGTCTATCTCCGAGGTACCTGTGGACGACAAGCTGCGTCTGCTTGCCTTACTGAATCCAGTCCTCAAGCGGTTAGTTGATGATATCGCCGCCGAACTTGGAAGTTCGGCCGTGCGGTCGCTACTTCTAGCAATGCTTGCCGAAGATTTATCGAGGACCACTGGACGTGCCCAGATTGTTGCTGCCGGCAAGGTAGACGATACCAATGCTCACACTATGACCCAGGAACCTCTAAGCGAACTTATTGAGCTCCATAACCATCTAGAAAATTTCATCGGTGGTGCCTCAACTCTGCCCACGGACCACTACCACTCCCCCAGCACAAAGATGCTTTTCCGAGATTCGCACGATCTACTCAAAGACCGCTTGCACCTCTCATACACGGCGGCCAAAAAACGACTTCTAACCCGAGACCTTCTTCTTCCACACGCAGGCTTTAACGGTGCACTCATTTCCCCTCGTTATAAGGAACTCGGAAGGGTATTCAACGACGGCACGGCCGATCCGCTGGAAGCCGCAGGTACCGCTCGGCGGCTCCTAGCCCTGCAACCGGGCATCGATGCCCAGCAGGACCCTGACTCGACAGCGGAACGCATTGAAAAACAGGTGGCCGATTCCCTGACTTCACGGAATCAGAGCGGCACCGGACAGTTGCTCAAGCTCATTTCTTCGCAGCTCGACGACACTGCCCTCGAACGCTCCGAGAAACAGATGGAGGACCATTTTGGCCTAGAGTTCAAAGGCAAGCGACCCCACGGGTTCATCTGGGAACTATGCACTGGGACATCCGGTCACGAATTACTCACAACATTCTCTGACGAGCTAAGCAACCCGCGGTCCAAATCCGGAAGCACATCCGAAGCCCAAGAAGCACTCGAGCAGCCGGCGCTTCCGGGGATGGACAGTTCCCCCCAGCTCTCCCCCGAACCGAATATCATCCCAGCTTGGGCAGTAAGCCCAGATATGCCGATGGATGAGCGACCCCGTGCCGAGTTCTCCGATCTGGGTCAGGTGCCACCGGCCGATATTCAAGGTACCCAGATCCCGATGCTTCCCGGTGAGACGTTGGCTGCGGCTCGATCGCGTTCCAAGGCCAGGAACTTACTTCAGGCATTCTTTGACGCCATTCGTTGCACCATGAACCGAGATCCGGATCCCACGGGAAATCTCCCTATGAAACCCAATATCGATTTGGTCGTGACCATTTCGTGGGATTCGCTGATTGGCAAGCTCAACGATCCGGGAATCTCCAATCACGGACATCTGGTGTCTGCTGGCTACGCTCGACGGCTGGCCTGCGTCGCCAACGTTCTCCCCGCGGTGCTCGGGACCGAATCGCAGCCCTTGGATCTGGGCCGAACCCAGCGTTTCTTCAGTCGGGCGCAACGCCGGGCCATGGCACTTCGGGACCGCGGATGCATCAACCCAGGTTGCACCATGGCCGCACACCGTTGCGAAGCGAACCATATCCAACCTTGGTACCTCGGCGGCAAGACAGATTTGTCCAATGGGGCCCTATTGTGTCCGATCTGCCATGCATCCTTCCACGCCGGACACTTCAAGATTGTCGTGCTCAAGTCGATCCCTTATGTTCTACAAGACAAGGTCCTTGACCCCGAACAACGACTCAGACGCAATTGGTTCTTTCACCCTCAAAGTGACTCCATCCACGTGTCCTAAGGCATCGGAACATAGCCTCCCAGCGGACTTCATCTAGACAACTTATCTACTAGAAACTTAAGCATCCATCCGCCGTGAACGCCCTGAAATCATGGGCATTGGCGCCCCTTTGATATCAACGGCGACTCTTAGTTCAATCGATTCCTTAGATGAGCAATCACCCAGTATCAGTGAGTGATCGTCCGTCGACATGGGTGCTGGATTTTTGGTTCATACTGCGTGTTCGGCTCTTCCGTACGCAGCCACCACATTACGAGCACAAAAAAGATCGGCCCGTGCCGCGTTTCCCGCATTCCTCTTTCGAGGTTGCGAGACGCTGCACGGGCCGATCTTGTTACGCGGTCTTCTCCCCGGTCAAGCCGGGGAGAAGAGTTACGCCTTAGCGGAAATCGTTGCCGAGATCGTAGTCATCCATGGCGATGGCGTGAAATTCCGGGCTGAGGCCCGGCTCCAAACCTTCGTAGTCCATGCCGGTGGAGAAGGCGGACTGACCGGTGAACAGCGAAGCCTTCGCTGCCTCGGTCGGTTCCACGTTGACCTGGGTGTAGCGATCAAGGCCGGTACCGGCCGGGATCAGCTTACCGATGATCACGTTTTCCTTCAGGCCGAGCAATGGATCGGACTTGCCTTCCATTGCAGCCTGAGTCAGGACACGCGTGGTCTCCTGGAAGGAAGCAGCCGAGAGCCATGAATCGGTAGCCAAGGAAGCCTTGGTAATACCCATCAATTCGTCACGACCTGAAGCCGGACGCTTACCTTCGGAAACAGCCTTGCGGTTGGCCGACTGGAAGCGTGCCTTGTCAGCAAGCTCGCCCGGCAGCAAGTCGGTTTCGCCCGACTCGATGACGGTGATGCGGCGAAGCATCTGGCGAACGATGACTTCCACGTGCTTATCGTGAATGCCAACACCCTGGGATTGGTACACTTCCTGGACTTCGCGGACGAGGAACTTCTGTGCCTCTCGCGGGCCAAGAACTCGCAGTACCTGCTTCGGGTCAATCGCACCGGCGACCAGCTGCTGGCCAACGATGACGGACTCGCCCTCAACAACCAACAGACGTGCACGACGCAAAATCGGGTAAGCGATTTCTTCGTCGCCGTTGTCCGGGGTGATCACGATGCGGAGCTGCTTTTCGCTGTCCTCGATCGTGACACGACCCGCAACCTCGGAGATCGGGGCAACACCCTTAGGTGTACGTGCCTCGAAGAGCTCCTGGATACGGGGCAGACCCTGGGTGATATCTTCCGCGGAAGCAGCACCACCGGTGTGGAAGGTACGCATGGTCAGCTGGGTACCGGGCTCACCAATGGACTGTGCGGCAATAATGCCCACTGCCTCACCGATGTCAACGGTCTTGCCGCTGGCCAAGGAACGACCGTAGCAAAGTGCACAGGTTCCAACGGCCGATTCACAGGTCAGCACGGAGCGAACCTTGATCTCGGTGACGCCGGCTGCGAACAGTTCGTCGATGAGCACGTCGCCCACGTCGGATCCACCCTCTGCCAACACGGTGCCCGAAGCATCGGTCACGTCAGTGGCCAAGGTGCGGGTGTACGCCGAGTTCTCAACGGTTTCGTGCATACGCACGGTACCGATTTCGTCGGTGTAAGCAATCGGCACGGTCAGACCGCGGTTAGTACCACAGTCCTGTTCGCGAACGATGACATCCTGCGAGACGTCCACCAGACGACGGGTCAAGTAACCCGAGTTGGCGGTCTTCAGCGCGGTATCAGCCAGGCCCTTACGGGCACCGTGAGTCGCGATGAAGTACTCGAGAACGGACAGGCCTTCACGGTAGGAAGACTTGATCGGACGCGGGATGATCTCACCCTTAGGGTTAGACACCAGACCACGGATACCGGCAATCTGGCGCAGCTGCAGCCAGTTACCACGAGCCTTTGAGGTCACCATTCGGTTAATGGTGTTCAGCTCTTCCATGCCGTTCTTCATGGCCTCGGCTACCTCATCGGTGGCCTTGGTCCAGATATCGATAAGGTCCTGACGACGCTCGGTGTCGGCGATCAGCCCCTTGTCGAACTGCGACTGCACACGACGTGCCTTCTCCTCGTACGGAGCAAGGATTGAAGCCTTGTCCATGTTCGAGGTGATGTCGGAAATGGCAACGGTGACGCCCGAGAAGGTCGCCCACTTGAAGCCCGCATCCTTCAGGTTATCCAGCGTTGCCGCCGTAACAACCTTCGGGTAGCGCTCTGCCAAGTCGTTGACGATCTCAGAGAGAGCATCCTTGCCTGCAACGCGCTCAACCCACGGGTAATCGGCCGGAAGGGTGTCGTTGAAGAGCACCTGTCCGAGCGACGTCGGGATGATAGCTTCTTCGCCCGCTACCCAACCTTCCGGTGCCGGCTGATCCTCGGACGGGACAAAGCCCGAGACGCGGATCTTAACCGGTGCGTTCAGGTGGAGTTCTCCGCGATCCATGGCCATGAAGGCCTCGGACGGAGTGGTGAACGCACGACCGGCGCCCGTCTCGTCCAGACGCTTAGTGGTCAAGTGGTGCAGACCGATGATCATATCCTGTGAAGGCAGAGCAACCGGGCGACCATCCGAAGGCTTCAGAATGTTGTTGCTCGAGAGCATCAAGATTCGGGCCTCGGCCTGAGCTTCGGGGCTCAGCGGCAGGTGAACTGCCATCTGGTCACCGTCGAAGTCAGCGTTGAAAGCGGCACAAACCAACGGGTGCAGCTGAAGGGCCTTACCTTCAACCAGCTGAGGTTCGAACGCCTGGATGCCCAAACGGTGCAGGGTAGGTGCACGGTTAAGCAACACGGGGTGCTCGGTGATGATCTCTTCGAGAACATCCCAAACCTGCGGGCGGTAACGCTCGACCATGCGCTTAGCGCTCTTGATGTTCTGTGCGTGGTTGAGGTCAACCAAGCGCTTCATCACGAACGGCTTGAAGAGCTCCAGAGCCATCTGCTTAGGCAGACCACACTGGTGCAGCTTCAGCTGCGGACCAACCACGATGACCGAACGGCCCGAGTAGTCAACACGCTTGCCGAGGAGGTTCTGGCGGAATCGTCCCTGCTTGCCCTTGAGCATGTCGCTCAGGGACTTCAATGGACGGTTACCCGGACCGGTTACCGGACGGCCACGACGACCGTTATCGAAGAGCGAGTCAACAGCTTCCTGCAGCATGCGCTTTTCGTTGTTCACGATGATTTCCGGCGCGCCCAAGTCCAACAAGCGCTTGAGGCGGTTGTTGCGGTTGATGACGCGACGGTACAGGTCGTTGAGGTCGGAGGTCGCAAAGCGGCCACCGTCGAGCTGAACCATCGGGCGCAGTTCCGGCGGGATCACTGGAACGGCATCCAAGACCATGCCCAACGGGGAGTTGGTCGTGGTCAGGAACGCGTTAACAACCTTGAGGCGCTTCAGGGCACGCGTCTTGCGCTGGCCCTTACCGTTCTCAATGATGTCGCGCAGGATCTCGGCTTCTGCTTCCATGTCGAAGCCCTGAAGGCGCTTCTTGATGGCTTCGGCGCCCATGGAGCCCTCGAAGTACAGTCCGTAACGTTCGCGCAGCGAACGGAACAGGCCTTCGTCTCCCTCAAGGTCAGCGACCTTGAGGTTCTTGAAGCGGTCCCAGACCTGGTCAAGGCGTTCGATGTCGGCGTCGGCGCGCTTACGCACCTGAGCCATCGTCTTATCGGCCAGGTCGCGGGTCTTCTTCTTTTCCGCTGCCTTGGCACCTGCGGCCTCGAGGCCAGCAAGCTGGTCCTCGAGTTCACGGGCAATCGCGGCAATGTCGGAGTCGCGGGTGTCAACGAGCTGCTTGCGTTCCAGATCGTGCTGGGCCTGGAGGTTCGGCAGTTCTGCGTGACGGCGCTCTTCATCAACGGAAGTGACCATGTAGGCAGCGAAGTAAATGATCTTTTCAAGATCCTTCGGTGCCAGGTCAAGCAGGTAACCCAAGCGCGAGGGAACGCCCTTGAAGTACCAGATGTGGGTCACGGGAGCGGCAAGCTCGATGTGGCCCATGCGTTCGCGTCGTACCTTGGCACGGGTAACTTCGACGCCACAGCGTTCGCAAATGATGCCCTTGAAACGCACGCGCTTGTACTTACCGCAGTTACATTCCCAGTCACGAGTCGGACCGAAGATCTTTTCGCAGAAAAGACCGTCCTTTTCCGGCTTTAGGGTGCGGTAGTTGATGGTTTCGGGCTTCTTTACCTCGCCGTAGCTCCACCCGCGGATCTCTTCCGCTGTTGCCAGGCCGATGCGCATGAGTCCGAATGAGGATTCGCTGGACATATGGTCCTTATCTCTCTTCTAAGTTCTCTGAAGTCTAAATTGGTGAGGTGTTCGTTGAACCCGTAGGTTCAACGCTCACCGTGGGTCTGGAAGATATCCAGCTCCGCAATCGTGTCTTGGCGGCCGGAGGAGCGCTGCGCTGGTGTTGCCACCGTCACCGCTCCCCCAACCACAAGGCACATATTGGAACTAAACCTCTTCGACGGAGTTCGGTTCCGACCGGGAAAGGTCGATACCGAGTTCTTCCGCTGCCCGGAAGACTTCTTCGTCCGAGTCTCGCATTTCGATGGTCTGACCGTCGGTTCCGAGGACCTCGACGTTCAAGCACAACGACTGCATTTCCTTGATCAGAACCTTGAACGATTCCGGAACGCCAGGTTCCGGGATGTTCTCGCCCTTGACGATTGCTTCGTAGACCTTCACGCGACCGTGAATATCATCCGACTTAATCGTGAGCAGTTCCTGCAAGGTGTAAGCGGCACCGTAGGCCTCCAGGGCCCACACTTCCATCTCACCAAAGCGCTGGCCACCGAACTGTGCCTTACCACCCAGCGGCTGCTGCGTGATCATGGAGTACGGACCGGTCGAGCGTGCGTGGATCTTGTCGTCCACCAGGTGGTGAAGCTTCAAGATGTACATGTAACCAACGGATACCGGATCCGGGAAAGGCTGACCGGAGCGGCCGTCAAACAGACGAGCCTTACCGGAGTTGCCGATCAGACGAACGCCGTCGCGGGTCACGTTGGTGTGATCCAACAGGCCGCGGACTTCGTCTTCCGACGCGCCATCGAATACCGGGGAGGAGACCAGCGTGGAAGGAGATTCGCGCGGTAGATCCGGCAGGTTCTTCACCCAAGCCGGTTCGCCCTCGATCTTCCAACCCTGCTTGGCTGCCCAACCGAGGTGGATTTCCAGAACCTGGCCGACGTTCATTCGACCCGGAACACCCAAGGGGTTCAGGACGATGTCAACCGGAGTTCCATCTTCCAGGAACGGCATATCTTCGATCGGCAGGATCTTGGAAATGACGCCCTTGTTACCGTGACGGCCAGCGAGCTTGTCACCATTGGTGATCTTGCGCTTCTGGGCCACGTAAACGCGAACCAGCTGGTTCACGCCCGGAGGCAGGTCATCGTCGTTGTCGCGATCGAAGATGCGAACACCAATGACCACGCCGGACTCGCCGTGCGGCACCTTCAAGGAGGTGTCACGCACTTCGCGGGACTTCTCACCGAAGATGGCGCGCAGCAGGCGCTCTTCCGGAGTCAGCTCGGTCTCGCCCTTAGGCGTGACACGGCCAACGAGGATGTCGCCAGCTTCAACCTCGGCACCGATGTGGATGATGCCGCGCTCGTCGAGCTGCGCCAGGATCTCTTCGGATACGTTCGGGATGTCGCGGGTGATTTCCTCGGCACCAAGCTTGGTGTCGCGGGCATCAACTTCGTGCTCTTCGATGTGAATCGAGGTCAGCACATCGTCGGAGACCATGCGCTGGGAGAGGATGATCGCATCCTCGAAGTTGTGACCCTGCCAAGACATGAAGGCAACCAACAGGTTCTTACCCAGGGCGAGCTCGCCCTTGTCGGTGGAGGGACCATCGGCGATGATCGAGTTGTAGTCAACTCGGTCGCCTTCGGAAACCATCACGCGCTGGTTGTATGCGTTGCCCTGGTTAGAGCGCGCAAACTTCATGATCGGGTAGGCCGATTCGGTGCCATCATCGTTCATGACGGTGACGAGGTCAGCCGACACCTCGGAGACAACGCCTCCGGTGGATGCGATAACCGAGTCGCCGGCGTCAACAGCCGCGAACTTCTCCATACCGGTACCCACGAATGGGGACTCAGAGGCCAGCAACGGCACAGCCTGACGCTGCATGTTGGCACCCATGAGTGCGCGGTTAGCATCGTCGTGCTCGAGGAACGGAATCAGGGCGGTTGCCACAGACACCATCTGGCGCGGGGAAACGTCCATGTAGGCGATCTCGTTGGGCTCAACGATGACGGGCTCGCCGCCACCACCCTTTTCACGAACGAGTACGCCGTCTTCGATGAAGTGACCATCTTCGCTCAACGGCGCGTTGGCCTGTGCGATGAAGTGGTCAAGCTCGTCGTCAGCGGTCAGGTAATCGATCTGACCGGTGACCCGACCATCAACGACCTGGCGGTACGGAGTTTCGATGAAGCCGAAGGCGTTGATGCGACCGTAGGTAGCCAACGAACCGATCAGACCAATGTTCGGGCCTTCAGGGGTTTCAATCGGGCACATACGTCCGTAGTGGGACGGGTGAACGTCTCGAACTTCCATGCCTGCACGGTCACGGGACAGACCACCCGGGCCCAGCGCGGAAAGACGACGCTTGTGCGTCAGACCGGCGAGCGGGTTGTTCTGGTCCATGAACTGCGAGAGCTGGGAGGTACCGAAGAACTCCTTGATCGCCGCAACAACCGGACGGATGTTGATCAGCGTCTGCGGAGTGATGGCCTCGACGTCCTGGGTGGTCATGCGTTCACGCACAACACGCTCCATGCGGGAAAGACCCGTACGGACCTGGTTCTCGATCAATTCGCCAACGGCGCGGATGCGACGGTTGCCGAAGTGGTCGATGTCATCGACACTCACGGTCAAAGCGACAGGCTTGCCGTCGCGGATACCCGGGGTGTTCTTCTCGCCGGCGTGCAGCGCGACAAGGAACTTGATCATCGCAACAATGTCGTCGATGTTCAGGACCGATGCGTCGGGGCTGTTCAGCGGGGTGTCAACACCGAGCTTGCGGTTGATCTTGTAACGACCAACCTTTGCCAGGTCGTAGCGCTTGGCCTCGAAGTAGAGGTTCTTGAGCAACGCCTGAGCAGCATCGACCGTCGGCGGCTCGCCCGGGCGAAGCTTGCGGTAGATATCCAGGAGGGCTTCTTCCTGGGTATCGGTGGTGTCCTTCTCAAGGGTGGCGCGGATCGAGTCGTACTGTCCGAACTCCTCGAGGATGCGACCTTCGGTCCAGCCAAGAGCCTTGAGCAGAACCGTAACCGACTGCTTGCGCTTACGGTCAAGGCGAACGCCGACCTGATCACGCTTGTCGATTTCAAGTTCAAACCAAGCACCACGCGACGGGATGATCTTCGCGGTGAAGATGTCCTTGTCACTGGTCTTGTCTGGGGTGCGCTCGAAGTAAGCGCCCGGGGAACGAACGAGCTGGGACACCACGACACGCTCGGTGCCGTTGATGATGAAGGTGCCCTTGTCGGTCATCAGCGGGAAGTCGCCCATGAACACGGTCTGCTGCTTGATTTCGCCCGTGTTGTTGTTCATGAACTCGGCCTTAACGTACAACGGAGCCGCGTACGTAGCGTCGCGGTCCTTGCACTCGGCCATGGTGTACTTCGGGTCAGCAAATTCAGGCTCAGAGAAGCTCAGGGACATAGTCTCCTGGAAGTCTTCAATGGGGGAGATCTCTTCAAAGATCTCGGCAAGGCCCGAAGTGCTGGCTACACTGGTGTCACCAATGGTCTGGGCGTAGGCCAGACGGTTCTTCCAGCGCTCATTGCCGATGAGCCAATCAAAGCTCTCGGTCTGCAGCGCCAAGAGGTTTGGAACGTCCAGTGGTTCGTGAATCTTTGCAAAAGAAAGTCGGCCAGCATATTCCGCGGTGCGGGCCGAACTAGCGGTTTGGTTGTTAGAGGTGCTCGAGGCGACCAAGATGGATCCTTCCACAGACCGTCAGGTTTCCGGCGTCGTCTCTCTGCGAAGAGTTTCACTGTTCACAGCACCGCTGAGCAGGCCTACCGCTATATGAAGGCCGGAGATGAAAAGAGAAGACGCAAATCTCAACGTTACACCATCGGACCTACCATGTCTACCGTCCGGCATGCAACCCAGCAGCCCAGGCCCAGTTTTTGCTGAGATTTACATCACGCGCAAGTTTGTGGGGGGTGCTGGTGCAGACCAGAGGCACTAGCCTAGAAACACTCAACTTGGCCTCGCGTGTTCCCAGAAAGTGAGTATCTGAACGTGTACTTATCCAGAGACAACACGGCAATTTCTCATGCACCTAGAGCTGCCCTATCCCCCGCTATCGGAATCTGTGCACGAGATTCCCGGCCACGCCACCCATTACGGGTCCACGCCGCGGCGGGCACCAATGGGCACAATGCTGACGGTATTTCGCACGTGAGATTTGGGGCCTAATCGCCATGGACATCATCTTGCCGCCTGGGGTCGAACGCATGAAACTCGATGCCGCACAGCGCGGTCTTGACATCGAGGTGGTGACTCGGGGCCCGGCTTCGAGTCTCACGGAGGCTGCGGCTCTCTTGGGGATTCTTCCTGAAAAGATCGTGAAATCCTTGGTCGTAAAACACAAGGACGGCAGTTTTCTCTTTGTCCTGATTCCCGGTGACCGCGTGATCTCGTGGCCCAAACTTCGCGCGCTGCTGGGGGTCAATAAGTTGTCCCTGCCACACGCCGACGTCGCGTACACGGCCACAGGGTATGAACGCGGCACCATCACGCCGCTGGGCTCAACAACGCAGTGGCCCGTTTATGCAGATCTAGGCATCGACGGCGGTCAAATCTGCCTCGGCGCCGGCGCCCATGGCCACTCAGCATTCGTGGATTCAACGAAGTTGATCCACGCATTGAAGGCAACCCTGGCAGATATTAGCGACCCAGAACCGGCTCGTTAGATTTCTTCAGATCCCTGATTTTCGATCCAACACGGCTCAGCGCGTTGGTGGTGGCCGTTGCAAGTGGTTTAGCCAGTGGACGTTCGATGAAGCGTTGAATCAGGTACGCGGCAGCAAATACCGTAGCGATCACCAGCGGGAGCGTGACGTACTTTCCGAGTACCGGATTCAAATGGTCAATCAGCCACCATCCCCATACCTGGTGCAGGAGGTAGACGGGGTAGGTAAGGGAGCCCAAGAGCGCCAGAAACTTCCACTGGATGTTGCGTAGTGGGCTCAGTGTCAGAAGTGCGATGACGGTGAACAACCCCACCACAATGACCCAGTAGTTCCACGCAGGAATGTCGTATCCGACCAGTTCCATGGCCTCTACTGGGCCCTTCAATCCAGTGAAATAGGCGGCGATCCCGACGTTCATGACCAGCAGGGACCAGCGAAGAATGCTGTGACCGAATCGGTAGATGAGGAAGATCAGGATTCCGCCACAAAACAGCGGCGCGTAGTCACTCATCAGGTCCGTTGCGACCTGGGCATTACCGCCGAGATGGGCTGCCAGTCCAAGGACTGACCAGGTAGCGGCAAGAATGGTGATCCCACGAATGGTCAACAGGCGCAGAACCATAAGAACGAGAATGAGCAGATAGAAACGCATTTCCACCCAGAGCGTCCAGTAAACGCCGTCAATATGTCGCAGCTCCATGGCTGGGTGGAACATGGTCAGGTTGGCCAGCAGTTCTTTCACCCCTAGCCCCGCACCCACCTGCGGCCACATGACTATTACCAGATATCCAGTGGCCAGCACCGCTACCCAATAGGCAGGATATAGACGACCTATACGGGATCCCACGAATCTTCCGGCACCCTTACCGTAGGCGGAGAGCAGGATGACGAATCCGCTGATAATGAAAAAGAGCTGGACGCCCATGTTCCCATACACGCTGATTCTCGATAGTACCGGCCATGCATCCTTGGCCTCGGGGGTCCCCCAATATCCGTGGTGCCATGCGGTGTAGTGGAAAAGGAGCACCAACAATGCTGCTGCAAAACGTAACGCATCAAGTAGCCCCAGCCGCGGCGCCTTCTTGGCGACAACTGGGTGATCTACCGGGTTTGAGATCCGGTCGGTTTCATGTACGGCTTCAAGTACCGCCGTGCCATTTCCCGCCATGCATTGACCCTAACCATTTTCGCGTTCGTTATCTATCCGTTATCTACGATAGCAAGGAACATTGGTTAAGTTCAGTCGGGAGGCGATAAGTCATGAAACACACAGCAAATCACAGGTTTGAAATCAAAGTTAAAAGACCGCTGGCCCGCAAAACCAAACGGTTTTGCGGGCCAGCGGCTAAGAAGCGAAGAGTTACTTGACAGTAACGGTAGCGCCGGCAGCCTCGAGGGCTTCCTTTGCCTTCTCTGCGGCTTCCTTGGTGGCGCCTTCCAGGACAGCCTTAGGAGCCGAATCAACGACCTCCTTGGCTTCCTTCAGACCCAACGAAGTCAGGGCGCGAACTTCCTTGATAACTGCGATCTTCTTGTCGCCGGCTGCTTCGAGGATAACGTCGAATTCAGTCTGCTCTTCGGCTTCAGCGGCACCAGCGGCCGGGCCGGCAACTGCAACAGCAGCTGCGGAGACGTCGAAGGTCTCCTCGAAGGTCTTTACGAACTCGGAGAGTTCGATGATGGTCATTTCCTTGAAGGCTTCCAAGAGCTCTTCGGTGGACAGCTTAGCCATGATGGGCAGCCTTTCCGTCGGCGGCACTTACGCGCCGCAAGTTACTTGAGTGAGGGGTTGAAGAAAGCTTAGGCTTCTTCGGTGGCGGCTTCGGCAGCAGGTGCCTCGGCCTCGGCAGGTGCTTCAGCAGCGCCACCGTTTGCTTCTTCGAGCTTGACGCGCAGTGCTTCGATGGTGCGGACAGCGGCGGATGCCGGAGCCTGCAGCACACCGGCAACACGTGCCAGCTGGAACTCACGGGATTCAAGGGCAGCCAGGGCGGCAACCTCGGTTGCGTCAAGGGCCTTGCCCTCGAAGTAACCGGTCTTGATGATGAGCTGCTTGTTGTCCTTAGCGAAATCCGTGAGGCTCTTAGCGGCAGCAACTGCGTCGCCCTTAATAAAGGCGATTGCAGTCGGGCCAGCAAGCTGGCCTTCGAATGCTTCGATGCCGGCTTCCTTTGCTGCGAGACCAGTCAAGGTGTTCTTCACAACCGCGTACTTGGTATCTGCACCAAGTGAGCGGCGAAGCTGCTTGAGCTGCGCAACAGTAAGCCCACGGTATTCGGTCAGGACAGCGGCGGTCGACTCCTTGAAGTCGGCGGTGATTTCCTCTACTGCGGAAACCTTAGTCGGCGTTGCCATAACACTCCTTCCGGGGTATAGATCTGATAACCAGTCGATCCAGCCCGGCCAGGAGTACTGACATAAAAAACGCCCCATGCAGATGCACGGGGCGGAAAGCACGCAAATACTTGCGAGAAATTCACTTCGTTCACCTGCGCAGGTCGTCCTTTGTGGGACTTTCAGAGTCTCACCGCATAAGCAGTAATTCTCGACCGACGGTCTTCGGTATTCACAAGCCTAGCAGTGTGCCAGCGACGGAACAAATCGGTGAGAGGTGTTCCGCGTTACCCCTCACGGACCTAATTGTTAAAAGCGGTAGGCCCCTCGGGTTCCGCAACTTGGGGGATAGCGGAAGGGAGGAGCCTACCTGTGCAGCAATGCAACTTGGGGGAACGCATTGCTGCGGTAATGTGCTCGGGGCGGGGCTTGGGGTCTCCGCCATGGAGCACATGGTGAACGAATCACCCGTCACGATCAAATCGTGACGAATCAACTCTATCATTCAAGGGCATACGCACAATCACCTCGGCGGAAAGCATGGACATCGATGACAGGGAAGAAGCCACACGCCGTTGCGACTATCCAAAGGCGAGGCTTCTCGAAGCCTCACCACTCCCCCGGCACCAAGCGAGCGCACGGGCTATTCAGGAAGTCTTTCGGGAAATTGTGCCGCCCCTGGTGATACTTCGAACCAACAGGTCAACCCCGCCATTCTAGGGCGCCGGCACGTAGGTGGTCCGTGACGGCCGATGAAGATCTTCGCCGTGGCTGGCACTGGCCGATACGAGACCGCTGGCCAGCTCAGATTCACGACGATCACGTCCTGAAGGAACCTGCCAGGGCTAGGAATCTCACGACCGCTGACCTCGTTCCGAGGTTTGGTCATGACCAGCACGGCCGAGCGCCCAATCAGCCCGCTGCTTTAGATTCGAGTTAGGTCTCACTGGAATTCGCAGGTCCACCGCCAGCATGGCCGACCTGCGAGGCGCCGATGGCCAACGCTCAGCGTCACGGTGCGACGTTAGGCGGTGCATTGGCACGATGCACCGTGGAGGCGGACGCACGGTGGAGGCTATGGGCGGTAGCAGTGCCTCATGGAGCTACTTGGAGCGCTACAGCAACGGAACGTGTAGCTCGTGGTGGTGCGCAACCAGCCGGCGAACCAGCCGGGCTAAGGGATACGGCCAGCGAACGCGTGGGACATGTCGGGCACACGAGTCAGGACCCGCGAATTGACTCCGATTCGGTGGTTAAACGACCGAACCCGGTACCAATCCCCCAAAAGGAGGTTGGTACCGGGTTCGAAACGATGAGGCGTTATTATGCCTCGGAAAGAACGCGGGTTACGTTCGAATCGACCGGGATGCCCGGGCCGAAGGTGGAAGCAACGGTAGCCTTGGAGATGTAGCGGCCCTTGGAAGAGGAAGGCTTCAAACGAAGCACCTCGTCCAGTGCTGCTGCGTAGTTCTCTGCGAGCTTCTGAGCATCGAAAGAAACCTTGCCGATGATGAAGTGCAGGTTCGAGTGTTTGTCGACGCGGAAGTCGATCTTGCCACCCTTGATCTCGTTGACGGCCTTGGCGACATCCATGGTCACGGTACCGGTCTTCGGGTTCGGCATCAGGTTACGAGGACCCAAGACCTTACCCAAACGGCCAACCTTGCCCATGAGGTCAGGGGTAGCAACTGCTGCGTCGAAGTCGGTCCAGCCGCCAGCGATCTTAGCGATCAGGTCGTCCGAGCCAACGAAGTCGGCGCCGGCTGCGATTGCAGCTTCTGCCTTTTCGCCGTTTGCGAAGACAACCACGCGGGCGGTCTTGCCGGTGCCGTGCGGAAGGATTACGGTACCGCGAACCATCTGATCGGCCTTGCGGGGATCAACGCTGAGGCGGAATGCAACCTCAACGGTCTCGTCAGCCTTCGAGAAGGCGATCTCCTTGGCCAGGGCAACTGCCTCGGCCGGAGCGTAGAACTTGTCTTCTTCGATCTTAGCCGCGGCGGCTACGAATGCTTTACTGCGCTTTGCCATCTGCTTTTTCTCCTTATGCAGTCGTGGTCATCATTGGATCGCGCTGGACCCTGCCACTTGCGATGAGGGGCACCGGATGATTCCGGATGATTCCACATCGTCTTCTTTGTCATGGGGTTGCGTTACTAGAAAACTAGCGACGCGGGTGTAAAAGGCGGAATTAGCCTTCTACGGTGATGCCCATCGAGCGGGCGGTGCCGGCGATGATCAAGGCTGCAGCCTTGATGTCGTTGGCGTTAAGATCTTCCATCTTCACAGCGGCGATCTCTTCGGCCTGAGCCTGAGTCAGCTTGGCAACCTTGACGGTGTGCGGGGTAGCTGAACCCTTGGTGACGCCTGCAGCCTTTTTGATGAGCTCGGCTGCCGGAGGAGTCTTGGTGACGAAGGTGAAGGAACGGTCTTCGTAGACAGTAATTTCAACCGGAACCACGTTGCCGCGCTGCGACTCGGTGGCGGCGTTGTACGCCTTGCAGAATTCCATGATGTTGACGCCGTGCTGACCAAGCGCCGGACCAATCGGCGGTGCCGGGTTGGCGGCGCCTGCCTGGATCTGCAGCTTGATGAGTCCGGTGACCTTTTTCTTGGGGGCCATGTCGGGTCCTTCTTCTATTGCGTGGCCCCGTTGCACAGGAGCGTGCCTCGGGGGGTTGATCGCCGTGGCGCGGCGATCAGAACCGTGTCATACCCCGGTAAAGCATCCGGGGATAGGCACGAAGTTTAAATGTTACGCGATCTTGGTGACCTGGCTGAACGACAGGGTCACGGGGGTCTCACGTTCGAAGATCGACACCAGAACGACCATCGTGGAGGATTCGAGCTTGATCTCGCTGATCGTTGCCGGCAGCGTTTCAAACGGACCGTCGTTGACGATGACGGATTCGCCAACCTCAAAGTCGACGTTGACCTCGGTGATCGGGGCGCGGCCCGCCTTCGAGTGCTCGCCTTCTTCTTCGGTCACGATGGTGTGAGCCAGCATCGAGAAGACTTCCTCGAGGCGCAGCGGATCCGGGTTGTGAGCGTTGCCCACGAAGCCGGTAACACCCGGAGTGTGTCGAACGGCACCCCACGAGGCGTCGGTCAGTTCCATACGGACCAGAACGTAGCCGGGGATACGAACACGGCGCACGATCTTGCGTGTGGTGTTCTTGATTTCCACAACTTCTTCCATGGGGACCTGAATTTCATAAATGAATTCGTCCATGCCCAGGGTCTGGATGCGGGTTTCAAGGTTGACCTTGACGCGGTTTTCGTAACCTGCGTAAGAGTGGATGACGTACCAGTCGCCGGGCTGACGGCGAAGCTGCGTACGGAATTCTTCGATGGGATCCACGGCCGGGGTTTCCTCGGCTGCTTCAACCTCGGGAGCCTGCTCGGCGTCCTCGGAAACGACGGAATCGATCGACACCTCTTCGGTATCAACCTCTACGGCCTGGCCTTCGAGATTCTCGGTGGCCTGCGGTTCGAGTTCCTGCTCGGACACTGCGGTTCCTGCTTTCTGTTACTGGTTCACCAGAAGTTTGGGGCGAATGCTCGCGCGTTACTGTTCGGGCGAATTGGTGAAGATCAAAATCGATCCGTTGCCGAACACGAAGTCCAGAGCGGAAATGATCACCATCATCAACACCACGAAGCCGATGACAACCAACGTGTAGTTGACTAGCTCGCTGCGGGTCGGGGTGACGACCTTCTTCAGTTCAGAAATCATCTGTCGGAAGAAGAGAGCAAGACCCGCAAAGAAACCGGCCTTGGACGGCTTCTTATTGTGTCCAGCGCCATGCGAATCGCTCGCAGTCGTTTCGGTCACGGTTCCTCGTTTCAGATTATCCCACTTGAAACAGCCACGGTGTGCTGCAGCCGTATTGACCACAACACACCGTGACGTGAATATTCGCCGAGCAACCGTAGATGATTGCTACTGCGCAGGGCAGACAGGACTCGAACCTGCAACCTGCGGTTTTGGAGACCGCTGCGCTACCAATTGCGCCACTACCCTTCGAGCGAGATGCTCGTGAACCACTAAAATCCTTATCGGACTTGGTGATCCAGATGTTTTCCAACACCGAGGAACAAGTCTACTCAAAGAATGTGCTGATTGTCGAACCGAGGTGTTCAAGCACGAAATCTCGGTCTTTTTTACTGCCTCGTACTCACTGTTAGGTTGAGTACATGCTCCCCACCAAACCACAGGCCCTCGGCCCTGGCCAGTCCATTGCCCTGGTTATTTTTGTCTTTGCGGGCGGTTCGGTGCTTGATGCGATCTTGAGGATCACCGCCCGCTATTCCAGCGCAGAGGCACTATTGCCGCATCTGCTATTGGCCGCCGTCCCGCTGCTGATCGCCGCCGGTCTGTGGGTGGCTCTGCGCGGACGCAAGGAACTGCGCGGGATCATGGTCCTGCAATTGTTACTGGCGGCGAGCGTGTCGGTGATCTCCTTCCGATCTGCCCTTCCTCTGTCCTGGTACCTGGGCATCGGACTGATCATCTGGGCCATGCGCCTGAGTACCAACCTGCTGATGTGGGTGGGAACCAGCCTGCTGGTGCTCACCGCCGGGGCCCAATTCGGCATGATCGCCTATGACGGAGTGCTGTTCCTTCCCTTTGTCATCACCCCGGTGGTATTCCTGATGTCCGCAGCCTATTTCCAGTGGCACCAGGTGAAAAACCAGCAACCCGAACGCGATTCAGCGCTCACGGCGGCCAACGAGCTACATCGCTCGCGCTATGGCAAGGAAATCGGCCAGTAGCCTCCGTCGCTGACTCCGCGCCGGGCCCCTTCATACTCCCGGCTGTTACAACCATTAATCGCGCTGCCACCTCGCTGCCGACTAAGCTGAGTCCATACGTATTTCCACCACCTTTCCTCATCCCTTCAGGAAGCGACGACATGGCACGCATTTCCCGACGTATCGGGTCCATTGCAGAATCCGCAACTCTGGCCGTAGACGCCAAGGCCAAGGCACTGAAGGCGGCGGGGCGTCCCGTCATCGGCTTTGGTGCCGGTGAGCCGGATTTCCCCACCCCCGATTACATCGTTGAGGCAGCAGTTGCCGCGGCCCGTAACCCCAAGTACCACCGCTACTCCCCCGCGGCCGGACTGCCGGAGCTACGTGCCGCCATTGCCGAAAAAACCATGCGTGACTCTGGTTACCAGCTTGATGCGTCCCAGGTGATGGTGACCAATGGTGGCAAGCAGGCCGTATACAACGCGTTTGCCACGCTGCTGGATCCGGGAGACGAAGTCATTCTGCCGGCCCCGTACTGGACCACCTACCCGGAGGCCATCCGTTTGGCCGGCGGCGTGCCCGTTGAGGTATTTGCCGGGCCGGAGCAGGGTTACAAGGTCACCATCGAGCAGCTTGAGGCCGCGGTAACCCCGAAGTCCAAGGTGTTGCTCTTTGTTTCGCCGTCAAACCCGACCGGTGCGGTGTACTCGCCCGAGCAGGTTGCAGAGATTGGCCGCTGGGCAGCATCGAAGGACCTCTGGGTTATTACCGATGAGATTTACGAGCACCTGACCTATGACGACGCGGTCTTCACGTCGATCGCCACGGCAGCACCGGAGCTGGGCGACAAGGTCATCATCCTGAACGGTGTGGCGAAGACCTACGCCATGACCGGCTGGCGCGTGGGATGGATGGCCGGGCCACTTGATGTCATCAAGGCCGCCACCAACCTGCAGTCACATGCCACCTCGAACGTCTCGAACGTCTCGCAGATCGCAGCTCTGGCCGCCGTCTCTGGTCCGTTGGACGCCGTGGCGCAGATGCGCACCGCCTTTGACCGTCGTCGCAAGGCCATGGTTTCGGCCCTGAACGCCATCGACGGAGTGAATTGCCCGGTGCCCGAGGGTGCTTTTTACGCCTACTCGGATGTCCGCGGCCTGCTCGGTCGCGAAATCCGTGGCATCGTTCCGGCCACCAGTGCCGAGCTTGCCGCGCTGATCCTGGAACAGGCCGAGGTTGCGGTGGTCCCGGGTGAGGCCTTCGGCCCCTCCGGCTACATCCGCATGTCCTACGCACTCGGTGACGAAGATCTAGCCGAGGGTGTGGGCCGACTGGCAGCACTGCTGGGCGAAGCCAAGTAGTTTCGGCACCCAAGGTCGGTATGGCTGCCTCCATTGATGGAGGCAGCCACACCGACCTTTTTGTTACCCGGGGGCTGGGGCTCAGAGGATCCGGCGGTCCACTGCCCAACGGGTGAGTTCGTGACGATTCGAGAGCTGGAGCTTGCGCAGCACCGATGACACATGGGTTTCCACGGTTTTCACCGAAATGAACAGGTCCTTCGCGACCTCCTTATAGCTGTAGCCGCGCGCAATCAGGCGCATGACCTCCAGCTCCCTGGCACTGAGCAAATCCAGTTCCTCATCGGCGCTGATCGCGGCTTGAGTCCCAAAGGCATCAAGCACAAAACCGGCCAACCGTGGGGAGAACACGGCATCTCCGCCGGCAACCCGCAGCACGGCATCGGAAATCTCCTGACCGGAAATTGACTTGGTCACATACCCCCTGGCACCGGCGCGGATCACCGTGACCACGTCCTCCGCGGCATCCGACACACTCAGGGCCAGGAACTTCACACTCGAAAAAACGTCGGCACAGCCGGCCAGCACCTCTGCCCCGCCGCCTCCGCGTCCACCGGGCAGGTGTACATCCAGCAGCACCACGTCGGGAAGCTGGCTGTGCACCACGGCGATGGCGCTCTCCACGCTGGCGGCCTCACCGACCACGCTCAGGCGCTCGTCCAGGTCTGCCTTGAGCCCGGACCGGAAGATCCCGTGGTCATCAACCACCACCACGCGCACCGGGGTACCGGCGGGGGCATTTTCACTGCTCGTCATGCTCGTCTCCAATTTTTGCCTCCATGAACAGCTGCACCTCGGTGCCATCCTGATCACTCTTGATCGTAGCCGTGCCACCGTTGCGGTTGATGCGCCCGATGATCGATTCGCGCACCCCGTGCCGATCCGCCGAGACGGCGCCCGGGTCAAAGCCGGCACCGCGGTCACGGACAAAGACCTCGATGCCGGTCGCGTCCGCCTCGATATACACCGAGATGGTGCCCCCGGCATGTTTTGCCGCATTGGTCATGGCCTCACGGGTCGCCTGTAAGAGGGCATCGTGCCCGGGCACCCCGATCCGTTCACCGACGGCCACCACATTGATGGACACCAGATACAGTTCCTCAATTTCCTCCGCCGCGGCACGTATTGCGGCACTGATCCCGTCCTGGCTGGGTTCGGGCTCGGCATAAAGCCAGGTGCGCAGCTCTCGTTCCTGGGCGCGGGCCAGTGTCAGCACCATGGCCGGATCGGTCGAGCGCTTCTGGATCAGTGCCAGGGTCTGGAGGACCGAATCGTGGAGGTGAGCGGCGATGTCTGCTCGTTCCGCCGCGCGCTCACGGTTGCTGCGTTCGGAGACAAAATCGCGCCAGAAGCGCAGCGCCCAGGGCAATAACACCAGTACCAGCCCGGCAATCACGGCCAGCGCGACCACCAGCCCGGAGAGCAGCGCGCTAATGCCCACGGTGCCACTGAGCAGCAACAGCAAGCCGAGTACCACCAGCAAAACGCCCGACAACAGCCGGGTGATACCGGCAGCCCCGATGGTTCCGCTGCTCTTGCGCAGCCCCGCGCGGCCGCCCTCATCGAGCTGTATCCAGGCGATCACCGCGCCGCCAATCACCGCGGCGAGCGGCCAAATCACGTTCCAGCGGATCTCGAAGGCACCCACAAGTTGGGCAGCGCCCAGAGCGGCGATGAGCAACAGCCCGATCCCCACCACGATCTGGCGCCACAGTCCCTGCCGTGAGCTGCCTCTAACATCGGCGGAGGGCTCGGGATTGGCCAGTTGTTCGGCCAGTG
This sequence comes from Paeniglutamicibacter terrestris, assembly GCF_012271785.1. Classification (GTDB taxonomy): domain Bacteria; phylum Actinomycetota; class Actinomycetes; order Actinomycetales; family Micrococcaceae; genus Paeniglutamicibacter; species Paeniglutamicibacter terrestris. Next base: position 52,829 of record NZ_JAAWVT010000002.1, on the reverse strand, counting down.
AGAAGCGTCGGGTTCCGGTACTGCGCTCGGCATCACGCCGTGCGTCGCGCGCGCTGGGAACAAAGATCCACAGCCAGGCATAAAGCACCACCCCTGCTCCGAGCAACGCGGTGGCCAGCATAAATCCAATGCGCACCAGCCGTACGCTCAGCCCCAGGTGGCGCGCCAACCCGGCGGCGACACCGGCAATGATGCGGTCATCTCCGCGCGTCAGCTCGGGGCGCGGTGCTGTTTGGTTCATGTATCCATCCAAGCACGCCTACACGGGCTTTGGTGCCGGTACCAAGCGATCCCGGGGTTCGGTTCAGGGTTCAATCAGGGCTGACCCCCATAGCGGGGGTGCCTGCCCAGCGACGAGGATAGAAGCATGAACGAAGCAACTAAGGAACACGGGTTTTTCCGCTGGGTACGAGAGCTGGGTCTGCAACGCAGTTCCGAGAGCTGGGTCGGCGGCGTTGCCGGCGGAGTGGCACGACGTTTTGGGCTCGCCCCCATCTTGGTGCGCGGCATTGGCGTGGCGCTATGTTTTGTTGGCGGCATCGGCGTGCTGGCCTACGGTCTGGCCTGGGCGGTACTTCCCGATGAGGACGGCCGGATCCATGTGCAGGAGGCCATTGTCGGGCGGTGGAGCAGTGGAATGAGCGGCGCGCTGATCCTGAGCATCATCGGGGCGGTGAGCTCCCCGTCCCTCTTTGGTTGGTGGGACGGCGGCTTCTGGACCCTGCTGGTGATCCTGGGCATCGGCTTCTTGATCTTCTCCCGTCGTGGCAGCGTACCTGCCCGCACCCCAGGAACCTCCGAGGTGTATGAGCGTGAAGCTGCCACTGCCTACCCCGACGGATTTATTGGGCCGCGGCCGATGAGCAGCAACGATTCTTCGCCCGCAGCTCCGGCCGTCTTCACCGGTAGCACCGCGGTACCGCCCGACGCGTTGGCCGCCGATGCGCCCACGACTCCCCTTTCCCACCAGTTCACGGAGGGCACCATGCCGATTCCCACCCCAGGTTCCCCGGCCCCAGCCGCGGGGTTCACCCCACCAATCCCACCGATCAGCAAACCTCGGGCGCCACGCAATAAGTCGGTACCCGGGTATGTCGCCACCATCGTCTTGGGACTAGCCGTACTGGCCTTTGCCATGGTCGTGGGGTTGGCGCAGCTGAACATGCTGCAAATCAACGTGAACGCCGCCGCGGTGGGCTTTGCCATCGCGCTGATCATTATCGCGCTGGGGATCATCGGTGCGGCGCTGAAGCACCGCACCGGCGGCGCACTGGTGGGTTTTGGCATCGTCGCACTGGTCTTCGCGTTGATCTGGGGAGGTAACTCACTGCGCGATACGCAGGGCGCGATGATCATCCCCGGGATCGTTTCTACGGATTCCGGCGGACGGGAGAACGTTTTTAGCTCCGGTGCCATGGATCTGCGCTCCTACTCGAACATCACCGAGGACACCGAGGTGCAGATCGATAATGTCTTTTCGTCGATGACCCTCACCGTCCCGGACAATATCCCGGTCGCCATCAATACCGACGGAGTCTTCTCCTCGCTCACCGTCGATGGGCAGTCCGCCTCGATGGGCGAGGGGCAAAGAATCCTCAATGCCGACGCCGTCGGTCCCACCCTGGAATTGCAGCTGGATGGCGTCTTCAGCAGCCTCACAATCAACGTAGCGAAAGCGGAGGTGGCACCATGAGCCAGCACACCGAAGAACACCACGATTCACCGATTCCCACCGCAAACTTCCCCACCGGGACCCTGGTCTTCGGACTGATCCTGTTGGCCATCGGGTTGGCGCTCCTGGCCTCGCTGCTCTTGGCCTTCCAGATCAGCGCACCGTTGCTCTTCATTTCCTTACTCGGAGGTGCCGGAGTGATCCTGATCATTTCCGGCATCGCCGCGGCACGCCGCTCCGAGTGAACCGCACGCGCTCAATAACCCGCTCTCGGTGAAGTCACCGCGAATCAGCAGCGGAATGACAGCCCCATCAGCCCCTAGAACATGAAAGACTTTGACACCATGGACACCTTTTTTAATTCCTTGCGATCGATCCCCTTCCGCCGCGGCCCCAAGCGTTTAGTTGGTGGCGTCGCCGGCGGCATCTCCGATAAGTTCGGCTGGGATGTCACCCTCGTGCGCATCGGCCTGCTGCTCAGCTTCCTGCTGCCGGTCCTGGGCATCGGCGCCTACGTGGTGGCCTGGCTGTTGCTGCCGGCCCAAGATGATTCGATTCCGCTGCAGAAGATGATCCGCGGCCTGAACAAGTAATAGATCCCCCTGCAGCCGGTAGCTACCGACTGCAGGGGATCCGGATGATTTTTCACCCGCGTCCCGCGGCGCACCGTTTCAACCGGTGCACCGCGGGACGCGGCCCTTTTTTATGGCAGAACGTCGTCACCATGGACTACGTGTTGGTCATCACAGCATTGCCGTGGCTAAACTGGATGTTGGCGAGCCCAATGTCGCGCTCCGATATCACCACCACAGCCGTACTCGCTCTCGCGGGCTCGGCCGATCGAGCAGCGAAAAGGAATTGAGCGAGCATGCGCATTGGGATCATGACCAGCGGCGGAGACTGCCCTGGGTTAAATGCCGTCATCCGTGGGGCAGTCCTGAACGGTATCAAGAGCTACGACCACGAGTTTGTTGGCTTCCGCGATGGCTGGCGCGGGGTCAAGGACGGGGACACCGTGGAGCTCTCGCGCACCGCCGTCCGCGGTATCTCCAAGCAGGGCGGCACCATTCTGGGCACCTCACGCACCAACGCGTTTGAGGGCGAGAACGGTGGAGCAGCAAACATTGCCGCGACGCTGAAGCGTGTGGGCGTGGACGCGATGATCGCCATCGGTGGAGAGGGCACCTTGGCCGGGGCCAAACGGCTCACCGATGCCGGGCTGAAGATCGTCGGAGTTCCCAAGACCATCGACAACGATCTGGATGCCACCGATTACACCTTCGGCTTTGATACGGCCAACCAGATTGCCGTGGAGGCCATCGACAGACTGCGCACCACCGGGGAATCCCACCACCGTTGCATGATCGCCGAGGTCATGGGCCGGCACGTGGGCTGGCTGGCACTGCATGCGGGTATGGCGACCGGCGCGCACGCCATCCTCATTCCCGAGCAATCAACCACCATGGAACAGATCTACGCGTGGGTTTCCGAGGCCCACGACCGCGGGCGTGCCCCGCTGGTGGTCGTGGCCGAGGGCTTTGTCCCCGAGGGAGCCGAGGGAGCTTTCTCCGAGCGCGGCCTGGACGCTTTCGGCCGTCCCCGCCTCGGTGGCATCGGAGAGCAGTTGGCCCCGTTCATCGAGGACGCCACGGGCATTGAGACCCGGGCGACGGTGCTCGGGCACATTCAGCGTGGCGGGGTGCCCAGCGCCTTTGACCGCGTCTTGGCCACTCGTTTGGGCATGGCCGCGGTAGATTCGGTGGCCGACCAAGCCTGGGGCACGATGGTCTCGCTGCGCGGCACCAAAATCAACCGGGTACCGTTCCAAGCGGCGCTGAATAACCTCAAGGCCGTCCCGCAGGAACGTTACGACGAGGCCAAGGTGCTCTTCGGCTAGGCCAGTGCCCCACCCCCGCGTGCCGCCACGGTTCATCGGCACCACCGACCTGCACTAGGCTCAATACGTGAATCTAGAATTTGGCACGCGCGCCATCATCGCGCTGGCGTGGGCCCGTGAATTTTCCGTCCCCGACACCGCGTTGCAGCCCGATAGGGAGGGCGCAAGCTTCTTTGTCCCGTCCCTGGGCAGCAACCGTGTTGAGGTATTGCGCCTGGGTGAACATCAGGTGGTGCGTGCGCCGGCAGATATTTTGTCGCTGCTGAGCGATGATCCGCAGGCACGTTTCCTCGATGACCGGGCGCTGCTGGGGCTCCTGCGTGCCAGCGGCTTGGCCCCTTCGGTCCGCTCGTTGGGGATTGACGCCCTGACGTATCTGGACTCACCCTTTGAGATCGTGGATTCCGAGGCCATCACCGTTTCAACCGACGTGGATGATTTGGCCGAGCTGCGCGAGAATTCTCCGCATGACGATGCAGCAAGCACCACGCTGGATGGCTGCGATCAATGTTTTGTACTCTTTTCCGACACCGGGTCGGACCCGGTCGCGGGTGCCGGTTATTGGGCTCCGGGCGGCCTGCTGGCGGAGACCACCGTGCTCACGCATCCCGGCTTACGTCGCCACGGGCTGGGCCGTTATGCCGCGGCGCTGGCCGTGGATGACGCGCTGAGCGAGGGACTGATTCCACAGGCACGTATCCGCGAAGGACAGGATGGTGCCGGCGTCTTGGCCACCTCGCTGGGCTTTGAACGCCTCGGCTCACTGCTGACGCTGAAGCTGCACGACGGTCTCTAAGAGAGACGCGCTGACTTTAGTGCTTAGCGCGACCGACCTAGCGCCGCTGACTTAGCGCTCGCTGGCCCAACACGGCTTCCTTAGCGCGGTGGGCGGATGAATCCGGTGAAGCGCCCAGCGGTCTGCCCCGCATCGGTGCTGACGATAACCTCTTGCTTGGCCGCGTAGCGCTCGGCGCCATCAACAACCTCCAGCTCGAGGTCCGGGTCGATGTTGCGCTTGATCAGGGCCAGCCCGATGGGTCCCGCCTCGAAGTGCGATGCCACCGAGGTGAGCGTACCGAGCACCTTCTCTCCCACGCAGATGGTGGAGCCGAGGGCCGGAAGGGTGTGCATAGAACCGTCAAGCTGCAGGAACACCAGGCGCCGCGGCGGGCGACCAACGTTGTGCACACGAGCAACGGTTTCCTGGCCCTTGTAGCAGCCCTTGTCCAAGTGAACGGCGGTGCGCACCAAATCGAGCTCGTGCGGAATGGTTTTATCATCGGTCTCAAAACCAAAACGTGGACGCCATGCGGCGATGCGTAAGGCCTCCACCGCCAGCATGCCGGCGAGGTCCAGCGACGCTACCGCGTCCTGCAATTGCGTCACGGGAACGATGTATTCAAACCACGGGCGTTCAACACCGGGGTGCTCCGGTGCCGAGTAGGCGTAGCCGCCACCGATGACCTGGGGCCACGGATCGATCCACACCGGGTAGGCCTCAAGGGCCGGCTGCGGGGCGCAGGAGCCCACCAGCGCGAAGTCCGCCGAGACATCGGTAATCTCAACACGCAGCATAAAGCGCATGCGTTGGAGCCATGCGGTCAGCGGAGCTCCCTGGCCCGGTTCCACCAAGAGCCACAACGTCTCGGGGTCAGCGAGCACGCGGATGTCAAAATCTATGCGACCCTGAACGCTCAGCAGCAGAGTTTGGGTGCTTTGACCCGGGCGCAAGTCGATCAGTGCCTGACTGGAAAGAGTATTCAGCCAGGAGATCCGGTCCTCGCCGGCAAGCTTCACCACATCAAAGTGGGACATATCTGCCACGGCGGTGCCGTTGAGCAGGGTGCGTTGCTCCTTGGCCAACTCGCCGTAGTGGGCAGCAACGCCCTCATCGATACCTGCCCCGGCGACTGCGCCGGGTCGTGTCAATAGTGGCGAAAGCGCCATGACTCAGTCCTGTTTCTTGAGGGCGGCCGAGGCGTGAGCCTTCAGGTCGTTGGCGCCGGTGGAGACATCCCAGCGCCAGTAGAGCTCACCGTTGACCAGACCGTAGATTCGGGTCGCAGAGGCATAGGCCTTGGCGTTGGTGCCGCGCATGACCAGGTCGGTGGCGAGCTGGATCTGCGGGCCGGTGATGACACCATAGTAAAGTTCGGAGATCGCCCCGGGATGCGCGATGTTGGCCTGAATTTTGAAGCCGCCTTCTGCGGTGCGCAGGTCTTCAACGTCCTGTGCCGAGCGCAGAGCCGGAACAATATCGCCGGGAGTCATACCCGGGCCAAGATCCGCATCCTCCATGGGGCGTTCTAAGGACCAGAAACCGGATTCGCAGGTGAGTGGGCGCAACTTCACGCCGTTCTCGTCGGTGATCCACGTTTCTGACCGGTATTCCAAAAACGGCAAGCCGTTCTGGGTGAAGCTCACGCGTTGCCAGAAGAATTCGTCATCCGCTTCGCCTTCGCCGAGTCGGCCGGCGCCTTCCCACGAACCGATCAGCCATGACAGCGGTACCAGTTCGGGGGTCAGATCCGTGGGAATTTCAATTGGCATAACGTGTGCTTCCTAGAGTCGTTATTTACTTCTGGCCCTTGAAAAGCCGTGCGACAACAAGTCCGGCGAAGCCGGCCATGCCCAGGCCCGCGAGGGTCAGCAGCGAGAGGAAGAAGATTTCGAGTCCAAGGTATTCGTTCATGCCACCATCCTAACCGCATTTGCTGGCCCAAAAGCTCTTTCATGACGCCGGCCACTCCTGTGCCCCGGCTTGTAGCGCCGGCCGCGGATCTAGAGCAGCAGGAGCAGCACGTACCAGGTGACCGAGCCCGCTACCAGCAGTGGGGCCAGTGCCGCGGCCAGAATTTGGGTGAAGCTCTTGGGCCCGCCCAGCGAGGTGATCATGGCGCGTGCACCAACCACCACGAGTCCACACAGGGCTCCAACTACCATCGCCACCGGCAGCGATACCTCGTCGCTGAGCAAGCTTGCGGCACCACCGGCGAGCACGGCCACGATGAAGCCCAGCGGGAAGACGATCCGGTCCGGCAAACGAGTAGCGGCAGGGATCGCTGCACCCATGATTCCAATGCCGGCCATTAGCGCGAGCGTCGGGCCACCGGGCTGGGCACCCAGTACTGCCCATCCGGCGCCGCAGGAAGCGATCAACATTCCGGCGCTACCAACGGCCACGGAGTCCAGGCGCTTTTGCGCATCCGTGCCGCGGACCAACTGGGTGAGAAACATCAGGATGATGCCCACTCCAAGACCGGGGGCTACCCAGAGCAGGCTGGGACCGCCCGGCCCCCAAAGTCCCAACAGCGTGGCAGCCGCCGAGACAACAAAAATCACCAACGACACCGGCAGCGGTGCGGGCAGTGCCAAGAGTCGCGGCCAGCCCAGGGCAAAAATTGCCAGGAGGACCAGCGTCACCGATGGCACCAGCCACGCACCGGCGCCGGAGAGGAAGCCGGCACCTATCAACAGGGCCAGCGTTATGGTTCCGGTGCTCAAAACTTTAAGTCTCACGGGTTCCATCCTGCCTTATTACGTACATTGCACCACTCTCGCCCCGCCCGCTACGCCCCGTTGTACCGGGCAGAAACGCAGTTGCCTGGCCGCGAGTGCGGCCCGCGTCACGTGCCGGAAATGTGATCGAAACCCACGGCAATCTATACTTTCTACGTACGCATCGATTCAATGCACCGTTCCCCACACCGGGAATGCGGCCGTGAATCGGCAAATCAAACAAGAAGAAGACGGGTGAAGTTCTCGATGGCCATCATCGCGCTGTTGACCAACACCCCGGGCCCCGAGGGCGATATTCTGCCCTCCTTGGGCCTGCTCTCCCACGAGGTGCGTGTCCTTCCCGCACAGGGAAACGCCATGCTGGCCGCCGACGGTGCCCAGCTGGTGCTCGTGGATGGACGCAAAGACTTAGCCGCATCACGCACCTTGTGCCAGCTGCTGCGCACCACCGGTGTCTCCAGCCCCCTGTTATTGGTGCTCACCGAGGGCGGGATGGCAGCGATTAGCGCCTCCTGGCAGGTTGATGACGTGATCCTTGATACCGCGGGACCAGCGGAGGTCGAAGCCCGCCTGCGCCTGGCACTGGCTCGTTCCTCGCACACCGAGGCAGATACCAGCGCACCGATCCGGGCAGCCGGTGTGCTGATCGACGAGGCCAGCTACACCGCCAAGGTGCACGGCGAACCGCTGAACCTGACCTACAAGGAATTTGAGCTGCTGAAGTACCTCGCGCAGCACCCCGGACGGGTCTTCACCCGTGAGCAATTGCTGCACGAAGTCTGGGGCTACGACTACTACGGAGGCACCCGGACCGTGGACGTCCACGTGCGTCGTCTGCGTGCCAAGCTGGGCACCGACCATGAGCAGCTGATCGGCACCGTGCGTAACGTCGGCTACCGTTTCGCCTCACAACGCAACGAAAACCCCGAGGTCGTCGACGCTTAGGTGCCGCTGCGGCTATCTTTGGGAGTATGAGCGCTGCGACGAATCCCGAAGTCAGAATTGAGATCAACCACGGTTCTCCGGAACCCGATGCCTTGCGCGCGCTGCGCGAATTGGCCACCACCGCGGAGGAAGCCGACGGCAACCCGCCCTTAAGCGAGCAGACGCTCGTGGAATTGCGTAGCACCGCGGATCCCGACGTATTGATCGGCGCCTACGCCTACCTCGTTCAGGGGCCGGCAACAAATTCGGGTGAGCTGGTGGGTGTTGCCATCGCCGTGCTCGGGGACCCCGGAACCCTGGAAATGGTCGTGGACCCGGCCTTCCGCGATTCGGGCATCGCCGGTGCCCTGCTTGAGGCGCTGGGGCAGCACACCGAATTGGGCAAGCTGCGGGCGTGGGCCCATGGCAATCACGAGGCCGCCGCCCGGCTGGCCGAGACCAACGGCTTTGCCCCGGTGCGTGAGCTCTGGCGCATGCGCATGATCACCGGCACCCCGGTACCCGCCGCCATCGTGCCCGAGGGCATCAGCATCCGCGCCTTTAATCCGGACAGTGATGGCCCGGGCTGGATCGCTGCCAATGCCGCGGCCTTCGCTCATCACCCCGAACAGGGTTCCATGACGCTTGATGACTTGGAAGCGCGCATGGCCGAAGACTGGTTTGACCCCGCCGGCTTCCTGCTGGCAGTAAATGCGCAGGAACAGATTGTGGGCTTCCACTGGACCAAGGTGCACCCGGCGCTCTCCTCCCCCGTGACCGGGGAACATCAGCGCATTGGCGAGATCTACGTGGTGGGTGTGATCCCCGAGGCACAGGGCACCGGGCTGGGCAAGGTCCTCACCCTCGCGGGCATCACGCACCTGAATTCCTTGGGGCTGCCGGCCCTGATGCTCTACGTGGATGCCGACAATGTGGCGGCCGTCTCGCTATACCGAAAATTGGGCTTCACCAAGTGGGATGTCGACGTCATGTACGCCCCGGTTTCGGTAAGGTAGTAGGCAACGCGATGCCGCGCCCCGACGGCCTGCCGTTGGCGCGCGGCTTATGAACCTCACCATCCACGCTAGGGGCAACAGCCATGGAACCGCACCCAGTCACATCAGCATTGGGCATCACCGATGTGCCCGCGGCCCGGGCCACCCAGGACCGGATCGAGCTGCCCGAGTTTGCACCGTCGCTGCTTCCCGAGGGCGACTTCGCTGACGATCGTTTTCTGGACCGGGAACTGAGCTGGCTGCACTTTAACGCTCGCGTCTTGGAGCTGGCCGAGGATCCGGAATTGCACCTGCTGGAGCGGGTCAATTTCCTCTCGATCTTCGCCTCCAACCTTGACGAGTTCTTCATGGTGCGCGTCGCTGGCCTCAAGCGTCGTATTGCCACGGGCCTCGCGGTGCCATCAACGACCGGCATTAGCCCGATCGATCAGTTGGAGCGGCTGCTGGCCGACGCGCACGCCCTGCAAGTACGTCATGCCGAAGTTTTTGCGCTCCAGGTCCGCCCCGCCCTGGAGGAAGAACAAATCCTGTTGGTGGGCTGGAAGGACCTGGACGAGCGGGCGCGTGAGGAACTGCGTCGCTGGTTCATCGACCAAGTCTTCCCGATCCTCACCCCGCTGGCCGTGGACCCCGCCCACCCCTTCCCCTACATTTCCGGACTTTCGCTGAACCTGGCGGTGGTGGTGCGCAACCCGGTGAGCGGCAAGGAGCTCTTTGCCCGGCTCAAGGTCCCGGACATGATGGCCCGGTTGATCTCCGTGGATGGACCGCGCGCCGGAAACTCCGCCGGACGCATCGCCCGCTTCATCACGCTCGAAGATGTCATCGCCGTGCACCTGGAACTCTTGTTCCCGGGCATGGACATCGTTGAACACCACTTCTTCCGAGTCACCCGCAACGAGGACCTCGAGGTGGAGGAAGACGACGCGGAGAACCTGCTCAAGGCCCTAGAGCAGGAACTGCTGCGCCGGCGCTTCGGTCCCCCGGTGCGCCTTGAGGTCGTTGAGGATATTAGCCCCAACATTCTCGCCCTGCTGGTGCGCGAGCTGGGCATCGAAGAGGACGAGGTATTTGCCCTCCCCGCCCCGCTGGATTTGCGCGGAATGGGTGTCATTGCCGGCATTGACCGAGCAGATTTGCACTACCCCAAGCAGCTGGCCCACACCTCGCGCTTCCTCAACGAGTCCGAGACCTCCAAGGCCGCCAACGTTTTTGCCGCGATGCGCCGCCGCGACATCCTGCTGCACCACCCCTATGACTCCTTCTCCACCTCGGTTCAGGCATTCTTGGAGCAGGCGGCCAATGATCCCAAGGTCATGGCCATCAAGCAGACCCTGTACCGCACCTCCGGCGACTCCCCGATTGTGGATGCGCTCATTGATGCCGCCGAGTCCGGCAAGCAGGTGCTGGCGCTGGTAGAAATCAAGGCACGCTTTGATGAGCAGGCCAACATCACCTGGGCCCGGAAGTTGGAACAGGCCGGTGTTCACGTGGTCTACGGCATCGTTGGCCTCAAGACCCACTCCAAGCTCTCCCTGGTGGTTCGCCGCGAGGGAGATAAGCTGCGGCGCTATTGCCACATTGGCACCGGCAACTACCACCCGCGTACCGCTCGTTACTACGAGGATTTGGGGCTGCTCACCAGCGACGACGCCGTGGGCGAGGACCTATCGCGTTTGTTCAACCAGCTTTCCGGCTTTGCTCCGCGCTCAACTTTCAAGCGTTTGTTGGTCGCTCCGCGCTCGCTGCGCAGCGGGCTGATCGACCGCATTGAGGCGGAGATCGCCAACCGCAAGGCGGGTCTTGCGGCCCGGGTGGTCATCAAGGTTAACTCCATGGTCGATGAGGCCATCATCGATGCGCTGTACCGTGCTTCACAGGCCGGGGTTCAGGTCGATGTCATTGTCCGCGGCATCTGCTCCTTGCGTCCCGGCGTGCCGGGCCTGAGCGAAAACATTCGGGTTCGCTCCGTCTTGGGCCGGTTCCTGGAGCACTCCCGCGTCTTCTGCTTCGCCAATGCCGGGGAGCCGGTGATCTTCATCGGTTCCGCCGATATGATGCACCGCAACCTGGATCGACGCGTCGAGGCACTGGTATCGCTGAGCAGCCGTGAGGACATCAGCGAACTGGTGGCACTGCTGGATCGGTACATGGACCCAGGAACGGCCAGCTGGCATCTTGACTCCGAGGGCGACTGGACCCGACACCACACCGATGAAAATGGCCAACGACTCCTAGACATTCAGTCGTGGCTGATCGAGTCTCGCACCCGCCAGCGAACCGCGGTCAGGCGCTAGGGGCGTGGAGTTAGTTCGTTCTAGTGATTCGGAAGCCATCCGAGGTGCAGATTTTGCCGTTCGCGCGGCCGGTGCTTTGGTGTGGCGGGTCAACGGTGCAGGGCTCGAGGTGTTGATGATTCACCGCGAACGATATGACGATTGGTCATGGCCCAAGGGCAAGATCAATCCCGGGGAAACCATGCCCGAGTGCGCCACCAGGGAAGTCCTTGAAGAGATCGGTCTGGACATCACCTTGGGCATTCCACTGCCCGCGATGAGATATGAGGTCAACTCCGGGCCCAAGGTTGTCTACTATTGGGCCGCGCGTTCCCCCGGCACCACGCCGGTGCCAGATGGCAAGGAAGTTGATGCGGTGCGTTGGGCCACCCCAGAATTGGCGCGCACGTGGCTGACCAATCCGGGTGATCTGGAACCGTTGGATGCACTGGTGGCCGCCCACCAGGCCGGCGAATTGTTCACCGTGCCATTTGTGGTCATCCGCCATGCCAAGGCGAAGCCGCGCTCCAATTGGACGCGGGAGGAAGGCAAACGCCCCTTGGCTGCCACCGGGCAGCGTCAGGCGCTGGCTGTCTCACGCTTAGTGACATCGTGGCGTCCGACGCGCGTCGCCTCCAGCCCGTGGATTCGTTGTGTGCAGACGGTGACGCCCTACCTCAAGGAACAGCATCTGCCGTTGAAGCTGCTCGGTTCGATCACCGAACACGAGGCAAAGCGTCACCCGGGCAAGGCGATGCGCGCCGTGGCCAAATTGCTGAATAAGCATCGTTCCCAGGCCATGTGCACGCATCGTCCGGTGTTGCCGCTGGTGCTGGAGGAGTTACGCAAACGCATGAGCTCTCGGCTCCGGGCGTTCTTACCGGCTGAGGATCCTTTCCTGCGACCGGGTTCGATCATCGTGGTTCACCAACCGGTATCTGGCAAGGGAAAACTTGTTTCGGTTGAAGTTTACGAAGCATTTGAGGACTAGCGCGCACTCTTCGCTGTAGTCTCTTGGTAGGTGAGCACATACGCGGCACCACAAGAGATTTTCGAGCCTCGACAAGGAGTGCATCATGATCCAGAAGAATCACGGCACGGCCCCGGAAAAGATTGCGCACCAGGGTCTGCGCTTGGACCATGACGAGGATCGCGGCCGCTACTCCCTCTGGCACGGGGCGACGTATGTGGGTTTCCTGGGCTACAGCGTTGAGGGGAATGTTGCCACGCTGCAGCACACCATCATCAATGAGGAATATGGGCGTCACGGCTACGCCCGCGCACTGGTGACCTTGGTCTTGGAGCAGATGCGCCAACGCCAGTTGAAGATCATCCCCGAGTGCTCCTACGTTCAGGATTACCTTCGGCGCTACCCGGAGTACAACGACCTAGTTCTCTGATAACAATTCGGCACTTTTTCGCTTCATGAGCCGATCCCCCTCGAACTTTGTCTCAAAGACTTGATACATTGATACAAAGTTCGAGGTTTGGGAGCACCACTTCATGATCAATGCACTGACATCCGTCGGTTTCGGCTTGGCGATATCCGCCGCGCTGATCTATGTCCTCTTGCGCTTTTTCGTGGCAGCACCAAACGCGACAAACACCACCGAAGCCATTTCACGCCATGCCTTCTGGACGGCACTGATAGCGTTTTTCGCCTCAGGAACCTCCGGCCTGTCGAATCTGTGGGCCATCGCCCCCGATGCAGGCACCGGGATGATGGTCGATACTCAACCCACCACCATGCTGATGCATGCCGCAGCACCCGGCCTGTGGCTGACGCTTGTTTACATCCTGGGCCAATTCACCTGGCCCCGGCATCTAAAGCCGGTGCGTAGCGCCTCACTCGAAGTACGCAGCGTCAAGACGTTGGTGCCAAAATTCTTAGCAAGCCTGCTCTTGGTCTGCACAGTCATCAGCACGGTGGCCATCATTTTTGTGTGGAATGACCCCGGCGCTCCGCACCGGGAAGGTAGCGACTCGAGTTCAAGCTCGCAGGAGATGAGCTACGACGGCGAGACCGATGACTTCGGGAACCCCGTTGACGACGACGGAAACCCGATAGATCTCGATTCCACCGACGCCAAGGGCAATTCCCCCTATATTTCTTCCATCACGGGAACTCGATCCGGCAACGAGGTGGGCCCCTACCTCATGGGCGGCATGGCCTTGGCCCTACTGGGTAGCGCCGGAGCAGCGGCAGTCATTGTCCGGCGTCCGCCGCTCGATGCCCTGGACGCTGGGGAGAATTCCATCCTGCGTTCCGTGTGGATCAATCGGCTCTTGCGTACCGCATCGATAGTAATTGCGGGCTTTGGCGCCGCCTCCGCGTCATACCTCGCCGAAGGCATCCGAGCCCGGGCCGATTGGGCCCTGCCGATCACGGCCAGTGGTCCCTCCTTCAGCGAGAGTGCACAAAACCATGCCAACGTGTTGAACCTGATAGCGAGCATCAGCTTCCTTGCACTGATCATCGTGGTCGTGAGCTGCTCCCCTCCGAAACTTGTCGATATTTCTCCCAACGCGCTCGTCGGAAGCTCGGCACCGTCCCGCTCATTTTCCACGGCACGAGACTTCCTGCTGCTGACCCACTGCATCGGACTTTTGGTGATGTTCCTAGTTGTCATGTTCATGGGGATGCAAGCCACGGGGTCCGTTTACAGCACGACAACCTCCGCCGACGGGACCCAAACCTTCTCCTTTGATTCCACCGACCCCACCCGCCTGCAAACCATGGGGAACCTAGCTCTGACGATCGTGCTGGCTGCGGGCAGCTATCTGCTGCTGAATCTACTGGCGGCATGGGTGATCTCTCGCCGAGTCGGTGGGCCGAGCCTCGAGACCCCCCGCCGGGGTCTGCTCCCGGGGTGGTTCCTCACGGTGCTGGTTCTGGCAACAACGCTCGGAGTCACATCGGTGATCAACTTTGCGGTTGCTGGCCCGCCCGCTCTTCGGGAGATCGTGTGGTGGGCAGCCGCGATACTCGTCATCGTCGCGGCGCTCGCTGGTGTGCTATATCGCAGTGCGACCCACAGTGCACTGCGGGCTGACGCCAGCAGGAGCGAAGACACCAAGATCCGATTATTGCTGGCTCAGCGCGGCGCTCGGATGCTCGGTGGAGTTTCCTTGCTGCTCACGTCGCTATTGGGAGATCCAACATTTTGGGCGCCCAGCGGACATGGTTATGGCGAGGGTATGTACTACGACCAGGATCCTTCCGGCTTCCAGCTCATCACCTTGGTCCTGGGTATCATTCTGTGTCTGCTTCCGGCGGCCACCGTTTATCGTGCACCGCGGCCAACCACGCAATATTCCACGCCGAGCAACCATTGAGCATCCAAATTGCCGTTGACCTTCGCGATGCAACTCCCCCGTTTGAGCAGATCCGCACCCAGATCGCTTCCCTCATCGCCGTCGGGCGGCTGGCCGACGGCGCACGTCTACCCACCGTTCGGGCGCTAGCCACCGACCTTGGTGTCGCCACCGGGACCGTGGCTCGAGCGTACAAGGAGCTCGAGGCCGCGGGCTTGATTCAGAGCAGGCGACGACTGGGGACCATGGTGACCCACGCACCGGCGGACTCTACTCGTGCGGCGGATGAACACCTTCAGGTCAAAATCGCTGATCTGATCGCCGCCTCCCGGGAAGCGGGCATCACCGATGAGACCTTAGTGTCGCTGCTCCAGGGCCGGCTGAGGAACACCGACTAGATTCGCTCGCCGAGCACCGGTCCTTGGGGACAAGGCCGATGCCATCGGCACGGCGCGTGGGATCCCCGTCGTTCCTCTTGCGTCAAATCTCTTGCTGCCGCAGGGCCAACGGCCACTTCATGGTGTGGATTGAGATTCGACTCGCCGCAGGCTCGTTCCCGAGCTGGGGATCACACCGCGTGCCGCCGCGACGCTCTGCGGCAGCACACCAAGGGCAGGATTTCTGAGCACAGCGGCCCCACGCCGACACCGACTTTGCGCCCGTGCACGCGGGAAAGCGGCCGGGAATCCACTCGACACCTCCAGCAAGCATGAGGTGTTGACTGAGCATCATTCGGCACCGACCCAAGGAGTCGGTGCCCACTCGAGGACTTCCTCAGCAGTCGATCGCGCGGCCAGCGTTTAGACTGGTTCAGTGACGATTCCAACCCCTTACGAGGACCTACTCCGCGACGTTCTTGCCCATGGCACTGCCAAGGGTGATCGAACCGGAACCGGCACCTCGAGTGTTTTTGGCCGCCAGATACGCTTTGACTTGGCGGAATCCTTTCCGCTGATCACCACCAAGCGCGTCCATTTTAAGTCTGTCGCCGTGGAGCTTCTCTGGTTCCTACGCGGGGACTCCAATACCTCATACTTGCGCGAGAATGGCGTGAAGATCTGGGATGAATGGGCAGATGAAGATGGCGAGCTGGGCCCGGTCTACGGCGTCCAGTGGCGATCCTGGCCCACGGCCGATGGCCGCCACATCGACCAAATCGCACAGGTCATGGACTCCTTGCGAGAAAATCCAGATTCACGTCGCCATATCGTTTCGGCCTGGAACGTCGCGGAGATCCAGAACATGGCGCTGCCTCCCTGCCACGCGTTCTTCCAGTTCTACGTCGCCGACGGCAAACTCTCTTGCCAGCTCTACCAGCGCAGCGCCGACATGTTCTTGGGCGTTCCGTTCAACATTGCCTCCTACGCGTTACTGACCGCCATGATGGCCGACCAGCTCGGCCTAGAGCTCGGTGAATTTATCTGGACCGGCGGCGATACCCACATTTACGACAACCACGTGGAGCAGGTCACCGAACAGCTGACCCGCGAGCCCTACCCGTATCCACGCCTGCGCATCACGCGCACCCCCGATTCGATCTTCGACTACACGATTGATGATTTCGTGATCGAGGACTACCAACACCACCCGACGATTAAGGCCCCCATCGCCGTATGAGCAACTCACAGCAGAGCGCCGGACACCGCGCCGAAACCACCACCACTGAGCGCATCGGCATGATCTGGGCCGAAGCCGCCGACGGCGTCATTGGCGCCGACGGCTCCATGCCGTGGTCCCTTCCCGAGGACCTGGCCCACTTCAAGCGCACCACCAACGGTCACCCGGTCATCATGGGACGCAAGACCTGGGAATCATTCCCGGAAAAGTTCCGCCCGTTGCCCGGGCGCACCAACATCGTGATTACCCGCGATGCGGATCGCCACGAGGCCTTGCGTACCGCCGGCGCCGTACCGGTGGCCAACACCGCCGAAGCACTGAGCGCAGCTCGCACGGCTGCCGGTGCCGAGGAGATTTGGGTCATCGGCGGCGGAGAGATCTACGCCGCCCTCTCCCCCCAGGCTCACCTGGCCATCAAAACCGTCATCAATGCCTCGCCGACGGGTGACACCACGGCGCCGAAACTCGATGGATCGTGGACCAAGTCCCTGTCCGATCCCGAGACCGGATGGGCCACCGGTGCCAACGGCACCCAGTACCGCGTCGAAGCCTGGGAGCAGAAGGCATGAAGGACGCTATCAAGGCACTGAAGACCAGCCCCGAGGGACTTTTTGTGCTCGGCTACATGTTCTTTCCGCTCTTCGCGCTGATCTTCGCCGGCCTGGGCCTGTTTATGGTGCTGACCGGGTCGAAGATCATGGGACTGGTGTTGCTGCTGGTCTTCACCCAGATCTTCGCCTTCGGCTCGCTCAAGCTGGTGGGCATGCGCAAGGCGCTGCTGGCCGGACAGGCTGAGAAGCCGGGCAAATGAGCCAGACTCCCCCGGTGCCGCCCAAGCCCAAAAAGAGCATGTTCAACTATTACGATCCAGAACGTGACAAACGCGACATGGTTGTCATGCTGGCCCACAAAGAAGCGGTCGATGCGGGCGAAAAGCGACTACTGGTGCGCACTGTTCAGGGTGAACTGTTCAGCTACAAACGAGAAGAAATCGGCTTCACCACCGGCGGCGCCGGTGCCAAAATCACCACCGGCGCGGGCATGCTCTTCGTCGGCACGCTGTGCTGGATCGCTGTCCTGGCGCTGTTCGTCTACATGTTTTTTATCCAGGACGCCACCGCCGGGGAATGGGCGGGACTGGTTTTTGTCGAGCTGTTCATGGCCGCCATCGCTTGGTATTTCATGCATCTGGGGCTGGCCGAGCACCGGGCCCGGAAACTGCGCAAGGCCCGCGGGCTGCCCAAGCCAAATCTGCTGTCGCCCAATTCTTGGCCGACGAAAAACAAAGACATCGTGTGATCAAGCACGGCGCGTAACCGACTCCCCTGACGGGGCGCCGACCCCTTAAGCTTGAACCATGACTTCTTCCGTTGGCTTTGTGGGTTACCGCGGCATGGTCGGCTCCGTCCTGATGCAACGCATGCAGGACGAGGGCGACTTCGCGAACCTCGACCCCGTGTTCTTTTCCACCTCCAATGCAGGAGGTGCCGCCCCGGCCTTTGCCGAGGGCGCCGGCGCCCTGCAGGACGCCTACGACATTGATACCTTGGCCAAGTTGCCGATCATCGTCACGGCCCAGGGTGGGGACTACACCACCGCGGTGCACTCGCAATTGCGCTCGCGCGGCTGGGATGGCCTGTGGATCGACGCGGCCTCCACGCTGCGAATGAACGATGACTCGGTGATCGTGCTTGACCCGATCAACCGCAACGTCATCGATGCCTCCCTGGCCTCCGGCACCAAGGACTTCGTGGGCGGCAACTGCACCGTCTCCTGCATGCTCATGGGTCTGGGCGGGCTGTTCAAAAACGGTCTGGTCGAGTGGGGAACCTCGATGACCTACCAGGCTGCCTCCGGCGGCGGCGCGCGGCACATGCGCGAACTGCTGACCCAGTTCGGTGAGATCAACAACCACGTCGCCTCGGAGCTGGATGACCCGGCCTCCGCCATCTTGGAAATTGACCGCAAGGTCTTGGCCGCCCAGCGCGGCGGTCTGGATGCCACCCAGTTCGGCGTGCCACTGGCCGGTTCGCTGATCCCCTGGATCGACGCGGATCTGGGCAATGGGCAGTCCAAGGAAGAGTGGAAGGCCGGGGTGGAGACCAACAAGATCCTGGGCAACACCGAGGCCAACAAGGTCATCGTTGACGGACTGTGTGTGCGCATCGGCGCCATGCGCTCGCACTCGCAGGCACTGACGCTCAAGCTCACCGAGGACCTCTCGGTGACCGAGATCGAGAAGCTGCTGGATGCGGATAACCAGTGGGCCAAGGTGGTTCCGAACACCAAGGAAGCCACCGTCGACGCGCTGACCCCGGTTGCCGCCTCCGGCACCCTGGACATCCCGGTGGGACGCATCCGCAAGCTGGAAATGGGCCCGAACTACATTTCCGCCTTCACCGTGGGCGACCAATTGCTCTGGGGTGCCGCCGAACCGCTGCGCCGCATGCTGGCCATCGCGCAGGGCCGCCTCTAACACCACGAATTTGCTGTCCTTCGGGACACACGAGACAAGCCGGTCACTATCCCGCAGGGGTATGGTGCCCGGCTTGTGTGTTGTGTGGGCCAAACCCTGAGCGTTGCTAGGTCGGTGCGAAACGAGGTCTGTGCGGTGTTTAGCCCCGTCGTGGTTAAGGGAACACGAGTCCTAGGAGTCGCGGAACCTCAAATAGTCGTTCATCCTTGATTCGATGGCGCCGTGGCGTGCCGCCGAAACCGTTATCCCGGAGAAGGGCACAAAACGGGCCACTCGAATCTTGCCCTTCGATTCCACCTCCCACGTACCGATGGTTTCCCCACCGGCGGCAACGGTCCGGCGGAAAAGTCCGTTCTTCCCCGGAGTCACAACCTCCGCGAATTCCGCCGCTAGGGTTGCCGAACGATCCTTATAACCGAGGATGAACTCGTCAAATCCGGGCAGGGCAAGCACGGAGCGGGCGCCGGGCGGCGTCTCGAAGCGATCTCGGTGACTTGCCGCGAAAAAGTAGCGCTGAGAACCCAGCTCCACACTCGCCAGCGTGTCAGCGGCACGCTGCACCGCCAGCCGAACAGGAGTCAGTGGCAATCCGAGCCACCAGGCACAATCGGCAACGGTCGCCGGGCCGTGCGAGGCGAAGTAGATGCGCACCAACTCATCCAACGCCTGCTCCGGATCGAGGGTAGCAGCCGGTTCCTTCACCCATTCCGAGGCCTCCATGAAGAGCTGCCGGGTGCTACTTCCGGGTTCCATCGGTCCCTGAACTATGGCACCGCGCAACGCCACGGCAACGATCAGATGGTACCCGCGCTGTCCGGCGATGCTTGATCCTGCGGCACTAAAGGCGGCCAGTAGCTGCGCGCGAGTTGCCCCCTCTGGCCCACAACAGGCGCGCGCAACATCGGCAAGGGCATCGATTTCGGCATCGGTGATAGCTTCTGCGGCCCGCGTGGCGCGCATCTGAGTTTCCATCCGCGCGCCGGTCACCGCAAGCAGGGTGCGGTAGAGCCGGGGCACGATCAGCATCAAGGTGCCCCGAGCACTCCAGGTGCGGATGATTGACCCA
The DNA here is from genome assembly GCF_012271785.1 of Paeniglutamicibacter terrestris. Classification (GTDB taxonomy): domain Bacteria; phylum Actinomycetota; class Actinomycetes; order Actinomycetales; family Micrococcaceae; genus Paeniglutamicibacter; species Paeniglutamicibacter terrestris. Next base: position 33,051 of record NZ_JAAWVT010000002.1, on the reverse strand, counting down.
CGGGCCAGGGCGTCGTGAATCTCGGTGAGTCTGGCGCCGGGAAGCCGAACACCGATGCCCCAGCATCCCTGGGGCAGGTCTTGAGCCTGGATCATGCCGAGCGCCGCCACCACCTCTTGGGGAGTGCTGGCGCTGCGCGTCATGGCCGCGGGCCCACATTCGGGCGCTAGCCCCTGGGCTCCCAGCCGCAGCCTGGAGATGCTGCTGCGCTGCCGGGGACTCAGGCCCGGTGTGGATGCCGCCATGGTGTGTTGCTCCCCGGTTTTAGAGTTCGCAGCCGATCAGCAGCGGCTCATTGTGAAGTTCGATGCCAAAACGGTCCTTGACCCCGGCCCGCACGGCCCGAGCAATGGCCAGAATATCTGCGCTGCTGGCCTGCCCGCGGTTGGTGATCGCCAGGGTGTGCTTGGTGGATAGCGACGCCCGCCCGCCACTGAGCTTCTCCCCCGCCGTGCCGGTCAATCCGAAGCCCTTGGCGAAGCCGGCTCGATCAATCAGCCAAGCGGCGGAGAGCTTGACCATCCCGGGGGTATCCACCGGGAAATTCGGAGCGTCGGCCGGTAACGACGCCAAGGCGCTCGCGGGAACGATGGGGTTGGTGAAGAAGGAACCGGTGGAGCAGCTGTCCCGATCCGTAGGGTCAAACACCATGCCCTTGGAGGCTCGCAGGGCCAAGACCGTCTCCCGCACGGCGCGCGCATCTGCCCGTTCGCCCACGCCAACGCCCAGCGAGCGGGCCAGTTCTGCGTAGCGGATCGGAGCCGATTGGCTGCTGGCCTCCAGCGCGAAGGACACGGAGAGCACCACAAATTCTGGTGATCCGTTGGTGGTGGTGCGCTTGAGCAGCGAGTCCCGGTAGCCGAAGCCCAGCGCTGCGGTACCGAAGTTACTCACGGTTCCGGTGCTGCGATCGAAGACGGTGGCTTCGAGGAAGGTGTGGGCGACCTCGGAGCCGTAGGCGCCGACGTTCTGCACCGGCGTTGCACCGGCCGATCCGGGGATCCCGGAGAGCGCCTCTAGGCCGCTGAGACCCGCGGCAAGGCTCTGGGCCACCACGTCGTCCCACGGGTGCCCCGCGGCAATTTCTACCCGGACACGACCATCGCTGAGCGTCTTGCCAATGTGCACACCCGTCGTGGCGATCTGCAGGACGGTGCCCGGGAACCCGGAATCATCGATCAACAAATTCGAGCCTCCGGCCACCAGCAAGAGCGGGGTGCCGGTGGCATCGGCGGCGCGGATGGTGGTGATGATCTGCTCATCGGTGGTGGCTCGCACCAAGGAATTGGCAGCTCCGCCCACACCAGTGGTTGTCAGCTCTGCCAGCAAGGAGGTGTTCACGGGGTATCAGCCTTAGTTTTTGGGAGTTGATTTAGCCGGCCCTGCGGCCGGGGAAAGGACGAAAGAAAGCACAACGAGAATGCCAACAAATGCGAGAGCGTTCAGCAATCCCACCACATCGGCCAGCAGGCCCAGCAGCGGAGGTCCGCCCAGGAAGGCACCGTAACCGATGGTGGAGACCACCGAGACGCGCGCTGCGGCGCGCATGGGATCATCCGATGCAGCGGTCATCGCCACCGGGAAGCACATGGCCACGCCCAAGCCCCAGAATACCAAGGCCGCAAAGGCGGTAATCAGGGACGGACCGTAGACAAAAAGCAGCAGCCCCATCAACGTGCTGGCGGCGGAGAGGCGGATCACCGTGACACGTCCACAACGTTCCAGGATGCGCCCGCCGCCGAGCCGGGCGACGGTCATCGCCGTGACAAAAACGCCGTAGCCGATGGCGCCCAGGGAATTGATGGCGCCGTAGCCGTCGGCCAAGGCAAGGGCTACCCAGTCCCCCGCCGCGCCCTCAGCCAGCGCCATGCCCAGCACCAGTACGCCCAAAAGTACGGTGCGCGGTTCGCGCCAGGCTTGGGCGAGCAGCGCCTTGTTTGAACTTCCGCTACCGGTGGAAGAGGTATCGGAGCGGAAAACGCGGGTCCCGGTGTGGATCAGAACCAGCACCACCGCCGAGACGAGCGCAAAATGCCAGGCGATGGACAGGTGCAGCGCCGCGCCCAGGGCGCCGGCCGCGGCCCCCACCACCGTGCCCACGGAGAAGAAACCATGAAGCACCGGCATGATGGAGACACCGAGGGCGCGTTCCATCGCGGCGCCCTGCACATTTGATGCAACATTCCAGGCCGCGGCCCCGGCACCCTGAAACGCCAGAGCCGCCCCGGTCACCGGCAGCGAGTGCAAACCCACCGCTCCCAGACCCACCACGGCCAGCGAAATGGCCGCCAGTGAGGACCCCCCAACCAGGGTGCGCTTGGAGCCCAGACGCATGACCAGGAATCCTGAGACGGAAACCGAGACGAAGGACCCCGCCGTCATGCAGAGTAGCAACAGCCCAATTTCTCCGTGCGTAAGTCCCAGCGCGTCGCGCAGCGATGGCAGTCGTGAAACCAACGCCGAGAGGATCAGCCCGGAGGCAAAGTACAGGGCGATGACGCCGTTACGCCAGGGCAGCACCTCGGCGTTGGCACTGCGGGTGGGAAGACGTGGTCCCTTTTTCAGAGTTGCACCACGGCTTGGGCTTTCACCAGGACCTTGGTCCCGGCCACCAGAACGCTCAGATCTACCCGGGCGGTGCGAGCCTCGGCATCAAGGGCACCGATGGCGCCGGTGATCTCGATGGCGGTGCCCGGGGTTTCTGACGGGTTGCTGCCGGCCGGATCGTCCACGGGAACGGGCTTGGTGAAGCGCGTCTGGTAGTCGATGACCGCTGATGGGTCTCCTACCCAGTCGCTCACTAGCTGTACGGCTGCACCCATGGTGAACATGCCGTGGGCGATGACGCCGGGCAATCCGACCTCGGTGGCGAAGCGCTCGTTGAAGTGGATGGGGTTGAAGTCTCCGGAGGCTCCGGCGTAACGCACCAGATCCGCGCGGTTCACGTACACGGTGGTGGAGCCGATCTGCTGGCCCTTTTCGAGGGTGTCAAAGTCGATCATTACTGGTCCTCTCCGCGTACCAAAATCGAGGAAACGGTGGTGGCAACCGGTTCGCCGGCCACCGTGGCGATTTCGGCGCGGGTGCTGATCATGGCGCCAGAGCCCATGGCGCGCACGGTGTCCACGTGCAGCGTTGCTACTAGTTCATCGCCCGCGATGATGGGCCGGTGATGGGTGAAGCGTTGGTCGGCGTGGACCACACGGGAGAAGTCGATGCCGCTGTCCGGATCGTTGACCAGCAGCGCATCCGCGCGCTGCGCCACGATGATGGCGAAGGTCGGCGGAGCCAACAGATCATCATGGCCCAGCGACGCCGCGGCATCCAGATCGAAGTGGGCACGGTGGGTGGCCTTGACTGCCGTGGCGAATTCGCGGATCTTCTCGCGTCCCACCACGTAGGGTTCCTGGGCCGGGTAAACCCGACCTGCCAGCTCGGGGTTAATGCTCATAACTGCTACCGCTCCTGTGTGGGACGAATGCTAGAAAAATGTGGTCTTAAACCGGGGGGATGACCCGGCAGAGCACCAAGGTACCGGTGTTAGAGGGTGTCTTTGGACGCGGATTTTCCCCGCTTGGGTGCCCGCGGTTTCACCAATCCTTGGGCGACGCGCCAGGTCCTGGCGTCACGGGCACGCACTGCCATCCCGCCGAGGTGTCCAAGCAACCCGATGCCGATCACTACCATCGCCGTATAGAGCAGTGCCGTGTTCTGCGTGCCGGCACCGATGATGGCCATCACGATGCCGATGGCTTCAACGCCCATCGCAGAGAAGGTCAGTTTCTTGTACAGTCCGGAAGAAGCTTCCCAGGGGGTATTGGTCATGTCCCAATCCTATATTCAGTGGGTCGATTCGGCTTAGAACAGGGCACTTTGCACCGGTGGTGCCTTGGTCACATGAGGACCAAATTCAAGCTTTCGGCCCTTAAGCAGGGCTGCGTTGGCAACAAAGAGTCCCGATTGCCCCTCGATGCTCACGCCGATCACCTGCCCCAGCACGGAAATACTGGTGAATCCATGTTCGGCGGTCGTGAGATCCGCCGGGTAAGGCTGCAAGCTCTTGGCATCCAGACCCGCCAGCAATTCCATGCTGGGCTCCGGGACGTGCCAGCTCTCCTCCACGATGCGGGAGGTGGAACCGGAGGCGCCGAGATGTTCGGCCAGCAAGGAGCGCGCCGAGGTAGCCGCCTCGGCATTTAGCCGATCCAGCTGCTGCGTTGAGGTGTGGCCCTCCAGCAGGCCACGAACCTTGGAATTCGCCCTCACCTGCTGGGTGATGCCTAATCCGCTGCTCAGGGCATCTTCGAGTCGACGCACGCTGGCTCCATCGGGACACCAGGCAACGAATCGTGCGACGATGGAACCTTGCTCGGCCAGCCGGCGCCATTTGCTGGGGTTCGCGGCGGTACCCACCTTGGTGACACCGTGAGCAAACGTGGCGATATAGAGCCAGTGTGGTTGATTCAAGTAGTCGCGGAGTCCGGGACTGGCCCGATCGCTCCGGTGGAAGTCATGCATCGCTCGAGTCTGGTCCGCGGCTTCGCATAACTCACACTGGGTGCCACTGGTGATCAGGGCCTGACGTGGGCATGGCACCAAAGTTCGATGGTCCTTGTCCGCCACGAGTTGATGGCCCAAACACCAGCGCCCGGGCAGCACCCGGAAGCCAATCCGGGTGCCCCGCGCCAGCTCTACGTCCCGACTTCCCTGCTGCGCGTCGTCCAGGCTCAGCTGCGGTGTTCCCGGGGACGCTGGCCAGCGGATGCCGCGGCAGAGCAAAGCTAAAGCCTCCACTTAGTCGTGCAGTGCCCCGGCGACGGCTGCGGTCGCGTGCAACCAAGCACGGCGGGTGGCCGGACGCAGCTGCTCAAACCGAATCTGCCCCTTGACCAAGGCAGCATCGTAGGGAACCGTAACGACCGAGCGGGCCAGACGGGAGAACCCGTGAGCGATACGGTCCAACTGTTCCCTGTTGCCATGTGGCTGGTGCTGCGAGACGATCACGACGGAATTCTTGGCCAGTTCCGCATAGTGGCCGCCACGCTTGGCCAGAGCCTCGAGCAGCAGGGCTCCCGCTTCGGCGTGTTCCTCCACCGTGGTGCTGGCAATGACCAGCTGATCGGTGTGGTCGATCATACGCATCCAGCGCTCGGCCGATTCATCGTTGCCCGAGTCAACGATGGTCAGCGCGAAGAAGCGCGAAACGATCCCATGTAGTTCGTCGAAGTTTTCCGCGTTGATGAACTGCTCACTGGCCAGCAGTGTGGGGTCGGTGCGCAGCACGCTGTAGCAATCTTCGGGCTGGTAGTGCGTGTAGTTGTGGATGACCGGGTCACCGACCTTGACTTCCTTGAGCCTCGGCGCGGCAGCGAGCAAGTCCATGGAATGGGCGGCATGCGGTCCCTGCACGGTGCGCCAGCCAAGGGTTCCGCGGGTTCCGTTGTTATCCCAGACCAAGACCGGGTCACCGGAGTTTCGGCCGAAGACCGCGGAGAGAAGGACGGCGGTGGGCGTCTTGTTGGCGCCACCCTTGCCGTTGACCACGGAGATGGTCTTGGGTTCGTTCAGGCGTGTTCCCACGAGTCGGCGCCATTGGCGTTCTTCGACTTCTTCTGCCGAGGGCTCCATGTTGAAGCCCAGACGTGCCAAAAAGCCGCGGAAGCCGCGCTCGGCACGGAAGGTCGTCTCGTCCTCGGGGCGCAGGAAGGTATCGCGGGCTCCTGCGGCCGGGTTCATTTCACGGAAGGCCTGGCGTCGACCCTCGGGAGTGGTGAGGTCCTCGGAGGCTCCGTCGTTGGACACGGCAGCAGGAGTCTTAGCCGCAGTGGATGTGGATTCCGCGGGCTTGACCGTTGCTGCGTTGTTGGCTGCGTCCTGTTTCGGTGCAGCTGGCTTGGGCGCAACCGGCGCTGGCTTTGCAGCAGGCTTTGCTGCGGCCACCGGTGTACTGGCTTTTGCTGCAGGAACTGGGGGCTTAGTGACGACTGGCGCTGGCTTCGCGCTCGGTGCCGACGCAGCCTTGGAAGCGGGTGCAGGTGCAGCAGCGGGCTTCGCTGCAGGCGTTGGTACCGGCTTGGCTGCTGGAGCTGGTGTTGCTGCGGGCTTCGCGCCCGGCGTTGCCGCTGGTGCAGGCTTTGCAGCAGGAGTTGGCGTTACCGCTGGCTTGGCCGCCGGGGTTGGTGTTGCTGTTGGCTTTGCAGCCGGGGCCGCTGCGGGTTTTGCCGCAGGCGCTGGTGTTGCTGCTGGCTTCGCCGCTGGTGTTGCCGCTGATGCAGGCTTTGCAGCAGGAGTTGGCGTTGCTGCAGGCTTAGCTGCTGGTGCAGGCTTTGCCGCTGGTGTTGCTGCGGGTTTGGCCGCCGGTGTTGCTGCGGGTTTGGCCGCCGGTGTTGCTGCTGCCGGTGCAGGCTTGGCAGCCGGTGCCACCGCCGGCTTTGCTGCGGGAGCGGGCTTGGCGGCTGACGCTGGTGTCGCTGCGGGGGCCGGTTTTGCCGCCGGTGTCACAGCGGGCTTTGCAGCCTGAGCTGGAGCAGGCTTGGCGGCCGGAGTCGGAGTCACCTTGTGGGCAGCTGACGAGGACGCAGATTTTGCCGTCGGTGCTGATTTTGCAGCCGCGGGCTGAACCTCTGGCTTAGCAGTGGGCACCGGATGTGGCTTGGGAGCCGGCATGGACGGCTTCGCTTCGGCCGTTTTAGCGGCTTCGTGCGCGCCGCGAGCGGGGGAAGCCGCTGCGGTCTTGGTCTCGGCGCCCGAAGCTGGCTGATTAGCTGCCGCGGGTTCGCGGTTCACGGACGCTGAACTCGGCTTGCTCAGCAGCGGGTTGGAACCGGCAACCCTACCCTCAGGGACGTCATCGAACTCATCGGTCTCCCCCGGCTTAGCCACGGTCTTCTTTGCATCGGCCTTAGCCTTTTGCTCAGCTTCCAGCTCGGCCTGACGAGCGCGCCGCAACGAGGCACGGGTAGGGAAGTCTTGGTTGAAGTCCGCCTTGGGCATGGGCCTCGTCCTCTCCTGAAGGTTCGTGGTCAAAATCTGCGAATACCTTCAATACTTCCACCCCTAAGGGCAGGACTCGTAAGGTTACGGTTTTCACACTTTCGTCAATCCTATCGGGCAACCCCATAAAATCGCCGGATTGAGTCGGTTTGATCACATCTCAAACCAAAGTAGGAAATGGTATTAGTCATGACTAGCCTTGAACCACAAGCCCATGTTTGTCGAGTTCGGCCGGGGCAATGAACGAACAGGATCTCACTTGGACTTTATATCCACCGCATCGGACGCGTTGAGCAACTTTGTCCTCGCCGCAGCCGGGAACCCGTTGTCGTATTTCGTGGTCTTCGCATTCTGCGCCATCGATGGATTCTTCCCACCTGTCCCGAGCGAATCGTTGGTTGTGGCGCTGGCTTCACTCATTCCAACGCAGGGAAATCCAAATCCGTGGCTTTTGGGATTGGTTGCAGGCCTAGGCGCCTTTGTGGGCGATAACGTGGCGTACCTACTGGGCCGCTCGATCGGTACCACCCGATTTGCTTGGATGCGCCGCAAACGCCTTCAACATGCTTTCGCATGGGCTGGCTATGAATTGCGCCTTCGTCCGGTGTCATTGATCCTGGTGGCGCGTTTCGTTCCCATCGGACGCGTCGCAGTCAATCTGGTGGCTGGGGCTACGGGATTCTCGCACCGCACCTTCGTCATCCTGACGTGTTTTTCCAGTCTCGGGTGGGCCAGCTACTCGGTTTTGATCGGTGTGCTGGCGGGCCAATGGTTTAAGGAACACCACTTGCTCGGAATCGTGATTGCCGTGGCGGTTGCCATCGGCATCGGGGTGTTGATCGACCGCATCGTTTCCCGTGTCAGCGGCAATACATCACTTCGAAAGTAGCCGCTGAGTACTGAACGAAAAAGAACCGCGGTTGATCCCATTTCTGGGATCAACCGCGGTTCTTTTTTCAGAGCCCCCCACCGGAATCGATCCGGTGACCTCGTTCTTACCAAGAACGCGCTCTACCACTGAGCTAGGGGGGCAACGAGAGAATACTCTACACAACAATCGACCCATATTGCACATCGAGGGGCAGTTTCATGACGAACACCACACTGAGAACATGCCGCCAGCACCATGAGGCACTGGCGGCATGTTTTCGGCGGGCAATTTAGAGCCAGCAAACTCGAGTCATGAGTGACCCTCGGTGGTCTTACGGCTTCTGGCCTTCAGCAATTCAATTCCGACCGGGATGACCGAAAGTAGGACAATAACGATGAAAATGAGGTCGATGTTGTCTCCGACCCATGTGTATTGCCCCAACCAGAATCCAAGCATCGTCACGCCAACGCCCCAGAGCAACGCGCCCAACAAGTTGTAGAGCGCAAAGACGCGGTAACTCATATGAGCCACCCCTGCGATTACGGGCACAAAAGTCCTCACCACCGGGACAAACCGTGCCAATACGACGGCACGTCCCCCGAAGCGTTCGAAGAAGCCATGAGCCTTTTCAACATATTCTTGGCGGAAGAATCGAGAGTTAGGCTTGTTGAAGATCGCAGGTCCGGCTTTCCGCCCGATGAAGTAGCCTGTCTGATCGCCAACAAAAGCCGCAATGAAAATCAGCGTAGCGAATAACGGCAGGCTCACATCCAGTGCGCCAGTGGCGACCAAGAGGCCGGCCGTGAACAACATTGAGTCGCCTGGCAAGAAGAAACCGACCAGCAGCCCTGTTTCAGCAAATACGATTCCGCAGATCAACAAAATGACCCACGGACCCAACGCGGGATTGCGGAGAAATACGTCCGGATTCAGCCAATCCGGTAGGAAACTGGCAGACACCGGACGTACTGCGATGGCAGCTATCGTCGTTTGCAAATTTAGAATAGAAATCACCGCATAACCTTACGACAGACGTCGTCGGCGCACTTGTCTTCGCAGCACAATACCTACAGATTCTCAGCCGACTCCCGGTCAGGGCTGGGCGTTAGTTCTGCGCACTCGCATCAGGGCATACGAAAAAGTCCCCGCCTCCAAAGGAGACGGGGATCATTCTGTAGCGGCTCCGGGACTCGATCCCGGGACCTCACGATTATGAGTCGTGCGCTCTAACCAGCTGAGCTAAGCCGCCACGAATGGTGAATACCCACGTCCGCATCAGGATCTTTTTCAAGAAGATTCAGGCGCGGGTCATTCCATTCAGAGCCCCCCACCGGAATCGATCCGGTGACCTCGTTCTTACCAAGAACGCGCTCTACCACTGAGCTAGGGGGGCAACGAGAAAATACTCTACCAGCATTTTTGGGCCGCGTGAAATCGAGATGCACTTTTGTGGCGGACGGCACACAATCCACCGAAAGGTGCATGCCAGAGGGTGGTTTGCCGACTCCATTCGTGATGCAACTCACCGGAACTATTCATCAGCTCAGACGATGAATAACCGCAGCATCACAGCCGAGCGCTCCAGCGCCGCTTGGTACGGTCGCAGGAGAATGATCTCGAGAGATCCAGGGCTCATTGAAGCAGCCCTCCCCACCTTCTCGGCAGTATTTCGAATAGTGAGCATGCGAGGTCACCAGATCCCTACGAGCTCTAGCTACCGCTAGCGAATGCGGGCAGGGATACCAAAGCCTGTGGGCGTCCCGCTGCCGCCGCACAGGGGGCCGTCATGCCCGTGATGGGGCGTGCGCGGCGCTAGGTCTCCCCCACGGTAGAGATCACCTCTCATGACGCCCGTGCACTATGGTGCGAAAGTCTCGCCCCGGTCGCGGCAGAAGCTGCTTCGGGTAAGACAAAACCCCCGGTGGTTGTCCTTCCTGTTTCCAGGATGAACAACCACCGGGGGTTCGGTCTATTTAGTGCTTAGTAATCGCGGCGGCGCGGGCCACCGGTCGTGCGAGGCTTGCGTGAGGAGCCGCCGAAGCTGCGCTCTCCGCCACCTGCGTTGCCGCGGTAGCCGCCACCGGCGTTGCCACCACGGTCGCGGTCGAAGCCGCCCTCGGTGGCGCCGCCTTCACGACGTTCGTTCGAGCCACGGTAACCGCCACGGTCTCCGCCGCCGCTGTTGCCGCCACGGTAACCGCCACGGTCTCCGCCGCCGCTGTTGCCGCCACGGTCTCCGCCGCCGCTGTTGCCGCCACGGTAACCGCCGCCGCCGCCGTTGCCACCGCGGTAGCCTCCGCCTTCGCGGTCGGACTTCGGGCTGCGACCGTTGTCGAGCTCGAGGTGAATCAGCTCGCCGCCGATGCGAGTGCGGGACAGTGAACGGAGCTGATCTGCGGAGAGATCTACCGGCAGTTCCACCAGGGTGTGATCGGCACGGATGTCGATGCCACCGATCTGAGCGGAGGTCAGGCCACCTTCGTTGGCAAGTGCGCCAACGATGGAGCCGGGCATGACGCGCTGGCGACGGCCAACCGCGATGCGGTAGGTGGCGTTGCCTTCGGTCAGTGCGCGGGACGGGCCACGAGAGCCGAAGCCATCCTTGCCGCCGCCGGCAAGGCGTGCCTGCTTGGCCGGAGCCGCTGGCATTTCCTGCATGAGCAGCGGGCGGCCGCCCTGTGCCATGTGTGCCAGTGCGGCAGCGATCTGAACTTCGTCGATGTCTTCGTGCTCGGCGGAGAACTTCTCGACCAAGTTACGGAAGATCGTCAGATCCTGAGAGGTGATGGTCTCACCGATCTGGTCGGCGAACTTCGCGAGGCGCTTGTCGTTCACTGCGTCAACGCTCGGCAGGTGCATGTGCTCGACCGTCTGGCGGGTGGCCTTTTCGATCGCACGCAGCAAGTACTTTTCGCGCGGGGTCATGAAGAGGATGGCGTCGCCGGAGCGGCCGGCACGGCCGGTGCGGCCAATGCGGTGCACGTAGGACTCGGTGTCGTGCGGGATATCGAAGTTGATCACGTGGGACACGCGCTCTACGTCGAGGCCACGAGCTGCAACGTCGGTGGCAACCAGGATGTCGATCTTGCCATCGCGAAGGTTCTCGATGGTGCGCTCGCGCTGCTGCTGCGGGATGTCACCGTTGATGGCTGCAGCGGTGAAGCCGCGGGACTTGAGCTTGTCAGCCAGGTCCTCGGTTGCCATCTTGGTGCGAACGAAGGCGATAACGCCCTCGGACTTCTCGGATTCCAGGATGCGAGTCATGGCATCGAGCTTGTGGGCTCCCATGACCTGCACGTAGCGCTGGCGGATGTTGGTGCCGGTCGAGGTGTTCGACTTGACCGAAATTTCCTGCGGGTTGCGCAAGTACTGCTTGGAGATGCGGCGGATCGAAGACGGCATGGTGGCCGAGAACAGCACGACCTGCTTCTCTTCCGGGGTGGCTTCCAAGATCTTGTCGACCTCTTCGGCGAAGCCCATGCGCAGCATTTCGTCGGCCTCATCCAGAACCACGTACTGCAGGTCCGACAGGTCCAGAGAACCCTTGTTGATGTGGTCGATGACGCGACCCGGGGTGCCTACAACAACCTGAGCGCCGCGGCGCAAGCCGGCAAGCTGCGGGCCGTAAGCGGATCCGCCGTAGACGGGAAGGACGGTGAAGTCACCCATGTGCTTGGCGTAGGAGGTGAAGGCCTCGGCAACCTGGAGCGCGAGCTCGCGGGTCGGAGCAAGAACCAGAACCTGGGTCTTGCGTGCGGTGCCATTGAGATCGGCGAGCTCTGCCATCTTCGACAGTGCGGGAAGGGCGAACGCGGCGGTCTTACCGGTACCGGTCTGTGCAACGCCAACAACGTCGCGGCCTTCGAGCAGCAGCGGGATGGTGGCTGCCTGAATCGGGGAGGGCTTTTCGTAGCCCAAGTCGGCAACGGCTGCGAGGACGCGGCCATCAAGTCCAAGATCGGTGAAGAGAATCTCGTTCTCTTCGGTCTTGGTATCGGCGGATTTGGTCTGGGTTTCGGGCATGTCAGTAGACAAAAAGAATTTCCTCATTCATAGGGGCGGAATAGACCCCGTATCAACGAGGTTCCGCAGCACAATCGGACGCAATCACTTTGGTCCGGCGACTCCCCTATGAAAGGAACAACCCGCATAATTTGCGGGCTCACACACGACGAGCTTTTGCCTCAAAAATTGGGCAAAATGCGAGGGAAGCCGGATACAGTGAACACCTAATACTATCGCCCCACCGTCGAATTGGGTCAGTTAATCCCGGTGAGGTTGCGCACACGGCCTCGCCAAGGCGCAAAAACTATGCCTAGAGAATCACCATCATGACCCAAGAAACCCCGGAATGACGGGCCTCCAAGCGGAGTTAGACCGTCGGCAGGGTGCGCAATACCTTGGCCGGAATCTCCGTTTCGGTACTCCGTGCGTGCTCGAGCAGTGCTTCGGCGGCCTCGCGGCTGGGTCCCACAAAGATTTCCCGCACAGTGACCCCGTGTTCCGGCCGGGACATCACCGTAATCTTGTCCCCTGCGGCGATCTTCCCGGTGCGGATCACCTTCAGGAAGCAGCCAACGTCGCCGCGATCGGTGAACCTCTGCACCCAATTCTCTTCCCGAAGGTACCGTGCAAACGTCGAGCAGGGAATGCGTGGGCTGGTCACTTCCACCACCACATGCGCACCAATTTTCCAGCGTTCGCCGACCACGGCGTTGGTGGTCTCGATGCCCACTACGCGCAAGTTCTCGCCAAAGAGTCCCGCCGGCACCGGTTTGCCCAACTCATCGCTCCAGCGCGCCGCCTCGGCAGCACTGTAGGCGTAGATGGCTTGATCATGCCCTCCGTGGTGCTCGCGGTCTACCTGGGTATCTGCGTAGAGGCCCATTTTGCGTACCTTGACGGCACCGTCAACCGGACGCTTGTCGATCGCGGTGATGCCCACGGCGCCGGGATCCATCCGCAGCGCGTGCACCACACACACCGCTTCCAACGTTCCGCTGGCGATGGGGTTGGAGTCAGATTCGAGCCGCTTGGCAGCAGGGGAAACGTTCATGTCCATCATTCTAAGGGCCTCGGTGAAGCGCCGTGAATCAACGTATCGGCAGTGTCTAGCGGTACCTCGCTAGCTGCAGTGCTGGTTCCTACTCCCCTGCCGAATCTGCCAGCGAGCGGAGATCGGGTAACCTGCGGAATATGGATCAGCCCCTTTTCTCCCCCGCGGCCGCCGGATGAATACCACCAAACCGACTCTCCCCGCCACGTTGCTAGCGGCTCGCTGGTGGTGGACGGCAACTGCCCTGTCCGCGCTGGCCTTTGCCGGTGGTTTCTTCCTCAACGCCAACTCGCGTCCTGCCTCCGAGTCCGCAGGATTCTGGGGCGCGGGTATTGCCTTGGTGGGGTTGGGTGCCGTGATCGCCTATTGCACGCTTCAGCTGTGGCGCGGCAAACTGGCCGGGCAGATCTCGCTGACTTGGTGTGGAATCATCGTTGGAATCCCCCTAATGACCCGAGGTGTACGGTTGGGCATCTTTGGGGCCCTACTGCTGGTGGGCGTCATCCTGTTGTGGACCCCGGGAAGCATTCGATACTTTGCCCCGCAGTCCAAGGCGGCCCGTGCCCGGCGCAAGGCCGAACGTCTGCGTCAGAGGTCCGCGAACTCGCGCTAATTCACCTCTGATTTCAACCCGCTAGGTTGAGAATTCAAGACGAGGGCCGCGGCTCTCTAGGACTTCGGTCCTAGAGAGCCGCGGCCCTCATGCTGTGCTGAGGAGATTTTTACAACTTGGAGAAGGCCTGCTCCAGGTCGGCAATCAGGTCAGCGGTGTCTTCGATTCCCACCGAGAGGCGCAACAGGTTCACCGGTACTGCCAGCTCGGTGCCCTTCACCGAGGCGTGCGTCATCTCCGAGGGGTAGTTCATCAACGATTCAATGCCACCGAGGGACTCGGCGAGGGTGAAGATGCGTGTCGCCTCGGCAATGGTGCGTGCCGCGTTCTCGCCGCCGGTGAACTGCACCGAGACCATGCCGCCGAAGTCGCGCATCTGCGATTTGGCCAGCTCGTGTCCGGAATGCGATTCAAGGCCCGGGTAGTGCACTGCCTCTACTTCGGGACGTGACTGCAGCCAGGTGGCCACCGCCATGGCGTTTTCCGAGTGGGTGCGCATCCGCACGCCTAGGGTCTTCAGGCCACGGGTGGTCAAAAACGCGTCCATCGGGCCGGACACGGCACCAACGGCGAACTGGATGAAGCCGATGGCTTCGGCCAGCGCAGGATCCTTGACCACAATCGCGCCACCCACGACGTCCGAGTGTCCACCGATGTACTTGGTGGTGGAGTGCACCACTACGTCGGCTCCCAGATCCAGGGGCTGCTGCAGGTACGGGGAAGCGAAGGTGTTATCCACCACCAGCAGGGCGCCGGCCTCGTGAGTGATGGCGGCGATGGCGCTGATGTCCGAGATACGCATCATCGGGTTCGACGGGGTTTCCACCCACACCAAGCGGGTCTTGTTGGCCACGATGGCTGCCTTCAGCGCCTCGTGGTTGGACATGTCCACCGGAGTGTTACCGATGCCCCAACCACCCAGGACGCGTGAAATGAGGCGGTAGGTTCCGCCGTACGCGTCGTTGCCCAGCACAATGTGATCCCCGGGCTGCGCCAGGGCACGAATCAGCGAGTCCTCGGCGGCGAGGCCGGAGGAGAAGGAGAAGGCGTGGGTTCCGTTTTCCAGGGCGGCTAGTTGCTCCTGCAACGCGTCGCGCGTGGGGTTACCGCCGCGGCCGTATTCATAACCGGAACGCAGGTTGCCGATGCCGTCTTGGGCATAGGTGGAGGAGAAGTGCAGCGGTGGAACCACGGCACCGGTGCGGGGTTCAAATGCCTGCCCGGCATGAACTGCGCGGGTGTTGAATCCTTGGATGTTTTCACTCATGTTGGGAGCCAACTTTCTTAGTGGGTGAGGTAGGTCAGCAGGTCATGGCGGGTGATAACGCCAACCGCTGCCCCGTCGTCGGTGACCAGCAGGGCGTCGTGCGTCGAGAGCTGCTCCTTGGCACGGTCAATGGTTTCATGGATGCCAATGAGGGGCAGTGCGGCGGTGACCATCGGGCCCACCGGATCGGTCAACGCGATCTCGTTGCGGAACAGCTTTTCGGTCAGGGTGCGCTCGTCAATGTAGCCGCGCACCTCGCCAATGCGTACGGGGGGTTCGGCGGAGAGCACCGGAAGTGCCGAGACGCCGTATTCATTCATGATCGCCACGGCGTCGCGCACCGTCTCGTTCATGTGGGTATGCACCAAATCCGGCAGGTCCGTCGGCTTCGCGGTGAGCAGGGCGCCAACCGTGTCGGCCGTGTCATCGCGCAGGAAGCCATAGGAACGCATCCAGTTATCGTTGAAGATCTTGCCCAGGTAGCCACGGCCGCCATCGGGAAGGATGACCACCACGATGGCGTCGGCGGGAAGATCCTTGGCCACCGACAGCGCGGCGACCACGGCCATGCCGGAGGATCCGCCAACCAGCAGCCCCTCTTCCTTGGCCAAGCGGCGGGTCATCGAGAAGGCATCGGCGTCGGTGACGGCGATGACCTCATCGGGCACCGAGGCATCGTAGTTGCCCGGCCACATGTCTTCGCCAACACCTTCAACGAAGTAGGGGCGGCCGGTGCCGCCGGAGTAGACCGAACCGTCGGGGTCGGCGCCGATGACCTTGACCGGTCCCGAGGCGCGGTCGGCAGAGATCTCTTTGAGGTAGCGTCCGGTGCCGGTGATGGTTCCGCCGGTGCCGGCGCCGATGACCACATGGGTCAGCGTGCCATCGGTATCGTTCCAGATTTCTGGACCGGTGGATTCGTAGTGGCTATCCGGGGCAGCCGGGTTGGAGAACTGGTCGGGCTTGTAGGCGCCTTCGATCTCGCGCACCAGGCGATCGGAGACGCCGTAGTAGGACTCGGGGGAATCCGGGGCCACGGCGGTGGGAGTCACCACCACCTCGGCTCCGTAGGCGCGCAGCACGTCACGCTTTTCTTCGCCGACCTTATCGGGGGTCACGAAGATGGTTTTGTATCCCTTGAGCTGACCCACCATGGCCAGTCCCACACCGGTGTTGCCACTGGTGGGTTCCACGATGGTTCCGCCGGGCTGCAGAAGCCCCTCTGCCTCGGCCCGCTCAACCATTTTCAGGGAAATACGGTCCTTGATGGATCCACCGGGGTTCAGGTATTCCAGCTTCACCAGAATCGTGGCATCGATGCCTGCGGTGACCGAATTTAGCTTGACCAGCGGGG
Organism: Paeniglutamicibacter terrestris; assembly: GCF_012271785.1. Taxonomy (GTDB): domain Bacteria; phylum Actinomycetota; class Actinomycetes; order Actinomycetales; family Micrococcaceae; genus Paeniglutamicibacter; species Paeniglutamicibacter terrestris. The sequence continues at coordinate 16,897 of NZ_JAAWVT010000002.1, read as the reverse complement.
TGTTCCCAATCAGGTCCAGGACTGTGCTCGCATACTTCATGCGCCCAACTCTACCGGCGGCGCGTCACAATATTGTCGCCGTTCGTAGTGAATCTTCATGCGTTGGAATTGCCCGCCTCGGTGAGAGTATGGAGCCATGAATGACGCACCGCATCCCTCTGAGGCCAGCGCCGAGGCGCAGGCTTCATGGAAGCCAGCTGCTGCCTACTCTTTACGCCAAACCCTGGGAATTCTGCAGCGTGGGGCCGGCGATCCCACGGTCCAACTCCATGATTCCAGCGCGTGGTTGTGCTTCCATACCACTGGTGGACCCGCAAGCGTTCTGGTGCGCAGGGTCCCGGAAGCAGGGGCCGGATTCACGATCTCCGCTTGGGGTGAAGGCGCCGGCCACGCGGTTGAGCGCGGTTTGCATTTGCTCGGTGCGTACGACGATTGGGAAGAATTCGACGTGGCAGAAAACCGGGAGGCTTTGCACCCGATCGTGGCCCAGAGCCGGAAATTTAATCCCGGGCTGCGGTTTCCCTCCACCGGACGCGTTTTTGATGCCTTGCTCCCGGCCATCCTTGAGCAAAAGGTCACGGTCCTCGAGGCGCATTTCGCATGGCGCTATATTTGCCGTGCCGTTGGCGAGATCCCTCCGGGGCCCACTCCAGAACTGATGCGTCTGCCGCCGACGCCCGCGGCGATCAGATCCCTGCAGCCGTGGCAATGGCACCAGGCGCGCGTTGATGCTCAACGTTCGTCCACCGCCGTTCGGGCTGCGGGCGCCGCAGCCAGCCTTGAACGCTGGGCCCTACTGGAGCTGGGCGCCAAGCGGGAGAACGTGATGGGAGCCGGGACCCTACAGGCCGCACTGGCATCGATACCGGGAGTTGGTCCCTGGAGCATCGCGGAGGTCTTGCAGCGCACCCATGGTTCACCGGACCATATATCGGTGGGCGACTTCCATTTGGCCGCATTTGTTGGTCAGGTACTCACCGGCAGGAGAGTTGACGATGCAGGGATGTTAGCTCTGCTTCAACCCTTTGCTGGGCATCGACAGCGCGTCATCCGCCTGATTGGGTTATCCGGTCAACGCAAACAGGCCTTTGGCCCGAGGTTGGCACCGATGGATCACCGACGCCGATAAAGCACAGAAGCTACTGGGCTTGAGCTTCTTGCTGCGCGATCTGCGCATGGACCTGCTGCATATCGATACCCTTGACCGCCACGACGAGGTCATCAAGTTGCGCCGCGTTCATGGCACCGGGCTGGGAGAAGACCAGCACCTTGTCCCTGAAGGCCATGAGCGTGGGAATCGAAGTGATGTTTGCCGAGCGTGCCAATCCCTGTTCCGCCTCGGTATCAACCTTTGCGAATGTCACCTCAGGGAATTTTTCCGAAGTTTTATCGTAGACCGGTGCAAATTGGCGGCAGGGTCCACACCACGCAGCCCAGAAATCCACGAAGACAATGTCATTTTCTTCCAACGTCGTCGTGAACTCAGACTCGGTGATATTGATAGTAGCCATAGTCCTACGGTACCGCGTGAAGCGGGACTCGCCCCATCCAGTACTCATTATTCGACCCTTCGGGGCATATTCGGGCCCAGTTTCCGCTCGCCCGCGGGCGGTTATCCACAGATTGATTACTCCGTCCCCACAAGTGCCCTCGCAACCGTATCCTCAGGATCAGGACGAACTGATAACGAGGAGGAAAACGGTCATCAATGGTGCTGGCGAATCCTGCATCATTCGCGGTTCTACGGAGCACCACACAAGTCGAGGCGGAACCAAAGATTTGCGATGCCAGTCGAGGAGAAAGGAAGCAACCGGTACGTGGCCGTGTGGGCGACCGACGGTTGATACAAAAATGACACGTTGCACCTTGTTGTTGATCACCAGCGGGCAGTCCGGTCGTAAGGCGCTTTCTGAGGGCATGCTGCTGGCAGAGCAATATGTTGATGGGCTGCCGATGGATCTGGAGATCCTTGAATCTACTCCATTCGCGTTGGCCCCTGCGGTGCGCATTCAAGAGCGGGTGTCGTTCCCGGTTCCATTGGAAGACCCCTCCGCCGCTGCCACTGCCGTTGGTCCCTTACAAGCCATCTGGAACGGCAATCGATGGCTAACCCCAGGGTCGTGTCCCCCAAAGCCACTGAGGGACAACGGCGCCACCGAGTGGCAGTGGGCTCACTACAAGGCTGTGTTGGACGCGCCAGCGGAATCCATCATGCTGCTGTGGGACATCTATGTGGTCCCGATGAGCGAGCAGCTTGCAGCGTAAAAGTTTTGCAAAAAAATCGTTTCACCATGAGCGAACAGGCGACCATCAAGATTTAAAGCGCCCACCACCTGCGACGATGCGTTTGGGCATGAAAAAAGCTCGTGTTCAAATCTTTTGGATTTGAACACGAGCTTCGTTCATTCGGTGGCAGATACTGGATTCGAACCAGTGAAGGCGTTGCCAGCTGATTTACAGTCAGCCCCCTTTGGCCGCTCGGGTAATCTGCCGAATGTTCCCTGCGGAACGAGTAGAAACTCTACATGACTATTTCCCGAGTTGGCAAATCGAGAGTTCGTGCGTGGGCGAAATGCCGGATTTTCGGGCTTTTGTGGCACCCCGGTACGCTTGTAGGCAAAGACCAAATTCTCTACACGTAGGAGGCTCACATGGCGAGCGATTCAACTTTTGATGTTGTCAGCAAGGTTGACAGCCAGGAAGTGTCCAATGCGATGAACCAAGCGCAGAAGGAAATTGTCCAGCGTTACGACTTCAAGGGCATCGGCGCCGAGATCGATTTCAGCGGCGAGAAGATTCTAATGAAGGCGAACTCCGAGGAACGCGTCAAGGCAGTTCTCGACGTTTTCCAGTCGAAGCTGGTCAAGCGAAACATCTCGTTGAAGTCGCTAGAAGCCGGCGATCCTTTCCCTTCGGGCAAGGAATACCGCATTGAAGCGGAAATCGTTGAGGGCATCGCCCAGGACGTGGCGAAGAAGATCAACAAGTTGATCCGCGACGAAGCACCCAAGGGCGTGAAGTCCACCATTCAGGGTGACGAACTGCGCGTGTCATCGAAGTCCCGCGACGATCTTCAGACCACCATGAATCTGTTGCGGTCCTTTGAAGAAGCAGACCTTCAGTTTGTGAACTTCCGCTAAACAAAAACGGTCCACGCACGAAGGCTCCGGCACGCTGAGATGCGCCGGAGCCTTCGTGCGTTTCAACCTTCACGAGATAATTGGTGATCTTCCTCACGGTTTCGGCGCCATGCGAATACAACTGAGCATCGAGTTGATCAAGAACGCGCTAGAATTTTGCGCACAGCGTTGCACAACGGGAGCTTGGTGTCGGTCACCTCGTCGGTGAAAACACACATCCAGTGGCGCGAAAGCTGCACCTCACCGTCGACGAGTTACGCGTCGAAGAGCGCCTGCCCCAGATACTGCCCTGGTTGAACGCCCGCAGGAATCGCGAAAAGTCCCGACCCAGTGTGCCGCAGGTACTCCGCCAACAGGTCGTTTTTGGCCATGGCTGACTGCATGGGGACATAGTGTGTTCTCGCATCGACTACGAAGGCAATAAAGAACAATCCCGCATCGAGCCGGCCCAGTCCGTCGGAACCGTCGGTGTAGTTGAACCCCCGCCGCAACATCTGCACACCGTTGTTCTTGGTGGGGTGCGCCATCGCGACATGCGAATCCACCGCAACCAGCGGCCCCTCGCGGCCCTGCAAATTGAAATCAGGCTCGGTGAACTCCTCACCACCCGAGAGCGGTGCACCCTCTTTCTTGGTGCGCCCGATGATATTTTCTTGGTCACGCATCGTCGACCTGTCCCAGGTCTCGATGTGCATGCGAATACGGCGAGCCACCATGTAGGTCCCACCATTCATCCACGTCTCGACGCCGGTGCCACCACGGACCCAAACGTGCTCATTGAGCAGGTCATTGTCCTCCAACTTGAGGTTTGCCGTACCATCCTTAAACCCAAAGAGGTTCCTCGGGGTGGCCTGGGTCGTGGAGGTAGAGGACGTGCGTCCGAAGCCGATCTGCGACCAACGGACCCGGGCTCGACCGAAGGCAATACGTGCCAGATTGCGGACCGCATGAACTGCCACCTGAGGATCGTCGGCACAGGCCTGAACGATCAAATCTCCCCCGCTGCGGGCGTCTTCCAACGCATCGGCAGAAAAATGCGGCAGTTCAATCAATGCCTCAGGCAAATGCTTGGACAGGTTGTATCTGTCCACACCGTCTAGCGTAAAGAGCGTCCGCCCGAAACCTATGGTGACCGTCAGGTGGCTGGCCTCCAGACCCAGTGCTTCCCCGGTGTCGTCCGGAGGCGAGTCATAGTTGCCGCCGGTGGCACCATCGCCGATCTCCGCGCCGCGGGTCAACGACTCGATGGCTTCGGTCCAGTCCTTGAGCAGGGATATCAGTGACTCCCTTGTGCTCGCGGTGACGTCGAATGCCGCAATGTGCATTCTGTCCTGGGCCTCGGTGGCGATCCCCGCTTGGTGTTCTCCGTAAAAGGGAACCACCGTGTCCGGGCTCTTGGGTGCCACCGCCGCATTCACTGCGCTGGTTCCCAAGGCACCAACAGCTAGGCCGATTCCGCCCGCACCGGCGGCAGTGAATAGCCCTCTTCTACTAATGCCAGTTGATTGTCGTGCGGTGTCGTCCGCGGTGGTTCTACCCATCATCGATTCCTTCGAGTGCTACTTAACTACCGCTGCGGTCAGCTTGGACAGTGGCTCGCTCAAGGCATCTACGGCCGCGCTGAGTTCCTGAATCTGAGCCTCGGTCAGCTCGGTGTAAAGCACAAAGCCGTCGCCCTTCTTGTACTGGTCCAGTAATCCCTGCAGGGTTGCGAAATTGGTTTCCAGTGCCTGATCCAGCTCGGAGTCGTTTTCCGTCAATAGCGGTTTGAGGTCCTCGTAGGCAATACGAGCACCATCGACATTGGCTTGGAAATCCCACAGGTCGGTGTGGGAGAAGGCTTCTTCCTCGCCGGTCACCTTTCCGGTGGCCACCTCGTCGAGGAGCTCCTTGGCACCGTTGGACAGCTTGTCGGCGGTGTAGGTCAGCTCCTGGGTCCGGCTGTGCAATTCAGCGGTATTGGCGACCATCTTGTCCGCGATCTTTTGTCGCTGAGCCTGCGTCATAGCGGTGTACCCCTTTGGTGCCCAGAGATCCTTTTCCGCGCGGTGCCAACCGGTGAAGTCGTCGCCCTTTTCAAGGTCGGCTTCTCGGGCATCAAGGATCGGATCAAGGTCACCGAAGGATTCGGCAACGGGCTCAATGCGTTCCCAGTGCATGCGAACTGCGGGGTACAACTCCTTCGCCTTTTTGACGTCACCTGCTGCAAAGGCGGTGGCGAACTCGGTGGTGCCTTCGACGAGCTGCTGTGTCTGGTCCTTAACATAGGCCGAGTACAAGTTCACAGCAGTTTCTTGCAGTGCCGCACGATCAGCGTTAACGCTCTGCCCGGCAGGTGCTGCCGTCACCGCGAAGGCAGCCCGGATGCCGTCGCCGACCATTCCCGGCTTGCAGGCCGTGAAGTAGTTCCCTTCCGGTGCAATGACTACGAGGTCACGGCTTAGGCCCGGCCCGACGTTCTCCACTTCACCCACAATCCGCAGACCGTCGTCGGCCAGCAGGTAGAACTCCGTCACCTTGTCGCTACCGTTGGTGACACTGAAGTTCAGCGTTCCGCCAGGTGCCGAAGTGGTCGAGACTTCGCAGGCGTCACTGGTGCTGTTGACCCTGATGGTGCCATCGGCCGATGCGTTATTGTCGGTGCAACCGGTGAGCAGCAGCGCTGCAGCGGCCAGGGCAGCAGCGGGTGCGAGAATACGAGTTTTCATGAAGGGTTTTTCCTTGCAGAGTGATCAGGGTCTTAGGCGCCAGCGGCGGACGGCACGGCAGCGGTGGGCCGCCGGCCGCGTGTGCCTTTGCGAACGCGTCGGAAGTAAAGGAATAAGACAGGAATGACGTAAAGCACCCATACGACCGCTTCGAGCCATGTCGTGGCGGGAGAGAAGTTGAAGACACCCTTGAGAATCGTTGCAACCCATCCGCTGGGTTCGATGACATGGGAAATATCGAAGGCCAGGTGGTGCAGTCCGGGCAGGACCCTGGCTTCTTGGAGATCGTGTACACCATAGGCGAGAACGCCACCGGCAACGATGACCAAGGCTGCCCCCGTCCACGTGAAGAACTTGGAGAGGTTAATTTTCAGCACGCCTCGGTGAAGTAACGCCCCCAGCCCCACGGCCACCAGGATGCCGAGGAAGGCCCCCACCAGCGGCTGCCAGGTTTCTCCCGTAGCTCTGGCGGCTGCCCAAATGAAGAGCGCGGTCTCAAGGCCCTCGCGCCCCACAGCCAAGGCCGCCACCAGCACCAATCCCCAAGCGCTGCCATCGGCGGTCTTGTCTATTTGCTGATGAAGGTCTGAGCTCAGTGACTTTGACGCTTTTGCCATCCAGAAGACCATCCAGGTGACAAAGCCAACCGCAATAATCGAAAGGCCACCGCCAATGAATTCTTGAGCTTCAAATGTCAGCCCACGTGGGCCGAAGGTCAAAAGGGCCCCGAACCCAAGGGAAATCAGGACGGCCAGGGATATTCCGGCCCAGACTCGTGGGAGGAGGTGACTACGACCGCTCTTCTTCAAGTAGGCAAGAAGCAACACCACGATCAGGACCGCTTCGAGTCCTTCGCGCAAGCCAATCAGGAAATTTCCGGTCATCGTTACCTTCAAATGTGGCCCGCATCGAGAACAACAAATTGTTCGGCTCGAGTAAGGCTGGGCTTCAGTCAATACGCAAACTGAAGTTGCGCATTCTCAGAGTAAACGCTGAGGCTAACCTAAACAAAACGCTTCACGGGAGGTAGTTGCGAGCTTTTTCTCGCTTCCGTGCACCCAACGACCATTGGCCTCACACCTCACTCATGTAAGCGCAGGTCAGATCGATTCGTCCACGTTTTTAGTGCGGGCACAATACTTCCTGGGCAAGTCGTATTGTTTCGAACCAATCCGTGGCGCACACCTAACCGCGCCTGTGGCTACCCCGCGGCTTCTCGCAATGGGTGGACGGCAGCCCAACGCTGCTCGGTAGTCAACTGCCGTCGTTGTGGCATGAAAAACTCCCCGAAATTATGGTTCTGAATTGTTCAGTCCAACTCTCGGGGAGCAGTGCATTCATTCAATTTTTACGGGGCCGCCCTCTATTTGTGTTCGGCCCCTAGCGCCCATCAGTAGCCGAGGGACTGGCCAGCCATCTTCTCCAACCGAGCGACGCGGTCGTCCATCGGCGGGTGGGTTGCGAAGAGTTTCTTGGCTCCTCCGGCGAAAGGGTTGGCAATCATCAGGTGCGAGGTGTTGACCAAGCGCTGGTCATCACTGGGCAGCGGAGCACGTTGCACGCCGCTCTCCAGCTTGCGCAGCGCTGACGCCAAAGCCAGCGGGTCATTAGTCAATTTGGCGCCATCTTCGTCCGCGTCGTACTCGCGCGTGCGGCTGATAGCCATTTGGATCACGGTGGATGCCAACGGCGCCAATAACGACATGGCGATCAACGCCAGTGGATTGACGTTGCGGCGGTCTCCTCCGCCAAAGAAGAGCAGGAATTGTGCGAGCGCGGTGATGACACCGGCAACGGCGGCCGCGACCGAGGACGTCAGGATGTCGCGGTTATAAACGTGCATCAGCTCGTGGCCCAGGACCCCGCGCAATTCACGTTCATTAAGCAATCCTAAGATTCCTTCAGTGCAACACACAGCCGCATTCTGCGGATTACGTCCGGTGGCAAAGGCATTCGGGGCCATGGTTGGCGAGACGTATAACCGCGGCATCGGTTCCTGGGCTGTCATCGATAGTTCGCGCACGATCCGATACATGGCAGGTTGCTCCGCTTCGGTGACCGGGTAGGCCTGCATCGAGCGGATAGCAAGCTTGTCACTATTCCAGTAACCGTAGGCCGTAGTCGCGACACCGATCAGCGCGAAGATCCAGATGAAGCTGCTGCTTCCCGTTCCGGATGCCAGCAGAGCACCAATGGCCAGCAGCAGAGCGAACATGCCGCCAAGCAATCCCGCGGTCTTCAGGCCGTTGTTGTGAGTGTGCACCGTCAGTTCTCTCCTCGATGTACGGTCCGGGAAGGTTCCGGAGCGTTGGTTTCTTCCAGTTTACTTAACGTCCCTGAGTGCGGCCTTTGTTCCCCCAGTGTCTTGGGACATTAGGGGCTGGGGCGCCGGGAGTCATAACGCAAGAAACCTGGTTCCCAGCGCATCAGTGCGCTTGCTGCCACAATGCAGGCCAGGCCGCCAAAGACTAGCGTCCACCCTTCGCCGATTCCCCCGGCGACACCACCGGAGAGCATTTCACCTAGCCGTGGCCCACCGGCGACCACCACGATGAACACGCCTTGGAGGCGCCCTCGCAGATGATCGGGGGTTGCGGATTGCAAAATGGTGGTTCGGAAAACTGACGAAACGGCGTCCGCCACACCAGCCAGAGCCATGCACGCGGCTGCCGGCCATATCCAGCCTCCGATCGATCCGTCCGAAGGGACCGGGCTGCGTGATGAGAGCACCACAACAACACCGAAGAGACCAATACTGGCTCCCCATAAACACACGCAGATAAACACCGCCAGGCCTTGGCGGTGAATCCGTCCGACGGGCCCGGAAAACATTCCCGCGAGGAAGGCACCCATCGCTGTGGCCGCCAAAAGCAGCCCCATGGTGAGTTCACCGCCACCAATGAGCACCGCACCAATGGCAGGTAGAAGTGCTCTGGGCGCGGCTAAGACCATGGCGGCGATGTCGATCAGGAAGGTCATCCGCACGTTGGGTTGGGTGCCGAGGAACTTAAAACCCTCGATGACCGATCGCAGGCCAGCCTTGGCAGGCGTTCCTTCCGGGGGAAGCGAGGGCAATTTGTAGACGGACCACACCGCCGCGGCATAGGTGAGCACATCGATGGTGTAGGTCCAGCCAAATCCGAGCTGAGCGACCAAAAGCCCGCCAAGCAGCGGACCAATCATCTGGGAGATGCCGAAGGTGACCATGTTGAGCGAGTTGGCCGCGGGCAGATTCTTGAGTCCCACAATTGCGGGGATGATGGCACCGCGGGCGGGCTGGTTGATCCCACCGGCAGCGGAGTGGATGGCCACCAGACCGTAGAGCAGCCACACGTTGTCCACGCCCAGCCATGCTTGCGCGGCGATGGCTGCGGTGGCAGTCCATAATACGAGGGCTGAAGTTAGCGCCACCTTGCGGCGATCATAGGCATCGGCGATAGCGCCGCCATATAGTCCAGCCAGCACCAGCGGTACCAGGGCGAAAGCTCCCAGTAGTCCAACGTAGAGGCTGGACCCAGTCAACGCGTAGACCTCGAGGCTGACAGCAACAAGAGTTAGTTGGCCGCCAACCGCCGACAGTGCGTTGCCGATCCATAATCTCTTGAAGGCAGGGCTTTCGCGCAAAGGGGTCAGGTCAGCAAGGAGTCGGGCCACGTGTCGAGTCTAGCGACTCTGGACAGCTTGCAGCTTCTTATCTTGACAGATTCAAATTAAGAGGGTGGAATGGATCACATGGACTATTCGGCTCAGATGCGCGATCTCGGACTGCGGGTTACCCGCGGCCGCCTTGCCGTGCTCGATGCCTTGGAAAGCCACCCGCATTCCTCTGCGGAGAGAGTTGTCATCGCCGTCCACCAGACGTTGCCGGAAGTTTCCATTCAGTCCGTCTACAACGTGCTTAATGATTTGACCGAGCAAGGCATGTTGCGCCGCTTCACTCCCCCATATTCCGCGGCACTCTATGAGACACGCGTTAATGACAATCACCATCACGCCTTGTGCACCAGCTGCGGCCGCATCGAAGACGTCGAATGCGCGGTGGGCCACGCCCCCTGCCTGACACCGTCGAACAGCCACGGCATGGAAATCCAGCTTGCCGATGTCCTCTACCAGGGCATCTGCGAAGACTGCAGGAAAACCGATGCGGCCTAGCGGCCCGCCGGTGAACCGGCAGAAGAGTTACCAACCCACAGGAAGAAGGAGAATCTCTTGAGCGAGAACTTCACCACCACACAGAGCGGTGCCCCCGTTGCCAGCGATGAACATTCACTGACCTCCGGCCCAGACGGCATCACAGCCCTCCACGATCGTTACCTCGTTGAGAAGCTGGCCTCGTTCAACCGCGAGCGTGTGCCGGAGCGCAACCCGCATGCCAAGGGCGGCGGAGCATTCGGTGAGCTCGTTATCACCGAAGACGTTTCGAAGTACACCCGTGCCGCAGTCTTCCAGCCCGGCGCGACCTCCGAGACGCTGCTGCGTTTCTCCTCGGTTGCCGGCGAGCAGGGTTCCCCTGACACCTGGCGCGACGTGCGTGGCTTCGCACTTCGCTTCTACACCACCGAAGGCAATTACGACATCGTCGGCAACAACACCCCGGTGTTCTTCATCCGCGACGGGATCAAGTTCCCGGACTTCATCCACTCGCAGAAGCGCCTTGGCGCTTCTGGCCTGCGCGATGCAGACATGCAGTGGGACTTCTGGACTCACTCCCCCGAGTCGGCACACCAGGTGACCTACCTGATGGGCGACCGTGGCCTGCCGACCTCCTGGCGCGAGATGAACGGCTACGGCTCGCACACCTACCAGTGGATCAACGCCGAGGGCGAGCGCTTCTGGGTGCAGTACCACTTCCGCTCCCGTCAGGGCGTGCACAACATGTCTAACGAAGAGGCCGAGAAGCTTGCTGGCTCTGACGCCGACTTCTACCGCCGCGACCTATTCGACAATATCGCCGCAGGCAACTTCCCGACTTGGGATGTTGCGGTTCAGATCATGCCGTACGAAGAAGGCAAGACCTACCGCTTCAACCCGTTCGACATCACCAAGACTTGGTCGCACAAGGATTACCCATTGATCCCGGTCGGCCACTTCACGTTGAACCGCAACCCGCAGAACTTCTTCGCCGAGATCGAGCAGGCAGCCTTCTCGCCGTCGAACCTGGTTCCGGGCATCGACATCAGCCCCGACAAGATGCTGATGGCCCGCGTGTTCTCCTACCCGGATGCCCAGCGCAACCGCATTGGCACCAACTACAACCAGCTGCCGGTCAACCAGCCGCATGCATCCAAGGTCAACACCTACATGCACGAAGGTGCCATGCAGTACACCTTCAACGCCCCCGAGGCCCGCGTATACACCCCGAACTCCTTCGGCGGCCCGGCAGCACAGCCGGAACGCGCAGGCGAGGGTAGCTGGGAAACCGACGGCGAGCTCGTTCGCGCCGCACAGACCTTGCGCTCCGAGGACGACGACTTCGGCCAGGCAGGAACGCTGTACCGTGAGGTCTTCAGCGCCGAGTCCAAGGAACGCTTCCACGCCAACCTGCTGGGCCAGTGCAACGGCATCACCATTGATTCCATCCGCGAAGGCTTCTTCCAGTACTGGACGAACGTCGATGCGAACCTCGGCCAGATCTTGCGCGACGGCTACGCGGCCGGCGTTGCGGGTTCAACCGACGGCGCTTCTGAAATGGCGGGCAAAGCCTAAACATCTGGCTGTTGCCACTAGCTGCTAAAAACCATGAGGTCCGATTCCCCGAAGGGAACCGGACCTCATGGTTTTGCTGGCACATTTCGCCTGGCTGACCGATCAGCCCTAAACAAAGACAAGGACCCGCAGTTTCCGCTACTTCGGAAAATACGAGCCCTTGCCACCTACAGCTTAGCCGCGTGAGATCTGAACCATTTCATCCCGGTCAACAATTTTGATGCGGGCCCGATCAACCGGACCCACAGACGTCTGCGTGGGGGACGCTGCCGTACCCAGTGAAATCTCGTGGGCATCAAGCTTCTTCCAGCCATCCCACGTCGTGTATTCAATACCGCGGGACTCCAGCAATTCGATGATCGCTTCTTCGCCGGGGCGGCTGGCCACCGGCAGTGAGAGTCGATCTTCCAGCAGATTCCCAATCGTCTCCAACGCGTCACCCTTGGTGTGGCCAATCAAACCGACCGGACCACGCTTGATCCAACCGGTGGTGTAGAGCCCTGGAATATGCGCGCCGTCTGCGTCCAGGACGCGGCCACCCTCGTTGGGGACAACACCCCGCTTTTCATTAAATTCGAGCTCAGCCAGTTCAGAACCGTGGTAGCCAATGGCTCGGTACACCGCTTGGACCGGGTAGTCGACAATTTCGCCGGTTCCCCGCACGTTGCCGGAGCCGTCTAGTTCTTGGCGCTCAAACTTGATGCCGGAGACCTTTCCGTCTTCGCCAACTATTTCAATGGGCGAATGAAGGAAGTGCAGGTGCAGTCGTCGCGAGGCGCCGGTATCTTGCTCCTCAACAATCCAATTGGTCAGGGTGTTGACCATGGTCTTGACCTGGTTATTTGACTTGATTAATGCATCCGAAGCCTCATCGAACTCGAAGTCTTCCGGGTAGAGGACGATGTCAACATCGCGGCTGTGGCTCAGTTCGCGCAATTCCAACGGTGTGAACTTCACCTGTGCCGGTCCACGGCGTCCAAAAATGTGAACATCCGTGACCGGTGAATTCTTCAAGCCCTCAAAGACATTCTCGGGGATTTCCGTCACGAGGAGGTCCTCGGCGTGCTTCGAGAGCACACGAGCAACGTCCAAGGCCACGTTGCCGTTTCCCAGGACGGCAATTTCCTTTGCCTCAAGCGGCCAGGTCCGAGGAACGTCCGGCTGCCCGTCGTACCAAGAAACAAAATCTGCTGCGCCGTAGGAACCCTCAAGATCAATTCCAGGAATATCCATGTTCGCGTCCTTGATGGCGCCGGTGGCGAAGATGACTGCGTCATACATTCCGCGGATATCACTCAAGGTGAGGTCACGACCGTAGGTCACGTTCCCCAAGAAGCGAATGTCGCCCCGATCGAGCACCTTGTGTAGCGCGTTGACGATTCCCTTGATCCGCGGATGATCCGGGGCAACGCCATAGCGGATCAATCCGTAGGGAGCGGGGTAGGCATCGAGCAGGTCGATGCTGACCTCAAATTCACGCTCGGCCTTGGTCAGAATATCGGCAGCGTAGACGCCGGCCGGACCTGCCCCGATAATGGCGACACGGAGCGGGCGAACTGCTGAATCGGACACGAAGGGTTCCTTCCGGAGAATGTTCACAAGATCATGCAAATAGCGCACGTCAGGCTAGTCTAATTGGCCTCACTCATCAAACGTGAATCGTTGTGGGGAGTCTCACCCTAACAACAACACCGTTTTCCGCAGAGCCGGTGACTCTGGGGTCACTCCGCAACATCGAATGACTTGGATGGGGCCGGCCACCGATAGGCTTGAAGAATTGGCAATCAACGCCTGAATGCGATGCCAAATAACCATGTTACCCGCGGGCAATCCTCACGCGCTTCCATGTTCTCCATCGCGTTGGCTTATCCGGAATGGAAACCATGCAATCTCAGTTGAAGTTCTCATGACCCAAATGCCCGCCACAGCAACAGCCACGACCACCGGCAACCCCACGATCGAACGCTCGAGGGGTTTGTTGCAGGGCCTCGGAGCCTACGGTCTTTGGGGAATCCTGCCGCTGTATTTCCTGACCATCGCCGCGGCCTCCCCGCTGGAAATCGTCGCCAGCCGCATCCTCTTTTCCTTGGTCTTCTGCGCGATCTTGCTCAGCGTGAGCCGGAACTGGAACTCCTTCTTCGAACTCGGCCGTGACCGCAGGGCCATGCTCCGGCTCACGCTCGCCTCGCTACTGATCGCCGCGAATTGGCTCACGTATACGTACGCGGTACTGAACGGGCATGCGGTGGAAGCGTCATTGGGTTACTTCATCAACCCTCTTGTTTCGGTTGCCCTGGGAGTCGTCTTCCTCAAAGAGAAATTGCGGAGGCTGCAATGGGTGGCACTGGGCTTCGGCCTTGCTGCGGTCATCGCTCTGACCTTTGCCTACGGCAACGTTCCCTACATCGCCTTGGTGTTGGCCTTTTCCTTTGGCTTCTACGGATTTGTTAAGAATCGCGTGGGACGCACTGCAAGCGCGCTGACGTCGCTCAGCATGGAAACGGCAATCTTGACCATTCCCGCGTTGGGATTCATGCTCTGGCTCGTGCTCTCGAATAAGGACACGGTGCTCTCATCCGGGGCCGGTCACTTCTGGTTGCTGGCAGCCAGCGGCATTGTCACCGCGGTGCCGCTCCTGCTCTTTGGTGCTGCAGCACGTCGACTCCCCTTGACGACCTTGGGGACCCTGCAATTCTTGGCCCCCATCTTGCAATTCATCATTGGATTGACGGTCTTCAGGGAGCCCATGCCGCCAGAACGCCTCATGGGGTTCTCGCTGGTCTGGGTTGCAGTGATTTTGCTCAGCATCGACATGGCTAGAGTGCCCCGCAGGCTGGCGCCCATCAAGGTGGGCTAGTTTTTCCTCGGGCACAAACGACCCGCAAAAACCACGAGGACCGGTGCGATTCGACGAATCCCACCGGTCCTCTTCTGTCTTTTGCAAGGGTAGAGGTGGTGGGCGGTCCCGGATTATCGTGCCTAGTTCCTATCCGGGAAAAAGGGTCACCCGCGTGCTTCCGGGTGCTCCTCCATTTCCAATATAGCGCGCACTGGGGGGCTTGCCGCAAGGCCCCCCATCGGGGCCACAATGATCAGGCACAAGCCGCATCACGGGATTGGATCCACCGCATGACTCAGCGACCAACAACTGCCACCAAGCCCACCCTTACATTCCCCGAAAGCGCCTTTATCCCAGAGTTCATCGGGACCGCGAAATCTGCTCCATCATTGATTAGCGGCGACGAACAGCATTTTTCCGCCATCGCGTCGACCCTCAAACAACGACTCTCCGAACTCTCCACCGCCCTTGATCGTGCCCGAAAGGGTCCGCGAGCACATGGTCAGGAGGCACTGGAACGAGATATGGAGGTGCACCGGCTGGCCACCCGCCTGCGCACTCTGAGCCGTTTCGGGCTTGATTTATGTTTGGGCCGGATGGAGGCTGCCGACGGTACGGAACCGATCTACGTGGGTCGACTCGGGCTCACCGATGATGACGGGCGTCGCTTACTGATCGACTGGCGCTCCCCCGCCGCGGCCCCCTTCTTCGCTGCCACTCATGCTCATCCGATGGGTCTTCTCGCCCGACGCCGGTACCGCTGGTCCGCGGGACTCATTAGTGACTATTGGGACGAGGTCTTCACCGCCGATCGTCTCGAATCCAATGCTGCGCTTGATGATCAGTCGGCGTTCATCGCCAGTCTGGGAGTTAACAGGTCGAGAAAGATGCGTGATGTGGTGAGCACCATTCAGGCCGACCAGGATGCGATCATCAGGGCACCCTCGCGCGGCGCCTTGGTGGTCGACGGAGGGCCGGGCACGGGCAAAACCGTTGTGGCTCTGCACCGCGCGGCTTATTTGCTCTATTCGGATCCGCGCGTTGGTCATCATCTGGGTGGGGTACTTTTCATCGGCCCGCACCAGCCATATCTTGCCTACATTTCCGATGTCCTGCCCGGACTGGGTGAAGAAGGAGTTCGAGTCTGCACGCTCAGCGACCTCGACCCCGCCGGTGAAACCGCCGTGCCCGAAGCTGATCGAGGACTCGCAGCGCTGAAGTCCAGTGTCGAGATGGTCTCGGCGATCTCCACGGCCGTCGGTTTCTTCCAGGAGCCACCCGCGCAGAGCACCATCATCAACACCGAGTGGGCGGAACTGGAGCTCGATGCGCGTGACTGGGCCGAGGCCTTCTCCGCGCCGGAGGACGGAACTCCGCACAATGAGGCCCGGGATGCGGTCCACGAGGCACTGCTAGACATCTTGGTCGACAAACTTGATGCCGAAACGCCCATCGACATGGCCCGTGCCGCGCTGGCGACTCATCCGGAACTGAGCACCGCACTTTCGGCGGCGTGGCCACTGCTGGAACCGGCCAACATCGTCGCCGGCATGTTCACTATTCCCACATTCCTGGCCATGTGCGCACCCTGGCTGAGCGAAGCCCAGATTCGCTCGTTACAACGCAGTGACGGGCTGGCCTGGACGGATGCCGATCTTCCGCTGTTGGATGCCGCACGGCAGCGTTTGGGCGACTCGGGTGCCTCGGCACGCAGGGCTCGCCGCAGGACGGAACTAGCGGCCAGACGCCAGGAGATGGCCGCCGTCATCGAGGAAGCTATCCTTGCCGATGATTCGGAATTACTCGTCAGCTCGATGCTCCGCGGGGAGGATATGGCCGAAAAACTTGACCAGGCAGCCGATTTGCCTGAGGAAAGTGCGGATCCGTTGGCCGGTCCCTTTACGCACATCGTGGTGGATGAGGCGCAGGAGCTCAGTGATGCTCAATGGCAGATGCTGCTGCGCCGCTGCCCGTCGGGTTCCTTCACCATCGTCGGGGACCGCGCACAGGCGCGGGAGGGGTTTGACGAGTCGTGGGAAGAACGCCTCACCCGGATCGGTTTGACGCGCATCAGCGTCTCCACCTTGTCCATCAACTACCGCACCCCGGCCGAGATCATGGTTCAGGCCCGGGCCGCCATCACCGCCGAACTACCCGATGCCAACGTGCCGCAATCCATCCGCACCGGTGGTGCGCCGGTTGAACGAGGCAGTGTCGCGGATCTGTCGGTGCGCCTTGAGGCGTGGTTGGTCCAGCATCCCACGGGGCACGCGGCCGTCATTGGGCACCCGAACTTCGCGCCACGTCCGCGGGTCGCCTCGCTGACTCCGGTGTTGGCGAAGGGACTGGAATTTGATCTGGTCATTGTGGTGAACCCGCAAGACTTCGGCACGGGAATCACCGGTGCCGTCGATCGTTATGTCGCCATGACCCGCGCGACCGGAACGCTGCTGATCTTGGAGGATCACTAGGGCAGCCGGGCATGAAGATGGCGGGCGGGTTTC